>NWQL01000009.1 GCA_002798175.1 Lysobacteraceae bacterium NML91-0213 | reverse complement strand
AGGCGTGGAACTCGCCGCCGAAACGCTCCGCGCCCACCTTCGTCAGCGCCGCCGTCAGCGTCGTCTTGCCGTGGTCGACGTGACCGATCGTGCCCACGTTCACGTGGGGCTTGGTGCGCTCGAACTTACCCTTTGCCATGTGTCTAACTCCGAAATTGGGGGTTGGGGACGGGCTGCGGACCCGGGGCGAGCGCCCCGGATCCACCGCATGACCCGGCTCTTAGTTCTTCTTGACCACGGCTTCGGCGATGTTGGCCGGCGCCTCGGCGTAGTGGTCGAACTCCATCGTGAAGGTCGCGCGGCCCTGCGACATCGAGCGCAGCTGCGTGGCGTAGCCGAACATCTCGCCCAGCGGGATCATCGCGTTGATGATCTTGCCCGACGGGCTGTCGTCCTGGCCCTGCAGGATGCCGCGGCGGCGGCTGACGTCGCCCATCACGTCACCGAGGTAGTCCTCGGGGGTCACGATCTCGACCTTCATGATCGGCTCGAGCAGCACCGGGCTGGCGCGGTTGAAGCCTTCCTTGAAGCCCATGGAACCGGCGATCTTGAACGCCATTTCCGAGGAGTCGACCTCGTGGTACGAGCCGTCGACCAGGCGGACCTTGACGTCGACGATCGGATAACCGGCCATGATGCCGTTGGCCAGCACTTCCTGGATGCCCTTGTCGACCGCGGGGATGTATTCCTTCGGCACGACGCCGCCGACGATGGCGTTCTCGAACTCGTAGCCGGTGCCCGGCTCCTGCGGCGAGATTTCCAGCCACACGTGGCCGAACTGGCCCTTGCCGCCGGACTGGCGCACGAACTTGCCTTCCGACTTCACCGACTTGCGGATGGTCTCGCGGTAGGCGACCTGCGGCTTGCCGACGTTGGCCTCGACGTTGAACTCGCGCTTCATGCGGTCGACGATGATGTCCAGGTGCAGCTCGCCCATGCCGGAGATGATCGTCTGGCCGGATTCCTCGTCGGTACGCACGCGGAAGGACGGATCCTCCTGCGCCAGGCGGCCCAGCGCCAGGCCCATCTTCTCCTGGTCGGACTTGGTCTTCGGCTCGACCGCCATCGAGATCACAGGCTCCGGGAAGCTCATGCGCTCGAGCACGATCGGCGCGTCCTGGGCGCACAGGGTGTCACCGGTGGTGACGTCCTTCAGGCCCACGGCCGCGGCGATGTCACCGGCCAGCACTTCCTTGATCTCGTCGCGGTTGTTGGAGTGCATCTGCAGCAGGCGGCCGATGCGCTCCTTCTTGCCCTTGACCGAGTTCAGCACCTGGTCGCCGGCGTTGAGCTTGCCGGAGTAGACGCGGAAGAAGGTCAGCGAACCCACGAACGGGTCGGTCATGATCTTGAACGCCAGTGCCGAGAACGGGGCCTTGTCGCTCGACTCGCGCGACAGCTCCTTCGACTCGTCATCGACGTCGGTGCCCGTCACGGCCGGCACGTCGACCGGCGACGGCAGCAGCTTGACGACGCCGTCGAGCATCGCCTGCACGCCCTTGTTCTTGAACGCCGAGCCGCAGAACATCGGCACGATCTCGGTCTTCAGGGTGCGCTCGCGCAGGCCGTTGACGATCTCCTCCTCGGACAGCTCGCCGCCCTCGAGGTACTTGTTCATCAGCTCTTCGCTGGCCTCGGCGGCGGACTCGACCATGAAGGCGCGCGCCTCCTCGGCCTGCGCCTGCAGCTCGGCCGGGATGTCGCGGTACTCGAAGTTCAGGCCCTGGGAAGCGGTGTCCCAGTGGATCGCCTTCATCTTCAGCAGGTCGACCACGCCCTCGAAGCCGTCCTCGGCGCCGATCGGCACCTGCATCGGCACCGGCGCCGCTCCCAGGCGCGCCTTCAGCTGGTCGCGGACCTTGAAGAAGTTCGCGCCGGTGCGGTCCATCTTGTTGACGAACGCGATGCGCGGAACCTTGTACTTGTTGGCCTGGCGCCACACCGTCTCCGACTGCGGCTGCACGCCGCCGACGGCGCACAGCACGAACACCGCGCCGTCGAGCACGCGCAGCGAGCGCTCGACCTCGATGGTGAAGTCGACGTGGCCGGGGGTATCGATGATGTTGAAGCGGTGCTCCGGCATGGACTTGTCCATGCCCTTCCAGAACGCGGTGGTGGCAGCCGACTGGATCGTGATGCCACGCTCCTGCTCCTGCTCCATCCAGTCCATGGTGGCGGCACCGTCATGCACCTCGCCGAGCTTGTGGCTCTTGCCGGTGTAGAACAGGATGCGCTCGGACGTGGTGGTCTTGCCGGCATCGATGTGGGCCATGATGCCGAAATTGCGATAGCGTTCGATGGGAGTGGTACGAGCCACGGTCGTCTCTCGTTTCTGGGCCCGACGCGTGCGCCGGGCTGAAATGGCCGGACGCCGCCTTGCGGCGGCCTCCGGGTGCAGGATGCGGCTGCCCAGGGCAGCCGCGCCGGCGCCTGCCCTTCAGGGCCAGGCTGTGCCGGGTCGGGCGCCCCGCGGGGCGCCCGGAGGAATCACCAGCGGTAGTGCGCGAACGCCTTGTTCGCTTCCGCCATGCGGTGGGTTTCCTCACGCTTCTTGATTGCGCCGCCACGGTTCTCCGAGGCGTCCATCAGCTCGCCGGCCAGCTTGCGCGGCATCGAGTTCTCGCCGCGCTTGCGGGCCGACTCGATCAGCCAGCGCATGGCCAGCGCACTACGGCGCGACGCGCGGACTTCCACCGGCACCTGGTAGGTGGCGCCGCCAACGCGGCGGGACTTCACCTCGACCGACGGGGACACGTTGCCCAGCGCCTTCTCGACCAGCTCGAGCGGGTTGGGGTTCTTCTCGCCGATGACGTCCATGGCTCCATACACGATCTTCTCGGCAATCGACTTCTTGCCGCTCTTCATGACCATGTTGATGAAACGCGCGATGGTGTCGCTGCCGTGCTTCGGATCAGGCAGCACCGAACGCTGCGGAGTATTTCCCTTGCGTGACATGTTCTAGTCTCCTCAGCCCTTCGGACGCTTGGCGCCGTACTTCGAACGCGCCTGCTTGCGCTTGGCGACACCGGCGGCGTCGAGCGAGCCGCGCACGGTGTGGTAGCGAACGCCCGGCAGGTCCTTGACACGACCGCCGCGGATCAGCACCACGCTGTGCTCCTGCAGGTTGTGGCCTTCGCCGCCGATGTACGAGATGACCTCGTAGCCGTTGGTCAGGCGCACCTTGGCCACCTTGCGAAGCGCCGAGTTCGGCTTCTTCGGGGTGGTGGTGTACACGCGGGTGCACACGCCGCGACGCTGCGGGCAGTTCTCGAGCGCAGGCGACGCACTCTTGTATGTTTCCGGGCTGCGCGGCTTCCGCACCAGCTGGTTGATCGTTGCCATCGTGTCTTTGGTTTCTTTGGTTGGGGCTGGCGCCCGTGCGTGAAAACAAGGGCAGGCCGCATGCGGCCTACCCAGACGGAAAAGTATAGCCCGCACCGACGCACAGCGTCAACGCGCACTATCCACCCGACGACCGCGCACAGGCACGCCGCCGGAACTTCTGCGATCCCGCCCTTCCTGGGCCGAACACGAGGCGCGTCCATGGCGCCTCATTTCGTGATCTGGACGGCCCTGGGGCCGTCGAACTGCGGATTGTATCCCAACTGCGGAGGGGAAAGGCGATCGCACGACCGCCTTTCCCGATCCGCGGACGATCACTCGCCCTGGCTGGCCTCCGGCGCGGCTTCCGCCACGTCCTCGACCTGACCGGCCGCCACTTCGACGTCGGCAGCCACGCTGCCCGACAGCGCTTCCATCTCCGACTCGGTCAGGCCCGAGGCATCGCGGCGGCGCTGGGTGTGGTACGCCAGGCCGGTACCCGCCGGAATCAGGCGGCCGACGATGACGTTCTCCTTCAGGCCACGCAGGCCGTCGCGGGTGCCGCGAACGGCCGCCTCGGTCAGCACGCGGGTGGTCTCCTGGAACGACGCCGCCGAAATGAACGACTCGGTCGCAAGCGAGGCCTTGGTGATGCCCAGCAGGACCGGCTCGTACTTCGCCGGGAGTTCGTTGCGCTTGACCAGCTTGGCGTTGTCCTCGATGACGCGCTGCTTCTCCACCTGCTCGCCGGCCAGATAACGGCTGTCGCCGGCATCGGTGATCTCGACCTTGCGCAGCATCTGGCGAACGATCACCTCGATGTGCTTGTCGTTGATCTTGACGCCCTGCAGGCGGTAGACGTCCTGGATTTCCTTGGTCAGGTACGACGCAAGCTCCTCGACGCCCTTCAGCCGCAGGATGTCCTGCGGGCTCGGCTCGCCGTCCACCACGGTCTCGCCCTTCTCCACGTGCTCGCCTTCGAACACGATGATCTGCCGGTACTTCGGGATCAGCTCCTCGTGCTCCTCGCCATCCGGACCCTTGAGGATCAGGCGCTGCTTGCCCTTGGTGTCCTTGCCGAAGCTGACGATGCCCGAACGCTCGGCCAGCACCGCCGGATCCTTCGGCTTGCGCGCTTCGAACAGATCCGCCACGCGCGGCAGACCACCGGTGATGTCGCGGGTCTTGGACGCCTCCTGCGGGATCTTGGCGACCACGTCGCCCACGCCCACCGCGGCCCCATCCTGCAGGTTGACGATCGAGCGCGGCGGCAGCAGGTACTGCGCCGGCAGGTCGGTGCCCGGGATGTTGAGGTCGTTGCCCTTGCCGTCGACGATGCGCACGATCGGGCGCAGGTCCTTGGCGGCCGAACCGCGACGCTTCGGATCGGTGATCTCGCGCGAGGCGAGGCCGGTCAGCTCGTCGGTCTTCTCGATGACGGTGACGCCGTCGACGAAGTCGATGAAGCGGATGAAGCCGGCGACTTCCGACACGATCGGGTGGTTATGCGGATCCCAGTTGGCGACCGTCTGGCCGGCCTTGATCTCCGCGCCGTCCTCGACGCTGATGGTGGCGCCGTATGGCAGCTTGTAGCGCTCGCGCTCGCGGCCATGCGGATCGAGCACCGACAGTTCACCAGAACGCGACACCGCCACGAAATGACCGCTGGCATGGCGCACGTGCTTGAGGTTGTTGAACTTGATCGAGCCGGTGGTCTTGACCGTCACGTTGTCGATGGCGGCCGCACGCGACGCCGCGCCACCGATGTGGAACGTACGCATGGTGAGCTGGGTACCCGGCTCGCCGATCGACTGCGCAGCGACCACGCCGACCGCCTCGCCGTGGTTGACCAGATGGCCGCGGCCGAGGTCACGGCCGTAGCACATGGCGCACACCCCGAACGGGCTTTCGCAGGTGATGGTCGAGCGGACGTTGATCGTCTGCACGCCACCTTCCTCGAGGCGGCTCACCCACTGCTCGTCGAGCAGCGTGTTGCGGGTGACGATCGGATCCTCGTCGTTGCCCGGCAGGAACACGTCCTCGGCCACCACGCGGCCCAGCACGCGATCGCGCAGCGGCTCCACGACGTCGCCACCTTCCACGATCGGGGTCATGGTCAGGCCGGCCTGCGTGCCGCAGTCGGTCTCGGTGATCACCACGTCCTGCGCCACGTCGACCAGGCGACGGGTCAGGTAACCGGAGTTCGCCGTCTTCAGCGCGGTATCCGCGAGACCCTTACGGGCACCGTGGGTCGAGATGAAGTACTGCAGGACGTTCAGACCCTCGCGGAAGTTCGCGGTGATCGGGGTCTCGATGATCGAGCCGTCCGGCTTGGCCATCAGGCCACGCATGCCCGCCAGCTGGCGGATCTGCGCCTGCGAACCACGCGCGCCGGAGTCGGCCATGATGTAGATCGAGTTCATCGACTTCTGCTCGATGGTCTCGCCCTTGGCGTTGACCACCGGCTCGGTGCCGATGGTGTCCATCATCGCCTTGGCCACGCGCTCGTTGGTGCGCGACCAGATGTCGACCACCTTGTTGTAGCGCTCGCCGGCGGTGACCAGGCCCGACTGGTACTGCTGCTGGATTTCCAGCACCTCGGCTTCGGCCTCGGCGAGGATGTCCTTCTTCTCGGCCGGAATGGTCATGTCGTCGATGCCGATCGACACGCCGGCGCGGGTCGCGAACGCGAAGCCGGTGTACATCAGCTTGTCGGCGAACACGACGGTGTCCTTCAGGCCCAGCTGGCGGTAGCAGCTGTTGATCAGGCGCGAGATGTTCTTCTTGGTCAGCTCGGTGTTGGCCAGCGCGAACGGCAGGCCGTCGGGCAGGATCTCGGCCAGCAGGGCGCGCCCGACCGTGGTGTCCACGATCGAGGTCTTCTTCTCGCGGTTGCCTTCCTCGTCGATCACGGTCTCGCTGATGCGGACCTTGACCTTGGCGTGCAGCTCGGCGACGCGGTTGTCATAGGCGCGCTTGACCTCGGCGACGTTCGCGAACGCCATGCCCTCGCCCGCCTTGTTCTCGAGCGCGCGGGTCATGTAGTACAGGCCGAGCACCACATCCTGCGACGGCACGATGATCGGCTCGCCGTTGGCCGGCGACAGGATGTTGTTGGTCGACATCATCAGCGCACGCGCTTCAAGCTGGGCTTCCAGCGAGAGCGGCACGTGGACGGCCATCTGGTCACCGTCGAAGTCGGCGTTGAACGCGGTGCAGACCAGCGGGTGCAGCTGGATTGCCTTGCCCTCGATCAGCACCGGCTCGAACGCCTGGATGCCCAGGCGATGCAGGGTCGGCGCACGGTTGAGCAGCACCGGATGCTCGCGGATGACTTCTTCCAGGATGTCCCAGACTTCCGCCTCTTCGCGCTCGACCAGCTTCTTGGCGGCCTTGATCGTCGTGGCCAGGCCACGGCGCTGCAGCTTGGAGAAGATGAAGGGCTTGAACAGCTCCAGCGCCATCTTCTTGGGCAGGCCGCACTCGTGCAGGCGCAGGGTCGGGCCGACCACGATGACCGAACGGCCCGAGTAGTCGACGCGCTTGCCCAGCAGGTTCTGGCGGAAGCGGCCCTGCTTGCCCTTGATCATGTCGGCAAGCGACTTCAAAGGCCTCTTGTTCGTGCCGGTGATGGCGCGGCCGCGGCGGCCGTTGTCCATCAGTGCGTCGACCGACTCCTGCAGCATGCGCTTCTCGTTGCGCACGATGATGTCGGGCGCATTGAGTTCGAGCAGACGGCGCAGGCGGTTGTTGCGGTTGATGACGCGGCGGTACAGGTCGTTGAGGTCGGAGGTCGCGAAGCGGCCACCATCCAGCGGCACCAGCGGACGCAGGTCCGGCGGCAGCACCGGCAGCACGGTCATGATCATCCACTCCGGGCGGTTGCCCGACTCGACGAAGGCCTCGACCAGCTTGATGCGCTTGGTGAGGCGCTTGAGCTTGGTTTCCGAACCGGTGCTGGCGATGTCCTCCTTGAGCTTCACCATCTCCGCCTGCAGGTCGATCGTGCGCAGCAGGTCGTAGACGGCCTCGGCGCCCATCGCGGCGTCGAAGTCGTCACCGTGCTCCTGGCGCATCTGCAGGAACTGCTCTTCGTTGAGCAGCTGGCCGCGCTCGAGCGGGGTCAGGCCCGGCTCGGTGACCACGAACGCCTCGAAGTAGAGGATGCGCTCGATGTCACGCAGGGTCATGTCCAGCATGAGGCCGATGCGCGACGGCAGCGACTTGAGGAACCAGATGTGCGCGGTGGGGCTGGCGAGGTCGATGTGGCCCATGCGCTCGCGGCGCACCTTGGCCAGCGTCACTTCCGTGCCGCACTTCTCGCACACCACGCCGCGGTGCTTCATGCGCTTGTACTTGCCGCACAGGCACTCGTAGTCCTTCACCGGGCCGAAGATCGACGCGCAGAACAGGCCGTCGCGCTCGGGCTTGAAGGTGCGGTAGTTGATGGTCTCGGGCTTCTTCACTTCGCCGTAGGACCACGAACGGATCATGTCCGGCGATGCCAGCGCGATCTTGATCGCGTCGAAATCGAGCGCGGGGCGCTGCTGGTTGAAGAGATTGAGCAGGTCTTTCATGAGTGTCTCCGGGATTCGGGATACGAGATTCGGGATGGGTCAGAACGGGACGCCGGGCGGGACGTCGCGGCGGTTGCGCAACGTCCCCGCACCGGGGCGCCCGATCCCGGGTCTCAGTGCTCCTCGAGCTCCATGTTGATGGCCAGCGAGCGGATTTCCTTGACCAGCACGTTGAAGGACTCGGGCATGCCCGCGACCATCTCGTGTTCGCCGTCGACGATGTTCTTGTACATCTGGTTGCGGCCCTGCACGTCGTCGGACTTCACCGTCAGCATTTCCTGCAGGGTGTAGGCCGCGCCGTAGGCTTCCAGCGCCCAGACTTCCATTTCGCCGAAACGCTGGCCGCCGAACTGCGCCTTGCCGCCCAGCGGCTGCTGGGTGACGAGCGAGTACGGGCCGGTCGAACGGGCGTGCATCTTGTCGTCGACCAGGTGGTTGAGCTTGAGCATGTGCATGTAGCCCACGGTCACCTTGCGCTCGAAGCCCTCGCCGGTACGTCCGTCGAACAGCTGGGTCTGGCCACTGACCGGCAGGTCGGCGAGCTCGAGCATCTTCTTGATCTCGGTCTCGGCCGCACCGTCGAACACCGGCGTCGCCATCGGCACGCCGTCGGTCAGGTTCTTCGCCAGCGCCAGCAGTTCGTCGTCGCTGAACTGCGTCAGGTCGACGCGGCCACCGGTGACTTCGTTGTCGTGGTTGTAGATCTGGTCGAGGAAGGCACGCAGTTCCTTCACCGCGGTCTGTGCGTCGAGCATGCGCTGGATCTTCTCGCCCAGCCCCTTGGCCGCCCACCCGAGGTGGACTTCCAGGATCTGGCCGATGTTCATACGCGACGGCACGCCCAGCGGGTTGAGCACGATGTCGACGGTCTGGCCGTCGGCCATGTACGGCATGTCCTGCACCGGCACGATGTTGGACACCACGCCCTTGTTGCCGTGGCGGCCCGCCATCTTGTCGCCCGGCTGGATGCGGCGCTTCACCGCCAGGAACACCTTGACCATCTTCAGCACGCCCGGGGCGAGGTCGTCACCTTGGGTGATCTTGCCGCGCTTGTCCTCGAACCGGCGGTCGAACTCCTTGCGGTGTGCGTCGATCTGCATCTGCGCACGCTCGATCGCCTCGACCGCCTCGGCATTCTTCATGCGAAGCGCGAACCAGTCGGTACGCTTCAGGCCGTCGAGCACCGCCTCGGTGACGGTGTCGCCCTTCTTCAGGCCGGCGCCGCCGTTGGCGACCTTGCCGACCAGCTGCGACTTCAGGCGCGCGTAGATCGCACCCTCGAGGATGCGGAACTGGTCGTCGAAGTCCTTCTTGACGCGTTTGATCTCGTTTTCCTCGATCTGGCGCGCGCGCTTGTCCTTCTCGATGCCGTCGCGGGTGAAGACCTGCACGTCGATGACGGTGCCGTCCATGCCCGGCGGCACGCGCAGCGAGCTGTCCTTCACGTCGGACGCCTTCTCGCCGAAGATCGCGCGCAGCAGCTTCTCTTCCGGGGTCAGCTGGCTCTCGCCCTTCGGCGTGACCTTGCCCACCAGGATGTCGCCGGCCCGCACTTCGGCGCCGATGTACACCACGCCCGACTCGTCGAGGCGGTTGAGTGCCTGCTCGGAGACGTTGGGGATGTCGGCGGAGATCTCTTCCGGCCCGAGCTTGGTGTCGCGCGCGACCGCGGTGAGTTCCTCGATGTGGATCGTGGTGTAGCGGTCTTCCTTGACGACGCGCTCCGACAGCAGGATCGAGTCCTCGAAGTTGTAGCCGTTCCACGGCATGAACGCGACCAGCATGTTCTGGCCCAGGGCCAGCTCGCCGATGTCGGTCGAGGGGCCGTCGGCCAGCACGTCGCCGCGCGCGATCACGTCACCCACGTTCACCAGCGGACGCTGGTTGATGCAGGTGTTCTGGTTGGAACGCGTGTACTTGATCAGGTTGTAGATGTCGACGCCGGCGTCGTGTTCGCCGGAGATCTCGTCCTCGTGCGCCTTGACCACGATGCGGCCGGCATCGACCTGCTCGACCACGCCGCCACGGCGGGCATTCACGGTCACGCCGGAGTCGCGCGCAACCGCACGCTCGATGCCGGTACCGACCAGCGGCTTCTGCGCACGCAGCGTCGGCACGGCCTGGCGCTGCATGTTGGCGCCCATCAGCGCGCGGTTGGCGTCGTCGTGCTCGAGGAACGGCACCAGCGCGGCCGCCACCGACACGGTCTGCATCGGCGACACGTCCATGAAGTGCACTTCGGCCGGCGGCTTGAGCAGCGACTCGCCCTGGTAGCGCACGTCGACGAACTGCTCGCTGAGCCTGCCGTTCTCGTCCTGCGGCGCGTTGGCCTGGGCGATGACGTACTCGTTCTCCTCGATCGCCGAGAGGAACTCGATCTCGTCGGTCACCTTGCCGTCCACCACGCGGCGGTACGGCGTCTCGAGGAAGCCGTAGCGGTTGGTGCGGGCGAACACGGCCAGCGAGTTGATCAGGCCGATGTTCGGGCCTTCCGGCGTCTCGATGGTGCAGACGCGGCCGTAGTGGGTCGGGTGCACGTCGCGCACTTCGAAGCCGGCGCGCTCGCGGGTCAGGCCGCCCGGGCCAAGGGCCGACACGCGGCGCTTGTGGGTGACTTCCGACAGCGGGTTGTTCTGGTCCATGAACTGCGACAGCTGCGAGGAGCCGAAGAACTCCTTGACCGCGGCCGCAACCGGCTTGGCGTTGATCAGCTCCTGCGGGGTCAGGCCATCGGCCTCGGCCATCGTCAGGCGCTCGCGCACGGCGCGTTCGACGCGGACCAGGCCCACGCGGAACACGTTCTCGGCCATTTCGCCGACCGAACGCACGCGGCGGTTGCCCAGGTGGTCGATGTCGTCGACGCCGCCACGGCCGTTGCGGATCTCGGTCAGCACGCGGATCACGTCGAGGATGTCGGAGCTGGCGCCGTTGGCCTCGCGCAAGCGGGCGGAATCCTCGTCCTTGCGGTCGGCAAAGTACTTGGCGTCGTACAGCACCGACGCGCCTTCGGTTTCCTTGCGGCCCAGGCGACGGTTGAACTTCATCCGGCCCACGGCCGACAGGTCGTAGCGCTCGAAGGTGAAGAACAGGTTGTGGAACAGGTTCTGCGCGGCGTCCTTGGTCGGCGGCTCGCCGGGACGCATCATGCGGTAGATCTCGACCAGCGCCTCGAGCTGGGTCTTGGTCGGGTCGATGCGCAGGGTGTTGGACAGGTACGGGCCGCGGTCGAGGTCGTTGACCCACAGCGTGCCGATGGCATCGATGCCGGCCTTGCGGAACGCGGCCAGCTGCTCGTCGGTGATCTCGTCGTTGGCGGTCGCCAGCAGTTCCCCGCTGGCGGCGTCGACCACGTCATGCGAGAGGATGCGGCCGAGCAGGTACTCGTCCGGCACCGCGAGCGCGGAGATGCCCGAGGCCTCGAGCTGGCGCACGTGGCGCGCAGTGATGCGACGGCCGGCCTCCACGATGACGGTGTCGCCATCGGCCAGGTCGAAGTCCAGCGTTTCGCCGCGCAGGCGCTCGGGCACGAGCTCGAGCTGCACGCCTTCGGGCAGGATGTGGAACGTGTTGATCTCGAAGAACTCGTTGAGCATCTCCTCGTTGGAGTAGCCCAGCGCGCGCAGCAGGATCGACACCGGCAGCTTGCGGCGGCGGTCGATACGGGTGAACAGCGCGTCCTTCGGGTCGAACTCGAAGTCCAGCCACGAGCCGCGGTAGGGAATGATACGGGCCGAGTACAGCAGCTTGCCCGAGCTGTGGGTCTTGCCGCGGTCGTGATCGAAGAACACGCCCGGCGAGCGGTGCAGCTGGGAGACGATGACGCGCTCGGTGCCGTTGACGATGAAGGTGCCGTTCTCGGTCATGAGCGGGATCTCGCCCATGTAGACCTCCTGCTCCTTCACGTACTTGATGGCCTTGGCCGACGACTCGCGGTCGTAGATCACCAGGCGCACGGTCACGCGCAGCGGTGCGCCGTAGCTGAGGCCGCGGTTGCGGCACTCGCGCTCGTCGAACACCGGCTCGCCCAGCTTGTAGCCGACGTACTCCAGCGCGGCATAGCCGTTGTAGCTGACGATCGGAAACACCGACTTCAGCGCGGCGTGCAGGCCGCGGTCCTCGCGCTTGGCGGGGTCGATGTCGGCCTGCAGGAACTCGCGGTACGAGTCGACCTGGATCGCGAGCAGGAAGGGCACCTCGAGGATGCTCCGGCGCTTGCCGAAGTCCTTGCGGATGCGCTTCTTCTCGGTAAAGGAATACGTAGTCGTCATGAGCAATGACCGCCTTTGGCATCTACGGGCCGCGCGTCCGCAGCCCTGGGGACAGACCATCTGTGTCGATGGCCCCGGTGGAAACCGCCAGTCGGAAGTTGCTGGTATTGCCGGCACCAGCACGCCTTCTCCCGCTACTTCCGAATGGCGACTCTTGGATGGAACATTCCTGGATCGGACAGGAACTGCTGATTCGCGACCGACGCAACTGGCCCGGCGCGGGCCAGCCACCTCAGCGGCGGCGAATCAGCAGTTGCCGCACGTGCAGCAACGGCCAAAGGCCGGGGGCTTTCGCCCCCGGCCTCGGTGGTCGCCTGAACGGGTCGGGCGACGCAAGGGACCGCTTACTTCAGCTCGACGGACGCGCCGGCGGCCTCGAGGTCCTTCTTCAGCTTCTCGGCTTCCTCCTTCGAGACGCCGTCCTTCACGTCCTTCGGGGCGCCTTCGACGAGGTCCTTGGCTTCCTTCAGGCCCAGGCCGGTGATGGCGCGGACGACCTTGATGACCTCGACCTTCTTCTCGCCGGCGGCCTTCAGGACGACGGTGAACTCGGTCTGCTCTTCAGCAGCCGGGCCAGCGGCAGCGGCCGGGCCAGCGGCCACGGCGACCGGAGCAGCGGCCGACACGCCGAACTTCTCTTCGAACGCCTTGACCAGCTCCATCACCTCGACGAGGGACTTGCTGCCGATGGCTTCCAGGATTTCTTCGTTGGAAAGGGACATTGTAGTTACCTTGATTGACTGGTTTCGAAACGGCTAGACGATTGGATGCGTACCGAATGCGGCATCCATCAGTGACTTCAGGCGGCCTTGGCCTGGCCGACCGCGTTGATCACGCGGGCGGTCGAGGCGGCGGGCTCGGCCAGGACGCGGGCAAGCATGGTGGCCGGCTGGGCCATCATGCCGACCAGCATGGCCAGTGCCTGTTCGCGGGTCGGCAGCGAAGCCAGGACATCCACGTGGGTGCCCGGGTACTTCTGTCCACCAACCGCGACCAGGCGCGGCTTCAGCTTGTCAGCGGTCTTGGCGAAGTCCTTGATGAGGCGGCCGGCGGCACCCGGGTCTTCCTTCGAGAAGGCATACAGCAGCGGACCGGTCAGGTCGTCAGCGATGACGGCGTAATCGGTGTCGGCCACTGCACGCGACACGAGGGTGTTCTTGACTACCTTGAGGTAGACCCCGTTGTCGCGCGCCTTCTTGCGCAGGTCGGTCAGTTGAGCGACCGTGAGACCCAGATACTCGGCGGCGACCAGCGAGTGCGCCGATGCGGCGACCTCGGCCAGTTCGGCAACGACTTCCTTCTTCTGGTTCAGATTGAGAGCCATTGCACTCCTCCGTACTTCAACTCCGCCTGCGGCTCCTGCCGCGGACGGTCCATGAGCGGCACCGGTCCGTCGATGCCGGGAAGGCCGAATGGCCTTCCGGGTGGCAGCCTTTTTCCGGATTCGAAACCAGCATGAATCTCAGAGGGTCGGCGACCATCTACGCAGGCCCGCGATGCTTGCGCATGCACAGGATTAAGCGCTCAGCGCTGCAGCGGCGGCGATTCCGTTGCCAGTCGAGCGTCCATGCCCGTCGCCGTTGCATCGTCGACCGCGCCTGCGGTCTTTGACGGCGCCGCGCCGGGACCGGAGTCCGTTTGCGAAGCCCTCAAAATGGGTGGAACAGGTGGCGCCCGCAGGCGCCACCGTCAACATCACTTCAGCGACAGCGAGCCCTGGTCCACGGCGACGCCGGGGCCCATCGTCGAGCTGACGGAAATCTTCTGCAGGTACTGGCCCTTCGAGGTCGCCGGCTTGGCCTTGACCAGGTCGGCCAGCAGTGCCTGCAGGTTGGTCTTCAGGCGCTCGGCGTCGAAATCGGCCTTGCCGATCGTGCAGTGGATGATGCCGGCCTTGTCGGTGCGGTAGCGCACCTGGCCACCCTTGGCATTCTTCACCGCTTCGCCCGGGTACGGGGACACGGTGCCAACCTTCGGGTTCGGCATCAGGCCACGCGGGCCCAGCAGCGTGCCGAGCTTGCCGACGACGCGCATGGCGTCCGGCGTGGCGATCACGACGTCATAGTTGAGGTCGCCGCCCTGCATCTTCTCGGCGAGGTCATCCATGCCCACGGCATCGGCGCCCGCGGCCAGGGCCTCGTCGGCCTTGGCGCCGGCCGGTGCGAACACCGCCACGCGCACGGTCTTGCCGGTGCCTTCCGGCAGCACGGTCGAGCCACGAACCTGCTGGTCGGACTTGCGCGCATCGACGCCGAGGCGCACGGCCACGTCGACGGCTTCGTTGAACTTCGCGGTGCTGAGATCCTTGACGATCTTCAGCGCGTCGTCGATGGCGTAGGTCTTGCCGGGCTGGACCGCGGCGGCGACTGCCTTCTGGCGCTTGGTCTGCTTTGCCATGTCTTAGCCCTCCACCGTCAGGCCCATGCTGCGGGCCGAGCCCGCGATCGTGCGTACCGCCGCTTCCAGTTCGGCCGCGGTCAGGTCCGCTTCCTTGGTCTTGGCGATCTCTTCGAGCTGCTTGCGGGTGACCTTGCCCACCTTCTCGGTGTTCGGGCGCTTGGAGCCCGAGGTCACGCCGGCGGCCTTCTTCAGCAGAACGGCGGCAGGGGTGCTCTTGGTGATGAAGGTGAAGGTACGGTCCGAGTAGGCCGTGATGATCACCGGAACCGGCAGGCCCGGCTCCATCTTCTGGGTGGCGGCATTGAACGCCTTGCAGAACTCCATGATGTTCAGGCCGCGCTGACCCAGCGCAGGACCGACCGGCGGCGAGGGGTTGGCCTGACCGGCCTTCACCTGCAGCTTGATGTAACCGACGACTTTCTTTGCCATCTGCGTGCTCTCTCCGGGTGCAAGCGCCTGGGAAGGCTCCCCATCGGACCGGGATCAGGTGGATCAGGAGCGGCACGCGTCCCGGCGTCGCCTTGCCGCTCACACGAAGGGCCACCTGCGGTGGTGGCCAATACGGAATGCCCGGCTCGACCGGACAGGAAGCCGCGCAGTATAGCAGGATCGAAAGCCGCCGCCAGTGCAGGCGGCGGTGCGGTTCAGGCCTTTTCGACCTGCCCGAATTCGAGTTCCACCGGGGTCGAGCGGCCGAAGATCAGCACGGCCACGCGCAGGCGGCTCTTCTCGTAATTGACTTCCTCGACCACGCCGTTGAAGTCGTTGAACGGACCGTCGATGACGCGGACCATCTGGCCGGCTTCGAACAGCACCTTCGGACGCGGCTTCTCGACGCCGTCCTGCACGCGCTGGAGGATCGCGTCGGCCTCGTCATCACGGATCGGCAGCGGCTGGGCGGCGGTGCCGCCGATGAAGCCCATCACCTTCGGAGTTTCCTTGACCAGGTGCCAGCTCTCGCTGTCGATGCGCGGAATGCCGCCCTCGTCGTGGGTCGCGATCTGCACCAGCACGTAACCCGGGAAGAACTTGCGCTCGGACCGGCGCTTCTGGCCGGAGCGCATCTCGACGATCTCTTCGGTCGGCACCAGCACGTCGCCGAACTTGTCCTGCATCCCGGCACGGACGATGCGATCACGCAGCGCCTGCGCCACGGACTTCTCGAAGCCGGAATAGGCGTGCACCACGTACCAGCGCTTGTCGGCTTGGGTTTCCATCAGCTCGTCAACTCCTCAGTGCCCCAGAAACAGCCGCAGCAGCCACTGGATGACGGTATCGAAGCCCGCAAGCACCAGCGCGATGATGATCACTGCGATGATCACCACCCAGGTCATGCGCATGGCTTCCTGGCGCGTCGGCCAGACCACCTTGCGCAGCTCGAAACGGGTTTCGGCAAAGAACTCGCGGGTCTGCGCGCCCTTGGCCGTGGACACCATGAACACCGCGGCGCCGGAGGCAACGCCGGCAACCACGGCGAGGATCCGCGCGAACATCGGCCACTGCCCGGCGAACCAGTAGAACGCGAACAGGCCGGCGACCACCAGCAGGATCGACACCGCGTACTTGACGATGTCCGCGGCGGAAGCGGTCTTGGATTGTTCGACTCGGCTGTTCACTCGGGGCTTCGCTGCTGTGGTCGTGCCGACCGGAACGGTCGGTCATGTGCGGGCGGATCCGCCTGTCTGGCACGCCAGGAGGGACTCGAACCCCCAACCTGCGGTTTTGGAGACCGCTGCTCTGCCAATTGAGCTACTGGCGTGTATGGATGGAACGGTGTCGCGACAGCCTGTCCTCAGACGACGAAGGCGGACCGAGGTTCCGGCCCGCCTCGCTGGCTGCGGCGAAGCGGTGGAATCGCCTGGGACGATTCCACCCTTGCAGCTTACTTGATGATCTTGGCGACGACGCCGGCGCCGACGGTGCGGCCGCCTTCGCGGATCGCGAAGCGCAGGCCTTCGTCCATCGCGATCGGGTTGATCAACTCGACCACCATCTTCACGTTGTCGCCCGGCATCACCATCTCGGTGCCTTCCGGCAGCGTCACCGCACCGGTGATGTCGGTGGTGCGGAAGTAGAACTGCGGGCGGTAGCCCTTGAAGAACGGCGTGTGGCGGCCGCCCTCGTCCTTCGACAGCACGTACACCTCGGCTTCGAACTCGGTGTGCGGCTTGATCGAACCCGGCTTGCACAGCACCTGGCCGCGCTCGACGTCGTCACGCTTGGTGCCGCGCAGCAGCAGGCCGGCGTTGTCGCCCGCCTGGCCCTGGTCGAGCAGCTTGCGGAACATCTCGACGCCGGTCACCGTCGTCTTCTGGGTCGGGCGGATACCGACGATCTCGATTTCCTCGCCCACCTTGATCACGCCGCGCT
>NWQL01000008.1:17640-36177 GCA_002798175.1 Lysobacteraceae bacterium NML91-0213 | reverse complement strand
AGCCGCTGTTCGACGACGGCAACGGCCACGCGCGCGAGCGCCACGCTGCCCGCGACGCCGCGCGCGACCGGCTGGAGGCCGCGCGCCACAACCTGAAGCGCCTGAACGCCGGCCAGGCCGAGCTGGGCGCGGACGCCGTACGGCTGATGAACTACCTGCAGGACGAAGGCATCACCGCCCACCCGGTCTGCGACCTGGTGCGCGTGGCCGATCCCGGCTGGCAGCCGGCGATCGAGGCCTACCTGCGCAGCAACGTCGAAGCCCTGCTGGTCGCCGAGGCCGACGAAGCGCGCGCGACGAAGCTGTACCGCCCCCTGCGCGATGGTCGCGCCGTGTACGGCGTCAAGCTGGCGCTGTCCAGCCACGCCCGCGCCGCGCACGGCGCGGAGCCCGCGGCCGGCAGCGTCGCCGCGCTGCTGGAAGGCGACAGCCCCGAAGCCCTGGCCTTCCTGCGCCGCCAGCTCGGCGAGCTGCGCTGCGTGGACACCGAGGCCGAACTGCTGCGCAGCCGCCAGGGCCTGGCCCGCGACGGCCTGCTGGCCCGCGGCGGCAGCATCGAACGCCTGCGCCTGCCGGCCGCCGTCGACCTGAAGATCGGCGCGTCCAGCAGCCGCGAGCGCGCGCGGGTGCTGCGCGAGGACGCCCAGGCCGCCGAGGACGCACTGCGCCGCATCGAGCCCGAACTCAAGCGCGCCGAAGCCTGCGTGCGCGGCCTGGCGCGGCTGGCCGATCCCGACGAACTCGCCCAGGCCCTGCACGACCGCGCGCTGGAGCATCGCCAGGTCGAAGGCCGCTATCGCAGCAGCCGCGAAAACCGCGAGGCCGCGCTCGATCCCGACCTGCTGCGCATGAGCGAGCGCGTGGCCGCCTTGAAACGCGAGCTTGACGAGGGCGAAGCCCGCGTTGAAGGCCTGATCAGCGCCGCGGCGCTCGCACGCAGCGGCCTTGCACAGAAGGAGCGCCTGCTCGAAGGCCTGCGCGGCCTGGAGCAGGACGCCACCCGCCGTGCGGTGGACGCGTTCAAGGACGCCGACGTCGACGCCAACCTGGTCGAACGCCAGCGCGAGGAGCTCGACCAGAAGCTGCCCTCGCTGGAAGAGCGCGGCGCGGCCTGCGGCAAGCGCGCCCGCGACAATGCCGAACAGCTGCAGAAATTGCTGCCCGAAGCCTGGAGCGAGCTGCAGAACTACGCCGGCAGCCACGGCGTGGAACTGCCCTTCGATTCCGGGCAGTGGCGCAAGGCGCGCGAGTTCCTGCAGCAGGAGCTGTTCCGCCTGCGCGAAAGCGAGCTTGTGAACTACCAGGCCCAGGCCCGCCAGGCCTACGACACCGCGGTCGAGACCTTCCGCAGCAACGTCGCCAACACCCTGCACGACAACTTCGTGCGCCTGAAGTCGCAGATCGACGCCCTTAACCGCACCCTGCGCAGCAGCCCGGCGTTCTCCAACAACGAACGCTACCGCTTCCATTACGAGGTGGTGCCCGAGTACCGCGACCTGCACCGCTTCATCGGCCGCGTCGCCGACCTCGGCGGCGAGGACAACCTGTTCGGCAGCGCCGGCGAAGTGCCCGCGGCCTTCGGCGAGCTGATGGACGAAAGCGCCTCGGCGCGCGCGATCGACTCGCCGCTGGACGACTACCGCCGCTTCTTCCACTTCGGCGTGCAGATCCGCCAGGACGACCGCGTCATCGGCACCCTCGGCGAGCGCATGCGCTCGGGCTCCGGCGGCGAGCACCGCGCGCCGCTGTACGTGATCGCCGGCGCCGCACTGGCCGCTGCCTACGGCAAGTCCGACAGCAGCCCCGGCGGCCTCGGCCTGATCCTGCTCGACGAATTCGGCGACAAGATCGACGCCCAGAACGCGCGCGCGACCACCAATTACCTGCGCTCGCTCGGCCTGCAGCTGGTTCTGGCCGCGCCCGACACCGCCCAGGGCACGCTCAGCGGCGTGCTCGACAGCTACATCGAACTGTTCCGCGACGAGGACCTGCTGCAGGCCGAGCGCATCGAGGTGAAGGAGGCCGCGCGCGAGCTGCTGCTGGGCGACCAGTTCGACCTGCATCCGGAGCTGCTGGCCGAGGAAACAGCCCGGATCGAAGCGCAGCAGGCGCCGGCGTGAGCCCGGCGCGCGGCACGCTGGAACGGCTGCTGCGCAAGGGCGAGCGGGCGCGACTGCGCGGCGATGCATCGGCGGCCTCGCTGCCAATGACCACCGCCGCCAGCGCCAGGGACTACCTGGCGCTGGCCACGCTGGCCGAACGCGAAACCTTCCACGCCCAGATCGCCTTGGCCGAGCGCAGCGGTGCTGTAACCGTCGAGCGCGACCGGCATCGCGGTGACGGCGAGCGCCTGCTGCGGATCACGGTGGCCGACCTGGGCGCGCTGGCCGCGCATCTGGGCGTGCCACTGCTGGAGACCCGCGCCGCCGCGGCCGAAGTCGTGCTGCAGCCATGGCAGGCACGCTTCCCGATCCTCGACGCGGTGCTGCAGGCCTGGCGCAGCGACCGCACGCAGCGCGGCCATGGCCCCGAGGCCGCCGCCGACCTGGCCGATGCCGCCCGCGCCGTCGCCGCCCTGCAGGACGCCCCCGGCGGCGAGCGCATCCTGCGGCGCGAGAGCGTGCGCCTGTTCGGCGACAGCAAGCGCCTGGAGCGGCTCACGCCCTGGCTGGAGCTGCTGGTCACCGGCGAGTCCGCGGCCACGGGGCTTGCGCGCGAAGAGGTGTGGTCGGCGCTGGGCCTGCGCCGCGAACCGCAGCCGCTGCTGCTGGCCGGAGACGGCCGCGTGGACCTGGGTGGCACCGTGCTGCCGCTGGTGCGCCCCTATCTCGGCCTGCCCGTGGAATCACTGCACTGTCTGGAGACCGGCGCCGGCTACCTGCTGACGATCGAGAACCTGGCCAGCTTCCACGACGCCGCCAGCCACCCCACGGCCGCCCAGGGCCTGCTGCTCTATACCGGCGGCATGCCCTCGCCCGCCTGGCGCCGGGCCTACCGGCGGATCATCGACAGCCTGCCCGCCACGACAACCCTGTACCACTGGGGAGACATCGACGAAGGCGGCTTCCGGATCGCCGCCGTGCTGGCCGAGGTTGCCCGCGACGCCGGACGCGCCCTGCAGCCCTGGCGGATGTCGATGGCGACGCTGCGGCAGTCACTCAATGATCCCGGGCCCAGGCAGCCGACCGTCTCCACCCTGGCCGCGATGCAGCGCTGGGCCCGGCGCGCCGGCTGGGACGACGTTGCCGAGGACCTGGCGCGCCAGCCGCTGCAGCTGGAGCAGGAGCGGCTGGAGATCGTCGGTTGACAGCCACCACCTCCAATACCAGTATCTGGTACAGACCGGAGACAATCATGGCCAAGAACACGAGCGTCAGCCTGGGTCAGCATTTCGAGGAATTCATTGGCAGCCAGATCGACAGTGGTCGATACGGATCCGCCAGTGAAGTCGTCCGCGCGGGTCTGCGCCTGCTCGAAACAACCGAAAGCCGGCTGGAAGTGCTTCGCCAGGCACTACGCGAGGGTGAGCGCAGCGGGCGTGCCGACTACAGCTACGAATCGCTTGTTTCCGAACTGGACGCCGAGCGCCAGTGAGCGCTTTTGGCCTGACCAGGGCCGCACTGGCCGACCTCAGATCCATTGCGCGCCACGCGGAAGTCCGGTGGGGGATACGCCAGCGCAATGCGTATCTGAAGGAAGTCGATCGGATCTTTCGTGCACTGGCCAGGAATCCCGCGATGGGGCGAGCGTGCGATGACATCCTGCAAGGCTTCCGAAAACTCCCCCACGGGGCGCACGTCATCTACTACCGGCAGATCGCCGGGCAGGAAATCATGATCGTCCGCATCCTGCATGGTGCGATGGACGCGGAGGCATCCCTGGGTACCTGAAGCCGAACGGCTCAGCAGCCCGCGTACTTCCAGTTCCGCGTCTTCCCCTCAGCGATCCACTCCACTGCCTGCGCCACCCGGCGGGCGCGGGTGTCCGCGCCCTTGGCACCGGTGATCCAGTCGGCGTACTCGCGCTGCTTGCCGGGGGTGAACGCATCCCAGTGGCCGCGCGCCGCGGTGTTGCCGCGCATCGCGGCAGCCAGGTCGTCGGGCAGCGACGGCGGCGGCTTGGGCTTGCGGCCGGGGGACGCGGTGGTGGCGGCCTCGATCAGCGCCATCGCGGCGCGGATGTGGGCGATGGTCTCGCGCTTCGCCGGGAGGTCCTTCAGGGCGGTGATGCGTCCGTACTGGCCCATGCCCTCCTGCGCCGCGGCGTCCTCGCCCACGACCTGTTTGCCGTGCCAGAGGTTGAAGGCCGCGTGCTGTTTGAAGCCGGCCATCACCCCGAGCAGCTTGTCGCGATAGGTGAACGCCGGCGCGCCCCACTTGATGGTTTCCACCGCCTCGGGGCAGGCCGCATGCACGCGGCGGCGCAGCTCCTCCAGGATCGGCCGGGCGAAATCGGCCTGGCGGGTGATGTAGGCGTCGATGCGCGGGTCATGGCTGGTCACGGGGGTCTCCGCATGGCGGGTCGGGTTCGTCCCGCAGCGCAAGACGCTCCGGCCGGAGCGCACCGCTGCTGTAGGCCAGCTGGATCATCTCTTCGAAAAAGTCCACCTTCGCCGCCGTGCTCAACGCCGTCCACTGCCGGAGCTGGAGTCGCTCGAGTGATTCGAAGTCCATGGGCTCGTCACCGGCCATACGTCACCCCGGCGTCCTGGTCGCGGATCTTCCGCAGACCGGCGATGTCTTCACGGTCCCGCTCCCGTCCGGCCTCCTGCTTCATCCGGATGAAATGTTCGATGCTGGCGACAGGCACCGATACCCCGTCCAGATCCTTTCGCGCGGCGTCCCTGAGAAGGGGCGTCGGTCACGAGGGTCCCCGGCCCGTTGCGAGGCCGGGAGGATACGACAGGCGGCAGGCGCCGCCGTCGCGGGCCTACGCGGTCGCGGGCGCGTCCCTCGGCACGTGGGTGGGCAGCCGCAGGGTAAAGGTGGTGCGCTCGTTGCCCGACTCCACCGAGACCTCGCCCTGGTGCGCGCGGGCGATCTCGCGCACCACGAACAGGCCGAGACCGAGGCTGGTGCCGTCGTCGTCGCCCTGCGGTTCACCACGCTGCAGCGGGTCGAACATCCTCGCCAGCGTGTCCTCGGAAATCGCGCCGCCGGTGTTCTCGACCGAGAGCACCACGCCGCCCGCGTCGCCGACCAGGCTGACGAAGACATCGCCGCTGCGGTCGCCATGCTTGACCGCGTTGTTGACCAGGTTGGCCATCGCTTCGCGCACCCGCGAGGCGTCGAAGGCGCCCCGCGCGGGGCCACGGGTGCTGAAGTGGATGCGACTGTCGGGCCAGGCCATGCGCAGCATGTCGATCTCGTCCTGCAGCTCATGTACGAGGTCGACGTCACGGCGGTTCACGTGGATGCCAACGCCCAGCGAACTGCGGCTGAAGTCGAGCAGGTCGTCGAGCAGCTTGGACATGCGCTCGCCACTCATGATCATCCGCCGCACCAGCCGCGACAGCGCCGCGTCGGTGGGCATCTGCGCCATCAGGTCGGACGTCAGCAGGATCGTGGTGAGCGGGCCGCGCAGGTCGTGGCCAAGCACGCCGAGGAAGATGTTGCGCCAGGTCTGGGCTTCGGCGGCGTGATACGCGACCGACTCGGCGATCGCCTGGTCGATGGCCTGGTTGAACCGCATCATGTCGTCGAACGCATCCTGGTCGACCGTCGTGCCCGCGCTCCACAGGCACAGCACCGCCGCGCGCAGCACGCGGTACTCGGCGACCAGGTGGGCGATGCTGAAGCCGGACTTCGCACGCAGCTGGCCATGCCACTGCGCCGGCGACATCGGCGAGGTGGCTGGCGTGTCGTGCTCGCCTTCGGCCTTCTCGCGCTCGCGCTGTGCGGTCTGGCTGCCACGCAGGTCGGCCACGATGACCTCCAGCAGCTGTGGCAGGTGGTCGCGCAGGGTCTCGGAGTCGAGCGTGACCCGGCCGGCGAGCTGGCTGCCGGCGTATTCCTCCGCGGCGTCGACGATCGCTGTGGCGTTGTGTTCGATGTAGTCGGCCAGACGCATTACGCGGTCCCTTGCTGGCGATGACGGGGCCGTAGTCATACACCGTCGCTCTATGCGCAAACGTGAATGGGGCATGCGGCGGTCTGCCACCGCAGCCGGTGTGCGGCGCCCCGGACGGGGCGTTCCGGCCGCTTCGATCGAAAGCGGCGTTGCCGCCTTACGGCGCCGGGCGGAACGTCACCCGCGTGGACACGGCCACGTCGTTGGGGATGATCGAGACGTCGCTCCAGTCGCCCGCGCCGACGCCGAAGTCCAGGCGGCGCACCGTGGCACGGCCTGCCAGCATCGGCTGGGCGCCAGGGGTCCAGGTGATGGTGAGCTGCACCGGCCTGCTGACCCCGCGCAGCTCCAGCGTGCCGTCGGCCAGGTAGCGGTTGTCGCCGAGCGGCTTGAACCCGTTGGCGGTGTAGCGCGCGGTCGCGAATCTGGCCACGTCGAAGAACGCGGCGGTGTCGAGGGTGCCATCGCGATCGGCGTTGCCGGTATCGGCCGACGCCAGCGGGATGGTGACGTCGAGCTTCGCATCCTGCGGCGCCGCGGGATCGAAGCTGAGCCGGGTCTGGAAGCCCGGGAACCTGCCGACAAACGTTTCGCCCTGGTACTGGCTGGCGAATGTCAGTGCACCGGAGGCCTGCACGTAGTCGGCAGCGGCGGCGGGCGCCGCGGCCGCCGCCAGGGCGATCGCAGCGGCAACGGGAAGGACGCGGTTGCGGATGGTCATGTTCATTTCTCCGGCAAGGACGTGGCGGAGGCGACCGGGCGACGGAACGTGGGGAGCATCCGCCGCAGGGTGTCATCCCCCTGGAAGAGGTGGTGGTAGAACGCCGCGCCGGCGTGGGCCACGACGAGCGCGATCAGCAGCCAGAACGCGGACTGGTGCACCTGCAGCGACAGCGCTGCCAGCCCGTCGCCGCGCGCGGCGATCGCAGGCACGTTGAATGTCCGGAACCACTGCAGCGGATACCCGGACGCCGAGTTGAACGCCCATCCGCTGAGCGGGATCAGCAGCAGCAGTGCATAGAGCGCCCCGTGGGTCACCGACGCCACTCTCGCCTGCCACGTGGGCGTGCCCGCCACCGGCGCCGGGGCACCGGCGAACAGGCGCCAGGCAAGGCGCACCACGACCAGCGCCAGCAGGGTGAGGCCCAGCGACTTGTGCAGCGCGTACGCATTGATCTTGGCCGGGGTGGGCGGCATGTCGACCATGGTCAGGCCCAGCCACGCAAGCCAGACGATCAGCAGCATCACCAGCCAGTGCAGCAGCTGGCTGACCGCACCCCAGCGATGGGCTGAATTCCGGAACTGCATGGATGGCTCCTCGGGGCAGGGGTCTGCGGTGGCCCCCATTCTCGACGCGTACGGCGGGCCGGCAAAGCCGTCATCCGGGACCACGGTCCTGCCTGCCGCCTGCGCCGATGCGTTCGCGGCCCCGGTGGCCGGCACGCCGCTGTCGCCACGCCGGGAACAGTGCAATGACGTTCCTCCGGTATCTGGCGCTCGACGTCGTCCATAGACTGGATCCAACGCATCCACTCCGTGAGGAGACACACCATGATCGAGCGTCGCCCCTTCGACAGCCTCGGCGGAGCCAACCACGGCTGGCTCGATGCCAGGCACCACTTCTCGTTCGCCGGCTACCACGACCCCGACCGCGTCCACTGGGGCGCGCTGCGGGTATGGAACGACGACACCATCGCGCCGAAGACCGGGTTTCCGCCGCATTCGCACGCGGACATGGAAATCATCACCTACGTCCGCGAGGGCGCCATCACCCACCAGGACAGCCTGGGCAACAAGGGCCGGACCGGGGCCGGTGACGTGCAGGTCATGAGCGCGGGCACCGGCGTGCAGCACTCCGAATACAACCTGGAGTCGGAGGCCACCAGGATCTTCCAGATCTGGATCCTGCCCGACCAGCGCGGCGCCGAGCCGTCATGGGGCGCGAGGCCCTTTCCAAAGGGGGATCGCTCCGGCCGCTTCGTGCCCCTGGCCAGCGGCATCGCCGGCGACGAGGACGCCCTGCCGATCCGCAGCAACGCCCGCGTGCTCGGTGCCACCCTGAAGGCCGGCGAGAGCACCGAATACCGCTTCGCCGGGCCCGGCCGCTACGGCTACATGGTGCCCGCCCGGGGCAGGGTGCGGATCGACGACGTCGTACTCGACGCACGCGACGGCGCGGCCATCAGCGAACTCGATGGCTTCCGCGTGACCGCGCTCGAGGATGCCGAACTGGTGCTGGTGGATACCGCCGGCTGAGCACTGCGTTGGTGGGCCCACCAGGATTCGAACCTGGAACCAAAGGATTATGAGTCCTCTGCTCTGACCGTTGAGCTATAGGCCCGTGCACGTTGCCGGCGCGAATCTTAGCAGCGTGCGTGCGGCCCGCCGGCGGGCTCAGCGGGTGCGCGGCACGTGCGGCAGCGTGTTGTGGGCATGGGTGGCGGCGACCGCCGCCTGGCCCACGGCCACCGAGATCTGGTTGAGGCCACTGACCACGTCGCCGATGGCATACAGGCCGGGGATGCGGGTCTGCTGGTGGAGGTCGACCCTGAGCTCGCCTTCGTCGGCCGGCAGCCCGACGCCGCGCAGCAGGTCGGCGTAACCGTGGTGGCCAAGGTAGGGATAGACGGTGTCGAAGGCTTCGGCACCCTCGCGCGTGCGGTAGTGGCAACGTTGGCCGTCGAAGTCCAGCGTGCCACCGGGTGGCAACACGCGCACGCCGAGCGCGCGGGCGGCCGTGGCGTCGTCATCGGACAGTGCGTGGTCGGTCGGCAACAGCACGATGTCGGGCGAGTACGCGCGCAGGAAGCGCGCATGGCCCACCAGGCCGTCGGCTGGGCCGTGGACGCCGATGCGCTGGTCGCGCGCCTCGTAGGCGTCGCAGACCGCGCACAGGCGCAGTGCACCGCGGGCGATCGCCTCCTCGCACCACGGCACGTCGGGCAACCGGTCGGCCACGCCGGTGGCAAGGATCACGTTGCGCGCATGCCAGCGGCGTTCGCCGGCGCTGACCGTGAAGCCTTCGCCACGGGTGACGATGCCATCGACGTGCGCTTCGACGATTCCGGCATCGAAGGTCTCGGCCTGCGCGCGCATCCGCGCCAGCAGCTCGCGGCCGGAGACCCCCTGCGGGAAGCCGGGGCAGTTGTGGCTTTCGGGGATATAGCGGGCGCGACTGTGGCCGGCGTCGATCACCACGCAGCTGCGCAGGAAACGCCGCAGGTAGGTCGCCGCGGTCAGCCCCGCCGGCCCACCGCCGATGATTGCCACGTCCACCTGGTCTTCCATGCGGGTCTCCTGCGTCGAGGCGCGAGGATGCGGGCGGCCAGGTGATCGGCGCGTCGTGCAGGCACGAAAAAGCCCGCGCGGAGGCGGGCTTTTCCGGTGTCACGGTGCGTGCAGGCTTCAATCGATGTCGAGGAAGCTGCGCAGCTGCTCGGAGCGGCTGGGGTGGCGCAGCTTGCGCAGCGCCTTGGCCTCGATCTGGCGGATGCGCTCGCGGGTGACATCGAACTGCTTGCCGACTTCCTCGAGGGTGTGGTCGGTGTTCATGTCGATGCCGAAGCGCATGCGCAGCACCTTGGCCTCGCGCGGGGTCAGCCCGGCCAGCACGTCGTGCACGGTTTCCTGCAGGTTGATGTTGGTGGTGGCCTCGACCGGGGACTCGACGTTGGTGTCCTCGATGAAGTCGCCCAGGTGCGAATCCTCGTCGTCGCCGATCGGCGTCTCCATGGAGATCGGCTCCTTGGCGATCTTCATCACCTTGCGGATCTTGTCCTCGGGCATGTCCATCTCCCGGGCCAGTTCCTCCGGCGTCGCCTCGCGGCCGTACTGCTGCAGCATCTGCCGGCTGATGCGGTTGAGCTTGTTGATCGTCTCGATCATGTGCACCGGGATGCGGATGGTGCGCGCCTGGTCGGCGATCGAGCGGGTGATCGCCTGGCGGATCCACCAGGTGGCATAGGTCGAGAACTTGAAGCCGCGGCGGTGCTCGAACTTGTCGACCGCCTTCATCAGGCCGATGTTGCCTTCCTGGATCAGGTCGAGGAACTGCAGGCCGCGGTTGGTGTACTTCTTGGCGATCGAGATCACCAGGCGCAGGTTGGCCTCGACCATCTCCTTCTTGGCCTTGCGCGCCTTGGCTTCGCCATAGGCCATCGCACGGTTGATTTCCTTGAGATCGGTGAGCGTCACGCCCATCGCCTTCTCGGTGGCGATGATGGCTTCCTGCTCGGCGACGATCTGGTCACGCACGTCCTTGAGCGCCGACGACCACTTCTGCTTGCGCTTGATCATCTCGTCGGCCCAGTCCGTATTGGTCTGGTTGCCGTCCCATGCGCGGATGAAGTCCTTGCGCGGCATCTTGGCCACGCGGGTGGACAGGTCGAGGATGCGGCGCTCGTGGTCCTTGATCTCGTTGACCACCTCGCGCAGCTTCTTGACCAGCGTGTCCATCAGCGGCAGCGGCAGCTTGAAGGTGACGAAGATCTCCGCCATCTCCTCGCGCAGCTTCAGCACCGCCTTGGCGGTCGGGCCGTTCTTGGCGTAGGACTTCTGGAACTTGGTGTAGATCGCCGCCATCGCGTCCATGCGGCGCGCGACCTCGGCCGGATCCGGGCCGGACGGCGCGGCTTCCTCGGTTTCGGACGAGTCGTCGGCCTCGTCCTCTTCGGTCTCTTCGGCGTCCGGATCGGACGGCGGCGCGTTGGCAGCCTCTTCCTCGGCCGCGGCAGCCAGTGCGTCCTGCTCCTCGATCAGGTCGTTGAAGCCGACCACGATTTCCGGCAGGCGCTTCTTGCCGGCCTTGTGCAGTTCGAAATCCTCGAGCAGCAACTGCACCGACCACGGGAAGCTCGCCAGCGCGGCAAGCATCTGGTTCAGGCCTTCCTCGATGCGCTTGGCGATCGCGATCTCGCCCTCGCGGGTCAGCAGCTCCACCGTGCCCATCTCGCGCATGTACATGCGCACCGGGTCGGTGGTGCGGCCGCCCTCGCCGTCGAGCGCGGTCAGGGTGGCGGCGGCTTCCTCGGCGGCGGTGTCGTCGACATCGCGGTTGCCGCTGGCTTCGCCGGCCAGCAGCAGGGTCTCGGCATCGGGCGTGGTCTCGTGGACCTGGATGCCCATGCCGTTGATCATGCCGATGATGTCTTCGATCTGCTCCGGATCGACGAGGTCGTCGGGCAGGTGATCGTTGACCTCGGCGTAGGTCAGATAGCCCTGCTCCAGGCCCTTGCTGATCAGCTGCTTGATGTCGGACTGCGGCGCCGCCTGACGTTCGTTGGCCATAGAATCGCGCTACCAGAAGATGGGAAAAAAGTGAACCCGTAATTATACCAGCCGCGGCCCGTTTCCCGTTGGAAAACGGGGGCTGCATGCCGCGCGGTTCAGGTACGCGACGGACGGACGGGCGCCGGCAATAGCGGCCCGGACCCTGGATATGGGGCCGGTGGGCCGGATTTCCAGCCACCGGGCGTCCAGGCCCCTCTGCCATCTGCATGCCCGGGCGCTCGCCTGACCACGGGATCGCGAAGGCACGCTCCCCCGGGTGCGGGCCGACAACCTCCGTCAGGCCCTGAGCAGGAACGTCACCGGGCCGTCGTTGACCAGGCTGACCTGCATGTGGGCGCCGAAACGACCGGTCTCAACGCCCGCCACGTGGCGGTCGCGGCACAGCGCGACCAGGCGGTCGAACACTGCCTGGGCCTCGGCCGGCGCCGCCGCGGTGCTGAAACCCGGGCGCATGCCGGAACCGGTGTCGGCGGCGAGGGTGAACTGGCTGACCAGCAGCAGCCCGCCACCGGTATCGGCGAGCGACCGGTTCATCCGCCCGGCGTCATCGGCGAACACGCGGTAGCCGAGCAGCCGCGTGGCCATGCGCTCGACCTGCGCGGCCGCATCGCCCGGCTCCACGCCGACCAGGGCCAGCAGGCCGGGGCCGATCACGCCGACGGTGTCGCCATCGACGGCGACGCTGGCACGGGTGACACGCTGGATCAGGCAGAGCATCCGCAGGCCGGGCAATGGGGACCGCGGCAGGTTAGCGCGTCACGGGGCATCCGTCGGCGCCGCGGGGATCTGCCCCGGCCTCTACACTCCACCGCATGCATGACCTCGCCGCCCGCCTGCTGTACGCGCTCGCCGCGCTGTTCTCCCGCCTGCCATGGCCCTGGCAACGCGGGTTCGCGCAGGTGCTGGCCAGGGCGTGGAACCGGCTGGACGCGCGCGAAAGCCGGGTGGCACGGCAGAACCTCGCCATCGCCTATCCGGACGCGCTGCCGGGCGAGCGGGACATCTGGCATGCCGGGGTGCTGCGGACCACCGCGCTGCAGTTCGTCGAGACCCTGCGTTTCTGGACCCGGCCGGCGCAGTCCAACCTCGCGCTGATCCGCGAGAAGCACGGGGTGGAACTGTTCGACGCCGCGCTTGCCTCGGGGCGCGGGCTGATCGTCGCCGCCCCGCATTACGGCAACTGGGAGCTGCTGAACCAGTGGCTGGCCGCGCGCACGCCGATCTCGGTGCTGTACCGGGCGCCGGAATCGCCGGTGGGCGAGGCCTTCCTGCGGCGCGTGCGTGCCAATGCCGGCGAGCGCGTGACCCAGATCCGCGCCGATGGCGCCGCGGTGCGCCAGCTGGTGCGGCTGCTGCGCGGTGGCGGCGTCACCGGGATCCTGCCCGACCAGCAACCCAAGGCCGGTGAGGGCGAATACGCGCCGTTCTTCGGCACCGATGCGCTGACCATGACCCTGCTCGGCCGGCTGGCCGCGAAGACCGGCGCGACCGTACTGTTCGCCTACTGCGAGCGCATCGGCGACGGCCCGGACTTCGCCCTGCGCATCGAACCGGCCCCGCCCGGCCTCACCGATGCCGACCCGCACGTCGCAGTGGCCGCGCTGAACCGGGCGGTGGAGCGCATCGCCCGGCGCGACCCGACGCAGTACCAGTGGACCTACAAGCGCTACTCGATCCGCCCACCCGGCAGCGGCGAACCCTACCCCTATCCCAAGGCGCACGAGGACGCCGCGCGATGATCGATCTCGATGACCTCGGGCCCGGCGCCCGTGACACCGGCGACGACGGCGGCTGGCACGCGCTGCCGGCGCGCGCACGCTGGCTGTTCGCGCTGTCGGGCGCGATCGGCGTGGCGATCCCCGCGGCGGTGGCGCTGGTCGCATTCGGGGTGTGGATCGGCGGCGACGCCGCGCGCATCGGCGCAGCCGCGACCTGGCTGCTGCTGGTGCTGCTGGGAGGCTGGATGGGGCTGCGCCGTTACAGCTGGACCCGCTGGCGGCTCGACGCCGATGGCTTCGGCCTGCAGCGCGGTCGCCTGTGGTTCACCGAAACCCGGGTGCCGGGCACGCGCGTGCAGCACATCGACCTGCGCCGCGGCCCGCTGGAGCGGCAGGCCAACCTGTCGACGCTGATCGTGCATACCGCCGGCACCCGCGACAGCGCGGTGGCGGTGCCCTGCCTGGACGCCGGCGATGCCGAACGCCTGCGTGACCGCCTTGCCGCCTGGATCGGGCACGATGACGACGACGCCTGAGCCGGGCGGCGGCCGAAACGGCGACCCGCAGCACATGGCAGGCGGCATCGCGGGTGGCGATACGCCTGGTCGCAGGCACGCGCCCGTTGCGGTCAGTGGCCCTGCTCCGGGCGATGCGGCAGCTGCCGACGACGCGACCCCGTCCGGCATCGCCGGCATCGCCACGCCCGACGCGGCAGCGCCCACCGCCGAGGCCCTGTTGCCCATCGACGACGAGCGCCGGCTGCATCCGCTGTCGTGGCTGTTCGTGCTGCTGTCGCAGACCGGGCAGATGGTGGTGCCGCTGGTGGCGATCGCGATCTTCGGCGCCCGCGGTGACGACGGCCTGCGCCTGGGCGCGGTCGCGATCGCGCTGGTGGCGCTGCTGGCGGCCGCGGTGTGGCGTTACCTCACCTTCCGCTACCGCATCGGCGCCGACAGCGTGTTCGTGCGCAGTGGCCTGTTCGAGCGCAGCCTGCGGCAGATCCCGTTCTCGCGCATCCACGACGTCGCCCTGCACCAGACGTTGCTGCACCGGTTGTTCGGGGTGGCCGAGGTGCGGCTGGAATCGGCCGGCGGCAGCAAGCCGGAAGCGCGGATGCAGGTGCTGACCCTGGCCGAGGCGATGGCGCTGGAAGCAGTGGTCCGCCGGCGCGCGCCGGTGGTGCCGGCCACCGACGGAGCACCGCACGCCCCGGCCGCACCTGCCACGGAAGCACGCACGCTGCTGGCGCTGTCCACCGGGGAAGTCGTCCGCCTGGGGCTGGTATCCAACCGCGGGATGGTGGTCGTGGCCGGCGCCATCGCGCTGGCCATGCAGGTGCTGCCCGACAACCTCGCCGGCGACCTGCTGACGCGGATCGCGCGCGAGGCGTTCGGCCGGGTCAGCGTGGCCGGCGGTGCGTGGCAGGGGCAGCTGATGGCCGCGGCGCTGCTGCTGGTGATGGCGGTGCTCGCGCTACGCGTGCTGTCGGTGGTGCTGGCGCTGGTGCAGTACCACGGCTTCCGGCTGGTCGAGGACGGGCGCCGGCTGGGCGTCGAACGCGGCCTGCTGACGCGCCTGCGCAACAGCGTGCCGCGGCGGCGCATCCAGGCGTGGACGCTGCAGGAAAGCCTGATGCACCGGCTGCTGGGCCGGCGCAGCCTGCAGGTGGACACCGCCGTGGTCAGCCGCGGCGAGGACGCGCGCAGCCTGTCGGAACTCGCACCGATCGCCCCGGCCGCGGCCTGCGACGCACTGGTCCGCCACCTGCTCGATGCCGGCGACTGGCCGCCCGCGCAGTGGCAGCCGCTGCATCCTCTGGCCTGGTTGCGCCTGCTGCTGCCGGGGGCGGTGTTCGCCCTGCTGCTGGCTGCCGGCCTGGGCTGGTGGTTTGGCGCATGGGGGCTGCTGGGCCTGGCGTGGTTGCCGTGGGCGATGCTGGCGGCGGTGCAGCACGCGCGCCGCGCCGGTTACGCCGTCGATCGCCGGATGCTGGCGGTGCGCGAGGGCTGGTGGTCGCGGCACTGGCGCTTCGCCGAGATCGACAAGCTGCAGGCGCTGCGGCTGCGGCGCTCGCTGCTGGACCGCTGCACGGGGATGGCATCGCTGTGGCTGGATACCGCCGGCGCCGGTGCGATGGCGCCGCCACTGCGGATCCGCTTCCTGCCCCGGGCCGAGGCGCGCATCCTGCTCGACCAGCTCACCCGCGAGGTCGCCAGACGACCGCTGCGCTGGTAGCCGCCAGAGCTTTCCGGTCGCGGCATCGGTGGGCGCGGCCGCGGCCATTGCAGGTCCCTGGACGTGGAAAGGCCCGGGCGGGCCTAGGGCGTCCCCACGCGCTGTGACCGGAACGGCGGCTGGGCGGCGAGTTCGAGCACCAGCGCCTCGTAGCGGGCGTTCATCCGTTCGCGCGCGTATTCGGCCACCGCGACCTCGCGCGCACGCGCGCCCAGCCGCGTGGCCAGGGTGTCGTCGCGCAGCAGCCGCTCCAGCGCATCGGCCAGCGCCACCGGATCGGCTTCCGGCACCAGCAGCCCGTCGACACCGTCCTCGATCACCTCGCGCACCCCGGGCACCGCACTGGCGGCCACCGCGCAGCCGGCCGCCATGCCCTCGATCAGCGCCAGCGGCATGCCCTCGTAGTGGGTGCTGAGCACGGCGATGCGATGGGTCATCAGCAACTCGGGCACGTTGCGGCACAGGCCGAGGAAGCGCACCTGCTGCTGCAGGCCGAGCTCCGCCGTCAGCGCTTCCAGCGGCCGCCGGTGGCGCGCCTTGCCCGCGCCCGCCAGCAGCACCGGCGGCGTCAGCCCACGCGCGCGCAGCAGCGCAACCGCGCGCAGCAGGGTGGGATGGTCCTTCTGCTTCGACAGCCGCGACACCATCACGATGCCCGGCACGCGCGCGGCGGCCGGCTGCGCGTCGGCGCCGGCGAAGGGCTGCAGGCGGATGCCGTTGGGGATCGCGATGGTGCGCCCGGGCGGCATGCCCATGCCCACGAGCACCTGGCGCACGCCTTCCGAGCAGCCGACGATGCGGCTGCTGCGCGCGGCCAGCCAGCGCGTCTGCGCCAGCCGCCAGCGGGTATAGCGCTCGCGGGTGTTGTGTTCGACGTGCACCAGGTGCGGCACCCCGGCGATGAGCCCGGCATAGCGGCCCCACAGGTGCTCGCTGAAACCGTGCGCGACCAGCACGTCCGGCCGCAGCTCCCTGCACAGGCGTACCAGCGCCAGGATCGTCGCCGCATGCGACCAGCCGGGCACCACCCGCAACGGCACGCCGGCGGCCTCGAGCTCGGCGATGCGCGCCGGGTCGGTGCGGCGCTTGCGGCGCAGCACCAGCAGCGGCTCGACCTGCCCGCTGTCGCGGGCGGCATTGACCAGCTGGATCGCCACCTGGGTGGCACCACCCGAGAACCCGCCGGTCACGAAATGCAGCACGCGCGGCAGCCGCGCCACGGCATCGGTCACGCAAGCGCCTCCAGCCGGCGCAGGCCCCGCCGCACGCGCCAGTCGCGCACGCGCCAGCCGCGGCGCCGGCAATGCGCCAGCACCTGCAACGGGCCATCGGGAAACAGCTGCGCAAGCGTACGGCGGAAGTCATCGACGATCGCCGCCTCCTGGCCCATCGCCTTCTGCGCGGTGGTGGCCAGGCTGCGCAGGCAGAAATAGTCGAGCGCGAACCGGGCGTCGCCGCTGTCGCCGGCGACCGGCACGAGGCCCGCGTGCAGTTCGCGCAGCGCCGCCATCAGATGGTGGATCTTCTCCGGCGCCAGCGTCGCCATGATGCTGTCGGCACGCTGCCGGTAGCCGACCATCGGCTGGTCCAGGTGGATGAAGCTGCGCGCGTTGGCCACCAGCGCCGGCACCACGGCGATGTCCTCGAAGGTGCGCCCTTCCGGAAACCGGGCCTGCCGCCACACCTCGACCCGGGCGATCTTCGACCAGGCATGCAGCTGGCGTGCGCCCAGCAGGCCGGCCAGCAGCACATGCGGATCCGACTGCAGCTGCTGCGAGGCGCCTGCCCAGGTGCGCCGGTGCAGCTCGCCGCGCAGGCGGTGCTTGAGGGTGAACTTCTCGCGCAGCACGCGGAAGTCGCACAGCACCAGGTCGGGCGCATGCGTGGACACCGCCTCGCGCACCGCGGCGATCGCGCCGGGCAGCAGCACGTCGTCTGAATCCAGGAACCAGAGGTAATCGCCGCGCGCATCGGCCATCAGCGTATTGCGCGCTGCCGACAGGCCGCGGTTGCGGTCGTGCCCGAGCAGGCGGATGACGTCGCCATGCGCCTTGCGCAGGTCCCGCGCGATGGTGGCGCAGTTGTCGGGGGACGCGTCGTCGAGCAGCACGATCTCCACCCCGCCATCGACCTGCGCGAGCACCGATTCCACGCATTCACGCAGGTACGGCTCGACGCGGTAGAACGGCACGAGCACGCTCAGCCAGGGATGCGGGGGCGACATGTGGGCAGTGGCGGCGCCGGTGGTGGACGCGGCGCAGTCTACACAGCGAAACGCTAGGGTTTGGTTAGCCGGCCCGGAAGGATCGACGGACTCAGGCAGCAGTGCGCCGCAACCGGGCATAGAAGAACCCGTCGCCATCGGCATCGCCCGGCAGACGTTGCCGCCCGGCACCGGCCACCCGGCCGAAACGTGCATCGAGCGGTTCGGCACGCGCATCCGGCGTGCGCGCGAGGAAGGCATCGACCTGCCGTGCGTTCTCCGCGGCAAGGATCGAGCAGGTCGCATACAGCAGCACGCCACCCGGCGCGAGCAGGCGCCAGCAGGCATCGAGCAGCTGCGACTGCAGCGCCAGCAGCGCGTCGAGATCCTGCGGCCGGCGGTGCAGCAGGATGTCGGGCTGGCGACGCACCACGCCGGTGGCCGAGCACGGCGCGTCGAGCAGCACCGCATCGAACGCATGGCCGTCCCACCAGCCATCGGTCACCCGCGCATCGGCGGCGTGCAGGGCGACGGTGGGCAGCCGCAGGCGTCCGAGGGTGTCTGCAACGCGCTGCAGGCGCTGCGGATCGACATCCAGCGCGGTCAGCCGCAGCGCGGGGTCGCGCTCGAGCAGATGCGCGGCCTTGCCGCCGGGCGCGGCGCAGGCATCCAGCACCCGCGCGCCAGCCGGGGCCGACAGTGCATCGGCGACCGCCTGCGCGGAGAGGTCCTGGATCGAGACATCGCCGTCCTCGAACCCGGGCAGCTGCGCGACCGGCACCGGCGTGCGCAGCAGCAGTGCGTCGGCCGGCCACGCCGGCAGCTCGGCCTCCACGCCCCGCGCCGCAAGGCGCGCGCGGTAGCCCTCGCGATCGGCGCGTTGCGCGTTGACGCGCAGCCAGGCGGGTGCCGCGGTCGCGCTGGCGGCGAAGATCCGCGCGGCCTCGCCCGGCCAGTCGGTTTCGATGCGTTCGCGCAACCACGCCGGCCAGGCATCCGCGGGATCGCCGGCCGGCAGGCCAT
>NWQL01000008.1:0-17593 GCA_002798175.1 Lysobacteraceae bacterium NML91-0213 | reverse complement strand
CGTCGGCGCGCGTGCGCTGGCGCAGCGCGGCAAAGCAGATCGCTTCCAGCAGCGCGCGATCGCGCGGGTCGTGCAGGGTCGGCAGCGCGGTGGCGAGTTCGGTGCGCAGCGAACGGCCGCGGGCCACCGCATCCAGCACCCGCGCGGCGGTCGCGCGCACCTGGGCGCCGGCGACGGGCGCGGCCATCAGCCCTGCGCGGATGGCACGGCGGGATCGCGCCGTGCGTTGAGCCAATCGGCGGCGGTGATCGCCTTGCCGCCTGCCCGCTGCAGGGTGCGGATGCGCAGCGCGCCATCGCCGCAGGCGATATCGATGCCCTGCCGGCCGGCTGCCAGCAGCGTGCCCGGTGCGGCGTCGTGCGCCAGCGGCAGCGCCACCGCGGCATGCAGGCGCAGGCGTTCGCCGGCGACATCGGCTTCCGCCATCGGCCAGGGATTGAACGCGCGCACGCGGTTGGCAAGCACCTGCGCCGGCTCGCGCCAGTCGAGACGTGCCTCGGCCTTGTCGAGCTTGCGCGCGTAGGTCACGCCCTCCGCGGGCTGCGCACGCGCCACCGGCTGGATGCCCACGCGCAGCAGGCCCAGGCCGTCGGCCAGCACCTGGGCGCCGAGCGCCGCGAGCCGGTCGTGCAGTTCGCCACCGGTTTCCTGCTCGCCGATGGGCGTGCGCTGTTCCAGCAGCACCGGGCCGGTGTCGAGCCCCTTCTCCATCCGCATCAGGCATACGCCGGTCTCGGCATCGCCGGCCTCGATCGCGCGCTGGATCGGCGCCGCGCCCCGCCAGCGCGGCAGCAGCGAGGCATGCACGTTCCAGCAGCCGTCGACCGGAATGTCGAGCACCGCCTGCGGCAGCAACAGCCCGTAGGCCACCACCACCATCAGGTCCGGCTTCAGCGCGCGCAGCGCGTCCTGCACGCCGGGATCGCGCAGGGTGTCGGGCTGGAATACCGGGAAGCCCATCTCCTGCGCGGCGCGCTTGACCGGCGACGGCGTGAGCACCCGCCCGCGGCCGGACGGGCGATCGGGCTGGGTGTACACCGCGACCACCTCGGCCTTGCCGGCCGCGGCACGCAGCGCAGGAACGGCGAATTCGGGGGTGCCGGCGAAAACGATCTTCATGCAGGGTGCCTGTGTGTTGCGGGGACGCCGCCGCCACCGCACGGTGCCGGCGCGGCGGTACGGATTGCGCCGCGCGCGCGTCAGCCGCGCTTGCGCAGCTTGGCGAGCTTCTTGAGCGCCATGGAGCGCTTGAGCGGCGACAGGTAATCGATGAACAGCTTGCCGTCGAGGTGATCCACCTCGTGCTGGATGCACGTCGCCAGCAGGCCGTCGACGCGCATCGTGAACGCCTTGCCGTGACGGTCGAGCGCCTCCACCTCGATGCCGTCGGCGCGGGTGACCTCGGCATAGATCCCGGGGATCGACAGGCAACCTTCCTGGTGCGCGCGCAGCGCCTCGGAACGCTTGCGGATGACCGGATTGACGAACACCAGCGGCTGCCCGCGCTCCTCGCTCACATCGACGATCATGAAACGCTCGAGCACGTCGACCTGCGGCGCCGCCAGGCCGATGCCGGGTGCCTCGTACATCGTCTCGAACATGTCGTCGAGGCGCTTCTGGAACGCCGGCTGCGCCAGCAGCGCGGGGTCGACTTCCGCAGCGCGCTCGCGCAGATGCGGGTCGGGGTACTCGATGATCGGCAGCAGTGACATGAAAAAGGGGGCCTGGGTCACAACGGGAAAACAGGGCCCACAGTGTAACCGCGGCTCTTGCGTGCGGCCGGGATTTGTAGGCTATAGTGCGGCCGCTGCAAGGGGAAATCTCCAAGGGGAGCAGGTAGATGGCCGGCATGGTTGAGCGCCTTTCCCGGTCGCTGCGGACGGCGTTTGCCGTTTCGCTGCTGACCGTCGCAACAATTGCTGCTGCACAGGGGGTGCGCGGTGATCACCCGGAAACGTATGTCGTCAAGCGTGGTGACACGCTGTGGGACATCGCGGGTCGATTCCTGCAACGGCCCTGGCTGTGGCCCGAGATCTGGCAGGCCAATCCGCAGATCCAGAACCCGCACCTGATCTATCCGGGTGACGTCATCAGCCTTGCGTACCTGGACCGCGTTGCCGGTGCCACGGTGCAGCCGGGCCCGCGCCAGGATGCGGCGCCGATCGATGCGATCGCGCTGTCGGATATCGAGCCGTTCCTGCGGGACCTGCAGGTGGTCGACGAATTCGAACAACTGCCCTACGTGGTCGGCATGGAAGACGACCGCCTGCGCGTGGTGGACGGCCAGGTCGCCTATGTGCGCGGCCTGTCGCAGGCCCAGCCCGGCGAGCGCTACACCGTGGTCCGCCCGAGCACCCGCTACACGCACATCGAGCGCGCCGGCCTGTGCTGCGACCTGTTCCACTCCGACGACCTCGACTTCCGCGGTCGCCGCACGCTGGATTTCCAGCAGTACTGGACCAACGTGACCTTCCCCGACAAGGGCCAGGAAGTGCTGGGCTACGAGATGGTGCGCGTCGGCGCCGGCACGGTGACCCGTGGCGAGGTCGGCGGCATCCAGGTCACCACCCTGCTGCTCGACGACGAGGGCCACGAGGTGCGCATCGGCGACCGCCTGGTGCCGGTCAATCCGCAGCCCTACGACCTGCAGTTCTTCCCGCATGCGCCGCGCGTGCAGACCGACTACGGCCGTGCCCGCGTGCTGGCGGTGGCCGACATGCTGACCTCCGGTGGCCCGCGCGACGTCATCGCGCTTTCGGTCGGTCGCCGCGAGGGTGTCGACAACGGCACGGTGTTCTCGCTGTGGCGCGAAGGCCAGTCGACGATGGACCGCGTCGAGAAGGGCCCGGACCGCGATCCGCAGACGGTGTTCTTCGAGAACAAGGTGCGGCTGCCCGACGAGTTCGCCGGCCACGCGATGGTGTTCCGCACCTACGACCGCGTCAGCTACGCGCTGGTCATGGACAGCATCAAGCCGACCCGGGTGGGGTATCACCTGAAGCACCCGGACGCACCCTACTGAGGTCCGCCACGGTCCACCCGCAAACGGCGCCTTCGGGCGCCGTTTCGCGTTCCAGGACATGAACCCACCGGGATACGCCTCCATGCCTACGCCGCTCCCGCCCGACGACACCGCCGCCTTCTTCGACGCGATCCCCGATGCGGCCCTGTGCGACGATGCGCGCGCGCTCGACGCGCTGATGCGCGACGTCACCGGCGAGACACCGCGACGGTGGGGAAACATCCTGGGCTACGGGCGCTACCAGGCCGCCACCGGCCTCTGGCTGCGGACCGGGTTCGCCGCACGCCGCAGCGGCCTGGTGCTGTACCTGATGGTGCCGACCGAGGCGCTCGCCAGCGAACTCGCCGCACTGGGACGCCCGAAGACCGGCAAGGGCTGCATCTACCTGCCCGCACTGTCCCGGCTCGACCACGCCGCCCTGCGGCGCCTGGTCCACCGGGCGCTGGCGCTGCCGCTGCACTGACACGGCCAAGTCCTACAGACCGGCAGGGCGCGCGCCGACAGCCCGCGTCGCCCGGGGCACCGACACTGCAGCGATGTCCGCTGCCACCCATCCCGACGACCCCGGAGCGCTGCTCCGCCTGTTGCTGGCAGGCGGTGCCGCGGCCCCGCGCCGCCGCCTGCTCGACCGCCATCGGACCGCCGCTGCCGCGCTGGCCGCCGGTCCCGATGCCTGGCAGGCCGCGGGCCTGGACCCCCACCAGTGCGAGGCACTGCGCGGGGCCGGCGGTGCTGGCATCACCGCCGCCGAGGCATGGCTGGCACGGCCCGGGCATCACCTGATCGGCTGCACCGACCCCGACTATCCACCGCTGCTGCGTGACGCGCCCGGGGCACCGCTGGGGCTGTTCATCGCCGGTGATCCGTCGTTGCTGTGGCACCCGATGGTGGCGGTGGTCGGCAGCCGCAATCCCAGTGCTGCCGGTCGCGAGCACGCCACCACCTTCAGCCGCGCGTTCGCCCGCGCCGGATTCGGGATCGCCAGCGGGCTGGCGCTGGGCATCGATGCCTGCGCCCACGCGGCCGCGCTCGATGCGGATGCGCCCACGGTCGCGGTACTGGGCTGCGGTCCGGATATCGCCTATCCCGCCGCCAATGCAGCGCTGCTGGCGCGGATCGCCGCTGCCGGTGCGGTGGTCAGCGAGTTCCCGCCCGGCACGCGACCGCTGCGCGAGCATTTCCCCGCACGCAACCGGATCGTCGCCGCGCTGTCGCTGGGCACGCTGGTGGTGGAGGCGGCGCTGCGCTCCGGGGCGCTGATCACCGCAAGGCTTGCCGCCGAAGCCGGCCGCGAGGTGTTCGCCATCCCCGGCTCGCTGCACAACCCGATGGCCCGCGGCTGTCACCGGCTGATCCGCGAAGGCGCGGCGCTGGTGGAGTCCCCGGAAGAGGTCGTCGCCACCCTGGAGCCGGTGGCCCAGGTGCTGGCGCACGCCTTGCATGGACGCCTGCGCGGCCCCACATCGTGTGCGGAGCCGCCACCGGCGGCCCCGGGCGTGGATCCTGAACGCGACAATGCCGACTACAACCGGTTGTGGACAGCCCTCGGGCATGACCCAACGGATATGGATCGGCTGGTGGCGCGTACCGGATTGACGACGGCCCAGGTGTCCTCCATGCTGCTGCTCATGGAGCTCGAGGGCCGCGTTCTGGTCGAGCACGGCCGGTACTCCCGCACATCCGCTACGACGCGTCCACGGGGCGCAGGCCGGGGGAAATGAAAGAGAGCATTCTCGACGTCCTGCTCTACCTGTTCGAACACTATTTCACCGACGAAGCCGACCTGCTGCGCGATCGCGATTCGCTGCAGACCGGGTTGCTGCAGGCCGGTTTCAGCCCCGCCGAGATCAGCAAGGCCTTCGACTGGCTGGATGCCCTGGCCGAGCAGCGACCGGGCCCGGCGACGCCGCGCCCGCACGGGCCGGTGCGCCTGTTCGCCGGTCCCGAGCTCGACAAGCTCGACCAGGAGTGCCGCGGCTTCCTGCTGTTCCTCGAGCAGCACGGCGTCCTGGACGCGCATCAGCGCGAGCTGGTGGTCGACCGCGCGATGGCGCTGGACCAGGATGACCTGGATCTGGACGACCTGAAGTGGGTGGTGCTGATGGTGCTGTTCAACCAGCCCGGCAGCGAGGCCGCCTATGCCTGGATGGAAACCCAGATCTTTGCCGACGAACCCGAGCCGGTGCACTGACCCGGCCCGCGGGGCGGCGTCGCCCCGGTTGTTCGACGCTGCGGGATGCAGCGCCCGCCCCGCATGGAACGCATGAGCCAGGACCCCCGCCCCGATCCCGCCTGCTGGCATTACCGCGATGAGCGGGGCCGTGCGTGCGGGCCGTACGACACCGGGTCACTGGCGCGGCTCTACCGCTTCGGCCATCTGCGCGCGGAGTCCGAGGTCTGGTGCGACGCCGACGCGACTCCGCCTGCCCCGCTGCGCAACCGCCGCGACGTGTTCCGCCTGCACGGCGATGGGCGCCTGGAAGCGCTGCCCCCGGCACCAGCGGGTCCCACCGCCATGCCGGCTGCCGGGGTGGCCGCCCCCGCATCCGAAGCCCGGCCCGCCTGCGGCGATGCACCGCAGGCCCCGGCGCTCGCGCCGGACGCCGGGCCGCCGATGCCGGAGCATCGAGCCGCCACGTCCTCCCCCGCGTACGCCAGGCCGCGGCGCACCCGCGTCCGCGCCGTGCTGGCCCTGCTGGCGCTGGCATTGGCGGCACTGGCGATCCGGCTCGCTTCCTGACCCCGAAGCGGCGACAATCGCGGCCCCGCGGGGCCGGCCGGCTTGACACCGGCCACCCCGCCATGATTCCACTAGAAAAGACGCACGCCCGGGGTCCCTCACCCCGGGCGTCCCTTTCTGCAAGATCCTGCCGGCCGGCCCCGTCCGTTGCCCGCGCACCCGGAACCCCCAAGCGACATGGCCAAGAACCTCCTCATCGTCGAGTCGCCCGCCAAGGCCAAGACGATCAACAAGTACCTCGGCAAGGACTTCCAGGTCCTGGCGTCCTACGGTCACGTGCGCGACCTGGTGCCGAAGGAGGGGGCGGTGGATCCGGCGGACGGCTTCCGCATGCGCTACGACCTGATCGAGAAGAACGAACGCCACGTCGACGCCATCGCCAAAGCGGCGAAGGCCGCCGAAGGCATCTATCTGGCGACCGACCCGGACCGCGAGGGCGAGGCGATCAGCTGGCATATCGTCGAGATCCTGCGCGAGCGTGGCCTGCTCAAGGACAAGGAGCTGCACCGGGTGGTGTTCACCGAGATCACCCCGCGCGCGATCAAGGAAGCGATGCTGAAGCCCCGCGCGATCGCCGGCGACCTGGTGGATGCCCAGCAGGCGCGGCGCGCGCTGGATTACCTGGTCGGCTTCAACCTGTCGCCGGTGCTGTGGCGCAAGGTGCAGCGCGGCCTGTCGGCCGGGCGCGTGCAGTCGCCGGCGCTGCGGATGATCGTCGAGCGCGAGGAGGAGATCGAGGCCTTCGTCGCCCGCGAGTACTGGACCATCGAGGCGGCGTGCGCGCATGCCTCGCAGCCGTTCTCGGCCAAGCTGACGAAGCTCGATGGCAGGAAGTTCGAGCAGTTCACCGTCACCGATGGCGACACCGCCGAAGACGCCCGCAGCCGCATCGCGGCCGCCGCGCAGGGCGTGCTGCAGGTCACCGACGTCACCAGCAAGGAGCGCAAGCGCCGCCCGGCGCCGCCGTTCACCACCTCCACCCTGCAACAGGAGGCCTCGCGCAAGCTCGGCTTCACCACCCGCCGCACCATGCAGGTGGCGCAGAAGCTGTACGAAGGTGTGGCGATCGGCGAGGAAGGCACGGTCGGCCTGATCACCTATATGCGTACCGACTCGGTGAGCCTGTCGCAGGACGCGCTGGGCGAGATCCGCGACGTCATCGCGCGCGACTTCGGCACCGGTGCATTGCCCGACAAGCCGAACTTCTACCAGACCAAGTCCAAGAACGCGCAGGAGGCCCACGAGGCCGTGCGCCCGAGCTCCGCCCTGCGCACGCCGGCGCAGGTCGGCCGCCACCTGTCCGATGACGAGCGCCGGCTGTACGAGCTGATCTGGAAGCGCGCGGTGGCCTCGCAGATGGTGCCGGCCACGCTCAACACGGTGTCGGTGGATCTCGCCGCCGGCAGCGAGCACAGTTTCCGCGCCAGCGGCACCACGGTGGTCGATCCGGGCTTCCTCGCCGTGTACGAGGAAGGCAAGGACAACCGCAGCAAGGACGACGAGGACGAGGGCCGGAAGCTGCCGGCGATGAAGCCCGGCGACCGCATCCCGCTCGACCGCATCCACGCCGACCAGCACTTCACCCAGCCGCCGCCGCGCTTCACCGAGGCCTCGCTGGTGAAGACGCTCGAGGAATACGGCATCGGCCGACCCTCGACGTATGCCTCGATCATCCAGACCCTGCAGTTCCGCAAGTACGTGGAGATGGAGGGCCGCGCGTTCCGCCCCAGCGACGTGGGCCGCGCGGTGTCGAAGTTCCTGTCCAGCCACTTCACCCGCTACGTCGACTACGACTTCACCGCCAAACTCGAGGACGAGCTCGACGCGGTAAGCCGTGGCGAGGAGGACTGGGTGCCGCTGATGGAGAAGTTCTGGGGCCCGTTCAAGGAACTGGTGGCCGAGAAGACAGAGTCGGTCGACCGCAGCGAGGCCACCGGCGCGCGCGAACTCGGCACCGACCCGAAGACCGGCAAGCCGGTGAGCGTGCGCCTGGGGCGCTACGGGCCGTACGTGGCGATTGGCAGCACCGCCGAGGACGCCGAGGAGAAGCCGAAGTTCGCATCGCTCAAGCCCGGCCAGAGCATGCACACCATCACCCTCGACGAGGCGCTGGAGCTGTTCCTGATGCCGCGCATCCTCGGCGAGAGCAATGGCGAGGAAGTCAGCGTGGGCATCGGCCGGTTCGGTCCGTTCGCCAAGCGCGGAAGCGTGTACGCCTCGCTCAAGAAGGAGGACGACCCCTACACCATCGACCTCGCGCGCGCGGTGTTCCTGATCGACGAGAAGGAGGAGATCGCGCGCAACCGCATCATCAAACAGTTCGAGGGCAGCGAGATCCAGGTGCTCAACGGGCGCTTCGGGCCGTATATCTCGGACGGCAAGCTCAACGGCAAGATTCCCAAGGACCGTGAGCCCGCCTCGCTGACGCTGGAAGAAGTGACCAGGCTGCTCGAGGAGACCGGCAAGCCGGCCCGCGGCCGCTTTGGCAAGAAGGCCGCGGCGAAGAAGGTGGCGAAGAAGGCCGCGGCCAAGGCACCGGCCACGGCGACGAAAAAGGCCGCGAAGGCCGCGAAGAAAGCCACGAAGAAGGTCGCGGGGAAGAAGGCGACGAAGAAGGTCGCGAAGAAGGCGGCCGGCACGGTGGCAAAGGCCGCGGGGGCGAAGAAGTCCGCCGCGCGCACCGCCAGCGCGGCGGCGCCAGCGTCGAACGTCGACGACGCGCCCTTCTGAGCAACGGCATGGCCGCGCAGCCCCCCGCGCTGTCGATCGAGGCCGCCGCCGCCCGGTTGCGCGCAGGCGCGGTGATCGCCTACCCCACGGAGGCCGTGTGGGGGCTGGGCTGCGATCCGTTCAACGAAGCGGCGGTGCTGCGCCTGCTGGCGCTGAAGTCCCGGCCGGTCGACAAGGGCGTGATCCTGGTGGCCGCCGACGTGGCCCGGCTGGATGGCCTGGTCGACTGGCAGGCACTGGATCCCGCGGCGCGCGATACGGTCCTCGCCAGCTGGCCGGGGCCGCATACCTGGATCGTGCCGGCGACGGCACGGGTGCCTGCCTGGGTGCGTGGGGCGCACCGCGACGTGGCGGTGCGCTGCAGCGCGCACCCGGTGGTGGCGGCGCTGTGCCACGCCTTTGGTGGGCCGCTGGTGTCCACCAGTGCCAACCCGGCCGGTGCGCCGCCGCCACGCACGCTGGACGCGTTCGATCCCGGACTGCGCGCGGCGGTGGACGCCATCGTCGACGGTGACACCGGCGGCCTCGATCGCCCGACCCCCATCCGCGACGCCCGCAGCGGCGACGTGCTGCGCGACTGAGCCGCCGCGGCGGACTGAACGCCGCCCGCCCACGGGCCCGCGCGCCGGGAGCAACGGGTTTCGCGGGTCGCCGACCTCGCGCATGATGCCGCCATGGATCGCGACCTGTCCCGCGCCTTTGCCGCCGCCCTGCTTGCGTTCGCCTTCGCCGCCGTGCCGGCAGCCCCGGCGCAGGGCGAGGTGACGCTGTACCGCTGCACGGATGCGCGCGGAACCGTCAGCGTGCAGGACACCCCGTGCGCCGCCGGGTTGCGCCAGGACGTGCGCACGATGCAGCGCCCGCAGGATCCGCCCCCCGGCAGCCGCGCCCCACCGCCCGCGGAAGCGGCGCCGGCGCCACCGCCTGCGCGGACCTCGCAGAGCGTACAGACCATCGTCCTGCGCACCCCGCAGCCGATGTACGAATGCGTGACCGCCGATGGCGACCGCTACACCAGCGACAACGGCGACGGCAATCCGCGCTTCGTGCCGCTGTGGACGCTGGGGGTGCCGTACGGCTACGGCTACGGCCACGGACCCGTCGCACCGCGCGTGCGTGATCGTCCGGTGGCCAGCCCACCGCGCGGCGGCCTCAGCACCGCGCCGGTCAACAACATCAGCATTCCGTCCACCCGCAATGTCCCGCAGCCACCGCCGCCGCCGCGACGCCCGCCCCCGCGGCACGATCGGGGCCCGGGCTACGGCCATGGCGGTGGCGGCACCTGGATCCGCGATACCTGCACCGCACTGCCGGCCGCCGAGGTCTGTGCCCGATTGCGCGACCGCCGCGAGACCATCCGCCGGCAGACGTTCAATGCACAGGAAAGCGAGCGCCGTACGCTGCGCACCGAGGAACGCACGCTCAATGCACGGCTTGCCGAGGATTGCGGACTGTGACCGATGGGCTCCGGGCGGCGGCCCCGATGGACGGTTGCCGATGATCCGCACCCCGCATGCGCTGGCCCTGGCCGGTTTGCTGGCGGCCCTTTCGCCGGCATCCGCGCATGCCGGCGACCTGGTCTACCGCTGCACCGCTGCCGACGGCACGGTAACCCTGCAGAACGCCGAGACCTGCCCGGCGGGCCAGCGACAGCAGGTGATCGAGGTCGACGTGGCACCGCCGCTGCCGGCGTTCGTGCCCGTGCAGCCCCCGCCGGGCCTGCGCGTGCTGCCCGTGACCGCGGTGGCGCCTGCCGCCGGGGCCACCGTGCAGCCCGGGCCGGTCGCGGCCACCGGACCCGAACCGCCACCGCCGCTCTACCAGTGCCTGCGCTGGGACAATGAGCGTTACCTCACCGAGGATGCGGTGCCGGCCACGCGCTGCCGGCCGTTGAACACCACCGGCATCGGCGGGCTGCCCGGCCTGGGCGCGGGCCAGGCCTGCGAACAGGTCGAGGACCGCTGCGACGCGGTGCCGGAGGAGAACCTCTGCCGGGCCTGGAAAAGCCGCGTCGACGAGGCCGAGTTCCGCTTCAAGGTGACCCCGGCGCAGTCACCCGCCGCACGCGAACGGCACGCGGAATACACCGCGCTGGCAGCGACCTACGCCGCCTCCACCTGCACGCGCTAGCCGACGGATCGCAGCACCGCCCTGTCGTCGCATCGACACCGGGAATGAGGGAGCGCGCGCGCAGACCCGGGTGCCCAGCGCGCTGCGGAAGTCAGAACCCGTACTGCAGGAAGCCGCCGTCGATGGCGATGCACTCGCCGGTGATGTAGGCCGAGGCCGGCAGGCACAGGAACGCCACCGCCGCGGCCACTTCCTCGGGCTCGCCGATGCGCCCCAGCGGCGTGCGCGCAAGCACTTCGTCGAGATAGTCGGGGTCGGCCAGCGCCGTCGAGGTCCGCCGCGTGCGGATGTACCAGGGCGCGACCGCATTGACGCGGATGCCGTCCTCGGCCCACTCCGCCGCGAGGTTGCGCGTCATCTGGTGCAGCGCCGCCTTGCTCATGCCGTAGGGCGCACCGGTGCGCACATGGGTGAGGCCGGACACACTGCCCACGTTGACGATGCGCGCGCCCGGATGCTGCGCCAGCAGCGGATGCGCATAGCGCGACAGTTCGAAGGCACTGAACAGGTTGATCTCGAAGATCTCCCGCCATTCCTCCTCGGCGTATTCGGTGGTCGCGCGCACCAGGTTGCCGCCGGCGTTGTTGACCAGGATGTCGAGGCCCTCGCCCTGGTCCTCGACCCAGTCGAGGATCTCGCGGCGCTGCTCCTCGTCGGCGACGTCGCCGATCATCGCGCGCAGCTGCCCGGTCGGGAATTCCTCCAGCAGTTCCTCGCGCGCGGCATCCAGCGCATCGCCGTCGCGGGCCACGATCATCACCTCCGCGCCGAAGCCCAGCAGGTCGCGCGCGATCGCACGCCCGATGCCGGCGCTGCCGCCGGTCACCAGCGCGCGTTGTCCGTCGAGCCGCCAGCGATGGGGGTCCATGGATGCTCCAGCGAATGACCGCACGTAGGATAAGCCAAGCCCGCAGCCCCACCGAGGTCACGCCATGGCGTCCGCCCTGTCCATCGCATCCCGCGCCCGCCGCGCCGCGCTCGCCAGCGCGGCCCTGATCGCACTGGCGGGTTGCCGCGAGCCCGAACACGAACCGCCGGGCACGCCACCCGAGCCGCAGGCAGGCCAGTTGCGCGACGCCATCCAGGACCCGCTCGACAGGGCGCAGGCCGTCGAGGGGGCGCTTCAGGAAGCGGACGCACGCCGGCGCGATCAGCTGGCCGATACGCCGTAGCGGAATCCGCTCGACCCGTTTCCGCTCGGGAGCTGCCGGCGAGCCCGGCTCAGAACGTCGGGCAGAAGCAGTAGGTCATCGCGCGCACCGGGCCGGCCACCGGGCGGTCCATCGCCGCCTCGAACGCGGCCAGGTGGCGCTCCAGCTCCGGCAGTGCCCGGACGGCCAGCCGCTGCGCCAGTGCGCTGTCGCCGAACATCGCCGCCAGCGCGCCCGAGCGGCCCATGCCGGCCAGGAACTGCGCGAACGGGCTCAGCGGCTGTTCGACGTAGCGCACGCGGTAGTCGCCATCGGCCAGTTCCGCGCGCCGGGCGGCATCGGCGATCGCCTCGCGCAGGCCGCCGAGCTCGTCGACCAAGCCCCGGTCGCGCGCCTGCGCCCCGCTCCACACGCGGCCGCGGGCGACCTCGTCGATGGCGTCCGGCGTACGGCCACGACCCTGCGCGACCTTGCCGACGAAGTTGCGGTAGATGTGCTCGACGCTGGCCTGGATCACGCGGCCGACCTCGGGCTCCATCGGCCGGGTCAGGTCGAACGCGCCGGCGTAGCGGGTGGTGCCCACGCCGTCGGAATGCACGCCGAGGCGGTCGAGCGTGCGGGTGAAGTTGGGCACCATGCCGAACACGCCGATCGAGCCGGTGATCGTCGACGGATCGGCATAGATGCGGTCGGAGTTCATGCTGATCCAGTAACCGCCCGAAGCGGCCACGTAGCCCATCGACGCCACCACCGGCTTGCCGGCGGCCTTGAGCAGTTCGACCTCGCGGTTGATCTGTTCCGATGCGTACGCGGAGCCGCCGGGCGAGTTGACCCGCAGCACCACCGCGCGCACGTCGTCGTCCTCGCGCGCCTGGCGCAGCAGTGCCGCGGTGGAGACGCCACCCACGCTGCCCGGGCCCTGCTCGCCATCGACGATCATGCCTTCGGCCACCACCACCGCCACCTGCGGGCGACGCGCCAGCGTGCTGCCCAGACCGTTGTCGACATGGGCGAGATAGCCGTCGAGATCGATGCTGCGCACGCCGTTCTCGGCATCGGCATCGGCCACGCCGCGCTCGGCCAGCAGCGCTTCCACCTGCTGCTCGGTCATCAGCCCGTCGACCAGGCCGCCCTGCAGCGCGTACTGCGCCATGTCGCCGCCGACCGCGGCGATGCCGTCGGCCATGCCGTCGATGCCGGCCTGGATGCGCGCCACGTCCAGCCCGCGCGCATGCGCGATGTCGGCGAGGTAACGCTGCCAGATGTCGTTGAGCCAGTAGAGGTCCGCCTGCTTGGCCTCGTCCGACGCGGCATCGAGGATGTAGGGCTCGACCGCGGACTTGAACTCACCGACCTTGAACACGTGCACGTCGACGTCGAGCTTCTCGCGCAACGCCTCGCCGAAGTACAGGCCGTAACTGGCCAGGCCTTCGAGCACCACGCCGGAGCCCATCGGGTCGACGTAGACCTCGTCGGCCTGCGCGGCCAGGAGGTAGCTGCCCTGCGGCATCCCCTGCCCGTAGGCGATCACCTGCTTGCCGGACTCGCGCAGCGCGCGCAGCCCGGCGGCCACCTCGCGCATCGTCGCCATGCCCGACGGCAGCAGGCCATCGACGCGCAGGTACACGCGCTCGATGCGCTCGTCCTTCGCGGCCGCGTCCATCGCGCGCAGCAGGTCGCGCAGTTGCACTTCGCCCGGGCCGGTCTGGCCCATCGCGCGCGACAGCATCCGCGAGGTCGGGTCGACCGAGTACTGCTCGACGATCCGGCCTTCCGGCGCGATCACCAGGGTGGTGCGCTCCAGCAGCGGCGCGGCCGCCTCGCGGCTGGCGAGCACCGCGACGAACAGCACCACCAGCAGCAGGAACAGCAGGTTCAACACCAGCCGTCGGCTGAAATTCACGGCGTCCCAGATTCCCACCAGGACACGGGCGATCGGGCCGCGGCGGCGCGCTTCGTTCATCGAGTTCGACTCCGGAGAAAAATGTGCATCGGATGCTGGCGACAGCTTAGCGGGGCGCGGTGAACGGTTTCATGCGCCGGAAGTCGGGGGCAGCGGGGTACCGGCGGGCCGCGCATCGGCCGATGGCAGCCGCGACAGCGACCACGCGAAGCGCGCCGCCATCAGCACCGAGGCCACCACCAGCCCGGCGATCAGTCCGGTCCACATGCCACGCGGCCCCCAGCCCAGGCCAAGGCCGAGCCCGGCGCCCAGGCTCATGCCCACGCCCCAGTAGGCGAACGCGGCCAGGAACATCGGCACCCGGGTGTCCTTGAGCCCGCGCAGCGCGCCGGCGGCCAGCACCTGCAGGCCGTCGGGAAACTGGAACAGGGCCGCATACAGCAGCAGCGAAGCGGCCAGCGCAGCGACCGCGGCGTCGCTGGTGTACAGCCCGACCACCAGGGTGTTGCCGGTCAGCAGCAGCAGCGCGGTCACCGTCTGCGTGGCCAGCACCAGCGCCAGCCCGGCCAGCGCGGCGCGACGTACGCCCTCGCGCGCACCGCCGCTGCCCAGCGCATGGCCGACCCGCACGGTGGTCGCCTCGGCCAGGCCGAACGGGATCATGAAGCACAGCGCGGAGACGTTGATCGCGATCTGGTGGGCGGCGGCCGGCAGTTCGCCGAGGCGGCCGATCAGCAGCGCGGTGACCACGAACAGCCCGCCCTCCATCGCCACGGTCACGCCGATCGGCAGGCCGACCTTCAACAGCGCGCGGATCTCCGCCCAGCGCGGCGGATCGAAGCGGGCGAACAGGCCGAGGTCGGCGAAACGCTTCGCCCGCCCCAGGTACACGGCAAAGCCCAGCGCCTGCGCCCACAGCATCGCCGCCGAGGCGTAGCCCAGCCCGGCGGCGCCCAGCTCCGGCACCCCGTACAGACCGAAGGTCATCACCGTGCCCAGCGGCACCAGCACCAGCAGGCCGCCGAAGCCGAACAGCATCGTCGGCCAGGTCCAGTGCAGGCCGTCGCTGAGATAACGCATGCAGTAGTACGCGGTCAGCGCCGGCACGCCCCAGCGGATGCCGTTGAGGAACGCGCCCGCGCCCGGTACCAGCCCGGCATCGATGCCCATCGGCGCCAGCGCATGTACCGACAGCGTCATGAACGCGAACAGCAGCAGCCCCAGTGCCGCCGCCAGCCACAGCGACTGCCGGAACAGCGGGCCGATCTCGGCACGCCGGCCGGCGCCCTCGAGCTGCGACACCGACGGCGGCAACGCCATCAGCGTGCCCATCGGGATCATGATCGGCAGCCAGAACATCGCCGTGCCCACCGAGACGGCGGCGAGCGTGGCGGTGCCGTGGCGGCCGGCAATGACGCTGTCGACAAGGCCGATCAGGCCGGTGGCGACGTGGCCGGCGACCAGCGGCGCGGCCAGCACGGCGGTGGTGCGCACTTCGCTGCGGAAGGGCGCCCGGGAGGGAGGGGACGGCATGGGGGGCTCGAACCACGGCTGCGGCCGCGCCGGAAAAGCGCTGGCACCGGGTCGCGGCGGGCCGGTATCTTAACCGCCCACCGCGACATCGCGCCGCGGCGCCCTTGGGACGTCCACGATGAGCAACGCGGCCACCGGGCGCCATGCGCCCGCCTGCGAGAACTGCGGCACCTGGCTGCAGGGCGGTTACTGCCACCTGTGCGGGCAGTCGGCGCACAACCCCACCCGCCATTTCGGCCATGCGGTGGAGGAGATCTTCGAATCGTTCTGGCACCTGGACGGCCGGGTGTTCCGCACCCTGCGCGACCTGTTCGTGCCCGGGCGCGTCGCCAACGCCTACCTCGCCGGCCACCGCGTGCGCTACATCGCCCCGCTGCGTCTGTTCGTGGTGCTGACCGCGCTGACCTTCTTCACCGCCAAGCTGGTGATGACTCCGGTCATCAACGTCGAGACGGTGCCGCAGGATGCGGCGGCGCTGGCCGAGGACGCGGGATCATCGCCGGTAGCGCCAGCGGCAACGCCGCGCACGCTGCCGGAAGGCCTGGAGGAATCGTTCGCCGCGCTCGACAGCGTCGAGGCGGTCGAACGCGAGCGCGCGCACCTGCTGCGCGAGCTGGCACGCGACGACGCGCCGCGCGCACTCGGCTTCGTATTCGACGAGGCCCGGCGCAGGATCGACGACGTCGCCGATGCACGCATCCGCGAACTGGGCAGCACACCGGCGCCACGCGCCGTGCCGATGCCGGAACCCGCACGCACAACCGCGTCGGTGGCCACCGGGGCCGCGGTGGAACCGGACACGGCCAGCACCGCCACCGCGGAGACCGCCCCCAGCGGCAACGCCCTCGTCGACCGCACGATGCGCAACTGGGAGCGGCTGGTCCGCGACCCGCGGGCGATCGCGCAGTTCCTGTTCGGCGCCGCGCCGGCCACCCTGTTCGTACTGGTTCCGCTGTTCGCGGTGCTGTTGCGGATCGCCTATTTCTTCACCCGCCGGCCCTACCTCGAGCACGTGGTGATCGCGCTCTACAGCCATGCCTGGCTGATGCTGGCGCTGCTGCTGGTGTTCTGCGCCAGCGCGCTGGGCGACTGGCTGGGCCCGCGGGTGCCGGTGGCGGGCAGCGTGCTGTCCGGGCTGGTGGTCGCCCTGCTCGCCGCGATGCCGGTGTACCTGCTGTGGATGCAGCGCCGCGTCTATCGCCAGCCGTGGTGGCTGACCGTGCTCAAGTACCTAGCGATCGGCTACGTGTACACGATGCTGTTCGGGGTGGTCGCGCTGGGCGTGGTCGGCTTCTCGCTGTTCACGATGTGACCGGCGGTCAGTTCGGCGAGGCCTGCAGGCGCAGCCAGTCGGCGCGCGCGGCCGTCGGCATCGACAGCAGCCTGCGGCGCAACGCGTCGCGCTCTTCCGGTGGGGTGCGCTGCGCGATCATCGCCAGGTCCGCGCGCGCGGAGTCGTCGAGGCTGCGCAGCATCGCCAGCAGTGCCAGCCGCTGTTCGTCGGGAACCAGCGCGAACAGCCCGTGCAGCTGCGGCCAGTCGGCACCGAGCACCGGGCCCAGCCTCCACCCGTCGCGTTCGAAGGCGTCCAGCGCGGCGTAGCGTTCGGTCAGCGCGTGGCGCTGGGTTTCCGGCATGCGCGCGTAGACCGCGGCGGTGGCGCGCAGGCGCGCGCGGTCGGCTTCCGGCAGCGCCTGCCAGGCCTCCCATGCGGCGCGGCGCGCCTGCTTCACCGCCGGCTCCAGTGCATCCCACTCCACCGCGCGCTGGCGCAGCGCCTGCCGGCGGTCGGCGGGCATCTGCCGCCACTGCCGGACCTGCTGCTGGACGCGGGCACGCTCGCCGGGCGGCAGCGCCTCCAGCTGCCGCAGCACCTGCGGCGGCAGGGCCCGGGCCGGCAGCGCAAGCACGGCGACCGCCAGCAGCAGCACGGCACTACGGCGCATCGCCGGCCTCCAGCGCTCGGGTGTCCAGCGCATGCTCGTCGGTGTCGCCGGCGTCCTCGTCGCGCTGCGGGCGGGCGATGTCGGGTTCCACGCCGCCACGCTCCAGTTCGACCGTCAGCCAGGCCATGAAGGCGGGGTCGCGCGCCACGCCCTCGCCCTCGTCGCTGGCCAGCAGTTCGAAGTCGGGATGGATCAGCAGCGCCGCATCGCCTTCCAGGCCGGGGGCCGCGGTACCGTCGCCGGGCAGCGGATCGATGCGGATGCCGTGCGGCTCGGCATCGAGGTCCACGCCGATGGCCGCACCGGTGAAGGTCATTGCCAGCGCGGCCAGGGTGGCCAGCGCCACCGCGATCATCGCCGGCCACAGCCAGCGGGCACGCGGCCCTGGCGCGCTTGCGCTGCGCGGCGGCGGCTCCCGGCGCGGGGTGTAGATGCGGC
>NWQL01000007.1 GCA_002798175.1 Lysobacteraceae bacterium NML91-0213 | reverse complement strand
GCGCTGCATGCAGTGCGTGGCGTGCTGCCGGATTACATGGTGCCCGCGGGAGTGACGGTACTCGCACGCATGCCCCTGAATGAAAACGGCAAGCTCGACCGCGACCGGCTGCCTGCACCCGTGCGGGTAGCGGCCACGCAGCCTCCCGTTTCGGCAACCGAAAGAACCCTCGCGCGGCTGTGGGCCGAGCTTCTCTCCATTCCGGAGACGGATGTCGGGCGTGATACCGACTTCTTCGCGGTCGGCGGAGATTCTCTTCTGATGATCCGCCTGACGTCGCGGATAGGCGAGCGCTTCGCGACTGTTCCGGAGTTGCGCCGCTTGTACGAGGCTTCCGACCTCATGGCGATGGCGGCAACCATCGACGAAGTGATCGCGCGTGCCGCGAACCAGGAGGTCCTGGAGTGGTGAGCTCCCTGTCCGACCTGCTGTGGCTGGCCGACGAGCGCGGCGTCCGCTTCCAGTTGCTGGGTGATGCCCTGCGTACGAGCTCCGCGCCGGGCGCGGTCGATGCGGCGCTGGCCGACGGCATCCGGCGCCTGCGCCGTCCGCTGATGGCATACCTTGCGGGACGGAGCCCCGACACGGAGTTCGACAGCGCCTCGCCCCGCTCGCTGTCGCCGGCACAACTCGGCATTCTCATCGCTGCGGCAGCTGCGCATGAACCCGGGGCCTACAACGTTCCGTTCGCCTTTGCCTTGCGGGGACGTGTCGATCCCGGACTCGTGGAGCGATGCGTCCAGACACTGGTGGACCGCCATGCGGCGCTGCGGTCGTTGGTCCAGGCGGGGGAGCAAGGCTACGTCCAAGTCGAGAAGCCACTCCGCCTGGTGCTGAAAGAATCCGACATCTCGCACTTGTCGGAAACAGAGAAAAAGGTCCGCCTGGATGCCGCCATGGCTGCGAATGCCCTGGCACCGTTCGATCTGGAGCGGGACTTGCTGCTGCGCGCGGAGCTCCTGTGCCTGGATGCTGACAGTTGGGCCTTCTTGTTATGTGCCCACCACATCGCCGTCGATGGCTGGTCCTGCCAGATCCTCGCCGAAGAGTTCGTCCGCCTGTACGCGGATAAGGCCTCGGCGGGTGCCGGGTTGGAGCCACCCGCACTCAGATACTCGGATTTCGCTGGCTGGCAGGTCGCCTGGCTGCAGTCGCCCGAGGCCGCCAGACAGTTGGCCTACTGGCGAAGCACGCTGCAGGATGCACCGGCGTTCCACGCACTGTTGCCCGGCGCGCCTGGTGCCACGGGGCGGATCTTCGCGAAACTCGACCTGGGTGATCTCGGGGAGGGGTTGCAGGAGGCTGCCAGCCAAGCCGGAGCCACCGTACTGGTGCTGCTGCACGCTGCTTTGGGCGCAGCCGTCGCGAGGGCCGGCGGGGAGGCCGACGTCGTGTTGGGGTCATCGGTACTGAACCGGCGCCATCGCGCCTATGAGTCCGTCGTTGGCTGTTTCATCAACCAGATTGCGCTTCGTCTCGACTGTAGCGGCGATCCCTCGTTCGGCGAACTGATCCAGCGCTCCAGACGCCGCGTGATCGATGCACAGCAACACCAGGATTACCCGTTCCACCGGCTCGTCGAATTGCTCAACCCCGTGCGCCGCGAGGCATCCAATCCCTTGTTCCAGATCATGATCAATCTGGACGCATCCAGCGGGAGCGGGTCGCACGTTGCCGCTGACATCGCCTTCGACCGCCTCCCTGATGTCGCTTTGCCGCCCAAGATGGACATGACTTTATTCGTGGAGCGGGCGGGGGAGCGCCACGATGCCTGGATTGAAGCTCGACCCGACCGGATCGATCCGGCCATCGTCTCGATCCTGTGCAAGCTGATGCCGCATCTTCTGCGGCAGGGACTGGCCCACCCCGACGTTCCGCTGTCGCAGCTGGGCTGGGGGACGGCTGTGGAAGCGCGCGCGGGGGATGCGGTGGAGCTGGCGGACGAAGGCGTGCATGCCGGGATCGAGCGCATGGCTGAGGCACACCCCGAGGCCGAGGCGGTGCGCAGCGGCGAGGTGGCGTTGAGCTATGCGGAGCTCGATTCGCGTGCCAATCGCATCGCGCACCTGCTGCGTTCGGAAGGCGTGGAGCGCGGTGCGCTTGTGGGTGTGTACCTGGAGCGCGACGAGTGGCTGCCAGCGGTGCTGCTGGGGATCTGGAAGTCGGGTGCCGCCTGGGTGGCGCTGGACCCGGCGCAGCCGGTGGAACGGTTGGGCTTGATGCTGGAGGACAGCGGCGCCGGTTGGGTGGTGGCGCGTGACGCGGCCGCGCCTGCGTGGGCCGGGGCGCGTTGGATCGAGCTGGATAGCGCGGACTGGGCGCCGCGGTTGCTGGCGATGCCGGACAGCAGCCCTGGAGTGGTGAGCAAGGGCACGGACCTGGCGTACGTGCTGTATACGTCGGGCTCGACCGGACGGCCGAAAGGCGTCGAGATCGAGCATCGCAACCTGTTGCACCTTGACGCGGGGCTGTGGCCGGAATTGGCATGGCTGGGCGTGGGGGAGCGCGTGCACTGGGGGTGGAACGCGTCGTACGGGTTCGATGCGTCGCTGCAAGGCATCCTCGCGTTGCGCTATGGCGGGACACTGCACGTGATGTCGCAAGCGCTGCGGCTGGATCCCACCGCCCTGTTGGGGTGGGCATCGGCACAGGGCGTCGAGGTGATGGACGTGACGCCGAGCCAGGCGCAATTGCTGCTGGAGGCCGGAGAGCCGCTGCCTGCCCTGGTGGTGGGAGGAGAGGCGATCGCCCCGGGGCTGTGGACTGCGTTGGCATCCCGCGGGCGTGCGGTGAACGTCTATGGCCCGACCGAGACGACGGTGGACGCGACGCTGGCGCGCATCGAGCCGGGGCCGCCTCACATCGGGCAGCCGCTGGCCGGGGTCATGGTCCAGGTACGTGACATGCACGGTCTGGAGGTGCCCGACGGAGTGCCGGGCGAGCTGTACGTGGGCGGCGGCGGCGTGGGTCGCGGCTACCGGGGCCAGCCGGAGCTGGGCTCCGATCGCTTCGTCGAGGAGGCCGGGGTGCGCTGGTACCGGACGGGTGACCGGGGGCGTCGTGACGCGACGGGTCGCCTGGTCTACGTGGGTCGCCTGGACGACCAGGTCAAGGTGCGGGGCTACCGCGTGGAACCGGGGGAGGTGGCGGCCCGGTTGCGTGACCAGCCGGGGATCGCGGAGGCCCACGTGGTCCCTTACGGCGATGGGCTGTGGGCATACGTGACGGCGGTCGACCCAGCCGCGGGGTCGGCGGCGCTGCATGCAGTGCGTGGCGTGCTGCCGGATTACATGGTGCCCGCGGGAGTGACGGTACTCGCACGCATGCCCCTGAATGAAAACGGCAAGCTCGACCGCGACCGGCTGCCTGCACCCGTGCGGGCGGCGGCCACGACCGGTACCACGCTGGGGACTGCGCCCGGAGCACTGCTCGTGACGACGGCGATAGGCGACCTCCTCGGCGTGGAAGGAACGGACGCCGACGCGAATCTGTTCGCTCAGGGAGCACATTCGCTGGCACTCGCGCAGCTTGCGCTGCGGCTGTCACGTGAAACCGGGCTGGCGCTGGGCTTGGCAGCCCTGTTCCGCTCACCGACCGCGCGGGGAATCCACCAGGAACTGGCGGAGCTCGCAGGCGGTGAAACCGCGCTGGACGCGTTGGTTGGGGGGCAAGCGGCCAACGTTCCCGCGCAGACCATTGTTGCATTCAGCTCAATCGAAATGAGGGTCGAAGAATGAAAGAGGATGCCGCCGTGGCGTTCAAGGATGCAGCCGTTCCCGCCCAGCCGTTGGACGGGTACCGCGATGTGCCACAGTCGGCCGCGCAGCAGCGCCTGTGCTTCTTGCACTCGATCGCGCCGGACAATGTCGCCTACCACGTCCCCTGGGGCTTCCGCCTGCCGTTCGCGCTGGATGCGGCCTCGCTGGAAGCCGCCTTGCACGCGGTCGTGCGACACCACGAGGCACTGCGCACCACGTTCCCGCAGAGCGAAGGCGCGCCCTTGCAGCGAATCCATAGCTGGTTGGCGCCGGATTTCTCCTGTCATGCCCTCGATCCCGCCGATGACCAGGTTGCCGAAGCCGAGCTGCAGGCCATAGCGGAACGCGATGTCGGCACGCCCTTCGACCTTGCCGCCGGACCGCTCCTGCGTGTGCGCTTGTGCCAGCGCGAAGGCGGGGAGGCTGTCCTGACCTTCTGCGCGCACCACGCCATCGTGGACGCTTGGTCGATCCGGTTGCTGATGGATGAGCTGCTGCTCGAATACGATGCCGCGGTCACCGGCACGGAGCCCGAGAAGCGCCCGGTGATGCAGTACGCGGAGGCCATCGCCCAGCAGGAACGCGCACACGGCCGCGACGTCGCGCATCGCGCTGCCGAGCGCGCCGAAACCCTTCGCCCCCTGCCGCCGCGGGTCGCGTTGCCGTTTCGCGTGGACGAGCGGCCGGGCGGTGCAGCGGCGACCTTGCGTCAGGCGTTTCCCGCTGGTTTGCAGGAGCGGATCGAGGCGTTTGCCCGGAGCGCGAACACCACGGCTTTCGTCACCACGCTGGCGATCTTCAATGCCGTGCTGGCGCGCTATGGAAACACCGGAGAGGTCATCGTCGGGACGCCGGTCTTCGGCCGTGACCAGCCCGGGATGGATACCGCCGTCGGGTGTTTCGTCAACACCGTCCCCGTCCGGACGAACGTCGGTGGAAGCCCCACGTTCCGCGACATGGTCGATCGGACGAAAGAGGCAACCCTGGCGGCGATCGACTTCCAGGATGTTCCCTTCGAGAGCCTGGTGCACCAGCTCGGGCTGAGCACCGGCGATGCCTCAATGCCGCTGTTGGACGTGCTGTTCTCCCACGCGGTCGAGCCCGCCGCCGGGCAACAGCAGGGCAGGTTCGAGCTTGACAGCAGGGACAGCAAGTGTCCGCTGGTGTTCACCGTGGCCGGCACCGGTACCGATGTCACCCTGATAGCGGAGTATGCGACGCAGCAGTTCGAGCGGGTGGGGATGGAACGCCTGCTGGACCACTTTTCCCGGCTTGCTGGGGCCGCGCTGCAATCGCCGGACGTGCCGATCACGGCCCTCGAGTTCTTTAGCGCGGACGAGCTGGCTTCGCTTGAATCCTTCCCTCCAGCCACGGGTGCGCCGGTGCTGGCGGAGCGCTTTCTTTCCGCGCTTCGCGAATACCCCGAATCAATCGCGGTGGCCGACGAGAGCCTCGCCCTGACCTACGCGCAGCTGGATGCGCGCGCGACAGCGATCTCGGTGGCCCTGCGCCAACGCGGCGTGAACGGAGGGAACGTAGTTGCGCTGCAGCTCCCGAGAAGCTGCGACTACCTCGCGGCGATACTTGGTACCTGGAGGGCAGGCGCGGCGTTCCTGCCGATCGATTCCGCACAGCCGCGTCTGCGTCGTGAGTCGATCCTTGCAGATGCCAAGGCCGCGTGCACGATCATCGCTTCGGTCAGCGACGAAGAGGCCGTCGTTCCAGATGGGGTGGCCAGCCTGCCACTGGACGAACTCGAAGCCCATGAAGGAACCAGCGGGAACTCTGGAGTTCCCGACGGCGGGGACCTGGCCTATCTGATCTACACTTCGGGATCGACCGGTCGTCCGAAGGGAGTGGAGGTCGAGCACGGCTCGCTGGCCAACATCGTCGAATGGGTGCGGGCAGAGTTCAGCGCGTCAGACCAGGATCGCTTCTCGCAGATCTCTAGCGTTGGATTCGACGCGTCACTCCTTGAACTGCTCACTCCCCTCGGGGTGGGAGCAGCCGTGCACATCGCTCCGGATGAGCTGCGCCTGGATCCCAAGGGGCTGGCGGGGTGGCTCGTGGACAACAGGATCAGCATCTCCTACCTGCCCACCGTCATTGCAGAGGAACTGCTACGCGCCAGCTGGCCCGAGTCCTGTGCGCTCAGGTTCGCGTACGCCGGCGGGGACGTGTTGCATTCCGCGCCCACGAAAGCCCTGCCCTTCCGCTTCTACAATTTCTACGGTCCGACGGAGTGCACCATCAGCGTAACCGCCATGGAAGTCCTCGCGGGGATGGCAGGGCGGCCTGGAATTGGGTTTCCAGTGGCAGGTGCGCGAGCGTACGTGCTCGATGCAGAGCGGCATCCGGTCCCCGATGGGGTGGCGGGAGAGCTCCATATCGGCGGGGTGGGTGTCGCCCGGGGTTACCGGGGGCTTCCGGACATGACCGCGGAGCGCTTCATCAACGACCCGCAGGTGTCCGCGGGGCGCATGTATCGCACCGGCGACCGCGTGCGTCGCGATGCGGACGGAGTGCTGCACTTTCTTGGACGCGATGACGACCAGGTCAAGATCCGCGGGTACCGCATCGAACTGGCCGAAGTCGAAGCGGTACTTGCCGAGTGCGCCGGCGTCGCCAACGCAGCCGTCGTCGTGGGTCGCGGTCCACAGACAACTCTGCATGGATTCATCGCCGCCGGACAGACGCTCGACGAACAGCAACTCCGGGAGCGGATCGCCGCGCGTCTGCCAGCCTACATGCATCCGGCAACTGTGCAGGTGATAGAGCGCATACCAGCCGCGGTCAGTGGCAAGGTCGACCGGGTGGCCCTGCAGGATATGGTGGTCACCGATCCACGAAGGAGCGTGATTGAGCCGGCGACCGCACATGAGAAGGCGATCGCGGCCGTTTGGGAACGGCTGCTCCAGCGCAAGGACGTCGGCCTGCTCGACAGTTTCTTCGCGCTCGGCGGGCATTCGCTGATGGCGATGGCTGCGGTGGGAGAGATCAATGCGCAAACGGGCGCCAACCTCACGTTGGCCGAGTTCATGCGCGAGCCGACCCTCGGCGCACTTGCCGCGCGCCTGGAGGCAACCACGCCGGCCGAGCTCCAGGATGCGCGGCCCCCGATCGAGGCGGTTCCACGAGACTTTTCCGGGGGGGCGATGCGGTTCCCCCAGAGTCCGTCCCAGCAGCGACTCTGGTTCATCGAACAGATGGAGCGGGGTGGCAGCGGATACAACGTCACGCAGGCCTTCCAGGTCGTTGGAACCATCGATACTGCGCGGTTGCAGCAGGCGATCGACGCGATCGTCGAGCGCCACGACGCGCTCCGTACTACGTTCGAAATGACCGAGTCCGGAGCATTGCTGCAGGTGCTGCACTCGACGATGCAGGTGTCGGTTGTCAATGCGGACTTCCGTACGCTCAGCGAGCAGGAGGCGACGACCGCGGCAGAACTGGTCATCAACGGGATCGCCACGGCGTCCTACGACCTCGACGCCGGACCGCTGCTCCGTGTCGCGCTGATGACCGTGTCCGAAGGCCGGCAGATGTTGCTCGTTGGCATGCACCACATCATCGTCGATGCTTGGTCCATGGGCGTGTTCCTGTCGGAACTCTCGCTGCTGTACGCGTCGCGCGGGGATGCTTCCGAGGCGGGCTTGCCACCATTGCATGTGCAGTATCCCGACTACTCCGAGTGGCAGGAGCAGTGGATGAACTACGGCGTTCTGGAAGAGCGCCTCTACTACTGGCAGGAGCAGCTTAAGGACCATCGTCAAGTCAGGCTACTGCAACGCGAGACCCCGTTGGACGGGCCGCCGCGCACTGGTAGCCATGCGTTCGAGCTGCCGCCTGCCGTCGTGGAGGCGTGTAGGGCGATCGCGGCCCAGGCCAGCACCACGGTCTTTGTGGTGCTGCTGGCTGCATACAAGCTCCTGCTGGCTCGCTATTCGGCTGTTGGCGACGTGGTGGTGGGGTTGCCCGTGGCGAACAGAACCGATACGAACCTCGCCGGCGTCATGGGCTACTTCGTCAACTCCCTGGCAGTGCGTACCCGCTTCGGCAATGAGGACTCGTTCCTCGAGGTCATCGGACACGTGCGCCGGTCGACGATCGAAGCCTACCAACACCAAGACATGCCGCTCGAACGTTTCATCGAGAGAATGAACGCCGACCAGCGCTGGTCACGTGCGCCGCTATTCCGCACCATGGTCGCGTCCAGTCACGGCGAGTCACCGTCGCCCCGTTTCGAAGGCTGTACTCTGACCCCGGCGTACATCCCCTCGCAGTCACCGAAGTTCGACCTCATCCTCGGGTTCTCCGAGGTCGGCGACCGGATCTCCGTCGTTGCGGAGTACGCCACCGACGTCATTGACGACGCGGCGATAGGGAGGATCTCCAGCCATTTCATGCAGATCTTGCGTGCAATGACCGCGGATCCTCACGCCCGTGTCGGTCGCGTGCCGCTGCTGGATCCCGCCGAGCGGGAGCGCCACTTGGAGAGCCTTCCGCTCTTGGAGGGCGAAACAGTCCTGGCGGCTATCGCGGCCCGCACCCGGGAGGCGCCTTTGGCCGTCGCCGTCACCGGGGCCGAGCTGTCGGTCACGTATGCGGAACTCGACGCTTGGTCAGACCGCGTCGCCTTCACGCTGCGCGAGGCCGGCGTCAAGGCCGGCGACTTGGTGGCGATTGCTCTGCCGAGGTCGGTGGCGATGCTCCCGGCCATGATGGGAGCGTGGAAAGCGGGTGCCGCCTATCTCCCCGTCGACATGGACCAGCCGCGCACGCGGCAGGAGCGGATGTTGGAGGATGCGCAGATCGCCTGCGTGGTGCTCTGCGCGGACTCCGATGCGCGCGACGCGATGGAGGGGGTGCCGTGGATCTCGATGGACAGCCTCCTCGAAGGTGGAAGCCCGGGCTGGCCGGAGGCCGACTTTGCCGACCTCGCCTATGTGGTCTACACATCAGGCTCCACGGGGGCGCCCAAGGGCGTGGAGGTCGAGCATGGTTCGTTGGCAAGGCTGGCCGCATGGCAGAGGTCGGAGTTCGCGCTGCAGCCGCGGGATCGCTGCTCCCAGCTGGCGGGAGCCGGCTTCGACGCCAGCATGTTGGAGTGGTGGGCGACGTTGTCGATGGGGGCCACCCTCTGTATCGCTCCGGAAGAAGTTCGTGGCGACCCGCAAGGCCTCGTGCGCTGGTTCGACCAGGAGGCCGTGACAATCGCGTTCATTCCGACCCCGCTTGCCGAGCTCGCCTTCCTCGAGTCCTGGCCGAACACGGTCGCACTGCGGAAGGTGCTGGTCGGAGGCGACGTACTCCATCGCGCGCCCCCGGAAGGACTGCCGTTCGAGGTCCATAACAACTATGGTCCGACTGAACATACCGTCGTGGCCACCAGTGGCAGCGTGGCTCCCGGAATGGGCCAGCGGCCCTCCATCGGTCGTCCGTTGCCTGGCGTCCGCGCCTATATCCTCGATGGCGAGGGACAGATGGTGCCCGACGGAATCGAAGGCGAGTTGTATCTCGGCGGGCCCGGATTGGCACGGGGTTACAGGGGACGGCCGGACCTCACCAGCGCACGGTTCATGGATGATCCCTTCGTAGGCGGTCAGCGGATGTATCGCACGGGCGACCTCGTCAGTCGTGACAGCACGGGAAAGCTCTACTTTGCGGGGCGTGCTGACGAGCAGCTCAAGGTGCGTGGGCACCGTGTCGAGCCTGCCGAAATCGAGGCGGTTCTCATGGAGTGCGGATGCATCCGCCAGGCTGTGGTGGTGGCCGAGGCGGTGGCGTCGGGCACGGCGTTGCGCGCGTTCGTGGTTGTGGACGGTGCTTTCAGCGCGGAGGAGGTCGGTGCGAAGCTGTCCGACTCGTTGCCGGATTACATGCATCCTACCGAAGTCGCCGAGGTGGACGAGATACCGCTGAATGCAAGCGGAAAGCCGGATCGCAAGGCCGTGCTGCTGCGTGACAGGGCGGACACCCACGTGCTTGGCGAGCTCCAATACGAGGCGCCAGTGGACCCGGTCGAAACAGCGCTGGTGGGGATCTGGCAAGATCTCGTCGAACATCGCCCCATTGGACGTGCCGACGACTTCTTCCGCATTGGTGGCCACTCGCTCAACGCACTAGTGCTGCGGCGCGAGATCGAGAAGGCGTTCGGAGTCGATGTGGACATACCGACCATCTTCGCCAACGGCCGACTTTCGGACCTGGCCCAGCGGCTGCGGGACAGCGGTGCACGGGATCGCCTGCAGACGGACGGTTCCGCCGGTGCCGCCCGACCTGCGGGCGACGAATCCCAGCGCAGGCCAGGGCGGCTGTCCAGCCTGCTGTCGAAGCTGCTGCCTGCCACGCCCTCTCGGAGAGTCGACCCCCGCGTTCAGCTGGTCGAGCTGCGTCCGGGGAGCGGACCCACGGTCGCGCTTGTCCATGCTGTCGCGGGCACGGTCGCGCCGTACCACGCGATCGCTGAGCAGCTAGCAGGGTACCGGGTGGTGGGCATCGCCACCGACCGGACCGTGGAACTCAGCTTCGAGGAGGCTGGCCGGGCGTACGCCAACGTGCTTGCGGCGCAGGCCGGCCAAGGAGCGATCGTGCTAGCCGGTTGGTCCGCCGGCGGGGGCCTGGCACTGGAAACCGCGCGAAGCCTCTCGGCACAGGGTGCGGAAGTGCGCGGGCTCCTCCTGCTTGATGCTCATTTGGCGACCGCCCTGGAATACGGGCACGAGCCGGAGCGCCAGGAGCTGCTGGACAGGTTCGTGGTGGACGTAGCACGGATGAGCGGCCGGCATCTGACCATACGAGAGTTCATGGCCGTGGACTTCGGGGACATCTCGGATCCCATGGCGCAAGCCATGCGGGTGCTGACCGAGCTCGAGTGCCTGCCGAGCCAGTTCAGCCCGGACGAATTCGCGGTCGCATTCGAACGCTACATGGCCAATTACAATGCCTGGCGCCGCTATGAGCCCGAGCCCTACCAGGGACGTACCAGCTTCCTCGCATCGAGCGAGTCAATGGGCGACGAGCAACGGAATCCATTGCGCAGCTGGTCCAAGACGATCGTAGGGAGCATGCAGTTCTCCGCGATCGTGGGCGACCACTATGACGTCGTGGCTGAGCAGAATGCGGTCCGAGTGGCCGCGGCGTGCTCCGCGCTCTCGCGAGGGAGCGGGCGATGAGGCCTGCAGGCGCGCGGCCGTGGATTGCCTACGACAAGGACGGCTATCCGATTGACGAGCCGAGCACTTATGACACTTCCGGGTGCCCCTGGGTGCCGTACGTGGAATCCCACTGGACGGAGATACGCGACGAACTCCTGCGGGCCATCGAAAGGCAGGAAGAGACCCTCCTGCCATATCCCGACCCCGAAAAGACGAACCGCCCGAAGGCATGGCGTACCGCGGGGCTTATGTACTGGACCTTCGCCTCGGACCGCTATGCGCGCGTCTTCCCGCGGACTTGGGAAATACTCAGCAAGATCCCCCATCTCACGTCGGCCTCGTTGCTGTTGCTCGAGCCGAACTCCACGATCAAGCCGCACGTGGGAGACACCAACGCGATGTTTCGCTGTCACCTGGGCCTGATCGTCCCCGCCCCGGCGCCGCGGTGTGGATTCCGCGTCCGTGACACGGTTCTGAGCTGGGAAGAAGGCAAGATCTTCATGTTCAACGACGCGCATGAGCATACGGCCTGGAACAACACGGCGGAGCCGAGGTACATCCTTTCCTTCGATGTGATGCGGCCTGAATTCCGCGGTATGGAGCGCTGGGTCGCGACCAGCGTCCTGGGCAACATCTACTTCGATGTGGTCTCGCAGAGACACGCAGCGGTGCGACAGCTCCGGCGCCTGCCCGGGGGTGAGCCGGTGTTGCGAAAGATGAGCCAGGCCCTTTTCCATGTGCTGAGCGTCACCGGAAGACCGCTCTACAACCTCCTGTGAAGGAACGACGAAAGATGCAGAAAGAATCAGGGAGCGGCCCCCGGCAGAGGGTGGGACTGTGGTATTCCGTCGATGGCAAGCCATTTTCCGGGAGTGAGCCTTTCTTCTTTGATCCAGCCGACCACCCATGGGTCGCGGAAGTCGAATCGCAGTGGGAGGTTATCCGCGACGAGCTCTCCGAGTTCATTCGCACCAACGACCACCGCCTCGAGCCGTATATCGAGGCGGATATGGTGTCCAGGCCGAAGAAGTGGAGAACGATAGGACTCCGGTTCTGGGGAAGGGAGGCGAGCGAGAATGCGGCCCTATTTCCCGAGACGCGGCGACTCGTGTCGTGCATCCCCGGGTTGTCTGCGATCTCGTTCAACCTGCTGGAGGCGAATTCGACGATCAAACCGCACCAGGGCGACACGAACGCGATCATGCGGTGCCATCTTGGATTGATCGTGCCGGCTTCTGCTCCGCGATGCGGCTTCAGGGTCGGAAAGGAGGTCCGGAGCTGGGAGGAAGGCAGGTTCTTCCTCTTCTGCGACGCGCACGAACACACTGCATGGAATAACACTGACGAATCGCGCTATGTCATGGTCGTCGATGTGTTCAGGAGCGAGTTCAGAGCGCGCATGCGGCAGGTTTGCGACCGCGTCCTGGCCTCGATCCACCTTTCGGTGCTGCTGCAGCGCGTTCCAATTCTCCGGCGTATCGCGGGGGGCACGCTGGGGCGCCGGATGCTGCTCTGGATCTTGACCGTTTCAAACCGTTTCACGCCCATCGTGGCGAGCCATTCACGGGAAAATCAATGAGCACTACGCCATGGTTGTCCGACTGCGGGCGCCCCTACGTGCGCAATACGCCTTACTTTTTCGACGTCGAATCGATCCCCGCGGTGAAGGAGGTCGAGCGGAACTTCGAGGTCATCCGCGACGAGTTGCTGAGGTCGCTCCAAGTGGAGGAATCCCCATTCGAGCCTTACGGAGACCTGACCAAGACGGACCGGAAGCAGGCGTGGAAGACCGCAGGCTTGATGTACTGGAGCCTGAGGTCCAAGCCCAATATCCAGCGCTTCCCGGAAACCTGGAAGATCATGCGGCGGATTCCCAACCTGTCCGCATGCTCGCTACTCCTGCTTGAGCCGCGCTCGACGATCAAGCCCCACATCGGTGATACCGATGCGATGTACCGATGCCACATGGGGCTGGTGGTTCCAGCCGGCTTGCCGCAGTGTGGGTTCCGTTGCGGCGACGAGTCACGGCCATGGGTGGCCGGGCGCGTGTTCGCTTTCAACGACGCCTGCGAACACACGGCATGGAACAACACGCAGGAGCGGCGATTCATCCTGTCCTTCGACATACTGCGCCCGCAGTTCGAGGGCACGAAGTACTGGACGTCAGCCAACGTGCTCGGGAAGATCTACCTCGAGATCCTGGAGCAGCATGCACCGATCATGGAGCGCCTTGGGAAGATCCGGTGGTTGCGATCCGCCATGTTCGCACTGTCGAAGGCATGGTGGCACGCCCGCGTCCGATGGCATGCGATCGCCTTCTCGGATCCAATCCGTGATTGACGCATGAGGGTGCCCAGCATGCTGCGTTCCTCGCGGCTCGGCGATCCCATCGCAAGGGGGGGGAGATCGGAAATCTACGCGCTTGGCGGAACGCAGGTCGTCAAGTTCTATGATCGCGAGGTTGACGAGGGCGAGGCGGAACGCGAAGCCATGTTTGCACGCCTGGCTCGGGAGAGCGGCGCCTGCACCCCCGAGGTGGGTGCGTCAGTGGTGCACGACGCGGAAACCGGCCGGGTGGGTCTCGTCATGTCGCGCGTGCAGGGCGTGCCCTTGGTGAATGCCATAATCGCCAAGCCGTGGCGAATGGGGTGGGCAAGCCGGGAGTTCGCGAGCGCAATGTGCCAGCTGCACTCCTGTGTCGCAGTCGCCGGATTCGATCATCAGCACGAATGGCTGGCCTCCAACATCGAGGGCGCGCAGCTGCTCGACACGGAATGGCGCGCACGTATGTTGAGGCGGCTGCGCGCACTTCCCTCGGGCGACCGCCTCTGCCACGGGGACTTTCATCCTGGAAATCTTCTGCTAGGGGCAGGGCGTACGACCTTGATAGACTGGCCGAATGCACTGATAGGCAATCCAGTAGGCGACCTCGCGCGATCTTGGTTGCTTATGCGCTTTCCCTTGCGGGTCGATGTCGTATATCGGACCTATCTCAGGTTGTTCGCGCGAGCGATCTTGCGGGCTTGCATGCGCGAAGGGATGAGCCTGCCACATTTCCGTGATTGGGTGGCGGTCAACGCAGCGGCCCGGATAGGGGAGCTCGGGCCTTTCATGGACATGGGTCACATGGCAGCGTGGCTGCAGAGATACGAGCGTCGGTGGCTACTGCCCGCATAGCCACCCGGGTTCCGATTAGAGCTGATGACGACATTCTTTCGAGGAGCCAACTAGCATATGGACGTGGTACGTCAACGTTCCAAGATCGAACAGGCAATGCGGCTTGCCAAGCGCTGGGCTTGGGTGGCCGCGGTCGTGGCTGTGCTGCTGGCCGTGCTCGCATTTACCTGGCGCCAGCGCGCGCCGTCGATCGACGAGTCTTCGGTCTGGATGGGAGCTGTCGAACGGGGCGCACTGTCCATCGAGGCGGTGGGGACCGGCGTTCTGAAGCCCCGCGAGATCCGATGGCTCACATCGCAGACCCCGGCGACTGTGCAGAGGATCGTGGAGCGTGCGGGGGCCCAGGTCGGCCCTGACAGCGTTATCATCGATCTCGCGAGTCCCGAGGCGCTGGAGGCCGTGATTGCCGCCGAAGCGGCGGCGCTGGTGGCGGAAAGCGAGCTGGCGAGGGCCCGGGCTGATGCCCAGGCCCAATTGCTCGATCACAAGGTAGAACTCGCGACGTCCGAGGCGGCGTTCGAGAAGGCCCGGATCCAGCTACAGGCGGAACGCCGTGCATACGACCTGAAAGTCATTCCGGAGATCAGTTACCGCCGCAGCGAAATCGAGGCAGAGCAGTACGCGGCCGTGGCTGATCTGCAGCGTGAGCGCCTGGAAAACTTCACCGGCGCAATGCGCGCGCAGGTCGAAGTGTCCGCCGCACGTCTGCGAAAGGCGCGCAGCGAAGCGGCGCTTCGGCGTCGACAGGCCGATGCTCTCCATGTCCGCGCGGGTATTGACGGCGTAGTACAGCAAGTCCTCGTCGAAGAGGGCCAACAGGTGGACGCGGGCGCCAGCATCGCCCGGGTCGCACGTCCGGACACGCTCATGGCAGAACTCCGGATTCCGGAGACACAGGCCAAGGAGATCGCCTTGGGGCAGGCGGCTCGCATCGATACCAGGCTCGGTATCGCGAGTGGGGCTGTGGCACGAGTCGATCCCGCAGTGGATGGTGGTAATGTCCTGGTCGACGTCGAGTTCAACGCTGCGCTTCCCCCGGGAGCCCGCCCTGATCTTTCGGTCGAAGGCATTGTGGTGATCGAGCATCTGGAAGATGTGGTGTACATGCCGAAGCCGTCAGGAGCGGTCGCCGGCTCCGGCGGCAGTGTTTTTCGCGTCGACCCTTCCGGTTCGGTTGCACGTCGAACATCCGTGCGCTTCGGTCGTGTCTCGGCAAGATCGATCGAGATCGTCGACGGTCTGAATCCAGGAGATCGAGTAATCCTGTCGGATGTTTCAAGGTTTGAGCGCTACGACGTTCTTCGCATCAAATAGGGAGGCTAGGCAATGCCGAATGCAGCGGTGATCCAACTAACCGACGTAGGAAAGGTGTTCAGCACCGATGAGATCGAAACCCACGCGCTCGCTGGCATCAACTTGCGAGTCGATGGGGGCGAGTATGTCGCGATTCGCGGTCCTTCCGGGTGCGGAAAGTCGACGCTGTTGTCGATCCTGGGGCTGCTCGATACCCCGTCCAGCGGAAGCTACGTTCTCAAGGGTGAGAAAATAGAAGCGATCGGGCATCGCGAGCGGTCGCGTGTCCGCAACCGCGAGATCGGCTTCATCTTCCAGGCGTTCAACCTCATTGGCGACCTGAGCGTGCGCAAGAACATCGCATTACCCTTGACATATCGCCGTGAACTGACCAAGGCCGATATCGCGGAGCGAGTGGACGAGGCACTGGAGCGGGTGGGAATGGCGCATCGGGCCAACCATTTGCCCTCACAGCTGTCCGGCGGTCAGCAGCAGAGGATCGCCGTAGCACGGGCGCTAGCGGGTAAGCCGTCGGTTCTGCTCGCCGACGAGCCTACGGGTAATTTGGATTCCGCTAACGGCGAACTCGTCATGGATCTGCTTGGGCAGCTGCACGAAGATGGTTCGACACTCTGCGTCGTGACACATGATCCGCGTCACGCTGAGCGGGCGCAACGGACCATCGAGATTCTTGACGGGAGGTTGGTGGCTTCCCCGGTGAGCCTGTCCGGTGGGTGCCGAAACGCTGTTCCGGTTACCGCCTGATAACAACGCGGAGACCCGCGGCACGGTTGCCAATCGAAACCGTGGGCGCGCGCTCGGTGCTGCGCGCCATATCCGGTCTACTTAGACTTTCTGTCGCTTCCTCGAGTTAGGGGCGCTGATGGCGGACCGATCAAGGCCGCCGTCGCCGATTATGAGACCGAGTCCAAAGGCGCAGTAAAAGTATAAGAATTACATAGCGTATCTGTTATCGCTCGATCAGTGCCTTAGCGGACTTGGCCTGAAGGGCCGGTACCCGGATGCATCGTCACTCGAGGCCACTTGACGCCAGACAAGATGTATAAGATTGTCGCACGGTACGCGGTGGATTTCCTCAGCGTTTGACCCTAACACAACCTTGCCCAAGGAGGGGCTTGGCCTTGAACGTTTCGTTTAATAACGAATAATGGACGCGTACCGGATCGAGCACTACCTGACGGCGGGTGAGGCGAAGGATCTCTATGCCGACTGGCTTCGTCGCCTCCGGGATGGCAAGGCCAAGGTTGCCGTCATCCGACGCGTCGCCCGTGTCGAACAGGGCAACTTCGGTGACCACAAGTTCTGTCGGGAAGGCGTCTGGGAGCTTCGGATCGATCTCGGCCCCGGCTACCGGGTCTACTACGCCATCTCAGGGCACCGGGTCGTGCTGCTGCTCTGCGGAGGAGACAAGCGGACGCAGGATGCGGACATTGATCGGGCGGTTGCCTGCTGGCACGACTGGCTGAGGAGGAGTGACGATGAAGAGTAGGCCCCACGACGATGCCATGGCCGACCTGTACCGGGATGAGCCGGCGCTGGCGCTCGAAGTCATCAACGCGATCCTCGAGGACGGGGACCAAGGGGAGCTGCTGACCGTACTTCGCCAGATGGCCCAGGCCTCCGGCGGGGTCCAGGCGGTTGCCGAGCAGGCGCACCTGAATCCGACCCAGCTTTACCGGACGCTCTCGCCGAAGGGCAATCCGGCACTGAGCAACCTGACCGCCATCCTGAAGGCCATGGGGCTGCGGCTTGCCGTGCAACCCCTGCCGTCCGAGGCCACGACCGCATGAAGTCCTGAGGTCGGCTCGCGGCCGTGGGGCGCCAGTAGATGTCCGCCGAGGGGCGCTCCTTCAGCGTTACTGCCGAAAGCCTGGCGCAGTTGGTCGGCGGACTGGCCTCCCGGGAGGAAGCGCTCCTGCGCCAGGTGTTGGCGCTGTTCCCCGTCCCGCGCCCAGAGCACGCTGCCCAGCTGATGGCGGCGATCCGTCGGATCGGAGCGTCCGTCCGGTGGTTCGAGAAGGCGAGTGGCTTCACCGGCATCACGGATGCCGCTGAGGTACTTGAGGCGCGGTTCGTTGCAAGGTTCGGATCGCTTGAACGATCGGACGTCGCGGACAGGCTGACTGGCAGCAGTTACCTGCTGACGCGCGCGCTCATCGGAAAAGAGCCTGAGCCCATGCCGGGCCCGGAATCCTTGCGGGCCGTGCTCCTTGCATGCGGCCTGCATTGGCTGGCCGAGGGCAAGCGCCGTCGGACATCGCTGGACCAGCTTGGCATGGCGATCCGCCAGATCACCGAACACCATCTGCGTCCTTCGGGGCGCCGATCCCCCTTGCTTCCTTATTTGAAGGCCTTGGGGGATCCGGACACATTGCCGGGCTTCATCACGGCCTCCGATGTGCTGGTCGAGACTGACAACGAGACTTTCCGTTCGGCATGGGGGAAGGATTTCCTTCCGGCGCTCCGGGCCATTGCCGACGCTGTCCCTCCGCAGGCATCGTCACATTTGCCGCCGTCCCCGTCCCCGTCCCCGCCTCCGCCTTCGCCTCCGCCTCCGCCGCCCGTCGCCCGCGATCCGGATGAGGAGGACGAGGAGAGTGATGACCGATTGGCGCAGGCGATCAGGCGGATCGTATCCAGGCCGGCTGGTGGGAGTCATGGCCAGCTTCCAGGCGAGCCCCCCGATGAAACCGCGACGAGTGGACTCGCCAACGCGATCCCGCTTGCACGGAAGGGCGCAGATGCCAGGAAGGTTGCGCGGTATCTCGCCAGCCAATCCATCTGGGGGAGCAACTACCTCCTGCTGACGAGCCACCCCGACGTCTTGCCGGCGCATCGATGCTGATGATGGCGTTTGTCGGCCGCCCGGTTGAAAGAGGCATCCCGCCTCTGGGACCCATCAGCTGTAACCACCTCAGGATAGATGCTGTTCAGCAGGCCTCAGGTTGAACGTCGACTGCTCGGTCCGGTGCCTGGGTAATCCCCTCCCCCGCCCCAAGTTAGCTAACACCAGAAGTGGAATTTTCTCGTACCCTTCCGGAGCAGGTTCCATTAAGAAGTCACGCTTCACCGACAGCCAGACCATCGCCGCGCTCTAGCAGAGCCCGCTCGGGACACCGGACCCAGAGCGCCGCTGCGATACGTCATGGGCGCTGCTCGTTCGAGATGGCTTCCCGACCTGTCACAGGGCGCTCTGAACGTGCACGCCCTCCGGGAACCAGTAGGGTCCAGGCCAGCAGGATGAGTGATATCGCCAACGCGATATCGAGTGATCGCTGAAGCAGACCTCTCCATGGCGCCATTGAAGGTTGCACCATGGCGATGAAGACTGCGGGGTAGGCCATTCCTGTCGTGAGCAAGAACGCCTGCCGCAGCCGGAAGAGCTTGAATCCAGGAGCCAAGGAGACAAGGGCAATGCCAAGCCCCATCCCAAGATAGGCGAAAAGCGCGAAGGCGTTGTGCAGCGACTGATTGATCGAGCCCTCAGCGGGGCAGCCTACATCGCACGGAAAGAGGACCCCGACAAAGTACGAAGCGGGGAGCGACCACAGGAGCCGGTACCCGAGCAAGCTGGCTCCCGAGAGTTGGGCGATCGGGGCGGAAACCAGCAGGAAGCCGGACGACAAGACCGCAGTCACCATGAATCCGGCGAATGTAAGTGTGTGCGCCCACGGCGTACCGGTCGCGTTGTACTCGCTCACGAAGTTGGACGCTTGGGAGTATCCAGGCTTCAGCGCGCTGCCGACGAAATAGAAGCCGATGACGTACAGGATCGTCACGACCAGAAGCAGGCGGGCCATGCGGGCTCTATCCACGGGATCTCCAGCCGACGCCCGACAAAAGTGACCGCCCGAAGACTGACCCGGCGACGTTGCCCGCTTCCCTCGAGTGGCACCTAGTCATTATCGTCCACCAGTCGCAAGGGCCGGGTGATGTCAGGGTTAGGCAGTGCGTCGAGAGATCGGCCGAGCGCGTGTTCCGGTGGGAGTAGCCCGGCGTGCTCCGGCGATGCGAACGGGTCTGAGTAGTATCCAATGGTGCCACTCATCAGGGTGTAGCCAAGGAGCGCCTGGAGTGTGGGGCCGAAGTTTCTCGCGACCTGGGGCGGGCTGGAGAGGAAGTGGTTTTCCTCGGGACGGAGCCAAGCCAGGCAATAGGATAGGGCCAAGCCCACCCGCGGTACCGGAGTGGTGTTCCCGCCTCCGCCGTGGATGATGCCGCCGCAAAACACCAGCACGGATCCTTCTGGCATCGTGGCACGAACTAGCGACGATTCTTGAGGCTCGCGCCCCGGCGGCCATTTGTGGCTGCCGAGCGCAAGCCGCGTGGCCCCATTCTCACGCTCGAAGGGGGAGATCGCCCAGAGGGTGCTCAGCTCGGGCTCTACCTCGCGGGGCAGGAAGAGCCAGGACTCTCTGTCCCGGTGTAGAATCTGCGGCCTCTGACCGGAGAATGGCACGATGAACTGGCTGCTGTTCAGCAGCACCTGGTCGGTATGCACTGCGAGGAACCGGTGCACGAGCGCAAGAACAAGGGGATGGGTGATGAGCTTATGGCTCTCCGGTAAACGGGAAGCCACCGCGCCGAAACGCTTGGTTCTGAGTCCGCCAAACGACTCCCACCCGAAAGGGATCGTATCGAGAATAGGCTGGATGCTCTGCCTGATCCTCAGGCAGGTGTCGGCGTCGATCAGCCGTTCGATGATGATGGCGCCATCCCGCTCGATGCACTCGAGCATGGTCGCCACGGGGTCCTGCGGGGTGAAGCGACAGATACTCATTTCGGCTATTTGTCCATGTTGCGAATAGGGAACGGACCGACGTTGGGGATCAAGACTGTCGCGCACGTCTCGCGCTCGGAGCGCCCGGGCGTGCTGGGCTCACGCGAAGCACGCCACGAAGTGGGCCAGTCCCGCTTCGCCAAATAGGTCCGGCATGCCCTCATCGCTGATGGACACCCGGGAGAAGCCGTTATCGAGAACCATGTCCCGTAGCTCCTGGCCGGAGTAGGTTTGCAGCTGGTAGCTCTCCTCGAAGGTATGGAGCGGATCAAACCCTATCTGGATGTGGGTCGCTTGGCTAACCGTCAGGACCTTCGCGATCTCGTCGAACTCGAACGAGGAGTAGCGTACGTACCTGCTGTCGCCATGACTGCGCGCCGCGTCAATGACTGGACCCTTCGGGAGGTGCCGCATCATCTGCGCATCAAAGACGTCGAACAGCAGAACTCCGCCGGGGTGGAGGTTGTTGCTCGCGTTGCCCAGCGCCCGGGCGAGTTCGTCCGGGACAAGGTGGCCCGCGCCGTTGTTGATGGCGATGATCGCGTCGAAGGTCCCAAGCGCGACATCGATCATGTCGGCTTTATGGAATGCGATCCCCAACCCCTCGGCCTTCCGCCGCGCCACCCGCAGCATCGCTTCGCTCAGGTCCGATGCGGTCAGCGCATACCCGGCGTGATGCAGGGCGATGGCCTGTGCGCCCGTGCCGCACGCCATGTCGTGCACCCGGTAGGCCCCGGCTTGCGCGAGGAGGCGCATGACAAGTTCGTTTGTCAGCCTCGTTTGGTCATCTCCGTCGAGTTCCACGATGTCGTAGAACTCGGCAACCTCCTTGTAGGATTTTTCCTTGAGCATCTCGTTCTTCTGCAGGCAGGAGCGGGTTGCGCGTGGCCGGGGCGCGGACGGGTTCCGGTTCGCGGCCCCTTGGCAGCAGGGGGCTCGCCGCCAGGGGCGTTCAGCGCCGGGCGATTGCGATGTGCATCAGCTGGCCCAAGGCGTTGAAGCCCGGCGCGGCCTCCGGGACGCGAAGGATCCGTATGTCCGAGAATCCGGATCCCGAGAGGGTGTCGATGAGTTCCTCACGAGAATACGTCTGCAGGGTGTAATCATGCTGGAGGAGCCGCAGTTTGCTCACCTCCTTCTGCTCGAACGTCTTCTGCCGGAGGTGCAGGACGCCGGATTTCCGGTTGAACTCCATGGTACTGAACCGTGCGTACCTGGACTGGCCGACCTCCATCGCGGTATCGAGCATCTCATGCGTGGGCACGTGGCCCATCGCGTCGCGGTCGAAGATGTCGAAGATGTAGATACCACCATCCCCGAGATGGTCCGCCGCATTGGCGCAGGCCATGCGAAACTCGTCAGGCCGCAGGTGGCCGATCGCGTTGTACATCGAAATGATCGCGTCGAACCGGCCCAGGGAAACATCACGCATATCCGCCTGGTGGGTAGGGATGTCATAGCCCGCGTCGGCGAACTTCGCCCTGGCGAGGCGCAGCATCTCGCCGCTGAGGTCCGACGCGGTGACCTTGAACCCCGCTGCGACGAGCGCGATGACCTGCGCACCCGTGCCGCACGTCATGTCGAGGACCCGCTCCACCCGGCCCGAGTCCCGAAGGGTTCGAACCACGAAGCCGTTGATGGCGGCGATAGAGCCGTCGCGAAGCTCAAGGTGGTCGTAGATGGCGGCGGACTGGGCGTCGTACGTGCGCAGCGCCTCGGCGACGGTCGGCGCGTTCTCAGCGGTGCCGCGTGGTTCCATGACGTCCAATTCCACGGATGCAGACTCCAAGTGTGAACTGGACACGCTCGAACATGGTGGCGAAGGCCCCTGCCACTGTGCTCCGTCCATGCAATGCTTCGGCCCTGTCGGCGCGTCGAGGCTACTGCAATGCCCACGGCTGTTTCAACTGATTGCACTAGTGCGACCATGCTTGCACGCCGCGTCGAGAGCATTTAGTCTCGGCGCGGGGAGAGTCACTCGGGTTTCGCAAGCTCGGAGAAGCTTGTATGTCGCGTCACGGATCGGGCGAGCGTCTTTTTTTCGTTGTTCGCAACCATGAGCACCAGTATTCCATCTGGCCGGTCGCCGAGGTCCTGCCGGAAGGGTGGAGTGCGGTAGGAATGCAGGGAACCAGGAAAGAGTGTCTTGGATTCGTGGAGCAGCATTGGACTGACATCCGGCCGTTGAGCGCACGTACGTCTTCCAGCGGCCCGAAGTCACACACATGACGGACGGGCTTGTCGGAGGGGTGCTGCCGGCCACGGAGCTTGGCGCGGTCGTGGGGTGGGGGGCCACCAGTACCGTCTACCGGCTGAAGAAGGGCGGCGTGGCGAAAGTCTTCAGCCCGGACATGCCCCCCGATCGCGTCGAACTCGAGCGCCGGCGGCTGCTGGCCGTTGCTGGTGCCGGTGTCGATACGCCCCCTTGCGAGGGGGCGGTGGCACGCTTGCCGGACGGACGTCGCGCCTTGCGCATGCGCGAGGGACGGAGCGCCATCAATGCGCGATCGCGCCTGCATCGGGCTCCCTGGCATGCGCGCGCGCTGATGCGCGGCATGGCCGACTGCCTCTTGGCGCTGCACGCGGTTGCACCACCCGCCGGGTTGCAATCGATGCGGGAGTCGGCCGCGGGCAAGCTCGTGGAGTGCAGCCACTTCACGCTGGCCCAGCGCCGGCGCACACTCGACGTGCTGGCTGGCCTCGGGGAGACGGCGCAGGGGCAAGTACTCTGCCACGGCAACTATCAGATCGGGAATGTGCTCTGGCATCCGGATGGATGCCAGGCCATCAGCTGGGCCAACGCCGCGGTGGCCGAACCCGCGGCTGATCTCGCTCGCGCCTACGTGATCCTCCGTTTCCGCCGCGCCGGCTTCTTCGGACGGCGGGGGAATGCACTGCTGGCCGGGATGCTCGTGGACGAATACCTGTCACGCTGCGGAAGCCGGGATGCCGTGGCCAGCCGGCTTCCCGGCTGGATCCTGGTCCATGCCGTCGGCCGGGCGGGTGAGCAGATCAGCCGTTCACAGCGCAAGGCGCTTGTGAGGCATGCGCTCAGGCTGATGGACGGCCTGGAGCCGGAGGCGGGAACCCAAGGGAGAGGGGGAGGGGATGCCAGAGCGCAGGTGTGAACCATGGTTCGCGGATGAGGGCGGCCTGTACAGCGGAAGCGAACCGTTTTTCTACGATCCCGGGCAGTTCGTCTGGACCGGGCGGTTATGCGATGGCTGGACGGTGGTACGCGACGAGCTCGGGCTTTCGGGCGCCACGAAGGACTTCCAGCCCTACATGGACGCTGACATGGCCTCGCGTCCTGACCGCTGGCGAACGTTCGGCCTCATGTTCTGGGGCGTCCGCTCCAGCCGCAACATCGCCCTGTTGCCGCGGACGTGGAGTCTGGTCCGTGACATCCCCGGACTTGTCGCCTGTTCGTTGAACCTGCTCGAACCGAAGACCTCGATCAAGCCCCACGTCGGCAATACCGACGCGATCATGCGTTGCCATCTTGGGCTGGCGATTCCGGATGCCGCGCCGCGTTGCGGCTTCAGGGTGGGCAGCGAGACCCGTAGCTGGTCCAACGGCGAGTTGCTGATGTTCTGCGATGCGCACGAACACACGGCGTGGAACAACACCGACCAAGCCCGCTATGTCATGGTGATCGACGTCATGCGCGACGAGTTCCTCTCCCGCACGCGGGAGATATGCACCCGGGTCCGGTCGGAGATACGCCTCAATGCCGACCTCAAGACTGTGCCCTGGGTGCGCGCGTTGTGCGGCGTGCGTGGCGGCGTCGGCGCGGCGAGGGCCCTCTATCGGTGCGAAACCCGCTATCGCCTGGCGGTGGGCGAATGAGCATGGACAGGAACGCGGACGTCACGGCGGGCGAACTCTCGACGGGTGCACCGGATCTTGCCGCAGCCGACCTGTTCCATGATGACCGCCACCTGCCGGTCTTCGAGGCGCTCCGGTCGACCCATCCGCTGTACAGGCAAGATGCCCATCCGAGGTTCGGGAGCTTCTGGAACGTCACTCGCTACAACGACATCCTCCAGATCGATCTCGACGACGCATCCTTCACCGCCGAGGACAGCTTCGTTCTGGAGGACATGGACGAGCAGTTCCCGCTGCCGATGTTTCTGGCGATGGATGACCCGCGTCACTCGGAGCTCAGGGACCCCGTCAAGCCGTTCTTCTCCCAGGCGTCGATGAACAGGATGCGCGAGTCGATCCGGCAGGAAGTGTGCACGGTGCTGGACGCGCTGCCCTGCGATGAAACATTCGACTGGGTGGAACAGGTCAGTATCGCCTTGACCTCGCGCATCCTGGCACGCATGTTCGACTATCCGATGGAGGAGAGGGACGACCTCATTCGCTGGTCGCACATGGTGCTGTGCACGACCCCCGAAGGCGGAACGATCGCGCCGGAGGATCCCATGCGGCAGCAGGCGCTGCTCGAGTGCCTGGATGTCTTCAGCCGGTTGCGAAAGTCCCGGGACGCGGGGGGCGGAGACGACCTGCTGAGCCTGCTCGTGCAATCGGGCGCAGGAGCGCGGCTCAAGCCGAGCGAGTTCCTCGGGAACATACTGATGCTGATCGTCGCGGGCAACGACACCACCCGCAACTCCATTTCCGCAGGTGCGAGTACCTTCGCCAGGCACCCCGAGGTCTTCGCGCGATTGGCGGAAGATCCAGAGGTCCTGCGCGGTTCGGTACTGGAGATCCTGCGGCTCCAGTCTCCCATCGCGTACATCCGGCGGCGGGCACGGGTGCCGTACGTGCTCCACGGTCGGGTCATCCAGCCGGGCGAGAAGGTGCTGCTCTGGTACGCGTCGGGGAACATGGATCCGACGGTGTTCCCGGACCCCGAGCGTTTCGATCCAGCGCGGCCCAATGCGTTCAAGATGATGGCATTCGGCTTCGGGAAGCACCGTTGCCTTGGTGCCAGGCTGGCCGAACTGCAGCTGTCGCTCGTGTGGCAGGAAGCCGCCAAGCGGTTTTCCGCCATCGAGCTGGCCGGGCCGCCGGTACAGGTCGCCTCAAGTTTCATCAAGGGCTACGCGTCGATGCCGGTCCGGCTCACGCGCGCGAGTTGAGCGATGCGCCGCGACGGGTTCGTGGCCGCCAATATCCTGGAGGCATTCTGCGAGGCGTTCATCCGGCCGGCGGGCGTCCCTGCCCCGGTGCACGTCGTCTGCGCAGACGTCGGGGACCGCATGGCCCTCTCCGCAGCCGAGGCCCTGGTCCCGATGCTCGACAGGGAGCAGCGTGAACGCCTGGACGGGTACCGGTGCACGCGGGCGCGTGCCGAGAGCCTGATGGGTATCGCGCTGGCACGGTTCGGCATCGCCTCCCTGGCCGGGATCCCACTGGGCGCGGTGCGTTTGGCCCGCTCGAAAGGAGGTAAGCCGGTCGCCGTGGGGCACGGTGGCGCGGAGCAGGTCCGTTTCAGCATCGCCCACTCCGGCGGGCGCGTGCTGTGCGGTTTCAGCGTCCGCGGTGACCTCGGCCTGGATATCGAAACTGCCGCGCGCGCGAGCGGAGTGGGGGTTGCGATGCAGTACTTCTCCTCTTCGGAGCGCGACGACCTTGCACGGCAACCCGACAGCGCGAGGCTGCGCGTCGCGCTAAGGCAGTGGACGCTCAAGGAGGCCTACCTCAAGGCCATTGGTACGGGTCTGCTGCGCGACCTGGCAAGCTTCTCGATCCACTTGCGGGGCGAAGCCTACGTGGTCGAGGACTCGGCACGGCCTGGCGACGCAGGGCGTTGGGTGATCCGGAACCGCGTAGAGGCATCGGGCGATACGTGGTCGGTCGTCTGGGATCGCGCGGGGGGGGGCGCTGTCAAGTGCTGGCGTCTTGCAGGAGCGCGTCTTGTGTACGAAGGAGATTCCTGACGATGGCGTCGAGCAGCTTCCGCACGCACTCAGGCGACACAGCTGCCGGGTTGTGCTCGACGACGATCCCAAACGCCCCCCGGGTGCGTATGTGGATGGTGCATGGCAGGTTGCCGCGTGTATGCGCGACGAACCCGGCGCCTTCTCCGCTGCGTGCTGCGGCAAAGAAGTCGAGTACCAGCGCGGTATCGATCAGCGGGGCGACACCCAGTTCCGGGGCGCATCGGCGTACCTCGTCGAGCGACAGGTAGGCATGCGGCTCAAGGGCGGCGTGACGCCGGAAGGCCGCTCGCGGATCGTGGACATCCTCGCAGCCGAAGCGCAGTGGCACGAGGTTGAGCATCAAGCCCGCAGTCTGTGCGACATGCGCAAGCTCGGTCGGGCGAAGACTCGACAGCATCCCGATTACAACCTCGCGTGAGCCGGTGACTTCGGCGATGGCGTTTGCCACAGCGCTCCTCAGTACCGCCGATAGCGGAATCCGGAGGCGCCTCGCGGTCCCCCGGATGGCGGCAACGGCGGCGTCTGGCACCGCGGCATGCTCCTGGTGGCTGTCAGCGGGGCCGCTTCCGTCTCGGTCGGTCAGCAGCCATGGGCGGTCGACGCCCAGTCCGCGCAGCTGGGCATTCCAGACCTCGCGTGCGGCATCCCTGTCACGGCCTACCAGCCATGCCGCGAGGTCGCGGTAGCTCCCTGTGGGCGCGAGGGTGGTCTCGCTGCGGCCGTGGTACAGCGCGAATGCCTCGTCGAGCAGGACGCCGTCAGACCAGCCATCGAGCAGTGCGTGGTGGTAACTGAACACTAGGAATACACGTCCGCCTGGCAGCTTCCGGGCGGTCCAGTGAAACGGTGGGCCAACGCTCGGATCGAGTGGTGAACGCACGATCGCGCGTAGAAGGTCCTCGCACCGCGTCCTTGCAGCGCTGGCGTCCAGGTGCGACCAGTCCTCGAGTTCCCAGACTGGATCGTGGTCGCGGAGGCACAGCAGGAGAGGGCGGCCAAGACCATCAGCCATGACATAGGTCCTGAGCGCATCATGGCGCGAGGTGACGATCCGCCAGCACTCCTTGAACCTCGGGAGGTCGAGCGCGCCCAGGGTCGCGGACAGCCGCTCGACGTACGCGCCTTCAACACAGCCATCCATGGAGGCCACGAGCATGTCAGCCTGCAGCGCCGTGGGTCCACAAACGAAGTCAAGCACTTCGCGCACGGCGCCGAGGGCGCGCAGGGCTTGCAGGCGGCACCGATCCATCGCGAGTGCCGTGACGAAGCCGCTCGCGCGCGGAGTCGCCGTTTCGGCGGCAGGGCGGGCACCCCCGACAACCTCCGCCAGAGGCGCCTCCGACCACAAGGCAGAGAGAGGGAGCTCCAGCCCGAGCCGGCGAAACTCCGTCACCACGGCCATTGCGATCAGTGAGTCGCCGCCATTGCCAAGGAAACTGGTGTGCGGGTCCGGCATGTTGCCGTTGAACGCCTTCTCCAGGGCCGGCGCCACTGCCTCGTCCCAGTGGCCGGTCGCGCCGAGGTCGGGAGTTGCGGCCTGCAGCGCCTGCAGGTCCAGCTTGCCGTTGGGTGTCAACGGGAAGGCGTCGACGACGCACCAGCGGCGCGGCAACTCGTAAGGCTGCACCCGTTGCGCCACGAATTCCTTTACGTCGCCCAGCGCGATTTCATCCCGCGCAATGATCCAGGCTGCCAGCATCGACGGGTGCGCCAGCGGCACCCCGGCGACGGCAGCCGCGATGACATCGTGATGCGTTTCGATCACCCGAGCTATACCGTCGGGCTCCACGCGGATGCCGCCGATCTTGGCCTGCCGGTCGCAGCGACCCGCCACCACGAGTCGCCCGAGGTCATCGATCCAGCCAATGTCGCGGGTGTCGAACAGTCGACTTCCGGGTGTACCCCACGGGTCCGGACGAAAGCGGTCGGCTGTCGATGCGGCATCGCCTGCATAGCCGATGGCCAGTGCCACGCCACCCACGTACACGCGACCGCGTTGGCCAGGTGCGCACGGCCGGCCATGCTCATCGAGTACCCGCGCCACGGCGCCACCGAGGGGCGTGCCCACGGGCACGCTGTCGCCATCCATGGCCTCGGTAACCATGTCCCAGCACGTGGATGTGATGGTGGTTTCAGTGAGTCCGTAGGCGTTGATACGACGCGCGGATGGTGCGCACAGCCTTTTCAGGGCGGCGACCGTGGACGGACGGCAGGTCTCCGTTCCTATGATCCACAGTCGCGTGCAGTGCGGCAGGTGCTCGGACGCGGCGTCCGCCCAAGCCAGCCAGGCATCGACCACGGCCGTGGGCGCATTGACGATACTGGCCTCATGCATGTTGCAGTAAGCATGCAATGCGGCTATGCCGTCGGCGAAGGCATGTTCCGGCATCAACACGGTCGCACCACGCAGCCACGCCGTGCCTACGATCTCGAACGACAGATCGAACGTAGGCGGGACGACATGGAGCACACGGTCACGGGGGGCGATCCCGTAGATGGAAGCCAAGGCCTGCAACTGGGCTGACAGGGCGCCGACGGGGATGAGGACGACCTTGGGTTCGCCGGTGGTGCCGGACGTGGCGATGCCGTAGGCGGGCAGGGAACATGCACCGTACACTCCGCCGCCGGGGGCGACTAGCGGCCGAGACCCGGCGTCTTCCAACAGAAATCCTCCACATGCCTCGGCGCAACGATGTATGACGTAGTCCGACGCATCCGCTGCCACGGGCACGTAGCATGCTTCCACCAACATGAGCGCGAGCATGGTTTGCAGCGTATGGCGGTCACGCTTCGCCCGGACCAGCACTGCACTCCCCGGCCCTATGCCCAGTGCATCCAGGCTCGCGGCGCGCGCCTGTACCGCCGACCAGAGGTCACCGAACGCCAGTGCGCCTTGTGAATCCAGGAGGGCTGTCGCCGAAGGCCTGAGGCGGGCATGCTCACGGCAGGCTCGGACCAGGACGTTTGGGTGCGCGTCGGCCCGCGTGCTGGCAGCCGCGCTCATTCCTGTTGCATCGCGACTATCGGGTCGATCCTGAGCGCCCGGTGCAGCGGCAGCAGGGTCGATGCCGCTCCAACCAGGGCGATGAGGACTGATACGGCGAGAACCGTAAGGAATGAAACGACCAGCGGCGTGCCCGGTTCGGCCAGCAGGCGGCTCAATGGAAGCGCCAGGGTGCTGCCCAGAACCAGCCCGATGAGCACGTGCCGGCCAGTGGGGCCGAGGACGAGCGCGGAGACGTCCCGCGCCTCGGCACCGAGCGCGCGGACGATGCCGATCTGTCGCCCGCGCCGCGCCACCGACAGGCTCACGATCGCGTACAGGCCGCCGATGGCGAGTAGCAGCGCCACGACCCCGAGCGCGGTGAACGTGCGGGTAAGCACGATCGCGCCCAGTCGCGCGCGCGCGATGGCGTCTGCCTGCGTCGCCACTTCGTCCAGTTGGACCTGGCTGCTTTCCTGCTTGACCGCTTCGGCCATGCGGGCCTCGATCGCTCCGGCGGCGCCGCGCGTGCGAACAGAAACCACGGCCGTGGATCGCGGGAAGCGCTCGATAGGTACCAGTACCGTCGGCAGCCGCGGAGCGAGTACCGAGTCGAGCTGCAATGGGTCGACGATCCCGACGACGGTCACCGCGTCCGGCGTGGGACGGTCTGGATTCAGAAGCAGCGTCTGCCCTATCGGGGAGCGCCCCGGCCACAGCAGCTCGGCCGTGGTGGTGTCGACCAGCGCCACGTCCATCTGTCCTTGGGACACGAACCGCCTTAGATCGCGTCCGTTCCTGAGGGGGATGCCGTAGGTATCGAGGAAACCCTTGTCGATCGCGCCGGTCTGCGCTCGCGCATAGCCACCATCGGGACGCGCTGCTCCGCGCGCGCCGATGTGCTCATGGCTCCCGAGGATCGCACCGGGTAGGGTGGTGGATACGGTCGCCGACGCAATCGCCGGATCCGCGCGCAGGCGCTCGGCCAAGCGCAGGAGGAACTGCGCACGGGAGGTGCTGTCGGGAAACTGGGACTGGTGCAGTTCCAGCGTTCCGGTAAGAATGCTCTCCGGCGATTCTTTGGTGCCCACCTCGGCTTTCGCCAGCCCGCCCAAGCCGAGCAGTGAGGCCGCGGCGCCGGACAGCAGGACGGTGGTCAGAGCCACGCCCACGATCACCATCGATGCGGCCGTCTTCGACCATCCTGCGCTGGACCCTTTGCTGCCTTCGTGCAGCAGCGAAACCAGATCGAAGCGCGTGGCCTTGAGCGCCGGCCACAAACCGGCAAGCCCGGTGGCCATGACGGCCACGAGCGCCGTCATGGCCAGCAGGCGGAGGTCCATGCCGAAGTGGATGAAGTACGGCGGTGGTTCGCCGTTGTCCGCGAACACCCGGACAATGAGGTCGCCGGCTGCATTTGCAACCACCAACGCGATCGCCGTTGCAAAGAGGCTCAACAGCAGGCTTTCGATCAGGACGTCACGCATAAGCACGCCCCGCGACGCGCCAAGTGCGGATCGGATGGCCATCTCCTGTTGCCGTCCCATGGCTTGCATGAGCTGCAGGTTGGCGACATTCGTGCATGCGATGGCAAGGACGAGTCCGCTCGCGAACAGCATGATCAGGATATATGCCCGCGTGGCCTCGTCGACGAACACGTAGCTGATGGGCTTCACGGTGAGGGTGCGCCCCGCCCGTACGCCATCCAGAGCGGTCCCCACGCTCGCCTGCGCGGAATCGACGATGCTCCGCATCTGCTCCGCCGTGGCTCCGGGCCGCGCCAAGGCGACCATCATCATGTCGCGGTGGGAAGTGTCATCCAGGCGCGCGGGGAGCAGTATCTCGCTGTCGTACGGGAACGCGAAATCCGGAGGTAGGATCCCGATGACGGTGGTGGCTTGCCCGTTGACGACGATGGACTCGCCTACCACGTTGCGCCCGTCGTAGTCGCGCTGCCAGGCATGGTGCGTGACGAGGGCCACGGGGGCAGCTCCGGGGCGGTCGTCATCGGCACTGAATGCACGCCCCATGAGAGGGGCAATGCCAAGCGTCTCGAGGAGGCCATCGGTTGCGAGCGTCGCGTGCGTGCGCTTCGGCTCGCCGGCCCGGTGCACGTAGACACTGTCCGTGCCGTACGCCGCAACGACGTCCACCTCGTGCAGTGCCGAACGAAGATGGAGGTAGTCCGTCCCAAGCATCTGGGAAACGCCGGAATCCTTGCTCTGGTATCCGATGGCATAGATGCGGTCGGAGGTATCGAACGGCAGGGGACGCAGAATCAGTCCGTTGACCAGAGAGAGACAGAACGCGACGGTGCCGAGTCCAGCCCCGAGGATGATCAATGCAAGTAGCGTCTGCGCGGGGTTCTTCGTCAAGCGGACAAGCGCTTCGATCATGGAGTTCCTTTCCTTGAAAGTTGTTCCCGGATATCTCGTCGCACGCGAATGGCTTCTCTCCGCGGCGCATGTCGACGAGGGTTGCCATGAGGGCCGGAGTTGGACTATATACCGCACAGGGGGCTGCGCATACGGGGTGTCGTGCAAGCGGCGCAGCTTGGGGAACACCGGACTGCAAGGTAGGGCCAGTGGCCACGGGTAGGCTGAACTTTAGCGCTGCTCGTGTTCCGGTTTTTGCTCGCGTGGCGTCCGCGGCGAGGGGGCCCGAGCACTCGGATGGTCGGCGATTCAAGGAGGAAGCGTGACTGCACTACACGGGTCGTATAGCGGCATTGCGGATGTTGTTCGTGCGCGAGCAGAGCGCTCCCCCGAGGCGGCTTCCTTCACAGGGGTGACATTCGCGGGCAGGGGGGATCGGCGTACTGAGCGCTTGATGACGGTTGGTGAACTGGACGCACGAGCGTCAGCCGTTGCGCGGCAGATTCTGGATTCAGCTCGGCCTGGCGACAGGGCCTTGCTGCAGTACAGACACGGGATCGACTTCGTCGTGGGCTTCCTCGCGTGCCACTACGCAGGAGTCGTCGCAGTGCCGGCACCGATGCCGCGCCAGGGGCTCGGACGGGAGAGGTTGCGCTCGATCGTGGGCAGCGCCAAGCCGATGATCGCCCTGGCCGGTTCCAGTCCCGGCGAAGAGCTCGATGACCTGTTCGATGATGATGTCCGCATCTTGCGGACCGATCTCGTCGAGCCGGGCGAGCGGATGCCGCTGGCCTCGGCGCGAGGAGGCGAAGGGATCGCCCTTCTGCAGTACAGCTCGGGAACGACTGGCGATGCCAAGGGCGTCGCGATCACCCACGCGAACCTCCTCCACCAGGCCAGGGTAATCTGCGCGGCGGTAGAGCCGGCCCCTGACGACGTGGCAGTGTCCTGGCTGCCCATGTACCACGACATGGGGCTGGTGACCGGCGTCGTGATGCCAATGTACGTGGGTCTGCATTGCTGGCTGATGTCGCCCGACGCATTCGTCACCCGTCCGCTGCGCTGGATGCAGTGCATCTCTGACGCACGGGCGGCTTACTGCATGGCGCCAGATTTCGCCTACGCGCACTGCGTCAGCCGGATCGATGACAGCGACGTGCGCACCCTTGATCTTTCCAGCCTGCGATATGCGGTCAGCGGCGCCGAGCCGGTGCGCGAATCGACGATCGGCGATTTCTCGCGCCAGTTCGCACCGGCCGGATTCCGTCGCGAGGCGTTTTATCCTGCCTATGGCTTGGCAGAGGGCACGCTGCTCGTCGCAGGTGCGTCCGGCGTGCGCTTGCGGCACATGGAAACGAGTGCGACTGCGCTCGACCAGTTGCCGCCGGCGGTGTCCTGCGGTCGGCCGATCCTCGACATGCAGGTCGCCATCGTCGATCCCGAAGTCGGCACGCGTTGTGCCGACGGGGTAGAGGGCGAGATCTGGGTCCAAGGTGGAAGCGTGGCCAAGGGCTACTGGTCCGCAGAGGAGCTGTCAGTTGCCACGTTCTCCGCCTATGCCAGCGATGGCAGCGGGCCCTGGCTGCGGACCGGTGACATGGGCCTTGTCGAGGACGGTGAGCTTTACGTGCGGGGGCGCCTGAAAGATTTGATCAAGGTGCGCGGCCAAGGCGTGCATCCGGAGGACATCGAGGTCGCGCTGGCCCGGTCGCATCCCGCGCTGACGGGTGCAATCGCGGCATTCTCCGTGGATGACGGGCGTACCGAGCGCGTGGTTGTGGTCCAGGAGATCGGGCGCGGTGCAACGCGCAGGATCTCACCGGAGGACGCGCTCCAGGCCTTGCTCGCGTGTTCCGCCCGAAGCGGACTGATCCCGGTGGACGAGATCGTCCTGGTGGACAGGGCGCTCCCGCGCACCACCAGCGGTAAAGTGCGGCGAAGCGAACTGCGCCAGCGTCATTCCGCGGGTCAGCCGGGCGCGGTACTCGTATGGCGCCGCGGCGCGGAGTCCGGCGTGCAAAGCGACGTGGCGCACCATCTGCACTGGATCGGCGACTATCTGGACGAGGTGCTCGGCCGTCGCCCTTCTCCGCGCGAGGAGTTCAGGAGCATGGGACTCGGCACCGAGGCACACCGCGGACTGATCCATCGGCTGCAGACGCTGGTGGGTGCGCAGGCGCCGCACTCCGAACTGATGCAGTTCGGAAGCGCCCACGAACTGGCGATGCACCTGGCCGCCCGCTATGGCCGGGGCGAGGCCCCTGGATCGGGCGCTAGCGCCGGCCGCCCTGCCGAGGCGCTGCGGAGTGAAGCGCCTGCGACGCAGGACGAGCCTGTTGCGATCATCGGCGTGGCTTGCCGTTTCCCGGGCGCGGACAGCGCGGAAGCGTTCTGGGTCAACATCTGCGCGGGGCATGACGCAGTTTCGGAGGTGCCGGCCGAGCGCTGGTCCACGAACATGCTGTTCGACCCCAATCCCTTGTCCAAGGGCAAGATGAGCACGCGCTACGGCGGCTTCATAGAGGGAATCGACCTCTTCGACCGTAAGTTCTTCGGAATGTCCGCGCGTGAAAGTGCAAGCACGGACCCGGCGCACCGGCTGATGATGGAGCTCGGCTGGGAAGTGCTCGAGGATGCGGGCATTCCTGCTGGAACTCTGGACGGTTCGCGCACCGGCGTCTATGTCGGCATCTCGGGTTGCGACTACTCACACTTGCAGTTCGGCGACGATGCGACCGCCGACGCGTACGCTGGCCTGGGCTGTGCCTTGACCAATGCCGCGAGCCGCGTGTCCTACATGCTCAACCTTCGCGGCCCGGCCTTGGCGATCGACGCCGCGTGTTCATCATCGCTGGGAGCGCTTCACGTTGCGGTGGGTGCCATACGCAACGGCGAAGTGGGCCTTGCCCTGGCAGGCGGCGTCAACATCATTCTCGCCCCCAGCGTCACCATGTCGCTGAGCAAGGCGGGAATGATGGCGCCCGACGGGCGCTGCAAGGCGTTCGACGAGCGAGCGAACGGTTACGTCCGTGCGGAGGGGGCTGGCTTCGTGCTGCTCAAGCCACTGTCCAAGGCCTTGGCCGACGGCGATCGTGTGTATGCCGTCGTCCGCGCAACAGCAAGCAACCAGGACGGCCGCAGTTCGAGCCTCTCAGCGCCCAATGGTGAAGCCCAGCAGCGCGTGGTGATGGAGGCCTGCCACCGGGCCGGCATCGTCCCGACCGAATACACGTATGTCGAAGCGCACGGAACCGGCACGCCGATCGGTGATCCGATCGAGGTGAACGCGCTTGGAGAGGTGTTTCGTGCTTCGGGCAAGCCGGCCTTCCCTGTGCTGGTCGGCTCGGTGAAGACCAACATCGGTCACGCCGAATCGGCAGCGGGCATTGCCAGCATCATCAAGACATCGCTTGCTCTCCATCACCGGCTGATCCCCGGGAACCTGCATTTCAAGAATCCCAATCCGCTGATCCGCTTCGACGACTTCGACATCGAGGTTCCCGGACGCACCACGGCAATACCCGACTCGATTGTCCGGCCGCTGGCAGGCGTGAATGGATTCGGCATTGGTGGCACGAACGTACATGCAGTATTGCAGGGGACGGATCCTCAGGCGCGCGAGGCGGTTCGGACGACGTCGAGGCTAGGGGACTGGACGCTTCCGGTCACGGCCCGCACCGAAGAGGCGCTGAAGAACAACCTTCGGGCGCTCGCCGACTGGCTCGAAGCGAACCCGATGGCGGACCCGCGTGATGTCGTGACCACCCTGGCACTCCGGCGCGAGTTGCAACCGCGGCGTGCGATGGTCTGCGGTAGCGACAGCGCCTCGGCCGTCCGGGCCATGCGGAACTACGTGGAGGGGACCCATGCGCCGCAGGTTGTCGTCGGGCAGGTCATCGGCGATCCGCCGAGGGTGGCCTTCATCTTTTCCGGACAAGGGTCGCAGTGGTGGGGAATGGGGCGTGGACTTTATGCATCCGAGCCTTCGTTCCGCGCGGACATCGACCGGTGTGCCTCGCATCTCGATCCGTTGACTGGATGGTCCTTGGTGGAGGCGTTGCACGCGGACGAGGAGCACAGCCCGCTCGGGCAGACCCAGTATGCACAGCCCTCCCTGTTCGCGATCCAGTACGCACTTGGACGCTACCTGCAGGAGCTGGGGCTGGTCCCTGACGCGGTGCTCGGCCACAGTCTCGGCGAGATCGCCGCGGCCGAAGCCGCGGGCCTGCTCACGTTGCAGGATGCCTGCCGGCTCGTTTCGGCACGTGGCAAGCTGATGCAGGAGATCACCGGCCAAGGACTCATGGCCAGCGTCGAGCTCCCGGTCGCCGAGCTCGCACGCGAGATCGAACACTACGAAGGCCGGCTGTCTATCGCGGCGTCGAACGGGCCATCCACCAGCGTGCTGTCCGGCGATTCAGTCGCATTGGTCGAAGTGCTCGAGCGCCTGGCCGTCAGGAATGTCGCCAGCGTTCGACTGGATGTCGACTACGCGTTCCACAGCAGTCAGACCGACCCACTCGTGCCGAGGCTGCTTCTTGCCAGCGAGTCGATCGGATGCGGTTCGGCGGTGCGGGACTTCTACTCCAGCGTGGACGCCTGCAGGCTGGATCGCCTCGAGGTGGACTATTGGGCGAGGAACATGCGCCAGCGGGTCTGTTTCCGAGAGGCCTTGGAAGCGATGGCTCGCGATGGCGTCACTGTGTACGTGGAGATCTCGCCACACGCGGTGCTATCGGGTGCGATCAATCGTACGCTGGCGCATGGGTCGTTCACCGGCGCGGTGATACCCACGTTGCAGCGGAACGTCCCGGACGACGCATCGGTGCTGCACGCCATGGCAAACGCGTTCGTGTGTGGCGGCCATGGCTGGAAGGCCCTGATCGCGTCGGACGCCTTCCTCGCCGACCTCCCCCGCTACCAATGGGACCGTCAGCGCTACTGGCTCGATGGGCAGCATCGTCAACTCCGCGACCGATACAGTTCCCATCCCCTGTTCGGCCCCCGGGTACCCGGTGCGCAGTTCGTATGGGAGGCGCAACCCGACCCGAACATGCACCCATGGCTCGATGGAGCGCGGCTCAATGGTCAGGCCTTTCTGCCCCTGGCTGCCTGCATCGAGCTTGCCGTCGAGGCGGCGCAGTGTGCCATGTCTCCCAGTGGCATCGCCGCGCTGCGGTCGGTTCGCGTCCACAGTGCTGGTGGGGAGCGGCCGGACGCCCTGTTGCAGGTCGCGATCCATAGCGACGCGAACGATGACTGCCGAGTTGTGCTGAACCAGCATGCGGACCCTTCCGCAGGAAAACTCGCCGGATGGGTCCCCGTCTTCGACGCCGTGATCGAAGTCCGCGATGGCGCGAGCAATCACGCGGTGGGCTTGGGAACACATGCGATCGAGCGGGCGGGCGATGAGGCTGGCCGTCCGGAAGCCTATCGGCTACTGAGCGACGCCGGCCTGGACTGCGCCCCTTCGCGACAGGCTATCGCGCGTGGCTGGAGGGTCAGCCAAGGGGTTGTGGTTGAACTCGATCCGGCGCTGGTGGGGGCATCGCAGGGCTTCCACGTTCCCTATGCGGTGGCGGATGCCGTCGAACAGGCGGCGCGCCTTGCTGCGGGAGCCCATGTTGCGCTGCGCCCCGAAGCAATCGGTGCCCTCCATCTCGGCGATGGCCTCGCGCACGCGAGGTTCGTCAGCTGCCGGGCACGTCCCGGGCGGAAGGACGACGGGCGCTGGCAGGTGGACGCATGGGTAGTCGACGAGGACGAACGCGTCCTTGCGATCTTCGACTCCATCAGCCTGGTTCCGGCCGAACACACGGAGGGGGCGCGCATCTCGTCCCACCCGGATGACTGGCGCTGCGAGGTCGTCTGGAACGAGGAGCCACTGGCAGGCGAATCCGGTGCGGCGAGCCGGGCCTGGGTGCTGGTGTCCGATGCCGGGGGGGCGGGTGACGCATTGCATGCACGACTGCTCGCGATGGGTGTGCGAGTGTCGCTGGTGGATCCGCAGCTACCCCGGGGCGACGCTCCAGAAGCCGGGGTGGCCAGCTTCGAGGCAGCGGTGAAGTCGGCGATTGACGCCATCGTGGCGGCAGGGGATGAGGTCGCGGGGTTCGTTGACCTGTCGCCTCTGGATTTCAGGGGCGCGAAACAGCTCTCGGGATCTGCCCCGGATACACGGGAGCTGGCGCTGGCTTACCGGACGCTGCAGCTCGTGCAGGCGGCTGCGGCGATAGACCAGCGTGCAGTGCCGCGCATCTGGACCGTCAGCCGGAACGCGCGCGCCGTGGTGGATGGCGACCCATGCGATTCGCCGCTCGGCGCGATGGCATGGGGCGCATCGCGCAGCATCTCCATCGAACACCGCGAGATGCGCTGCACCTGCGTGGACGTGGACGACCCTTTTGCGCAGGTGCAGCCGCTGGTCGCGGAGCTCCTCTCCGATGGTCCGGCCGACCAGTTGGCCTATCGCGGTGCGCGGAGATACGTCGCCAGTCTGCGTTACGGACGCGATGCTCCATCGCAGGTGGGCTCCCGTTCAGGAGGTCGGAACGCGTACATGCTCCAACCCCAACCCGACGGGAGCTGGGACCGACAGTGCATCCACAGGCCCTGGCCACAGGCCGGTGAACTGCTCGTAAGGCTTGAGCACGCCGATATCGAGCCTGCGCTCCGGCATGGTGCGGATGGCCGGGCCGCGCGGCTGCGCATGGGCGTCGGGGAAGTGGAGTGCGTCGGTGCCGGGAGCGAAGAGTTTCAGGCGGGCATGCGCGTAGCATTCCTGGCTACTGGCAGCGTATGCACGCATACCCTCGTCGCCTCGGAGCTGGCGGTTCCCCTGCCGGATGGCGCGGATCCCGCGCAAGTAGCGGGACTGTTCCCGGTGATCGAGGCCGTCTTTGCACTGCGCGGCCAAGCGGGCTCCCCCCGTGGTCGCAGCGTACTGATCCGCGACATGGATGGCAGTGGCCTGGCCGCGGTGGCGGCGGCCAGGTATCTGGGCATGCGCGTCTACGCAGTCGTTGCGCCGGGCCTGCGCGATGCGTACGGAGCTTGCCGGCTCGCGGGATTGTTCGACGCGTATGCACCAGGCGTGGACCATGTCCTGAAAGAGGCCACGCACGGCGGAGTGGACATGCTGCTCGACGTGTCCGGTGGATGGATGCCGCAGGGCCCATGTGCGGTGCGCGGCTTCGGCAGGATCGTGATGTTGTCCTCTCGGCCGACATCACGCTTTGAGCCGCCGGCAAATGTCTCGGTGGAGCGCATCGATATAGGGGCAGCGCTTGCGGCGGCGCCCAGCCTTGCCCGGGCTGCGCTTTCGGAACTGGTGGGGTCGATCGCACAGGGAGGGCTGCAGCGGTCGCTGCCCGACTCCCTGGCGGGGCATGCAATCGCCATTCCCAAGCATGCCGAACTACGCACCCCGGCAAGCGCCTTGCGTGACGACGGAAGCTACCTGGTCACGGGCGGGCTTGGCGGCCTCGGCCTGGAAATCGCCGAACGCCTGGCACGGGCGGGCGCGAAGCACCTCGTGCTGGCAGCGCGGAGCGCCCCTAACCTCCGCGCTCTAGACCGTATCGCGGCGGTGGAACGCCATGGGGCTCAGGTACACGTCGCGAGTGTGGATGTCGCGAGTGCAGCTTCGATGACTTCACTGCTTGACCGCTTCGGCGGCGATCTTCCCCCGCTTCGCGGCATCGTGCATGCCGCCGGCGTGCTGGCCAATCGCTTGTCGATGCAAATGAGTTTCGAGGAGTTCCTGCAGGTGATGCCGTCCAAGGTCGCGGGCGCTTGCCATCTCGAGGGCCATCCTGCCGTCTCGGACGTGGACTTCCACATCAGCTTTTCGTCCCTGGCTTCCATGCTCGGCTCACCTGGGCAGGCGAACTATGCGGCGGCGAATGCTTTCCTCGAGACACTGGCAGCGTACAGGCACGCCCGTGGCAAGGCGGGGTTGGCCGTCGCGTGGGGTCCTTGGTCGGAGGTTGGCATGGCGGCCAACGAGCACAACCTCGCGCGACTCGGCGACCACGGCATCGGGGTGGTCGAGCTGCGATCGGGACTCGACCTGCTGGAGGCATTCGTCAACGAACGTGCATCGAGCGTCGTCGGAGTGCTGCCGATGGACTGGGAGACCTGGGCTCGGGGGCGCCAGCAGCTTGCGAGTACGCCCTACTTCTCCGCAGTGGTTCCGGAGAGCGCGTGCACAGCGACCACCGGTCGACGACTTGGCGCCGCCGACCTGGAAGGTCTCGAGGTGGAGGCACAGCTTGCGTTGATCCACGAAGCCATCGTGACCGCGGTTGCAAGCACACTTCGCATGGAACCCGCCTCAATTGAGATCGACGTGCCGCTGGCATCGCTGGGCCTGGATTCCATCGTCGCCCTCGAGCTCAAGGAGCGCGTCGAGTCGCAGCTCGACATCGCGGTCAGGACCAGTTCGCTGATCGGTGGGCAGTCCATTGCCGCCATGGCGAAGGAGTTCCGCAAGGACTTCCTCGACGGGCGGGCCGAGGTGGAAAGCGTTGCGCCAGCTCCGCTGTCGGAGGATGTGCCGGACGCGGTGTCGGAAATGACCAGGGAAGAGATCGAAGCGCTGCTGCGCGAACTTGATCTCGACGACGCGGAAGTCGGCTGACTCTTTACAGGAAGTTTTCTCTTGAAACTGTTCTCGTTCCTTCTCAATCACTCCAGGGGACTGCTCGTCACGTCGATCCTGGTCGGTTTGATTGCCGGGCTTGCAAGTGCGTGGCTCCTGGCGACCGTCAGTGCGCTAGTGGACGGTGGTGGCGCTGGCATTGCGACGGGGGTCGGGTTGGCGTTCGCCGGCATCGCCTTCCTTGCCGTGGGTGCCGAACTTGCATCACGGCTGATCCTGGTCTGGATTTCGGCCGACGCTGTTCGTGAGATGCGCATCGACCTCTGCCGCCAGATCGCTGCGGCTCCGCTCCGGCAGGTCGAGGAATGTGGCAGCAGCAAACTGATGGCCGCGCTGACCGAGGACGTCCAGAAGATCGCCGAGGCGGTGGCGGCGTTCCCGACCCAGTGCGTGAACATCGCCATCGTCGTGGCGTGCTTCGTCTATCTCGTCCATCTGTCCTGGCCGCTGTCGCTCGGCTACGCCGCGATCTACGTGCTGGGCGTCATCGGCTACCAGATTTCGGTGAGGCTGGCCGCTCCGCATATGCGGCAAGGGCGGGAAATGTGGGACCGGCTCATCGCGCTCTACAACGGCTACATCGCGGGCAACAAGGAGCTGAAGTTGCATCGCCAGCGGCGCATGGCGATGCGGGAAGAGCTCCTCCTTCCCACCGCGGACTCCATGCGCCGGCACGCATGGAAGTGGAATTGGATACTCGCGATCGGTACCGCGCACACCCAGCTGGTCTTCTTTGCTCTGATCGGGCTTACGCTGTTCATCGCGCCAGTGTTCATCGAAGTCCCGTCGGAGGTGGTCATCGGCTTCGTGTTGATGGCGCTGTACGTCAGCAGTCCGATCGCGGCGATCGTGGGCTCGCTTCCAAAGTTCCAGGTGGCTTCGAACTCGCTTTCCAAGATCGAGTCCCTTGGCTTGTCGCTGAGCCTCGCGGGAGCCGACGTCCGTGCCGGGGGGGAGGTGGCGTTGGTGGCCGATCCGGCAGGGACGATCGAGCTCCAGGATGTCGAGTTCTCGTACCCCGCGCCGGAGGAAGAGAGCAGGTGCTTCTCGGTCGGCCCCTTCGACCTCACCGTGAGGCCTGGAGAGATCCTGTTCGTGATTGGTGGCAACGGTAGCGGCAAAAGCACCTTCGTGCGGTTGTTGACCGGACTTTACGTGCCGACCTCGGGGCGCATCATGGCTTCCGGGATAGTGATCGACGACGCCAACCGCGACGAGTACCGGCAGCGTTTCTCGGCTGTGTTCTCTGACTTCCACCTGTTCGGGAGCCTGCTGGGACTGTCGGGCATCGAAGATTTCGAGGCCAAGGCCGCCCACTACCTCGATAGGCTCCAGCTCGCCGACAAGGTGTCGATTCTCCCTGACGGAACGCTCTCCACCACCGACCTGTCCCAAGGGCAGAGAAAGCGCTTGGCACTCCTGACGGCATTCCTCGAGGACAGGTCGACCTACGTGTTCGACGAATGGGCCGCGGACCAGGACCCGGTGTACAAGCGGGTGTTCTACCGAGAGATCCTCCCGGACCTGAAGGCACGCGGAAAAGGCGTGGTTGTCGTGAGCCACGACGACGGATACTTCTCGCAGGCCGACAGGATCGTCAGGTTCGTCGACGGGTGCTTGGAGTCCCGCCCGACGACGGGCGAACCTACGGCGGTGCCGGCATCTGATTGCGCCGAGCCCGCATGATGTCGGCCGGGACACGATTCCGGCGGTTGACTTCGGAGACGCGCCCTGCCGCGCGATTGTTCTGCTTTCCCTACGCCGGTGGGGGGGCGAACGTGTTCAGTGGCTGGAGTCGCTGGATGCCTTCGGGTATCGAACTCGTGGCGGCAACCTATCCGGGCCGCGAATCCCGCGCAGGCGAGCCTGCACTGCACTGCCTTGCCGGGGTGGTTGAGGATCTCGGGCGGGCCATCAGGGACCACCTCGACCTCCCCTACGTGTTCTTTGGCCACAGCATGGGCGCACTGGTGGCCTACGAGCTCGCGCGGCGCTTGGGAGAGCAGCGCTTGCCCGAGCATGTCTTCGTTTCGGGTGCCCGCGCTCCCCACTGCCCCAGGCCGGAGGAGCTGCACGCTCTTCCCCCGCCGGATTTCCTGCGCCGTTTGATCCGGCTTGGCGGATTTCCTCCCGAGGCGCTGGCCGAGCCCGAGCTCATCGCGTATGCGCTGCCCATCCTGAGGGCGGACTTCAGGGCCTGCGAAACGCATGTCCCGGACCTTGGAACCTGCGTCCGCTTCCCTCTCACGGCGATGGGCGGCCTTGATGACCCACGGGTCGAGGCCGGGCACGTCGAAGCCTGGCGGGCGGTTTCCTCGGTGGGTTTTGCCTCCCGCATGTATTCTGGAGGGCACTTCTTCCTGCGCGACCACGGCATGGACGTGGCGGCGCAGGTCCTGGCGCCGTTGTCCGGTGGACATGGCCGGGAGGCGCTGCGCGCATGAGGCCGGACGCCACCTCCTCCGAGGCCAGGCAGGTATTGGAGCAGCGCCTGCGCGAGCGTTTGGCCGCGGCCCGGGACGTGTTCCCGCTGGGTCCGTCGCAGCTCATGATGTACTTCGAGCAGGCAGCCTCACCTGCGTCCACTGCCTACAACATTCCGCTGATCATAGGTCTCCACGGCCCGATGTCCGACGCCCGATGGGCGGTCGAGTCCTGTCTTGGGGCAGTCGCGGAGCGCCAGGAAATGCTGCGCGCGAGGATCAGGCTCGTAGGCGGCACCCCCATGCAGATGGTCCAGCCCGAGAGCCGCGTGGCCCTGGGAGCCATCCGCACACTCCAGGTCGGTCCAGGCGATGACTGGAGGGAGGCGGTGCGCCCACTGAGCAGGGAGCAGTCGCAGCGCGCCTTCGACTTGGCCAGGGAGGCACCTTGGCGGGTGTCGCTGGTGCGTGTAGCCGAAGACCTGCATGTCCTGCTTGTCACCTTCCACCACATCGTCGCCGATGGCTGGTCGATCGGAGTGTTCCTGTCGGATTTCGCCGATGCCTTCATCGCAATGATGGATGGTCGCCCCGCGAGGCTCGGCAAGCCCGCCGGGGCATATCGGAGCTACGTGCGGCAGCTCGCCGAACGTGCTGCCGCAGTGCGGGCTAGCGAAGACTACTGGGTAGGGCAACTACAGGGGGTACGCACGACGCTCGACCTGCCGTTCGACCGGGCCCTGGCGACGGGAGAAGGGGCGGCGCACGAGGTGATGATTGCCCCGGAAGCAACCGATGCGCTCATGGCCCTGGCACGTGAGAACGGCGTGACTCCCTTCGTGGCCCTGCTCGCCTGCTACGACATCCTGCTCGCCCGCTACAGCGGACAGAAGGAATTCGTCCTGGGCGTGAGCGTCTCCAACCGCGACGTGACCGTCCACAGGGACGTGATCGGGCCGTTCGCGGGCGTGTTGCCGCTCCGGCAGCGCCTCGATCCATCGCGACCATTCACCGAGATCCTGCATGATCTCCGGGAGCAGACGCTGCCGGCACTCGATCACGGCCATGTGTCGCTGTCGCGCATCGTGGAGCGCCTGGCTCCGTCCCGCATGGGCGCGCGGGGCATACTGTTCCAGGCCGGCTTCGACTACCAGAACACGCCGTGGCCCGAGCAGGCAGGCAACCACATCAGCCTGGTCAACGGGGATCCACAGAGCGCCAAGCTTGAGCTCAACCTGAGTATCAGCCATGCCGAAGGCGGCATGGTCGCGGCGTTCGAATACGACACAGCCGTGCTTTCCGAGGGCACCGTCCGGGCCATGGCCGATACCTTCGTCGACATCGTCCGGTCGGCGGCCGGGTTGTCGGACGCGGGACCGGAATCGGCGACCCGGCAAGGCGTTGCCGCGGCCAACGCGCCCTGCGGGCACGTGCTCGACTTCGTACTGAAGCAGTGCGAAGAGCGTCCCGACGCGGATGCCGTCCGGGAGGAGGGGGCGGTGACCAGCTATGCGCGACTGGTGGCCCTGGCGCGGAGCTATGCCGCCTTGATCGATCGCGCGGACCCGGACAGCGACGCTTGCGTCGGGCTTGCCAAGCCCGCGGGCGTTGCGGCCATCGCAGCTCTGCTGGGAGCATGGTGGGCCGGGCGCACCGTGGTCCTGCTGGGTGGGCCCGACGATGCTTCCTACAGCGGCGAGACGCTCCGCGCGCTCGGCGTACGCGTGCTCATCGTCGGGACGTGCGAAGCCACGCACCGTCTCGCCGCGGACTTCGAGGTGGTGGATGGTTCCTGCCTGCCGCCGCCCGTGGAAACGCCCGTTGTTCGCGCGAAAGGCGCCTACGTGATCCTGACGTCGGGTACCTCCGGTCGGCCAAAACCCGTGATCAACGGCCATGCTGAGCTCGCCACCTACGTGCGAGAAGCCGTGCGGACGCTCGGCGTCGCCGTTGGCGACCGTTGCTCCCAGGTCGCCTCCCTTGGCTTCGACACCAGTTTCGAGGAAATGCTTCCAGCGCTTTCAGCGGGTGCCTGCGTCGTGGTCCTGCAGAAGCGGCACCTGTTGTCGATGGCCGCGCTATCGCGCGCCTGTCGCGAAAGCGGCGTGACGCATCTCAATTTGCCGACATCGCTCTGGCACGAGCTCTCCGCCGACGCGTCCGGCGACGCGCTGCCCTGCAGCGTGAGGTCGGTCGTGATCGGCGGTGAAGCCGCCAATCCGGCTGCCGTCCAGCGGTGGCTGGACGGACCCGCGCACGATGCGGTGCTGTTGAACACTTTCGGCCCGACCGAAACGACGGTCGCGGTTTCGTCGGCAGAGCTCGCGCCCGCGTCCACCCCACGAGGGCAGTTGCACGTCTCCATCGGCCGGGAGCACGCTGCTGCCGCTTGCTATGTGCTGGACGAGCAGATGAAGCCGGTTCCCCCGGGCGCCCGGGGAGAGCTGTACATCGGTGGCGCGACGGTGGCTTGGGGCTACCTCGGTCTCCCGGCGGAAACCAGTGCCGCGTTCCTGCCGGATCCCTTCGCAGCAACGCCGGGCGCACGGATGTACCGCTCGGGCGATATCGTTCGTCGATTGCCGGGGGGGGAGCTCGAGTTCATCGGCCGCCGCGACCGGCAGCGGAAGATCCGCGGCCATCGCATCGATCCAGCCCATGTCGAAGCGGTCCTCGGTGGACATCCCGACGTCCAGTGGGCGGGCGTGAGCGTGCGCGGAGAAGGAGCCGGCACGTACCTGCTCGCCGCGGTGCTGCCAAAGCACGGCGCGGGCACCATGCACGGGCTGGATCGTTGGCTGGCGGAGTACCTGCCGGAATGGGCAAGGCCGCGCGAGGTCGTGGCGATCGAAGAAGTCCTCAGGACGGCCCATGGCAAGGTCGATCGCGACTGGCTCGATACGCTCCAGCCCCCAGCAAAGCGGCAAGCGCTCGTGCCGGTATCCCAGGACGAGGCCGTGCTGATGGGGATCTGCAGCGACCTTCTCGGCGGTCGCTCGGTGGGCCGCAACGACGACTTCTTCGCTTTGGGTGGGCACTCGTTGTTGCTGATCCGGCTGCTTTCGCGCATTCGCTCGGTCTTCCACGTCGAGCTCGCGCTCGCTGAAGTGCTCCGTGACCGGACGGTAGCGGGGATATGCGCTTGCATACGTGCGGCGGCAGCCAGCGGACACGGTGCGTTCGCGCCGATCACACGCTCGAGCAGGCGCGTGCAAGGCGAGGTTCTGGTGGCTCCACAGTCCTCGGCACAGCAGGCGCTTTGGATGCTGTCGCAGCTCGAGCCAGATTCTTCCGCCTACAACTGCTCGAACGTGTTCGAGCTTCCGAAGGACGTAGAGGCCGGACGCCTGGCCCACGCGATCGCAGTGGTTTCCAGCCGGCACGAAGCGTTCCGCACCTCGTTCCACGAGATGGGGGGCGAAGCCGTCCAACAGGTGCTCCCCGGCGGCGACGTGTCCATGGAGCTGCTCGACGTTTCCGCGGGTGCGGGGCCCGGGCTGGACGCGCTGATTGCGGCCGATGCCCAGCGTCCATTCGACCTGGCCCGCGCCCCTCTGGCCCGCTGCACGCTTGCCCGGAGAAGCGGTGAATCTTCGTTTCTGCTTTTCTCCTGGCATCACATCATCACCGATGCCTGGTCCGCCCGGCTGTTCGTGCAGGAAGTCCTGGACGAGTACGACGGCAACGCATGGGCAGACGGTGTGCACCGCATCGACTACGCCGACTATGCCGAATGGGAACATGCGCAGGCTGCGAGCGGTTCACGGGCGGAGAGTGCGCGAAAGTGGGCGGAACGGCTGCTCGATACGTCGCGGAACGTGGATCTCGGCGATTATTCAGGTACAGGGCATGGGGCGCGACTGGGCGGCTGGCTCGACGATGCCTCCGTGGATCGGATCCGGCAGTACGCGTCGGCCAGCAACGCGACCCCTTTCCTGGTTGTAAAGGCGGCGCTGGCGGTGCTGCTTGCCCGCTACTCCTGGACGCCGAGCTTCTGCATCGGCGTGCCGATGTCCATGCGCAGTCGCCAGGAGCTGGAACACATCATCGGTTACTTCATCAACACCGCCCCCATCCCCGTGGAGTACGACGGCGGACGGACGTTCGGCGAGTTGGTGGCCTCTCTCCGGTCCGAGATGCTGTTCGCGCAGTCGAACGTGGAAACGTCATTGCATCACGTCATGCGGGCTGTCGCAGAAGCCCTCGGCAAGCCTGTGCGGGCCTTGTTCAATGTGAGCCTCGCCTACGATGCCCAGCATGATGGCGCGAAGGATGCCGGGACAGGTTCCCGGGGCATGGCCCGCGCGCGTGGTGCGCAGGAAGGCAAGTTCGACCTCTCGCTGTCGGTGATCGAGGGTGTGGACGGGCTCGCTCTCGAATGGGAGTCACGCGCCGGCGTGATGGACGGCGAGCGCTTGCAGGTCATCGCACGAGGATTCGAAGCCTGGGTCCGCATCCTCGTCTCGCACCCCGACGTTCCGCTGTCGCAGCTGGGCTGGGGGACGGCTGTGGAAGCGCGCGCGGGGGATGCGGTGGAGCTGGCGGACGAAGGCGTGCATGCCGGGATCGAGCGCATGGCTGAGGCACACCCCG
>NWQL01000006.1:107751-175023 GCA_002798175.1 Lysobacteraceae bacterium NML91-0213 | reverse complement strand
TCGAATTCAATCACTCGCATTTGCATGCTTGGAATCGACTCTGTGCTCTTTCGAACGTCTGCGTTGTTGGATGGTCATCCAGCCGCCAGACGTCCGCACAAGTCTCCTGCGTACACTGTCAAAGAACTCCGGGAACCGGCCTCAGCGCCGCGAACCCCTTCTTGCCGCCCCGTCGTTTCCGTCGAGGTGAGCCGCCCATCTTAGCGCGGATCGTGTTGTTGTCAACACCTTGTGAAACTTTTTTTCGATCCCGATCGGGCGCTTGGCTCGAATCGGGCCGCGCATTCTAGCGCGATCACCTGCCGCGTCAACCCCTCGTGACGACCTGGTTGGACGCTGCGGCGATGCACTGCCGAAGCGGGCGCGCATTGTGCCGCCAGTTCACCGGAAGTGGAAGCCCCATGTTGCTTGACGCGCCAAGCGCGGTCGTCGATGTTCAGTTCCCGCCCGCACACGTCCGACCGTCATGAGTCTTCTGCTTCGCATCGCATCGGCCACTCTTGTATCGCTTGCGACTTCATGTGCGAGTGCCGGGGGGCGCTGGGTGGAACTGGCCGGCGAGCGCTACTCCGTCGAGGTGGCCGCGGACGACGCCAGCCGCGCGCGTGGGCTGATGTTCCGCGACTCGATGCCCCGCGATCACGGAATGCTTTTCATCCACGACGAGGAAGCACCACAGGCCTACTGGATGAAGAACACCCGCATTCCGCTGGACATCCTGTACTTCGACAACGGGTTGCGCCTGGTATCGCAGCAGCGCGATGTGCCGCCGTGCACCGCCGGCGACCGGTGTCCGCCCTATCCCAGCGGCGCGCCCGCGCGATTCGTGCTGGAGCTCAACGCGGGCGAGGCGGCGCGACTGCAGTTGCAGGACGGCGCGGAACTGCAGGTCGGCCCAGGAATCGACATTCCGCGCTGAACGCCTGCCACCCGATGCCTTGCAAGGCGCCACATCGCAGCGCAGGCTCGCCTCATGCATGAGCGGATTCCGCTGCCGAGCTGGGCTGGCCTCGCAACGCTGGACGATCGCGCGATCCCGCTGTTCCACGGCGCGCTGCTGATCGCTCGCGACGAGTATCCGGACCTCGATCCCGGCGTCTACGAGCAACTGGTCGCGTCGCACGCTGCAGCGCTGCGCCCTCAGGTCGATGCCGCCGCGTACTGGCCGCTGAAGATGATGGCGATCAACCGGTATCTGTTCGAGGAACAGGGTTACACCGGCGACCTCGAGACCTACGACGACCCGCGCAACAGCTATCTCAACGAGGTATGCGAGCGGCGCCTGGGCATTCCGCTGTCATTGGGGCTGCTGCAGATGGAGGTGGCGCGCCGGCTCGGGCTGCACCTCGATGGCGTGTCGTTTCCCGGCCACTTCCTGGTGCGGCTGCCGGTGGATGGCGGCGTGCTGGTGATGGACCCGTTCAACCGCGGCAGGCCACTGGATGTGGACGAACTGCGCGAACGCGCCCTCGCGCATCTCGATGGCGCCGAGCTGGACGACCACGTGCTGCAGCAGATCCTGCATCCGGCTTCCCACCGCGCGATGCTGGTGCGCATGCTTCGCAACCTGTACGCGGTGTACGTGAAAGCGGGCGACTGGGAGCGGGCGCTGCGCTGCATCGACCGGGTGCTGTGCCTGCTGCCCGACAATGCCGATGCACTGCGCGACCGCGGACTCTGCTACTTCCGCATGCGCCACCTCCGCGGTGCGCGCGAGGATCTGTCGCGTTACCTGCAGGCGCGCCCGGGTGCCGGAGATGCGGAGCGCGTGCGGGAACTGCTGATCGTTGCCAGCGGCGAGCGCTCGCGGCTGCACTGAAGGTCGCGGCGCACAGGCACGATCAGAGCGGCATCATCTCGAAATCGTCCTTGGTCACGCCGCAATCGGGACAGGTCCAGTCCTCGGGAACGTCTTCCCAGCGGGTGCCCGCCGGGATGCCTTCCCCGGGCAGGCCGGCCGCCTCGTCATAGATGAATCCGCAGACCACGCACATCCAGGTACGCAGGGTGGAGGCGGGGGCGCTGTCGGTCATCGGATAATGGTCGCGTCGGGTCGACCGGCATTCTCCCACAGCAGCCGAGCGAGTTCCGTGCCCGCACCCCCCACCCGACGCCCCCGTGGGCTGTATCTGATCACCCCCGACGACAACGACACCGCGCGACTGCTGTCGCGCGTCGCAGCGGTGCTGCCCCATGCAATCTGGCTGCAGTACCGCAACAAACGCGCCGGTGCGGCCCTGCGCGCCGAGCAGGGCGCTGCGCTGCTGGAGCTTGCCCGCGCGCATGGTGTGCGGCTGCTGGTCAACGATGACATGGCGCTTGCCGCACGGATCAGCGCCGACGGCGTGCACCTCGGCGAGGACGACGGTGACCTTGCGCATGCGCGCGCGCTGCTTGGACCGGACGCGCTGGTCGGTGCGTCCTGCTATGACGACATCGCGCGGGCGCAGCGCGCGGTCGAGGCCGGCGCCGACCATGTCGCCTTCGGTGCCTTCTACCCCAGCGCGACCAAGCCCGGCGCGCGACGCGCGAACGCGGACCTGCTGGCCCGGGCCGCGGCACTCGGCGTGCCGCGGGTGGCCATCGGGGGCATCACCCCGGACAATGCCGGTCCGCTGCTCGATGCCGGCGCCGATCTCGTCGCCGTGGTCGGCGGCGTGTTCGACGCGCCCGACCCGGTGGCCGCGGCCCGCGCCTATCGCGCCGTGTTCGACCGCGCGCCACCCTCTTGCTGATCGACTTTTCCGGCGTCACGCGACGCCCCATTGGAGTTCCGACATGCACCACGCACGTTCCCAGCAGTTGTTCCAGCGCGCCAGCGAGCTGTTGCCGGGCGGAGTGAACTCGCCGGTGCGCGCGTTCGGTTCGGTCGGCGGCACGCCGTTCTTCGTCGAACGCGCCGACGGTGCGTACATGTACGACGTCGATGGCAACCGCTACATCGACTACGTCGGCTCGTGGGGGCCGATGATCGCCGGCCACAACCATCCTGCGGTGCGCCAGGCGGTGAAGCAGGCACTGGGCAACGGGCTGTCGTTCGGCGCGCCCTGCGCAGCCGAGGTGACGATGGCGGAAACGCTGACCCGACTGGTGCCCTCGTGCGAGATGGTGCGCATGGTCAACTCCGGCACCGAAGCCACGCTGTCGGCCATCCGCCTGGCGCGCGGTGCCACCGGCCGCAGCCGCATCGTCAAGTTCGAAGGCAACTACCACGGCCATGGCGACTCGTTCCTGGTCAAGGCCGGCAGCGGCGCGCTGACGTTCGGCGTGCCCAATTCCCCGGGCGTGCCGAAGGCCCTGGCCGACCTCACGCTCACCCTGCCCTACAACGATTTCGACGCGGCGACGGCGCTGTTCGCCGAACACGGCGACGACATCGCCGGGCTGATCATCGAACCGGTGGCCGGCAACGCGAACTGCCTGCTGCCGCGCGACGGTTTCCTGCAGCACCTGCGCGAGCTGTGCACGCGCCACGGCACCGTGCTGATCTTCGACGAGGTGATGACCGGCTTCCGCGTGGCCCTGGGTGGCGCGCAGGCGCGCTACGGGGTGACACCCGACCTCACCACGTTCGGCAAGATCATCGGCGCCGGCATGCCGGTGGGTGCGTATGGCGGCCGCCGCGAACTGATGTCGCAGATCTCGCCGGCCGGCCCCGTGTACCAGGCGGGCACGCTGTCGGGCAATCCCGTGGCGATGGCCGCAGGCCTGGCGCTGCTCGGGGTGGTCCAGGAGCCGGGTTTCCATGAGCGCCTCGAGGCGCATGCCAACGCGCTGTGCGACGGGCTGGAAGCGGCCGCGCGCGAGGCTGGCGTGCCGTTCACTACCAGCCGTGTCGGCGCAATGTTCGGCATGTTCTTCACCGACGCGCCGAAGGTGGACACCTATGCCCAGGCGGTGGCCTGTGACACCGCGGCGTTCTCGCGGTTCTTCCACGCGATGCTCGACCGCGGCGTGTTCCTGGCGCCATCGGCGTTCGAGGCCGGCTTCGTGTCGTCCGCGCACGACCAGCAGACGCTGGACGCCACCGTTGCGGCCGCGCACGAGGCCTTTGCCGTGGTGCGCGCCGGCTGATCGCGGACCCGCACCACGCCATCCGCCGGCGTGGTGCGGTTCCGATGCCGTCAGCGACCAGCAGGCGTGGCGGCGATGAAGCCGCGCAGCGCGCGCGCCAGCCGCGCCAGCCCTTCGGCCACATCCGCGTCGGTGATGGTCAGCGCGGGGACGAAGCGCAGGACATCCGGCCCGGCCTGCAGCGCCATCAGGCCTTCGCGTGCACAGGCGTCCAGGATCTCCCCGGCGCGGCCTGCGTAGGCATCGCGCAACTGCGCACCCAGCATCAGGCCGCGGCCACGCACCTCGGCGAACACCTGCAGCTCGGCGTCGATGGCCTGCAGGCCGTCGCGCAGCCCACGCGACTGGCGGGTGACATTCGCCGCCACGCCCGGCGACGACAGCTTGCGCAGGGCCACGCGAGCCACCGCGCTGGCCAGCGGGTTGCCACCGAAGGTGCTGCCGTGGGCACCGAACTGCATGACGTCGGCCACCTTCGGTCCCGCCAGCATCGCGCCGACCGGGAAGCCGCCGCCAAGCGCCTTGGCAAGGGTGACGATGTCGGGCACCACGTCGTCCTGCCAGTGCGCGAACAGCGTGCCGGTGCGGCCCATGCCGCACTGGATCTCGTCGAGTACCAGCAGCGCGCCGTGGCGGTCGCAGAGCTCGCGCACCGCGCGCAGGTAGCCAGGCGCCACCGGCGTCACCCCGCCCTCGCCCTGCACCGGCTCGAGCATGACCGCGGCGACGTCGCCGGCGGCCATCGCCACTTCCAGCCCGGTGAGGTCGTTGAAGTCCACGTAGCGGAAGCCCTGCGGCAACGGCTCGTAGCCGGCCTGGTACTTCGGCTGCGCGGTGGCGGTGACCGCGGCCAGGGTGCGGCCGTGGAAGCTGCCGCGGCAGGTCACGATCACCCGCTGCTGCGGATTGCGGCCTTCGCTGGAGGCCCACTTGCGCACCAGCTTGATCGCCGCCTCGTTGGCCTCCGCACCGGAGTTGCACAGGAATACGCGGCGGGCAAAGCGCGATGCGGTGACCAGTTCCTCGGCCAGCCGCAGCGGTGGCTCGCTGTAGAACGCGTTGCTGGTGTGCCAGAGCCTGCCGGCCTGCTCGACCAGCGCGGCGGTGAGGTCGGGATCGCAATGGCCGAGGCTGCATACCGCGATGCCGGCGGCGAGGTCGACATAGTCGCGACCCTCGCTGTCCCACAGGCGCGAGCCTTCGCCGCGTTCGAGCACGAGGTCGCGCGGCCGGTAGACGGGCAGCCAGTAGCGACCGGCCAGCGCGGTGAGTTCGGAGGCCGCGGGGGCAGCGGTTTCGTTCATGGCAGAGTGTCTTCCCGGCACGGCCCGTCGTTCGGGCCGCCGTCATTATCCGCCCTCGCAGCCGACATCGCATGTCCAGCACAGAACCGACACTTCCACACCCCGACACCATCGCCGCGCACGCAGGCGTTGCCCCCGACCCCGCCAACGGCGCGCTCACCGCGGCGCTGCAGCTGTCGACGACGTTCGAGCACAGCGCGGATGCGCAGACGCCGCTCGGTTTTCTCTACCAGCGCCACGACAACCCCAACCAGCAGCAGCTGGAGAACGTGCTGGCGCAGCTGGATGGCGGCGCGCGCGCGCTGTTCTTCGCCACGGGCATGGCCGCAGGCGCCGCCGTGCTCCAGGCGCTGCCGCCGGGCAGCCGCCTGGTCATCGCCGACGACACCTATTTCGGCTACCGGGCGCTGATCGCGCGCTTCCTGGCACCACACGGGCTGCGCCATACGGTGGTCGATGCGACCGATCCCGACGCGGTGCGCGCCGCGCTGTCGACGCCGGCCGCACTGCTGTGGGTGGAGACCCCGTCCAATCCGCGCCTGAAGGTCTGCGACATCGCCGCGCTCGCGACACTGGCGCGAGATGCGGGTGCACGACTTCTGGTCGATGGAACATTCGCGCCGCCGCCGCTGCAGCACGCGCTCGTACTCTGTGCCGACATCGTCCTGCATTCGACCACCAAGTACCTCAATGGACACGGCGATGCGATGGGTGGCGTGCTCACCTTCGCCGCCGACGACGACCTGGCGGCAGCCTGCTACGACGTCCGCCGGATGTTCGGCAGCAGCGCGTCGCCATTCTCGGCGTGGATGACGCTGCGCGGCCTGCGCACGCTGCCGGTGCGGCTGGAACGGCATAGCGCGAATGCCGCGGCGGTGGCCACGTTCCTCGCCGCGCATCCGCGCGTGGCGGCGGTGCATTACCCGGGGCTTGCGACCCATCCCGGCCATGCGGTGGCCACGCGGCAGATGCGCGGCTACGGCGGGATGCTGTCGTTCGAGGTGCACGGCGGGCGCGACGCGGCGCTGGCCACCGCACGGCGCCTGCAGCTGTTCACCAACGCCACCTCGCTGGGCTCGACCGAATCGCTGGTCGAACATCGCGCGTCGGTCGAGGGCGTCGACAGCGTGAGCCCGGGCGGTCTGCTGCGGCTGTCGGTGGGGCTGGAGCACGTGCAGGACCTGATCGACGACCTTGCGCAGGCACTGGACGGCTGAAGCGCGCGCCCCGCCCTGCACGCGCCGGGCCGCCCACCGCGGGCCGCAGCTCAGTCGAGGAACAGGTCGGGATACAGCGGCTTCGATGGATCCACCGCATAGGCGGCGAAATCCTCGACGCCGGCCTCGCGCAGCACGTCCTCGTCGATCAGGAAGCGGCCACTGAACCCGGCCGCCTGGCGGGTCAGCACGGCGTGCGCGGCGTCGGCCATGATCGCCGGCGTGCGCGCCCCGGCGGTGTCGACGCCGGGGATCATGTTGAGCGCATCGGTGGCGATGATGGTGCGCGGCCACAGCGCATTGACCGCCACACCCCGCGGCCCGAATTCGGCAGCAAGCCCGAGGGTGACGAAGCTCATGCCCATCTTGGCCAGGGTGTAGCCGGTGTGCGGGCCCCACCATTTCGGGTCCAGCGACGGCGGCGGCGCCAGGGTGAGGATGTGCGGGTTCGGCGCCTCGAGCAGATGCGGCAGGCAGGCCTGCGCGCACAGGAAGCTGCCGCGCGCGTTGACCTGCTGCATCAGGTCGAAGCGCTTCATCGGCGTGTCCAGGGTGCCGCGCAGCCAGATCGCGCTGGCGTTGTTGACGAGGATGTCGATGCCGCCGAAGGCATCGACGGTGGCCGCCACGGCGGCGCGCACCTGCTCCTCCTCGCGGATGTCGCATTTCAACGCCAGCGCCTGGCCACCCGCGGCGGTGACGGCCCGGGCGGCGGTGTGGATGGTGCCCGGCAGGCGCGGATTGGGCACGTCCGACTTGGCCGCGATCGCGACATTGGCGCCGTCGCGCGCCGCGCGCTCGGCAATCGCCAGGCCGATGCCGCGCGATGCGCCGGTGATGAACAGGGTCTTGCCCGCAAGTGATGCCATACAACCTCCTCACGCCGCGATGTCCGCGGCTGCCTAGACTCGGGGCGTCGCCGCTGCGGCGCCGCCGGAGGAATCATCCCATGCGCTCGACCGTGCTTGCCGGGGGCATCGCCATCCTGTTGCTTGCAGCCTGCCAGCAGGCTGCGCCCGGTGCCACGGCGGAAGCGACGGCATCCGATGCTGCCGGTCCGATCCTGCCGCCGCTCGCGGAAGGGGAAACACCGCCCGGCGACCCGACGCCTGTCCGCCTGGGCCCGGAGGCGGTCTGGAATGGCACGCTGGAGCACTGCCGCAGGGAGGACGATGCGGTCGACACCTGCCTGATCGACGCGATGCGCGCCAACAATGCGCCAGCGGCGGCGATCGCGGCCAGCCAGCGCCTGCGCGGCCGCGGCGAGGTCGCCCACGTGGCCGCGTGGGCCGAGCGCGACGGCGTCGGCATCGCCACCATCCGGCACCCGTTCCGCGCCAATACCAACCAGGGCACCTGGCTGGTCGATGCCCGCGGCCGTGCGACCGACGTCGACAGCCTGGCGGAATCCGCGCTGTCGGTGCCCTCCATCGAAACGTTCCGCGCCACGCATCCCGACGCGCGTCTGTTCGCACCGGCGGAATTCGCCGGGCGCCAGGCGTTGCCCGGGGGCAGCGTGCGCTTCGTCTATGCAACGCCGATCCGCACCTGCCGTGCCTGCGACACGCTGGGGCATCTGCAGGTTGCCTACGATTTCGACGGCGACCGCGAATTCGCCGGACAGCAGGTACTGGGCATCGAGTGATGCGTGGCTCAGGGCTTCGGCCCCTGCCCCTCGTTGTCCTCCCAGCGCAGGATCCGGCGCGTGACCACCCGGTAGACCGGCTTGCCGGTGCGGAACCACAGGTTGCGCAGCCAGGAGCGCCGCTTCAGCAGGCGCTTCTCCACCGGGGTGAGCGCCTCGCGGCAGTACATGCGCTTGTGCTTGAGCAGATGACGCAGGTCCTCGCGGAACAGCAGGCGCATCCATGGCGCACGGGGATCGCCGCGGGTGGCGAGCTGGAAATCGATCAGCGCCGGGCGCCCGTCCTCGAGCACCAGCCAGTTGGCTTCCTTGGCGAGGTCGTTATGCGCAACGCCGCGTCGGTGCAACTGCTGCAGCAGCCGGCGTGCCTGGCGGAAATAGGCCACGTCGCCACGCGGCGGGCGCTGGTACATGGCGGCGCCGGCCATGTAGCTGCGGTCCAGCCGGCGGCCTGTCCAGTCGAGCAGGCGCGGCGTGTCGGGCATGCCGTCGATGGCCTGCAGCGCGCGCGCCTCGCGCCGTGCCAGCCACCATGCCGGCAGGCGCAGCCACAACGGCACGTGGGCGAGGTCGCGGCGCACGAAACGGTGGCCGGTCGCATCCTCCATCAGCGAAATGCGGCCGAAGCTGTCGGCCTTGAGTGCGCGGCGTTCGGTGGCAGCGGGGCATGTCATCGGTGCAGTGTACGTGGGCGCCCGAGCCTGTCGCCAAGCTGGACGGCTGCACAGCCGCCGCGCCGGGCGGCACCGGTGCCGCTGTCATAATGCGGTGATGCTGCCCGAATTCTTCGAGAACACCGTCGCCTGGATCGGTGACCATCCGCTGGCGGCCGGGCTCGTCATCTTCCTGATCGCATTCGCCGACGCGGTAATCCTGCTCGGCGCGGTGGTGCCGGCACTGCCGCTGCTCTTCGCCATCGGCGTGCTGATCGGCCTTGGCGAGATATCCGGCCCCTATGCGGTGGCCTGCGCGGCCCTGGGTGCATTCGCCGGTGACGGCATCAGCTACTGGGTCGGGCGCCGCTGGGGCGGCAGACTGCGACAGATCTGGCCGTTCCACCGTTATCCGCAGCTGCTCGATCGCGGCGAGGTGCTGTTCCGCCGCAATGAACTCAAGAGCATCCTGATCGCGCGCTACGTGGGCGCGGTCCGGCCGTTCGTGCCCGCCATCGCCGGCATCGCCAGGATGCCGCTGCGCCGCTACCTGCCCGTAAGCCTGGCGGCGAGCATCTCCTGGGCCGCGCTGTTCCTCGCCCCGGGCTGGATGTTCGGCGCCTCCTACGAGGCCGTCGCCGCGGTCGCCGACCGGCTGGCGATCGTGCTGGGCGCGCTCGCGGCGGTGCTCGCGCTGGCCTGGGCGCTGGTCGTCTACACCTATCGCTGGTTCGACACCCACGCCAACAAGCTGCTGGCGCGGGGGCTTGCCTGGTCGCGGGCGCATCCGGTGCTCGGCCGCTATGCCGGCGCGCTGATCGATCCGCGGCGGCCGGAGTCGGCGTCGCTGGCGATCCTCGCCGTCTGCCTGCTGGCGATCGCCTGGGCGTGGTTCGCGTTGCTGACCACGGTGCTGATGCGCGGCGAACCGCTGACGATCGACCTCAGCGTCTACGAGGCGATGATCGCGCTGCGCAATCCGCTGGCCGATCGCCTGATGGCGGGGCTGGCCTCGATCGGCGATGCAGTGGTGCTGGTTCCGGCCGCGGGGCTGGCGCTGCTGTGGCTGGTGTGGCGGCGGCGTTTCCTCGCGGCGGCGCACTGGCTGGCCGCGCTGGCCTTCGGACTGGTGCTGACCGCGGGGCTGGAAGCAGTGATCGACGTTCCGCGCCCACCCACCGCGCACAGTGGTTTCGGTTTCCCGTCGATGACGGTGACGATGACCACCATCACCTTCGGCTTCTTCGCGGTGCTGATCGCGCGCGAACTGCCGGGCCGCAACCGTGTCTGGCCCTACCTGATGGCAGGTGTGACGGTGTCGTTGCTGGGCTTCGCACGCATCTATCTGGGCGCGCACTGGCTCAGCGACGTGGTCGGCGGCGTGCTGCTGGGGGTGGCGTGGCTGCTGGTGCTGGGACTTGCCTATCGCAGGCACGTGGCACGCTCGTTCTGGATGCGGCCGTTGTCGCTGGTGTTCTACATCACCTTCGCCGTGGCCGCGGCCTGGCACGCGCCACGCGCGGTCGACCGCCTGCTGGCCGACTTCGTGCCGCCGCCGCCGACCCACGTCATCAGCGAGACGGACTGGTGGGACACCGGCTGGAAGACCCTGCCCTCGCGCCGCAACGAACGCAGTGCCGACCTGCGCTGGCCGCTGGATGTGCAGGTGGCGGGCCCACTGCCGCCACTGCGCGCGCACCTCGAACAGCACGGCTGGATTGCACAGCCGCAGGCGGACTGGGTCGACGTGCTCGGCCTGCTCGACGACGACACCCCCGCCTCCGGGCAGGCCGTGCTGCCGGCCGCGCTCGATACCGAGGCGGAGGTGCTGCTGATGCGCCGCCCGCTCGATGCCGGGCGCGAGCAGGTGCTGCGGCTGTGGCACGCGCCGGCGCTCCTTGAAAGTGGCGAGCCGCTGTGGGTGGGCACGGTGCAGACGCTGGACTACACCCGGCCGCTGTTCGGCCTGTTCGGGCTGTGGCAACCACAGACCGATGCCCACGACGCCTGGCTGGCACTGCGCGCCGACCTGGCCGGGCTGGAGACCGCCGAAGCCGTGCACCCACAATCGGGCGTTGCGGTGCTGCGCGTGCGCACGCGCGAACCGTCCAGCGGAGCCGATGCCGCCAGGTAGCCGCGCGCGCTCAGGCGACCTGGTCGAGCAGCTGTTGCAGGCGGGCGTGGACGTCATCCTCCTGCAGCAGCGCCTGGCGCTCGTGTTCTCCCAGCGGCAGCAGTTCCGCGAGTCGCCAGCCCACCCAGGCGGCATCGGCGAAGTGATGCTCGGGAATGCGCACCACGCCCTCGCCCACCGCGCGTTCGAGCATGCGCCGCAACAGCTCGGCCAGCAGCATGTGCTCCGGCCGCGGACGCGTGGACACGTCATCGGCCAGCCACGCGACATCGGCGACGACCAGGCCGTTGTCGCGTACCCGCACCTGGCGCACGCGGAAGCGGCGCCCGCCACGCACGCGCAGCACCAGCAGCCCGTCGGCATCGCGGTCGAAGTCCTCGATCGTCGCCAGCGTGCCCACCGCCGCGGGCAATGCCGGGGCACCGGTCTCGTGGCCGTCCAGGATCAGGCAGACGCCGAAGCCGCTGCCACTGCGGCCGCAGTCACGCACCAGGTCGAGATAGCGCGGTTCGAAGATGCGCAGCATGGTGGCCGCGCCGGGCAGCAGCACGCTCGACAGCGGGAACAGCGGCAGCGGCGCGGTGCCATCGGACGGGTTCATCGACCGCATCGTAGGCGCGATCGCGGGCGACGCAAAATCGCCGCGCACATGCACGTGCCGACGCGGACCATGGCACGGCCGCGGCAATGCGCGCTCAGGCGCTCGGCGTGGCCCCTCGCGCCTGCAGCATTGCGACGAAGCGCCGGGGCGCGCCGTCGAAACCACCGTTGGACATGAACACCACATGGTCGCCGGGTTCGACCAGCTCACCCAGGGTGGCCATCAGGGTGTCCACGTCGGGCACCGCGAACGCCTGCCCGCGCACCGATTGCACCACCCGGCCGGCATCCCACGCCAGTTCCGGACGATGCAGGAACACCACGGCATCGGCGGCGTCGAGCGACGGCGCCAGGCCATCGGCATGCGCACCCAGACGCATGGAATTGCTGCGCGGCTCCATCGCCACCACGATGCGCGCATGGCCGACGCTGGCACGCAGGCCGGCGAGCGTGGTCGCGATCGCGGTGGGGTGGTGGGCGAAGTCGTCGTAGACGCGGATGCCGTCGATTTCGCCGACCTGTTCCATCCGTCGCTTCACGCTGCGGAAGCGCGCCAGCGCGGGCAGCAGCGGAGCAGGATCGACGCCCGCCGCATGGCAGGCGGCGATCGCGGCCAGCGCGTTCATCACGTTGTGGCGGCCGAGCAGCGCCCAGCGCACCTCGCCCACCGGGTCGCCGCGATGGAGGACCTCGAAGGCGCGGCCATCGGCATCGATAAGACGCGCATTCCATTCGAAGTCGCCGTCGATGCCGAAGCGGTCCACCGGCGTCCAGCAGCCCATCGCCAGCACCTCGGCCAGATGCGGATCCTCGCCGTTGACCACCAGCCGGCCGCCACCGGGGACGGTACGCACGAGGTGGTGGAACTGGCGCTGGATCGACGCGAGGTCGGGGAAGATGTCGGCGTGGTCGTACTCGAGGTTGTTGAGGATCGCCACCCGCGGCCGGTAGTGCACGAACTTGCTGCGCTTGTCGAAGAACGCGGTGTCGTACTCGTCGGCCTCGACCACGAACAGCGGATCGCGCCCGAGGCGCGCGGACACGCCGAAGTCCTCGCCCACGCCACCGATCAGGAAGCCGCAGTCACGACCTGCGCTCTGCAGCAGCCAGGCCAGGATGGTCGAGGTGGTGGTCTTGCCGTGGGTGCCGGCCACCGCCAGCGTGGTACGGCCCGGCAGCACGTGTTCGGCCAGCCACTGCGCACCGGAGCTATAGGCGCGGCCCGCGTCGAGTACGGCTTCCACGGCTGCATTGCCGCGCGACAGGGCATTGCCGATCACCACGAGGTCGGCGTCCCCGGCGATGTGCTCCGGGTCGTAACCCTGGTGCAGGCCGATGCCGAGACGTTCGAGCTGGGTGGACATCGGCGGGTAGACGGCCTGGTCGCTGCCGCCGACCTCGACGCCCGCCTCGCGCGCGAGCGCGGCGACGCCACCCATGAACGTGCCGGCGATGCCGAGGATATGGATCTTCAAGACGTGCGCTTCCGTGGAACGAGCGCGCACTCTAGCCGAGACCATCGACGCTGGCACCGTTGGCCGCGCTCAGTGCGGCAGCGCCTCGACGCCCAGCAGCAGCACGGCCATGGCCAGCAGCACAAGGCACGCGATCCGGCGCGGGCGGCCGAGCGCGAGTTGCCAGAGATCGAGGTAGCGACGCACCAGCACCGCCATCACCGCAGCGGAGACCAGCCCCACCACCACCGCGATGGCAAGTACCGCGGCGGGGCCGAGGCCACCGGCATCGGCCACCAGCAGCAGCGAGACCGGAGCGAGCACGGCATTGCGCACCGCCGCCAGCAGGCCGAGCGCGACCAGTCCCTGGGCACGCAGCGACGTGCGACCGGCCAGCACCAGGAGCGCCCAGGCCAGCGCCAATTCCGCCGCCAGCACCAGCGCCGTGCGCGCGAGTGGCGCCTGCACCGGGAATGCGGCCTCCACCGCGGCGGTCACCAGCAGTGCGAACAGCCACGCGGCGATCACGGACCCGGCGCCGCCGGGAAGTACGCCGAGCGGCGCGGTGCCGCGCAACCAGTGCCAGCAGCGGTGCACCGCCTGCAGGATGCTCAGCCGACCGGCTTCTCGACCTGGATCGCGCCGAGGATGCGGTTGAACACCTCGTCGAGGCTGCCGACGCCATCGACGACGGTCAGCTGGCCTTGCTGGCGGTAGTACTCGATCACCGGCGCGGTCTGCTGGTCATAGACCTGCAGCCGCTTGCGCACCGATTCGGGGTTGTCGTCGGCGCGGCCTTCGGCCTGCGCGCGACCGGCGAGGCGATCGACCAGCAGCTCGTTGTCGACTTCCAGCTGCACTGCCGCGTCGAAGGGCTGGCCGAGGTCGGCGAGCAGCTCGCCCAGCGCGGCGGCCTGGGCGAGGTTGCGCGGGTAGCCGTCGAGGATGAAACCGGCGCGGGTGTCGTCACGCGAGAAGCGGTCACGCAGCATGCCCAGCAGGATGTCGTCGGAGACCAGGTCGCCACGCGCCATCACTTCCTTCGCCTGCAGCCCCAGCGGCGACTGCGCGGCGACTTCCGCGCGCAGCAGGTCGCCGGTGGAGATGTGCGGAACCTGCAGGTATTCCTTCAGCCGTGCCGCCTGCGTGCCCTTGCCCGAACCGGGCGCACCCAAAAGAACCAGTCGCATCGAAGACTCCACTCCTTAAACGGGAATTCGCCGCAGCCAGACTCGTCTGGACCATCCGCCGCGCATAGACAGGGCGCACTGTACCGTATCCACCCCGGCCGCCACGAGCGGAATCCGGCATCGCCGACCTCCCCTTTCCACTGCCGCGAATCACCCCGATGGCCACAGGAAACCTGCTCTACGCCCAGTCCGGCGGCGTCACCGCCGTCATCAACGCCACCGCGTCCGGCGTCATCACCGAGGCGCGCGCGCGCCGTATCCGGGTGCTGGCCGCGCGCGAAGGCATCCTCGGCGCACTGCGCGAGGATCTCGTCGATACCGGTCGCGAGCGCATCGCCGATATCCGTGCGCTGGCCCACACACCGGGCGGCGCGTTCGGGTCGTGCCGCTACAAGCTGAAATCGCTCGACGAGGACCGCGCGAAGTACGAACGCCTGCTCGAGGTGTTCCGCGCCCACGACGTGCGCTGGTTCCTCTACAACGGCGGCAACGATTCCGCCGACACCGCACTCAAGGTGTCGCAGCTGGCCGTGGCCTCCGGCTATCCGCTGACCTGCATCGGCGTGCCCAAGACCATCGACAACGACCTGGCGGTCACCGACTGCTCGCCGGGCTTCGGCTCGGCGGCGAAGTACACCGCGGTGTCGGTGCGCGAGGCGGCGCTGGACGTGGCCTCGATGGCAGGCTCGTCCACGCGCGTGTTCGTGTACGAGGCGATGGGGCGCCACGCCGGCTGGCTGGCGGCCGCCGCCGGGCTTGCCGGCGAAGGCCCCGACGACGCGCCCCACCTGATCCTGTTTCCCGAGCGAGCCTACGACGAAGCCGACTTCCTCGCGCGCGTGCAGGCGGTGGTCGATCGCGTCGGCTGGTGCGTGGTGGTGGCCAGCGAAGGCATCCGGACCGCCGATGGCCGCTTCGTGGCCGAGGCCGGCGGCGGCAGCGATGCGTTCGGGCACGCGCAGCTCGGCGGCGTGGCGCCGTACCTCGCCGGCCGGGTCAAGGACGCCCTCGGGCTCAAGGTGCACTGGGCGGTGCCGGACTACCTGCAGCGCTCCGCGCGGCATATCGCGTCGAAGACCGACCTCGACCAGGCGGTCGCGGTGGGACGCGCCGCGGTGCGCTACGCCCTCGAGGGCCGCAACGCAACGATGCCGGCGGTACGCCGCGTATCCGCCAGCCCCTATCGGTGGACGATCGAGGCGGCACCGCTGTCGCGGGTCGCCAACCGCGAGAAGAAGATGCCGGCGGCGTTCCTGCGTCGCGATGGCTACGGCATCACCGCCGCCGCGCGGCGTTACCTGCAGCCGCTGGTGCGGGGCGAGGCCTGGCCGCCGTACCGCGAGGGCCTGCCGGCTTATGTGTCACTGAAGAACATACCGCTCGCGCGGAAGCTGCCCGACTGGGAGCCGTAACCCGTCGGTCGATGCTGCGCGATACGCCGCTGCTAATGGTCGAGCGCCGGTGGCAGCGGGCAGTGCAGCACCGCGCACACCGTGCGCAGCAGCTCGGCTTCGGGCACCGCGATCCGGCCGTCATGCAGGATCGCATCGGTGATGGCCTCGACCAGCATCTGCTTGGCCACCGGCTCCAGCCGGTCGAGCGGATCCCATACCCCGTCGAGTGCCTGCACCGGGTCCTCGGGTGGCGCATAGGGCAGGTGGTCGCGCGGCAGCACGCGCTGCAGGCCGGCGAGATAGGCGCGCCGCGCGCCGTCCGTGTCACCGGGATGGCCTGCCTGCGCCACCACCGCGAGCAGGGTAGCGAATTCCTGCCTGACATTGACCGCGCGCTGCCGGCCGAAGCGCGCATGGCGGCCCGGATCCAACGATTCGGTCACCTGCACCTGCAGCAGCCGGCCCAGGCAGTACTCGAACAGGGAGATGCGGCGATCGGCGTGCACCATCGCCTCGACCACGTCGAGGAAGACCGCGAGTTCGGGCCGGGGACGCAGGCGCAGCACCGGGAACGCCAGCTGCGCCAGCGGCAGCCGCTGCATCGGGTGCAGGTCGTGCATGGCATCGCGCAGGTGCATGGCGAGGTCCGCCACCGGCATGCCCATGCGCGCGGAAATCTCGGCACGCTGGCGTCCGCGGATCACCTCGTCGCCATCCAGCAGCAGCGCGAACAGCAGCGCCATCACCTCGTCGCGCCTGCGCGCGGCCTGCTGCAGTGCGGGCGGAATCGCCGCCACGATGGCGCCGGCGCGCATCCAGTCGTCGTCCGCGGGCTCGGCCACATGGGCCGCGACCATCGGTGGCGTCACCGCGAGCTGCGCTCCGGCCGCTGGCAGCGGACCATCGTCGCGCGCGGCAAGGCCCAGCTGCACGTCCTCCTCCAGCCCGTTGGGCGGTGAGCGCAACCATCGCGCCTGCAGGCCGGCCAGCTGCTCGCCGCTGAAGCCCGGTTCCAGCGCCTGGATGCGCTTGAGCAGCGGTGGATGGGTGGCGAACAGCCCGGAAAGGCCGAGGCCATCGCCGAACAGCATGTGGCTGATCTCCTCGGCATCGGCGCGCTCCTGCAGCTTCGAGCCTTCCTGCACGCCGCCGATCTTCTTCAACGCACCGGCCAGGCCCTGCGTCTGGCGCGTGAACTGCACCGCGGACGCATCGGCGAGGACTTCGCGCGAACGGCTGACGCCGGCCTTGATCATGCGTCCGAAGAACACCCCGGCGTAACCGATCACCAGGCAGATCAGCGCCATCAGCATCACGAAGGTCGCATCGCGACCACGCGCGCCACCGGCATGCAGCAGGATCCTGCGGCCGATCAGGCCCAGCATCAGGATTCCGAACAGCACGCCCATCAGGCGGATGTTGATGCGCATGTCGCCATTGAGCACGTGGCTGAACTCGTGCGCGATGACGCCCTGCAGTTCGTCGCGGTTGAGGCGTTCGAGCGCGCCGCGGGTCACCGCCACCGCCGCGTCGGTCGGCGCGTAGCCGGCCGCGAACGCATTGATGCCCTGTTCGTGCTCGAGCACGAACAACGCCGGCACCGGCACCCCCGAGGCGATCGCCATCTCCTCGACGACATTGCGCAGGCGGCGCAGCTGCGGGTCGGTGGTGTCCTCGGGCACCGCCACGCCGCCGAGCTGGGTGGCCACGCGCTCGCCGCCGGCACGCAGGCTGGCCATGCGGTACAGCGAGCCCAGGCCGATGATCAGCACGGTGACGATGCTGGCACCGACCAGGGTGCCGACGCTGCCGCCGAAGAACAGCAGCACCGCCACGTCCACCAGCGCCACGATGCACAGCACCGCCAGTGCGAACAGCACGACCAGCCGGGTGGTGTTGCGCCGTGCCTGCGCCTGCCGCTCGAAGAAGTTCATCGGATCGCCGCGTCAGCCACGCCCGCGGGTCAGAACTGCACCTTCGGCGCCTCGCGCACTTCGGCCCGGTCGGCGGCGATCTCCAGCAGCGCCGCCGGCTCGAAGCGGAACATGCCCGCGACGATGCTCGACGGAAACACCTCGCGCTTGTTGTTGTAGGCCATGACCGAGTCGTTGTAGGCCTGGCGCGCGAAGGCGACGCGGTTCTCGGTGCTGGTCAGCTCCTCGGTGAGCTGCATCATGTTCTGGCTGGCCTTGAGATCCGGATAGGCCTCCACCACGGCGAGCAGCCGGCCGAGCGCGCCGTTGAGCGCGCCCTGCGTCTGCGCCAGTTCGGCCATGGCCGCGGGGTCGCCCGGATTGGCCGCCGCCGCCCGCAGGCCGTTGATCGCCGCGCCGCGTGCGGCCACCACGGCTTCGAGCGTCTGGCGCTCGTGCGAGAGATAGCCCTTGGCGGTCTCGACCAGGTTCGGGATGAGGTCGAAGCGACGCTGCAGCTGCACGTCGATCTGCGCGAAGGCGTTCTTGAAGGCGTTGCGGGCGGTGACGAGGCCGTTGTAGATGCCGACGCCCCACATCGCGAGAACCACTGCCAGGCCGACAATTACCAGCAGGATCAGCATGCTACCCATCAAAGCTCCCCTTATTCATGCAAGACAGGAATCAGGCGTTATGATCGGCCCGCAAGCAAGCATACGCAGGGGACAGACCCGATGAAAGACAAGGTGCTTCGCCGTCGGTGGGGACGCGCATGGCAACTTGGACTGGTCGGCATGCTGATGCCGCTGGCCCTTGGTACCACCGCGCAGGACCTCCCCGCCCATGCGCAGGTCGTTCCGGCCGAGGAGCCGATGCCGGCATTCCCGCGTCCGACCGATGGTCGCCCCGAACAGCGGCCACCACCGGTCGATGCGAAGCCGCTGCCAGCGTCCTTCGACGTGCGTGAATTCGAAGCGATGGCCCAGGCACTGGTTGCCGACCAGCGCGTTCCCGGACTGGCCATGGCCATCGTGCACAACGGGCGCGTGCTCAGCGCGCGCGGCTACGGCATCACCGACGTGCGCGCCGCCGAACCGGTCGATGCGCACACCGTGTTCCGGCTGGCATCGCTGTCGAAGTCGTTCGCCGGCACCATCGCCGGCGTGCTGGTCTCGGAAGGCGCGTTGCGCTGGGACAGCAAGGTCGTCGACTACATGCCGGGCCTGCGGCTGGCCGATCCGAACGCCGCGCAGCGGGTGACCGTGGCCGACGTGCTGAGCCATCGCGTCGGCCTGCCGCGTCACACCTACGATCGCGACATCGAGGCCGGCACCGACTACACCACCCTCGTGCAGCGGCTGTCGGCGGCCAACATGGCCTGCGCGCCGGGCGACTGCTACGGCTACCAGAACGTGGCCTTCAGCCTCGTCGGCGACGTGGTGTTCGCGACCTCCGGGCAGTTCTTCAGCGAGGCGGTCTCGCGGCGCCTGTTCAAGCCGCTGGGCATGAACGACGCCAGTTACGGTCTCGATGGCATCCAGGCGAGCCCACGCTGGGCCAAGCCGCACGTGCGTGCGAACCGTGGCTGGACGTCGCTGATGCCCAAGCCCACCTACTACCGGGTGGCACCGGCCGCGGGCGTCAATGCCAGCATCAGCGACATGGCGCAGTGGCTTATCGCCCACACCGGCCATCGCCCCGACGTGCTGCCGGCGCCGCTGCTGGCAACCCTGCATTCGCCGATCGTCGGCACGCCCGGCGAGATGCGCAGCCGCGCGGGCTCGTGGCGGCGCGAGCGCTTGAACGCCGCCGGCTACGGTCTCGGCTGGCGCGTCTACGACTACGCCGGCCATCGCGTGGTGTTCCATGGCGGCGCGGTGCAGGGCTATCGCGGCGTGATGGCAATGGTGCCGGAACAGGACTTCGGCATGGTCGTGCTGTGGAACAGCGAGAGCAGCCTGCCGTCTGGCCTGATGCCGACGATCCTCGACCGCGCGCTCGGCCTGCAGCACCACCGCTGGCTGGACGTCGATATCGACGACGTGCTCTACGCCGACCGCGCCGGGGACAGCACCGCGCCGGGTGCGGCGGCGTCGAGCGCCCACGCGCGCCCGCACTGACCGCACAAACAGAAACCCCCTCCGCCTGGGCAGCGGAAGGGGTCGGATGACGCCGCCTTCTGGGTGCGGCTTACATCAGCGGAGTCGGCGCCGCCGGGATGGCGACCGGCGCCGGCTTCTTGGCCGCACGACGCGGCATCTTCTTGGCAACGGCCTTGCGCGGTGCCGCCTTCTTGGCGGTGGCCTTGCGGGCGGTCTTCTTCGCAGCCGTCTTGCGGGTCGCGGCCTTCTTTGCCGTGGACTTGCGCGCGGTCGCCTTCTTCGCGGCCGGACGCTTGGCGACGGCCTTCTTCGCGGTCTTGCGGGTCGCCGCCTTCTTCGCGGTCGACTTGCGGCCGGTCGCAGCCTTGCGGGCCGTCGACTTCTTCGCCGCCGCCTTGCGCGCGGTGGTCTTCTTCGCCGCGGACTTGCGTGCCGTGGTCTTCTTGGCTGCAGCCTTGCGTGCCGTGGTCTTCTTCGCCGCGGCCTTGCGTGCGGTGGTCTTCTTCGCCGCCGCCTTGCGGGCGGTTGCCTTCTTGGCGACCTTGCTCACGCGCTTGGTCGCCGCGGCTTTCTTGGCAGTCTTCCTGGTTGCCGATTTCTTGGTGGCTTTCTTCGTGGCCATGGGATGGCTCTCCTCGTCAATGGAACTTCGGGTACTACGTGCCCAGTTCGCGAACGCCGCGGGGATCGGACCCGCGACCAACCGCCGATGCGCGATGCGCACCGGAACGGATACCTGCGTCGCGACCGGGCCGGCGCTTCCCGCCGGTTCGATGTGCGACGCACCCGCAAGAAAACGCCCGTGCCGGGATGGCGCGGGCGCGTTCGAAACGGGGTGCTGTTTTTGCATGGGAGACGAGGACCGGTTCCACCTTGTCGAGTTTCGGGGCGGAAGGTTGCGTTGTCGCGTGCGATGTCGTCCCGGCCTTGATCACTCGTCCCTGCGGTTGCGTGGTTTCGGCGAAACCTAATCACGCTTTTTTCGACTGTCAACACCTGTCGTTGCAGGTTTCCGTGCGTGCGTGCACATGTTGTCCACATCGAGGATCGGGTTGCGGTCGCGTTGGCTGTTCGACATGCGTGCGCACGACGCACGCCGATTGCAACGCGTCGTCGGCCGATGCTGTTTTCAAGTGTTTTTCGAACGCATGCCATGTTGCATGCGTGCGTGACGCGTCGCGCGCCGAACGGGTCGCGGACATCGGCGACGTCGCCGTGCAGTCGACGATGGCGTTGCAGGACAACTCGGCGAAGCGATGCCTCTTGCGCGCTGCAGCGACGCCTTTGCGCGGAAGTGCGCGAACGCAATCGATGCCGGGATGGCGCACGCGGCAGTACGCACCTCCGCATCGACACCGATCGCAGCAACGAAAACGCCGCCTCGTGGGCGGCGCTTCGATCAACGCGTGGGAGCCGGAAGTCAGTCGGCTTCGTCGAGCAGCGACGCATAGTCGTCCGGATCGAGCAGGTCGTTGAGCTGCTCGCTGTCCTCGATCTCCACCGCGAAAATCCAGCCTTCGCCGAACGCGTCCTCATTGATCGTCTCCGGCTTGTCGGCAAGATCGGAGTTCACCGCGACCACGGTGCCGGTGACCGGCGAATAGACATCCGACGCGGCCTTGACCGACTCGACCACGGCGGCACCGGTGCCCGCCTCGACGCGGTCGCCGACATTGGGCAGGTCCACATAGACGAGATCGCCCAGCAGGCCCTGGGCATGGTCGGAGATACCGACCGTGACCCGGCCGTCGCCCTCAACGCGGGCCCATTCGTGGGATTTGAGGAATTTCAGGTCGCCGGGAATCTCGCTCATGTCGGGCTCCGAATCGGGGGGTGGTGAGGTGCGGCCAAGTGTAGCCGGGGAGGCGCGCGACGCGCAGGCCGTTCGCGTCGCACGCGGGCTGGCAGGTACTGCGTCAGTCGAGCACGCCGGGTTGTGGCTGCCCCTCGCGCACGAACGGGAACTTCACCGTGCGCACCGGCACTTCGCGTCCCCGGATGTCCACGCGCACCTGCCCTGCATCCCCGGCGGGAATGCGCGCGAACGCGATCGCCTTGCCCAGGGTCGGCGAGAAGGTGCCGGACAGGATCTCGCCCTCGCCGGCATCGCTGAGCACGCGCTGGCCATGGCGCAGCACGCCCTTCTCGTCCATCACCAGCCCGATCAGCTGGCGCGCGTCGCCGTCGGCCTGCTGCCGCTCGAGGCGCTCGCGGCCGATGAAGTCGCGGCCTTCGTCGAGGGAAACCGTCCAGCCGAGCGCGACCTCGTACGGCGTCGCCGATTCGTCCATGTCCTGGCCGTACAGCGCGAGCCCCGCTTCCAGGCGCAGGGTGTCGCGGGCGCCAAGGCCGGCGGGCTTCACCCCCGCGGCCAGCAATGCCTCCCAGAGCGCCACCGCGCCGTCCTGTTCCAGCACGATCTCGAAGCCGTCCTCGCCGGTGTAGCCGGTGCGCGCGACGAACAGTTCCGCGCCCTGCGCGGAACGGACGTTGATCGCGGCGAAGCGCGCCAGGCCCGCCAGTGCATCGCGGTCGGCGGCATCGACCAGGCCGAGCACCTTCGGGCGTGCTTCCGGACCCTGCACGGCGATGATCGCAAGCTCCGGACGCTCGACGACGTCGACATCGAACGCCCCTGCATGGCGGCCGATCCAGGCGAGATCCTTGTCGCGGGTGCCGGCGTTGACCACCAGCCGGTACCAGTTGTCGTCCATGTAGTAGACGATGAGGTCGTCGATCACGCCGCCGTTCTCGTCGAGCATGCAGCTGTAGATCGCCTTGCTCTTCTTCTTCAGCTTGTCGACCGAATTGGCCAGCAGGCGGCGCAGGAATTCGCGCACGCGCTCGCCACGCAGGTCGACCACGGTCATGTGGCTGACGTCGAACATGCCGGCATCGCGGCGCACCTGGTGGTGCTCCTCGATCTGCGAACCGTAGTTGAGCGGCATGTCCCAGCCGCCGAAGTCCACCATCCGCGCACCCAGGGCGCGATGGTTGTCGTTGAGGATGGTCCTGCGGGTCATGGGGGCGCCTTTGCTGCGAAAGGGCCCGATTATCCCAGACCGGTTGCCACCGTGCCCCGGGGCCTTTGGTCTATCCCGGGGCACGTCCGCCAGCATTCACCCGTGGTGGTCGTGGCCCGCGGGTTCGACCAGCAGCACCAGACCATCCGTACCGGTCACCCGCACCGGCGTGCCGACCGGAAGATCCGGCCCGGCGACCACCCAGAACGCATCGCCGATCTTGACGCGTCCGCGCCCATCGACGATCGCGGTTTCCACCGGCACCACCCGTCCCAGGTGGTGTGCCGCACGCCGGTTGAGCGTGGGCCGGTCGCTGACGCGGCCACGGCCACGGAACCAGGTGCGATAGACCTGGATCGACACGAAGCTCAGCACCACGAAGGCAACCACCTGCCACAGCAGGCCGATGCCCGGCACCAGCAGCACGCCCAGGAACACCGCCACCGCGGCGAAGCCCATCCAGAGCATGAAGGCGCCCGGTGCCAGCGCTTCCGCCGCGAACAGCACCAGCGCGATCGCGGCCCAGGCCACCACTTCCCAGCGCATGGCCTCAGCCCCCACGCGGCGTCTGCACGCCGCGCGCCATCGCACCCGCCTGCTGCTTGCCCAGGGCTTCGCGGGCGAGTTCGGCGATGCCGCCGATCGAACCGATCACGCCGCTGGCTTCCATCGGCATCAGCACGAACTTCTGGTTCGGCGCGGTCGCCAGTTCGCGGAACGCCTCGACGTACTTCTGCGCGATGAAGTAGTTGATCGCCTGCACGTCGCCGTTGGCGATCGCATCCGACACCATCTGGGTCGCCTTGGCCTCGGCCTCGGCGAGGCGCTCGCGTGCCTCGGCCTCGCGGAACGCGGCTTCGCGCTGGCCTTCGGCCTGCAGGATCGCCGCCTGCTTGTCGCCCTCGGCGCGCAGGATCTCCGACTGCCGATGGCCCTCCGCCTCCAGGATCACCGCACGACGTTCGCGCTCGGCCTTCATCTGCCGCGCCATCGAGTCGATGAGGTCACGCGGCGGCTGGATGTCGCGGATCTCGATGCGGGTGACCTTGATGCCCCAGGGATGAGTGGCCTGGTCGACCACGTTGAGCAGCTGCGCGTTGATGGTCTCGCGGTTGGACAGCGACTCGTCCAGGTCCATCGAGCCGATCACGGTGCGGATGTTGGTCTGCACCAGCGCGATGGTGGCGATTTCGAGGTTCGCGACCTCGTACGCCGCCTTGGCCGCGTCGAGCACCTGGAAGAACACCACGCCGTCCACGCGCACCACCGCGTTGTCGCGGGTGATGACGTCCTGGCTGGGCACGTCGAGCACCTGCTCCATCATGTTGACCTTGCGGCCCACGCCGTAGACCACCGGGATCAGGAAGTGCAGGCCCGGATCGAGCGTGTGGGTGTACTTGCCGAAACGTTCGACGGTCCACTCGTAGCCCTGCGGCACCATGCGCACGGTCTTGAACAGCACGATGATGCCGGCCAGCAACAGGACCGCGGTGAGAAAACCGGTCGCCCCCATGGATATCTCCCTCGATGTGATTGTTCCCCGGACGGAGTATAGGGGTCGGGTGTGACCCGGCGCCTGCGGGTGCGACGCTTTCCGCGCCTGTCGCATCTAACCCTTCGATGCCACTGACCATGCACTCACTGCAGGCCGCGGATACGCCGCCCGCCCCGGGACCGCCAGCGGTCGCGCCGGTGTCGGCGTCGGGTTTCGCGATCGACGTGCCGGGCGCATTGCTGCAGCGCGCGCGCGCCGGCGAACGGGCGGCGTTCGAGCAGCTGTATCGCTGGTTCGAACGGCCCACGTTCACGCTGGCGCTGCGCATCTGCGGCGATCGCGACGCCGCGGCCGACGTGCTGCAGGACACGATGCTGAAGATGATCGACCGCATCGGCGACTTCCGCGGGGCCAGCCCGTTCTGGGGCTGGCTGCGGCAGATCGCGGTCAACGAGTCGCTGATGCGCCTGCGCCGCGGGCGTCGTTTCGACGGCCACCTGGATGTCGACGGATACGAGCTTGCCGGCGATACCCCACCGCCGAGCGCGGCCGCCGATGCCGCGAGCCTGCAGCGGGCGTTGGCCGGGCTGCCGGTGGTCACCCGCAGCGTGCTGTGGCTGTACCACGCCGAAGGCTTCACCCACGAGGAGATCGGCGCGCTGATGGAACGCACGCCGAGCTTCTCCAAGTCGCAGGTCGCGCGCGGCACCCGCCGCCTGCGCGAACTGCTGGACACCCCGATCCGTACCGGAGCGTTGCCATGACCGATCCCCGCACGTCGCCGCCCGCCACCTGGCAGGAGGCGTTTTCCCGCCTGCCGCTGGCCACCCCGCCGGCGGGAGGCTGGGAGGCCCTTACCGAGCGGCTGCCACAGGCGTCGCGTCCGCGTCGCTGGCCGGTATGGACCGCGCTCGCCGCGTCGCTGCTGCTGGCGGTGGCCCTGCCGGTGCGCTGGCTGTCGCCCGACGCTGACGTGCCGATATCCGGCGAGCAGACACGGGTCGCTGGACTGCAGGACGAATCCGCACGCCTCGAGGCGCTGCTGCCGCTGCTGGCCGATGACCGCGTGGCCAGTGGCACCGCGGCGCTGATGTCGGGCGAGCTGGAGTTGCGCCTGGCCTCCATCGACGAGCGCCTGCGCGACCCGACGCTCGATGCCGACGCGCGCGAAGCGCTGTGGCAATCGCGAGTCGACACCCTGCATGCGCTGGTGCAGTTCGAAGGTGAGCGCTCGTGGCTTGCCGCGCAGGGCTCGCGCTTCGACACCGCGCTGGTCCAGATCGACTGACCCGTCCCCATCCATCGAATTCCGGAGACCACCATGATCCGCCGCCCCCCTGCCCTCGCCATGCTCGCGCTCGCCGTCGCGCTGGCCGCCGGTGCCGCCAGCGCACAGGACACCGACAACCGCACGCTCGAACAGGCGCGCGCAGACCTGCAACGCGCGGCGGCCCGGGTTGCCGCGCTGTCGGCCGATCGCGCGGTGCACGTCGCGCGCAGGCACACCCGGCCGGTGCTGGGCGTGGTACTGGCACCCGACTCCGATGCAGGCGTGCGCATCGCCGCGGTCACTCCGGGCAGCGCGGCCGACGACGCCGGCCTGCGCAGCGGCGACCGCGTCGTTGCCATCGCCGGCAGCCCCATCCTCGGCCGGGATGGCGAGCTGCGCCTGGACAACGCGCGCGGCCTGCTGCGCGGGCTCGCCGGCGGAACACCGGTGCGGGTGGACTACGAACGCGCAGGCCGGCGTACGTCGGTCGACATCACGCCACGCCCGGGCACCGGGGTGGCGATGCTGTCGGGCGACGAACTGGCACGCACGCTGGAAGGCGTGCGCGAAGGGCTCGACGGGGTGGATATGCAACGCATCGGCGAACAGGTGCGCATCGCCACCAGTGGCATCGGCGAGGAAGTCGAGCGCGCGCTCGCGGCGGCAGGCCTGGATGCCGATTGCGAAGGGCGTGCCTGCGGCACCCCGCGACTGCTGTCGGCGGTGCGCTGGAGCGGGCTCAACCTCGCGGCGCTGGATGCCGACCTGGGGCGCTATTTCGGCACCGATCGCGGCGTGCTGGTGCTGTCCACCGGCAGCATCGACGGCCTGCGCGCGGGTGACGTGATCCAGCGCGTCGATGGCGAAGCCGTGGCCACGCCGCGCGACGTGATGCGACGCCTGCGCGGCCGCGACGAAGGCGAGCGCGTGGCGATCGGCTACCTGCGCGACCGCAGGAGCGGCACGGCGCAGGTGACGGTCCCCGCACAACGTTCGCTGCGCCTGGTGGCACCACCAGCGCCGCCGGCACCACCGCGTGCGCCGGCCCCGCCGAAGGCCCCGCCGGCGCCGCCGGTTGCCGGCTGAGCTACTTGGTGAGGATCAGCTTGTCGTTGCGGGTGTGGCGCAGGCGGTAGAGCTCGTTGCCGTGGCGGATGCAGATTTCGCGCTGCCCGGCGAGCAGGCCGGCGCTGTCGAGAAGCACCTGCGTGCCCTGCGCCGGGCTGCAGGCGGCCGCGTGGCTGGAGGACGGTTCGGCGTGGAGAGGGTCGTGCGAGCGATCGAGCGACATTCTGCTGCCTCGGGGGAAGGACCCCGCAACAGTAATGATTCTCATTAACCAGTCAAGGGGCGCAGCCGCGATGGCCCGACCAGCGGCGCCCGGCGCCTGCCGCTACCGCTCCCGGGTGACGGTTTCGATCCGCCGCCACACCGACGGCTCGAAGCGTTCGAGCAGTTCCAGCGCCTGCAGGTTCTCCAGCAGCTGGGGCACCCGGCTGGCGCCGGTCAGCACCGTGGACACGTGCGGGTTGCGCAGGCACCAGGCGATCGCCAGCGGCGCCGGCGCCACGCCCAGCTCCGCGGCCAGCGCGGTAAAGGCGCGCGCGCGCTCCAGCCGTGTCGGGTCCTGCAGCAGCAGCTCGCGCAGCCAGGCGTAGGCCGGCTGGCCGAGGCGGCTGTCATCGCCGATGCCGTCGTTGTACTTGCCGGTCAGCAGGCCCGAGCCCAGCGGCGACCACACCGTGGCGCCCAGGCCGAGCTCGCCGTAGAGCGGGGCGTATTCCAGCTCCACCCGCCGGCGGTGCAGCAGGTTGTATTCGGGCTGTTCCATCGTGGGCGGATGCAGCCGGTGCCGGCGCGCAAGGTCGGCCGCTTCCATCACCCGCTCCGCCGGCCATTCCGATGTACCCCAGTACAGCACCTTGCCCTGGCGGATCAGCGTGTCCATCGCCCAGACCGTTTCGGCCACCGGCGTGTCCGGGTCCGGGCGGTGGCAGAAGAACAGGTCGAGGTAGTCGACCCGCAGCCGCCGCAACGCGGCGTGGCAGGCGTCGTGCACGTGCTTGCGCGACAGCCCGCGCTGGGTCGGGCGTGGATCGGCGGTGGAGCCGAAATAGACCTTGCTGGAAACGCAGTAGCCGTCGCGCGGGAGCCGCAGGTCGGCGATGACGTCGCCCATGATCCGCTCGGCATCGCCGTGTGCGTAGCCCTCGGCATTGTCGAAGAAGTTGATGCCGTGGTCCCAGGCGGCGGCAACCAGCTCGCGGGCCTCGCCCCGGCCGACGCGGCCGCCGAACGTGGCCCACGCACCGAACGACAGCGCGGACAGCTGCAGGCCGGACTGGCCGAGTCGGCGGTACTGCATGGCGGCGCTCCGGGATTGGCGCTCCAGTGTAGCGAGCCCCGGGTGCGGGCCGGCGCTATGCTCGGCGCCGGGCCGCGACCGCGGGGAGGCCATGGGCGACGCATCGAAAGCCGGACGCTGGCGGATGCCGGGGTTGTTCGCCCGCCCGGATGCATTGCTGCTCGACACCGGCGCCGATGGCGAGCTGCTGACCGCACGCGTTCGTGCGCTGCTGTCGCTGCTGGTGCTGTCGCTGCCGCTGCTGGCCGCGCTCGACGGCGATGGCCGCGAGGTGGCGATCGGGCTGGGCGCGGCGGTCGTCATCAATGCAAGTGCGCAGCTGTGGCTGGCGCTCGCCCGCCGCCGGGTGCACTGGCTGCCGCTGGCCACCGCGACCCACGACGTCAGCGTGACCTCGCTGGTGCTGCTGATGCTGGCCCGCGACGATCCCGCCGCCGGCCTCAACAGCATGGTGGTGTGGTGTTTCTACGCGGTGGCCATCGTGCTGACCGCGCTGCGCAACGACGTGCGCTTGGCGCTCTACACCGGTGCGCTGGCCATCGGCCAGTACATGCTGCTGTGGTGGCTGATCACCGCGAAGGCCCCCGGCGATGCGTTGCCGGCCTCGTATGCCTATGGCGTGGTGTCGGCGGGCACCCTGGCGCAGCGGCTGGTGCTGCTGGGGATCATCACCGCGATCACCGCGGTGGTCGTGCGGCGCATCCAGCAGCTGATCACCGCAGCCGGTCACGACGTGCTCACCGGCCTGCCCAACCGCGCGTGGCTGCTGCAGCACCTCCCGCGCGACGCCGCCGATGCGCGCGCCAGTGGCCGCAGCCTCAGCGTGGCCCTGCTCGACCTCGACGGCTTCCGCCGTATCAACGAGGCGGGCGGGCACCCGGCCGGCGATCGCGCGCTGCGCCATTTCGCCGCCGGGCTCTCGGCACTGCTCGGGGAAGGCGAGCACGCCGCGCGCATCGGCGGGCAGGAATTCGTGCTGCTGCTGCGCAGTCCGATCGGCAGCGCCTGGGAGCGCCTGGACCGGCACCGCCGCGTGCTTGCCGAGCAGGCATTCCAGCCCGGGCGCGGACGCGACGGCGTCACCCTGCGCTTCAGCGCCGGGCTGGCCGCCTGGCCGCAGGACGGCGCCGACACCTCCGCCCTGCTCGGCACCGCGGACCGCCGCCTCAAGCAGGCCAAACGCGACGGTGGCGACCGCGTGTGGGCCCGCGACTGCTGAATGAATGCGCGCCCGGCGGGATTGTGAAGATTCCGTGATATTGCCCCCACCGGCCGCCTCCCCTAACCTGCGCGGTCTGCTGGCGCCCTGGGGCAATCGATGGAAGTACTGGCACGGGTCGGATTCGGCCTGTTCGGACTGGTGGTGCTCCTCGGCATCGTCTGGCTGTTCTCCAACAACAGGCGACGGGTCGACTGGGTGCTGGTCGCCACCGGCGTCGCGTTGCAGATCGCCTTCGCCGCGCTGGTGCTGCTGGTTCCCGGCGGCCGCGAGGTGTTCGACTGGCTGGGCCACGGATTCGTGCGGATCCTGGGCTTCGTCAACGCGGGTTCGAGCTTCATCTTCGGCAACCTGATGGACGTGAACACCTACGGGTTCATCTTCGCCTTCCAGGTGTTGCCGACGATCATCTTCTTCGCCTCGCTGATGGCGGTGCTCTACCACCTGGGCGTGATGCAGGCGGTGGTGCGGGTCATGGCGCTGGCGATCACCAAAGTGATGCGGGTGTCGGGCGCCGAGACCACCAGCGTGTGTGCCAGCGTGTTCATCGGCCAGACCGAGGCGCCGCTCACCGTGCGCCCGTACATCTCGCGGATGACCGAGTCGGAGCTGATCACGATGATGATCGGCGGCATGGCGCATATCGCCGGCGGCGTGCTGGCGGCCTACGTGGGCATGCTGGGCGGCGGCGATCCGGTCGAGCAGGCCTTCTACGCCAAGCACCTGCTGGCCGCCTCGATCATGGCCGCGCCAGCCACGCTGGTGATCGCCAAGATCCTGATTCCCGAGACCGGCGAGCCGCTGACCCGCGGCACGGTGAAGATGGAGGTCGAGAAGACCACCAGCAACATCATCGACGCCGCCGCCGCAGGTGCCGGCGACGGCCTGCGCCTGGCGCTCAACATCGGTGCGATGCTGCTGGCCTTCATCGCGCTGATTGCGATGATCAACGCGCCGCTGACCTGGATCGGCGAGATCACCGGCCTGCAGGAAACCCTGGGCCGCCCACTCGATCTCGCCACCATCTTCGGCTTCGTGCTGGCGCCGATCGCCTGGGTGATCGGCGTGCCCTGGGCGGATGCCGGCGTGGTCGGCTCGCTGATCGGCCAGAAGGTGGTGATCAACGAGTTCGTCGCCTACCTGCAGCTGGCCGATATCGTCAACGGCCGGGTCGAGGGCGTGGTGCTGAGCGAACAGGGCCGGCTGATCGCGACCTATGCGCTGTGCGGCTTCGCCAATTTCAGTTCGATCGCGATCCAGATCGGCGGCATCGGCGGGTTGGCGCCCGACCGTCGCCAGGACCTCGCCCGCTTCGGCCTGCGCGCGGTGCTGGGCGGCACCATCGCCACGATGATGACCGCCACCATCGCCGGCGTGCTGACCACCTTCGCCTGAGGCCGGCATGGCAGGGGTACGCGCTGGCGTCGTCGTCGTCGGGTCGTTCAACGTCGACCATGTGTGGCGCGCCACGCGCCTGGCGCGGCCGGGCGAAACCCTGGCCGGCACGTACAGCACCGGGCCGGGCGGCAAGGGCTTCAACCAGGCGATCGCCGCCCGCCGTGCCGGCGCCGAGGTGCGTTTCGTTTGCGCATTGGGCGATGACGCCGGCGGCGCGCTCGCGCGCGAGCTCGCCGCCGCCGACGGCATCGACCTGCACGCGCAGGCCAGCACGGCGCCGACCGGCACCGCGGGCATCTACACCGACGATGCCGGCCGCAACTCGATCGTGATCGGCCCCGGTGCCAACGCCGCGCTCGATGCGCTGTTCGTCGAGGGTCAGGCCCATGCACTTGCCGGCGCCGCGGTGGTGCTGGCGCAGCTGGAATCACCGCGCGCGGCGGTCCTGGCCGCACTCGCGCAGGCACGCCGCGCGGGTGCGCTGGCCATGCTCAACCCGGCCCCCGCGGATGCCGTGGTGGATGCGGAGCTGCTGGCCTGCTGCGACCTGCTGACGCCCAACGAAAGCGAATTCGCCGCGCTGCTGGCCGCCCACGGCCACGCCGTGATCGCCGACGAGGCGGTGGCCGCGCTCGACGATGGCGCACTGCACGCGCTGTGTCGCGCGCTGCTGCCACGCGGCACGGTGGTCGTCACCCTGGGTGGCGCCGGCTGCTTCGTCTCGCATGCCGAGCCGACGCGCTTCGGCGATGCCGCGGCCTGTGCGCGGATCCAGGCGCACCCGGCGCGGGTGGTCGACACCACCGGCGCCGGCGATGCCTTCAACGGCGCGCTTGCCGCGGCCATCGCCCTGCAGCCGCAACGCGGCTTCGGCACGCAGCTGCGCTTCGCCAGCCGTTATGCCGCCGCCTCGACCGAGGCCCCCGGTGCCGCCCTGGCGATGCCGCGGCTGCGCGCCGACGCCTGACCCGCGCTACGTGCCGGGCGCGCCGGCAGCAGCGCCTACAATGCCGCCATGCAGATCGGCCCCCACCGCATCGAACCCCGCGTGATCCTGGCCCCGATGGCCGGGGTCACCGACAAGCCGTTCCGCCAGCTCTGCAAGCGGCTGGGCGCCGGGCTTGCGGTGTCGGAAATGACCACCAGCGACCCGCGCTTCTGGAATACGCGCAAGTCGGTGCACCGCATGGACCATGTCGGCGAACCCGATCCGGTCTCGGTGCAGATCGCCGGCACCGAGCCCGACGTGATGGCCGAGGCCGCGCGCCACAACGTCGACCACGGCGCGCAGATCATCGACATCAACATGGGCTGCCCGGCCAAGAAGGTCTGCAACGCCTGGGCGGGCTCGGCGCTGATGCGCGACGAGGCGCTGGTGGCGCGGATCCTCGAGGCCGTGGTCAACGCGGTGGACGTGCCGGTGACGCTGAAGATCCGCACCGGCTGGGATGCCCTGCATCGCAATGCGCCGGTGATCGCGCGCATCGCCGAGGATGCCGGCATCGCCGCGCTGGCCATCCACGGTCGTACCCGCGACCAGCAGTACACCGGCCAGGCCGAATACGACACCATCGCCGCGATCAAGGCACGGCTGTCGATCCCGGTGATCGCCAACGGCGACATCGACTCGCCCGAACGCGCCGCCATGGTGCTGCGCCACAGCGGCGCCGACGCGGTGATGGTGGGCCGCGCCGCACAGGGACGTCCGTGGATCTTCCGCGAGATCGCGCATTTCCTCGCCACCGGCGAACACCTGCCGTCGCCGACGCTGGCGGAAGTGCGCGACGTGCTGCTCGCCCACCTCGAGGCCCTGCACACGTTCTATGGCGAGCAGAGCGGCGTGCGAATCGCGCGCAAGCACCTGGGCTGGTATGCGAAGGATCGCCCCGAACACTCCGCGGAAGAGCGCGCGGCGTTCCGCGCCGTGGTCAACCGTGCCGAGACCGCGCAGGCCCAGCTGGCGCTGACCCGCGACTATTTCGACGCGCTGATCGCCGGGGTCACGCCGGAGTGGGCGAGCGCGGCCTGAGCCCTGCGGCGCGGGCGCGGCCCCGGCATGCCGACGCGCCACAGTGTTGCGGATCGGACGCAGCGCGCACACCGCCGGCTTCCTAGAATGCGGCCTGCCCTTACTGACACGCCGCGCCCATGATCGACCTTCCTCCCGGCATCGACTTCCCGTATCTGCACGGCTTCTCGCCGACCGAACAGGCGCGCCTGGTGCGCCAGGCGCGCCTGGCGGAGTCGACGATCTTCCGCAACATCGACTATCCGGGCGCGAAGCGGCTGCTGGAAGTCGGCAGCGGGGTGGGCGCACAGACCGAGATCCTGCTGCGCCGCTTCCCCGACCTGCACGTGACCGGGGTCGACCTCAGCACCGCGCAACTCGCGGCCGCACGCGACCGCCTCGGCCAGCTGCCGTGGCTCGCCGGCCGCTACGACTTGCAGCAGGCCGATGCCTCCGACCTCCCGTTCGACGCGCGCAGCTTCGATGCCGCCTACCTGTGCTGGGTGCTCGAACACGTGCCGAAGCCGGCGCGCGTGCTCAGCGAAGTACGCCGGGTGCTGGCGCCGGGTGCGCCGGTCTATGTCACCGAGGTGATGAACGCCTCGTTCGTGCTCGATCCGTACTCGCCCAACGTCTGGCGCTACTGGATGGCCTTCAACGATTTCCAGTACGACAGCGGCGGCGATCCCTTCATCGGCGCCAAGCTCGGCAACCTGTTGCTGGCCGGCGGTTTCCGCGACGTCTCCACCGAGGTCAAGACCTTCCATTTCGACAACCGCGAACCGGCATTGCGCAAGACCATGATCGCGTTCTGGGAGGAACTGCTGCTGTCGGCGGCCGACCAGCTGATCGAGGCCGGCTGCGTCACCACGGAGATCGTCGACGGCATGCGTCGCGAGATCGCCCAGGTGCAGACCGATCCCGACGCGGTGTTCTTCTACGCCTTCATGCAGGCGCGCGCGACGGTCTACTGAGCACCGGCGGCCGGCTGCGCGGCTGCAGGCAGGTGCGCCGCGGGCTGCTGCCAGATGCGCTGCCACAATCCCGCCAGCTGCTCGCCACGGCCGGCGTCGCCAGGCAGCTGCCGCGGCGGTTCGAGTGCCTGCCACTGGCCGTCGCCATCGCGGCGGGCCACCGCGAAGTTGAAGAAATAGCCCGGTTCGAGGCCCATGCGCAGGTCGCTGAGCACCAGAGTGCCGTCGCGCACCCGGGCGCGCATGAAGCCGTGGTTGAACCACGCCAGACGCTGCACCACCGGCAGGTCCCGCGTGGCGGCCAGCGCCTCCATGTCCGACCCGTGTGCGCGGAACCGGATCGGTCCACGATCGGCCACCACCGAGCGCTCGCCTTCGAGATAGCCGTCAGGGGTCATCACCACCACCCGCCACAGCAGGGTGTTGAGCGGCATCGGTACCGAGAAGCGCGGGGCCTCGGCCAGCCCCATCGCCGCCAGCGTGCGCGTCGCTTCGCGCTCCACCATCGCCTTGGCCAGCAGCGACCAGCCGATGTAGAGGGTGCTCAACGCCAGCCCCGCGACCAGCGCGGTGCGCGCGACCGGCTTTGCACCGGCCCACAGCGCCACCAGCACGCCGACCAGCAGCCACACGGTGTAGGCCGGGTCGATGATGAACAGGCTCGACCACATCACCGGCGGTGTCGGCAGTGGCCACAGCAGCTGGGTGCCATAGACGGTGAATGCATCCAGCAGCGGATGGGTCACCAGCGCCAGCTGGAACGCCCAGAACCATTGCCGTGGGGCTTCGGCCACGCGCCCGCCGCGACGCCGGAACCACGCCCATAGCGCCCAGGCCACCAGCGGCAGCACGAACAGCGAGTGCGACAGGCCCCGGTGCAGCGTCATCTGCGCCACCGGATCGTCGGTCAGCAGCCACAGCGGCAGCGCGTCGAGATCGGGCAACGTGCCGAGCACGGCGCCTGCGCCCATCGCCGCGCGGCGGTGGCGTGCGGGCACGACGGCCGCGGCGACCGACGCGCCCAGGAGGATCTGGGTCAGCGAATCCATGCCCGGTCAGTGCACCGTGCTGCCGCAGCACTTCTTCCACTTCTGGCCACTGCCGCACGGGCAGGGGTCATTGCGGCCCGGCAGCGCGTCGCGGCGGATCGGCTCGCGCGGGCGCTGCGCCTCGAAGCGCATCAGGTCGAGGTCCTGCAGCAGCGCCGGCACCGAGGCGAGCAGGCCCCAGCGGTCATCGAAGTCGAGCAGGTCGTCGGCATCGAGCTCCATTTCAGCGGCGTGTTCCGGCGTCGCAACCGACATCCGCATCAGGTCCTGGATGTCGAGCGCGAGGTCCGCATCGGCATCCATCCACTTCGTCCAGGCATCCGCGCGCAGCGACATGCCCTGCAGGAAGCCGGCCGCCCACAGCGCGCCGACCGGGAAGTCGCGCGGGATCGCGTCGATGTCGTCGTCCTCGCCCTCCTCCACCTCCGGCAGCCCGACGAACGGCATCAGCTCGTAGGCGGCATCGGCATCGTCGTCCACCGGCAGCGGCTGGCGGATGCGCCAGGTGATGTGGTCCCACAGCTTGCGCAGCAGCTCGACCAGCTCCGGCGCCGCGTCCCCATCGCCCAGCACCTGGGGCAGCGCCTCGTCCGGCTGCACCGGTTCCGGGCCCACGATCAGCGCTGAAAACAGGCCGTCAACGGCTTCCAGCGGCACGCCGTCGCCGTCGCCGGCATGGTCGTAGAGCAGCGCTTCGAGCCTGGCGAGGTCGTCGTCGCCGAACGGCGATGTTTCGGGCGTGGGGATCATGGCGGTTCTCCTGCAGCGGCCAGCCAGTTTAACCAAGGCGCAACGCGGCACCGGCGAACATGCGTGCGGGCGCGTGGACCTGTATCATCCGCGGCCATCTTTTCATCCGAATACAAGGATATTGCCGATGTCGAGCTACCTGTTCACCTCCGAATCGGTGTCCGAAGGCCATCCCGACAAGGTCGCCGACCAGATCTCCGATGCCGTGCTGGACGCGATCCTGACCCAGGACAAGCGCGCACGCGTGGCCTGCGAGACCATGGTCAAGACCGGCGTGGCGATCGTTGCCGGCGAGGTGACCACCACCGCGTGGGTCGACATCGAGGAGCTGACCCGCAAGGTCATCAACGGCATCGGCTACACCAATTCAGACGTCGGCTTCGACGGCCACACCTGCGGCATCCTCAACCTGATCGGCAAGCAGTCGCCCGACATCGCCGCCGGCGTGGACGGCACCGACCGCAAGGCCAAGAAGCCCGAGGAACAGGGCGCGGGCGACCAGGGCCTGATGTTCGGCTATGCCTGCAACGAGGCGCCGGAGTACATGCCTGCGCCGATCTACTACAGCCACCGGCTGGTCGAGCAGCAGGCCAAGGTGCGCAAGAACGGCAAGCTGAAGTGGCTGCGCCCCGACGCCAAGAGCCAGGTGACGCTGCGCTATGACGAGAACAACCGCGTCGCCGGGCTGGACGCGGTGGTGCTGTCGACCCAGCACGACCCGGGCATCAAGCAGAAGGACCTGATCGAGGCGGTGCGCGAGTCCATCCTCAAGCCGGTGCTGCCGAAGAAGTGGATGGACACGCTTCCGAAGAACAAGATCCACATCAACCCGACCGGCATCTTCGTCATCGGCGGGCCGGTGGGCGATTGCGGCCTGACCGGGCGCAAGATCATCGTCGATACCTACGGCGGCATGGCCCGCCACGGTGGCGGCGCGTTCTCGGGCAAGGATCCGTCGAAGGTCGACCGCTCGGCCGCCTACGCCGCGCGCTACGTGGCCAAGAACGTGGTCGCCGCCGGGCTTGCCGACAAGTGCGAGGTGCAGGTCTCCTACGCGATCGGCGTGGCCGAGCCGACCTCGATCTCGGTCACCACCTTCGGCACCGGGCGTATTCCGGACGCGCAGATCGAGAAGCTGATCCGCACCCATTTCGACCTGCGCCCGTACGGCATCATCAAGATGCTCGACCTGATCCATCCGATGTACCAGGCCACCGCCGCGTACGGCCACTTCGGCCGCAAGCCGAAGGAGTTCACCTACGTGGACGCCGAGGGCAACACGGTGTCGGCGACCGCGTTCTCGTGGGAACGCACCGACCGCGCCGACGCGCTGCGCTCCGACGCCGGGCTGTGAACCGCTAGACCGTTGCACATGAAAAGGGCCGCGCAAGCGGCCCTTTTCGTTTCCGGTCGTGGCGCGGTGGTCAGGACGTGCCGACCTCGACGTCGATGCGCTCGTAACGGTTATTGGCGTTGTCACCGTCCGCACCCGAGGAGATGCGCCACAGCTTGTCGATGAAGCCGTAGGGCTCACTGTTGAGGTTGCGCGCCAGCGAGATGGCGAAGTCGGTCGGCGTCGGCGAATAGGCGTCGTCGCCCAGCATCACCCGCAGGTCCGCTTCGCCGCCGCCGACGTCGGATGCATCGACGGTGGTCTGCGTCTGCTCCATCAGCGCCTGCATCTGCGACTCGCTGAAGGTCAGGGTGACCGTGTCGGCCGCCTGCACCGGCCCGCTACCGTCGACCGATCCGGTCAGGGCGGCGTTGAGGAGGTTGGCCATCGACTGCTCCTCGGATGCCTCGTTGGCGCCCATGAAACGATCGAACCAGCCGTAGGCCGGGCGGTCGGTGTTCACCTCGAAGGTATAGCTGCGCTCGCCCGGCAGCTCGTGGCCGTCGGCATCGAAACGCTGCTCGATGGTCAGCGGCACGTTGCCGCCGTAGCCGAGGTCGGTGGTGAGCGAATACGAGCCGTCGGGGTAGGTGATCTTGACCGAGCTGCCGGTATTGGCCTGGCCACCCAGGGTGACGTCGACGTGCTTGCCGAATTCGGCGCGCAGCTGGGTCTGCGAGGAAAAGTCGACGCGCTCGATCGTGGCCACGTTGTCGACGCCCGCGGTCTCGTGCGCAACCTGGCCGGTGGCGTTGAAGTGCTGCAGCGCGGCCTGGCCGTCCGGCGTGGTGATGTCGAACTCCGCGGTCTGCAGGGTGGCGCCGTGCAGCTGGTCCTCGCGCCCCGCCATGACCTTGATGTCGCCGACCGACAGCCCGACGCCGTTGAAGGCATTGATGGTCTCGGTGGGCCCGGCGGTCACGCGCACGGTGTTCTCGTCGACGCGCTCGACGACGTAGCTGGTGCCGACCGCGTCGTTGACCTTGGTCTGCGTGCCGAGGTAGCGGAACGACGCGTCGAATGAGGTATTGACGTAGTCGCTGCCATTGAGCGTCACACTGCCGCCGACCGGGATGGTGGTCGGGTCGAACGGATTGACCTGCGCGGCCTGCTCCACCGTCGCCTCGCCGGGCAGCGAGACCTTGTATTTCGCCTCGATGCCGGTGGTGATCCCGCCACTGACGTCCAGCCCACCCTTGCCGCCGCCGGCGCTGACCTCGCCGGAGATGCCAACCTGCATCTGGGTGGCGACGGTGAAGCTCGAATGGGTGTCGCTGTGGCTTTCGGTGAGGGTCACCGACGCCTCTTCGGAGACGCTCACCGAAAAGCCGGCGGTGTCCCTGCGGTTGCTGCCTTCGGGGCGGCTGTTGTCGAGTTCGGTCTTCTGCTTGTCGGTCAGCTTCACCGCCAGGCTGTCCGGCTTCCAGGTGATCGAGCCGTCGTCGTTCTTGAGCGTCACCTTGACGTCGGTAGTCGAGTGCGTGGCGCTGCCGGCGTCGATGTCGCCGCTCACGCTCTGCGGCGGCGGCGGGATCTCGAGCATGTCGCCACGAACGATGTTGCCGCTCTGCCCCAACTGCGGGTTGGCCGCCCGGATCGCCTGCGGGCTCACCGCGTACTGCTCGGCCAGCGACTGCAGGGTGTCGCTGCCGGTGGCACGGTGCTGCACCGGCTGGGTGCGTTCGGCGGGCGGTGGCGGCGGTGGGACATAGGCGCCGCCACCGTCGTGGATCATGTGCACCATCGTGGAACTCCGGCGATCGGAATGGATGTGCGCAAGTGTCCGACGCGGGTCCGTGCGAGGCAGCTGGGGATGACCCTAGGGCTGGCAGGCGGCACGGCCGTCGGCGCATGCGCCGCCGCCTCCGGCGCTGCACGCCCCCTTCTCCCGCACGCGGGAGAAGGGCCCCGGTTGTAATCGCTCCAGGCGCTGCGCGCCCCATTTGCCGCACGCGGGAGACGGCGGCATCGGTGGTGGATCGCTGCTCTCGCGCCCCGACGGGAGCGCCTCGGGTGCGAACTGCCGGGTTCAGCGCGCAGCGGCCTCCTGCGCGCGCGGCGGTGCGTTGCGCACGTGCGTCTCCAGCCACTGCTGGGTCTCGTGCAGCATGTGCAGGATCGACTCGCGTGCGCGGTAGCCATGCGACTCGCGCGGCAGCATCACCAGCCGGCTGGTACCGCCCAGGCCCTTGATCGCCGCGTACATGCGCTCGCTCTGCATGGGGAAGGTGCCCGAGTTGTTGTCCTCCTCGCCGTGGATCAGCAGGATCGGCTCGCGGATGCTGTCGGCATGGTTGAACGGCGACATCTGCTGGTAGGTGTCCTGCGCCTGCCAGTAGTTGCGCTCCTCGGCCTGGAACCCGAACGGCGTGAGCGAGCGGTTGTAGGCGCCGCTGCGGGCGATGCCGGCGCGGAACAGGTCCGAATGCGCCAGCAGGTTGGCGGTCATGAACGCGCCGTAGGAGTGCCCGCCCACGGCGATGCGGTCGCGGTCGGCGACGCCACGGCGCACCACTTCGTCCACCGCGGCCTGCGCGCTGGCGACCAGCTGCTCGACGTAGGTGTCATTGGGCTCGGCATCGCCCTCGCCCACGATCGGCATCGCCGGATCGTCCAGCACCACGTAGCCGGTGGCCAGGTAGGCCAGCGGGCCCCAGTAGCTCACGGTATTGAAGCGGTACGGGGAGTCGGTGACCTGGCTGGCGGCATCGGCCGACTTGAACTCCTGCGGGTAGGCCCACATCAGCAGCGGCCGCGGGCCATCGCGCTCCGGGTCGTAACCCGGCGGCAGGTACAGCGTGCCGGTGAGCTCGACCCCGTCATCGCGGCGATAGCGGATCTGCTCCTTGACCACGTCGCGCAGCTGCGGGGTGGGATGCTCGAACGCGGTCAGCGCGACCGGCTGCGCGTCGCTACCGCCAAGCGTGCGCACGAAGAAGTTCGCAGGCTCCGTGGGCGACTCGCGGGTGGTGAGAATGCGCGTGGCACCATCGTCGAGCAGCGCGCGCGGCATCTCGTACCACGGCGCGTGCGAATGGAACAGGCGCTCGCTGCCGCCGTCGGCGAGGTCCTGCCGGTCGAGGAACGGGCGATCGCCTTCCGGCGATGCACCTTCGCCGATGCGGTAGATGCTGTTGCCGTCGGCACCCACCAGCAGCCGCGAGAAGCCGTTGGCATCGGGCACCATGACCGGCGCACCGGGATCCGCGTAGCGGTCCTCGTAGGAGCCTTCGCGGATGAGCTGCGGCGCGCGGACGCCATCCGGCGCCAGGCGCCATTCACGGATCTGGCGGGTGCGCCACCAGTACTCGTTGAGCAGCGCCAGTTCCCCATTGCCCCACGCGGCACCGGCATAGCGCATCGACAGATCGGCGAGCACACGCGGCTCGTCGCGGAATGGCGCGGCATGCATGTACACGCGGTCACGCACGTCGGTCGCCACCGCCGGGTCGCCGCCATCCTGCGCCTCGGCCCACACCAGGGTGGCCGGTGCATCGGCACGCCAGCTGATCCGGCGCACGCCGGTGGCCACGGCGTCATTGCCGTTCGGCAGGCCTTCCACCAGCGGCAGCCGGGCCACGGTGTGCACGACGCTGCCGTCGAGTGCGACCACGTCGATCACCCGAGGGAAGCGCGAGTACGGCACCAGGTACGAGAACGGGCGCTCGAGGCGCTGGCGCAGGATATGCCGCCCATCGGGCGAGACCGCCATGCCCACGTGCAGGTCGGGCGCGCCGACCGGGGTCACCCGGCCACCCAGGTCGACCCGCGCGATCTGGGTGGTGAGGAAGTGCGCGAACACCGCTTCGTCGTGTGGATTGCGCAGCAGGTCCTGGAAGGTGCGCAGGCTCTGCACCACGCCGCCGCCGGTGGTTTCCTGGATATTCGGGCCGGTGGGAATGCCGGTGTCGGCGGGTGGCTCGCCCTGCCCCTGCGGACGCAGCTGCACCAGCAGCCCCTGGCTGTCGGGCAACCATTCGAAACCGTTACCGACCACCGTATTGAGCGGCTGCTCGATCAGGCGGCGCGCACGCGCGGCGGCGACGTCCACGATCCACAGTTCGACGCGCCCGGCGCGTGCATCCACCCGGGTGAAGGCGATATGGCGCTGGTCGGGCGACCAGCTCATCGTGTCCAGCGACAGCGGTTGCGGCAGGCCGGCGATGCGGCGTTCGTCGCCACCGTCGATCACCTGCAGCCAGAGGTCGTCGACGAACGAGAAGCGGCTGGCCGCATAGGTGCGCGGATGGATGCGCAGGCCACCGAGCTTGAGTTCGGGCTGGGCGACGACGTCGATGCCGGGCAGTGCCGGGCTGCGCAGGTAGGCGGCAAGGTCGCGACGCGGCGACAGCGACAGCCGCGGTGCACGCGGCGCATCCACCAGCACCTGCAGTTCGGGCGGCGGCAGGCGATAGCCGCCGGCATCGGCAGCGCTTGCAGCGTCCGCGGCCGGGGTGCGGGCAGCCGCCAGCGGCGGCACTGCCAGCAGGGCGATCAAGAGCAGGGGGCCGGCAAGGCGATGCAGGCGAGAGGTCATGTCGGGTCCCGGATTGGCGACCGTCGAGGATAGCCGCTGGCCGATGGCGCCGACCCGTGAGGTTGGTCATGCGTGGCCCTGGAACCCTACGTCCCGCAGTCAAAGTCGGGCGACGCGGCATTCCACAGCGTCGGGCACCGTGGCGGCCCATCCCGGCCGCGTCGCTCCCGGCATCTTCCGGGATGACCGCAGCCCGTACGCCACCTGACGCGCGACGACTGCGGCGGCGCCTGCGCGTTTACAATGGCCGGGCCGTGGCGAGGGGCGCTGCGACCGGATCCGCGGGCTGTTCCGCGAGGCCGCATCGACGATGCGGTGCATCCGGCCAGGCTCGCCACATGCTTCCCGACAACCGCGCCCGACGATTGCGCATCGCTTGCGATGCCTGACGACGGAGCCACACCATGAACGCACAGATCAAGCCGGACGCGCGCCGGTTCTCCACCGAGGGCGATTACAAGGTCGCCGACATCTCCCTGGCCGACTGGGGCCGCAAGGAGATCGACATCGCCGAGCACGAGATGCCGGGCCTGATGTCGATCCGCCGCAAACATGCCGCGACGGCACCGCTCAAGGGCGTGCGCGTGACCGGTTCGCTGCACATGACCATCCAGACCGCGGTGCTGATCGAGACCCTCAAGGACATCGGCGCCGACGTGCGCTGGGCGTCCTGCAACATCTTCTCGACCCAGGACCATGCCGCGGCCGCGATCGCCGCGACCGGCACCCCGGTGTTCGCGTGGAAGGGCGAGACGCTGGAGGAGTACTGGGACTGCACGCTCGAAGCGCTGAGCTTCCCCGACGGCAAGGGCGGCCTCATCGGCCCGGAGCTCGTCGTCGACGACGGCGGCGACGTGACCCTGCTGATCCACAAGGGCTACGAGCTCGAGCAGGGTGACGAGAGCTGGGTCAACGCCCCGGCCGGCAGCCACGAGGAGCAGGTGATCAAGAACCTGCTCAAGCGCGTGCACGGCGAGCGTCCGGACTTCTGGACCCGCACCGTGGCCGAATGGAAGGGCGTCTCCGAGGAGACCACCACCGGCGTGCACCGCCTGTACCAGCTGGCGCAGGAACAGAAGCTGCTGGTCCCGGCGATCAACGTCAACGACTCGGTCACAAAGTCGAAGTTCGACAACCTCTACGGCTGCCGCGAGTCGCTGGCCGATGGCCTCAAGCGCGCGATGGACGTGATGCTGGCCGGCAAGGTCGCGGTGGTCTGCGGCTACGGCGACGTGGGCAAGGGTTCTGCGGCCTCGCTGCGTGCCTATGGCGCCCGCGTCATCGTCACCGAGATCGACCCGATCTGCGCCCTGCAGGCGGCGATGGAAGGCTACGAGGTCACCACGATCGAGGACACCCTCGGCCGCGGCGACATCTACGTCACCACCACCGGCAACAAGGACATCATCCGCCTCGAGCACATGCAGGCGATGAAGGACCAGGCGATCGTCTGCAACATCGGCCACTTCGACAACGAGATCCAGGTCGACGCGCTGTACAGCTCGGGCGCCACGCGCACCAACATCAAGCCGCAGGTCGACAAGTTCACCTTCGCCAATGGCAACTCGATCTTCCTGCTGGCCGAAGGCCGCCTGGTGAACCTCGGCTGCGCCACCGGCCACCCGAGCTTCGTGATGTCGAACTCGTTCGCCAACCAGACGCTTGCGCAGATCGACCTGTGGGCCAACAGGGACACCTACGGGAAGAAGGTCTACCTGCTGCCCAAGCACCTCGACGAGGAAGTCGCGCGCCTGCACCTGGAAAAGATCGGCGTGAAGCTGACGAAGCTGTCGCAGGAACAGGCCGACTACATCGGCGTGCCGGTGGAAGGCCCGTTCAAGCCGGACCACTACCGCTACTGATCGGCGCGACAGCGCTCGCAAACGGAACGGGCGCCTCGCGGCGCCCGTTTTCTTTGCGGGACTGAAGCCGCCCGGCTCAGTCGTCGTCGCGCAACAGCCACCAAGCCACCAGCGCGGCGCCGGCGCCCACCGCCAGCGCCTTGCCCGGGTTGTGGCGCACGTCCTCGCACAGCCCCTCCACCACGTTGACGCGATCGGCGGCGATCAGCATCAGCCAGTGGCCGATATCGTTCTCGCTGCGCTTGAACGCGGCCCGGCGGATCATCCCGCTCAGGCCCCTGGGCGGCAGGCGCGTACCGAACGTGCGCGAGTGCTCCGGGCGTTCCACCGACTTCAGCACCTCGACGGTGCGGGGCTGCTGGGGCGGTGGATCGCTCCACGGCACGTCGAGCCGCGGCGGCGTGCGTTCCATCGGTACCGCGGGACGGTTCTCGCGTGCGAGATCCGCACCCCAGCCCGGGATATGGGCGAACTTGCTTGCATTGTCCATGGTCGTCTCCCGTTCGTTGCCGGCCATCACGCCGCTCCACGCGCGGACGGCGGGACCAGCACCGGCTTGATGCAGTTCTCGCGCTTGTTGACGAAGATGTTGTACGCATCCGCCACGTCTTCCAGCGGGATGCGGTGGGTGATCATCTCCCGCGGCGAGATGTGGCCGGCACGGATATGCTCGATCAGCCGCGGCAGGTGGCGCTTCACGCTGGCCTGGTTCATGCGGAGGGTGAGGCCCTTGTTCACCGCGTTGCCGATCGGAATCATGTTGAAGGTCGGCCCGTACACGCCGACGATCGAGATACGCCCGCCCTTGCGCACGCTGTTGATCGCCCAGTGCAGCGCGATCGGCGAACCGGCCTGCATCATCAGGACCTTGCCGGTGACGCTGTGGAACGCACTGCCGGTGGCGTCGCAGCCGACCGCATCGATGCACACGTCGGCGCCGAGCCAGTCGGTCATCTTCTTCAGGTGCGTGGCCATGTCGTCGACCTCGCGGAAGTTCACCGTCTCCGCATGCGCGAACTTCTTCGCGAACTCGAGGCGATAGTCCTCGCAGTCCACCACGATCACGCGTCCGGCACCGAAGAACCAGGCGCTCTTGGCGGCGAACAGGCCGACCGGCCCGGCGCCGAAGACGACCACCGTGTCGCCCTCGCGGATGCTGCCCATTTCCGCGGCCTGGTAGCCGGTGGGGAAGGCATCGGTCAGCAGCACCGCGTCCTCGATATGGATGTCGTCAGGGATCACCGTCGGGCCGACGTCGGCGAACGGCACGCGCACGTACTCCGCCTGGCCGCCGTCGTAGCCGCCGGCGGTGTGGGTGTAGCCGTAGAAGCCACCCATCGCGCTGGCCTGCGAGTTGACGTTGTGGCAGTTGCCGTACAGCTCCTTCTGGCAGAAATAGCAGCTGCCGCAGAAGATGTTGAACGGCACCAGCACGCGGTCGCCCACCTTGAGGTTCTGCACCGACGGGCCGACTTCCTCCACCACGCCCACGAACTCGTGCCCGATGATCTGGCCGACCCGGGTGTCGGGCACCAGCCCGTTGTAGATATGGATGTCGGACCCGCAGATGCAACTGCGGGTGACGCGGATGATGGCGTCGTTGGGATGCTCGATCTCGGGCTCGGCGACGTGGGCGATGCGCATCGTGCGCGGACGCCGGTAGGTGGTGGCCAGCATTGACAGGTCTCCGGTGGGGTCGGAACGCCGGACGTATCCGGCGCGGCTTCCGACCTTCGCGCGACCGCCGTGAACGCAGCGCGTGGGCGATGTTGTCTTGGCGTGCAGGCAGCGCGTTCAGGCACGCCAGTTGGCGTTGTGCTCCCAGAAGTCCACCGCAAGGCGATAGGCATCGCGATCCATCGGCACGCCGGAGCCGCCCTCCTCCACGCCGAGCGCGTTGCGCATCATCGTGATCGGCGCCATCGGAATCTCCCCGGGCTCCATCGTGTACAGGCAGCCGACCACGCCCCAGTCGGCCTCGATCGGCGCGCCTTCCTTGGCCAGCTGTTCGCGGCTGTAGAGGATCGGCACCAGCCAGCGTGCGACGGGCGCCTCGACGCCCTCGAACCAGCGCACCAGCACCGGCAGTTCCTCGCGGGTGCGCGCCTCGTAGGCCGAGCGCAGCTGGTGGCGGTTGGCGTCGGTGATCGGCACGGTCAGGCACCGCGTGGACGTCCAGTTCGGATGCACGTGCAAGCGGCAGAACGGCGCATAGCCCGGCAGCACGCGCGTCGGCGGCTCCTGGTTGAGCCGCTGCGTGAATTCCTCCGGCGTGCAGTCCCTGATGGTGTTGGCACGCGGCGGCGATGGAAACAGCCGCGCACGCGCGAACGGGGTGAGTTCGATCGACATGGAAGGCTCCGCGAAAAACAGCACGCAGGGTAGCCGCCTGCGTGGCCGGAGAGTCAGCCGGCACATGGCATCATCGAGGCATCCCGATTCGCCTGTGTCCTGCCATGAGCCCCACCATCGATCGCCTGCGCGACGCGCTGCACGCGCTGTCGCCCGCACATCTCGAACTCGTCGACGAAAGCCACATGCACAGTCGCGGAACCCAGACGCACTACAAGGCGGTGATCGTCAGCGACGCCTTCACCGGCCTGCGCGCAGTGCAGCGCCACCAGAAGGTCTATGCCGCCCTGGGCGGACTGATGCAGGAGATCCATGCACTCGCCCTGCACGCGTGGACGCCGCAGGAGTGGGACGCGCGCGAAGGCGCGGTGCCGGAATCCCCGCATTGCCGCGGCGGCAGCCGGCATGACGCGGGCCGGCCCGGCTGAGGCATCCACGGCCACGCGGAATCCCTCCACTTCCATCGCGATATAGAGATAGACTGCGGCGACGCCAATCCGGTCGCCGCGATGATCCCGCTCAGCTTCGAGTTCTACCCACCCAAGACCGACGACCAGCGCGAGCAGCTCGATCGCACCGCGCGCAGGCTGAAGACCCACGCGCCGGAGTACGTGTCCTGCACGTTCGGCGCCGGCGGCTCCACTCTGAGCTACACCCCGGAAACCGTGCGCAGGCTTCGCCAGGAGCATGGCTTGGAGGCCGCGCCGCATCTTTCGTGCGTGGGCGGCACCCGCGACGAGATCCGCGAACTGCTCAAGCTCTACCGCGCGATCGGCTGCCGCCGGCTGGTGGCGCTGCGCGGCGACATGCCGTCGGGCATGGGCCATGCCGGCGAACTGCGCTATGCCGCGGACCTGGTGGCCTTCATCCGCGACGAGACCGGCGACCATTTCCACATCGAGGTGGCCTGCTATCCCGAAACCCACCCGCAGGCCGAGGATGCGCACCTGGACCTGCGCAACTTCAAGGCCAAGGTGGATGCCGGCGCCAATGGTGCGATCACCCAGTACTTCTACAACGCCGACGCCTATTTCCAGTTCGTCGATGATGCCCGCCGGCTGGGCGTGGACGTGCCGATCGTGCCGGGAGTGATGCCGATCGCCAATTTCTCGCAGCTGCGGCGGTTCTCCGAGTCCTGCGGTGCGGAGATCCCGCGCTGGATCGCGCGGCGCATGCAGGGCTATGGCGACGACGTCGATGCCATCCGCGAGTTCGGCGCCGACCTGGTGGCACGGCTGTGCCAGCGCCTGATCGACGGCGGTGCGCCGGGACTGCACTTCTATGCGCTCAACCTCGCGCGCCCCACGCAGGCGGTGCTTGCGCGGCTGGGCTGACCGCACCGGACCCCAACCCTCCCCCGGTCGGGGCACATGGCTGCCGCCGCGCGCCGCGGGTTACGCTTGCCGCGATGCGCCGCCCTCCCGCCCCCGTCGCGCTCCTGGCCACCATCCTGGTGGGCGCGCCGGCCATCGCACCGGCGAACGCGCAATCGATCAACCGCTGCACGGGCGCCGACGGCACCACCATCTACACCGACCGCCGCTGCAGCGACGTCGGCGCTGTCCCCGCTTCGCAGCGCAGTGCCGCGGCCGTACCTTCAGCGCGCGCCTATCGGGGTTGCCCGCGCAACGTGCAGGACCTGATGCACGAGGTCGGCAGCGCCATCGACAGCCGCGACGTGAACCGGCTGGCCGGGGTCTATCACTTCGCCGGTGTCTCGCACCGCGCCGGCCACAGCGTGATGGACCGGCTGGAGGCGATCGTGCAGCGGCCGCTGGTGCAGATCGTGCCGGTGCAGGCGGCGCCACCGCCGCCCCCTGCCGCCGCCGACTACACCGGGTCGACCTTTCCTGCCCTGGCGACCCCGCCATTGCCGAGCGCCTCCGCGGCGCGGCGGCGTCCGGTGGCGCTGCGGCTGGAGCAGACAGTGGGCGACCGCATCACCCCGCGCAGCACCGTACTGGGCCTGCGCCGGCACATGGGCTGCTGGTGGGTGAGCCTGTAGCGGCCGCGGACACCCGGGCGACGGCTCTGCCAGAATGGCGGTCCGCCCACCGAGGTCGCGCCCACATGCAGTATCCCGAATGGATCTGGCACAACGGCACGATCAAGCCGTGGGCCGAGGCCACCACCCACGTGATGGCGCAAGCGCTGCACTACGGCTCGTCGGTATTCGAGGGCATCCGCGCCTATCGCACACCCGGCGGCACCGCGATCTTCCGTCTTGCCGACCACAACCGGCGGCTGTTCGCATCCGCGAAGATCCACGAGATCGACATTCCCTACGACCTCGACACGCTCAACGCGGCCACCCGCGAGGTCCTGCGCCGCAACAACCTCGACAGCGCCTACATCCGCCCTGTCGCGTTCCGCGGCCTCGGCGGCTTCGGCCTGTCGGCGGAAACGCCGGTCGACGTGGCCATCGGCGCGTGGCCGTGGGGCACCTATCTCGGTGAAGGCGTGCTGGAGACCGGCATCGACGCCTGCGTGTCGAGCTGGCAGCGCTTCGCGCCCAACACGATTCCGGCCGGCGCCAAGGCCGGTGGCAACTACCTGTCCGGGCAGCTGGTGGCACGCGAGGCACGCCGGCTGGGTTTTGGCGAAGGCATCGCGCTGGCCTCCACCGGGCTGCTCTCCGAGGGCGCGGGCGAAAACCTGTTCCTGGTGTTCGACGGCGTGCTGCATACGCCGCCGGTCAGCGCCGCGCTGCTGAACGGGATCACCCGCCATACGCTGATCACGCTGGCGCGCGACGCGGGGCTCGGGATCGTCGAGCGCGACCTGCCACGCGAATACCTGTACCTGTGCGACGAGCTCTTCATGTGCGGCACCGCGGCCGAGATCACCCCGATCCGGTCGGTCGACGGCCGCCCCGTCGGCGATGGCCGGGTGGGACCGGTCACGCGCCAGCTGCAGGGCCTGTACTTCGGCCTGTTCGACGGCAGCACGCCGGACCGCTACGGGTGGCTGGACCGGTTGTAATCCCGGCGCGCAAGGCGCCCTCACCCACGCGCCTGCACCCGACGGAACGTCAGATTGATCCGCGGGCCCACCACCCGCGCCGTCTTCGGCAGCGCATGCCGGTACAGCCGCTGGGTGTCTCCACCCATCAGCAACAGACTGCCGTGCGGCAACGGCATCACCAGCCGTGCGCCGCCCGCGCGCGCCTTGAACGCGAAGCGCCGCGTCGCGCCAAGGCTCAACGATGCGATCACCGGCCGCGGCCCGAGCTCCGGCTCGTCGTCGCTGTGCCAGCCCATGCCGTCGCGTCCGTCCCGATACAGGTTCGCCAGCACGCTGTTGAACCGCGCACCGGTGGCGGCCTCGAGACGCGTGGCCAGCGCGCGCAACTACCGCGTCCATGACCGGGGCTCGAAACGGGTGCCGGAATAGCGGTAGGCGGCGTCGGCATCGCCGATCCACACGCTGCGCCGGGGACTCTCGATCCCGCGTCCGAACAGCCGCACGCGGTGGGTCTCCCACGCGAGCCCCTCGTGCAGCGTCCCGAAGAGTGCGCCCGCCTCGGCCTCCGCCAGCCACGCCGGATCGAAGCGGACATCGGCACCGGGCAAGTCGAGGGGTTGCAGCATTCGCGTGACGGGACAAAGGCGGGAACCTCAATTTGCCGCGTTCACTGCGAAAACGCGACAATCGCCTCCTGTATCCGGGAGCACGAGCCAGCATGAACCAGCCAGCCGACGCCATCGAACGTGACGTGATGGAGTACGACGTCGTCACCGTGGGCGCCGGCCCGGCGGGCCTGTCGTTCGCGATCCGCCTGAAGCAGCTCGATCCGGACATCTCGGTCTGCGTGATCGAGAAGTCCAGCACCATCGGTGCGCACATCCTGTCCGGCGCGGTGATCGAGCCCGGTCCGCTCGATGCCCTGCTGCCCGGCTGGCGCGACACCCCGCCGCCAGTGTGCGTACCGGCTGCCGACGACGAGTTCTGGCTGCTGACGAAGGACGGCGGCCGCAAGGCGCCGATCGTGCCGCCGGGCATGCGCAACCATGGCAACTTCATCGTGAGCCTGGGCGCGATGTGCGCGTGGCTGGCACCGCAGGCGGAGGCGCTGGGCGTCGAGATCTACCCGGGCTTTGCCGCCGCCGAGACCCTGCATGCTGAAGATGGCACCGTGCTTGGCGTGCGCATCGGTGACATGGGCATCGCCAAGGACGGTTCGCACAAGCCGGGCTACACCCCGGGCATCGACATCCGCGCCAGGGTCACCGTGCTGGCCGAGGGCGCGAGGGGGCATCTGACCAAGCGGCTGGTGCGGCGCTTCAACCTCGACGGCGACAGCGATCCGCAGGCGTATTCGATCGGCATCAAGGAGCTGTGGCAGCTGCCCGCCGGACGCGGCACGCCCGGCAAGATCGTGCACACGCTGGGCTGGCCGGCCGACACCAGCACCTATGGCGGCAGCTTCCTTTACCACCTGGAAAACGACCAGGTCGCCATCGGCTACGTCAGCGGGCTGGACTACAAGGACCCGAACTACGCGCCCTACGAGGCGTTCCAGCAATGGAAGCACCATCCGATGATCAAGCCGCTGCTGGATGGCGGCAACATCCTGTCGGCCGGTGCGCGCGCGATCGTCACCGGTGGCTGGCAGTCGCTGCCGAAGGTGGAGATGCCCGGCGCACTGCTGATCGGCGACACCGCCGGCCTGCTCAACGTGCCCAAGATCAAGGGCACCCACCAGGCGATCCGCAGCGGCATGCTGGCGGCCGAGCACCTGGTTGCCAGCCAGCTCGCCGCGGCGGGCTTTGACGCGAAACTGCGCGCCTCCGACGCCGTGGCCGAGCTGCGCAAGGTGCGCAACATCAAGCCCGGCTTCAAGAAGGGCATGTGGTTCGGCTTGGCCAACGGCGCCTGGGAAACCGTCACCGGCGGCCGCTCGCCGTGGACGCTGAAGGTCAACGCCGACTGGAGTTCACTGGACAAAGTCGGCAAGCACGAGCAACCGAAGCGCGACTACGTGCAGCGCGACCTCGCCCCGCGCGACCGCCTCGCCGGCGTGTACTTCGCCGCCACCGAGCACGACGAGGACCAGCCCGTGCACCTGCACGTGCACGACACCTCGATCTGCGTGACCCGCTGCGTCGAGGAATACAACAACCCCTGCACGCGCTTCTGCCCGGCCGCGGTCTACGAGATCGTCGAGGACGCCCAGGCCGAACACGGCAGGCGCCTGCAGATCAACGCCGCCAACTGCGTGCACTGCAAGACCTGCGACATCAAGGACCCGTACGAGATCATCACCTGGGTCACGCCGGAAGGTGGCTCGGGGCCGAATTACCAGAACCTGTGAGCACAGGCGCCACGACCTTGCGCGCACGCATCCATCGCGGAGCGTTCGCGGTATTTCGCTGGGTGTTCCGGGCCTTGCCGATGCCCGAGGCGATACGCGACCGCATACGCCAGCGCGTGCTGTCATCAGTTCCGGCGCTGATACCTCCACCCGCACCAGGACAATGGCAGGGCAGCGATCTCCCGGAGCGTCCACGCCTCCACGCCGGTGGCCGTGCGGTCGGCTACCAGGAACGTGCTGATGCAGCCTTGCCGGATCCCCTTCCCGCACGCCTGGTGGCCTTCTACCTGCCGCAGTTCCACCCGATCCCCGAAAACGACGCCTGGTGGGGTGCGGGCTTTACCGAATGGCGCAACGTGACGCGGGCGCTGCCGCAGTTCGAAGGTCATGTGCAACCACGGCTTCCTGCTGATCTCGGCTTCTACGACCTTCGCCTGCCCGATACGCTGCGCGCGCAGACCGACCTGGCACGGGCCTACGGCATCTCCGCCTTCTGCACGTACTTCTACTGGTTCGCCGGCAGGACGCTGTTGGAAACGCCGCTGCAGCAGTGGCTCGACGACGACACCATCGATTTCCCGATCTGCCTGTGCTGGGCCAACGAGAACTGGTCACGCCGCTGGGACGGACGCGAGCAGGACATCCTCATCGGGCAGTCGCACAGCCCCGAGGACGACCTCGCCTTCATCGCCCACGTCGCCAGGTACCTGCGTGATCCCCGTTACCTGCGCGTCGACGGAAAGCCGGTACTGCTGGTCTATCGCACTGGCCTGCTTCCGGATCCCCAGGCGACGGCGGAACGTTGGCGCGGATGGTGCCGCCAGAATGGGATCGGCGAGATCCATCTGGCTTGCGTGCACTCTTTCGAGCGCGACGACCCACGCTCGATCGGCTTCGATGCCGCTGTCGAGTTCCCCCCCAATCTCTCGTCGCCATCCTCGCTGACCGCCGACCAGCGCCTGTTGAATCCCGGTTACCGGGGCGAGGTGCTCGACTGGCGCGAACTCGCGCGCGACTGGGCGAAGCGACCTCTCCCACCCTACCCAATGCACCCTGCGGTGAACTGTGGTTGGGACAACGAGCCGCGGCGCCCTGGTCGGGGGCGCACCTACCTGCATGCCTCGCCCCGCGGGTATCGCGACTGGCTGGAGGCGACGCTCCGCAACCGGCTGCCTCGCAGCGGATCCGACCTGGTCTTCATCAATGCCTGGAACGAGTGGGCGGAGGGCGCGGTGCTGGAGCCGGACCAGCGTCTGGGGCATGCGTGGCTCGAGGCGACCCGGGAGGCGTTACTCACTGGCATTATCCCGTGCCGCAATGTCGACATGCGTCGCACACCCCCGACAAATGTCGCGATCGTCATAAATGCGTGGTATCCGGACGTCCTCCCCGAGATCCTGCAGATCCTGGGGACCGCGGCACGCGATTACCGGCTTGTCATCACGGTCCCGTCGGAGCGGCGCCTGGCGGTCGAAACGGTGTTGCAGCAACAGGGAACGCATGCCGAAATTGTCGAGGTGGAGAACCGTGGCCGCGACATCCTGCCGTTCCTGCAGGTGGCTGGCCGCATGCTGGACGAGGGAGTGGACGTTGTCCTAAAGCTCCATACCAAGCGCTCCACGCACCGGGAGGACGGCGATATCTGGCGCCACGAACTGCTGCAGCGGCTCGCCGCACCTGACCGATTCAGCGCAGTGCTGGCGGCATTCTTCGAAGATCCCGCCCTGGGTGTGGTGGGCCCCGAAGGTCATATGCAGCCGCTCCACTACCACTGGAGTGCAAACGAACGGCGCTGTCTATATCTCTGCCGGCGGACGGGAACTCCCGCACCGGCCGCCGATGCCGACCGGTTCGTCGCGGGCAGCATGGCCTGGTTTCGGCTGGCCAGTCTCAGGCCGCTACTCGATGCGCACCTGCATGTCGACGAGTTCGAAGATGAGGAGGGGCAACTTGATGGGACGCTGGCGCATGCCATCGAGCGCGTCTTTCTGCTGATCGCTAAAGGTGCAGGGTTTCGCGTCATGACCGCCGCCGAATGCGCCGGGCTTGCCGTCGATCAGCAGATCACGGCGTACCGGTTCGCCAGCCGCGACCGGGGTCGCTAGGACACCAGCGAGCGCCCCCGCCCGACGCCGTAGTACGCGATCCCGGCGTCCTCGACTTCCGCGGGATCGTAGATATTGCGGCCGTCGAACACGACGCGGTCGCGGATGCGTTCCCGCATCAGCATCAGATCCGGACTGCGGAACTCGCGCCATTCGGTCAGCATGGCGAGGGCGTCGCAGTCCTCGAGCGCTTCGGCAGCGCTGTCGCACAACTTGAGCTCGTCACGCGTGCCGTAGAAGCGTTGCAGTTCCTTCAGCGCCTTCGGGTCGTACACCCGCACCCGCGCCCCTGCTGCCCACAGCTGCTCGATCAGGGTGAGGGCCGGCGCGCCCCGGATGTCATCGGTATTCGGCTTGAAGGCGGCGCCCCAGACGGCCACAGTCTTCCCGGCTGGAACACCGCCGTAGTGACGCTCCATCAGGGCATAAAGGTGGCGCTTCTGCGCATCGTTCACGGCGTGCACCGCGGCCAGCAGATCGGCAGGCACCTGCGCGTCGCGTGCGGCCTGCGCCAATGCCAGCACGTCCTTCGGAAAGCATGCGCCGCCATAGCCGGCGCCGGCGTAGATGAAGTGCCATCCGATGCGCGGGTCCGGGCCAATTCCCAGGCGCACCTGTTCGATATCGGCGCCGACCTGTTCGGCGATGCGCGACATCTCGTTCATGAAACTGATCTTGGTTGCCAGCAGCGCGTTCGCGGCGTACTTCGTCAGTTCCGCCGAGCGGACATCCATCTCCACGAAACGGTCGTGGTTGCGAACGAACGGGGCATACAGCCGGCGCAGGCTCTGGATGGTGGACGCCCGCGACGCGCCGAGCACGATCCGGTCCGGATGCATGCAGTCCTTGACCGCCGCGCCTTCCTTGAGGAACTCCGGATTGGATGCGACGTCGACATCGAACGCCACGCCACGGCGAGCCAGCACCTCGGCGATGATGGACGCCACCCGCTCAGCGGTACCGACCGGAACGGTGGACTTGTTGACGACGATCGCATCGCCGCGCAGGTTCGTACCGATGGTCTGCGCCGCGGCGATCACATGGCTCAGATCGGCACCGCCATCCTGCGACGGTGGCGTGCCCACCGCGATGAACACGATCGCCGCGCCCTCAAGCGCCATGGCCGCATCGGTGGTGAACCGCAGCCGCCCGGCGCCGAGATTGGCCTGGACCAGGGGGGCCAGGCCGGGCTCGTAGATGGGCATCTCGCCGCGCTGCAATCCGGCGATGCGCTCCGCATCGATGTCGACGCAGGTGACGTCATGGCCGATTTCCGCCAGGCAGGTCCCGGTCACGAGACCGACGTAGCCGGTCCCGAACAGAGTCACTTTCATCCGTCGCGCACGCGTGGGTCGAAAAGCCGACGATAGCCGACGGACATGTCAGTCAGGCGAACTGCACGCCGGTCTTCGTGCGCAGTTCGTCGGCGCCGACGCCATCCGCGGCCTCGACCAGCACCAGCCCGTCTGGCGTCACGTCGAACACCGCAAGGTCGGTGATGATGCGGCCCACCACGCCAACGCCGGTGAGCGGCAGGGTGCACTCCGGCAGGATCTTGTGGCTGCCGTCCTTCGCGACGTGCTCCATCAGCACCACCACGCGCTTGACGCCGGCGACGAGATCCATCGCGCCGCCCATGCCCTTGACCATCTTGCCCGGCACCATCCAGTTGGCGAGATCGCCGCTGGCGGTGACCTGCATCGCACCGAGGATGGCGAGGTCGATGTGGCCGCCGCGGATCATCGCGAACGAATCGTGGCTGCCGAAATAGCTCGCGCCCTGGCGTGCAGTGACGGTCTGCTTGCCGGCGTTGATGAGGTCGGCATCGACCTCGTCCTCGGTGGGGAACGGGCCGATGCCGAGCAGGCCGTTCTCCGACTGCAGCCAGACGTCGACGCCGTCGGGAATGTGGTTGGCCACCAGGGTCGGCAGGCCAATGCCAAGGTTGACGTACATGCCGTCGCTCAGTTCGCGCGCGGCGCGCTGCGCCATCTGGTCACGGGTCCAGGCCATCAGTTCGACTCCTTGCTGCGGACGGTGCGCTGCTCGATGCGCTTCTCCGGCGTCGGGTTGTGCACGATGCGATCCACATAGATGCCGGGCAGGTGCACCTGGTCCGGATCTATGGCGCCGACCTCGACGATCTCCTCCACCTCGGCCACGCAGATCTTGCCCGCCATGGCGCAGGCCGGGTTGAAGTTGCGCGCGGTCCTGCGGAACACCAGGTTGCCGGCGGTGTCCGCCTTCCACGCCTTGACCAGCGCCACGTCGGCGGTCAGTGCGGTTTCCAGCACGTAGTGCTTGCCGTTGAACTCGCGGGTTTCCTTGCCCTCGGCGACGACGGTGCCGTAGCCGGTGGCGGTGAAGAATGCGGGGATGCCCGCGCCGCCTGCGCGCAGGCGCTCGGCCAGCGTGCCCTGCGGATTGAATTCGAGCTCGAGCTCGCCGGACAGGAACTGCCGCTCGAACTCCTTGTTCTCGCCGACGTAGGACGAGATCATCCTGCGGATCTGCCGGGTCTCCAGCAGCAGGCCGAGGCCGAAGCCGTCGACGCCGGCGTTGTTGGAAATCGCGGTGAGGCCCTTGACGCCAGAGTCGCGCAGCGCCGCGATCAGCGCCTCGGGAATGCCGCACAGACCGAAACCACCCACCGCGAGGGTCTGGTTGTCGGCGACGATGTCGGCCAGCGCGGACGCTGCATCGGGCCAGAGCTTGCCGGCGCGGGCCGGGCGCTCGGTGGAAATCGCTTCACTCATCGGGCGGACTCACGCGGGAAGGAAGCGCCCATTCTAGCGGTGCGCCCGCGCGATGGCCTTGGACCTTCGGTCAATCCGCGGGCTGCGCGGCAAGCTCGTCGAGCACCCGGGCCAGGCCTTGCGTCCAGTGCGGCAGCTCGACGCCGAAATCACGTTGCAGGGTCGACGTGTCGAGGCGCGAATACGCCGGCCTCTTCGCCGGCGTCGGATAGTCCGCCGTAGTGATTGGCTCGACCCGCGGGGCACGCGGCAGCAGTCCACGTTCGACCGCACCGGCAAAGATCGCCTCGGCAAAGCCATGCCAGCTTGTCTCGCCTTCGGCGGTGAGGTGCCAGGTGCCGGTGGCGTCGGGATGCCGAAGCGCGCGCGCAGTGACGTCGGCGATCAGCGCCGCCGGCGTCGGCGTGCCGACCTGGTCGGCCACCACCCGCAGCACATCGCGCTCGGCACCCACGCGCAGCATCGTGCGCAGGAAGTTCTGTCCGTGCGCGGCGTACACCCATGCGGTGCGGAAGATCAGGTGTCGTCCGCCGGCGGCGCGGATCGCCTCCTCGCCGGCGAGCTTGCTCGCGCCGTAGACGCCGAGCGGCGCGGTCGGGTCGTCGACGCGGTAGGGACGCTCGCCACGGCCGTCGAACACGTAGTCGGTCGAGTAGTGCACCAGCGGCACGCCATGCGCGGCGCACCAGCCGGCGATCGCCCCGGGCGCGTGCGCGTTAGCCGCGCAGGCCGCCTCCGGCTCGCTCTCGGCGCGATCCACCGCGGTATACGCCGCAGCATTGACCACCGCCAGCGGGCGCTCTCGCTCCAGCAGCGCCAGCGCCTGCCCCACATCGGCGAAATCGGCCTGCGCGCAAGGGCTGCCGTCGGCCAGGGCACCGCTGCGCGTGGCCGCGACCACGCGATCGACATCCGCCAACGCGCGCAGCAATTCGCGCCCAACCTGCCCGTTGCCGCCGAAGACCACGATCGTCATGGCGCGTACGCCGGCAGCCGGTCCTCGGCCACCTCGGCCAAGCGCGGCGCGGCCGCGTCCTTGTCGGACAGTACGGGCGATGCGATCGGCCAGTCGATGCCGATGTCCGGATCGTCCCAGCGCACGCCTGCGTCGGCCTCCTTCACGTAGACGTCGGTGCACAGGTAGCTGAAGACCGCGTGCTCGGACAGCACCGCGAAGCCGTGCGCGAAGCCTTCCGGGATCCAGAGCTGGCGGCGGTTCTCCGCGCTCAGCACCACGCCGGCCCAGCGGCCGAAATGGGGCGAGCCGCGGCGGATGTCCACGGCGACGTCGAAGACCTCGCCCTCCAGCACGCTGACCAGCTTGCCCTGCGGCCGTGGCCATTGGTAGTGCAGTCCGCGCAGTACGCCCTGGGTGGAGGACGAGACGTTGCTCTGCACGAAGCGGGTCGGCAGCCCGTGCGCGCCGAAGCGCTCGGCATTCCATGCCTCGAAGAAGACCCCGCGCGCATCGCCCCATACCACCGGCTCGATGATCGCGCAGCCCGGCAGTGCGGTCGGCTCGATCCTCATGGCACCACGCCACGCCGCGCCAGCGTGTGCAGGTACGCGCCGTAACCGTTCTTGCGCAGCGGCGCGGCCAGCGCCTCCAGTTGCTCGGCGTCGATCCAGCCCTGCCCGAACGCGATCTCCTCCGGGCAGCAGATCTGAAGGCCCTGCCGGGTCTGGATGGCCTCGATGAAGTTGGACGCCTCGTGCAGCGACCGGTGGGTGCCGGTATCGAGCCAGGCGTAGCCGCGACCCAGTTGCTCGAGGTAGAGCGCGCCTTCTTCGAGGTAGCGGCGGTTGAGGTCGGTGATCTCCAGCTCGCCACGCGGCGACGGCTTCAGCTCGGCGGCGTAATCGCTGGCGCGGCCATCGTAGAAGTACAGCCCGGTCACCGCGTAGTTGGAACACGGATGCGCCGGCTTCTCGGCGATGTCGATCACCTTGCCCTGCTCGTCGAACTCGGCCACACCGTAGCGCTCGGGATCGTTGACCCAGTAACCGAAGACGGTCGCGCCATGCGCACGCGCGTCGGCGCGGTGCAGGATGTCGCGGAAGCCGTGGCCGTGGAAGATGTTGTCGCCCAGCACCAGGCAGCTCGGCTTGCCGCCCACGAAATCGCGCCCGATCAGATAGGCCTGCGCCAAACCGTCGGGGCTCGGTTGCACGGCGTAGCGGATGTCCATGCCCCACTGCGCGCCGTCGCCCAGCAGCGCCTGGAACAGCGCCTGCTCGTGCGGGGTATTGATGATCAGCACCTCGCGGATGCCCGCCAGCATCAGCACGCTGAGCGGGTAGTAGATCATCGGCTTGTCGTAGACCGGCAGCAGTTGCTTGCTCACGCCCTTGGTGATCGGGTACAGCCGCGTCCCGGATCCGCCCGCCAGGATGAGGCCCTTGCGCGCGCTCATGCCGTGGCCCCCATGCGCTCCAACCGGTAGCTGCCGTCGAGGATGCGCTGCACCCAATCCTGATTGGCGAGGTACCAATCGACCGTCCTGGCGATGCCGCTGTCGAAATCGTGGCGCGGGCGCCAGCCAAGCTCGTTGCGAAGCTTTGAGGCATCGATCGCATAGCGACGATCGTGGCCCGGGCGATCGGCGACGAAGGCGATCTGGCTGCTGCGCGGCCGGCCGTCCTCGCGCGGACGGCGCTCGTCGAGCAGGCGGCAGATCGTGCGCACGACCTCGATGTTCTCGCGCTCGGCGTCGCCGCCGACGTTGTAGGTCTCACCCACCCGCCCCTTCGCCAGCACCGTGCGGACCGCCTCGCAGTGGTCGTTCACGAACAGCCAGTCGCGCACCTGCCGACCATCGCCGTAGACGGGCAAGGACTCGCCGGCAAGCGCCCTGACGATCACCAGCGGGATGAGCTTTTCCGGAAAGTGATACGGCCCGTAGTTGTTCGAGCAATTGGTGGTGAGCGTGGGCAGGCCGTAGGTGTGGTGGAAGGCACGCACAAGGTGGTCCGAAGCGGCCTTGGAGGCCGCGTATGGCGAGTTCGGCGCGTACGGCGTCGTCTCGGTGAACCTGCCGGTCTCGCCGAGCGAGCCGTAGACCTCGTCGGTGGACACGTGCAGGAAGCGGAACGCATCCCTGGACGCCCCGTCGAGCGTTTTCCAGTGATCGCGCACGGCCTCCAGCAGGGCCAGGGTACCGACCACGTTGGTCTGCACGAACGCGGCGGGGCCGTCGATGGAGCGATCGACATGGCTCTCTGCGGCGAAGTTGAGTACCGCATCGGGTCGGTACTCGGTGAGCAAGCGCGCCACCAGCGTGCGGTCGCCGATGTCCCCATGCGCGAAGACGTGGTTCGCGTTGCTCCTGAGCGGCGACAGCGTGTGCAGGTTGCCCGCATAGGTCAGCGCGTCCAGGTTCACCACGCGAACCCCTTGGCGCACTGCCTCGAGCACGAAGTTGCCGCCGATGAAACCGGCCCCGCCGGTCACGAGCCAGGTTGGCACTGCGTCAATCTCTTGTGGCGGCGCAACGCGCCGGGCCGGGATGGAAACGGCGGAACAGGATATACGCATCCTGGCGCCTCCCGCCCGGCCGAAGCTGAATTGCCCGGTCGCGTGGCCGGCCTCCAGCCGCTAGAATTCCCGATTCATTCCGGGCCGGCGCGGCGCGCCGGGACCGACCCGCCAGCACCAAGGAATCCGCTCTGATGAAGATCCTCGTCGCCTATAAGCGCGTGGTGGACTACAACGTCCGCATCCAGGTCAAGCCGGACGGCTCCGGTGTCGTCACCGACGGCGTCAAGCTCTCGCCCAATCCGTTCGACGACATCGCGCTGGAAGAGGCCCTGCGCCTGCGCGACAAGGGTGTCGCCAGCGAGGTCGTGGTCGCCACCATCGCCCCTGCGGACGCCCAGCCGCACTTGCGCAACGGCCTGGCCATGGGTGCCAACCGGGCCATCCACGTGGTCAGCGACCGGGCCATCCAGCCGCTGACCGCGGCCCGCACCCTGCTCAAGCTGATCGAGAAGGAGCAGCCCGGGCTGGTCCTGCTGGGCAAGCAGGCCATCGACGACGATGCCAACCAGACCGGACAGATGCTGGCCACGCTGTGGAACCGCCCGCAGGCGACCTTCGCCGGCAAGCTGGAGGTGGAGGGCGACAAGGCCACGGTAACCCGCGAGGTCGACGCCGGCCTCGAAACGCTGGAAGTGGAGCTGCCGGCGGTGGTGACCACCGACCTGCGCCTCAACGAACCCCGCTTCATCAAGCTGCCCGACATCATGAAGGCCAAGAGCAAGCCGCTGGAGACGATCCCCCTCGCCGACCTCGGCGTCGAATCCGGCGACTTCCTCGAGACCACGCACTACGCCGCGCCCGCCGGCCGCAGCCGCGGGGTGATGGTCAAGGATGCCGCCGAGCTGGTCGCCAAGCTCAAGGAAAAGGGCCTGCTGTAACCCCGCCCACTGCCGCTTCCGCGAGGAAGCGCGGGGCGGGGCGCGCGGCCGATTCGTCCGCGACCCGCCCCACTCTCACGGAGAACGCCATGTCCAAGGTTCTGATCGTCGCCGAACACCACGAAGGTCGGCTCAACGGCGCCACCGCCAAGTGCGTCGCCGCCGCCCGCGCGCTGCAGCCCGAGGCCATCGACATCGTCGTCCTGGCCGCGGACGCCGCGCCCGTGGCCGCCGAGGCCGCGCAGATCGAAGGCGTGCGCAAGGTGCTGGCGGTCAGCGCCGAGGCCAACGCGCACCCGATCGCGCAGGTGCTGGGCCCGCAGGTCACCAAGCTCGCCCAGGGCTACAGCCACGTGTTCGGTCCCTCCAGCACGTTCGGCAAGGACCTGATGCCGGTGGTCGCCGCCCTGCTGGGCACCGCGCAGGTCTCCGACATCATGGCGGTGGAAGGCGCGCACACCTTCAAGCGCCCGATCTATGCCGGCAATGCGATCGTCACCGTCCAGGCGCCCGCCGACCGACCGGTCGTGGCCACCGTGCGCTCCGCATCGTGGCCGGAGGCCGCCCGCGGCGGCAGCGCCGAGGTCGAGGCGGTGACGGTGGAGGCCGAACTGCCGACGCACACCCGCTTCGTGGGCCTGGCCGCCGGCAGCAGCGACCGGCCCGACCTGCAGAGCGCGCGGCGGGTGGTCTCCGGCGGCCGCGGGGTCGGCTCGGAGGAGAACTTCCGCGTCATCTTCGACTTCGCCGACAAGCTCGGCGCCGCGGTGGGGGCCTCGCGCGCGGCGGTGGACGCGGGCTACGTCCCCAACGAACTGCAGGTCGGCCAGACCGGCAAGATCATCGCGCCGGAGCTGTATGTGGCCATCGGCATCTCCGGCGCGATCCAGCACCTGACCGGCATCAAGGACGCCGGCACCATCGTCGCCATCAACAAGGACGCCGACGCGCCGATCTTCGAGATCGCCGACATCGGGCTGGTGGGGGATCTGTTCAAGGTGCTGCCGGAGCTGGAAGCGGCACTGGCCTGACAAGCTCACACAAGGACTCGCCGTGCAACTCTCCTGCTTCAAGGCCTACGACATCCGTGGCCGCGTTCCCGACGAACTCAATCCCGCGCTCGCCCGACGCATCGGCATGGGTACGGCGATGCTGCTGGGCCCCGGGCCGGTCGTCCTCGGCCGCGATGTCCGCCTGACCAGCCCGGAGCTGCAGAACGCGCTCGAAAGCGGCTTCCTCCACATGGGCCGGGAGGTCATCGACATCGGTGTGTGCGGTACCGAGGAGGTCTACTTCCAGACCGCCCACCTGGGCGCCGCTGGCGGCGTCATGGTGACCGCCAGCCACAACCCGATGGACTACAACGGCATGAAGCTGGTCCGCGAGGATGCCCGGCCGATCAGCGGGGACAGCGGTCTGTTCGACATCCGCGACTTCGCCGCAGGTACCGACGAGCCGGTGGCATGCACAGGCGGGCGGCGGCGCAGCGAATACGGCAAGCAGGCCTACGTCCAGCACCTGCTGTCCTACGTGGACCGCGCTTCGCTCAAGCCCCTCAAGATCGTGGTCAATTCCGGGAACGGCGGGGCCGGGGCGATCATCGACGAACTGGCGCCGCACCTTCCATTCGAATTCGTGCGCATCCAGCACGAGCCTGATGGCCGCTTCCCCAACGGCATCCCCAATCCTCTGCTGCCGGATAACCGAGCCGCCACAGCCAGCGCGGTGCGCGACAGCGGCGCGGATTTCGGAGTCGCCTGGGACGGCGACTTCGACCGCTGTTTCTTCTTCGATGCCAACGGCGCCTTCATCGAGGGCTACTACCTGGTCGGTCTGCTGGGCAGTGCGCTGCTTCAGCGGGAACCGGGTGGACGGGTAATCCACGACCCCAGGCTGACCTGGAATACCGTGGAGATGGTTCGAGCCGCTGGCGGAGAACCCGTCATGAGCAAGACCGGGCACGCCTTCATCAAGGAGCGCATGCGTGCCGAAGACGCCATTTATGGCGGCGAGATGAGCGCGCACCACTACTTCCGGGACTTCGCCTACTGCGACTCCGGCATGATCCCCTGGCTGCTGATCGCGGGCCTGATCTCCGCCAGCGGCCGGCCGCTAGCCGAACTGGTCGGCGCCCGCATGCAGGCCTTTCCCTGCAGCGGCGAGATCAACTTCCGCGTGACCGACGCAAAGCTGACGGTAGAGCGCGTGCTTGCGCACTACGCGGCATTGTCGCCCTCGGTCGACCGAACCGACGGAATCAGCGCCGACTTCGGCCGCTGGCGCTTCAACCTGCGCAGTTCCAACACCGAGCCCCTGCTACGCCTGAACATCGAAACACGGGCCGACCCGGCTTTACTGAAGCAGCGCATCGACGATCTCTCTGCGCTCATCGGTGCCGAGTCGGCTTCCCACTGAACGAACTGGATTTCGCCCATGCTTCCCATCCTTCCCGTCATCCTGTCCGGTGGCTCCGGCACCCGTCTGTGGCCGCTGTCCCGCGAGGCCTATCCGAAACAATTCCTGCCGCTGGTCGGCGACCAGACGATGTTGCAGGCGACTTGGCGAAGGGCCGCACCGATCGCGGGCGCGGCGCCGATCGTGGTCGCCAACAACGAGCACCGCTTCATGGCCGCCGAGCAGCTGCGCGAATGCGATGCGCAACCTGCCGCGCTGATTCTCGAGCCGGTCGGGCGCAATACCGCACCTGCGATTGCGATTGCGGCATTGCATGCCCTTGCACTGCACGACGACGCGCTGCTGCTCGTCCTGCCTTCGGATCATGCAATCCGTGACGAAGCCGCCTTCCATGCCGCCGTCCGCGCCGCAGCGCGTGCCGCGGAAACGGGCAAGCTGGTGACCTTCGGCATCGTGCCAGATGCGCCGGAAGTCGGCTATGGCTACATCAAGGCCACCTCCGCCGGCGACGGCGTTCGCGCAGTAGAGCAATTCGTGGAAAAACCGGACTTGTCCACCGCACGGGAATATGTCGCTTCCGGCCATTATTTCTGGAACAGCGGCATGTTCCTGTTCAAGGCATCGCGTTACCTCAATGAACTGGACAAACTCAACCCGGCCATGCTCGCCGCCTGCAGGAGCGCGCTCGAGCGTGCCAACCGGGACGAGGATTTCATCCGGCTCGACAGGGACGCCTTTGCGGCCTCGCCTAGCGACTCCATCGATTACGCGGTCATGGAGAAGACCCGTGACGCCGCCGTCGTTCCGATGGACGCCGGCTGGAGCGATGTCGGCTCGTGGGCTGCTCTGTGGGAGGTGTCCGACAAGGACACCGCGGGCAACGCGCACCACGGCGACGTGATCGATATCGACTGCCGCAACACCTACGCGTATGGATCACGCCTGATCGCGATGGTCGGACTTGAGGACGTCGTCGTCGTCGAGACCGACGATGCGGTGATGGTCGGCCACCGGAACCGGATCCAGCAAGTCAAGGATGTGGTCGCGCGCATCAAGCGCGATGGCCGCAGCGAGGCCGCCGCCCATCGCAAGGTCTACCGGCCTTGGGGTGCGTACGATTCGCTCGACAACGGGGCGCGCTTCCAAGTGAAGCGGATCACCGTCAAGCCAGGAGGAACGCTCAGCCTGCAGATGCACCACCACCGGGCCGAGCACTGGATCGTGGTCAGTGGCACTGCGGAAGTGACCCGGGGAGACGAGGTCATCCTGCTGACGGAAAACCAGAGCACCTATATTCCATTGGGTGTGACCCATCGCCTCAAGAATCCAGGAAAGCTCCCTCTCGAGTTGATCGAAGTGCAGTCGGGCAGTTACCTGGGCGAAGACGACATTGTGCGCTTCGAAGACCAATACGGGCGCAACTGACCTCACCCGTGCTGGCGACCCGCAGGAAACGCCGCGACGAGCCTTTCCACCTGGCACGGGTGATGCGCGCATACCAGCGTCTGGTACCAGAATTTCAGAATGTGCTGATGCATGATCACGTAGCGATTCGAGGCATCCCTTGCGTCCAGATGGTGATCCTCGTGGACGGCGAGCACGATCGGAAACATATTCAGAAGCATGTCGAGGAAATCCGGAATACTGGTTCTCTGAAACGCATTGAGGCACCAGTGGTTCATTTCCAGCACAACCGCCGGCCTCAGTCGCTCCAGCGTCCGCGCCCCCCCGCGCAGCACATGCATCTCGAATCCTTCGACATCGATCTTGATCACGTCGACTGCAGCCGTCCCACCGCCTTCGACGAACCGATCCAAGGTATCGATCTGGATCGATTCAATGACATGCCCCTCACTGGCAGTTATCCGGTCCGAAACATAAGCACCCGAGCGATTATCCGGCGCATAGGTCAGCTCACGCCCTGTGGGGGTGTCGCCTAAACCGAAATTATGCAAGGTCACGTTGTCGCATTCTGCGCGTTCGACGTTCTCCTCGAGCAAGATGAAAGTGGTCGGCGATGGCTCGAAGGCATGAACATGATCAGCCAGCCTACTGTGCAGCAATGTTGTCATGCCGATATTGGCGCCCACATCCAGGACGGTGCCGTATGCCATCGACTCCAGCAGTCGCGCAGTTGCGGGCTCCCATCGGCCTTGCATCGGTTCCAGATACTTGTCGTCGGTAACGACGGAGTAATCGTGCTGCAGGATGCTGATTGGGGATTCTCGTTTCATGCCGCCTTGGATTCCTGGCTGTGTCGCGTACGACCGATGCCCATTTCCTCGCGAAGAGGATTAAACACAAGTGAAGAACATGTAACGGTGTGAGCAGATGCCCGGACCTATCGTGACCAGCAACAAGTATTTGGACGCACATCAACCCCGATCGACCCTGTGAGCCCCATCACGAGAACTCCGGAAGCACTGGCCGCCAAAGCATGCGAAACGGAACCGAGATGCACGACCATTCTGTCCCCAATTGCTGGCGCGCAACCGTAAGCCACACCCACACCGATCCCACACCTTAGCCGTTCATCGAAAGGCGCTGCCATGCGAACGCCCCTCTTCCGTGCAGCCCGTCCGCTGCGCTTCATCATGATCGGACTCCTGGCGACCCTGACACACCTTGTCACGGCTTTCTTGCTGACCTGGGCCGCGCCTCAGCTTTCGGTGTACCTCGCCAATTCACTGGCGTTCTGCGTCGCTTTCATGGTGTCCTTTTACGGCCACACCCACTTCACTTTCGGGCGCCGGGGAAGCTTGACGAAATTCCTGCTCGTTTCGATATCCGGGTTCGCGCTGAACAACCTCATACTTCATGGCGCGCAGATGCTCGGGGTCGCACCCAGGTTGGCCCTTGCGCTCGCCATTGCCATTGTCCCCGTATTCACGTACGTGGCCTCATCGATATGGGCCTTCTCCCGCAGGGACACGCCGACCTGACCACGCCGGGCTAACGTTGCCTCGGCCCCAGATCTCCCTTGCAGTACTGATCCGTCCGCATGCGCTCCGACCTGATCCGGGACATGAGCAACGTTGTCCAGGTCGGAAGCCGGACGGTGATCGCATACTCGCCCTCGGGAAGATCCAGCCTGGCCCTCGGATCATCACAGGTTCGATAGAGGCGGGCGCGACCGAGGCCATCGATCATCGCCTGCATTCCTGGTGCAAGGAAAACCGGAAACTGTGCGGCGGCAGCACGATCACAGGATACGATGTAGTCGAGCCGACTCGCTTCGACGAAGCGCTGATGGCCAACGCCCGCCACCCGGCAGCCACCAGCCGGCGGCATCGCAAACAACGCGGCCAAATGCGCATATCGCGGCAGATCGGTTCCTGGAGGAGGCCGGGGCCCGAACTCGCCACCGGCCAGATAGTCCATTTCCCCCGGCCGGAAGACGCGCATGTCGGAAATAACTGCATATTGGATCCCGCTTACCGCCGGGTTGCTGCCGAGCGAAACCAGCACCGACATTGCCGCCAGAACCGCAGTCCGAAATGTATCCGGCACGCCGTCGTGTACGCCACAGGCTCACCGTGAGCACCGCGGCCATCAACGCCGCGAGAACGGTCGTGTAAGCCTGCAGCCGCCACGGAAGCTGTATGTAGCGCGCACCGGGGACAAGCTCGTATATCGGCCAGGCGAAGGGCATCTGCAGAAAAAAATAAACACAGAAGCTGATTGTCAGAAACAGCAGGACGGCTCTCGTCGCGTCGACTGGCCGATGGCCCGGCCTTGGAGAATCGCTCGCATCCGGCGCCTTCTTCTTCAACACCACCAACAGTGCGATGCACGCAATCAATACAGGAAGAACGTATAGGTCGAACTGCACGGTGAAGGAATCGGCATGGGCACCCCATCTCCACTCCGCGTCCCAGATGTACTTAACTGGCGAAATGAAGTTACTGGCCGGCAGCAGGCCCTCGCTCAACAGTCCGCGGTTGTCGTTGTACCCGGAGAACGCGATCAGGGGCATCAGGAACGGTGCCACCAACGCCAACGTAAGGACAGCGCTTTGCGCGATTCTCCGCAAGAGGCTCCGCCAATGAAGGACGTGAACGCGTTGAGCGACGATCAACGCAACGACGACGAGCGGAGGCACGAACAGGGCGAGTCCAGCGTGCGACACCACTAAAAATGCAATGCATACACCGATCCACTTTGACCAATGCCCCCCGCGCACGAAATGGACCAACGGCACGAGCAGTAACGAAATGGCCGCAACGGCAGAGTATTCAGCGAAAGCGCCCCGCACCAGCCAGTCGGTGGTCGCATAATTTGAAGTCAACAACAGCGCGCCGGCAAGGAGACCGGCCGGCCAGCTGGACCGCCCGAAAGCGGCCATGATCGCGAACGCCGCCCCCAGGAAGCCAACAATGCTGAAGAACAGCAACGCTCCCACCACAGCCGCCTTCACGCCGCCGGTCAATGCGTATATCGCAGCCGACACGTACATGAATGACTTGTGATACAAGCCGGGCATTGGAGAGCCCATGCCCGCATGCAGGACGCTGGACCAGACCGGGATAAAGTTTCCCGATCGCCACTGGCCCACCACGGCCATCAACCTGTGGACGGAGGCGACTCCTTCGTGATTCTGCGGCCAGCCTGGGCCTAGAGCCACATAAGCGAGTACGGCGCCCGAAATCACCACCGCGCAACAAAGAACCGCAAACATGTCTCGGCATGCGAAAGCGTGCATCCACTTCGCAGGACGCCGCATCAATCGAACCCCCAATTTAGCCTCACCCTAACCGCAGCAGTTGCAAGAGCATGTAATGACCCAGCGGTTTCTGCTCAGGTCAGGCCGCTAAAGCATAAGCCTCAGCGGGGGTCTTCATGCCCAGCGCCTGATGTGGGCGCCGGTGGTTGTAGAACTGGATCCAGTCAC
>NWQL01000006.1:10686-107730 GCA_002798175.1 Lysobacteraceae bacterium NML91-0213 | reverse complement strand
GCACCAGCGCCGACTTCCGCCGGGCCGTCCAACGCTTGATCTCTTCTTCCATCACTTGGCTCATCGTGCTCTCCGAGAAAAGGTAGCACCTGAGCAGGAAATCACTGGGTCATTACAAGCAGCCCTTGGCGGAGGACGGCTGCAACTCTGAGTTTCTACTATTCCTAAAACCTGGACCCTGCCCCCGCGAGCCGTGCCGCCCCTCATCGCAAGGGCGGCCTCGAGGACCCAACCGAAAAGAGCGCTTGTGAAACCCACTGGCGTGCGCCCCCACGCCTGGCAAGGTTCATATCAGGCATGCAACATCCAGTCGATCGTCTGCGAAAGAGGTCGCACCTGAATTGCACCGATCAGTCCACGCAGACGATCGGGATTCCCTCGAAGCATTTTGACCTCGTTCGCACGCACGAAATCCGGATTCACCTCGATCCGGATCCGACGCCCGGTCTGGGCCTCGCACAGGGCAATCACCTCCCTCAGGGAGTAGGCGGTTCCGGAGCACACGTTCACGGTGGCTCCCGTAGCCTCGTGAGTCTCGAGCAGTCGACGATAGGTCTCCACCACGGTCCGAACATCACTGAAGTCACGCGACACATCCAAATTGCCTAGCTCGATCACCTCTGCTTTTCTACGGAAGTGGGCCACGATCTTCGGAATGAGAAAGCTCTCGGGCTGACCTACTCCCGTATAGTTGAATGGTCGCGTGATCACCAACGGCAGCCGATCCGCCCACAAACCCGCCATGTATTCCATCGCGAGCTTGCTGACCGCGTAGTCATTCGCAGGCCGGGCGACCGTCGATTCATCAAGGACGCCCTCGGATGCGTTGCCATAGATGTTAGCGCTACTCGCAAGCAAGATGCGTTCCGGCAGGTGGGCATCCTCCGCCAACGCCTCGAGCAGGTTGCGTGTACCAATCAGGTTGACCTCGTAGAAATCCCGAGCGCAACCATGCCCGACGAATGCCTTTGCAGCCAGATGCACGACATAGTCGGCACGCGCATCGCGCACGACCTGCCTCACCGCGTCGCCGTCGCGTAGATCGACTGCTGCCTGACCTCGCCCCAAGCCAAGAACCTCGTAATCGTGGGCTTCGAGCTCCTTGCGCATGAACGAACCGGTAAAACCACCGGCGCCTGTCAGCAATACTCGACCCTTCGAGGCACCCATCAGAATGACGTACCGCTTTCATTCCGGCGCACGTCGGCCTCCACCATCATGCGCGCAAGATCCTCCAGCTTCGTCTTCGGCTCCCAGCCCAGCTTGGCCTTGGCCTTCTCGGGGTTTCCGATCAACAGCTCGACCTCAGCGGGACGATAGAATTTCGGGTGCACGGAAACAATGATCTTTCCTGTCGCGGTATCGATTCCGCGCTCATCCTCGGCCCGGCCCCGCCATTCCAGCTCGTAGCCTGCGGCCCGGGCCGCGAGGTCGACGAAATCCCGAACGGTCTCCGTCCGGTTCGTGGCCAGCACATACGTATCGGGCTCGTCGGCCTGTAGCATACGCCACATACCTTCGACATACTCCTTGGCGAAGCCCCAGTCGCGCTTCGCGTCCAGATTCCCGAGTTCCAGGACATCGGCTTGTCCAAGACGGATCTTCGCGATCGTGTCGGTGATCTTTCGGGTCACGAACTCGCGGGCGCGCAACGGGGATTCGTGGTTGAACAAGATCCCGCTGGTACCGAAGATCCCATAGGATTCACGATAATTGATCGTCATCCAGTGCGCGTACAGCTTCGCCACGCCATAGGGACTTCTTGGATAGAAAGGCGTTTCCTCGACTTGAGGAATCGCCTGCACCTTGCCGAACATCTCGGAGGTCGACGCCTGGTAAAAGCGGATCCGGGGATTCACGACACGAATCGCCTCGAGAAGATTGACCGGCCCGATCGCGGTGATCTCTGCGGTGGTCAGAGGCTGATCGAAGGAAACCCCGACGAAGCTCTGGGCTGCGAGGTTGTAGACCTCCGTCGCCTCGGTCTGCTGCAGCAGACGGATGCTGGAAGACAGGTCGGTCAGATCATACTCGACGAGATGCAGGTTCGGATGGTTGCGAATCCCGAGTTCATCGATTCTCCAATAGTTGACGGAGCTCGAGCGCCTATAGGTGCCATAGACGACATAGCCTTTCTCGAGCAGCAGTTCCGCGAGATAGGCTCCGTCTTGCCCGGTAATCCCCGTAATGACCGCCTTTTTAATCGACATTCCTTCCTTACCTTGTTTGGCTGAAATATTCCTGCACACGCAGCGAGATCAACGCCACCCCTAACTTCCGCTGGTCCTCGCCTTCGCCCAGGGACGACGGGGAGGCCGGGGCAGGAACGAGCAGTTCGATCGTCGATGCGCCATCCGGATTTGGCAGATCCAATGCCACCTCATCCGGCGTCGCAGACAGGCGCAGCGTTCCCGAGGAGCGGCCTATCCGCACGCCGATATCGGCGCCCGCGTTGGGGCCGTAAGCATAACCCGAAATCGTGAGCCTCAGGTTCGGCGACGGCGCAAAAGGGAGCTGAATACGGCTCGTCGCCCCATCGGACCAAACACCCCATGACTCGGGAGCGGACCAGCCTTCCACAAGAAGTTCGTAGTTGCTTCCGTTCGCGAACGACCAGTCCTCCACCCGGCCAGACGCGATTGATTCAATCGCACTTCCGGCGCTGTCAAGACAAGGCCGGCAGTCGAGGCCATTGGGGACCAGGACATGGAACCCATCAACATTGGCTATGAAGTCATTCGGGCCGACGACCCTGCGCACTCGCTCAACCACGGACTCATCGAGGATATAGAGCGTACTCTCGTGGAAATCACCGCTCTCGATCAAAGCGCTGGCGCGCGCAACCTGCTGGTGAAACCCAGGCTCATCAATACGCGCCAGGTAAACAATATCGGACGCCATACCAAGAGATGCGGCAAGTGCTGCGAACTGTGACCAGGATTCTTGGCGATTGGAAGGTGGCAACGCGCGTAGCGTGTCGTAGCGGCCATCGACCACGGTCCAGAACGGGCTGGACAGCTGCGTTTCCCACGAAGTCGCCGGCTCTGCCCGGTACCCCTGGAGAGCCCGCCAGCCTGCGCTGGTATCCCATATCTGAACAATCAGGCATAGGCCCAGAATCCATCGGGCCAATGTCGGTTTGAAGGTGGCAGTTACCGCGGCCGCGCCGGCCAGCATCAAGAGATAGTAGGCGGGCCAGAAGAAGCGACCTGTGGCCCGGAACGTGTCCTGGATACCGCCTAGCCACCCGGCATACCCAACATCGAGGCTATGAAATCCCACTCCGATCTGGTCAGACCACGCGTACACCGTCAAGAGCAATGCTGCGGCGATGAGCACAATGTTCCGACGCAGGACGGGAATGATGGGCGGGCGGCGCATGAGCAATCCCCACCCTCCGGCGCCAAACAGCATCAACATGCCGAGCCCGAAGTAAGCGAACCCCTCGCCATCCCCTCCGCCTCCCGGAAGGTCCGGGAGTACGCGCGACCAATCATTGGGGTCAACCGGCGAAAGCAGGTTCATCCTATAGAAACCGTATCCCCAGGCGGCAGTACCGCCGCTGACGGCAAAATAGCCGGCCTGCCATGCAACGACGCTCAACACGCCGATGACGGTGGCGCATTCCACTAGCGCCCGGCGCAGATCCGTCTCGCGATGAAGTACTCGATCGAACAGCCCCGCCCCCCAGATCACGAGCAGCATCAAGAGCAAATAGGCATGCACGAGCGCGGCCACGGCGATCAGAAGCGACCATACCAATATGCGTCGCCGCAACGGCCGGGCAAGGCAGCTGTAAAGCCCGGCAAGGATTAGAAAGTGACCGGCGAGCGCAAGATGCCCACCCAGGCGAAACAGCATCGGGGGGGCTATCGCAAAGAAGGTGCAGATCAAGGCGCGGACAAGGAGGTCCGGGCTGACTATACGCGCCAACTTGAACCCGAACCATGCCTGCAGCACGAAACAGGCCAGAACCCATAGCCCGAAGTACTGGAAGCTTTCAGGAAGATGCGATTCGAATATCTTGAAGAAAATCGCCAGCAGGGGAATGGAGTCGGAGTAAACGATCGAGCTTGACATCTCCAATCCGTAAGCCGGATTGAGCCCGATCGGAAATGTCCACGGGCCAAGCCGGTAGAACATCCAGCCCAGAAAATGCTGGGCCGAGTCCCCGTACTGCAACCATGCCACATTGGTCGGATCCAGTACCTTGCCGCCGGTGACAAGGGCCAACGCGAAGACCCCTATGACGACAGGTATCACACGCACCAGCGGAGATAGCGGCTCTCCCTTTCTTCCGCCGTCATTCATTGTGGGCGCAGCCATTGCTTTCCGTGCGCAGGATGTATCGAGGCCGTCCCTTCGATTCGATGTAGATGCGGCCAATGTATTCACCCAGCACGCCAATGCTGATCAGCTGTACCCCCCCCATGAACAGGATCGCCACCATCAGCGACGGATACCCGGGCACTGGATTCCCCCACAGCAGCTTCTGAACGACCATGCACACCGCATAGACAAAGGACAGCAGCGCAACCGCGAGTCCAGCGTATGTCCACATCCGAAGCGGCAGAGTCGAGAAGCTGGTGAATCCCTCGACGGCAAGATTCCAGAGCTTCCAGCCATTGAACTTTCCGACCCCCGCCGCCCGCCTTGCCCGGGTGTATTCGACGACCTCGGTGCGACCTCCAACCCAGGAAAGCACGCCTTTCATAAACAGGTTGCGCTCCTCGAGCTTCAGCACATCGGATACCACCTTCCGGGACATCAGCCGAAAATCTCCGACGTTCTCCTCTATCCTCACCTTGCTGATTCGATTGTGCACACGATAGAACCACTCGGCGGTCTTGCGCTTGAGCAGGCCGTCGCTGTCGCGGTTCACCCGTTTGGCGAGCACGATCTCCGCCCCGGCACGCCATTTCTCCAGGAGTTCCGGAATCACCTCCACCGGATCCTGAAGGTCGACATCAATGGGAATGACCGCATCGCCACGTGCTGCTTCGAGACCCGCGAACAGCGCCGGCTCCTTGCCGAAGTTGCGCGTAAACGACAACAGACGCACGGAAGGGTCGACCTCCTGCAATGCGCGCACGGCGTCCGCGGTGCCATCCGAACTACCGTCGTCCACGAAAACGACTTCGATGTTCTCGGCGGCCAACGCGTGAACATTTCTAAGCGCGGCGTGGAATACGGGAACCGCCTCTTGCTCGTTGTAGACCGGCACGATCAGAGAGATCAGCCCTGCACCTCTCTCCTCGCTGGCTTGCACAGTCATCAGGTAAACCTCGCATTGTTCGACATCAGCGCATGTTCAAGTTGAGCAGCCATTTCATGCCACGTCGTCATGGCGATCCCGCTTGGGTCCGGATGCTCCCCCCCTTCATAGAGGCCCAGCCAATTCCGCACCGCCATGGCAAGCTCGGCAGGTGAGCTCGCATTGAAATAGGTGGCGGCAGTTCCGGCGACTTCCCGGAACACGGGAATATCCCGCACCAGAAGAGGCAGCCCATGCCGGGCCGCCTCGATCAGGGGCAGACCGAAGCCCTCTCCGAACGATGCCGCCACCAAGCACGTCGAAGCCGCATACACGCGATCCAGATATTCGTCACTGGCGTCGGACAGCCAGAATAAGCGTCGACCGGCCTCTGGGTGTGTCTGCAATCGCTCGACGACATCGGGGATGTCGCGCCGACTCGAGCCCTCCACGCCGCGCCAACCTTCACGACCGACAACAGCCAGATTGACCTCCAATCCTTCGTTCCATAGGCGGGAGAACGCCTCGATCACCTGTGCGTATCCCTTGCGCGGCTCGATAGTGCCGACCATCAAGAACGTAGGTCGCGCGGATAGGCTCGACAGCACGCTCTCCCCTTCGTCCGGAAGCCCGCTCGTTGGCAGCGAGCTTCCAATATCCGAACCCAAATGCGTGACGAGGAGCTCGAAGCGTGCAGCCGATGCCTTGTCGGTCTCCTGCAGCCACGCCCGCATGTCGTCAGCCACAGCCTTTGAAATACATACGGCGCCATCAAACGTCGCCACGGCGTCGAGCCACTGGCCATGCCCCACATCCGCGCCGGGCGGAAAAACCTCTGGCATACGGATGGGCAGGAGATCAAACAGCATCGCATAGACCCGGACACCCAGATCGCGATAACGACGGATCAGCCCGCTGTCCACAGCAGACACCAACGCGGCCCCACTGATATCCAGAGTGAGCAAAGTGTCATCAAAACGCGGATCGACGAAATCATCGTCCAGTTCCGGGACCGGATTTTCCCCCTGCACCTGCATCGAATACGCGCGCGCGTGGCGATACTTCCAGACCCCGTCCTGGCAGGAGAGATACACCGGCTCGATTCGTATTCCGGGCTGTTCTCGTCTCAGCAGCGCCGCGAGTATCCCACGCGCCACCCGTTCTATCCCGGTGTGCAACTGGGTAGCAACGGTCGCCGTCACGTCCAGAAGCAACCTGCGCCCACTGCCGAGCTCGGGGAACGTGACAACCAATCGCGCACTCAAATCGTCCAGGTCGACCGGCGCCCACTCTCTGACGGCGTCCCCAAGCCGGGAATACAGGCGAGTCTGCCAGGCCGTACGGGCGTCCGCATAAGCCGCTTCGATCGCATCGGAATAGCGCTCCGCGCACATCTTGGGAGAGTGTGCGGCGGCAATCGCAGCACGTCCTCCCCTGGCGAGGGACTCCCGAAGTCGCGGATCACCACGAAGGCGCTCTAGCGCTTCGCACAAGTCCTCGCGCCGAAGCCGGTCTTCTAGGATGATCGCCCCTTCGCTCGGGGTTTCGGCGAATGAACCGTTCGCATTGACGATGAGTGGTATTCCATGACTGAGGCAGTCAAGCACTGCCGCGGATGTCTCGCCCCGGGACATGGTTCGCATTTGCACAGCGATGTCCGCCGCCTGCAGGTATTGCCTGTAACCGGCTCCGTCCACGAATCCCGTGATGCGGACCCGCCCACCGGCCCGGAGCGAATCGATCTCACGGACCAATCGTTTGCCGTAATCGCCGCCATGATTCTCGCCAACAAAGACGAGATGGCATGTTTTATCCCCTGCAAGAGACGAGTTCGCCCATGCATCGACAAGAAAATGATTCATCTTCGAAACATCAAGAAATCCGAAAGTGCAAACAACGAAAGCGTCGTCCGGCAGCCCAAGTGACGCCCTCGCCGAGGCCTTCAGATCTTGCGCCCTGACTTCCTTCAGCGACGGGATGACCGAAACATCGTCCTCGAATCGGTACCATTTTTTCAGAAGTTCCCGCGCATACTGGGAATGCACAATCACGCCGATCGCGGATGACACGAGCTCGAAGTTGCTTGGGTACTCGGTCTTTGCAGCCACCGGGTCGGATAGCTTGCGGGCAGCGGCGCGCAAGCCGTGCGACGCATACACGGCACGCGTCCAGGCACCTGACGCGACCCGGGCGTCCTCGAACCAACCAAACAGGGAACTCAGGAAGAAGTCATGAAGAACCGCCACACCCGGGTGCTCATTGATCAGCGCGGGGACATGGCGATGAAAAGGGGAATTCCCGACCTGGTAGACGATCCTGTCGAATTGCCCGGCATTGGCTCCGAACCACTCGACACTCCGAACCTCCACATTCTCCGGCAACGACGCCTCGACGAGGCTTTGATCGACGATGACGTCGATGTCGTAGAGCTTTGCAAACTCCCTTATCAGCGCCTCGCTGTAGTCAGCGATTCCCGTCCGTTCGGGGGGGAGTGGGGCCACCATCGCAAGACGCTGCCTTGCGCAGTCCCCAGCCGCCGACTTCTTGGGCTGCCGCGTCGCGGCCAGTGCATGCCACACCTCGAGGGCCCTGCTCGCGGTGTCGTCCCATGAATATCGTTGTGATTGCGCCAACCCGTGCCGGCGCAGTCGCGCGGCGAAATCGCTGTCGCCGAGGACCGCGCTAATCCTAGAGGCAATGCTGCCCACGTCGAACGGATCGAACATCGCCTCGTCGAGATTGATCACTTCCACGATGCTGGACGTTCTCGAGCCAATCACCGGGGCGCCACAGGCCATGGCTTCGAGCGCCGGCAGGCCGAATCCCTCGTGCCAGGATGGGAACACGAAGCATGCACATTTCCGGTATAGCAGAACGAGCTGGGCGTCGCTCACATATCCCGTGAACACAACGTCCACATCGCTCAGGCCCATCGCACGGGCGTGCGCTCTGAGGCGTGCCACGTCCCCGTCTGGCATTCGGCCTGCGAGCACCAGTTGATGGCGGTCGGGATTGGCTGCAGCGACGATCGCGTAGGCCTCGATCAAACGCTCGAGATTCTTCCTGCCGTCCGAACCCCCCGTGTACAGCACAAACGGCTCGACAATGGAAAGTTCGTGGATGGCCTGCGCCGCAGCAGCAAACGGCAGCTCGCTTCCCACGAAATCCGGCTCTATTGCTGTGGAGATGTTGCGGAACATCCCGTCGTCCATCTCGAGAATGTCCCGACCTTCGCGCCTGGAAAACTCGGAAATCGCCAGGAACCCGTCGGCGCGGCGCAGCCAATCGACCTTCCGCATATAGTGCGCGCGATATTCCTGATTATGTTCGAGATATTGAGCAGGATTGGTGAGCGGAATCAGGTCGTAGAGCATGACCGTCACGGGCGCACCTTTGCCAAGTGCGCCGATGCTTGTCACCGCATCGTCGACAAACCCTTCGAAAAGACTCGTGATGTGCACGACATCCGGCCTCAATGTGCCGATGAAAGCCTCTCGAGTCAGCTCCGCGATCTCACGCCTCTCACTGTTTCCGGCGTCGCACTCCCTGGTGGGTCCGGGCGCCGACCACACGCGAATGGCCTCTCGGGGCAGATCGTTGGCAAATGCATCCCGAATTGGCCCAATCGTATCCGGGAACTGATCGCTCAGCACCAGCACGATCTCGACGTCGCCCCGGTTGCGCACCACTGCCTTGACGAACGACGAAGTGTAGCGCCCGATTCCCCGGTAACGACTCTCCGTCTGCATTCCTTGCATATCGATCACCACACGCACGTCTTTACCCTCCGGTTCGAATCCGGCTCAGGATTCTGAGTTGATAAGCACTGACATCCTGCCGGCCGGGAGCCACTGGCACAGGCATCGGGCGAGCCTCGGCATTCGTGGCATAGGCGGGTTGCGGGACGACACCAGCGGCCAGGGCGCTGCCCTTCAACCTCGAAAACAACCGCGGGTACGACTTAACTCGGCGCGAGGCGAATGCCCAAGCCCGAGGATAACGCCTCAGAACGCGGATCGCGCACAACAACGGAGGCTTGAAGACAGCTTTCAACGCGCGCGCCGTGCCACGACGTAGCCCGCGCAGCGGTGCGGTAAGCCTCCATGAGCGGCTACCTTCGATCTGGCGAAGGGTGCGCTCATGTGCACTGGCCTTGACAAACCAGCCATGATTGGACTCAAGGACTTCCGCGAGGCGCGCTTCCAGCGTCTGGATCGCTTCCAATGCCTCTCCATGCCTGAGATACCAAACGTGCGCGTTGTTGAGCGATGCCGCGAGCTGTTCTCTCACCTCGGCCAGCTCTCGCGACAGAGACTGTGCCTGAATGACGGCCTGGTCGGCTCGCGCCTCGGCGGAGACGGCCCTGTCCGCCATCAAGGTCTCGAACTTGGCGAGTCCGTCCGTGACCAGGCTCGAGATTTCCGCTCCAACCACGCTGAATTCACGCGAAAGCTCCCGGCTCTGCTGATTCGATTGCTCTAGATGCCTTTCCGCAGCGGCCAGCTTGTCCGCGACGAGGGCCTCGAGACGGGCGACACCGTCCATTATCGATACATGCTGTTGCTCGGCAGTCCCGCTGGTACCGTTCAGACTGGCGATGCGCTCGTCGATCACTTCCCCGAAACGAACGAGAGCGTCGCTAACCGCGACGTCCCACCCCGCGGAAATCGAATCCAGCTTTCCCTCCAGGACACTAATACGCTCGTCTTTCGACATCAATGAGCGGGTATCCGCAGCCAGGCGCTTGCGCGCAATGGCAAGTTCGTACTTCGCGTCATCCCATTGCGACCTCAAGCGCTCGCTCGACTGGACAAGGTCATCAACGCGACCACGGCATGTCGCCAGCTCGTCCGCAGCCCGGGCCAGATCGCCTTGCGCGCGCGTCAATTCCGCATCGGCCTCGGCCATGCGCGCGACGGCTTCGGCGTGATCGGCTTCTAAGGACTGGATGCGTGTAACCAGGTGTCTCGAAAACGGATTCGAAGCATCGCCATTGAGCGAGAAGTCGTCGAATACGTTCGGTGGCGCTAGGAAACTTTCGCTTAGGCTGCGTCGCTCGGCGGCAACGTAATATCTGTTGAGTCCGTCGAAATAGACGAAATCGTAATCGGAATTCGATAAAATCGACTCCCAATCCTCGTAGCTTGGGATCTGGGTGTTCGGCAGGGTCGCTTCCACGACCACGATCCAGGGACGAACGATGGAGAAATCAACCCCGGCGAGCACATCGCCCTCGTAGCCCTCGACGTCGATCTTCAGGAAATGGACGGGCGCGACATGGTATTCCTCGCATATCGACTGCAGGGTGCGCACCTTTACTTGGACGACCTCCCTTCGAAACCCACTTTTCTCATGGCTGGACGCATATGCGTCTACCGCAGTGGAAAGCCCCGTACCCCCGAATTCATGAAGATCGATCTCACCCGAGGCTCGTCCCGCCGCCACATTGAGATTGACATCCCGCGGGCGTCGTTCGAGAAGCGCCCGGTACCATTGTTCGGACGGCTCGACATTGATGCCCCGCCAGCCACGTTCGTAAAACAGACGGGTGACCGAGTCGACATCCGGGCTCTGCGCCCCGACATCAATATAGAAACCATTCTCGATGTGCCGCAAGGCGCGCCAAAGCATGACGTCCTCGAAGTTCTGCGCATACGATATGACGGTCATGACAGGGAACTCCTGATCTCCGGCTCCAGCCACGCGAAGCCCTCGAAATGAGGGCGGCGCAGATTGACAACGTTGAACACGAGCGCGAGGTCGCGCCACTCGTAGTTCTTATCGAGATGATTTCCAGTACTGACGAATGCGGTCTGGATGGAGTAACTTCCCTGGCCGAGATCCACGGTGAATGTGGCCTCGAATGTTATCAGCGAATCCTCGAGAACATCGAACAGCACCTTCTCCATCAGCTCCGTATTCGTGCCATACATCACCTGCCCGAGGCGATTGCGTATGCCATACCCAAACACCAGGCGCGGAATATCCTTGTGGGCTCTTGCGATCACGCGCAAGGTGACCTGCTCACCGATATCTACAAATTCCGAGGGCTGACCTTTCGAGTTCAGCAACACTATTTGTTCGGTCCTGACCTCGCCCGTGCCCGAAAGTGTCTGCACACTTCCGTCATCCAGATGACGAATCTCCAACGTCGCGTTTTCCTTCTCGGCGATCATCGCGTTATAGAAATCCATCACTTCCTCGGGGCGCCCATCCTGGATTACCCGTCCGCCCTCCAGGAGCAGCGCACGGCTGCACAATCCTTGTATCGCACTTCGGTCATGGGAAACGATCAGCAGCGACGTTCCTTGCTCTTGGAAATCGCGGATGCGTGCGAAGCTCTTGTGCTGAAAATAGGCGTCTCCCACCGAGAGCGCCTCATCGACGATAAGAACCTCTGGCCGAAAAGCGGTAGCCACCGCGAAAGCGACCCGCATTTGCATACCGCTGGAGTACGTACGGACCGGCTCATCGAAGTACGCTCCGATTTCGGCGAAGGCTTCAATGTCGTCGATCACTCCGTCGACGAGCTCTGCTCCAAACCCCATCAACCCCGCGGAATGCCTGGCATTTTCCCTGCCCGTAAGTTCCGGATTGAACCCCATTCCCAGCTCCAGGATCGCCGACACCCGCCCCCCCAGGAGTACCCGGCCCTCGGTCGGCTGAAGGGTGCCTGTGATCATCTTGAGCAGCGTGGACTTGCCGGCACCATTCTCCCCCACGATTCCAACGGCTTCTCCGGGGCCTACGTTGAAATTGATGTTACGAAGAACCCAGTGCTCCTCCTTCGGCTTGATGGGCAAGTAGAACCATCGGGCAAGGCGCGCCCATTCCGATCCGTACACCCTGTACGCTTTTCCCAACTCGCTGACGCGCAACAGATCGCTCATAGATGATCCGCCACCTCGGGAGCCGCGCGCCTGAACATGAAAAGCCCAAGCAGCATCAGGAGCATGGAAGCCAGCATTAACCAGACGACATTTTCCATCCGAGGCGCCCTGGAAAAGGCGAGCGCATCCTGGTAGCCGGCCACGACGTGATACATGGGATTATGCTCAATGATGACCTGAAAAACCTCTGGAACGATTCCAAGCGGATACACCACTGGCGTCATCCAAAACCAGATCTGCAGGAGAATCGGCGTCACCTGCCCCAGGTCGCGCACGAACACGTTCATCACTCCGAGTATCAGTCCGATCCCTAGCGCGAAGGCCACGACACACGCGGTCAGCGGAATGATGTAGAGCATCGATGTCGACAGGTCATGTCCCAACAGCGTGTAGACCATCAAGACCGCAACGAGGAGGAACGCATTGTTCAAAAGCGATGAACCCACCACAATGGCCGGCAACGTGATGCGGGGAAAGCTGACCTTCTTGATCAGGTTCGCGTTGTCGATGAACAATGTCAGGCAACGGGAAACGATTTCCGAGAACAATGTCCACGCGGTGAAACCCGCAAGCAGGTACAGCGCATATCCGTACTTGTTTTCGTTGTCTGGCAACCTGGCGGATATCACGTTCGAAAGAACCACTGCATAAATCGCCGCCTGCGCCAGTGGATTGATGATCATCCACATTCCACCGAGCCGACTGCGGGCAAAGCGGGAGACCAGCTCGTTCCTGATCGAGGAACAGATAAAATTCCTGTATGACCAGAGGCCCCGAGCTATCCCTATCACAACGCCTCCGCAATCTTTGCAAGCCTTTCCGCCATCCCGCCTCCAGCCTGCTCAGCGCTGAAGAAGGCCTCGATTGTTGCGCGCCCACGAGCCCCGACGCCGCCCGCCAGTACCGCATCCTCCGCCATCAGGCGCATGGCGCGAGCAGCGGCACCGATATCAGGTTCGGCCCAGAAGCCGTTCGCCGCGCCGGGGTAATCACCGTCGCCTACTGGAACCAGCCGGTAGTCTACAGGCATGCTGTTGTTTTCGTTCATGAAATCGGTGTTTCCGGACCAGTTGGTTGCTATAACGGGCTTGCCCTGAAGCATCGCTTCGGCAATCGTCAGCCCCAACCCTTCGGAACGATGCAGTGATACGTACGCATCACAGGACGCGTACAGAACGGCGACCTGCCCCGCGCCTAGTTTTTCGTCCCGGATGAGAACTCGAGGGTCCGCACTCCCTCGATGCAGGAGTGCCTTCAGTTCACGTCGATAATTCAATCCGTTGCTGCTCTTGATCAACAAGCGAACATTTTCATCGCCCCGCGGAAAAGCAGTGCGGAAGGCATCGATCACCGCGTTGGGGTTCTTGCGCTCCTTGATCGAATGGAAATCGAACATGAAAAGGAAAACATACATATCTTCTGCAAAGCCGATGCTTTCCCGATCCCGGGGGGCGACGAAGCGCACGGGCGCCAGCGGAGGGGCCATCAATGTTACGGGTTTGGAGGTATGCCCAGCGAACGCAGATCGCACGAAAGACGTTGCCACCCAAACTTCATCGACCAAAGAAAGCGCGTCTATCCACCGGCTCGGGAGGGCAGGCAGCTCCCAGAACCACATTCCGATCGTGTAGAGCGGTCTGCCATCGATTCCACGTTCGAGCAGCGGAGCTAATTCAGCATAATGATCTGGATTGACGAACACCAAGTTAACGCGCGGATCGGCCGGCGCGACGTTTCCCTCCGTCATCCTGCAACGGACGCCGTCGGCGTCGATGGTCACGTCGAACATCCGGAACTGGACGCCCGCCTGATGCAGTGCGTCGGCATAAAGTCTGGCGGCTTGGCCCAACCCCAGTGTTCCGCTCATGAAGCCGTACAGATTCACCGTCGGCACATCGGTACGCGTCTCATGTGGGGCCGGTCTGGCAACGCGCAGATCTTCGTCCGTCCACGCGTGCAACCGGCGCGGAAACGCGAGCTTGGTCCTGAGCGGCTGATCCATGATCGACCGGGCGGAGGCACGCGCACGTCTAAGTAGCGAACGCATTCTGGTCGAATCCGCTCCTAATCGTCACGTTGGCATGAAGCATCGAGGCTCGAGGAAAGGTCGACCCAAAGGTCCGCGACGGCCTCCACCCCCACACTCAACCGCACCAGGTCATCCGCGATCCCCAGCGTCGCCCGGCGCTCCACCGGCACAGAAGCATGTGTCATCACCGCCGGGTGGTTGACCAGGCTCTCCACGCCGCCCAGCGACTCGGCCAGGGTGAACAGCCGGGTGCGCTCGCAGAAGCGCTTCGCGGCTTCGTAGCCACCCTTGACGCGGACCGAGACGATGCCGCCGAAGCCGTCCATCTGCTTCTTCGCAAGCTGGTGCTGCGGGTGCGACGTGAGGCCCGGATAGATCACCTGCTCCACGGCGGCATGCCCCTGCAGGAACTCGGCGATCGCCTGGGCGTTCTCGCAGTGCGCCTTCATGCGCAGGTGCAGGGTCTTGAGGCCGCGCAGGGCGAGGAAGCTGTCGAACGGGCCCTGCACGCTGCCGATCGAGTTCTGCAGGAACGCCAGTTGCTCGGCGAGCTCGCTGTTGTCACCGACCACGACCATGCCGCCGACCATGTCCGAGTGGCCGTTGAGGTACTTCGTCGCCGAGTGCAGGACGAGGTCCGCGCCCAGCGCGAGCGGGCGCTGCAGGATTGGCGAGGCGAAGGTGTTGTCGACCACCACCAGCAGGCCGCGCTTGCGGGCGATGGCGGCGATCTGCTCGATGTCGACCAGCTTCAGCATCGGATTGGTCGGGGTTTCGATCCAGACCATGCGAGTTTCCGGACGGATCGCCGCCTCGAATGCCGCCGAGTCGCTGAGGTCGACCCAGCTCACCTCCAGCCCGGCGGTGCGGCGGCGCACACGCTCGAACAGGCGGTAGGTGCCGCCGTAGACGTCGTCCATGGCGATGATGTGGCTGCCGGCGTCCAGCAGCTCGAGCACCGTCGACGACGCGGCCAGGCCCGACGCGAATGCAAAGCCGCGGCTGCCACCCTCCAGCGCCGCCACGCCGCGCTCATAGGCGAAGCGCGTGGGGTTGTGGGTACGCGAGTATTCGAAGCCCTGGTGTTCGCCGGGGCTCGACTGCGCGTAGGTCGACGTCGCGTAGATCGGCGTCATCACGGCGCCGGTGGACGGATCCGGATGCTGCCCGCCGTGGATCGCCAGGGTCGCAAGCGAAAGCGCGCGCTCGTCATGCGCGGGGGAGTTGTCGGACATCGGGGGGACTCCGTAAAAGTGGCGCGATTCTAGCAGTGGGGGCTGAATCTTCGGTTCAGCAGGTGGCGCCAAGTGCCCTCATCCGGCCCTTGGGCCACCTTGTCCCGCGCGCGGGAGAAGGAACGCTGGCGCCTACTGCACCCGCCGCCGCAGATAGTTCAGCAGGTCGATCCGGGTGATCAGGCCGAGGAAGCGCTCGCCGTCGACGACGATCGCCACCTGGCCGCGGTCGAACACCGGCAGCAGCGCCTCGATCGGCGACTTCACGTCGAGGCGGTCGAGCTTGCTGACCATCGCCGTGGACACCGGATCGCGGAAGCGCGCCTCGTCGCCGTAGACGTGCAGCAGCACGTCGGACTCGTCGACGATGCCGACCAGCCGGTCGCCCTCCATCACCGGCAACTGGGAGACGTCGTAGAGCTTCATCCGCTGGTAGGCGGTGACCAGCAGGTCGGTCGGCGCGACCACCACGGTGTCGCGTTGCGCGTACGGGCGCAGGATGAGGTCGCGCAGGTCGCCGTGCTGCTCGCGCTCGAGGAAGCCGTTGTCCAGCATCCAGTAGTCGTTGTACATCTTCGACAGGTACTTGTTGCCGGTGTCGCAGACGAACACCAGCACCTTTTTCGGCGTGGTCTGCTCGCGGCAGTACTTCAGCGCCGCGGCCAGCAGGGTGCCGGTGGACGAGCCGCCGAGGATGCCCTCCTTCTCCAGCAGCTCGCGCGCGGTGAGGAAGCTTTCCCTGTCGCCGATCGCGTAGGCCTTCTTCACCCGCGAGAAGTCCGAGATCGACGGCAGGAAGTCCTCGCCGATGCCCTCCACCATCCAGCTGGCGGACTTGTCGCTGAGCGTGCCCTCGTTGATGTACTCGGTGAGGATCGAGCCCACCGGGTCGGCCAGGATCATCTCCACCTGCGGGGCCTGCCCGGCAAAGCAGCGCGACAGGCCGGTCATGGTGCCGGAGCTGCCGCAGCCGAACACGATCGCGTCGAGCCCGCCGACCTCGGCCATCTGGCGCAGGATCTCCGGCCCGGTGCCGAACTCGTGCGCGGCCGGGTTGTCGGGGTTGCCGAACTGGTTGATGAAGTAGGCGCCGGGGGTCTCGGCGGCGATGCGCGCGGCGAGGTCCTGGTAGTACTCGGGGTGGCCCTTGGCGACGTCCGAGCGCGTCAGCACCACCTCGGCACCCATCGCCTTGAGGTTGAAGATCTTCTCCCGGCTCATCTTGTCCGGCACGACGAGGACCAGGCGGTAGCCCTTCTGCTGGGCCACCAGGGCCAGGCCGATGCCGGTGTTGCCGGCCGTGCCCTCGACCAGGGTGTCACCCGGCTTGATGTCGCCGCGGGCCTCGGCGGCCTCGATCATGCTCATGCCGATGCGGTCCTTGATGGAGCCGCCCGGGTTCTGGTTCTCGAGCTTGAAATAGAGCTCGCACACGCCGGTGTCGAGGCGTTGCGCCTTGACGATGGGGGTGTCGGCGATGAGGTCGAGGACGGAAGCGTGGATGGGCATCGGGGTCGCAGGCTTGAGCGGACCGGCGATTATCGCATCCCCGTCTCCCGGATACCCCGCGGACGGGCCCGGCCGACGAGGGAACCGGGGCCGCCCGCGGGTTGGGACACGATCAGTGGTTCTGCAGGCTGTCGTACATGCGGACCAGCCGGTCCTTCGCCTGCAGTTTTTCGCGCTTCATCTGCGCCAGGGTCGTCTCATCGATCGGCAGCACGCCGAGTTCGGCATCCATGACTTTCTTGTCCAGCTCCTTGTGATGGTGGTACAGGCGCCGGAACTCCGGGTTGGCCTGGAACACCGCTTCGATTTCGGCCTGGGGTTGCCCTTCGAACATGATGGAAGCCTCCTGTCAGCAGCTCTGTTGCACAGACAGGAACGCCCCGGCAAGGACCGGGGCGTTCCAGGGGTCGGGCCATGCGGGGTACGCCCCGCCGACCGGCCGCGCAGCACCGCGGAAGGCGCGGGCCGGGGCGGTATCGGCAATGGGCACGTACGACATATGCGGTGGCCTGGATGGCGGTGTCGCGATGGCACCGCTTCCATTCGACCCTACTCCTCGCCTGTGGGGCCGGCAAGGCCATGCGTCGTCACTTTGCGACCGCGGTCAGCCTTCAGCAGGGCACGCTTCACGGCAGGATGACCGCATCACGGCGCGACACCGGCCCATTCACCCAAGCCGTTGATTTCATTGAACATGGCCTGAGCGGCGTGACAACCGGTCAGTCGATGTCCTGCTCGGCCTGGCGCAGCAGCTCGGCTTCACGGCGGGCCAGCTCCGCCTCCCGGGCCCGCGCTGCACGGAGCCTGGCAGCCTGGTCGCTGGCGACGCCTTCCAGGACCGTTTCCGCCTGCTGGCGGGCGGTGAATTCGGAATCCGCGGCGGCACGCAGGCGCGCGGCCTCTTCGGCCTGGATCTGTGCTTCGATCCGCAGCCGTTCGGCCTCCGCGCGGGCACGCGCGGCCTCCTGGCGGCTGGCCTCGACCAGCAGGTCGGCGCGGGTGCGGTCGAGGCGGTCGATCTCCCGGCGCAGGGCTTCGGTACGCGCCGCGGTTTCCGCCGTGTCCACGCGCCAGCCGGCCACCTGGCGCAGCGCATCGCGGTCGCGCGCGCGCGCGTTCGCGTAGGCGTCGATTGCCTGTCGCGCCTGCAGGCGCTCCAGCTGGGCGAAGCCGCTGGTGGCCGGATCGGCTTCGAGGGCCTGCAGCCGGCGCCCCAGCATGTCGGTCTCGTCGATGGCCTGCGCGGACACGGGCGCGGCAAAGGCCACCGCGAGCAGGAGGAACGGCAATGCGGCAAGGGTGGATTTCATGGTCATTCCCCGTCGATCTGCAGCTGACGGCGCAGGTCGGTGATCTGTGCGCGGTGGCGGGCCAGTTCAGCCTGTGCGACCGCCTCGCGGCTGCGCGCGGCAGCCAGGTCGGCGAGCGCGGCAGCCGACAGCGCCGCCGAGCGGGCCTCGGCATCGCGGCCGGCGGCCAGCGCGGACTGCGCCTGCGCCAGCAGCGCGCGTGCCTGCTCGATCTCCTGGAAAGCGTACTGGTCGGCATCGACGCCGGCGGCACGGGCGACCGCCTGCTGCGCCGTCGCCACCTCCGAGGTGGGCGGCGGAACGGTGGCGCAAGCTGTGAGCGCCAGCACGCTTGCCAGTGCGCAGGCCTGCAGGAAGCGTGGGAAGTATGCGAAAGTGGACATCGGGCCGCGCCGGAAGGGGAACCTGCGGCCAATTGTCTGCAGCATGTGCCCGCCGCGCAATGACCGGCGGGCCACACCAAGGGGATCATGCATGGACATCGGCTATTTCCTGAAGCTGATGACGGAAAAGAACGCGTCGGACATGTTCCTGACCACCGGCGCGCCGGTGTACATCAAGGTCGAGGGCAAGCTGTACCCCCTCGGCAATACCGGGCTGCCGGCCGGGATGGTCAAGAAGATCGCCTATTCGTTGATGGACGAGGGCCAGGTGCCGGTGTTCGAGCGCGAGCTCGAGCTCAACATGGCGCTGTCGCTGCAGGATGCCGGGCGCTTCCGCGTCAACGTGTTCAAGCAGCGCGGCGAGATGGGCATGGTGATCCGCTCGATTCGCAGCACCATTCCGTCGATCGAGGAACTGCAGCTTCCGCAGGTGCTCAAGCAGATCGTGATGGCGCCACGCGGCCTGGTGTTGATCGTCGGCTCCACCGGCTCCGGCAAGTCGACCACGCTGGCGTCGATGATCGACTACCGCAACTCCAGCACCTCGGGCCACATCCTCACCATTGAGGATCCGATCGAGTACCTGCACCGGCACAAGAAGTCGATCGTCAACCAGCGCGAGGTGGGGCTCGATACCCACACCTTCCACAACGCGCTCAAGAACGCGATGCGCGAGGCGCCCGACGTCATCCTGATCGGCGAGATCCTCGATGCCACCACGATGGAGGCCGCGATCGCGTTCGCCGAGACCGGCCACCTGTGCCTGGCGACGCTGCACTCCAACAACGCCGACCAGACCATCGAGCGCATCCTCAACTTCTTCAACGAGGCCGCGCACAAGAACGTGCTGATGAACCTCGCGCTCAACCTCAAGGCGGTGGTCAGCCAGCGCCTGGTGGTCGGCCGCGATGGCCGACGCATGCCGGCGGCCGAGGTGCTGATCAACACGCCGATGATCCGCGACCTGCTGCGCCGCGGGCAGGTGCACGAGATCAAGCAGGCGATGGAGGAGTCACTGGAGGAAGGCATGGAGAGCTTCGACCAGTGCCTGTTCCGCCTGTACAAGGAAGGCCGGATCGAGATGGAGGAGGCGCTGAAGGCGGCCGACTCGCGCGATGGCCTGGCCCTGAAGTTCCGCCTCTCCGAGGGCGGCGACGTGCACGACCCCTATGCCGACGTGTACTCGCACGGCGAGGAAATGCTGCGCTGATTGCAGGCGCGCCGGACAGCATCCGGCGCCCCGCCGCGTTGCGCCGCCCTGCGTCGTGGCAGCGCCCTGCGCCATCGTTGCCGTCGCGCTTCAGGGCGCGTCGGGCTGCTTCTCGGGGCGCGCCGCATCGAACGCCGGCAGCGCCAGGCAGGCCTGCTCGATGCGCAGGAGCGTCGGGAACGGCGACAGATCCACGCCGAAGCGGCGCGCGTTGTAGAGCTGCGGCACCAGGCAGCAGTCGGCCAGCCCCGGCGTCGAGCCTTCGCAGAACGCATCGGTCGACGGATGCCCATCGAGCAGCGCCTCGAACGCACCCAGCCCTTCGACCATCCAGTGCTTGATCCACACCTCGCGCTCGGGTTGCGGCACGTTCCATTCGTGCTCGAGAAAACGCATCACGCGCAGGTTGTTCAGCGGATGGATCTCGCAGGCCACCAGCTGGGCGAGCTCGCGTACGCGCTGCCGGCCGCGCGCGGTCGACGGCAGCAGCGGCGGCTCCGGCCACACCTCGTCGAGGTATTCCAGGATCGATAACGACTGCCGCATGCGGCGCTGGCCATGCACGAGCATCGGCACCAGCTTCTGCGGCGCGTGCCCCGCGTACTCGGGCGCGAGCTGTTCGCCGCCATTGCGCACCAGATGCACCGGCACGGTGTCGTACGGCAGGCGCTTGAGGTTCAGTCCGATCCGCACGCGGTAGGCGGCGCTTGATCGCCAGTAGGAATACAGCGCCAGGCGCTCGCTCATGTGTCCCCGTTCCCCTTGGGCACCCCCGTGCCAGCCGTGCACGTTAACGCGTCCAGCGCGCGCGGGGAATGCCGCGCGCGCCGGCGCTCAGACCGCCTGTCGTTCGATGCGCTGCTCGATCGCACCGAAGATCGACTCGCCCCGCGCATCCAGCATCTCGATGCGCACGGTGTCGCCGAAGGACAGGAACGGGGTCAGCGGCTTGCCGTGCTCGAGCGCCTCCACCGTGCGCTTCTCGGCAAAACACGACGCGCCCTTGCTGGTGTCCTGGTTGGCGATCGTGCCGGAGCCGACGATGGTGCCGGCCGAGAGCGGCCGCGTCTTCGCCGCATGCGCGACCAGCTGCGCGAAGTCGAACTGCATGTCGACGCCGGCCTCGGGGGCGCCGAACCATTCACCGTTGACGTGCGTCACCAGCGGCAGGTGCAGCTTGTTGCCCCGCCAGGCATCACCGAGCTCGTCGGGCGTCACGAACACCGGGCTCAGCGCCGAGCGCGGCTTGGACTGCAGGAAGCCGAAGCCCTTGGCAAGCTCGCCGGGGATCAGGTTGCGCAGCGATACGTCGTTGACCAGCCCGACCAGCTGGATATGCCCGGCGGCCTGCTCCGGCGTCGCGGCCATCGGCACGTCGTCGGTGATCACCACGATCTCGGCCTCGAGGTCGATGCCGTAGTCCTCGCTGACCACGCGCACCGGGTCGCGCGGGCCAAGGAAGCCGGCACTGGTGGCCTGGTACATCAGCGGGTCGGTGTAGAAGCTCTCCGGCACTTCGGCGCCGCGCGCACGACGCACGCGCTCCACGTGCGGCAGGTAGGCACTGCCGTCGACGAACTCGTAGGCGCGCGGCAGCGGCGAGGCCAGCGCGGCGATGTCGAGGTCGAATGCGCCGTCGACATCGCCTGCGTCCAGCTGCTGGGCGAGCGCGTTGAGCCGCGGGGCCGTGTTGGACCAGTCCTCGAGTGCGCGCTGCAGGGTCGGCGCGATGCCATCGGCGCGCACCGCGCGGGTCAGGTCACGCGAGACGACGACGAGGGTGCCGTCGCGACCGCCCTCCTTCAGGGAACCAAGCTTCATTGCCGCTCCGCAAAACAGTACAGGGCGGCAATTGTAGCGGCGCGGCCTGGAGCCGTGCTTCCGGCGGAGGATCAACGCGGATGTGCGCGGACCAGCTGCGGGGCGATCATGCCCGGCGTATCACCGCAATTTCGCTGGAGTCGCCCCCGCGCCGGCATCCCAGACGCGAACATGCCTGCGCCTGATCGGCGGCATCCGTGATCCGCGTCAGCCAGAATTACCCGTCGCCCTGGAAACTCCCCGCGCGCAGGGTGATCACCAGCGTGTCGCGATGCCCATGCCCATCCACCGGCTGGATCGGCGTGGACTCGTGGATCACCCGCGCATCGTCGAGCAGCAGCAGGGACCAGGGCTCCGACAGCGTGAAGCGCTGCCCGTCCGGGCCATCCGCATCGAACACGCGGGTCTCGCCGCCCTTGATGCCATGCCGGCCGACCATGCACACGGCGACCAGGTCCACGCCATCGCGATGTGCGCCTTCGGGTGTCGGCCGGCCGATACCGTCGCTGGTGTCGATGCGGAACTGGTGTGCTTCCACGTACCAGGGTTGCGCGCCGCGCAGTGCGTCGCCGATGCCGGCGAGCCCCTGCAGCAGCCCGCTCCACGCCGGCGCCGCCACCACTGCGTCCTCGACCGGTTCGAACCAGCGGCGCATGCCTCCATGCAACGCGTTGTAGTCACGCGGCTGCCAGTGCGCGCGATGCGGCGCGAGCTGCAGCCCGCCGGACGCGTGATCGACCACGAAGCACGAATGGCGACGACGCCGGTAACGGCCACCGTCGAGCAGATAGGTATCGGGCGGCAAGCGCTCCCAGCTTTCGCGGATGTCGTCGAAGGCGCCGACCGGGACGCCCGCAAGCGCGGCCACGTCGGCAGCCGCGAGCACGGCATAACCGTGAGCGCGCATCGCCCCGGCGAGATCGGCAAGCGGGGTGCAGGGAGGGGCGAGGTCGGGCGTCATGCGAGGGTCCGGGGGCGCGGCAGGCCGCCGCCCGCACATTGTCCAGCCACGTCGCTGCCGGAACCAGCGTGCGATCGCGGGGCCGCGCCAAGCGGCATTCCCCCGGGGTCGCACACGACCTGGGGCAGCCGCAGCGCTGGCGGTCGCCCCACAACGAAGAAACCCGCCTTGCGGCGGGTTCTTCGGCCTCCCGCACGTGGCGGGAGGTGGATCTGGCAGCCCCGGAAGGATTCGAACCTCCGAATGCCTGAGTCAGAGTCAGGTGCCTTACCGCTTGGCGACGGGGCTGTGGGAACCGGATTGTAGCGTCGACCGGCCGGCTGCGTACAGAGGGTACGCAGACCGGACGCGATGGGTTTAACGCTTGGAGAACTGGGTGGCGCGGCGGGCCTTGTGCAGACCGACCTTCTTGCGCTCGACCTCGCGGGCGTCACGGGTCATGAAGCCGGCCTTGCGCAGCTCGGTCTTCAGCGACTCGTCGTACTCCACCAGCGCGCGGGCGATGCCGAGGCGGATCGCACCGGCCTGGCCGGTGGTGCCGCCGCCGGAGGCGGTGACCAGCACGTCGAACTTGTCGGTCGACTGGGTCAGCTCGAGCGGCTGGCGCACGATCATGCGCGCGGTCTCGCGGCCGAAGAACTCGTCGAGCGGACGGCCGTTGACGTTGATGTTACCGCTGCCCTTGCGCAGGAACACGCGGGCGACGGAGGACTTGCGACGGCCGGTGCCGTAATTCTGGGTGATAGCCATGACTTAGAGTTCCAGGGGCTGCGGCTGCTGGGCGGTGTGCGGATGTTCCGCACCCTTGTAGACCTTGAGCTTGCGATACATTGCGCGGCCCAGCGTGTTCTTCGGCAGCATGCCCTTCACCGCGGTCTCGATCACGCGCTCCGGATGACGCTCCAGCGCCTGCGCCAGCGTCTCGGTCTTGAGGTTGCCGATATAGCCGGTGAAGCGGTGGTAGAGCTTGTCGGTCAGCTTCTTGCCGGTCACGGCCACCTTCTCGGCGTTGATCACGATGATGTAGTCACCGGTATCGACGTGCGGGGTGTAGACGGGCTTGTGCTTGCCACGGAGGCGGCGGGCGATTTCGCTGCTGAGGCGGCCGAGCGTCTTGCCGGAGGCATCGACGAGGTACCAGTCGCGCTGGACGGTCTCGGACTTGGCGGTGAAAGTCTTCATGACGGAATACTGGTACTCGAAAGGTCGATGGTCGGGCTGGTTCCGCGCGGCCCTTGCGGCTGGTGGAACGTCGCCTCGCGTTTTCGGTGCAACAAAGAAGCGGAATGATAGCCGGCGCCGCCGCTCGCCGCAAGCCGGCGGACATTCGCTGCGCCGGGCCTTGGCGCCGTCGCCACCGCGGGGCGAACATGATGCCTGATCCCGCTTTCCCGACGCCCCGATGTCCATCCGACAGCTCTCCCCGCTCGACCGCATCCTCGCCCAGGCCCAGCACGCCATGGACACCGTGCTCGGCAACCCGGCTGCAGCCCGCGCCAACCCCGCCGCGGACACCCCGGACGTCGAGCTCGACGCCGACGAGCGCCGCCATGCCGCCGGGCTGATGCGTATCAACCATGTGGGCGAGGTCTGCGCGCAGGCGCTGTACGTCGGCCAGGCCGCCGTCGCCCGCGACGCGCAGACCCGCGAGCACCTGATGGCCGCGGCGCAGGAGGAGACCGACCACCTGGCCTGGTGTGCCGATCGCCTGCGCGAGCTCGACGCACGCCCCAGCCTGTTCAATCCGCTGTGGTACGCCGGCAGCTATGCCATCGGCCTGGCCGCCGGCTTGCGCGGGGACGGCTGGAACCTCGGCTTCGTGGTCGAGACCGAGCGCCAGGTGGAGGCGCATCTGGACGAACACCTGCAGACGCTGCCGCCGGCGGACCTGCGCAGCCGCGCGATCCTCCAGACGATGAAGGCCGACGAGGCCCGCCACGCGGACGAGGCCGAGCGCGCCGGCGCCCGCGTGCTGCCGCAGCCGATCCCGTCGGTGATGCGGCTGGCCTCGAAAGCCATGAAGACGGTCGCGTACCGGCTCTGACCGTCCTGCAAACACAAAGCCCCGCATCCGCGGGGCTTTGTATGCCGGTCGCCGGAAGCGCCGGCATTTCGCCGGCGGGCTCAGTCGGCCAGGTTTCGGCCGTGGTAGAGCTCCTCGATCTCGCGCTTCAGGCGCGCCTCGATCTTCATCCGTTCCTTGAACGACAGGTTGCGCGCCTTCTCTTCGAACAGGTACTGGTCGAGGTCGAAGTCCTTCAGGTGCATCTTCGTGTGGAAGATGTTTTCCTGGTAGACGTTCACATCGAGCGCGTCGTAGCGCGACTTGATGTTCTTGGCGAGGTAGTCCTGGATCGAATTGATCTTGTGGTCGATGTAGTGCTTCTTGCCCTTGATGTCGCGGGTGAAGCCGCGCACCCGGTAGTCCATCACCACGATGTCGGATTCGAGGCTCTCGATCAGGTAGTTCAGCGCCTTCAGCGGCGAGATCACGCCGCAGGTCGCGACGTCGATATCGGCGCGGAAGGTGGCGATGCCGTTGTCCGGATGGGTTTCCGGATAGGTGTGCACGGTGATGTGGGACTTGTCGAGATGCGCCACCACGGCGTCGGAAATCACGCCCTTGGCCGCCGACTTGTCGATCACCGGTTCCTCGGAGATCAGGATCGTCACCGACGCGCCCTGCGGGTCGTAATCCTGGCGCGCGATGTTGAGGATGTTGGCGCCGATGATCTCGGCCACGTCGGTGAGGATCTGCGTCAACCGGTCCGCGTTGTAGGCCTCATCGATGTACTCGATGTAACGGCGGCGCTCGTCCTCGGACGACGCGTAGCACACGTCGTAGATGTTGAAGGACAGGGCCTTCGTCAGATTGTTGAACCCCTGGAGCTTCAGGCGGGGCAGCGGCTTGACCACTCGGTCGACCTCTGGCTGGAAACGGCGAAAGGCGAATTATGGGGCAATCCGGCAGACTTCGCTGTACGGGAGTTTGCCCGCCGCGGCGGGACGGCCTACTCTCCCGTGCTTCCCCTACTGTTCAGGCAATGAGCGCACGCGCTGTGGCCGTCATCCCACCCCTCCAACGACCGGTGCACCCCCTTATGCCTACGCCGGCGACCATCGAACGATTCCTCGCCCATTGTCATCGCCGCCGTTACCCGGCGCGCACCGATGTGTTCCGTCCCGGCGATCCCGCCGGCACGCTCTATTACGTCGTCAGCGGCTCGGTGAGCATCATCGCCGAGGAGGACGACGGCCGTGAGCTGGTCCTGGGCTATTTCGGCAACGGCGAATTCGTCGGCGAGATGGGCCTGTTCATCGACTCCAACCGTCGCGAGGTGATCCTGCGCACGCGCATGCCCTGCGAGCTGGCGGAGATCAGCTACGAGCGCCTGCAGGCGTTGCTGGAAGGACCGCTGGCCAACGACGCCACGCGCATCCTGTATGCCATCGGTGCGCAGCTGTCGCGGCGCCTGGTCGATACCAGCCGCAAGGCCGGCCGCCTGGCCTTCCTCGACGTGACCGACCGCATCACCCGCACCCTGCACGACCTCACCCGCGAGCCGGAGGCGATGAGCCATCCGCAGGGCACGCAGCTGCGTGTGTCGCGCCAGGAACTGGCGCGCCTGGTCGGTTGCTCGCGCGAGATGGCCGGCCGCGTGCTGAAGAAGCTGCAGGTGGACGGCAAGCTGCACGCCCGCGGCAAGACCATCGTGCTGTACGGAACCCGCTGAACCGGATGATCACCAGCGGCCACGGCGTGTCGTCGGATGCCGACCTGCGCAGTGCGTCGCTGGTCGACGCCGACGACGTCGCCGCGCTGCTGTCGGAGATGGGTTATCCCTGCGACGTCGACGATGCCGCGCGCCGGATCAGGGCCATCGTCGACAACGACCGCCAGGCGCTGGTGGTCGCGCGCTGCGACGGCGTGGTGTGCGGCCTGCTTGCGCTGGACTTCATGTACTACCTGCCGCTGGGCACCACCACCTGCCGCATCACCGCGCTGGTCGTGCGCAACGATGCCCAGGGACGCGGGCTTGGCCGCCGGCTGCTGAAGGAAGCCGAGCGGCGTGCGCGCTTCGGCGGTGCGGCGCGGCTGGAGATCACCAGTGGTTCGCAGCGCAGCGATGCCCACGCCTTCTACAGGGCCTGCGGCTACAGCGACGGCACGCTGCGCTTCATCAAGCACCTCGGCGACGCCTGAGGCGCCCCGCCCGTACCGCGTGATCCCGCGCCGCGGGCACGACGCCCCCGCCGGCTTCACGCGGCCAGCCACTACCCTGCGCTTCTCACCCGGGCCGCGATGATGCGATCAAGATGGAACTGACCGACGCGTTCTGGTGGTTCGTGCTGATCGGCCTCGGCGCCCAGCTCATCGACGGTGCGCTGGGCATGGCCTTCGGGCTGGTGGCATCGTCGATCCTGCTGGGCATGGGCCTGCCACCGGCGGCGGTGAGCGCCAGCGTGCACACCGCCGAGATCTTCACCACCGGCGCCTCCGGGGTGTCGCACCTGGCGTTCGGCAACGTCGACCGGAGGCTGTTCCTGCGCCTGGCCCTGCCGGGCATGGTGGGTGGGGCGATCGGTGCGTGGCTGCTGACGCGGCTGCCCGGGGAAGCGATCCGGCCGTTCGTCTACGCCTACCTGCTGGTGCTGGCGGTGGTGATCCTGTTGCGTGCGGCCGGCCGCGCGAAGCCGCCACGCGAGGTGAAGCGGGTCCCGGTGCTGGGTTTCGTGGCCGGCATGCTGGATGCCAGCGGCGGAGGCGGCTGGGGGGCGATGGCGACCTCCACCCTGCTCGCGCGCGGCGGGCTTGCGCGCACGACCATCGGAACGGTCAGCGCATCGGAGTTCCTGGTCACCCTGGCGATCTCGCTGACGTTCTTCCTGTCGATGGGCATCGAGCATCTGGAAGTGGTGCTCGGCCTGCTGGTCGGCGGCATGGTGGCCGCGCCGCTGGCGGCGGTCATGGTCAGGCACGTGCGCGAGCGCTGGGTGCTGGGCGCCGTGGGCGTGCTGGTCGCCTCGATCAGCGGCTACAACATCGTGCGCGCCGGACTGGGAATGTTCTGAGCCACACCGTCGCTCAGGGTGCCACCGGCTCCCCGCCGCGGCTCGTGCAGCCCCAGTTGAGGATCGGCGTGCCGGCCGGCAGCACGCGGCGGAACAGTTCGATCGCGCCGTGCTTGGGATTGACCACCACCGGCGCGCGCGCCGCACGCAGCAGCGGCATGTCGGCGGTGCTGTCGGAATAGGCGATCTCGACGCCGTCGTAGCCCGCCTCGCGCAGCATCCGCATCTTTTCTTCGGCATGGCAGTGGCGGGTCACCAGGATCGCCCCGGCGCGTGGGCCGGTGAGGCTGCCGATCACCGGCACGGTTTCGTGGGCGACGAAACCGAGGATCGCGCGTGCGAGCTCGGGCGGCGCGCCGGTGGCGACCACCACCCGGTCGCCGGCCATACGGTGGGCGTGCAGCACCTCCAGCGCGACCGGCAGCAGCCGGCTGCGCAGCTCTTCCGTGTGCCGGGCCACGTAGCGGTCGATCAGCAGGTCGAGCGTGCGCGGCCGGTGCAGGCCGATGGTGCCGATCCACACGAACCCTGAAATGCCGCGGCGGCGCGTGGGCAGGAACGCGATCATCGGCCCGAGCACCGGGGCCGCAAGCAGCGCCAGCGCCATCCGCCATGCACTGCGCCTGATCAGCCAGGCGAACAGGTGGCTGCCGGAATCGCCGTCGTAGAGGGTGTGGTCGAAGTCGAACACGATGGTCGGTGCGCCCTCGCGCTCCATCGGAAACGGCACGGGCGTGCTCATGCGGTGGCCTCCGGGAAGAACAGCCGGCGCAGCGCATCGCCCGGATCGGGCTCGCGCATGAACGCTTCGCCCACCAGGAACGCATGGATATCGGCCGCGCGCAGGCGTTCGACATCGGCGCGCGTGTGCACGCCACTCTCGGTCACCAGCCGGTGTCCGCCGGCAACGCGGTCGCGCAGCGACAGGGTGGTGTCGAGCGAGACCTCGAAGCTGCGCAGGCTGCGGTTGTTGATGCCGATCAGCGGCGGCTGGCCGGCGTGGGCGGGCAGCCGCAGCGCGCGCGTGAGCTCGTCGCCGTCGTGCGCCTCGACCAGCACGTCCATGCCCAGCGACTGGGCCATCCCGGCCAGGGATGCAAGCGTTGCGTCGTCGAGCGCGGCGACGATCAGCAGCACGCAGTCGGCACCGAGGACCCGGGCCTCGTAGACCTGGTACGGGTCGATCACGAAATCCTTGCGCAGGACCGGCAGTTCGCAGTTCACGCGCGCGGTCACGAGGTACTCGTCGGCACCCTGGAAGAAGTCGCGGTCGGTCAGCACCGACAGGCAGGCGGCCCCGCCAGCGGCGTAGCTGCGCGCGATCCCGGCGGGGCGGAAATCCTCGCGGATCACCCCTTTCGACGGGCTCGCCTTCTTGACCTCGGCGATCACCGCCGGCCGCCCGGCGGCAATGGTGCGTTCGATGGCGCGCGCGAACCCACGCGGTGCCGGCGCGTGCGGGGCGCGTTCGCGCAGTTCGTCGAGCGGGCGGACCCGCGCGCGTTCGGCGACCTCCTCGCGCTTGCGTTCGAGGATGCGTTCCAGGATGTCGGTCATGGGCGTGCGGCTGCGGCGGAGGGACCGCCGCCATTGTCCCCGTTCGCACCGCCGTCCGCCCGCGCCAGCTCGATGGTGGTGGCGACGAAGGCATCGAGCTTGCGCCGCGCACTGCCGTCGGCGATCACCGCGCGAGCGCGCTCGATGCCTTCGGCAATGGAGCCGACCACGCCGGCCACGTACAGGGTGGCCCCGGCGTTGAGCAGCACGATGTCGCGCGCCGGCCCGGCCGCGCCGTCCAGCACCGACAGCAGGATCGCCTTCGATTCGTCGGCGTCGGCCACCTTGAGGTTACGGCTGGCCGACATGGCGATGCCGAAATCCTCGGGATGCACCTCGTACTCGCGCACCTCGCCGTCGCGCAGCTCACCCACCAGGGTGCCGGCGCCGAGCGACAGCTCGTCCATGCCGTCGCGACCCCACACCACCAGCGCGCGCTCCGCGCCCAGGCGCTGCAGCACGCGGGTCTGGATGCCGACGAGGTCGGGATGGAACACGCCCATCAGGATCGCCGGCGCATGGGCGGGGTTGGTCAGCGGGCCCAGGATGTTGAAGATCGTGCGCACGCCCATCTCGCGACGCACCGGCGCCACCACTTTCATCGCCGGATGGTGCACCGGCGCGAACATGAAGCCCACGCCGGTGCGCGCGACCGACTCGGCCACCTGCGCGGGCTGCAGCTCGATCGCCGCGCCCAGCGCCTCGAGCACGTCGGCGGCGCCGGACTTCGACGACACGCTGCGGTTGCCGTGCTTGGCGATACGCGCACCCGCCGCCGCAGCGACGAAGGCCGAACAGGTCGAGACGTTGAAGGTGTGCGCGCCATCGCCGCCGGTGCCGACCACGTCGACCAGGTGGGTGCGATCGGCGATCACCACCGGCCGCGCGAATTCACGCATCACCGCCGCCGCACCGGCGATCTCGCCCACGGTCTCCTTCTTGACCCGCAGCCCGGTCAGGATCGCCGCGGTCATCATCGGCGACACCTCGCCACGCATGATCTGGCGCATGAGATCGACCATCTCGTCGTGGAAGATCTCGCGGTGTTCGATCGTGCGCTGCAGCGCGTCCTGCGGGGTGATGGGCATGCGGGGGCCGTGGGTGTGGTACGGGGCGGACGACCTTACCCGCAACCCGCGGCCGTGCGAAACCCGCATGCGCGGATCGCAGCGTGCCGGGCGCCGCTCAGCGCTGCAGGAAGTTCTTCAGCAGCGCGTGGCCATGCTCGGTGAGGATCGATTCCGGGTGGAACTGCACGCCCTCCACCGGATGCGCGCGATGGCGCAGGCCCATGATCTCCTCGATGCCGCCATCGTCGTGCTCGGTCCATGCGGTCACTTCCAGGCAGTCCGGCAGCGACTCGCGCTCGACCACCAGCGAGTGGTAGCGGGTGGCCTCGTAGCCATCCGGCAGGCCCGCGAACACGCCCTGCCCCGTGTGCCGGATCGGCGAGGTCTTGCCGTGCATGATCCGGCCCGCGCGCACCACCCGCCCGCCATAGGCCTGGCCGATCCCCTGGTGGCCGAGGCATACGCCCAGGATCGGGATGCGCGGCCCCAGCGCCTCGACCACGCCGACCGACACGCCGGCCTCGTTCGGCGTGCACGGCCCGGGCGAGATCACGATGCGCTCCGGCGCCAGCCGGTCGATCTCCTCGACCGTCAGCTCGTCATTGCGCACCACCCGCACGTCGGCGCCGAGTGCCTGCAGGTACTGCACGAGATTCCAGGTAAAGCTGTCGTAGTTGTCGATCATCAACAGCATCGGTCGGCCCGCGTGCAAGGGTGCGAAAAAGGTGCGCAAGCTTAGCAGCCGCACCGGCGCGCGACGGCCGCAGCCCATGCCGCAGGGCACATGTGCAGCAGGGTGGACGCCGCATACTCCACCCGTCCGCATCCACGGTGCGGCTACCCCGAGGAGTCACGATGCCGCCTGTCGCCGAGCCCGGATCCAGCACCCCGGGCCTGCCCCGTTCCGCGCGCCTGCTGCGCTTCCTCAACCTGCGCCACGGCGAATCCGGGCCGGTGCTGGTGGCGGCCCTGTTCTTCTTCTTCGTGCTGACCGCGCTGATGCTGCTGCGGCCTGCGCGCGATGCGCTGGGCATGGAGCGCGGCATCGACAGCGTGCGCTGGCTGTTCATCGGCACCGCGGTGGTCACGCTGGCGGTGAACCCGGTGTTCGGCTGGCTGGTCAGCCGGCTGAGGCGGCTGCAGGCGATCGGTGCGACCTACGGCTTCTTCGTCGCCAGCCTGGCGGGCTTCTGGGCGCTGCTGGTCCTTGCGCCCGGCGCGATCGGTGCGCGCAGCGGACAGGTGTTCTACGTGTGGTTCAGCGTGTTCAACCTGTTCGTGACCATGGTGTTCTGGGCCCTGATGGCCGACCGCTTCTCGAGCGACCAGGGCAAGCGCGTGTTCGCGCTGGTCTCGGTGGGCGGCACGCTGGGGGCGATCTTCGGGCCATGGCTGACATCACGGCTGGCCGAGCCGCTGGGCACGCCGGCGCTGCTGCTGGTGGCCGGTGGTTTCCTGCTGCTGGCGCTCGCCTGTGCATGGCTGCTGGTGCGTCTGCAGCCGGCCGCCCGGGCCGATCACAGTCCTGCACGCGACGACGCCGAGCGCATCGGCGGCAGTGCGTGGGCGGGCCTGCGCGCGGTGTTCGCCTCGCCGTACCTGGCCGGCATCGCCGGCTATGTGCTGCTGATGACGGTGGTCGCGACCTTCATCTACTTCACCCGCCTGCAGATGGTGGCGGCGGTCGCCGACGACATGGACACGCGCGCCGCGATCCTCGGCAACATCGACATGTGGACGCAGGTGGCGGTGCTGGTACTGCAGGTCACGCTGACCGGCCGGATCATCCGCCGCTTCGGCCTCGGCGTCGCGCTGGCGATTCTGCCGATCGCCACCGCCATCGGCTTCATCGGGCTGGCGATCTACGGCTCGTTCGTGGTGCTGGTGTTGCTCGAGGCCACCAACCGCGCGGTGCAGCGCGGCATCACCCGGCCCGCGCGCGAGGCGCTGTTCACCGTGGTCGCGCGGGAGGACAAGTACAAGGCCAAGGCCTTCATCGACACCTTCGTGTACCGCGCCGGCGACGTGGTCGGCGCGCAGACCGAAGGCGCGCTCGGCCGGCTGGGCCTGGCCATGGGCGGGCTGGTGAGCGTGGTGATCCCGCTGGCACTGGTGTGGGCGGTGCTGGCGCTGTGGCTGGGGCGTGCGCAGGTGCGGCGCGCGGGCGAGGCCGCCGGTGCGGATGCCTTCACCCCTGCCCCGTTCCCGCGCGCGGGAGAGGGGTAGCGCGCTACAGCCCCTTCGCCGCCTGCGCCACCGCGCGGAACAGCGCGCGCCCCTTGTTCATCGTCTCGTCCCATTCCTTCTGCGGGTCGGAGTCGTAGACGATGCCGGCCCCGGCCTGCACGTGCAGGCGGCCATCCTGGATCACCGCGGTGCGGATGGCGATGGCGGTATCGGCATCGCCATGCCAGCCGATGTATCCCACCGCGCCCGAATAGACATTGCGCCGCACCGGTTCGAGCTCGCGGATCACTTCCAGCGCGCGGATCTTCGGCGCGCCGCTGACGGTGCCGGCCGGGAACGTCGCGCGCAGCACGTCGACATAGTCGAGGCCGTCGCGCAGGCGCCCGGTCACTTCGCTGACGATGTGCATCACGTGGCTGTAGCGCTCGATGACGAACCGTTCGCCCACCTCCACGCTGCCCGGCTCGGCCACGCGACCGACATCGTTGCGGCCCAGGTCGATCAGCATCAGGTGCTCGGCGCGCTCCTTGGGGTCGGCCAGCAGCTCGGCCTCGAGCGCGGCGTCGTCCTCCGGGGTGGCGCCACGCGGGCGGGTGCCGGCAATCGGCCGCACCGTCACGGTGCCGCCCTGCTGGCGCACCAGAATCTCGGGGGACGACCCCACCACCTGGGTGCCACCGACGTCGAGGAAGTACATGTACGGCGAAGGATTCAGCGCACGCAGCGCGCGGTAGACGTCGACCGGGCGCGCGTTGAACGGCACCGACATCCGCTGCGACAGCACCACCTGGAACACGTCGCCGGCGCGGATGTATTCCTTCGACCGCTCCACGGCATCGATGAAGCCTTCGCGGGTGAAGCCGGACACGAAATCGGCCTCGTCGAGCGCCGCCGGCTGCAGCGTTTCCGGATAGCCGGCGCCACCGTGGCGCAGCCGGTGGGCGAGCGCGTCGAGGCGGCGGTTGGCGCGCGCCCAGGCCTGCGGCTGGCGCGGATCGGCATGGACGACCAGGTACAGCCGCCCGCGCAGGTTGTCGAACACCGCCACCTCTTCCGACTGCATCAGCAGGATGTCGGCGGTGCCGAGTTCGTCACGGCGGGCGGGCGTATCGGCGGCGTCGGCCAGGCGCGGCTCGATATAGCCGATGCATTCGAAGCCGAACCAGCCCACCAGGCCACCGGTGAAGGCCGGCAGGCCGTCGATGCGCGGCACCGATTCCGCGGTGCGCAGGCGTTCGACCTCGACGAACGGATCCTCGACCACACGGCGCTCCACCACCTCGCCGTGCTCGCGCACCGACATCGTAAGGCCGTGGAATTCGACCACCCGCGTCGCCGGCAGGCCGATGATGGAATAGCGTCCGAAACGCTCGCCGCCCTCGACCGATTCGAACAGGTAGGTGTAGGGCCCGTCGGCGAGCTTCAGGTACACCGACAGCGGCGTATCGAGGTCCGACAGCACCTCGCGGGCGACGGGGATGCGGGTATGGCCTTCGGTGGCAAAACGGTCGAACTGCTGCTGGGTGATCAAGCGCGGGCTCCACGGTGGATGGACGGATGGCGACGCGGCAGCGTCACCATCGCCACGCGCGGGCGCTGGCAGGAAAGTCGAAACGGGGCATGGCGTAACTGTAGCGGCTCGCCGCGCGGCCGGCGACGGGTCAGGCGGCCGGGGCGCCTGCGGTCGACAGCAGCGGCGAGTCCTCCGGCAGCACCACCCGCAGGCGTCGTGGCACGCAGTCGATGCGGAACCGCGCACCGGTGACCGGCTCGCCGTCGATGTTGAGCATCATCGGCTGCGGCGTGGAGATCTCGATCCACGGCAGCCGTGCGCGGGTGGCGACGCGGTCAAGCGCCGCCTCCTTGCCGGATCCGACCAGGGTGCCGACGATCGCGGCGACCTCGCCCTCGAGCTGGGGCACGACGGTGACGTCGAGCAGGCCGTCATCGACCTGCGCGTCCGGGCACAGCGCCTGGCCACCGCCGGCCTGCCGGCCGTTGCCGACGCCGAGTGCGATGAAGTCGCCGTCCCAGGCGAAGCCGGGACCGCGCAGCGATACCGGCACCGGGTCGATGCGGCCCATTCGCGCGATGCCGGTGACCAGGTAGGCCAGGCCGCCGAGCATCTTCTTCAGGCCTTCGCGGGTCTCCACGGTGATCTCGGTACCGAAGCCGCCGCTGACCAGGTTCAGCGACCAGGTGGCGCCGCCGTCGTGGGCGACGCGCAGCAGGTCGACCGGCAGCGGGCTGCCGCGGGTGGCCAGCGAAAAGGCGTCGTCCAGGCCCTCCGGAACGCCGGCGGCGGTGGCGAAATCGTTGGCCGTGCCCAGCGGCAGCAGGCCGAGCATGGGCAGCGCATCGGCCTCGTCCGCCGCATCGGCCAGTGCCGCGGCGACATCGCGCAGGGTGCCGTCGCCGCCGCCGGCGATCACCCGGGTGGCCCCGCCGGCCAGCGCCTCGCGCACGTAGCGCAGGGCGTCACCGTCTTCCCAGGTCAGCCGCACTTCGATCGGGTGGCCCGATGCGCGCGCGGCGGACACCGCGTCGCGCACCGCCTCGTTGCCGGCCGCCTTGGCGTTGAGGATCAGGTACCAGCACGGTGGGGTCATGGGGGCGGGTGGCTGCGGGCGGGCGTGCCGCGCGGAGTGTAGGGCGCCGGCCCGCGGGTGCCGGATGAAGGCCATGCACCAGGATGTCGCCCGGATGTCGCCGGACTGTCATCGCGTCCGCGCAGCATGTGTGACGCAGGGACGACGGGCCGAGGCCGGACCGCCTCCACGGCACCAGCCGGGCGCATGGACGCGCCCGGCTGCGGGGCGGTCAGGCCGGGCGCTGCCCGCGCGCGGCATCCACGCCGGCGCGCATGCGGCGCACCACGTCGGCGTAGTCCGGCTGGCCGAAGATCGCCGAGCCGGCGACGAAGGTATCGGCGCCCGCGGCGGCGATCGCGCCGATGTTGTCCGGCTTCACGCCACCGTCGATCTCCAGCCGGATCGGACGGCCGCTCGCATCGATGCGTTCGCGCACGCGGCGCAGCTTGTCCAGCGTGGAGGGGATGAACGCCTGGCCGCCGAACCCGGGATTGACCGACATCAGCAGCACGAGGTCGAGTTCGTCGAGCACGTAGTCCAGCACCTCGACCGGCGTGGCCGGGTTCAGCACCAGCCCGGCCTGGCAGCCCTCGGCGCGGATCAGCTGGATCGTGCGGTGCACGTGCTTCGAGGCCTCGGGATGGAAGCTGATCAGCGTGGCGCCGGCCTTTGCGAAGTCGGGCACGATGCGATCCACCGGCTCCACCATCAGGTGCACGTCGATCGGCGCGGTCACGCCATGCCTGCGCAGCGCCTCGCACACCAGCGGGCCGATGGTGAGGTTGGGCACGTAGTGGTTGTCCATCACGTCGAAATGGACCCAGTCCGCGCCCGCGGCGAGCACGGCGTCGACTTCCTCGCCAAGGCGGGCGAAGTTGGCGGACAGGATGGACGGGGCGATGACGGTCGGTTGCATTGCGGCTCGCGGGTTGCGGGAATAGGGTCAGCGGCCGCGGCGCTTGCCGCGGATCTTGGAATAGGCGGCGTTGATCTCGGCGGCGCGGCGCGCGGCCTGTTCCTGCAGCTCGGGCGCGGCATTGGCGACGCGGTCCGGGTGGTACTGCGCCATCAGCTTGCGGTAGGTGCGGTCGATGTCCTCGTCGCTGGCACCGCGCTCCAGGCCCAGCACCCGGTACGGGGCCGCGCGCTGCGGCAGCAGCCAGTCGGCGTCGAAGGCATGGCCGATGAGCAGGCCGATCACGCCGCCCAGCGGATGCCGCAACAGCAGCCAGCCGGCGATGAAGCCGAGCAGTTTTCCGTACCAGGGTTTCATGCCGCCAGTGTAAACGCAGCGGCCGTCGCCGCCGCGGCATGCAGGGGTGAACAGGGGCCTGCGAGCGTGGTGTCCGACGACGATGCACCGCCGCCATAAACCGCACTACACTGGCCGACCCCTCACGCACGGGGCAATGCCCTTGACCACGACGCTGATCGAAGCCGAGCTGCCCACCCTGCCCCTGCGCCACCGCGGCAAGGTGCGCGACGTGTTCGACGTGCCGGACGCCATGCTGCCTGCCGACGAGCGCGGCAACGGCGACCACCTGCTGATCGTGGCCACCGACCGCCTGTCCGCGTTCGACGTGGTGCTGCCCGACCCGATCCCCGGCAAGGGCGAGATGCTCTGCCAGATCAGCAACTTCTGGTTCGAGAAGACCGCCCACCTGATGCCCAACCACCTCACGGGCATCCCGGTCGAGGCGGTGCTGCCCGAAGGCGTGGATCCAGCCCCCTACACGCAGCGCTCGGTGGTGACCCGGCGGCTGAAGCCGGTGCCGGTGGAGGCGATCGCCCGCGGCTACGTCATCGGCAGCGGCTGGAAGGACTACCAGCGCACCGGACGCGTCAGCGGCATCCGCCTGCCCGATGGCCTGCGCCAGGCCGAACAGCTGGCCGAGCCGATCTTCACCCCGTCGACCAAGGCGGCGGTGGGCGAGCACGACGAGAACATCGACTTCGACACCATGGTGCGCACGGTCGGCGCCGAGCTCGCCGAGCAGATCCGCGACGCCACCCTGCGCCTGTACCGGTATGCCGCCGAGTACGCGGCCGCGCGCGGCATCCTGCTGGCGGACACCAAGTTCGAGTTCGGCACCGATGCCGACGGCCGCCTGTACGTGATGGACGAGATGCTGACCCCGGACTCGTCGCGTTACTGGCCGGCCGCCGGATACCGCGTCGGCAGCAGCCCGCCCAGCTACGACAAGCAGATCGTGCGCGACTGGCTGGAAACGCAGGACTGGGACAAGACGCCGCCCGGGCCGCGATTGCCGGCGGAGGTGATCGAGCGCACCCGCGCCCGCTACGCGGACGCCCTGCAGAAACTGGCCGGCATCCGCATCGACTGAGCGCACGTCGCGCGCGGTCCGCGTGCGAGCATGCGGGCCGGTTCTGATCGAGGCGCACCCATGCACACGGGCTATCTGTTCCTGGCGGTCGCGATCATCGCCGAGGTGATCGCCACCAGCGCGCTCAAGGCATCCGAAGGCTTCACCCGCCTGTGGCCCTCAATGCTGGTGGTGGTCGGCTACGCGATCGCGTTCTACTGCCTGTCGCTGGTGCTGCGCACGGTGCCTGTCGGCGTGGCCTACGCGATCTGGTCGGGCGCGGGCGTGGCGCTGATCGCGCTGATCGGCTGGCTGGTGCTGGGGCAGCCGCTGGACCTTCCCGCGGTGGTCGGCATCGGCCTGATCGTGAGCGGGGTGGCGGTTCTGCAGCTATTCTCGAAGGCCGCCGCGCACTGATCCCGGGGAGGCAAGGATGGACGCAATGCACGACGACGCCGGCGCGCGCGCCATCGACCACTGGTTCGCCAGCTACTCCAACGACCATCGCAACCAGACCAACCAGGCCATCCACGTGGTGGCGGTGCCGCTGATCCTGTGGAGCGTCATCGCGCTGCTGTGGTGCATCCCGGTGGCCGACGGCGGCCTGTTCCGCCCCGGCATCTGGGCGGCCATGGCGATGTTCGCAGCATGGCTGTTCTACTTCCGCGCCTCGCGGCCGCTGGGGCTCGGCATGGCCGCGGTCTTCCTGGTGATGGCCGCCATCACCTGGCTGCTGCACCAGTCGCTGGGGACCCGCGGGCTGCTGGCCACCGCGATCATCGTGTTCGTGGTCGCCTGGATCGCCCAGTTCGTGGGCCACAGCAGGCTGTACGAGGGCAAGAAGCCGAGCTTCCTGACCGACCTGCGTTACCTGCTGATCGGCCCGGCCTGGGTGCTGTCGAAGCTCTACCGCAAGCTCGGGCTGTGCTGGTGACGCGCGAGGCGAACACGGCAGCCGCATCGCGGGAGCCGCGCCCGCCCACCGCGTCCATCAGCCCGCCACCAGCATCTCGCGCGTCGGCCTGAAGCCGCGCGGTGCATAGCCAAGATCACGGCCGGCCGGTCCCGGATCGAACACCAGGTCCTCGCGCATCCGTGCCACCGCACCGGCCGGCAGGCCGTGCAGTCGACCCCCCGCATGCGCGGCCGCCAGGGCGAGCCGGAACAGTGGCGACGGCACCCGCAACAGCCGCGGTCGCCCCGGCAGTGCCGCCAGCACCCGCTGCACCATCGTGTCGTAGGGCAGTGTGTCCCCACCCGGCAGCGCATAGGCCTGCCCGGCGGCCGCGGGCGCGTCCACCGCGGCGATCGCCGCCGCGGCAAGGTCGTCGACATGGACCGGCTGGCGCAGGCCGCGGGCATCGCGCGGCAGCACGAACACGCCGGTGCGCCGCGCGAGTGCGGCGATACGGCTCAGGCTGGCATCGCGTGCGGCGCCGTAGACCAGGGTCGGCCGCAACAGCGTGGCGGTCGCAGCGCGCGCCTGCGCCGCGGCGAACACCCGCGCCTCGGCAGCGGCAAGCGTCGCGGCCAGCGCGCGCTCGCCCGGATCGCCCGCGGCGCGCTTGGTCTCCAGGCTGGTGGAGCCGAACGCGACCACCCGCGCAGCCTGCAACGTCGAGCCGGCGTACCACACCGAGAACGCGTCCAGCGGGCCGCAACTCAACACCGCATCGAAACGCCCGACCGGTGCCGCCACGTCCGGGAAGCCGCCGGCATGCCAGCGCAGGCCGGGGCCGTCGGCGGACGGCGGGGTGCGCGAGACCGCATCGACGTCCCAACCGGCCGCGGCCAGCTTCGCCAGCAGCGCGGCTCCGATCTGTCCGCTGGCCCCGAACACGAGGGCGCGGCGTGGGTGTCCGCGGGTCATCGGCACGCACCGCAACCGGGTATGGCAGCCGCCGCGGACATGCGCGGCCGGGGGCTTCCGGCGTGTCGGGTCGCGAGGATCACGTGGCATCGCCTGCAGACGGGGACGCCAAGTGTCGGTGTCCACGGCCCATGTGCCAACACGGCGCGCATGCCGTGTTCCCTCGAGGCCACAATCCGGTTACGCGTGCGCGCGAGTATGGACAGGACCGTCGCAAGGCACTGCTAGAATCGGGTGCCGCTCGTGAATCACGTATTCCCTGCATGCCTTTGACCCTGCATCTCCTGCTGTCGCTCCCATTCCTGGCAGCGGCAGTCGTGGCCGCGCTGCCGCGCACGCTCTCGCGTGGCGCCGTGTCGTGGACGGCCGCGGCAGCGCCACTGGTTGGGCTCGTGTTGCTGGGGCTGATGTCGCCGGCGGTAATCGACGGCGACATCCTGCGCGCCAGCCTGCCGTGGATACCGTCGGCCGGGCTCGACCTGTCGCTGCGGCTGGATGGCCTGGCGTGGATGTTCGCGGGGCTGGTGCTGGGCATCGGCGCGCTGATCGTGATGTACGCCCACTACTACCTCGACAGCCGCGACAACGCACCGCGTTTCTACTCGTTCCTGCTGCTTTTCATGGGCGCCATGCTCGGCATGGTGCTGTCCGGCAACCTGTTGCTGCTGGTGGTGTTCTGGGAGCTGACCTCGATCAGCTCCTTCCTGCTGATCGGCTTCTGGACCCACCGCGAGGACGCACGCCAGGGCGCGCGCATGGCGCTGACGATCACCGCACTCGGTGGACTGGCCCTGCTCGGCGGCGTCCTGCTGATCGGGCGCGTGGTGGGCAGTTTCGAACTCGATGCGGTGTTCGCGGCCGGCGACGCGATCCGCGACGACACCTGGTATCCGGCGATCCTTGGTCTGGTGCTGCTCGGCATCTTCACCAAGAGCGCGCAGTTCCCGTTCCACTTCTGGCTGCCACAGGCGATGGCCGCGCCGACCCCGGTGTCGGCCTACCTGCACTCGGCGACGATGGTGAAAGCGGGCGTGTTCCTGCTGGCGCGGCTGCATCCGGCGCTGGCCGGCACCGACCTGTTCTTCTACGTGGTCACGACCGTGGGTGCGATCACCCTGCTGGTGGGTGCCTGGTACGCGATCTTCCAGCATGACCTCAAGGGCCTGCTGGCGTATTCCACCATCTCGCACCTTGGCCTGATCACCATGCTGTTCGGGCTGTCGACGCCGATGGCGGTGGTCGCCGGCGTGTTCCACATCCTCAACCACGCGACCTTCAAGGCCTCGCTGTTCATGGCCGCCGGCATCATCGACCACGAGACCGGCACCCGCGACATGCGCCGGCTCGGCAACCTGCGGCGCTTCATGCCCTGGACCGCGGCGCTGGCGATCATCGCCTCGCTGGCGATGGCAGGCGTGCCGCTGCTCAACGGCTTCCTGTCCAAGGAAATGTTCTTCGCCGAGGCGCTGCAGGTGGAAGCGCAGGGTGCGATGCAGCTGTTCGTGACCGTTGCCGCGGGGCTGGCGGGCGTGCTGGGCGTGGCCTACAGCCTGCGTTTCGTGCACGACACCTTCTTCGGCGATGGCCCGCGCGACCTCGATACCGATCCGCACGAGCCGGTGCGCTGGATGCGCGTGCCGGTGGCGGTGCTGGTGGTGATGTGCCTGGCGGTGGGCGTGCTGCCCGCGCTGACCGTCAGCGGCATCCTCGAGACCGCGGTCGCCGGCACGCTGGGGCCTGCAGCACCGGAGTTCAGCTTGGCCGTGTGGCATGGCTGGAACCTGCCGCTGGCGATGAGCATCATCGGCCTGGTCGGCGGCGTGTTCCTGTATTTCACCCTGCGCCGGCTGTTCGCCCTGCACGACGCCATGCTGCGCTCGTGGGGCCGGCACCTGTTCCAGGTCAACATCGAGAAGCTGTTCGCCGCCGCCGGCCGCTTCACCGAACGGGTCGCCGCAGGCGGCATCCGCCGCAGCCTGTTCTGGATGATCGTGGTGGTCCTGGTGGTGGGCGCGGCGCCGTTCCTCGGCGATGCGGCGGCGGAGGCCGCGGGTTACGGCGCCCTGCCATCGCCGCAGCCGATGCCGTTGATCGGGTGGATCGTCTGGACCGTGCTGGTCGGCAGCACCCTGGCGACCGTGGCCGCACACGGGCGCAGGCTGACGGCGCTCATCGTGATCGGCGCGGTCGGGTTGATGCTCTGCGCGGTGTTCGCGCTGTTGTCGGCACCGGATCTCGCGCTGACCCAGCTGCTGGTGGAGATGGTGACCATCGCGCTGATGATGATGGCGCTCAACTACCTGCCCAAGCAGTCGAAACAGGCCCGCACCCCGTTCCGGCGCTGGCGCGATGCCGGCATCTCGGCGGCCGCCGGCATCGGCATCTTCGCGCTGGCATACGGGATGCTGCTCAGGCCGTCGCAGACGATCTCCGGCGAGTTGCTGGCACGCTCGCTGCCCGAGGCCTATGGCGCCAACGTCGTCAACGTCATCCTGGTCGACTTCCGCGGCTTCGATACCTTCGGCGAGATCACCGTGTTCGCGGTGGCGGCGCTGGTGGTGCACGCACTGCTGCGCTGGGCGCGGCTCAAGCCCGACGAGATCATGCCCGGGCCACCGGTGCAGCTGCCGATCCCCGCCGACCTCACCCAGCTGCTGTTCCCGCTGACGCTGACGGTGTCGATCTACCTGTTCCTGCGTGGCCACAACGCACCCGGCGGTGGCTTCATCGCGGGTCTCGCGATCGCGGTGCCGGTGCTGATCAAGTACGTGCTGCAGGGTGCGCGCGCGGTGGAGGCGACGTTCGGCTTCGATTACCTGCGCGGCGTGGGCCTGGGCCTGCTCATCGCCTGCATCGGCGGGCTCGGCTCGCTGCTGTTCGGGCTGCCGTTCCTGACCAGCGGACATTACGACCTCGAGCTGCCGATCGTGGGCAGCCTGCCGCTTACCAGCGCGCTGGTGTTCGACACCGGCGTGTACATCGTGGTCTTCGCGGGTGCGCTGCTGATCCTGTCGACGATGGGCACCGTCAAGCACCGCCAGCGGGCCGCAGAGGAGAACTACTGATGGAATTCGCACTCGCCAGCGCGATCGGCGTACTCACCGCCTCGGGCGTCTACCTGCTGCTGCGCGCCCGCACGTTCGACGTGATCCTGGGCCTGACGCTACTGTCGTACGCCACCAACCTGCTGATCTTCTCGTCCGGCCGGCTGGTGGTCGGCAAGGCACCGGTGCTGCGCGACGGCGTCGAGGCGACGCTGGCCAACCATGCCGACCCGTTGCCCCAGGCGCTGGTGCTGACCGCGATCGTCATCGCCTTCGCGATGACCGCGGTGGCGGTGGTGGTGGCGATGCGCAACCACGCCGACCTGCAGAGCGACCACGTGGATGGCCGCGAGCCCGGCCACAAGGGTGACCGATGACGCAGCACCTGGTCCTCGCGCCGATCCTGATTCCGCTGATCACCGGCGCGTTTCTGCTGCTGCTCGAACGCCGGCACGACAGCCAGGTCCTGCGCACCGGCGCGTGGATCGGCATGGCCCTGCTGCTGGCCTCGTCAGTCGCGCTGATGGCACGCGCGTCGCAGGGCGGCATCGACGTCTACCTGCTGGGCGACTGGCCGGCGCGGCTGGGCATCGTGCTGATGCTCGACCGGCTCAGCGCATTGATGGTACTGACCAGCACGTTGCTGGCGATCCCCTGCCTGCTGTACGCCTGCGCGGGCTGGGACAAGCGCGCACTGCACTTCCACGCCCTGTTCCAGATCCAGCTCGCGGGCCTCAACGGTGCCTTCCTGACCGGCGACGTCTTCAACCTGTTCGTGTTCTTCGAGGTGCTGCTGATCGCCTCCTACGGCCTGCTGCTGTCGGGTGGCCGCGGCGACCGCATGAAGGCCGGCATGCACTACGTGGTCTTCAACATCGTCGCTTCGACCCTGTTCCTGGTGGCGCTCGGCCTGCTCTATGGCCTGCTCGGCACGCTCAACATGGCCGAGATCGCGGTGCGCCTGCGCGAGGTGGCACCGGAGGATCTCGCCATCGTGCGCGCGACGTGCGGGCTGCTGCTGGTGGTGTTCTGCGCCAAGGCCGCGCTGCTGCCGCTGTACCTGTGGCTGCCGGAAACCTACTCGCGGGCGCCGGCCACCGTCGCCGCGTTGTTCACGATCATGACCAAGGTCGGGCTGTACGCACTGCTCAGGCTGTCGACGCTGATGTTCGGCGAAGAGGCCGGCCTGCTTGCCGGATTCGCCAGCGACACGCTGCTGGCGTTCGGACTCGTCACCCTGGTGCTTGCCGGCGTGGGCGTGGTGGGTTCGCTGCGCCTGCGCATCAGCGCGGCGTACCTGGTGCTGCTGTCGGCCGGTACGCTGTTCGTGGCGTTCGCGCTGGCGCAGCCCGGCACCATTTCCGCAGGGCTGTACTACCTGCCGCACAGCTGCTTTGCCGGCGCGGCGATGTTCATGATTGCCCACATCGTGCAGCGCGAACGCGGGCTTCTCGGTGACCGCGTGTTGCCCACCGCACCGCCGCTGCCGAGGCTGACGGGGTCGCTGTACATGGTGGCCGCCATCTCCATCGCCGGCCTGCCGCCGCTGTCGGGGTTCATCGGCAAGTTCGCGCTGCTGGGCGCGGCCCCGGACGGGGACACCGGCCGGGTGTTTGCCGCCGTGCTCGGCAGCAGCCTGCTGGCGATCATCGGGCTGACCCGCACCGGCACCCGGTTGTTCTGGCGTGTCGAGGAAAGCGACCTGCCCCGCTCGCCCCCACCGACGATTCCCCGGCTCGAACTCGCCGCCACCGGCCTGTTGCTGGCCTATGGCATCGCCATGACCGTCGCCGCCGAACCGGTGCTGCGCTACACCGGCGCGACCGCGGCCCAGCTGCTGTCGCCTGACGATTACATCGAGTCGGTCCGCGGGACCCGTCCCCTGCTGAGGACGCCGTGACATGAAACTACAGCTGTTTCCCTCGGTACCGCAGAGCATCACCGTCTTCATCTTCTGGGTGTTGATGGCGGAGGACTACAGCCTCGGCACGCTGCTGATGGCGCTGTTGCTGGCGCTGTTGATGCCGCAGATCTCCGCGCGGCTGGAGCGCGAATTCGCGCAGATCGGGAATGCGTCCGCGCTGATCCCGCTGGCCTTCAAGCTGGCCTGGGACGTGGTGGTCGCCAACATCACCGTCGCCCGCCAGGTCCTGGGGCCCGAACGCAAACTGCGCTCCGCGTTCATCTGGGTGCCACTCGAACTCACCAACATCCATGGAATCTCGGCCCTGACCAGCGTCATCACCCTGACCCCGGGCACGGTGTCGGCGGAACTGTCGGAGGACCGCAGGCACCTGCTGGTGCACATCCTCGATGTCGACGACCCGGAAGCGGTGGTGGCCGGCATCAAGCAACGCTACGAAGCGCCCCTGCGCAAGGTGTTCCCATGATCGATATCGCTGTGGTCGCTGGCATGGTCGTCGTCGGTTCGGCGATGCTGCTTTCGCTGATACGGTTGATCCGCGGCCCCTCCGCGCCCGACCGCATCCTCGCGCTCGACACGCTGTACGTCAGCACCATCGCCCAGCTGATCCTGTTCGGCATGCACCTCGACTCGGAAATCTATTTCGAGGCCGCACTGATCATCGCCATGCTCGGGTTCTTCGGCACCGTGGTGCTGTCGAAGTACGTCATCCGCCGGGACATCGTGGAATGAACGCCGTCATCGACGCCCTCGCGATCTTCCTGCTGGTCGTGGGTTGCTTCTTCGTCTTCCTCGGCGCGTTCGCGCTGGTCAAGCTGTCGAGCTTCTTCACCCGCATCCACGGTCCGACCAAGGCGAGCACGCTCGGCGTCGGCTGCATCCTGGCCGCCTCGATCCTCTACCACACCGTGCACGGGGCCGGCCTGCATCCGCGGGAGCTGCTGATCACGCTGTTCCTCTTCATGACCGCGCCGGTCTCGGCGCACCTGATGTCACGCGCAGCGCTGTCGCTGATGGAAGGCCGCCCCGGCGACCCTTCGGCAACGCCGGACCCGGGCGGACATATCCGCGATGACGCCGACGAGCGCGCGGAGGAGCGCGCCCGGCAGGCCGAGCGCCCGCACGTGGAATGAGCATGGCTGCGCATGTGCGCGCAGCCAGTCGGCGTGTCAGTCAGTCACGCCGGGTCGCATCGGCAGGATGCCTGCGGCGCCGGCGAGTGGCCGGCGACAGCGCGCGGGTCGCGCGTCGTACCGACCCGGCTCAGCCGCGTGGCGGGCTGAAATTGCGCTTCAGGCCGGCCCAGCAGGCCTGGTAGTCACGCTGGCGATGGACCGCGTCGACCGCCTGCTGCGTCGGGCGGATCACCGCCCGCGACTCGAACATGAAGGCCATGGTGTCGCGGATCACGTCGGGCCTGGACAGGTCCGCATTCGACGCCTTCTCGAAGGTGGCCGCATCCGGGCCGTGCCCGGTCATGCAGTTGTGCAGCGAGCACCCGCCGGGCGCGAAGCCCTCGGCCTTGGCGTCGTACTCGCCGTGCACCAGGCCCATGAACTCGCTGGCGACGTTGCGGTGGAACCACGGCGGGCGGAAGGTGTTCTGCTGCACCAGCCAGCGCGGCGGGAAGATCGCGAAGTCGAGGTTGCCCACGCCGGCGGTGTCGCTGGGCGAGGTCAGCACCAGGAAGATGCTTGGATCGGGATGGTCGAAGCTGATCGAGCCGATGGTGTTGAAGCGGCGCAGGTCGTACTTGTACGGCGCGTAGTTGCCGTGCCAGCCGACGACGTCCAGCGGCGAGTGGCCGATGTCGGCACGCCACAGGTGGCCCTGGAACTTGGCGACCAGCTCGAAATCACCCTCGAGGTCCTCGTAGGCCGCCTGCGGGGTGAGGAAATCACGCGGATTGGCCAGGCCGTTGGAACCGATCGGCCCGAGGTCGGGCAGCCGCAGGTGCGCGCCGAAGTTCTCGCACAGGTAGCCACGCGACGGCCCATCGGGGAGCTCCACGCGAAAGCGCACGCCGCGCGGGATCACCGCGATCTCCTGCGGCTCCACGTCCAGCACGCCCATCTCGGTGGCGATGCGCAGCCGACCCTGTTGCGGCACGATCAGCTGCTCACCGTCGGCGCTGTAGAAGTAACGGCCCCGCATCGAGGTGCTGGCGGCGTACACGCGGACCGCGATGCCGGTCTGCGCCGCGGCCGAGCCGTTGCCGGCCACGGTGTAGAGGCCGTCGACGAAATCCACCGGGGTTTCCGGCAGCGGCATCGGGCTCCAGCGCATCTGGTCGGGCGAGACCGGGCCGTCGCCGAAGTCGTCATGCAGGCGCGGCTGCATGCAGCGCTCGAACGGACCGTGCATCGCCGCCGGGCGGATGCGGTACAGCCAGCTGCGGCGGTTCTCCGCACGCGGCGCGGTGAATGCCGAACCCGAGAGCTGCTCGGCATACAGCCCATGGGCCACGCGCTGCGGCGAGTTCTGTCCTTCGGGCAGGGTGCCCGCCTCGGCCTCGGTCGCGAAGTGGTTGCCGAACCCGCTCATGTAGCCGCGCGGCTGCATGGCCCGGGCATCGGCGTGCGGCATCGGGATCACGCTGTCATCGGTGGATGCGTTCATGGCGTCGCCTGTAGTGAAGCCCCTCCCCGCGCCGGAGAGGGGTCGGGGCGAGGGCAACGCGTGGTGCCCTCATCCGCCCCGTACGGGGCACCTTCTCCCGTTTGCGGGAGAAGGGTCGCGCGCTTGCAGCGTGTCGCGTCAGAGCACGCCGCGCTTCATCTGGTCGCGCTCGATCGACTCGAACAGCGCCTGGAAGTTGCCTTCGCCGAAACCCTCGTTGCCCTTGCGCTGGATGATCTCGAAGAAGATCGGGCCGAACGCGTTCTGGCCGAAGATCTGCAGCAGCTTGCGCTGCTTGGTCTCGGGATCGGCATCGATCAGGATCGCGTTGCGGCGCAGGCGCTCGACATCCTCGCCGTGGTCGGGCACGCGCTGGTCGATGACGTCGAAATACGCATCGGGCGTGTCGAGGAAGGCGATGCCGGCCTCGCGCATCTTCTCCACCGACTCGTAGATGTCATCGGTGAACAGCGCGATGTGCTGGATGCCCTCGCCCTTGTAGTCGCGCAGGTATTCGTTGATCTGGCTCTTCTCGTCCGAGGACTCGTTGAGCGGGATGCGCACCACGCCGTCGGGTGCGGTCATCGCCTTCGACAGCAGGCCGGTCTTGGCACCCTTGATGTCGAAATAGCGGATCTCGCGGAAGTTGAACAGCTTTTCGTAGTAGTCCGACCACTTCTGCATGTTCCCGAGGAACAGGTTGTGGGTGAGGTGGTCGATGAAGGTCAGGCCGAAGCCGCGCGGATGCTGGTCCACGCCCGGCAGCGGCTCGTAGTCGGCATAGACATCCGGCGCGGAGTCGTCGACCAGGTACAGCATGCAGTCGCCGATGCCCTTGATCGCCGGGAAGCCGACCGCGCCGGTCTCGGCCTTGTGGTCGGCCTTCTCGCCGCCCTGGGCGAGCACGTGTTCGAGCACTTCGGCAGGCTTCTTTTTGAAGCGGATCGCGAACCCGCAGGCCGACGGGCCGTGCTGGGCGGCGAAGTCGGACGCGAAGGAATCGGGTTCCTCGTTCAACAGGAAGTTGATCGTGCCCTGCCGGAACAGGGTGATCGCGCGCTTGCGGTGTTTTGCGATCGCGGTGAAGCCGAGCTTCTCGAGGTAGTCGCGCATGCGCGCGCCCTGGCCTTCCGGCGCGGCGAACTCGACGAACTCGAACCCGTTGATGCCCATCGGGTTGTCGAAGGTGGTGACCTGCATGCCAAGATTCGGCGCCTGCGGCGAAGTCTGCGGTTGCGCGCTCATATGCGGCTCCTTGATCGGTGGCCGGCCGCGTGCGCGGCCTTGTAGGGGACGTATCCGCCGTTATAGTTTCAGGTGTAACCATTTGCAAGGTGCGTCGCAGCATGGCAACCCGCCCCCAGAGGCCCCCGCCGTCGCCGGCCGATGCGTTGCAGTTGGAGCGCTTCCTGCCCTACCGGCTGAGCGTGCTTTCCAATCGACTGAGCAGCGCGATCGCACAGGTCTATTCGCAGCGCTTCGGGCTGGCGATCACCGAGTGGCGGGTGATCGCGGTGCTCGAACGTTTCCCCGGGTTGTCGGCCAACGAGGTCGCGCAGCGCACCGCGATGGACAAGGTCGCGGTGAGCCGCGCGGTGTCGCGCCTGCTCGAGGCGGGGCGGCTGGAGCGGGAGATCCACGACGACGACCGCCGTCGCTCGGTGCTGCGGCTGTCGGCCGAAGGCGAGCGCATCCATCGCGAGGTCGCGCCGCTGGCGCTGGCATTCGAACAGCGCCTGCTGCGCGGGATGTCCGGCGACGAGCGCGACCTGCTGTTCGGCCTGCTCGACCGTCTGGATGCGCTGGAGATGGACGTCGAACTCGAAGCCGCCGCGACAGCGCCGGGCTGAACGCAGGAGGGGCGGCCCTGCGGCCGCCCCTCGTCTTTCCACGCCTGCGGCACGGGGCCGGCCCGATCAGAACCTGCGTTCCTCGGTGATGTCGATTCCCGTCGCCACCGGCTCGCCGATCGCCTTCGTGCCGGCAAGGTCGCCCTCGTCATCGCGCAGCGTGTCGAGATGCATCAGGCGGCGGATCAGTGGCGAGACGACCATCATCAGCAGGCCCACGCCAACCGCCAGCCAGCCGACGTTCGAGTAGACCTCGAGCACGCGGGCCGGACCCGCACCCTCGCCGCCGGTGGCCGCCGAGATCAGGCCGGCCGCGAAGTTGCCGGTGGCCGAGGCGAAGAACCAGGTACCCATGATCAGGCTGGCCATATGCGCCGGCGCCAGCCGGTTCATCGCCGACAGGCCCACCGGCGACAGGCACAGCTCGCCGGTGGTATGCACCAGGTAGATCAGGAAGATGAAGATCACCGGCGTCATTTCGCCGGGGCCGACGCTGTTGGCGCCCCAGACCAGCAGCAGGAAGCCCAGGCCCACCTGGATCACCGCCAGCGCGAACTTCATCGGCGTCGACGGCTCCCAGCCGCGGCGGCCCAGCCACAGCCACACCATCGCGAACACCGGCGCGAGCAGGATGATGTAGATCGAGTTCAGCGACTGGAACATCGATGCCGGGACTTCCCAGCCGAAGATCTGCCGGTCGACGGAGCGGTCGGTGAACAGGTTCAGCGAGGCGCCGGCCTGTTCGAACAGCGCCCAGAACAGGATCGAGCCGATGATCAGGATCAGCGCCGCGAAGATGCGGTTGCGCGCCTCGCGCTCGAGCTTGAAGACCGCCGTGTACAGCACGAAGCCCATCAACAGCGCGCCGGTGCCCATCAGCAGGCCGCCGACCAGCGCCTGGTACTGGATCAGGAACCAGACCACGCCGACGGCGGCCACGCCCAGCACGTACAGCAGCCACTCGAAGCGGATGCCCATCACCGGCGCCGCCAGGCGCTCGGGCACCTTCGACTCGCCGCGTCCCATCAGCAGCGGTTTGCCGAGCACGAACACCACCAGACCGAGCAGCATGCCGATGCCCGCCGCGCCGAAACCGTAGGCCCAGCCGTAGGTCTGGCCCAGGTAACCGGCGATCAACGAGCCCAGCGCGGCGCCCAGATTGATGCCCATGTAGAAGATCGTGTACGCCGGGTCCCGACGGATGTCGGTGCGCGGGTACAGCTGGCCGACCATCACCGAGATGTTGGCCTTGAGGAACCCCGAGCCGACGATGATGAAGGCCAGCGCCAGCCAGAAGATGTTGATCTCGGCCGCGCCCTGTCCACCGTCGCCTTCGAACGCCATCAGGAAGTGGCCGAAGGTCAGCAGCACCGCACCGAACACCACCGCCTTGCGCTGCCCGAGATACCGGTCGGCCAGATAGCCGCCGACCACCGGCGCGATGTAGACCAGCGCGGTGTAGGCGCCGTAGATCACCGACGCCTCGGAATCCGAGTACATCCAGTGCTGCACGAGATAGAAGATCAGCAGCGCGCGCATGCCGTAGTAGGAGAAGCGCTCCCACATCTCGGCGAAGAACAGCACGAACAGGCCACGCGGGTGGCCGAGGATGGTCTTCTTCTCCTCGGCGGCGTACGGGTTGTTGGACACTCGTTGGACTCCTGGTGGGGCGTGCCCGCCGCGGGGCTGCCGGATCGTCATTAAATTAGCCGCATCCGCCCGGGCGGGAAACAGCCAGGGGACCGGGTGTGCGTGCCGGCGATCAGCCCGGCACGTACTCGTAGCTGGCGCCCACGCCCAGCGGGATGCCCACGGCCCAGAACGCCAGCAGGAACAGCGTCCACGTCACCAGCAAGGCCAGCGAGTACGGCAGCATCAGCGCCAGCAGTGTGCCGATGCCGCTCGACTTCACGTAGCGCTGGCAGAACACCACGATCAACGGGAAATACGGCAACAGCGGGGTGATGATGTTGGTGCTGGAGTCGCCGACGCGGTACGCCGCCTGGGTGAGGTCGGGCGAGATGCCCAGCTGCATCAGCATCGGCACCATGATCGCGCCGATCAGCGCCCACTTCGCCGATGCCGAGCCGACCAGCAGATTGACGAAGCCCGACAGCACCACGATGCCGATCAGGGTCACGCCCATCGGCAGCCCCATCGCCTGCAGCGCGTTCGCGCCCTTGATCGCCAGCAGCGCGCCGAGGTTGCTCTGCCCGAAGGCGTAGATGAACTGCGCGGCGAAGAACGCCATGACGATGTAGTAGCCCATGCCGCTCATCGCCTTGCTCATGCCCTGCACGACGTCACGGTGGCTCTTCACCGTGCCCGCCATGTAGCCGTAGACGATGCCCGGCACCAGGAACAGGATGAAGATCAAGGGCACGATCGACTGCATCAGCGGCGCGGTCGCCACCAGCAGTTCGCCGGCGTTGGGGGAGCCGGCGCCGGCACGCCATGCCGAGCCCGCGGGCACGCTGGTCAGCACCAGCGCCGCGACCAGCGCGAGCATCGACGCCACCGCGGCCCACAGCCCGGTGCGCTCGCGCGCGGTCAGCGTTTCCATCGCCGGCATGTCCGCCATGTCGCCGTCAACCTCGGTGTTGCGCAGGCGCGGTTCGATCACGCGGTCGGTCAGGAACCAGCCGACCGCCACCACCAGCGCCGTCGATGCGGTGGTGAAGTAGTAGTTGTTGAGCGGGCTGATGATGATTTCCGGATCGATCAGTCGCGCGGCCTCCTGGCTCAGTCCGGCCAGCAGCGGATCGAGGCTCGACGGGATGAGGGTCGCGGAGAACCCGCCTGACACGCCCGCGAATGCCGCGGCGATGCCCGCCAGCGGATGGCGCCCGGCGGCGTAGAAGATCACCGCGCCCAGCGGGATCACCAGCACGTAACCGGCATCCACCGCGACGTGGCTGAAGATGCCCACCGCGATCAGCACCGGTGTGAGCAGCATCCGCGGGGTCACCGACAGGATCGCGCGCAGCGCCGCATTGATGAAGCCGGTGTGCTCGGCGACACCCAGGCCCAGCATCGCCACCAGCACCACCCCCAGGGGTGCGAAGTTGACGAAGGTGGAAACCATCGTCGCCATGAACGCGGTGAAGCTGGTTCCCGCGAGGAGGTTGTTGACCTGGATCGGATCGCCGCTGCGCGGGTCGATCTCGGCGAAGCTCACCTGCGCGAGCACCGCCGAGACCACCCACACCACCAGCATCAGCACGAGGAACAGCACGGCCGGATCGGGCAGCTTGTTGCCTGCGCGCTCGACGGCGTCGAGGAATCGGGCGACGGCGCCACGCGGCGTCGGCGTGGCGTCCGGAGCGGGATGACTCATGCTGGGGTTCCCCTGTGCGGTGACTCGAATGCCGGCATCCTAGCAGCCACCCCGCGGCGGGCGCCTGTCAGTAACGGTCGGTTGCGCCGGCCGGTGGCGCGAGATGCGTGCGCACCTCGAACAGCTCCGGAAAGAAGGTGAGGTCGAGCGCCTGGCGCAGGAATCCCACGCCGCTGGAGCCACCGGTGCCGCGCTTGAAGCCGATGATGCGCATCACCGTGCGCATGTGGCGGAAGCGCCACAGCTGGAACTGCGATTCCAGGTCGACGAGATCCTCGCACAGCGAATATTCGCGCCACCAGGTGCCGGTATCGGCGTAGATCGCGCGCATCACTTCCACCAGCGCCGGGTCCATGACATGCGGCTGGCTCCAGTCGCGCTCGAGATGCGCGGGCGGAACCGCATGACCCCAGCGCGCGAGGTAGCGCAGGAACTCGTCGTACAGGCTGGGGGCGCGCAGCACCGCCTCGAGCGCGGCCTGGCCGTCCTTGTCGTGCGCGAACACCTGCAGCATCTGCGCGTTCTTGTTGCCCAGCAGGAACTCCACCGTGCGGTACTGCAGCGACTGGAAGCCCGACGAAGGCCCGAGGATTTCGCGGAACTCCATGTATTCCGACGGGGTGAGCGTTTCCAGCACCGACCACTGCTCGGTGAGCTGGCGCAGCACCTGCTTGCAGCGCGCGAGCACCTTGCGGCAGCGCCCGACCTCGTCGCGCCGCAGGTGCACGATCGCCGCGCCGAGCTCGTGGATCATCAGTTTGATCCACAACTCCGACACGTGGTGCTGGACGATGAACAGCATCTCGTCGTGGTGCGGCGGATCCGACAGCGGCACCTGCGCCGACAGCAGCCGGTCCAGGCGCAGGTAGCCGCCATAGGTCATGCGGCCGTCAAGGTCGGTGTGGATGCCCGCTTCGAGGTCGCGCTGGTTGTGCGCCGACGTGCCGGACGCCTGTTGATCCGGGGCGGGGGCACCCGGGCCAGCCTGGCCGGGGGACGGCGGATTACGGTCGGTGCTCATCGGCGCAAGGGTACCCGAAGGACCGGCGAGGGCCGCGGCGCCGGCACTGCCATGCCCTTCGTCCGGAGGCGGAGTGTGTGGCGCGCAGCAGCAGATGAGGCCACCACCCGGCCACCACCCGGACGCATCACTCCCGGAACAGTCGCGGCACCCAGCGCAGGTACAGCAGCATCCCCAGCAATTCCACCAGCGACTGCGTTACCACGACCACGGCCGCGATCGACCAGCCCTGCGGCAGCGCCAGGGCGACAGGCAGCACTACGAACGAATTGCGCGTGCCGAGGCTGAAGCACAGCGTGCGGCCGTGGCGGGCGGGCAGGCGCAGCAACCGGCCCAGTGCCCTGGCGATCAACGCCGCGGCCAGCAGGTAGGCGACGAACAACGGCACCACGGTCGGCAGCACGTCGGGCGCGGCGCGTACGGTGGCCGCCTGCGAGGCCGCGACCAGCAGCACCACCAGTGCCAGCAGCGGCACCGGCCACCACGCCAGCCGTTCGCGCAGGCCTTCGCGCCCGGGCCGCCGACCGATCCAGCGTTCGCTGCCCACCGCCGCGACCAGCGGAACCAGCACCACCGCGGCGGCCGCCCACCCCGATGCGGCCGGCACGCCGTCCAGCCCCGGCACCCCCGGAAGCCACCACAGATAGACCGGCAACAGCAGCAGTTGCAGCAACAGGTTGAGCGGGGTCACCGCGATCGCCCGCGAGGTATCGCCCCTGCCCATCTGCGCAAAGCCGATGAACCAGTCGGTGCACGGCACCAGCAGCACCAGCGCCACCCCCAGCCGCAGCGCGGGATCGGCCGGCAGCAACCGCAGCAGCGCAAGCACCAGCAGCGGCACCAGCACGAAGTTGCCGACGACCACCGCGGACAGGAAGCGCCGGTCTGCGAACGCCGCGCGCAGCTGCAGCAGCGGCACCTGTACGAAGGCGGCGTAGAGCAGCAGCACGAGGGCGGGCCACAGCAGCAGCTCGCCCGGCGTCCGCAGGCCGGGCTGCAGGGTGCCCAGTCCCGCACCGGTGGCGATGGCAGCCAGATAGATCCACACCTGGTGGCGCTCGAGTTGCAGGCGGGTCATCGCGTCTCCGGTGACTGAATGGGTGAAAGCACCCGTCGTCGGCGCGCCACGCCCGTGCGGTGCCACGCCCGCTCGCGTCTGTCATGACGCATTGCGCAACGCGAGTTTACGGCCCGCTGGCTATCATCCCCGGTCCCCTGGAGCGTGCCGAGACCTTTTCGAATGACCGTCGCCGCCACCTTCGAGATCGAGTACCTGCAGTACCTGGGCCCGGACGGACGTTTCGTCGCCGAGCCGCCGGCCGATCTCGCCGATGCCCAGCGCATCCTCGAACTCTTCAAGCAGATGCTGTTCGTGCGCACCTTCGACAGCAAGGCCATCGCCCTGCAGCGCACCGGCAAGCTGGGCACCTATGCCGCCTGCCTGGGCCACGAAGCGACCCATGTCGGCATCGGCGCGTCGATGCGGCCTGAGGACCTGCTGGCGCCGAGCTACCGCGAGTACGGCGCGCAGTTCATGCGCGGCGTCAAACCACGCGACGTGCTGATGTACTGGGGCGGCGACGAGCGCGGCAACGATTTCGAGATCCCGCGCCACGACCTGCCCTGGTGCGTGCCGATCTCCACCCAGTGCCTGCACGCGGCCGGCGCCGCACTCGCCTTCAAGCTGCGTGGCGAAAAGCGCGTGGCGGTGACGTGCTGCGGCGATGGCGGCAGCTCCAAGACCGATACCTACGCCGCGATCAACTCCGCGGGCGCCTACGAGCTGCCGTTCGTGCAGTGCATCGTCAACAACGGCTGGGCGATCTCGGTGCCGCGCAAGGCGCAGACCGGTGCGCCGACGCTGGCGCAGAAGGGCCTGGCCGGTGGCCTGTACTGCCTGCAGGTGGACGGCAACGACCTGTTCGCGGTGCTGGAAGGCATGCGCCGGGCGATGGACCGCGCCCGCAACGGCGAGGGCGGCACCGTCATCGAGTTCATGACCTACCGCCTGCACGACCACACCACCGCCGACGATGCGCGCCGCTACCGCGACGACGCCGAGGTCAAGGCCGCCTGGGAGAAGGAACCCTTCCTTCGCCTGCGCAACTGGCTCACCGCCCAGGGCGTGTGGGACGAAGCGCAGGAAAAGGCCTGGGCCGAGGAGTGCGGCAAGCGCGTCGACGTGGAGATCAACGCCTACCTCGAATCGAAAGTCCAACCGGTTGAAGCGATGTTCGACTACCTCTACGCCGACCCACCCGCCGAGCTGCTCGCCCAGCGCGAGGACGCCATTGCCCGGGAGCAGGGCCGATGAGCGCCGCCAACGCGAACGCCGCCGACGCGGCGAACCCGATCACCCTGATCGAGGCGGTCACCCAGGCGCTGGCCTGGGAGATGCGCAACGATGAATCGGTGGTGGTGCTGGGCGAGGACGTGGGCGTCAACGGCGGCGTGTTCCGCGCCACCGCCGGCCTGCACGCGCAGTTCGGCTCCAACCGGGTGATCGACACCCCGCTCGACGAAACCACCATCGCCGGCCTCACCGTCGGCATGTCGTTGCAGGGCATGAAGCCGGTGGCCGAGGCGCAGTTCGACGGCTTCGTCTACCCGATGCTCGACCACATCATCTGCCACGCCGCGCGCTTCCGGACCCGCACCCGGGGTCGCCTGCACTGCCCGATGGTCCTGCGGGTGCCGTGGGGCGGTGGCATCCGCGCGCCCGAACACCACTCCGAGGCCAACGAAGCGATGTTCACCAACGTCCCCGGCCTGCGCGTGGTGATGCCGTCGTCGCCCGCGCGCGCCTACGGCCTGCTGCTGGCGGCAATCCGCGATCCCGACCCGGTGATCTACTTCGAGCCCAAGCGCATCTACCGCCAGTACAAGGAACTCGTGCCCGACGACGGCGAGGCGCTGCCGCTGGACGTGTGCTACGTGCTGCGCGACGGCACCGACGTGACCCTTGTGACCTGGGGTGCGCAGGTGAAGGAAGCCCTCGAGGCCGCCGACCAGCTGGCCGCCGAGGGCATCAGCGCCGAGGTCATCGACGTGGCCACGCTGAAACCGCTGGACTTCGACACCATCGCCGAGTCGGTCACACGCACCGGCCGATGCGTGATCGTGCACGAGGCGCCGCGCACCGCGGGCTTCGGCGCCGAGATCGCCGCGCGCCTGGCCGAGGACTGCATGTACGACCTCCTCGCCCCGGTCGAGCGCGTGACCGGCTACGACACCCACATCCCGCTGTTCCGGCTGGAAATGAAGTACCTGCCGACGACCGCGCGCGTGGTCGAGGCGGCCAAGCGGGTGATGGCGGCCGGCTGAGGCCAGGGCGCCGGTGATCGCGCGGGTGAGCCCCACCTGCGACGCAACCGGCCGCCGCCATCGCACGACGTGATGCAACCGGCGCATGCGGGCGTTCCGCATGCGCCTTCGAACGATCCGAGGACCGACATGGCTGACACCAAATCCTTCAAGCTTCCCGATCTCGGCGAAGGCCTGCCCGATGCCACCATCGTCGAGTGGGCGGTCAAGGTCGGCGACACCATCCGCCTCGACGAACCGCTGGTGTCGATGGAAACCGCCAAGGCGGTGGTCGACGTGCCGTCGCCGTTCTCGGGCAGGGTGCTGAAGCTGGCCGGCAACGCCGGCGACGTGATCGAGACCGGCGCGGTGCTGGCCGAATTCGAGATCGACCCGAACCTGCCGCAGCGCGCCGAAGGCCAGGACACCGGCCACCACCACGGCCCCACCCCGGGCAAGGGCGTCGGCGCGCAGGATCCGGCGCCGGACGACCGCGTGGTCGCCTCCAGCGAGGGTGGTGCGATCGAGGCCACCGATGCACCGCAGCCGGAAGCGAAGTCCGAGCCGGGTGCGCGTGCCGACAGCGGCACCGTGGTCGGTGCGATGCAGTCCTCCGACGCGGTGCTGAGCGAGCAGGCGAGCTCGGCCGGCGGCGTCAAGGCGATGCCGGCGGTGCGTGCGATGGCGCGCAAGCTCAAGGTCGACATCACCCGCGTGCGTGCCACCGGCGCCGACGGCGTGGTGACCATGGCCGACGTCAAGCAGGCCGCCGCCGATGGCAGCGCGCCGATGGGTGCGGCGCGTGCCGCTGCTCCCGCGCAGGCCCCCGCACCGGCCGCTGCCCGGGTCCAGCCGTCGGCCAGCCCGCGCGCCGCCGACCAGCGCACCGCGATGTCCGCCTCCGGCAAGCCGATGCGCACGCAGCCGCCGTCGGTATCGGCCAGCGGCCAGCCGGAGCAGCTCAAGGGCGTGCGCCGCAACATGGCGCGGGTGATGGCCGACGCGCATGCCAAGGTGGTGCCGACCACGCTGGTCGACGATGCGGACCTGCACGGCTGGATCGGCAAGCAGGACATCACCGCCCGCCTGGTGCGCGCGATCTGCGCCGCCTGCAAGGCGGTGCCCGCGCTCAACGCGTGGTTCGATGGCGACAAGCTGGTGCGCACGATGCACCCGCAGGTCGACATCGGCATCGCCGTGGACACCGACGACGGCCTGTTCGTGCCGGCACTGCGCAATGCCGACGTGCTCGACGCCGCCGGCGTGCGTTCGGCGATCCAGCGCCTGCGCGCCCAGGTGGAGGACCGCAGCATCCCGGCCAGCGAGCTGTCGGGCTACACCATCAGCCTGTCCAACTTCGGCATGTTCGCCGGCCGCTACGCGACGCCGGTGGTGGTGCCACCGACGGTGGCCATCGTCGGCGCCGGCAAGCTGTCGCAGGACGTGGTGGCGGTGATGGGCGGCATCGAGGTCCACCGCCGGATGCCGATCTCGCTGACCTTCGACCATCGCGCCTGCACCGGCGGCGAGGCGGCGCGCTTCCTGCGCGCCCTGCTCGACGACCTCGCACTGCCCAACTGAGGTCGCAGGCGGCCTCCGCCTGGTGCGGAGGCCGTCGCTGCCGCCCGTCGCACGCCCCTCCGCCCGGCCCCGTGCCGGGCGCATGCTGTGGCTCCCTTCCAAGCGGAGCCACCGCCATGCCGCACCACAGCCGCCTGTCCACGTTCGTGCTCGATTGCGAGGTCGACGACCTCGCGCCGCACGTCGCCTTCTGGTCGCAGGCGCTCGGCAAGCCGGTGCAGAGCGCCGACGAGGATGGCGACGGCCGCTACGCCACGCTCGGGACCGCGGACGACGAGCCGCTGCTGCTGCTGCAGAAGGTCGACCACGCCTCGCGCATCCATCTCGACATCGAGAGCGACGACATCGATGCAGAGGCCGATCGGCTCGAAGCGCTGGGTGCGACGCGGATCGGCTTCGTCAAGCGCTGGTGGGTGATGGAGGCCCCGAGCGGCCACCGCTTCTGCGTGGTGCGCCCGCAGCGCGGGACGTTCGGCCCGCACCTCAACCGCTGGGCGTAGGCGCGCGAAGGGGCTGCAGCACGCGCCTCGGGGCGATTCACGTGGCAGGCAGCACCACCCGCGCTGCCTGCGACCTGCCGCACGACGTGCCGGGCTCATGCCGGCGCACGCATCAGGCGGATTGCGCCCTGGCGAGCTGGCGATCGATCCATACCGCCAGGCCCTGCGCATTGAGCTCGATGTCCATGCCGAGCAGGGCCGGGATCACCCGTGCGGCGTCCTTGACGCCGTGCCTGCGGGCGCGCTCGACGTAAAGCGCCTCGAGCCCCTCGACCAGCCGCGCGTGACGGTCCGGCGCCTGCGCCAGTGACCGTGCCAGCGCCACCATCGCATCCACCTGCGCGATCAGGTCGGTACCCAGGCGCTGGCAGTCGGTGACGCCGCCGAAGTGGGTGAGGTACACGCGCGCCGGGGCCTCCGCCAGCATCCGGCGCACCGACGCCTTCATCGCGTCCGGATCGAACTGCACCGGCGAGCTGGTCGGGATCACGAACGCACCGCGCGCGGTATCCAGCTCCCGGTAGGAGATGCCGAACACGTCGCCGCTGAACCAGCTGCGCGCGCGGGCGTCCCACACCGACAGGTGGTGCAGCGCATGGCCTGGCGTATGCACGCAGGCCAGCGGACGCCCGGCCAGCTCGATGACGTGGCCGTCGTCGGCCGCGACCACCCGTTCGGCAGGCACCGGGACCAGCGCACCATAGCTGCGCTCGAACTCCTCGTCGCCGTAGACCGCGCGCGCGCTGGCGGACAGCCGCGTCGGGTCGATCATGTGCGGCGCACCGCGCGGGTGCACGACGAGGGTGGCGTTGGGCAGTTCGCGCATCAGCCCGCCGGCGCCGCCGGCATGGTCGAGATGCACGTGGGTGAGGATCACCCGGTCCACCGCGTCGCGCGGCACGCCCTGCGCGTCCAGCGCGGCCAGCAACTGCGGCACGCTGCGACTGGTGCCACTGTCGATGAAGGCGGCGCGGCCGGCCTCCACCAGCAGGTAGGCCGCGCAGAAGGCAGCGCGCTGGTAGCCGGTATCGATGGTGACGATGCCGTCGGGCTCGCTCATCTCGCACTCTGCTGCAGGAACACGCGGCCAGTGTAGGCAGGCCGCCGGCGCATCGGGATTGGGCTTTGGTCGCAGGCGTTCGCGCGCATGTTCAGCGGCGGCGACGCAGCCATGCCGCCCGCAGGAGGAACGCCAGCGTCATCACCGCCAGGTACACGCCGTAGCCGACCGCGGTGGCCAGCACCTGCTTCCACATGCCGCCGTAGCTGGGGTCGGCGTAATGGAAGGCCCACTGGATGCTGGCCACGAATGCCACCACCGACAGCACGATCGCCGCGACGTCGAACACGCGTCGCGCCGGGCCGCGTGGCTGCCGCGGATACACCCAGAACAGCACGCTCAGGATCAGGAACCACGGCAGGAACAGGATCAGCGCGAGGTTGACCTCCACCAGCGCGTTCATGCCGCGGCCTCCGCCTCGCGCAGGCGTGCCAGTGCATCCTGCAGCACGTCCAGGCCGCTGGTTCCGGCAAGCGTGCCGATCACCTGCCCGTCCAGCAGGACCGCCCCGTCGGCGCCTGCCGACAGCGTCGCATCGCCCCGACGGAGGCGGGCGATCAGCTGCCCGGCCTCGCGCGGCGCATCGAAGTGCACGCCCTGCAGCAGCAGCACATCGCCGTCGACCAGCTTGAACGAGAAGCCGGCGTCCTCGCGGTACTGCTTGAACACCGGCAGCGCGTGCACCGCGTCCGCCGACGGGCCGGCCGCGTCGCCGTGCACCCCCTGCGACAGGTCGCGCAGGCCGACCGCATGCCGCAGCTCGGCCAGCAACGGCGTGGCGTAGCGTTCGCGCAGGCGCCGCGCGCCGTCGCGCAGGATGTCCTCGATATCACCCGGCCGTGCCATCAGCGCGTTGTAGCGCTCGCGCAGCGGCGCGATCTCCGCATCGACGCGATCGAACAGCCGCTGCTTGGCCTCGCCCCAGCCGATGCCGTCGGCATAGGCCTGCGCGAACGCGGCGGTTTCCTCCTTCGAGGCGAACGCCTGGTAGAGCTGGAACACCGCGGAGCCCGCGGTGTCCTTCGGCTCGCCCGGCGCGCGCGAGTCGGTGACCATGGAGAACACCAGCCTGCGCAGTTCGTCGCGCGGCACGAACAGCGGAATGGTGTTGCCGTAACTCTTGCTCATCTTGCGGCCGTCGAGTCCGGGCAGGGTCGCCACCTGCTCGTCGATCACCGCTTCGGGCAGGGTGAACCAGTCGCGGCCATACACGTGGTTGAAGCGCTGGCCGAAGTCCCGCGCCATTTCGATGTGCTGGATCTGGTCGCGGCCCACCGGCACCCGGTCGGCGTTGAAGATCAGGATGTCGGCCGCCATCAGCACCGGATACATGAAGAGCCCGGCGCTGACCCCGGCATCGTCGTCCTCGCCATCGGCGCGGTTGCGGTCCACCGCGGCCTTGTAGGCATGCGCGCGGTTGAGGATGCCCTTGCCGGCCACGCAGGTGAGGAACCAGGTGAGCTCGGTGATTTCCGGGATGTCGCTCTGGCGGTAGAACCACACCCTGTCGGGTTCGAGCCCGGCGGCAAGCCAGGTGGCGGCGATCTCCAGCGTCGACCGCTGGGTCATTGCCGGATCCTGCGTCTTGATCAGGCTGTGCAGGTCGGCAAGGAAGTAGAAGCTCTCCGTCGCCGGCGCGCGGCTGGCCGCGATCGCCGGGCGCACGGCGCCCACGTAATTGCCCAGGTGGGGCGTGCCGGACGTGGTGATACCGGTAAGGACGCGGGTGTGGCGGGTCGCGGACATCGGCGGAAGGCCAGGCATTGCGAAAGCGGCAAGTCTACCGGCCCCTCTACCTTGATGCCCCACGTCGCCTGCGGAAACAGAAAAGGGACCGGCCGGGCCGGTCCCTTCGCCTGACGATCAGGAATGCCTGTCGCTTACAGGCTGCGATCGAAATCGCGCACTTCGTCTTCGGCCTTCTGGCGCTCCCAGCCGTACTTTTCCTGCAGTTTGCCGGCCAGGTACTTGCCGTCGCCCTCGGCCACGTCGAACACGTCGTCGGTCAGATCGCCCCAGCGCGCCTGCGCCTTGCCCTTGAGCTGCGTCCACTTGCCGGAAATGATGTCCTTGTTCATGGCGTTGCCTCTCGTGTGTTGGATGACGGGGGCAGCCTCGCGCAGTGAGGATTCAGTCCGGGTCAACGATTCGTTGGGCGCCGCTGATGTCCATTAACGCGCAGCCAGCAACATCAGCATGGCGTGACGCAGTCGCAAACCCTGACGCCCTGCACAGACAAAGGAGCCGGCTTTCGCCGGCTCCTTTCGATGCAGCGGTTGACCGGATCTCAGTCGCGGCCGGTGCCGCCGGTGTTGTCGGCCGCCTCCTCGAGCTTGCCGCCGGCCTTCTGGACGTCCTGGCCAGCGCCCTTCACGGTGTTGCACGCCGTCAGGGTACCGACGGAGAAGAGGGCAAGCAGCAGCAGGGCAGTGAAACGCTTCATGGAAGTCTCCTGGCGGAAAAGGGTGGGTCGCTCTGTGCTCCCCGTGGCCGCAAGTAAGCGCAGCCCGCCGTGAACGCCACGTCGATTCCCGCCGATCCGGGACTTACCGCTCGCTGTCCTGTTCAGCCTTTCGGCGCGGCTGGCTCAATCGCGCATCAGTGTGGATTTGCCGAACAGGCTTTCCACCAGGTCGACGGCGAGTTCGGCGGTGCGGTTGCGCTCGTCAAGGGCGGGGCTCACCTCCACCACGTCAAGCGACCCCATGCGCCCGGTATCGGCGATCATCTCCATCACGAGCTGGGCCTCCCGGTAATTGAGCCCCCCGGGCACCCGGGTGCCGGTTCCCGGCGCGATGCTGGGATCCAGCACGTCCACGTCGAAGCTGACATGCAGGTGGGTGTCGTCGTCCAGGTCGGCCAGCGCGGCTTCCATCGTGCGCTTCATGCCGACCTCGTCGATGTAGCGCATGTCGTAGATGTCGAGCCCGTGTTCCTTGACCATGCGCTTCTCGTCCTGGTCGACCGAGCGGATGCCCACCTGGGTGATCTGCGCAGGGGTGATCGCCGGCACGTGGCCACCGATGCCGGTCAGCACGTCCGGCCCGATGCCGCACAGGCAGGCCACCGGCATGCCATGGATATTCCCCGACGGCGTGACCTGGCTGGTGTTGAAGTCGGCATGCGCATCGAGCCACAGCACCCGCAGCCGGCGCCCGGTGGCGCGGCAATGCGCCGCCACCGCCGCGATCGAGCCGATCGCAAGCGAATGGTCGCCGCCCAGGACCACCGGCATCCGGCCCGCTTCCAGCTCCCGCAGCGAGGCCCGCATCAGCGCCTCGTTCCATACCACCACGCCGGCAAGGTGGCGATAGCCGTCGTGCGGCGGCTCCACCGGGTTGGGTGGCCCGGCCAGGTTGCCGCGATCCTCCACCTCGATCCCGCGCCCACGCAGCGCCTCCGCCAGCCCGGCGATCCGCAGGGCATCGGGCCCGAGACGTGCGCCAAGGTGGCCAGCGCCAATATCGGTGGGTACGCCGATCAGCGAAACGGGGGGAAAGGTTCGGCGCATGCGGGTTCCCTGTGCTTGGACGGACCCGGCACGGGGCGCCACGCGCCCGCCGGGCGGCGCGAGTCTAGCATCGGCCCCCATGGCGCCCGGACGTCATGCGAAGCGCCGCCACGCAGGGTGTTGGCGGCGTTCGAGGATGGGAACCGGTTGCCCCCTGGCGGGGGCATGGCACGTGGAGCGTGACGGCGACAAAGGGGATGGGGAGTCGCGGCACCGTGCCGACCGGTACCTGCATGATGCCGTCGCGGATCCGACCGGTCAGTCGGGATTTCCCCGACCTGAACAGGGAGGAATCCTGCTTGCTGCGGACGTCGCCATGCACGCGGCCATGACGGCGGAGGTCGCAACGTCGCGCGATGACATCCCGATCCGACATCGACCACGAGCTCCAGCGCCTGGAACGGCAATTGCAGGAGCTGTGCGCGGAGCTGCCGCGCGAACAGGCACGCGAGGCGTTCGCCCGGGCGGCGGAATCCCTGACCACCGATCCGCCCGCCGAGCTCGACGCCTACATCCAGGGCCGGATCCACACGATGCTCGTCGCGGCCGGACTGATCGAGGACGAGTCACCAACCGGCTGAAGGTTGACCGGGCGCCCAGTTCCGCCGCGCCGTCTTGACGAAGACCTAACACCAGCGCCCCTAGGGTCTTCACCCTTGCTGGGGGTCCCGATGCAGTCCACCGATGTTTCACCCGCCGACGAACTCGGTGACGAGTCGCGGCAGTTCGCGCTGTTGCTGGACTCGGTCACCGACTACGCCATCTACATGCTCGATCCGCGCGGATACATCCGGACCTGGAACCGCGGCGGCAGCAGGATCAAGGGCTACGACGCCGCCGACGTGATCGGCACGCATTTCTCGCGCTTCTATACCGCCGCCGACGTCGAAGCCGCCGTTCCGCTGCGCAACCTCGAAACCGCGCGCCAGGATGGCCGCTTCGAGGCCGAAGGCTGTCGGGTGCGCAAGGACGGATCGCGCTTCCGCGCCAGCGTGGTGATCGATCCGATCTTCAAGGACGACCAGCTGCTGGGCTACGCCAAGGTCACCCGCGACATCACCGAACGCTACAAGGCCGAGCGCCGGTTGCAGGAGGCGCAACAGGCGCTGATGCAGGCGCAGAAGATGGAGGCCATCGGCAAGCTCACGCTCGGCCTTGCGCACGACTTCAACAACCTGCTGACGGTGGTGGTCAACAGCCTCGACCTGATCGACGCCCGCACGCGCGACGAGGGCATCGGCCGCTACGTGCTCACCGCGATGCGTGCGGCCGAGCGCGGCGTGCTGCTGACCCGGCAGCTGCTGACCTTCGGCAGCGGCCAGGCCCTGGCGCTGGAAACCACCGACCTCAACGACCTGCTGCGCGAGAACATCGAGCTGCTGCGGCGTGCCGCCGGCGACACCATCGAGGTGCGCCTCGAACTGGCCGACGAGCCGCTGGTGGCCGACATCGATCGCGCGCAGTTCGAGGCCGCGGTGCTGAATCTCGTCAGCAACAGCCGGGATGCGATCCTGCCCGCGTCCGGCACGATCGGTATCGTGCTGTCGTGCCGGCAGACGCGCGATCCCGCATCCAGCCATACCGGGAACGGCGCGTTCGTCACCGTGGAAGTGGTCGACGACGGCCCGGGCATTCCACCCGAGCACCACGGGCGCGTGTTCGAACCGTTCTTCACCACGAAGGAGGTCGGACAGGGCAGCGGGCTCGGCCTGAGCCAGGTGTTCGGGTTCGCGTCGCAATCCGGCGGCTTCGTGCAGCTGCGCAGCGAGCCCGGGCACGGTACCTCCGTCACCATCCACCTGCCCGCAAGAACGCATTGATGGCCAGGGGCACGATCCTGTTCGTCGAGGACGAATCCGACCTGCGCAACCTGATCACGGAGGTGCTGGGCGACCTCGGCTTCGACGTGACCGCCGCAGCCGACGGGCATGCGGCGATCGCCCTGCTCGAGGGCGGGCAGCGTTTCGACCACGTGATCTCCGACGTGAGCATGCCGCATGGCGTCAGCGGCCTGGACGTCGCCACTGCCGCGGCACGGCTGCAGCCCGACGCCCGGGTGACACTGGCCTCGGGATACCAGCGCGCGCAACTGCCGCCGCTGCCCGCCGAGATCGGTTTCCTGCCCAAGCCCTACCACGTACGCCAGCTGCTGCAGGTGCTGGACGCCGGCACCGGCTGAGACCGCCACCGGCGCAGCAGAAAAGGCGACCACAGGTCGCCCTTTCCATGAAGTGGTGCCGCTTGTCCGAATCGAACGGACGACCTACGGTTTACAAGACCGTTGCTCTACCAACTGAGCTAAAGCGGCGGGAGACGGGCGACGGCCACGATGCGCGGCCGGCACCGGGCGCGATTCTAGCAGCCGGGCCGGCGGCCAAGGCACGCACCGGCGTGGGTCAGCGCCATGCCGCGCAGTCGAGCGCCGTAGCCTGCGATGCCGCCGTGGCACGCTGCGCCGCAGCGACGGTGTAGTCGGCATCCACTTCGATGTCGAGCCAGCGGCGCGCATCGGCGCCACCCAGCGGCTCGGCCTGCGCGGGAAAGCCCGCGGCCTGCAGCGCCGCTGCATGGCGTCGCGCGCCCTCCTCGCTGCCGAAGCGGCCGAGCGCAACCGCGTTGGCATCAGCACCGCCAAGGATGAAGTGATCGGTGAAACCGGCTGCGGTCAGTCGCGCGGTCACTGCCTGCGCCGCGGTGCGGTCGGCCTGCGCGGGCAGCAGGACGCGCCAGCCGCGCGCACCGCTCGCGGCCGGCACATGCACGGCAAGCCTGCGCACCTCGCCGGCCAGTGCCTCGTGCGCGCGTGCCACCGCGGAGGTATCGGCAAACGGACCGAGCCGATAACAGGTGGTGGCGGCCGGCGCCTCGGCTGCGGCAACGCCCCCGGCGGCACGTTCGACCAGCGGCGCTTCGGGCGCGGGTGCGGCGTCGGCTGCCTGCGCCGCCGTTGCGCGAACCTGCGGCGTCGCCTCGGCCAGCAACTGCAGGCGCGGCACGCCGGCCGGCGGCTCCGGCGGCATGCGCGGCGCTGCTTCGGGACGCAGCAGCCACCACAGCCCGACGCCGAGGTTGAGGGCGATCAGCAGGACGACGGTTGCGCGCGCGAACATGCGCGGATTCTAGGCCGGAACACCGCCGGGCTGGTGCGTCATTCCCCGCGCGCCCAGCGGGCGATGCCCTCCAGCACCAGGCTCGGCGCGGCGATCGCGCCATCGATGCCGGCCAGCACGGTCGCGGCGCCGCCGCCATGGACCAGCACGGCCGGCATGCTGCCCGTGAGGGCTGCGGCCTCATGGCGGCTCGCCTCGACCAGCGCGCATGCCGCGCCTTCGCAGCCGGAGGCCAGCGCATCGGCGGTGTCGTCGGCAAACACACCCGCCTGCCCGCCCTGCAGCGGCAGGTGTGGCGCGCGACGGTGCAGGCTTTCGCGCATCAGCGCCGGCGACGGCGCGATGCGGCCACCTCGGTGGTGGCCTTCGCGGTCGAGCAGGTCGATGGTGAGCGCGGTGCCGACCCCCACCAGCAGCCATGGCCCCGCGCCGCGTGCATGCGCGCCGATCAGGGCGAGGAAGCGGTCGACCCCGAGCCGCTCCGGATGTGCATAGGCGATGCGCATGCCGGCGAATTCCCGCTGCGTATGCACCCGCGTGACCCGCCCGCAGCGCCCGCCCAACGCGGCCAGCATCGAGGCCCGCAGTGGAGCCGGGACCACGCTGGCCAGCACGGCCGACTCGATCCGCGCCGGCAGTGCGTCGGCCCAGTCCCCTGGCAGCGCGCGCCCGTCATGGGCGACCGCGAACCCGTCGCCGATGCAGCCGTTCTCCAGCGGGGCGCATTTGAGCCGCGTGTTGCCGAGGTCGAACAGCCACTCAGCCATGGGCGCGCCTGCGCAGGCTGACCTCGCCGGCATGCAGTTCCCGCTCGCCGGTGGCGGTGCGCACACGCAATGCGCCGTCGGCGGCGATCCCCGATGCTGTGCCGGTGGTCACGCGCACGCCATCGTGGATCTCCACCGGCATGTCGCGCAGCGCATCGAAGGTGCGGTAGCGCGGCAGGAAGGGCGCCAGGCCCTCGCGACCGAACGCGTCGAGTGCCGGCAGCAGCCGCGAAATCACGCCGGCAGCCAGCGCGTTGCGCACCGGGGCGGCCACGCCGAGCCGGCCAAGATCGGTCCATGGCTGGTCGATGGCCAGGCCGTCGTTGTCGGGCATCGCGACGTTGATGCCGATGCCGATCACCGCGCGCACCGGTCCGGCATGTTCGCCGCCGCCCTCGATCAGCAGCCCGCCGAGCTTGCGCAGGCCGTCGGCGTGTTCGACCACCAGGTCGTTCGGCCATTTCAGCCGTGCCGGCACGCCGAGCGCCGCGACCGCCTCGGCCACGCAGACGCCCGCCACGAGGCTCAACCCGCCCAGCCGCGCCAGCCCGCCATCGAACCCCAGCGCGACCGACAGATACAGGTTGGCCGCCAGTGGCGATGCCCACTCGCGCCCGCGACGGCCGCGGCCACCGGTCTGGCGCTCGGCAAGCAGCACCGCGGCACCGCGTGGCGGCAGCGGCTGGCGAAGCAGTTCGCTGTTGGTGGAATCAAGCGACCACGCGACCGCCAGCGTGCCCAGCAACGCAGTGGCCGGGGCGGAGAGGCCGGCGTGGATCGTGTCGGCGTCCAGCAGGTCGAGGGGTGCGGCCAGCGCGTAGCCGCGGCCGGCCCGGGCCTCGATACGCAGGCCGGCGGCACGCAGTGCCTCGATGCGTTTCCACACCGCCGCGCGGCTCAGGCCGTACTCGCGCGCCAGCACGTCGCCGGACACGGGTCCGGCGGCGAGGCGTTGGAGAAGTGCACGCTCCAGGCTCAAACCGGCTCCGTCGCAGGCCGCGGCGGCGCCACGGTGGCCGGGCAGGATGCCCAGCCTGCACACGCGGCGCAACCGCGCTATAGTCCGTGGTCGACCCTGCCCTGCAACGGCCGCCCATGCTCCTGCGAATCGCACTGATGCTGCTGATCGCCTCCGCCAGCTTCCCGTTGCTGGCTGCCGAAGGACGCCAGGCACCCGGCCGCGAGGGCTGTCCGGTCGCCGAGGACGACCCCACCAACCCGCGCCCCGCTGCCGAGCGCCTGCCCGCAAGCCCGGCCGATGCGGTCGACCGTGGCGGCTCCGGCGGTCGCAGCGGATCCGAAGGCGGCGCGCGCATGCCGCGCTGGCACAGTTTCCTGCCGGGCATGTTCCGCTGACCGCAACTCCCGTCCGCATGGCACCGCTGAAGGTGGTGCACGCCCGATGACAGGCTGGCTGCGACGGTTGCGGCCGCGCCCCGCAGCGCCGTCCCCTGCCCTCTGGGATGCCACCCGCGCCCGTGCCGCACTTGTTGCCCGGCTCGATCCCGACCGCGATCGCCGCCTGCGCGCGCTTGCCGGCGAATTCCTGCATCGCAAGACGATCACGCCGGTGGCCGGCCTCGCCCTCGATGACGGACAGCGCACGTTGCTGGCTGCGCTGTGCTGCCTGCCGCTGCTGGAGTTCGGCAGTGAGGGCCTGCACGGCTGGTCGCAGCTGATCGTCTACCCGGACGCGTTCCGGGTGAACCGCACCCATGTCGATGCCGCCGGCGTGCTCCACGAATGGGAGGACGAGCTGATCGGCGAGGCATGGGAAGCAGGCCCGCTGATCCTGTCGTGGGCCGACGTCGAATCCGATCTCGACACCCCCGATGCCGGGTTCTGCGTGGCGGTACACGAGATGGCGCACAAGCTCGATGCGCTCGATGGCGTGCTCGATGGCACGCCCGCGTTGCCACGCGCGTGGCAGCGCGCGTGGGCGCGCGACTTCCAGCAGGCCTACGATGGCTTCGTCGCGCGTCTCGATGCCGGTGGCGAAAGCGGGATCGACCCCTATGCCGCCGAAGCACCGGAGGAATTCTTCGCGGTGTGCAGCGAGTACCACTTCAGTGCGCCCGCGCTGCTGCGCACCGGACTGCCCACCGTGGCCGCGCACCTGCAGCGCTTCTACGGGCCCTCGCCGCTGGAGTGAGCCGCGCTACAGGCCGGGCGGGAACACCACCTCGAACCGCGTGCCGCCCAGTTCGGGCGACGCACCCACGCGCAGCTCGCCGCGGTAGCTGCCGACGATGTCCTGCACGATCGCAAGGCCAATGCCGTGGCCCTGCACGCGTTCGTCGCCGCGCACTCCACGCTGCAGCACGTGGGCGATGCGGTCGGGCGCGATGCCGGCACCGTCGTCATCCACCGCCAGAGTCATGCCCGGGCGGCGGTCGGGTTGCGGTTCGCCGGACTTCACCGTCAGCAGCACGCGGCCCCTGGCCCACTTGAAGGCGTTTTCCAGCAGGTTGCCGAGCAGCTCCTGCAGGTCGCCCGGTTCGCCATGGAAGCGCGCGACAGGATCGATATCGAACTCGCAGATCACCCCCTGCGCGGCGTAGATCTTCTCCAGCCCACGGACGATCTCCTCGGCATAGGGCTCGATCTCGACCGGGGCCGCGAACAGCTTGTGTCCGCTCGATGCCGCGCGGCCGAGCTGGTAGCCGACCAGGTCGTTCATGCGCCGCAGCTGGATCTGCAGTTCGTCGCGCAGCTCCTCGTCGCTGGCCCCGGCTTCCAGCCGCGTGCGCAGCACCGCCAGCGGCGTCTTCAGGCTGTGCGCGAGGTCGGACATCGTGTTGCGCTGGTGCTCGAGATTCTGCCGCTCGCTCTCGATCAGCGCGTTGATGCTGTCGGTCAGCGGCTCGAGCTCGCGCGGGTGCAGTTCGCCCATGCGGTTGGCCTGGCCGCGCTGCACCCGCTTGAGCTCGCTGATGACCTTGCGCAATGGACGCAGGCTCCAGCGCAGCACCAGCGCCTGCAGCAGCAGCAGCACGATGCCGGCGACGCCGAGGTAGCGCCACAACGCCTGGCGGAACACCTGCACCTGGCGCGGCAGCGTGCCGGCATCCTCGAGGATGTACACCGTGTACGGGAGCTCGGTCTCGACGCCTCCGCTCTCGCGCACCAGCGCGAAGCCGCGCCCGTAGCGGATCACCTCGCCGGGCTGGTCGGCGCTGTCGCTGATCGGCAGCGGGCCGTCGATCTTCTCCTGCCCGGGCTCCAGCAGCTCCAGCTCCGGCAGCCGCGGCCCGTGCGCGGAACCCGACATCCACGCGCCGCCCTCCAGCACGATGGCCGCATAGGTACCGCTGCCCGGGCGCTCGAAGCGTTCGTCAGGCGGTGCATCGGGCGGAATGATGCTGTTGTCGCGGGCGAACTCGACATCACCGGCATAGGTGAGCGCGAACCCGCGCAGGCGATCGCGCTGACCCTGGCTTGCGACATCGACGAAGGCGCTGTCGAGCGCATAGCCGGCCAGTGCCAGGAAGGCGACCAGGCCGATACTGGCGGCCAGCATCTGCCGCGACTGCAGCGAGCGCGGCCGCCACGCCAGTGCTCGCCGGGGACGGGTCGTCGGACTCATGGGTCAGTGCAGGATGCCACGGGGCGTGCACGTGGCAGGACGGGGCACGCCGGGCAGGCCCGGCGCGCGATCAGCCCTCGTTGCTGCGCGGAATGGCAAACCGGTAACCACGACCACGCACCGTCTCGATCGGCTTGAGGGTGCCATCGGGATCGAGCTTCTTGCGCAGGCGACCGATGAAGACCTCGAGTACGTTGGAATCGCGGTCGAAGTCCTGCTGGTAGATGTGCTCGGTGAGGTCGGCCTTCGAGACCAGCTCGCCGGCGTGCATCATCAGATATTCGAGCACCTTGTATTCGTAGCTGGTCAGGTCGACGTTCTGGCCGTGCACGCTCACCGTCTGCGCGGCGAGGTCGAGGGTCACCGGCCCGCATTCCAGCGTCGGCTTGCTCCAGCCCGCGGCGCGGCGTACCAGCGCGTTGATGCGCGCCAGCAGCTCCTCGACGTGGAAGGGCTTGACCAGGTAGTCATCGGCGCCCTGCTTGAGGCCGTCGACCTTGTCCTGCCAGCTCGAGCGCGCGGTGAGGATCAGCACCGGGAACTGCTTGCCCTCGTCGCGCAGCGCCTTGATCAGTTCCATGCCCGACATCTTCGGCAGGCCGAGGTCGATGATGCCGACGTCGAACGGGACTTCGCGGCCCATGTACAGGCCTTCCTCACCGTCCTGCGCGGCATCGACGGCATAGCCTTCGCGCTTGAGGCGGGCCGCAAGGGTCTCGCGCAGGGGCGCTTCGTCTTCGACGAGGAGGATACGCATTGGTCTGGCTCCGGGTCAGGGAGGGTCGGGAGGGAGACCCTATGCGTTCAAGTATCTGAATTCAATCGTCGCGGCTGCGTGTACGCGGCCGGGAGGCCTGGCTACGCTGCTGCGGATCATCTTCGTAGACCCTGACCCGGCCGCGATCGTCCATCACCTTGATGCGGTTGATCTCGCGCCCGTCCATGTGCATGCGCTCCGCGCTCAGCACCTGGCCACGGGCCTCGCTGCGCACGCGGCGGATGGAATCGCCCATCGCATCCTGCGCGCGCGGCCATTGCGCCTGCTGCGCGCCCCGCCCCTGCTCACCCCTGCCCTGCCCCTGCGACTGTGCATGCGCGCCACCGGGAGCCGCCATCGCAACGGCGACCAGGCAGGGCAACGCAAGACGAAGCGGGACAGGCATATCGAGCATCCGGAAGCGAAGGAAGGCACCGCCATGCAGCGCACGGAGCCAGTCTCGAAGCCATGCAGTGAATCCGTCCTTAACTTTTTCGTCAACACCCTGACGGTGTTCAGCGGGCGCCGTGGAACGCCGCAGTCCCGCGTGGCAACCGCCGATTTCGCGTTCAGCCAGCCCCGGCGGCTGAGGGCCAGCCCGTAGCGGCCAGCGCGCGCTCGACCAGTTCCCAGTCCGCACCCGGACGATGCGAACCCTCGCTGAGCACCTGCCGGAACTGCCGGCCACCGGGCTGGCTCTGGAACAGGCCAAGCACGTGGCGAACGATGTGCTTGAGGGCGACGCCAGCGGCGAGCTGCGCCTCGACGTACGGGCGCATCGCCACCAGCAGCGCGCCACGCGTGCGCGGAGCCCGACCGGACAGTGCACAGTCCAGCCGGTGCAGCAGATGGGGATCGTGGTAGGCGGCACGGCCCAGCATCACCCCATCCACATGCTGCAGGTGCTGGAGCGCCGCGGCTTCGTCGGCGATGCCACCGTTGAGCAGCACGTCGAGGTCGGGGCGTTCGCGTTTGAGCCGGTACGCCCAGTCGTAACGCAACGGCGGCACCTCGCGGTTCTCCTTCGGGATCAGCCCCTTGAGCCAGGCGTTGCGCGCATGCACGATGACCTGCGTGGCGCCCGCGGAGGCCACGGCGTCGACGAACGCGCGAAAACGCGAATATTCGGCGTCGTCGTCGACACCCAGGCGGCACTTCACCGTCACCGGAATGGCATGGCCCGCGGCGGCCACGGCCTCGCACATCGCCGCCACGCAGTCGGCCACCAGTGCCGGTTCGCGCATCAGGCAGGCGCCGAAACGCCCGGCCTGCACGCGGTCGGATGGACACCCGCAGTTGAGGTTGACCTCGTCGAACCCGTGCCCGGCGGCGATCGTCGCCGCCTGCGCCAGCAGTGCCGGATCGCTGCCACCCAGCTGCAGCGCCACCGGATGCTCGACCGGATCCATCGCCAGCAGCCGGGTCCGGTCGCCGAGGATCACCGCGTTGGCGTGCACCATCTCGGTGTACAGCAATGCGCCGGGTGCAAGCAGCCGGTGGAAGACCCGGCAATGGGTGTCCGTCCAGTCCATCATCGGGGCGACGGACAGGCGCAGGGTGGCCGCGTCGTGCGACGGTCCGGGCACGGGTGTTGCTGGGGCGGGCATGAGCAGGTCCGGCGGCGCGACAGGCGCCATTTTCGCCCGCCGGCAGGCGCAGGTCGAATGGCCGGCCTGGTCCGACGGAGACATCGCGTGCAGCCGGATCGTGGTATCCAGCGCGACCTCCTCCACCGGACCTCCGCATGACGGTTCTTCTGCTGCTGGCAGGCCTTGCCGCCCTCGTGCTGGGTGCCGAACTGCTGGTGCGCGGCGCCACACGGCTGGCCCTGGCCACCGGCCTGTCGCCACTGGTGATCGGCCTGACCGTGGTCGCGTTCGGCACCAGCGCGCCGGAACTGGCGGTGGGCATTGGCGCCGCACGTGGCGGCGTACCGGACATCGCGCTTGGCAATGTGGTCGGCAGCAACATCACCAACGTGCTGCTGATCCTCGGCCTGAGCGCACTGATCGCCCCGCTGGTGGTGGCGCGCCAGCTGATCCGGGTGGACGTGCCGATCATGGTGGCGCTCTCGCTCGGTGTTCTGCTGCTGGCCCGCGATGGCGTGATCGGCATCGCGGACGGGCTGCTCCTGGTCGCCGCGCTGGTCGCCTATACCGTGGTGCAGATCCGCATCGGCCGCCGCGACCCGGACGCGGCACCGGGAAGTCCCGCTGTCGACCTACCTGACGGTGCCCGCGGCTGGTTGACGAACATCGCACTCGTCGGCGGCGGACTCGCGCTGCTGGTCGTGGGTGCCGACTGGCTGGTCGATGCGGCCACCACGATTGCCCGCCTGCTCGGGCTGAGCGACCTGGTCATCGGCCTGACGGTGGTCGCGGTGGGTACGTCGATGCCGGAGATCGCCACATCGGTGCTGGCCACGCTGCGTGGTCAGCGCGAACTCGCGGTCGGCAACGTGGTCGGCAGCAACATCTTCAACCTGCTCGGTGTGCTCGGCATCACCGCACTGTTCGCCCCCGACGGAATCGGCGTGAGCCAGGCGGCGTTGCATTTCGACATGCCGGTAATGATCGCCACCGCGGTGGCCTGCCTGCCGGTGTTCTTCACCGGCCATTGCATCCGGCGTTGGGAAGGCATGCTGTTTCTCGGCTACTACGTGGCCTATACCGCCTACCTGCTGCTCGACTCCGCGGGGCACGATGCCCTGCCCGCCTATAGCGCGGTGATGATGCTGTTCGTGGTGCCGCTGACGGTACTCACCCTCATCGTGGTGAGTGCACGTTCGGTGCTGGCCCGTCGGCAGGCGCGGCAGGCGTGACCGCCGCCAACGTCAGCTTCCGGGGCCGCGGCGCCAGATGCCGCGGTCGACGCCACCCAATTCCGGGTAGTCCCCGGCGTCGAATTCCGGCGCGCGTCCCGCGCGCAGCTGGGCGTCGTAGTCGCGGGTGAGCTTCACCACCACGCCCGACAGCAGCACGATCGCCACCAGGTTGATCGTGGCCATCACCGCCATCGCCGCGTCGGCCGCGTCCCAGACCACCTGCACCCGCGAGAACACGCCCCAGCCGACCACCGCCAGCGTCACCAGCCGGAGCACGAACAGGCCGGTGCGGCCGCCGCCGAGATAGAGCAGGTTGGTCTCGGCATAGGTGTAGTTGCCGATGATCGTGGTGAACGCGAAGAAGAACAGGGCCACGGCGACGAACACCACGCCGAAGTCGCCGAAGAACACGCCGGCCGCGCGCTGGGTCAGCAGCACGCCGTCGCCCTCGCTGCCGAGCACGCCCGACAACAGGATCAGGAAGCCCGTCGCGCTGCAGATCAGCAGGGTATCGATGAACACGCCGAGCGACTGCACCAGCCCCTGGCTTGCCGGATGGTGCGGCACCGGCGTGGCCGCGGCGGCGATGTTGGGCGCGCTGCCCATGCCGGCCTCGTTGGAATACAGGCCGCGGCGCACGCCCTGCAGCATCGCCACGGCGATTGCGCCGAGCATGCCGCCGGCCGCCGCATCGAGGCCGAACGCACCGCGCACCACCTGCACCAGCACGATCGGCACTTCGCCCAGATTGGTCACCATCACCCAGCCCGCCAGGCCGAGATAGGCCACCGACATGAACGGCACCACCCATTCCGCCACGCGCGCCACCCGGCGCATGCCGCCGAAGACGATCACCGCGGTCAGCGCCACCAGCCCGCCCGCCACCACCAGCGGCGACCAGCCGAAGGCCTCGCCCATCGACTGGCCGATGGCGTTGGCATGCACGCTGCTGAAGACCGCGCCGTACGACACCAGCAGCGCCACCGCGAACGCCACGCCCATCCAGCGCCGGCCGAGGCCGAGCGTCATGTAGTACGACGGCCCGCCGCGGTACTGGCCATCGGCGTCGCGCACCTTGTAGAGCTGCGCCAGGCTGCTCTCGGCGTACGCGGTGGCCATGCCCACCACCGCGGTGCACCACATCCAGAACAGCGCCCCCGGGCCGCCGACCGACAGCGCGATGGCCACGCCTGCGATGTTGCCGGTGCCCACCCGCGAGGCGAGGCTGGTGGCCAGCGCCTGGAACGGCGAGATGCCGCTGGCGTCGCCACCCTGCCCGGGCCGCACCAGTCCCCACATGTGACCGAAGCGCCGCAACTGCAGCAGGCGCAGCCGCACGGTGAAGAACACACCCACGCCGAGCAGGCCGTACACCAGCAGGTAGTCCCAGAGCACCTGGTTGATGACACCGACCACGGGCGAGAGCAGGGTTTCGATCAGTGCGGCGGGTGCGGACATGGGCGTGCCGGATGCAGGCGGACCGGCGATCGTAGCAACGCCGGCGTGGGCGCCGTACCGGGGCATCGGGCCCGCGCCTGCACGCCGGCGGCCACGTCCCGCACGGTCTAGAATCCACGCCTGACTCGGTGGGAGCGCACATGAAGGTTCTGGTCATCGGTTCGGGCGGGCGCGAGCACGCGCTCGCCTGGAAACTCGCCCGGTCGCCGCGGGTGGACGAGGTGCTGGTAGCGCCGGGCAACGCCGGTACCGCCGGCGAGGACAAGTGCCGCAACGTCGACGTGGCCGTCACCGATATCGACGCGCTGCTGGCGCTGGCGCGCGACGAGGACGTGGCCTTCACCCTGGTCGGGCCGGAAGGCCCGCTGGTGGCCGGCGTGGTCGACCGCTTCCGCGAAGCGGGCCTGCGCATCTTCGGGCCCACCGCCGCCGCCGCGCAGCTGGAGGGCAGCAAGGCCTACGCCAAGGACTTCCTCGCCCGCCACGGCATACCCACCGCGCACTACGCGGTGCACACCCATGTCGAGCAGGCGCTGGAATACGTGCGCGAACGCGGCGCGCCGATCGTGATCAAGGCCGACTGGCTGGCCGCGGGCAAGGGCGTGATCGTGGCGATGACGCTTGCCGACGCCGAGGCCGCGATCACCGACATGCTCGGCGACTACGCGTTCGGCGCGGCCGGCTCGCGGGTGGTGATCGAGGAGTTCCTCGACGGCGAGGAGGCCAGCTTCATCTCGATGGTCGATGGCCGCACCGCATTGCCGATGGCCACCAGCCAGGACCACAAGCGCGTGGGCGACGGCGACACCGGCCCCAACACCGGCGGCATGGGCGCGTATTCGCCGGCACCGGTGGTCACACCGGAGGTGCATGCGCGGATCATGCGCGAGGTGGTCGAGCCGACGGTGGCCGGTATGGCCGCCGATGGCATCCCGTTCACCGGCTTCCTCTACGCGGGGCTGATGATCGATGCCTCCGGCGCGCCGAAGGTGATCGAATACAACGTGCGCTTCGGCGACCCGGAAACCCAGCCGGTGATGCTGCGCCTGCAGTCCGATCTCGCCGAGCTGGTCGAGGCCGCGATCGACGGCCGCCTCGACGCGGTGGACGCGCAGTGGGACCCGCGCCCGTCGCTTGGCGTGGTGATGGCGGCCGAGCACTACCCCGGCAAGCCGCGCACGGGCGACGTCATCAACACCTGGGACGTGCCCGAACCCGAGCACACCAAGGTGTTCCATGCCGGCACCGCGCTGGAAGGCCAGCACGTGGTGACCGCAGGCGGCCGCGTGCTGTGCGTGTGCGCGCTGGGCGATACCGTGGCCGACGCGCAGCAACGTGCGTACGCCGCGGTCAGCGGCATTTCGTGGCATGGCGAGTTCCACCGCCACGACATCGGCTGGCGCGCGATCGAACGCGAACGCCAGCGCGGCTGAGGCGCCGGAGCGCCTACGCCACCTCCTCGTGCTCCACCGCCAGCAGCGCCCGCGATCGGCCCTCCATGGTCCATTCGCTCCCTCCGGGCAGGCGCGGACCCCGGCCGCCGCTGGTGGTGTCGAGCAGCATCCGCCAGTGCACCGATGCCACCTCCGGCAGCAGGAACACCACCGGTTCCTCGGCCGCATTGACCAGCAACGCTGGCGGCGCGGCCCGCGTCGGCACGGGACGTGCGAAGCGGCCGCGCGCATCCCGCGCACGGCGGGCACGCGAAACGGCAACCGCCGGGGAAACGGAAGCTGGAAAACGGGAAGCGTCGGCAACCATGGAAACCGCCTGGGGGGGAGAGACGGACGACGACACTCCCTCCTGCCTTCGGCACCGGAAGCAGGAGGGGAGTCGGGTTCGGAGGGGGCGAGCGACATGCACGGCGCCGTGGATCGAATATGGGAAGCAGGCAATCAACTTCCCGTGAAAAACATGCGGCCAATCGATGACGGCCACGGCGAGCTGAAGGCATTCAGGCTGGCGACCGCATACGCTTGCCAGCGGAGTATGCGGACCTGTAGGCGCGCGCATGCGCGACTTGCATCGCGCACGCGAGGCGCCGGATGGGGCCGCATCCACCTGCTAGGCTCCCGCGCGACGCCCGAGGAGCCCGCATGGCCCATTCCCAGTTCGACCTGCTGCGGCAGCGCCGCTTCCTGCCCTACTTCACCGTGCAGGCGCTGGGTGCGTTCAACGACAACGTCTACCGCCAGGCGATCATCGGCCTGCTGATCTTCCTGGGCGCCAGCACCGAAGAGCGCGCGCTCTACGCGATGCTGGCGCCGGCGGTGTTCATCCTGCCGTACTTCCTGTTCTCGGCACTGGCCGGCCAGATCGCCGAGAAGCTCGAGAAGCAGCGCCTGATCGTGATCACCACGACGATGGAGATCGCGATCATGTCGCTGGCGGCGGTCGGCTTCCTGCTGCAGAACATGCCGCTGCTGCTGGTGGCGCTGTTCTGCACCGGCGTGCAGTCGACACTGTTCGGGCCGGTGAAGTACTCGGTGCTGCCGTCGATCCTGAAACCCGAGGAACTCACCGGCGGCAACGGTCTGGTCGAGATGGGCACCTCGATCTCGATCCTGCTGGGCATGATCACCGGCGGGCTGATCTTCCAGCTGGCCGGCAGCCACGGGCCGGAGGCCGCTGCAATCGCGATCGTCGCGCTGGCGATCATCGGCAACCTCGTGGCGCGGCGGATCCCGCGCATCGATGCCGGCGACCCGGCGCTGCGCGTGCGCTGGAACCCGGTGCCGGTGTCGCTCGAGGTCATGCGGATGGCACGCCGGCAACCGGCGGTGCGCAACGCGATGCTCGGCGTGTCGTGGTTCTGGTTCTTCGGCACCCTGATCACCTCGCAGCTGCCGGCCTATGCCGAGCTCCAGCTCGGCGGCGCGGCCGGCTCCGCCACGCTGTACGTGTTCGCGCTCGCCCTGTTCTCGATCGGTGTGGGCGTGGGCTCGCTGCTGTGCGAGAAGCTGTCGGCACGCACGGTGGAGATCGGCCTTGTACCGGTGGGCGCGTTCGGCATGACCGCCTTCTTGCTGGATCTCTACTTCGCGCGCCCGGGGCTGGCGCCGGTGGGCGGACTGGACCTGGCCGGGTTCCTGCAGCAGCCGGGCAGCGTTCGCCTGGTCGTCGACCTGGTCGGCATCGGCGTGTCCACCGGCGTATTCGTGGTGCCGCTGTTCGCGCTGATCCAGAGCCGTACGCCGAACTCGGAGATGTCGCGGGTGTTCGCCGCGCTCAACATCCAGAACTCCGGCTTCATCGTGCTGGCCGCGGTGGTCGGGCTGGTCACCCAGGGCATGCTGGGCTGGACCATCCCGCAGCTGCTGCTGGCGCTGGCGATCGCCAACCTGCTGGTGGCGCTGTGGATCTTCACCATCGTCCCCGAATTCCTGATGCGCTTCCTGAGCTGGGTGCTGGTGCGCGCGCTCTATCGCCTGCGCCTGCACGGCATCGAGGCCAACGTGCCCGACGATGGCCCGGCGCTGCTGGTGTGCAACCACGTGAGCTACATGGATGCGCTGATCCTGGCCGCCAGCGTGCCGCGCCCGGTCCGCTTCGTGATGTACCACCGCATCTTCGCGATCCCGCTGCTGTCGTGGATCTTCCGCACCGCGAAGGCGATCCCGATCGCACCGGAAAAAGAGGACGCCGCGCTGATGCAGCGCGCGTTCGACGCCATCGACGCCGCGTTGGCCGACGGCGAACTGGTGCTGGTGTTTCCCGAAGGACGGCTGACCGCCGACGGCGACATCGCGCCGTTCCGCAGCGGCGTGGAGCGCATCCTCGCGCGCCGGCCGGTGCCGGTGGTGCCGATGGCGCTGCGCAATATGTGGACCAGCATGTGGAGCCGGCAGAACTCGCGGCTGCGCCGCATGCGCCTGCCGCGGCGCCTGCGTGCACGCGTGGACGTGGTCGCAGCCGCGCCGGTGGATGGAAGGCAGGCGACTGCGGCCCTGCTGGAAGCGCAGGTGCGGGGGCTGCGCGGGACCGCGGCGTAGGCGGGTTCGCGGGAAAAGACCTCGCCGCGGCAGCGATCACCTCCCTACCCTTCTTTCATCCGCCGACCGGCGAATCCGTGACAGGGACCGCGCCCTCGCGATACCAGTGCGCGATCAGCCAGCGCGCGATCGAGATCCGCGATGACAGCAGCAGGCCCTCGTCGCCAGCGGTCCCGTCCAGCGCGGCGCCGATCTCGTCCCGGGTGAACCAGCGCGCGTCCTCGAGCTCATCGTCGTTGGGCCGCGGCACGTCCGGTTCGGCCAGCGCCTCGAAGCCCAGCATCAGCGAGGACGGGAATGGCCACGGCTGCGAACCGAGATAGCGCGCGTGGCGCACGCGCACGCCGGCTTCCTCCCAGACCTCACGGATGATGGTCTGCTCGAGGGTTTCACCGGGCTCGACGAAGCCGGCCAGCACCGACCAGCGCCGCGGCGCCCAGCCCGGCTGGCGCCCGAGCAGCAGGCGCTTGCCGTCCGACACCGCCACGATCACCGCCGGATCCGTGCGTGGATAGTGCTCGGCGCTGCAGCCGGTGCATACGCCCAGCCAGCCCGCACGCAGGTACGCCAGCGGCGCGCCGCAGACCCCGCAATGGCGGTGCCGGCGCCGCCAGTGCAGCACCGCGCGCGCCTGTGCGAACGCGGTGGCCTGCAGCGCGGGCCACTGCGCGGCGGCGCTGCGCAGGTCGACCCAGGGTCCATCCGGCGCGTCCGGCACGTCGGCGGCATCGCAGGCGAACCAGCCACGGCCGCCGGCATCCAGGCCCAGGAACACCGCGTGCTCCCAGGCGGCGTCGCGCAGGGTTGCGGGCTGTGGCATCCAGGGTGTGTCGCCCGCGGCCAACGGGGCGCGGCCGTCGCCATCGACCACGATGCAACGCGCGTGTGCCCGCAGGGCCTCGAGCGCAGCGGGTTGCAGGCGCAGGTGCTCGGCACGGTCCAGTGGCGCGGCAACGAAGGCGTAGGCGGGCGTGGGCCCGTCGACAGCAGCGGTCATCGACACATCCGGAAGCACGCGATATCGCGTCGCCGGAGTCTAGACCCGAACAGACGGCAGGCGCCGCCGCTGCGGCGATGGTCCCGGCGGCTCAGACGGTGAAGCTGCTGCCGCAACCACAGGTGGACTTCGCGTTGGGGTTGCGGATGGTGAACTGTGCGCCGTGCAGGCTCTCGACATAGTCCACCGAAGCCCCCATCAGGTACTGCAGGCTCAGCGGGTCGACCACCAGGGTGACCCCGTCGGTCGCGATCGCCAGGTCGTCCCCGGCCTGTTCCTCGTCGAACTCGAAGCCGTACTGGAAGCCGGAGCAGCCACCGCCCTGGATGTAGACGCGCAGCTTCAACGCGGGGTTGCCCTCGCCGTCGATCAGCTCGCGCACCTTGGCAGCGGCGGCGGTGGTGAAATCGATGGGGCGCGACAGCGACTGGTAGTCGGGGGCCTGGGGGAGCGGCATGGGTTCCATGCGCACAAGGATGGGGGCCCCGGGGGGTGGGTTCAAGCGTCGGCGGCGGAACGCCCTGTCGCTTCGCTCCACGCGAACGACTGTTCCACCGCACGCCCGCCGCGCGGTTGCAGGCGCACGGTCACCCGGGTGGGGGTGAAACCCTGCGGCAGCACGATGTCGCCCTGCACCTGCTGGAAGAAGCGGAACGAATACGGCGACGCCGCCGCGTCCTCGTTCTGGCGCAGGTCGTCCCACTCCAGCTGCTCGAGCCGGCCATCCCGGGTGCCCTCCACGACCAGTGTCAGCTCGCCCTCGCTCGCGGCATCGCGGTTGAGGTTCTGGGTGAGCGTGGCGGTGTAATGCCAGACGCTGCCGGTGCCGGGCACCAGCCGCAGTTCGTGCACGGTCAGCCCGCGGCGCTGCGCGGTGGCGCCGACGAAACGCTCGTAGAAGGCGACGTCGGCCCGCAGCGCGGCGATCTCCTCGTCGCGCTCGGCCAGCGTGCCCTGCAGCTTGAGGTTGGCCTCGCGACTGATCTGGTCGGAACGCGTGAGCGTGGTGACCTCCTGTTCGAGCGCGGCGATGCGCGCACCCGCATCCATGCCGGCGCCGCCGCCGCCGCGAAGGCCCGTCCACAGCCCCCACGCGCCGAACAGCAACGACACCACCACGACCACCAGCAACAGGGGACCGCGTGGCAATGGAGGCACCGCACGCCCCCGACCGGTGGCGGGACCGGGGCCGGGCGAAGGCACCGGCCGGGCCGGCGGACGCTGCTCGGAGTCGTTCATGCCGAACGGATATAGCGGCGGCGGTCGGGCCGGTCAAGGAATGCCCCGGTCGCAGTTGGGCACGCATTCAAGCCGATGAAGCGGCGGCCGCGCCCGCGCGGGCGTGCAATGCCTACACTTCCCGCGCACACCACTCCACCGGGGATCCACGCATGTCGGAAGCCCAGCTGTTCGCGATCGGCATCCTGCTGGCCTGGCTGGCCGGCGTGCGCGTGTACCTCACCGTGTTCGGGGTCGGCCTCGCGGGCCTGCTCGGCTGGCTCGACCTGCCACCGGCGCTGGAGGCGGCGCAGTCGCCGTGGGTGCTGGGCGTGGCGGGCGTGCTGGCCATCGTCGAATTCCTTGCCGACAAGATCCCCGGCGTGGATTCGATATGGGATCTCGTGCATACGCTGGCGCGGGTGCCGGCGGGCGCCTTCCTTGCCGCCGCCGCGCTGTCGCCCGATGGCGAACTCGGTGCCGGGATGCTCGCCACCGGGGCCGGCGTCGCGCTGACCAGCCATCTGCTCAAGAGCGGATCGCGTGCGCTGATCAATACCTCGCCGGAACCCCTCAGCAACTGGGCGGCGTCCGCGACCGAGGACACGGTCACCGTCGGCGCGCTTGCGCTCGCCATCGCCAATCCCTGGCTGGCACTGGGGATCGTGCTGGGCATGTCGGCCCTCGCGGTCGGTAGCCTGGTCTGGCTGTGGCGCAAGCTGGTGCGCAGGGCCCGCGTGCGCGGCTGACGCAGTGGGACCGCTGCACGGGTCGCCCATCAGCCCCTGGGGCATAATCGGCGGCCGCGCCGGGGACCGGGCGCGCGTTTGCCTTTCGACGGGGTATGGCCGCAGAGTCTGATGATGGAGAGGGCTGACGACATCCGACGCGCCGAGTTCCCGCCGGCCGGCTTCTGGCGCCGGTGGGCCGGCGATGCGCCGGCGGCGAAGCTGCCTGCCGACGACGACAGCGACACCGCCCGCACGCGCGCGGAGATCGCCTCGGCCGCGGCGCGTGCCGGGCAGTCCGGTTCCACCGAGGCCCCGTACCGGGTGATGATCGTCGAGGACGATCCCAGCCAGGCGCTGTTTGCCGAGAGCATCCTCAACGGCGCCGGCATGCAGGCGCAGGTGGTGCCCGACCCCGGCCTTGCGATCGCCACGCTCGAGGTGTTCCAGCCCGACCTGGTGCTGATGGACCTGCACATGCCGTCGATCGATGGCACCGAGCTCACCCACATGATCCGCAGCCATGGCGCGTTCGCGCAGACGCCGATCGTGTTCCTCACCGGCGACCCGGATCCCGAACGCCAGTTCGAGGTGCTCGAACTCGGCGCCGATGACTTCCTGACCAAGCCGGTACGGCCGCGGCACCTGATCGCGGCGGTGCAGAACCGCATCCGCCGCGTGCGCCAGGCACAGGCACCGGCGACCGAGGGGCTGCATCCGCTGACCGGCCTGCTCACCCGCAACCGCATGCTGCAGCGGCTGGCGACGGCAATCCCCGGCGACGGCGGCGGCGCGCTGTTCTTCGTCGAACTCGAGGGCATCGCCGCGCTGCGTGACCGCGTCGGCTATGCGGCGCTGGAGTCGGTGCTGGTGGAGGCCAGCCGGCATATCGCCGCGCTGAGCGAGGGCCACGCCGCCGCACGGCTCAACGACAACACCTTCCTGGTCCACGCCGACGTGGCCCCCGACGACCTGCTGGCATGGGCGCGCGAGCTGCGCGACGGCCTCGCGCGCCGGGAATTCAACGCCGGCGACGGCACCATCCGCCTGCGGGGGCGCATCGGCGCACTGTCGCTGGGTGATGGCTTCGCCGATGCCGGCAGCGCGCTGGCGGCGGCCGAGCACGCGCTGCGGCTGGCGCGACTGGAACCGATCGGCATCGCGCGCTACGTGGCACCCGACACGCGTTCCAGCGATCCGTCCTTGGGCGAGCTGGTTTCGCATGCGATCGCCGAAGGCCGCATCGAGCTCGCCTACCAGCCGATCGTGGCGGTGGCCGGCGGCGACGATCCGCAGTTCCAGACCCTGCTTCGCCTGCGCGGCGGCGACGGCATCCTGCACACCGCGGCGGAAATCCTGCCTGCGGCCGAAGCGGCCGGGCTGCTGGAGGAGATCGACCGCCACGTGCTGGACCTGGCCCTGTCGACGCTGCAGCAGCAGCGCCAGCGCGGGCGCACTCTGCGGCTGTTCGTGTCGCAGTCGCCGCGCAGCCTGGGCTGCGACGGCTACGCGCCCTGGCTGCTGGCGGAACTCGGCGCGCGCGAGATCGACGGTGCGCAACTGGTGGTCGACGTGCGCCAGGACGACGCGCTGGTGCATGCGGTGTCGCTGCAGGAATTCTGCGCCGCGGTGCAGAACTCCGGCGTGCAGCTGTGCCTGTCGGGCTACCGCGTGGGTGCGGAGTCCGACGCGCTGCTGGCGCAGCTCCCGCTGACCCATGTGCGGCTGTCGGCGCATTACTCGACCGGCGCCGGCGACCAGGCCGTACGCGACGAGATGCGCGACGCCATCGAACGTGCGCACCGCTATGGACTGCAGGTGATCGGCCAGCAGGTGGAGAACCCGCAGGCCGCCGCGACGCTCTGGATGAGCGGCATCGACTACATCCAGGGCAATCTCGTGCATGTCGCCGGCCGCGAGGTCGACTTCGATTTCCAGCACTCCGTGCTCTGAGGACCCAGGATGGTCATCCGCCCCCGCCCCTCCCTCCTGACGATGCGGTGGTTGGCGCTGGGCGCCGCGCTCGGTACCGCCGCGTCGCTGCTGCTGTCGTTTGCCGGCATCGCAGGGCCCTGGCAGGGCGCCGCACTCGCGCTGTCGCTGCTTGCCGCGGGCGCCACCGCCGCGGTGGTCCACGCCGCACGCCAGGCCGACCGGGCACTCGACGAGGCCGACGCACTGGCACGCCAGCACGAAAGCGAGCGCGGTGAACTGCATTCGCAGCTGGAGCTGCACACCCAGCTCGAATCGCAACTGCGCCACGCCAAACAGGCGGCGGAATCGGCGGTGCTGGCCAAGGGCGAGTTCCTCGCCACGATGAGCCACGAGATCCGCACGCCGCTCAATGGCATCGTGCCGATGCTCGACCTGCTGATCCACGCACCGCTCGCGCCCGAGCACGCCGACCTGGTGCGCACGGCCTACACCTCGTCGCAGCAGATGCTGCGCATCGTCGACGACATCCTCGACTACTCGAAGCTCGAGGCCGCCCGCCTCGAACTGGAAATCACCAGCTTCAACCTGCGCGAACTGCTGGAGGGCGTGATCCAGATGATGGAGCGCCCGGCACAGAGCAAGGGCCTGCGCATCCACCTGCAGATCGACCCCGGTGTGCGCCTGCCCGTGCGCGGCGACCCGGTGCGCCTGCGCCAGGTGCTGGGCAACCTGCTCAGCAACGCGGTGAAGTTCACCGAGCGCGGCTCGGTGTCGGTGACCGTGCGCCGGCTCGGCGAAAGCAGTGCCCAGCACCAGCTGCGCTTCGAGGTCCGCGACACCGGCATCGGCATCGCCCCGTCTGCGCAGCCGCGCCTGTTCCAGGCCTTCAGCCAGGCCGATGCCTCGACCACCCGGCTGTACGGCGGCACCGGCCTGGGGCTTGCGATCTCCAAGCGCATCGTCGAGCTGATGGATGGGCACATCGGCGTCGACAGCGTGCCCAGCCAGGGCACCACGTTCTGGTTCGAATTGCCGCTGCTCAAGGTGCATGGCGACCTGCCTTCGCAGGAGCGCATGGCCGACGGCAAGCGCCTGCTGCTGCTGAGCGCGGACCCGCGCCTGCGCCTGCGCCTGTCGATGCTGCTCCCCAACTGGGGCTTGCGTGTGACCTCGGTGGAAACCACCCAGGAAGCGCTCAACCGGTTGCGCACCGCCGCCTCGCAGGGGGCGCCATGGGCCTATTCGCTGGTGCTGGCCGACCTTGCCGGCATGCGCAACACCGCGCTCGCGCTGTATCGCAACCTCAACCGGCAGGCGGTCTATGGCGAGCTGGAACTGATCGCGCTGTACGGCGACGACCCGGTCCCGGACGAGATGCAGGCCGGCGCCACCCTGCTCAGCCGCCAGGCGCCCGATGCCGACCTGCGCGCCGCCCTGCTCGGAGCGGGCGACCCCTCGCTGCGCGAACGCATGGACGTGGACATCGAACTGTCCGCCCCACAGGCTCCCGTCATGTCCGAACCCGGCACACCCGCCCCGCCTGCTACCTCGCCGGTGTCCACGGTCGCCACAGCCGCGGCGCCGCCGCGCACGCCACGCGTACTGCTGGTCGAGGACAACCCGGTGAACCTGATGGTGGGACAGCGGCTGCTGGCGATGCTCGGCATCACCTGCGATACCGCCGGCAACGGCGAGGCGGCGCTGATGCGCATGGGCACCTCGCGCTACGACGTGGTGCTGATGGACTGCCAGATGCCGGTGATGGATGGCTACGAAGCCACCCGCCGCTGGCGCGACATGGAGGCGGCCGAAGGGGACAGCCGCCACCTGCCGATCATCGCGATGACCGCCAACGCGATGGCCGGCGACCGCCAGCGTTGCCTCGACGCCGGCATGGACGACTACCTGCCCAAGCCGGTCACCCGCAGCGAACTGGAACGCTGCCTCTATCACTGGTGGAATCCCAACCAGCCGGAACCCGCGGTGGACCCGGGCGCAGGCCTCGGCGAGTTCGTGGCCACGGGCGACACCGGCGACGGCGCGGATTCCGGTCCTTCGGACGCCGCTTTGCCGGAGGCCATCGCAGCGCCCAACTGGAACATGCCGTCGCCATCGGTGGACATGCCATCGGTCGCGGCCTTGACGCGCGAGGCAGGAACCGACCTTCCGGACCCCTCGCCTTCACCCGCGGAGGACTGGGAAGCCACTCCGCCGGCGGCCGTCACAGCGTCCCCGGCGGCGCCCGCCGATGGGCAGGACGAACGCGCCCGGGTGCCCCACTCGCCCGCGGCTGCGCCGTCGCCAGAGCCGACCGTGATCCTTCCAACGACTGCCACAGTCGCAGCCGCGCCTGTGCAGGAGCCTGCGGCAGCGACCGCCGCGGCGGCGGTCGAACTGCCGCCGATCATCGACGAAGAGGTGCTCGAGGAGTTGCGCACCATGCTGGGCGACGAGGTCGACCACCTGATCGATGTCTTCCTGGAAGACACGCCACGACTGATCGCGCGGCTGGAGGCGGCTGTCGACGGCCCCGACTACGATGCGCTGCGCGATACCGCACATTCGCTGAAGTCATCGAGCGCCAACCTTGGCGCGATGCTGCTGTCGGCCAGCGCCCGGCGGATCGAAGCCGGCGCCCGGGCCGGGCAGCTGGAACGCCCGGCAGTCGCGGTGGCGATGGTGGCCAACGAGTTCGCGCGTGCACGTGCACGCCTGCGCGCCGGGCGTGCCACCACCGCCTGAGGCGCCTCAGTCGTCCATCTGCTCCTGCAGGTAGTTCTGGATGCCGACGCGGCCGATCAGGTCGAGCTGGGTCTCCAGCCAGTCGACGTGCTCCTCCTCGTTCTCGAGGATCTCCACCAGCAGCTCGCGGCTCACGTAGTCCTGCACCTGTTCACAGTGCTCGATCGCCTCGCGCAGCAGCGGGATGCCGTCCAGCTCCAGCGCCAGGTCGCACTCGAGCATTTCCTGCACGTTCTCGCCGACCCGCAGCTTGCCCAGGTGCTGGAAGTTCGGCAGGCCCTCGAGGAACAGGATGCGCTCCGACAGCCTGTCGGCATGCTTCATCTCCTCGATCGACTCGTCGTATTCGTGCTTGGCCAGGCGCGGGAAGCCCCAGTGCCGCGCCATCTTGGCGTGCAGGAAGTACTGGTTGATCGCGGTCAACTCGTTGTAGAGCGCCTTGTTGAGGTACTGGATGACCTTGGGGTCGCCTTTCATGACGGACTCCGGAATGCGGACGGCGCCTACTCTAGCCGCGCCGCCCGATCCACGACGGAACGCGAATCACATGCATCCGCCGCAACGCACGACACCCCGCCGGGGCGGGGTGTCGGTGGGTACAGTGCAGGGATTGCTCAGGCGGCGCGGGCGATTCCGGGCAGGGACAGCACGTCGCTTTCGTGGCGGCGGTGCGCCTGGGCCAGCAGCTCGCCGGCCATCTCCACGCAGCTGCCACAGGTGGCGCCGCAGCCGGTGCGCATGGTCAGTTCATGGACGCCGGTGCATCCGGCCGACGCGGCGGCCGCGATGTCGCGGTCGGTAACCCCATTGCAGATGCACACGTACACGGTCGGCAGGACCCGGTGGAAGAACTGCGCGCATTGCACATCAAACGAGAATGATTGTCAATCGACCAATGAGAACCTGACGCATTCAGCGAAGACCATCGCCCCCGCGCTGCCCCTGGTTCTGGCCACCCGACGCAGGCCGGTTGCGTGGCCGCTGCTTGCTGCGGCGCGACGCATGGCGCGGCGGCGACGACAGGCTCACGTGCGGCACCGCCTGCGGCCCTGCCACCTGGCGCGCGAACGGCGCGAGGTGGCGCAGCGCGCTGACATAGACGCCGCGCTTGAAGGTCACCACGTGATCGAGCGGATACCAGAAATCCACCCAGCGCCAGTGATCGAACTCCGGCTTGTCGCAGAGATCGAGGCGCAGGTCGCTCTCCTGGCCCGCGAACTGCAGCAGGAACCACACCTGCTTCTGGCCGATGCAGACCAGGCGGTCGTTGCGGCGGATCGCGCGCGGCGGCAGCCGGTAGCGCAACCAGCCGGGCGTTGCTCCCAGCACCGCGACATGCTCCGGCAGCAGGCCGGTCTCCTCGCGCAGCTCGCGATACATCGCCTCGAGCGGCGTCTCGTCGCTGTTCATCCCGCCCTGCGGGAACTGCCACCCGTCATGCCGCGTACGCCGGGCCCAGAAGACCCGACCGTCGGGATGCATCAGCACGATGCCGACATTCGGTCGATAACCGTCCGGATCGATCACGATGCGGACTCCAGATTCACTGCGATCGACTCTGCCACGCCCGGCATGAAGCGACAAGCGCGGCGGCCAAGCCGTTGACGCAGCGGCTCCGGCAGTGGAGAATTCCGCGTTCTCCGGCCGCCAGGGCCGGGTTCACGGCTATGTAGCTCAGACGGTTAGAGCGCGAGACTCATAATGTCGGGGTCATGGAAGTAAAAATCTGAAAATTGGCTATGTAGCTCAGCCGGTTAGAGCACAGCACTCATAATGCTGGGGTCGGTGGTTCGAGTCCACCCATAGCCACCAGGTTTTCCTTGAAATTCAAGCAGATAGCCCGCCATCGACGCGGGCTTTTCTGTGGCAGATCGCCCGTCACATAGAAGTTGGGGGTCATGCGCGAGTAGCTAGCGCAACCGCCGCACCGCACGGGTCGAAATCGCCTGTGACAGTTTCCGTGACAGGTCCATGTGCCACAGGATTCTGCGGGCGGTTGCGAATGACCCTCGCACTCATCCACCGTCCGCTCGGCCGTCCCGCCGCCTGAAAACATCCGTCTCGCCACTTGCGACGGTGTCTTCGTACTATCTCACCATGGTGAACGACGAGTTCGGACAGGCGTTAGCACGGCTCCATGCGACCCGGCGACAGGTGGGTGTTCTTGCGAGCCGCAGCATGGATGAAGATGGCGCGCACAGCCTCGATGCTCACCGCCGTGTGCTCCTGCATCTCCTCGACACCGATGCCGCCGGCCTCATCTGCGAAGCAGTGAAGAGTGCCAAGCAGGCCCTCTTTGCCAAGTCTCCACCCGTGGAACTGCAGGAAATCCACGTCATTCGCCAGTCGACCGGGTAGATGCTGGAGCAAAGGCAGGGCTCGCGTCCCGGATAGAAAAAAACGAGGCTCGACCAGTAGCGAAATCTGCTGGAGAAGCTCGAGCTTGCGCCTGGGGCGAGGTGTAAAGTACCCAGAAGGGGGGGGGGAATCATGGGGAGACGCAACAGCGCGAAAGGCAACCTGTGGCTCATCGTGGGCTTGGCGATCCTCGCCCTCGTCCTGATGATTCCGAAAGAGGTGTGGATCGCGCTTTTCTGGATTGCAGTACTGTGCGGCTGCGCGTGGTGGGCATGGCGCAAGGCCAATGCCCCCCATGGCAACAAACTTCCCTCTCCTGACGTTGAGGCTGCACCACCAACAAGCGGAAAGACCCTCGCCGAGCTGATCGCCGATTCGCGACGACCGGCACCGCGCCACGTGCCAACGATTCGCTCGACGCCAGCTCCACGCGCCCCCACAAGTGCGTCACCTCCGGTTCGTGCCTCCCGTCCCGTGCCGGTGCCCGACAGGCCAGCACCGGCAACGGAGCCGGTTCGGGTGCGCATTTCGTCGCTGACCGACGCGCCATCACCCGCCACCACAATTCGCCAGCGTGAACCGCCACGCTGGATCCCCCTCGGGGAAACGGTGTCGATCCGTGGGCAGGAAATTAGGGGTGGAGGTTTCTACTTCGGAACGCCGCGCCGATACGAGCAGGCGTGGGCATCCACAGTGGATCCGACCCTGCCCTACTCCACGCATCCGGACTGGTGCGGCGAGGGCCTCAACTACTGGCCGAGATACGCCGGCATCGGCGAACGCGAGCGCGGGACCTTCCTTGCGTTCCTCAACTCGGAGCGCAGTGCGAACACGGTCGGCATCAGCTATGTCTTCCTCTACTTCTATGGTCTCGAGCATCGCCTGCTGCGCGGACTGCCCAAGAACGATCGCGGTCGCGAGGAAGGCGAACAAATCATCTCCGAGATCCAGCGGTTGCAGCGATGCTACGGGACGAACGCCTCGTTCCGACGCTACAGCGACGACCTGCTGACGACGGCTCGATTCGTCTTAAGCATTTCGACCCAGGTTGCCACGGCAGTAGACAGCGATCGATGGGGCACAGCCGAGCAACTCGCGGCCGCTCAGTTGGTCGCGGCTAGACAACCACTGCCGACAGACCTCGCCTTCCTCTGGACCCGGGCGATCTCGGACGAAGCGCGCTCGAGTACGTGGGACGTCGTGCTGCCGGAACTCAAGCTGCGCTTTTCACAGCTCTACCGATCAAGTTACCCGGACGGACTGCAGATCCAGCCCGGGCGATCGAAGTACAAGCTCAACTACCGATGGGCTTCGCCTGATGGTGGCTTGGACACGATCGAGACGGATCTTCCGGACATCACCCGGACCGTGGCGCCGATGCGTCCGCTCATCGCCCTCATGCAGCAAGCGGTGAACGACCTGACCCCATTGCGGCGAGTTCGCCGAAGCAAGGATGCCACCGAGTTGGCAGAGCTGGCCGCGATGCCGGAAACATTGCGTGCACTGAACACACCCGAGTCATTCAAGCCGCTGGAGGCGCGCATCGACTCGGCGCTCGCCGACACCGCATTCGCCCGACTGTCCACGAAGGAACTGCTGGAGGCATGCAATCGCGGCCACCTAGCCAAGGTGGGTAAGCGCGACGCCACTACTCTCGCGCAAGCGCTGGAAGCAATCGGTTACGGCATGGAGCCGGATGTGCGCTTTCTCGGGCAGCCGTTGGCTGTCGATGGCACGCTCGTCGTCTTCCGCCTACCCCACGACGCATCACGCAGCCCCTCCCCCGCGTACTCCGCGGCGATGCTGATGATCCAGTCCGCGCTCGCGGTCGCCGGAAGCGGCGACGAGATTTCAGAATCCGAACTGCTGGCCGTCACCCACGCGATCGAAGCGCAGTTCGCGTTGCCGGAACGCGAGCGCCAGCGCCTGGAAGCACATGTGCACTGGTTGCTAAAACATCCACCAAGCATAGGTCGCCTTGATGGCCGGGTCAGGCTGTTGCCGCAACCGCAGCGCGAGGCCTTCGCCAGCGTACTCGTCGATATCGCCGGCGCCGACGGGCACGTCTCACCGGCCGAGGTCCGCATCATCGAACGCTTCTACCGTGCGCTGGCACTCGAGCCTTCGCGCATGCACGCCGACCTGCACCACGCCAGCATGGGTACAACCAACCGCACCACAGGCCGTGGAGCACCTGCCGTACTCGATGCCGACGTGATCGCCGAGAAGCTCGCCGAAACCGCCCGAGTGCAATCGGTACTCGCGAAGATCTTCGCGGACGAGGAGTCCGCACCGAACATACCTGTCGCCGGCTCGATCGCTGACGTCGCATCCACGCCCAGCGAGACAAGACGCCAGGTCGCAGGCCTTGATCCGGATCACTCGGCGCTGCTGGAGTCGATCCTGCAAAGCGATCGCGATGAGTGGCCACGTCAGGAATTCGAGTCGGCGTGCGAAGGTTTGGGATTGTTGCCGGACGGCGCCATGGAAATGCTCAACGAAGCCAGTTTCTCGCAAGCGGGCGAAGCGCTGCTCGAAGGCAACGACCCGCTGTACATCAATGATTACGCCCGCAGCGAACTGCGGGCTACGCTTCCTGAAACCAACACGGAACCCGCATGACGACGAAACAACGTATCCCGCCCAGAGACCGTGATGGCGTATTGCAGGCCCTGCGTGCCGGCGTCGTACCACGACGCGGGCTGCAGTATGTGCAGGTCGGGCGCGCTCGCGAAGTCGAAGCACTCATCAAGGACATCGACCGTATCGCCGACGGCGGCAGTGGCACCCGGTTCGTGATCGGCGACTTCGGAGCGGGCAAGACCTTCTTCCTTAGCCTCGTGCGCTCGGTAGCCCTTGAGAAGGGCTTGGTCACGATGGCCGCCGACCTCAATCCGGATCGCCGCCTGTACGGCAGCGGTGGACAGGCACGCTCGCTGTACAATGAGCTGACCAGGAACATTGCCACCCGCACCCGACCGGAAGGCGGTGCAATGGCCAGCGTGGTGGAACGCTTCATCACCACCGCCCTGCAACAGTCCAAGGCCAGCGACCAACCGGTCGAAGCAATCCTGCAGGATCGCCTACACTCGCTGAGCGAACTGGTGGGCGGCTACGACTTTGCCCAGGTGATCGAGAACTACTGGCGCGGCCACGACCAGGGCAACGAGCAACTGAAAGCGGATGCCGTGCGCTGGCTGCGCGGCGAGTTCAATACCCGAACCGACGCGCGCCAGGCATTGGGCGTGCGCACCATCATCGAGGACGACCAAGTCTACGACGGCCTCAAGCTGCTCAGTCGTTTCGTGCGCTTGGCCGGATACGGCGGTCTGCTGATCTGCCTCGACGAACTGGTCAACCTCTACAAGCTACCGCATGCCACCGCGCGCAACACCAACTACGAGCAGATCCTGCGCATCCTCAACGACACGCTGCAGGGCCAGGCCGAGGGCACCGGGTTCGTGTTCGGCGGCACGCCGGAGACTTTGCTCGACGCACGTCGCGGCCTGTACAGCTACCAGGCGTTGCAGTCGCGGTTGTCGGAGAACACATTCGCTGCCCAGCAGGGATTGCAGGATTTCGGGGGGCCGGTGATTCGGCTGGCGAACCTGTCTCCCGAAGACCTGTACATCCTGTTGACCAAGCTGCGCCACGTACACGCAGGCGGCGACGCGGACAAGCATGTCCTTCCCGACAGCGCATTGCCGGCGTTCCTGGCGCACTGCAACCAGCGCATCGGTGCCGCCTATTTCCAGACGCCGCGCAACACCGTGCGTGCGTTCCTGGATCTGCTGAGCGTGCTCGAACAGCACCCGGAGCTGGATTGGCAATCGCTGATCGAGGATATCGAAATCGGTCAAGAACCCAATACTGAGCTGGATGAGGACGAGCAGGCCCCTTCTGCAACACCGGCAGCGGACGATGAACTCACCTCGTTCCGGCTCTGACACCGGCGCCGCATTCGAACTGCTACACCCCGGCCTTCAGCGCTGGATCTGGCAGCAGGGCTGGCCGGCGCTGCGCCCGATCCAGGCTGAAGCAATCCCGGTCGTGCTGGCGCGAGAGACCGACGTGGTCATCTCGGCACCGACAGCCGGCGGCAAGACCGAGGCCGCCTTTCTCCCGATCCTGTCCGATCTCCGCCAGTTCGAGGGAAACGCACTGCGCTGCCTGTGTGTATCGCCGCTGCGGGCACTGATCAACGACCAGGCCCGGCGGCTGACGTCGATGGCCGAAGCCGCCGACCTGACCGTACAGCCCTGGCATGGAGACGTCACCGCCGGCCGCAGCACGTTCTGGAAACGCCCCGCCCACGTCCTGATCACCACTCCCGAGAGCCTGGAAGCGATGCTGATGCGCCGCGGCCCTCAATTCGGTGCGCTGTGCCAGTCGTTGCGATTCCTGGTGGTCGACGAACTCCATGCGTTCTTCGGCAGCGAACGAGGCGCACAGTTGCAATCGCTATTGCAACGTGTAGAGCGCCTGTCCGGACAGAAACTCCCGCGCGTGGCGCTCTCCGCGACGCTGGGCGAACCGGCCATGGCCGCACGCTTCCTTCGCCCGGACGACAGCCATCCGGTGCGGGTCCTGTCTTCTGCCTCCGACGGCGGCGAGATCCGGCTGCAGGTACGGGCCATCCACCAGCGCCGCGAACCGGTAGACGATATGCCTACGATGGCGGATGCCGAAGCGATCGTCGACCGGCTGCTGGATCAGCTGTCGCGCCTGCCCACGGCTCTGCCCGCTGCGTTACCTGCCCCGCCTGATAGCTTGCAGCAACTGGACGATACCGAGGACGCGCCAGCAGATCGTTACACTAGTGCACTGGGCGAGGTCGCCGACCACCTGTTCGAGCGCCTGCGCGGAGAAAGCCATCTTGTGTTCGCCAATGCCCGGAGCTTGGTCGAACTGCTGGCCGACCAGTTGCGCGAACGCTCCGAGTCGCTCGCACTGCCAAACGAGTTCTTCCCCCACCATGGCGCGTTGTCGAAGGAGCTTCGTATCTCCGTCGAGGAGCGCCTGCGGGAAGGTAAGCCTCCCACCACCGCGGTGTGCACATCGACGCTGGAGATGGGTATCGACATCGGCGACGTCACCTCGATCGCGCAAGTCGGGGCAGCACCGTCGGTCTCCGCATTGAAACAACGAATCGGGCGCTCCGGCCGCCGCGTCGGCCAAGCCCAGGTACTGCGCCAGTACGTGATCCTCCCCGCCCTCGATCCACGCAGCCATCCGGTTGACTGGCTGCGGCTGCCGCTGTTGCAGACGATCGCAACCGTGGACTTGATGCTTGCAGGTCGGTTCGAGCCGCCTAGGGCCGGAGAGCTGCATCTGTCCACGTTCGTGCAGCAGATCCTCTCGGTCATCGCACAACGCGGTGGCGGCGCATCGGCCGCAACGTTGCACGGGGAGCTCTGCGAATCCGGTACATTCCGGAGCATCGGCCGACCGCTGTTCGTAGAGGTGTTGCGTTCGCTTGGTGCTGCAGGCGTCCTGGAACAGGTGCCCGACGGCACGTTGTTGCCCGGCCCCGTCGGCGAGCAATTGATGGACCACTACAGCTTCTACGCGTCGTTTCATACGCCCGAGGAGTACCAGCTCCTCAACAGGGGAAAGCGCCTCGGCTCGCTGCCAGTGACCGAGCCGCTGGTCGCGGGACAGCTCATGCTGTTTGCCGGCCGGCGCTGGGAGATCATGGAGATCGACAGCGCCCAGCGCATCATCAATCTCACCCCGGCGCGCGGCGGCCATCCGCCGAAGTTTGGCGGCGCCGGTATCGGAGTACATCGCATGGTGCACCAGCGCATGCGCTTCCTACTGGAAGATACGTCACTACCTGCCTACCTCGATGCCGTGGCCCAGCAAGCGCTGATTGACGCGCGGGAGTCGTGGCACATCTTCGGCTTCGACGCCTCACCCATCCTCGGCGATTGCGAGAGCGCCTATCTCGCACACTGGGCTGGCACGACCACCGGAGACACGATCTCGCTCTGGCTGCAGGCACGAGGCATCCGCACATCGAATGAAGGCCCATTCGTTTTCCTCGACAAGGTCGCCGTAGACGCCGTTCGGCCTCTTCTGTCCGAGGCACTCGAATCGCCCCCTGAAAGTGCCGAAGCACTTGCCCTTTGCGTGCCGGTCTTGCAGAAGGACAAGTTCGACCAATACCTGTCACGCGAGGTGATTGCCAAGGGATACGCCGCCAGACAGATTGATCTGCAGGGTGCCGAGCAGGTCATGCGGGCATTGCAGTCTCGCGGCGACTAGCGAAGGCCACGGAGATGCCATCGGTTCTGCCAGGGCATGCCATTCGCACCCAGCCATCTCAAGCACAGCGAACCCGTGCCCCCTCATAAACAATAGACGCTTCCAGACACGAATATGGTCAAGACATACGAGCCACTATTGCGCCTGAACACTGGCGGCCACTAGACAGCCAGACTTTCAACGAAATCGGACACCACTAACACCGCGAACACTGTGAAGCAGGCGACATGAGCGAACCTATCCAAGAAGCCCAAGACGATCGCGGCGCAACCGCCACGACAGCCAGCTTCAAGCCAAACGTGACGCGCATCGCGGCATTCCTCGCAGCAATGGGCGCCTTGGGCGGCGTCCTCTTGCATCTGATCGGATACGTTGCCCATCGCACCTACCTCGGGCACATGGGAGTCAATTTCGGGCTCTTCCCGAAGAGTACCGACTGGCTACTGATCAACGGCTACTACACGCTTGCTGACCGACTGTTTCTATTCAGCGAGGCATTTGCGCAGTACAAGTGGCATATCACCGGGCTAATCATCGGCATGGCGACCTACATGCTGATAATGGAAAAGCTCGGTCAGTGGATCAAGAATAAGGGCCCCTTCCTTAACATCACACGGCTACCGCAGTGGTTTTCAGATATCGTGCGAAATCTTCTCACGAGCGCGTTTGTTTTCATCGGGGCTCCGCTGGCGATCATGGCAATTGGTCTAATGCTGCTGATTCCAGCGGTCATCGGAGAGGTCGCTGGAAAGCACGTCGCCCAGAAGAGCGAAGAGCGGATCATCAAGATGTGCGCGGATTCTCAGAGCTGCGCCCGTCTTGAATTCGCTGGCAAGGTGATTGCAGTTGGCTACATCATCGATGCATCCGAATCAAGAATTGCGATCTTCGACCCTGTCACGCGAACGACAAGCATCCACAACACAGACGGCACTACCATCATCGGAGGACGGCTACAGGCCGACAAGTCTCCGACAGACTAACTTGGCCCACGCCAACGGGACACTGTGTGCTCCAAGAAAATAACCAGAATGATTTCGACCAACCGAATCAGAGACTTCGACTCTCCGTCTGATCAAGTAGCGAGTTCAAACAGGGCATCCTCCTTCGAAGCGGCTCATAGTCGGCGCTCTCGTTCCTATGTCTGCTTCCGGCCAAGTAGGGCGGTAATCCCCCCACGGGTTAGCTGACGCCAGAAGTGGAATTTTCTCGTACCCTTTCCCGAGGAGGTTCCATGAAGAAGTCCCGCTTCACAGACAGCCAGATCATCGCCGTGCTCAA
>NWQL01000006.1:6950-10665 GCA_002798175.1 Lysobacteraceae bacterium NML91-0213 | reverse complement strand
ATGGACTTACAACCATGAGCGCCCGAACATGGCGCTCGGCGGCATCACGCCGATGCAGAAATTGGCCCTTGCCGCTTAGCTCCACTTTTGGCGACTGCTAAAAATGGGGGGATTACCTCTCGGCCTGCGAGAAAACGGCAGGCCATACTCGAACCTCCAGCCTCAGGAGCCAACTCCATGAAGTATGGATTGATTTCCCTTCTCCCCGTCCAGGTGGCACGACTGTTCCGGCTCGTGCACAGCGTCGAGCCCGTCCTGCTGGAAGAGTCCCCGCGAAAATCCTGGGTCCTGCTGGTCCGCGGCCGGGGATTCACCCGGATCCTGCGCGACGAGCAGGTGCTGTCGCCGTACCTCCATAGACCCATCGACCCGAGCCTGCCGCGTCCGATGCGGTTTCCGTCCAAGCAAGGTGCTGAAGGCCATGCTCGAAGCGTGGGGCTGATGCCGGCACAGACGACTTGGCGTGTGCGGGAGTCCTGAGCTGGAGCGGCCCTTGGAGCAAGGCCCTAAAGGAGGGCGCACATGACTGACATGGAGGACGAAATCAACGACCTCTATGAGGCCGCAGCCGCAAAGCGTGCGAGGCTTTCAGCCGATTGGCCCACGGCCGCACAGGTTGGCATGGGGATGGGCATTGATGCGGACGATGCATCCCGGTTCGTGACGGGGCTCCGCAAGCAGGAAGCACTGCTCGGCGTCTACATGACCGAGCCGAAGCACCATTGGAGGTATCCGACGTGGCAGTTCGACCAGGACCATCGACCGATCGAGCGCTTCGCGGAAATTCTGGCCATTCTTCGCAAGTACGGCAATTACCTTGACGACCAGGGCCGAACGACGGGATGGGGCGAGGTCGAGTGGTTCCGGTCAGCACACGTCCTGCTGGATGACCGACCGCCTTACGAGGTCGTGCAGGAAGACCCCGACGCCGTGCTTGACGCCGCGCGGGCCGAGTACGTCAAGGACAGCAATGAGGGCGGCTTCTGAACCGCCAGCTACCGCAATCGCGTCTTCTCCGCAGGCAGCTGCGTGATACGAGCCTCAGTTCTGGCCCTAAAGCAGGATCGGACGATCACTGCCCTAGTTTACGAACGTCGCTGGGTGCGCGGGACTCCGGTCCTGCGCACTTGAGCAGCGCGGCGCCTGGGCAACGCATCCGCAGCCTTCTGGAACTCGGCAATGAAGGCCGCGATGTCCACGCCCATCGCCCTGCAGATCTCCAGCAGCTCCACAACATCCAGCCGGCGAACACCCCGCTCGATGTGGCTGACGAAAACCTGGGTTCGCCCGATGGCTTGGGCCAGGTCCGCTTGCGTGAGCTCGGCAGCCTCCCTCGCACGCCGAAGGTGCTCGCGGAAAAGCTCGTTCTCTCGCTGGTATAGGGTCTTTGCCATGGCCACGCACTGGATGCGCAGCCACGCTATAGTTTGTTTCGTTATATACGATTATGTTATTTATATGCCGGCGCACTGTCGCCCATCAGCGGCATTTCATGGAAGCAACTCCAGCACCCGACTTTGGATCATGCGCATGTCAGGCATCTTTGAGCGTCAGTCCGCGGCGATCGTCCTCGCGATCTGCTCCTTCGCAACCCTCTCGCTCCTCTTTGCACCAATGCCCGCCATTGGTGCAAAACCGCAGGGAAAAACCGTCGACATTCCAGCCGCTCTGGAAGTGACGATAGACAACAGGATACGAATGACGCTCCAGCCTCGGCACTTCTACTATGGCTTGGGCGAGCGCTGGGTCGTTGAGCAAGGAAAGCACTTGGTTGGGCAAGCGGCAGAGGTAGGTGGAAGGCGCTATGCCTTGGTCACCCTGATTCGGGTTAGACAACCTTCCCAGGCACATCGCGCCACTCGCGAGCCATATGTCGATGAGTCCCTCAGCGAGAAATGCGGATCCGTCGTGCGCCACTACGCCGCATTCGATATGGAAACTACCGTGCTTGAAGAGAGGACGTGGGTTGCAGCGGATAGCCCTTGCGAACATGCAGATCGCTGGGCACGCCGATTCAACCTTGACGGCCTGCCGACGGAGTTCTACTTCACGAAACACTCAAGCATCAAAGAAGGAGAGGCCGCGATTGCGGAACGCAAGGTCCGTGAGGAACAGGAGCAGGCTCGCCAGGAGCGGCTGGCGGCATGGCGACAGGAGCAACAGATGCAGGAGTTGCAGCTGAGCGCGCCTGGCAAGCGGCAGATCGGCGCAACGGTGTGCACGGTCCGCAATGGCATGGGGCATGCCGGCTACACTGAACAGGTAAGCCCCGACACTGGCAAGATCCGTATCCGGGTCATCCGCCAGTTCGACCCTGCAAATGGTCGGTTCCTGCTGAGCTCACAACCAGAGCAGAATGTCTGGGAAGACCCAGACAACTGGTACATCTGCAAGTTCTAATGAACTCGCTGAAGACGCTCTGCGGCAACTCAGACGTAGCGAAATCCGCGCAGTAGACAATTGAGCTGATTGCTGGAGATCATGACACCACCGAGGCTGAGCAGTTGGCGGCAGTGTTCGAACTACGGGCCCATGCCCCTGACGTCAAGACCACGAGCAGACGCCTCCTCGAGGAAGTGTGTCCACCGCTCCATCAGTGGCTCAAGCTCGAACATGGGCTTCCTTGGGCCGCCTACAAGGAAGTATGGCATTAGATCCATTACTGCCTGATGGCCGAAGGCACGGACGGCGTCATCCTCGAGCATGGCCAGATAGGGGGCCGCCCGATAGTTCGCCCTCCAGCGCTGTTCGTTGGTGGGTGGCCCTTCCAGTCGTTCCGACTTACGCTGAAATGGAACATCGGTGAGTAGCGTGGCATCACTGTGTAGAACCGGGCTGTCGTTGAACTGTGCCCACAAGTGGTTGAGCTTGGCCGTGAAAGCATCGCCCCAAACAAAGCGCTCGATCCGGTCACCCTCAATGAGGATGCAGGGATGCGCACCCTGTGCAAAGTGGGCCTCCGATAGGAGCCAAACAACATCGATGGTCCAATCCTGCTGCTGGCGATTCTGCATCAGGCGACTGATCTCCCGTCCAGTGTCGACCGGATCCAGCGCTTCAATATCAGGGTTCAGCAATACCAGGATTCCCAACGCGTCATCCAGCCCCAGTAGCGCCTTGGTGTTGGCGATCTGCCTTTTCGAATCACGAAATGCCGCCTCCACTGATCGCATTACTGCCTGATGAAGCTTACGCAGTAGCTCCGCGCCATCGGGCAACCTCTCAAGCACCTTGTCAACGGGTGCGGAACCCAGTATCACGGGAAAATCCTCCCGCTTCCCCAGCTCATCGATTGTCTTGTCGACCTTGTCCTGAGGATCACCCCTTACGGTCTTAACCTCGACAATGACGGACCGGCTACGCCACAGGTAGTCGGCCCGCTGTCCCATGGACGTGTCCAGCCTCAATTCATCCACGGACTCAGAGCCTTCCAGGCTCAGAGCGAAGCGATGAAAACGTTCTTCCATTTCGTGCATTGCCATGCTCTCGCGCCAGCGCGATGTCTAGCCTACCGAGCGGGACTAGCGCATCAACCCTGACTAACCGGGAATGACAAATTGCTGGCGACCAGCAATCTCAGCGCCGGGCAGGGCAGCTATCGTAAGCTTCCCCGAACGGCAGACACCCCATAAGTAGAGCTTTCTGGCATGTTTCCCCAGCCAGGAGGTTCCATGAAGAAGTCCCGTTTCACCGAGACCCAGATCGTCTCGATCAT
>NWQL01000006.1:0-6929 GCA_002798175.1 Lysobacteraceae bacterium NML91-0213 | reverse complement strand
CTCGAGTACAACGAGGAGCGTCCCCATGACTCGCTCGGCGACATGACGCCGGCCGAATACCGCCAAGCCGCCGAAGGTTCTACTTTTGAAATGTCTGCTTGACGGGGAAGCTTACGCTATCAGCCGACTTCGATGGACGGCCGAAAACAGGATAGCCATTGACTCGTTCATCACATGGTGATATCTGTTCCGTCCAGCACGCTGCTTGTGCTGCCTAGAGGCGGCCAGCCTCACTCATCAAGGACAGCCAAGTGCTGCCTGCCACGAACCGCGTCAGGGCGACTCCTGCCCGCTCGCCCAGCGCGAGACGCGTAGGGCTCAGTTGCCCTCAATTCAGCCTGCCCTCCAGGCTTCAACGCTCCTAAGCAGACAAGGTCACGCTGCCAGTCCCTGTTTCTGCAGGCATGCGCGTAGCCATCCCTTACGTCGAGCGAGCTGACATCCAAACGCCCGATCTGATCTACACGTCGCGCGTCAGCACCACCTCCTATCCCCTCAACACAGTCATGCGTGCGCGCGACGTGACTGCACGAAATTGCGCGCCCCACTTTCATGCTGGAACGTAGGCGATGAACACCGAAGTACAAAGCGACACCAACGACCAGGACGACGGCGGCGAGATGATTTCTGCGGTTATTCGATCTGCTCCGCCAGATGCCACCGGAATATTTGATGAAGTAAGACTCAACGCCCGGGGCCTTGACGAAGATGGGAATCCGACGCTGACAGCCGCAGAGCTAGTTGCGGCGCTCGCAGGCGCAAGAACCATCAGCGAGCTGGAAATGGCGGCCGGAATGAGGTTCGGAGAATGTGCCTTTGAGATACGCAGGGACGGAACGTTCCTCAAGCTTCCAAAGAGAGAGGACAAGCTCTGCATTCATGACTCCTTGAGCAGAACATCAAAGTGGCTCAACGCCACTGAGGAACACTCGACACACCCCTCGATGGCCACCAGATCTGCCTTGACCAGAATCGAAAACGAGATTGGCGAGAACGATATCAGGTGTCTCAGGTCAGCCGCGAACATGATTGCACTCGCAAGCAGAAGAACTATAGAAGTGGACGTCAACGATATCCGTATGGAGCTGATCATCCCGCACCGCGCAGTTCTCGACTCCTTGGCAGATGAAACAGCAGTCGCCACAAACAATAAGCCCGACAACGGTCCGCAGGTGATCGCCATCCGGGATCTGATTGAACTGATATCAACCACGGGACAGGCATTCCTCGTGGCCATGTCACCGCTCTTCAAACGCCTTCAATCAGGCTGCATAGTTGCATTGCGCTCCCGTCATGCCCAAGGATCGTTCCGGCTTATTGATGATTCCAAGAAGGAAGAAATCGATGGAAACAAATAACCTCGTGGTAGAGCCTGGTCCGATCCGAATCGCCTTTCAAAGGAGCGGAATCTTTGTTGCTCCTGAGCTAGTCCAGGTTCCTATGGACTCGGACGGGCTAATCAATCGAGCACGGTTGGCGGCGACGTGCCTTGCCAGAATGTACAGATCGTGCCTGATCGACTCAATACCGCGCTATGAAAGAGATTTTGTATGTTTCGATGTCATTCCGACAGATAGCACGCACGTTGACGCGACTGATTTCAGGCGTTTTGTTGTATGGATTGTCAGGATGATGGAGAAGTGGCGGGAAGCCCAAGACACTATTGAATTGTCCGACAACCCAGCAAAGGAGCTTGCTCGATCCATCAGCCGCCTCCGCGGGTGCGGAAAGTTGTCGATTCGCATCGGATCGAGCCCACACCTCGTACAGATGAACGCTGAGCGGAAGCGGGCCTGTGATGATGGCGATATCACTAGGGTTGAGTTGGCACGCGCAACCAGGCTCAGGGAGATTGAAACGCCGTCGGGTCGAATCCTCGTGACGGCAGATTTCGCGCCCACCATGTCGAAAGGTGATCAAGTCGACAAAGATGTGCTCGCTACTGCCAAGAATGTTCGACGAGCGCGTGCGGTATTGATTGGAATCGCGGAGCACGATGATAGATCGCGAGATCTCTTACATTCATCAGATGAAACGATGGATCATGAAGACGATTGAACCGGAAGCGCCCAAGTTCAACACAACCGATCTGAAATCCATGCAACTACGGCCGCGCGCTTGATCGTCTGGACGAGCGCCAAGCCGGAATCACCTTTGTCATTGCCATCTTCATGACCGGCGCGAGCTACTGCCTTACTCACTTTCAATGCAGGGAGGCCATCCGCTGCGTTCCCGTGGCTGCATTCAATGTCGGGGCACTCCTGCAGCTGGCGCTCCAGTGCCTGGATGGCTTCAACTGAGCCAGCAATTACGCCTACGTCCGTCGGTGACATCGACTCAACCAGATCACGCATGACAGCCGCCCCTTCGCCGTCAAGAACTCCCATCCAATCAAGCAGGAACCGCTTCAGATCTCCATCTAGCTCACGAACAACACGCTGCCTCTTGTTGAACGACGGCTCAGCTGGCACCTCGCGGAACAGCTTCCTCCCGAGCCGCCGCTCTGCGATTCGGAGATGCCGACGGATTTGCCGCTCGTCCTCAGGTCCTCCGCCACTGCTTCTGATGGCCCGATCCAGGCTCTTCATGCGGTCGGCCAGACGGAACAGCGCATCAAGCTCAAGAGCCGTCCAATGGCGCGCGCGACCATGACTTCCCTTGGCTGCAGGCCGCTCACTCAAAGGGACGACCCGAACCTCCCTGAAGTGATCAAACCATGCCCGGCAGGGATCCTTGCCCTTGGCATGCTGCGTGATCCTGTCGACTGCAGGCAGCGTCAACCCCGTTGCAAAGGCGGCGATGCGGCGATGCATGTACTGCTTGCCGATTGCCGCATCCTGCGGGGACCTTAAGAGCCATTGCAGGTGGAAGTAGCAACGAAACGTCACCCGCCAGTCCGCGTGACCAAGCATCACAATCATGCCAAGCAGATCGCGAGGCAGCAGGACATCCCTCCACACTTCCCATTGATCGTCGAGCCCCCGGCCTTTCAGCCACTCCGCATCCGGCCCCGCGAGGAACATCGGGGTGATGAGCTCGAAAGCGACGAGATGGCGGAATCTATGCAGGCGCTCGCTTCGCCGCCCTGTCACCTCCGCCGCAACACGAGCGCACGCCTGGGCAATGGCGTCCCGCCCCTCGGCACTCCCCGGCGCAGACAGCGGCGAGAAGATGAACGCACGCTCCCGCCGCCAAGCCTGCTGGCGAAGGCTATCCATGGAAACCCATTCCTCAAACCGGTCAATCTCTCGCTGCCGTCGTCGGTCGAAGAACACGGTCCTCCCTGCCGCCCGGGTCTTGATCCTGCGGGAGCGGTTGCGGCGGACGCGAACCGAGATGTGCTCACCATCGTCCCATGCGTCCCCAACCCGGAGCCCGAGCGCTTCCGATCGCCGCATGCCACCCCAGGCATACAGGGGAAGCACGGCCGCAGCTTGACGGAGGATCCTGCCTTGCTCCTTGTCGGGGTCCGGCAAACCGGTGTCAGCCCGCGCCGCTGAGCGTTCCAATATCTCCATCCGCTCCTGAGGCAGGATGAGCCCCGCGTCCGATGGCTGACGGGCATCCCTCAAAAACGACATGACCTGGGCCAGGTCGACCTCCGGCATGGCGTAGTGTCGCTGCGCACAGCGATGAAATTCGAGGATCGCGCTTGCCGCTTGGGACCTGTTCGTGTCGCCAACGAGGATGGCCGCCACGTACGCCTCCTCGAACTCGACCTCATCCACATCGACGAGCGAGCCGCTTCCCAGCCACTCGACCAGCGTGGCGCCAATGCGCGTGAGGTAGGTGCCAACGGTCCGATCCGAAGGATCCTTCGTTTTCGGGGTGCCCTCCACCAGCATCTGCCGTACCCACAACGCCAGCAGCCGGACGATTGGCTGAAGCAGCTTGTTGGAGCGATCCTCCGCAAGCATTGCATCAAGTTCCGCAATGACCTTGATCCGCGTGCCTTCACCCACCAGCAAGTGTGCCGGGACTGTCACGCCCGTCAGTGGTAGCTCAAGGATCTTTCCGCTCTTTGGCAACGCGCCGAGCAGGGCCAGGTACTGCGTCCGGGCGCTCGCGGTACCCCTGGACGTCGGCAGAATCTCCGCGGGCGAATCCTCTGCAGTGGCCTGATCATCGACGCTGCGCACCAGCGTTCCAACGGGGTCCCCATCGATCAGAGCCAGCTGTTCCTCCATGGAGGCAGCGGTCGATCCCTTGACGGGATCCAACGCGTACCTGGCGGCCGGAGACAGCTCGAACCTGTTCGCCAGACCCACCGTCCCACACAGCAACGCCAATGGATCCTGGGCCTTGCGACCGGTGGTTGGCATTGCCCATGCCGGCAGGAAGGCCAGCAACGCCTCACCCAGTGCTGCCCGCTCGGGTATGAGTGCGCGCGGATACCGCTTGGCCAGCCTTGCCAGCGACAAAGCCGCAATGTTCCTGAGCGCAACGACCTGGTTCGGCCGCTCCCCCCAAGGCACCAGGATGGTGTCGGGCAAGCTGGCAGGCGCCACGCCCTTGTCCCTGTTTTCGAGGACACCCAGGATCTGCTCCGGATCGTCCATGACTCCGAACACGGCCATGACGTAAGCCACCCGCGCGAACGCCCGCGGGAGGTCCTTCCAATCCCCCGGCGGCTCGCTTCCCAGCTTCTCTGTGTGTGAGCGTAGCGCCTCGACCTGCCTGACTGCCGCCATCATTCCCGGCACGAAGGCATTGTCGACCGGTCGACGGAACACACCGAGGGGCGCCGGATCCTGCCCCTTGATTTCCAGGCGCTTGTTGACCCGGCCGAGTATCCGGCGCAGCGCCCAGGATCTGGCGATTCCAAGTGCCGGATCGTCCCCGGCCTGCTCGAAAATCACGTCCCGCAGCGCTTCAGCCTCGTCCCGGGTCAGCGGCCTTGCCGGCCCAGCGTCCGGGTCGCCTTGCAGCATCCCCGGTATGCCGCGCTCGACCAGCACCGGATGGGACAGCACGTCCTGTTCGGCACGCTGCCGGAAGGTGGAAATCCTGGCGGTCTGTTCGCGACGCCATTGCCTGGCCGCCTCCTTCGCCTTGGCCTCATGCGCCGAGATCGCTCCATTCCAGTCCTGCAAGGGCAGCAGCTCAGGCTCGGGCTTCGAGGCACCGGGGGCCGGGATCCCAGCACGCACCCGCCACCCCACCAGGCGCGCCATGGTTTCCAGATGGGGCGCGATCATCGCGACCGATGCCTTTGGGACGGTCGGGCTGCCATTGGAGAACGGATAGCCAACGGTTTCCAGATGGCCGAGCTGGATGGACGCGAACTCTGGAGAAAGGCCCAGCTCGACGGCCCTGGTCCGGATCCAGGTGCGACCCCAGTTCAAGCGAACATCCCGCCACTCCGCGGGGAGTGACGGACGCAACGTCGCGATCGTCAGGGGGACTACCGCGCCCTCCCCATCGACGCCGAACAATAGAGGCGCTCGCCCTGTCATCACCTGTCTGACATGGGCCGCCAAGGCCTTGCTGATGCCGGCCAAGCCCTGGAGGTGCGCAAGATAGGCCTGGATTTGCTTCACCAGACACGGCGCCAGCACGGCGAATCGAGGGTCATGTGCGCCGTCGTTGATCTTGTCGCGGAAGAGCGCCGAACCCCCATCCACGTCCAGGCGGATGTCACCCAGCGGCAGCTGGAACAAGGCGTCCACAGGCCGATGGCCCGCAACCACCATCAACATGCAGCCCAGATGGCCAACCAGCGTTTCGTGGACCTCGCGCCAGCCGCCTCGTTCCACCAAGGCTGCGATTCCAGTGTTGAGACCCGAAGCAGACGTGGATGCCAGGCGCTTCGCCCACTTGTCCACGAGCAGGCCTGCTGCCCCAAGACGCTTGTTGCTTTCGAACGCCTTCGGCATCGGTGGGTCAGCGATCCCGGGGCCGGGCGACGCGTCCGGATTTCCCTCGGCGCCGACAGCCGACTGAACGTCCTCACGGAGCAGGTCATTGAGGAAGGACCAGTACGCCCTCGCGACATCGCCTTCCCGGGGGGCGTAATAGTGGAGCGACGCATCGGACTGACCCAACGTATCGGCTGCAATCAGCTGGGTCAGGGCCGTGTCCCGGCAACCTTCGTAGAGATGCGCCGCGAACGACCGGCGCACGTTGCCTAGTGCCAGTGGACCTCCGACCTTTCCGCGGACATGCCGGGCTGCCAGTCGCAGGCACTCATCCCGCCGACTCTCCTTCATCACAGTCAGCCGGGGAATCAGGCCCGCCCTGGGGCGCAACACCTCCGTGATTTCCGGGTGCAGAGGGAGACGAAACCGGGTGCCCGCCGGCTCGAAATAGCGCGCCTCCGAAGGATCGGGTTCGAAGTATCCCGTTGCCTCACCCTCCTTGGCATCTTCGGGCCGCAGCTGCCAGAAGACATCCAACTCCAGATAGCCATGGTCAAGGGAGAGCCCGCACGCGCCCACCCGCCTGTCTGCCGAGGGCGCTTCCAGCAGCTGGAAGGCGGCCAGCGTCTTCTGGGTTCTTCCCGTGATGGCCTGCAGCAGGAGTGCCACCAGACCCAGCGTGAGATCGGTGGTGCCGACCTGCTGGCGAATCTCGTCGATGAGCGTGCGGACGACCCGGCGGTACCGATGCGCCGGCAAGACGTCGGCGTGATTCGTCAGCAGGAGGTAGTTGCTCCCCCAGATGGATTGGCTGGCGAGGTACCGCGCGAACTTCCTGGCATCTGCGCCCTTCCGCGCAAGCGGGATCGCGTTGGCGAGTCCACTCGTCGCGGTTTCATCGGGGGGCTCGCCTGGAAGCTGGCCATGACTCCCACCAGCCGGCTTGGATACGATCCGCCTGATCGCCTGCGCCAATCGGTCATCACTCTCCTCGTCCTCCTCATCCGGATCGCGGGCGACGGGCGGCGGAGGCGGAGGCGAAGGCGGAGGCGGGGACGGGGACGGGGACGG
>NWQL01000005.1:358323-377398 GCA_002798175.1 Lysobacteraceae bacterium NML91-0213 | reverse complement strand
GGCGCTGGTCGCTTGCATGCGCAAGCTGCTTGGCATCGTCAATGCCAGGCGTCGCGATGAGCTACGGAGCGAGGGCTTGGCACTGGCTTGAGCGGTACGCTTCAAGACAGTTGCTGAATTAAGCCGCGCCGCGAAGCGGCGTCGGCTTGAATGAATTGTTAGCCATCAGCTAGTAATACGATCAGAAGTTATCGCTAAAACCATGTTTGCGCCGGACAGACGCCACAGCGGATTTTCTATCTACCTCACTCATCTCAGCGTACTCTTCACTTGCCATCAGATCGATTACCTCTGACAACATTTCAGGTTCACCAGGTCTGATTGACCGCGGCTTGGAGATATATCGATCACTTTCGGAGGAGTCATCTTGGCTAAGTCCGTAGAGCCAGAACGCGAGAAATAGTCCGCCGAAGAATACGATGATGTCGAGTAAGTGCCATCCCGCGCCAGCCCAAGCAGGTTGATCTATAAAGATACGAGCCCAGCGCGGCGGCTCAGACAACACCCTGCCTAATCCGTCATAGACGATCTGGCGATCCACATCGATCTTTCTAATGAAGTAGGCGAGCACGCCCGCAACTAAGACGGAAAGCGCAACGCAAGCGGCCAGAATCTTGTAAATAGTTTTCATGCGCAACCTCCCCTGATGGCTAACACCAGAATTAAGCCGACCCGCGAAGCGGGTTCGGCTTGAATGATTTGTTAGGCGGTGCTGCTCCGGTGACTGGCTGAACTCCCCAGCGCCAGCCTTGGCCAACCCGCCCCCTAGGCCGGAACACTACCAGCCTGAGCAGACTGACGCTTTACCTGGAACCCGCAAGGCGACATGCCACCGAAGATGGCCCCGCGATGATTGAGCCGTGCGGCCAAGCAGGTGTGCGATCAGGTTGCCAGCACAGGCCGAAGGAGAGTGGCTGGAGCCGACGCAGGACGAGCGCGCGGCGCACGACACGATGGCGACGCAAGTGGCCGAAGAAGCGACTGCCGAACAACTCTCAGCAGTAACGCCTAACACCTAAGTTAAGCCGAGACGCGTAGTGGAGCGAAGCACATGGCAAGCTGTACCTGCCATGTGCTTTGCGGAACGAAGCGGCTTCGGCTTGAACGCATTGTTAGGCCCCGCCCTGGGAGCTAGCGACCACCAGTACAAGATAGCCCACGATACCGAGCGGCAAACAGAGGCGGATGTGGCGCACGTAGCGTGCAGCTGCAAGTGACGTGAGTTGCCGCGCCCTTGAGCTAAAGGCCACTTTCACCACCTCTGCGCCGACGTTTGGATTGGCGGCCCGCGGAAAGCCCGTGTAAAGGAAGTCCAGGGCTCCACGGAGATTGACCCACTCGGGGCGCTCCGTAGCGATGATGGCGTGCAGGCGGAAAACTGCATGCAGGTACACCCCTGTGCAGATGAAGGCGATGAGCGCCGCTGTGGAGATCACGAACAGTGACATGTGGGGCCTAACACCAGAATTAAGCCGTGCCGCGAAGCGGCATCGGCTTGAATGAACTGTTAGAGCGCACTACAGCGGATACTTATCGCGCAGCTTGCCCAGCTCTGAAGCCAAGTCAATGCACGTTCGGCGCGCAGCCTCCAGCTCCTCAGTTGAGATGACGTGCTCCCTCATTGGTTCTACGAACGGTGGTGTCGATATGGCTATCGCGTGGCGCCCGAAAGACTCAATCCCCCAACGAGAATGCATGATCAAGTTGCGAAGCTCCCTGGTGGCGTGAGCCTTACTCGCCCATGTGCGGTACTGGAGATAGGCATCCGATGTGCTGCCGTAGCGCGACTTGGCTTGCGCATCAGTCTTATTTATCAGTTCTGCGACGCTTAGATCTTCCGCGCGATTTCCGTAGCTATCAAGTTCGGCTCCTTCATTGTGCCAAGCGACACAGTAGTGGAGTGCTGAGTTGAGCCGGGCGTAAGCAAGGACAAGTCGTCCAATCGCAGATGCAACGCTTTCTTCGGTTGCATCGCGTCTAGCGAACGTCTCTGCGAGTGTCATCGAGCCGAGATCTTCCATGTGCGGTCTAACACTTGAATTAAGCCGCGCCGCGAAGCGGCGTCGGCTTGAATGAAGTGTTAGAGGGCGGGCGCGGGAACAACTTTTTTCTCCATGCTCCAGCCGTCACGACCAGCCCTGACTCCTCTGAATTCTTGGCCTGCGATGAACTTGAACAAGATGCGTCCAGGCCAGTCGCCCTCTGTTTCTACACGGAACTCGGTGATGCGACCACCGAAGAAGGAAGGCTTGTCCTGGGCCTTGTGAAAGAAGATGCGGCCACCCACCAGCTTGCTTGCGGTGTCAGGCGAGATGGCCCACCAACCACTCTCCCAAAGGGCGTTGGCTTTATCGAGGCAGGTCATGTGGCCCATGCGCTCAATGAAGTGAATGTCGCCAGCCATCTATCACAAGCCCTCTAACACCTGAATTAAGCCGCGCCGCGAAGCGGCGTCGGCTTGAATGAATTGTTAGGCGGCTGTGCCTTGGTGGTACCGCATTTGCCAGCCGCCAGCCCCTTTTACCCACACCGAGCTACGTAGGGAACGAGTGATGTAGCCCTGGTACGTCCGTTCTGCAGCATATGTTACGAGAATAACGCCTTTGCCAAGAGTGACAGCTTTTATGGAAGTGACCGCGAAGGACTTGCCAGACTCCGCGGGCAGCCATGACAAGACCTCTGCCTTGCCAAAGGATTGCCCGGAAGCACCCACCTCAAGAAAATCATCTGCCAGTAGCTCACGGACGCGAGCTAGATTGGCACGAGTAGCTGGCTCAAGCAGTTCTCGTTCCAGCTGAACCACATGTGCCTCGTCACTTTCCATGCCGCCTAACGCCTGAATTAAGCCGCGCCGCGAAGCGGCGTCGGCTTGAATGAATTGTTAGGGCTGATGATACGGTGGGCCACATAGAATGCGATACCGCCCGATGCGCCAAGCCCAAAAGCAGCGCCTGCCAGAGTCAAGTAGCTCGCCCAGTCACGCGGAGGCGAGTAAGGAAAGAACAATAGGCCAGCAGGCAAAAGCCCAACAACTCCACCCGCGATGAGCATGGGTAGGGCGCGAAACGCCCGCTTATGCACAAGCGCGAGCGCGGCTGGCAGGCCGAGAATCATGGCGTGCCCGAAGGCGAGCATGAACGACATGCAGAAGGCAACGAACACACTCCCCGGCCTGCCTGGAGGGAGTGAGAAGACATACAAAGCAAAGATTGCTGCCGGGGTAGCAGCAGCGGCGACTGTTGATAAGAAGATTGCGAAAGCGTCTCTCATCAGCCCTAACACCCAAGTTAAGCCGAGACGCGTAGTGAAGCAAAGCACATGGCAAGCTGCACCTGCCATGTGCTTTGCGTAACGAAGCGGCTTCGGCTTGAACGCATTGTTAGGCCGCGCGCCGCGTAAGTGACGGCACGTCAGAAGCGTGCACCAGCTCCCCAGCCGAAGCCCTGAGTTCAACGTTCTTGAACTCTGCAACCATCCGGGAGAAGTGCAGAAACTCACGAAGTGGTGTGGGCGCGACGATAGCTGAAAGAAGAAGAGGAAGCGTGAACGCCCAAGGCGAAACCGGCGCGTCTCCAAGGTAGCCAATGCAAATCGGCACCAAGCCGCAGGCAGCCATGAACGACACCAACTTCACTCCGTACCAAATCCAGAAATGGCGCCACTCTGTCGCGGTAGCCAACCCCTCACGGATATCTTCGACTGTCAGTACTCTTGTAGGGTCCACAGCGGCCTAACACCAGAATTAAGCCGTGCCGCGAAGCGGCATCGGCTTGAATGACTTGTTAGGCCGCCGATGCCTGGCACCCGTGCCTGCCACGACCCAACCCCTGAGCCGAACAGTACAACAAGACTGGCCGGGCAGCTTGGGTCTGGCACCTGCTGCAACCGAGGCCGGAACGCTTGAGCGCGCGGCGAAGAACCCGCACCGCCAACCAGCACGAGGCCGATTCAGGATGATCGTACTTGTGCCGAAGCTGCGCCTGTCCGAAGCCGAGGTGCTGCAAAGCTGACTGCCGACACCATTCACCGCGCGTGCGAGGTGCAAACGCCGCGGATGAGCGACGCGCTACAAGACGGCTTGAACCCAGGTAACGACAGTGCGGGAAACAAGGCCTAACGATTGAATTAAGCCGCGCCACGAAGTGGCGTCGGCTTGAATGAATTGTTAGCCCTCTGGCCGGCAATGTGGCGCGTCAGAAAGCACATAAACAGCGTTATTCTGGGTGCGGGGTGATGTAAAGGACATGGATGTCTTGTCGGCATTTGGCTTAAGAACCAGCGCCACAGGACCCTTAGCCAATGGAATCACTAAGAAGACCATGCCTTTCTCTACAAAGTAAGAATTGGTGTGCTCTTTGCATTGCCCGTCATAAGTGGCGAAAGTGCCGTCCGTGCGGAAGGAAATGGAGCCCGGTGGTCCATTGTCCTCGTCGATCGTCTTTACCCATGTCCCCCAAAGCCAACTGGCGTCGCCAGCTGTACCCGAAGAGCAGGCGGAGCCGGAGAATACCAGCGCAGCGGCTAAGGACGCGACTTGGACGATGCGGCTGGGCTTGAACATAGAGGGCTAACGCCTAAGTTAAGCCGAGACGCGTAGTGGAGCGAAGCACATGGCAAGCTGTACCTGCCATGTGCTTTGCGTAACGAAGCGGCTTCGGCTTGAACGCATTGTTAGGCCGCCGTAACCAGGCTTGCGCCCGATCTTGCGACAGCCCAACCCTAGCGCCGAACAGTACACCAAGTCTGGCCCCGGGCGATTGGCCATGCCGCTGCCGCGAACGAAGCCACGCTGTTGAGGCGCGCGGCCCAGAACTTTCACCGCACCCGCTCCGAAGCCGACCCGTCAGGTCGAATCTTGCGGAGAGTCGCGCCTGTCCGAAGTCGAGTTGTCGCAGGACCAGTTGCCGATGACTTTCCTGCGCGTGCGAAGCGCCAACCGCTGCGGATGAGCGAAGGTTGTGAAATGGCCAAGAACCTTTGCAACAACAGTGCGGGAAACAAGGCCTAACGCCGGAATTAAGCCGTGCCGCGAAGCGGCATCGGCTTGAATGACTTGTTAGGCCGCCGATGCCCAGCACCGCGACCCAACCCCTGGCCGAACAGTACAACAAGTCAGGACGGACAGCCTGGGCTTGAACTTGCCATGACCGGAGCCAGATTGCCCCGCTCGCGCGTCCAAAAACTCACACCGCCCACCTGCACGAGGCCGATTCAGGATGATCGTACTTGTGCAGAAGCTGCGTCTGTCCGAAGCCGAGCTGCGCCACGAGTGACTGCCGATGCCGCCACCGCGTGTGCGAGGTGCAAACGCTATGGATGAGCGCGATGCCGCAGCCCGCGAAGAACCCCGCTACAACAGTGCCGCGAACCGAAGGCCTAACACCAGAGTTAAGCCGTGCCGCGAAGCGGCGTCGGCTTGAACGAATTGTTAGGCAGCAGTCCGACCGTTACTTGCCGCGACTGACTTGCTGCTACCCATTGACTTGGCCTTTGCAAGTACCCACCAACCTATAACACAGCCCATCACCACGCGCACCGGGAAGTACACCAGTGCAGGCAAGTTGAACACCCAAGTGACAACACTGGCGGGTAAGACATACCTCGCAACGTCCTTGACCCAATAAAGCGCTGGCAGGTGCTGCTCAAGGAGCGGGCCGACCTGTATGCCTGGATTGGCCCACCCGCCGGAGCCAACCACCCAAAGGGCGTAAAGGGAAATGATGCCGTCACCGATGCTGCCAATGACCGACAGCCAGCCGAAGATGAGAAGGAAACGACGCACTGAGACTCCTCAAAGATCACGCAGCCGTTGTTCTGCTGCCTAACACCTATTCGAAGACAAATCGGGGCGTAACCCCGTCCCGTAATCCTGCTTCCGTACGTATCACGCGGGGCATCTCCCCAGGCAGAACAACAGCTTCCGCCCGCTGAAGGTGCCTAAACCCGGTGCATAACCCGTCCCCCATGAAACAAGGGCCGGGATCACTGCTGATGCCCGGCCCTGCTTATCACCTGTCGCGTGCCCGCATCAGCCGCACTTGGAATACCCGCAATTCAGGCAGGTCGCGCAGCCGTCCATGATCACAACGGCCTTGGTGCTGCACTTGTGGCACATGGTGGCGCTGGGTGGGAAGCTGGCGCCGTCTCCGGTCACGGCGATGTCCTCGCCGCTTCCGTCGCGCCCCTGGTCGGCGAGCAGGGCGCCCACCGGGCCGGCGTCTTCGGCGCGGGCACTCGGGTCAGCGTTTTTTTTTGAGCGGTCCTCGTACTGCTTGCGCTTCTCGGCGATCAGCGCGCGGGTGGCGTCGCTCATTTCCGGGTCGTGGATCATGCCGATCGACTTCAGGTGTTCCTCGACGATGGAGCCGAGTTCGGCCACCAGCGAGGGCATGTACACGCCGCCGGCCTTGAAGTAACCACCGCGGGGGTCGAACACGGCCTTCATCTCTTCCACCAGGAAGGTCACGTCGCCGCCCTTGCGGAACACCGCGCTCATGATGCGGGTGAGCGCGACGATCCACTGGAAGTGCTCCATCGACTTCGAGTTGACGAAGATCTCGAACGGACGGCGCTGCTCGTGCTCGGTGTCGGCGTTGAGCACGATGTCGTTGATGGTCACGTACATGGCGTGCTCGACCAGTGGCGACTTGATCTTGTAGGTGCTGCCGATCAGCACCTCGGGCCGTTCGATGCGCTCGTGCATCTGGATCACGTCGGCACTCGGGCGCGCGGCGGTTTCGGCGGCGCTGGCCGGCGCGGCGGCGGCCGCTTCCTTTGCCCTGTCCTCCGGAAGGACGACGGCGTAACCCTTGATTTTCTTTTCGATCCTGACGGCCATTGTTGATCCCGTGTTGCGGTGTTCTGGATTGGATGGAGCCTCACCCCTGCCCCTCTCCCGCAGTTGGGAGAGGGCTGAGGCGCGGGCGCTAGCGGGGCGCCCTGCGGGCTGCCTTCTTCGCGGTCTTTCCGGCAGGCGTGGTGCGCGCTGCGGTTTTCTTCGCCGCGCGGGTGGCGGCGGACTTCGATGCAACCTTCTTCGTGGCGGCGCTGCGGGTCGTGGCGCTCTTCAGCCCGGCCTTTTTCGCCACGGCCTTCTTCGACACTGCCTTTTTCGCTGCGACTTTCTTCGCTGCAACCTTCCTGGTGGCGGCCTTCCTTGCCACGGCCTTCTTCGCTACGGCCTTCTTCGTGGCGGGCTTCCTGGCGACGGCCTTCTTCGCTGCAACCTTCTTCGTGGCGGACTTCCTCGCCACAACCTTCTTCGCCGCAGCCTTCGTCACCGCAACCCTGGCTGGCGCCTTCTTCGCGATGGCCTTCTTCGCCGTGCCGCGGGCGGGTGCGCGGGCCACCCTGCCCATGGCGTCGTCCGCTGCGGGGGCTTCGCCCTGCCGTGCCGCCGCGGCCCTCGCATTGCGCTCCACCAGCTTCTTCGCGGTGGCCTCGGCGGTCAGCGGGCGGGCGGCCAGCGGGTCGCCCGCGTCGCCGGGCTTTTCCGCCGCGGTGTCGGCGTCGAGGATCGTTGCGGTCACTCCATTACCGTTGCTCATCGGGGTTTCCTCGTCGGGTGCGCGGGCGCGGCCCACGCGGGATGTACGGGATTGCCTTCACGTGCGTTGCGTAGCGCGGAGCGACCGGGCGCGGCGGAGCGCGCCAGACCTCAGAACTTGCCGTAATACCCTTCCTTCAGTGCATCGAACAGGTTGGCGGCGGTGTGGGTCTCGCCGTCGTATTCGATCTGCTCGTTGCCCTTCACTTCCACCACCGAGCCGTCCTCGAGTTCGAAGCGGTAGGTGGTGTTCTCCAGGTCCTTTTCCTTCACCAGCACGCCCTGGAAGGCGGCCGGGTTGAAGCGGAACGTGGTGCAACCCTTGAGGCCCTGCCGGTAGGCGTAGGTGTAGATGTCCTTGAAGTCCTCGTACGGGTAGTCCGTGGGGACGTTCGCGGTCTTGGAGATCGAGCTGTCCACCCACTTCTGCGCGGCGGCCTGCACGTCCACGTGCTCCTTGGGCGAGATGTCGTCGGCGGAGATGAAGTAGTCCGGCAGCTGCGCGTCGGCGCTTTCGGCGAACGGCATCGCCTTCGCGTTGACCAGGTGGCGATAGGCCAGCAGCTCGAAGGAGAACACGTCCACCTTCTCCTTCGACTTCTTGCCCTCGCGGATCACGTTGCGGCTGTAGTGGTGCGCGAACGAGGGTTCGATGCCGTTGGAGGCGTTGTTGGCGAGGCTCAGCGAGATGGTGCCGGTCGGCGCGATCGAGCTGTGGTGGGTGAAGCGCGCTCCGGTCTCGGCCAGCTGCTCGACAAGCTCCGGCGCCACCGTGGCCACCTTCTGCATGTAGCGGCTGTAACGCGCGTGCAGCACCTTGCCCTCGATCTCCTGGCCGATCTTCCAGCCGTCGGCCGCCATCTCCGGGCGCTTGCGCAGCATTTCCTGCGTGACCGTGAAGCGCTCTTCCATGATCGGCGCCGGGCCCTTCTCCTGCGCCAGCGTCAGGCCGGTTTCCCAACCGGCGATCGCCATGTCGCGGGCGATCTGCTCGGTGAACTCACAGCTTTCCTTCGAGCCGTACTTCATCTTCAGCATGGTCACCGTGCTGCCCAGGCCGAGGAAGCCCATGCCATGGCGGCGCTTGCGCATGATCTCGTTGCGCTGCTCTTCCAGCGGCAGGCCGTTCACCTCGACCACGTTGTCGAGCATGCGGGTGAACACACGCACGACTTCCTTGTATTCCTCCCAGTCGAAGCGCGCCTGGTCGGTGAACGGGTCACGCACGAACTTGGTGAGGTTGATCGAGCCCAGCAGGCACGCGCCGTACGGCGGCAGCGGCTGCTCGCCGCAGGGATTGGTGGCGCGGATGTTCTCGCACCACCAGTTGTTGTTCATCTCGTTGACCTTGTCGATCAGGATGAAGCCCGGCTCGGCGTAGTCGTACGTCGAAACCATGATCATGTCCCACAGGTGGCGGGCACGGACCTTGCCGTACACCTTGCAGGCCACCAGGCCGTCGTCGCGCACCACGTAGCCTTCGGTCTGCGGCCACTCGCGCCAGATCACCTGCTCGGGGTTGGCGAGGTCGATCTCGTCCTCTTCCTTGAGCGACAGCGGGAACACCAGCGGCCAGTCGGCGTCGGTCTCCACCGCCTGCATGAAACCATCGGTCACCAGCAGCGACAGGTTGAACTGGCGCAGGCGACCGTCCTCGCGCTTGGCACGGATGAAGTCGCGCACGTCCGGGTGGGAGACGTCGAAGGTGCCCATCTGCGCGCCGCGGCGGCCACCGGCCGAGGACACGGTGAAGCACATCTTGTCGTAGATATCCATGAACGACATCGGGCCCGAGGTGTAGGCACCAGCGCCCGCCACGAACGCGCCGCGCGGACGCAGCGTCGAGAATTCGTAGCCGATGCCGCAACCGGCCTTCAGGGTCAGCCCGGCCTCGTGGACCTTCTGCAGGATGCCGTCCATCGAATCGCCGATGGTGCCCGACACGGTGCAGTTGATCGTCGAGGTCGCGGGCTTGTGGGCGAGCGCGCCGGCGTTGGAGGTGATGCGGCCGGCCGGGATCGCGCCGCGGCGCAGCGCCCACAGGAAGCGCTCGTACCAGTACTGGCGCTTCTCGCCGTTGGGTTCGGCATCGGCCAGCGCGCGCGCGACGCGCTGGTAGGTGCCGTCGATGTCGGCGTCCACCGGCTCGCCCTGCTTGGTCTTGAGGCGGTACTTCTTGTCCCAGATGTCCGCCGACGCGGGCTGCATGGGGATGTCCGTGGTCGTGTCGTTCCTGACCGCCTCGAGGCGCACCGTGCTCATGCCTGACCTGTCTCCTGTGGTGTCCGGCGGAGTGCGTCCGCCGTGGTGTTTTTTCATGGTGTGGTGTCCGGTAGCGCGGCGCGGACGCGCCGACGACCGGACCGCGCTGCGTGGTCACGCATCGCGATCGTGTCTGTGGTTTGCACGTGGCCAGGAGCCGATTACCTGCACTTCCGCCTCCCCGTCAGGCGTTGCATGCCGACCTTGCCTATCCACCAGCGCTTGGGATATGGGCTGCATCCAGACCCCAAGATGTAGTGGACAACGCCGTCCAAGCTACGCCCGGGCGAGGGCGAAGTCAACGCCTTGACGGGGTGTCCGACGTGCGGTCCGCGAGGGTCCGGGCGGCCGTCGTGAGGGTCAAGCGGCGAACCCTGAACAGGCGCTTTTCAAACAGCGGTGCGGCTACCGGCGGGTGTGGAGGCCAAGCTGACTGCGCGCTACCGTCGGGGTGTGCAAGATGTGCCGCACACCGCTTTCACGTTGCTGCCACCCACCACAACAGAACAATCCGACTCCCATGCGCCCATTCCCGACTCTCCTTGCCCTGGTCGCCGCTGCCGCCTTCGGCAGCATGGCGGCGACCGTGCTCACCGACCTGCCGCGAGCGGCCCGTGCCGCGGAACCCGCGGCGCCGGTGCCCGCGGGCGTGGCCGCGTCGGGCCTGCCGACCATCGGGGGACAGCCGCTGCCGTCGCTGGCGCCGATGCTGGAGCAGGTGATCCCGGCCGTGGTCGGCGTGCACAACACCCGGCGCGTGCAGGTGAGCCCGTTCGGCAATGATCCGTTCTTCCGTCGCATGTTCCCGGAAATGAGCCAGGAGCGGCTGGACCAGTCGCTGGGGTCGGGCGTGGTCGTCGATGCCCAGCGCGGGCTGGTGCTGACCAACCATCACGTGATCGAGGGCGCCGACGAGGTGTCGGTGACGCTGTCGGACGGCCGCACCCTGCCGGCCGAATTCCTCGGCTCCGACCCGGAAACCGACATCGCACTGATGCGGGTGGAATCCGCCGGCCTGACCGCGATCCCGCTGGCCGACAGCAGCACGCTGCGGGTCGGTGATTTCGTCGTCGCGGTGGGCAACCCGTTCGGTTTCAGCCAGACGGTGACCTCGGGCATTGTCTCGGCCGTGGGCCGCAGCAACGTGCCCGGCATCGGCTTCCAGAACTTCATCCAGACCGATGCCTCGATCAACCCGGGCAACTCCGGCGGCGCGCTGGTCAACCTGCGCGGCGAGCTGGTCGGCATCAACACCGCCAGTTTCAACGTGCGCGGCAGCATGGCCGGCAATATCGGCATCGGCTTCGCGATTCCGTCCAACCTCGCCGGCAGCGTGATGCGCCAGCTGGAGAACAGCGGCACCGTGCGCCGCGGCACGCTGGGCGTGGACACGCAGACGGTGGACGCGCGCATCGCCCAGGGCCTGGGCATCGACGAGGCCCGCGGCGCGGTGGTCACCCGGGTGCACGAGGGCGCGGCCGGTGCCCGTGCAGGGCTGCGCACCGGCGACGTGATCGTGGCCGCCAATGGCCAGCGCGTGGACAACGCGGAGGCGCTGCGCAACATCCAGGGGCTGCAGCCGGTGGACGCGCCGATGGCGCTGTCGGTACTGCGCGACGGCCGCACCATCGAGATCTCCACGCGGCTGACCGAGCTGCCGCGCGACGGCGCCGCCTACGACCCGCGATTGGCCGGCGCCACCCTGTCCGACCTGCCCGAAGCACTGCGCCGCCAGACCGACCGCATCAGCGGCGTGCTGGTGGAACGGGTCGAACCCGGCAGCGCCGCGGCCCGCAACGGCCTGCGCGCGGGGGACCTGATCCGCGCCGCCACCGGCGGGCAGTTCCATGACCTGTCCGGCTTCCGCGCCACCCTCGCCGGCCAGCCCGACGCGCTGGTGCTGCTGGTGGTCCGCGGCGGCCGCCAGTACCAGCTGCGCCTGCAGTAGTTCCGCCCCACCCTTCACCCCCAACGGAGAACCACCATGAGCGCCAACACGACCAACGCAACCAACACCGTCAAGCAGGACCTTGGTGACTGCGGCAGCTCGCTCAAGCAGGCCGCCACCGACGCCAGCAGCGCGCTGCGCAACGCCGCCGCCGCCGCCGCCGAGGAACTCAAGGCCGGGCAGGCCAACGTGAAGGCCGACCTGTCGGATGGCGCATCGGCCGGCATGTCCGCGCTCGGCAGCCTCAACCAGGCGGGCCACGAGCAGATGGACGAACTGCTCGACAAGGGCAAGGACCTGGTCGACAGCGCCGCCGACCTGATCCGCGAGCGCCCGCTGGCCTCGTTCGGCGTCGCCTTCGCCGCCGGCTGGCTGATCGCCAAGCTCGGTCGCTGAGACCAGTCCTGCCACGGGGAAACGCCTTGAAACCTGACCACCACGCTACCCCGGACGCCCCCGGCGGCGCCGAGCCCGATCCGGGCAAGGCGCCGCACGTGGACGAAAGCGTCCGCCGCATCGGCCGATCCGGTCGCGACACCGCGACCTCGGCGCTCGACACCGGGCGCGCGCTACGCCGGCTGATCTCGGCCGACTTAGCACTCGCGCGCAGTGCCACTGGCCGCGCACTGGCGTGGGTGGCGATCGCGGTGGTGTTCGGCGCGTCGGCCTGGCTGCTGCTGATGGGCGCGCTGATCGTGCTGCTGCAGCGGATCGACGGGGTGTCCTGGCTGGCATCGTTCTCCATCACCGCGCTGGTCAGCCTGGTGGTGACGGGCGTGGCCGGGTGGCGGGCATCGGTGTTCTTCGATTACGCGGGCATGCATGCCAGCCGCCGCCAGCTGCAGCGGCTGGGGCTGTTCAGTGAGGACGACCCGGACGACGAGGACTCCCCGGCCAACAAGGGCACCAAGCCCCCGATGCCATCGGCGGCGGCGGGCCCGCAGGGCGACGGCCTGGCCGGGCCGAAGCCACCCGGCACGGAGGCGCCATGAACTTCGAACAATTGAAAAAGCGCGTCGAGCGCTCCGAACAGGTGGTCGACGGCCGCATCCTGCAGACCCGCCTGTCATGGAATGGCCTGCAGAACAACTGGAAGGAAGGCTGGACGGCACCGCGCATCGTCATCGTCGGCGCGGTGCTGGGGTTCATCGCCGGCAAGGCGCAGCCGGCGCGCGCGCTGCGCCAGGTGGGCAACGTGGCCAACCCGAAGATGATGCAGCTGGTGACCTCGGTGGCCGGGCTGGTGGCATCGGTGCAGTCCACGTTTGCCGCCAGCAAGGCCCAGACCGCGGCGGATACGGCCGACGAGGCCGCGACCACGGCCGACGTGGCCGCCACCACCGCGGATGCCGCCGTGGGCACGGCGGTTGGCGCTGCCACCGGCGTGGCAACTGCACCCGCGGCGGCAGCCGCGGTCACGGCAGCCCCTGCGTTGGGGGCGGCGCACCCGTTCGATGCGGACCGGCCACTCAGCGACCGCAGCCGGCCCGATCCGCAGTGGGAGCGGCAGCCGTCCCCGGCCGAGGCCGCCACCGACCTGTCCGAACGCTAGCCGGTCATGGTCGCCAGCGCCGAGACCCTCGACAGCGAGTTGCCGCCGGCGCCCGCGCCGCGCCCGCGCGCGCCGGTCTCACTGGTGGTACTTGCGACGCTCGCGGTGCTTGCCGCGGCGTGGGCGGCACAGGGCCTGCTGTTGCCGATCCTGTTGGCGATGTTCTTCGCGATGGTCGGCAACCCGATCCTGCGGGGGCTGCGGCGGTTGTACGTGCCGCGCTTCCTCGGCGCGCTGGTCGTGCTGCTCGGCGGTCTGGCGGCGACCGGCCTGCTGGCCTGGCAACTGGCCGGCCCGGTGCGGGTGTGGATGGAGGAGGCGCCGCGGCAGCTGCGTTCGCTGACCCCGCGCCTGCAGCAGATGGTCAAGCCGGTGCAATCGGCCAGCGCGGCGGCGGAATCGATCGCGCGGGTGGCCGATGTGGGCCCGAAGCAGCGCGTGCAGGTGGTGGAGATCAAAAGCGGCGGTACACTCGCCTTGTTGGCGGCGACCCCGCGGATGATGGCTTCGGTGCTCGCGGTGGTGCTGCTGACGTTCTTCTTCATGGTCTACGGCGAACGCCTGCAGCGGCATGCGATCGCGATCCTGCCCGACCGCCAGCGCAAGAAGCTCACCGTCGACATCATGTCCTCGATCGAGCGCGAGGTTTCGCGCTACATCCTCACCATCAGCATCATCAACACCCTGCTCGGCGTGGCGCTGGCCGGCTGCCTGCTGGCGCTGGGCGTGCGCGGCCCCGAGGCGCTGATGTGGGGCACGATCGTGGCACTGCTGAACTTCGCCCCGTATGTCGGTGCCTTCATCGGCGTGTTCCTGATGCTGCTGATGGGCCTGGTGAACTTCGACACGCTGGGCATGTCGCTGGTGCCGGCGGCGATCTACCTCGGCCTGCACACGCTGGAAGGGCAGTTGATCACCCCGATCGTGCTCGGCCGGCGGATGGCGCTGTCGCCGCTGATCCTGATCATCGCGCTGATGGTGTTCGGCTTCCTGTTCGGCATCGTCGGCCTGCTGCTGGCGGTGCCGCTGCTGGTCTGCGCCAAGATCGCGCTGGTGCGGGTGGAGGGCATGGACCGCTGGGCGCGGCTGCTGGAGTAGCCAGCCGGACGCTGCGTACCGCCCGGCACGGCCGCCGGTCAGCGGCCGCGGCCTACAATGGCCGCCATGGCCTTCGCCGTCCGCGCCATCACCCTCGACCTCGACGACACCGTGTGGCCGTTCGCCCCGATCGGCGAGCGCATTGAACGCGTGCTCGACGACTGGCTGCGCGCCCACAGCCCGGAAACGGCCAGGCGCTGGCCGCCCGAGGCGATGCGCGCGATGCGCGAGCACGTGTGGCGCAACAACCCGCAGCTCGCGCATGACCTGTCCGCACTGCGGCGGATGACGCTGGAGATCGCCCTGCGCGACAGCGGCGCCGACATGGCGCTGCTCGAACCCGCCTACGAGGCCTTCTACGCCGCGCGCAACCAGGTCGAGCACTACCCCGACAGCCTCGATGCGCTGGCGCGGATCAGCACGCGGGTGCCGGTGGCGGCGCTGACCAACGGCAATGCCGACCTCACGCGGATCGGCATCGATTCGCACTTCGTGTTCCAGCTCGGCTCGCGCGAGCATGGCAAGGCCAAGCCGTCGCCGTGCATCTTCCACGCCGCCTGCGCGCGGCTGGACTGCGCGCACGGCGAGGTGCTGCATGTCGGCGACCACGTGGATGCCGACGTCGCCGGGGCCTTCCGCGCCGGGCTGCGCACCTGCTGGATCAATCGCGACGGCCGCCGCTGGACCAACCGGCAATTGCGGCCCGACCTCGAATTCGACAGCCTCGCCGGGCTTGCCGACTGGTTGGAGACGCACGACATCCGTGCTCCCGCCGTCGCTCGGACGGGCTGATCCCACCCTACGCACCGCGTTTTTCCAGGAGCCCGCATGACATCGACCGCCCCCACCCTGCCCGCCGGTCTGGTCGCCGCCACCGATGCGGTGCAGCCGCGCCCGTTGCACGTGGTGCAGCGGGCGGATCTCGACGGCTGGCGGGCGGGCCAGGATGCCCGCACGCAGGCCTGGCTCGATGGCCACGGCTTCGACGGCAAGGGCTGGATCGCGCTGCCCGGCGATGACGGCCTGGCCGGCGCGCTGTGGGTGGTGGCCGACGCCCGCGACCCCTACGCCTGGGCGCAGGCGCCCACCGCACTGCCGGCCGGCGACTGGCGGGTGGACTGCAGCGACGACGTGCGCAGCGCCTGCGTGCTCGGCTGGGGCCTGGGCGCCTATCGCTTCACCCGCTACTGCAGCGCTGGCCGCGCACCGGCCCGGCTGGTGCTGGACGGCGACCATGCCGCCACCCTGGATCTCGTCGCCGCCTGCAACCGCGTGCGCGACCTGGTCAACACCCCCACCGAGGACATGGGCCCGGAGCAGCTGGAGCAGGTCACCCGCGACATCGGCGCGGCGCACGGTGCGAGCGTGGAGAGCATCGTCGGCGACGACCTGCTGGCGCGGAGCTTCCCGGCCATCCACGCCGTGGGACGGGCCTCGCATCGTGCGCCACGGCTGGTGCAGCTGACCTGGGGCGATGCCGCGCATCCGCAGCTGGTGCTGGTCGGCAAGGGCGTGTGCTTCGACACCGGCGGGCTGGACATCAAGCCTGCCGAGGGCATGCGCAACATGAAGAAGGACATGGGCGGCGCCGCACATGCGATTGCCCTGGCCGAACTGATCATGTCGCGCGCATTGCCGGTGCGGCTGACCCTGCTGGTGCCGGCGGTCGAGAACGCGATCGGCCCGAACGCCCTGCGCCCGGGCGAGGTGATCGCCACCCGCAAGGGCATCAGCGTGGAGATCGACAACACCGACGCCGAAGGCCGCCTGGTGCTCTGCGATGCGCTGGCGCTGGCCGGCGAGCAGTCGCCGGACCTGATCGTCGACTTCGCCACGCTCACCGGCGCGGCGCGCATCGCGCTGGGCCCGGACCTGCCGGCGCTCTACAGCAACGACGACGGCGTGGCCGGCGCATGGCTGGAGCAGGGCCTTGCGCACCACGACCCGGTGTGGCGGATGCCGCTGTGGCGGCCGTACCTGCGCTACCTCAACAGCCGCATCGCCGACATGGCGAACGCCGGCTCGCGGATGGCCGGCTCGGTCACCGCCGCGCTGTATCTCGAGCGCTTCGTGCCGGAACACCAGCCGTGGGCGCACCTCGACGTCTATTCCTGGAACGACAGCGATCGCCCCGGCAAGCCCGCCGGGGGCGAAGCGCAGGGCCTGCGCGCGGCGTGGGCGATGCTGGAAGCGCGCTACCGCTGAGGCGCACTGGGCGGGGGGGCGGGACGGCGCCCGCGGCCTGACACTGGCGCTCGGCCTCATTCGCCCCTGCGGGGCACCCGAGCGGGAGATGCTGTACCCGCGCGGTGTGAGCTGGCAGCCCCGTCGCCCGAGCGCCCTCATCCGGCGCTACGCGCCACCTTCTCCCGCGTGCGGGAGAAGAGCCTGCCCCTGAGGCGCTCCTGGTCGGCGTCGTCCCGCGAAGGCGGGGACCCAGGGACGTTGGCTCTGCTCCCGTGGGTCCAGTCAGCCCGGCAGTTCCACTCGCAGCACGTCGGCCGGGCGCTGCGCGGCGCGGAGCGTCGCGTGCGGATCGTCCTCGCCGTGCCAGGCCAGCGCATCGCCCGCTTCCAGCGCGTGCGCGCCGATCTCGACGTTGCCATGCAGCACCTGCAGCCACACCCGGCGTCCGCGCGGCACCCGGGCTTCCAGGGCTTCCCCCGGGCGCACCCGCGCCACCGACACCTGCGCCTGCAGGCCCAGCGGCAGCGCGCCACCGGTGGCGTCGCCCGCGGCCAGCACCTGCCAGCGGCCATCGCGGCCCGCGCCGTCGAACCGACCCTGCAGCCGCCGAGGCGCGGTGTTGAGCGCGGCGGGCTGCAGCCACAGCCGCACCAGCTCGACCGGATGCTCCGCCGACGGGTTGCATTCCACCTGGTCGATGCCGTGGCCGGCATCCAGCAGCTGCACGCAGCCGCCCTGCAGTTCGCCCGCAGCCTCGCCGTCGGTCCATGCCAGCGTTCCGCAGCGCACCCAGGTCAGGACCTGCATGTTGGCGCGCCGCTGCGGCGGCAGCGCCACGCCGGGCGCGAGGCATTCCTCGGCCAGCACCCGCAGCGCGCCGAAGCCCATCCGGCGGCGATCGACCCAGGCGCCCGACGAGAAGCTGTGCACGCTGTCGACCCCGGCCTGCTGCAGGCGGCCGCGTGCATGCGCGGGAAACAACTCGGGCATGGAACCTCCGCAGACGACGACGCCCCCGGATGCGGGGGCGTCGCCATGGTACCGCTGCGTCACTCCGGTTCTGCTATCCGATCACTCGGCCGCGGCGCTGGCCTCGGTGGTGATGTGCAGCTCGATCTCGTCGGCCACGTTCGGCACGTACAGGCCCAGGCCGAAGTCACTGCGCTTGATGGTGGCCTTCGCGTCGAAGCCGGCGGTGGGCTTCTTGCTCATCGGATGCGCGCCGATGGTGTTGATGGTGGTATCGAGCACCACCTCGCGGGTGATGTCCTTGATGGTGAGGTCGCCGGTGACCTTCAGCTTTCCGTCGCCGGCCGCCTCCACCGAGGTGCTGCGGAAGGTGGCCTGCGGGAACTTCTCCGCGTCGAAGAAGTCGGCGCTGCGCAGGTGGTCGTTGAACGCGGACACGTTCGATTCCAGGCCCGACAGCGGCAGCGTGACCTCGACGCTGGAGGCCGACACGTTGTCGGCGTCGTGGACGATGCGGCCCTCGGCATCGCCGAACAGGATCACCGGGTTGGAGAAACCGAAGTGGTTCCACTTCGCGACCACGGTGGTGTGGTCCGGATCCATGGTGTAGGTGACCGGCGCGGCGAACGCGGCGCCGGCGGTCAACGCGAGCGCTGCAACCAGCGCACTGCGTTGCAGGAACCTGCGGGAGAGCGTGTGCATGGAAGAACTCCTTGTGGCGATGGTTGACGGTCAGGACACCGGATCAGACGATCCGGCAGGCCTCGTCGAACGACAGCCGCGGCGACCGGTCGAAGATGCTGGCCGGGTCGCCCTTGCCGAGGTTGACGAGGATGTTGCTGCGAATGCTGGTGCCGGCGAAGAACAGCTGGTCGACCATCGCAGCGTCGAAGCCGGTCATCGGCCCGGTGTCGAGGCCGAGCGCGCGCGCCGCCAGGATCAGGTAGGCGGCCTGCAACGTGCCGTTGCGGAACGCGTGGTCGCGACGGTTCTCCTGCGGGCCGTCGAACCAGCTCTTCGCATCGGTGTGCGGGAACAGGTACGGCAGCTTCTCGTGGAAGTCGAGGTCGTGGGCGACGATCGCCACCACCGGTGCCGACAGGGTCTTCTCGCGGTTGCCCTCCGACAGCGCCGGCGCGAGCTTCTGCTTGCCTTCCTCGGACCGCACGAACACGAAACGCGCCGGACACTGGTTGGCGCTGGTCGGCCCCCACTTCACCAGGTCGTACAGCTGCTTCACGGTGGCGTCGTCGACCTCGCCGGTGAAGCGGTTGTAGGTGCGTGCGGTGCGGAAGAGCTGGTCCAGGGCAGTCGCGTCGAGCGCCTTCATCGTGCGTCTTATACACCTCTAGATGTGTATAAGAGACAGGTGTCTGTGGTTTGCACGTGGCCCGGCGCCGATTACCTGCACTTCCGCCTCCCCGTCAGGCGTTGCATGCCGACCTTGCCTATCCACCAGCGCTTGGGATATGGGCTGCATCCAGACCCCAAGATGTAGTGGACAACGCCGTCC
>NWQL01000005.1:260126-358302 GCA_002798175.1 Lysobacteraceae bacterium NML91-0213 | reverse complement strand
CGCCACCCGCCTGGCCGGCCGCGCGGGCGCGCGCACGGTGCAGATCCTCGACCCACGCATCGACCCGCGCCACTGGGACCTGGTGATCGCGCCCGAACACGACGGCCTGCACGGCGACAACGTGCTGCACGTGCTCGGCAGCCTGCACCCGGTGGATGACGCCTGGCTTGCCGCCGCGCGCGATGCGCATCCCGCTGCCGGCACCCTGCCCGGGCCGCGCACCGCGCTGCTGCTGGGGGGCCCCAGCCGGCATCTGCGGTTCGACCTCGCGGCATTCGAGCGCCTGATGGCGATGCTGCTGCCGCGCATCGCCACCGAAGGCGGCAGCCTGCTGGCCACGGCGTCGCGGCGCACGCCGCCCGACATCGTCGCCGCGTTGCGCGCCCGCATGATCGGGCTGCCGGGCGCGTGCTGGACCGGCCCCTCCGACGGCGCCAATCCCTACCCCGGATTCCTGGCCTGGGCCGATCGCATCGTCTGCAGCGCCGACTCGGTGAACATGCTGTCGGAGGCCAGTGCCACCCGCGTGCCGGTATTCGTCGCGGAACCCGGACACGTGGATGGGCGGCCACGACGGTTCATCGACGCACTGCTGGACCGGGGGCGCGTGCGCGCGCTGGATGCTGCGCTGGCGCCCTTCGATGCAGAGCCGCTGCGCGAGACCGCGCGCATCGCCGCGCGAGTACGCGAACGCCTGGGCCTGCGGGATTGAACGCGCGGCGCCGATCCCGCGCCGCGCTGGCGTACAATCGCCGCGCTTCAGGTGACCCGGCATTGGCCGGGTTGGACACGCCAGTGTCCAACGGGAAGCCGGTGACGCACGCGGATCGCTCCGCGGCCATTCCGGCGCTGCCCCCGCAACGGTAAGCGAGTCGAGGCGCCGCCTCCGCCACTGTGGTCCCGCGTAAGCGGTCCATGGGAAGGCGCGACGCCGGGACCGGCCACGGCCTGTCCACTCGCGAGCCCGGAGACCGGCCTGGAGCGGGCCCCGGCCCGAGCGGTTGCCGATGCGGTGGGCATCGAGGCTGCGCGATGCGCGTGCGCGCGCATCCCGTGCCTCGTGCCTGTTCCTGCGTGCCTCCGTGCGGGTCGATCGCGGGCAGTCGCATCCAGCGCCTGCCTCCACACGACACGCGTGCGAGGGTGCGCGCGAGGAGTTTCGATGCACGTCCGACCGTTGTTCCTGGCCATCGTCGCCAGCGTCCCATTCGTCCCGATGACCGGCCACGCCGCGACTGCCGCGGCAGACCTGGACGAGATCGTCGTCACCGGTACCCGGTTGCCCGTCACGCTCGCCGACAGCATCTCGCCCGCCGAGGTGATCGATCGCGCCGAGATCGAACGCACCCAGCCGGTGGACCTGCCCGAGCTGCTGCGGGGCCGTGCCGGCATCAACCTGGTCAACAACGGTGGTCCGGGCAAGCAGACCTCGCTGTTCATGCGCGGCGCGGGTTCCAACCAGATCCTGGTGCTGGTGGATGGCATCCGCATCGGGTCCGCCACCGCCGGCCTGCCGGCGCTGCAGGACATTCCCGTCGAGCAGATCGAGCGCATCGAGATCGTGCGCGGGCCGCATTCGAGCCTGTACGGCGCCGATGCGATCGGCGGCGTCATCCAGATCTTCACCCGCCGCGACCGTGGCGCCCTGCTGCCGCGCCTGCACCTCGGTGCCGGCAGCGACAACCTGCGACGCGCCGGCGCCGGGATCGGCGGCGGCAGCGAACGCGCATGGTTCGGCGCGGACGTCGCCTACACCCGCACCGATGGCATCGATTCGTGCCGCGGACGCGCGCCGGATCCGTCGGAGCCGTTCGACTTCGGCGCCGGCTGCTTTACCGACGAACCCGACGACGATGGCTACCGCAACCTGTCGACCAGCGTCCGTGGCGGGATCGCACTGTCGGAAGACTGGACGCTGGATGCGCACCTGCTGCGCGCCGAAGGCGAGAACGAATACGACGGCAGCTGGGCGAACTATTCCGAGGTCGTCCAGCAGGTGGTGGGCGCCACCCTGGCCTATGCGCCGGCCAGTGGCTTCGGCCTCAGCTCGAGCGTGGGCCGCAGTACCGACCGGACCGACGACTATGCCGACGGGATCCACGTCGCCCACCTGCGCACCCGCCGCGACCAGGCCACCGTGCAGGCGAACCTGCCACTGGGCATCGCTCACAACGCGGCCGTCGGCATCGACTGGCTGCGCGACCGGATCGACGGCACTTCCGCATACGAGGTCGCGTCGCGCGACAATCTCGGCGTGTTCGCGGTCTGGACCGGCCGCTTCGGCGCGCACCACGTCGAGGCCAGCGCACGCCACGACGACAACGAGCAGTTCGGCGGCCACGCCACCGGCAACTTCGGCTGGGGCCTGTCGCTCGCGCACGACCTGCGCCTCAACGCCAGCTTCTCCACGGGTTTCCGCGCGCCGAGCTTCAACGACCTGTACTACCCCGGATTCGGCAATGCGGGCCTGCAGCCCGAGGAATCGAAGAATCTGAACCTCGGTGTCAGCCAGGCCCGCGATGCCTGGCACTGGGCGCTGGACGTGTACGAGAACCGCGTCGACGACCTCATCAGCTACGACGCCGCACTCGGCGTGCCCGGCAACGTGGCGAAGGCGCGCCTGCGGGGCGCCGAGCTGGTCGGCGGCCTGGCGCTCGGCGAGTGGCGGCTCGGCGCGCAACTCAGCCATGTCGATCCCCGCGACCGCAGCGAGGGCGCGAGCCACGGCAACCTGCTCGCACGACGTGCGCGCAATACCGGTCGTTTCGACATCGACCGCGCGTTCGGCGCGCTGCGCGTCGGCGCGACGGTCAACGCCGCCGGCCACCGTTACGACGATGCGGCCAATCTCGACCGCGTCGGCGGCTTCGCCACCACCGACCTGCGCGTCGAGTACGCCCTGGCGCCCGCCTGGGCCCTGCAGGCGCGCGTCAGCAACGTGCTCGACCGCGACTACGAGACGGTGCGCTGGTACAACCAGCCCGGTCGCGGCTTCATGGTGACGCTGCGTTACGCGCCGGTGCGCTGACCGCCCGCCGCAGTTCCGCTTGCCCCTTGGGCCCCGGAGCACTCGCGGCCAAGGCCGCTCCCACACGACCGGCACCCCTGCCTGTGGGAGCGCCTTCAGGCGCGAATGCCATCCGCGCACGGGCATCGCGGCCAAGGCCGCTCCCACACGACGGGCACCCCTGCCTGTGGGAGCGCCTTCAGGCGCGAATGCCATCCGCGCACAGGCATCGCGGCCAAGGCCGCTCCCACAGGCGGCCGCTCCCACGGCGCCGCGTCCTGGCGCCTATGCCAGGCTCAGCAGGTCATCGAAGCGGTCGATCACCGCCAGCGCGCCGGCGGCGTGCAGGTCGAAACTGCGCGGGTAGCCGTAGCTGACCAGCACCACCGGCATGTCGGCCGCGCGCGCCGCGGCGAAGTCGGTTTCCGAATCACCGACCATCAGGCACTGCTGCGGGGGCACCCCCAGTTGCGTGGCCAGGTGCAGCAGCGGGCGCGGGTCGGGCTTGCGCCAGGCGAGGCTGTCGCCGCCGACCACGTCATCGAAGAAACCGTCGATACCCATCTCTGCCAGCAGCGGGGGCACGAAGCGCGACGGCTTGTTGGTGCACACCGCCATCCGCACGCCGCGGTCGCGCAGTGCCTGCAGGGTGTGGGCCACGCCGTCGTAAAGGCGCGGCTCGAGCAGCAGGCAGGCCTCGTAATGGACCATGAAGCGGGGGTACACGGTCTCGGCCGCCAGCGTGCTGCCGGCATCGCGCAGCGCGCTGGTGATCAGCTGCAGTGCGCCTTCGCCGATCCAGCCGCGGATGCGCGCCTCCGGCACGCGCGGCAGGCCGAGTTCGGCCAGCATGCGGTTGACCGCTTCGGCGATGTCGGAGGCGCTGTCGACCAGCGTACCGTCGAGGTCGAACAGGACGGCGGGAAACGGAAACGTCATGGAACTCTGCCGGTGCGGCGGGCCATTCTCGCATTCGTCCTGCGCGGGCGTCGCACCGGGTGCCCTGTGCAACCAGCAGCGCCGGTGCTGGTGCCGGTGCCGGTGCCGGTACAGCAGAACACAGCTTCGCGTGCCGGTCCGCGCGGGTCCGGTGGCCGCGCGGTATGGTGCTGACCCTGCATTTCCGGAGACGACGCATGTCCCAGCCCATTTCCACCGCCGTCATCGCATCACCGGATCCCGCGCGCCTGCTGCGCACGCTGTGCAACCACTGGCGCCACAAGTTCGAGATCCGCCGCGACCATGACGGCCATGCCCATGTGCCGTTCACAGCCGGGGGCGGCGCGGATTTCGAGGTCGACGGCGAAACCGTGCGCATCCGCCTGCAGCACGCCGATGCCGACGAGCAGGCCCGCCTGCAGCGGGTGATCGAGAACCACCTGCGCCGCTTCGAGCGCGACGAGACGCTGGCCTTCGACTGGTCGCCGGCCGGCGACGCGTAACCGTCAGGCGACGCTGAACAGTTCGCGCTGGCCCGGCAGTTCCTCGCGCTCGCGGAATCCCGACAGGCCCACGCCCACCAGCCGGTAGCGCGTGCTGGCCGGCAGCGCCACGCGGTGGCGCAACGCGCTGGCGATCGCCGCAAGCTCCGCGGCCGAGCACGGCGGCGTGTCCGGCGTCAGGCTGCGGGTAAGGATGCGGAACTGCGCGGTCTTGAGCTTGAGCACCACCGTGCGGCCGACCCGCCCGGTGCGCGCGGTGGCCGCCCACGTCCTGCCGGCAAGTTCATGGATGCGCGGTTCCAGGGCGTCCAGCGGCAGGTCCTCGGCAAAGGTGTCTTCCGAGGAGATCGACTGCACCGGCTGGTCGGGCTCCACCGGGCGCTCGTCGATGCCGCGGGCGCGCTCGTGCAGGCGCCGCCCCCAGGCGCCGAAGCGCATCACCAGCTGGTCGAGCGGCAGCGCACGCAGGTCACCGACGGTGGCCACACCGAGTTCGGCCAGCCTGCCCTGCATGACCCTGCCGACGCCGGGGATTCGGCCCACCGGCAGGTCGGTGAGGAATGCCGTGACCTGCGACGGCCGCACGACGAACAGCCCATCCGGCTTGTTCCAGTCCGACGCGATCTTGGCGATGAACTTGTTCGGCGCCACCCCGGCCGATGCGGTCAGCGCGGTTTCCTCGCGGATCTGCGTGCGGATGCGCTCGGCGGTCGCGGTGGCGCTGGGCGCGGCGATCTTCGGTGCGGTGACGTCGAGATAGGCCTCGTCCAGCGACAGCGGTTCGACCAGGTCGGTGTGCTGGTGGAAAATTGCGCGCACCTGCTTCGACACCGCCTTGTAACGGGCGAAGTCGGGTGGCACGAACACCGCGTCCGGGCACAGCCGTTCCGCGCGCACCGCGGGCATCGCCGAGCGGATGCCGTAGCGGCGCGCCTCGTAGGACGCCGCGCACACCACCGAGCGCAGGCCGCGCCAGGCCACCACCACCGGGCGCCCGCGCAGCGCGGGGTCGTCACGCTGCTCGACGGAGGCGTAGAAGGCGTCCATGTCGATGTGGAGGATCTTGCGCACCGGGCCATTATCCGCCGCGGTTCGACGCACGTGCGTGGCGGAGTGGGGCCGGCACGGTTCGACGAGCATGACGTTGATGCGTCCCGGCGTTGACCTGGTGCTGACGTGCCCGCGACGAGGATCCACCGGTACCGGCCCCGCCCCCCGGATGGCGCAGGCGCTCCGGCCATCCGCCACCCACGCAACGCGACCGCCGCCACGGCGCCGCTGGAGATCACGACCATGACCCACCACACCCCACAGCCGCGTCCTGACAGCGACGAGCAGGATCGCCAGGACCGCGCCGACGAGAACCAGGACGAGGCGCTCGAGGAGACCTTCCCGGCCAGCGACCCGGTGTCGCCGTTCGTGCCGGCCAAGCTGCCGGAATAAACATCCGCCCGGACGCGGCGGTGATGGCTGCAACCTGCCGTCACCGCCGCGGGGGGAAGGAACTCAGCTGCCCGGCGGCAGCGGCCCGATCGGCAGCACCACCCGCACCAGGGTGGCATCGTCGGGCTCGGGCAGCACCTCGAAGCCGAGCTGCCGGCACATCGCGATCATCGTGCGGTTCTCGCGCAGCACCTGGCCCTCGACCACGCGCAACCCCAGCCAGTGCGCGTACTCGATCATCAGCCGCATCAGCCGCCAGCCGATGCCCTGGCCCTTGAGGTCGGACCGCACCAGGATCCCGTACTCGCCACGGTCGAAGTCCGCATCGGCCAGCAGGCGCACCGCGCCGAGCATTTCGCCGCTGCCGGGGTCGATCATCACCAGCGCGATCGCGCGCGCATAGTCGAGCTGGGTCAGCCGGGCGATGAACTCGTGGCTGAAATGGCGCACCGCGCTGAAGAAGCGCAGGCGCAGGTCCTCGGTGGTGACGTGGGCGAAGAACGCGCGGAACATCGCCTCGTCCTCGGGTCGCACCGGGCGCACGAACACCTCGCGTCCATCGGCAAGCGCGATGGTGCGCTCCCATTCCTTCGGATACGGCCGCACCGCGAACCGCGGATGGCCCGGGCCCTTGTGCAGCGGAACGGTCGGCGCGATCCGCACCCGCGCATCGACGGCGACCACCCCGTCGCGGTCGGCCAACAGCGGGTTGATGTCGAGTTCGCGCACCTGCGGCAGGTCCGCGGCCAGCTGCGCGAGCTTCACCAGCACCAGTGCGACGGCATCGGTATCGGCCGCCGGCACGTCCCGATAGGCTTTCAGGATGCGTGACACCCGGGTGCGCCCGATCAGCTCATGCGCCAGCCGCAGGTCCAGCGGCGGCAGCGCCAGCGCCTTGTCGTCGATCACCTCGACCGCGGTGCCGCCACGGCCGAACACGATGACCGGCCCGAAGGTTGCATCGTCGGCGATGCCGCAGATCAGCTCGCGGCTCTTCGGCCGCACCACCATCGGCTGCACGGTGACGCCATCGATGCGCGCCTGCGGCTGGCGTTCGCGTGCGCGCTGCAGGATGCCGGCCGCGGCCTCGCGCACCGCATCGGCGCTGACCAGGCCCAGGCGCACGCCGTCGACGTCGGATTTGTGCTGGATGTCGGGCGAAAGGATCTTGACCACCACCGCCTGGCCCTGCGCCAGCAGCGCCCCGGCGGCCTGGGCCGCGGCATCCGCATCGGCGGCACGCACGACCGGGGTGATCGGGATGCCGTAGGCGGCAAACAGCCGCGCGACCTGCAACGGATCCAGCCATTCGTTGCCGGCGGCCACCGCTTCGGTGATGACCGCCTGCGCCGCGTCGGCATCGGCAGCGAAGTCCTCCGGCAGGCTGGGCGGTGTCTCCCTCAGCGCATCCTGCGCCTCCTGGTGGCGCACCAGGTACATGAAACCGCGTACCGCGTCGGCCTCGGTGGCGTAGGTGGGGACGTTGGCGGCGTCCAGGGTGTCGATCGCATCCTGCTGCCTGCCCAGCCACACCGCGAACACCGGCTTGTCGGCGGCGCGACCGCGGCGGCGGCCGAGCACGTCGACAACCGCGTTCGCGGCCTCCGAGGCCGACGACAGCGCGGTCGGCACGTTCATCGTCAGCACCGCATCGGTGTGGGGGTCGGCGAGCATCGCCTCGAGCGCGGCGGTGTAGCGGGCGCCGTCGGCATCGCCGACGATGTCGACCGGATTGGCACGCGACCAGGTGCCCGGGAGCACGCCGTCGAGGCGGCTGATGGTGTCCGCCGACAGCGTCGCGACCGTACCGCCGAGATCCGACAGGGTGTCCACCGCCAGCACGCCGACGCCCCCGCCGTTGGTCAGCACGCCGAGCCGGCGCCCCGGCGTACCGCGCACATGGCGCAGGGTTTCCGCGGCGGCGAACAGCTCGTCGAGCGCATGCACGCGCAGCAGCCCGGCGCGCCGGAACGCGGCGTCGTAGACCGCGTCGGAGCCGGCCAGTGCACCTGTGTGGGTGGCGGCGGCGCGCGCACCGGCGGCATGCCGGCCCGACTTCACCACCACCACGGGTTTGGCGCGCGCCGCGGCACGCGCGGCCGACATGAACTTGCGCGCATTGCGGATCGATTCGACATACAGAAGGATCGCGCGGGTGCGCGGGTCGAGCGCGAAATGGTCGAGCAGGTCGCCGAAGTCGACATCCAGCGCATCGCCCATCGACACCACCGCCGAGAACCCCACCGAGCGCGCCAGCCCCCACTCGACCATGCCGACCGCGATCGCGCCGGACTGCGACACCAGCGCGAGGTCGCCCGGCGCGGCCGGATGCGCGGCGAAGCTTGCATTGAGGCGTGCATGCGGCGACATCACCCCAAGGCAGTTGGGGCCGACCACGCGCAGCCCGGACGGCCGGGCCACGCGGGCGAGTTCCTCGGCAAGCGAGCCCGGCCCCTGACCGAGCCCTGCGGTGACCACGATCGCCGCCCGGACCCCTGCCGCCGCGGCATCGGCGACCGCGCGCGGCACCATCGCCGGCGGCGTGCTCACCACCACCAGCTCCGGCACCCAGCCCAGCGCGGCGATGCCTGCCGCGGTGGCGATGCCGTCGATCTCGCGATGGCGCGGATTGACCACGCCCACGTGCCCGGCAAAGCCGGCCTCGCGCAGGTTGCGCAGCACGATGCGGCCCACCGAACGCTCGCGCGGGCTGGCGCCGATGACCGCCACCGACCGGGGATGGAAAACGGAACCGAGTCCATACGTGCTCATGCGCGTCCGCTCACGGAAGGTCCGGCCCGACGATACACTGCCCGATCGCACGGCCTGGCCACATCGCAGGTACACGCTGCAGCGTTGCGCCGGCCGGACCGGATGCGCGGCCCGCGCACGCGTGCTCACGTACCCTGCTTCCGGGAGTTCCGCACCGTGTCCATCGCTTCCCACGACGTCCTGCGCATCTTCGACACCCTGCCGGGCCATCTTGCGGTCCTGGGCGCTGAACCCGGTTTCCCGGTGGTGGCGATGAGCCGGTCACTGCGGGCGATGTCGGCGGAGCCCGGCCATGTGACCGGACGTCCCCTGTTCGAACTGTTCGGCGAACCGGAGCCATCGCAGGGAGGCATCGAAGCGCTGCGGGCCTCGTTCGAACGGGTGATCCGCAGCCGCGCCCCCGACCAGCACGAGCAGCGGTTCGACATCGTCGACCGTGCCTCCGGCCGCTTCGAGGAACGCTACTGGACGGTGGTCAACACGCCGGTGCTCGCCGACGACGGCGCCGTGCAGTACATCGTCCACCAGCTGGAGGACGCGGCCACCGGGCGACGCCAGGGCTCGATGGCGATCCTCGATTCGATGACCGAGGGGGTGTTCACGCTCGACCGGCGATGGCGCTTCAGCTACGTCAACCCCGAAGCCCATCGCATCCTGCGCGCAGAACCGGGCTCGCTGGACGGCGCGGTCATCTGGGAGCGCTTCCCCGGTTCGGCGAGCCTGACCTTCGGCGAGCACTACCGGCGCACGATGCGCGAGCGCCGTGCGACGACGTTCACCGCGTTCTATCCCGGGCTGGACGGCTGGTACGAGGTCACCGTGTATCCCGCGCCGGAAGGCATCTCGGTGTACTTCCGCGACGTCACCGCGCGCCTGCACGCCGAACAGGACCGCGAGCGGCTGGCGGCGGAATCCGAATACCAGCGCCGCATCTACGAGACCGCGCTCGACAACACGCCCGACTTCGTCTACGTGTTCGGCACCGACCACCGCGCGATGTACGCCAACCAGGCGCTTCTGCGCGTGTGGGGCACCGACGAGGTACGCGGCAAGACCTGGACGGACCTGGGCTACGAGCAGTGGCATGCCGACATGCATGACCGCGAACTCGCCGAGGTGATCGCCACGCGCGCGCCGATCCGCGGCGAGATCCCGTTCACCGGTACCAACGGCCGGCGCATCTACGACTACATCTTCGCCCCGGTGCTGGATGCGTCCGGCACGGTGGTTGCCGTCGCCGGCACCACCCGCGACATCACCGAACGCCAGGCCGCCGAGCAGATCATCCACGAGCACGCACAGCGCCTCGCCGAGGCCGACCGTGCCAAGGACGACTTCCTGGCCACGCTGTCGCACGAGCTGCGCAACCCGCTGGCGCCGATGCGCTACGGGCTGGAGATCCTGCGCGCGAGCACCGAGCCGGACGGCCCGCAGGCGCGCATCCACTCGATGATGGAACGCCAGGTGGACCACCTGGTGCGGCTGGTCGACGACCTGATGGAGGTCTCGCGCATCACCCGCGGCACGCTGTCGCTGCAGGTGGAACCGGTGTCGCTTGCGGAGGTCGTCGACAGCGCGGTCGAGGCCGCGCGGCCGGTGATCGATGCCGGCAGGCACCAGCTGACGCTCGACCTTCCGGCGGAGCCGGTGGTGGTGCACGGCGACCGCGTGCGGCTGGCGCAGATCCTGGGCAACCTGCTCAACAACGCGGCCCGGTACTCGGCGCCCGAAGGCAGCATCGTGCTGCGCGCACGCGTGGCCGACGCCGCGCTGACGCTGTCGGTGACCGACGCCGGCCTGGGCATGGACCCGGCGGAGATCCCGCGGCTGTTCGAGATGTTCAGCCGCGGCGAGCGCACGCGCGCATCCCACCAGGGCGGGCTGGGCATCGGCCTGGGGCTGGCGCGGCGCCTGGCGCTGCTGCACGGCGGAACGCTGGACGCCTTCAGCGAGGGGCCGGGGCACGGAAGCACCTTCAGCCTGGAACTGCCACTGCACGGCGCGGGCGCGAACCCGTTGCCCACGATCGAACCCGGCGGCCATGCCCGGCTCGCGCTGCGCGTGCTGCTTGCCGACGACGACGCGGACGTCGGCAGCAGCCTCGCCGAGGCCCTGCGCCTGTTCGGCGCCGAGGTTCGCCTGTTCGACAACGGTGGAGATGCGCTGCGTGGGTTCGACGATGTCGACCCGGACGTGGCGATCCTCGACATCGGGATGCCCCACCTCACCGGCTACGAAGTGGCGCGCGCCCTGCGCAGGCGCGGGATCCGCACGCCACTGGTCGCGCTGACCGGCTGGGGCCAGGCCCAGGACCGCGAGCGTGCATTCACCGCCGGCTTCGACCATCACCTGGTCAAGCCGGTGTCGATTCCGATGCTGGTCGACCTGCTTGCCTCGATCGAGCGCGCGGCCGGTACCGTGCGCGCAACGCAGGCGCACCACGGCGCCATCGCGCCGGCGGCGGACCGCTAGCGCGAGGGACGACGTCGCCGGCGGTTACTCGACGGTCACGCTCTTGGCGAGGTTGCGCGGCTTGTCGACATCGGTGCCGCGTGCCAGCGCGGTGTGGTAGGCCAGCAGCTGCACCGGGATGGTGTGCACGATCGGGCTCAGCACGCCGACATGGCGCGGGGTGCGGATCACGTGCACGCCTTCGCTGGGGCCGAAGTTGCTGTCGGCATCGGTGAACACGAACAGCTCGCCGCCGCGCGCGCGCACTTCCTGCATGTTGGATTTCACCTTCTCCAGCAGCCCGTCCTTCGGCGCGATCACCACCACCGGCATCTCCGCGTCCACCAGCGCCAGCGGCCCGTGCTTGAGCTCGCCGGCCGGATAGGCCTCGGCGTGGATGTAGGAGATCTCCTTGAGCTTGAGCGCGCCTTCCAGCGCGATCGGGTAGTGCACGCCGCGGCCGAGGAACAACGCGTTGTCCCTGGAGGCGAAGCGCTCGGCCCAGAGCGCGATCTGCGGCTCCAGGTTCAACGCATGCTGCACGCTGCCCGGCAGATGGCGCAGGGCTTCGATGTACCCGGCCTCAGTATCGGCATCGAGCTGGCCGTTGAGCCGGGCCAGCGTCGCCGCGAGCGCGAACAGGCCGACCAGCTGCGTGGTGAAGGCCTTGGTCGAGGCGACGCCGATCTCGGCGCCGGCGCGGGTGTAGAACACCAGCCGGCTGGCGCGCGGAATCGCGCTTTCGGGCACGTTGCAGATCGACAGCGTGCGCTCGTGGCCCAGCGACTTCGCGTACTTCAGCGCCTCCATGGTGTCGAGCGTTTCGCCCGACTGCGAGATGGTGACGATCAGGTGCTTCGGATTCGCCACCGCCTTGCGGTAGCGGTATTCGCTGGCGATCTCGACGCTGCATGGCAGCCCGGCGATCGCCTCGATCCAGTAGCGCGCGACCGAACCGGCGTAGTAGCTGGTCCCACAGGCGAGGATCTGCACGCCTTCGATGCCCTCGAACACCCCGGCGGCATCGGCGCCGAACAGGGTCGGTTCGAACGCCGCGGCGTCGATGATCGCTTCCATGGTGTCGGCGACCGCGCGCGGCTGTTCGTGGATCTCCTTCTGCATGAAGTGCCGGTGCGGGCCGAGTTCCAGCGAAGCCAGCGACACGTCGGACAGGTGCTCGTCGCGCTGCACGGGCGCGCCCTCGCCGTCGAAGACCTCGACGCCGTCGCGGGTCACGCGCGCGGTGTCGCCTTCCTCGAGGAACAGTACCCGGCGGGTGGCCTGGATGATCGCCGAGACATCGGAAGCGATGAAGTTCTCGCCCTCGCCCAGCCCCACCAGCAGCGGGCAGCCCATGCGCGCGCAGATCATGGTGTCGGGCGCATCGCGGCTGATCACCGCAAGCGCGTAGGCACCGTGGAGCTCGCGGGTGGCGGCCTGCACGGCGGCCAGCAGTTCCAGGCCCTGGTCGAGGTGGTGGTGGATCAGGTGGGCGATGACTTCGGTATCGGTCTGCGATTCGAAGCTGTAGCCCAGCCCGACGAGGCGTTCGCGCTGCTCTTCGTGGTTCTCGATGATGCCGTTGTGCACCAGCGCCACGCCATCGCTGACATGCGGATGCGCGTTGGACTCGGTGACCCCGCCGTGGGTGGCCCAGCGGGTATGGCCGATGCCGAGCGTCGCCTCGAAGCCCTCGGCCTGCGCCGCGCCAGCCATCTCCGCCACCCGCCCGGTACGGCGCACCCGGCGCATCTGCCCATCGGCCCGCACCGCGATGCCGGCCGAATCGTAGCCGCGGTACTCCAGCCGCTTCAGGCCCTCGACGAGGACCGGCACGACGTCACGACCGGCGACGGCACCGACGATTCCACACATGGGCAAGCTCCTTCGACTGACCGTGCATTGTAGGGCAGCTCCGCCCCGGGCCGGCTGCACGGGTGCTGTCCAATCCGTCCCCGACATGCCTAGAATCGGGCGCATGCCACGGCCGGGGACGCCATGTGAGCGAACAACTGCAGGCCCTGATCGCCGCCGCCGGCAGCGCGGCGAGCGCGCGCCGCTGGCACGAGGCCGAACGCCTGTGGTCGCAGGTGCGCGCCCTCGACCCCGGCAACGTGCAGGCGCTTTTCAGCCTGGGCGTGCATGCCCACCAGCGCGGTGACGGCCGCGTCGCCCTGGAGCTGCTGGAAACCGCCCGCGCGGCTGCCCCGGGCGACCCGATGCTGGCGCTCACCGAGGCGGTGGTGCACCGCGATCTTGGCGATACCGCGCAGGAGTGGGCGGCCATCCAGGCCGCGCTGGCGCTGGACGCGTATTTCCTGCCCGCGTTGCTGGCCAGGGCGGAATTCCTCGAACGCGAACGTCGCACCCGCGCGGCCGCCGCAGTGTTCCGCGATGCGCTGAAGGTCGCGCCACCCGAACCGCAATGGCCGCCGGCACTGCGACGCCGGCTTGCGCACGCCCGGGAGATGGTCGCGCGCGACGCCGAGGAACTCGAGGCCTTCCTGTCGCACGCGGTCGCGGCGCCCCGCCGGGCGGTGGCACCGGCGGCCGCCGGGCGCTGGGACGAGGCGGTCTCGATCCTGGCCGGGCGCACGCGGCCCTATCCGTCCGACTGCAACCAGCTGCACGTGCCGCGGCTGCCGGCACAGCCGTTCCATGATCGCGAGCTGTTTCCATGGATTCCCGCGCTCGAGGCCCGCACCGGCGACATCCGCGCCGAGCTCGAGGCGCTGGTGGCCGGGCAGCTCGACGGCTTCCAGCCCTACATCGCCTTCCGCGCCGACCAGCCCGTCAACCAGTGGCAGGCGCTGAACCACTCGCGCGACTGGAGCTCGTTCCACCTGTGGGCACACGGCGAGCCGGTGGCCGATAACATCGCGCGCTGTCCAGCCACCGCCGCGGCACTGGCGGAAGTGGACGCGGTGTCGATCGCCGGGTTATGCCCGAACGCGATGTTCTCCGCGCTCGCGCCGCACACGCACATCCCGCCGCATACCGGCGAGACCAATGCACGGCTGGTGGCGCACCTGCCGCTGGTGGTGCCGCCGGACTGCAGTTTCCGGGTCGGCTACGACCGTCGTGGCTGGACGCCGGGCGAGGTGTTCGTGTTCGACGACACCATCGAACACGAGGCCCGCAACGACAGTGACCAGTTGCGCGTGGTGCTGATCTTCGACGTCTGGAACCCGCTGCTGTCGTTGGAGGAACGGACGATGGTGGAGACGCTTGCGCGGGCGATGCGCGACTACCGCGGTGCCGCCGACAGCTGATCGGCCACCCCGTCCGGCAGGACGATGCCTGCCGCCCGAAGCATCTCGGACAGCGGCTGCAGCTGATCGCGATAGCGGCGCCAGCGCCCCGACGCATCGGCATGGAGGGGTTTGCGGACCTGCCAGGCACTGGCGGTCTTGACGGTGTTGCCCAGGCGCTCGAAGTGCAGGCACCCGGCATGCCAGGGCAGGCCAAGCTGTTCCAGCAGCGCGCGCAGCGTGGGCCCGGGCGCCGCGACGAAGGCGTCGTAGTCGAATTCCAGGACGTCGCCGGGATACAGCCTGCGCCAGTGCGCGACCAGCCGGCGTTGCTGCAGCATGTGGTGGCCGATCGCCTGCAGATCCGCCGCCCAGGCGAACGCGCGTGGATTGAGGTGCTGCATCAGCACCGACAGCGCGATGTCGCGCGGGTCGCGCACGGTGTGGATGATCCTCGCCTGCGGGAACAGTTCCTTGGCCAGACCGGCCAGCAGCACGTTGTCCGGTCGCTTGTCGGTCACCATCGTGGACGTCGCGGCCTGCGCCGGCAGCCGCGCCATCAGCGCACGGTGGTACTGCGCAGCCAGCAGGTCGCGGCGCGGCCGGTCGAGTCCCGCCACGCTGGCCGGAAACGGCGACAGCACCGTGGCCGCCATCCGCGGCAGCAGGTCCACCTCGCCCGCGGCGGCGATATCGGGATGGCCGGCCAGCACCTGTTCGAGCAGGGTCGAGCCGGACCGGAACATTCCGCAGATGAAGACCGGCGCCGGTTGCAGGCATGCCCCCCGCGCGGATGCCGGCCGCGGGAAGGCTTCGATCAGCCCCGACGTGCGTGCCTCGGCCGCCTCCGCGTCGTAGTCGCGATGGCCGGCATGCGCCAGCGCCTTGCCGGCGACGAACGCCGCGAAGGCGGTGCCGGTGTCGCCGAGCGCATCCAGTGCCCTGCCCCGGGCGAAGCACAGATTGGCGCGCGATGCCGCCGGCACACGCCCGTCTTCGGCCACACGCCGCAGCTGCGCGAGCAGCGGATCCTGCAGCGCGGCCGGCGGTTGCAACGCCGCCAGCCGTGCCAGCGCCTCTGCCGCCATCGGGTCGTGTTCGCCGCGCCCGAGCAACCGCTGGTAGGCCGTGATCGCGTCAGCGCGCCGGCCGCGCTCCTCGTGCAGGTTGCCGAGATTGAGCAGCGCGTGCGGATGCGCGGGCGAAAGCTCCAGCGCACGCCGCAGTTCGGCTTCCGCGGCGTCGTCGCGGCGCAGGTGGTCGGCAAGGATCGCCGCGCGGTTGACATGGACCATCGCCGGGTCCGCGACGCCGCGACGCAGTGCCTGGCCATACGCCTCGATGGCGGCCTCGAACGCGCCGGCCTGCCGCAGTGCATAACCGAGGTTGAACCAGCCATCGGCATCCGCGGGACATCGCTCCAGCAGGCGCCGGCAGGCGGCGACCGCAGCCGGCCAGTCGCGCGCGGCCAGTCGTTCGTGTGCATCGCGGCGCAGCGTAGCCGCACCGGTCCCGGCCTCCTGCATGTGCGCTCCGCGCCTCCCCCGCCGCCGCATACTCTATGCCAGCACCACGCCGACCATGCTGGAGACCCGCAATGTCCCGTCGCCCCGTCCGCCTGCTGTCGTTGCTGCTCGCCTGTATCGCGCCGGTCATGGCCGCCGCGCAGGACACCGGCCATCCCTGTGCGGCCACCGTGGAGCCGGCGCAGCGGCTGGCCTGCTATGACCGCGCATTCCCACCGCCGCCTGCGGTGCACGAGGCGGCTGCGGCGCGCGCCATCGACGCCTTCGGGCGGCCGCGTGCCGCCACGCCGTTGCGCGGTCGCGATCCAACGGCGGACGCCGATCCGGATGCGATCGAGGCCCGGGTCACGGCGGTCGAACAGGCAGGCGGCCGCCGCACGGTCGTGCTCGCCAATGGCCAGCGCTGGTCGGTGGAGGGCGGCGCTGCGGGTCCGCTGGCGGCCGACGACGTGGTGACCATCCGCAGGGGCGCGCTCGGCAGCCACATGCTGCGCACACCCGGCGGCGCCAGCCTGCGCGCGCGACGCGTGCACTGAGCATGGCCACCACGCGCGCCCTGGACCACGCCCAGGCGCAACGTTTCCTGCAGGCGCAGGCGCTGCTGCAACGCGGCGATGGTGCCGGCGCCAGCCGCATCGCGCGCACGCTTGCCGCCGAAGCGCCCGACGCCGCCGATGCGCAGCAGCTGCTGGCGATGTGCCTGGCCGACCAGGGCGATGCCACCGCGGCACGCGCGGCCTTCGCACGGGCGCTGGCACTGGCGCCACGCAGCGAGGTGGTCGCGCTCAATTTCGCTGGCTGGCTGCGCCGCAGCGGCAGCCTCGCCGAGGCGTTGCAGGTCCTCGAGGCCGCACCGGCCACGGCGCAGAGCCGGCTGCAGGCGGGCTCGCTCCATCTGCAGCGTGGCGATGCGCAAGCCGCGCGCGCCGCGTTCGCACGGGCGCTCGAGCTGCAACCCGGGCTGGTGCAGGCCTGGCATGGCCTGGCCAGCGCGCTGCAGGCCGAAGGCGGGCTCGAAGCCGCGGACGACGCCCTGCAGCGGGCCACCGCGCTCGCACCGGACTATGCACCGGCGTGGATCAATCGCGGTGCGGTGCTGCGCATGCTGGGTCGCCTCGACGCGGCCACTGCCTGCCTGCAGCGGGCGCAGGCGCTGGGCCATGACACGCCCGAGGTGCGCAACGCGCTGCTCGGCCTGCTGCAGGACCGTGGCGAGCCGGCGCAGGCACTGGCGGCCGCGCGCGCACTGGTGATCGCCGCACCGGACTTCGTCCCCGCGCAGGAATCACTCGGCCATCTGCTGTGGGAACACGGCGACGCGCTGGCGCCCGGCGAGGATCCGTTCGCCGCGTTCCACCAGGCCGCGCGGGCGCACCGGGGCCATCTGCCGCTGCAGCTGGGGTATGCACGCGCCCTGCTCGAGGCCGGCCGCGCGGAGGATGCCCTGCACTGGCTGCAGCCATTGCGCGCCGGCTGCGAGGAGCCGGCGCTGGAATGGCTGATGGCCGACGCGCTGGACCGGCTGGATCGGCTGGGCGAGGCGGGCGCGCTGTATGCCCGCGTCGGGCGCCGGCTGGGGGATCGCCACCCCGGATTCCTCAATGCCCACGCACGCCATGCGTTCCGCCGCGGTGAGCCGGCCCTGGCGCAGGCGTGCGCCGAACGCGCGGTGCGCTGCGACCCCCGCAACCAGGAAGCCTGGAGCCTGCTCGGCACTGCGTGGCGGCTGGCCGGCGATCCGCGCGAAGACTGGCTGTTCGGCTATGAACAACTGGTCGGCGTGGTGGCGATCGACACCCCGCCCGGCCACGAAAGCCTCGCAGCGTTCCTGCAGGCGCTCGATGCGCGGCTGTCGGGCCTGCACCTGGCCTCGCGGGCACCGCGGGCGCAGAGCGTGCGCGGCGGCACGCAGACCCCGGGCCGGCTGTTCGGTCGCGATGATCCGCTGATCGCCGCCGCCGAAGCGGCGTTGCGCGACGCGGTCGAGCGCTGGCTCGCGGGCCTGCCGCACGATCCCACCCATCCCTTCCTGTCGCGCCGGCGCCGCAGCGTGCGTTTCGTCGGATCGTGGTCGGTGCGGCTGCGCGCGGCCGGGCACCACGCCAACCACATCCACGACGAAGGCTGGCTGAGTTCGGCGTTCTACGTCGCGCTGCCGCAATCGGTACGTGATGGGCCCGGCGATGGCCATGCCGGCTGGCTGCAGCTGGGACAGCCACTGGAAAGCCTCCGGCTCGACCTGCCACCGCGGCGCCTGATCCGGCCGCAGCCGGGCCTGCTCGCCCTGTTCCCGTCGTATCTCTGGCACGGCACGCTGCCGTTTTCCGACCTGCAGCCGCGCGTCACCATCGCGTTCGACATGCAGCCGACCGGCTGAACCCCGGCGTCAGTCGACGCTGACCCCGCCGCTGGCCAGGCGTTCGACCAGCGGTGCAAGGCGGTCCAGGTGCCGGCGTGAACTGCCCACCGAGCGCGCGTGTACCGGCTCGCGCACCTGCGCGGCACTGGCCGTGGTGAACGCGGCGGCCGCCGGCGCGGTGCCATAGGCGGCATCGGGATCCCATGGCAGGCCGCACCACTCCAGCACGCGCCGTGCCTGTCCGTCCGGATCGGCCACCACGTCCTCGTAGCGCACGTCGAGGATCGCGCCGGGCATCACCGCATGCCATTGGTCCATCGTCTGCCGGTAGGCGAGGTAGTAGCGCGCCAGCTCGTCGAGGTCGTACGAGCAGTGGTAGGCGTTGAAGAACAGCGTCTTGTAGACGGCGTAGCAGCTGTCGAGCGGATCGCGCTGCAGATGGATGATCCGTGCATCGGGCAGCGCGCGGCGGATCACCCCGCAGTACATGTAGTTGACCGGCAGCTTGTCGATGAAGCGTGCTGCCCCCGCGGCCTCCGCGACGCCCCGCCGGTAGTCGCGACCGAGCGCGTCGGCATCGATCCGCAGAGAGGCCTCGGCGGCGGACAGGTCCGGATGCAGTGACTGCGCGCGGCGCGTGTATGCGGCGATGAGCTGGCCGAGGTCGAGAGGCTCGCCCGCCGACTTCACCTGGCCGCCCTGCACGAGGATGCGTTCGACCAGCGTGGTGCCGGTGCGTGGCATGCCGACGATGAAGATCGGCCCGGTGTCGGCGGACGACTCCGGCGCCGACTGCATCACCTCGGCGGTGTACGCGGCACGGATCGCGGCCTGTGCGTCGCATTCGGACTGGATGTCGTACTGCAGCGTCTGCCGCTGCAGGCGGGCACCGGTTTCCAGCGCCTCGAACGCGTCGTCGTGCTCGCCAAGATCCTCGAGCTCCTTGGCCAGCGCGTACCACGCCGCGGCCGTCCACTCCGGGCGGCCGAGCCCGGCCGCGATGCGCGTGCGCAGCGCGTCGACGTGGTTGTCCGCGGCCGTCTGCCGCCGCAGGGTGCTGCGCAGGTACAGCGCATGCCCGGCCTGCGGAACCAGTGCCAGCATGCGGTCGAGCTCGGCCTCGGCCTCGTCGAAGCCGCCGGTGAAGAACTGCGCCACCGCAAGGTCGTAGAGCAGGCCCGGCTGTTCGCCCAGCAGTGCGCGCGCCTGCCGGTAATGGGCGATGGCCTCCGCGGGCCGGTTGCAGTTGGTGATGATGCTGGCCGCCTGCCACAGGCTGCGACCATCGCCGCGTGCCTGCGCCGAGGTCGCAACCTCGAGCGCAAGCGCGCGCGCGTCGTTGCGGCGGCGCAGGTGCAGGTAGAGGCCGGCGAGCTTGATGCGCAGCGCGTCGTCGCCCCCGCTGGCGGCGATCGCACGCAGCATCGGGTCGACGGCCTCCTCGAACTGGCCGCGGGCGACCGCGACCTCGCCCGCCAGTACCAGCGCGTCGACGTCGTCGGGGAACGCCGCCAGCAGTTCGCGGGCAAGCGTCGCGGCGTCTTCGGTGCGCCCCTGGCGCAGCAGGCCATAGCCCTGCCCCACCCGCGTACGCGCGTGCTCCATCACCGTCATCGGTCCCGTCTCCCCCGGGGTTGGCGTGGATCGAGTCTATCCGCAAGCACTGCGTCCATGGCCGTGGCCCGGGCGAAAAAAAGACGGCGGGCCGAAGCCCGCCGCCGTTCACGACAAGTCCTTCCGCCAGGCCTCAGAAGTCGAAGGCGAGGCTGGTGAACAGGTAACGGCCCGCCTGGTCGTAGCCACCCAGCGAGTTGGCGTTGGTCGGCGCCAGGTTGCCACCGATCATCGGCGGCTCCTTGTCGGCGATGTTGTTCACGCCCAGCGTCCAGGTGATGTTGTCGCTGACCTGCAGCGAGCCGGACAGGTCGAAGTAGTTGAACGCCTTCAGCTTGCCGGGACCGCTCAGGAAGTAGTCGCCGCTGAGGGCGGTGCCGTCGGTGCCGCGGTAGTCCATCTCGCCGATATAGCGCCAGCGCATGCCGATGGTGAAGCGGTCCAGGGCATAGCGGACGTTGGCGATATGGCGCCACTCCGGCGTTGCACAGACCGCATTGATCAGGCCGTCGCAGGCGTAGTCCGCGGAGCTGTCGCCCGGCACCGGCTGGAACGAACGCTCGAGGATGTGGCTGCCGACCCACGACGCGGTCACCCGGCCGGCACCGGCCTGGAAGCTGTACGCACCGGTCAGGTCGATGCCCCGGTACTTGCGGGTGCCGAAGTTGCCATTGGTGTTGATCACCAGGCCCGAGCTGTCCGGATCGCTGCCGCGGAACAGGTCGCCGGTGGAGGCGTTGCGGCGGATCAGGTCGCACATCGCGTCCTGGCCGTTGGCGCACAGGTTGATGATCGTGCGTGCGCCGATGGTACCGATGACGTTCTCGAGCTCGATGTCGTAGTAGTCGACGCTGAGCTCGAGGTTCTCGATCGGGCTGGCGGCGAAGCCGACGGTCCAGGTATTGGCGATTTCCGGATCCAGGCTGGGGTTGCCACCGATGAACTGGTTGTTCTGCCCGGCCGGGTTGGCCGCCACGTTGCCGTACTGCGCCGGGGTGATGCCGGTGCGCACGCACTGCTCGACGGTGAACTCGGGCGTCGGGCCCGCGCAAGGATCGTCGCCCACCCACAGCGCGATCTGCTGGTCGGCGAACAGCTCGCCCACGTTGGCACCGCGGATGGCGCGGTTGAAGCCGGCGCGGAAGCGGTACTGGTTGTCCATGAAGCCGGCGCCCAGGCCCACCTTCCAGGTGTTGACGTTGCCCGACGTGCTGTAGTCGGTGTAGCGGTAGCCCAGCTGCAGGTCGACGCTGTTGAAGCCGCCGCGATCCGACAGCAGCGGCACGTTCGCCTCCGCGAACACCTCGTTGACGTCGTAGCCGCCGGTGAGGTTGGTGGTCGGGCCGCCGAGGCCGGTGAAGTTGCCGGTCTGCATGTTGGCGTCGGCCACGCGGCGGAAGCGTTCGTCGCGCTTCTCGATGCCGATCACCGCGCTCACCGGATTGCTGGCGCCGGGGATGCCGAAGCCGAGGTCGCCGGTGGCATAGGCGTTGAACACCTTCATGTCGGTGGTGTAGTTGACGATGCCCACGCCCTGCAGGGCTTCGGCCTGCTCCGCGGTGACGCTGTCGGTCCAGACCTCGTAGGGCACGCAGCCATCGAACGCGCCGCTCGGGCAGCCCAGCAGCGCATCGCGCACGCGGGTGGTGATGAAGTCGTTGCGGTTCTGTTCCTTTACCGAGGTGCGTGCGTACTGCAGCGAGGCGTCCCAGGTCCAGCCGGAGTCGAACAGTGCACCGGTGGCGCCGGCGACGATGCTGTAGTTGGTGGATTCGTTGTCGGTGATGCGCGGGCCACCCTCGACGTTGCGCTTGGCCACGTAGACGGTGAACTCGTCGTCGGTGATGCCGACGTCGGCACACATCGTGCCGATGACGTCGGTACCGCAGTCGACGGTGATGTCGGTGAAGAACGCACCCGACGGCGCGATCTGCGTGCCGCTGCGGCGGTTGACGAACATCGTCTCGATATACGGCTGGAAGTACTCGTTGATCTCGTACTTGACGCTGGTGCCGGCGGTGAAACGCGTGTCCGGACGCTGGTAGTAGTTGATCGGCGCGTAGTTGTAGACGTTGGGGCCGTCGGGCAGGAACCAGCCCGATGCCGACGGGGCGACGTAGGTGTAGAGGCCCGAGCCCGGGGCCACGATGTAGAAGTTCGCCGGGTCGGCGGTAGGCGAGCCGCCGCAGGCGGTGCCGGCGCCGTTGAGGGCGCAGGCCGAATAGTCGCGCTGGCCCTGCAGCAGTGCATTGCCCTTGCGCCAAGTGGCCCAGGCCATCGCATGGCCGCCGTCGCCGAACGCGCCGCCGATGGCGACGTCGACGTTGCGGGTGGTGCCGTCCAGGCCCGAGCTGCCGGTCGGGTAGTCGAACCCGGCGTCGTCCATCAAGCCCTGGATATAGCGGTTGTCGTTGTCGTGCTGGTAGCCGGAATAGCCGACGTTGAGGCTGACGCCCTCGAATTCGTCGTCGAGGATGAAGTTGACCACGCCGGCGATGGCGTCGGAGCCGTACACGGCCGAGGCGCCACCGGTCAGCACGTCGACGCGCTGCAGCAGCCGCGCCGGGACGATGCTGATGTCGGCGGTTTCGAGCAGGCCCTTGGGAATGCGCCGGCCGTTGACCAGCGCCAGGGTGCGGTTGGGCCCCATGCCGCGCAGGTCGACGGTGGCGTAGCCGGTGGAGCCGTTGTTGAGGAAGTTGTCGAAGTCCAGCGCGAGCTGCGGGTACTGGTTGACCAGGTCCTCGACGGTGGTCGCGCCGGAGTACTGGAACTCCTCGCGGGAGATTTCCGCGACCGGGCTCGAGGCCGTCATGGTCTGGCTGCGGATGCGGGTACCGGTGACGGTGATGCCGTCGAGGGTGGTGGCGCTGGGCGTGGGATCCTGCGAGGCCCCCTGGGCCTGCGCGAAGGCGGCGCCGCTGCCGGCAATGCTCACTGCTCCTGCCGCGAGCGCGAAGACGATCGCGTCGCGCAGCTTGTGGGTCTTCAGACTCATCTCTCTCTCCGTGGTGATAAGGACCTGCTGCGACTGCTGTTGCGACTTCCCCCTGTGCCACGCCAGCCGGCGAACCGCCTGTTTCGGCAAAGTGAACCGATACTAAGCGGACTTGAACATGAAATAAACATATGCTTAACCCGAGCCCAAGGTGCCGGCCCGGTTGCTTCCGGCGGGCGTTGCGGACACGCGGATGGCGGACAGCGCGGACGTCCGCAGGCGTGCCGGACACTCTCTTGCCGGCTTAATAATCGATATATTTCAATGACTTAACAATTGGCACGCCATGTGCTTGACAGCTGGGCATCCACTGCTCCCGGTTGCCCATGTCCCGTCCCACGCCCATCCGCGACACCTCCGCCCAGGACGCGCCCCGCAGCGAGGCGCGGCAGGGACCTGCACTCCGCCGCTGGCTGTGGCCCGCCGTCGCCGGGATCGCGGTGCTGGCGGTGGCGGGATGGGTCGTCGCCTCATGGGGCGATGGCGCGCGCTCGTATGACGCCTCGCGCCTGCGCATCGCCGAGGTCACCCGGGGCGACCTGGTCCGCGACCTCACCGCCGAAGGCCGGGTGATCGCCGCCAACAGCCCGACCCTCTACGCGATTGCCGGCGGCACCGTCACCCTGCAGGTCGTCGCCGGCGACCGCGTCGAGGCCGGCCAGGTGCTGGCCGAGATCGACAGCCCCGAGCTGCGCAGCCGGCTGGTGCAGGAGGAATCCACCCTGGCCAGCCTGCAGGCCGAGGCCGATCGCGCCGCCCTCGATGCCCGCATCGCCCGCGCCGAGGCCCGCAAGCTGCTCGACCAGGCGCAGATCGACCGCGTTGCCGCCGAGCGCGACCTGCAGCGCTACCAGCGCGCATTCGATGCCGGGGTGCTGGCGCAGGTGGAGCTGGCCAAGGCCGAGGACACGCTGAAGAAGGCCGACATCGGCCTGTCCGCCGCGCACGAGGATGCCGGCCTGCAGGGCCAGGGCGCAGGCCTGGACGCCCGCAACAAGCAGCTGCTGGCCGAACGCCAGCGCGCGGTGGTCGGCGAGGCACGTCGCCAGGTGGAGGCACTCACCCTGCGTGCGCCGTTCGATGGCCAGGTGGGCCAGGTGCAGGTGGCGCAGCACACCAACGTTGCCGCCAATGCGCCGGTGCTGGGTGTGGTCGACCTGTCGGTGTTCGAGGTGGAGATCCGGGTGCCGGAAAGCTTCGCCCGCGATCTCGCCATCGGCATCCCCGCCGAGATCCGCTCCGGCAACGAGGTGTACGCCGCAGCGGTGTCGGCGGTGTCGCCGGAGGTGGTGAATGGCGAGGTGTCGGCCCGCGTGCGCTTCAGCGATGCACAGCCGCCGGGCCTGCGCCAGAACCAGCGCCTGACCGCCCGCATCGTGCTCGATACCCGCCCCGACGTGGTGATGGTCGAGCGCGGCCCCTTCCTCGACCAGCTCGGTGGCCGCCACGCCTATGTCGTGCAGGGCGGTGCCGCGGTCCGGCGCCCGATCCAGGCCGGCGCCAGCAGCCTGTCCGCGGTCGAGATCGTGTCCGGCCTGGAACCCGGCGAACGCGTGGTCGTCGCCGGCAGCGAACTGTTCGACAACGCCGAACGCATCCGTCTTTCCGGAGAGTGACATGAACGCACATGCCCCCGAAGTCACGCAGTCCGGGTCCTGCTTCCCGTTCGCCGTGCACTGGAACCCCTGCCAGCTGGCCGACGCGGTGGCGCCCCGCCTGCACCGGCTCGACCTGCTGGCCGGGCTCGACGGCAGCGCGCACCGCCCGCGCACGCTGCGCCAGGGCACGCGCCGCTATGCGCCGGCGCCGCTGGCCTCCACCGACTTCCGCATCCACGGCTGACCGGCCGCCCGCCCTTCCCGGAGTGTTCCCATGCTGCACATGCAAGCCGTCTCCAAGGTCTACCGCACCGAGCTCGTCGAAACGCATGCGCTGCGCGCGCTCGACCTGCACGTGCGCGAGGGCGAGTTCGTCGCGGTCACCGGGCCGTCGGGCTCGGGCAAGACCACCTTCCTCAACATCGCCGGCCTGCTGGAGAGCTTCACCGGGGGCGACTACCACCTCGACGGCGTCGACGTGAAAGGGCTCGACGACAATGCGCGCTCGCGGCTGCGCAACGAGAAGATCGGCTTCATCTTCCAGGGCTTCAACCTGATCCCCGACCTCAACCTGTTCGACAACGTCGACGTGCCGCTGCGCTACCGCGGCATGCCGGCCCCGGAGCGGAAACTGCGCATCGAGGACGCGCTGGGCATGGTCGGCCTCGGTTCGCGGATGAAGCACTACCCGGCCGAACTCTCCGGTGGCCAGCAGCAGCGCGTGGCGATCGCCCGCGCGCTTGCCGGCAGCCCGCGCCTGCTGCTGGCCGACGAACCCACCGGCAACCTCGATTCGCAGATGGCGCGCAGCGTGATGGAACTGCTGGAGGACATCCACCAGCAGGGCACCACCATCGTGATGGTCACCCACGACCCGGAACTTGCCGCGCGCGCGCAGCGCAACGTGCACATCGTCGATGGCATGGCGACCGACCTCGTCAGCGAGCCCGGGCTGGTGCGCCGCGAGCCCGCCATCGCCAGCGCCATGTGATCCGGCCGCCGGCCGCAACCGCACGGATCGACCCACCAGGCTGCAGCGCACAACGCCCTGCGACCGACCACGGAATCACTGCCATGCTCGGCTACTACTTCAACCTCGCGTTGCGCAGCTTCCGCCGCAACCGCGCGCTGACCGCACTGATGGTGCTGGCGATCGCGCTGGGCATCGGCGCCAGCGTGACCACGCTGACCGTGTTCCGCGTGCTGTCGGGGGATCCGATCCCGCACAAGAGCGACCAGCTCTACTACGTGCGGATGGATCCGGCCGGCCTCGACGGCTATACCCCCGGCGGCGATCCGGCATCGCAGATGACCCGCTTCGATTCCGAAGCGCTGTGGCGCGAGGCGCGCGCCGACCGCCAGGCAATGATGACCGCGGGCTCGGTGGCGGTGGAGCCCGAGCGCGAGGGGCTGAGCCCGTTCGTGCTGAGCGCGCGCCATACCGCTGGCGACTTCTTCGCGATGTTCGACACGCCATTCCTGTTCGGCGGTGGCTGGTCGCGCGGCGACGACGAGGCACGCGCCCGGGTGGCGGTGCTGTCGCGGGCCATGGCCGAACGCCTGTTCGGCGACGGCGACCCCACCGGCCGCACCATCCGCCTCAACCGCAGCGACTTCCGCATCGTCGGCGTGCTCGACCACTGGCGCCCGTCGCCGCGCTTCTATGACATCCTCACCGGCGAGTTCACCGACACCGAGGACGTGTTCCTTCCGTTCTCGACCTCGCGCGACCTGCGCCTGCCCACCCAGGGCAACATGGACTGCTGGGCGGAGAGCAGCGATGCCGAAGGCTCCACCGGACCCAACGCGCCCTGCGTCTGGCTGCAGTACTGGGTGGAGCTTGCCACCCCGGCGAAAGCCGCGGAGTTCCGCGCGTATCTCGACAACTACAGCGCCCAGCAGCGTGCCGCCGGACGCTTCGAGCGGCCCGACAACAACGCGCTGACGCCGGTGATGGACTGGCTGGCCGAGAACGAGGTGGTGCCCGCCGACGTGCGCCTGCAGGTGTGGCTGGCGTTCGGCTTCCTCGCCGTGTGCCTGCTCAACACCGTCGGCCTGCTGCTGGCCAAGTTCATGCGCCGCGGTGGCGAGATCGGCGTGCGCCGCGCGCTCGGTGCCAGCCGCCGTTCGATCTTCATGCAATGCCTGGTCGAGGCCGGCACGGTCGGGCTCGCCGGCGGTGCGCTCGGGCTGCTGCTGGCACTCGCCGGGCTGTGGGCGGTGCGGATGCAGCCGGCCGAGTACGCGGGGCTTGCGCGCATGGACCCGACCATGCTGCTGGCCACCTTCGCCATGGCGCTGGTCGCAAGCCTCGTCGCCGGCGTGTTGCCGGCGTGGCGTGCGATGCAGGTGACGCCTGCGATCCAGCTCAAATCCCAGTAACCGCACGAACCGACGCGCAAGCGAGAGACGCCGCCATGGAACTCCGTCCGATCCTGTCCACCCTGTCGCGGCACAAGACCGCCGCGGCGCTGATCGTGTTCGAGATCGCGCTGTCGTGCGCGATCGTGTGCAACGCGCTGTTCCTGATTGCCGGGCGGCTGGAGCGCATCGACCGCCCCACCGGCGTCGACGAACAGCATGTCGTCGCCGTGCAGGCGCGCGGGTTGTCGCGCGACGAGAACGCCGCCGCGCTCACCACCACCGACCTCAACGCCCTGCGTTCCATTCCTGGCGTGGCCAACGCCACCAGCAGCGTGCAGACGCCGTTCGGCAACTCCAACTGGGGCAGCAGCGTGCGGATGACACCCGACCAGCGCGGCGAGACGATGGGCGTGTCCACCTACATCGGCGACGGCAATTTCATCGCCACCCTCGGCCTCGATCTCGTCGCCGGGCGCAACTTCAACGACGGCGAGATCAAGGATTTCGGGCAGATGCGCGCCGACAACGCGATGTCGTTCCCGGCCGTGATCCTCAGCCGCGCGACCGCCGAGCGGCTGTTTCCCGATGGCGACGCGCTTGGCAGGTCGCTCTACATCTGGGGGGACGATCCCAGCCGCGTGGTCGGCGTGGTGGACCGCCTTGCACGTCCCAACGACTACGCCGGGCCGGCCGCGTACGAGGACACGGTGATCCGGCCTGGCCGGGTGCCGTATTCCGACGGCGTCTACCTCCTGCGGGTGAGCGATCCCACGCAGCGCGACGCGGTGCTGGAGCAGGCACGTGCGGTGCTGGCCGAACAGGGCGCGACGAGGATCATCGATGCCGAGCGTGCAATCACCCTCGAGGCCATGCGCGACCGCTATTACCGCCAGGACCGCGCGATGGCGTGGATGCTGGTGGCGGTGATCGTGGCGCTGCTGGTGGTGACCGCGCTGGGCATCGTCGGCCTGGCCAGCTTCTGGGTGCAGCAGCGCAGCCGGCAGATCGGCATCCGCCGTGCACTGGGCGCCACGCGCGGGCAGATCCTGCGCTACTTCCAGACCGAAAACTTCCTGCTGGCGACCATCGGCATCGTCATCGGCATGCTGCTGGCGTATGCGCTCAACCAGTTGCTGATGCAGCGCTACGAACTGCCGCGGCTGCCGCTGTTCTACCTGCCGATCGGCGCGCTGGTGCTGTGGCTGCTCGGCCAGGTCGCCGTGTACGGGCCCGCGCGCCGCGCGGCGCTGGTGCCACCCGCCGTCGCCACCCGCGGCGCCTGATGGCCGGCGCCGCCCGCTATGCGGTGGAACTCGGCCTGCGCGGGCTGCTGCGCCATCCACGCACGATGCTGCTCACGGTGATCCTGCTGGGCCTCGGCCTGGCCGTGGTGATGAGCATGCTGACCCTGCTGGCGATGCTGTCGGCCGATCCGCTGCCGGGCATCAGCGAGCGCCTGCACCTGGCGTGGGTGGACTCGCGTGCCGCGCCCACCAGTGCCTCGTCTTCCGGGTCCGATGCCGACGCACCGCCATTCCTGTGGAAGCTCGCCGACGCGCAGGCGCTGATGGCGCTGCAACCGGCGGTGCGGCAGGCCGCGCTGGTGTCGACGCCGGTGACCGTGCAGCCCGGCGACGGCCAGCGCAGCGACACCGCCGTGGCGGTGCTGGCATTGGGCCCGATGCCGTCGATGTTCGGGGTGCCGCTGCAGCGCGGCCGCCACTGGACGGCCGCGGAGGAACGCGACCGCGTGCCGGTGGCGGTGATCGCCGACAGCACCGCGCGTGCGCTGTTCGGCGATGTCGACGCCATCGGCCGCGACCTGCGCATCGGCAGCACGCTGTTCCGGGTGATCGGGATCACCGGCACCTGGGCGCCACGGCCACGCTTCCATTTCCTGCAGCCCGGCCAGGCGGTGTGGAGCGAGCGCTCGGAGTCTCTGTTCCTGCCGCTGCATGCCGCGCTCGATGCCGGCATCGCGCCGATGGCCACGCGCGACTGCGATGGCCGGGAGGTCGGTGGCTTCGGCTTCGACACGATCGACATCGGCGCCTGCCGCTGGCTGGCGCTGTGGGCGGAACTGCCGGACGCCACCGCGCGCGACGCCTACGCCGATGCGCTGGCCGCGTATGCGCAGTCGCGCCATGCCGCAGGTGTGTTCGAGCGCCCCGCGGCCAGCCGGCTCGACAGCGTGCCGGCGTGGCTTGCCGCCAACCGCGTGGTGCCCGACAGCGTGCGCCTGTACCTGTGGCTTGCAGTCGGCCTGCTGGCGCTGTGCATGGTGAATGTCGCCGGGTTGCTGGCGGCGCGCTTCCTGCGCCGGGGCAGCGAGCTGGGGGTGCGCCGCGTGCTCGGTGCGCCACGCCGGTCGGTGCTGGTGCAGTGCCTGGTCGAGGCCATCGCCGCGGGCACGCTGGGCGGGCTGCTGGCGTGGCCGCTGACGCTGTTCGGGCTGTGGGTGATCCGCCTGCAGGACCACGGCTATACCGACCTCGCTCGTTTCGAACCGCGCCTGTTCGCGTTGCTGCTGGCGCTGGCCATCGGCACCGGCCTGCTGGTGGGGCTGGTGCCGGCGCTGCGCGCGGCGCGGATCGAACCCGTGCTGCAGATCAAGAGCCCCTGAGGTGAGCATGCGCCTGCCCCTGCGCCCGATCGTGTCGGCCCTGCGCCGGCGCCCGTTGATGCCCTGGCTGGTCGCCGTGCAGGTGGCGGTCGCGGTGGCGATCCTCGCCAATGCGGTCTTCATGCTGCAGCGCCAGGTTGCGCCGCTGCTGGCCGACGATGGCATCGCCCGTGACCGCCTGCTGCTGGTCGACCAGATGATCGCGCGCCAGGGCAGCTGGAACGCCGCGCAGATCGATGCGGTGACCGCGTCGATCGCGGCCATCCCCGGCGTCGAGGCGGCGGCGCCCGCGCTCGGCCTGCCGATGAAGCAGTCGATGACCTTCACCCTGTCGCTGCGTGGGCCTGGCGGCGAGAGCGTGGTCGCCAGTGGCTTCGCCGGCGAAGGCCTGCGCGAGGCCTTCGGTCTGCAGCTCGTGCAGGGCCGCGACTTCGAGCCGGGCGAGGGTTTCCGCGTCGACCTCGCCTCGGGCGGCATCGACATCCCGGCCGGCACCCCGGTGATCCTCACCGAGGCGCTGGCGCGGCTGTGGTTTCCCGGCGGCGACGCTTTGGGCGGTCGGCTCGAACAGACCGATGGCGGTCGCGCGCTGGTGGTGGTCGGCGTGGCCCGCCGCCTGCTGCGCTACCAGCTCGACCAGCTCGACGACGGCCGCGCGCAGTACTCGATCCTGCTGCCGGCGCAGATCGTCTCGGTGCCGGTGCTCAACTACGCGGTGCGGGTGGATCCACAGCGTCGCGACGCGATCGCTGCTGAGATCGGCCAGGCGCTGGAGAACCAGTACGGCTCGCTGATGCTGGCCGGCGTGCCGGTGCGTGTGGACAGCTACGAGGCGCTGCGTGAGGCGGCGTTCCGCTCGCGGCGCGCCGCGGCTTGGCTGTTTGGCACGGTGATCGCGGTGATCCTGGTGGTGACCGGGATCGGCATCGGCGGCCTGTCGGCCTACTGGGTGGAGACGCGGCTACGGCTGATCGGCATCCGCCGCGCGCTGGGTGCCAGCCGCGCCGACATCATCGGCCACTGCCTGGCCGAGAACGCCCTGGTGGTCGGCATGGGCCTGGTGCCCGGGCTGGTGGCGGCCTATGCGATCAACCAGTGGCTGATGCAGGCCCATGCGATGGCGCGCCTGCCGCTCGCCTACCTGCCGCTGGCCGCGGTGCTGCTGTGGCTGCTCGGGCTGTACGCGGCCGCCGGCCCGGCGCGGCGCGCGGCACGGGTGCCACCGGCCATCGCCACCCGCAGTGCCTGAGCGCACGCCGGTGTCCATGCCGATAAGCTCCCACGATCGCTCTCCCACCGGCACCACGATGTCCACCGTCCTGATCATCGACGACAACCCGGCCGTGGCCATCGCCCTGGACGTGCTGTTCTCGCTGCACGACATCCGCACCGTGCATGCCGATTCCCCCGAGGCCGGGCTGGCGGCACTGCAGGCTGGCGAGATCGACCTGGTGATCCAGGACATGAACTTCCGCGCCGACACCACCTCCGGCGACGAGGGCGCGGCGCTGTTCGCGCAGATCCATGCCCGGCACCCGCAGCTGCCGGTGGTGCTGCTGACCGCGTGGACGCACCTCGAGTCCGCAGTCGGACTGATCAAGGCCGGGGCCGCCGACTACGTGGCCAAGCCCTGGGACGACCACAAGCTGGTGACCACCGTCGGCAACCTGCTGGAACTCTCCGCCAGCCGCCGCGAGCTCGGTCGCCGGCGCGCCCGCGAGCAGCGCGAGCGCCATGCGCTCGAACAGGGCCACGATCTCTGCGGCGTGGTGTGGGCCGATGCCAGCACCGAGCGCGTGCTGACACTTGCCGTGCAGGTCGCGCGCTCGGAACTGCCGGTGCTGGTCACCGGGCCCAACGGCGTGGGCAAGGAGAAGATCGCGCAGATCATCCATGCCAACTCGGCGGTGCGCGACGGCCCGTTCGTGGCGCTCAACTGCGGTGCGCTGCCGGCGGAGCTGATCGAGGCGGAGCTGTTCGGTGCCGATGCCGGCGCCTATACCGGCGCCAACCGTGCGCGCGAGGGCAAGTTCGAGGTCGCCGATCGCGGCACGCTGTTCCTCGACGAGATCGGCAACCTGCCACTGGCCGGACAGATGAAGCTGCTGCGGGTGCTGGAGACCGGGCGTTTCGAGCGGCTGGGCTCCAACCGCGAACGCCAGGTGCGGGTGCGCGTGGTCAGCGCGACCAATGCCGACCTGCCGGCGCTGATCGCTTCTGGCCGGTTCCGCGAGGATCTCTACTACCGCCTCAACGCGATCGAACTGAAGCTGCCGCCCCTGGCCGAGCGGCCCGACGACATCCTGCCGCTGGCGCGACACTTCCTGCCGGCCGGCAGGCGCCTGCGCCGCGATGCCGAGCAGGCGCTGCTGCACCATCGCTGGCCCGGCAACGTGCGCGAGCTGCGCAACGTGGTGCAGCGTGCCGCGCTGCTGTCGGCCGGGGACGACATCGGCGTCGCCGCGCTGGGGCTTCCCGCGATGGAGCCTGTCGCGCCCGCCGCGGCCACTGCCGCTGATCCCGATCGCGCGCAGATCGAAGCGGCGATCGCGCGCGCCGGCGGCGTGCTCGCCCAGGCCGCCGCCGAGCTCGGCCTGTCGCGGCAGGCGCTGTACCGGCGCATGGACAAGCTCGGCCTGCGTCCCGACTGATGCGCCCGCTGCGGCTGCCGATGAGCGTCCGCCTGACCGCCATGGCGGCGCTGTTCGCCATCGCCACTGCCGTGCTCGGCAGCTGGCTCACCCGCTGGCTGCTGCCGTGGGCGGCGGTGCTGGCTGCGGCCGCGCTGCTGTTGCCGCTGCTGGCCTGGCAGGTGCGGCGCCTGCTCGACCCGGTCCGCGCGCTGTTCCGTGCCCTGGCCGGTGCGGTCACCGCCTACCGCGACGGCGACTACGGCTTCGGGATCCGCTGGGACGGCCGTGGCGAACTGGCCGAACTGGTCGAGGCCCACAACCGCCTCGGCGACGTGCTGCGCGAACAGCGCCACACCCTGGTCCAGCGCGAACTGCTGCTCGACACCATGGTGCAGAACACCCCGGTGGCGATGGTGCTGCTGGATGGCGTGCGCCGGGTGGTGCTCGGCAACCTGGCAGCGCGCCGGCTGCTCGGTGGCGGCAGCCGGCTGGAAGGCCGGGATTTCGATGCGGTGATCGGGCAGGCCCCGACCGCACTGCGCGAGGCGCTGGCCCGCGGTGGCGACGGCATGTTCAGCGTCGGCGATGGCGAGGACCAGGAGGACATCTACCACCTGTCGCGGCGCGTGTTCCGCCTCAACGGCCGCCGCCACGAACTGGTGCTGCTGCGGCTGCTCACCGCGGAACTGCGCCGGCAGGAGGTGCAGACCTGGAAGAAGGTGATCCGGGTCATCAGCCACGAACTCAACAACTCGCTGGCGCCGATCGCCTCGCTCGCCCACTCCGGTGCGGAACTGCTGCGTCGCGGCCAGGCCGAACGCCTGCCGGCTGCGCTGGCGACCATCGCGGAGCGCGCGCGGCACCTGGAGGGTTTCATCCGCGACTACGCGCGCTTCGCCAAGCTGCCGGCACCCCGCCTGGAGACGGTGGAGTGGGCCCGCTTCATCGAGCGTCTGCGCGACCAGGTCGGGTTCGGCTTCGACGGCTACAGCGACGGCAATGCGCGCCTGGATGCCGCGCAGATGGAGCAGTGCCTGATCAACCTGCTGCGCAATGCGCACGAGTCCGGCTCGTCGGCGCAGGACGTGCGGCTGGCCCTGCGTCGCCTGCCCGATGCCTGGCGGATCGAGGTGCTCGACCGCGGCAGCGGCATGAACGATGCGGTGCTGGCGAATGCCCTGCTGCCGTTCTATTCGACCAAGCGCAACGGCACCGGCCTCGGCCTCGCCCTGGCCCGCGAGATCTGCGAAGCGCACGGCGGCCGCATCGCGCTGCAGAACCGCGACGGCGGCGGCCTCGCGGTCAGCCTGACGATTCCGCAGTGAGGCGGCCGCGACCTACTTCTTCTTCGGCCGCACCCACCCGTCGATCACCGTCTGCCGCGCACGCGCAACCGCGAGTTTCCCATCGGGCACGTCGACCGTGATCGCCGACCCCGCAGCCGTGGTGGCGCCGGCACCGATGGTCACCGGCGCCACCAGCGAGGCGTTGGAGCCGATGAAGGCGCCATCGCCGATCACCGTGCGGTGCTTGTTCACGCCGTCGTAGTTGCAGGTGATGGTGCCGGCACCGATGTTCACCGACGCGCCGATGTCGGCATCGCCCAGATAGGTGAGGTGGTTGGCCTTGCTGGCCACGCCGATCGTGGTGTTCTTGGTCTCGACGAAGTTGCCGATATGCGCGCCATCGGCGAGCACCGTGCCCGGGCGCAGCCGCGCGAACGGGCCGATGGTCACCGACCCTTCCGCGCGCACCCCGTCGAGGTCGCAGTGTGCGCGCACCTCGGTGCCGCCGCACAGGGTCACGTCCTTCAGCCGGCAGAACGGACCGATGCGCACGCCATCGCCCAGTTCGACGCGCCCTTCCAGGATCACGTCGACGTCGAACTCCACGTCGGTGCCCAGCACCACCTCGCCGCGCACGTCCACGCGCGCGGGATCGGCGAAACGCGCACCCTGCGCGCACAGCGCACGCACCGCCCGCTGCTGGAACGCACGCTCGAGCTGGGCAAGCTGCCAGGGATCGTTGGCGCCTTCGGCCTCGATCGCGTCGTCGACCATCACGATGTCGGCCGGGGCGAACTCGTCGGCGGCCATCGCGAAGATGTCGGTGAGGTAATACTCGCCCTGCGCATTGTCGTTGGACAGCGCGCCCAGCCAACGCTTGAGCGCGGTCGCCTCGGCGGCGACGATGCCGGTATTGACCAGGCGGATGCGGCGCTGTTCCTCGTCGGCATCCTTGTGCTCGACGATCGCCGCGACATGGCCCGCGGAATCACGCACCACGCGCCCGTAGCCACGCGGGTCGTCGAGTTCCGCGACCAGCACCGCCAGCCGCGAGCCGCGCTCGCCGGTCAGCAGCCGCTGCAGCGTGCCCGCGGTGATCAGCGGCACGTCGCCGTACAGCACCACCACCTCGGCGCCATCGGGCACCTCGCCCAGCGCCTGCTGGACGGCATGCCCCGTCCCCAGCCGCTCGCGCTGCTCGGCCCACAGCAGGTCGGTCTGGTCGCCGAGCGCCGCGCGCACCTGGTCGCCGCCATGCCCATAGACGACATGGATCGCCGCGGGCGCAAGCTCGCGCGCGGTCGCGATCACATGCGCGAGCATCGGCCGACCGGCCACCTTCTGCAGCACCTTGGGCAGCGCCGAGCGCATGCGCTTGCCTTCGCCAGCGGCAAGGATGACGACGTGGAGGGGAGCGGTCATGGAATCGCCTGTGCGGGGGAATCGCGCAATTCTAACGGGCGCGGCTGATAGCATTCGCGCCGTGCCGCTCCGGCACGATCAAAGCCCGTGGGTCCTGCGTTGAGCATCGTCCGCCAGTCGCGCAGTTACCTGTTGATCGGTGGCCTGCAGTGGGCTCTGGACTGGGCGGTCATGGTGGCCCTCAGCCATGCCGGATTGCCGGTGCGCCAGGCCAACGTGGTGGGTCGCATCTGCGGCGCGCTGTGCGGCTTCTGGATGAACGGCCGTTTCACCTTCGCCTGCGAGGACACCGCCGTCGGGCGCGTGCAACTGCAGCGCTTCCTGGTGATGTGGGTGGCCACCACGGTGGTCAGCACCTGGGCGATCGGCCATATCGACGACTATCTCGGACTGAAGTGGGCGTGGCTGGCCAAGCCGCTGGTGGAGATCGCGCTCGGGGTGATCGGCTTCGTGATCTCGCGGCAGTGGGTCTACCGGCGCTGATCCACGCCGGCGGCGCGCAACAGCGGCACCACCCGTTCAAGCGGCAACGCCGGCACCTCGCCGCGATGGCCGCGCATGCCGCGGGCACGCAGCATCGAATTGAGGATCGCCTCCTCGGTCGCGTCGGCGACGGCGACGAACAACGGCGTCATTGCCTCGTTGTCGAGCGCGGCCGCGCCGGACGCCGCATGGCCGCGTACGCGCCGCATCGAAGGCGCGGTGGAGAAGGCGATCACGTAGTCGCCGGAGCCGTTCGACATCGAGGCACCGGTGCGGGCAAGGCCGACGATTGCACGGCGCGCGAGGCGTTCGAGCTGGCGTGCATCGAGCGGCGCATCGGTCGCCACCACGATCATGATGCTGCCGTCGCCCGCCGACGGCGGCGCGACGGATGCGGGGGCGCCTCCGTGCGGGCGCCACGTTGCCGGATCCGGCAGCCGCGGCCCGACCGGCACGCCGGCAACGGTCAGCGTGCCGCCGTAGTTGCTCTGCACCAGCACGCCCACCACGTGGCCGCCGTCGGCCGCCGGCAATACCCGCGAGCTGGTGCCGATGCCGCCCTTCCAGCCGAACGCGACGGTGCCGGTCCCGGCGCCGACGCTGCCCTCTTCGACATCGCCGGTGGACGCCGACCCCAGCGCTTCGAGCACGTGCCTCCCGCGCAGCGGCCTTGAACGGATGTCGTTGAGGTAGCCGTCGTTGGTTTCGCCGACCAACGGGTTGAGCGAACGCACCTCCTGCATCCCCGGACGCGCCAGCTGCCAGTCGACCAGTGCATTGGCCGCTGTCCACACGCCCAGCGTACCGGTCAGCAGGATCGGGGTTTCCAGTTCGCCGAGTTCGCGCACCTGGCTGATCCCCAGCAGCTTGCCGTAGCCGTTGGCGACATGGACCGCCGCCGGCACGCGTTCGGCGTAGAGGTCGCCCGGATGCGGGAGGATCGCGGTCACGCCGGTGCGCACGTGGTCGCCCTCGACGACGCTGGCATGGCCGACGGCGACGCCGGCCACGTCGGTGATCGCGTTGCGCGGGCCAGTCGGCAGCGTGCCGATGGCGATGCCCAGGTCGCGCGCGCGTGGCCGGGCGGTTGCCCCGTCCTGCGCGGCGACGCCTGCGGGAACCACGAATGTGACCGCCAGCAATGCGCCGGCGGCGACGGCGTGCAGAACAGTTCCCCGCATGGCCCACTCCCCATTGAGCGCACGACCGTAAACCGCCACGCCGGATCCGGGCAAGCCGCACGGGGCGCGCGCACTGCATCGCACACTCTCCTGGCCGCACGCCACACATGCACGCCCCCGGTGCAGCGAAACGCCATAACGGAGAAAGCCGCCCGAAGGCGGCTTTCGTGGACGTCCGGCGAAAGCCCGCAGGTGCGTCAGTGCTTGAGATTCTTGCGCAGGCGCTCGAGCGCCTGCAACTGCGCGACGACCTCGGCCATCTTCTGCTGCGCCTCGGCGATGTCCATCGCCTCGCCGCGGCCGGCCAGCACGCGCTCGGCTTCTTCCTTCGCCTTGCGCACCGAGGCCTCGTCGATCTCGTCGGCGCGGATCGCGGTGTCGGCGAGGATCGTCACCACCTGCGGCTGCACTTCGAGCAGGCCGCCGGAGATCGCGAAGTCCAGCTTCTCGCCGTTGGCCTGGGTGATCACCACCTTGCCGGGCTTGAGCCGGGTGATCAGCGGCGCGTGGCGCGGCGCGATGCCGAGCTCGCCCATCTCGCCGGTCGCCACGATCAGGGTGGCCTCGCCGTGGAAGATCTCCGCCTCGGCGCTGACGATGTCGCAACGGATGGTGGTGGTCATGACAAATCACTCTCTAGCCGTGGCTCCCTCCCCCGGCAACGGGAGAGGGCAGGAGTCCGGCGGCGGGCCCTCGCCCTGGCCGGGGCCCTCCGCAGGCGCGGAGGGCGGCGTGGATCAGGCCTTCTCGGTCATCTTCCTGGCCTTCTCGACGGCTTCGTCGATCGAACCGACCATGTAGAACGCCTGCTCCGGCAGGTGGTCGTACTCGCCGTCCACGATGCCCTTGAAGCCGCGGATGGTTTCCTTCAGCGGCACGTACTTGCCCGGCGAACCGGTGAACACCTCGGCCACGTGGAACGGCTGCGAGAAGAAGCGCTCGATCTTGCGCGCGCGCGACACGGCCTGCTTGTCCTCTTCCGACAGCTCGTCCATGCCCAGGATCGCGATGATGTCCTTGAGCTCCTTGTACTTCTGCAGCGTCGACTGCACGCGGCGCGCGGTCTCGTAGTGCTCGGTGCCGATCACGTTCGGGTCGAGCTGGCGCGAGGTGGAGTCGAGCGGATCGACCGCCGGGTAGATACCCAGCGAGGCGATGTTGCGCGACAGCACGACGGTGGCGTCGAGGTGGGCGAAGGTGGTGGCCGGCGACGGGTCGGTCAGGTCGTCCGCGGGCACGTACACGGCCTGGATCGAGGTGATCGAACCGGACTTGGTCGAGGTGATGCGCTCCTGCAGCACGCCCATTTCCTCGGCCAGCGTGGGCTGGTAGCCCACCGCCGACGGCATGCGGCCCAGCAGCGCCGACACTTCGGTACCCGCCAGGGTGTAGCGGTAGATGTTGTCGACGAACAGCAGCACGTCCTTGCCCTTGCCGGTCTCGTCCTTCTCCTCGCGGAAGTACTCGGCCATGGTCAGGCCGGTCAGCGCCACGCGCAGGCGGTTGCCCGGCGGCTCGTTCATCTGGCCGTAGACCATCGCCACCTTGTCGAGGACGTTGGAGTCCTTCATCTCGTGGTAGAAGTCGTTGCCCTCGCGGGTACGCTCACCGACGCCGGCGAACACCGACAGACCCGAGTGCGCCTTCGCGATGTTGTTGATGAGTTCCATCATGTTGACGGTCTTGCCGACGCCGGCGCCGCCGAACAGGCCGACCTTGCCGCCCTTGGCGAACGGGCACATCAGGTCGATGACCTTGATGCCGGTTTCCAGCAGCTCGGTGGACGAGGACTGGTCCTCGTAGGACGGCGCGGCGCGGTGGATTTCCCAGTGCGCGGTGGCGTCGACCGGGCCGGCCTCGTCGATCGGGCGGCCCAGCACGTCCATGATGCGGCCCAGCGTGCCGGCGCCGACCGGCACCGCGATCGCGCTGCCGGTGTTGGTGGCGACCAGGTTGCGCTTGAGACCATCGGTCGAGCCGAGCGCGATGGCGCGCACGATGCCGTCGCCGAGCTGCTGCTGGACTTCCAGCGTGATCTCGGTGCCGTCGACCTTCAGCGCGTCGTACACCTTCGGCACTTCGTTGCGCGGGAATTCCACGTCGACGACGGCGCCGATGATCTGAACGATCTTGCCCTGACTCATTTTGATTTCCTCGGACTCTAGATTTTTCCGCGACCCGGGTCGCTGGTGTGTTTCTTCGGACGTCCGCACGTTGGCGTGCGGGCTCTTGCGAGGGGCTCGCTATACGGCCGCGGCGCCGCCCACGATCTCGGAGATTTCCTGGGTGATCGCGGCCTGGCGGGCCTTGTTGTAGACCAGGTTCAGCGTGTCGATCAGCTTGGTCGCGTTGTCGCTTGCGGCCTTCATCGCCACCATGCGCGCGGCGTGCTCGGAAGCGACGTTTTCCATCACTGCCTGGTACACCAGCGACTCCACGTAGCGCGTCAGCACGTGCTCGAGCACCGACTCCGCGTCCGGCTCGTAGATGTAGTCCCAGTCATGCTTGACGATCGTCTCGTCGGAGGCCGGCAGCGGCAGCAGCTGGTCGAACGCCACGCGCTGGGTCATCGTGTTGACGAAGTCGTTGTAGGCCAGGAACACGCGGTCCAGCGAGCCCTCGGTATAGCCGTCGAGCATGACCTTGATCACGCCGATCAGCTGCTCGACCTCGGGGTTGTCACCCAGGTGGGTGACGCTGGCCAGCATCCGCACCTTGAGACGGCGGAAGAACACCGTCGCCTTCTGGCCGATGGTCACCACATCGACCTCGACACCCTTCTCCTGCCACTGGCGCATCTCCACCAGCAGCTTGCGGAACAGGTTGTTGTTGAGGCCGCCGGCCAGGCCGCGGTCGGACGAGACGATGATGTAGCCCACCCGCTTCGGCGAGGCACGCTCGACGAGGTAGGGATGCTGGAACTCCGAATTCGCCTGCGCCAGGTGCCCGATCAGCTGCTTCATCGCCCGTGCGTACGGGCGCGATGCCTTCATCCGGTCCTGCGCCTTGCGGATCTTGGAGGCCGAGACCATTTCCAGCGCACGGGTCACCTTGCGGGTGTTCTGCACGCTCTTGATCTTGGTCTTGATTTCTCTGCCGCCAGCCATTGCTCGCTCCGCTGCGGTGATCCGGTCGGGGCGCCCGGTTGCCCGGACCATCCCCTCGCCTCACCTGTGTCGAATCACCAAACCATCAGACAAGCCAACCGCTTCAGAACGAGCCGGTCTGCTTGAAGTCCGCGATGCCCTTCCTGAAGGCCGCTTCGATCTCGTCGTTCCACGCACCCGACGCATTGATCTTCTCGATCAGCGCGCCTTCGGTATTGTCGAAATGCGCGTGCAGGCCGGCCTCGAACGCGAGGATCCGGTTCACCGGCACGTCGTCGAGGTAACCCTCGTTGACGGCATAGATCGACAGCGCCTGGTGGGCGATCGACATCGGCAGGTACTGCTTCTGCTTCATCAGCTCGGTCACGCGCTGGCCGCGCTCGAGCTGCTTGCGGGTGGCGTCGTCGAGGTCGGAGGCGAACTGCGCGAACGCCGCCAGCTCGCGGTACTGCGCCAGCGCGATGCGGATGCCGCCCGACAGCTTCTTGACGATCTTGGTCTGCGCCGAGCCACCCACGCGCGACACCGAGATACCGGCGTTCACGGCCGGGCGGATGCCGGCGTTGAACAGGTCGGTCTCGAGGAAGATCTGGCCGTCGGTGATCGAGATCACGTTGGTCGGCACGAACGCCGAGACGTCGCCGGCCTGGGTCTCGATGATCGGCAGCGCCGTCAGCGAGCCGGTCTGGCCCTTCACTTCACCCTTGGTGAACTGCTCGACGTACTCCTCGGACACGCGCGCGGCGCGCTCGAGCAGGCGGGAGTGCAGGTAGAACACGTCGCCAGGATAGGCTTCGCGGCCCGGCGGGCGGCGCAGCAGCAGCGAGATCTGGCGGTAGGCCACGGCCTGCTTGGACAGGTCGTCGTACACGATCAGCGCGTCCTGGCCACGGTCCATGAAGTACTCGCCCATGGTGCAGCCGGAGTAGGCGCTGATGTACTGCATCGCGGCCGACTCGGACGCGGTGGCGGCCACCACGATCGTGTGCGCCAGCGCGCCGTTCTCTTCCAGCCTGCGCACGATGTTGGCGACGGTCGAGGCCTTCTGGCCGATCGCCACGTACACGCACTTGATGCCGGTGCCCTTCTGGTTGATCACCGCGTCGATGGCCATCGCGGTCTTGCCGGTCTGGCGGTCGCCGATGATCAGCTCGCGCTGGCCGCGGCCGATCGGGATCATGGCGTCGACCGACTTGTAGCCGGTCTGCACCGGCTGGTCGACGGACTTGCGCCAGATCACGCCCGGGGCCACGCGCTCCACCGGCGCCGACAGCGCGGCACCGATCGGGCCCTTGCCGTCGATCGGCTCGCCCAGCGCGTTGACCACGCGGCCGAGCAGCTCCGGGCCCACCGGCACTTCGAGGATGCGGCCGGTGGTCTTGGCCACGTCGCCCTCGCGCAGGTGCTCGTAGTCACCCAGCACCACGGCGCCGACCGAGTCGCGCTCGAGGTTCAGGGCCAGCGCGAACGTGTCGTTCGGCAGCTCGATCATTTCGCCCTGCATCACGTCGGCCAGGCCGTAGATGCGCACGATGCCGTCCGACACGGAGGTGACCGTGCCCTCGTTGCGCGCCTCGGCGGCCAGCTTGACCTTCTCGATGCGGCTCTTGATCAGTTCGCTGATTTCAGAGGGGTTGAGCTGGGTGCTTGCCATTTCCGGGTCCTCGGCGCGCCGGATTCGACGACGCGCGATCAATGAAACTGTGGTGGGTGCGGCCGCCGGAAGGCGTCCGCATCCTGGTTACTGGCTCAGCGCCGACTGCAGGCGTGCGAGCTTGCCGCGCAGGGAGCCGTCGATGACGACATCGCCGGCGCTGATCACCGCACCGCCGATGAGCGATTCGTCGACCGCGGCCTGCACCTGCACGTCGCGGCCGAAACGGCGCGCGAGTGCGGCACGGATCGCGTCGAGCTCGGTCGCGGGCAACTCGCTCGCCGAGGTCACCGTGGCACGCACCACCTGTTCGGCGTCCGCGCGCAGGTCCTCGTAGAGGCCGGCGATCTCGGGCAGCAGCGCCAGGCGGCCATTGCGGGCGAGCAGTGCGAGGAAGTCACGGAAACCTTCCTGCGCACCTTCGGGTGCCAGCAGCGCTACCGCGTCTTCGCGGGCCAGTCCGGGATGGCCAAGCAGCGGCCGCGCCTGCGGATCCACCGCCACGCGCGCGGCGAACGCGAGCGCGTCCGACCACGCCGCGAGCGCGCCGGCATCGCGGGCGAGGCCGAATGCGGCACGCGCATAGGGACGGGCGAGGGTGATCTCCTGGCTCACGCTCAGATCTCCGCGGCCAGTTCGTCGAGCAGCGCCTTGTGGGCATTGGCGTCGATCTCGCGACGCAGCAGCTTCTCGGCGCCGGTCACCGCCAGCAGCGACACCTGGCGACGCAGGTCCTCGCGGGCACGGTTGGCGGAGGCTTCGATCTCGGCTTCCGCCATCGCCTTCTGGCGCGCGGCCTCGGCCTGCGCCTCGGCGCGTGCCTGCTCCACGATCTGGTTGGCGCGCTGGTGGGCCTGGTCGATGATCTCGTTGGCCTTGGTGCGCGCGGCCTTGAGTTCCTCGTTGACCTGTTCCTGCGCCTGCGCCAGCGCACGCTGGCTGTTGTCGGCGGCGGCGAGGCCTTCTGCGATCTTCTGCTGGCGCTCCTCGATGGCACGCAGCAACGGCGGCCAGACGAAGGTCGCGATCAGCCAGATCAGGCCGGCAAAGGCCAGGGCCTGGGCGATCAGGGTCAGATTGATGTTCATGGGTGTGCCACTGCCTGTCGTGATGGTCCGGGCATGCCGCGCATGCCAGCTGTCATCCGGGAAGCGGGCGGCCGTTCACGGCTGCCCGCCTTCCTGCGGCTGGATCAGCCGCCCAGCTGTGTGGCGACCGGGCCGATGAACGGCGAGGCGAACGCGAACAGCAGGCCGACGGCGACCGAGATGATGAACGCGGCGTCGATCAGGCCGGCGGTGATGAACATGCGGACCTGCAGGACCGGGATCAGTTCCGGCTGGCGGGCGGCCGACTCGAGGAACTTGCCGGCCATGATGGCCAGACCCAGACCTGCGCCCAGCGCGGCCAGGCCGATCATGATGCCGATGGCCAGAGCGGTCGAAGCCTGGATCTGGGCGAACGAGGTCAGAGCGATTTCCATGGTTTTCTCCGGAACGGATGTTGCGAGGGTTGGATGTTGAGGGTGAAGCGAGAAACGGGACGCGTGCCTGCCGTCAGTGGCTGTCCTCGGCGAGGCTGAGGTAGACGATCGACAGCATCATGAAGATGAAGGCCTGCAGCGGAATCACCAGGATGTGGAAGATCATCCAGCCGAGGCCGAACACCGCGCCGCCGAGCAGGCCCAGCAGGCCGGCACCGCCGAGGACCCAGATCAGCAGGAAGACGATCTCGCCGCCGAACATGTTGCCGAACAGTCGCATCGCCAGCGAAATGGGCTTGGACACCCATTCGACGATGTTGAGGATGAGGTTGAACGGCATCATCCACTTGCCGAACGGCGCGGTCAGGAATTCCTTGGTGAAGCCGCCCAGGCCCTTGGAACGCAGGGCGAAGAACAGCATCAGGAAGAACACGCTGATCGACAGGCCGAGCGTCGCGTTGACGTCGGCGGTCGGCACCGGCTTCCAGTAGTTCACGCCGAGCCAGCCCAGTGGCACCGCGAAGAAGTCCGCCGGGATGAACTTCAGCATGTTCATCAGCAGGATCCAGAAGAACAGGGTGATCGCGATCGGCGTCACCAGCTTGCTGGACCCGTGGTAGGTATCGCGCGCCTGGCGGTCGACGAACTCGAGCAGGATCTCGACGAACGCCTGCCACTTGCCCGGCACGCCGGCGGTCGCCTTGCGGGTGGCGATCCAGAACAGGAAGGTCACGATCAGGCCCATCGTGACCGAGGTCAGGATGGTGTCGAGGTTGATCGACCAGAAGCCGTCGGTCGCGGTCGACCCGTGCACACCGCCAGCCTCGCTGTAGACGAGGTTCTGGAGATGGTGCTGGATGTAGCTGGTGGGGGTTTCCGCCTCGCCGGCCATGTGCCTGTCCGCCTCTGACTGTCTGTACGTGTTCGAATCAACGACTGGCCATGGCCAGCATCTGTGTCACCAGCGCCACGATGACGCCCACTCCGACCGCGACGGGGGGCAGACCGCCCACGCCCACCGCGAGCACCAGCACCACCAGCACCACCGCCCACTTCGCCAGCGCTCCGACCAGCACGCGCGCAAGCGCGCCACCCGCCGGAGCCACCCCGCCACCCAGTGCGATCGCACTGTGCAGCCAGCCACCGAGCGTGACCGAGCCACCTCCCGCCAGCGCTGCAAGCGCCCATGGCCATCCCTTGACGAGGAAGGCGATCGCGGTCAGCGCCACCGCGATCGCCTGCCAGGCGAGTGCGCGCTGCGCCAGCCGCCGACCCGCAGCGAAGGAGCTCAACACATGGGGGTCCTGTGACGGTGGACGGCCCGGGCCATGAAACCGCCCGGCGAAGCCGCCGAAGTATAGCAGCGGCGGACTTTGACCGACAACCGACGGAGGTCCCGCGCGTCCCGTGCGGCAGCCGGGCACAGGAACCGGCGGCACCCGTTCCGCATTCAGAAAATTCCTGGACATTTCCGGGAACTCCCGACGGATCCGGCAGTCCGACCTCCTGCGCGGTCTGCCTCTTCCTCGTCGATCCAGCAGGCCCCACCGAAGCCCCGGCATGCCGGGGCTTCTTCTTTTCCGCTCTCCCGGTCACGCGCGCCCTGCGCGCTGCGGCCGCAATGAAGCGCGGCGACCTCGTGATTGCGTTCCATACGCTGCCGTCTTCACGGAAGAAAGACCCGGCGTGAACGGACACTGCCGCCTCGCCGCAGACCGCGGCGGCGCTTTTCCGCCCTCCCCACGCATAACGAGAAACCGATGTCCGCACCTACCCCCCGCCTGCTTGCCGTTGCCCTGCTCGCCGTCGCCGCGGGCATGGCCGCCGCCCCCGCCCACGCCCAGCAATCCGGCGGCGACGAGCGCTTCACCCTGCGCCTGAGCGCGTTCAACCCCGAGGCGCAGCTGCGCTTCACCGGCGACGGCGTCGCCACCAATGGCACCGACACCGCGGATTTCCGCGGATCCGAGAGTTTCGACGTCGGCAGCGAATGGCGCCCGCGCGGCGCGTTCGGCTTCCGCATCAGCGATCGCCAGTCGATCGTCGGCAACTATTACGACTACAGCCGCGACAACGACTGGAGTTTCGACGGCGACTGGCTGAACCCCGGCGGCCTGCTGCGCGACATCGGCGTGGACGTGCCGGATGCACTGCCCGACGGCCCGGTCGAAGTCCCCGAAGTCGACCTCGCCGGCCGGGTCAAGTTCTCGCTGGCCAGCCTCAACTACGAATACGCGGTGGTCTCCACCGATACCTTTCGATGGGGCCTGGGCCTGGGCGTGACCTACGCCGAACTCGAGGCGCGGGCCAATGGCAGCTGGAGCGCCACCAACGAGATCGATGCCGGCGACACCGAATTCCAGTGGAAGAAGTCCGGCTGGTCGCCCGGCCTGCACACCCGCCTGACCTGGACCCCGGCCGAACGCTGGCGCGTGGGCCTGGAAGGGCAGTACCTCGACACCGAGTGGGGCAACTTCCTCGACGAGCGCGGCCACTTCGAGCGTGCCGGCCTGGTGGTCGAGTACATGGTCAACGACCGCGTCGGCGTGCATGTCGGCTACGACTGGTTCCGCCTCAAGCTCAAGGACGACTACACCGCCCGCTTCGAGGGTGCGGCCGAACTCGACATCGACCCGGTCGACGTCAATGGCGAGGTCGGCGGCCAGCTCAAGGTGCACGGCCCGATGGCGGGCGTGACCTTCCGCTTCTGATCCTCCATCAATGCAGCCCGAAGGCCCCGGCCGATGCCGGGGCCTTTGCATGTCCGCGCCTCAGTTGCGGATCTGCACGTCGTCGATATAGACGTTGACGTCGTAGCTGGTCTGCGCGCGCTCGATCCAGATCGCATCCAGGGTCACGCTCGCCGCGTCGATGGCGCCGTTGGCGCTGCCGGCCCAGGCGTTCCACAGCGCGGCGTCGGTCAGGCTCCACTCGACGTACGTCCACTGGTTGGCCGGCACGCTGCGCGTTACCGAGCGTTCGGTGCCGGCGCCGTCATCGATGCCGACGCCGACGCGCATGCCGCTGCCACCGGTGTAGACCCAGAAGCCGACGCGGCCGTTGGCGCGTGACAGCGTGGTGTTGCTGCCGGGGTTGCCGGTGCCCGACAGCAGCCGCACCGCCCACGCGGCCGACGAGGACGCGTTGTCCCTGAGCAGCACGCGCAGCGAGCAGCTGCCGTTGCGGCGGGTGGCGCAGTCGCGGGTCGCCGTGGAGGCGCTGGAGATTCCGGTGGTGCTGCCGGAATACGCCGGCGGCGTGTTGAAGTGGCCGACACCCCCCTCGAATGAATCGAGGATTCGGGTCCCGCCGCCGCTGCCGGGATTGAGCAGGCCGTAGTAATGGCTCCAGTTCCAGTTGATGCCGGGATCGGTGTGGGTCTGGCCGCTGAAGTGCTGGTGGCCCTTGATGCGCACGCTGTCGGGCTGCACGTTGATGCCGCTGCTGGCCGCACCGCGATACGCGCTGGCGCAGCTGATCGCGCTGTAGCGCGAACACCAGTGCCGCACCAGCGCGGCGGATGCGTTGTACATCGCGCTGGTGTACCAGCTGGCGTTGTTGACGTAGCCCTCGTGCTCGATGCCCAGCGTGTAGCCGTTGTGGTTGCGCACGTGCCAGGCGGTATGCGCCTCGCGCACCATCTGGGTGACCTGTCCATCGGAACTGCGGATCACGTAGTGCGCGCTGACGTTGGACGTGGAGTTCCTGAACCAGCTGATGGTGCCGGCGTAGCTGCCCTGCGCGGTATGCAGGGTGACTGCGCTGACCGCCGCGCTGCGCGAGGCGTTGTAGTTGCTCGAATGCGCCGGGTTCCAGATCGCCGGGCCGTAGTCCGTACTCCGGATCCCGGCATCGATGCGCTTGCCGGCCTCGCGGCGCACCAGCTGTTCGCTGACCGGGTCGATCGCATAGCCGTCGGTCTCGATGTTGTCGGTGGCGACGTCCAGGCGCACGAACGGCGCCTGCAGGCGCACCAGCTGGCCGGCATCGAAGGCGGCCTCCCACGCCACCGGGCGCACCGGCACGCGCACGCCGTCCTCGTTAATGCCGCGGTCGAGCGCAAGCAGCACGTCGAAGGCGAACGCGGCGCGCGCATGGTCGTCGATCGCGCTGGTGCCCTGCGGCGTGCCGAAGCCGGCATAGCGCGCGAGTGCCTGTGCGAGCACGGCATCCTCCTCTGCATCCAGCCCGCGCAGCTCGCGCGCAAGCAGCGCAGCCGCGGCCAGGATGTTGGCGGTCGGATCGCGCCTGACGCGGTCCGCCGGCAACCCGGTCAATGCCGCCGCCTCGCCGACCTGGTCGGCAAAGCCGTCGCCGGCATACAGGCCCATCGGGCCCCAGGCGGTGGGCATGTGGTGGTGGCCCGCATCGCCGTCGACCGCCGCTTCAAGCGGCTGCCAGCGGCTCTGCGCCCAGGCCACAGCCTCCAGCGTGCCGCGCGGGATCTGCGGATAGGCGCGATAGGCGCGCGCGAACAATGCCGGATAGCGCGCACGCTCGCGCAGCAGTGCATCGCGCTGGGCGCTGCGCTGCAGCTCGATGCGTGCATCCACGCCACCCTGGGTAACCGGCTCGACCGCGCCGGCATTCCATGCCATTCCCGCAGCGACGGCGAGCGCCGCTGTCCAATGCATCCTTCCCATGAATCCTCCCGTGGCGCGTGGCGCCGGTGCGGTCCCCCCTGCAGGGCGCGAGCCCTGTGGACGGCTTACGCCTGCACAGGAGGTGCCACAACCCGGGTAAACCCGCGTCCGCGCGGAATTGCAGACGTGCGCACACGCGAAGCGGATGGCGGTCGCGCATGGGGGCAGTGGACCGGTGGCGCACGAGGGTGGAGTGGCGCCGCCGCGACCCGTGCCCGCCCGCGACCGGAAGGTCGGGGGCGGGCCCTGCGGGCACCCCATCCGCACACGGCGGGAGGGGCCGGGACACGCAGCCGCGACGCCTGGAGCTGCGGCGCGCGCGCCGGGGGCGGCCCGCCCGAAGCCCTACTTGCGCCTGGGCAGGTAGAGGTCGGTGATGGTTCCGTCGTAGACCTCGGCGGCCATCGCCACCGATTCGCCGAGCGTCGGGTGCGGGTGGATGGTGTGGGCGATATCGGCGACTTCCGCGCCCATCTCGATGGCAAGCGCGGCCTCGGCGATCAGCTCGCCGGCGTGCACGCCGACGATGCCGGCACCGAGGATGCGATGCGTGGCCTCGTCGAACACCAGCTTGGTGAACCCTTCGGTACGGTCGAGGCCGATCGCGCGGCCGCTGGCGGCCCACGGGAACTTGCCGACGCCGACCTTGAGCCCCTTGGCCCTGGCCTCGTTCTCGGTGACACCGACCCAGGCGATTTCCGGGTCGGTGTAGGCGACGGACGGGATGACCCGTGCCACCCATTCCCGGCTCTTATCAGGATCGCCTTCGCCGGCGGCCACTTCGGCGGCGAGCTTGCCCTCGTGCGTCGCCTTGTGCGCCAGCATCGGCTGGCCGACGAGGTCGCCGATGGCGAAGATATGCGGCACGTTGGTGCGCATCTGCCGGTCGACCTCGATGAAGCCGCGCTCGGTGACTTCGACGCCGGCCTTGTCGGCGGCGATCTTCCCACCGTTCGGGCTGCGCCCCACGGCCACCAGCACGCGGTCGAACCGCGTTGCCTGCGGGACGTTCTCGCCGTCGAAGCTCACCTCGATGGCCTTGCTGGCGGCCTTCGCCTCGACCACCCTGGTCTTCAGGTGCACCGACACGCCCTGCTTCTTCAGGCGATCGGCCAGCGGCCTGACCAGGTCACGGTCGGCGCCAGGCATCAGCTGGTCGGCCAGCTCCACCACCGTCACTTCGGCGCCCAGCGCGCGGTACACCGTGGCCATTTCCAGGCCGATGATGCCGCCACCGACCACCAGCATCCGCTTCGGGACCTCGGCCAGCTGCAGTGCATCGGTGGAATCCATGATCCGTGGGTCGTCCCACGGGAAGCCGGGCAGCTTCAGCGCCTGCGAACCGGCGGCGATGATGCACTGCTCGAAGCGCACGAGCTGCGTATTGCCATCGGCGCCGGTCACCTCGAGCTCGTTGGGCGACACGAAACTGCCGGTGCCGGCCACCACCCGCACCTTGCGCTGCTTGGCCATGCCGGCCAGCCCCCTGGTGAGCTGGCCGACGACCTTGTCCTTGTAGGCGCGCAGGCGGTCGAGCTCGATCTTCGGCGTGCCGAAGTCGACGCCGTAGACGCTGGCGTGCTGCGCCTGGTCGATGACATCGGCAGCGTGCAGCAGCGCCTTGGACGGAATGCAGCCGACATTGAGGCAGACGCCGCCGAGGTTGTCGTAACGCTCGACCAGAACGGTATCGAGGCCGAGGTCGGCGGCACGGAAAGCGGCGGTGTAGCCGCCAGGGCCGGAGCCGAGCACGACGATGCGGCACTCGACGTCGGCCTTGCGGCCGCTCGAAGGCGCCGCGGTGGACGGCTTCGATTGCGCACGCCCGGCCTTCGCATCGGCGGGCTGCGACGTGCTGCCGTAACCCTTGGCCGCGGCGGTGTTGCCCTCGCCCGACGCGCGGCGCGCGTCGACCTCTCCCGCAGGCGGCAGAGGTGTGCCGCCTGCTTTGCCGCCGTCTGTCCCGGCCGCGGCATCAGGCGCACCGCGTGGGTTGCCCGCGTCATCGGCATCGGCCGCCTCGATCACCGCGACCACGCTCCCTTCGGACAGCGTGTCGCCGACCGCGACCTTCAGCTCGCGCACCACGCCCGCCACCGGGGACGGCACCTCCATCGTCGCCTTGTCGGACTCCAGCGTGACCAGTCCCTGGTCCTTCGCCACGGTGTCGCCGACGGCGACCAGCACTTCGATCACCGGTACATCGGCCTGGCCGCCGATGTCGGGCACCTTCACTTCCTGGGTCTTGGCCATCACAGGTCTCCGCGCATCACAGCAGGACGCGGCGCATGTCGCCCAGCACCTGGGCGAGATACGCGGTGAAGCGCGCGGCGGCGGCGCCGTCGATCACGCGGTGGTCGTAGGACAGCGACAGCGGCAGCACCAGCCGCGGCTTGAACTTCTCGCCGTTCCAGACCGGCTTCATCGCCGCCTTCGACACGCCGAGGATCGCCACTTCCGGCGCGTTGACGATCGGGGTGAACGAGGTGCCGCCGATGCCGCCGAGCGAGCTGATCGAGAAGCAGCCACCGGACATGTCGGCCGGGCCGAGCTTGCCCTCGCGCGCCTTCTTCGCCAGCGCCGAGGTCTCCTGCGCGATCTCGATCACGCCCTTGCGGTCGACGTCGCGCACCACCGGCACCACCAGCCCGTTGGGGGTGTCGGCGGCGAAACCGATGTGGAAGTACTTCTTCAGGGTCAGCGTCTCGCCCGAGGCATCGAGCGAGGCGTTGAATTCCGGGAAGGTCTTCAGCGCCGAGGCGCTGGCCTTGATCAGGAACGCGAGCATGGTCAGCTTGATGCCGGCCTTCTCGTGTTCCCGGTTGAGCTGCACGCGCAGTTCTTCCAGCGCGGTGATGTCGGCATCGTCGTGCTGGGTGACGTGCGGGATCATCGCCCAGTTGCGCGCGAGGTTGGCGCCGGAGATCTTCCGGATCCGCGACAGCGGCTTTTCCTCGATCTCGCCGAACTTCGAGAAATCCACCTTCGGCCACGGCAGCAGGTCGAGTCCACCGCCGCCACTGCCCGACTTGCCGGCCGGCTGCGGGGCACCGCCGGCCAGCGCGCCCTTGACGAACTGCTGCACGTCCTCGCGGGTGATGCGCCCGCCGCGTGCGCTGCCGGTGACCTGCGACAGATCCACGCCAAGCTCGCGCGCGAACAGGCGCACCGCCGGGCTGGCATACGGCACCTTGCCGGGCATGACGGCCTCCGCGTCGAAACGCACCGGCGGCTCGCCGCGGCCGGCCGGGCGGTGCTCCATCGAGGCGCGGGCGATATTGTCCGGACGGGTGCCGGGCGAGGCCGGCTCCACGGCCGGATCATCGCTCTGCTCCGGCGCCTGTGCCTGCGGCTGTGCCGGCCCCTTGCCGGATGTCGCGCTCGCGTCGCCCCGGGCTTCGATCCGCGCCACCACGCTGCCGGCGGACACGGTGTCGCCGACCGCGACGGTCAGCTCGACCACGGTGCCGGCAAACGGTGCCGGGACCTCCATCGTCGCCTTGTCGGATTCCAGCGTGACCAGGCCCTGGTCCTTTTCCACGCGATCGCCCACGGCCACCAGCACCTCGATCACCGGCACGTCGTCCTGGCCGCCGATATCGGGCACCGCCGCGTCCTGGATGCCACCCGACGCAGCAGGCGCCGCTGCGCCCGCGGCCGGGGGTGCCGGCGTGGCCGCACGCGATTCCGGCGCAGCAGGTGCGGCAACGGGCGTGGATTGGGCGGACGGGGATGCGGATGCGGCAGGCGCGCCGGCGGCATCGGATTCGATCATCGCCACCACGCTGTCCTGCGAGACCCTGTCGCCTTCCCGGACCCTGAGTTCGCGCACCGTGCCTGCGAACGGCGCCGGCACCTCCATCGTGGCCTTGTCGGATTCCAGCGTCAGCAGGCCCTGGTCCTTCTCCACGCGGTCGCCGACCGACACCAGCACTTCGATCACGGGCACGTCGTCATAGCCGCCGATATCCGGCACACGTGCTTCTTTGAGGTCGGCCATGCGGCGCTCCGCGCAAACGTAGGGGGTGGCTATTGTGTCCCCCCGCGCTGCCCCCGCCAACCGCGCAACCGTGCGCAGCGGCGTACACGTGCGTATGGCCATGCGGGCGTCGCCGAGCCGGCAGGAGGGCCAGCGTGCGGAAAACGCTGAAGCGCCTGTGAAATCGTTTTGCGCGATTCATGCAATGGCGTAGTGCGGTTCATCCGCGCGCCGATAGGGTGGCTGCGCCCTCTCCCCGGGGCAACACAACAAAGAGATCGAGGAGATCACCCATGACCCTTTTCCGCACCCTGACGCTCACTTCCGCGCTCGCACTTGCCGCGGCACCCGCGCTCGCGCAGGACACCGGTACCGCCTCCGGCAAACGCTTCTCCGTGGTTGGCGGCGTGACCCTGATGGAGCCGCATTCCGACCCCGCGACCGGTCTCGACATCGATGGCGGCCCGGCGCCCACGCTGAGCGCCACCTACCACGTCACCGACAACTGGGGCGTCGAGCTGTGGGGCGCGCTGGACAAGTACAACCATCGCGTGCGCGGCCCGGAAGGCAAGATCGGCACGATCGAACAGCAGCCCATCGCGCTGAGCGGCCAGTACCACTTCGGCGAGGCGGACAACACCTTCCGTCCGTTCGTGGGCCTTGGCGTGTACGAATCCAATATCAGCAACGAGGACATCGCCGGCGGTGGTGACCATGTCGGGCTGACCACTCCGCGCGGCGCCATCGGCACCGTGGGCGTGGACATGAACATCAACGAGACCTGGTTCGCCCGTGCCGACGCGCGTTACCTGCGTGCGCGTTCGGATGCGCGGCTGGGCAGTACCGGCGAGACCATTGCCGAGGATCTGAAGATCGATCCCTGGACCGTCGGCGTGGGCATCGGCGCGCGCTTCTGATTGCAGGCACGCCGCTCCAGTGCCATCGCGGACGGGCCCTTCGGGGCCCGTCCGTCGTTTCAGCGTCCGGGTCGCGGTGGGCGCTCGCGCAGGCGCCAGCGCAGCCCCCATGCATAGCCGAGCGATTGCCCGAGCACCAGGCCGCCGAGGGCGAACAGCGTTGCCCGCGACGCACGCCATGCATCGAGCGCCATCACGCCCTGCCAGGCCTGCCATCCCTGCCACAGCATCCAGATCACCCGGGCGGTGACCAGCACCGACAGGCCCAGCGCGATCCAGCGTTCCGGCGTGTACCAGCGCAGGCCACCGGGTGACCGGCCGACCCGCGTCAGCGCGACCCGCACCGCCCCCAGCGCGATGCCGGCAAGCGCCCCGGCTGCCGCCCACGCCGTGGCCGCTGGCGCCCACCACGACTGCGCAAGCCATGCGCCGAGCAGCAGCATCGGCAGCGCGGGCAGCAGCAGCCACGCCTGCAGCGCAAGTTGCCACCCGCGCACCGGGCGCAGCACCGGGCCGCTGCGATAGCGCCACCACAACGACAGCGGCCACGCCGCCACCAGCAGCACCGGCAGCAGCAGGACCGCCAGCGGGATCAGCAGCCAGGGCAACGCGGCCGGCCTGTCGTGGCGATCGTCATGGCGGGGTGTCGGCGGGACCGGAAGCCAGGTGGTCCTGCGCGCGGATGCGTTCGCGGCGCAGCAGGTACAGGCCGCTGGCGATGATGATCGCCGCACCCAGCCAGGTCATGCGGTCGGGCAGCACGCCCCACACCGCGAGGTCCAGCAGCACCACCCAGACCAGCCCGGTGTATTCCAGCGGCGCCAGCTGCGAGGCCTCGCCCAGGCGGAATGCATGGGTCATCGCCACCTGCCCGAGCGCGCCGCTCACCCCGACCACCAGGATCGGCAGCACGTCGCGCAGGGCGATCGGCTGCCAGTCCGGCAGCGCCAGCGTGCCGGCACCCACCGCGATCATCGCCAGGAACCAGAACACCATCGACTGCACGCTGTCGCGCTGCGCCAGCATGCGCACGGTGATCGCCGCACCCGCATAGCAGGCGGCCGCCAGCACCAGCACCAGCCCGGCCCCGGTGGCGATGCCGTCGGCGGTGGGCCGCAGCACCACCAGCACGCCGGCCAGGCCGACCACGATCGCCGCCCAGCGTCGCGGCCCGACCTTTTCGCCCAGCAGCGGCACCGCCAGCGCGCTGACCATCAGCGGCGACACGAACACGATCGCGTAGGCCGTGGTCATCGGCATCCGCGCCAGGCCGTAGACGAAGCCCCACATCATCAGCACGCCGAGCGCGCCGCGCAGCAGGTGCAGGCGCCAGTGCACGCGTAGCAGGCTGCCCAGGGCGCCGCTCCATACCACCCAGGCGAACACCAGCGGCAGTGCGGCGGCGCCACGCAACGCGGCGACCTGCAGCGGCGGATAGTCGTCGGACAGCCACTTCATGCCGCCATCCATCAGCGCGAACAGGGCCACCGCCAGCAGCATCCACAGCGTGGCGCCGGTGGGGTCGACGCGCGGTGCGACGGAGCTGGATGCGGACGCAGCGGGCATGCAGGCGAGACGCACGGGGCGGGCCAGCTTAGCGCCGGGCCGCGCGGCTGCGCTATCGTGCGCCGCCCGCACGAGCCTTCCACATGTCCGACGCAGCGCTGCCCGCCGATCCGGTCGCCCTCACCCGCCGCTGGCTGGAACGCGCGGTGATCGGCCTCAACCTGTGCCCGTTCGCGAAGGCGGTGATGGTCAAGGACCAGGTGCGCTTCGTGGTGAGCGACGCCACGACCGCGGAGGCGCTGCTGGAGGACCTGGCCGCGGAGCTGCTGCACCTGCGCGACACCCCCGCCGAGGTCACCGACACCACGCTGCTGATCCATCCGCAGGTTCTGGGCGATTTCCTCGACTACAACGATTTCCTCGGCATCGCCGAGGCACTGGTGGCCGAGTTCGACCTCGAGGGCGTGCTGCAGGTGGCGAGCTTCCATCCGCACTACCGCTTCGACGGCACCGCCGACGACGACATCGCCAACTACACCAACCGTTCGCCGTTCCCGACCCTGCACCTGCTGCGCGAGGACAGCGTGAGCCGCGCGGTCGATGCCTACCCGGATCCCGACGTGATCGTGGAACGCAACGTGCGCACCCTCGACCGCCTCGGCCACGAAGGCTGGCGGGAGCTGTTCGCGGATACCGCATCCGACGCGACGGCTCTCACCCCTCACCCGCAGGCCGAGTGAAGAAGCGCGCCCGCGAGGCGATGGATACCCGGGCGGAAGCGTGTGCGAAGCGGCGAGGCTGGCCCATGTCACGGTCCTCGCGCTGACGCACACCCGGTCCTTCCTGATCGGAGGGAGCCCCTCGGCATCCGGGGTGGCCCACCACGGCCACAGGGGGGTGCCCAGCCGGATGGCTTCGCGTCCTGCTACCACATCCGTCGCCGGCCATCCCTGGCCGGCTCTGGACATTCCCCTGCGTCCGCGGCGGGCTCGGACCTGGCGTGGCGTCCGGAAGAAGGTCAACGGCCAGAGAACAACAGGCCGTCGTGGCGATTGACGACTTCGGCTGCCGCCGCTGTCGATCTCCATGCCAGCCCGACGGGCTCGAGCGTGGTCGCGCGGCCCTCAGCCGCCCGCTCCTGTTCCCATGTGCCGAAGCCAACGAACGTCGGAGCCCGCCGCGTGCACCGGGGGGGTGTGCTCCCAGCCGGCCATGGATGGCCGGCGGCCGGCCGTGGTAGCTGGATGCGGACTCCGGCCGGGGGAGCACACCCCCCGGTGCGCGCGACGGGCGGCGCGAACTCACGACGGAGCCGGCCTTCCGCCTCCCGGTCCGACACCGCTCCCCGGAACCCGGAACCCGGCCACGTCCCCCGCTTGCCGCTTTCTGCTTTCCGCTTTCCGCTTTCCGTTCCCCGCCTCCTGCGCCCCACGTCCGCCGCCGCACACTGCGCCCTACGCGTTGAAACATAAACATATGTAGATATCATCGCGATACTGCTCCAGTGCCCGCCCAATGACCCACGATCCCCACCAGCCGCACGGCCCTCGCTCCCACCCCGGCGCGGCATCGCCGTGCGGCGGCGACCACGGCCATGCGCACCGCCACGACCATGGCCACGATCACGCTCCGGTTGGCCACCCGCATGCCGGCCACGATCACGGCCATGCGCACGCGGTGTCGGCGCGCAACGAAAAGGTGGTGCTCACCGCGCTGGTGCTGACCGCGACCTTCATGGTGGTCGAGGTGATCGGCGGGGTGATCTCGGGCTCCCTGGCACTGATCGCCGATGCCGGCCACATGCTCACCGACGCGGCCGCGCTGGCGCTGGCCTGGGCGGGCTTCCGCATTGGCCGTCGTGCGTCGGACGCGCGCCGCACCTTCGGCTACATGCGGCTGGAAGTGCTGGCCGGGCTGGTCAACGCGCTGACGCTGTTCGCACTGGTCGCGTGGATCCTGTGGGAGGCGGTGCAGCGCCTGCGCGAACCCGGGGAAGTGCTGGCCGGGCCGATGCTGGTGGTGGCGGTGGCCGGCTTGCTGGTGAACCTGGCGGTGTTCGCGATCCTGCACCGCGGCGACCGCGACCACGTCAATATCCGCGGCGCCATGCTGCATGTGCTGGGCGACCTGCTCGGCTCGGTCGCGGCGATCGTCGCCGCGGTGGTGATCCATGCCACCGGCTGGATGGCGATCGACCCGATCCTGTCGGCGCTGGTGTGCCTGCTGATCCTGAGAAGCGCCTGGTCGCTGCTGCGCGGCGCGTTCCACATCCTGATGGAAGGCGCGCCGCCGGACATCGACGTCGCGGCGCTGCGCGACCACCTGCTGGCCGCGGTGCCGGGCGTGGTCGCGGTGCAGCACGTGCACGTGTGGTCGATCACCTCCGGGCGGGTGATGGCCACGCTGGAACTGGGCCTCGCCGGCGGCGTGCATCCGGGCCGCAGCGTGGCCGCTGTCAAGCGCGAACTCGCCGCGCGCTTCGGCATCGGCCATGCCACGGTGGAGGTCATGTGCGGGCCCGATGGCGACGGCACGCCCGCACACGCCGCGCCGCCGTCGGAGTGCGGCCAGTGAGTGGCACCGACGACCCGCGTATCGAAACCATTGCCGCCACCTACCGGCTGCTCGGCGATCCCACCCGCCTGCGCGTGCTGCTGGCCTGCCTCGACGCACCGGTGCCGGTCGGCGAGATCGCCGCGCGCATTGGCGCTTCCCAGCCGCTGGTCAGCCACCACCTGCGGCTGTTGCGCGGCGCACGTCTGGTGCGCGGCGAACGCCGCCAGCGGCAGGTCTTCTACACCACCGCCGATGCGCACATCCGCGACATGCTGGTCGACATGCTCGAGCACGCCGCGGAGCCGCCATAAGCCCGAAGTCCCGCAGCCCATCGCGGACACGTCGCACTGGTCCATGCGGCAATCCTCCGCGGCATTCCGCCGGGAGCACCCCGCTGGATCGCGCCCGATGCCAGGCACCCGTCGCCAACGTCGCCCGCCTGCACGCCCGCTTGCCATCCGCTGCGGCACGCTGCGGTCTCTCCCGCTGACGGGCGCTTGCATGTCGATCACTCCCGCCGCAACTCCCTGGCCCGCACGCCCGCTGGAAGGTCGCGTGGTGCTGGTCACCGGCGGCGCGCAGGGTATCGGCCGCGCCATTGCGCAGGCGGTGCTGGGTGCCGGCGGCAGGGTCGCCATCGGCGACCTCGATGCGGACGCCGGTCGTGCCTGCCTCGCCGAATGGAAGGCCGGCGACGACGCGCTGTTCCGGCGCGTCGATGTCATGCGCGAGCGCAGCGTGGGGGCGTTCGTCGACGCGGCACTCGCGCGCTTCGGGCGCATCGATGGCCTGGTCAACAACGCCGGCATGGTCGACCCGCAGGTACCGCCGCTGCCGGAACTCGACTTCGCCGAATGGAACCGGCGCCTGTCGAGCCTGCACGGCGCTTTCCTGTGCAGCCGGCATGCACTGCCGGCCCTGGCGCGCAGCCCGGGCGGCGGTGCGGTGGTCAATATCGCCTCGACCCGCGCGCACCAGTCCGAACCGCATGGCGAGGCCTACGCGGCGGCCAAGGGCGGCCTGCTGGCGTTCACCCATGCGCTGGCACTGAGCGCCGGCCCGCAGGTGCGGGTGAACTGCATCAGCCCGGGCTGGATCGCCACCGAGGCGTGGCGTGCGCCGCAGCGGCGCCGGCAGCCGAAGCTCTCCCCGCGCGACCATGCACAGCATCCGGCCGGCCGCGTCGGCACGCCCGAGGACATCGCCACGCTCGCGGTGTACCTGCTCGCCCCGGCGCTGTCGGGCTTCGCCACCGGCCAGGAATTCATCGTCGACGGCGGCATGTCGCGGAAGATGCAGTACGCCTGAGCGCCGGCGACCTGGCGCAATGCAGCGGGAGCATCGCGCGCCCGGTGCCGGGCATCGGCCCGTCGATGTCGACGATCACCGCGGCCGGCGGAACGGCACCGGTGCGGCCACACCGGTTACGGCGCGAACAGCGCCTGCACGTCGGCGGCCGTGAGCGCGCGCCAGTCGCCCTCGGCGAGCCCGTCCAGCACCAGCCCGCCGACGCGTTCGCGATGCAGCGCCACCACGTGGTTGCCGACCGCGGCGAACATCCTCCGGACCTGGTGGTAGCGCCCTTCGTGCAGCACCAGCCGCGCCTGCCGCGGGCCAAGCACTTCGAGTTCCGCGGGCAGCAATGGCCTGTCGTCGGATTCCAGCAGCAGCGTGCCACTGGCGAAGCGTTCCGCCTCGTCGCCGCGCAGATCGCTGTCGAGGGTGGCGACATAGACCTTGGGCAGGGCCGACTTCGGCGAGATGATCCGGTGCAGAAGCGCACCGTCATCGGTCATCAGCAGCAGCCCCGAGGTCTCGCGGTCGAGCCGCCCGACCGGCGACAGCACCGGGTTGCGGAGGCGGAAACGCGGCGGCAGCAGGTCGTAGACCACCCGTCCCGGGTCCTTCGTCGAACAGGTGTAGCCGACCGGCTTGTGCAGCATCAGCGCCAGGCCCTGCGGCGGATCCAGCGGCTCGCCATCGACGAACACGCCGGTGGGCCCGACCACGTCGTCGGCATACAGCACCTCGCCGGCGGCATCGGTCACCCGGCCCTGGCGGCACAGCAGCATCGCCTGCTTGCGGCTGCCATAGCCGAGGTTGGCCAGCAGGCGCAGCAGCTTCATGCGCGGCGACTCGCGGTGATGACCTTGAACGCACCGCGTCCGGCGACGCTGCGGACATCGCTGAAGCCATCCGCCAGCACCTCCTCGTAGGGCAGCTGTCGATTGGCCACCAGCCACAGTTCGCCGCGCGGGCGCAGCGCCTGTGCCGCGGCACGGATGAAGGCCTGGCCGAGCTCCGGGCGCGGTTCGCGCTGCTGGGCATGGAACGGCGGATTGCTGACGATGGCGTCGTAGCGATGCGGCAGGCCGGTGGTGACGTCATGCCAGTGGAAGCCGAGCGTCGCGCGTTGCGCATGCGCGGCGAGGTTGCGTTCGGCAAGCGCCAGCGCGCGCGCATCCGCTTCGTACAGGTCGACCGCGCGCACGCCCGCGCAGCGGCGCAGCAGCGCATCGGCGATCACCCCGCTGCCGGCACCGAGATCGGCGACCTCGCCGGCAAGCGTCGGCGGCAGGTGTTCGATCAGCAGCGCGGTCGCCGCATCGATGCGGTCCCAGGCGAACACGCCGGGACGGCTCCACCAGCCCGGTGCGACTTCGCGCACGGCATCGGCGCCGCGCCAGCGTGCGGCGAGCTCCGCGTCGCCACCGGCGCCGGCGCGCGCCCAGAACACCCGGCACTTGTGCTTGGACAACGACGCGACCGGGCCGGCGATGCGGGTGAAATCGGCCTCGGCGGACTTCGCGCCCTCGTCGTTGGCGACGCTGACCACCACCGTGGCGCCCTCGTCGGCCAGTGCCAGCGCCTGCGCATACAGTGCGCGTGCTTCATCGCGTTGGCGCGGCGGCAGCAGCAGCACCAGCGGCCAGCGCCGCGAGGCGTCGGCCTCCAGCGACACCGCGAAGCCGGCGCGCTCGAGCGCCTGCGCCTGCGGCCGGAACGCCTGCACGCAGGCCAGCTGCGGCCACTGCGAGGCATGCAGCGCCACCCCGGCACGCGCCTGCAGGAACAATGCACCGGGCACGCGCGCAACGCGCCCCTCGGCGAACGGCAGCATCAGTGCATCGAGGGCGGAATCACGACTGGCCACGCGGGCACCGGAAGACGGGGGGCCGGACATTCTACGCGGCGCACCCGGGGCGCCCGGCGCCAACGCGACCTGTGCAGGGTTTTCATCGTTCGGCAACGTCGGCGGCGGCACCCTGCAGCCATCCAACAGGGAGACTGCATATGCGCGCTCTTTTCGTCGGCGGCACCATCGACAACAGCGAAGTCGACATCGAGTCCGAGACCCCGCCGACCCATTACCCGCCCGATACCGGCACCGGCACCCAGCGTTATCGCCTGCGGCGGATCGGCCGGCACGACGGCGTCATCGCCTACGCGGTCTACGGTGCGCAGGAACTGCCCGCCGAGGAAGTGGAGCGCGTTGCCGCGGAACGGGCCTATGCGCGCCGGTTCGAGGCCGAAGAGACCGCGCTGGAGAACTGACCCGTACGCATTGGGGTGGCGTGCGGACCACCGCCACCCCCACTGCGCCGACCTGCCGCGGATCGGAACAGGCCCGATGCGGATCACGCGCATCGAGCACCTGGCTCCACGGGGCCAGCCCCCGCAGGGTTCAGCCCTGCAGTTCACGCAGCGTCAGCGCCGGCGGCGCGTCGATCACCCGGCGCGTGGCCACCAGCCCGGCGACCAGCGTCACCGCCATGCCCAGCACGCCACCCACTGCGGCCATCGCCCAGTTCGGCTCCCACGGCAGATCGAACACGCGCGTGGCCACCACGCCCGACAGCACCGAGGCCGCGATCGCCGCCACCAGTCCCGACAGCAGGCCGATCGCGGCGAACTCGGTGGCCTGCGCCGACCGCAGCTGGCCGCGGCTGGCGCCGAGCACGCGCATGACCCCGCCCTCGAGCAGCCGCTCGTCCTGGCTCGCGCTCACCGCGGCCAGCAGCACCAGCACGCCGGCGACCATCGAGAACCAGAACACCGCCTGCACCACCACCGAGACCTGGTCGGCGGTGGTGCGCACCTGGGCCAGCACCGCGTCGATGTCGATCACAGACAGGTTGGGGAACGCGCCGACGAGCTCGGCGGTGAAGCGCACATCCTCCGCCGGCACGTTGACCGCGGTGATATGGCTGGCCGGGAAGCCATCGAGGGTGCCCGGCGAGGCGAGCACGAAGAAGTTCGGGCGGAAGCTTTCCCAGTCCACCTTGCGCAGGCTGGTGATCGGCGCTTCCACGGTGCGCCCGGCGATGTCGAAACGGATGCTGTCGCCGACCTGCCAGCCGAGCTGGCGGGCGAAGTTCTCCTCGACCGAGAACTCCGGCGCCACCGCATCCGCGGGCCACATGCGTCCGTCCACCACGCGGTTGTCGTCGCGCAGCGCGGCGATGGTCGACAGGTTGAACTCGCGTTCGGCGCGACGCCGGGTCTGCGCCTCCTCGTCCGCATAGGTCCCGGCGGTGATCGGCTCGCCATTGCGTGCGAGCAGGCGCGCACGGACCATCGGGAACAGTTCCGGTGCGTCCAGCCCGCGGTCGGCCATGAACGCGCGCACCGGGTCGAGCTGCGGCGGCTGCACGTTGACGATGAAGCGGTTGGGCGCGGTTTCCGCCAGCTGCAGCTGCCAGCGGTCGAGCAGGTCGGTGCGCACGAAGGTCAGCAGCAGCAGGGCCATCAGCCCGAGACCCAGCGCGGCGACCTGCGCAATGCTGGTGCCGGCACGACGGCTCACATTGGCCAGCCCGTAGCGCAGCCCGCCGCGCAGGCGCCCGCGCAGGCGACGCACCACCAGGATCAGCCCCCAGGCCAGCAGCGCCAGCACCGCAAGCGTGGCGACGATGCCGGCCAGCATCGCCGCGGCGAGATCCGCCGAGCCGGCCTTCCACCACAGCAGCGCGCCCAGCCCGCCGAACCCCGCAAGCGCGACCACCAGCGCGGTGGGTTCGACCGGATCGAGATCGCGCCGGATCACCCGCAGCGCGGGCACCCGGCGCAGCGCCAGAACCGGCGGCGCGCCGAACGCCAGCAGCACCACCAGCCCCACGCCCAGGCCCTGCAGCGCCGGCAGCAGGCTGGCCGCCGGCAGGTCGAGTTCGAGTTCGCGCGCGATCCACCCCCCGACGAACCACTGCAGCGCGAATGCGAGTGCGATGCCGATCGCGCTGGCCAGCAGGCCCAGCAGCACGAGTTCGCCGACGTGGATCCCGACCAGGGTGCGCTGGCTGGCGCCGAGGCAACGCATGACCGCGGCGCCCGACAGGTGGCGCTCGCTGTGCCGGCGCGCCGCCATCGCCACCGCGACCGCGGCCAGCACCACCGATACCAGCGCCGCCAGGCCGAGGAAACGGCCGGCGCGGTCGAGCCCGGAGCGCACTTCCGGCCGCGCGTCCTGGATCGTCTCCAGCCGCTGGCCGCGCTCGAGGCTGTCGCGCATTCCACTGGCGAAACCTTCCACCGCGGCACTGTCGCCGGCGACCACCAGCCGGTAGCGGATGCGGCTGCCTTCCTGCACCAGCCCGGTGGCGGGCAGGTCGGCGAGGTTGAGGAACACCTTCGGGGCGACGTTGAAATAGTCGATCGAGGCATCCGGCTCCTGCGCCACCAGCGCAGCCAGGCGGAATTGCGCTTCGCCCAGCGTCACCGTGTCGCCGACCTGTGCATCGAGGGTGTCGGCGCCGGCGCGGCTGAGCCAGACGCTGCCGGGTTCCGGAATGCCGGACGCATCGCGCTCGGCACCGCCGGCCGCATCCACCAGGCGGAATGCGCCGCGCAGTGGATACCCGTCCCCGAGGGCGCTGAGGTCGCCCAGGCGCAGGTCGTCGCCGACGCGGATCATGCTGTCGAGCGCGACGGTCTCGGTGGACTGCAGGCCGGCGTCGCGCGCGGCCTCGCGCACGCGGTCGTCGATGGGCGCATCCGAACGCAGTATCGCATCGCCACCGAGCAGGCGGTTGGCCTGCTGCGCCAGCGCGCGCTCGGCGCGGTCGGTGACGAAGCCGACCGCGGTCACCGCCAGCACCGCCAGCACCAGCGCGGCCAGCATGATGCGCACCTCGCCGGCGGCAAGGTCGCGGGTGAACTGGGTCCACGCCAGGCGCACGGTCCTCATGCCACCAGCCGCCCGCCGTCGATGCGCAGCACGCGACCGCAGCGGCTGGCGAGGTGGTCGTCATGCGTCACCAGCACCAGCGTGGTGCCGGCGTCCTGGTTCATCGCGAACAGCAGTTCGATGATCGCCTGGCCGGTGCGGGTATCGAGGTTGCCGGTGGGTTCGTCGGCGAACAGCAGCGACGGCCGGGTGACGAACGCACGTGCCAGTGCCACGCGCTGCTGTTCGCCGCCCGACAGCTGCCGCGGGTAGTGCGCGAGACGCTCGCCCAGGCCCACGCGGGCGAGTTCCGCCTGCGCAGGGCCGCGCGCGTCGGCGTCGCCGCGCAGCTCCAGCGGCAGCATCACGTTCTCCAGCGCGGTGAGCGACGGCAGCAGCTGGAAGTTCTGGAACACGAAGCCGACCTTGTCGGCGCGCACGCGCGCGCGGCCGTCCTCGTCGAGGCGCGACAGCTCGGTCCCATCCAGTTCCACCGTGCCCGACGAGGGCACGTCCAGGCCTGCCAGCAGCGACAGCAGCGTGCTCTTGCCGGAGCCCGAGGCCCCCACCACGGCCACGCTGTCGCCGCGGGCGATCTCGAAACCGATGCCGTCCAGGATCACCAGCTCGCCGGAGGCCAGCGCAACGCGCTTGCCGAGGCCCTGCACGCGCAGGACCGGCGCACCGGTCGCGACGGAGGACGGAAGGACGGGCGAGGGCAGCGTGGCGATTGAAGAGTCGGGCATGGGGAATCCTGTGGCGGCGGCGCGGCGCACGCGACGGCGCGGAATGCGGGGCGTCGAGTGTACGGGCGGGCCTGCACGGCCATGCATGTGCCACATGGAATGGTGGGGACCATGCCGCGTCCACGCGCGGTTGCAGGCCGCACCCCTAAGCTGTCGCGCTTCTGCTGAATGGAACGAACCCATGACCCGACGCCCGTCGCCCGCCACCTTCCTGCGCACCGGCCTGCTGCTGGCCTGGCTGCTGGCACTGGTGCCGCTGCAGGGTTTCGCGCAGTCCGCGCCCGCCGCAGTCCCGCCACCGCCCACGCGCACGCTGCTGGTCATGGGTGATTCGCTGTCGGCCGGTTACGGCATGGCGGCGTCCGAGGGCTGGGTGGGCCTGCTGGCCGACCGGCTGCGCGAACGCCATCCCGACTGGGGCGTGGTCAACGCCAGCATCAGTGGCGAGACCTCGGCTGGCGGCTCGGCGCGCGTCGTGGACGAGGTGGTCCGCCACCGCCCGGCGGTGGTGGTGATCGCGCTGGGCGCCAACGATGGCCTGCGCGGGCTGCCGCTGCGCGAGATGCGCCGCAACCTCGCGCGGATGATCGGTGCCTCGCAGTTCGTCGGCGCCGACGTGCTGCTGGTCGGCATGCGCATGCCGCCGAACCTGGGAGCCGACTACACGCGGGGCTTCGAAGGCGTGTACCGCGACCTCGCGGAACTGTTTGATGTCGAGCTGCTGCCGTTCCTGCTCGAGCCGGTCGCGCTGGATCGCAGCAGCTTCCAGCCCGACAACCTGCATCCCACCGCGCAGGTGCAGCCGGCATTGCGCGACCATGTGTGGCGCTCGCTTGCGCCGATGATCGAACGTGCGGACGCGGCAATCGGCGACTGAACCTGCCGACAACCGCGCATGGCGACGACACCTGCCAACGCGCCCGGATTGCTTGAAAGGCCCCTGCCCCGCTCGCACACTGCCTGCACCCACCGCCGGAGCGTCGCGATGAAACCGCCTGCCATCCCGCACGCCGCGAAGTCCGCGATCCTCCTGGCCTTCGTCCTGCTGCTCGCCGCGTGCGCGGGCACGCCCCTGCGCGACGTCACCGACCCGGACGCGCCGCGTGCACTGCCGGCGACATCGAACGTGGCGGTGTCGTGGAGCGATCCGGCCGGCTTCTCCGACCTGCGCCGCAGTACCAACCGGTGGGAATCCAGGCGCGGCGACTGGGTGCGCGACCTTGCAGCCTACGTGCAGCAGTCGGTCGCCCGCGCGCTGCCGCCCGGCGAACGTGCCGAGGTCACCATCACCGATATCCGCCGCGCCGGCGATTACGAGCCCTGGCACGGCCCGCAGATGAACGACGTGCGGATCCTGCGCGACATCTACTGGCCGCAGATCACCCTCGAGCTGCGCCGCACCGGCGCCGATGGCCGTGAACTCGAAGGCGGCGAACGGGTGCTGCGCGACCCCGCCTACCTCACCTCGGGCGTGCGTTCGCCGCGTGGCAACGAGGCGCTGTATTACGAGAAGCGCCTGGTGGACGACTGGGTGCGCCGCGAGTTCGCGGCGCGCTGAGCAGCGGATGGCGGTCTATGTGGATGATGCGGTCACCCTGTGGCGCGGCCGCAGGTGGGCGCACCTGATGGCCGACACGCTCGACGAGCTGCACGCCTTCGCGCAGCAGCTCGGCATCCCGCGCCATGCGTTCCAGAACCGCACCAGCGGCGCGCATTACGACGTGTCGGCCGAACTGCGCGAACGTGCGGTCGCCCTGGGGGCGGTGGCGATCTCGCGCCATCGCGACCGCACACAGGTGCGTGCGGTGATCGCACGGGCCCGCGCGCAGGGACGCGGCGAGGCGCCCTGACGCCTGCGGCCGGCGCGCGACCGGTATGCTGCGCGCCCATGGCCGCACGCATCGTCCACGTCACCCGTTACGTCACTCCGCTGCGCGAGGGCGGCTCGATGCCGGCCGTGGTGGAAGCCGACGACGACGGCCTGTACGTGCTCAAGTTCCGCGGCGCCGGCCAGGGCGCCAAGGCGCTGGTGGCGGAATGGATCGCCGGGCGGATCGCCCAGGTGCTGGGCCTGCCGGTGCCGGACCTGGTGTTTGCCGCGCTCGACCCGGTGCTTGCCCGCACCGAGGGGGATTCCGAGATCCAGCATCTGATCCAGACCAGCGGCGGGCTCAACTTCGCCCTCGACTACCTGCCCGGCGCGATCAATTTCGATCCACTGGCCTGGCAGCCGGACCCGGCACTGGCCTCGCGCATCGTCTGGTTCGATGCCTACATCAGCAACGTCGACCGCACCGCGCGCAATCCCAACCTGATGCTGTGGCACCGCAGGCTGTACCTGATCGACCACGGCGCCTCGCTGTACTTCCATCATGGCTGGGACGGCGACGTCTCCGCGGCTGGCGGCGCGTTCCCGCTGGTGCGCGACCACGTGCTGCTGCCGTGGGCCGATGACCTCGACGGCGCCGACGCCGAACTGTCCTCACGCCTGGACCGCCCGACGCTGCGTGCCATCGTCGACGACCTGCCTGACGCCTGGCTGCAGGGCCCCGACGCATTCGGCCCACCGGCAGCGCAACGCGACGCCTACATGGAATGGCTGTGCCGGCGTCTCGACGCACGCGCCACGTTTGTTGCGGAGGCCCGTCGTGCACGCGCCTGAGACCTACGACTACGCGGTGCTGCGCGTGGTGCCGCGGGTTGAGCGCGGGGAGTTCATCAACGCGGGCATCCTGATGTCGTGCGAACGACGCGGCTGGCTGCAGGCACGCATCGAGCTCGACCACGCACGCCTGCACGCACTGTGGCCGGATGTCGATGTCGAAGCGGTGGAGCACGCACTGGCGGCGATCCCGCGGATCTGCGCGGGCGGTCGCGATGCCGGCCCGATCGGCCTGCTGCCGCTGCGCGCACGCTTCCACTGGCTGACCGCGCAGCGCAGCGCGGTGATCCAGACCTCGCCGGTGCACATGGGCAGTTGCGTGGACCTGGGCGCGACCATGGAACGCCTGCTGCAACGGATGGTGCGCGTCCGGCAATCCGGGTAGGTGCTTATCCGCGATTGCGTTGCATGAAGGCCGCAAGCGTTTGCGGTTGATGTTCGCCGCGCCCGGGTCACGTCGCGTGGACGGAAGCTCCGGAACACTGGCTGCACATTCGCAGTCAGGGAGAACCCGATGAACCTTACTTCGAAGAGCGCGCTCGCCATCGCCCTTTCGGCAGGCCTCGTGTTCGCCGCAGGCAACGTGATGGCCGACGACACCCGTGCGCAGAACACCGATCGCCTCGCCGCGGCGGATTCCGACCAGCCGGTCAACGACACCTGGATCACCACCAAGGTGAAGTCGAGCCTGCTGGCCGACAGCGACGTTGCCGGTATGGACATCCGCGTGGTCACGACCAACGGCGTGGTCGGCCTGTCCGGCAATGTCGACAGCCAGGTGCAGGCCGATCGTGCCCGCCAGATCGCCCAGGACATCGAAGGCGTGGCGCGCGTCGACGATTCCGGCCTGACCGTGGGCAACGCGAATGCCGACCGCGACACCCGCACGGACGATGGCGAGCCCACGACCGACCGCGACAACTGATCGACCGGTGCCCGGCGGGCGCCCTCCTGCAATCCACCACGCGGCGCCTCCGGGCGCCGCGTTCCGTTTGCACGCGTGCCTTGCCCGGGCGCATGGCGTGGCCGGCGAGGCATCGCACAGCGCCCGGCCGATAATGTCGTCCCCCGTCCCCGGGAGCCGACGTGCCCGCCATCCTGCGCAACGCCCTCATCGCCCTGGCCGCCGTGGCGCTTGCGTGGTCGCTGTGGCGCAGTGCGGGCTGGCTGCAGCTGTGCGTGGGCCTGGCGATCTTCCTGTTCGGCATGCAATGCCTGGAGGATGGGCTGCGCCAGCTCGCCGGCGGCAGGCTCGAGCAGCTGCTTGCGCGCAGCACCGGCACCGCCTCGCGTGGCCTGCTGTTCGGCATCGGCGGCACCGCGTTGCTGCAGTCGAGCACGCTGGTCTCGCTGCTGACGATCGCCTTCATCAGTTCCGGGCTGATCCAGCTCGCCGGCGGCATCGCCGTCATCCTCGGTGCCAACCTCGGCGCCACCAGCGGCATCTGGCTGCTGGCGCTGGCGGGGCAGAACGTCAGCCTGGCGCCCGTGGCGCTGCCGATGCTCGTGTTCGGCGTGCTGGCCGGGTTCGCCGGCGGGCGCGGCCGCGCGGCCGGGCGCATCGTCTTGGGCATCGCCTTCATCCTGCTCGGCATCGACCAGATCAAGTCCGGCTTCGCCGCATTCGGTGGCGACTTCGACTTCAGTGACCTCGACGGTGGTGGGGTCGCCGGCACGCTGCTGTTCGTGACGGTCGGGCTGCTGGCCACGCTGGTGCTGCAGTCCAGCCACGCCACGCTGATGCTCACCCTCGCCGCGCTCGCCGGGGGCCAGCTCGCGCTCGACCAGGCGCTGGCGGTGGCGATCGGATCCAACGTCGGCAGCAGCGTCAGCACCGCCATCGTCGGCGCGCTCGGCGGCAACCGCAGTGGCCAGCGGCTGGCACTCGCGCACGTGCTGTTCAACGGCATCACCGCCGGTGTCGCGCTCGCGCTGCTCCTGCCGCTGGGCTGGCTGGTCGGTGCGCTGGCCCGGCTGGCCGGCCTCGGCGACAACGCCCTGCTGCAGCTGGCGCTGTTCCACACCCTGTTCAACGCACTGGGCGTGGCGCTGTTCTGGCCATGGCAGGCGCGGCTGGCGGAACTCCTGCAACGCTGGCTGCCGGAGCACCCCGGCAGCCCGGCGACCATCGCCAGCGGGCACGCCGACGACGTCGTGGCCCGCGCGCGCCACCTCAGCGGGCAGGCGCTGGAATCGGTGGACGCGGCCGCGGCGGCGGTCAGCCTCGAACTCGAACACCTCGGGCAGCGCAGCCTGGAGGTGATCCGCCAGGCGCTGTGCCTGCCGGCCGATGCGCTGCACGGGGCGATGCCCGACACGGCGGCGCTGGCCGCACCACCGGGCCCCGCGGCCTGCGCGGATGCCGACGTGCTGTACCGGCGCGAGGTCAAGGGCGTGTACGGCGACCTGCTCGACTTCATGGGACGGATGGAACTGCCGCTCGACGAAGCGCACCAGCGCTTCTGGACCCGCAGCCAGCTGGCCGCGATGCAGATCGTCGAGGCGGTCAAGGCCGCCAAGCACCTGCAGAAGAACCTGCGGCAGCGCCTCCAGGACGCACCGTCGCCACTGCGCGATGCCTATCTCGACCTGCGCACGCAGCTGCTGCGCCTGCTGCGCGCGGTGCGTGCGTCCGCGGATGCCGATGCCGCGCCGCGGCTGGACGTGCTCGACCGGGAAGCGCGTCGTTTCGAGGCCCGGTTCCGCCAGCAGCTGTTCGCCATGGTGCGCGACGGCCGCATCGACGGGCTCGAGGCCGGGTCGCTGATGAACGACCTCGGCTATGCGGACCGCATCTACCATGGCCTGCGCACGCTGCTGCTGCAGCCGGCCGAGCCGGAGTCGCTGCGCGCGTTGCGGCGCCTGGCCGGCGACGCGGACGCCGGGTCGGATACGCGATCCACGCGGTGAGCCGGTGATCCGCGGCGTATTCACGCGGCCTGCCCGCGGTGGCCGATAGCGTGTCGGGCGCGTCAGCAACGGCGCGGGGACCCGGGGGACAGTCAACTCGATGCGGCGCCACCACCGCTCCTTCCTGATCGCGTGCGCCACGCTCGCGCTGTTTGCTGCCTGCACCCGCGGTCCGCAATCGACCCTTGATCCCGCCGGCCCCGCCGCCGCGGGCATCGCGCTGACCTGGTGGGTGATGTTCGCGCTGTTCTCGGCGATCTGGCTGCTGGTGATGGTGCTGGTGTGCTGGGCGCTGTTCCGCGGCCGCAACACGCGGGCGCTGGCGCGGCCCACCCGTCTGATCGTGGCCGGTGGGCTGTTGATGCCGGCGATCGTGCTGGTGGGCCTGCTGGCCTGGGGGACCGCCGCCAGCGGTCGCATCACCGGGCTCGACCAAACGCCGCGGCACGTCATCGACGTGGTCGGGCGGCAGTGGGAGTGGGAATTCCGTTATCGCGACGATGAGGGCCGCGTGCGCGCCACCAGCGACGTGGTGCTGCACCTGCCGCGTGGGGAGATGGTGGAGTTCAACATCACCAGCGAGGACGTGATCCACAGCTTCTGGATCCCGCGGCTGGGCGGCAAGATGGACGCGGTGCCCGGGCGCATCAACACCCTGCGCCTGCGCGTCGACGAGGACGGCGGGCGCCCGCTGCGCGGGCAGTGCGCGGAGTTCTGCGGCCTCGAACACACCCACATGATCTTTGCCGTCGAGGTGATGGAGCCCGATGCGTGGCGCGGCTGGCGCGACGCCGGCGGGCTGGCGGAGGCCGCACGATGACCACCGCGCATGGTCCCGGCCGCATCGACGCGGTCGAGAACCGGCGTCGCCTCGACGCGCTGGCGGAGATCTGGGGCACCGGTCGCGGCCTTGTGGCGCAACTGACCGCGGTCAACCACAGCACCGTGGCGATGCGCTTCATCGTCACCGGCCTGGCGTTCCTGCTGGTGGGCGGGATGCTGTCGATGTTCATCCGCCTGCAGCTGGCGTGGTTCGGCATGGAGGTGCTGGACCCGCAGCGCTACGCGCAGTTCGTGACCATGCACGGCACCACGATGATGTTCCTGTTCGCGGTGCCGATCATGGAAGGCTTCGCGATGTACCTGGTGCCGAAGATGCTGGGCGCGCGCGACCTGCCGTTCCCGCGGATGTCGGCATTCGGCTGGTGGTGCTATCTGTTCGGCGGGCTGTTCCTGTACTCCAGCTTCCTGTTCGACGCCGCACCCGACGGCGGCTGGTTCATGTACGTGCCGCTGACCGACAGCACCTATTCGCCGGGCCTGGGCGCGGACTTCTGGCTGATCGGGGTGACGTTCGCCGAGATCGCTGCGGTCACCGCCGCGGTCGAACTGATCGTCGCCATCCTGATCACCCGCGCGCCGGGCATGGGGCTGCAGCGCATCCCGCTGTTCTGCTGGGCGATCCTGGTGATGGCCTTCATGATCGCGTTCGGCTTCCCGCCGCTGATCCTGGCCAGCATCCTGCTGGAGATCCAGCGCGCGTTCGACTTCGCCTTCTTCGACGTGCCGCGCGGCGGCGACCCGCTGCTGTGGCAGCACCTGTTCTGGCTGTTCGGCCATCCCGAGGTCTACATCATCTTCCTGCCGGCGTCGGGCGTGGTGTCGATGCTGGTGGCCACGTTCGCGCGTCGGCCGATGGTGGGCTACACCTGGATTGTGCTTGCCTATGTCGGCACCGGGTTCCTCAGCTTCGGGCTGTGGGTGCATCACATGTACACGGTGGGCATCCCGCTGCTCGCGCTGGCGTTCTTCAGCGCCGCGAGCATGGCGGTGGCGATCCCGATGGGCATCCAGGTGTTTGCCTGGATCGCCACCCTGTGGGCGGGGCGGCCGCAGTTCCGGCTGCCGATGCTGCACCTGTTCGGGTTCTTCTTCGTGTTCGTGCTGGGCGGGCTGACCGGGGTGATGCTCGCCTTCGTGCCCTTCGACTGGCAGGCCCACGACACCCACTTCGTCGTCGCCCACCTGCACTACGTGCTGATCGGCGGGTTGATGTTTCCGATGTTCGCCGGGCTGTACTACTGGCTGCCGATGGTGAGCGGGCGGATGCCGTCGGAAAGCATCGGCCGCACCGCGTTCTGGATGGTGTTCATCGGCTTCAACCTCGCCTTCCTGCCGATGCACCTGACCGGCCTGCTCGGCCTGCCGCGACGCGTGTACACCTATCCGGCCGACCTCGATGTCGAATGGCTCAACCTGCTGTCCACCGCGGCCGGGTTCGTGCTGGCGGTCGGCATGCTTGCGATCCTGATCGACCTCGGCCTGTCGTTCCGGCTCGGCCGGCGTGCCCCGCAGCGCAATCCCTGGGATGCGGGGACGCTGGAGTGGGCGCTGGCCTGGCCGGTGCCGAACTACAACTTCGCCTCGCTGCCGGTGGTCGATGACCGCTACCCGGTGTGGGCCCAGCCGACGCTGGTCGACGACACCGCGCGTGCCGATGGCCTGCTCGGCAACCCGCGCGACGGCCGACGCGAGATGCTCGGCACCAGCATGCTCGGCGCCGAGCCCGAGCTGGTCATCCGCATCTCGCATTCGACCTGGTGGCCGTTGCTGGCGGCGCTCAACATCGCCGCGCTGCTGGCCTGCTTCATCGCCAAGGTCTACTGGGGCGCGGCGCTGCTGGTGTTGCCGCTGCTGGGCACGTTCGCCGGCTGGCTGTGGACCACCGGCGACCGCCATGCCCCGGCCACCGTGGACATCGGCGACGGCCGCCTGCTGCCCACCCAGTACGGCGCGCGCAACGCGCCGGGCTGGTGGGCGCTGGTGATCACCCTGCTGATCGATGGTTCGCTGTTCGCCTCGCTGGTGTTCGCCTACTTCTACCTGTGGCTTGGCACCGAAGCGTGGCCACCGGCCGGCATCGCGATCGGCGGCCTGGCATTGCCCCTCGCCGCGCTCGCGCTGCTGCTGCTGCAGGGCGCGGCGACGTGGTGGGCCGGGCGTGCAATGCAGCGCGGCGCCACCGGTGCCACGGTGATGGCGCTGCTGGCCGCGGCCGGCCTGGGCGCCGCGTTCATCGGCATGGAAGCCTGGGCACTGGCCGGGCCGGTGGGCGTTCCGCAGGCGCATGCCTATGCGTCGGTGGTGTGGACGCTGGCCGGTTTCCACATGTTGCACGTGGCGATCGCGGTGCTGATGTCGGTGTTCGTGGCCGCGCGTGCGCGCGCCGGGTACGTCAACGCCGGCCGCCCGCTCGAACCGCGCGTGGTCGCCGGCTTCTGGCGCTACACCGTCGGCATCGGCCTGGTGGCGTGGGTGGTGATCCACGTGTTCCCGAGGGTCATCTGATGCAGGCCCTGTCGCCCCACCGGCTGAGCGGCATGGTCGCGCCCTGGGTGGTCTGGGCGCTGCACTTCGTCACCGTCTACAGCCTGCAGGGCGTGGTCTGCGCGGAGGACGTACTGCGCCACGAGATGGCCGGCGCCGAGGCCGCCACCTGGCTCCTGGTCGCGATCGGGATCGCCGCGGTGGCGGCCACCATATGGCTCGGCCTGCGCGGACTGCACGCATGGCAGCGTGCACGCCGCGAGGTGCAGCCGGATGTCCGCCGCCGCCGCGAACGCTTTGCCGCCGCGGTTGCCGCGCTGTCGGGCCTGCTGTCCACCGTCGCGATCGTGTTCACCACGATCCCCGTCCTCATGCTGCCGCCCTGTGCCTGATGCGCAAGACGCTCGAACAACCCAAGCCGAAGACCACCGCGCACACCGTGCGCAGCCGGGTGGCGGTCGCCAAGCATCCGCTGCACCCGATGCTGGTGGTCTACCCGGTGGCGCTGCTGAGCCTGGTGTTCCCGGCCGACCTGCTGTCGCTGTGGTTCGACACCGTGTTCTGGTCGCAGACCGCGTTCTGGATGAACGCCGTGGGCCTGGCGATCGGCCTCGTGGCCGCGGTGGCCGGCACCGCGGACATGTTCCTGATCCGGGTGGTGCGCCGGCATGTCTCGGCGTGGAACCATTTCATCGTCGCGGTGATGGTGCTGGCGATGGCCGGGCTGGGGGTGTGGCTGCGCGCGCCCGACCCCGCCGCCGCGGTGTGGCCCTGGGGCCTGCTGCAGTCGGCGGTGCTGCTGTTGCTGGTGATGATTGCCGGCTGGCTCGGCGGCACGCTGAGCTTCCGCCATGGCATCGGCGTCTACGGCGAAGGCAATCCGCACGAGCACGAGGCCGACGACAGCCCGCCGTCGGAGTAGGCGCACGGTCGTTCCTGCCCGGCTGCAGGACGGGCGGCACTGGCGCGGCTGCCCACCGCGGCCACAGGGGGATGCCCAGCCGGATATCTCCGCGTCCTGCTCCCACATCCGGCCGCCGGCCATCCATGGCCGGCTCTGGACATCCCCCTGCGTCCGCGGCGGGCTCCGACTGTCGTCGCGTCGGGGAGAAGGCCAACGGCAAATACCGGCATGCCGTTGCGACAACCGGTGACTCCAACGAGCCGCTCCGATCTCGATGCCGGACCCGGGCCGCGCGAGCGTGGTCGGTTGCACCCGGACAGGCAGGTGCGCCGCCCGCCGCCCGTGCACGACGCCGTCAGCGGCACCGCTGCTGACGTTCCATTCCGAAGCCGGCGGATGCCCGAGCCCGTCGCGTGCACCGGGGGTGTGCGGACAGCCGGCCATGGATGGCCGGCGGCCGGCCGTGGTAGCTGGACGCGGACTCCGGCCGGGGGAGCACACCCCCCGGTGCGCGCGACGGGCAGCGCGACACAACAAAGCCGCTCACCGACGCAGGACTACTACATCGCCATCGCCCGAAGCCCTCGCAGACCCGCCAACGCGTCCAACGCCCGCCCCGCAATCAGACCGCCGCGGACCAGGCCGCTCAGCCTTCGCGATTGACCTCGTGCATTGGCGGTGGCGGCAGGTCGCCGATGGTGCGTGGCTTGGCGCCGGTGATGGCCGCGATCACCAGCAGCAGCACCAGCGGCACCCAACCGAGCACACGGAAGAACCACGCACCGTGGCGGTCGTTGCCCTTGCCGAGCTGGTAGAGCAGCAGGCCGAAATAGAGGTGGAACAGCACCGCCACCGCGACCACCACCAGCTTCAGGACCAGCCAGGCGCCATCCGGTCGCCAGGCGATCAGCACCAGCCCCAGGGTGATGGTGGCGATGGCCGCGGGCGTGGCGATACGGAAGAACAGCATGTTGGCGACCGGGTTGAAGTACGTCGCCTCGCCGTCGGCCTCCCTGCGCTGGAAGGCCACGAACAGCCGCGGCAGGAAGAACAGCCCGGTGAACCAGATGGCCATCGCCGCGATGTGGAAGAACTTGAGCCAGAAGTACATGGAGTCTCCGGTACGCGCGTGCTGGGCGGGGGACACGTTCCCGTTGCGCCCTGCCCTTCGGGCCACCCGTCCCGCAGGCGGGAGAAGCGGTGAGCGACGTCGCGACCCTAGACGAGCACCCGCGCGCATCGCGTGTAGGGAGCATCCACATGACCGCGGCCACTGGGTTGTTACGGTGTCGCCCATGCGTCGACCCCATCCCTCCATCGCCCCCGTGACCATTGCCGCCGCAGCGTTGCTGTGGCCGCCAGCGGTGTTCGCACACGACGGACATGCGCATCCGCCGACGCTTGCGCAGGCGTGGACGCTGTCGCCGATGGTGCTGGTGCCGTTCGTGCTGCTGGCGGTGCTGTATGCATTCGGGCTGTCGCGGTTGTGGCGGCAGGCCGGGATCGGTCGCGGCGTCACCCCTGCAGGCGTCGCCGGCTTCTGGTCGGGAATGCTGTCACTGGCGCTGGCGGCGATCTGGCCACTGGATGCGTACGGCGCCTGGTCGCTGGCCGCGCATATGGCCCAGCACATGCTGCTGCTGGCGCTGGTGCCGCCGCTGCTGCTGGCCGGAAAGCCGTTCGCCGTGGCGGCCTATGCCCTGCCGCGACGCTGGTCCTCGGCACTGCACGCCGCCCTGCATGCACCGCTGACGCGGATCTCGGCCTGGCTGGTGCCGGCGGCGGTCGCCCACAGTGCGGTGATGTGGGCCTGGCACCTGCCGGGTGCGCTGGAAGCGGTGCTGGCCAGCGCGCCGCTGCACCACCTGATGCACCTGTCGTTCCTGCTGGCGGGCATGTGGTTCTGGGCGGCGGCGTGGCGGCGGCTGCGCGACCCCGGCAGTGGTGCAGGCGCCGGCGTGGTCGCACTGCTGGCGGTGATGATGCAGATGGGCTTTCTCGGCGCGCTGCTGGCGTTCTCCCAGCGCGCGCTGTATCCGGTGTACGCAGTGCGTGCGCCCGGGGTCGGCCTGGCGCCGCTGGCCGACCAGCAGCTGGCCGGCATCCTGATGTGGGTGCCGAGCTGCATTCCCTACCTCGCCGGCGGGCTGTGGCTGCTGTGGCAGGGCCTGCGCCGGATCGAACGCCGCACGCCGTCGCGCGGGACGTCGCGTTGACTGCCTTCACCACATGAACGCGGCAACGCCGCGACGATGCGGCGTCCACATCGAAGGAGCGACCCGTGCGCCTGCTCGTCCTGCTTGCCGCGATCGCCATGCCGGTGGTTGCGTGGTTCTCCAACCAGGGGGCGTTCGGGCCCGACCAGTCCGAGATCTCCTCGCGCTATCCGTTGCTGGTGCAGCCGGCCGGCTACGCGTTCTCGATCTGGAGCCTGATCTTCCTGCTCGACATCGTGTATGCGCTGCGCCAGGCGACCGGCGCGCGCAAACGGGACCGGCTGCTGGCACGCATCGCGCCTGCGACCGCCCTTGGGTTCGTGTGCACCACGTTGTGGATGCCGGTCTACGCGCAGGAGTGGCTGTGGCTGTGCGTGCTGCTGATCTTCGTCGCGCTGGCCACCCTGCTGTGGGCCGCGTGGACCGCCCATCGTGGCCATGCCGACCTGTGGACGCGCATGGCGCTGGGGCTGCATGCGGGCTGGCTGTCGATCGCCGCCATCCTGAACCTTGCGCAGGCGCTGCTCGGCGAAGGGGTGATCCCGGCCGACCCCGGCAACCAGCTTGGCTGGAGTTTCGTCCTGCTGGCGGTGGCGGCGGTGCTTGCGCTGGCGGCGAACGCCGCGATGCACGGGGCCTTCAGCTACGCGCTTGCAGCCGCGTGGGGGTTCGTCGGGGTGACCGTGGCACTGGCACGCGGTGACGAGGCGCCGATGGCGGGCTGGACCGCGCTGGCGCTGGCCCTCGCGCTGGTGGTGCAGACCGTGTGGCTGCGTCGCGGTGGGCGCCCACGCACACGCCGCGCTGCACGCTGACCTCCACCTCCGTTGCCTGGACACAGGAATGCCCGGCGCAAGCCGGGCATTTTTCGTAGCCGAACGCGTCAGTCGATGCGTTCGTGCAGCACCCGTCCATCGGTGGGCGCGATGCGCAGGTTCAGTTTCTGGCCCTGTGCGTTGCGCGCCTCGGCCTTCCAGATGCCGTCGTCGAATTCCACGTCCTCGATGTGCTGGTAACCACCGGCGGTGAGCTTCGCCCGCACTTCGTTCTCGGAGATGCGCGCGGTGGCGGTATCGGGGAACACTTCGCCGGTGGCGGGATCGAGGTGGACGTCGATCTTGTTGCCGTCGGCGCTGTCGACATCGGCGCTCCACAGGCCGTGTTCGAACTCGAGGTCACGCACGTTGCGGAAGCCCTCGCCTTCGAGCGCGCTGCGCACCTGCGCCTCGGTCATCGCGGCGTGGTGGGCACCGTGGTGGCTGGTATCGGCCTGCATGGCACCGGCCGCGCCGGTCTGCTGGGCGGCGGCCGCCGCCGGCAGCGCCAGCGCCAGTGCCAGCAGCGCGACGCGGGAAACATGACATTGCTTCATCGAAGTCACTCCTCCATGGGGTGACGGGAGTGTCCTCCCGCCCTTGCCAATCCACGGTGAAATCGCCGCAGGGTAGGCGCCCGGCCGACACGCAGCTACGCAGTGCGTGCACTTCGGGGACCCGGGAGCCACGCCTACGCGGCCACCGCCCCCACCAGCAGCCGCAGGTCGTCGACGAAACCCGCGTAGGCCGCCTCGCGCGCAGCGGCGTCGCGCTGGCGCAGCACCCAGGCCGGGTGCACGGTGGCCAGTCCACGGGCGCCGTCGAGCGGATGCCAGCGGCCACGCGCGTCCATCAGCCGGAAGCCGCCACCGAACACCGCCTGCGCGGCGGTCGCGCCCAGGCACACGACGATGTCGGGCTGCAGCACCGCCAGTTCCTGCTGCAGCCACGGCCGGCAGGCGCGCACGTGGGCGACGTCCGGATTGCGATGCAGGCGGCGCTTGCCGCGTGGCTCGAAGCGGAAGTGCTTGACCGCATTGGTCAGCCACAGCCGCGAGCGATCGATGCCGAGCTCGCCCAGCGCGCGGTCGAGCAGGCGCCCGGCAGGGCCGACGAACGGGCGCCCGCTGAGGTCCTCCTCGTCGCCCGGCTGTTCGCCGACCACCACCACCCGTGCATCCTGCGGGCCCTCGCCGAACACCGTGCGCGTAGCCGGTTCCCACAACGGGCAGCGCCGGCACGCCGCGGCGGCGTCGCGCAGGGCGTCCAGCCCCGCGGGCATCCCGAGCGGTGCCGGTGCGGGCGCGGGGATGCGCCGTCGCGGCGGCTCCGGCGCGCGCTCGGCCATCGCCTGCACGCGCGGGCCGGCCTCGCGCAGCAGGGCCGGCAGCAACGCGGCTTCGGGCAGGTGCTTCCAGTACTTCTGCGGCATCTCCGACCGCATCATCGTCGGGTTGAGCCGCGCCGGATTGAAGATGTTGGCGTAGTAGGTGCGCCACAGCGCTTCCTGCGCATCGTCGTCCGGCGCATCACCGCGGGTGGCGCCCGGCCCGAACACCAGCGCCCGGCCATCCCAGGCGACGCTGCGGTACGGGGTGAGGATCGCCCAGTGCATGCCCGCGAATCGCCGGGCGAAGAACGGGGCGATCCGGTCGACGATGCGGTGTGCCGGCTCGAACCAGGCGATGTAGTGCTCGTCGCGCCCCGGCACCGCGCGGAAGCGCACGAATGCCTTCATCTTGTGGCTGTCGCGGCGCACCGCCTTCTCCAGCATGCGTACGCGCTGCACGTCGGGATCGCTGGCGCGCTCGAGCAGCCGTGGCTGGCCGGACGCCATGCGCCACAGCAGCCGGTACAGCAGGCCGAACCGCTGCGGATCGGAATGGCAGGCCACCGCGGCGGCCAGCGCGGGGAACTCCGCATCCACCCGCGGTGGCGGTCGCGTGGCCGGCAGCGCGTCCAACGCGCGGCCGGTTGCCAGCATCGCCTGCGGGTCGCCATCCCAGACCAGGTCTTCGGGGGCGAGCCCCGCGCACCAGGCCTGGCGCGCCTGCACGCGCCACGCGTCGCCGTCCCAGGGCGGATCCACGACCGCCTGCACGGCCCCGGCCGCGGTGGCACCCGGCGCATCGCCGAACAGATCGCCACTCATGCGAACAGGTCCGCCTGCCGTGGCGGTGGCGCCAGTTGCGCGCGCAGCCGTGCCGGATCGTCGAGCCCGCCACGCGGCACGTGGCCCGGCAGCAGCAGGAACGGCAGGGCCTTCCTCAATGGCACCCGCAGCCGCGCCAGGTCGTCGACCCGCAACGCGCCGGTGCGCCGCGACGACACGATGCGGTCGACGTTGCGGGTCCCCAGGCCCGGCACCCGCAGCAGCAGCTCGCGCGAGGCGCGGTTGACGTCGACCGGGAACTGCTCGGGATGGCGCAGCGCCCACGCCAGCTTGGGATCGATGTCGAGATCGAGCATGCCGCCGGCGTCGGCCGGCGCGATGTCATCGACCCCGAACCCGTAGAAGCGCAGCAGCCAGTCGGCCTGGTAGAGGCGGTGTTCGCGCACCAGTGGCGGCGCCTTCGACGGCAGGCGGATCGAGGCATCGGGAATCGGCGAGAACGCCGAGTAGTAGACCCGCTTCAGCCGGTAGTTGCCGTAGAGGTTGTCGCTGGTGTGCAGGATGCTGCGGTCGTTCGCGCCATCGGCGCCGACGATCATCTGCGTGCTCTGCCCCGCGGGTGCGAAGCGCGGCGGCTTCGCACGCAGCACCTTCTGCTCGCGGCGCTGCTCACGGTTCTCCTCGATGCGCCAGCGCAGCTCGCCCATCGCCGCGCGGATACCCGGGAGCTTCTTCTCCGGGGCCAGTTCGGCCAGCCCCGCTTCGGTCGGCAATTCGACGTTGATGCTCAGGCGGTCGGCGTACTGCCCGGCCGCGGCCAGCAGTTCGGGGGCGGCGTCGGGGATCGTCTTGAGGTGGATATAGCCGCCGAAGCGATGGTCCTCGCGCAGGCTGCGGGCCACTTCCACCAGCTGCTCCATCGTGTAGTCGCTGGAGCGGATGATGCCGCTGGAGAGGAACAGCCCCTCGATGTAGTTGCGCTTGTAGAAATCCAGCGTCAGCTTCACCACCTCGTCGGTGGTGAACCGGGCGCGGCGCACGTTGCTGCTGACGCGGTTGACGCAGTAGGCGCAGTCGTAGATGCAGAAATTGGTCAGCAGGATCTTCAGCAGCGAGACGCAGCGGCCGTCGGGCGTGTAGGAGTGGCAGATCCCCATGCCTTCGGTGCTGCCGATCCCCCCGGTACCCAGCGAATGGCGCTTCGATGCGCCGCTCGACGCGCAGGACGCGTCGTACTTGGCCGCATCGGCAAGGATGGCGAGCTTGTCGGAGGTTTCCACCGCGACAGCGTGACGGGTCGAGGTCTCAGCCCGTGAGACGCGTGACGTGCATTCATCGGGATGACCCGGAACGGCGCGAAAACGCGCAATTACGCGGCAGTTTTCACACCACCCTACAGGGGCACCCACTAGGTTGGGAGACGCGCCGCGCCCGACCGTCCGGTTCCCTACCGCCAGTCCCGTGCAGCGCGACCAGTTTCCCGGCAGGCCGATGGCATCGCCATCGCGCCGATGCCCGCGCAGAGGTCCGACATGTCACGCCCCGAACTCGATCGCCGCCTGAGCGATCTCCACCAGCGCCTGCCGCAGATGCGCCAGCAGAACCCGCACGACAGTGATTTCTGGGCGGCGTTCTCCCACGAGACCCGCTCCCTGCTGCGCGGCAAGCTGTCGGCCGAAGACACCAGCTGGCTGCAGAACCGCATCGTCTCGATCCTCGCCGCGCCCTGAGTCACAGCGCGCAGGCCGCTGTTGCACCGGCCACGGGCGGTGCGAATGAATCCGGCTGGAAACACCGGGATCCGCCCCCACCACGCGGGGATGACCAATCCCCTTCTCGACTTTTCCGCGCTGCCGCGCTTCGATGCAATCCGGCCGGAGCATATCGCCCCCGCCATCGACACCCTGCTGGCGGACGCCGAGGCGGCTGTCGCGCATGCCACCACCGCGGCGCCGGTCACGTGGGATGGCTTCGTCGAACCGCTCCACGACGCCACCGAACGCCTTGGCCGCGCCTGGAACCAGGTCGGCCATCTCAACGCGGTGGTCAATACGCCGCAACTGCGTGAGGCCTACAACGCGGCGCTGCCGAAGGTGACGCGCTTCCACAGCGCGCTGCAGCAGAACCAGGCCCTGTACGAACGCTTCCGCACCCTGGCCGCCGCGCCCGACGCCGCTGACTGGAGCCCCGTGCGCCGCCGCGTGGTCGATAACGCCCTGCGCGATTTCCGCCTCGGCGGCGCCGAGCTCGAGCCCGACGCGCGCGCGCGTTTCGCCCAGGTCCAGCAGGAACTGGCGGAGCTCTCGGCAAGGTTCTCCGAACACGTGCTCGACGCCACCGACGCGTGGTCGTACACCACCACCGATGAGTCCGAACTCGCTGGCCTGCCGGCGGATGTCCGTGCGCAGTGCCGCGCCGCGGCCGAAGCCGCCGGCGAGCCCGGCTGGCGCCTGACCCTGAAGATGCCGTGCTACCTGCCGGTGCAGACCTGGGCCGACGATCGCGCGTTGCGCGAACGCCTGTACCGCGCGTACGGCGTGCTCGCATCGGAGGCCGGCCCGGCGGCGCTCGACAACGGACCGCTGATCGACGCGATCCTGGCGCTGCGCGCCGAGCAGGCGCGCCTGCTCGGGCACGCCCACTACGCCGCGCTTGCGCTGACCACGCGGATGGCGCGCACCGACGACGAGGTACTGGCGTTTCTGCGCGACCTCGCCGCACGCGCGCTTCCGCATGCACGCCGCGACCGCGCCGAACTCGAAGCGTTCGCCCGCGACACGCTCGGCATCGACACGTTGCAGCCGTGGGATCTCATGTGGGTCTCGCAGAAACTGCGCGAGACGCGCTTCGACTACTCCGGGCAGGAGGTCAAGCGCTACTTCACCGAACCGCGCGTGCTGGCCGGCCTGTTCGACGTGATCGGAAGCCTCTACGGCCTGCGCGTCGAAGCCGACAGCGCGCCGGTGTGGCACGAGGACGTCCGCTTCTACCGGCTGGTCGATGGCGGTGGCCGCCTGGTCGGGCAGTTCTATCTCGACCTGTACGCGCGCGAAGGCAAGCGTGGCGGCGCCTGGATGGACGACTGCCGCAACCGCCGCCAGCGTGCCGGCGGCAGTGCGCAGACACCGGTTGTGTACCTGGTCTGCAACTTCGGCCGCGGTGTCGACGGTGCTCCGGCCACGTTCACCCACGACGAAGTGGTGACCCTGTTCCACGAGATGGGCCACGGCCTGCACCAGCTGCTGACCGAAGTCGGCGAGCTGCCGGTGGCCGGCATCAATGGCGTGGAATGGGACGTGGTGGAGCTGCCCAGCCAGTTCATGGAGAACTTCTGCTGGGAGTGGCCGCGTGTCGAGGCGATGACCGCGCACGTGGACACCGGCGAGCCGCTGCCACGCGCGCTGTTCGACCGCATGCTGGCCGCACGCAACTTCCAGAGCGGCATGCAGACCGTGCGCCAGCTCGAGTTCGCACTGTTCGACATGGAATTGCATGCCGGTGAGCCACCGGCGGACGTGCTGGGGCTGCTGGAACGCATCCGCGACGAGGTGGCGGTGAACCGGCCACCGCCCTGGCACCGCTTCCCGCACCAGTTCGCGCACATCTTCGCGGGCGGCTACGCAGCCGGCTACTACAGCTACAAGTGGGCCGAGGTGCTGAGCGCGGATGCCTATGCCGCGTTCGAGGAACAGCCCGACGCGCTGGCCGACACCGGCGCGCGCTTCCGCCACGAGATCCTCGCCCGCGGTGGCAGCCGCCCGGCGCTGGAGAACTTCCGCGCCTTCCGCGGCCGCGAGCCACGGATCGACGCGCTGCTGCGCCACAGCGGCATGGCGGGCTGAGTCGCAGCCTGGCGTGGCCACGCCGATGCTCCAGGCGTCGCTCGCGCTCCGCCCGCCAGCACCAGCGAGCGGTTCACGCCGGGGCCGCACAGGCCAGCGGGTTGGTGATCACGGAGGCTCCCCTTCCTGTGGTGGGAAGGGACCCCTGGATTACGAAGCCTTGACGGCAGTCCGTATACGGATGTCACCCGGAAACCCGTGCGGCGACGATCGTTCCAATCCGGCAGCGGCCCGTGCGGAGGCGAGGTGTCCGCATGCGCGGGCCCACGAACGTTGACCGCCACAGCCATGCATCCGCGCAACGGCGGGGCTACGCCGCCGTTGCAACCCATCACCCACCAGGACCACGCCCATGACCCTGCATCGCCCTGCCCTTGCCCTTGCCCTTGCCATGCTGCTGCCGCTTGCGGCCCTCGCGCAGACCCAGACCCGGCCGCTGCCGCAGGCGGACCGGACGCCGGCGCCCGCCACCTCGCAGGGCACGCAGACCGGCATCGCCACGTTCGGCAATGCCGGCGAGCAGCAGGTCATCGTGCGCTCCTACGAGGCCGATTCGATCCTGCGCGACCAGTACCGGATCGACTTCGACGCGCTCGACAGCAACGGCGACGGCCATCTGGACCGCCGCGAGGCTGCCGCGCATCCCACCCTTGCCGCGGAATTCGCAGGCGTCGATACCAATGCCGACGGCCGCCTGGACCGCGAGGAACTGCGCGGCTGGATCCGCTGACACCCTGCACCGGCGCGGCCGTACGCCGCGCCGATCTCACCTGTCGCCTTCGACCGTGCGCACGTGTGCCGGCAGGTAGCCCTGCACGCGCTCGAAGAAGCGCGCATAGAAATCGGCGTCCTGCACGGTGCTGCTGGCCACCCGCACCAGCGAATCCTCGGTACTGCCGATCGGCAGCGACACCGAACCCAGCGCACTCACGCCAAGGCTTGCGGAGTTGGCGCTGCGGCGCAGGGCATAGCGGTCCTGCAGCGCGCTGACGAACACCAGCGCGTTGCCTTCCTGCGGCACGCACGACACCCGCACCGCCAGCTGCAGATGCGAATCGGATTCCGGCTGGAAGTTCTTGCTGGCCTCCACCGAAGCGGCCTCTGCGCGGCCGACCGCGTAGCCCTGGCCGAGCAGCGCGCGCCGCGCGGCCTCGCAGGCCACCTCCGGCCGGGTGTCGAAGATCCGCGAGTACATCTCGTCGAACGCGAAGGTTTCGCCCAGCAGGGCGGGCCGCGGCTTGCTGGCCCCGCCACCCCCACAGGCGGTGAGCACGGACGCCACGAGGCAGGCGGACAGGACAAGGCGCGGAAGGGACATGGACATGGCGGGCTGATCGGATACGACCGCATAGCTTAGGGCGGCTCATGCCCGCCGGACGGTGAATGGCGTGAGGGAGCAGCTGCTGCACGTCGCCTGCACGCGGCGCTGGCGGACAGTGGCGGCAACTCCCCTGCAGCGAGACCCCGCCATGAGCCACAAGCACACGCCCCGCCAGCCCGACGCCAACCGCGATCCGATCTCCGGTGCACCCGGAGCACATCCCGGTGGCGTGGCCGCTGGCGGCACCCTGGGGGCCGTCGCCGGCGCCGCGGTCGGCAGCCTGTTCGGCCCGATCGGCACCCTGGTGGGTGGTGCGATCGGGACGCTCGGCGGTGCCGCGGGCGGTAAGGCCGTGGCCGAACGGGTGGATCCCACGGTGGAGGTCGAATACTGGCGCGACAGCGCGCCCGCGCGTGACTACTACCGCAGCGATGCGGACTACGAGCGCGACTATGCCCCGGCCTACCGCTACGGCACCGAGGCACGCAACGCCGACATCCGCGCCTTCGACGAGGCCGAGTCCGAGCTGCGCGAGCGCTGGGAAACCGCGCGCGGCGCGTCGATCCTGTCGTGGAACGACGCACGGCCCGCGGTGGCGGATGCCTGGCAACGCACCGACCGGACCTGGCGCACCTATACCGACGTCGATGCCTACTACGGCGAGCGCTACAGCCGCGCCGAGTACTACAGCGACGACTACAGCTATGACGACTACCGCGCGGCCTACCGCTACGGCACCCGCGCGCGCGCCACCGACCGCGACGCGCGCTGGGACGATGCCACCGAGGCGCGGCTCGGGCGCGACTGGGAGCGCGAGCGTGGCGGCTCGCGTCTCTCGTGGGAACAGGCCAGGCATGCGGTGCGCGATGCCTGGCACCGCGTCGAGCGCGCGCTGCCCGGCGACGCCGACCGCGACGGCCGCTGAGGGGCCGGACACCGGCAGGCGCGGGTGTACGCCCGCGCCGCCGCCCGGGACGCAGGTCGTCGAGCCTTGCAGGTGCGTGGCGTCGCGGTCCTAGCCCGCCGCTTCCAGCGCGCGCAGGCGGCGCGCGTCATGGCGGGCCCAGGCGTACAGCAGCAGTCCGGCCACCGCGGTGGCGGCGCCGACATAGCCGGTCGAGGTCCAGCCCCAGCCGGCGTTGATCGCCAGCCCGCCCAGCCACGGGCCGAGTGCATTGGCGGTATTGAACGCGGAGTGGTTGGAGGCCGCGGCCAGCGTCTGCGCACCGCCGGCGACATCCATCAGGTGCGCCTGCAGCACCGTGGCCAGCGCGCCCATGCTGCCCACCGCCACCACCGCCAGCAGGATCGACCAGGCGGAGCGCGTCGCCAGCGGGAACAGCAGCAGCACCAGCAGCGACCACACCAGCACGATGCCGGCGGCGCGGAAGCGGTAACGGTCCGACAGCCAGCCGCCGACCAGGTTTCCGACGATCGCCCCGACACCGAACGCCACCAGCCCCAGCGGCACGTGGCGCGGGGCGATGCCGGTGACCTCGATCATCGTCGGCGCCAGGTAGCTGAAGACGCAGAACATGCCGGCGAAACCGATCGCGCCGATCGCCAGCGCCAGCCACACCTGCGAGCGGTTGAAGTCGCGCAGTTCGCGGCGGATGTCGTGCCGGGGCTCGTGCGGATCGGCCGGCAGCAACCGTGCCACCAGCGCCATCGTCACCACCGCGATCGCCGCCACCAGTGCAAAGGTCCAGCGCCAGTCCGCGACCTGCGCAAGCCATGCCGCCAACGGATTGCCGACCAGCAGCGCCACCGACAGCCCCAGCATCACCCGCGCCATCGCCGTGCCACGACGCCCCGGCGGGCTGATCGACGCAGCCACCAGTGCCGCCACGCCGAAGTAGGCCCCGTGCGGGAGGCCGGCGAGGAACCGCATCGCGGTGAGCGACAGGTAGCCCGGCGCCAGTGCACTGGCGAGATTGCCGAGCACGTAGAGCGCCATCGTCGCCAGCAGCAGGGCGCGCCGCGACAGGCGTGCACCGAGGATCGCCAGCAGTGGCGCGCCGACCACCACGCCCAGCGCATAGGCACTGATGGCATGGCCCAGCTGCGGTTCGCTGACCCCGAGGTCGGCGACCATGTCCGGCATCATCCCCATCGGCGCGAACTCGCTGGTGCCGATGGCGAAGCCGCCGATCGCCAGCGCGAACAGCACCTGGCCCTGCTGTCGCGGGCTGAGCGGATGGTGGTGGAGGGCGGTCGGAGTCATCGGCGCGGCTGGGGAGGGCCGCGTCATTGTGCGATGCAGCACCGTGACTGCCTAGGCGCCGCCTGCCTGCGCGCAGGCAGGGTTCAGCCCGGGTCCTGCCCGGTCAGTCGACCGCGCTGCCGTTGGCGGACGCAGGAACCGCCAGCTCGCGGTGCGCATCCTGCAGCAGCGAGCGCAGCAGCGCGATATCCGGCGGCTTGGTCATGTGGTGGTCGAAGCCCGCGGCCTCGGTCCCGGCGCGGTCGCGTGCCTGGCCCCAGCCGGTGATCGCGATCAGGCGCATCCGCGCCGCGCCCGGTACCGTGCGCAGGCGCTGCGCCACCTCCAGACCACTCAGTTCCGGCATGCCCAGGTCCAGCAGCGCGACGTGCGGCAGGTGCATCTGCGCCATCGTCAGCGCGGCATGGCCGTCGTGGACCACGATGGTCTCGGCGCCGAACGCGCTCAGCCACTCGCCCATGCTCTCCGCCGCGTCGCGGTTGTCATCGGCCACCAGCACGCGCAGGCCGGCAAACGGCCTGGCCGCTGCTTCCTCGACCGGCGCCTGGCTGGCATGGCCGGCGCGCTGCAAGGGCAGGCGCACGATGAATTCCGCGCCCCGCCCCTGCCCTTCGCTGCGCGCGGTGACGCTGCCGCCGTGCATCTGCACCAGGCTGCGAACCAGCGCCAGGCCGATGCCCAGGCCGCGGGTGTCGGCGCTGTGCTGGCGGTCGACCTGGGTGAAGAGGTCGAAGATGCTCTGCAGGTGTTCCCGCGCGATACCCATGCCCTCGTCGCGCACCGAGACCACCGCCTCGCCGCCTTCGACACGGGCCGACACGCGGATGGTGGTGTCTTCGCGGCTGTAGCGGGCGGCGTTGTTGAGCAGGTTCACGAACACCTGCCCCAGGCGGACGGGGTCGGCGCGCAGCCACAGCGGCTCCGCGGGCAGGTCGATCTCCAGCGACTGGCGGCCCTGCTCGAGCGTGGGCTGCACGCTCTCGGCAGCGTTGCGCAGCACTGCGGCCAGCGGGATGTCCACCGCGCGCAGCTCGATGCGGCCGCGGGTGATCCGCGACACCTCGGTCAGGTCGTCCACCAGATGGGTCAGCTGGTCGACCTGCCGCATCAGGATGTCGAGCATGCGGGTGGTGGTTTCCGGATCCTCGTTGAGCTTGAGCACGTACAGCGAGGTGCGGATCGGCGCCAGCGGGTTGCGCAGCTCGTGGGCCAGGGTGGCGAGGAATTCATCCTTGCGCCGCTCGGCATCGCGCAGCGCGTGTTCCTGCCGGCGGCGCGTGCTGACGTCGGTGAACAGCAGCGCGACCATGCGGTCGGCGGGATCGCCGATGCGGAACGCATAGCCCTGGAACCAGCGGTCCATCGCCTCGGATTCCATCTCGAAACGGTGCGGTTCGCCGGTCAGCGCTACCCGGCCGTAGGTCTCGAACCAGTGTTCCTCCAGATCGGGCAGCATCTCGCGCGCGGTATGCCCGACCGCGTCCACCAGCCCGGTATGGCGCGAGAACGCCGGGTTGACCTCGATGAAACGGTAGTCGCGGGCCTGCTGCCGCTCGTCGAACAGCACCTGGAAGATGCAGAAGCCATCCTCGATCGAGTTGAACAGCGCGCGGTAGTTGTCCTCGGAGCGACGGCGGCCGTCGATGTCGATGACCGAACCGGCGAAGCCCGCGAAGCTGCCGTCCGCCGCGTGGCGGGGGTTGGCGGCATCCAGCACCCAGCGATACCGGCCGTCGCGGCCGCGCACGCGGTAGTCGAGCGTGAACGCCTTGCGCGAACGCGTGGCACGCGCGAAGCGCGCCCGCACGACCGGGCGGTCGTCGGCATGCAGCGCATCCAGCCATCCGAAGCCGAGCGCCTCGTCCTCGCCCTGTCCGGTCATCTCGTACCAGCCGCGCGACAGGAAGCTGCAGTGACCACAGGCATCGGTCACCCACAGGATCGCCGGTGCATCGTCGGCAAGGCTGCGCATTTCGATGGGTTCGTTGGCAGGCATACCGGGTCCTGGAGCCGTCGACACCTGGCGACGTGACCGCGTGATCGGCATCGCCTGGCATTGGCAGGACGGCCAATGTAGCCGACGCCCGCGGACGCGGCGTGTACGCGGCGGCGACGGCTGCACAGGTCGATCCGCAGGTCCGGGTGCGGCATGGTGCGTGTCGGCAGGCAGCCACTGCGCTATACATGCCGGGGTCGAAGTTTCCGGGGGAAACCCATGCGTGATGCACGTCCGTGGCGGTGGCTGCTGTGCGGTGGCCTGCTGGCCCTGTCGCTGGCCTCCACCGCCGCCGATGCCTCGACGCCGGTGGCGTCGGTGCGGGTCGCCTTCGACCGCGAACGGCTCACCGGCATCCGCACGACCGGGCACGCCGACCTGCAGGCGTCGCGTGCGGTGACCGCCGACGACCCGGTGCGCATCGCCTCGATCTCCAAGCTGGTGGTGTCGCTCGGGGTGATGCGCCTGGTCGAGGCCGGCACGCTGGACCTCGACGCCGACGTGTCGGACGTGCTCGGCCGGGAGCTGCGCCACCCGGGCTGGCCGGACGTGCCGATCACCCTGCGCCTGCTGCTGTCGCACCGCGCCGGGCTCACCGACGCGGCCGGCTACTGGCAGGTGCCGCTGGATGGCGCGCTGCACGAGCTGCTGGCCGACCCGCGCGCCTGGGACCCCGCGCATGCACCCGGACGGTACTTCCGCTACGCCAACCTCAACTTCCCCGTCGTCGCCGCGGCGATGGAGCGCGCCACCGGCGAACGCTTCGACCTGCTGATGCAGCGGCTGCTGTTCCGGCCGCTCGGGCTGTCGGCCTGCTTCGGCTGGGCCGCCTGTGACGATGCGCGGGTGGCGCAGGCGGTGATCCTCTACGACGCAGCGCGCGAGTCGGGTACCGACGACACCCGCGGTGGGCGCCCCGCCTGCCCGGTGCGCGCCGCCACCGACGGCAGTTGCGACCTCGCGCAATGGCAGGCGGGCCTCAATGGCGCGCTGTTCTCCCCGCAGGGCGGCCTGCGCATCTCGGCGCGCGACCTCGCGACCCTCGGCCGGTTGCTGCTGGGGGAGGGCGAAGTGGACGGCATGCGGCTGCTGTCGCCGGCTTCGGTCGCCACCCTGCTGGCGCCCGCGTGGCAGCGCGCGGGCGACAACGGCGTGACCGCCGAGGAAGACGCCAGCGGGCAATCACGCGAAGGTTTCTTCTGCCGGTACGGCCTGGCGGCACAGACGCTTGCCACCGCCATCCCCGGGTGCCGGGACGACCTGTTCGGCGATGGCCGCGAGCGAGTCGGCCATGCCGGCTCCGCCTATGGCCTGCTGTCGGGGTTGTGGGTGGACCGCGCCGCCGGGACCGGCGTGGTGTACTTCGCCACCGGCATGCAGGACGCCGCGCCCGGCGTGCGTTCGGCGTTCACCGCGATCGAGGAGCAACTGGCGTCAGGCATGACCGCCGAAGCCGCCGACGCGGACCGCTAGCGCAAGCGACGCGGCCTGGCCGGAAGCGGACGCCCCCGGGCAGGCCGCACCGGATTCACAGGATCGGCGTGCCGCCGGTGACCGCGTAGCGCCCGCCGGTCATGTAGCTGGCCTCATCGGACGCCAGCAGCACGTAGATCGGTGCGCACTCGGCCGGCTGGCCGGGGCGCTTCAGCGGCACCTGGTTGCCGAAGTCCTTGACCGACTCCGGCGGCAGCGTGGCCGGGATCAGCGGCGTCCAGATCGGCCCGGGCGCCACCGAGTTCACCCGGATGCCCTGCTCCGCCAGCATCTGCGCAAGCCCCGCGGTGAAGTTGGCGATCGCGCCCTTGGTCGCGGCGTAGGGCAGCAGGCCGGGGTTGGGCTTGTCGGAATTGATCGAGGTGGTGTTGATGATCGACGCGCCGGATTTCATGTGCGGCACCGCCGCCTTGCACAGGTGGAACATCGCGGTGATGTTGACCTGGAAGGTGTAGTCCCACTCCTCGTCCGGAATCTCCTCCAGCGATTCGCGCGACATCTGGAAGGCGGCGTTGTTGACCAGCACGTCGATGCGGCCGAATGCGTCCACCGCCTTCTGCACGATCCCGCGGCAGTGCGCCGGGTCGGCAAGCTCGCCACGCACCAGCACGCAGCGTCTGCCGGCCTCCTCGACCCAGCGCCTGGTCTCCTCGGCGTCCTCGTCCTCGCAGAGGTAGCTCACCAGCACGTCGGCACCCTCGCGCGCATAGGCGATCGCCACTGCGCGGCCGATGCCGCTGTCGCCGCCGGTGATGATCGCGGCCTTGCCTTCCAGCCGGCCGCTGCCGCGGTAGCTCTTCTCGCCATGGTCGGCCGGCGGGTCGAGTTTCTTCTCGACGCCGGGGACTTCCTGCTGCTGTGCGGGCTGGTTCATGTCGCCTCCGGACGATGGGGGGTGACCACGCTAGGGCTGCTGCCGTCCAGATCCCGTGAGCCGGCGTCGTGCAGCGTCGCGAATGGACAGCCGGTGACGAACGGCCCCATGCGGTCCTCGCGGAATGCCTGCGAGCGTTCATAGGTGCGGCGGCGCAGGCGCATGATCTGCCCGAGCGGGCGATGCGCCTCCACGCCGAGCCACGGGCTGAAGCCCATGCCATCGTCGATGACCGCACTGCGCGCCTCGCTCCACGCGGTCTGCGCCGGCACCCGCACGGTGGCGATCGTGCGGTACGGGCTGAGGTCGGTGTCCCACTCGGCGCTGGCATCCTCCACCGGCATCTCCTCCAGCGATGTGCACAGCTGCGCGCGCAGTTCCCACACGGCACCATCGCCGGCGAAATGCCCGATGAGTGCGGCGCGCAGGGCATCGTCGTCGGCGAGGTCGACCTGCCGGTCGGCGAGCGCCTGCATCACCGGGGTCGCCGGCACCAGCTGCAGCCTGGCGATGTGGTCGCCGAAGCGGTGCGGCACCTGGGTGAAGTAGGTCCCGCCCAGTGGATGCACCGGCAGCTGGCCGCCCATCATCTTCAGCGCGCTGCTCTCGCCGCCGAGGCTTTCCAGCGTGCGCTCCGCGCCACGGGCGAACGCGGAAACCAGCTGTTTGGTGCGCGGCACGCGGTCGGTGGTTTTCGCCAGCAGCCGCAGCCCGCGCAGGAACGCATGGCCATCGGGCGCGTTGAAGCGCGGCGCATTGACCAGCAGGAAGTCCTGGCTGCGCAGGTGGTGCGCTCCGTCCAGGCGTTCACCGGGCACCTCCAGCAGCCGCAATGCGATGCCGCGGGGCGTCGACACCCGATCGGGCAGCAGGTCGCCGGGGGTGGTGGACAGCCGCATCACCGCCCGGTAGCGCGCCGGCGTTGCGAACACGCCCTGCGCCAGTTCCGGTGGCAGCACCGGCACCTCGACCTCGGCCTCGAGCAGGGCATGGCTCTTGGCATGCACCGCGCGCAGTGCGCGGCCCTCGTCCTGCCAGGTGGTGCGCACGATATCCATCAGCACATGGCCCAGTTCGAGTTCGAGTGCGGCCTCGTCCTCGCGCGGCTCGGCCAGGCGATCGTCATAGCGCGCATAGCGTTGCGCATCGGCTGCGGACATCGGCGTGCTCCCTGGACGGTTCGATCGCAGACTGCGGCGGCGCCGGTCACGGCATCGTGCAGGTGCGGCTGGTGGCGATCATCCGGAAACCGGACCGGAGTTGCCCGGTCGCCACCCGTCGGGGGGACCGCAAAGCAGAACGGGCGCCCGCAGGCGCCCGTCGCTGACCCATGAATGCGTCGCGGTCAGAACGCGTATTCGGCGGTCAGGCCCAGCAGCGCCGTGGAACGCTTCGGTCCTTCGAACGTCACTCCGCTCACCGGATCGCGCAGGTCGCCGGACTTGGCGCGGAAATAGTCGTAGTGCACGCCGATGCTGAAATTCTCGGTGGCATTCCAGCCGGTGCCGATGCCGGCATACCAGCTGTTGCGACCGTCGCGGCCGCCGCTCTCGAGGCCGAGGTCCTGGCCGACCGAGTTGTAGTAGGTGGCGTTGTTGTCCGAGGCGCGGAAGTAGCCACCCCGCGCGCCGACGTACCAGGCAGGCGTGACGTGCCAGCGCGCGTTGCCACCGACGTGCCAGCCGCGCAGGGCGTTCTCGTCGTCGCGCTGGTTGACGTCGTCGTCGTTGAAGGCGTTGCGCACCTCGAGATTGCCGAGGTCGGTGTAACCGCCTTCCACGCCCAGACCGAAGCTCGGCGCCAGCTTCCAGCGGTAGCCGGTGGCCAGGCCGTAGCCGGTGCGGCGACCCTCGCGGCTCTCGAACACGTTGAAGTCACCGGAGCCGAAACGGTCGGCAGTGCCGCCATCGGTGCGGCCGACGTTGCCGGACAGGAACCAGTTGCCTTCGCCGACGGCAAGGTCCGGACGGTAAGTATCGCCACCACGCGACTGCGCGAATGCGGAGGGGCTGAGGGCAACGGCCGCAAGCACGACCGGGAGCAGGGCTTTCTTCATCGGGACTCTCCTGTTTTTTATGACGCGACCCGTGGGGGATGCCGGGCCGGGCGGTGGTGCAGGTGGCCAACCGCGGCCGGCAGTTAAGGGGCCGCCAACTGAAGCGCGTCACAACGTTGACGCCTTCGCCACGCGCCGCTAACGGAAACGTTCAAGCGATGTTCAAACCGATGAGCGCGGCGTGTGCGCCCGCACACTGCACGGCGTGACCGCCGGCACATCACGTCGACGGCGGCGTGGCGGTTTACGATGCGCGCCCGCCATCCGGATCCACCCATGCATCGCTACGCAGGCCCGCTGCTGACCCGCGAAATCGCGACCGCACTGGTGGCGGCACGGACCTCCGGCAGCTGGACCGGCTCGTTCGACCTGGGCGTCAGCGAAGACACCGTGACGCTCGGCACCGATCACTGGCTGTGGCGCGGCCAGCTGCAGCCCTATCCGGTGGCATTGAAGGACCGCACCATCTACCTGCGCGACGGCGACGACTGGCTGCAGGCGTCGCGCTACGCGCGTTCGCTGATCAAGCTGGTGCCGACGCCCTGGGGCGTGCCGACGTTCGAGATCGACGGCATCAAGATGCTGCCCACCGCGCGCGAATCGCCGCTCGACGATGCGCGGCGCAAGGTCGCGCTGGTGGCGCCGCGCGGCAGGGTGGTGCTGGATACCTGCGGGGGGCTCGGCTACTTCGCGGCGTGCTGCCTGGAGGCGGACGTGGCGCGCATCCAGTCGTTCGAGAAGAACGAGGACGTGCTGTGGCTGCGCAGCATCAATCCGTGGTCGCCGGATCCAGCATCCGCACAGGCCGGCGGCCGGCTGCAGCTCGCCCACGCCGATGTCACGGCGGCGATCACCACGCTGCCCGACGCGTCGGTGGATGCGGTGCTGCACGATCCGCCACGCTTCGGGATCGCCGGTGAACTCTATTCGACCGCGTTCTACACGCAGCTCGCGCGGGTGCTGCGCCGCGGCGGCCGCCTGTTCCACTACACCGGCAGCCCCAACCGGCTGACCAGCGGCCGCGACGTGCCGCGCGAGGTGGTGCGCCGGCTGCAGGCCTGCGGCTTCCAGGCGCGTCCGCAACTCGACGGCGTGTCCGCCACCCGCCGCTGACGTCCGGTCAACGCTGGAACATCACCCGTTCCGGCGTGTGCAGGGCGAAGCCCTGGCCGTAATCGACGCCCAGTCCGTCCAGCACCGCGCGCGCACCGTCGCTGTCGACCCATTCGGCCACCACCTTCAGGCCGCGCTGGTGGCCGATCTGCACGATCGCGCTGACGATGGTGCGGCTCATCGGGTCGGTGTCGACTTCGCGGATGAAGCTGCCGTCGATCTTGATCACGTCGACCGGCAGGTTCTTGAGGTAGCCGAACGAGGACATGCCCGAGCCGAAATCGTCGAGCGCGATCCGGCAGCCGGCCGTGCGCAGGCGCTCGATCACCCGGGTCACCCGCAGCAGGCTGCGCACGGCCACCGTCTCGGTGATCTCGAAGCAGACGCGCTGCGCCGGCACCTCATGGCGCGCGATGCAATCGAGGATGAAGTCGGCAAGATCCTCGTCGTCGATGCTGGCGCCGGACAGGTTGATCGCGCAGGTCTGCAACTCGGCGCCGGCCGGGTGCAGCCGCGCGAAGTTCGCAAGCACGGTGCCGATCACCCAGCGATCGACCGTGGGCATCAGCCCGTAGCGTTCGGCGGCCGGCATGAAGGCACCGGGCAGCACCTCCGCACCGCTCTCGTCGCGCAGGCGCAGCAGCAGTTCGATATGCGGGCCATCGGCGGCCGCGGAGGTCAGCGGCACCACTTCCTGGTAGTCCAGCAGCAGGCGCCCCTGCTCCAGCGCGCTGCGCATCCGGTTGGCCCACTCCATCTCGCTGTGGCGACGCGTGCTGTCGTCGTCCTCGCGGTACAGGTGCACGCGGTTGCGCCCGTTCTCCTTGGCCTGGTAGCAGGCGCTGTCGGCCCAGGCCATCACGTCCTGCAGGGTCGCGCCGGCGCGGTCGGACATCACCACGCCGATGCTGGCACTCACCGAATGGGTACGGCCCTGCCAGACGAAGCGCACGCTGTCGATGCAGCGGCGCAGGCGCTCCGCCAGGGCCAGCGCTTCCGCCTCGTTGACGCCGTAGGCGAGCAGGCCGAACTCGTCGCCGCCCAGGCGCGCGAACAGGTCGCCCTCGCGCAGGTTCTGGCTGATCGCCAGCACCATCTCCACCAGCATCTGGTCGCCGGCGCGGTGCCCGGACAGGTCGTTGACCAGCTTGAACTGGTCGACATCGAAGTACAGCAGCGCGAACGGCGGCGTGTCCGGGTGGGCGCGCCGTTCGCCGAGTGCCAGCGCCAGCTGCCGTTCGAACTCCCGGCGGTTGCACAGCTCGGTGAGCGCATCGTGCGAGGCCTGGTAGCGCAGGCGTGCGTTGAGTTCGCGCTGTTCGCTGATGTCGGTGGCGGTGAGCAGCATGTGTGGCCGGCCATCCACGACCACCGGCGCCAGCGACACCCGTGCCCAGAAACTGCCCTGGCCGGTGGTGATCTCCATCTCGCGTTCGTCGCAGCCGGCCTCGCGCCCGCTGGCGTCGGCCACCGCCATGCGCGGGCCCGGGTGGCGGTACAGCGCGTCGAGCCGGGTACCGGTCACCTCGCCCAGGCGGCGGCGGGCGAACTGGTTGGCATAGGTGATCGTGCCGTCGGCATCGGCCAGCAGCACCAGCGCCGGCAGCAGTTCGTTGAGGGTGCGGAACCGCGCCTCGCTCTCGCTGAAACGCGCGCTCATCCGCTGTCCCAGCGCCAGCGCGCGGCGGTGGGTGCCGGCGATCGACCACAGCAGCAGCGCGGCGAGCACGCTGATCAGGGCCCCGAGCAGGGCGATCGCCTGCGCGCGGGCACGCCCATCCGGCGCATGCAGCGGCTGCATGCGCAGCTCCCAGCGGCGGCCGCCGAATTCCAGCATGCGCGTATAGGCGGGTGCACCGGTACCCGCCGCCGGCGTGCCGCTGGCGAACACGGGGCCGGTGTCCGCGGTACCGGTGTCGCGCAGCGCCACGTGCATGTATTCGAGGATCCGCCCCTGCAGCGCGGTGCGCACGAGCGGCTCGAGCCGCAGGCTCATCGCCAGCGCACCGGTCTCGCGTGCCCGGCGTTCGTCGACGGTCTGCGGCACCCTGCCGTGCGAATACACCGGCAGCCGCAGGGTGATGCCAAGGCCGTCGGCATCGGCATCGCTGAACTGGGTGAGCTGGAACGGTGCCGACATCGACGGCTCGTCGGCGTCGCGCGCGCGCTCCAGTGCCGCAAGGTTGTCGGGCTGGGTGCCGATATCCAGCCACAGCAGCATCTCGTTGCCCTGCAGCGGCGCCAGCAACTCGTAGCGATACAGGGGCGCGCCGTCCGGACCGCTGCGGCGCCGCGCGAACGCGGTCACGAGATAGCCGGGCAGGTCATCCACCGCGCGCAGGTTGTCGTGGTAGTGCGCGTAGGTGGTCTGGTCGATCTCGCCCGCCGACAGCAGCACCGTCTGCATCGCCCGCAGCGCCACCGCGGCGGTGTCGAGCGCATCGTCGAGGCGCACCTGCGCCGCATCGGCGAGCGAGTTGTGCAGGGCGTCGGCGCGTTCATGGCTGGCGCGCAGTTCGCGTCGTGCCAGCTCGGCGGTGAGCAGCAGGCCGGCCACCAGCACCAGCAGCGCCCAGCCCACGGGCGGCAGCATCTGGAACAGGCCCTGCCCGGCCGCCCATCCGCCATGCGGCGGGTGCGAGGTGGAAGCGTCCTGTGTGCCCTGGGTACGCATGTCTTTGGGTGGCCATCAGGCCAACCGGTCGCTCCCGCGGCCACCCGCGGGCCATCGCCATGGCGGTATCGGGCTGGACGCGGCTTTCTTGATCATCGATGCGTTCCCTGCAGCAGGATCGGACGACACCCCCGGCACATGCCCGGAATCCTACCTGCACGCGCCGGTGATCGCCTCGGATGCGAACCGGCCGGGTGGCTGCGCGATCGCCCGTTCCGGCTTGCGGCGGCCGGGCACACATCCCCGAGGGGGACCACGATGCGATGCGCCCGCTGCCAGGACGCTACCCCCTGGGCGACAGCCTGTTGCCGGCACCGCGGGCGCCGCGGGGAGCTGGATTCGCCACCACGCACGGTGGACATCCGGTCCGCATCGAAGCGCCCGGCGCGGCTGAACACGACCGGGCTGCGGCGCGCGCGCCGGTCGGGTTGAGCGGTGCCTAAACGCAGCCCCCGCGAAGTCACGTCGGGATCACCGCTGCCGTGCCCATTCTGCGCACCCATCCAATACAAGGAGGCCGACATGGGACTCTTCCGTTTGATCGCAGCAGGCGCGGTGGGCATGGTTGCCTATCGTGCGTGGCAACGTCGCCAGGGCACCGGCGGCTCGATGTTCTCCAGCAAGGGCGGCAGCCAGGATCATGGCGACCGGACCCCGCCGCACGGCGACCCGGCGGGTGACACGGAAGGATCGACCTACGGCAGGTCGGGTGGGTCGTCCGGCAACGGTGGCCAGGCCGGCAGCAGCGGCAGCCGGTCGGGCGCGACGTCCGCGGGCGGCGGCATGGGCAGCGGTTCCGGATCGTCCGGCGTCTATGGTTCTTCGGGGTCCGGCGGCAGCGGGTCGGGCAGCTCCGGCTCCGGCGGCAGCTCCGGCAGTTCGGGCTCCACGGGTTCCGGGTCCGGCAGCCCGGGGTCGGGCAGTTCGGGGTCGGGCAGCTCGGGGTCCGGCATGGGCTCCGGCAGTGGCGCCGGTGTCTCCGGCGGCAGCGCATCGGGCGGGGCTGGCACCAGCGGCCTGGGCTCCAGCAGCTCGACCGGCGGCGGCTCCAGCGGTAGTGGTGGCTCCAGCTCCGGCACCGGTGGTGCGTCCGGGTCCAGCGGCTCCGGCACGACCGGCGGCTCGGGCAGCAGCTCCGGCACCGGCGGCTCGACCAGCAGCAGCGGCTCCAGCACCAGCGGTGGTTCCAGCAGCACGGGGTCCGGCAGCCGGATCTGAGTTATCCCGCACCTGCCCGGCTCCGCCGGGCGGGTGCCGTTCCGGGTACCCTGTCAGTTCAGCCCGCGTAATTCCAGGTCTGCGTCTGTCCGCCGTGATCGCGCACGTGCCACCACGCACGCGACAGCTCACTCTTCGACCGGGTGCGCGACAGCAGCCGCCCCGCGATCCGCGCCGTCGCGACCGACTCCACCGTGGCGCGGCGCCCACCGGGTGCGATCTCGATACGGGTGATCTCGTAGCTGAAGTCGATCCCCAGCATGCCGCCGGTCTGGTTGTGGATCACCTGCATCAGCGCCACCGCGTCCTTCATCTGTCCGCAGCCGGTCGTGCGGTCCCACGTCTGGCGCAGCACTGCGCCCCCTGCGTGCTCGACGCTTCGGACCCCGTAATCGGCGGCCATCGCCTTGCAGATCGCCTCGCTGTCGAAGGCGGCGAGCGCCTGCATCTGTTCGCGGAAATGCGCATGCACGTCGGCCTCCGAGATGCGCCGTCCATTGTCGTGCGCCACCAGCGCGAGCACTGCCAGCACCAGCACGACCAGTAGTTTCCTGACCATTCCCTTCCCCCCGACATCCGTTGTGGAGCGCTGCATCGGGCAGCCCCGCGACGCGCATCCCCATGCCGTCGCACTGGCATCGTAATGGCTTATGTAGGGGGTTTACGAACGTGGTGCGGTTGCTGCAACCACACACCGGCACGACGCGACACATCGCCGATATCCGGACAGAAAAAAGGGCCCGGAGCGGGCCCTTCCAACACCGGCGGTCGAACCACCGGCGATACGTCGCGCAGACGCATCCGCGCAACGTGTGGATGTCGGTCGCGCTCAGCGGTTGGCCGACTGCAGCGCGCGCGCGGTGTCCAGGTGCGCGGGGTTTCCGGGGTGGACCTACGCCCGCCTCCGCAATGACGTGGTGAATGCTGGCGTGAGCATTGCGTGATGGCGTCCCGTGATGCCACGCATGCGAAACGTGGACAGTCCCGGCTGGGATCTCCTCTCCCGTGGCCCAAGTCACCCGCACGACGTGACGAACACTGCGCCCTCTGTGGCCCCCGGCCTGCTGCCGGCATCGGTCCCGCTCTTTTAAATGGTTCTTCGCGGATCAGCGGGGAGCCTTCAAGGACCGCCCTTACCCTTGAGGCCTGATTTTCAGGGCTCAGGGGTGAGGTCATGCTGGACCGCAAGACGATTGAGAAGCTTGGGGGC
>NWQL01000005.1:167491-260105 GCA_002798175.1 Lysobacteraceae bacterium NML91-0213 | reverse complement strand
TCGAAGGCATCAACAACACCATCAAGGTCATCAAGCGCCGGGCCTACGGCTACCGCGATCAGGAGTACTTCTTCCTGAAGATCCGCGCAGCCTTCCCCGGTAATACGCGATGAACCTTTTAAATCGCCAGCTCTAGGGTCCGCCCCAACTGTGCAGCTGCGCACGGGAGCAGACAATTGGATCAATTCCCGGACACCGTGATTGCCATGACTGAAATCCAGCAGAAGGCCGCCGAGATCCTCGACGTCGGAGTGCGTTGGGGGCCGATCACCGACAACTACGAGCAGCGCATGGACGTCTTCGCGCAGGAGCTCGAGAAGCTGTCGCCGCAACAGCGCGACGACCTGTTCGCCGAGATCCTGTCGCAGGATCGGGGCGCGTTGAACTCATGGCTCACCGTGGATCGTCTGAACACCCTTGTTTCGGAAGGCACGATCACGCCGCGCGAGCGGGATGCGATCTTCGACGCCTTTGGCGAGGCGTACGTCAACGGATCCATCAGCTACGAGCAGGCATTCGTCTTCGTCAACGTGCTGGGCGATGCCACCGGCCCGCTCGCCAACGAGGACAACATCAATGCACTGCTCGAAACCCTGACCGGTGCCAACGGCCCCAATTCGAACGCCTTCATCGAGAAGTTTGCCGGGGAGTTCCTGGCCAAGCATGTGCTCGTGGAAAACATGCCGGAGCCATGGACGCGCGCGGGCTGGGGCGCAATGGTCCTCAACGCACTGGAACAGTCGGGCGGCACGCAGTCGGTGCAGAACGTGCTCTCCGGCCTGACCGACGAGCAGCGCACGGACCTGCGTGACTCGATGTCGGAATACGGTGCGAAGTACGACGCGGCCCACGGTGTCCCCGGCAACGTCCGCGATCCGATGGCGATCCTGATCGACACCACCTCGGCCCATGGCAGCACCGACGAGGTCATCGGCCTGATCCATTACATCAACGACCACTCCGCCGGCAACGGACCTGGCAACCACTACTACACCCACGACAACCGCCCCCTGGGCGAACGCGCCGAGGCGCTGGCAGGCCTGTTCCTGAACCACTCCGATGCCGTTCTCGACCGGCTGACATTGCCGAGCCCGACCCAGACACCCGGCGCCACCAACGAGGGCAGCACCCTGGTCGGCGAGAACCTTGCCGCACTGTCCAATCTGGTGCGCATGACCGCCCTCAACCCCGACAATCCACGCGGCGGGGAGGTGATGGACCGCATCAGCGCATTCACCAGCGAGAACATCCGTGTCGGCAGCATGTCCGACGCGACCGACGTCAACGGCGATGGCGTGGTCGACGGCGACGACAAGCGCGCGGTGGATGCCGGCGAGGGCCGCACCGCGATGATCGGCGCGGTCATGCAGGACGCCGTCTCGTCCGGGTATGTGGACCTGCGCAACGACATCGCCGCACGCGATGCGTTCGTGGGCTTCCTGCTCGACACCGCCATTTCAGCCATCCCGGTGGGTGGCAAGCTCGCCTCCGGTGCAATCTCCGAAGCAGTCTCCGATGCGCTGGGCGGCCTGTCCGAGGAAGTACGGGACGCCATCACCAAGAAACTGACCGAACTCGGCACCCAAGCATTGACCGACGCGCAGGGTCGCCTGACCGCCGAGGCGAAGTCGGCCATCATCGAAGCCCTGCCGGAGGACTACGCGTATCTGGAAGGGATCAAGAGCGAATCCAACAACTTCATCCAGACCGTGATCCTCAATTCCAGCAGCTTCCCCTATGAATTCACCGAGGCGATGTCGGACTACGGCAGCTATATCGATGCTGCCAAGAACGCGCCGTAGCAGGCCCGGACGTTTCCGGATTCACCACAGAAGAAGGCGGCCATGGGCCGCCTTCTTCTTGCGCAACAACTCCGGTCAGGCCGAGATCGGATTCGCTTGTCGCTGTCGATCCTGTGCAGCTTGATCACCCGCGCCAACTCCTTACTGTCGGGGCTGAGTCCGGTGAAGCTCGACCAGAAGTCAACCTGACCCTGAGGTTTCCCCGCGTTTTATCCAGCTAGATCAAACGCTTGGCATGACCGCAGTGGAAACAAGTGCGCGCATGGCGCAGCCTTCGAGGTGACTAAGCCAGAGAAGGACTGACGACCATGCGCGCCAGCCAAGTATTGCAGAAGTGCCTGCCCCGCTCACTTTCCGGCATGCACGCGCTCCGCGAGCGCGCGTTGTTGCGTGCGGTCGAAGCATTGCTTCAGGGCCGCCGTCTGACGTTGATGGATGTGGCGCGTGCTTGGCCGGATGCGACCCGTATACGCGCACCGCTCAAGGCCTTCGATCGCTTGCTCAGCAACCGGCATCTGCACGCCGAGCGCGCTGCGATCGATCGTGAGATGGCGAGCTGGCTATTGCGCAGCACGCAGCCGGTAATCCTCATTGACTGGTCCGATCTGAAGCCGGACAAAAGCTGGTGTCTGCTGCGCGCAGCAGTCCCGGTCGGTGGCCGCACACTGACGCTGCTCGATATGGTTGTGCCGGGCCGTGAGCAAGGCGCGCCGCGGCCGGAGAAGCGATTCCTGCAGCAGTTGCGCGCCATCGTGCCCGAGGGCGTGACGCCGATTCTCGTGACTGACGCAGGCTTCCGAACGCCCTGGTTTCGCGCGGTCTCCGCGATCGGATGGCACTGGCTTGGTCGACTCCGTGGCCGCACGCAGGTCAAACCGAAAGAGGAGCCAGACCGCATCGACCAGTGGGTCGACAGCCGCCAGCTGCACGTTTTGGCATCGACAAAGCCACACGAACTACCGCCGATGCTCACCAATCGGAGTGATCCAATCGAGTGCCGCCTGGTCGTCTACGCCAAGGCGCGACAAGGCCGACGGAGCCCGAACCGGCGCATGCCGAGCAGGACATCACGCTCGACCGCGAGCATGAAAGCATCGGCGCGCGAGCGGGAGCCTTGGCTGATTGTGGCCTCGCCGGAACTCCAAGCGCCCAGTGCTCGGCAGCTGGTAAACCTCTACGCGCGCCGCATGCAGATCGAGCTCGGCTTCCGCGACCTCAAGTCACATCGTTACGGCCAAGGCATGGAAGACAGCCTCACCCGCCACGGCGCACGTCTCCAGATGCTGCTGCTCGTGAATACGCTGGCCAGCTTCGTCAGCTGGCTCGCAGGCCTGGGCTGCGAAGCCACCGGCGTTGCACAGTGGCTCTCGCCCCATCGCAGCACGCGCAAGCTCTATTCGACCGTGCGCATTGGACGCGAAGCGCTGGTCCGACGATGGCCGCTCGAGCCCGTTTCCAGATGGCTGGACCGCGTGCGATCACTGCCGCCAGCAGTCCTGGATCAGATGGTGCTGACACCATGAAAACGTGGGGAAACCTTAGAACCTGACCTATTATTGTTAGCTGATGGCGAAACCAAAGAACGAGCAGTACGAAGTGGACCCCTGTGACGGGCTGCCCCGAGGGGTTGTTGGCGCATGGAGTTACGACAAACATCAACGGTTAAAACGATATGTGTATGCCTCACACGGTGCGCGGCGAAAGTACCGAGACGATTACGGCCGCGAAACAAGCTTTGTTGATCTCTATTGTGGACCGGGAAGGGCACGCATACGTGGTTCTGTCCCCGAAGAAGTAATCGACGGAAGTGCTCTTGCGGCGGCCCGAATTGCCTCAACGTGCACCCCCTACTCCCGCTATCTGGTCGGCGATCTGGACCCTGACCTTGTGATGGCTTGCAGCACGCGTTTACGGTCCCTGGGCATATCGGCGATTGATCCGCTGGTGGGCCCTGCTAATAAGACCGCCAATATGGCTGCTTCAAAGTTGGATCCGCGCGGTCTGCATTTCGCCTTGGTTGATCCTTTCAATGCTGACCTTCCTTTCGCAACCATTGAAGCTCTAGGTTCGCTCGCGAAGATGGATCAGCTCATCCATTTCAGCATCATGGACCTACGGCGCAACTTTCAGCGGATGAAGGATGATGGACGCTTGGACTCACTCGCGCCCGGATGGCAATTGGCCATCAAGAGCACAATGAGCATTGATACCCAACGCATGGCCATATTTGCCTACTGGAGGTCCCTGTTAGAGAAGCGGCTGCGTTACACAGTCTCTGACAAGATAGTCAAAGTGCGCGGACCTCAGGGGGCAGAAATCTACTGGCTTGTACTCGCGTCACGCCACCCCTTAGCAGGGAGATTGTGGAAAGAGGTCTCCGACCTAAGCCCCACACCCCAGCGCGAAATGTTCGGGTAAACAATGACCACAAAATCTCGAATCGAATGGACGGAGAATACTTGGAATCCTGTCGTCGGTTGCACGAAACTGAGTGCGGGATGTAAGCACTGCTACGCGGAAACAATGGCAAGGCGCCTCCAAGCAATAGGCGTCGCTGGCTACGAGGACGGCTTCAGAACTGTTCGGACGCTGCCCTTCAGGCTCGATGAGCCGCTTAGGCGAGCTTCGCCTACGGTCTATTTCGTTAATTCGATGAGCGACCTTTTTCACGAAGATGTCCCAGACACTTTTGTGGATCGAGTCTTCGACATCATGGCCAGGTGTCCGCAGCACGTCTTCCAAGTTCTGACGAAGCGCGCAGAACGCCTGCGCGACTTCACCGCAGAACGAGTAGTGAGCGATAATGTATGGCTGGGCGTATCGGTTGAGAACAAGCGGCACGGTGTCCCGCGTATTCGCTACCTAAGAGCGGCAAAGTGCCGCACCAAATTCCTCAGCATCGAGCCGCTTCTTGAGGATCTGGGCCCGCTCGACCTCACCAAGATTGATTGGGTAATAGTCGGCGGCGAATCAGGGCACGGCGCAAGGCCAATGAATCCCGAGTGGGTCCGGACGATCCTGAAGCAGTGTGCTGATCAACAGGTGGCCTTCTTCTTTAAGCAGTGGGGCGCACACGGGCCCGACGGGGTGAAGCGATCAAAGAAGAAGAACGGCCGCCTCCTCGACGGAGCCGCGTGGAACCAGAAGCCGGGCCATTACTGCACCGCATAGTACCCAGAGGTTGGCTTAACCGCACATCGCAAAAAAATGGCGGTCATACGACCGTCCATTTGCGAACTCCGCTAAGCGCTATTCGATCGCAGCTAGATAAGCATCCCGGATGGATGCGTAGATCTCTCGATCATCTGACGAAGCCTGCTCGATGATGTTGCCTGAACCGACTCCGCTCAACATGACCTTCTGAGCACGCTGCCGTTGCCCATTGGGCGCACTCGCATTTACGTCCGTGAGGATTCGTAGCGGCAGCTGTTTCATGTCACTTGCCTTGCGCTTCTTACTCATTTGAATGCACCCGGTGAGCGGAGGCGAGAGCTGGCAATACTAATTCGTTCGTTGTCACTTCAGCGACGACAACATCTTCGAGGCGTGGAATGGCTTTAAGACTAACCTGAGTGGTAGGAACGGCGTGTGATTTGTCTCTTAAGTTGAGCACACCGCCCTTCTTCCGGTCTCTTGCCTCGAAGAGATCGATGAACCTGCGTGGTGCTATACCGTCGAATTGGAGAAGCCGCACCTTCCCTACTGCGTCCGCGTCCTCAGATAATGAGTCCTCGTGTAAGCGGGTCGCCAAGCTTTTCCGATACGGCTCGATGTAGACGACCTCCGAGACTCCGGCGGCAACTATGTGACGGGCGCAGGAATGGCATGGGTAAGTGGTGACGAACACCTTCCCGCCAACAACTTTGTCGCCGCACAATCTTGACGCATTTAAAATCGCATGCATTTCCGCATGGACCGCTCGCGAGAACTCAATCAAATCTTTGACACGCGTATCGGAGAGGATGACCTGCCGCGCTTGGGCTGCGTCGCCAGCGCCAATTATCCCGCCGACAACCAGTGCACCAACGACCTTCTCCGCAACCAATTCCTTTTCTCGATCGTTGAAACACTGCGCACCGGGCTCCGAATAGCAGCGCTTGTCGGTCGTGGCGTCCGTGGGGTGACCAGGGAGAAGTTGAGGCTTGCCATACAGACCTCCTCCGCTCCGTGGCACGTCGTTCCACCCGACCGCTAGCACTTCCCCGGTAGAGCTCGTAACAGCCGCACCCACCTGCCTAGAGAAACAAGCAGAATTTCGGGCGCCGGACGCGGCGGCGTACATGGCAGCCTCCTCGGTCGTAGGGGTTACTACCGACGACTGGAATACCAGATTGAAGAACCTGCGGAGCTTAGCGAACAACTGCTGACTTGCCGCATTGTCATCTGCGCCATGAACGGTCGAGTCGACACGGAGAAAGAAGTCGCACCTCGGAAAAGTGTTCCGTACCGATTGTCCGTGATCGAATTCCTCTCCGGAGTCCGTGTCGATCAGAACATTGATATCCGCGTCCGCGAGTACACCAGAATGAGAGAGGTTGAGCCGCCGAACCGTCAACGGTGAAAAGACACCAATCGCGAAAAGAGCGTCGCCATAGACCAAGCGAAGCAAGTCCAGTTCCGCGGTGTTCTTGATTGAGTCGATGACGTGGCATATGCGATGTGCCGAAATCCTGCTCGCTGGCGGTACCGCAGCTTCGTTCGCTTGATCCTGAAAATCGCCATAACTCTTCTTGCGATCTGCGCGAACCTTTGCGATTGCTATCTTCGCGAGAACGTCGTTACCAAACTTTTCTCTAAGCCGGTTGCCGGTAGCTATCAGATCCTGTGCCTGCACTAGCTTGGAATCGCAACGAATGTTGGATGACACGACTGTCGCATTGAGCCGAATGAAATCGCTCAACCGCACCTTCTCGACGACGTAGTCGTAGGAGCGAAGCGCGTTTTCGATGTGGTCTGCTGTCTCGTGCAGCGGCGACCCTATGGGACCACAGAGTGCGATGACAAGTTCCGGCGTGAGGCTGGCCGTCGCCTCGCCAGTTGCATCGATGTCGCGAAGCTTGGCAGTGCCACTCGATGGCGTCTTACCCTGAAGTTGAATCGGAATTGCGGAGCTCATCCCCTGCTCCTCCCTGTCGGCTCCCCAGCCCGAATAGTAGACCGGCCCGCATCTCTAGCGGGCCGGTGCTTACCATTCAAATTGAAATCGGATTCGGCTTCTCCTGCTCGATCCTGTACAGCTTGATCGCCCGCGCCACGTCCTTCGCGGTCATCTTGCCGTCCTTCGCCAGCGCGTCGATTGCCGCATGCGCGATGTGGAAGCGGTCCACCTCGAAGTGGCGGCGCAGGTTGGCGCGGGTGTCGGAGCGGCCGAAGCCGTCGGTGCCCAGCACGGTGTAGGTCATCGGCACGAAGGCGCGGATCTGGTCGGACACCGCACGCACGTAGTCGGTCGCGGCGATCGCCGGGCCCTGGCGGCCTTCCAGCAGCTGGGTGACGTAGGGCTTCTTCTGCTCGCCTTCCGGGTGGAAGCGGTTGTGGCGCTCGGCGTCGAAACCGTCGCGACGCAGCTCGTTGAAGCTGGGGCAGGACCAGATGTCGGCGGTCACGCCGAAGTCCTTGTCCAGCAGTGCGGCCGCTTCGATGGCCTCGCGCAGGATGGTGCCTGCACCCAGCAGCTGCACGCGCAGCTCGTTCTTCTTCGGCTTGCCGGCATCCTTGAGCAGGTACATGCCCTTGATGATTCCGTCCCGGGCGCCCTCGGGCATGTCCGGATGGACGTAGTTCTCGTTCATCAGGGTCATGTAGTAGTACTCGTCCACCTGCTCTTCCAGCATGCGCTGCATGCCGTGCTGCAGGATGACCGCCACTTCGTAGCCGAAGGTGGGGTCGTAGCTGCGGCAGTTGGGGATCGCCCCGGCCAGCAGCAGGGCGTGGCCGTCCTGGTGCTGCAGGCCTTCGCCATTGAGCGTGGTGCGGCCGGCGGTGCCGCCGAGCAGGAAGCCGCGCGCGCGCATGTCGGCCGCCTGCCAGGCGGCATCGCCGATACGCTGGAAGCCGAACATCGAGTAGTAGATGTAGAACGGCAACAGCTGCAGGTCGTTGGTGCTGTAGCTGGTGGCGGCGGCCATCCAGCTGGCGAAGGCGCCGGCCTCGGTGATGCCCTCCTCCAGCACCTGCCCGGCCGCGTCCTCGCGGTAGTACATCAGCTGGTCGCGGTCGACCGGCTTGTACATCTGGCCCTGCGGCGAATAGATGCCGAGCTGGCGGAACAGGCCTTCCATGCCGAAGGTGCGCGCCTCGTCGGCGACGATCGGCACCACCCGCGGGGCGACCTCCTTGTCGCGCAGGATGATGCCCAGCGCCTGCACGAACGCCATCGTGGTGGAGATCGAGCGCTCGCCGGTGGACTTCAGCAGGCGGTCGAAGACCTCCAGCTTCGGCGCGGTGAGCGCCTGCGTCGCCTTGCGGCGGCGCTGCGGGATGTAGCCGCCGAGTGCCTTGCGGCGCTCGCGCATGTACTGCACTTCCTCCGAGTCCTCGCCCGGATGGAAGAACGGCACCGCGCCGTCCTTGAGCATCTCGTCGGTGACCGGGATCTTGAAGCGGTCGCGGAACGCGCGCACGGCGTCGTCGTCGAGCTTCTTGGTCTGGTGGGTGGGGTTGAGCGCCTCGCCGGCGGTGCCCATGCCGTAGCCCTTGACCGTCTTGGCCAGGATCACCGTGGGCAGGCCCTTGGTGTCCTTCGCGTTCTGGTAGGCGGCGTAGACCTTGTGCGGGTCGTGGCCGCCGCGGTTGAGGCGCCAGATGTCGTCGTCGGACAGGTTGGCGACCAGGTTGGCGGTCTCCTTGTACTTGCCGAAGAAGTGCTTGCGCGTGTACGCGCCGCCGAAGGCTTTGCAGTTCTGGTACTCGCCGTCGACGGTTTCCATCATCAGCTTGCGCAGCATGCCGTCCTTGTCGCGCGCCAGCAGCGGATCCCAGTAGCTGCCCCAGATGGTCTTGACCACGTTCCAGCCGGCGCCGCGGAAGTTGCCTTCCAGCTCCTGGATGATCTTGCCGTTGCCGCGCACCGGGCCGTCCAGGCGCTGCAGGTTGCAGTTGATCACGAACACCAGGTTGTCCAGGCCCTCGCGCCCGGCGACCGAGATCGCGCCCAGGCTCTCGGGCTCGTCGGTCTCGCCGTCGCCGAGGAAGCACCACACCTTGCGGTCGGTCTTCGGCATCAGGCCGCGCGCCTCGAGGTACTTCCAGTTGCGCGCCTGGTAGATGGCGGCGATCGGGCCCAGGCCCATCGACACCGTCGGCAGCTGCCAGTAGTCGGGCATCAGCCACGGGTGCGGGTAGGAGCTCAGGCCGCGGCCGTCGACTTCCATGCGGAAGTTGTCGAGCTGCGATTCGTTGATGCGGCCTTCCAGGAACGAACGCGCGTAGATGCCCGGCGAGCTGTGGCCCTGCACGCCGATAAGGTCGCCGGGATGGTCGCCCTCCGGACCGCGCCAGAAGTGGTTGAAGCCGACGTCGTACAGCGTGGCGGCGCTGGCGAAGCTGGCGATGTGGCCGCCGAGGTCGCCCGGCTTGCGGTTGGCACGCACTACCATCGCCATCGCGTTCCAGCGGATGATCGAGCGGATCCTCCACTCCATCGTCTGGTCACCCGGGATCTTGGGCTCCAGGTGCGGGGGAATGGTGTTGATGTACTCGGTGGTCGGCGCAAACGGCAGGTGGGCGCCCGCACGGCGGGTCAGCTCGACCATGTTCTCGAGCAGGTAGTGGGCGCGGCCGGGGCCGTCGGCATCGATGACCGCCTTCAGCGACTCCACCCACTCGCGGGTCTCGGTGGGATCGGGGTCGGTTTCCAGCAGCTCGTTCAACCAGTTCATCGCAAGCTCCGCTCGCGGCCGCGCGGCCGCTGGGTCATCGGGGATAGTGACCCCGGATTCTAACAGGGGCATGCCACTTCCACCGGCCGGCTGGAACCGGTTACCACCGCGGCAGGCGGCCGGTTTTTCCATTCGTGGCCGTACGTCATGCGCTGGTGCAGGGCACGCCGCCATTGGCCCGCGTGAAGATCTTCTTCACATCGATTTCACGCTGTCTGGCGATGATCCCGCGGTTGCCCACCGGCCATGGATGCGCCGCTGCGCGGCTACTCCTTGGGGGGAGGACCACCGGTACCGACGCCCATCCTTCGCGGTCAGTACCGAGTCCATGTTCGCCTCCTCCCCTGCATCCACCTGGTCGAAGCTGCAGCTGCCGGGCCTCGTGCTCGCGATTGCCGCCATCGTCATCGCGCCCTTCGTGCTCACCCAGGCGGCCTCGCAGGCCAGCCGTGAGGCACAACGCTGGGTGGCGCACAGCCTGGAGGTTGAGGCGCGGCTGAGCTCGCTGGCCGCCGACGTGCGCAACCTGGAATCCAGTGCGCTCGGCGTCGCCTTCGGGGTGGAGGCCGACCTGCTCAGCGAGCGCATGGACCTGAGCCGCCCGCGCATCGAGCCGCAGCTCGACGAGCTCGACGAGCTGACCCGCGACAACCCGGTACAACAGCGCATGCTCGGCCAGTTCCGTTCGATGCTCGACCTGCGCCTGGACGAAATGGAGCGGATGGTCAACTCCGACCGGCGGCCGACCACCGACGAGGTGGCGACCCTGCTCACCCGTTACCCGATCCACTACCTGATCCAGGACATCAACGACGAGGAGCACCGCCTGCTCGCGGAACGCCAGGCGCTGGCCGCCAGCGCGATGCGGCGCGCCGACCAGCTGGGCTGGTTCGCGCTGGCCGCGCAGCTGGTGCTGCTGGGCACGCTGGCGTGGTTCGCGCTGCGCCAGGGCCAGCAGCGCCTGGAGGCCGAGCGCGACGCGGTGCTGGCCAGCGGCCGCGCCACCACCGTGCTCGACACCGTGCGCGAACCGATCGCGCTGCTCGATGCCGACACCCGGGTGCTGATGTACAACGCCGCCTTCGCCGAGCTCTACGGGGTGGACCAGGCGGACGCACGTGGAGAGCGCCTGGAGAAGTTCGGCGGTGGCGCCTGGAACGACCCGCAGGTGCTGCGCCGGCTGACCGACGTGCTCACCCGCGGGCGCGAGCTGTGGGATTTCGAGGTCACCCAGCGCACCGCCGACGATGTCGAACGCATCATGCTGCTGTCGGCGCGGCGCATGGTGCTGCCGGACTCCGAGGACATGGCCGTGCTGCTGACGGCCACCGACATCAGCGCACAGAAGATCCACGAGCGCCAGATCCGCGAGCTCAACCGCCAGCTGGAAGGCAAGGTCGAGCAGGTCTCGGACGTCAACCGCGAGCTCGAGGCCTTCAGCTACTCGGTTTCCCACGACCTGCGCGCGCCGCTGCGCCATATCGCCGGTTTCGCCGACAAGCTCGGCCGCCACCTCGGCGAGGACATCGACGACAAGGCGCGGCACTACATCGACGTCATCTCCGGCTCGGCGCGGCGGATGTCGGCGCTCATCGACGACCTGCTGGTGTATTCGCGCCTGGGCCGCAGCGCGCTGCGCCTGCAGATGGTGGACGTGCAGTCGATGGTCAACGACACCCGCGCGATGCTCGATGCCAACGCCCAGGCCGAGGCCCCCGACCACGTGATCGAGTGGGACATCGGCCACCTGCCGGTGGTGATCGCCGACGAGAACATGTTCCGCCAGGTGTGGCTGAACGTGCTCGGCAATGCGGTCAAGTACAGCGCGAAGTCCGAGCCGGCGAGGATCCGGGTCGGCTACGAACAGCTCGACGACGGCAGCCACCTGTTCCACGTGAGCGACAATGGGGCCGGCTTCGACATGCAGTACGCCAACAAGCTCTTCGGCGTGTTCCAGCGCCTGCACTCACCCAGCGAGTTCACCGGCACCGGCATCGGGCTGGCCAGCGTGCGGCGCGTGCTGTCGCGCCACGGCGGGCGCATCTGGGCCGAATCCGAACCCGGCAAGGGCGCACAATTCCACTTCACCCTCCCAGCGACCGGCGACATCGCCAACCAGCCCGAGAAGACCCAATGACCGAGATCCGCACGATCCTCCTCGCCGAGGACAGCCCGCACGATGCCGAGATGGCGATCGACGCGCTGCGCGAGGCGCACCTGGTGAACCCCATCGTCCATGTCGAGGACGGCGTCGAGGCGCTGGACTACCTGCTGCGCCGCGGCAGGTACGCCGACCGCAAGGATCCCGATCCCGCGGTGCTGCTGCTCGACATCAAGATGCCGCGCATGGACGGGCTGGAAGTGCTCAAGCAGCTGCGCGAGGAGGAATCGCTCAAGCGCCTGCCGGTGGTGATCCTGTCGTCGTCGCGCGAGGAAAGCGACCTGGCGCGCAGCTGGGACCTGGGCGTCAACGCCTACGTGGTCAAGCCGGTGGACGTGGACCAGTTCTTCGAGGCGGTGCGCACGCTGGGCAAGTTCTGGGCGGTGTTCAACGAAGCCCCGGAGCGGGACTGACGCAATGCCGGCCGGCGTGGACGGTCCCTGGCGGATCCTGCTCGTCGACGATTCGCGCGACGATGCGGAGCTGACCGAAATCGCCCTGCGGGACGCCGGCCTCGCATTCCACAGCCGCCGCGCCGACACCGCCGAGACGGTGCGCGCGGCGCTGCTGGAGTTCGCCCCGCAACTGGTGATCTCCGACCTCAACCTGCCGGGTTTTTCCGGCGAGGAAGCACTGGCACTGGTACGCGCGCATGACCCGGCGCTGCCGTTCGTGTACCTGACCGGCTCGCTGTTCGTCGTCGACGAACCGCCCGCAGACGTCCATGGCCTGCTGCTCAAGGACGACCTCACGCCACTGCTTGCACTGGTCCGCCGGCTGCTTGCCGGCTGATACCGCGCCCGCAACGCGCGTTCCAGGCGCTCTCGCGATCCGCTCCACTGTCGCCTCCGGGACGGCCTGTGGAGCGCACGCGCGCATGGCGATGCACGCTCCTGCCGACGCTCGGACCAGGCGCAGGCGCGCGCGTATGATCGGCGCTCCCACCCGCCTGCCCCGCACCCATGCCCACCGCCCAGCTGTCGGTCTACTTCTTCCTGCAGGCGGCGGTCATCCTGCTCACCTGCCGCCTGGTCGGTGCACTGGGACGCAGGTTCGGGCAGCCGCAGGTGGTCGGCGAGATGATCGCCGGCGTCACGCTCGGGCCGTCCCTGCTGGGCTGGCTGATGCCGCAGGCGCAGGCAGCACTGTTTCCGCAGGACACGCTGGGCACGCTGTACGTGTTCGCCCAGTTCGGCGTCGGCTTCTACATGTTCCTGGTCGGCACCGAGTTCAGCACCGAACATTTCCGCCAGCGCTTCAAGGGCGCCGTGATGGTGTCGGCTGCCGGCATCATCGCGCCGTTCGCGCTGGCACTGCTGTTGACCCCATGGCTGCTCGGCGTGCCCGGCCTGTTCGCCGAGAACATCGCCTGGCGCGAGGCGGCGCTGTTCCTGGGCGCGGCGATCGCGATCACCGCGTTCCCGATGCTGGCGCGGATCATCCACGAACGCGGCATGGCGGGCACCCCACTGGGCACGCTGGCACTGACCGCAGGCGCGGTCGACGATGCCGCCGCCTGGTGCTTCCTCGCCATCGTGCTGGCGAGCTTCGGTGGCAGCTGGGACAACGCCTGGTGGGCGATTGCCGGCGGCGTGGCCTATGCGGTGTTCATGCTGACCCTCGGTCGCCGTGGCCTGCGCCTGCTGGCCGAACGCGTGCAACCCGACCAGCCGCTGTCGGCAACGGTGCTGGCAATCGTGCTGGTGCTGTTCTGCCTGAGCGCATGGGCGATGGACGCAATCGGCATCCACGCGGTGTTCGGCGGCTTCCTGCTCGGCGCCTGCCTGCCGCGCGGCGCGCTCACCACGCGCCTGCGCGAGATGCTGCAGCCGTTCGTGGTGGTGTTCTTCCTGCCGATGTTCTTCACCTACTCCGGGCTCAACACCCAGCTCGGCATGATGCTCGACCCCGACATCCTGCTGGCCGCGATCGCGATCCTGCTCGCGTCGTTCGCCGGCAAGGGACTCGCCTGCTGGGCGGCCGCGCGCGTGGCGGGCGAAAGCCCGCGCGACGCCCAGGCGATCGGTGCGCTGATGAACGCACGTGGCCTGATGGAACTCATCCTGATCAACATCGGCCTGCAGGCCGGGGTGATCCAGCCCGGGCTGTTCTCGATCCTGGTGCTGATGGCGATCCTCAGCACGCTGATGGCGACGCCATTGTTCAACTGGATCATGCGTCGCCACGCCCCGCGCGCGCCGGTGCTCGCGCCGGACGCCCCATAGTCCGGTCCCTGGGCCGCACCCGCGGCCCGGACCGGGGCGCGTGCGGTCAGCCGTGTTCCTGCCCGCGCTGGGCCTTGCGGATCTGCGCGTCGACCGCGGCGATCGCGGTCATGTTGATCACCCGCCGCGGCGTGGCGGTGGAGGTCATCACGTGCACCGGTGCCGACAGGCCCATCAGGATCGGGCCCAACGCGGCGCCATCGGTCATCACCCGGATCATGTTGTAGGTGATGTTGGCAGCGTCGAGGTTCGGCAGCACGAACAGGTTCGGCCGCCCCGACAGCGTGGTGTTGGGGAAGATGCGCCTGCGCAGCATCTCGTCCCACGCCGCGTCGCCCATCATCTCGCCGTCGACCTCCAGCCGCGGCGCGCGGCGCGCGAGGATCTCGCGCACTTCGCGCATCTTGCGGGCGCTGGCGTTGTCGTGACTGCCGAAGCTCGAATGCGACAGCAGCGCGACCTTGGGCTCGATGCCGAACAGCTTCAGCCGGTACGACGCCTGCAGCGTGCTCTCGGCCAGCTGCTCGGCGGTGGGATCGAGCTGCACGTGGGTGTCGAGGAAGAACCAGATGCCGCGTTCGTTGACCACGCCGGTCATCGCCGACGTGCTCTGCACGCCCGGTTCCAGCGGAAACACGCTGCGGATGTAGCCGAGCTTCTTGTGGAAGCGGCCGACGATGCCGCAGAGCATCGCATCGGCCTCGCCACGCTTGACCATCAGCGCGGCGATCAGCGACGGCCGCGAGCGCAGCAGGCTCTTGGCGGAGTCCGGGGTGACGCCACGGCGCTCGACGATCGCGTGGTACTGCTGCCAGTACTCGTTGAAGCGCGGGTCGTCGTTGATGTTGGTGATCTCGAAATCACGCCCGGCCTGCATGCGCAGGCCCAGCCGGCGGATGCGGTTGTCGATCACCTCCGGGCGGCCGATCAGGATCGGGAACGCCAGGCGGTCGTCGATCACCGTCTGCACCGCACGCAGGATCTGCTCCTCCTCACCCTCGGCGTAGACCACGCGCTGCAGGTCCGAGCGCGCGCGGTCGTAGATCGGCTTCATCGCCAGGCCGGTGCGGTACAGGAACTGCTTGAGCTTCTCGCGGTACACGTCCATGTCGGGGATCGGCCGCAGCGCGACGCCCGAATCCATCGCCGCCTGCGCCACGGCCGGCGCCAGGTGGGTGAGCAGCCGCTGGTCGAACGGACGCGGGATGATGTATTCCGGGCCGAAGCTCGGGATCTCCTCGCCGTAGGCGCTGCCGAGGTCGCTTGCCTCTTCCTTGGCCAGCTGCGCGATGGCGCGCACGCAGGCCAGCTTCATCGCCTCGTTGATGCCGGTTGCTCCGACGTCGAGCGCGCCGCGGAAGATGTACGGGAAGCACACCGCATTGTTGACCTGGTTCGGGTAGTCCGAACGGCCGGTGGCGATGATCGCGTCGGGGCGCGCGTGCTTGGCCGCCTCCGGCATGATCTCGGGATAGGGGTTGGCGAGCGCCAGGATCACCGGGTTGGGCGCCATGGTGGCGACCATGTCGGTGGTCAGGATGCCGCCGGCCGACAGCCCCAGGAACAGGTCGGCGCCGGCGACGATCTCGGCCAGGCTGCGCTTGTCGGTGTCGCGCGCATAGCGCGCCTTGGCCTCGTCGAGGTCGGTACGGCCGCTGTGGATCACGCCCTCGCGGTCGAACGCCAGGATGTGTTCCGGGCGCGCGCCCAGCGCCACCAGCATGTCGAGGCAGGCGATGCCGGCGGCACCGGCACCGGTGGTGGCGATGCGGATGTCCTCGATCCTCTTGCCGGCGATCTCCAGCGCATTGACCACCGCCGCGCCGACGATGATCGCGGTGCCGTGCTGGTCGTCGTGGAACACCGGGATCTTCAGCCGCTCGCGCAGCTTGCGCTCGACGACGAAGCATTCCGGCGCCTTGATGTCCTCGAGGTTGATGCCGCCGAACGTGGGTTCCAGCGAGGCGATGATGTCGACCAGTCTGTCGGGGTCACGCTCGTCGACCTCGATGTCGAACACGTCGATGCCGGCGAACTTCTGGAACAGTACCCCCTTGCCTTCCATCACCGGCTTGCCGGCGAGCGGGCCGATGTCGCCCAGGCCCAGCACCGCGGTGCCGTTGCTGATCACCGCCACCAGGTTGCCGCGCGCGGTGTAGTCGCTGGCGGTGGTGGGGTCGGCGACGATCGCCTCGCAGGCATAGGCCACGCCCGGCGAGTACGCCAGCGCCAGGTCGCGCTGGGTGAGCATGGGCTTGGTGGCGCTGACCTTGATCTTTCCCGCCGGCGCCTGGCGGTGGTAGTCGAGGGCGGCCTGCTTGAAATCGTCGTTGGACATCGGGAACGGTCTGCCGGAAATGCGCGAAGAGCCCCCGATTCTAACCCCCGGGCCCGGACCCGGCCGCGGCGGCCTGCGCGGGTGACGGGTCCAGCGGGCCGGTGCCGGTCGGCCCGTCGATCGCACCAAGGCGGATGCGGTTGGCAAACAGCGAGAACGCCAGCATCCCGGCGAGGCCGTTGGCGCGCGCGACCCACGGCGGCAGCCAGCGCGGCGCCAGGAGGGTGCCGTCGTCGAACAGCGGCTCGAAGCGGATCACGTCCTCGAGCGTCATCTTGCCGGCGAACAGCAGCCGGCACAGGCGCAGGCGGCCGGCGCCCAGCGCGCGGCGGAAGAAGGTGTGCACGTCGATCAGCCCGCGCAGGTACACGGTGTCCTTGGTGAAGGCATCTCCCCCTTCCACCGGCACGCCGCGGAACACCCGCTGTGCGGAGGCGAAGCTTTCGGCGGCGGTCTGCCCGGCATCGAGGAAGTAGCGGTAGACCTCGACGAAGTCCGCGCCATCCAGGGCCAGCGCCACCGCCTCGATGCGCAGGCCGATGCGCTTCAGGCGTTCGATGTCGATGTTGCCGGTGATCTGTTCGGCCAGCGTGGCCAGCCCTTCCTGCACCGTGGTGATGCGTGGCGATGACATCGCCAGGCTGCCCATGACCGGTTGCTCGCGGCCATTGAGCGCGGTCAGCGAATGCACCAGCGCCTCGTGCTGCAGCAACTGGTGGCGGTCGTAGTCGGTATAGGCGGCGCTGCTGCGCAGGCGGATGCGGTATGCACCGGCCGCGGCCTTGGCGATCAGCTCCGGGTCGAGCTGCACCTGCACCACGCGGCCGGCGAAGAACTGGTCCAGCTCGCCCTGCAGCCACAGCTGCAACGCGGTGGCGGAGATCTCCACCTGTTCGTGCGGAGCGATCAGCTCGGTATCGAATTCGTCGGCGATGCCGATGAAATGGCGCGCGGCATCGCGCGCGGTGAGGTCGCTGCCCGGCAGCCGTTCACCCGGCCCGCCATAGATCGCCAGCGAATGCGCGGTGACCGCGGGCGTTCCAAGCGACTCCACCAGCCCGGCGGCGATCGACCACTGCCGCGACGAGTCGGCGAGGTAGATGCCCAGCGGATGCGAAGGATCGGCCTCGCGCGCGATCGCATCGAGTTCACGCCGGGCGTCGCTGAAGTCCTGCCGCGGATACACCACGCGTGGCAGCGCCAGCCGCCCGGCCATCGCCTCGTCGAGGAAGCGCCGCTGCACGCTGGCCGGCCAGCTCGCCAGTGCCAGCACGCGGATGCCACGCGCGGCGGCGACCATGCGCCGGTCGAGCGCAGCGTGGTGGGCGACGGCATCGGTCATCGGAAGCTCCACGGCACGGGCCACCACGCTAGCCGATCGGCCGGATTGGCTCCAACGCGGGCGCGCCGTACCCTGCGCCGATGCGCGTGTCCTTTCGTGCTGCTGGCCCCGCTGGCGATGCCGGAGAGCCGATCGAGCCAGTGAAGCGGATAGGGCTTCCGGACCTGTTCCCGGGCTAGGCGGAAGCATCGTCAGCGCCGGCGGCGCGATCCCGCCGTCGGCTGCGGATTGCGGCGGCGCTCCTCAAGCTGGCGGGCGGCCGTGGCGTGCTCGTCGCGAAGCTTGAGGAAGTTGGCGAAGCGCGCCGGATCCAGCGCGCCGGCCTGCACCGCGCTGCGCACCGCACAGCCGGGTTCGTTGCAGTGGCCGCAGTCGCGGAAGCGGCACTGCCCGGCCAGCGCTTCGATGTCGGCGAAGTTCTCGGCGATGTCCTCTTCGCCGGTCGGCTTGAGCTCGCGCATGCCGGGGGTGTCGATCAGGCAGGCGCCCGAGGGCAGCGGAATCAGTGCGCGGTGGGTGGTGGTATGCCGACCGCGATCATCCGAGGCGCGGACCTCGCCGGTGCGCATGCGCTCGCGCCCGAGCAGGGTGTTGGTGAGCGTGGACTTGCCTGCACCCGAACTGCCCACCAGCACCGCGGTCACGCCGGCGCCGAGCCAGGGTGCCAGCGTGGCGGCGCTGGCGGCATCGCGCGCATTGACCGCGATCACCGGCACGTCCGCGCCCACCACGTCCGCCAGTGCCTCGCGGGCGGCGTCGACTTCGGCGGCGTCATGGTCGGCCTTGGTCAGCACGATCAGCGGCTCGGCACCACCGCCGCGCACCAGCAGCAGGTAACGCTCGATCCGCCGCGGATTGAAATCGCCATCCAGCCCACACACCACCAGCACGCGGTCGATGTTGGCGGCGATGACCTGCTGGCGGTAATGCTCGCCGGCAGCGCCGCGCTTGATCACGGTGCGCCGTGGCAGCAGCGCGACGATGCGGCCGCCTTCCACCAGCACCCAGTCGCCGACCGCGGCGCGCTGTTCCGGCGGACAGCGCGGCAGCTGCCACTCCGGCAGTGACTCCACGCCGACCGCCTCGTCCGGGGCCTGCGCGACGAGATATCCGGTGCGGTGCTGCTCGACCACGCGTGCCGGTGCGGCCAGCGGATGCGCGTCCATTGCTTCGCGCCAGGCGCCCGCGGGCACCGCGGCGGCATGTGGCCAGCCGATGGCGCGCAACGCGTCATGGGCGGGGGTGTCGATGGAGTCGGTCACGCGCGGGGCGGCAGGCGGTTCATGCGCGCAGTTTATGCGCCCGGCGTGCCGATCGCCGCACCGTGCAGGCGCCGACGCATCCGGGCTTTTCCGCTAGGCTTCCACGACCCGCTCCCCGCACGCGCCTGCCGATGCCCACGCTCAAGACCCGCGAACGCCTGTCCGAAGTGCGCTACGAGATCCGCGGCGAGCTCGCCCGCCGCGCCCGCGAGCTCGAAGCCCAGGGCCGCACCCTGATCAAGCTCAACATCGGCAATCCCGGCGCGTTCGGCTTCCGTGCCCCGGCGCACCTGCAGCGCGCGATTGCCGACCACATCCATGACACCGATCCCTACACCCACCAGCAGGGCCTGCCCGCCGCGCGCGAGGCGATCGCCGCCTTCCACCGCGCACGCGGCACGCCGAATGCGTCGCCGGAGCGGGTGTTCATCGGCAACGGCGTCAGCGAGCTGATCGACATCTCGCTGCGCGCGCTGCTCGATCCCGGCGACGAGGTGCTGCTGCCCTCGCCCGACTATCCGCTGTGGTCGGCGGCGACGATCCTCAACGACGGCCGCCCGGTGTACTACCGCTGCCACGCCGACGCCGGCTTCCTGCCCGATCCCGACGAGATCGAGGCGCTGGTGTCGCCGCGTACCCGCGCGATCGTGCTGATCAATCCCAACAACCCCACCGGCGCGGTGTATCCACGCGCGCTGCTGGAGCGCATCGTCGCGATCGCCGCGAAGCATCGCCTGCTGCTGATGGCCGACGAGATCTACGACGGCATCCTCTACGACGGCGCGGTGTTCGAACCGCTGGCGCCGCTGGCCGGCGACGTGCCCTGCCTGTCGTTCGGCGGGCTGTCGAAGGTGCACCGCGCCTGCGGCTGGCGCGTCGGCTGGGCGGTGCTGTCGGGCGATCCGCTGGCCAGCGGCGACTACCACCACGCGATGGACCTGCTCGGCGCGCTGCGCCTGTGCGCGAACGTGCCGGGGCAGTTCGCGATCGCGGCGGCGCTCACCGGCACCGACACGATCGGCGCGCTGTGCGCCCCCGGCGGTCGCCTGTACGAGGCGCGCCGTGCAGTGATCGAGGCCTGCGCGGCAAGCCCGCACCTGCAACTGCATGCGCCGGAGGGCGCGTTGTATGCATTCCCCGCCGTGCAGGGGCCGGCCGCGGTCGGCTTCGACGACCACGCCTTCGCGCTGGAGCTGCTGGAAACCGAGGACGTGCTGGTGGTGCCCGGCTCCAGCTTCAACCTCGCCGAGCGCAACCGCTTCCGGGTGACCCTGCTGCCGGAACCGGCGCAGGTGCGCGAGGTGTTCGGCCGCATCCACCGCGTGCTCGAGCGACGCGCTGCGGCGGTGCGCGACACTGACGACCACGTGGCGGTGGCCTGATGATCGACAACGGCAACCACATCGCGATGCTGTCGCTGGGCGACAGCTACACGATCGGCGAGGGCGTGGCCGAACACGAACGCTGGCCCGGGCAGCTGGCCGCGGCGTTGCGCGACGAAGGCATTCCGGTGGCGCCGCCGTACATCATCGCGCGGACGGGCTGGACCACCGACGAACTCGACGCCGCGATCGACGCCGCCGGCATCACCGGCAATTACGGGCTGGTGACGCTGCTGATCGGGGTCAACAACCAGTACCGCGGCCGCAGCGTGGACGAATACCGCGAGCAGTTCGATGCACTGCTGCAGCGCGCGATCGGCTTTGCCGGCGGCCGCGCCGACCGCGTGCTGGCGCTGTCGATCCCGGACTGGGGGGTGACCCCGTTCGCCGCCGACTCCGGCCGCGACACCCGGCATATCGCCCGCGACATCGATGCCTACAACGCCACCGCCGGCCAGTGCTGCAAGGCGCGCGACGTGGCCTGGGTGGACGTCACCTTCGCCACCCGCATGCGCGACGCAGCGCGGATGCTGGTGGCCGACGGCCTGCATCCATCCGCGGAGATGTACGCGCAATGGACCGCGCTGGCGCTGCCCGAGGCACGCCGGCTGTTGACTGCATGACCCCGGCGCTGCCGGACAAGGACTCCCCCGCATGACCCATACCGCCGGCGCCATCGCCGCCGATCACGGACGCCCGCTCGAACCCGCGCGTGCGCGCAGCATCGCCCGCGCGTTCGCCCCCGCGCACCCGCTGGGCAACCGCCACGACTACTACTACACGCTGATCAAGCTGCGCAGCGACCCGCTGTATCCGGGCGTGCTTGCCGCGTTGCGTGGTACCCGCGAACCGGTGCTGGACCTCGGCTGCGGGCTCGGCCTGCTCGCGCATGCGCTGCGCCAGGACGGGCAGTCGATGCCGTATTACGGGGTCGATATCGACGCCGACAAGATCGGCCGCGGCCGCCGCGTCGCCGCGCGCAGCGGGCTGGCCGACGTGCACTTCGATGTCGTCGACCTGGCACGGACCACGCCGTCGCATGCCGGCAGCGTGGCGATCCTCGACGTGCTGCAGTACCTGCAGCAGCCGGCGCAACAGGCGCTGCTGTCGACGGTGGGCGCGATGCTCACGCCCGGCGCGCGGCTGGTGATCCGCACCGGGCTGTCGGAGGAAAGCCGCCGCGGCCGCACCACCCGCATCGCCGACCGCCTCGCCAGCCTGGTCGGCTGGATGCAGGAACGCGCGCGCTGCTACCCGACCCGCGACGGCCTGGAGGCGATGCTGGCCACTGCCGGACTGCGGGCGACCTTTGCACCGCTGTACGGCAACACGCCCTTCAACAACTGGCTGGTGGTTGCGGAGCGGGCCGGCGATACCGCGGCGCCCTGACGCCAGGCGCCCGGGCCGCGGAGGTGATCGGCCGACTCAGCCCTTCAGCCGCTCCGTCACCGACGCACGCAGCGCATCGAGGTCGGCGGCGAACGCCCTGATGCCGTCGCGCAGCTTTTCCGACGCCATCGCATCGGCCTCGAGGTCGGCGGCGAAGCCTGCGGCGTCGATCGCATCGCGCGACTGGTTGTCGGGCGCTTCCGGCACCAGCACGCGCGGCAGGTCGCCGTGGTCGGCGTCGAGCTGTTCCAGCAGCTCCGGCGAGATCGTCAGGCGGTCGCAGCCGGCCAGCGCCTCCACCTGCGCGACGGAGCGGAACGACGCGCCCATGACCACGGTCTTCGAGCCGCGGCGCTTGAATTCGGCATAGACGTCGCGCACGAAACGCACGCCCGGGTCCTCGTCGATGCTGGCCGGCGTGTCGCCGCGGGCCACGTGCCAATCGAGGATGCGGCCCACGAACGGCGAGATCAGGAATGCCCCGGCCTCGGAACAGGCAATCGCCTGGCTGCGGTTGAAGATCAGCGTGAGGTTGCAGTCGATGCCCTCGCGCTGCAGCTGCTCGGCGGCACGGATGCCTTCCCAGGTGGCCGCGATCTTGATCAGCACGCGGTCGCGCTTCACCCCGGCCGCTTCGAACAGCGCGATGAACGCACGTGCCTTGGCGACGGTGGCGTCGGTGTCGTATGCCAGGTCGGCGTCGACCTCGGTCGACACGCGGCCGGGTACCAGCCCGCTCAGGTGCACGCCCACGCCGATGGTCAGGCGGTCGACCACGCCGCGCGCGGCGTCCGCCGGGTCACCGCCCTGCGCGCGCGCGGCGTGGAGTTCGCGTTCCACCAGGCCGGCATACACCGGCAGGTCCAGGGCCTTGCGCACGAGGGTGGGATTGGTGGTGCAGTCGACCGGCTTCAGCCGCTCGATCGCGCCCGCATCGCCGGTATCGGCCACCACGACGGTCATGTCGCGCAGCTGCGCGAGCTTGGACGGGCGGGCGGTGGCGGATGCGGACATGGCGGACTCCTGCGGGATGGGGCCCGCCACGATAGCCGCTGGCCCGTCACGGCGGTACATGCATGCGGTGGCCGGCCGTTCCATGTCCGCTTTCGCCGCATGTCGGCATCGCGACCGCGTTGACGGCCACGCGGGCAGCACTGGTGCAGACTGGCGGCGCACCGCGGCACCGGCAGATGCGTGGCCGCGGCGATCCCTTCCGGCAGTCCCGTTGTCCACGACAAGGAGCCCGTGATGAGCATGCCCACGTTGCCGCAGGCGTTGTACAAGGCCAACCTCGATCTCTGGTTGCGGATCGGCGAACTGCTGGAAGACAACCGCGCGCAGTGGACCGCGCTGCTTGCGCGCGAGCTCGGTGACAACGGCGGGCCGGGTCTCGATGCGCTGCGCCAGGGCGATTGGCAGGCGCTTGCGGCGCTGCCGGCGCAGGCGCTGGAACGGCTGTCGTCGCAGGGCCTCGGCGAACTGCAGGCCACCGCGCAGACCGCGCTGGGCGGGCAGATGAATTTCGCGACCGGCTTCCAGGCTGCGCTTGCCGAGTGGCAGCAGGCCACCGCCGCCGCACTGGGGGAGGCCGGCGCGGGAGCCGTCGACCTGCAGTCGATCATCGAACAGGGCCTGCAGGCGTTCGGCGCCGTGGCGGCCACGCGTGGCGCGGCTTCGAACCGCGGCGCACCGGCTGACGACGCGGATGCGGCAGCGGATGATCCAACGCGCAAGGCCGCCTCACGGCCACGCAGGAAAGCCGCGGCGAAGAAGGTTCCCGCCGCCACTACGGAAGCGTCCGGCAACAACGACAGCGGCCGGCAGGCGGCGCGCCGGGTGGCCAAGACGGTGGCCAAGCGCGCGGCACCGCGCAAGGCGGCGAAGACCGCAAACGCGGCGAAGAAAGCGCCGGCAAAGCGCGCCCGCTCGCGCTGACCATCGCCTTGCCGCGGCCACGACACCTGCGATGCCAGCCTGCATGCCCCACATCGAGGATGCAGCCATGACCAGGGACACCCGCGAGGCCGCCCCGGAAACCCCCGAACAGACCCGCGACCGCGAGGATGCCGTCGCCTCGCGCGGCGGGCCGGTGCTGCGCGACCCGCGTTCGCAGGCAGCGCTGGACAACGTCGGCCTCGACGACCAGGCCAACCTGCTCGATCCCGGACTCGACGACCAGATCGGCGACGACGGCGCCGGCCCGTCCTTCATGGACGACGTGCGCAGCGACGTCGGCCGCGGCAACAACGGCGAGCCGCGCTGACCCCACGCCACTACCCTTCACCCCCGCCCCTCTCCCGCGCGCGGGAGGGGTGCCGGCGCCGCGGCCCTGACCACACGCCGTGGATCGCGAAGGCACCGCTGACGTCACTCCCGCGAAGGCGGGAGTCCATGGACATCGATTCAGCGAGCGTAGCGCGCCAGTGACGCGGCTACGCTGTCGTGAGCCGCGAACAGGAGGCGTCACGAATCCGGCGTTACGGCTCCATCGATACGCTCCAGCGCCATCGCGCAAGGCCCGATCGGTAACCTTCAGCGCTCGTCGACGAGCGCAGCGCTCCGGACCGGTTCCTTCGCACCAGCGGCACTTCCGTCATGGGCCACCGGTGCCGCCATCAGCTCCTCCGGCAGCACGCTGGCGAAATCAAGCGCGTCCAGCCGCTGCAGCAGCAGCCCGATCATCTCCACGCTGCGCCCATGCGGCGCACCCTCGTGCAGCAGCACGATCGCGCCCGGTGCGAGATCGCGTTCGATCAGCGCCACCACCTGCGCCGGGTCGGCGCGCACCGCGTCATAGCCGCGTGCGCTCCAGGCCACCCGGGTCAGCCCCGCGGTCCGCAGCGGTGCCGCCACGAACGGGTTGGTCATCCCCACCACCGAGCGGAACCAGCGCGGCGGCTGGCCGCACAGCGCGGTCAGCGCCTGCTGCGCACGCAGCACCTCGTCGCGCATGCGTTTCGGGCCCAGCGCCCAGAACCAGGCCTGCGGATGGGTGTGGCTGTGGTTGCCGATGCCATGCCCACGGCGGACGATCGCGGCCACCAGTCCGGGGCGCGCCTGCGCACGCTCGCCGACCAGGAAGAACGTCGCCTTCGCCGCGTGGCGGTCGAGCAGGTCGAGGATCGCCATGGTGTCGTCGGAGGGGCCATCGTCGATGGTCAGCCAGACCCGCCTGCCGCTCGACGGCAACCGCGCCAGCACCGGTGCATAGACGCGCGAGCAGGGCTGGAACACCGGCACCAGCACGAAGGCATGCGAGACCAGCAACGCCGGCAGCCCGGCGCGCCAGCCCCAGGCCAGCCAGATCGCCATGACCGCAAGCTGCGATGCGGCGACCCACCACAACCATGCATGCGGATGGCGCGGCACGCGCGACAGCTGCGTCTCCACCGCTTCGACCGCGGCTGGCAGGGGCCGCACTGTTTCCCGGGCGCTCATGCCCGGATGATGACACGCGGGTAAAATGCGCGGTTCTTCCGCAATGCCGAGCCGCTGCCATGACCCTGTCCCCCGCTGTGCGCGAGCGCATCGAAACCCTGCTGCAGTCCAACAAGGTGGTGCTGTTCATGAAGGGGCAGCCGTCGATGCCGCAGTGCGGCTTCTCGGCGAAGGCGGCCGGCATCCTCGGCGACCTTGGCGTGGAGTACGCGCACGTCAACGTGCTGGCCGATCCGGAGATCCGCGAAGGCATCAAGGCCTATGGCAACTGGCCGACGATCCCGCAGCTCTACATCGACGGCGAACTGGTCGGTGGCAGCGACATCATCGAGGAGATGGCCGGCTCCGGCGACCTCAACGCCGCGATCGGCCTGCCGGCACCCGACCGCACGCCGCCATCCAACGTCACCGTGACCGCCGAAGCCGCGAAAATGCTGCGCGAGGCGCTCGATGGCGCGGGCGCGAATACCGCGCTGGCGCTGTCGATCGACGCGCGCTTCCAGCCGCGGTTCCAGATCGCCCAGGCCAGCGACAGCGCGATCGCGGTGGAGAGCACGGGCATCCGCATCCAGTTCGACACCGCCAGCGCGCGTCGTGCCGACGGCATCACCATCGACTGGGTCGACGACGTGCGCGGCAAGGGCCTGGTGGTGGAGAACCCCAACGCGCCCAAGCCGGTGCTGCCGCTGGTGCCGGCCGAGGCCGATGCGCAGGTGCGCGCCGGCAGCCTCACCCTCGTCGACGTGCGCCCTGCCGGGGAGCGCGCGCAGGCATCGGTCAACGTGCCGTTCGAAACGCTCGACGATGGCAACCGCGCCCGCCTCGAGGCGCTGCCCAAGGACACCGCACTGGCGTTCCTCTGCCACGGTGGCGTGCGCAGCCGCCAGGCCGCCGAGCACTTCCACGCGCTGGGCTTCACCCGCGTGTACAACGTCGAGGGCGGCATCGACGCGTGGTCGCAGACGGTGGACGCGTCGGTGCCGCGTTACTGAGGTCCGCGTTCGCGGCATGATTCGATTCGTGCCGACACGGAAGGGCAGCCACGCAAGCGGCTGCCCTTTTTGATGCCCGCTTCCCTGGGACGCCGATGCCGTCCGGCCCGTGACGTGAGCTTCCGGCAAGAGAACGGTGGCCGCGTGGCTGGCCCACCGCGGCCACAGGGGGATGCCCAGCCGGATGGCTCCGCGTCCTGCTACCACATCCGTCGCCGGCCATCCCTGGCCGGCTCTGGACATCCCCCGCGGCCGCGGCGGGCCCCGACCTTCGTCGCGCCGGAAACAGGATCAACGGCAACGAGCCGCCGGCGTGGGCAACTTGGCAGACCGTGATCCGGCGTTGCGTCGTGGACGGATCAACCGCGAGGAGCGGCAGATGCTGACTTCAGCCCGGGCTGCGGCCATGCCGAAAAGGAGCCGTACGAGCGTGGTCGGTGCCCCGAACGGTGCAGCGCCGACACCGCCGGTGAACGGCATCGCCACAAGGAACGCTTTTGCTTTCTATCCCGAAGCCGACGCACGCCTGTGCCCGTCGCGCACGCCGGGGGGTGTGCTCCCAGTCGGCCATGGATGGCCGGCGGCCGGCCGTGGTAGCTGGACGCGGACTCCGGCCGGGGGAGCATGCCCCCCGGCGTGCGCGACGGGCGGTGCGGACCACGCCGAAGCCCTCACCACACCACTCGCGCTGACGCTCGCCCCCCGCTAGCTCTGACCCCGAGTCCGCAATTCGACGATTCCAGACCTCGAGCCCGGAGAAGAGCCCGGGCGGTCTCTCAGAACCCGCCGCCCGCATCCAGCCACGCCTGCTCGTCCGCCGTGCTGGTGCGGCCGAGTGCGGCGTTGCGGTGCGGGAAGCGGCCGAAGCGCTCGATCACCTCGAGGTGTGCCAGCGCATAGCGGTCGTATTCGGCATTGCCGAGCGTGCGGAACAGCCGCACCGCCTCGTGCTGGTCGGCCAGCACCTCGGAATGCTCGAACGGCAGGTACACGAACGCGCGCAGGTCGGCGTCGACCTGCCGGTCCATGCCGCACGCCACCGCGCGACGTGCGTACTGCAATGCCAGCCCGTCGGTGGCGAATGCATGCGCGCTGCCGCGGAACACGTTGCGCGGAATCTGGTCGAGCAGGATCAGCAGCCCGGCAAGGCCCTCCGGCGTGTCCTGCCAGTGCGCGTACTCGCGCCGCGCGGCGGCGTGGTGCGCATCGAGGAAACGCAGGCATTCGCGATCGAAGGCCTCGCCGCCGTTGAACCACTTCCCCGGCCCCGCCTCGCGCCAGAACGCCACCACCTCGCGTGCGGCGCTGTCGTGTGCAGTGCTCATCGCGGGCCGCCGGCACGCGCGGGATGGTGCGACCAGGCGCTGCTGGAGCCATCGGCGGCCACCAGTTCAACGGTGAACGCATCCCGGCGCCCGTCGGGCATCTCCATCCCCGGTGAACCCGCCGGCATCCCCGGCAGCACCAGCCCGCGCGCCTGCGGGCGTTCGCGCAGCAGGCGGCGGATGTCATCGACCGGCACATGCCCCTCGACGAGGTAGCCGCCGACCTGCGCGGTGTGGCACGACCCCTTGCCATAGGGCACGCCCAGCTGCTGCTTGATCGGGCCCATGTCGTCGGTGTCGACCACCTCCACCGGCACTCCGGCTTCGCGCAGGTGTTCGATTCACACCACGCAGCACCCGCAGTAGGGGCTCTTGTGCACAGTCATCGTCGGCCATGCGAAGGCCGCGTCCGCGGGATCGGCAACCACGGCGCCGTGCCCCGCCGCCGGCGCGGCTTCCATGGCAGATGCCGCAAGCGCTGCGGAGGGCGTGCTGTCGTCCGCGCATGCGGACAGCGGGGCCACGGCGAGCGCGACGGCGAGGGTCAGGACGGTGGGATGCATCGGCAGGCTCCGTGGGCTATTCGTCGAATCGCAGGTGGCGCACCGACTTGCCGTGGCGGCGGATCAGCCGCAGCGCCTCGATGCCGATCTGGATGTGGTTTTCCACGTACTCGGCGCTGACCTTCGCATCGCTGGCCTCGGTCTTCACCCCTTCCGGCACCATCGGCTGGTCGGATACCAGCAGCAGCGCGCCGCACGGGATGCGGTTGGCGAAGCCGGCAGCGAAGATCGTCGCGGTCTCCATGTCGATGGCCATGCAGCGCAGCCGCCGCAGGTAGGCCTTGAACTCGTCGTCGTGCTCCCACACCCGCCGGTTGGTGGTGAACACGGTGCCGGTCCAGTAGTCGTGGCCGAGGTCGCGGATGGTGGTGGACACCGCGCGCTGCAGCGCGAATGCCGGCAGCGCCGGCACCTCCGGCGGCAGGTAGTCGTTGCTGGTGCCGTCGCCGCGGATCGCCGCGATCGGCAGGATCAGGTCGCCCAGCTGGTTCTTGCGCTTGAGCCCGCCGCATTTGCCGAGAAACAGCACCGCCCTGGGTGCGATCGCCGACAGCAGGTCCATCATCGTGGCCGCGTTGGGGCTGCCCATGCCGAAGTTGATCATGGTGATGCCGTCGGCGGTGGCGCTGGGCATCGGCCGATCGGCGCCGACGATTTCCGCACCGGTCAGGCGCGCGAAGTGGGCGAGGTAGCCACCGAAGTTGGTCAGCAGGATGTGCTCGCCGAAGCCGTCGAGCGGCACGCCGGTATAGCGCGGCAGCCAGTTGTCGACGATCTGGGACTTGTCTTTCATGCGTTCTCCTTTTTGCGACCCATTCTAGGTCGCCCCACGCGACACCGGCGTGGCGGCGCTCGCGAGCAAAGCGCTCGGCCATGACCAACGTCAGGTTGGCAGCCTTCGGCGCAGCGGCTAGCGTGGATGGTTCGTCGTTCCCGGGGAAACCACCGATGTTGAAACCACTGTCCGCGGCGCTGGCCGTGGCGCTTGCGATCGCGTCCGCACCCGCCTTCGCCAGCGAGGCACCGCAGGGTGCCGCGCGCTTCGCCCACGACCCCTATCCCAGCACCTACGCACCGATCGCCAGCCCACCGGTGCTGATCCGCGGTGCCACCGTGCTCACCGGCACCGGCGAGCGCCTCGATGGCGCCGATGTGCTGCTGGTGGGAGGCCGCATCGAGGCGGTGGGCACCGGCCTGCAGGCGCCCGACGGCGCGACCGTGGTCGACGGCACCGGCAAGTGGGTGACCCCCGGGCTCATCGACGTGCACTCGCACCTGGGCGTGTACCCCAGTCCGGGCGTGCGCGCGCACAGCGACGGCAATGAGATGACCAACCCCAACACGGCCGCGGTCTGGGCCGAGCATTCGGTGTGGCCGCAGGATCCCGGCTTCGCCGCGGCGCTGGCCGGCGGCGTGACCGCGCTGCAGATCCTGCCCGGCTCGGCCAACCTGTTCGGCGGCCGCGGGGTGACGCTGAAGAACGTCGCCGCCACCACCGTGCAGGAGATGAAGTTTCCCGGCGCCCCGCACGGGCTGAAGATGGCCTGCGGCGAGAACCCCAAGCGGGTGTACGGGCAGAAGGGCGGTCCCGCCACCCGCATGGGCAACATCGCCGGGTTCCGCGCCGCGTTCGCCGAGGCCGCCGAATACCGCACCCGCAACACCCCGCCGGAAGAGACCTCGCGCCGCCGCGGCCGCAACAGCGACAACGGCGGCAACGGCGGCAAGCGGGACCTGCGCCTGGACACTCTGGCCGGCGCGCTCAACGGCGACATCCTCGTCCACATCCACTGCTACCGCGCCGACGAGATGGCCAACATGATGCAGCTGGCCGACGAGTTCGGCTTCGAGATCGCCGCCTTCCACCATGGGGTGGAGGCCTACAAGCTCGCCGACGACCTCGCCCGCGAGGGCATCTGCGGCGCGCTGTGGGCCGACTGGTGGGGCTTCAAGATGGAAGCCTTCGACGGCATCCAGGAGAACGTGGCGCTGGTCGACCGCCCGGAGAACGGCTGCGCGATCGTGCATTCCGATTCCAGCGAGGGCATCCAGCGCCTCAACCAGGAAACCGCGAAGGTGATGGCCAGCGCGCGCCGCGCCGGCATGGAGATCACCCCCGAGCGCGCGATCACCTGGGTCACCGCCAACCCGGCGCGGTCGATGGGCATCCTCGACCACACCGGCACGCTCGAGCCCGGCAAGATGGGCGACGTGGTGCTGTGGAACCGCGACCCGTTCTCCAGCTACGCGCTTGCCGAACAGGTGTATATCGACGGTGCGCGCGTGTACGACCGCGCCGACCGCAGCCGCCAGCCGGTGTCGGACTTCATGCTCGGCCAGGGCATGCCCGCCCGGAGCACCTCCGTCCGGAACACCCCCGTCCAGAGCACCCCCGTCCAGAGCACTGTCGTGCAGAGCGCCGGAGGTGCCCGATGAGCCGCCGCCTGCCGACCCTGCTCGCCACGGCGCTGGCCGCGGCGCTGGCCCTGCCGGCCGCCGCCCAGGACCTGCTGATCCGCAACGCCACCGTGCACACCGCCACCGCGCAGGGCACGCTGGAGCACACCGACGTGCTGGTGCGCGGCGGGCGCATCGCCGGCATCGGCAGCGGCCTGGCCGCCGCCGGCGTGCCGGTCGTCGACGCCGCCGGCAGGCCACTGACGCCGACTCTGTTCGGCGGCATCAACGGTCTCGGCATCGAGGAGGTCTCCGGCGAGGACAGCACCAGCGATGGCCGCCTCGCGCTGGGCGACGGCGCCAAGGACATGGTCGTGCGCCCGGAATTCGACGTCACCCTGGCCTACAACCCGGACTCGCTGCTGCGCCCGGTGGCCACCGCCGAGGGCATCGGCTTCAGCCTGCTGGCAGCCGGCGCCACCTCCGGCGGCTCGATCATCGCCGGCCAGGGCGCGACGATGCGGCTGGACGGCAGTGACGACCCGGCCGGCCCGCGGGTGCTGTTCCTGCAGCTGGGCGCGCGCGGTGCGGAACTCACCGGCAGCTCGCGCGCGGCGCAGTGGATGCTGCTCGACCAGATCATCGACGAGGCGCGCGGGCGGATCCCGGTCGGCTCGCATGTGTCGCTGCTGACCCCGGCAGGCCGCAGCGCGCTCACCCGCTACCTCGACGGCAACGGCCGGGTGCTGGTGGCGGTGGACCGCGCCGCCGACATCCGCCAGCTGCTGCGCTGGTCGAAGCGCCACGACCTGCGCATCGCCATCGCCGGCGGCTCCGAAGCCTGGCGGGTGGCGGCGGACCTCGCCGCGGCCCGCGTGCCGGTGTTCGTCGATCCGCTCGACAACCTGCCGTCGGGCTTCGACCAGCTGCATGCGTCGCTTGAGAACGCCGCGCGCCTGCAGGCCGCCGGCGTGCAGGTGTCGTTCGCCCGGGCAAGCGACGCCGCCCACAACGCGCGCAAGCTGCGCCAGCTGGCCGGCAATGCGGTCGCCCACGGCCTGCCCTGGGATGCGGCGCTGGCCGGGCTGACCCGGGTGCCGGCCGAGGTGCTGGGCGTGGACGGCATCGGCACGATCGCCGTGGGCCAGCGCGCCGACCTGGTGCTGTGGAGCGGCGACCCGCTCGACGTCATCCACACCGCCGAGCAGACCTGGTTCGACGGCGTGGCGATCCCGATGCGTTCGCGCCAGACCGAGCTGCGCGACCGCTACCTGCGCAGTGGAACGTCGCGCGAACAGGGCGGGCTGCCGCGCGCCTACGGGCGCTGAGCAGGCGGCGCGTCGACGGCGACCACCCCGGTGCCGGGGTGGTCGCCTGGGCGATCGGGCGGTGGCGCGGCCCGCATGGCATCGGCCACCCCGCCAGGGCTATGGCACTGTGGTGGCAGCCGACGCCAGCCGGACAACGCCCATGACCCGGACCCACGCCCCTTGATCTCGAAGCTCCCCGCCTGGGTGTGGACCGGCGCCGGCGTGCTGGCCTTCATCGCCGGCACCGTCAATGTCATCGGCCTGCTCGGCTTCGGGCACGAGGCGATCACCCACCTCACCGGCAACACCTCGCTGCTGGGCGACGCGGTGGCGCGCCTGGACCTGCACACGGCACTGCATTTCGCCGCGCTGATCGGCGCCTTCGTGGCCGGCTGCGTACTCAGCGGCTTCATCATCCAGGACAGCACCCTCCAGCTCGGCCACCGCTATGGAGTGGCGCTGCTGCTGGGGTCGGTGCTGCTGTTCGCCGCGGTCCCGCTGCTCGGGCGCGGCAGCGTCTACGGCATGTACGCCGCGGCTGCGGCGTGCGGGCTGCAGAACGCGATGGCCAGCACCTTCAGTGGCGCGGTGGTGCGCACCACCCATGTGTCGGGCATGTTCACCGACCTCGGCATCTTCCTCGGCCATGCGCTGCGCGGCATCGCCGTGGATACGCGCCGACTGTGGCTGTGCGTGGTGGTGATCTCCGGCTTCTTCGGCGGCGGCGTCGCCGGTGCGGTGGGCTTCCGCGTCCTCGGCTACCGGACCCTGCTGATCCCGGCCACGCTGACCGCGGTCGCCGCCCTCGCCTACGGGCTGTATCGCTGGCGCCGGTCCGACGACGTGTGAGCGGTGTCACATAACGCCATCGACGGCGGACCAATCGCCGCGCACCGCGCCATTAACCTTATTCGTACAACTTATGTACACCCTTTGAGTTGATCAACGGCTAATCCGGCCATGCCTAGCGTCTGCAAGACGATGGCCGAGGAGGGCTATGTCCAGGTAGGCGGGGCGTTCGTGCCCGCGCTGGACACGGAGCTGCCGGTGTACGGCACGTTCGGCGACTACGAGGCGCTGTCGGCGGAATTCGGCTACCGCCACTACTTCGGCACCGCGGGTTCGGCGCGGCCATTCCTGGGTGCGCGCATCGGGGCGACCCGGACCAACGAGATCCGCGCCACCTTCGAGATCCCGGATGCCGGCATCACCATCGCCGGTGCCCCGTTCTACGACGAGGGCTGGTCGGCCACCGGTGGACTGGATGCCGGCGTGCTGGTGCCGGTGTCGGATGCCTTCAGCGTCACCCTGGCCACCGGCGTGCGTTACACCGGCGACCTGAAGGATGACGACAGCGCGATCGGCGGCCTCGGCCTGGCCTCGATCAACGATACCGGCAGTCGCTTCTCGGTGCCGGTGACGCTGACCGCACGCTGGGATTTCTGAATCCACCAACCCACGCCCGCAGCGGTCCAGCCGCTGCGGGCCGGGGTGACGGCACCGCTGCGGTATCCTGCCGCGGCCGATTCCGTGTCCATCGCCTGCCGCCCCCATGCCCCTGCTGTTCCGCCTCCTGCTGTGCGTGACCCTGCTGCTCAACGGCATCGGCTCGGTCACGGCATCGGTGCACGTGCAACTGGACGCTCTGTCCGGTGAACCGGCGGCGGCACCGCGCCCCGCCGATCGCCCGGATTGCGGGCACGCCAGCGCGGCCCCCGCCGACATCGCGCCCGCCCCCGCCAAAGCCGCGCCGGACCAACCCGCCGATGATGTCGGCGACTGCATGCAGCTGTGCATGGACCTGAGCCTGCAACCGGTACAGGCGCTCGCCGCAGTTCCCGCGCTGCCGCCGACGGCCGGGGTGCCGGCCGCACCCGCGACGCGTGTCATTCCCGGTCCCGCGTCCGGCCCGCGGCCGCCGCCGCTACGGCCACCTATCGCGGCCTGACATCACGGTCGACCTGACCGTCGCGCGTGCCCCGTGCAGCTGCACCGGGGCGTCACCCGATGTCACCACGGCACGCCACGTGCGTGCCCGGAGCGTTCGATGAACCACGATTCTTCCCGCCTGCCCGGATGGCAGGCGCCGCTGTCGCGTCGCCGTTTCGTGCAGGGCCTGGCGCTGGGCGGCGTCGCGCTCGGCGCGGCCGGCCTGCGCCTGCCCGCACACGCCCACGTCCATGCCGATGCCCGCAGCGGCCCGCAGGTGCTGGCCGGCACCGACTTCGACCTCGCCATCGGCACCTCACCGGTGAACTTCACCGGCCGCACGCGCCCGGCGATCACCGTCAACGGCAGCCTGCCCGCGCCGATCCTGCGCTGGCGCCAGGGCGACACCGTCACCCTGCGCGTGGCCAACCGGCTGCCCGACGCGATGACCTCGATCCACTGGCACGGCATCATCCTGCCGGCCAACATGGACGGCGTGCCGGGGCTGAGCTTCGACGGCATCCATCCCGGCGAGAGCTACCTCTACCGCTTCACCCTCGGCCAGTCCGGCAGCTACTGGTACCACAGCCACTCGCTGTTCCAGGAACAGGCCGGCCTGTACGGCGCGATCATCATCGACCCGGCCGAGCCGCTGCCCTACCGCTTCGACCGCGAGCACGTGGTGCTGCTGTCCGACTGGACCGACATGGATCCGGGCCGGCTGTTCCGGCGCCTGAAGAAGTACTCGGAGTACGACAACTGGTACAAGCCGACCGTCGGCGACTTCATCCGCGACGTGCGCGAGCACGGCTGGGCGGCGACCGTGGCCGACCGCCGCGCCTGGGGCCAGATGCGCATGACCCCGACCGACATCTCCGACGTCAACGCGCACACCTACACCTACCTGATGAACGGCACCACCCCGGCCGCCAACTGGACCGGGCTGTTCCGCTCCGGCGAGAAGGTGCTGCTGCGCTTCATCAACGCCGGCGCGATGACCTACTTCGACGTGCGCATCCCCGGCCTGAAGATGACCGTGGTCGCCGCCGACGGCCTGCCGGTGCACCCGGTGACGGTGGACGAGTTCCGCATCGCGGCGGCCGAGACCTACGACGTCATCGTCGAGCCCTCGGGCCAGGACGCGTACACCATCTTCGCCCAGGACATGGGCCGCACCGGCTACGCGCGCGGCACGCTCGCGGTGCAGCCGGGGCTGGAGGCGCCGATCCCCGCGGTGGACCCGCGCCCGCTGCTGACCATGGACGACATGGGGCACGGCGGCCACGGCGCGCACGCGGGCGGCGAAGGCGCCTGCGGCGCGGCGATGGGCATGGAAGGCGGCTGCGGCGCGCACATGGGCCATGGCGCGCACGCCGGGCACGCGGGCGGCGACGGCATGCAGGCGCACCCGGCCAGCGAGTCGCGCAACCCGCTGGTCGACATGCAGACGATGACGCCGACACCGCGCCTCGACGACCCGGGCATCGGCCTGCGCGGCAACGGCCGCCGCGTGCTGACCTACGGCGACCTCGCCAGCATCGCCCCCGACGAGGACGGCCGCGACCCCGGCCGCGACGTGGAACTGCACCTGACCGGCCACATGGAGAAGTTCTCGTGGTCGTTCGACGGCATTCCCTTCGCCGGCGCCGAACCGCTGCGCCTGAACTACGGCGAGCGCATGCGCATCGTGCTGGTCAACGACACCATGATGACGCATCCCATCCACCTGCACGGCGTGTGGAGCGACATCGAGGACGCCCACGGCAACTTCATGGTGCGCAAGCACACCGTCGACATGCCGCCGGGCAGCAAGCGCAGCTTCCGCGTGCGCGCCGACGCGCTCGGCCGCTGGGCCTTCCACTGCCACCTGCTCTACCACATGGAAGCCGGGATGATGCGCGAAGTGCGGATCCAGGAGGCGGCATGAACATGCGATCCCGACTCCTCGCCCTTTCGATCGGCATGGCGCTGTCGGCCGGCGCGCACGCGCAGCACGCGCACCCCGCCCAAGCACGTGGCGCGGCATCCGGCTGCACGCCGGAGCACGCCGCGATGGGGCACTGCACGATGCCGGGCGACGCGTCCCACGACGCCGAGCGACACGACGGCCACGGCGCCACGTCCGGCTGCACGCCCGAGCACGCCGCGATGGGCCATTGCACGATGCCGGACGACGCGTCCCACGACGCCGAGCGACACGACGGCCACGGCGCCACGTCCGGCTGCACGCCCGAGCATGCGGCGATGGGCCACTGCACGATGCCGTCAGCGGCGCCCGCCGAGCCGCTGACGCCGATCCCGCCGGTGACCGACGCGGACCGCGCCGCGGCGTTCCCGCAGCTGCACCACCACGCGATGGAGCACGCCTCGCCGGTCACCACCAAGGTGTACCTGGAACGCCTCGAAGCCTGGGACGCCGACCACGGCACCGGGCAATCGTGGGAAGCCAAGGTCTGGATCGGCGGCGACATCCACCGGCTGTGGCTGCGCAGCGAGGGCGAACGCATGGGCGGCAGCACCGGCAGCGCCGACGTGGAAGCGCTCTACGGCCGCAGCGTGACGCCGTGGTGGGACCTGGTGGCCGGCGTGCGCCAGGACACCCGGCCCGCGTCGCGCACCTGGGGCGCGTTCGGCGTGCAGGGGCTGGCGCCGTACCTGTTCGAGGTTTCCGCCACCGCCTACGTGGGCAGCGGCGGCCAGGTGCAGGTCAAGGCCGAGGCGGAGTACGACGTCCGCTTCACCAACCGGTTGGTCCTGCAGCCGCTGCTGGAAGTCACCGCGTCGCTCGAGGACGAGCCCGAGGAAGGCATCGGCAGCGGCCTCAACAAGGTCGAGACCGGCCTGCGCCTGCGCTACGAACTGAGCCGCCGCTTCGCGCCCTACGTCGGCCTGGTGCACGAACGCAGCTTCGGCGACACCGCCGACTACGCCCGCGCCGCCGGCGGCCACGCCCGCGACACCCGCGTGGTCGCCGGCCTGCGCGGCTGGTGGTGATGGCCGGCGCCGATGCCGGCCACTGGCAGCCGCCGTGACATGTACCCGCCGGCGTCGCCCCTACGCCCGGCGCGGGGCATCCAGCCCCCGGCCCGACGTGCGCGGTGCGCCGCACGGCGCCTGTCGCCAAGGCCCCGGCGGCTGACTACGATTGCCACGCAGCCGGGCACCCTCCCGCGCCCACTGTCACCGGACCCCCCCGCGCATGCTCGACATCCAGCTGTCCAATATCCTGATCGCGCTCGCGGTCACCACCGCGGCCGGCCTGGCCACCGGCATCGGCGGCCTGCTGGTGTTCACCACCCGGGCACCGAATGCGCGGCTGCTGGCGTTCGGGCTGGCGTTCGCCGGCGGTGCGATGGTGTACGTGTCGCTGGGCGAGATCCTGGGCAAGTCGGTGGCCTCGTTCTCGGCGCAGTTCGGCGACCGGCTGGGCTTCACCTGGGGCACGATCGCCTTCCTGGCAGGCCTGCTGCTGATCGTCACCATCGACCGCCTGGTGCCCAACCCGCACGAACGGCTCGAGGTGGACGATCCCTACTTCCGCGAGCACAACGTCGACTACGTCAAGCGCGTCGGCCTGCTGACCGCGGTGGCGATCACCGCGCACAACTTCCCCGAAGGCCTGGCCACGTTCTTCGCCACGCTCGAGAACCCCGGCGTGGGCATGCCGCTGGCCTTCGCCATCGCCATCCACAACATCCCCGAGGGCATCGCCATCGCGGTGCCGGTGTACTACGCCACCAACAACAAGTCGATGGCGTTCCTCGCCTCGCTGCTGTCAGGCATGGCCGAACCGGTCGGCGCGATCATCGGCTACGTGCTGCTGGGGCCGTTCATGTCCGACGCGGTGTTCGGCGCGGTGTTCGGGCTGATCGCCGGGGTCATGGTGTTCCTGGCCCTGGACGAACTGCTGCCGGCGGCCAAGCGCTACGCCAAGGGTCACGAGACCGTGTACGGCCTGGTGACCGGCATGGGCGCGCTGGCGATCAGCCTGGTCCTGTTCAAGTGGTGATCCGCCCGGCCTGAGCGACGTACGGATCGGCCGAACCGCACCTGCGAAGGCGTCCATTGCGTTCGGGTCCGCCGGCCCGGACGACCGTCACTGCCCGGTTCCGCACCCTTCTCCCATCGATCCGCTGGAGAAGCCCATGCGTCCCCGCCTGTCCGCCCTCGTCCTGCTCCTGGCCCAAGGGCTGTTCTCGCTCGCCTGCGTGGCCACCGCCGCGTATGCCTTCGCCTACCTGTATCTCACCGCGCGCGGCGGCGACCCCTTCGCGGCCCGGTTCGCGGTCTCCGGACTGGATGTGCCAGCGCACTTCTTCGGCGCGGGACTGGCCCTGCTGCTGTTGCCGCTGCAGCTGAGCCAGGGCGTGCGCAGGCGCTGGCCGGCGCTGCACCGCCTCGGCGGCTGGCTGTCGGCGGGGGCGATCCTGATCGGCGGAGTGTCGGGGCTGTCGCTGGCCCAGCAGGCCCACGGCGGCTGGCCGAGCCGGGCCGGCTTCAGCCTGCTGTCGCTGCTGTGGCTCGGCGTGACCGCGAACGGCATCCGCCTGGCCATCGCCGGGCAGATCGCGCGGCACCGGCGCTGGATGGCCTATTCGATGGCACTGACCGCGGGGGCGGTCACGCTCCGGGTCATGCTGGCGCTGGGCACCGGCCCGCTGGGCTGGCCTTTCCTGCCGGTCTATATCGGCACCGCCTGGGCCAGCTGGCTGTTCAACCTGGCCGTCTGCGCCTGGCTGCTGCGGCTGCGCGCTCCTGCGCCGCCTACCGCGTCGCGTGCTGTGCCCGGTACGCGCTGGGCGTCTGGCCCACCCGCTGCTTGAACGCGGTGTTGAAGGTCGACTTCGAGGTGAAGCCGGCGTCGTAGGCGATCTCCAGGATCCCCCGCCGGTCGCCGGGATCGGCCAGGCAGGCGCGCACCGCTTCGATCCGGTGGCGATTCACGTACTCCCAGAAGTTGCCGCCGAGCCGGCGGTTGATCACCGCCGAGACCAGGTATTCGGGATAGCCGCTGCGCCGCGCGACCTGGGCGATGCCCAGCGCCGGCTCGCGATACAACGCCTGCTCCGACATCAGTTGCACCAGGCGCGCCTCGACCTCGTCGAAGCGCGGATCGTCGCCCTCGGCCGCGACCGGTGCCGGTCCGGGCGCCTGGGACCCGAGCGGCTCTGCCACCGGCGGCTGGCTCAGGCTGAACCAGCCGACCACGCAGACCCAGCCGGCGACGGCGGCATAGATCAGGAAATAGTCGACCATCGGCAACTGCGCCATCGCATGCAGCGCGGCGATGCCCCAGATCACGAGCTGGCACACGACCATGGCCGCCAGCCAGCGCATCGACAGCCGGTCGGCGTCCGAGCGCCGGCCGCGCAGCCAGCGCCGGTAGCGCCGCACCTGCAGCGCCCCGGCCGCCAGATAGCCCAGCGCGACCGAGAACAGCATCGGGTCGAACCAGCGCCGGTGCCAGTCCCCGTCCGCCGACACGGGCGCGCCTGCAAGCCAGCAGCCGGCCATCCAGGCGAACAGCAGGGCCAGCCAGATCCCGTGCCACAGATCGCGCAGTCCTGGCGCGCGGCCGCTCACCAGGGTGCGCACGTAGAGGAAGAACAGCGGCGCATAGGCGAACGGCATCAGCCGCAGCACCCGGAATGCGGGGGCGAAGCCCGCCTGGGGCGCCGAGATGTGGGCTGCCTTGACGGCCAGATCGAGGGCGATCAGCGCCAGCCACAGCGAGAGCACGCGGTTGGCGGCCGTGTTCACCGGGCGACGCCACAGCGCGGGCGCAAGCATCGCCGCCTGGACCGCGCCTACGGCGTACAGGAGGATCCAGAATCGGGTCACGTGCGAATCGGGTCGGTCACCGCCGCACAGGGTACCGTGCACAGCAAAAGCCCGGCACGTGGCCGGGCTTCGTCGCTCCTGCGGACGCGCCGCGGTCAGGCCGCGAACAGCGCCTTCATCTTCTTCAGCGCATTGGCCTCGACCTGGCGGATGCGCTCGGCCGACACGCCGTACTCGTCGGCCAGTTCCTGCAGGGTGATCTTGGCGTCGGGATCCAGCCAGCGGCGCTTGATGATGTCGCGCGAACGCGCATCCAGCCCGGCCAGTCCCTCGCGCAGCAGCGCCAGCTGGCTGTCCTCGCTGTCGGCACGCTCGTAGGCCTGCGCGGGGTCGGCATCATGCGCCATCAGGTAACCGGCCGGTGCCGGCGGCGCGCGGTCGTCATCCTCGTCGGCGCTGGCGTCGAAGCCGATATCGCGCCCGGACAGCCGCGACTCCATCTCCAGCACCTCGCGCTCGGACACATTGAGGTCCTTGGCCACGGCGCTGACTTCGGCGGCGTTCAACCAGCCCAGGCGCTTCTTGCTCTTGCGCAGGTTGAAGAACAGCTTGCGCTGCGCCTTGGTCGTGGCGACCTTGACGATGCGCCAGTTCTTCAGGATGTACTCGTGCATCTCGGCACGGATCCAGTGCACCGCGAACGACACCAGGCGCACGCCCACCGCCGGATCGAAGCGCTTCACCGCCTTCATCAGGCCGATGTTGCCTTCCTGGATGAGATCGCCCAGCGGCAGCCCGTAACCGTTGTAGCCACGCGCCACGTGCACGACGAAACGCAGGTGCGAATGCACCAGTTCGCGGGCGGCGTCGAGATCCTCGTCCTCGCGGTAACGGCGGGCCAGCGCCTGCTCGTCCTCCACCGACAGCACCGGAATCTGGTGCACGGCATTGACGTAGGCGTCGAGCGAACCGAGCGCGCTGGGAACGGGAAGATTGTTGGCAACCAAGGCGTTGGTAGTCATCGTCTGGCTCATGGACCTCATGTTAGCAGTCGGACTATTGGACTGCTGAGTACAGGAAAAGTTCCTGCGTCCCGTGGATGGAACAGGGGAGGACCGGTCGGGAACGTTTCCACGGCCATGATGCTACCGGGCCGGGGGTCAACAGGAGGTGGACGCCAGGACAGCCGGCGGCGCCCGTGCAGGTCGCGCTCAGGCTGGCGGTGCGTCGAGGGCGGCCCGGGGCAGCAACCGCCAGTCGACTTCCCCCAGCCCGCGCCGGCGCAGGTATTCGTTGGCGGCCGAGAAGTGCCCGCAACCGTTGAAGCCGCGATGGGCCGACAGCGGCGAGGGATGGGTGCTGCGCAGGACCCTGTGCCTGCGCGGATCGATGACCCGTCCCTTGGCCTGGGCATAACTGCCCCACAGCATGAACACCAGTCCGTCGCGCTCGTGGTTCAGGGTTTCCACCACGTGATCGGTGAAGCCTTCCCAGCCACGGCCCTGGTGGGCGCCGGCCTTGCCCTGCTCGACGGTCAGGACCGCGTTGAGCAGCAGGACCCCGCGCCGGGCCCAGGGAAGCAGGTAACCGTGGTCGGGGCGAGGCAGCCCGAGGTCACGCTCGATCTCCTTGAACATGTTGAGCAGCGACGGCGGGATCGGCACCCCGGGCGGGACCGAGAAGGCCAGCCCGTGCGACTGGCCGGGACCGTGGTACGGGTCCTGGCCCAGGATCACCACCTTGACCTCGTCGAAGGGCGTGGCATCGAAGGCAGCGAAGATCCGCGGGCCGGGCGGGTAGATCGACGCGCCCGCGGCCCGTCGTTCGCGCAGGAACGCCGACAGCGCCCGCATGTCCTCGCGCAGCAGGTAGTCGCCGATACGGGCTTTCCAGGACGGATGCAGCCGGATCCGCGCTTCCGCGTCGGTATCGGCGGCGCCGCCACTGTCGACCGGGAGGTCGTCCATTGTCGTCGCCTCAGTGCGCGGCCGGCGACGCCGCCTCGCCCAGGCGCGCCAGGCGCAGCTGGAACAGCGCCTTGGTCACCAGCAGGCGTTCCTCGATCGGCTTGAGCACCAGGTCGTTGGCGCCATCGCGCAGCAGCGCCATCTGGTTGATACGGTTGTCGTCGCCGGTCATCACCAGCACCGGCAGCCGGCGCTTGCCGTAGCCGAGCTCGCCGCGCACGGCCTGCAGCAGGTCACGGCCGCTCAGTTCGCCCTTGAGGTACACATCGGTCAGCAGCAGGTCGGCGCCGGGCGCGTCGGCGCCGTCGCGACGCTCGCGCAGCCATTCGATGGCTTCCTCGGCGCTGATCAGGTGGATCACTTCCATGCCATGCGACTGCAGCATGCGCCGGGTGGCGAGCGCGACGGTGCGGCTGTCCTCGACATACAGCACGCGCGCACCGGGGATCGCCTGCGGCATCACGTAGCCGCGCACGAAGGTCGCCAGCGCCTGGTGGCCTTCGCCCTTGTCGAAATAGTCGGTGACGTCCTCGGTGAAGCGGCGCCGCTCCAGGTGCGCCTGCGCCTCGGCCGAGACCACGATCACCGGCACGTATTTCTGCCCCGCGGTCTCGCGCACCGCGCGCGCGAGCTGCTGGCCATCGCCATCGGGAAGCACCAGCGAGGTGGTGACGAGGTCCACCGGCGCCGCCGCCAGCGCCTCGCGCGCTTCGGCGAGGCCGGCACAGGCGACCACCTCGACGTTGGGGACCTCCTGCCGCAGCACGTCGCCGATCAGGCGGCGCACCAGCCTGGAGCCATCGACCACCATGATCCGTGGCGTTTCGCTCACCAGGTGGCGCAGGTCCGGGGCATTGGGCTGGCTCATCTCAGGCGTCCGTCGGCCGTGTCTGTCGCAGGTAGTGGCCGGTCACCACGCCGGCGCCGAGCCAGCCCAGCAACGCGGCGCCCGCCACCACCATCAGCGACCGGGTAATGTCGAACCCCTGCAGGGCGAACCCGCTGCCATAGCCGGCCACCAGTTCGGCCAGCGGTGCCTGCAGCGCCAGCCCCGCCAACGCCAGCAGGCCGAGCGCCAGTGCACCGGCCGCCAGCCCGTACCAGGCGCCCTGGTACAGGAACGGCCGGCGGATGAAGCCGTCGGTGGCACCCAGCAGCTGCAGCACGCCGATCTCGTCGCGGCGCGACTGGATGTCCAGGCGCACGGTGTTGCCCACCACCAGCAGCGCGCCGATGCCCAGCAGCGCCGCCAGCACCCAGGCCACGCGCGCGGCGAAACGCATCCACGCGTCCAGTCGCTGCCGCCAGGCGGCGTCGTGAACCACGAGTTCGGCCTCGGGCAGGGCACCCAGCGCCGCCGCCAGCGCGGCATCGTCGCCCGCCGGCACCACCACCAGCACCGCCGGCAGCGGATTGGTCTCCAGGCCGCCCAGCCCATCGATGGCCTCGCCGAGGCCGCCACGCTGGCGCAGCTCTTCCAGGCCCTGCTCGGGCGTGCGCAGTTCCACGGTGGCCACGTCGGCACGCGCAGCGACCTCGCGTTCGAGCGCCTGCATGCGCTCGATGCCGGTATCCATCGCCAGGAACACGCTGATCTCCTGCGACTGCTGCACGCTGCCCGACAGCCGGCCGACGTTGTCGAGCACCAGCAGCAGGCCCAGCGGCAACGCCAGCGCCACCGCCATCACGCCGATCGTCAGGGCCGTCGCCCAGGGCCTGCGCAACAACCGCCCCAGGCCCGACACCACGCTGTAGGCGTGGTGGTCGATCCAGGTGCCGAAGCCTGACTGCGACTGCACCGGCTTCGCCGCCGGCTCACTCATCGGCAAGCTCCTCCGGCTTGATGTCGTCCACCAGCCGCCCCTGGTCGAGTACCAGCACGCGCTTGCGCATGCGCCGCACCAGCGCGAGGTCGTGGCTTGCCACCAGCACGCTGGTGCCACGCCCGGGGAGGGTTTCGAGCAGCGCCATGATTTCCGCCGACAGGGTGGGGTCGAGGTTGCCGGTGGGCTCGTCGGCTACCAGCAGCCGCGGTTCGCCGACGATCGCGCGGGCGATGCCGACGCGTTGCTGTTCGCCCGCCGACAGCTGCGTGGGCAGCGCGCGCTCGCGTTCGCCCAGGCCCAGCCGCTCGAGCGCGCTGCGCACGCGGCGGGTGATATCGGGGCGGCGCAGACCGCGCAGGATCAGCGGCAGCGCGACGTTCTCGCCCACGGTGCGGTCGGCCAGCAGGCGATGGTCCTGGAAGACCACGCCGACATCGCGCCGGTGCATCGCCACCCTGCGACCACGCACGCGCAACAGGTTGCGCTCGGCAAACAGCACCGCGCCGCGGCTGGGCCGCTCGGCCAGGTGCACCAGCTTGAGCAGGGTGCTCTTGCCCGCGCCCGAGTGCCCGGTGACGAACAGCATCTCGCCCTCGCCGACATCGAAACTGACCTCGGCCAGTGCGACGTGCCCGCCCGGATACTGCTTGGTGACGTTGTCGAATCGAAGGACGCCCATGGCGATCGATTATGCCTGCAACCCCTGCGTGCGTCCGTCGTGCGCGACGTCTGCACAGGGCGGAAACGACGACGGCCCGGACATGCCGGGCCGTCGTGATTCGCGTGTCGCTCAGCGCGCGTCGGTGGAACCGCCGACCAGCCGCTTCAGGCCGCGGCCGATGCGCGACAGCAGCGACGGCGAGGGCTGCGTGGACGCAGGTGCCGGGCGCGCGGCGGCAGGAGCTTCCGTGCTGTCCCGCGGGGCACGTGGCGTTGCGGACGTCGACGCACTCTCACGTGGCGCACGCGGCGCGCGTACCGCGCCACCTTCCGTACCACCCTGGCGCGGCGGTCGCGGACCACGCGCTGCCGCGGTGCCGGCCTCGCCGGTCGCCGGTGCCGCCGCCTGCGCGGAAACGCCTGCGGCATCGCCGTCCTTGCGCGGGCCACGACGACGGCGACGCTTGCGCACCGGTGCCGCGACATCACCCGCACTGGCCGGTACGTCCCCGGTCGTGACGGCCGGAGCCGCCGCGGCGCCATTGCCGACCGCTGCAGGTGCCGGGGCCGGCGACGCCGCGACACGGGCGTCATCGCCGCGGCGCGGACCACGACGCTCGCCCGACCCGGCTGCGCCCGATGCACCACGGCCACCACTGCTGCGACGGCCGGCGCCTGCGCCACCCGTTCCGCCCCTGCGCGGGCCACCGCGGCGGGCGTCGTCGGCAGCGCGCTGTTCGCGTGCCTCGCGGAAGATCTCGCCGATGCTCTCGCCCTCTTCGGCCTCGAGCTCCACGCCTTCGCGCGGCTTGCGCGGCAGCGCGGTCAGCAGCTCGGCGGTCACCGGCTCCAGCGGCAGCTTCTGTTCGATATAGGCTTCGATGTCGGGCAACGACATCGCATAGCGCTCGCAGGCGAAGCTGATCGCGTCGCCCTCGGCGCCCAGGCGCGCGGTGCGGCCGATGCGGTGCACGTAGTCCTCGGCATCGAACGGCAGGTCGTAGTTGTAGACGTGGCTGACGCCGTCGATGTGCAGGCCGCGCGCGGCGACGTCGGTGGCCACCAGGATCTCGAGCTGGCCGGCCTGGAACTTCTTCAGCAGCGACTCGCGCTTCTTCTGCGGCACGTCGCCCGACAGCACGCCGACGCGGTAGCCGGCCTTTTCCAGCGAACGCGCCACGCGCTCGACGAACGCCTTGGTGTTGACGAACACCATCGTGCGCGCGCCTTCCGAGCGCGACAGCAGGCCCAGCAGCAGCGGGATCTTCTCCTCGTCCGAGGGGTAGTACACCTTCTGGCGCACCTTGGCCGCGGTGATGAACTCGCTTTCGACGACGATCTTCTCGGGCTCGTTCATGTGCTCGTAGGCGAGCTCGAGCACGCGGTGCGACAGCGTCGCCGAGAACAGCAGGGTCTGCCGCTCGGTGCGGATCGGCATGCGCCGCAGCAGGAAGCGGATGTCCTTGATGAAACCGAGGTCGAACATGCGGTCGGCCTCGTCGAGGACGCAGACCTCGCAGGCGTGCAGCGACACGACCTTGTGCTGCTTGACGTAGTCGATCAGGCGGCCCGGGGTGGCGATGATGACGTCGGCACCGGCCTGCAGCTGCTGGCGCTGCCTGTCGTAGTCGACGCCGCCGTAGACCAGAGCGAACTTCAGGCCGAGGTCGGCACCGAGCTTCATCGCATCCTTGTGGATCTGGATGGCGAGCTCGCGGGTCGGCGCCAGGATCAGCGCGCGCGGATCCTCGGGCTTGCGGTCGGCCAGCGCCGGACGCTTGAGCAGGCGGTCGATGACCGCGACCAGGAAGGCCAGCGTCTTGCCGGTGCCGGTCTGCGCCTGGCCGGCGACGTCGCGGCCATTGAGCGCCAGCGGCAGGGTCAGCGCCTGGATCGGGGTGCAGCGGAGGAACCCGGCGGCCTCGAGGCCGGCCAGCAGCTGCGGATGCAGCTCGAATTCGGAAAAGGTGACGTCGGTAAGAGGCTTGTCGCTCATGCGTTGGGAATGCTCGATAGGGCTGGGCTCGCCGTTTGTCCGGCGGGGATGCGCTTGCGCGGGGGAGACCCGCGTCGCAGACTGCCGGCCGGAGGAAGGGCGCCGTGGCGGGCCCTGGACGGTCGGGCCTCGATCAGGCCTTGACATCCGGCCTTGGTTTTCAGCCGGAAGCACCCAAGTCTAGCATCCATGCGGGTTGCGCGGCCGCGCCGCCTGCCCCCGATCCTTTCAGGAGAATCCAGTGAGCGACAAGGTCATCCATGCCGGCGATGCCGATTTCGATACCACCGTCCTGCAGTCCGACGAGCCCGTGCTGGTCGACTTCTGGGCCCCGTGGTGCGGCCCGTGCCGGATGATCGCCCCGGCCCTCGACGAGCTCGCCGAGAGCTATGCCGGTCGTGCCAAGGTGGTGAAGGTCGACATCGACCAGCACCAGGCCACCGCGCTGAAGTACCACGTGCGCTCGATCCCGATGCTGCTGCTGTTCAAGGGCGGCCAGGTGCAGGCCACCCAGATCGGCGCGGTGGGCAAGGCCCAGCTGGCGCAGATGATCGACAAGGCGCTCTGATCCATCGCATGGCGCCTGACCGGCGCCATTGCCGCGACCCGCGGGGTCGCTTGCCGCCGAACCATGGCGGTGCTAGTTTTGCGCGATCCGGCGTGGAGTACCGCGCCGCACCCTTCTGAAGGTTCCCCTTCCATCCCTCGCCCGCATCCCAGCGGGCGCTCGCAGCAGCGAGGAATTCGCACTTGTCCGAGAACACCCCCGACGCCGGCCCGACCGGCGACTCCGGCGACACCGCCGAGAAGCGCGTGCGCAAGCCACGTGCCCCGCGCGCCCCCCGTGCCGCCAAGGCCGAGGCCGACACGCCCGCGCAGCAGGCGCTGCCGGTGGAAGCGCCTGCTGCGCCAGCGCCGCAAGCTCCGGCGGCCGCCGCGCCGGCCGGATCCGCGGCCCCCGCGCCCAGCGCCCCCTCCGGTGGTGACAACGGCGATGGCGGCAATGGCGGCGGCGGGCGCGAGCAGGATGGCCAGGACACCCGTGCGCACGGCCAGCAGCAGGGCCAGAACCAGAATCAGGGCCAAGGCAACAACCGCCGCGACCGCTTCCGCAACCGCCGCGACCGCCAGCGCGACCGTTTCCGCGACGATGGCCTGCCGCAGGAAGGCGGCAACGAGCAGCAGCACCGCATGCCGCCGCCGAACATTCCGGAAGGCTTCCCGCAGTATTCGCTGGGTGACCTCAAGCGGATGCCGGCGCACAAGCTGCTCGACATCGCCGAACAGCTCAACATCCACGAAGGCGTCGCCCGCGCGCGCAAGCAGGACGTGATCTTCGCGCTGCTCAAGGTGCTCACCCGCACCAGCGAGGGCGTGCAGGCCGACGGCGTGCTGGAAATCCTGCCCGACGGCTTCGGCTTCCTGCGCGGCGCCGAGGCGAGCTACCTGGCCGGTCCGGACGACACCTACATCTCGCCCAGCCAGATCCGCCGCTTCAACCTGCGTACCGGTGACCACCTGAGTGGCCGCATCCGCTGGCCCAAGGACGGCGAGCGCTATTTCGCGCTGAACGTGGTCGACACCATCAACGGCGAGCCGCCGGAAGCCAGCAAGGGCAAGGTGCTGTTCGAGAACCTGACCCCGCTGTTCCCGCGCAAGCGCTTCAAGCTCGAGCGCGGCGACGGCTCCACCGAGGACATCACCGGCCGCATCCTCGACCTGATGGCACCGCAGGGCAAGGGCCAGCGCGCGCTGATCGTCTCGCCGCCCAAGGCGGGCAAGACGATGATGATGCAGCAGATCGCCACCGCCATCACCACCAACCACCCCGAAGTGCACATGATCGTGCTGCTGGTGGACGAGCGGCCGGAAGAGGTGACCGAGATGCAGCGCACCGTGCGCGGCGAAGTGGTCTCCTCGACGTTCGACGAGCCGGCCGCGCGCCACGTGCAGGTCGCCGAAATGGTGATCGAGCGCGCCAAGCGCCTGGTCGAACACAAGCGCGACGTGGTGATCCTGCTGGACTCGATCACCCGCCTGGCGCGCGCCTACAACAACGTGGTGCCGTCGTCGGGCAAGGTGCTCACCGGTGGCGTCGACGCCAACGCCCTGCACCGCCCGAAGCGCTTCTTCGGTGCCGCGCGCAATGTCGAGGAAGGCGGCAGCCTGACCATCATCGCCACCGCGCTGGTCGACACCGGCAGCGCGATGGACAAGGTGATCTACGAGGAGTTCAAGGGCACCGGCAACTCCGAGATCCACCTGGACCGCCGCATCACCGAGAAGCGCGTGTACCCGGCGATCAACGTCAACCAGTCGGGCACCCGCCGCGAGGACTTCCTCATCGAGCCGGAGCTGCTGCAGAAGATCTGGATCCTGCGCAAGCTGCTGCACCCGATGGACGAGATCGCGGCGATGGAGTTCCTGCTGGACAAGATGAAGACCACCAAGTCCAACGACGAGTTCTTCTCCTCGATGAAGCGCTGATCCGGCAACGGGTGCGCGCAGAAGAAAAAGCCCCGCATCCGCGGGGCTTTTTTTTCGTCCGTCCCCGGGCCGACCCACGCTGCTATCCGGCGTCCTCGCGCACCACGAACGGCGACTGCGCGGCGACGGCCTGGCCCGAAGGGCGCTCGGCCGCCAGGCACTCCGGCCGGTCGGCCCAGGAACGCCGCGCGCTTTCCAGCATCTCGCGGGCAGCGCGCGTGCCCGCACGTGCCACGGTCAACTGCACCGGCGTGCTGACCGGCGTGCTGACCGCCTGGCCGTCGACTTCTTCGGGAAGCAGGCGCATGCCGCCCACCCACTCGCGCGCCATCCGCTCGAACATGCCCTTGCCGCGCTGACGTTCGTCATGGAAGTCCACCGTGTCCAGCGCTGCTGAACCGTCTGCGCGCACCGTGTAGCGGATCGTCATGTCCGCGCCCAGCTCGCGCTTGAGCGCTTCCACCGGGAAACGCGGCGGGTCCGGGTACGGCTTTCCGCCCGCATGGCCCGGGCCATTGCCGCGATATTCCGCCGCCATGCGCATCTGCTCGCCATCGGGCACCGCGCATACGCCCATCACCACATAGGTGACGCCACCCCGCGGCTGGCCTTCGATCATCGCAGGCTGGAACTCGAGTTCGCGGGTATTCGCCTCGACGAAGTCACGCACCGGGTCCGGCAATGGCGACATCGCCTCGACGACACCGGGCCTGCCGGTGTCGTCGACGGCCACCTTGACCATCGTGGTGAACGCCACCGGCGTATCTGCCTGCTGAGCCGGCGCGGGTGCTGCGGCAACCAGCGCGGCACAGCAGGCCAACGCAGGGATCATCGTCCTCATGGTGCTACTCCAGGAAACCAGGAAGGTACTTGCGGCTCAGCCATCCAGCGGCGTGAGCAGGCGGAAGCGCGAGGTCTCCGGCGTCAGGCTGTTGGCCAGCAGCAGGTCGGGGCTGAACGACGCCGGCGTCGGCGCGGCCCAGTCGGGACGCGTGCGGGGGCCGGGGTGATAGCTCGCCCATTCGCCGTATCCGGCCTCGCGCCTGCCGTCGATGTGGAACTTCACCGGCACCCGGACGACCCAGTGATCGCGCTCCGCCTGCGGCCCTTCCGACGGCGGAATGAAGTTCCACCTGCGCGCGCCGCTGATGGAGGCGCGGGTCAGGGCCTCGCGGACGGATTCCATCGCACGCGCGGTGCCGACCACCGTCAGGTTCACCTGCTCGGCCGCCACGTCCTCGACCCGCCCATCGCGACCGACCTTGACCACCAGGTACACGGTGCCCGTACCGCCGGCCATCAGCACGCTGGAGGGATACTGGGGTGGCCGCAGGTGTTTGCTGCGCACGCTGGTGGCATCGGTCTCGGAATAGGTCTCGCCGAAGTGCGCGCTGCGGATGGCGACGTTCATGCTGCCATCGCCGGCCTGCGTGGCGACCAGGCGCAGGCTCATCTTCGCCTGCCCCGACGCGGGTGACCCGTCGGCCAGCAGCGGTTCGAAGCGGAACGCGGGGACCGCGCGATCGACCAGCTCGACCACGTAATCGGGGAGCTTTTCCGGCTGGTCCACGACGTGCGCGGTGACCTCGCCCTGCGGGTCGATGTCGACAATGCCGGTGACCACCATGCTGGCCTCGACTTCCTGGCGGGCCTGGCGTGCGGTCTGCGATAACGCGCTGGTGGGCAACGCCAGCAGCGATGCCGCAAGCAGTGCGGCGACGAGAGTTCGGATCATGGTGGCTTCCTGCGCGGTCCGGGACACGGAGGATGCAACGCAGGTGCCGGCGCCGCAACCGCCGGCGGCCAGACCGGCTGCGCCAGCGCATCCCGGCCGCGCACCGCAAGCCCGGCGAGGTCGTGCAGCCCCCCCCGCTCCGGTCAGCCCTGGTCGCGCAGGAACCTCGCCATCGAGACATCGCCGCCGGCCTGCGGGACGGGGGCGAGTTCCGCCGCCACGTCGACGAAGCCGCGCATGATCGCGATGTCGCGCGGCACGCGGTTGAGGGCGTCGCGCAGGCCGGGGTCGGCACCGGCGCGCAGCAGGCGGCGGGCGAGTTGCAGCAGGCCATGCAGCGCGGCGAGGTGCAGCGGGCCGAAGCCGCGCGGATCCTGCGCGTCCAGCGAGGCGCCTTCGTCGAGCAGGTGGTCGAGCACCGCGACGACCACGCTCTCGTCGCAGGCGGTCCCGGGTTCGGCACGCGCACCCAGCAGCAGCAGCAGCGGCGTGACTCCGCCCGCGGCGGACGCGTCGATCTCTGCGCCGCCATAGAGCAGGGTGTCGAACAGCGCCACCAGCCGCGGACGGTCGCGCGCGGTGAAACCATAGAGTGCGGCGCAGTGCAGCGCGGTCAGCCCCTGCGCGTCGGTGGCGTGGATGTCGGCGCCGGCCTTGATCAGGCGCCCGCAGAGGTCCGGCAGCCCCAGCGCCGCGGCGAGCATCAGCACGGTCACCTCGCCGGGCAGGCGCTGCTGGTGGCCGGCGCCGGCGTCGAGCAGGCGATCGACGATGTCGAGCTCGCGCATGCTGACCGCAGCCGACAGCGGCGTCGCACCGCTGTGTGCCGCAAGCCCCGGGTCCGCGCCGCGCGCAAGCAACAGGTCGACCACGGCGCGGTGGCCGCCGCCCGCGGCACGCAACAGCGCGCTGCAACCCTGTGCGTCGATGGTGTCGACCGCGAAGCCGAGATCGAGCAGGCGACGCACGGCATCGGCATCGCCGGCCATGGCTGCCGCCGGCAGGTCGGTCGGCTGCAGGGCGCGCCGCGGCAATGCCCAGCCGCGCCAGTCGAGCCAGTCGGCAAGATCGCGGCGCCCACCGGCCAGCGCCACGCCCAACGGCGTCTGCCCGTCGGCGGCGCGCATGCCCGGGCTCGCGCCCGCCCGCACCAGCGCCTTCAGCGCCGCTTCGCGGCCGAGCGCGGCGGCCAGGTGCAGCGCGGTCATGCCGCGGCCGTCGCGTGCGTCGAGATCCACGCCGGTCGCGACCAGGCGCTCGAGCAACGGCTGCCAGCCCAGCCGCACCGCCAGCGACAGCGGGGGGTCGCCCTCTGGCGAGGCGGCGAACGGATCCGCGCCGCGCTCCAGCAGTTCCAGCGCGAGGTGTTCCAGCGAACGCGCGGCATGGTCGCCGTGGGCGCAGGCGGCAAGAAAGCGCGCCAGCCCGCCGGCGCCTGCCGGCGAGACGTTGTGCCGCAGCATCGCCTGCAGGGCATCGAGGGCCGCAGGGCCCTGCCCGAGCAGGCGGAAGATCGCGCTGTCGGCATCGCCCGTGCGCACATCGGGATCCGCGCCATGCGCCATCAGCCAGTCGATGCGTGCCGCGGTGACCGGCACTTCATCGTCCTCGAGCAGGCTGCCGAGTTCGCGCGCGTCCACCAGGCCGAGCAGGGCATCGACGCGGTCGGTACGGGATTCGCGCAGCGCATCGCGCAGCAGCACCAGCGGCGCACGGTCGGGGACTTCGACGTCGGCGCCGTCGGGACGCACGCTGGCCGGCAATGCATAGCCGGGATCCAGCAGCGCCACCAGTGACCAGCGGCCCGCGGCCGCGGCGTGGTCGACGGCCGTGCGGCCGCCGGCGTCGGCCTGCAGCGGATCGAGACCGAGCTCGAGCAGGCGCCGTACCAGGCTTGCCGACGGCGGGTCGGCAAGCGTGGCCAGTTGCAGCGCGCCCTGCCCCTGCGCATCGACCGCGCGGGCATCGGCACCAGCAGCCAGCAGTGCCTCGAAGGTCGCCAGCCGCCCACCGCGCGCGGCCTCGAGCAGCGGCGTGCGTGCCTGCGCGTCGGCCGGATCCGGCGCGGCGCCGGCATCGAGCAGCGCCGCGACGATGTCGGCATGGCCGGCGAATGCGGCTTCATGCAGGGCGGTGCGTGCGCGTGCATCGCGCGCGTCCACCCGTGCCCTGTGGCGCAGCAGCAGCTGCACGCCGGCGGCATCGTCCTCGTCGCCACTGGCGGCCGCCAGCAGCGCGGGAGTGGCATCGACCGGATGGGGCGCGGCGCCGCGCTCGAGCAGGAATTTCGCCAACCGCCAGTTGCCGGCAGCGCAGGCGATGCCGAGCGGGGTGAGGCCCTCGTCGTTGCGCGCATCCAGTTCCGCGGCGGCGTCGCGCAGCAGCGCGGCGACGCCGGGATCGGTGCTGCGCGCGGCATGGTGCAGTGGCGTGTTGCCCTCGTGGTCGCGCGCGCGCGGGTCGGCGCCATTGGCCAGCAGCGTCATCACCGCTTCGGGGCGGCCATGCCAGCTGTCGCGGGTCGCGGCCAGCAGCGGGGTCATCCCGGACCCGACGTCGTTGAGGTCTACACCGCGGGCGATCAGCGCGCGCAGCAGGCGCAGGTCCGGCAGCACCGCGGCCAGCACCACCAGCGCACGCTGGTCGCGCTCCCCGGCGGGGGGTGCCGCACCCGGGTCGGCGCCGAGTTCGAGCAGTTCCAGCGCCCGGTCGACACGACCGGCACGTGCGGCCGCGTAGAGCGCTGCGTCGAGGTCGCCCTCGATGACCGGCTCGACCACGAGCGGAAGTTCGGGGTCGACCGCCGCCACCGGCAGGCCGCTGGCCGGTGCCAGTGCCTGCAGGCCGCGATGGGCGAGCCCGCTCCACATCGCGGCAAAGGCGGCGAACGCCCAGCGCGCCCCGCCTTCGAGCAGGCCCGGCCATGCCAGCACCACGGTCAGCGCGGCGATACCGCCGGCGCCCAGTGCCAGCCACAGGCCGCGCAGCGCGCCCGCATCCTGTTCGGACAACAGCTGCCAGTGCGTGGAGACCGCACCACCCTCGCGTTCCAGGCCATGCCAGAACGGCCAGGTCCGCCACAGCGCCACCAGCAGCAGGCCACCGCTGGCGCTCAGGCCCAGCGCCGCACCCAGCGAACCGCTCTGCCGCAATGCCGACAACGGCCATGCCACCAGCACCGCGGTGGTCACCAGCAGGCCCGCCCATGCCAGCAGCAGCGGCGCGGCCTGCACCGGCAATGCACGATCCAGGCGCGCACCGCCGCGTGCGGCCAGCGCGAACAGCGGCTGTGCCAGCCACAGCCCGATTGCCGCCAGCCACGGGGCGACGCCCGCCAGCAATGCCAGCCCGGCACCGAGCGCATACAGCCCGATGCGATGGCGTCTGGTGTCGGCGCCCGGCTCAGGCATCGGTGCCCCAGTCCGCGGTCAGTGGATCGGCGGCGGCGGAGGGCGGCATCTGCAGATGGAAACGCTGCGCCACGAGGTTGGCACGCACGGTCGCGACATCCTCGCGGGCCAGCCGGCGGTCAGGCGTCAGCTCCACGTCGAGCACGAAACGGAACGGCCCCAGCCGGTCGGCCAGGATACTGGGCAGGACGGAGAAGTCGTCGCGGGCGGCAAGATAGACGTAGGTGTCGTCCTTGCGCTGGCTCTTGTAGACGTAGGCGTGCATGGCCCGGGATACGGCTCGATGCCCACGATTGTGCGGGAAAAGGCCCACGAGGTGTATCTCGTGGCGCGGGCAACGGCGATCGCATCGCGGCGCGTGCCACGTGCGGCACGAAGACGATGGGGCGTCAGTGGTAGCCGAAGTCGGATTCGATCTTGCCGCGGAACACCCAGTACGACCAGGCGGTATAGCCGAGGATCAGCGGCAGCAGCACTGCGAGCCCGACGATCAGGAATCCCTGCGACGACGTTGGCGATGACGCCTCCCAGATCGACATCGTCGGCGGCACGATGTTGGGCCACATGCCCAGCACCAGCCCGATGAAGCCCAGGACGAAGAAACACAGCGTCAGCAGGAACGGCATCATGTCCCGGCCCTCGCGCATCGCGGCGCGCCACAGCAGCACCGCGTTGGCCAGCACCAGCAGCGGCACCGGCGACAGCCACAGGAAATTGTTGCCCTCGAACCAGCGCTCCATCACCTGCGACTCGAGAAACGGCAGCCAGGCACTCACCAGTCCCATGAACGCGGCCACCACCAGCACCAATGGACGGGTCAGGGTACGCGCCATCTGCTGCAGCCGGCCCTCGGTCTTGAGGATCAGCCAGGTGCTGCCCAGCAACGCGTAGCCGAACACCACCGCCATGCCGGTCAGCATCGAGAACGGGCTGAACCAGCCGAGCGCACCACCGACATAGCGCCCGTCCTGCAGCGGCATGCCTTCCACCAGCGCGCCGAGGATCACCCCCTGCGCGAACGACGCCAGCAGCGAGCCCATGGCGAACGCGGCGCCCCAGAAGCGGCGAGCGCGCCGTGCCTTGAAGCGGAATTCGAATGCGACGCCGCGGAAGATCAGCGCGATCAGCATCAGCAGCACCGGCAGGTACAGCGCCGACAGCACCAGCGCGTAGGCGGCCGGGAATGCCGCCAGCAGGGCCACGCCCCCCAGTACCAGCCAGGTCTCGTTGCCATCCCAGATCGGCGCCGCGGTGTTCATCATCTGGTCGAACTGCTGACCGTCCTCGGCGAACGGCGCGATGATGCCCAGGCCCAGCACGAAGCCGTCGAGCAGCACGTACATCAGCACGCCGAAGCCGATCACTCCGAACCACACCACCGGCAGCACGGTTTCCATGTCCATCAGTTCGCCCTCCCGCCCGGTTCGGGTGGCGCCACGTCGCCGGCGTCGGCGCCATCGGCCGCCGACAGCGGGCGCATCGGCGTGCGTTCGCCGTCGTCGGTCTGCGGTGCCGGCTCGAACGGTTGCGGCCCACGCCGCAGCAGCTTGTAGATGTAGCCGCCGCCCGCGCCGAACACGATCGCGTAGGCGAGCACGAACGCCCCCAGCGAAATCACCACGCTCGACACCTCGAGGTCGCTGACCGCGTCCTCGGTGCGCAGCAGGCCCTGCACCACCCACGGCTGGCGGCCGATCTCGACCACGAACCACCCCGCCAGCACGGCGATGAACCCGCTTGGCGCCATGAGCCGCCAGCCATCCAGCAGCCAGGGCGTGTCGTACAGCCGTTTGCGCCGCAACGCCCACAGCGACAGCACCACCAGCAGCAGCATCAGCATGCCGATGCCGACCATCACCCGGAACGACCAGAACACCGGCGCGACCGGCGGGCGTTCTTCCCGCGGCACCGCCGTCAGCGGTTCGATTTCGCCATCGAGGCTGTGGGTCAGGATCACGCTGCCCAGCCGCGGGATCGCCAGCTGGTAGTTGTTGCGTTCGTTGTCCGCGTCGGGCAGGCCGAACACGACCAGTGGCACCCCCGCGCCCGGCTCGCCGTGGTGCCAGTGGCCTTCCATCGCCGCGAGCTTGGTGGGCTGGTATTTGGCGGTGGCGAGGCCATGCAGGTCGCCGACCACGATCTGCAGCGGCACCGCGATCGCCGCGAACACCACGGCAAGCTTGAGCATGCGCCTGCCGGGCTCGAGGTGGTCGCCGCGTCGCAGGTACCAGGCGCCCGCCCCACCGATCACGAAACAGGTCGTGATGAAAGCGGCGAGCACCATGTGTGCCAGCCGGAACGGGAACGAGGGATTGAAGATGATGTTCCACCAGCTCACCGGGTGGAACATGTCGCCGACCATCTCGAAGCCGGCCGGGGTGTGCAGCCAGCTGTTGGCCGACAGGATCCAGAACGTCGAGATCAGCGTGCCCAGCGCAACCATGCAGGTGGCGAAGAAGTGCAGTTTCTCCGGCACCTTGCGCCAGCCGAACAGCATGACGCCGAGGAACGACGCCTCCAGGAAGAATGCGGTCAGCACTTCGTAGGCCAGCAGCGGACCGAGGATGTGGCCAGCGCGCTCCGACAGCACCGACCAGTTGGTGCCGAACTGGAAGCTCATGACGATGCCCGAGACCACGCCCATGCCGAACGAGATCGCGAAGATCTTCATCCAGAAGAAGAACATGTCGCGCCAGATGGTGTCGCGCGTGCGCAGCCAGCGCCACTGCAGGAATGCCAGCCACGACGACAGGCCGACGGTGAACGCCGGGAACAGCACGTGGAATGAAATCACGAACCCGAACTGGATCCGCGAGAGCAGAAGTGCGTCCACCGTCACCTCGAAGCTGAACGGTGGCGCAGATTAGTCCCTGCAACGTGAGGCCGACGTGGGTCGCGCCCGAATGCCGGCGCTCGATGTGACGTATCGCGTCACAGCCAGCGGAGCGCCCGGGTCGTTGCGGCAGAATGGGGCCGGTTGCGTCACCGAGTGTGACCGGCTTCGCATACTTTCAGCATCGATTCACGTACGGTGCACGCACAGGATGATCCGGTTGCTTCCGGCGAACAGGGACGTGCAGACGGGGACGCGAAAGCGTCCCCGTCCTTTTTGGGGGGAACGCATTCCCACCGGGGCGACCGTGACCTGTGGGCCAGCCCCCGGCGCAGGCCGGCTGCTACCCTGCGGCGGTTTGCCTGCCCTGGAAGTCCGATGATCCGCCTGCTCCCGTTGCTCCTGCTACTCGGCGCGACCGCGCCTGTCCTCGCCCAGCCCGCCCAGCCGCTGACGCTCGACCGGATCATGGCCGACCCCGACTGGATCGGCCCGCCGGTCGAGCAGGCCTGGTGGTCGTGGGACGGCAAGCGCGCGTTCTACACCCTCAAGCGCGCCGACAGCAGCGTGCGCGACACCTGGGTGCAGCCGGTCGACGACGGCGAGGGCGTGCGCGTCGACGGCCCGGCGCGTGCCGACATCGACGGCATGCAGGCGGCCTACGACCGCAGTCGTACCCGCATGGCCTATGTGCGCAATGGCGACGTGTTCGTGCGTGACCTGCGCAACGGCGCCCTCACCCAGCTCGGCCGTGGCGACGAGCGCGCGGCCTCGCCGCAGTGGAGCGACGACGGTGCGCTGGTGTGGCGGATCGGCAACGACCGCTGGTTCCGCTGGGATCCACGCGACGGCGTGACCACCGCGATCGTGCTGCGCACCGAGGACGATCCGGCAGCGCCGCCGAAGGAGGACGGCCTGCGCGACCTGCAGCTGCGCCTGGTCGACACCCTGCGCCTGGAGCGCGAGCGCCGCGATGCCCAGCGCGACCAGGACGCCGACTGGCGCCGCGCCGACCCCACCCGCGCGCCTGCGCCGATCCATCTCGGCCGCGACGTGACCATCGCCGCCAGCGCGCTGTCGCCCGATGGCCGCCACCTGCTGGTCGCCACCGAGGCCAAGGCCGCCGACAAGGGCCAGGGCGGGCGGATGCCGAAGTACGTGACCGAGTCCGGTTACGAGGAATTCGAGGACGTGCGCACCCGCGTGGGCCGCAACGACCCGCTGCCGCAGACCTTCTGGATGGTCGAGGTCGCCACCGGCCGGGCGCAGAAGCTGGCCCTCGACGGCCTGCCCGGCATCGACCGCGATCCGCTCGCGGAGCTGCGCCGCGCTGCCGGCCAGGAGCCGCTGAAGGGTGCGCGCGCGGTCCGCCTGGAAGGCCAGGGCCCGGACGTGATGCGCTGGGCCGGCGACAGCCGCCAGGCCGCGCTGATGCTGCATTCGGTCGACAACAAGGACCGCTGGCTGGTCACCGTCGACGCCGGCGCCACCACCCCGCGCCTGCGCCATCGCCTGACCGACGACGCCTGGATCAACTGGAGCTTCAACGAGTTCGGCTGGATGCCGGACAACCGCACCGTGTGGTACCTGTCCGAGCACAGCGGTTACTCGCATCTCCATACCAGCGATGGCGCCACCACCCGCGCGCTGACGTCCGGCCGCTGGGAGGCGTCCGCACCGGTGCTGGCCGCCGACGGCCGCACGTTCCTGTTCGTGTGCAACCGCGCGCGCCCGGGTGACTACGAGGTCTGCCAGGTGCCTGCCGCCGGTGGCGAGGTGCGCGAGGTGACCGACCTCGACGGCGTCGAGGACTTCCGCGAGTCCCCCGACGGCCGCCGCCTGCTGGTGCGCCATTCGTCGAGCTACGTGCCACCGCAGCTGGCGGTGATCGGCGTCGACGGCGCCGGCTACCGGCAGCTCACCGATACCCGCACCGCGGAGTTCCGCGGCTTCGACTGGCTCGAGCCGCAGACGGTGCAGGTGCCGTCCAAACACGGCGCCGGCACGATCTGGGGCAAGTACTACGGCCCGGCGACGATGGAGCCCGGTCGCGAATATCCGATCGTGCTGTTCGTGCACGGTGCGGGCTACCTGCAGAACGTCAGCGACCGCTATCCGAACTACTTCCGCGAGCAGATGTTCCACAACATGCTGGTGCAGCAGGGTTACATCGTGCTGGACCTCGATTTCCGCGCCTCGGAAGGCTACGGTCGCGACTGGCGCACCGCGATCTACCGGCAGATGGGCCATCCGGAACTCGAGGACTACCTCGACGGCATCGACTGGCTGGTGGAGACCCGCCAGGGCGACCGCGACCGCGTCGGCATCTACGGCGGCAGCTATGGCGGCTTCATGACCTTCATGGCGCTGATGCGCGAGCCGGGCGTGTTCAAGGCCGGCGCGGCGCTGCGCCCGGTCACCGACTGGACCCAGTACAACCACGCCTACACCGCCAACATCCTCAACACCCCGGCGCTCGACCCCGAGGCTTACCGGGTGTCGTCGCCGATGGAGTACGCCGACCGCCTGCAGGACCACCTGCTCATCGCCCACGGCATGATCGACGACAACGTGTTCTACCGCGACTCGGTGATGATGGCGCAGCGGCTGATCGAGCTGCGCAAGGACAAGTGGGAACTGGCGAGCTACCCGCTCGAACGCCATGCCTACCAGCACGCCGCCTCGTGGTACGACCAGTACCGGCGGATCTTCGAACTGTTCGAGCGGGCGTTGAAGGCACCCGGGGCACCATGAACGACATCGACACCGTGCGCGATTACCTCACCGGCCTGCAGGACCGCATCTGCGCGGCGATGGAGGCCGCCGACGGCGGGGCACGGTTCCACGAGGACGCATGGACGCGCGAACCGTCGCCCGGCAGCAGCGCGCTCGCCGGTGGCGGCCGCACCCGCGTGCTGCGCGACGGCGCCGTGTTCGAGCAGGCCGGCATCGGCTTCTCCGACGTGTCCGGCGAACGCCTGCCGCCTTCGGCCACCGCCGCGCGCCCGGAGCTTGCCGGCGCGTCGTGGCGCGCGATGGGCGTGTCGCTGGTGTTCCATCCGCGCAATCCGCACGTGCCCACCACCCATGCCAACGTGCGCCACTTCCGTGCCGAGCGCGATGGCGAGACGGTGGCGTGGTGGTTCGGCGGCGGCTTCGACCTGACGCCGTTCTATCCGGTCGACGAGGACGTGCTGCACTGGCACCGCACCGCGCGCGCGCTGTGCGAACCGTTCGGGGGCCAGGCGCGTTACGACGCGCACAAGGCGTGGTGCGACGAGTACTTCTTCCTCAGGCACCGCGGCGAGACCCGCGGCGTCGGTGGGCTGTTCTTCGACGACCTCGGCGACCATTTCGAGCGCGACTTCGCCTACATGCGCGCGGTCGGCGATGGCTTCCTCGACGCCTGGCTGCCGATCGTCGAGCGTCGCAAGGACACCCCCTACGGCGAGCGCGAGCGCCAGTTCCAGCTCTACCGCCGCGGCCGTTACGTGGAATTCAACCTGGTGTGGGACCGCGGCACCCTGTTCGGCCTGCAGTCGGGCGGGCGCACCGAATCGATCCTGATGAGCCTGCCACCGCTGGTCCGCTGGGAGTACGGACACATCCCGGAGCCGGGCAGCGCCGAGGCACGGCTGGCCGACTACCTGCGCCCGCGTGACTGGCTCGCCGAACCGGGCTGAGCTCCCGGCTGCGTCGTGGGAGCGCGCCTGGATCGCTCCCGCTCCCCAGGGCAGATCGTGGGAGCGCGCTTGCGCGCGATAGTTGCCGTCCCCGGTCAAGGGACAGCGGGAGAAGAGCATTCGCGCGCAAGCGCGCTCCCACTGGGGCTCCCCACGCCGGGCAGCGCCGTGGCGAAAGCGCTGCCCGGAAAGCAGCGCGACGCCATTGCGTTACGTCAGCGGACCGGCTGCATTTCCTCGACCAGGTGCGCGGCGCCGTAGACCTTGTCCAGCGCCTCGATCATCGCCGCGCTGTGCACCGACACCGTGCGGTTGAGCGTCTCGTCGTACCAGAAGCTGCCGCCCAGCGAGTGGATGTTGCCGTCGAACGCCAGGCCAACCACCTCGGCGTTGCGGTTGATCACCGGGCTGCCGGAATTGCCGCCGATGATGTCGTTGGTGCTGACGAAGTTGAAACGCGCATCGAGGTCGAGTTCATCCTTGGCCTGCAACCAGCGCTCGGGCAGCGCGTAGGGCGCAAAGCCGGTGGCACGCTCGAACACCCCACCGATTTGCGTATACGGCTCGATCTGCCTGCCGTTCTCGTTCCAGCCGCGCACCTCGCCATACGACAGGCGCAGGGTGAAGGTGGCATCCGGATAGACGTTCGTGCCGTACTTCGCGAACCGGGTGCGTGCGATCGACTCGGCATTGCGTGCTTCCACCGCCTCGACCTCGGACTCGAAGCGGCTGCGCAGCGCGCGCGATTCCCCGTCCAGCGCCCGCACCAGGCGGATGAAGGGATCCTGCGACGCATCGACGGCGGCCTTGCCGCCACGCCACAGCCGCTCGCGCTCGGCGGCATCGCCCAGCGTCGTGCCCTTGACCAGCTCCGCGGCCAGCGCTTCCGGCGACCTGCCGGCGAACACCTGCTGCACGGTGGGATGGTCGGTGCCCAGCAGTTCGCGGAACTTGGTCAGCGAATGGGTGAGCTTGACCGTCTCGAACTCCGGATACACCGGCGACTTCGAGAAAAGTGTCTGCTCAAGCCGCGCCAGGCCCGCGTCCTGGAATTCCGGCAGGCGCTGGGCATTGGGCTTCGGCCGCTCGTCGCCGCCACGCACCAGGATCGAGGCGAACTGGAAGTACCGGCTGTCGAAGCCGCGCTGCTGGCCGATCAGCATGTGCGGGTAGTACAGGCTGCGCCGCACCTGCTGTGCCTGCGCGATCTCGTCCCACGGGGTGGACGACTCCGCCGCACTGCGCAGGTCGGCTTCCTCGCGCCGCTTGGCGGCGAACACCTGCGGATCGAGCAGCGCCTGCAGCTGGCCACGGAACACCTTGTAGCTGTTCTCGGTGAAGGTGAGGTCCGACTGCGCCTGGCGCGCGGCTTCCTCGCCGCCGCGGCTGTACTGCGCGAGCATCGCGCGGCGTTCGGCCAGCAGCAGCAGGTTGTTGATCAGGTCGACGTCGCGCACGCGCTCGAGCTGGGCCACGGTGAGCTGGCGCTGGGTGCGCCCCGGATGGCCGGTCACCATGGTCAGCTCGCCGGGCTGGGCGCCGGCGGGGTTCATGCGGAAGTGGTGGTCGACCTTCGCGGGCTGGCCGTTCTCGTAGGCGCGCAGCAGGCCCATGTCGAGGTTGTAGCGGGGGAAGTTGAAATTGTCCGGATCGCCGCCGAAGAAGCCGACCGAATATTCCGGCGAGAACACCAGGCGTACGTCCTGGTAGCGCTTGTAGGCGTACAGGTGGTGCTGGCCGCCGGCATACAGCGACACCACGTCGCAGCGCTTGCCGGCGGCATCGCCGGCGACGCACTCGTCCTCGATCCGCGAGACCTCGGCGTTGCGCGCGTCGATGTATTCGCGCCCGGACTTGCCGGCGGTCGCCCTGGCGATGCGGTCGCTGAGGTCGGTGATGTCCTGCAGCACGTTGAGTTCTTCCGCCGGGCACTGCAGCTCCTCGCCGCGCGAGCGGGCGACGAAGCCGTCGTTGAGGCGATCCTCGTCCGCGGACGACAGGCCCTGCACGCAGCCGACGATGCAGTGCGCGTTGGTCAGCACCAGGCCCTCTTCGGAGATGAAGGAGCCCGAGCAGCCACCCGCCAGGCGCACCGAGGAGCGCATCGCATTGCGTACCCAGTCGGCATCGGGGCTGAAGTCGTAGGCCGACTGCATCGCCCGGGTGGGCAGGTTGTCGAGCGTCCACATGCCTTCGGCGGCGGACGCGGATGCGGAGACCAGGTTGGCGACGGCCAGCGCAAGCAGGTGTTTCATGGAAGCGGCCTTGTGCGGCGGAACCGGAAGCCCGGGATCGTAGCCGAACGCCGCCGCGGGCGCGTACTCGGCTGCGGTTCACCGTCCGACGACCGCCCGGGGAGACAATCGACAGGTCCCCCGACACGCCGGATGCCCATGTACGGTCGCGAACGCCGGAAAACCGAGCAGCCCGAACACGATGCATTGCGCGCCGCGCTGACCCCGGCACAACGCGCGGCACTGCCTCTGCTCGAACGCTTCGGCTGGACCCTGCGCTTCGTCCGCCGCCCGATGTTCCAGGAGCCGGTGCCGATCCTGTTCGATCGCGAGGGCCGGCGCTGGGTGACCCTGGAAGCGGACGGCAGCGTCAACGAGAACCCGGGCTTCAAGCTGCGCGATTGACCCCTGCGCACGCGGGCCCGCCCGTTTGCGTTCGATCAATGCCACGCCGGGCGCCGCGTGGCAGCCTAGCGGCTCCATCCGGACGGGAGCGGGCCATGAGCATCCAGGCACTTGAAGGACGTACCGCGCTGGTGACCGGCGCGGCGCGCGGCATCGGGGCGGCCATCGCCCGCCGATTGCATGCCGACGGCGCCAACGTGGTGGTGAGCGATGTCCTGACCACGGAGGGCGAGGCCCTGGTCGGCTCACTCGGCACCCGCGCGCTGTTCGTCCACCATGATGTCGGCGACGAAGCCGCCTGGCAGCAGGCGATCGCGGCGGCGGTGCAGCGCTTCGGCGCCCTGCACGTGCTGGTCAACAACGCCGGCATCTACGAGCCGGGCGCGGTCGGCGAGACCACCGTCGAGGCATTCGAGCGGATGGTCCGGGTCAACCAGACCGGCACCTTCCTCGGCATGAAGTGCGCGCTTGAGCCGCTCCGCGCGGCCGGCGGCGGCAGCATCGTGAATGTCTCGTCGATCGCCGGGGTGATGGGCTTTCCGGGCGCCTGCGCCTATGTCGGCACCAAATGGGCGGTGCGCGGCATGACCAAGACCGCCGCAGTGGAATTCGCCCCCCACCACATCCGCGTCAACTCGGTGCATCCCGGCTTCATCGACACGCCGATGCTCGCCGCCAACCCGGCCGAAGCCAACGCTGCCGGCGTCGAAGCGACCCCGCTCAAGCGGATCGGCCAGCCCGATGACATCGCCGCGGCGGTGGCCTACCTCGCAGGCGATGGAGCGTCCTTCGTGACCGGGACCGAACTGCTGGTGGACGGCGGCTACGTGCTGTAGCCACCGCCAGGGTCCCGGGCACGGACGTCGACGCGGGCTCCACGCCGCTGCATTCAGCATGCGCGCCACCCTCGCGCCCATCCCGGGCAGGAGTCGCACATGTCCTCGTTCGCCATCTATCTCGCGGGAATGCTGGTCCTGATCATCGGCCTGGCCACTGGCGCCTACTTCGCCGGCCTCGCCATGCAGTGGATCATCGTCGGCGCCGTCGTGCTGCTGGGCATCGGCATGGTCACCGCGGTGTCGCGCACGCGGCAGAAGGATCCCGCCGCCTGAGCCGGCGCTACGCCGGCTGCAGGTTGGCGTAGGCCAGCACCAGCCACTTGCTGCCGGCCTCGTCGAAATTCACCTGCACCCGTGCGTGCGCGCCGTTGCCTTCGATGTCGGTGACCACACCACTGCCGAACTTCGCGTGGGCGACATTCTGTCCCAGGCGGAAGCCCGGCGCGGCGTCGTCGACGATGGCATGACCGGCACGTCGCGGCATCGCGTACGAGGGCCGTGCGGCAGGGGTGCGCGGGCGCACCTCGTTCAGCAGTTGCGGGGGAATCTCGCGCAGGAAGCGCGACGGCAGGCCCAGCATGTCCTGACCATGCAGCCGGCGTGACTCCGCGTAGCTCAGCACCAGCTTCTGCCGCGCGCGGGTGATGCCGACATAGGCCAGCCTGCGCTCTTCCTCGAGGCGGCCGCTCTCGTCGATCGAGCGCTGGTTGGGAAACAGCCCCTCTTCGACGCCGGCCAGGAACACCAGCGGGAACTCCAGGCCCTTGGCGCTGTGCAGGGTCATCAGCTGCACGCCGTCCTCGCCGGCCTGCGCCTGGCCCTCGCCCGCTTCCAGGGCCGCGTAGGCCAGGAACGCCACCAGCTCGGTCAGCGTGGCGGACTCCTCGTCGTCACCCGGTACGAAGCGCGAGGCCACCGACACCAGTTCGTCGAGGTTGTCGATGCGCGATTCCGAATCGAGCCCGCCACGGCTCTCCTTGGCCCAGTGTTCGCGCAGTCCGGAACGGGCCAGCATGTGGTCGATCTTCTCCGGCAGCGGCAAGTCCGCCACCTCGCCGGCCAGCGCGTCGATCAGCGCATGGAACGCCGCCAGCGCATTGCGCGCGCGCGCCGCCAGCCCGCTGTCGTGCTGCGTGCGCAGCGAGGCGTCCCACAGCGACAGGCCATCGGCGCGTGCGCGCATGCGCACCTCGTCGAGGGTACGTCCGCCGATGCCGCGCGCCGGCGTGTTGACCGCACGTTCGAATGCGGCATCGTCGGCACGGTTGGCGAACAGCCGCATGTAGGCGAGCGCGTCCTTGATCTCGGCGCGCTCGAAGAAGCGCACGCCGCCATAGACGCGATAGGGAATCTGTTCGGCGATCAGCTGTTCCTCGATCGCGCGCGACTGCGCATTGCTGCGGTAGAGCACCGCGCAGTCGCCATAGCTGCCGCCGTCACGCACCCACTGGCGTGCGCGTTCGACGATGAAACGGGCTTCGTCGATCTCGTTGTAGGCGGCATACAGGTCGATCGGATCGCCCTGCCCGCTTTCGGTCCACAGCTGCTTGCCGAGGCGGTCGGGGTTGTGTGCGATCACCGCGTTGGCCGCGTCGAGGATGTTGGCGGTCGAGCGGTAGTTCTGTTCCAGGCGGATGGTGCGCGCGCCCTCGCCGTCGGCACCGCCGAAGTCGCGCAGGAAGCGCTGCACGTTCTCCACCTTCGCGCCACGCCAGCCGTAGATGGCCTGGTCGTCGTCGCCGACCACGAACACCTGGCCGCTGTCGCCGGCCAGCACGCGCACGAACGCGTACTGGATCGCATTGGTGTCCTGGAACTCGTCGATCAGCAGGTGGGTGAAGCGGCGCCGGTAGTGGGCCAGGATCGCGGCGTTGTCGCGCAGCAGTTCATGGGCACGCAACAGCAGCTCGGCGAAATCCACCAGCCCGGCGCGGTCGCAGCGTTCCTGGTAGAGCGCGTACGCCCGGCGCATGGCATTGCCCCATTCGTCGCCGGGCTCGTCCTGCAGGTGCTGCGCGCGCCGCCCCTCGTCCTTCTGCGCGTTGATCCACCAGGCGATCTGCCGCGGCGGGAAGCGCGCCTCGTCCAGTTCCAGCTGCTGCACCACCCGCTTGACCAGCCGCAGCTGGTCTTCGGAATCGAGGATCTGGAAGCCCTCGGGCAGCTTCGCGTCCTGCCAGTGCAGGCGCAGCAGCCGGTGCGCCAGGCCATGGAAGGTGCCGATCCACAGCCCGCGCGCACCGCTGGGCAGCAACGGCTCGGCGCGATGGCGCATTTCCGCTGCCGCCTTGTTGGTGAAGGTCACCGCGAAGATGCCGTGTGCCGGCACCCCATGCACGGCATTGAGCCAGGCGATGCGGTGGGTCAGCACTCGGGTCTTGCCGGAACCCGCGCCGGCAAGCACGAGGTAATGCCCCGGCGGTGCCGACACGGCCTCGCGCTGGGCCGCGTTGAGGCCGTCGAGCAGGTACGAAACATCCATCGGCGCAGTTTACGCGAGCCGGTCGCGCCACCCGCGACTCAGCCCGGCGTGCCCAGCCGTGCCAGCACCCTGTCGAACGGTTCCGGACGCGCCAGCAGATAGCCCTGGAACTCGCCGCAGCCACGCGCGTGCAGCCAGCTGAACTGGGCTTCCTCCTCCACCCCTTCGGCGGTGACTGCCAGCCCGAGGCTGCGCGCCATGCCGAGGATCGCCTCGCTGATCGCCTCGTTGCCGGGATCACGGCCAAGGTCGCGTACGAACGACCGGTCGAGCTTGAGCCGTTGTAGCGGCAGATCCTTGAGGTAGGCCAGGCTGGAATAGCCGGTGCCGAAGTCGTCGATCGCCAGCGAGACACCCAGTGCGCTCAGCTCCTGCATCACCGTGCGCGCCTCCGCCGGGCTCGCCAGCAGCACGCTTTCGGTGAGTTCGAGCTCCAGGTGCCCGGGCGGCAGCCCGTAACCGCGCACGGCACCCCCGACATCGGCCAGCAGCCCCTCCTGGAACTGCAGCGCGGACACGTTCACGCCCATCCGCAGGCGGCCCCAGCCCCGTTCGTCGAGCTGGCACCAGCGGCGCGCGGCCTCGCCGAGCACCCAGCGCCCCAGCGGCAAGACCAAGCCCGACTCCTCGCAGGCGTCCATGAACTCGCCGGGGCCAAGCAGGCCACGTTCGGGATGTCGCCAGCGCACCAGCGCTTCCATGCCGCACGGCTGGCGCGCGCCGTCGAACTGCAGCTGGAACGCGAGTTCGAATTCGTCGTGGTCGAGCGCGCGATGCAGCGCCTGGATCAACTCCAGGCGCTCCCCGGCGCGCGGATCGAAGGCCGGCTGGTAGGCAACGCTGCGGTTGCGGCCCAACCGCTTGGCCTGCGCACCGGCCTGGCTGGCGGCGCGCAGGAGCGCCTGGCCGTCATCGCCGTCCACCGGATGCCGGCTGTAGCCGATGCTCGGCGTCACATGCAGGGCGACGCCGCGCACGGTGCACGCTTCGGCCACCGCGGCACGCAACGCCTCCACCTGCCTCGACAGCGTCGCCTCGTCCGGGCAGCACAGCAGCACGCCGAACTCGTCGCCGCCAATGCGCGCGACCATGCTGCCGTCGCCGGCCGCGGCTTCAAGCCGCCGCGCGGCGGCGACCAGCAGCTCGTCGCCCACGCCATGGCCCAGGCTGTCGTTGACCAGCTGGAAACGGTCGAGATCGAGGAAGCAGGTGGCGACCACGCCGTCGTGCCCGGCCACTGCGCGGTCGATCGCCTCGATCAGGCAGTCGCGGTTGGACAGGCCGGTCAGCGCGTCGTGGCTGGCGCGGAACGCGCGCTCCTCGGCGTCGCGGCGCCGCGCGGTGATATCGGTCACCAGGCCCACGTAATGGGTCACCACGCCAGCGGCATCCGGCACCGGGCCCATACGCACCTCCAGCCAGCGCGGGTGGTCCGGGTCGCGTTGATCGTGGACCTCGGCCGCGGCCTCCTCGCCCTGCCGGATCGCCTCGCGCAGCGCCGCGGTGGCGCCGGCGTCGACGACCTCCGTGGTGCTCGGGTCGATCCCGAGCCCCTCGCCGGTCACCCCGGTACCGGTCAGCCGATTGAAGGCCGCGTTGGCGTACACCAGCCGGTCGGCAGCCACATCGAGGACGAACAGGCCTTCCTCGCTGGCGGCCACCGCACGGCGCAGCAGGCGCAGGTCGGCCTCGGCGCGGACCCCGTCGCTGACGTCCAGGGCGATCACCAGCCGTGCCGGCCGGTCGCGGAACGAGAGCAGGTCGCTGGCGAAGACCAGCGCATGGAAAGTGCTGCCGTCGCGGCACCGGTGCAGCCACAGCCGGCGTCCATAGGCCCGCGGATGCGCGCGCACCTCGTCGCGCACGTCGGCGGCCGAGCCCTCGGCGAGCAGCGCATCGGCATCGAGGGCGAGGAAGGCTTCGCGGTCGTAACCGTACTTGTGCAACGCCGCCTCGTTGACCTCGAGGATCGCCAGGGTTTCGCGATCGAACACGCAGGCCGGCAGCGGGTGCTGCTCGTAGAGGAACCGGTATTGCGCCTCGACATCGCGCACGCGCTCGCGCAGGTGGCCCATCGCTTCCTCGGACACCTCGATGCTGCGCCGCATGCTGCGCTCGCGACGCGCGGCGACGCGCAGGAAGTGCAGTCCCGCAAGCCAGGCCAGCAGCAGGCAGGCGACGCCCGCGGCCAGCACCGCCACAAACGTCCACCAGCCTCCGTACAGCGCCCGCGGCGTCATGCCCACGGTGGCCACCAGCGGCAGGCCGTCGACCGTGGCGTAGGCCACCACGCGGTCGCGGCCGGCCATGCGGCTGCGGGCATCGACGACATCGCGCGTGGATCGCCCAATGCGGCTGAACACCGGCGAATGCGCGGCGTTCAGGCCGGTGTGTGCGGTGCCGGTGTCCGAACGCGCCACCAGCACCGCATCCCGGGTGAGGATGGAGGCCACGCCATGCTCGCCCACCTCGTGCTCGGCAAGGATGCCGTCGAAGAATCCCAGCCCGAGGCGGCCCGACAGCCAGCGCGGCGCCTCGTTGCCGGACGCGGACTGCGTCCGCATCGCGATGCCGAGATTCCAGGCGCCGTTGCCGTCGCGGACGGGCGGGCCAAGTTGCAGGCGCGCGGGCGGCAATGCGGGGTCGACGAAGCCGGGTAGCCGGGCAATATCCACCAGCTGCAGGTCGCGGACATGCGGATGGCGGGTCACGAATGCCGCCACCAGGTCGCGCGTGATGGCGCCCTCGTCGGATGGATCGCCGCGCTCGAGCAGCACCAGGTTCGCCGCCACGCCGCGCATGCCCCGGGCCAGGCCGTCGAATGCGTAGGCGATTTCACGTGCATGGCTGTCGGCAAGCGCCAGCACGTAGCGCTCGCCGGCCGCACGGCGCACGCGGTAGTCGTTCCAGCCGACCGCCACCGCCAGGACCGCCACGCAGGCGAGGATCGCCGCCCCCACGCGCAGCGCACGCCGATGGCGATCATCGGCCGCACCTGCCCATGCCCGGTCCGCCAGCATCGGCTGTACCGTATCCGCCCGTGACCCGGACCTTCCCTGTTCCATGGCCCATCGTGACCACGCCGGCGTCAAGCCGGGATTCACCTTGCCACCACTGCATCCGCACGCAACGCCTGCCGGCCTAGACTCGGGTGCCCCATCAGGAGCCTGCCGACATGATCGACCTCTTCTACTGGCCCACGCCGAACGGCCACAAGATCACCCTGTTCCTGGAGGAGACCGGCCTCGACTACACGCTGCATCCGGTCGACATCGGCCGCGGCGCGCAGTTCGAGGAGGCGTTCCTTGCGATCTCGCCCAACAACAAGATGCCGGCGATCATCGACCGTGCGCCGGCCGACGGCGGCGACCGGATCAGCGTGTTCGAATCCGGCGCGATCCTGCAGTACCTGGCGGAAAAAACCGGGCGCTTCCTGCCTGCCGACCTGCGCCAGCGCATCACCACGATCGAATGGCTGACCTGGCAGATGGCCGGGCTGGGCCCGATGACCGGCCAGTACGGGCATTTCACCGTGTATGCGCCGGAGAAGATCGACTATGCGGTCGAGCGCTATACCCGCGAGGTCGAGCGCCTGCTCGGCGTGCTCGATCGCCGCCTGGCCGGGCGCGCGTTCATCGTCGGCGACGACTACACCATCGCCGACATGGCGGCGTATCCATGGATCAACGTCTATGACAAGGCGCCGATCGACCTGACGCCGTTCGCCGAGGTACGCCGCTGGCATGCCTCGATCGCCGGGCGCCCGGCCACGCAGCGCGCCTACGCACTCGCAAAGCAGGTCAACCCGAACGCCGGGCAGCCGATGAGCGAGGAAGAGAAGAAGGTGCTGTTCGGCCGCCGATGACGCCGTCGCACCGGTGCAGCCCCGACCCCAGCCGATACACTGGGGCCCCTGCTCCACCGGACCCGCCATGCGCTCGATGTTCGCCGCTGCCGCCCTGATGCTCGCCATCGCCGCCACCCCGCACGCCGCCGAACGCCGGCTCACCCTCGAAGCGATCACCGGCGACGCGCCGCTGTCCGGGCCGACGCTGATGAAGCCGCAGGTCGCGCCCGACGGTTCGCGGGTGACCTTCCTGCGTGGCAAGGATGCCGACCGCAACCGCCTCGACCTGTGGGAATACCACGTCGACAGCGGAGAGACCCGGATGCTGGTGGATTCCGCCGTGGTGCTGCCCGGCGAGGAGACCCTGAGCGACGAGGAGAAGGCGCGCCGCGAACGCCAGCGCATCGCCGGGCTGTCGGGCATCGTCGACTACCAGTGGTCGCCCGATGCCACCACCCTGCTGTTCCCGCTCGGTGGCGAGCTGTACCTGTACGACCTGGCGAAGCAGGGCAGCGACGCGGTGCAACGGCTCACCGACGGCAGCGGCTTCGCCACCGACCCGAAGCTCTCGCCGCGCGGCGGCTACGTGAGCTTCGTGCGCGCGCGCAACCTGTGGGTGATCGACCTCGCCTCCGGCGCCGAGCGCCAGCTCACCTTCGACGGCAGCGACACCATCGGCAACGGCGTGGCCGAGTTCGTCGCCGACGAGGAGATGGGCCGCCACACCGGCTACTGGTGGGCGCCGGACGATTCCGCCATCGCCTATGCGCGCATCGACGAATCTCCGGTGCCGGTGCAGAAGCGCCCGGAGGTGTATGCCGACCGCACCGAGATCGTCGAGCAGCGCTATCCCGCCGCCGGCGACGACAACGTCCGCGTCCAGCTGTTCGTGGTTTCCCCCGCCGCGGACACGCCCGCCCCGCGCGGAATCGACCTCGGCCCGGACCACGACATCTACCTTGCCCGGGTGCAGTGGCGCGACCCGCAACGGCTCACCTTCCAGCGCCAGTCGCGCGACCAGCAGACGCTCGAACTGATCGAGGTCGCGCTGGCCGACGGTCGCCAGCGCACGCTGGTCACCGAGACCTCCGACACCTGGGTGCCGCTGCACGACAACCTGCATTTCCTGCGCGACGGCCGCTTCCTGTGGGGCTCGGAACGCAGCGGCTTCGAGCACCTGTACCTGGTGTCGGCCGACGGCCGCGAGGCCACCGCGCTCACTTCCGGCGACTGGGTGGTCGACGGCCTGCTTGCCGTCGACGAGGACCGCGGCCTGGCCTATGTCGCCGGCACCCGCGACGGCGCCACCCAGCGCCATGTCCATGCCGTGCCCCTGGCCGGCGGCGAGCCGGTGCGCCTGACCCGCCAGCCGGGCATGCACAACGCAAGCTTCGCCCGCAATGCCAGCGTGTTCGTCGACAACTGGTCCAACACCACCACGCCGCCGCAGATCGACCTGCTGCATGCCGATGGCCGCCACATCGCCACGCTGGTCGACAACGACCTCGCCGATCCGCAGCACCCGTACGCGCCGTTCCTGGCCGCGCACCTGCCCACCGAATTCGGCACCCTCACTGCCGCCGACGGGCACACGCCGCTGCACTACAGCCTGATCCGCCCGGCGGACTTCGATCCGGCGAAGCGCTACCCGGTGGTGGTGTTCGTCTACGGCGGCCCCGCCGCGCAGACCGTGCTCGACAGCTGGCCGGGCCGCGCAGATGCGTTCTTCAACCAGTACCTCGCGCAGCAGGGCTACGTGGTGTTCTCGCTCGACAACCGCGGCACGCCGCGACGCGGCAAGGCCTTCGGTGGCGCGCTGTATCGCCGCCAGGGCACGGTAGAGGTCGACGACCAGCTGGCCGGCATCGAATGGCTGCGCGCGCAGCCTTGGGCGGATGCCGACCGTATCGGCGTGCACGGCTGGTCCAACGGCGGCTACATGACCCTGATGCTGCTGGCGAAGGCGCCGCACGCCTACGCCTGCGGCATCGCCGGCGCGCCGGTCGCGGACTGGGCGCTCTACGACACCCACTACACCGAGCGCTACATGCACCTGCCCGCGCACAACCGCGACGGGTACCGGGAGGCCAGCGTGTTCACCCATGCCGGCAACATCCGCCCGGGCGCGCTGCTGCTGGTGCACGGCATGGCCGACGACAACGTGCTGTTCTCCAATTCCACCCAGCTGATGGGCCAGCTGCAGCAGGCGGGCATCCCGTTCGAGCTGATGACCTACCCCGGCGCCAAGCACGGCCTGCGCGGTGCCGACGCACTGCACCGCTACCGCATCGGCGAGGCATTCCTGGGCCGCTGCCTGCAGCCCTGAGCGCATCGCCAGGACGGGCGCTCGTGAACGGAATGCTTGCGAACCGCTCCGTATACTCCGCCTCCCTTCCGATCCAGCCATGGGCCCTGCCGCGCAGATGCCGTTGTCCACCGCTCCGGCGCCGATCGAGGCGCTTGCCATCCGCGCGTACTCCGCCACCACCGCACTCGGACGCGGCCGCCAGGCCCAGGCCGAGGCGCTGGCCGCACGTCGCGGCGGGCTGCGTCGCAACGACTTCGGCGCCGATCCGCTCGACACCTGGATCGGCCGCGTCGACGGCCTCGAGGATGCCGCGCTGCCGGGCGCGCTGGCGGCATGGGAATGCCGCAACAACCGCCTCGCCTGGCTGGCCCTGCAGCAGGACGGGTTGATGGCGGCGATCGATGCGACGCGCACGCGCCACGGCCGCGATCGCGTCGCCATCGTCATCGGCACCTCGACCTCCAGCATCGGCGCCACCGAGGAGGCCTATGCACGCGCGCAGGATGGCGGCGTGCCGGCCGACCTGCAGCGCCCCGCCGTGCACCAGCCGCATTCGCTCGGGGGCTTCGTGCAGGCGGCGACCGGGCTTGCCGGCCCCTGCATCACCGTGGCCACGGCGTGCTCGTCGAGCGCCAAGGTATTCGCGCAGGCGGCGCGGCTGATCCAGGCCGGTATCGTCGATGCCGCGCTGGTCGGCGGCGTCGACACCCTGTGCGGCAGCGTGCTGTTCGGCTTCAACTCGCTCGGGCTGGTATCGACGCAGCCGGCACGTCCGTTCGACCGCGATCGCGACGGACTCTCGCTGGGCGAGGCCGGCGTCTTCGCGGTGCTCGAGCGCGACGATGGCAGCGCCACGTTGCGCCTGTGCGGCTATGGCGAATCCAGCGACGCCCACCACATGTCCGCGCCGCATCCGGAAGGCCTCGGCGCGCGCCTGGCGATGGGCGATGCACTGGCACGCGCGGCGATTGCGCCGGACCAGGTGGGCTACCTCAACCTGCACGGCACCGCGACCCCCGCCAACGATGCGGTCGAGGCTCGCGCGATCGATGCACTGTTCGGCGACGGTCTGCATGCCGGCTCCACCAAGGGCTGGACAGGGCACACGCTGGGCGCGGCGGGCATCGTCGAATCGGTGTTCGCGCTGATCGCGCTGGAGGACGGCCTGCTGCCCGGCACGCTCAACAGCGAATCTCCCGACCAGGCCTGTGGCCCGCAGGTACGGTTCGACAACGCGCAGCGGCGCATCGATTACGCAATGAACAACTCGTTCGGCTTCGGCGGCAACAACTGCTCGCTGGTGTTCGGACGCGCATGAAGGATGTTTCCCGATTGATCGACACCGCGATGCAACCCGCCGGCAGGTGCCGGCGATGACCACCCTCTGCGCACGTATCGCCGGCGTCGGCTTCTGGGCCAGTGGCCTGCCGTCGTGGGAGGCCGCGCGCGCCTATGCTCACGATGGCCGCCTGCCCGAGGGCGCACCGCGCCGGCCGTCGCCCGAACTGCTGGCGCCCAACGAGCGCCGTCGTGCACCGGAATCGGTGGCGGTGGCGCTGGAGGTCGCGCTGGCCGCGTGCCGTGCGTCCGGCCACGACCCGGCCACGCTGGCATCGATCTTCGCCTCCGGCCATGGCGATTTCGCCATCACCGGCTACATGTGCGAGACCCTGGCCAGCGACCCACGCGCGATCTCGCCGATCCGCTTCCACAATTCGGTGCACAACGCCGCCGCCGGCTACTGGACCATCGGCGCCGGCTGCACCGCGACCACCACGGCGATCAGCGCCGGCCCGGCGACCTTCGCGCAGGGGTTGCTGGAGGCGCTTGCACAGCTCGCCACCGGTACGCCGGCGGTGCTGCTGGTCGCCTACGACGTCGAATCCAGCGGCCTGCTCGGCACGCTGACGCCGAGCGCCGGCCTGCTGGGCGGTGCCCTGGTGCTGACAGCCGCGGCGGATGGCACCGGCGCGCTGCTGCGCGCATCGCCATGTGCGGCCGGCACCGCGCAGCCTGCGCCCGGTCCACTTGCGCAACGCTTGCACGGCAACGCGATGGCGCCGATGCTGCCCCTGTTCGATGCACTCGCCGCCGGCGCCGGACGGGTGATGCTCGATGCCGGCGCGGCACAGGCCCTGGAGGTGGAAGTGGAGGCGATGCATGTCTGATCCGGCGCGCCTGCACCGCGGCAACGTGGCGGTGGTGATTCCCGCGCTCAACGAGGCGCTGCGCATCCGGGAGGTGGTGACCGGTGCGCTGGCCGAATGCGAGCGGGTGATCGTCGTCGATGATGGCTCCGACGACGGCACCGCCGGGCTCATCGCCGACCTGCCGGTCACCGTGCTGCGCCATCCGCAACGCCTGGGCAAGGGCGCCAGCCTGCGCGACGGCTTCGCCGAAGCATTGCGCCAGGGCGCACGCGCGGTGCTGACCATGGACGGCGACGGCCAGCATTCGGCCGCCGACATCCCGCGCCTGATCGCATCGGCCAACCGTCATCCCGATGCCATCATCGTCGGCGCGCGGCTGCGCAAACGCAGCTGCCAGCCGTGGTATCGCCGCCTCGGCAACGACTTCGGCGACTGGGGCATCGCGATCGGCTGCGGCTTCCGCCTGGTCGACTCGCAGAGCGGCCAGCGGCTGTATCCGGCGGCGGTGTGCGCACTCGAGGACGTGCCCGGCGAGGGCTTCGTGTTCGAGGCGCAGATGCTGATCTCGGCCGCGCAGGAACTGGGCATGCGCGTGGTCGCCCTTCCCGTGGAAACCCGCTATGCCGTGGCCGGCTCGGGCGTGGTGTTCCGCAAGAGCCATTTCCGGCTGTGGCGTGATCTCTACTCGATCACCTCGCACGTGGTCGTGCAGGTGCTCCGCCAGGGCCAGCTGCTGCGCCGCTACCGCACCACGCGCGCCAACCCGCCGCTGATCGACGATTCCGACACCCTGCCCGACGCCACGCCGCTGGCCGCGGGGCAGCCCACGCACACGGGATGAGCATGGACGTGACCGCCTCCACCGATGTGCTGGTGCTCGGAGGCGGCCTTGCCGGGCTCACCGTTGCACTGCAGCTGCGCCAGCAGCACCCCGACCTCGCCATCACCGTGGTCGAACGGCGCGCGCACCCGCTGCGCGAGGCCGCACACAAGGTCGGCGAATCGACAGTGGAGATCGGCGCGCACTATCTCGCCGACGTGCTGGGCCTGCGCGACCATCTCGACGAGGCGCAGATCCGCAAGTTCGGTTTCCGCTTCTTCTTTTCCGACGGCCGCAGCGACATCGACCGCTGCACCGAACTGGGCGTCAGCCAGCTGCTGCCGACGCCGTCGTGGCAGATCGACCGTGGCCGGTTCGAGAACTTCCTCGGCGAACGCGCGCGCGCGGCAGGGATCGAATTCCTCGATGGCGCGGTGGTGCGTGCGCTGGACATGGGCGAGGACGGCGCACGCCATGCGATCTCCGTGGAGCATGCCGGCACCACCCGCCGGTTCGATGCCCGCTGGGTGGTGGACGCGAGCGGCCGCGCCGGCCTGCTCAAGCGCAGGTTCGGCCTTGCGCGCGAGAATGCGCACAACGCCAACGCGGTGTGGTGGCGGGTGGACGGCACGGTCGATCCGAACGAGTGGTCCGACGACCCCGCCTGGCTGGCGCGCTGCACGCCACCCGACCGTTGGCGTTCGACCAACCACATGTGCGGGCCGGGCTACTGGTTCTGGCTGATCCCGCTGGCCTCGGGGGCGCATTCGCTGGGCATCGTCTGCGATGCCGACATGCATCCGCTCGAGACCATGAACACCCACGCGAAGGCGATGGACTGGCTGCGCCTGCACCAGCCGCGCGTGGCTGCATCGCTCGAGCGCGACCAGCACGCGCTGCAGGATTTCCTGTTCCTGCGGCACTTCTCCTACGACTGCACCCAGGTGTTCAGCGTCGACCGCTGGGCGATCACCGGCGAAGCGGGGCTGTTCCTGGACCCGTTCTATTCGCCGGGCAGCGATTTCATCGCGATTGCCAATACCTACATCTGCGACCTGATTGCCAAGGATCGCGCCGGTGAGTCCTTCGCGGCCTATGCCGAGATCTACCAGCAGATGTATTTCTCGTTCTACGCCAACACGCTCACCCTCTACCAGGACCAGTACCCGCTGTTCGGCGACGCGCAGGTGATGCCGGTCAAGGTGATCTGGGACTACACCTACTACTGGTCCCTGCTGGCGCCGCTGTTCTTCGCGGGACGGCTGACCGACATGGCCACCATCGGGCGCCTGCGTCCGGTGTTCTCCCGGGCCTCGGCGCTGAACATGGCGATGCAGCCGCTGCTCCGGGCCTGGGGCGAGTGCAACCTGCGGGAAGATGCGCCGCCGCCGTCGCGGCTGCTCGACCAGGCGCGGATCGACTGGTTCCATGCGCTCAATGGCGCACTGGGCCAGTCACCCGCGCTGGACGCGGACGCGTTCGTCAATACGCTGGACGCCAACGTGGAGCGGATGCGGGTACTGGCGGCGGAAATCCTCGCGCGCGCCCGCGATTCGCATGCCGATATCGGGTCGGATGACCTCGCCGCGCTGGTGGAAGGTGCTGGCGGCCCCGTCCTGCTCGCGCCGCACTGGTACGGCGAACCCGTGGCGGAACACGCCTGACGGCCCGCGGGCATCGCCCGCGGGCCCGACACATGCCGACTTCAGTTGCCCCGGGTTGCGCCCTGCGCCGGCGGGTTGGCGACCCAGATCGCGATACCGCTACCGTACTGCTGGCTCGGGCTGATGTTCACGCCGACGCCGGCGCTGCTGAAGCTGCTGCCGCCGAATCGGCCACCGCCGGCACCGACGCTCACGCCACCCGGCCCGCGGCCCTCGTCGGCAACGCCCTGCAGCAGCACGCCATTGGCGCCGAGTTTCGCCGCTTCCTCGCGCAGTTTGCGCAGCACCGAATCGGTCTTGTTCTGCGCGCCATAGGTGAAGGCACCCGACTGCGTGCGCAGCACGGCGATCTCCTCATACGCGCCCGGCGGCGGCCCGTGGTAGATGCGCACCTGCGCGGGATCGATCGGCGCGCGCGGGGTGCCGGTGAGGATGTGGGAAGAGGCGCAGGCCGCCAGCAGCGACACCGCGGCAAGCATCAGGAGGGTACGCATGGCACGCATGGCGGCGGTCCTCGTTGGGGTGCGGCGAGCATGCGCCGCGCCGGCTGAATTCCACGTGGAGGCCACGCCGCCGGCGATCAGCCCATGCCGCCGTTGATGCCGATCACCTGGCCGTTGACATAGCCGGCTTCGTCGCGGCACAGGAAGGCCACCAGCGCGGCGACCTCATCGGGCTGCCCGGCGCGCGCGGCGGGAACCAGCTGGCGGATGGTCGCCGGGTCGAAGCTGTCGTCGGCCATCGCGCCGGCGATCACCCCGGGCGCGACCACGTTGACGGTGATGCCGCGGCTGGCCATCTCGCGGGCCAGCGAGCGGGTTGCGCCATGCAGGCCGGCCTTGGCGGCGGCGTAATTGGTCTGTCCGCGATTGCCGAGCACGGCGGCCACGCTGGACACGCTGACGATGCGCCCCCAGCGGGTGCGCGCCATCGGCAGCAGCAGCGGCTGGGTGACGTGGAAGAATCCGTGCAGGGACACGTCGACCACGCGCTTCCACTGGGCGTCGGTCATGCCTGCCATCGGTGCGTCGTCGTGGATGCCGGCATTGTTGACGACGACCTGGATGGGGCTTTCCTCGAGCAGCGCTTCGATGGCGGCGCGGGTGGCGTCGCCGTCGGCAACGTCGAACGCAATCGCCTGCGCGCTGCCACCGGCAGAAACGATGGCCTCGACCACCTGCTCGGCGCGGTCGAGGTTGGCATTGGCATGCACGATCACGTGCAGGCCATCGGCGGCCAGGCGCCGGCAGATCGCACCACCGATATCGCCGCTGCCGCCCGTCACCAGCGCGCGGCGCGGGCTGTCGTTCTTCGGAGTCGCATTCGTCATGCGCGCATTATCCATGGCGGCGCCGATGCTTCGCCGCGAAGTGCAGACTTTGCGGCGGCACCGTCCCCGGTCGTGACATGCCGGTCCCTGGACCGGGGGCGTCGCAATGCGGAGGCAGGTTCCGGAAGAAAAGAAGATTCTTCTCCCGATTGGGGAAGTTTCATCCAAGCACGGAGCCTCGCGCCCGGAAGCCGGAGCCGGAAGCCCGGAGCCAAGCCGGAGCCCGGGCCGGGCCGGAACCAGAGCCCAGGGCAGGAGCCAGAGTCAGAGCCAGAGCATGCGCCGGGTGGGGGCGCGGGCCGCCCGCCGCGGCCACAGGGGGATGCCCAGCCGGATATCTCCGCGTCCTGCTCCCACATCCGGCCGCCGGCCATCCATGGCCGGCTCTGGACATCCCCCTGCGGCCGCGGCGGGCGCGAACCGTCGGCGCGTCCGCAAGGTGAACTGCGAAGAACGTGGGCCGTCGTCGCGGTCGACTACGTCCGGTTGCCGCCGCTGTGGACCTCCATGCCGGGACCACGAGCGCACGAGCGTGTCAGCTGCAGGCGGCGCCGGTACAACGTCCGTTGATTTTCGTACCGGAGCCGGCGAATGCCCGGGCCCGCCGCGTGCCCCGGGGGGTGTGCTCCCAGCCGGCCATGGATGGCCGGCGGCCGGCCGTGGTAGCCGGACGCGGACTCCGGCCGGGGGAGCACACCCCCAGGGGCGCGCGACGGGCAGCGCGACGCCAGACGAAGCCCACCTCACCGGCGCCCAACGCCCAGGCATTACGTCCTCACCGCCGCCGCATGGAGAAGAACGGGGAAAACACGGGTGTGCACGATGGGCAGCGGCGCGCACGGAGGCACTTCAGCCGTACGACATCTCCCGGAGCCGGGAGACGAACCCCCGGATTCAACCCAGCATCACCGCCGCGCGCCCTTCGGCCAGCAGCCGGTCACCGTGGAGGATGCGGAACGCGTACTGCTGGCTGTCGGCGCTTTCGGCCACCGCTTCGGCCTCGCCGACGAGCTCCCCGTCGAATGCGTCGATGTAGGGCACGTGCAACCTGATCCCGCGCAACGCCACCAGCATGCCGGGCCGCACCGGCAGCCCGGCCTCGTGTCCGCGCAGACCGCCGTGCACCGCCATCGCCTGCGCGCCGTACTCGCACAGATGCACCGCGCGCAGGCCCTGCGCCCCGCGCAACGGATGCGCCGGATCACGATGCGTCGCCGTGGCGAGGCGGATGCGGGTGTCGTCCCAGTCCAGCACCCGGTCCCACAGGCACATCGCGCCCTGGTGCGGCACCAGGCCCAGCAGCGTGTCGCGATCGATCATGCCGCCTCCCCTCGTGCCGGTCGTGCGGGGCCGGCGTGCCCGGCCAGCAGCACCGCCAGCACGAAGTTGCCGATCACGCCCAGGGTGACGGTCAGGCCGATCGCGCGCAGCACCGGGATCGACGACAACGCCAGCAGGCCGAACACCAGTGCAGTCATCGACGAGCACACCATGATGGCGTGCAGCGTGCGCAGGTGTTCATCGCGGTCGCCGGAGGCGCGCTCGAAGAACAGCGCGTAGTCGAGCCCGAGGCCGGCGGCCAGCACCAGCGAGACCAGGTGGAACAGCGTGAGCTCGATGCCGGCTGCGCGCAGCGCGGCCAACGTCAGCAGCAGGGTAAGGCCCATCGGCAGCAGCACCCGCCACACCCGCCGCGGGCTGCGCAGGGACAGCCAGACGGTCGCCGCCAGCAGCAGCGCGGCAAGCGCCAGCGACAGCAGCACCCCGCCGCGCCAGGCCGACACCAGCGACTCGGAGGTGGTCTTGAGGTCGAGCAGTTCCGCACCCTGAGCGCGCGCGACCTCGGCGACCCGCTGCGGATCGTCGAGTCCGCCCAGCGACACCAGCGCGGTCGCGCCCCCGTCGCCGGACAGCAGCAGGCCCGACACCGCGGCGTCGAGCGGCGTCCCGGCAAGGTCGGACGCGGTCAACGGCGTCGCGGTGCGTGCGGTTTCCACATCGGCCAGGAATGCAGCAAAGGCATCGGCGCGGAACGGGCTGTCGACGAGTGCGGCATCGAGCGCGGCGCGCAGCGCCCCGGGCGGGGGCAGGCGCGCCTGGCGCGCACGCTGCACCTCGAGCGTCGGCAGGTAGCGGGCGGCGAGCTCGTAGCTGCCCAGGGCCCCTTCGTCGACCAGCGCGTCCAATGCCGGCAACAGCGCGGCCGATGCCGCCAGCACCGACTGCTCGTCGGCGCCGTGCAGCACCATCAGGTAGCGCACGTCGGGCGCGCCCAGCGCCTCGCGCAGGCGCATGTCGTCGCGCATGCCCTCTTCGGGCACCGGGGTCAGCTTCGACAGGTCGTTTTCCCAGAACGGTGCCGGCGCCAGCGCCACGATCGCCGTTGCCAGCACCGCGACGCCCGCAAGCATCCGCGGCCGCGGCCGCGGCAGGCGATCGAAGACGCGTGCGCAGGCAGCGACCCAGCGTGCCTGGCCCACGTCATCAGCACGTGGCGGCAGCAGCGGCGGCAGCAGGTAGCGCGTGGCGAGGGCTGCCGCCAGCAGGCCGACGACGGTGAACACCGCAAGCTGGCGCAGCCCGTCCACGCCGGCGACGAAGAAAGTCAGGTAGGCGATACAGGTCGAGACCACGCCGGTCAGCAGCGTCGGCCACAGTTCGCGCGCGGTGGTCGCCGGCGCATGGCGGCCGTGGAGATGGCTGAACAGATGCACCGGGTAGTCCTGGGCCACCCCGATCAGGGTGAAGCCGAACGCCAGGGTGATGCCGTGGATGCCGTCGAACAGCGCGGCAACCGCGGCGAAGCCGGCAAGCCCGGCCGTCGCCAGTGGCAGCACGCCCAGCAGCAGCAGGCGGGCGCTGCGGTAGGCGAACACGAACAGCAGCACCAGGCCGAGGGTGCCGATCGCGCCGATCCCGGCCGCTTCCTTCGCGGTGCGGTCGCCGATCTCCACCGAGAACGCGCCCGGCCCGGTGAGGGTCAGGCGGCTGCCGCTGTCGCCGGCGGCCTCGGCGAATGCCGTTTCGATGGCGCCGACGATCCGTGCCTGCGCGGTAGGATCGAACCCCGCCGCATGGGTGCGCACCACCAGCAGCGCTTCCGTGCCGTCCGCGTCGAACCACACCCCATGCAGGCGCTGCGGCCCGTTCGCCGGCTCCCAGCGTTCGGCCAGGTGCACGATCTCCAGCGTGGGATCGGACGGAAGCAACGGCTCCACCAGCACGCCCGCCGGCGAACCGAGGTCCTGCAGGCGCGCCTCCAGAGCGTCGCGCAGCGTGTCGGCATCCAGCGGGGCGTCGTCGAAGCGCTCGCTGAGCAGGTAGCGGTAGGGCAGCAGCTGCGGCGGGATCGCGCCGAGGTCGGAGGCCGCGCCATTGGCGACGAACTCGATCAGCGGCTCCGCCGCCAGGGCCTCGCGCAGCGCTTCCGATTGCGCGGCCAGTTCCCCCGCTTCCGCACCGGACAGCCCCACCAGCAACAGCCGCGAGCCCGGGCCGTCACCGAGCTCCTCGATCAGCAGGCGCTGCGCTGCGGTTTCCGGCGCCGGCAGGAACGCGCGCAGGTCACCCGAGATCTCCAGCCGCTGCGCCGACCACAGGCCAAGCACCACCAGCAGCGCTGCCCACAGCAGCGCCAGCATCCACTGCGTTGCGGACTTCATCCGTTGCGACCGCCACCCGGGCCGCCCGTGGCAGCCGTCGCCTCGCCATGGCACAGCGCGGCAAGCGCCACGCCGTCATGTGCCGGGGTCGCCGCGCGCGCGGCGGTGGCCAGCAGGGTGCGCTGGACCTCGCCGTCCACCGGGCGCGTTTCGATGCAACGCAGTTCGGCGCCACGCCCGTACAGCGCGACCTCGCGCACGCGCGCGGCCAGCGCCGCATCGCGCGGTGCCATGGTCAGGATCCAGCGCTCGCGCACGCCCTGGCTGCGCACCGTGTAGTGGCGCTCGAGGGCTGCGCGGTCACCGCCCAGCAGGGCACCGAAGCTCGCCTGCAATGCCGCGAGTTCGGGCGCGCGGGTCAGCTTGAAGCGGCGCGGCGCGCGACCCTCGCGGGCGATGGTGGCCTGGTCGCCGCGGATCGTGGTGGTCTCGCGGTACGGCGACTGCACCTCGCGCACCAGCGTGGCGTCGTCGGGGCGCTGGTACTCGCCGCTCACCCGCAACGGCGCCTTGAGCATCGGCGAGTCGCGCACTTCCAGGAACGAGGTGCTCACCGGCGCCGGTCGCGCGATGCGCTCGAGGATCCAGCCGGCCTCGATCGTGGGGCGATCAGTCGCCGGTTGCGCCAGCACCGGGCACGACAGCAGCGCGCACAGCGCGGTCAGTACCCACGCCGGGCGGCGCCGGATCGACGACGTGCACAGGGCCCGCCCGGTCGGCGGAAGGATCGACGCCATCATCACCACGCTCCCAGAAATCGTAGAAATTGAACCAGTTGTAGGGCGCATCGCGCACGCGATCTTCAAGCCGCGCCGCATAACGCGCGATGAGCGCCGGCAGCGCGGCCGCACGTTCGCGGCGCGGAACCTCGATGCCATCGCTGAAGAGCTCGAACAGCAGATCGTAGCGGTTGCCCCCGCGGTACAGGCCGAACGCCAGCACCACCGGGATCTTCAGCACCGCCGCGATCAGCCATGGCGCCAGCGGAAAGCGCGCGGGTGCACCGAGGAACGGCACGCTCACCGATGGCTCGCCGGGCTGGGTGCGATCGACCAGCAACGCGATCATCGCGCCTTCGGCCGCGGCCTGCTGGATCGCCAGCATGATCGCCGGACCCTCCTGGCCGGCATCGATCACCGTCGCCGCCATCTCCGGATTGATCTGCTCCAGCAGCGCGGTGACGCTGGCACTGTGGGCGCGGTCGAGCACCACCCGGATCGGCACGTCCGGGCGCTGCCGCGACAGCACCCGCAACACCTCGAAGCTGCCCAGGTGGGAACCGAACAGCAGCACCCCGCGCCCGCCGTCGAGATGCCGATGGAGCTCGTGCAGGCCGTCGGTGCGCACGTCGAAGCGGCGCATGTCCTCGCTGAGCAGGAACAGGCGGTCCAGGATGGTCTGCGAGAACGTGAGGATGTGCCGGAACACCTCGGCCGTGGTGGCGCGCCGGCCGTGCACGCGCGACAGGTAGTCGCGCGAGTCGCGGCGCTCCTCGGGGCGCCGCCACAGGAAGTACAGGCTCACCGGATACAGCACCAGCCGCGCGAACGATCGCCCGCCATGGCGGCCGATCGCGGAAATCGCGGCGACCGCCCACTGCGCGCCGGCCTCGCGGCGCCGCTTCCACTGCGCGCTCACGTCGCGGCCGCCGCGTCGTCGACGATCTCGCCGGAGGCCAGCGACACCCCGTCGCGGGTCACCCGGAACCGCCAGCGGCCGGGCACCGGCGCATCGAGGTGAACCTCGGCGCGTTGCCCGGGCAGCAATGGCTGCAGGAACTTCACCTGTGGCAGGCGCAGCGCGCCCGGCGCCGCACCGGCGGCCTCGACGGCGTCCAGCACCCGGTCAAGCAGCAGCACGCCGGGCACGACGGGATTGCCGGGGAAATGGCCGGGAAGGGCGGGATGGTCGTGCGTGATCTCGAACTGCATGGGGCTCCGGCACGCCCCCCTGGCGCGGCTGTCAAAAGCGGCCAGAGGATACCGGATCGCCGCGGGGCGACCGGCCCTCTGTTCAGCCGCGACGCTGCAGCAGCGCCAGCACCTGCGCGCGCGCCTCGTCGGCCAGTGCCTGGCGGTCGCGCCCGGCCACCTCGATCGGCGTGCCGATGCGCACGCGGATGGTGCCCGGGCGAACGCGGAAGAACCCGGTCGGCGGCAGCACCGCGCCGGTACCCTCCAGCGCCACCGGCAGCACGGCCGCGCCGGCGGCCAGCGCGGCCTGGAACGCGCCAGGCTTGAACTCCGCCACGTTGCGGTCGTGGCTGCGCGTGCCCTCGGGGAAGATGCACAGGATCGCACCGCTGCGCACCAGCTCCGCCGAGCGGCGCAGGCTGGCGGTGGCGGCACGGCGGTTGTCGCGGGGGATGAACACCATGCCCATCGCGCGTGCATACCAGCCGACGAAGGGCACCCGGGTCATTTCCTGCTTGAGCAGGAAATGCAGCGGCACCGGGACCGCATGGAACAGCGCGCAGATGTCGATCACCGACTGGTGGTTGGCGACCAGCACGTACGGACGCGACCAGTCCACACCCTCGACGCCCTCGACCTCGCAGCGCGCGCCGGCACCCCACAGCAGGCCCGGAGCCCAGCACCGCGAGGCCATGCGCAACGGCAGCCGCCGTCGCCCGCCGGTGATCGCCCACAGCAGCAGCGCGATCGAGATCAATCCGGCCGTCCACGCCAGGGTGAAGCCGAACTGCACGGCATTGGCCGCCGCCCACGTCAGGCGCTGCATGCGCGCCGGCCCGAATTCGGTGGAGTCCATTCGCTGGTTCACGCGCGCAGCATACCGTGCGTGCCGGGGATCGTCGCCGCGTGGCGCCATGTCAGCGCAGCAGGTCGCGCCAGAACGCCGGGCCCAGCCCGCCCATCCGGCGCAGGAAATCCGCGAAGCTTGCGTAGCGGTTCGGGAAGCGCCGCTTGCGCCAGGCGTATTCACCGATGAACGCACCGCCGACGATGCCGTAGTTGAACAGGTTGGCGAACCACGACCACTGGGTGCGGGTGATCGAGACCGGCGGCGCGATGCCCAGCGACGCCAGCAGCCCATCGGGGGTGGCGATCGCCGCGAGCACCAGGTTCACCAGTGCCAGCATCACCAGCAGCGCGGCCCAGAACGCGGTCAGTGCGCGGGTGTAGGCCACCAGCTCCGGCGCCAGCGGCGCGTCGGGACCGCCCTCCAGCGCCAGCACGATGCGGCTGATCAGCGGCGTGCGGCCGCGCCTGAGCGTGCGCCCGAACACCCAGGCGATCAGCAGGATGAATGCCACCGGCACCAGCAGCAGCGGCACCCCGGCGTGGCCTGCGAGATACAGCCACCACGCCGCGGCCACCAGCACCGGCAGTGCCAGCCATGCCCATGCCCGGCGCGCGGCGATCGGTGCCGCCAGCAGCATCGCCACCAGCGCCAGCAGCGCCGCCAGCGACAGCATGTCGTTGCGCCAGGCCGCGGCGAGGTGGGCAAGCACGCCGTAGGCAAGCGCCAGGGCGATCTCGACGATCAGCAGCATGCGGCAGCGCCGTGCGGAGTCATGGGCGCGGTGCGCTCGTGCATGGCTTCATGCGCCCGACGGCGGCGACGTCGGCGTCGCGCCGGGCACCCGGGTCAGGCGCTTCGGTTGGCTTCGATATGCGCCGACAGCGCCCGCAACGAGGCGAAGATACGGCGGTTGTCGTCGTTGTCGGAGCGCAGCTGGAAGCCGTAGCGCTTGCTGATGGCGAGCGCGAGCTCCAGGGCGTCGATCGAATCCAGGCCGAGGCCGGCGTTGAACAGCGGCGCGTCGGGGTCGATGTCGGCCGCGGCCACGTCCTCGAGGTTGAGCGCCTCGACCAGGAGCTCGGCGAGTTCCTGTTCTGCAGGGGTCTGGGCGGCGGAGGTCTGGCTGGACATGCGGATTCCCGTGGCTGGACTGGAGGCGGCGGAGCGGTTGCCACGCCGCGCTATGATGCGCGCCCCGGAATGATGGCATGGGCCGGCACCCGCCGCGAGATGACAGACCCCAACAGGAACGAAACCGCGGCGCCGGCCCTGCTGGAGACCGACGTGCTGGTGATCGGTGGCGGACCTGCCGGCAGCACCGTATCGACCCTGCTCGCACACCGCGGCTGGCGGGTGACGATGCTGGAAAAGGACGCCCACCCGCGCTTCCACATCGGCGAATCGCTGCTGCCGATGAACATGCCGATCCTGGAGCGCCTGGGCGTGCTCGAACAGGTGCGCGCGATCGGCGTGCTCAAGACCGGCGCCGACTTCCCGGTCGGTGGCGACCCGAAGCGCATCAACATGTTCCGCTTCACCCGCGCGCTGGAACCCAAGGCCGATTACGCCTTCCAGGTGCGGCGTTCGGAGTTCGACCAGCTGCTGTTCGAGCATGCGCGCGCCAATGGCGTCGACGCGCGCGAACAGGTCAGGGTCGAGGCGCTGGAGCACGATGCCAGCGGGCGGCCGTCGCACGCGCTCGCGCGTGATGCCGCCGGCACCACGCTGCGCATCGGTTTCCGCTATCTGGTCGATGCCAGCGGCCGCGACACCTTCCTCGGCAACCGGTTGAAGCTCAAGCAGCGCAACCGCCGGCACCAGTCGGCGGCGCTGTTCAGCCACTTTCGCGGGGTCGAGCGGCGTCCCGGCGAGGACGCCGGCAACATCACCATCGACCGCTTCGATCACGGCTGGTACTGGCTGATCCCGCTGCGCGACGACATCATGAGCGTGGGCGCGGTGTGTTCGCCGGCATACCTCAAGCAGCGCCGCGGCGACAACACCGGCTTCCTGATGCAGACGCTCGCCGCACGGCCGTCGGTGATGGCGCGCATGCAGGGTGCCGAGCGCGTGGCGCCGGTGCACGCCACCGGCAACTACTCCTACCGCTGCACGCGCATGCACGGGCCAGGCTGGCTGATGATCGGCGACGCCTACGCGTTCATCGACCCGATCTTCTCCTCCGGCGTGTTCCTGGCCATGGATGCCGGCGAACGCGGCGCCGAGGTGGTCGACGGCGCACTGCGTGATCCCTCGCGCGAGGCGTCGCTGCAGAAGGCGATGGCGCGGCGCGCCGCCCGCGGCCTGCGGCATTTCTCGTGGTTCATCCACCGCTTCACCACGCCGGTGATGCAGCGGCTGTTCGCGACCCCGCGCAACGACTTCCAGATCGAACAGGCGGTGATCTCCATGCTCGCCGGCGACGTGTTCGACAACCGCCCGGTGCAGCTGCGCCTGTACCTGTTCCGGCTGCTCTACCTCGCCAATGCCGTTGCGATCGCGCCGCAGGCACTGCGTGGCTGGCGCGAACGCCGCCGGCGCGGCGAGGGCTTCACCGGCGACACCCTGCAGGAAGGCAATCCGTGACCGATCCAGTTCCCACCCCGCCCGACGACGTCGCCCGGTTGCGCGTCGACTACGTCGATTCCGGCCTCGAGCGGCTCGGCGACGACGTGCTGGCGGCGTTCGTGTTCGGCCACCAGGCGCCGGCCGGCAGCGACCCCCGCGTGCTGCGGGTGCCACTGGCGCCATTCGGCGACGGCCCTGCCGAGGTCTGGCGCGTGGCCGGCCCGGTGCACCATGGCCGCGACGGTGACATCCGCTGGGCCGCCGACGAGCACCTCGCGTTCGGGGTGATCGAAGTGGACGAAGGCGACGATGGCATCGAGGCCGCGGCCCGCCGCGCCTATGCGGCGATGGTCGCGCATGTCGGCGCCAGTGCGATGCCGCACCTGCTGCGGATCTGGAACTATTTCGACGCGATCACCCTGGGTGAAGGCGATGCCGAGCGCTACCGGCGCTTCTGCGTGGGCCGCGCCGACGGCCTGGGCGCATTCGACCTCGGCCGGCTGCCGGCGGCCACTGCGATCGGCCGCTGTGATGGCGAGCGCGTGCTGCAGGTGTACTGGCTGAGCGCGCGCGAGCCGGGGATCCCGGTGGAGAACCCGCGCCAGGTCAGCGCCTACCGCTACCCGCGCCAGTACGGCCCACAGCCGCCCAGCTTCGCCCGCGCGATGTTGCCGGCCGATGGCCATGTGATGCCGCTGCTGCTGTCTGGCACCGCGGCGGTGGTCGGGCACGCCTCGCAGCACGACGGCGAGTTGCTGGCGCAGATCGAGGAAACATTCGCCAACTTCGACGCCCTGCTCGACAACGCCCGCGGCCATCGGCCCGGCCTGCCGCAGGCATTCGGCCCCGGCACCCGGCTCAAGGTCTACGTGCGCGACCGTGCCGACCTGCCGCTGGTGGCCGACGCCCTGCAGCAGCGCTTCGGCGACCGCGTGCCGCGGGTGATCCTGCACGCAGCGGTGTGCAGGCGCGAACTGGCAGTGGAAATCGACGGCGTGCACGGCTGACCGCCGGCCGGCATCGCGCGGCACCCTGCGACCGGCGCTCGCCGGTGACCGGGGTTGCGGGCCGGCCCTTCAGCAGCCGCGCGCTAGAATCCACGCATGAACCGACTCCCCCATCGCCCGCGGCGCATGCGCCGCGACGACTTCTCGCGCCGGTTGATGCGCGAGCACGTCCTGACCGCCAACGACCTGATCTGGCCGGTGTTCGTCCACGAACCGGCCGGCCGCATCGCGGTGCCCTCGATGCCCGGGGTCGAGCGGGTCTCGGTGGACGAACTGGTGCGCCTGGCCGAGGAGGCCTGCGAACTGCGCATCCCGGCGCTGGCGCTGTTCCCGGTGACCGCGCCGGACGCCAAGTCGCTCGACGCCGCGGCCGCCTTCGATGCCGACGGCCTGGTCCAGCGCGCGGTGCGGGCGCTGAAGTCGCGCTTCCCGGAGCTGGGGGTCATTACCGATGTGGCGCTTGATCCGTATACCTCGCACGGCCAGGACGGCCTGCTCGACGCCGGCGGCTACGTGCTCAACGACGCCACCGTCGAGGTGCTGGTGAAACAGGCGCTGTCGCATGCCGAAGCCGGCGCCGACGTGGTCGCGCCCAGCGACATGATGGACGGCCGCATCGGCGCGATCCGCGATGCACTGGAGGACGCGGGCCATATCCACACCCGCATCCTCGCCTACGCGGCGAAGTACGCCTCGGCCTTCTATGGCCCGTTCCGCGACGCGGTGGGTTCGGCGGCCGCGCTGGGCAAGGCCGACAAGACCACCTACCAGATGGATCCGGCCAATGCCGACGAAGCCCTGCGCGAGGTGCAGCACGACCTCGACGAGGGCGCCGACATGGTGATGGTCAAGCCGGGGCTGCCCTATCTCGACGTGGTGCGGCGGGTCAAGGACGCCCACGGCGTGCCGACCTTCGCCTACCAGGTCAGTGGCGAGTACGCGATGCTCAAGGCCGCGGCCGGCCACGGCTGGCTCGACGAGCGGGCCTGTGCGCTGGAGGCCCTGCTCGCCTTCAAGCGTGCCGGTGCCGACGGCGTGCTGACCTACTACGCGCCCCAGGCCGCGCGCTGGCTGCGCGAGGGCTGATCGCAAAGGCCCGCCGGGCCGTCGCTTCGACACACGCAGCCCGTACGCCTGCCGCCTTTCCCCGCGGATTCCGTTGCCCGGGAGTAGACTCGCGCCGTGCGCTGCCCGAGCAGCAACCGGTGACTCTCCCAGGTGACGAGGAACCCATGAGCCCCGCCGACGCCGACGCCTATCCCAGCCCGCGCTATGCCCTGTTCGGCCGGCCGGTCAGCCGCTCCCTCTCGCCCACCATCCATGCCGCGTTCGGCCGGGCGCTGTCGATTCCGCTGCGCTACGAGGCCATCGACACCGGCCCCGACGACTTTTCCGCGGCGCTGGCGACGTTCGCTGCCGCCGGTGGCCGCGGCGGCAACGTCACCCTGCCGCTCAAAGAACTGGCCGCGTCGTTGTGTACGAGCCTGGGCGACAGCGCGCGCCGCGCCGGCGCGGTCAACACGCTGGTGCGCACCGCCGACGGCTGGCGTGGCGAGAACACCGACGGCCGTGGCCTGGTGCGCGACCTCACCGACCGCGCCGGGCTCGACCTGCGCGCGCGCCGCACCCTGCTGATCGGCGCCGGTGGCGCGGCGCGCGGGGTCGCACCGGCGCTGCTGGACGCGGGCATCGGCGACCTCTACATCGTCAACCGCACCGGCAGCCGCGCCGACGCCCTGGCCGACGCGCTGGCGCAGCCGGGGCGCGTGCATCCGCGCTATCTCGACGACGCCGGCCGCCTCGGCGAGTTCGACCTCGTCATCAACGCCACGTCCGCCGGCCGCGGCAGTGGCCTGCCGGTGCTGCCACGCAGCGTGCTCGCCCACCGCGCGGTGGCGGTGGACCTCAACTACGGTGAGGTCGCGGTGCCGTTCCTGTCCTGGGCGCGCGCCGCGGGTGCGCACGACGTGGTCGACGGGCTCGGCATGCTGGTCGAACAGGCCGCGGAAGGCTTCGCGCTGTGGCATGGCGTGCGCCCCGACACCGACGAGGTCTACCGGCAGCTGCGTTCGCGCAACGCCCTGCTGGTCACCGCGGACTGATCACGATGCAGTGCCGCGACCATTGCGGCGCCTGCTGCATCGCCCCGTCGATCAGCTCGCCGATCCCCGGCATGCCGCATGGCAAGCCCGCCGGGGTGCCCTGCGTGCAACTCGACGAACAGCTGCGCTGCCGGCTGTTCGGCCATCCGGACCGCCCGGCGGTCTGCGGCTCGCTGCGCCCGTCGGACGCGATGTGCGGCGGCGGACGCCTGCAGGCGCTGGAGATGCTGCTGGAACTGGAAGCGGCGACCGCGCCGTAGACGGCCACCTGCATGCCGTCTCGCGGCGGCGACGCGCGTCCGCCGCGGTGGTCCGGATCATGCCGGCACTGTCAGGACGCGGCCGCCTGCAGGTACTCGTCCTTCAGCCTGACGTAGTGCGCGGCGCTGTAGCGCAGGCCCTCGATCTGCGCGTCGGTGAGCATGCGCACCCGGCGCGCCGGGTTGCCGACCCAGAGCTCGCCATCGCCGACCACCTTGCCCGGCGGCACCAGCGCGCCGGCGCCGATCATCGCGTGGTCGCCGACGGTGACGCCATCGAGCAGGATCGCGCCCATGCCGATCAGCGAGGCATTGCCGATCGTGCAGGCGTGGATGATGGCCTTGTGGCCGATGGTGACGTCGGCGCCGATCACGGTGGCGAAGCCGCCGAGCTTCGCGTGCGGGCCGTCGTGGCTGACATGGATCACGCTGCCGTCCTGCACGCTGGTGCGTGCGCCGATGCGCACGAAGTTGACGTCGCCGCGGATCACCGTGCCCGGCCACACCGACACGTCGTCGCCCAGTTCGACGTCGCCGATGACGGTGGCGGCGGGATCGACGTAGACGCGGGCGCCAAGGCGCGGATGGTGGTGGCGATAGGGGCGGATATGCATGGTGGCGGAGTCGGGGTGCGGAGCCGGCGAGCATACCGCCCGGCGTTTCCGCATCGGATCGGGCCGGCACCGACCTGTTGCCTCGCCGTACCGACGACTGGCCGGCCTGCTGCGACTGCTGCTGCGCTGGGCGCCGGCCTTGCCGGCAGCGGCCGTGCGCGACTCCTACAATGTGCACCAGGCCGTCGGGAACATCGCATTGAAAATCGCCAGCTGGAACGTGCAGTGAGAAATCACGACATTTCAGGATGTCTCATGGCGACGATATTTCACTTTGTATTCCAGTAATTTAAGTGATTCAACGACCCAGGAGCGTTCAGGAGCACTCACCGCATCCAATTTTTGTGGGGGTATCGGTGGGGGTATTCTGGAGGCCCCAATGCTGGCTTCCCACCATGCTGACTGCCGTCCAGATCAACGCGGCCAAGCCCGCCGCGAAGGCCTACAAGCTATCCGACAGCGGCGGCCTGTACCTGCTCGTACAGCCCACCGGCGCCAAGCTCTGGCGCTATAAATTCCGGCTCGGGGGTGTGGAGGGGCTCGACGCCCTTGGCAGCTACCCGGAAGTGTCGCTAGCAGAGGCACGCAGAGCGCACAGCGACTCAAGGCGGCTGGTCGCCGAAGGCATCAACCCGGTTGTCGCCCGGAGGGAGCGCAAGCAAGCCCTGATCCAGGCCAGCCTCGTCCGCGAAAAGGGCTCCTTCGAGGTGGTCGCCGCCGACTGGAGCGCCGCCACCGCGCACGGCCTGCGAGCCTCGACAGTCCGGCAACGGGAACGAGAGCTTGCCAAAGACCTGCTCCCAAAGCTCAAGGCCCGGCAGATCAATGACATCACCAGGGTCGAGATCACCAGCTTGCTGAAGGCGGTCGAGAAGCGGGCTCCGGAAGTCGCGCGCAACCAGCGCAACCACCTGTGGGGCATCTTCGAGTACGCCATCGACAGTGGCTTGGTGGACGCCAATCCCGTCCCGTCCATCCGAGTGCTCAAGAAGCGGGACCAGGAAAACCACCCCGCGCTGACGCCAGAGGAGATCGGCGACTTCCTGCGCGATCTGGATGACCGCTCCCGCCTCAACGAGCAGACTCGGATCGCCATGCTGCTGGTCATGCTGACCGGCTGCCGCAAGAACGAGATTATCGGCGGCAGGTGGGACGAAATTGACTTAGAGGCAGGGGAATGGGAGATCCCGGCCGAGCGCATGAAGAACAAGCGGCCGCATTGGGTTCCACTCTCGACTCAGGCGATCACGCTGTTGAAGCAGCTGCGGGAGCTTGGCCCCGGCAACTCCGCCCTGCTCTTCCCGAACCGCCGCGATCCCAAGCGCCCGATCGTAAGCTTCCCCGAACGGCAGACACCCCATAAGTAGAGCTTTCTGGCATGTTTCCCCAGCCAGGAGGTTCCATGAAGAAGTCCCGTTTCACCGAGACCCAGATCGTCTCGATCAT
>NWQL01000005.1:107890-167470 GCA_002798175.1 Lysobacteraceae bacterium NML91-0213 | reverse complement strand
CTCGAGTACAACGAGGAGCGTCCCCATGACTCGCTCGGCGACATGACGCCGGCCGAATACCGCCAAGCCGCCGAAGGTTCTACTTTTGAAATGTCTGCTTGACGGGGAAGCTTACGCGATGGCCAACCGCACGCTCAACGCGGTCATGGAACGACTGGGCTACAGCGGCAAGGGGACACCGCATGGCATGCGTGCCAGTTTCAGCACCCACTTCAATGGACTGAATGCCCATTCGGACGTTATCGAGCTCTGCCTGGCGCACACCCCCATGGGGAAGACCCGCGCCGCCTACAACCGGCACCAGTACAGAGAGGAACGGCGGGAGATGCTGCAGGAGTGGGCGGCCTGGCTGGATCAGCGGCGCCAATCCAGTTGTCGACCGGAGTTTGCCGGGCAACTAGAAGATCGAGACGTATAGCAAGAAGCTAGCCCGGGTACTGGCTCAAGCGGCACGCCTCGCCGTATGACACTCCTCTTGAAGATCAGGCAGCAAAAAGCCCCCGGCACAAACGCCGGGGGCTTTGCTCTTACGCCGCCTTCGACGGCAGTACGTGGCGCAACACGTGGTCGAGCTTTTCAGTCCAACTGGCGTCGTGGATCAAACGCGCTACGGAAAGATCGCTGTTGATGACCTCTGCCTTCGTCAACTGAGATACGGCCTGCCAATCGGCATCCAGCACATAGGTCGCGTTGTCGAGCATCCGGCTCTCAAGCACGTACAAATCATGCTTAGTGAAGCCAAAGACCCAGTAGCCGTCGAAGCCCGCACGTCCGATCGCTGCGAAGTCCGGGCCGTACTGCTCTACGACTTGGACACGAGCGCGGATGACAGGCTTGATCGATGCCGATGCCCTTTCAGTGACCCGGTCAATCTCCTTCCTGACCTGCGCCCACGGCACGCGGCCTTGCGGGAAGATTTCCCAGTTGAGCCGTTTGATCGGGACGCTCAAGGGCGGAACAAGGTCGGCACAGACAAACTCCACACCACCGAAACCTTCGATCACGAGGTTCGCCGCCATGAGCAGCGATTCAGCTGCATCGACGGGAGCGTAAGCGGGAGACGCGATCACCTTCGACCCATCGGGCCTCACCATGATCGTGAACTCCACGCCTTCGCCCGCAACGTACGTGCGGGGATAGCGCCAGTACGTCCGCTGGATAAAGTCTTCGACTTCGATCTTGTCGCGTCCATGCCATTGCATGCGCCTCCACGATTGCAGCCGGGTCATCTCCTCTTTCGGCTGGTCGCGGTGAACAATCTCGTATCCGTTCGCGTTCCGTCGCGCGGCGGGACCAAGATGGACGCTAGGCATTACAGACTGCCCAACGTCGAAGGGCTCCACAAATCCGAACCGCTTGAGCATGTGGGCGCTAACGCCATCCATACTCATCACAGCGCGAGCCAACTCACCTTCCGCGAACTCGGGAAGATGTCGTTCCAGTTTCAAGATGCGTTTCATTGGTGGTTCTCGATGAACGAGACCTTCCATGACCTATTGCCTGGGGCTGGCTGGCCAGCCCCGATCCCAAGTCCGCTGTCTATACGGTCAACGCCGTGGATATGAACGGAAGTGCTTGCGCACGTGCTCTGTCCGCCCAAAACGGCGGCGGACGTAGGCACGAACGGGCACTGGCCTGCTCAAGGTCATACGAAGCCCTCATGTGAGGGAGCGCACCGTTTGCGAGCCGGACTTTTGACAGACGACACAGGATATGGATTAATCGCAATGTCGGCTCCCGCTAGGGTTGACAAATGTCTTGCTCTGTAGTAGTCGGGGCTCCCGTGGCCCGCTACCCGGTAATCCGGCATGGCTAGATGCGTTGGCGCGCACCTCGTCTCGCCGGGTACAGCAGCTAAGTTGTGAAAGAGCAGCCCCCGCCCGCAACGGCGGGGGTTTTTCATTCAGGTTCGAAGCTACCACGGCGCATCCATTGGTCACGATGGAATCCGTTGTGGATAACTCCAGAACAACCACAACCTGTTTCCCCTGTCCTTGCGTCTAACCCCTATATGTTGGGAAATTGCGCTTGTTCAGGTCGGGAGAAACCTACTACCGCTCGGAAGCAGTGTCAATCGCCCTTTGGCTTTGTGCATCAATTGCTTACACCAGTCTCACCAGCTGAGACACGCACCACGCCGATCTTGGCGTGGCACCAGATCTCACCCGCACCCGAGAACAGGTCGATGGCAACCACTTGGATGCCACAGCGCAAGGACGCCGGCGACACGAGCTGACAAGGGTTTGGCGCGGGAAGGTAACGCCTTCGGACTCGGGCAAAGTCGCCATGTCCGTCAAACAGGAGCAGGCAGCAACCCCATTGGCTCAGCGCCCCCATACCTGGCCCGCAGCAGTGACGCCGCCTGCAGGAGCGCCTCGTACTGCTCCCGCTTGGCCCGCCCCTTGGACGCCAGCCAGCCTGAGCCTACGCCCGCCACCAAGCCCAGCCACCACGTCTGGGTCACGACCATCGCCACCTTGGCAGCTGCACCCGCGGCACCTACGCGCGCGCCCCTGGAGCCCAGCTGGGCGGCGCGCTCGACCCAGGTCATCTTGGGATCCAGCATCAGCGAGAGGCTGATCACAGCAAGCCCCAACACCGACGGCATCAGGTCGCCCACACCGAACTCCACGCCCCCGACCGCTGCCTGTTCCACGGCTGTCTGGAGCGATGCCTCGGTGATGCCGCTGTTGGTCACACGCTCTGCCATGCCCATGGCAAGCAGCTGAGCATGGACCTCGCTGGTGGACACGACATCGATGCCAGGGTAGCGCTCCAGCGCGTTCAGGACGTACTGGGCGGATTCGGTTGCCTTGGCCTGGATCGCATCTACGACCTCGCCCTGCTCGTCCAGGATGCGGATATCCCATCCTGACTGGGTGGCGGAGCCCGCCAGATCGGCGTGGAGACCCTCGGGAAGGCCACCGTTGTTGAAGTGCTCGACAAGCTCGATCTCGAACAGCTTGCCCTTCACGCCCGAAACGAAGCCTGGCAGTGCTTCCGCGGAGAGACGGTCGACAACGTCGGCAAAGCTCTCCGTGGCCGCAACACCCGGATAAGCGAGCTCGAATGCCCGGAGGACCTCCTCTGGAACCTCATCAGGGTGGTCCAGCACATACGCGAGAGAAACCCCGCCCACGACGAGAAGATCCAACAGCTCGTCACGCTGCCGCGTTTCCTGCGCTGCCCGGACTCGCTCCTCCAGGCGCTCGGAGTCGCGACCGATCCTGTCCCCGTACTCAGCAATCTCGCTGCGGAGCTCGTCGAGGTCGTTCTGACTCAGGGCGACACTGTCGATCGCCTCCGAGACAACCGACGTGCCGCCCAGTGCGAACCCGCCGGTCGCTGCGCCCACCGCAGGCGCTGCCTTGGCGGTCAGCCTCCCGCCGGCATGGATTCCAGCGCCGGTCAGCGCTACCCCCCTGCCAAGCAGGGCACCGGCGCCTGCAGCGGCGCGGCCCAGTGCGTCATTAGAATCGGCAGCCCGTGCCTTGAGGTGCTCCTCCGCATAGCGACCTATCTGGCCGGTGGCCGCACCGGCCTTGGAAACGGCCCGCCCCGTGGCCTCAATGGCCGAACGCACGCCTCCAGAGATCGTCTCTTCGTGCTTGCCTACGTAGCTCGCCGCCCCGTAGGCCACGTCAGCCACGCTCTTGATGGCGCCCTTTCCTGCCTTGATCCACTTCTTCATCGGCTCCCCCTGAACCGTAATCGTCCTGATACTGGGAGCCGGGTCTCGCATGGTCAAGGTCGCGGATCGGCCACTTTGCAGCAGACGCCCTGGCCTTGCGCCCTTTCACCATTCGTCGGATCCAAACGAATTCACGGGATCGTCGGACCAGCCCGGGTCGCCCAGCGGCGTATCAACCTCGTAGTGAATGAAGTCGTCGGTTGACGCGCAACCGCTTGCGTTTCCGTCCGCATCGATCCCCGCTGGGCTTCCGGTGAAGATGGCCAACCCGGTTGCCGGATTGATGCACATGTCCTCGTCCTGAGGAGACTCCGGCTCGGTGGCTTGGGCAAGCGCGCTTTCTTCGATCTCCCTCCACCACCAGTCGTTCGCGGGGTCTTCATACGGGGCCGAAAGGAAGTCTTGGAAATCCGCGGCCACAGAGTCATCGGCCTCCTGAACATCCAAACCATCAAGACCGAGATCGTCTGTTCCAATCCATGGCGGATCCGGCTGCGGGTCGTCGTCAGCGGGCCATGATTCCGGTTTCGTAACGGGCCCGGTTTCTCCACCATCGCCGCGAGGCACCATCGCCCAAAGCAATGCTCCCACCCCAAGGAACAGCAGCACCAAGCCAACCATCGCACGCTCCAGCCTTCACCCGCGCCGGGGTGTTACACCTCCAGAGTCCAGTGTTTATCGGCTCACACAAGACGGTCGAGATTCCCGCGAGCTTGCTCGGCGCTGATTTGCCCGCCTGATCATGCACTTGCAACACTTCGCGGCATCGGCAGGCTTACCAATGGTCGAGATTCCGCAAGCGTCGGCGGCCTGAACGCCCGAAAAATGTCAATCTCGACCCAAAGAGCGATCGCATCAAGATTTTTTCTTTTGGCTCAAAGACTTGCAGCCAAGCAAATCTCGACCTTCGCAAACGGTATCTTCGCGAAATCGTGCGCACCCCTGCCGCCACCCACCGGACAGGCTCGGCAGAATCGGACACAGGTCGGACGGTCGCCCCGGAGAGATATCAGGGTGCACCCCCTGGTCGCTACATCGGGCACGCCCACACTGGAGCAATTTCCTCTCTCTGGAGCGACCCGGCCGCCCCCTAGAGATAGTTATCTACGGGAGAGCGACTCCAGCGGCCACGACGGCACTGTCACTGCCTCCTTGATCAACCACGTTGCCTGGCCCAATGAGGCTGCGCCAGGCCCTTTGGCGACCTAGATGCGCGACAGCAACCCCTCAACCGATCGGCCAACGACGTACTCCGCCGGCGACTCCCCAACCGCCAAGGCCTTGAAGTGCGCTTTGCCGCACTTGACCTTGCCCTCCTCGGCGGGTCGCAACGCATCGCCGATCATGCTTCCCTTGGTTTCGACCACGAAGTACAGGCGCTCCCGCCCGTCCTCACCCACCACCAGCACCGCCCAGTCCGGGTTGTAGGTCCCCAGGGGCGTGGGCACCTTGAACCAGCCCGGCAACTTGGCGTAGACCTTGATCGCCTCGTTCCTCTCCAGCTCGGTGGCAAAGTCGCGCTCGACGTCCGAGTCGTAGACCACGTGCTCGTACACCGCCTTCTCGGTGTCCAGAAGCATGTTGCCGAGATAGCCACGCAGTTCGTTCTCCTGGAACAATTCCTGCGCGTAGTACGCCCCGTCGCCGATCCGCTGGTACTTGATGCCGTCCACCAGGGCCAGCTGCTTGCGGCGATTGATGGCCTCGGCGGCCTGCTCGATGAACTGCTGCGGATTGCGCTTGAAGTCGTCCAGCCGCCCGCTCTCAACCAGAATGCGCTGGATCGAGCGGCGCGTGAGCTGGGTGCGGTCCTGCAGGTCGGTCAGGATGTCCGGCAGATCAATGTCGGTTTCATCCAGCGAGACGGTTTCCGAGCCTTTGCGCTCGCTTGCTTCCACGCCAGCCTGGCCGATCGCCAACCCGGCCTTGCGCCATTGCAGCCGCGCCTTGGCGATGCGGGGAGACTCGCGCAGCGCCTCGATGCAGTCGACAATCAGCTTGTCGTTGTCGAAGGCCACGCGGTAAGTGGTGCGGTGCTTGATCCGCTCCCACAGCGCCTTGAACTCGGGACTATCGAGCACGGCTCGGCGCACGGAAATGGCTTTCCTGTCGTCGGCGTTCCGGATGTCCAGACGCCCCGCCAGCTTGCGCAGGATCGCCACTACGGCGTCCCGGTGCGGCTCGAAGGCCTCGGGCAGGACCACGGTCTCGTCCTTGATCGCCTTGCGCAGGGTGTCCTCGACCTTGCCGGCGGCGGTGAGATACCCCTTCGCCTTCAGGGCTGCCTGCAGCAGCTTCGACTGCTCCACGCCCAGTGGCGCTACACTGCCGTCGGCGGCGACAACCGGGATCGCCGCGAACTGTTCCGGCGCCACCACGCCGAAGCGGATGCCGATGCCGGTCTTCGGATCCTCCAGCTCCTGCTGCAGACCCTCCGCAAAGGCCTCGTAGCTTTCGTTGGCGATCACCGTCAACGTGTTGGTGTCGAAACCGCGTATCCGTTCGCCCTGCTGGTTCACGCACAGGCGCAGGCCACGGCCGATCGACTGCCGTCGTTCCCGCTCGGTGCGGATGTCGCGCAGGGTGCAGATCTGGAACACGTTGGGGTTGTCCCAGCCCTCGCGCAGGGCGGAGTGGGAGAAGATGAACTTCAGCGGCGTGGTCAGGCTCAGCAGCCGCTCCTTGTCGCGCATGATCAGGTTATAGGTATCGTCGTCGGCCTTGGTGGTGCCGCTGGTGTCCTTGAACACCTCCACGCTCTTGCCACCCACCTTCTTCCGATCCACCGAGAAATAGCCGTTGTGGACGTCCTCGGCGGGGTGGTCCATGTCCACCTCCCGGAACAGGCTCTGGTAGTCGGGGTGGCGGGCCCAACGGCTGTACTCTTCCTCGAACATCTCCGCGTAGACACCCTTGTGCGCATTGCCGTCGGCGTCGTACTGGCGGTAGCGGGCCACCTCGTCGATGAAGAACAGCGACAGCACCTTGATGCCCTTGGGCCGCAGGCGCTTTTCCTTGTCCAGGTGCTCCTTGATGGTGCGCTTGATCATCTGCCGCTGGATCGCCAGCGGATCCACGTCGCCCCAGGCCTCGCCCTTCTGCAGCCAAGCCTCGCCGCCGGGCACCCGCAGTTCCAGATGCTCACTGCCACGGCCGGCGCGGATTTCTCCGATCCGGCAATCGCGGTACAGCGCCCGGCCGGTTGTCTGCTCCAGGTCGTCGCCGTCCATCACCGTGACTTCCTTGCGGCGCACGATGCCGTTCGCTTCCACGTCCAGCTCCACCTTGGCCTCGACGCGACCGCGCGTGCTACGCGCCGACAGGAAACGCACGAAGGGCTTGTTGTTCGCCCCCTCGACCGTGCCCGAGGCAACCTCGATCTGCTTCACCAGCCGCTGCTCGTAAGCATCAATCGCGTCCAACCTGTAGACCATGTGATGCTTGTCCACGTGGGTGGCCGAGTAGCGCAGCGTGCACAGCGGATGCATGCGCTCCAGCGCCTGCCGGCCCTTTCCGTCCAGACCGCCATCCACGCTCTGGGGCTCGTCCACGATCAGAATCGGGCGGGTGGCGCGGATCAGATCGATGGGCTTCTCGCCGCCGGTCTTCTCGCTGGCGCGGTACATCACGTTCCTGGACTTCTCGCGCCTGCGGGACTCGTCGGACTCTTCCTGCGCCGCCGCCTCCTCATCGCCGAACTTGTTGATGGCGCCCACGGTCACCACCATGATCTGAATGTTGGGGCTGGTGGCGAAGTTGCGCACCTGTCCGAGCTTCGCCGAGTCGTAGACGAAGTAGTCGAACGGCGTGTTGGCGTACAGCCCACGGAAGTGCTCGGCCATGATCTTCAGCGACTTGTACACGCCCTCCTTGATCGCCACCGACGGCACCACGACCACGAACTTGGTGAAGCCGTAACGCTTGTTCAGCTCGAACACGCTGCGCAGGTAGACATAGGTCTTGCCAGTACCTGTCTCCATCTCCACGGTGAAATTGCCGTCCGCGAGCGACCCTGAGGGTGCCAGACCATGGCGAAGCTGAATGGCCGTCAGGTTGGCGTGCAGCTCGTCATCGAGCAGAGTCAGCCGGTTGCCAATGCCGAGCGCAGACTCCTCCATGCCCTGCTCCAGCGCCAGGCCCATCTGCGGCGATGCCGACCGCTGGGTGACGGTGAACTCGGTCCGGCAGACCTCCTGGCCGCGGAACAGGTCGCAGACCGCTTCGATGGCGGCCAGCTGGTGGGGGAGGTTGTCTTCGAAGTGGAGCTTCATCACTGGATCTCGGGTCGTGTCACTTCAGCGCTTTGCTAGCTGCAGGCAAATTGCGGGTCTAGCAAACAGAAAATCAATGGGTTACGTGAACTGCCTGGGTAATGATTCGCTAGAAGTTGTGTTCGTAGAAAAGACTCCGCCAGCCCGAAGCTGCCTACCCCGGATCACTTCGAACCCTTCTTCGGCACGGCTTTGGGTAGGCGTTTGGCGACGCCTTCCAGCGCCTTGATGTTCTCCCGCTCGCCCTCGCTTTCGAGCAATTTCCGTCGTTCCGCCGCGTACTGCTCGTACTCATCGTGCGCCTTGGCGTCGGCATCGACCTTGCTGACATTGCCCGGGTTGCCCAGCACGCGGCGGTCATTGAAGGCCAGAAAGTCGTTGAGCTTGATCTCCCAGTCCTTCAGGAACACATCCTTTCGGCGCTTGGACTGGTCTTCCGCAAAGTCCAGCCACATCACCACGATGCGGTTGAGCTCGGAGATTTCGTCTTCGTGCAGATAGTTCTTGGCGACGGTCACGTCCGCCTTGCGCACGGAAGCGCCCTTACTGCTGGTCAGCCCCATGTTGGGCTGGGTATGGTCGGCGCGTTGCAGGATCAACTGCGGTGCAGTCAGTCCGGTGACGGCGAAGTGCAGCTTGTTCTGGATGGTCTGGAAGAACACCGTTGTTTCCTTCGCGCTTGGCCGGTAATCAGCCGCCATGGCGAAGATCTCGCGCACCCGCAGGTACATGCGCCGCTCGCTGGCGCGGATGTCGCGGATGCGTTCAAGCAGTTCATCGAAGTGGTCGGGAACGCCGGAGCCTTCGACCGGAGGATTCTTCAGACGGTCGTCGTCCATGGTGAATCCCTTCACCAGGTATTCGCTCAGGCGCTCCGTCGCCCATTGGCGGAACTGGGTGCCGCGGGCCGACCGCACCCGATAACCCACGGCCAGAATGGCTTCCAGGCTGTAATGGTCCAGCGTCCTGCGGACCTGGCGCTCCCCCTCTGGCTGAACTATCCGGAATTTCCGGATAGTTCGTTCAGGTTCGCACTCATCCTCGTCATAGAGGTTGGTGAGGTGCTCGCTGATGGTCTTGCCGCTGACCTGGTAGAGCTCGGCCATCTGTGCCTGGGTCAGCCACAGGGTGTCGTCACGGAACAAGCAGCGCACACGAGTGCGGCCGTCATCCGTCGTGTGGATCAGGAACTGGCCGCCACCCGTTGTCATGTCCTTTGTGCTCATGCCTTACAGGCTCCGGACGTGATGGATGCCGTGCTGCTCCAGGATCGCAGCGAGATTGGTCTTGGCCTCGTCGTTCTCGAAGGCGCTGTCGCGGAACACGCAGGTGGTGTCGCCGGCCGGGGCGAGCGCGGCGTGCCATTCGGCGATGCCAAGCGCCAGCGGTTCGGCATCGTCTTTGCCAATGCGCGGATCGAGGCAGGCCAGCAGCACGCCACCGCCAATGGCGTGGACGGTCTTGCCGGCAATCTGGCGTTGCTCGATGGGCACGCACAGGTCCAGGCCGAGCTTGAGTAGCAGTTCAGTCAGGACATCCTGCTCGCTGCGGCCGGGGACGATGTGCTCGACGCTGTCGATCAGGTCTCTTTCTAGGTCGCCAGTAGGCTGCCAGGCGCGGAGGTTGGATTGGTCGAGCCTGAAAGCCCGGAAGCCTGCGTCGCCTTTCCAGTTCTCGCTATCCGACCTGACCTTAGCTGCAGCGCGCCGTAAGCGCTCCTTCGTTAACTCCGCGATATTCTTCGGCTTTCCAAGCTTCTCGCAAAAAAGCGCTGCGCTCTTTTGATCATTATTCTCGACAGACAACGGCTCTGGTAACTGCACCATGATATAGCGACGGCCGCCATGATCCTCAGCGTTCGCCTGCAGCACAGCATGAGCCGTGGACCCGGAGCCGGCGAAAAAATCCAGAACAATGGCGTCGGTTGCGGCAGCAACTGTCAATATTCTTCGGATCAGCCGAACCGGCTTTGGCGTGCTGAATACCTTTTGACCAAGCAGAGATGCGGTCTCTTTCTGCGCCTCATCGTTGTGACCACAGCCCTCGAAAGTCCACCACGTTGGAGGAACTATCCCCTGTTGAACCTCGTTTAGATATCGCTTGAGGCGAGGCTTCCTATAGGACTGGTTAGGCCCCCAGTAGAGTCTCTCTTCCCGCTCAATTTCCGAATGCTTCTCCTGCGAGTAACGCCATACAGCGTGCTCTTCCGGCCATACCTCTTCTCCCGTTCGGGGGTGTCGGATCGGATACCAGAGAGTCGGTCTCTCGTCCTTCGATTTGTTACTTACGTAGTTGTCAGACGCCCATTCACCCCGAGGATCGTTGTCTGGATTTGAGTAGCGGGCGTTTTGCTCCTCCGTCCGAGGCAAGAGGCCGCGAACGAATGCATCCGACTTTCTATAGACGAGCACGTGATCGTGCATCACACCGATCCCTGGATCATCGTTCGCAACTGCATACTTCTTTTGCCAAACGACATTGGCGACGAAATTCTCCTCGCCAAAAACGTCATCACAAATGATTCGCATGTGCGCCACTTCGGTGTCATCAAGAGTGATAAATAGAGCGCCATCTTCTCGAAGCAGGTTGCGTGCCAGCTTCAACCTCGGATACATCATGTTGAGCCAGTCCGTGTGGAAGCGCCCCGACGCCTCCGTGTTCGAACTTATCTTGCGACCGCCCTCCACCTGCCCGGTCAGCTCCAGATAATTCCTGATACTGTCCTGGAAGTTATCCGGATACACAAAATCCTTGCCGGTGTTGTACGGCGGATCGATGTAGATCAGCTTGACCTTGCCGGCGTAGCTCTTCTGCAGCAGCTTCAACACTTCGAGGTTGTCGCCTTCGATCATCAGGTTCTGCGTGGTGTCCCAGTCCACGCTGTCTTCCGGGCACGGCCGCAGCGTGCCGGTGCTCGGTGTGAGTGCCAGTTGCCGGGCACGACGCTTACCGTGCCAGTTCAGCCCGTACTTTTCCTCGGCATCGCTGATGGTGGCATCACCCACCAGTTGCTTGAGCACATCCACATTGATCGCCGCACCATCTCCACCTTCGGTGATGAGTTCCGGAAACAACGCCTTGAGCTGGGCGATGTTGCCGGCCACCGGGTCGGCGGACTGGGCTTCGGGGTCGGTGGCGTCGATCTTGTGCATGGCGGACTTCTTGTAAGCGAATGATGTGTGGAATCAGAGCAGGGTTTGCTGGTGTGCCTTGGCCAGCTGGTAGCGCACGGGCTTGTTGAGCTTCTCGATACGGCCATCGGCGATGCCACGCTTCAGCCAGTCGGTCAACTGCGACTTGTTGAGCTCCAGTTTGTCCTGCAAGGCGTCGGCCGTGATCGGGCCGTGGGCAGCTTCCTCTGCCAACAACGTCAGGAAGTGCTCGTAGAGACCCGCGGTGGCGGCAGCGGGCGTGCTTTCTTCCATGGCTGGAGCCACGTCTGTCGGCTCCGGCGCCTCCTCTTGGGGCGGTTCGGGCTGCGCCGATTCAGCGATGTGCTGGGCAGCCGGCACGACTGATGGCTGCTCCGATTCGGTGGGCTGGCTGTCCGCGGTGGACGCCGCATCCGGGTTGTGTTGACTCGTGCCATCGCCAGCTACGAGCGTCTCCATGGGTGCCCCGTCCTCCAGCCAGCGCGCCCCCTTCCGCACCAGTACCGCATTGCCGGATTGCGCGTCCGGATGCGGCTTGACCCACAGCGGCACCCAGGCGTGCTTCAGCGCTTCGACCGCGCCGCTCCAGGTGCCGCCCTTGCCCTCGGTGGCGCTGACGATGACTGCCGCATCGGACAGGGCATAGATGTACTTGTTGCGGGCCATGGCGTTGCCCACGTCGAAGCCCGCCTCGGGATTGAAGGGCGAGACCAGCACCAGATTCCTGTCCATCAGGGCGGGACGGTACTTGGCCGAGTTGCTGGCGCGCAGCAGACTGTCCGCCAGCACGCCGATCACGGTGCCGTCGCGCTCCAGCGCACCGAGCATGGACGCTTCATCGACGCCGCGCGCACCGCCCGAGACCACCGAACGGCCCTGCAGGGCGACCGTGCCGCCCAGGCCGGCGGTGAACGCCAGATCCTCCGCGCTGGCGTTGCGTGATCCCACGACGGCAATCCCACCCTGGTTGAGCAACTGGCGATTACCGGAGCCGAACAGGACCGGCGGCGCATCCGTCTTCAACCGACGCTTGAGCCTGCTGGGATAGTCCGGGTCCGAACGGGTCATGACCCACAGCCCGGCCCGTTGCCACTTCTCCAGCGCAATACCCAAGGCGCCCGAACGCTCCAGCAAGGCGCGAATCCGGCCGACATCCACGGTCTTGTCCGACCAGCCGAACAAGGTCGTGTCCAGGTCGTTGCTGCGCAGCAGGGCTTCCGGCGCCATGCTCCGGTCCTTCAACCACAGCGCAAACCGCCCCCACTCCTTGGGAGTCAAGGGCTTAGGGTCTCCCTTTCCCGGCTTGGTGAACCACGCGGTCAACAGCAGGACCGCCTGGCTTTGTTCACTGATGCTCATTTCAATCTCCGGCACTGGATGCTGCCAGGGCAACCGGCCAAACAGCGGCGCACCCCGCCTGCCGGAGCAGGGCGGAGGCAACCGTCAGGGTCCAACCGGAATCGACGATGTCATCGACCAACAGGACCGGGCCTGCAGGGACAGGGTCGACCACGGCAAACACGCCATCCAGGTTCCGGCACTGGTGGAACCGGTTCTGCTGCAGCTTCTGGGCCTGATTGTCTCGCACCTTGGCCACTGCCGCATGGAACGGAATGCCCAGACGCCGGGCCAAGCGCGCACTGAAGTCGGGGACCAGTTCCGGGTGGTTGCGCGACGGAATGCAGGTCACCCAGGTGGGCGCAGGCTGCGGCTGCCAGCGCTCGCGAATCATCTCGGCGGTCGCCGCCACCAGCTCGTCGCTGAAGTGGCCGGCATGCTTCTGGTCCGCAACCATACGGCCCCAGCCGGCATCACCCCAGCGCGACAGGACACGGCCGGTTTCGGCACGCAGGTTGGGCGGCAGGTTTCCGCGGAATCCGTAGTGCTGGAATGCGCCCTGCGCTACCTGCTTGTTGTTCTCCAGCGGGAACTCGGAATGCCGCAGGAATCGTGCCGCGGCGACGGCATGGGCATGGCTGAAGCCTTCCGGCACGACCGGACGCCCCCGGCACGAGGTGCAACGCCCGCAGGCGAGTGGTTGCGGATCGTCCAGCGTGCGGGCGAGGAACAGCATTTTGCAGTCCGCTGTCTCGATGTAGTCCTGCACCTCCTGCCATTCCTGCTGGCGCTGGCCGGTCAGGTGCTCGATCCGCTCGTGGTCCATCCGGTATGGCACCGGCGTGCGCATCCACGTGCTTCCTTCCTTGACGACGGGCGCAGGGTTATCCACCGACAGGAATTTCAAGACCTTATCGATCTGCCCCTTCCTCAGGTTGACCGTGTTCTCGATGGCGCGCGTAGTTAGGCCATCGCTCTCCGCCAGCGCATCCAGGATCGAATACACGTGAGCTTCGTCCGGGAAGGCGGAACTGCGGAAGAATTCGTGGATGTCATCGTCTTCACGCCCGGAGAGCAGGACGCCGATCGCGTTGTCGATTCCGCGTCCAGCACGGCCCACCTGCTGGTAGTAGCCGACGATGGAGCCGGGCGCCTGGTAGTGGATGACAAAGCCCAGGTCGGGCTTGTCATAGCCCATGCCCAGCGCCGTGGTGGCAACCAGCGCCTTTATCCGGTTGCTATAGAGCAGGCTTTCCAGTTGCTCGCGATACGCATCGGAGTCTGCCTCTTCCGTCGTGGTCACCCCACTGTAGTACGGGCGAGCGTCGATTCCGTTCTGCTGAAGCCATTGCGACACCTGTTCGGCATCGCGCTTGGTCAGGACGTAGATGATCCCGGTGCCTGGCAGGTTCGGAACGTGCTCGGCCAACCATGCCAGCCTCGCCGACTGGTCCGGTAGCCGTGTCGCTTGCAGCGAGAGCGTGTCACGCATCAGTGGGCCGCGCTGCACCAGGACATCACCCAGTTGCAACACCACATCCGCGACCACGCGATCGTTGGCGGTTGCGGTTGTGCCAAGCACCGGCATGTTCGGCGGCATCCGCTGAAGGATGTTGATCAGCCGGCGATAGTCCGGACGGAAGTCGTGCCCCCAGTCGGATATGCAATGGGCCTCATCCACCACCAGCAGACCGATCCGGTTCGCCACCGGCAACAACACGTCGCGAACAAAGTTGTCGTTGGCCAAGCGTTCGGGAGAGATAAGTACGGCATCCGCTCGCCCCTCCAGAATAGATCGGGTGAGCGCAGGCCAATCCTCGGTGTTGGTCGAATTGACGGTCACCGCATGGATGCCAAGCCGTTGCGCTGCTTCAATCTGGTTGCGCATCAGGGCGAGCAACGGTGAAACGATCAAGGTCGGCCCATAGCCCTGGTCACGCAGGATCCGGGTGGCAATGAAGTAGACGGAGCTTTTGCCCCATCCCGTGCGCTGTACCACCAGCAGCTTGCGCTTGTCGTTGACCAGCGCATCGATCGCTTCCCATTGGCCCTCACGAAAATCGGCGTCACCCCCGCCTTCACCTCCGCCACCACATCCGCCTCCCAACGCCCGCCGTAGCAACCCACGTGCCTGCTCGCGATTCATCAGAGTGCCCCCATCACTTGCTTGAGCTCAGCTTCCAGTTTCCGAATCTGCAGGTTCATCTCCACCTGTCGCGCCATCTGCGACGCCTTGGCGGCCGCGCTGCGCAGACTGGCGATCCGTCCTTGCAGGGCGATGCTGGTGTGCAATGCTTGACGGCGCTGTAGTGCACGCTCGGTGGAATCGAGCAAGGTAAAAGTGCCCGTGAGTGCGCTGGCCTGCAGCGCGACTGCCGTATCGAGCAAGCCCTGGTAGAGCGCGTACAACGAGGCCCGCGGCTGGCGGCTCAGATCCAATGCCTGCAGGAACGCTGCGTAGATAGCACTGTCGGCAGATGGCAGGACAACCGTGGCTGGCTCGCCGTCCAGAACTACTTTTCCGGCTTCCTTGAGCGCCTGACGCTTGTGGCCCAGCGACACGGAGACTGCATGTTCGCTTTCGACCAGCAGCAGCACTGGATAGGGCACGGCGCGATGCAACAACTCGATCAATCGAGCTTCCTTCGCCTGTTCGCGAAGAGTGACGTGCAGGATCGCGATCTCCAGATACTCGCGCATATCGTCTCGAAACGCGGGCACGCCACAAGTGGCCTGCTTGAGCACGGCCAGCCACTGGATCGTTTCGATGCCTTCATTGATCAGGCGCTTATCAGCGGCAGTGGGTGCACCATTCTCCAGCAGCAGCTTCTTCGGGACGCGCTGGTCCACGCGCGTGCTCGCGGGCAGGCTCAGGGCCGCGATCACCGCCTCCGCCGTCACGCATCGCCCCCCGGCAGGACGGCCAGCCAGGCAATGACCTCGAAGTCGCCGCTGCCGGCGAAGTCGTTGCGAAGGGCATGAGTACCGCCTGGGCTGAACAGGCTGGCCACGGCGCGCTCCTCGCTCTTGCCGGCAACCGAGGCGATGGCGGCAGCCAGAAGCTGGCGTTCGTCCTGCATGTCCTCGCCGTCGCGGGTCTGTCGGTCGAAGCGAATGCAGGCCGCGGCATCGGGCAGATCCCGACCGTGTGCCAGGCGCTTGAGTCGGTCCAGGATGCGCCGCGCCTGGGTGTGCGGCAGCAGGATGCTTCCGTCCGCGCTCACGTGCACCAGATACGTGGGCGCCAGCGGGTAGCCGTGATCGATGGGCTTGTCGGCGTGGGCGCCCTCCGCCCGGAGGCAGAAGACGATCCCCGGCGGGATGTCAGCATCGCTGCTGGTGGTGACAGCCATGGCGCCCAGCGGCAAGCCTTCCAGCTTGCCGGGGTGGGCCTTGAGATACTCGGCCAGGTCGATGCGGAAGTCGGTCAGGGTCAGGTCGGTTATGGAGACGCCACTGGACAGGTCCTCCATATCGATCACTGCGTCCTGCAGCTTGAGTAGCTGCCTGCGGCGGTACTCCAGGTCGTTCATGGGATCGCCGGAGTCCGTCTGGATCAGGTTCTCCTCGCCGGTGGCGGAGATGTCCAGCAACACCATCTTGCCGCTGACGCGCTGCTCAAGGTTGATGTATTCGTCCAGCTCCATGTTGGGCCAGAAGTTGACTAGCTGGATTTTTTCGTTGGGCGAGCCGATCCGATCGATGCGGCCGAAACGCTGGATGATGCGCACCGGGTTCCAGTGGATATCGTAGTTCACCAGCCAGTCGCAGTCCTGCAGGTTCTGGCCTTCGGAGATGCAGTCGGTGGCGATCAGCAGGTCGATTTCGCCTTCACCGGCCAGCTCCTCGGGGCGCTCCTTCGAGCGTGGAGAGAATGCGGTAAGCAGGCTGCTCAGGTCTTTGCCGAGCTTCGGCAAGGTGGTCTGGTTGCGGCCTGTGCCGGTGATCAAGGCAGTATCGATGCCCAAGCTCTCCTTCGCCCACGGCGCCAGTTGCTCGTACAGATAGCGGGCGGTGTCGGCGAAGGCGGTGAAGACGATCACCTTGCGGTTGCCGGGGTTGGTGGGGTGCTGGCACTTGTGGGTGATGGTGTCGCGCAGCGCATGGAGCTTGGCGTCGCGCGAGGCATCGACCTGGCGCGCGGCCGACAGCAGGGTGGCCAGTCGGTTGCGATCCTCGATCAGGTCTTGGCGCCAGCGGATCAGGTCCACGTCGCCCAGCAGCACCTTGATGCGCTTGCCCACCAACAGGCTTTCGAAGGCCGGATCGTCGATATCTACATCGGCGATGTCGATCTCCTCGATGTCGTCGGCGCTGGCCTCGATGCGGGCAAGGGTGGTCTCGACATCCCTGAGCTGCCGTTCGACCGTGAGGCCAAACGAGGACACGGCGCTTTCCATGCGCTTGAGCACGTTGACCCGCAACAGGTGGATCAGGCTCTCCTCGCGGTCGGCCTGGCGGAAGAAGCCTTCGCCGCCACGCACCCGGGTGCTGTACTTGTCGTCGTAGGCGTCCTGCTTATGTGGCAGGACATAGCGCAGCGGTGCGTAGGCAGCCAGGTTCAGGCGGCGGATCTCGTCGTTGATCTCGCGGATGGAGCGAAACTCGCCGCTGCGGTCGACATCTGGCTTGATGTTGATGGGCGTCAGGCGCGCCGGGAACTTCCCGGTCTCGTCGGTACCGTAGTACTTCTCGATGTGCCGGCGAGAGCGGGCAATGGTCAGGTGGTCGAGCAGCGTGAAGTAGTCGAAACCGAGCATTTCGACCAGGCGTGAAGGCGAGCGTTGGTCGTCGTCGAGATCGAGCCAGCGGTTGAACTGGGCCTGCGCCTTGCGCGTGGTGGCCTCGATGCTTGCGATGCCGTGCGCGGACAGCGCCAGGTCGTCACCCTCGGTGGCGAACGCGATCTGGTTCCGCAGGTCCGCCAGACGGTTGTTGACCGGGGTGGCCGACAGCATCAGAACCCGCGTCTTCACGCCCTCGCGAATGATTCGACGCATCAGTCGGTGGTAGCGGGACTCACGATCCTTGTGGGTGCTCTTGTTGCGGAAGTTGTGCGACTCGTCGATGACGACCAGGTCGTAGTTGCCCCAATTTACGTGCGTCAGGTCGATGTCGCCGGAGAGGCCCCCGTCGCGAGACAGGTCGGTGTGGTTGAGCACGTCGTAGTTGAAGCGGTCGGCGGCCAGGACATTGCGACGGTCGTTGCTGCGGTACAGCGTCCAGTTGTCGCGCAGGCGTTTGGGGCACAGCACCAACACCCGGTCGTTGCGCAGCTCGTGGTACTTGATGACGGCCAGCGCCTCGAACGTCTTACCAAGACCGACGCTGTCGGCGATGATGCAGCCGCCAAAGCGATCAAGCTTATCGATGGCGCCTACCACTCCATCGCGCTGGAACTTGTACAGCTTCTTCCAGATCTGCGTGTTGCGGATACCGGTGGCGGATTTGACGATGCGATCCTCATCCAGCTGCTCGTCCTGGTCAGCGAACAGTTGGTGGAGCACGAGGGCGTAGATCGACGCGGGATCCTGGTTGGAGGCGAGCGACTCGAAGGACTCTACCAGTCGTTGTTTGGCCCCCGGTTGGGCCTGCAGAGCAGTCCATTGCACGTCGAACCACTGGCTGAGCAACTGGCTTTCCTCGGGCGTTTCCGAGACCTGGATCAGACTGAGTGGGTTGCCTGGCGTCGTACCAAGACCTTCCGTGCTGAACGCGAACGATCCGAGCACGGCTTGCTTGGGCTGGTCTTGCGCATCGCGAAGTACAAGGGCCGCCTGAGGTACGACGCCGACTGCCCGACGAACCTCGGCCTTGCCAGCCAGCCAAGCTGCGAAGCGCTTGGCCAGCCACCGGGTTCGCAGCTGGTTCCTAGAGGCACGATCGGCATCGGACCCAAGGATGGCGAGATCCATGCCCTCTTGGGGCAGCAGCAGCCTGACCTTGTCCAGGCGGGTGACCTCCGCCATCAGCTCTGCATAGGCGAAGAGCGACAATGCAGGCGTGACGACATCCAGGTGGTGTCCCGCTTGCATCTGAGGTCGCACGAGGTCGAACACGTGCTCGCCACCGCTATTGCTCAGGATCTTCATTGATCAGCTCGCCCCCTGGTTGAGCCTGGAAGGCCGTATTGCCTTTGCGTACTGCAATGCCTGGTCGCGCTGACCAAGGTCGAGCAAGGACAGGAACACATCCATCGGACAGGCACAGCGAACAGAACCGAGGACCGCATCGCAGGTGCGTTCCACTTGCGCTCTCACCAAGGTGATGGTGACAGGGGCCGGGGCCAGGACGTTAGGCTCCAGTTCCAGACCATCGTCGAGCGTGCGCATGATCGACGCATCAAAGGCCTTAGCATCGCGCTCTACGTGCGCGACCAAGTCCAGCCGCGGCAGCCTGACCAGGTCAAGACTCGGCACTTGCGCCTGGGCAACCGACAAGCCGGACAAGGACAGCGGCTGCCAACCCGCCGGGGCACCAGCTCGCAGGAGCGGCAAGGCGCGCTGCAAGAGGGCGGCGGGCGTTCTGATCTGGGCGCCGCGCTCGAACCGGAAGCGCAGAATCTGCGGCAGGGCGCGAAGCTTGGCCAGGAGCTCGGTCGAAAGGTCTTCTGCCGTCATTTCGACGCCGCGGCCCCTGGTGTGGGCAACACCCGCCTGCTTGAGTTCACCCAGCGCCTGTCGGATAGGGGTCTGGGACGCGCCGATCCTGTCCATCAGCCCCTGGATCGGTTGCGGACCGCCGCCTTCCAGATTGGCTCCGAGCAGGAGACGAACCACCTCGTACCGGTAGTTGGGTCGGTCGAGCAATGCGACATCGGGCGGGAGACGATGGGGCAGCGGCGCATCCTTGTCAGACTCAAGGCGCAGACTCATGCGATCACGCACGTCCTGGCTGAGTACAGGCAGCAGGCGCCTCCACTCGCCTTGGACGGTCGCCGCTGCGATGACGGGGTCGACCACGATCAGGCAGCCCTGCGCGCTCCCAGCTGCCAAATCCGCAGCCAGGGTCAGCATCTCGGCACGCAGGTCGCGTGTGCTGCGCAGCTGCCGCAGCGTTCTTTCGATCGTGTCTACCACCATGCCCCCTCATGGCCCTCCGCTATTCTGCACGTAATTCCGTACTCTGCAAGTAAGGAGTTACAGCAACCATCAACTTGCGGCGGCTCCAGCGGCAGGGGGGCAATGTCCCGCCCACTTTGGACGGTGCCAGGCAGGTGTATAGCTGGTGGTCTCAAGCAGATGGAGATCACCATGAAAGTCCGCCTGATGAGCCACTCCTGTGTGCAGCTCGCCCGGCTTGTGGGCCTGGTCAGAAGAGTCGAGCCCGCCCAACTCGAAAGTGGCAAGGAATGGGGCCTGCTGATCCGTGGCAGGGGCTTCGACCGGCTTTTGGAGAAGGAACTACTGGACGCACCTGGTCTGCTTCGACCAGCTGGATGGGCGACCCCCAGACCGGTGACGTTTTGCAGCAGGAAGGCTGCAGAGCGCTATGCCCAGCACTTGGGCTTACTGCCCTTGCCGTCAAGATGGCGGATCACCGAGAGCGGGTGCACGCAGAGAGCTCCGCGATAACGTCGTTCATTGCGGCGAGGTTCCTCGCACGCGCAGCGGGATCAGAACGGCGAGCAGCCTGGGCACGCCGCTTCTTGGCTTCGGCTACTTCTCTCGCCGCGCGCCGGCGATCCTGTTGGACAGCCAGCGCGTGATTGGCCATGAATCCGCCCTCCTTCGCCCGGCGAGCCACGGCTCGCAGCCATCCTGGCCACTGCCCACGGATCGCGCTGGCCCGCAGGGCTCCGCCAAGCTCGTCGACCAGATCCTGGCGGCACTCCGGGTCGATGGCCCCTAGCAGTTCGACGACTACTACCTTGTCGGCTGCGCTGAACAGCGGCAGGCAGCTCCAGTCCAGCGCTTCGACATCCTGCGCGGACGGTGGTGGTGTTTCAGACTGATTGGTCTTTCTGGTAGTTCGGGAGACATGCGTGTCACGGGGCTTGCGCGCGGATGTCACCCGGAGGGGCGTCACACTGGCCACGGGCGACACCTGTTTTTCACCGGTCCCGGCAGCTGCCTTCCTGAGAGCGGGCAGGCTGAGCATGTAGTCCCTGGTCCGTACGCCACCTCGCTCATTGCCGACAACAGCAACGAACGACTGGTCGATCAGTTCGCTCATCAGACGCTGGCAGTGTCGTCTGGTGATTCCCACCATGCGGGCAACCGTGGTCACTGAGGAATAGCAGTGTCCCTCTTCGTCTGCGAAATGGCAGAGGGCCAGCAGGACAAGCTTGTCGGTGGACGGGATATCCAGCTGCCACGCGAGCTTTGTGTGGATGTACGACATGTCGTCAGCTCCTATGTCCGATCTGCCGCTGCGGCAGCTTCGGTACGCCCTTTCCCACAGACGCACCGCGCTCACGCGCATCAATCCATGCATTGATTGCGCTGAGGCGCCAGCCCACACAATTGGGGCCGAGCTGGATATGCGGCGCAAAGGTGCCCGCTTTACGGTCACGATGGATCGAGCTGACGGAGCGCCTCAACAAGTAGCTGACTTCGTGGAGGCGGAGGATGGGGTCGCCATGGGTCACGTCGCTATCTCCTGATGGATGGTGGTTGCACAGGAGGGAGCGTAGGTAGCCATGGGATGCCACGACCGCCCTAACTGGTCCGTTTTTGGCCTGACTTACGATTTGCAAGCAAGGCAAGGCTTGGCAGCCGGGCTACCATGGGCAAGTGCAGACACTGCCGCCCGTCGTCGCGACACGACAATCGACCTCCAGCGGGAAGATGTGGGGGTACCGTTGGGGGTACACGGCCCGTATCAACCCAAACACTTTCAGTAAAATCATAATCTTACGTCGCACATGAAGATCGCCAGCTGGAACGTCAACTCGCTCAACGTGCGCATGCCGCACCTGGTGCGCTGGCTGGAGGAGGCGCAGCCGGACGTGGTCGGGCTGCAGGAGACCAAACTCGAGGACCCGCGCTTTCCGTTCGACGAACTGCAGGCGCTGGGCTACGGCAGCGTGTTCCATGGCCAGAAGACCTACAACGGGGTCGCACTGCTGAGCCGCGGCGCGGCGATCGGGCAGGTGCAGATGGGCATCCCCGGTTTCGAGGACGAGCAGCGGCGGGTGATCGCCGCCACCATCGGCGACGTACGGGTAATCAACCTCTACGTGGTCAACGGCCAGTCGGTGGGCAGCGAGAAGTACGTCTACAAGCTGCGCTGGCTGGATGCGGTGCGCGACTGGATCGCCGATGAGATGCGCGCGCATCCGCGCCTGGTGGTGATGGGCGACTTCAACATCGCCCCCGACGCACGCGACGTGCACGACCCGGAGCTGTGGCACGACGCGCACATCCTGACTTCGGCGGCGGAACGCGCGGCGCTGCAGCGGTTGCTGGCGCTGGGCCTGCACGACGCCTTCCGCCTGCACCATGACGAGCCCGGTGTCTTCAGCTGGTGGGATTACCGCCAGGCGGCGTTCCGCCGCGACATGGGGCTGCGCATCGACCTCACCCTGGTCTCCGACGGCCTGCGCGCATCGGCGATCGCCTCGGGCATCGACCGCGAACCGCGCACCTGGGAACGCCCCAGCGACCACGCGCCGGTGTGGGTGGAGCTGGTTTCGGCCACGGATCAGCGCGGCTAGCGCGGATTCAGTCGAACAGTTTGCCGGGGTTGAGGATCCTGGCGGGGTCGAACACCGCACGCATCCCGCGCATCAGCGCGATTTCCTCCGCGCCGCGGGTACTGCCGAGCCAGGGCTTCTTGACCAGGCCGATGCCGTGCTCGGCGGAGATGCTGCCGCCGTGTTCGGCGAGCAGCCCGGCCAGCAGTCCGGTGACCTGCGCGCACTGGCGCATGAAACCGGCATCGTCGCTGCCATCGGGCTGCAACACGTTGATGTGCAGGTTGCCGTCGCCGATATGGCCGAACCACACCACCTCGAAGTCCGGATACGCATCACCGAGCAGGGCCTGCGCGCGGGCCAGGAACGCGGCCATCGCACCCACCCGCACCGACACGTCGTTCTTGTACGGCCGGTAGCGCGCCACCGCCTCGGTGATGCCCTCGCGCAGGCGCCACAGCTGCCGGGCCTGGGCCTGCGATTGTGCGATGACGCCGTCCAGCACCCAGCCGGCTTCGGCACAGGCCTCGAACGCGGCCAGCCCCGCCGCCTGCTGCGCATCGTCGCCGGCGTCGTATTCGGCGACCACGTAGTACGGGTGCCTGGCATCGAAGGGATCCACGCCGCCATGGGCGACCACGTGGGCCAGCCCGTTGGCGGTGAAGAACTCGAACGCCTGCAGGCGCACGCGTGCGCGGAACTCGGCGAACACCTGCATCAGCACCTCGAACGACGGCAGCGCCAGCAGCAGCGTCTGTGCCGGCAGCGGTGGTTCGGTGAGCTTCAGCGTGGCCTCGACCACAAGGCCGAGCGAGCCTTCCGAGCCGATCGCCAGATGGCGCAGGTCGTAGCCACTGGAGTTCTTGACCAGCCCGCGGTTGAGGTCGAGCAGGGCGCCGGTGCCGGTGACGAGTTTCAGTCCGGCGATCCATTCACGGGTGTTGCCGTAACGGATCACGCGGATGCCACCGGCGTTCGTGGCGATGGTGCCGCCGATCGTGCACGAGCCGCGCGCACCGAAATCCACCGGGTAGTGCAGGCCGTGCGCGGCGGCCGCGTCGTGTACCGCCTGCAGCGCGATGCCGGGCTGCACCGTCAGCGTGCGGTCGACCGGGTCGAAGCCGAGCACGCGGCTCATCCGTTCCAGGCTCACCACCAGCTCGCCGTGGGCGGCGACCGCGCCGCCGGACAGGCCGGTGCGTCCGCCCGAGGGCACGATCGCCACCCGCTGCGCATGCGCCCAGCGCAGCAGTGCCTGCACTTCCCCGGTATCCGCGGGCCAGGCGATCGCCAGCGGCGCCGGCGTCCAGCGCCGGGTCCAGTCGCGCCCGTAGTGTTCGAGATCGGAGGGTTCCACCGACAGCCGCAGCGTGGGCAGCGCCTGGCGCAGGGTCTCGAGTCGCGGGTCGGTCATGGCGGCGGTCGTGCGGCGGGACACTCAGGCTGCCAGCGCGGGCGCGATGCGTCCATCGCGTGTTGCGGGCCCCACAGGCCGCGCGTACCGTGGACGTCCACCCGCGCCGCCGGTTGCAGATGGCAGACGACCGCAAGACCTCGTTTCCCCGCCAGGACATCCGCGTACTGCTGCTGGAGGGCATCAGCGCCACCGCGGTGGATGCGTTCCGCGCCGCCGGCTACACCCGGATCGAACAGCACGACACCTCGCTTGCCGGCGACGCGCTGCGACAGGCGATCGCCGAGGCCCATGTGGTGGGCATCCGTTCGCGCACGCAGCTCGATGCCGACGTGCTTGCGCACGCACGGCGGCTGATGGCGATCGGCTGCTTCTGCATCGGCACCAACCAGGTCGACCTGGACGCCGCGGAACTTGCCGGCGTGCCGGTGTTCAACGCGCCGTACTCCAACACCCGCAGCGTCGCCGAACTGGTGATCGCCGAGACCATCCTGCTGCTGCGCGGCATCCCGCGCCGCAATGCCGAATGCCACCGCGGTGGCTGGTCGAAGACCGCCGCCGGCAGCCACGAGGCGCGCGGCAAGACCCTCGGCATCGTCGGCTATGGCCACATCGGCACCCAGGTCGGCGTGCTTGCCGAGGGCCTCGGGATGCAGGTGCTGTTCCACGACATCGAGACCAAGCTGGCACTCGGCAACGCACGCGCGGCGCTGGACCTGCACGACCTGCTGGCGCGCAGCGACGTGGTCACCCTGCACGTGCCCGAGACCGCCAGTACCCAGCGCATGGTCGGCGCCGCGCAACTGGCGGCGATGAAGCCGGGCGCGCACCTGGTCAATGCCTCGCGCGGCACGGTGGTCGATATCGACGCGCTGGCCGCGGCCCTGCGTTCCGGTCATCTCGGCGGCGCGGCGGTGGACGTGTTCCCGGTCGAGCCCAAGGGGGCGGCGGAGCCGTTCGAATCACCGTTGCGCGGCCTCGACAACGTGATCCTGACCCCGCATGTGGGCGGCAGCACGCTGGAGGCGCAGGACAACATCGGCCTCGAGGTCGCGGCCAAGCTGATCCGCTACAGCGACAACGGCTCGACGCTGTCGGCGGTGAACTTCCCGGAAGTGGCGCTGCCCGGCCACGAGGGCTCGCGGCGGCTGCTGCATATCCACCGCAACATGCCCGGCGTGCTGTCGCAGGCGAACGACGTGTTCCGCGAGCGCGGCATCAATATCGACGGCCAGTACCTGCGCACCGACAGCGTGCTGGGCTACGTGGTCATCGACGTGACCGCCAGCGAGGCGCAGGCGGCGGAGCTGCGCAACGCGCTGGCGGCGATCCCCGGCACCCTGCGCACGCGGGTGCTGTACTAGCTGCGCCTGTCCTGCCGCCGCCGGGCGCCGGTCCGGTTGCAACGGTTCCCGGAAAACAACAGGGGCGGCCCATGGCCGCCCCTGTTTCTTTCATCACGCTGACGCGCGTATCAGCGCACGCGGCCGCGACGGAACAGGTTCACGATCGCCAGCAGGATGATCGCGCCGATCAGCGAGACCACGAAGCTCATGACGCTGAGTTCGCCGCTGTTGATCGATGGCGCGCCCAGCATCGGGCCGATCAGCAGGCCACCGATGAAGGCACCGACGATGCCGACGACCACGTTGAGGATGATCCCCTGCTGTCCATCGGTGCGCATGACCAGACTGGCGAGCCAACCCACGATGCCGCCGACGATCAACCAGATGATGATTCCCATGTTGTTTGCTCCTCCGTTATCCGGGCGGGTGCCCCTCGGGTCCGGAGTCTGCGATGGGCCGCCGTGACGGCGATGTGGGGAAATGTGAACCGGGCCCGGCTCAGCGCAGCAGCGCCAGCACCACGTCGCGCGGCAGCTTGCCGGTCTCGTTGCGCGGCAGCGCATCGACCCGCCGCAGTCGCCGCGGCAGGAACACCGGGTCGATGCCGACCCGCAGCGCGGCATGGATGGCGGCTTCGTCGAGTGTCGGCGCCACCACCAGGGCGGCGATCCGGCGCACCCCGCCGGCGTCGGGCTCGTCGAGCTGCACCACCGCGCCGTCCACCACGCCGGGGATGGCCAGCAGGCGCGCGGTCAGGTCACCCAGCGAGGCGCGCTTGCCGGCGATCTCCAGCAGGTCGGCCTGGCGGCCGCGCAGCAGGAACCGGCCGTCGGGCAGCAACTGCACCAGGTCGGCCAGCACCACCGGCGCCGGCAGGTGCGCGGCCTCGACCGCGGTCCCGTCGGGCTGCGGCTGCAGGCGCACGCCCGGCAGGGGGGTCCATGCCTCGTCGATGGCAGTGCGGCGACGGGCGATGATGCAGGTCTCGGTGGAGCCGAACATCTCCCGCACCTCGCCGCCGAAGCGTGCCTCGGCCGCCGTGGCCAGCGCCCGCGGCAGCGGCGCGGTGGCGCTGACGATGCCGGCGAGTTCCGGCAGCGCGACCCCCGATTCCACCAGCGCGCGCAGGTGCACCGGCGTGGTCACCAGCAACCGTGGCGCGTCGATGGTGGCGAGCGCGGCGGCGATGTCATCGGGGAAGAACGGGCGGCCGCTGTGCACCGAGGCATCGCCCAGCAGCGGCAGCAGCACCGACATCTCCACGCCGTACATGTGCTGTGGCGGCACCGTGGCCACGATCGACGGCACGCCCCCGTCGTACAGCCCGGCCAGCGCGGCGAGGTTCTGCTGCACGCCGTCGGCGAAGTCGCGCCAGCGCTTGGGATTGGCCTTCGGCGCGCCCGTGCTGCCGGAGGTGTAGCCGATCGCGACCACATGGTCCGGGTCGATCCGCGGCACGCCGCCCGGCGCCTGCGGCAACTGCGCGGGCACCGGCACGAAGTGCGGCAGCGGCGAGAGCGCGTCGCACCCGCAGGGATCGGAATCGCCGAGGCAGTAGCTGTCGGGGTGCTGGACCCGCACGTCGTCGATCGCCGCGCGCGTGCGCGACGGCGGCAGCAGGGTGGTCTGCCCGCGCGTGGCAACTGCGCAGAAGGCGACCAGGAAGCGGTAGCGGTCCTCGCACAGGTTCACGGCGTAGCGCCGGTCGGGCAGGCGCGCGGCCAGGCCACGCACCTCGGCCAGGAAGCGCGCGAGTTCGATGCGCTCTCCCGCGACGATGGCGATGGTGCGGGCGGCATCGCCGACGGCGAGCGGCAGGTCGCGCCGGTCGGCGCGGGCGGGACTGTCGATGATGGCGGACATGCGTGGCGGTGGACGCCGGTTCCTCGTGTACGGTCTGCGCCGGCGCGACCGGGCGCGCGGGCGTCGATAGCTTACGCTGCGCACCTGATGGCCACAGTCCCCGCCACCCGCCTGCCCGATGTCCCCCTCGCCGCGGGCGCGCTGCGCGTGGGTGCGATCGACTGCGCCTGGCAGCCGTATGCCCGTGGCGAGCGTGCCGAGCCGCAGGTCCGCACGTGGCTGGCCGGCCTGATGCCCGGTGGCGTGCCCGCGTTCGAACGCGACCTCCACGGGCGGCCGCGCTGGCCCGAGGCCGTGGGCGCCGAAGTCAGCTGGAGCCACAGCGGCGGCGGGCTGCTGATGGCGCACGCGCGCGGCCTGCGCGTGGGTTGCGACCTCGAGTGGATCCGCCCGCGCCTGCATGCGCTGGAACTGGCGCGGCGCTTCTTCCATCCGCGCGAGGCAGCGTGGCTCGAGGCGCTGCCGGCAGCCCTCGGGGAGCGGGTCTTCGTGCGCCTGTGGTGCGCCAAGGAAGCGGTGCTCAAGGCGCATGGCCGCGGCATCGCCTTCGGCCTGCACCGGCTGGAATTCGCCGAGCACGGCGATGTGCTGGCGCTGGTGGACTGCGACGCGGCACTCGGGCGCCCGCAGGACTGGTCGCTGCATGCGTTCGAACCGGCGCCGGGCTATCTCGCCACGCTGGCCTGGTCCCCACTGCCACCGGCGGGCACCCACCTACAATAGGCCGATGCCCACCTCCGCCCATCCGCAGCAGCAACGCCTGCTCCACGGCCTCGAAGCGCTCGCTCTCGACCCCGCCCTGGCCACCCCGCTGCTGGCCTATCTCGACCTGCTGCAGCGCTGGAACCGCACCTACAACCTCACCGCGATCCGCGACCCGGACGCGATGGTGGTGCTGCACCTGCTCGATTCGCTGGCGATGGCCGCCCACGTGTCCGGCCTGCGCACGCTGGCGGATCTCGGGACCGGCCCCGGCCTGCCCGGCATCCCGCTGGCGATCACCCATCCGCACCTGCAGGTGGCCCTGGTCGAGTCCAACGGCAAGAAGGCGCGCTTCCTGCGCGAGGCGGTGCGTACGCTGGGGCTGGGCAACGCCCGGGTGCTGGAATCGCGTGCCGAGGTGGTGGCCGAGCCAGGCGGTTTCGAGGCGATCACCGCGCGCGCGCTGGCCACCCTGCCCGACATCCTCGCGGTCGGCGGGCATCTGCTGGCCGCCGATGGCCAGCTGCTGGCGATGAAGGGCACCCGCCCGGACGAGGAGATCGCGGCATTGCCGACGGGCTGGCGGCTGTTGTCGGTGGAACCGCTGGCCGTGCCGGGCCTGGGCGCCGAGCGCCATCTGGTGCGGGTGGGACGGGCTGCGCACCCGGCCTGAGCCGTCGCCCTGCCCGCACGGCCCGGGTCCGGCATAATCCCCGGCCGGCCCGCTTTTTCCGCGCGTGCCGTTCCCTGTGCTTCGAGACACGCTGCAATGGCCCGGATCATCGCCATCGCCAACCAGAAGGGCGGCGTCGGAAAGACCACGACCTCGGTCAATCTGGCGGCGGCGCTCGCTGCCACGCCGAAACGCGTGTTGCTGGTCGACCTCGACGCGCAGGGCAACGCGACCATGGGCAGCGGCATCGACAAGCGCGACCTGCACGCGTCCACCTATGACGTGCTGCTGGGTGGGCTGCTGGCCGAGGATGCGCTGATGGAGACCGCCGAACACTTCGACCTGCTGCCGTCAAACACCGACCTCACCGCGGCCGAGATCGAGCTGATGGACGAGGAAGGCCGCGAGCAGCGGCTCAAGCGCGCGCTGGAGCCGTTGAAGCCCCGCTACGACTTCATCCTGATCGACTGCCCGCCGGCCCTGTCGCTGCTCACGCTCAACGCGCTGACCGCGGCCGATTCGGTACTGGTGCCGATGCAGTGCGAGTACTACGCGCTGGAAGGCATCAGCTCGCTGCTGGAAACCATCGATGCGCTCAAGGCGCGACTGAATCCGGCACTGGAGATCGAGGGCGTGCTGCGCACGATGTACGACGTGCGCAACAACCTCACCAACGCGGTTTCCAACGAGCTCGACCAGCATTTCGGCGACAAGATGTTCCGCACCGTGGTGCCGCGCAACGTGCGCCTGGCCGAAGCGCCGAGCCATGGCCAGAGCATCATCGGTTACGACCGCAATTCGCGCGGCGCGATCGCCTACCTCGGGCTGGCCGGCGAGATCCTGCGCCACCAGCGCGAGCGCACGCAGCCCGCGGCGGCGCCGCTGGGCGCGCCGGCCGAACTCGTGCAGGCGGGCTGAGCATGCACCGCCTTCCACGCGCGCACGCCGCCCGCATCCACGCCGTGCGCATCGCGCATGGTGCCCGCCATGTCCGCACAGGGGGAGCGGCATGACCGCAACGAAGAACCGTCCAGCCAGCAAGAAGGGCACGCTCGGCCGGGGGCTGAACGCCCTGCTCGGACCACAGGGTGCCGCCGCGCCGGCACTGGAGGCGACACCGGCCGACACGCTGCAGAACCTGCCGATCGATGCGCTGTCGCCGGGCAAGTACCAGCCGCGGCGGACGATGAGCGAGGACAAGCTCGACGAGCTCGCGGAATCGATCCGGGCGCAGGGCGTGATCCAGCCGATCGTGGTGCGCGACCTCGGCGGGCGGAAGTTCGAGATCATTGCCGGCGAGCGCCGCTGGCGCGCGTCGCAGCGCGCGGGTCTTGCCGAAGTGCCGGTGGTGGTACGCGAGGTCGACGACCGCACCGTCATCGCGATGGCGCTGATCGAGAACATCCAGCGCGAGGACCTCAATCCACTGGAAGAGGCGCAGGCCCTGCAGCGGCTGATCGACGAATTCATGCTGACCCACGCGCAGGCCGCGGCCGCGGTCGGGCGTTCGCGCGCGGCGGTGTCCAACCTGCTGCGCCTGCTGGAACTGCCGCCGGCGATCCGCATCCTGGTGGAGTCGCGGCAGCTTGAAATGGGCCATGCCCGCGCGTTGCTGACGCTGTCGCCCGACCTGGCCAGCAGGCTGGCGTCCGAAGCGGTCGCCAATGGCTGGTCGGTGCGCGAGGTCGAGCATCGCGCGCAGCAGTTCGCCGAGGGCCGCATTCCCGCGCGCAAGCCGAAGCCCGGCGCCAGGGCCCGCCCGCAGCAGGCCGACATCGTGGCGCTGGAAAACGAGCTCTCGGCGTCGCTCGGCGCCAAGGTCGCCATCGCCCACGGCCGCGGCAACAAGGGCCGGCTGGTGATCCACTACACCGACCTCGACACCCTCGACGGGCTGCTGGAGCGGCTGCGCCGGTAGGTCGCAGCGCCCGGGGCCGAAGCTGGCCACGGGCGTTGTTCGTGGTCCACGTTTCTGCCGGTGCGTTGCCGCGCAGATAGGCAGGGCCCATTCGGGTCACGATGGTTTGCAGCTGCTTGCGCGGTTTGAGCTGCGCGGGAGGGAGCAGGGAAGTCATGGTCCCGCCGCGATAGCGACTGGCTGGACTGCTCGTGCACGCAAGAGTTGCTCCGCTCCAACTCCGCGCCGCCCGGCACGCGCACCGGGGGGTGTGCTCCCCCGGCCGGAGTCCGCATCCGGCTACCACGGCCGGCCGCCGGCCATCCATGGCCGGCTGTCCGCACACCCCCCGGTGCACGCGACGGGCTCCGGCGTGCGCAGGTTCCGCACGAGAAGCACGAGGGCATGGGCAGTCCACCGTGTGCCTGCAATGCCCACGATCCGCTTCGGGCACTCCGGTGCCGGGATCGGTAGCAGCTGCAGCCGATCAGGCCCTGCCCGCCGGCGCTTTTCGCCGTTGACCTTCGTCCGGGCACGACGACAGCTCGGAGCCCGCCGCGGACGCAGGGGGATGTCCAGAGCCGGCCATGGATGGCCGGCGGCCGGATGTGGTAGCAGGACGCGGAGATATCCGGCTGGGCATCCCCCTGCGGCCGCGGTGGGCGGCCTGGACTCCCGATAGGACTGCACTCGACAAGATCCGCGAGCGACCGCCGGAGAAATCGGACGAGGGCGTGTGGCCGGACATCCCGCCGAGTCGGCGGCACCGGATTCGCGCCACCCCCTCCCGCAATCCAGGCGTGCCCCGATCGACCCGACGGAACGGCCGCACCACGACTTCCGACCCCTGCGGGCGCTTGGCGCGGATGCCATGATCGGCGGTCGTCGCATTGCCGGATCACGCCATGAAGTCGCTGCTGCTGCCCGCCCTTGTCGCCACCGCCCTTGCCCTGCCGGCCGCATACGCCGCGCCTTCGCAGCCAGCCGCGGCGAACACGCCGTCCACCGCCAGCATGCCGCGCAGCGAGGCCGACGCGCGCTTCGAGGCGATCTACACCGCGGAGTGGGCATGGCGGCAGGCGGAGTTCGGCCGTGGCGAGGACGGCACCGGCAGTGAAACCCGGCGTGGCCTGCCCGATGTCGGCCCGCAGGCCCAGGCCGCGCGGCTGGCACGCTGGGAGGAGGTACTGGCCGAGCTCGACGCGATCGATACCGATGCGTTGTCGGCGGAGAACCGCATCAACCTGGCGATCTATCGCCCGCAGGTGGAGAACCTCGCCGACAACGTGCGCCTGCGCAGCTACGAGATGCCGTTCAATTCCGACAGCTCGTTCTGGGCCAACCTGTCGTTCATGACCCGGCGGCCGTTCCACACCGCAGCCGACTACGAGGCCTACATCGCCCGGCTGGCCGACGTGCCGCGTTACTTCGACCAGCAGATCGGCAACATGCGCGCCGGGCTTGCACGTGGTTTCAGCGTGCCGCGCGCGGTACTGGACGGCCGCGACGTGTCGGTCGCCGCGGTGGCGGATCTCGATGACCCGACACAGGCCACGTTCTGGTCGCCGTTCGAGCGCATGCCGCCCGGCATCCCGGCGGCCGAACAGGAACGCCTGCGCGCGCGGGGCCGCGCGGCGATCGAATCGGCGGTGATCCCCGCGTTCGGCAACCTGCTCACCTTCTTCCGCAACGAGTACGTGCCGCAGGCGCGCACGACCCTCGCGGCCGAGGCGATGCCCGGAGGCGAGGCCTTCTACCGCCAGCAGATCCGCGAATACACCACCCTCCACCTCTCGCCGCAGGAGATCCACGACATCGGCCTGGCCGAGGTCGCGCGCATCCGCGCACAGATGCAGGACATCATCGACGGGCTCGACTTCGACGGTGACTTCGACGCCTTCCTGACCTTCCTGCGCACGGATCCGCAGTTCTATGCCAGGACGCCGGAGGAACTGCTGCACCGCGCCGCGTGGATTTCCAAGCGCGTGGACGGGGTGATCGGCCGCTATTTCGACCCGCTGCCGCGCGGCCGCTTCACCATCGTGCCGGTGCCCGACGACATCGCCCCGTTCTGGACCGCCGGCCGCGGCGGCATGGGCACCTACTGGCTCAATACCTGGGACCTGCCGTCGCGGCCGATGTACAACCTGCCGGCACTGACCCTGCACGAATCCGACCCCGGCCACGCCTTCCAGGCGGCACTGGCGCGCGAACAGGGCGAGCAGCCGGCGTTCCGCCGCGACAGCTACATCTCCGCCTATGGCGAGGGCTGGGGCCTGTACGTGGAGAAGCTGGGCGAGGAAATGGGCATCTACGAGACGCCCTACGAGCACTTCGGCCGGCTGACCTACGAGATGTGGCGTGCGGCGCGGCTGGTCATCGACACCGGCGTGCACCACAAGGGCTGGAGCCGCGAGCAGGCGCTGGCGTTCCTGCGCGACAACACCGCGCTGTCGGAGCACGAGGTGACCACCGAGGTCGACCGTTACATTTCCTGGCCGGCGCAGGCGCTGTCGTACAAGCTCGGCGAGATCGCCATCGTGCGCCTGCGCGCCGAGGCGGAAGCCGCGCTGGGCGAACGCTTCGACATCCGCGCCTTCCACAACGCGGTGCTGCGCGAGGGCTCGGTGCCGCTGCCGGTGCTGGAGCAGCAGATCCGTGCGTTCATTGCCGCGGCAAAGGCGGCGCCGGCAGGCGAATCCGCCCCCGTCGCACCCTGACCCCCGCCGGTTCGCCGGCCTGCTGTGGATAACTTGCCGGGAGCGCCGCGGCCCGGCATAATGCCCGGCTCGTTGTGTCCCGCCTCCCTCACCGGCAGGCAGGGGTGGTCGGTTCCGGAAGCGCGATTCCGGCCCACCTGGCACAGCCGCCGCATCCGCGGCGCAAGCCCGTATCGCGCGCCGCCCGCTCACCGCGTGGCCGGCGGGGCCGTCGCCTCCCTGGCCAAGGGGGGCATCCATGCGGAATCTCCGCGACCCACCAGAGGTGCACCATGTCCCGAGTCTGCCAAGTCACCGGCAAGCGTACGACGACCGGCAACAACGTCTCGCACGCGATGAACAAGACCCGCCGCCGTTTCATGCCCAATCTCCACGAGCGCCGTTTCTGGGTTGCGTCGGAGAACCGCTGGATCAAGCTGCGCGTGTCCACCAAGGCGCTGCGTACCATCGACAAGAACGGCATCGACGCCGTGATCGCCGAGCTGCGCAAGCGCGGCGAAAAGATCTGAGGAGGATCTGACCATGGCTTCCAAGCGCGACAAGATCCGCCTGATTTCCTCGGCCGGCACCGGCCACTTCTACACCACCGACAAGAACAAGAAGAACACCCCCGGCAAGATGGAGATCAAGAAGTACGATCCCGTCGTGCGCAAGCACGTGCCGTACAAGGAAGGCAAGATCAAGTGAGTTGACCACCTGCAACCGCAGGCAATCGCTCACGCCCTCCGGGGCAGAACGGAACCCGCCGCAAGGCGGGTTTCGTGTTTCTGGGCCTCCGCTTGCGGTGATCGGATCGGGAGGATCGGACTACCTGTACTCGATGGCCGGGGATGGCAGCACCCTGGCGAGTGTGAGGTTCCGCTGTCGTTCGACTGCCGCGGCAGAAGCGTACGCGTGCTCCGGTGGGGCGGCGCCGGAACCGGGGCATGCTCCCCGGCTCGGTCAGACATCCTGTCCGACTCGCCGCCGCAGGCCATCCATGGCCTGCTTTCCGCACACCCCGGTCCCCGCGCCGCGCGATGATTCATTGGCGTGGCTTCGGCATGATCCGTTTCCAGGCCTCTCGCGGATCTTTGTCTCCCATGGAACGAACGGGTTCCGGGTTACTGATTTGCGCGTCGCCCAGTACCGCCGCGCGCTTGCAGTCGCCACGCTCGCGCCCGCCGGACAGCTCCGCGCCCCGCCGCTCCGCAAGGCCCGGCACCACCGAAGCCACGCCCGCGAAGTCGTGGCGCGGCATCCGGATCGGGATTTGCGGATAGCGGCCCATGGATGGGCCGCGGCGGCGAGTCAGACATGGATGTCTGACCGAGCCGGGGAGCAAGATCCCGGGCCGGGTGCCGCCCGACCGGAGCCGACGCCCCGCCGTTGCCGTTGCCGTTGCAGTTGTCGCCACTGATCATCGGACGTTGCTGTCGCGATTGCCCTGCAGGCCGCGCCCATCTCCCGACCCGGAAGCGCGAGCCCCGCTGCGCGTACACTCCGGAAGGTTTTGACGTCGGCCGGGGAAGCTGATGCTGCCGAGCTGGGTACTGCTGCTGGTATCGGTTGGATACGCCGCGCTGCTGTTCGCGGTGGCGTGGTGGGGCGACCGCCATCCCGCGCACGTCCAGCGCCCGGCGCTGCGGCCGGTGGTCTACAGCCTGGCCCTGGCGGTGTACTGCTCGTCGTGGACCTTCTACGGCGCGGTCGGCAGCGCCGCGCGCCACGGCCTGGGCTACCTGCCGATCTATCTCGGCCCGTTGCTGCTGCTGGTCTTCGGCTGGCGGATCCTCGAGCGGATGGCACTGGTCGCGCAGTCGCAGAGCACGGTGTCGATCGCCGACTTCATCGCCGCCCGTTATGGCCGTTCGCAGCGGTTGGCGGCGATGGTTGCGGTGATCGCGCTGGTGGCGGCGGTGCCCTACCTCGCGCTGCAGTACAAGGCGGTGGCCCTGTCGTTGCAGGTGCTGGGCGGGCCGGCGATGGCGCACAGCAGCTTCGGCGATCCGGCCCTGTACGTGGCGCTGCTGATGGCGCTGTTCGCGATCCTGTTCGGCACCCGCCAGGTGGACGCCACCGAGCACCGGCCGGGCATGATGCTGGCGATCGCGCTGGAATCGCTGGTCAAGCTGGTGGCACTGGTGGCGGTGGGCGTTTTCGCGCTGTTCTGGTTCGGCAGCGCCCCCCGCTTCACCGAGGCCAGCGCCGCGCTGTTCTCCAATGCCGCGCCCGACGGCTTCGTCGCGCAGACGCTGCTCGCCTTCGCGGCGATCTTCTGCCTGCCGCGGCAGTTCCACGTGGCGATCGTCGAATGCGGCGACGTGTCGGAGATCCGCCGCGCCCGCTGGCTGTTCGGTGGCTACCTGCTGATCGTGAGCCTGATGGTGGTGCCGATCGCGGCGGCCGGCATCGCGCTGTTCGACGACGGCGCGGCAATCGCCGACACCTACGTGCTGGCGCTGCCGCTGGCCGGGCAGCGCGAGGCGCTGGCGCTGTTCGCCTATGTCGGCGGCTTCTCGGCCGCCACCGGCATGGTGATCGTAGCCAGCGTGGCGCTGGCGATCATGGTCTCCAACGACCTGGTGATGCCGCTGCTGCTGCGCCGGCGCGGCTGGGCCCAGCGCCATGGCGGAGAGCTTGCCGGCACCGTGCTGTGGGTGCGGCGGGTGGCGATCCTGTGCTTCGCCGGGCTGGCCTACGGCTACTACCGCGCCAGCGGCTCGGACACCACGCTGGCCTCGTACGGGCTGATGGCCTTCGCCGCCGTCGCGCAGTTCGCACCCGCATTGATCGGCGGCCTGTACTGGCGTGGCGCCAGCCGCGAAGGCGCCGAGGCCGGCCTGCTGATCGGCTTCGCGGTGTGGATCTACACGCTGCTGCTGCCCACCCTGACCGATGCCGGCTGGTTCGACGGCGCGTGGCTGGAGACCGGCCCGTTCGGCATGGCCTGGCTGCGGCCGCGGGGGCTGTTCGGCATGCAGGGATGGGATCCGCTCACCCACGGCACGTTCTGGGCGCTGCTGTTCAACATCGGCACGCTGCTGCTGGTCTCGCAACGCTGGCGCCCGGGGCTGGACGAGCATCTTGCCGCGGTCCCCTACCTCAACCCGTATGCCGAGCGGCGCAGCCTGGGCAGCAGCGAGTGGCGCAGCGGCCTGCAGGTACGCGACCTGCTGACGCTGGCGCGTCGCATCATCGGTGCGCGCCATGCGCAGCGCGCATTCGTCGAGCAGGCCCAGGCACAGGGCAAGCCGCTGCAACCATCGGCACCCGCCGACCGGGCCTGGGTGCAGTTCACCGAGCGCCTGCTGGCCTCGGCCATCGGCGCGGCCTCGGCGCGCCTGGTGCTGACCAGTTCGCTGCGCGGCACCGGCATGGACCTGGGCGAGGTGGTGGCGGTGCTCGACGAGGCCGGCCAGGAGCTTCGCTTCAACCGCGAGATCCTGTCGACCACGCTGGAGAACATCGACCAGGGCGTGAGCGTGGTCGACCGCGACATGCGCCTGGTCGCCTGGAACCGCCGCTACCAGCAGCTGTTCGACTACCCGGACGGCATGCTCTACGTCGGCCGTCCGGTTGCCGACCTGATCCGCTACAACGCCGAGCGCGGTGAACTGGGCGAACTCAACGACGCGGCGATGGATACCGAGACCGCCAAGCGCATCGCCTACATGCGGGGCGGTTCGCCGCACGTGTCCGAACGCATTCTGGGCAGCGGGCTGGTGATCGAGGTGCGCGGCCAGCCGTTGCCCGGCGGCGGCTATGTCACCAGCTACAGCGACGTCACCGAATACAAGCGCGTGGAGCGCGCGCTGCGCGAGGTCAACGAGACGCTCGAGCAGCGCGTCACCATGCGCACCCGCGAGGCCGAGGCCGCGCAGCAGTCGCGCACGCGCTTCCTGGCCGCGCTCAGCCACGACGTGCTGCAACCGCTCAACGCCGCGCGGCTGTTCACCTCGGCGCTGCGCGAAAGCGACGAGGCCGACGAACAGCGCCGCCTGGCCGAGCGCGTGGACACTTCGCTGCGCGCGGCCGAGGAACTGCTCGACGGTCTGCTCGATGTCTCGCGCCTGGACGCGGGTGCATTGCGCCCGGAATGGTCGGATTTCGATGCCGCCGAACTGATGCGCGAACTCGCCGCGCAGTACGCACCGCTGGCGGCCGCACGCGGCATCGCGGTGCGCCTGAACGTGCGCCCGCTGCCGGTGCACAGTGACCGCCGCCTGCTGCGTCGCGTGCTGCAGAACTTCCTCGCCAATGCACTGCGCTACACCCGCGAGGGCCGCATCGTGCTGGCGGCGCGGCCGCGTGGCGACAGCGTCGCGCTACAGGTCTGGGATACCGGCCCGGGCATTCCCGAACACCATATGCGCCAGATCTACGACGAGTTCCACCGCTACCAGCAGCCATTCGACTGGGATGAGCGCGGACTCGGCCTGGGGCTGTCGATCTGCCAGCGCATCTCGCGCCTGCTCGGCCATCGCCTCGATGCACGCTCGCGTGTCGGCTACGGCAGCGTGTTCTCGATCATGGTGCCGGGCGCCGAGCATGCCGTCGCGGTGCCGGCACGGCCGGCGATCGGGCTCGGCGAGTCGCTGTCCGGCATGCGCGTGCTGTGCGTGGACAACGACCCGGACATCCTCGCCGGCATGCAGGCACTGCTGCAGCGCTGGCAGGTGCAGGTGCTGGCCGCCACGACCGTCGACCTGGCACTCGCCCGCATGGTGGATGCTCCCGACGTGCTGGTGGTCGACTACCACCTGCACGACCGCCTCGACGGGCTCGACACGCTGGATGCGTTGCGCGAACTCTCGCCCGGTACGCCCGGAGTGCTGCTGACCGCCGACGGCAGCGATGCCCTCAAGCAGGCCGCGCGCAGGCGCGGCTACCGTGTGCTGACCAAGCCGCTCAAGCCGGCGTCGCTGCGCGCGTTCCTCGCCGCGCAACGCCGGCCCCAACCCCCGGCGCAGCAGATCTGAAGCCGGCCTGCATGGGCACGCTTGTTACACTGCCCCGCCCTGCACGGTCCTGCCGCCGGATGAGCGACTCACGTACCCGCCGCGACACGCTCGGCGATCGACTCGAACGGATCATTGCCGACCTCGACGGCGAGCACCTCAGCCTGGGCAGCATCGTCGAGCGCATCGGCAGCGAGGGCCTGTTGCTGCTGTCGATGCTGTTGACGGTGGTGTTCCTGATCCCGGTATCGATCCCCGGCGTGAGCACGGTGTTCGGCGCGGCGCTGCTGCTGATCGGCGTCAGCCGGCTGACCCGGCGCCCGCTGTGGCTGCCCGCACGGCTGCGCGAGCGCCGGCTGCCGGCGGAGAAGCTGCGCAACGGCCTGCGCCGCGGGTTGTCATGGGTGCGCCGGCTCGAGCGCGTCAGCCGCCCGGGCCGCCTCCCGGCACTGGCCGAAGGCCGCGCCGTCGACATCTTCAACAGCCTGGCCTTCATCTTCGCCGCGCTGCTGCTGATGGCGCCGTTCGGCTTCGTTCCCTTCAGCAACACGTTCCCGGCAGTGGCGCTGCTGTTCTATGCCATCGGCATGATCCAGCGCGATGGCGGCGCCATCCTGCTCGGCCATCTCGCCACCATCGGCACCGTCATCTACTTCGCGGTGCTGATCGGCGGCGGCGGCTATGCGCTGCACGCGCTGTGGCGGATGGTCGGCGGCAGCTGATCCGGGGATCGCGCGATCAACCGTCAGTCGAACCCGTCGGGCGGTGCGGTCACCGCCGCAGGATCCACCGCCAGGCGTCCCGCGATCAGCACCGCCTGGGTGCGGTTGCTGGCGCCGAGCTTGCGCAGGATGGCGCTCATGTGGGCCTTCACCGTGGCCTCGGAGACACCCAGCTCGTAACCGATCTGCTTGTTGAGCATGCCCTCGCCCAGCATCTGCAGCACCCGGAACTGCTGCGGGGTGAGGTCACTCACGCGCGCGGCGACATCGTGTTCGTCGGCGCTCGCCGCCGGCGCGGCGCTGGCCGCGGCCGGGACCCAGCGGTCACCCTCGAGTACGCGCTGCAGCGCTTCGCCCAGCACCTGGGTGTCGGCGGACTTCGGGATGAACCCCATCGCCCCGTGGTCGAGCGCGCGCCGCATCACCGTGGGCTCCTCGCGCGCCGACACGATCACGATCGGCAGCTGCGGATGCTGCGCGCGCAGGTGCACCAGCGCGCTGAAGCCCTGCGCGCCGGGCATGTTGAGGTCGAGCAACAACAGGTCGGCATCAGGCTCCGCTTCGACCAGGCCGTAGAGGCTGGTGGTGTCGCTGGCCTCGCACAGCCGCGCGTCCGGCAGCGTGCGCGCAACCGCGCCGCGCAACGCTTCGCGGAACAGCGGGTGGTCGTCGGCGACGAGGATGGTCTGCGGCATGCGGGCGGGTGCCTGGTGGCTGCAGCGGGCGTCAGCCCGCGCCCCTGCGTTCGCGCACCAGCGATTCCACCACCGAGGGATCGGCGAGGGTGGTGGTATCGCCCAGCTGGTCGGGCGCGTCCTCGGCGATCTTGCGCAGGATGCGGCGCATGATCTTGCCCGAGCGCGTCTTCGGCAGGCCCGGCGCCCATTGCAGGTGGTCGGGCGTGGCGATCGGGCCGATCTCGCCGCGCACGTGCGCGACCAGTTCCTTCAGCAGCGCATCGGAGCCGTCCTCGCCGGCAACCAGGGTGACGTAGGCATAGATGCCCTGGCCCTTGATGTCGTGCGGGAAGCCCACCACCGCGGCTTCGGCGACCTTGGGATGCGAGACCAGTGCGCTTTCCACCTCCGCGGTGCCGATGCGATGGCCGGATACGTTGATGACGTCGTCGACGCGGCCGGTGATCCAGTAGTACCCGTCGGCATCGCGGCGGCAGCCGTCGCCGGTAAAGTAACTGCCGGGATAGGCGCTGAAATAGGTGTCGATGAAGCGCTGGTGGTCGCCATAGACGGTGCGCATCTGCCCGGGCCACGAATCGAGGATCACCAGGTTGCCCTCGGCCTCGCCCTCGAGCAGGGTGCCCTGCGCATCCACGATCGCAGGCTGGACGCCGAAGAACGGCTTTGTCGCCGATCCAGGCTTGGCGTCCACCGCACCCGGCAGCGGCGCGATCAGGATGCCGCCGGTCTCGGTCTGCCACCACGTGTCGACCACCGGGCAGCGGCCGTCGCCGACGACCTCGTGGTACCAGCGCCACGCTTCCGGATTGATCGGCTCGCCCACCGTGCCGAGGATGCGCAGCGATGCGCGCGAGGTCGCCTTCACCGGTGCCTCGCCCTCGCGCATCAGCGCGCGGATCGCGGTCGGCGCGGTGTAGAAGATGCTGACCTTGTGGCGGTCGACCACCTCCCAGAACCTCGAAACGCTGGGGTAGTTCGGCACGCCCTCGAACATCAGCGAGGTCGCCCCGTTGGCGAGCGGCCCATAGACGATATAGCTGTGGCCGGTGACCCAGCCGACGTCGGCGGTGCACCAGTAGACGTCGTCCTCGCGCAGGTCGAAAACCGCCTCGTGGGTGTAGCTGGCGAACACCAGGTAGCCGCCGGTGGTGTGCAGGACGCCCTTGGGCTTTCCGGTGGAGCCGGAGGTGTAGAGGATGAACAGCGGATCCTCCGCGTTCATGCGCTCGGGTTCGCAGGTGTCGGGCTGGTCGTCGACCACGGCGTCGTACCAGCGGTCGCGCGGCATCTGCATGCCCACCGCACCGCCGGTGTGCCGCACCACCAGCACCGTTTCCACGCTGTTGGTGCCCGGGAGTTTCAGCGCGGCATCCACGTTGGCCTTGAGCGGGATGCGGCGGCCACCGCGCAGGCCTTCGTCGGCGGTGATGACGAGCCTGGAACCGCAGTCGGCCACGCGATCGGCGATCGACGCCGGCGAGAAGCCGCCGAACACGACCGTATGCACCGCGCCGATGCGCGCGCAGGCAAGCATCGCCACCGCCGCTTCCACGATCATCGGCAGGTAGATCGTGACGCGGTCGCCCTTGCGTACACCGAGGCTGCGCATCGCATTCGCCAGCCTGCACACGCGCGCATGCAGGTCGCGGTAACTCACGTGGCGCGGCGGCGTGGCCGGGTCGTCGCCTTCCCACAGGATCGCGGTCTTGTCGCCGCGGGTGTCGAGGTGGCGGTCCAGGCAGTTGACGCTGGCATTGAGTTCGCCGTCGCCGTACCAGCGGATGCGGAAGTCTTCCAGCGCATAGCTCACGTCGCGGATGCTGGTTGGCGCCTTCATCCACTGCAGGCGTTGCGCGGCGCGTGACCAGAACGCATCGGGGTCGCGCACCGACTCGGCGTAGAGACGTTCGTAATCCCCGCGGCCGATCGCGGCGTCGGCCGCCAGTGCCTCGGGCACCGGATAGACGGAAGGAGTCGTGGACATGGCGCACTCCGGAAAGGACCTTGGCCCGGAAGTGTGCCGCATCCATCCCGGCGCCGGCTTAGACGTTGGTCTAAGCCCGGCCCACCTACGACCAATGGTGTATTGGCGCTCCCGCTGGCCGCGCGCAGGCTCGGCTGCGCCCGGTCCGCCTGCGGTCCGGTCCGCATCCTGGGAGGGAGCATGAAACCGAACCACCACCGTCCGTTGCGACCGCGGTTGCTCGCGCTCGCCACCACGACCGCGCTCGCGCTGTCGGCACCCGGCCTGGCCTCGGCACAGACGGCAAAGGAACAGGAACTCGAGGCACGCATCGCGCAGCTCGAAGCGCAGGTGCAGGCACTGCTGTCGCAGCAGCAGCAGACCGCCACCGAGGTGCAGGAAGTGCGCACCGCGCAGTCCGCGCAACCCGCAGCGCCGGCACGCGCGACGGTCCCGGCCGGAAGCGCGCCGATCCAGGCCACCACCATCACGCCGCAGGCCAACCCCGGCACGGTGTTCACCGTCGGCGGGATGATCCGCATGGACGCCATGGCCACGAAAACCACCGATGGCGACATCGGCAAGGGCACCGCCGGGCGCGACTTCTACGTGCCCGGCGCGATCCCGGTCGGCGGCGACGGACCCGAAACGTATTCCGACGCGCACATGAAGTTCTCGCGCCTGTGGCTGGACGCCAGCACCACGCTCGACTCCGGCGACAGGCTGGGCGCGCGGCTTGAGCTCGACTTCTTCGGTGGCTCGCTCGGCAACACCGCGGCCACCAATACCTACGGCGCCACCCTGCGCCACGCCTACGTGACCTGGAACAACTGGCTGGCCGGCCAGACCTGGTCGAACTTCATGGACACCGCCGCGCTCATCGATGCGGTGGACTTCGTCGGCCCCACCGACGCGGTGGTGTTCGTGCGCCAGCCGCAGCTGCGCTACACCAGCGGGCCGTGGACGGTGTCGCTGGAAAGCCCGGAGACCACCGTGCAGCCGCTCAACGGCGCGCCGCGGGTGATCGCCGGCGACAACAGCGCGATGCCCGACGTCATCGCCCGCTACACCCACAAGGCCGACTGGGGCCACTTCAGCGTCGCCGGCATGGCGCGCCAGCTGAAGTACGAGCCGGTAGCCGGCGCCGACAGCACCGACACCGGCTTCGGTGCCACGGTGAGCGGCCTGGTGAAGATGGGCGACGCCACCGACCTGCGCTACCAGCTCTCCGGCGGCGAAGGCATCGGCCGCTACATCGGCCTGGCCACGATCCAGCAGGACGCCATGCTCGATGCCAATGGCGACATCGATGCACTCGGCGGCTGGGCGGGCTACGTGGGCCTGCGCCACGTCTTCAACGGCCGCGTGCGCGGCAACCTCTACCACGCCCGTTCGCAATGGGACAACGAGACCGCCTGGACCGGTCCCGGCGTGACGCGCAAGGTGCAGTCCTGGCACGCCAACCTGATCTGGACGCCGTATCCGAAGCTCGACCTCGGCGTGGAGGCGATCTGGGGCGAGCGCACGCTCGAATCCGGCGTCGATGGCGAGCTGATCCGGCTGCACACGATGGCCCGCTACACGTTCTGATCCGCACGCGCGTGCCACCCGGCACGCGCGATCCGTCCCGTCACGGAGACCCAAGAGGATGCAAGCAACCTGCACTCCGCCGCCGCACCGGTGGCGCCATCCATATCCCGGCCAGCACCGGCCACACCTGCCACAGGGGGACCTCGCATGACACTCGACAAGACGGCCGCGAACTACTGGAAGGCCAACCTGCGGATCATCTGGATCTGCATGTCGATCTGGGCGCTGGTGTCCTACGGGTTCGGCATCATCCTGCGCCCGCTGCTGGCGGGCATCCGCGTCGGCGGCACCGACCTCGGCTTCTGGTTCGCGCAGCAGGGGTCGATCCTGACCTTCATCGCGCTCATCTTCTTCTACACCTGGTACATGAACCGGCTCGATCGCGAGTACGACGTGCACGAAGACTAAGGGGCGACCATGGACCAGTTCACTCTCAACCTCATCTTCGTCGGCGGATCGTTCCTGCTCTACATCGCGATCGCGATCTGGGCACGCGCGGCCTCGACGTCGGAGTTCTACGCCGCCGGGCGCAGCGTCAACCCGGTCATGAACGGCATGGCCACCGCGGCCGACTGGATGTCGGCGGCATCGTTCATCTCGATGGCCGGCCTGATCGCCTTCGTCGCTTACGGCAATTCGGCCTACCTCATGGGCTGGACCGGCGGCTACGTGCTGCTGGCGATGCTGCTGGCGCCGTACCTGCGCAAGTTCGGCCGCTTCACCGTGCCGGACTTCATCGGTGACCGTTACTACAGCCGCACCGCCCGGCTGGTGGCGGTGGCGGCGCTGCTGATGATCTCGATCACCTACGTGATCGGGCAGATGACCGGTGCGGGCGTTGCGTTCTCGCGCTTCCTCGAGGTCGACACCAACACCGGGCTCCTGATCGCCTCGGCGGTGGTGTTCGTGTACGCGGTGCTGGGCGGCATGAAGGGCATCACCTACACCCAGGTCGCGCAGTACATCGTGCTGATCATCGCCTACACGATCCCGGCGGTGTTCATCTCGCTGCAGCTCACCGGCAACCCGATCCCGCAGCTGGGCCTGTTCTCGACCCATACCGAATCGGGCATGCCGCTGCTGGCCAGGCTCGACCAGATCCTGGTGGACCTGGGCTTCAACGACTACACCGGGCTGCACGATTCCACCCTCAACATGACGCTGTTCACGCTGTCGCTGATGGTCGGTACCGCGGGCCTGCCGCACGTGATCATCCGCTTCTTCACCGTGCCCAAGGTGTCGGACGCGCGCCGGTCGGCGGGGTGGGCGCTGGTGTTCATCGCCCTGCTCTACACGGTGGCCCCGGCGGTCGGTGCGATGGCGCGCCTGAATATCCTGACCACGATCTACCCGGAAGGCACGCGCGCGGCCGAATCGCTGACCTACGAGGCCCGCCCGGACTGGATGCACAACTGGGAACAGACCGGCCTGCTGGCGTTCGAGGACAAGAACGGCGACGGCATGATCCAGTCCTACAACGAGGCAAGCCCCGAGTTCGCGGCGGTCGCCGCCGAGCGCGGCTGGCAGGGCAACGAGATGGTCACCTTCAACCAGGACATCCTCGTGCTGGCCAACCCGGAGATCGCGCAGCTGCCCGGCTGGGTCATCGCGCTGATCGCGGCCGGCGGCCTTGCAGCGGCGCTGTCGACCGCGGCGGGCCTGCTGCTGGCGATCTCCTCGGCGGTCAGCCATGACCTCATCAAACGCACGTTCAAGCCGGACATCAGTGAAAAGGGCGAGCTTCTCGCCGCGCGCGTGTCGATGGCGGCCGCGATCGTGGTCGCGACATGGCTGGGCATGAATCCACCGGGATTCGCCGCGCAGACAGTGGCGTTCGCATTCGGCCTCGCCGCCAGCTCGCTGTTCCCGGCGATCATGATGGGCATCTTCTCCACCCGCATGAACTCCGCCGGCGCAGTGGCGGGCATGCTGGCCGGGCTGGCGTCCACCAGCGTGTACCTGTTCACCTACAAGGGCTGGTTCTTCATCGCGGGGACCAACATGCTGGCCGATACGCCCGACAACTGGCTGTTCGGCATCTCGCCGCTGGCGTTCGGCGCAGTCGGCGCGGTCATCAACTTCATCGTGGCCTACATCACGATGAAGCTGACCGCCCCGGTACCGGAGCATATCCAGCACCTGGTCGAGGACATCCGCGTGCCGCGTGGCGCGGGCGAGGCCATCGCGCACTGACCGTGATGCAGTGACACGGCGGCCCGCTCCCGGCAACAGGGGCGGGCCGCTCGTTTCAGGGCCGATCGCATGCCCGGCCGCTGACTACAATCGACCGCCAGTCCAACCGCCTACGCACGGGGAGCGTCCATGCTGCTGGAGTTCATCGCCATCATCGCCGCCGGCTTCGGCCTGGCGGGCATCGCGCTCACGCTCAACATCGCGCTGCGCCGGCGCCTGCCCGGCTGGATCGTGCCGGCCGCGGCCGGTGCCGGCATGCTGCTGATGGCGGTCTGGCTCGAATACTCGTGGTTCGAACGCACGCAGCGCACCTTTCCCGACGGCGTGGAGGTCGCCTCCACCAACCAGGTCCGCTCCTGGTACCGGCCCTGGACCTACGTGGTGCCGCTGACCAACCGCCTGATCGCGGTGGACCGCCGCTTCGACCGCCACCATGCCGACGCACCGGGCCAGGTGCTGACCCGGGTCATCCTTGCCGGGCGCTGGGAACCCACCCGCCAGTTCGGCGTGGTCTACGACTGCGAACGCCACCGCCGTGCCGACCTCCTCGATGGCGTCGAATTCGCCGCCGATGGCAGCCTGCCCAACGCGCGCTGGACCGCGCTGCCGGCCGACGACCGCGTGCTGCGCACCGCATGCGCGCGCTGAGTCGCCAACACTCCACGTGCCGCATCGCAGCGGCGACCGCGACCGGCTGACGCAATGGACGCGGTGCCCGGCCTCGACCTCGACCAGCCACCCTTCGACCTCCTCGACGCCGCCGGCCGCGCGCGCCTGGCCGCAAGCGTCGACCTCGGCTTCCATGGCCCCGGCGCCACCCTGATCGAGGCCGGCCAGGCCTCGCCGCACGCGTTCGTGCTGCTGAAGGGCCGCGTGCATGCGTACCAGCCGCGCGCCGGCGGGGGCGAGGCGCATTTCGCCGACTACGGCCCCGGCGATGTGTTCGGCGCCTGGGCGGTGATGGCCGGGCGCGCGCGCCTGACCTACCGCACCGACGGCGAGTGCCTGGCGTTCCTGATCCCCGCTGCGGTATTCCGCCGGCTGATCGACGACTACCCGCGCTTCGCCGCCTGGTTCAACGAAGGCCTGGCCACCAAGGGCCGGCTCGTCGCGTCGGCGCGTACCTGGTCACCGGAGCTCGCCACCCGGGTGGGCGATGCCGACCTCGCGCCGGCGGTGCGCGTCGCTTCCACGCTGCCGGTGGCCGAGGCCACCCGCGTACTGCGCGAGCGCAGGGTGGACTGCCTGCTGGTGGACGATCCCGCCCATGTGGGCCCCGGCATCGTCACCCGCACCGACCTGCTCGAAGCCCTTGCGCTCGAGCGCCTGCCGCTGGACGCACCGGTGGGGCCGCTCGCCAACCGGCCGCTGCTGTGCGTGGCGCCGGGCGACGCGCTGTTCCAGGCGATGGCGGCCATGACCGAACACCGGGTCGAGCGCGTGGTGGTGCGCGGCGGCGACGGCGACATCCACGGCACCCTGGGAATCGCCGAGGTGCTGTCGCACTTCGCCAGCCACTCCCACCTGATCGGCCTGCGCCTGGCGCGGGCGCGCAGCCTCGAGGCCATCACCCGCGCCGCCGACGGCGTGCACGCGCTGATCCGCGGGCTGTCACGCCAGGGCGTGCGCATGCCCGACCTGATGCAGCTGGTCAGCGCGCTCAACGGCCGGGTGATGGCGCAGATCTTCGACCTGGTAGTGCCGGAGGAGATGCGCGCGCACGTGTGCCTGCTGGTGATGGGCAGCGAGGGCCGGCGCGAACAGCTGGTGCGCACCGACCAGGACAACGCACTGGTGGTGGCCGACCATCTCGACTGGCCGGGCATGGAAGCGGCGATGGCGCGCTTCAGCCAGGCGCTGGCGCAGGCCGGTTACCCGCCCTGCCCGGGGCGGGTGATGGTCGACAACCCGCACTGGCGGCTCAGCGTGTCGCAGTGGCAGGCGCGGATCGGCCACTGGCGCCACGACCACGGCGGCGCCAGCGCGCTCGACCTGTCGATCGCGCTCGACGCGCGGCCCGTCGCCGGCAACCCGGCGCTGTTCGCCCCGGTCAAGGACGCGCTGATGGCGCTGGGACGCGACGAGATCCTGATGCACCATCTCGCCGGCGCCGCCCTGCGCTTCGAGACCCCGTTGACCTTCTTCGGCCGCATGCGTGGCGATGCGCACGGCATCGACCTCAAGAAGGGCGCGATCTTCCCGGTCGTGCACGGGCTGCGCTGCCTGGCCCTGCACCACGGCATCCGCGCCACCGGCAGCATCGAGCGCTGCGAGGCGCTGGTCGCGGCAGGCCGGTTGCCGCAGGCACTGGGCCGCGACCTGCCGCAGGCGCTCGACGTGTTCCAGCGCATGCGCCTGGAAGCGCAGCTGGCCGCGCTCGACCATGGCCGGGCGCCGGACAACCATGTCGACACCGGCGGCCTGGGCCGGCTCGACCGCGAACTGCTGCGCGATGCGCTGCGGGTGGTCAAGGAGTTCCGCGACCACGTGCGCCGCGCGTTCCACCTGCCCGACTGATGGATGCGCTGCAGCGCTGGTGGCTGCGACGCCGGCACGGGCACGGCCCGTGGGCCGGGCTGCTGCAGCGCCCGCCTGCTGGCGAGTGGGTCAGCCTCGACCTCCAGACCACCGGCCTCGATCCGCGCCAGGACCACATGCTCAGCCTGGCCGCGGTCCCCGTGCGCGATGGCCGGGTGTGGCTGTCGGAGCGTTTCGAGCGGCGCATCCGCCCCGACCGCGACTTCGGCATCGAATCGATCCGCCACCACCGCATCACCCCGGACGAGGCCGGCACCGGCATGTCGGTCACGCCCGCGGTGCGCGAGTTGCTGCAGTGGCTGGGCAGTCGCCGGCTGCTCGGCTACAACCTGCGCTTCGACCTCGCGATGCTCGCCCCGCACGTGCGCGCGATCACCGGCTTCCCGCTACCCAACGCGCGGGTGGAGCTGGCCGATGCCTTCGCCACCCGCGCGCTGCGCGCACGCCCCGGGACGCCCGCGGACCTGTCCTTCGGCGCCATCGCCGGCGCGCTGGGGATACCGGTGCTGGGCCGGCACAGCGCGTTGGGCGACGCCACCACCGTCGCCCTGTGCTGGCTGGCGTTGCGCGCAGGCGTGGTGCCGGCACTGACCGGTAGCCGCCCCGCGCGCGTCGAGGCACGCTGAGCCGCTGGCCACGCGGCCGCTGCAGGTCCGTCGTCGACGGTCCTGCGGTCACCGGCACGGAAGTCCACACCGTGGCAGGACGCCGGGCGGCACGGGTGATCCGCCTGACCGGGCGCTACAGCGGCGGCGCGGCCAGTTCGCGGGTGTCGAGGTAGCCGTCGCGGTTGGCGTCCTGGCGGTTGAAGCGCTCCGCCAGCCGCGCAAGGTAGGCCTCGCGGGTCAGCAGCGCGGCCCGGCCGCCGGGCTGTTCGCCCGGGTCGAGCCGGCCATCGCCGTTGGCATCCATGCGCTCGAACGCATACAGCATCCAAGCCTGGTACTCGGCCAGCGAGACCCGGCCATCGCTGTCGCTGTCCATGCGCGACAGGTAGTCGCCGGTGGCGGTGACCTGCGCCGATGCCGCGCCTGCTGCGACCAGCAGCACGCAGGCCGCCAGGCACAGGCCCGCGCCCGGGCCGGATCGAAGTCGCACCGCCGCCTCAGCCGCGCGCCGGCTGCAGGGCATAGCCCTTCAGTCGCGCGGAATAGTCCTGCAGGGTGCGGATGCCGGACGCTTCGGCCTCCTGGCACCAGGCCTGCAGCCGGCGCAGGCGCTCGCCGGCATCGTGGCTGCGCGCCTCCAGCACGTCGGCAAGCCTGGCCCGGTATTCCACCAGCGTGCGGATGCGCGGCCGCTGTTGCACCCACTGCTGCAGATGTTCGCGCGCCTCGGGCTGCAGCCAGCGGCCGTCATCGGCCAGCGCCCTGCGCAGGCGCCGTGGCAGCAGTGCGCGCACCCGGGCACCGGCCGCGCGCGCCTCTTCGCGCAGCGCCGGCCTGATCACGTTGCGGTGGTAATCGGTCATCGCCTGGAAGCGGTGCGCCAGCAGCGCGCGCACGGTATCCGCATCGGGCACGTGGATGTTCGGCCGCACGTCGAGCGACGGCGCCACGCGCAGCACCCGCGCCAGCCCCACCGCCTGCAGCGCGCGGATCACCGCCCAGCCGATGTCGAACTCGAAGCGGCGCAGCGCGAACTTCGCCGAGCTGGGAAATGCGTGGTGGTTGTTGTGCAGCTCCTCGCCGCCGATCCACACGCCCCACGGGCTCAGGTTGGTGGCGGTATCGGTGGTTTCGAAGTTGCGATAGCCCCACCAGTGGCCGAGGCCATTGACCACGCCCGCGGCCCAGAACGGGATCCATGCCATCTGCAGCGCCCACATCGCGATACCCGCCACGCCGAACAGTGCGAACAGCACCACCAGCAGCAGCGTGGGGCCCAGCGACGAATGCGGCGTGTAGACCCGGCGCTCGATCCAGTCCTGCGGGCAGCCCTTGCCGTACTGCTCGATGTCGGCGCGCTGCGCCTGCGCCTCGCGGTACAGCTCCACGCCACGCCAGAACACCGTGCCGATGCCCTTGTGCATCGGACTGTGCGGATCCTCCTCGGTCTCGCACTTCGCATGGTGCTTGCGGTGGATGGCCACCCACTCGCGGGTCACCATGCCGGTCGACAGCCAGGTCCAGGCGCGGAACACATGCGCGACCGCCGGGTGGAAGTCCACGCCGCGATGCGCCTGGCTGCGATGCAGGTACAGGGTGACCGAGAAGATCGTGAGCTGGGTGGTGACCAGGAACACCACCAGCAGCGGCCAGACACCGGCCTGGAGGAGGCCACCGGCAAGGAAATCGAGCACAGGCATGCACCGCTACGGGAGGGACCGGGCCCATCTTGGGCCGGCCACCGGGCCGATGCCATCCCTGCGCAGGCGTACGTTGCGGCCGGTACACCGTCGTGCAGGCCTTGCCGGCGTTGCGGGGCGGTCCCATCTCGGGTGGGGAATCCTGCCGGTCCTGCCCATGCCCGAGCTGCCCGAAGTCGAAACCACCCGCCGCGGGCTGCTGCCGCACGTGGCCGGCCACACCATCGCCGGGGTCACCCTGCGACGGCCCGACCTGCGCTGGCCGATCCCGCCGGAGCTGCCGCAGCGGCTTGCGGGGCAACGGGTGGAGAACGTGCGCCGCCGTGCCAAGTACCTGCTGCTGGACACCCCGCCCGGCAGCGCCCTGCTGCACCTGGGCATGTCCGGCAGCCTGCGCGTACTGCCGGCCGACACGCCGCTGCGTGCCCACGACCATGTCGACATCGGCCTCGACGACGGCCGCGTGCTGCGCTTCAACGACCCGCGCCGCTTCGGCTGCCTGCTGTGGCAGCCGGCCGGCGAGGTGCATCCGCTGCTCGCCGGGCTGGGCCCGGAGCCGTTGTCCGACGCATTCGACGGCGCCTGGCTGCACCGGCTCTCGCGCGGCCGCAGGGCGCCGGTCAAGACCTTCCTGATGGACCAGGCGGTGGTGGTGGGCGTGGGCAACATCTATGCCGCCGAGGCGCTGTTCATGGCCGGGGTGTCGCCGCTGCGCGCGGCCGGCCGGGTCTCGCGCGAGCGCTACGCGCTGCTGGCCGACGCGGTGAAGGCGGTGCTCGGCCATGCCATCGAGCGTGGCGGCACCACCCTGCGCGACTTCATCAGTCCCGATGGCGCCCCGGGCTATTTCGAGCAGGAGCTCGCTGTCTATGGCCGCGGGGGCATGTCCTGCCGGCGCTGCGGGCGCCTGCTGCGGCAGGCGCTGATCGGCCAGCGCACCAGCGCGTGGTGTCCCGGCTGCCAGCGCTGAAGCCCCACGCGGCGTATCGCTGCGCGCTATAGTCGGCGCGGGCGACATACGGGGATGGCGATGTCGGACACGGCGGAAATCACCCTGTGGCTGGATGCCGCGCGCGGCGGAGACCGCGCCGCGATGGACCAGGTGCTGGCGACGCTCTACCAGGAACTGCACGCGATGGCGCGGCGCCAGCTCGCCGGGCAGCATGGCCAGACCCTCGATGCCACCGCGCTGGTGCACGAGGCCTATCTCAAGCTCATTGGCGGCCAGGCCGCGCGCTTCGACGATCGCGCGCACTTCTTCGCCTACGCGGCCTCGGCGATGCGCAGCGTGGTCGTCGACTACGCGCGCCAGCGGCTCGCCCGCAAGCGCGGCGGCGACCTGCACCGGGTCACCGACCTGCCCGAGGACCTCGCCGGCGGCGTGCGCCTGGACGAGGACACGCTGGCGCTGGATGCCGCGCTGACCACGCTGGGCCGGGTCGACGAGCGGCTGGCGCGGGTGGTCGAACTTCGTTATTTCGCCGGCCTGTCGGAACTCGAGATCGCCGCGTTGCTGGAGCGCTCCGAGCGCAGCGTGCGACGCGACTGGCAGAAGGCGCGGATGTACCTGCTGGCTGCGCTGCAGGATGGAACGGCCGGCTGACCGCGACCGGGGCGCATCCGGCCCCATGGACGTCACCCGCTGGCAACAGGTGTCCGCGCACCTGGACGTGCTGCTCGATCTCGAGCTGCCCGGGCGCAGCGCGCTGCTGGCCCGCATCCGTGCCGAGGACCCGGCACTGGCCGACGAACTCGAGCGGCTGCTTGCCCTCGAACACACCGAAAGCGCCCTCGACACCCCGCTGGTCGCGCCGCTGCCGGGAGCGCGGCCGGGGCTGACCGTCGGTCCCTACCGGCTGGAGCACCTGCTGGGCGAGGGGGGCATGGGCCAGGTCTGGCTGGCACGCCGCGACGATGGGCTCTACCAGCGCCGGGTCGCGCTGAAGCTGCTGCGTCCGGGCCTGGCCGATCCCGGCCTGCGCCTGCGCTTCACCCGCGAACGGCAGATCCTCGCCCGCCTCGAGCACGCGCATATCGCCCGGCTGCTCGATGCCGGCATCAGCGCCGACCAGCAGCCCTACCTCGCTCTGGATTACGTCGATGGCGAGCCGATCACCGACTGGTGCTCGCGCCGCGAGGCCGGCATCGACGAATGCCTGCACCTGTTCCTGCAGGTCTGCGATGCGGTCAGCCACGCGCATGCCAACCTGATCGTGCACCGCGACCTAAAGCCGTCGAACATCCTGGTCACTCCGCTCGACGAGGTGCGGCTGCTGGACTTCGGCATCGCCAAGCTGCTCGATGCGCCGGAGCCGGCGCTCGAACGGACCCGCACCGGGTTGCGCGCGTTCACCCTGCACTACGCCGCGCCCGAACAGATCCGCGGCGAGCCGGTCACCACGATGACCGATGTGTACTCGCTGGGCATGGTGCTCTACGAACTGGTGGCTGGTGCCAAGCCGTACGCGCTCAAGCGCCCCAGCGATGCGCAGTGGGAAGAGGCCATCCTCGGCGTCGATCCACCACGCCCGTCGGCGGTGCTGCAGCGGCGCGCCGACGAGGCCGCCGCCCACGTCGCCCCCGCGCTGCGCCGGCGCGCGCGGCGCAGCGCCGGCGATCTCGACAACATCGTGCTCAAGGCGCTGGCCAAGCGCCCGGAGCAGCGCTATCCATCGGTGGAGGCATTCGCCCTCGACCTGCAGCGCTATCTCGATGGCCGGCCGGTGCTGGCGCGGCCACAGGGCCTGCTGTACCGGGCGCGCAAGTACGTGCGCAGGCATCGCTGGCCGCTCGCCACGACGGCGGCCATCACCCTGGTGCTGGCACTGGCGCTGGCCATCCTGGGCTGGCAGCGCGCGCAGTCGCAGCACGAGGCCGACCGCGCGCGTGCCATGCAGGCGCTGGTGGTGGGCCTGTTCGAACATGCCGGCAGCGCACGTGCCTCGCGCCCGCTGGACGTGCGCGAACTGCTCGACGCCGGGCAGGCGCGCGGCGCAGTGGAACTCGCCGGCCAGCCGGGGCTGCATGCCGAGCTGCTGGGAGTACTGGCGCGGCTGCGCCTGGGGCTGGGCGATTACGCGCGCGCACTCGAGCTGCTGGACCAGCAGGCCGCGTTGCTCGACACGGCCGGCGACGTGCCGGCCAGCCTGCGTCTGGAGGCCATTGCCGACCGCGGCCGCGCGCTGCGCCTGCTTGGCCGTCCCGTGGACTGCATCGCGCGGATGGCCCCGGCGCGCGCGCTTGCGCGCAGTTCGGAAGGACGGCTGCCGGCGCAGGCGGCGGAGTACTACGCCCAGCTCGGCCGTTGCCGTCGCCAGACCGGCGAGGTGGCCGCCGCGGAAACCCTGTTCCGGCACGCCCTGGCATTGCGGCGGGCGCGGGCGGCCACCGGTCCCGGGGTGGCGGAAAACCTCGCCGACCTCGCCTCGCTGCACGCCGCGCGTGGCCACGCGGCGGCGGCGCGACGCGGCTATCGGGCAGCGCTTGCTGAACTGCGCGGCGACGTGGGCGAGCGCCATCCGCTGGCGGTCGACATCCTGCGGGCGCTGTGTGCGGTGGAGCGCGACGGCGGCCGCGTGGCCCAGGCCGAACGCCACTGCCGTGACGCCCTGTCGCTTGCCCAGGCCCTGCATGGCAGCCACCACCCGGACACCATCGACGCGCGCCGCCTGCTGGCCGCGCTGCACGTCGACCAGGGCCGGCTGACCGAAGCCGAGACCGAGTTCCGCGAGGCGCACGCCTGGCTGCTGGCGCGGCTGGGGCCCGACCACGCCGACGTCGCGCGCAACCTGGACAGCCTGGCGATCGTGGCCCGCGAGCGCGGCGACGGCGAAGCCGCGCTGCGCGACCTGGGCGCCGCCACCGCGATGCTGGCCGTACGCGGGTCCGGCCCCGCCCTGGCCGACGCCCTGTTCCACCTCGCGCTGGTGCGCGCGGACGCCGGCGACGCGCACGCCGCGCTGCTCCCTCTCGACGAGGCGCTGGCGCTGCGCGTGCGGCTGCTTGGCGACGAGCACCCGCAGGTGGGCGTGGCCCGGCGCCTGCGGGGTGAACTGCTGCTGCGGCTGGGGCGTGATCGCGAGGCGCGCCGTGACCTCCAGGAGGCCGCGCGGCTGACCCGCGCCGGTTACGGGCCCGACCACCCGCAGTCCCGGCGCGCCCTGCACGCACTGGCACGGGCGGAATCGGCAGGCGACCCCGCGCAGCTGCTGCGACGCCTGGATCCGCTTGCCGCCGCGACATCGGCGGACCTCGAATCCCGCAAGGCCGCCTGGCTGGCCGCGGCCGATGCCGCCGCGGTGCGGTGCTCGGGCCACGACCGCGCACGTGGCCGCGTCGATGCGGCACGGATCACCACGGAACTGCAGGCTGCCTTCCCGGAAGGTGGCAGCGTGCGCCGGCAGGCGACGGCACTGCTTGCCGCATGCGGCCCGGCGATCGACGCCGCGGAGCCGGGGGCACGCACGGCCGGCCGCTGACGCAGGCAGCCCGCGCCGGTCCGCTACCGCAGCGGCAGCGACGCCTGCGCCGGCTCCACGCCGCCCTCGCCGCGGGCGATGCGCTTGAACTCGGCACGGCTCACCGACAGGTAGCGTTCGTTGCCGCCGATCTCCACCTGTGGCCCGGCCTGCACCGCATGCCCGCTGTCGTCCACGCGCACGGTCATGGTGGCCTTGGAGCCGCTGTGGCAGATGGTCTTGATCTCGTGCATCTCGTCGGCCCAGGCCAGCAGGTACTGGCTGCCCTCGAACAGCTCGCCGCGGAAGTCGGTGCGCAGGCCGTAGCACAGCACCGGGGTGCGCAGCCGGTCGACCACTTCGGTGAGCTGCCACACCTGCGGCTTGCGCAGGAACTGCGCCTCGTCGACCAGCACGCAGTGCAGCGGCCCGTGGGTGGCGACATCGCGCTCCACCCAGGCCAGCAGGTCGTCGTCGACGGCGAACGCCTCGGCAGGCGATTCCAGCCCGATCCGCGAGGCCACCCGGCCGCGCCCGGCGCGATCGTCCAGCGCCGGGGTCAGGATCAGCACACGCATGCCGCGCTCGCGGTAGTTGTGCGCGGACTGCAGCAGGGTGGTGGTCTTCCCGGCATTCATCGCCGAGTAGTAGAAATACAGCTTGGCCATGCCGCGGATTCTACGGGGTCGGCTGGCCGGTCATTCCGTGACCGCTGCGGTGCACACCGGATGCTGCGCAGCGGCCACCGGTCCCGCTGGAATGTCAGCGTGGTTGCGCCTGGCTGAGGTCCGCACCGAACAGGCGGGCTGTCTCGAGGTCGCGCTGGCGCCAGTATTCGACGGGGCTCAGTTTGGCGTCGGCGTAGTGCACGGCCGAATCGACGCCGGTCCCGCACAAGCCCAGCCCCGTCACCGCGCCCTTCCCGCGCGGCATGATCTGGTCGGTACAGACCGAGGCCGCCCCCGGCGAACCAAGCCGGCTGCCGACGGCCACCATCGTCCAACGCCGGCGCTCGCGCTCCAGGCGCGGTTGTGCCACGTCATCGGCGTACTGGTCGTAGACCGCCTTGCCCTCCTCGATCGCGCGCTCGCGCGAGGCCGCGTCGAGCTCCGCCCAGTAGAGCTCGCGCTGCGCCACCAGTCGCGGATCGCCGCGCTCGGCGGCGAGGTCCATCCACGCATAGGCCAGTGCCCGGTCCTTCGGCACGCCGCGGCCCTCCCACAACAGCTGCGCCATCAGCGCCTGCGACGCCTTGTCGGCGTGGCGCGCGGCACGCTCGAATTGCATGCGCGCCGCTTCCGCCCGCCCCTCCTGAAGGGCGGCAAGCCCGAGCATCCGGTGCTTCTGGTCGGGATGGGCATTCCAGTAATCGGGCGTGCGGTCGCTCCACGCCGGCGAATCGCCCGCATGTGCCGGCAGCACGCAGGTGCCACCCGCGATCGCCAACGCAATCGTTCCTGCCAGAAGTCCGTACCGGAACCCGTTCATCTCACGTCCTCGCTGAGGATTCGCCCCTGCTTACATCACCACGCCCGGCCCTGCAACATGCGGCGCAGCAACCGCTTCGGCGACAATGGCGGGCCCGCAGGTTCCGATTGCCGATGCAAGGTCTCAATCCTCCCCAGCGTGCCGCCGTGCTGCACTGCGAAGGTCCGCTGCTGGTGCTGGCCGGCGCCGGCAGCGGCAAGACGCGCGTGATCGTCGAGAAGATCGCCCACCTGATCGCCGCCGGCCATTACCCGGCGCGGCGCATCGCCGCGATCACCTTCACCAACAAGTCGGCCAAGGAGATGCGCGAGCGCGTCGCCCGGCGGATCAGGGGCGATGCGGCGGAAGGGTTGACCATCTCCACCTTCCACGCACTGGGACTGAAACTGCTGCAGATCGAGCACGAGCGCGCCGGCCTGCGCCGCGGCTTCTCGGTGTTCGACGCCGACGACTGCGCCGCGCAGTTCAAGGACCTGTGCAGCGGCATGAAGCCCGATGCGATCCAGGCACTGCAGGGCCTGGTGTCGCGCGCCAAGAACGCCGGGCTGTCGCCGGAAGAGGCCGCCGCACTCGCGCGCAGCACCCGCGAACTCGAGGCCGCGGAACTGTACGGCCGCTACCAGGCGCGCCTGACCAGCTTCAACGCGGTCGATTTCGACGACCTCATCCGCCTGCCGGTGCAGCTGCTGGAAGCGCACGAGGACCTGCGGCTGGGCTGGCGCGAGCGGATCGGCTACCTGCTGGTCGACGAATGCCAGGACACCAACGACGCCCAGTACCGCCTGCTCAAGGCGATCGCCGGACCGAAGGGCAACTTCACATGCGTGGGCGACGACGACCAGTCGATCTATGCATGGCGCGGCGCCAATCCCGAGAACCTCACCTCGCTGGGTACCGATTACCCGGACCTCGAGATCATCAAGCTCGAGCAGAACTACCGCTGCTCCAACCGCGTGCTGCGCGCGGCCAATGCGCTGATCGCCAACAACCCGCACGAGCACCTGAAGACGCTGTGGAGCGCGCAGGCCGATGGCGAGCGCATCCGCATCTGGGAGTGCCGCGACCATGCCCACGAAGCCGAACGCGTGGCCGCCGAGCTGCAGTTCCTGCATGCCTCCGGCGGGATGCAGTGGAACGAGTGCTGCATCCTCTTCCGCAGCAATTTCCAGTCGCGCGCGCTGGAGAAGGCGCTGCAGTTGATGCGCGTGCCGTACCACCTGTCGGGCGGTACCGCATTCCTCGAGCGTGCCGAGGTCAAGGATGCGCTGTCGTGGCTGCGTCTGGTCGCCAACCCCGAGGACGACAGTGCGTTCCTGCGCGCCGTGCAATCACCCAAGCGCGAGGTCGGCGCCACAACGCTGGCACGGCTGGCGGAACTTTCGCAGCAGGCGCAGATGCCGATGTCGCGGGCGATCGAATCGATCGGGCTGCTGAAGCAGTTGCCGCCCCGCGCGGCGAATGCACTTGGCACCTTCGCCGACATCCTGCGCAGCCTGCGCCAGGACGCGCAGCGGCTGCCGCCGGCGGAACTGGTACGCAACCTGGTCGAGCGCTCGGGGATGCTCGCCGCCGTGCGTGCGCAGTGCAGGACCGAGCAGCAGTTCGCCATGCGCCGCGGCAACCTCGAGGAACTGGCCGGCTGGTTCGAGGGCGGCGCGCGCGGCGCGGGCCCCGGCGAACTTGCCGCGCAACTGGCGCTGCTCACCCATGCCGACCGCGACGATCCCGGCAACCAGGTCCGCATGATGAGCATGCACGCGGCCAAGGGGCTCGAATTCCGCTATGTGTTCATCGTCGGCGTCGAGGACGGCGTGCTGCCGCACGAGGCCAGCATCGACGAGGGCCGGATCGACGAGGAGCGTCGGCTGCTGTATGTCGGCATCACCCGCGCCAAGGAGCGGCTGTGGCTGTCGCATGCGCGCGAGGCGACCAGGTGGGGCAGCCGGATGAAGCTCAAGCCCAGCCGCTTCCTCGACGAACTCCCGCCCGACGAGCTGCAGCGCGACGGCGCCGACCCGGTGGCCGATGCCGAGCACAAGCGCGAACGCGCGGGCGCGGGCTTCGCCGCGATCAGGGCACTGCTCGACGCCTGAGGGGGCGACTGTTCCACTCCAATGTCCACGCGGCGCGCTCCGATCCACGGTCGCGACGGGCGGTCATCGGCGTCGGCTAAACTCGCACGCCCTGCAAATCCGCGGAGATCGCGATGCGTCCCCTGCTGCTGAGCCTGTCCCTGCTTGCCATCGGCCTGTCGGCCTGCCGCCCGGCACCCGAGGCCACGACCGGGCAGACGGGCCAGGTCCCGCAGGCTGCATCCGTGCAGCAGGCGACGCGTCCGGTCGCCACCGATGCCGATGACAACCTCAATGCGGTGCTGTGGGTGCAGCGCTCGCAGGAATACCGCGCCAATGCGCTGTCGCTGTTCCGCGCCGCCGCCGACCACCTGGATGCCGCGATCGCGGAGAAGAACTGGGATGCGCTGGTACCCGACGAGCGCGACAACCCGCAGGCCTGGGCCGAGCTGCCCCCCGCGGTGATCATGGACATCGACGAGACCGTGCTCGACAACTCGCCGTACCAGGCGCGGCTGGTACGCGACGGCCTGGAATACGACGAGGCCACCTGGGCCGCCTGGGTGGCGGAAAAGAAGGCCGAGCCGGTGCCCGGCGTGGTCGACTTCGCCCGCGCCGCCAGCCAGAAGGGCGTGACCATCCTCTACCTGTCCAACCGCGCCCAGCACCTCAACGAGGCCACGCTGGCCAACCTGCGCGCCGTCGGTCTGCCGGTGAAGGACGACAGCGTGTTCCTCGGCCTCGGCACACACGTGGAAGGCTGCGAGCAGCACGGCAGCGAGAAGCTCTGCCGCCGGCGCCTGGCCGGCCGCGACTACCGGGTGATCATGCAGTTCGGTGACCAGCTCGGTGATTTCGTGCAGGTCATGGTCAATACCGAAGAGGCGCGCGACGGCCTGCTCGAGGAATACGGCGACTGGTTCGGCGAACGCTGGTGGATGCTGGCCAATCCCACCTACGGCGGCTGGGAGCCGGCGCTGTTCAACAACGCATGGGACCAGCCGCGCGAACAGCGTCGCGCCGCCAAGCGCGAAGCGCTGCGGCTGGCCCGGTAACCGGGACGGGGCCGCCGGCGCCCACCCTCGGGTTTCCCCGGGGGTGCGCCGGTGGCACTTGCAGGCTAGCGTGCAGGCGACCGGCGAATGGGGGAGCCGGATCCGGCAACCGCGCGAAGGCCCATGGTCGTTCCCCTTTCCAATCTCGCTCCCCCCTCCCTGCCCGGCGGTCCCGGCGGCGGACGTTCGCTGGTCGGCGTATTGCACAGCCTGACCAGCCCGCTGGCCCGCAACATGGGACTGGGGGAAGGTCGCGCGGATGCCTGGACGCAGGGTGCCCGCTCGCACATGGCGGAGACGGTCCGCGGGTACAGCGCGCAGCCTTCGCTGCCCACGCCACCAACCCCGGCGTCACTGCCGGCACCTCCCGGCCTCGCACAGGCAGCCCTCGCCCGTGGCCAGTCCGCCCAGCCCGCGGCGGCGATGCCGAATGCCGGAACGGCGCCGATGACAACGCCGTCGACGGCCACGACGTCGACGGCCGCGACATCGATGATCGCAACGGCCGGCGGCGGCGGCCCGGCCATGCCCCTTGCGGCCGTGGTCACCGCGATCACCACCGCGGCCAGCGCCCTCACGGCACGTCCGCTGGCCGACCCGTCCGCCACCACTGCGCCACCACGACCGGCAGGGGCCGCCGGCTTGCCGACAGGCCCGTCAGGACCTGCGGGGTTGGCGTCGACGACGGCCGGCCTCCAGCCCGGCGCCCAGGCGTTGCCGGGCGCGCTGCAGGGCGTGCCCGGTGCGACACCGGGCATGCTCCCGCGTGGCGCGCTGGCGGTGACCACCGCACCTGCGATGACGCTCGCGGGGCCGATGACCCAGCCGGGCACGCAGGCCGGCCGCGCTGCA
>NWQL01000005.1:36537-107869 GCA_002798175.1 Lysobacteraceae bacterium NML91-0213 | reverse complement strand
CTGTCGCAGGCCCCCGGGGCTACCGCCGCGGCCGCGGGCGCGACCGTCGCCCTTGCCACGGCACCGCCCGTCACCGCAATGCCGGCCATGCCCGCCGTGGTGCCGCCCTCGCAGTCACCCGCCGACGTCCGTGGCAATCCGTTGCTGGCGGGCACGGAGCGCGGCGCCGCCCAGGCCACGGGCCCCGGCAGCGCGCACGGGCATACCGTCGCGTCATCGGGCAACGGGCGGCGCGAGCGCCGCGACCACCTCGGTGTGCTGCTGGCCGCGGTCGGCGCCGGCTCCGAAGCCGCACGCCGCGAACTGGCCGAGATCCAGAAGGCGGAACTCGCCTTCCAGTGGCTGTATTGGGTGCTCACGATCGTGGCGTTTGCCAGCTTCGGCATCCTGCTGGTCGCCCTGCTGCCCTGGGGCGAAGGGATCGCGCTGGTCGGCCGGGGCGCGCGCGAGCCGGCGTCGATCGGGATCCTGGTGGCACTCGGCCTCGCCTCGGCGATCGGCGCCTGGTCGATGGCCCGCACGGCCATGGCCCGGAGGCCAGGCGCGCGACGCCCCGACGCCGACTGATCACACGCGCGCGATCGCGGCCCATTCGCCTGCGCCGCGGGCAGGAGGGCTTCAACCGGACTCTCCCCCGCGGGTTCAGCCGCACGTCGTGCCGGCGCCGGCGCGTGGTGGCCAGGCGCCTGCAGGGGCGCATCAGCCGGGCAACGACGCTCTCATGCACCGGCCCGGCGAACCCGGTAGCGCCCGCGATGGGTTCGACCCAGGATCGCTCCGGCAGCGGACATTCCACTCCGTGGCCACCATCCGCTGGCGCGGCATGCTGCAAGCCCGCCGATCGGGGCATGGCGCGACCGCCTGACCCCGTGCGCTGCCCCCCCCAAAAAAAAGAAGCCCCTCGCATGCGAGGGGCTTCTCCGGGATGGCGCAGCGCGGTGGCTTACTGCTTGCGGGCCATTGCCACGTTGCCTTCACCGATGGACTTCAGCACGGTGCTCAGTGCGTTCATGTACATCGAGAACAGCTGGCTGTCGGCCGTCAGCTGCGCCGACGCCGCCGTGGCTTCCTTCTCGTTCTTGCTGCCGACCTTGTCGGCGTTCTTGACCATGCTCTCGGCAAGCTCGCCGACCTTCTCGCCCAGGGCCTTGGCGATGGCGTGCAGCCAGCTGGTTTCACCGTTGGAGGCGCCGTCGCGCCCCATGGTGATCTTGGAGAGGCTGGCAATGAGTTCGCTGCTACCGATGTTGTTGCTCATGGGAATACTCCGGAGTCATTTGATGTGGGCATATCTGGAAAACCGGGGGGCCGTTCCGTGGCCGGGCTCAGCGAAGCGGCGGACCGCGCAGCCGTCGCGAACGGGAGCGCGTGATCGACTCCCGCAGCGGATGACTGTCGACGGCGGCCTCGTTCGAGCGTACCTGCGCGAGGTCGTCGCTGGCTTCCTTGTCGGAGTGGGTTTCCAGCCACTCGCGTGCCTGTGCCTGGCCATCACGCTGGATGCGTTCGGCAAGTTCGAGGGCACGCTGTACACCTGGTGATTCAAGGGGTGCGACCGCGGCATCGATCTGCCGCACCAGCGCATCGCCGCTGGCCTGGTCGAGAGCACCCTGCTGGATCAGCGCATCGATCGACGCGATCCATTCATTGCGCTGTGGGACTGCGAGCGCGGGCTGCAGCGAAACATTGTCGAGTGCATCGCGACAGCCCTGCAGCACCAGCTCGAGACCCTCTTCGGTCATGCCGGGCTGGGCCTGGAGCATCGCCTCGAACTCGGCGAGCTTCTCCTCGAACGCGCTGGACCCGCTGCGCTCCTCCACCGGAGCGACCGTCCCGGCGAGCGCCGCCGGCATGCCGGCACCGACGTGCGACAGTGCCTGCTCGGGCTTGCGGCGGGGCGGTGGGCGGCGGGTCAGGGCCATGTGGTGGATGTCCTGCGGTTCGGGGCGTACGTCAGCATCGGTATCGAGTCTAGGCAGGGGCGCGAACGCCACAAGCTGGGGCGCGCCCTAGGCTCAGGCATGCCAGTGCGGGTCGATTTCCAGCGTCCCCAGCGCGCGGTCGGCGAACCGCTGCGCCAGCTCCGGGCCGGCCTCGCGGATCGCGTCGTAGCTGCCGCGCGAGCGGGTGTCGGCGCGTAGCAGCCAGCCGGTCTCGGTGCGGCTGAGCAGCAGGTCGGTGCCGGGCAGGGAGGCATCCGACATCCGCAGCAGCACCTGGCCGTCCCCGGCATTGGCCGCGGTGCCGCCACCCACAGCGAGCTGGCGCACGTGGCGCTCGAGCAGGTCGGCGAAGGTGCCCGCGCTCGAGACCGGCGCGGCAGGCGGCGCCGGCGCCGTGCCTTCGCGCAGCGCGGACTGCGCCTGCATCATCGCCATGATCTCGGAGGCCTCCAGGGTCTGCCGGCCGCTGTCGCCGGCTTCGTCGCTGCGAGCCTGCACGGCGTCCACCCGCGCGCTGTCCTGGCCGGCTTCGCGGGCGGCGGCCTGGGCTTCGGCCCGCAAGGCGGCGCGCTGGTCGCGGGGCAGCTCCGATGTCCCTTCCTGGCGTGCCTGCGCGAATTCCCTGCGTGCCTCCTGGCCCGCGCTGCCCGCCTGGCGCAGCACCTCGCGGAAGCGGTCGACGTGCTCGCGCGGCGGTGGCGCGCGCTCGGCATCCTGCGACTTCAGGCTGTCCTGCAGCCGTGCATTGGCGGCATTCTCGGCGGACTGGCTGCGTTCCACGCTCATGGCGACCTCAATGGGTTCCCGGAGTGACGTAGCGCGCCATGAACAGATCGGCGGCGGCGTCCTCCTCCTGATGTGCCTCCAGCGCGAACTGCTCGTCGCGCCACAGGTGCTTGCGTTTCTCCAGCGCGTCCTCGCGGGCGCGGGCACGGAAATAGGCCTGCTTCGCTTCCTCGAGCGCGCGCTCGGCGTCGCGCAACCGGCCCTGGGCGGCCTGCAGGCGCTGCTGGGCGGCGACGATGTGCTGCGCAAGCAGCTCGATATGCGCCTCGCGTGCCTCCAGCACCACCGGCCACGCCATGCCCGGCGTCGGCGGATCGAGCAGGCGCGCCCGCTGCGCGCGGCGATCGTCCTCGAGCGCGGTGATCTCGTCGCCGATGCGCCGGCATTCCTCCCGGCAGGCGGCCACCGCGCGCTGCCGCTCCAGCACCACCATGCGCGCGGCTTCGGTGCGGTGCGCACGCAGCCTGAGCAGCGTCTGCAACGGATAGCGCTTCATCCGAACAGCTTCCTGAGCGCCTGCGCGGACTGCTCGAACGGCACCAGCTCCGACGACGACTGCTGCAGCAGGGTGCGAATGGGGCCGATCTTCTCGATCGCGACATCGGCTTCGGGATCACTGCCGCGCTTGTACTCGCCCAGCTGCAGCAGCAGTTCGATGTCCTGGTACTTGGCGAGGTACTTGCGCAGCTGGCCGGCGGCGCGCAGGTGCGGCTGGTCGACCACCCGCGGCATCGTGCGGCTGAGGCTGGTCAGCACGTCGATCGCGGGATAGTGGTACGCGGCGGCCAGCTTGCGCGACAGCACGATGTGGCCGTCGAGGATCGACCGCACTTCCTCGACGATCGGGTCGCCGCCGTCCTCGTCCTCGGCCAGCACCGTGTAGAACGCGGTGATGGAACCGCGGTCGTTGTTGCCGGCACGCTCGAACAGCCGCGGCAGCGCGCTGAACACCGACGGCGGGAAGCCGCGCCGGGCAGGCGGCTCGCCGATGGCGAGGCCGACATCACGCAGCGCGCGGGCGAATCGGGTGACCGAATCGACCAGCAGCAGCACGCGCTTGCCGTGGTCGCGGAAGTGTTCGGCGATCGCAGTGCCGGCCCACGCCGCCCGGCTGCGCTCGAGCGCCGGCCGGTCGGAGGTGGCGACCACGATCACCGAGCGGCGCATGCCGGCCTCGCCCAAGTTGTCATGAATGAACTCGCTGACCTCGCGGCCGCGCTCGCCGACGAGCACGATCACGTTGACATCGGCATCGCCGCCGCGCGCCAGCATGCCCAGCAGCGTGCTCTTGCCGCCGCCGGCCACCGCGAAGATGCCGATGCGCTGGCCTTCGCCGGCGGTCATCACCGTGTCGATCGCGCGCACGCCGGTGGAGAACGGCCGCTCGATCAGGTTGCGGGTGAGCGGGTTCGGCGAGGCGGCGTAGATCGGCGCCTCGACGGTGGGGCCGGTGACCGCGCCCTTGCCGTCGATCGGCTCGCCGTGGGCATCGAGCACGCGCCCCAGCAGGCCCGGGCCGGCGCGCAGCGCGGCCTGACGACCACTGGCGTAGACCTCGGTGGTGGCGGCGATGCCATCAAGCGCGCCCAGCGGGGTGAGCAAGGTGTGCTGCCGCGAGACACCGACCACCTCGGCCGCGAGCGAGAACGATGGATCGCCCTCGCCCGGTGGATTGCGCAGGTGGCACAGCTCGCCGATCGCGGCCTTGAGGCCGGTGGCGCGGATCAGGGTGCCGTAGGCATCGGCGACCTTGCCCACGCGCTGGACGTTCTTGACCGCCGACAGCGCGCTCAGCAGCGGGTCGTTGCCCGCCGCGGCCAGGGCGGCTTCGAGCGGGTCGGCCCGGTTCATGCGCCGGCCTCGCGGGCGGTGGCTCCGGCCAGTGCCGTGCGGATCGCCTCGATCTGCTGGGCGACGCCGGCACGCACCTCGCCGGCCTCCGAGACCACCACGCAGCTCAGCGGATCCAGGCTCTCGTCGTCGACCAGCTCGATCACGCCGACCGCCGGATGCGCCTGGCGTACCGCACCGAGGCCTGCGGCCACGCTCTCGCGCACACCGGGATGCACGCGGATCAGCAGGAACTGTTCGGCCTGCGCGGCCTCGACCGCCTGCATCACCAGCGGCGGCACCACGCGCGCGGCATCGAAGCCGGGCGCGATACGCGCCACGATCGCGCAGGCCAGCTCGCTGATGCGCCCCGCCGCATCGCCGAGCACGCGTGCGCGTTGCTCGTTGAGACTGGCGAGCTTTTCGGTCATCTGCTGCTGCGCGCGCGCCAGGCCCTCGGCGAAACCGGCGGCCTGACCCTGTTCCCGCGCGCGTTCGATATCGGCGGCCGCTTCGGCGTACAGGGCATTGACCTGGTCGAGCAGCTGGTCGATCTCCTCCAGGCGCGCCCAGGCCTGCGCCGGCACCACCCGTGCACCGACCGCGCGCGCGAACACGCGCTGGTCGTGGACGGCAATGGCGGACGGAGGGGACGCGGGAACATTCATCGTGGCGACGGTCTCAGGCCTTGGCGGCGCGGGTCTCGTGATGGGTGCACAGCAGCAGCACCGGGCGCTCGGGCAGATAGGTGGGGCCTGCCGGTTCGCGCGGGTGGAGCAAAGCCACCCATTCGCCCAGCGCGGGGTCACGACGCGCTGCCCACGCGCGCAGTTCCTGACGGCCCTGGCGCGCGAACAGCGCCAGCACCGGCGCGTCGTCCTCACCAGCGCCCGCGGCGAGCGCCTGTTCCAGACCGGTCGCCAGCTGGCGCACCGTTGGCGCCGGCAACTGCGCATCCCAGACCGAAGGGTCGAGCGCCAGCAGGTAACTGTTGCCGAGCGCCCGCTTGAGCCGGCGCACCGGCTCGCGGCGGACCTCGCCGCGGATCGCCGGCGCGTGCGCCAGTACGCCGAGGTCGCGGGCCAGGCGCTCGACCCGTGCCTTCGGCCAGCGCATCGTGATGGTGGCCGGATCATGGCCCGGGCGCGGCGCCAGCAGGGCGTCGACCAGGCCGTCGGCGATCAGCCCGCGGGCGAGCAACCGCCGGCCGAGCCGGCTGCCGCGGGCGCGTCGCAGCAGATCCGGCGGCAGTGGATCGCCTCCGTCGCGGAACCAGTCCGGCTCGATGTCCGCCAGCAGCGCCTGCAACGTCACCGCGGTCGCCTCAGCCGTTCCAGACCCGCGGCGGCGGCTCGGCCTTGCGCGCCAGGCGCTGGCGCAGGCGGCTGCCGAAGGCGAACAGCCCGCCGAGCAGCGCGACCACCAGCACCGCGATGGCGATGGCCACCGGGTTCAGAGAGGACATCGCGATCGGGTTCTGGTTCGGCGCCGGGTTGCCGAGCGGTCCGGCAAAGGTCTGGAACTTCACCGTGACCTTGTTGATGTCGCTCATGCCCGGCACGCCGTCCTTGATGACCATCTTCATCTCGGTCTCGTAGTCGCGCACGTTGGCGCCGGGCTGGCCGAAGATCACCACCGACGCGGAGGCATCGGTCGCGGTGCCGCCCAGCGGATCACGCTCGGGCAGGTTGATGTGGACGTGTGCTTCGGCCACGCCCGGATAACGCGACAGCGTGCGCGACAGTTCCTGCTGCAGGCCGTGCTGCAGCATCGAGCGTTCGGTCTGCGCCGAGGTCGAGAACCCGTCCTTGCGGAAGATGTCGCCCAGCGCCTGGTAGCGCTGGCCGGGCAGCCCGCGGGCGTGCAGCACCTGCATGGCCTGCGGGAAATCGGACTGGTCCACGCGGATTTCCCAGCCGGTCTTGCTGGCGGAGGTGCGTTTCTCGGCACCGATGCCGGTGGCCAGCAGCGCGGCGAGCACCTCGTTGGCCTGGCGCTCGTCGAGGTCGGCGTACAGCGTGGTGCGCGTGCAGGCCGCGAGCAGCACGCACATCAGCAGCACCAGCAGGGGTTTCCATCGCTTCATGACTGCCTCCCGCCGATCAGGACTGCTGGCGGAACAGTTGCTGCACGCCATCCGAGGTGCGGTTGGCCACGTTGGAGGTGAGCTGCGACTGGAACAGGAACTCATGGCACTTCATGGTCATCTCGAGCATCTGCCCGGGCGTGAGGTCCTGGGTGCTTCCGCTCATCGCCTGCGACAGTGCCTCGATGTTCCTGGCGCCGCTGTTGAGGTTCTCGAAGGCGGAAATCATCATCCGCGTGCCTTCGGAGGGTGCCGCCTCGGCGGTGTTCTGGATCGCCTGCGGCTCGGCGACGCTGGTCGGTGCGCCGGTGCTGCCGGTGCGCTGGAGGGCCTGCGCGAACTCGCCGACGTTGATGGCGCCGGCCTGCTGCGGGGCCATGGCGGCACCGCCGCCGGCGGCGTGGGTGGCGACGTCCATCGCCGCGACCTGGATGGCTTCGATCATTGGTGACTCCCGGACCCGTGGTCCTTCAGCCGTGCATCTGCGTGCGGGTGTCCCGGTGCACCGGGGCGCGGCCGCCGTCGCGGCGGTGGCGCCCGATGTCCCGGCGACCGCGGTTACTGGCGCTTGCCCAGCGTTTCCAGCGCCTGGCCGACGCTGTTCTGCGAGGTCGCGGCGTTGTTGGACATGAACTGCATCTTCAGGCTGGCCGCGGTGAGCTGCACCATGTTCGAGGGCTGGTCGCCGCCCGCGGAAATCTGGTCCGACATCTGGGTGATGCGCGAAGCCTGGCCATCGAGCGTATTGCCCCATGCGCGCGACATCGCCTCGTACCAGCTCGAGCTGCTACCGGCGGACGCGCCGCTGCGGGTGGTCGGGCCGTTCTGCATCGCGGCGGTGCCGATGAAATTGTTCAACTGCGAATTGTCGATCATGGTCATGTCGTGCTCCTTCCTGTTGGGTGCCGAAGACGGCGACTGCTGCGGTTGGACTGCCGGACTCTACTGGAGTCGATGGCGATGAATGCGTGACCTCGGGTACGCCCCAGGGGTCGATGGACACCGGCCCACGGGCCTGCGGGGCATCGGCATGCCGGTCACTGGCGCGCTCCGGCAGCGCGCACGCGCGGATCCGCCGCCACCTGGCGGGACGCCGGCGGCGCCCCGGCGGGCGCACCCGCGATATCGGAGGTTGCAGTGGTGTCGACCGGAGCCGGCGGCGGACGCGGAGTGAGACGCTGCAGGTTGCCGCTGCTATCGACCACCTGCGCGTGTTCGCCCACCGCGACCAGCTGCCCCCAGCCCGGAAGCTTCGCCCCGACCTCGTAACGGGTGCCGTCGAGCGCGATGACGTGGGCGTTCTCGCCCCGCACGATCGCCACGATGTGGACCGGATCCTGCTCGCCCAGCGGGACCTCCGCGGTGGACGGCGGCGGCGTGGCGAGGTTGATCGGCACCACCCGGTTCACGCCGGTCTCGACCACCGCGCGCGACTGCGCGAACTGGCGGAAGGCCTCCTCGTCGGTGAAATAGCCACTGACCTCGACATCGTCGTTGCCGAGGTAGCGCACGCGTTCGATGCTGAAGCCGCCACCCCGCAGGATCTCCGACACCGAGTAGGCGAGGTCCTCGCCGCTGCGCAGGTCGACCCGCGCCGGCAGCCCTTCAGTCTCCACCTGCTGGCGCAGCGCATCGCGCGTGGTGCGGTCGCCGATCGTGCCGCTGAGCACCCAGCTGTCGCCGTGGCCACGTTCGATGCGGGCGTTGGCCACGTGGTGCTCGGCTGCAAGCGCGCGCAGGCGGGTCTCGATATCGACCGGCTGCTCCCTGGCGGGCACCACGGCGACGAAGATCGCCAGCAACGCCAGCGACAGCACCGAGACCGCGGCGATCATCGGCAGGCGGCGGGTGATCGCCTGGCCCGGACGGGGCGACGGGGAATCGAACTCGACGCCCTCCGGCGCCAGCGCCAGCCACGCGGGATCATCGACATCACCAAAGGCCAGCGCGGCTTCGCCGAGGCCGACGCGCTGTACAGACGGCAGCTCCTCCGGGTCACCGGGATGCAACAGGCGGCCTTCCAGCTTCAACGGTGCGTCCAGCGCGCGCAGCTGCACGGCGCCGTCGATCACGCTGATCAGTGCGTGGCGGATGGCCACGCCGCGGTCGGCCAGCACGATGTCGCAGTCATCGCCGCTGCCGACCAGGATCATCTCGCGCTCGGCGAGTTCGCGGCTGGCACCGGCGTGCAGGCCGGCCACGATCCGCAGCACCTTGCCGGTGGCGGTGGCCCCCTGGTCGGTGGTGGACGGGTCGGTCATCGTGGCTGCACTCCGTATTGCATGGCGCGTCAGGCGTTGATCTGCCCGGCCTGGACGATGCGCAGGTCGGGCGCGAGCTCCTGGTAGGACAGCACCGGGAGTTCGAAGAAGTCGATTTCCATCAGTTTGCGCAGGTGCCGGCGCACGTCCAGCGAACACAGCAGCACCGGCTGCACGCCCGGGGCCTGCCGCCCCAGGTGCGCGCGCACCTCGTTGCCGAGCCGGGCCGCGAGTTCCGGCGAGATCGCGAGCTGGCTGGCGCCACCGGCCACGCGCACCGACTGCCGCAGCTTGTCCTCCAGTTCCGGATGGATCAGCAGTACGTGCAGGGTGCGGTCGCCATCGGCATAGCGGTCGGCGATCTCGCGCTTGAGCGCGACGCGGACGTATTCGGTGAGCAGCACCACGTCCTTCTCGCGGCCACCGACATCGGTGATCGCCTCGAAGGCGTCGCGCAGGTTGCGGATCGGCACGCCTTCCTCGGCCAGCCGGCGCAGCACCTCGGCCACCCGCTGCGGGGCGACCACGCGCAGCATTTCCTTGACCAGGTCCGGGTAGTCGCGCTGCATGCGCCCGAACAGGTTGGAGGTTTCCTGGATGCCGAGGAAGCCGCCGAGACGCCGCTGCAGCGCCGCGCGTGTGTGGTCGGCGATGACGTCGAGCGGCTCGCGTGCCGCATCGTCGGCCTCGCCGGTCCAGGTGCCCGACAGCGCCGGGAAGAACCCCGGCAGCCGCGTGGATGCATCGGCACCCGGGGCCGCGGGCCTGAGGCGGCCGTCGAGCTGGACGCGCCCCGACGCCAGACGCGCGCCGTAGGCGGACAGGCGGTATTCGCCCTCGCCGAGCGCATGGTTGATGCGCAGTTTCGGTGACGGCACCGGCACGCCGTATTCGTCTCGCTGCTGCTGGGCGATGTCGGCGATGCAGCTGCGCAGCGCCTCCTGCCCGTAGCGCTCGGCCAGCGACGGGGCGATCTCCAGGGCCAGTGGCGGCGGCGGGGCGAGCTCCTCGCTCTGCTCCTCGCGCGCCTGGCTGGCGACGATCTCCTCGTCGGTGACGCGGAACAGCCGGCGCAGGTGTTCGAAGTCATGGCGGTAGCGCCACGCACTGAGGCCCAGCAGGACCGCGCCCAGCACCAGGAACACCGGCCACGGGAAGCCCGGCACCAGCATCATCAGCAGCGCCAGGCAGCCGGTGATCAGCAGTACGCGCGGCTGGCCGTTGATCTGGCGGGTGATCGCATCGCCGAGGTGGCGGTCCTCGACCTCGCCGGTGGTGCGGGTGACCACCAGGCCGGCGGCGATCGTGCCGAGGATGGCCGGGATCTGCGAGACCAGGCCGTCGCCGATGGTGAGGATCGAGTACACCCGCGTGGCCTCGCCCAGCGGCATGCCGCGTTGCAGGACACCGATGGCGAGGCCGCCGAGCAGGTTGATCAGGATGATGACGATGCCGGCGATGGCATCGCCCTTGACGAACTTCATCGCGCCGTCGAGCGAGCCGTGCAGCTGGCTCTCGGTCTCCAGCAGGCGGCGCTTGCGGCGCGCCTCGTCCTTGTCGATCAGGCCTGCCCGGAGGTCGGAATCGATCGACAGCTGTTTGCCGGGCATCGCGTCGAGGGTGAAGCGCGCCGCCACCTCGGCCACGCGCTCGGCGCCCTTGGCGATGACGATGAACTGCACCACGGTAATGATCAGGAACACCACCAGGCCGACCACCAGGTTGCCGCCAGCCACCAGGTTGCCGAAGGTCTCGACGATGTGGCCGCCCTCGGCGTTGAGCAGGATCGAGCGGGTGATCGCGATCGAGATCGCCAGCCGGAACAGCGTGGTCAGCAGCAGCACGCTGGGAAAACTGGAGAACGCCACCGGCGTGGGGATGTAGATGCCCAGCAGCAGCAGGCCGAAGCCGATCGAGATGTTCACCGCCACCAGGCTGTCGATCAGCCACAGCGGCAGCGGCAGGATCATCACCGTGATGATCGTGACCGCGGCAAAGGCCAGCAGGATGTCGCTGTAGCTGAAGGCGCGACGGGAGACGTTGCCGGCCGGCGGTGCCAGCAGGTTGGCGATCAGCGCGCGCATGCGCCCACTCCGGCATGATCCACGGATCCGGTGCTCATGCCCCTGGCACGCCCGGAATCCGACTCATGTCCCGCCCCTGTCCGCTTGCCGACTTCCGGCTGATGCACGACCCCTGCCCTCATGCGTCACTTTGTGCCCCGAACGATATCCGGGACAGGTGACCGTAAGGTAAAAATCCTGTTGCAGGGCGACGGGTGGCGGAAGTCCGTCGCATTACGTGATCGCAATCACGCTATTGGGCGGTAGGCCCTTGCGGCCGACGCATGAGGTCGAGGAAGGTCCGCTTCCCGGGGGCGGGCTCCACCACCGGCACGCCATCCACCGGGGCAATGTCGGCGGCATCGAGTTCGGTGATCAGGTTCACCGAATGCCCGCTCACCCCCACCGCCAGCACCCGTCCGGCGCGCGAGCGCACCAGCACCACGCGTTCGCGCGGGCCCACCGGCAGGATCTGCACCACCGACAGCGGCGCGTCCTGGCCGGTCAGGCCGAATTTCCGGCGGATGTGCCGTAACGCCACCAGAAGGGCAACGATGATAAAAGCGAGCGGCAGCAGGATCGCGAGCAGTTCGCCCCAGAAGGTCGGCGCCGCGGTCAGCTCCGCAGGGGTCGCCGCGGCGGTGCCGGTCATGGCAACGAGGCCCGCGACGGCGGCAGGACGGGCAGGGGAACGGAACGAAGTGCGCATGGGAGGTCGGGCTTGAAGCGGAGCGGGGGGGAGGCGGCAGTGGCGCAGCGCAGGGTAACCCAGGCCGATGGCGCATCCCGCCATCCCGGGGCGTGCACGCGATGACGCCGGCACGGCGCGCAGCGGTCGGCTCGAACGCCATGCCCGGAGCGCGGCTGGACGACGTGCTGGCCGCGGTGCCGTTCGCCTGTGCCGCCTACGCGCGAGACGACGGCCGCCTGCTTGCCGCCAATACCGCGTTCTGCGAGCAGTTCGGCCGCCTCGAGGGCCACGACCGCCGTGACGGCCTGCTGGAAGCACTGCACGGCAGCGGTGTCGACGTCGACCCCGGCAGCGAGGTCCGCGCACCACACAACGATCGCTGGTATGCGCTGTACTGGCGCGAGGCCGCCACGCAGCCGCCGGCGCTGCTGCTGACCGCGGTCGACATTTCCGAGCGCATCGAGATCCTCGATTCGCACAAGAGCCGCCAGGACAAGCTGCTGTTCACCTCACGGCTGATGTCGGTGGGCGAGATGGCGGCAACGCTGGCGCATGAACTCAACCAGCCGCTGGCGGCGATCGTGAACTACCTCAACGGCAGCCTGCGCCTGGTCGGCCAGGCCGGCGGACCGGTGCAGGTGGAACGTGCGCTGCTGGCCGCACGCACCCAGGCCGAGCATGCGAGTGCGGTGATCGCCCGCGTGCGCGAATTCGTACGCGCCCGCGAACCGCGCCGCGACGCCCAGGACGTGGCGGTGATCGTGCAGACGGTCGTCGAACTGCTGCGGCTGGAGGCCGAGCGCCAGCAACTGCGCATCGACATCGCCCTGGCCCCGGGGCTGCCGCCGGCCTACGCCGACCGGGTGATGATCGAGCAGGTGCTGCTGAACCTGGTCAAGAACGCGATCGAGGCGATGCGCGAGGTGCCGGCCGCGCGCCGCGCGCTGCGCGTGGAAGGCCGCGTGGACCTCGACGGCGCGGTCGAGTTGCGCGTGCTCGACCGCGGCAAGGGGCTGTCGGCAGCCGAAAGCGAGCAGCTGTTCTCGCCGTTCTTCACCACCAAGAGCGATGGCCTCGGCATCGGCCTGGCGATCTGTCGCTCGATCATCGAATACCACGAGGGTCGGCTGTTCTTCGAACCGCGCCAGGATGGCGGCAGCGTGTTCGGCTTCACCCTGCCGCCCGCCGAAGGGAGACCGTGATGCCCACCGACGTGCGCGTCCACCTGGTGGACGACAACACCCCGTTCCGCGATTCCACCGCCTGGCTGCTGGAAACCGCCGGCTTCGAAGTGCACGCCTATCCGTCCGGCCCGGCGTTCCTGGCGGAGTGGGCGTCACGGCGGCGAGGCGACGGCGCCGAGTGCGTGGTGTCGGACATCCGCATGCCGGAGATGAGCGGCCTGCAGCTGCAGGACGCACTGCGCCGGCAGGGCTGCAACGTGCCGCTGGTGTTCGTCACCGCGCATGGCGACGTGCCGCTGGCGGTGGAGGCGATGCGCAAGGGCGCGTCGAATTTCCTGGAAAAACCCTTCAGCGACGACGCGCTGCTCGATTCGATCCGCACCGCGGTGGCCAATGCGCGTGCGCGCAACGAAGGTGCGGTCGACAGCCAGGTGCTGGCGAAACTCAGCCCGCGCGAGCGCCAGGTGCTCGATCTCGTAGTGGCCAGCAAGCCGAACAAGGTGATCGCCGACATCCTCGGCATCAGCATCAAGACCGTCGAGCTGCACCGCGCCAACATGATGGCCAAGCTGGGCGTGCGCTCCCTCCCCGAACTGATGAAGGTGGCCCTTGGACATGGCTGACGGCAATCGCACCGCGGCAGGTCCGCTGCGCGGGCGCATTCCGGCGCTCGCGGCCGCGCAACTGCAGCCGCTGCGCGAATTCTTCCAGCAGCCCCAGCACTGGCTGTTGCCCGACAACGGCACGCTGCGCTTCGCGCCCGGCCACCCGGCCGCTGCCGACGAAGTGTTCGAGCTCGACGCCGACGGCACCCGGATCGGACTGCGACTGCAGGCGCCGCCAGCCACGGGCGACATGCCGCACTGGAGCGATTACCGAGGCCGCGCGCGCGTGCTGGCCTGGAGCCTCGCCCACGAACGCTGGCTGATGCGGCTGAGCGAGGCGTTCGGGGTGGCGCTGACTCCGTTGCTCGACGACGCGCCCGCGGACGCACCGTCGGTGGTATGGCTGGATTTCCTGGTCGAGGACGATGACGCCGAGGCGCGGGTGCCCGGTGCCGCCCTCCTGCAGGGCAGCCTGCGGGTGCCGGCGCAGTGGCTGCCGCGCCTGCTCGCCCAGGCCGCGCCGCCCTACGCCGACGAACCGCCCACCCCGCTCGGCCGCTGGCGCGAACTGCCGGTGCGCCTGCGCCTGTTGCTGGACGTGCCACCGCTGCCGGCCGACGACTGGGCCGCACTGCGCCCCGGCGACGTGCTGGTCATCGGCCCGCGCAACGCGCCGCTGCAACTGCAGGCGCAGGGCGCCGGCCGTGCCTGGCCGCTGGCCGCGACCCCGCAGGGCTGGCGCATCGAAGGTGCCGCCCAACCGCTGTCATCTCCCCTTTCCCGCGTCGAGGAGACCGGACCCATGAGCGAACATGACACCGCCGCCACCGCGGCCCCCGAGGATCCTGACGCGGGCATGCGCCCGTTGCCGGTGCACCTGAGCTTCGAGGTCGGCGCACTCGACCTGCGCGTCGGCGCGCTTGCCGAGCTGCAGCCCGGCTACGTGTTCGCGCTGCCGGCCCATCTCGAAGGCGCCAACGTGGTGCTGCGCGCCAATGGCGAGGCGGTCGGCCAGGGCGAGCTGGTCGCCGTCGGCGACACCCTCGGCGTGCGCCTGATCGCCTGGACCTGAGCCCGCGCCGCGATGGACTTCAACAACTACTCCCCCGCGCTGGTCCTGCTGATCGTGGTGTCGCTGGCGCTGGCACCGTTCGTCGCGGTGATGGTGACCTCGTTCACCAAGATCGTGGTGGTGCTGAGCCTGCTGCGCAACGCACTGGGCCTGCAGCAGGTGCCGCCGAACGTGGTCATCAACGGCCTGGCGATCGTGCTGTCGATCTACGTGATGTACCCGGTGATCCTCGACACCAACGCCGCGATCAGCGCGCGGCTGGCCGGGCAACCGATGCCGGCCACGGTGCAGGCGGACATCGACGCGCGCGCGGAGGCCGAACGCGCACGCCGCGCCGCACGCCAGCCCGACAGTCCAACCCCGCAGCCCGGAATGCGGCAGGCGCCGACGACGACGGCTGAGCCCATGGCGGCGAGTCCCGCGGCCGCCGACGCGCTGCAGGCCGAATCCGACGCGCGCAACGCCGCGGCGACCGCGCCGCAGCCGGGGCCGTCACCCGCGCGCGGTGCGTTGTTCGGCGGCGTCACCGGCGACATCATCGGCGCGCCCGATCCCGCCATGGCCGGCGTGCCCACCGACGGCGCCTGGGTCAGTGCCGCGCCACCGGCCGCGCCCGCGCCGCTGGTGCCCGAAGGCAGCGACCTGTCGCGCATCCTGGCCATGGTCGAGGCCGGCAAGGAGCCGTTGCGCACGTTCCTGATCCGTCATTCCAACGACGCCGAGCGCGCGTTCTTCCTGCGCAGCGCACAGCGGCTGCTGCCGCCGGAACGCCGGGGCGACGTCACCGTCGACCACTTCCTGGTGGTGATCCCGGCCTTCACCGTCAGCGAACTCACCGCGGCGTTCCAGATCGGCTTCCTGATCTTCCTGCCGTTCCTGGTGATCGACCTGGTGGTGGCCAACATCCTGTTGGCGCTGGGCATGATGATGATGTCGCCCACCACGGTGTCGCTGCCGTTCAAGCTGTTGCTGTTCGTGCTGGTCGATGGCTGGGCCAAGCTGGTGCACGGCCTGGTCCTGACCTACGCCGGATGAGGACGCAGCCATGAACGAGGCGCTGGAACTCACGCGGCAGGCACTGGTGCTGGTGCTGGTGCTGTCGGGGCCGCCGATCGCCGCGGCGGCGATCGTCGGCCTGGTGGTGGCGTTCCTGCAGGCGGCGACCCAGCTGCAGGAGCAGACCTTTGCCTACGCGTTGAAGTTCGTCGCGATCGTGCTGGCGCTGTTCGTCACCGGCGCGCTGATCGGCGGCTCGCTGTTCGCCTACGCCGACTACATCTTTTCCGCATTCCCGGGCCTGTCGAGGCGCGGATGATGCCGTTCGCCACCCTCGGCGACGCGATGCTCGCGCTGGGGCTGACCCTGCCGCGGATCATCGGTGCGTTCGTCATGCTGCCGCTGATCACGCAATCCAACATGCCACCGATGGTGCGCAACAGCTTCCTCGTCAGCCTGGCGATCGTGGCACTGCCGGTGGCGATGACCGCATCGCCGGGCGCGGTCACCGCCAGCCTGCAGTGGCCGATGATGGTGCTCAAGGAACTGTTCGTCGGCGTGGCGATCGGCTTCTGCTTCGGCATCGTGTTCTGGGCGATCTCCGCAGCGGGCAGCGTCATCGACAGCCAGGTCGGCATGTCGATGGCGCAGATCTTCGATCCGATCCAGGGCCACCAGACCACCCTGCACGGCGAGTTCCTGTCGGAGTTCGCGGCGTGGGTGTTCATGGCCAGCGGCGCGTTCCTGATCTTCCTCGACCTCCTGATGTCGAGCTACGCGATCTGGCCGCCGACCTCGTTCTTCCCGAATCTGGCGGCGACCGGCGTCAACCTCTTCGTCGGCCATTTCAGCTTCTTCATGACCACGGTGCTGGTGCTGGCCGCGCCGGCGATCGTGATCCTGCTTGTGATCGACATGTCGTTCGGCCTGGTCAACCGCTACGCGCCGCAGCTGAACGTGTTCGCGCTGACGCTGCCGATCAAGGCGTGGCTGGCAACCGGCATCATCCTGATGATGCTGGGTGTCTTCATCGAGGTGCTGGTCGGACGGCTCGGCGACAGCCGCGCGCTGGTGGAAGTGCTCAACCGGATCTTTGCCTGACGTGAACGCACCGGGTGCGCTGCCTGCCCGGGCCACGGGTTCGACGATGCGGTGTCGACCGGCCGTCCTCGCCGCGAACCGGCTCAGCCGTGCCCGTCGCGGCGCACCGTCTCCGCCCAGTGCAGCACTTCCGCCACCGCCTCGAAGAACTCGTTTCCAATGTAGTCGTCGAGCTCGGCCTTCTCGTGCAGCCCGCGCGCCAGCGGCACGTTCTGCAGGATCGGCACGCCCGCCTCCTCGGCCACGCGCCTGATCTCCTCGGCGAACGCGCCCTCGCCCTTGGCCACGACGACCGGCAGGTCGGTCACCCCGTGCTCGTACTGCAGGGCGACCGCGATGTGGGTGGGATTGGTCACGACGACATTCGCATTGCGCACGGCGCCCAGCATGTTCTGCTGCGCCCACTCCTGGTGCAACTGCCGGCGCCGCTGCTTGACGTAGGGATCGCCCTCGTTCTCCTTGACTTCCTGCTTGATGTCGCGCCGGCTCATCCTGAGCTTCTTGATGTAGGAGAACTTCTGGTACCAGACATCGATCGCGGACACGAAGAAGAACACCGCGATGGTCCAGATCAGGATCCACTTGATCGCATGCCAGATCGCCGCGCCGATCGCCTGCGGCGGGCTGTACGGCAGCCGCAGCAGTTCCGGCAGCATGCGGGTCAGCACCAGGTAGCCGATGCCCAGCAGTGCCGCGCTCTTGAGCACGGACTTCACCAGCTCGACGAGGTTGTCCATCGAGAACATCTTCTTGATGCCCTCGACCGGATTCATCTTGTCCATCTTCGGGACGAGCTTCTTCATCGACGCCACCGGCCCGGCCTGCAGGAACTCGATCAGCAGGCCGAGCGCGAACGCCATGCCGAACAGCGGCAGCAGGATCCACAGCAGGGTGTCGACCGCCAGCATCGCCATCCGCGGCAGGTTGTCGGCGAACGGCTGGCCCACCGCCTGCAGGCTCTGGTCGAACAGCAGCACCACCCGGCCGCCGATGAAGTCCAGCAGCATCCACGCCGCGCACAGCCAGCCCATCACCAGCACGGTGGAGGTCAGCTCCTTGCTCTTGGCGACGTTGCCTTCCCTGCGGGCGTCGCGCAGCTTTTTCGGGGTGGGCTGTTCGGTCTTGTCGGCGCCCTGGTCCTTGTCGGCCATCGCGTGCTCCTGCCCGGTCGCCGCGCAGGCTAGCATGCGTTTCCGCACCCACAGCGCAGGCCGGCGGGCTGAACCGCGCCCCCGTCGCGGCCATCGACCTAGGGTCGACCCGGGGTGACAGTGCGAAGACCGTCTCGTTACATTCTGGCCGTCGCCATGCGTCCCGCACCGGCGCAACCCCCGCACCGCACGAGGTCATCCGCCGCACCATGAGCAGCATCGGTTCCGATCCGCACCTGGGCCTTGCCGGCCTCGACCGGCTTGCCGGGCAGGTTGCGTTCGACGATCTGCGCCAGCAGCCCGGCCACGCCGCGCCGCTGGACCATGCGGCGGGCCTGGAGCCGGCGACCACGCCCGGCCCGCAGGTCGACGATGGCGAACGCATGCTCGCCGCGCCCGCGTGGGCCGGCATCGACCAGGGCGCGCGCATGCTCGCCGGCGACAGCGCGTTCGAGCACGCGCTGTCCACCAGCCCGCTCTCCGACGCCGCCGACCAGGCCACGGGCGCCATCCTCGCCGCACTGGGCTGACCGCCCGCGGCAGGCGCGTGTAGCCTGTCGCCGAATTCTCCGGTCCTGTCCCGATGTCCGATGCACTGCCCATCCCGCCACCGGCGGCGTTGCGCGCCGCGGCCGACCGCCTGGTCTCCGCGCTGGCGGCGCATGCCGATCCCGAGTATCGCCTGACCGTGCTCAAGCGCCTGGCCCGGCGCCTGGGCGAGGACCAGTACCCGGTGTTCCTGCGGCTGCTGGGCGTGGTCGCGGAAAGCGACGACGTGCGTGCCAAGCGCCTGCTTGCCGACACCCTGGCCACCGCGCTGCGGCGGATGGACCTGCCGGGCGGTGCGCTGAGCTCGTGGGGCGCCACCCGCCTGCCCGACACCGTGACCCCGTTCGCCGCCAGCGCACTGACCGGGCAGTTCTTCGGCGCCACCCCGCGACGGCTGCTGGGGCCGGTGGAATACCTCACCGTCTGGCACCTGCAGCGCACCCAGCGCACGCCGCTGGGCGCACAGGTGTTCCGTGACGCGCTGGCCGGGCTGATCGACCTGCTCAACCACAGCGACGATGCGCGCACGCTGTATCCGCAGAAGCTTGCCGCCGATGCCGAGAACGAGCTGGAAGGCGCCTATACCCGCGCCACGCGCGAACGGCTGGCGGCGGTGGCCGCGGCCTGGAAGGCGGGCGAACCGCCGGACGCGGTGGCCCAGGCCGCGCTCGACGCCGTGCCCGAGCAGGCACCGGGCAGCTGGGTCGTGCGCGACCTCTGAGTCGCCGCCGACGCGGTGGACCCCGCGGACCGGACCAACGTCGCATCCTCGCCCCCGCGCGGCCGCAACCCGTCCAGCGCGCACCGCCACGGGGTTGCCGCGCCCCGGTCGCGCAGCCACCATGGTCCCCGCGCCCGCATGCGGGACGGGGGAGAGAGGGAACCGATGCGCATCCAGACCCTGCTGCTGGCCGCGATCTGCGGCATTGCCGGATTGACCGCCTGCGGCGGGGACCGCGACGGCGGCGGCAGCGTGGGCACCGGTGCCAAGCGTCCGGTCGACGCGGTGCTGGTGCCGGCCGGGCATCTGCGCAACGACGACCTCGTCGCCTTCGTGCGCGACAGCGTTCCGGCGCCACTGCACGCCCGGCTGCGGCAGGCCTGGAGCGAGGGGCGCAGCCGCTGGCCACTGGAGGAGTTGCCGCTGCACGGGCAATTGCCGCGGATGATCGCCGCGCTGTCGGCGCCCGACGCGGAGACCACGCTGCTCGCCGCGTTCGACCGGCAGTTCACCGGCGCCGACGGCGAGCTGCGCAAGGCGATCGAGACGCTTGCGGCATTCGGCGTCCAGTACGTCAGCAACAACCCCGATCTGGACGACATCCAGCGCGACCGCGAGATCCAGCGGCTGCTCGCGCTGTCGCGCTGGGCGGTGCAGGCACCACTGACCGACCGTGCGCGTGCGCAGGCCGCCCTGGCCACGCTGTGCGCCGCCGCGCGGGCGACCGGGCTGGATTCCGACCAGGCCCTGGGCGAGGCCGGCATGGACGAGAGCCTGCGCCGGCTTTCGGGTTTCCTCGCCGCCGTGCGTACGGTGCTGGCCGGCTACGGGCTCGACCTCGAGGCCAGCCTCGCCGGGCTGGACGTGGCGCTGGAGCGGCAGACCGGCGACCACGCGCAGCTGCGCGTGCGCTATCCGCTGGCCGGCGAAGCCATCGACGTGCGGGTGGACATCGAACGCCACGGCCGCCGCTGGTACCGCAGCGATCGCCTGCACCGCGCCAGCGCCGCCGCGGACCGGGACGCGGCGGCGGTGGCCACGCGCTGAGGCACCGCCGCCGGCTGGGCGATAATCTCCGGACATGTCACGACATTCTCCCGACCAGAACCCGCTGCCCTTCCCCGATCCGGGGACCGATGCGGCGCCCCGCGACGCCCACGCCGCCGACCCGGCGGCCGGCCTCCATGCCGATCCCGACGAGGCGCTGGCCGCCCCGCGCCCGCCGCGGCGCGAAGCGCGACGGCCGCTATGGGCGCGGCTGCTCGGCCGTACGCTGGCGCCATGGATCGCCCTGAAGATCGAACCGCAGGTGCCGACCGGCCTGGTCGACGACCGCCCGGTCTGCTACGTGCTCGAGGACTACGGGCTGTCGAACGCACTGATCCTCGACCGGGCCTGCCGCGAGGCCGGGATGCCTTCGCCGCTGCAGCCGCTGCCGGGCGATCCGGTCGGGCGCAAGCGCGCCTACGTCGCGCTGTCGCGGCGCAACGCCTCGGCCACCATCAACGCGCTGGCCAAGGGCAAGCGCCCGCCGAAGCCGAGCACCCATTCCGAAACCCTGGCGCGCCTGCTCGAAGCGCACCGCGCCGATCCGTCGCTGGACGTGCAGCTGCTGCCGGTATCGATTTTCGTCGGCCGCAGCCCGGACAAAGCCAGCGGCTGGTTCTCGGTGCTGTTCTCGGAGAACTGGGCGCTGGTGGGCCGCTTCCGCCGCCTGCTGGCGATCCTGCTCAACGGCCGCGACACCCTGGTGCGCTTCGCAAGCCCGGTTGAAGTGCGCGGCATCATCGCCGAGGACCTCAGCCCCGAGCGCACCGTGCGCAAGGTCTCGCGCGTGCTGCGGGTGCACTTCAACCGCATCCGCGAGGCGGTGGTCGGCCCCGACCTCTCCACCCGTCGCCTGCTGGTGGACAAGGTGCTGTCGGCGAGCACGGTGCAGGAGGCGATCGCCGACCAGGCACGTCGCGACAACTCCAGCAACGAGGAGGCGTGGAAGAAGGCGTACATGTACGCCTACGAGATCGCCGCCGACTATTCGCACCCGGTGGTGCGCTCGGCGAGCTTCCTGCTGACCTCGGTGTGGAACCGCATCTACCGCGGCGTGCTGGTGCACCACCTCGATGCGCTCAAGGCCGCCGCGCCCGGGCACGAGATCGTCTACGTGCCGAGCCACCGCAGCCACATGGACTACCTGCTGCTGTCCTACCTGCTCTACAACAAGGGCATCGTGCCGCCGCACATCGTGGCCGGCATCAACCTCAACCTGCCGGTGGTGGGCACCATCCTGCGCAAGGGCGGTGCGTTCTACATCCGCCGGTCGATCCGCGGCAACGCGCTGTACTCGGCGGTGCTGTCGGAATACGTGGCGCAGCTGGTGGCCGGCGGCTATTCGATCGAGTACTTCATCGAGGGCGGGCGCTCGCGCACCGGGCGCCTGCTGCAGCCCAAGGGCGGCATGGTGTCGATGACGGTGCGGGCCTACCTGCGCCAGCCGACCCGGCCGGTGCTGTTCCAGCCCGTGTACATCGGCTACGAGAAGCTGATGGAGGGCACCAGCTACCTCGACGAGCTGACCGGCAAGCCCAAGCAGAAGGAGTCGATCTGGCAGCTGCTGTGGGGCATCCCGAAGGTGCTGCGGCAGAACTACGGCCAGGTGGTGGTGAACTTCGGCGAGGCGATCCCGCTGCAGCGCCTGCTCGACGAACACGCCAGCGACTGGGATGGCCGCCCGCTGCCCGACGACGAGCGCCCGGAATGGCTGTCGAGGACGGTCGACGCCACCGCCGAGCGCATCCAGGTGCACATCAACCGCGCCGCCGACGTCAATCCGATCAACTTCCTCGCGCTGGCGCTGCTGTCCACGCCCAAGCACGCGATGAGCGAGTCCGACCTGCTGGCGCAGATCGCGCTGTCCAAGACCACGCTCACCGAAGTGCCCTACAGCGACCTGGTCACGGTGACCCCGCACACGCCCGCCGAGATCGTCGCGCATGGCGAGGAGATCGGCGTGCTGCAGCGCATCGCCCATCCGCTGGGCGACGTGCTGAAGGTGGATGACGAGACCGCGGTGCTGCTGTCGTACTTCCGCAACAACGTCGTGCACCTGTTCACCGCGTCGGGCTGGATCGCCTCCTGCTTCCACAACAACCGGCGCATGAGCGGCAACACGCTGCTCAGGCTGGGGCGCTCGCTGTACCCGTTCCTGCAGGCCGAACTGTTCCTGCCGTGGGATGCGGACGGCTTCGTCGAGCGCCTCGAACGCACCCTGCAGGTGTTCGTGCGCGAGGGACTGCTCGAGCGCGTCGGCGACGACGAGGGCGGCATCTACCAGCGCAACTCGGGACAGACCGATGAAGTGTTCCGCCTGCGCGCGCTGGGCCACCCGCTGCAGCAGGCGTTCGAGCGCTACTACATCGCGATCTCGGTGCTGGCCAAGAACGGCCCCGGCACGCTGGGTGCGGCGGAGCTGGAAAACCTCTGCCAGCAGGCCGCGCAGCGCCTGAGCCTGCTGTACGCACCGGCCGCGCCGGAGTTCTTCGACCGTTCGCTGTTCCGCGGCTTCATCCAGAAACTGCGCGAGCTGGAACTGGTGAGGCTCGACCACAACAGCAAGCTGGTGTTCGACCAGCGCCTGGACGTGTGGGCACGCGACGCCAAGGTGATCCTTGGCCGCGAATTGCGCCACACCATCGAGAAGATCAGCCCGGAGGCGGTGCGCCCCACCGTCGTGCCCACGCCCTGAATCCGCCCCCCTGCCGGCCGACACCGGCAGGGGGCGGTGCGGCCGTCAGTCCGCTTCGGTGATGGTGATCGTGTACTCGCCCTGGCGGCCGAGATGGCCGACGTAGATGCCGTACTCGCCAGGGCGGAAGGTCTCGCGCACGCGCGCGTCGAGCGCGCCGGCACCGTCGTCGTCGCACACCACCTTGCCCGGGCCGGTGATGACCAGCGAGGAGTCGGTGGTGCTGGCCACGCGGATGTCGAGCGACACCGTCGAGGTGATGGTGAGGGTGTGGTCGGGCGTGGTGTCGATCATGCCGTCGCAGTGCGCGCCGTAGCGGCTGGCGCTGACCGTGCCGCCGGTGCTGCCGGTGGCGGTCTGCGGATCGGGCAGGAACCCCGCGCCCAGGGTGAAGTCGCCATACAGGCCACGGTCGCTGCCGCCGCCAGCACCCACCTGCGACAGCTCGCTGAGTTCGAGCCGGTAGCGCCCGGCGCTGCCGATGTGGCCGACGAAGACCTGGTAGTCACCCGGTTCGAGTCGCGCATCGACGCGGGCATCGAGCAGCTCGCCGCCATCGGCGTCGCAGAACACGCCGCCCGGGCCGATCACCGCAAGGGTGGAATCGGTATCGCTGCTCACCTGCATGCGCAGGTTGACCGGGCTGGTCACCCGCAGGCGATGGTCGAGGCGCGAGGCGATGCGGCCCGAACCGAACACCCGGCGCCGAAGCGCGAGGCATCGCCATCGCCGCCGGTGGTGCCGGTCCCGACCTGCGGATCCGGCGTGAACCCGGCGCCGAGGGTGAAGTCCTGCGCGAGCGCCGGTGCGGCGGCCAGCGCCAGCACCAGCGCGAGGTATGCGCGCCCGGCACGCGGCGCGATCATTGGATGTGGCATGCGGATCCCCCCGAGGCACGTGCCGGCGGACGCTCCGCGGCATGCATGCCGGCCCGGATCATAGGGCCGGTCGCCACCCCGGTAAACGCGTCAGGCCGGCTCGTCGGGAATCAGCGCCGACTCCATCCGCGCGATGCAGTCCTTGAGCTGCAGCTTGCGCTTCTTCATCCGCTTGACCGCCAGTTCGTCCATGGCGATGTCGGCCTGCAGGCGCGCGATCGCGACGTCGAGGTCGCGGTGTTCCTGCCGCAACGTGGCCAGGCGGCCGGGCAGATCGGGCGGCGGCGGCTCCATGCGCCGAGCATACGGCCAGCACCGGTGTCAGGGCCACTTTGCCGAAACGATGCGGCGTGGTGCCCTCCGGGCCACGCCACGCGTCACGGCCCACCTGTGGCGAAAGTTTGACCAGGGCGCGCAGTGGCTGCCCATCGTGCCCACCGTTGCGCAACCTGTCCGGATGGCAGCGCGTCGCCACGGCGCCCGCCGGGCTGCCGCTACACTAGCGACCTGATGAGCACCGTCCTGCCCCTGCCCGAACCGGTCATGCGCCGTCGCGAACGCGATCCCCGTGCGCAACGCCACGAAGCCAACCGGCTGGCCAAGCGCCTGCGCCACCAGGTCGGTCGTGCGATCGCCGACTTCGGCATGATCGAGGACGGCGACCGGGTGATGGTGTGCCTGTCCGGCGGCAAGGACAGCTACACCATGCTCGACGTGCTGCTGCAGCTGCAGAAGAAGGCGCCGGTGTCGTTCTCGCTCACGGCGGTCAATCTCGACCAGAAGCAGCCCGGCTTCCCGGAGCACGTGCTTTCCGAATACCTGCGCTCTCTGGGCGTGGACTTCCACATCATCGAGCAGGACACCTATTCGGTGGTCAGCCGCGTGGTGCCGGAAGGCAAGACGATGTGCTCGCTGTGCTCGCGGCTGCGTCGCGGCGCGCTGTACACCTATGCGGCCGAGCACGGCTACACGAAGATCGCGCTGGGCCACCATCGCGACGACATGGTCGCCACGTTCTTCCTCAACATGTTCTTCCACGCCAAACTCAGTGGCATGCCGCCGAAGCTGTTGTCCGACGACGGCCGCCACGTGGTGATCCGACCGCTGGCCTACGTGCGCGAGGACGACATCGCCGCCTACGCGCAGGCGAAGGCGTTCCCGATCATCCCCTGCAACCTGTGCGGCTCGCAGGAGAACCTGCAGCGCAAGCAGGTGCAGAAAATGATGTGCGGGTGGGAACGCGACTTCCCCGGTCGCATCGAAACCATTGCACGCGCGCTGGGGGACATCCGCCCGTCGCAGCTGGCGGACCCTTCGCTGTTCGACTTCCTCTCACTTGGCGGCGCAGGACGCGACGCGCCGGCCGACGCCCGTGCATGGCTTGCCGACTCCGGGCCCGCGGACGACGCCGACGACGGCGCCTGACCGCGGTGGCCATGCGTATTTCCCGTCCGCGGACGTGTCCGCGGGTCCCCGCTCCGTCGCCGCTCGCCGCGCGCGGAACCGCCCTTTCCTTCTTCCGGTAACGCCTCCCGATGTTCTTCCGCAATATCACCCTGTTCCGCTTTCCGGTCTCGCTCGACATCGGCACGCTTGATGCCGGCCTGACCGAGGCCGCGCTGCGCCCGGTCGGCCCGCTCGAGCTTTCCACCCGCGGCTTCGTGCCGCCGTTCGGCCGCGACGCCGAAGCGCTGCTGCACCGCCGCGACGATGCGCTGTGGCTGACCGTGGGCGGCGAGGACCGCCTTCTGCCCGGTGCCGTGGTCAACGACATGCTCGCGCAGAAGATCGAGGAGATCGAAGCACGCGAGGGCCGCAAGCCCGGCGGCCGCCGCCGCAAGCAGCTCAAGGACGACCTCGTCCATGAACTGCTGCCGCGTGCGTTCGTGAAGCCGTCGCGCACCGACGCCCTGGTCGATCTCAAGCTCGGCGTGTGCGCGGTCGACACCTCGAGCCGCAAGACCGGCGAGAACGTCGTCTCGGAGATCCGCCGCGCGCTCGGCAGCTTCCCGGCATTGCCGCTCAATGCCGAGATCGCGCCGCGTTCGGTGCTGACCGGCTGGATCGCCGGCGAGGCGCTGCCCGATGGCCTGTCGCTGGGCGAGGAATGCGAACTCAAGGATCCCGCCGACAACGGCGCGATCGTGAAGTGCCAGCGCCAGGACCTCAGCTCCGACGAAATCGCCCGCCATCTCGAGTCCGGCAAGCAGGTGACGAAGCTCGCGCTGGTGCTCGACGACCATGTGTCGTTCGTGCTCGGCGACGACCTGGTGGTGCGCAAGTTCAAGCTGCTCGACGGTGCCGTCGACCAGCTCGAGCACACCGAAGCCGATGACATCGCGGCCGAACTGGACGCACGCTTCGCGCTGATGAGCGGAGAATTCCGCCGTCTGTTCGCCGTGCTCGAGCCCGCGCTGAAGTTCAGCCGCGCCGAGGCCTGACGCCATCGCCGACGACGCCTCCGCGCGCCGCCTGCTGGAAGATTCCATGTCCCCGTCCCTGCGCCGTCTGCTCGGACCCCGCCTCGCGCGCACGCCGGTGCAGCGCGACACGATCCCCCTCGCCTGCGACGACGGGCGGGTGATCGAGGTGCTGCGCGTGCGCGATCCGCGTGCCAAGCGCATGCGCCTGTCGGTGGCCGAACGCGGCGCGCGCCTGACCCTGCCGCCGGCCGCCAGTGATCTTGCCGGCGAGCGCTTCCTCAACGAACACCGCGCCTGGCTGGTGGCGCAGCTCGATGCCCAGCGTGGCGACGGCGTCGAACCGTTGGCGGCATATGCCAGCACCCACCTGCCGCTGCGCGGCACGATGCATGCGCTGGCCTGGTGCGAGGGCCGCTATGCGCGCATCGACGCCGATGGCGACGTGCTGCGCTTCAGCGTGCCGGCGCGTGCCACCGCGGCCACCCTGCGGCGCGCGCTGCGCGACTTCTACGAAACCGAGGCGCGCGCCGACGTCGGCCGCTGGCTGCCGCGTTACCTGCCCGGCCTGCCAACGGCGCCGGCGCGCATCCGCATCCGCCCGATGTCGTCGCAGTGGGGCTCGCTGGCACCCAACGGCGTGCTCGCGCTGGACCTCGCGCTGGTGCTCGGCCGGCCACGGGCATTCGAGTACGTGCTGGTGCACGAGCTCTGCCATCTGATCCACGCCGATCATTCGAAGGCGTTCTGGCAGCAGGTGGAAGCGCGCTTTCCCGCGTGGCGCGAGGAGCGCGACTACTTCCACGCGCAGGGTCGCCGGCTCAAGACCGCGCTGCACCTGCTGCTGGCCGGCTGAGCGCGGCCACGGCGTTCTGGGAGGCAGGCACTCCCGGAGCACGCCATGCACCGCAGCTGCGTCGTCCTGCTCAGCCTCTGCCTGGCCGCATCCGGCTGCCAGCGAACCCTGGACAGCGCAGGGACCGCGCCCCTCCCCGTTGCCACCACGCGGGCCGCGCCCACACCGCAGCCGTTGTCGCTGCCCGACGATTTCCCCGCCGACCTCTACCTGCCGCCGGGCTACGACGTGCGCAGCGTGATGGAGGTCGATGGCACGCGCGTGGTCGGGGTGCAGGCCCGTGGCGACATGGCGACGCTGTTCGCCGATGCCCGAGCCGGCATGCACGGCCTCGGCTGGCGGCAGACACTGGCGCTGCAACGTGCGCCGGACGGGGCGATGCTGTCGTTCGAGAAGGGCCCGCGCGCCGCGGTGCTGTGGCTGCGCCCTGTGGCAGCGGACACGGTGCAACTGCAACTGCAGCTGCGCGAGGACATGCGCGTGGTGGCGCGGTAGGCATGCCGCCGGCGGCGTCGGCCGCCCGGTCTCACCCGTGGAAGAACCGCCCGATGGCTCCCGCCACCGCCCGAGGAGTTTCCATGTGCAGGTGGTGCCCGCCGGGCAGCACGACCAGATCCCCCTGCGGCAGCAGCCGCGCACGGCGGCTGCGGTCGGGCTCGGGCAGGTAGGGCTGCGGCGGATCGGCGTAGATCACCCGGGTCGGGCACTGGATGCCGGCGACCAGATCGTCCACCTGGGCGTCGGTCATGCGCACCATCGTCGGCACCGTGAGGCGCGGGTCGCTGCTCCAGGTGTGGCCACCCTCGACACTGGCGAGGCCACGTTCGACCAGCAGGCGCGCGACCGGCTCCGACAGTGCATTGGCGTGCATGCGCGCACGCACCGCCGGCTGCGGATCGACGAACACGCGCAGTGCCTTGCCGCGCAGCGCGCGTGTGGCCGACACCGATTCGCGCAGCCGCGCGGTGGTGCGCCCGGCGGATTCCGGCAATGCGCCGAGTGCCTCGATCGCCACCAGCCGCTCCACCCGCTGCGGGCAGCCCGCCGCCACCAGGCTGGCGATGCCCGCGCCCATCGAATGGCCGAGCAGCGCGAAACGCTCCCAGCCCAGCGCATCGGCGATGTCGAGCACGTTGTGCAGCGCACCGGGGAATGTGTACTCCACGCCCGGCGGCAGGTGGTCGCTGCGCCCGTGGCCGGGCAGGTCCACCGCGACCAGGTCGATGCCCTCCAGGTACGGCGCCAGCGGCACGAAGCTCGCCGCGTTGTCGAGCCAGCCATGCAGGGCCAGCACCTTCGGCCCGTTGCCGCCATTGCGCAGGCCACGGATGCGGCCGGCGGCGATCCGCAGTTCGAACTCCCGCATCAGCGCGCGGCCGGCGTCCAGCCGTCGAGCTCGCGCGCCACCAGCGCGGCAAGCGCGTCGGCGTGGCCCGGATCGGCATTGAGGCAGGGGATGTAGCGCAGGGTCTCGCCGCCATGCTCGCGGAACAGTTCGGCGTTCTGCTGCGCGATCTCCTCCAGCGTTTCCAGGCAGTCCACCGCGAAGCCGGGGCAGACCACGTCGATGCGCTTGACCCCGCTCTCGCCCAGCGCGCGCATGGTGGCGTCGGTGTAGGGCTGCAGCCACTTCTCGCGGCCGAAGCGTGACTGGAAGGTCAGCAGGATGCCGTCGTCGGGCAGGCCCAGCGCGCGCGCGATGGCCACGGTGCTGGCCCGGCACTGCAGCTCGTAGGGGTCGCCCGCATCCACCACCCGCTGCGGAATGCCGTGGAAGGAGAACAGCAGCTTCTCGCCGCGCGGCTGCACCTGCCAGGCCGCACGGATCGATGCCGCGACCGCTTCCACCCAGCCGGGGTCGAGGTGGTAGTCCTGCACCACGTGCACCGGCAACGCGGCACGGCGGGCGACGTCGTCCACCGAGGCCGTGGTGGTGGTGGAGTACTGCGGATACAGCGGCAGCACCAGCACCCGGCGCGCACCCTCGTCCCGCAGGCGTTCGAGTTCGCGCACCAGCGACGGCGTGCCGTAGCGCATCGCATGCGCCACGCGGATGCCGGGCAGGCGTTCGGCGACCCGCTCGGCGAGGCCGCGCGTGTGGACCAGCAACGGCGAGCCGCCTTCCATCCAGATGTCGGCGTACAGCGCGGCGACGCGCTTGCAGCGCAGCGGCAGCACCGCGCCGCGCAGGATCGGCTGCCAGAGCAGCGGCGGCAGCGAGACCACCCGGCGATCGGACAGGAACTCGAGCAGGTAGCGGCGCACGGCGTCGGGCGTGGGCGCCTCGGGCGTGCCGAGATTGACCAGCAGGACCGCGTCGTGGGCGCGGGAAGGCGGGGGCGTCGTGGCGGACGCGGAGCTTGGCTGCGACATGCGCATAGGATGACAGCTTCACCCGCCCGCGATGTTCCAGCCGCGGATCGCACCGCTGCCGCGGACGGATCGCGGCACCCCCGCCGATCGCTTCGATCTTCCGCGCCGATCGCCGGACCGGGCGCGGAATCCTCAGACCGGATTCATTTCTGCGATCCTACCTTCACGTGTCGCGGCCCCATGCGCCGCCGCCATCGCTTCCGGAGCCCCCGATGATCCAGTCCCGTCGTCCCGTCCGCCTGCTGCTCGCCGCCACCCTCGCGCTGTCGCTGGCGACCACGGCCGCCCATGCCGGCCCCCGCGAGGACGAGCGCGCGCTCAACGCGGTGCGCGTGCTGACCGAGGTGCAGGCGATCCCGGAAAACGCGATTCCCGACAAGCTGCTCGACGAGGCGCGCGCCATCGTGGTGGTGCCCGACACCATCAAGGCCGGGCTGGTGATCGGCGGTCGTCGCGGCCACGGCGTGATGGCGGTGAAGTCGCCCGATGGCACCTGGTCGCAGCCGGCCTTCGTCACCCTGACCGGCGGCAGCATCGGCTTCCAGGCCGGCGTGCAGTCGGCCGACGTGGTGCTGGTGTTCCGCAACGACCGCAGCCTCGACAGCATCGTCAACGGCAAGATCACCCTGGGCGCCGATGCCGGCGTCGCCGCCGGCCCGATGGGCCGCAATGCCGCCACCGCCACCGACGGCCAGCTCAAGGCCGAGATCTGGTCGTGGTCGCGCGCACGCGGGCTGTTTGCCGGCGTCGCCCTGGATGGCGCGGTGCTGAGCATCGACGACGAGGCCAACCAGGCCGTCTACGGCGGTGGCACCACGCCGCGGATGATCTTCGAGAACCGCACCCCGGCACGCGCCGCCGGCCCGGTGGTGGATTTCCGCGACCGCCTCGAGGAGGCCACCGCGATCGCGCGCGCCAACCGCGGCACCGAGGGCGCGGGGCGGGTCGCATCGCAGCGTGCCCCGGCGCCGGCGCCTGTCGTCGAGGACACCACCACGCAGGCCCAACCGCAGCCGCTGCGCCCGGCCTCCAGCGAGCCGGCGCCGTCGGCATTCGAGCCGGTCGGCGAGAGCGAAATCCGCGCCGAGCCGCTCGACGGCACCTGGTAGGTCCGCTGGACGCGTCCGCGCGTCCGCCACAGCGCAGCCGCGCGAAGGCTGCGCTATCCTGCAGCCCGGTACGTATCAGGCAGGCGCGTCATGGGTAGTTTCAGCATCTGGCACTGGATCATCGTGGCCCTGGTCGTGCTGCTGGTGTTCGGCACCAAAAAGCTGCGCGGCGCCGGCCGCGATCTCGGCGAAGCCATCAAGGGCTTCAAGCAGGGCATGCGCGACGAGGATGCGCCGCCTTCGCAGATCGAGCAGCGCCGCACGGAAACCGTCGCCGACGGCGACCGCAAGCGCGACCGGGACGACGCCACACGCTGACCTGCGCGTAGCGCCGCCCCATGTTCGACCTCAGCTTTGCCGAACTCCTGGTGATCGCCGTCGTGGCCCTGGTGGTCCTGGGGCCGGAGCGGCTTCCGCGTGCCGCGCGTTTCACCGGCCTGTGGGTGCGACGCGCGCGTGGGCAGTGGCAGTCGGTGCGCGCCGAGTTCGAGCGCGAGCTGGCCGCCGAGGAACTCAAGCGCAACCTCGACCAGGCACGCAGCGCGATGCGCGAGGCCGATCGCGACATGCGCGGTGCAGAAGCAGCGGTGCGACGCGAGGCGCAGCAGCTGCGTGACGGGGTGACCACCACCGGAACCGCGCCATCCGGCGCCACCGGCATGCCCGACGCGACCGGCGCCAGGGCCAACGCGGCGGCAGCGATTGCCGACGATGCGGATAGCACCTCCGCCGTGCCTTCCGCACGCCCCGACGAAGCAACCGGACCCGATGGCGAACGACGCTGAGTCCTCGGTCGACGCCAGCCTGCTCGATCATCTGATCGAGTTGCGCTCGCGGCTGCTGCGTGCGATCGCCGGCCTGATGCTGGTGTTCGTCGGCCTGCTGCCCTTCGCCAATCGCCTGTATGCGTGGCTGGCGCAGCCGCTGCTCGACAAGCTGCCGGAGGGCTCGACCCTGATCGCGGTCGAAGTCGCCTCGCCGTTCTTCGCGCCGCTGAAACTCGCGTTTTTCGTCGCCCTGATCACCACCATGCCGTGGCTGCTGTACCAGCTGTGGGCGTTCGTCGCGCCGGGCCTGTACCGGCGCGAGAAGCGCCTGGCGATGCCGCTGCTGGCCTCGGCGCTGCTGCTGTTCTACGCCGGCTGCGCGTTCGCGTTCTTCCTGGTGCTGCCGGTGGTGTTCGGCTTCCTCACCGCGGTCACGCCCGATGGCGTCGCGATGATGACCGACATCCACGCCTACCTGAACTTCGTGCTGGTGATCTTCCTCGCCTTCGGCCTCAGCTTCGAGCTGCCGGTGGCGATGGTGATCCTGGTGCTGATGGGCTGGGTGACGCCCAACCAGCTGCGCGAATCGCGTGGTTACGCGATCGTGGGCGTGTTCGTGATCGCCGCCGTGGTCACTCCGCCGGACGTGGTGTCGCAGCTCATGCTGGCGATCCCGATGTGCCTGCTGTACGAGGCCGGGCTGATCGCGGCGCGGATGCTGGTGCCGGCCGACGGGCGCGCCGCCGGGGAACCGTGACCTCGGTGCGGCGACGCAGATCCACGCCGCGTCCCGCAGATGCACTGCGGATGCAACCGGCACCGCTGCTGCATCGCTGGGTGGCCTGGTCGCTGGATGCTGCGCTGGTGGCCATGCTGGTGCTGGCGCTGGTCGCCGCGTCATCTGGCGCGCGGCTGGGCGCGCTGGATGCCGCGCTCGCGGTCCTGCTGGATGCAGTGCTTGAGCCCCTGCTCGCGGCTTTGCCCGGGCTTCCGGCGCCGGCCGGGCTGCTCGCCGATCCCGCAATCGGCGTCGCCGCCAGCCAGCTGGCGTCAGCCCTGGGAAGCGTGCTGCTGCGGCCGCTCGCCGCGTTCGCGCTGCTGTTCTGGCTCTACGCCAGCGCGTTCGAATGCCGGCTTGCGGCAACCCCCGGCAAGCGCGCACTCGGACTGCGGGTGGTCGAAGCCCACGGCGCGCCGCCGGCCGGTTGCGCACGCCACGCGCTGCGCCAGGCCAGCGGCCTGCTGTCGTGGCTGAGCCTCAACCTCGGCCACCTGATGGCGGCACCGCCGCCACGCCACCAGGCGCTGCATGACCGGATCGCCGGCCTGCGGGTGGTGGCCGCCGCGCACGCGCCGCTGCCGCGCTGGGCGCACGCGTGGCTGTGGCTGCAGGCGGCGCTGGCGTGCGCCGCGTCGGCCATGCTGTTCAACGCGCTGCAGGCACGGGTGGATGCGGCGCTCGCGCGCGCGCTGGGCTGAGGTGCCGCGGCGCTCCGCGCCCGGCATTCAATCACCCAGCGTTCGAACACTCAGAGTTCAATCCCGGCGTTCGTGGTGGCGTGGTCGATGGCGCCGCCGGCCGCCGGGGCCAGCATCTGCGACCACGCGGTGTAGATCGACCCGATCACCACCGGCATCAGCACGGCCATCAGCGCGATCTGCCCGACCAGCGCGCCGACCAGCACGCCGCCGACCATCCCGAACAGCGCACCGACCACCTGGCCGGCCACGCTCATCAGCACCGCGACCAGCAGCGTCAGCAGGATGAACACCAGCATCGCCGGCAGGTTGCGCAGGCAGGCACGGAAGCTGCGGCCCATCGCCGCGAAGGCCGGGCGGCCCTCGAGCATGATCTGCGGCGAGGCGACGAAGGTGTAGAAGTACACCGCGATCACCAGCACGATCACCAGCAGCATCCACAGCAGCAGGCGCCCGGCCGGCAGGCCGGCGAACAGCGCCGGATCCGGATTGGCCTGGCCCTGCGCGGCTTCCATCGCCGCCGCCAGCGTCTGCAGCTGGTCGACGCCGACCATCAGCACCAGCAGCAGCACCGCGGCGATGCCGAAGGCGACCTGCGGCACCAGCTGCGCCATCAGCGGCAGCGTGCGGCCATTGCGGAAGCCTTCCAGCAGGTGCGCGGGCGATGCCGCACCGCCACGGTCGACCTGGTGCATCGCATACACGAACCCGCCCAGCAGCACCGGCGTGAGCAGCATGATCAGCGCCTGCAGGCCGAGGAACATGCCCGGCGCGGCTTCCGCCAGCAGCAACGGCAGGCCGGTCACCAGGCCGAGCACGGCGCCGGTTGCCAGCAGCCCCGTCGGTGCCTTGCGCAGCAGCCCGAAGCCGCCCAGCAGCCATTCCGCGCCGGCCCCGGCGGCCACCTTGCGCACGTCACTCATTGCCTGTTGCTCCCGAGCGTCCGCCTGGCACCGTGCCGGCACGACCGTGCACAGTGTACGCGTGGCGCACGAATCGACGCAGCACAGCGCGCGCATGCGGCGCGGCCGTGGTCGCCCGCTCCAGCACGACGGGATCGGTGCCTTCCGCACGCAGGGCGTCGGCGCGCGCGCGGATGTAGCCACGCATGTGCATGGCGGAAAATTCCGGGTGGAACTGCACGCCCCAGGCCTGTTCGCCGAAGCGGAAGGCATAGTTCGGATCGTGCGCGGCCATGGCCAGGCACTGCGCGCCCTCCGGCAGCCGGCGCACGCTCTGCAGGTGGGTCGCCTGCGCGGCGAACGGCGACGGCAGGCCGGCGAACAACGGGTCCGTCGCCGCGCCTCCGGTGGTTTCCACCCGTACGGTGCCCATGCCGCGGCCGGCCGGGTTGTCGGCAACCTCGCCACCCAGCGCGTGCGCCAGCAGCTGGTGGCCATAGCAGATGCCGAACACCGGCACGCCGGCCAGCACGGCGTCTCCGAGCCACTGCGCAGCACGCTCGCTCCAGGGTTCACGGTCGCTGACCATCGCACCGGAGCCGGTGACGAGGACGCCGATGCGATCGCGCGGGTCGGGGAGCCTGGCCCCGGATTGCGCATCCACGGTCTGCACCGCGCTTGCACGCAGGCCGGCAGCGACGCGGATCCAGTGGTCGAAGCCGCCATGGCGGCGCATGGACGCGATCGGACGTCCGGTTTCAAGGATCAGGAATGAGGCGGTCATGTGCGCGCCATGATACCGGCGCCCTACGGCGCGATTGCGCGGTGTACGGGGATGCTGCGAGCGCGTCCGCGCAACGGAGCCCTGGATGCGTGCCTCGATAAGCGCTGCACCTTCGGCAGTGGCCGCGGTGGACGCAAAGAGTCGCGTAGTGGTGGCTCACTGGTATCCGCCGGTCGGCGCCAATACCGCGTTTTCGTCGACGGCCCACCGGGTTTTCCTCTCTCCGGCCGTGGTGGCAGATAGCTGAACTGGCGCAGCGCCCGGGGCTGCGTTGAGTGCGCTCCGCCCGTCGCGCGCACCGCGGGGTGTGCTCCCCCGGCCGGAGTCCGCGTCCAGCTACCACGGCCGGCCGCCGGCCATCCTTGGCCGGCTGGGAGCACACCCCGCGGTGCACGCGACGGGCCCAGGCATCCGCTGGCTTCGGCACGGAGAGCGGGAACCGGGCACTCAAGTCGCTGCAAGAGCCCCGCTCGTGGTCTATCGATCGGGCATCGGGACGCACAGGGCCGACGCGAAATCCCCGACGGCCACGAGCCTGATGTTCTTTGTCGTTGACCCTGTTCCCGGCGCGACGACAGCCCGGAGCCCGCCGCGGACGCAGGGGGATGTCCAGAGCCGGCCATGGATGGCCGGCGGCCGGATGTGGGAGCAGGACGCGGAGATCTCCGGCTGGACATCCCCCTGTGGCCGCGGTGGGCGCCCAGCAGACCGACGAGCCACCTAGATCGGCAGAAGAAACACGCAATCGCACGGGCCCGGCAGACTCTCGAGCCTGGTCACGAACACAAGGTACCCGGACATCGCGCCCTTACCCGCCCTGCGGGGCGCCTTCGCCGCCGGTGGGAGGAGGGTGCGAAGTGCCTACTCCCGCGGCGGCAGCACCGTCAGCACTTCCTCGACCGTGGTCAGGCCCTGGGCGACCTTTTCCGCGGCGGCACGACGCAGCGTGCGCAGGCCGCCGCCGACGGCGGCACGGGCGAATGCAGCCAGCTCCATGTCGGGGCGGATCATCGCGCGCAGCTGCGGCGTCACCGGCATCAGCTCGTACAGGCCGACGCGGCCCTGGTAGCCGGTGTTGCGGCATTCCAGACAACCCACCGGTTCGTGCGGCTGGCCGGGCGGTACCGGCTCGCCGGGATCGAGCAACGCCTGCCAGCCGCCTTCGGGCACCTCGCCCGGGCGCTTGCAGTGCGCGCACAGCGTGCGCACCAGACGTTGCGCGAGCACGCCGTTGAGGGTGGAGGCGATCAGGTAGTGCGGCAGGCCGAGATCGAGCAGGCGGGTGACCGCCGACGGCGCGTCGTTGGTGTGCAGCGTCGAAAGCACCAGGTGGCCGGTCAGCGAGGCCTGCACCGCCATCTGCGCGGTGTCGAGGTCTCGGATCTCGCCGATCATGATGATGTCCGGGTCCTGCCGCAGCAGGGTGCGCACGCCCTGGGCGAAGGTCAGGTCGATCGCGGCATGCACCTGGGTCTGGTTGAGCTCCGGCGCGACCATCTCGATCGGGTCCTCGACCGTGCACACGTTGACATCGGGCGTCGACAGCCGGCGCAGCGTCGAATACAGCGTGGTGGTCTTGCCCGACCCGGTGGGGCCGGTCACCAGCACGATGCCGTGCGGGCGCTGCACGAGCTCCTCCCACGCCGCCGCCTCGCCGGCATCGAAGCCCAGCTGCGAGATCGGCTTGAACGCCGTATCCGGGTCGAAGATGCGCATCACGCACTTCTCGCCGAACGCAGTGGGCATCGTCGACAGGCGCATCTCCACCTCGCGCCCGCCCGGCGAACGGGTCTTGATCCGGCCGTCCTGCGGGCGCCGCCGTTCGGCGAGGTCCATGCGGCCCAGCACCTTGATCCGCGAGACCACCGCGGTCATCACCGGCGGCGGCATCTCGAACACCTTGTGCAGCACGCCGTCGATGCGGAAGCGCACGCGGCCGAGGTCGCGCCGCGGCTCCAGGTGGATGTCGGAGGCGCGCTGCTCGTAGGCGTATTGCAGCAACCAGTCGACGATATGGACGATGTGGTGGTCGTCGGCGTTGACGTCGCCGGACTTGCCCAGCTCCACCAGCTGCTCGAAGCTCGGCGCCTCGCCGCCACCGCCCGTGCCATCGCGCTGCTCGCGCGCGCCACGCAGCGAACGGGTGACGCCGAAGAACTCCATCGTGTAGCGGTTGAGGTCGAGCGGGCTGGCGACCTCGAGGGTGATGTCGCGGCGGAGCAGGCGCTGCAGGTCGGGCAACCAGTCCAGCGCCAGTGGCTCGCTGGTGGCGATCAGCGCGCGGTCCGGGCCCACTTCCAGCGGCAGGATGCGGTGGCGGCGCGCGTATGCATGCGAGACCAGGTCGGTGACCCCGGCAACGTCGAGCCGGGTCGGGTCGATGCGCCGGTAGGCCAGGCCGGTGCGCGCGGCCAGCCATTCGGTCAGCGCTTCCAGGCCGAGCTCGCTGCCGGCACGGCGTGCCGAGGCCAGCTTGAGGTTGGCCAGCAGCACCAGCGGATGCACCGTGTCGACGCCGCGCAGGTGGCGGCTGCCGGCATGTGCACGCGCGGCCTCCTCCGCGCTGATCAGTCCATCCGCCGCGAGTGCATCGATCAGCGGCGCGATCGCCAGCCGTCCGGGCGGCAATGCCGTGGCGGTCGGGGCGCGGTCGTTGCGTGCTTCGCTCAAGGGCATGCTGCCGGGACGGCGAAAGGTGCGCCGTATACTAGCGCGCCCCATTCGCGAGCCTGCCGACGATGTCCGCACCCACGTTCCAGGAGCTGATCCGGCGCCTCAACGCGTACTGGGCGAAGCAGGGCTGCGTGCTGATCCAGCCGCTGGACCTCGAGGTCGGCGCCGGCACCTTCCACCCCGCCACGTTCCTGCGTTCGCTCGGGCCGGAGCCGTGGAATGCCGCCTACGTGCAGCCCTGCCGCCGCCCTACCGACGGCCGCTACGGCGAGAACCCGAACCGCCTGCAGCGCTATTACCAGTACCAGGTGGCGATGAAGCCCAGCCCGGACAACATCGTCGAGCTGTATTTCGACTCGTTGAAGGAGCTGGGCATCGACCCGCGGGTGCACGACCTGCGTCTGGTCGAGGACAACTGGGAATCGCCGACGCTGGGCGCCTGGGGCCTGGGCTGGGAGGTCTGGCTCAACGGCATGGAAGTCACCCAGTTCACGTACTTCCAGCAGGCCGGCGGGCTCGAGTGCAGGCCGGTGCTGGGCGAGATCACCTACGGTCTCGAGCGGCTGTGCATGTACCTGCAGAACTGCGACAACGTGTACGACCTGGTGTGGACCCACGGCCCCGACGGCGCGCCGGTGCATTACGGCGACGTCTACCACCAGAACGAGGTCGAGCAGAGCCGCTACAACTTCGAGGTCGCCGACGTGCCGGAGCTGTTCCACCGCTTCGATGCCTGCGAGGCGGAGGCGCTCAAGCTGGTCGGCCTCGACCTGCCGCTGCCGGCCTACGAGCAGGTGATGAAGGCCAGCCACAGCTTCAACATGCTCGACGCGCGCCGCGCGATCTCGGTCACCGAGCGCCAGCGTTACATCCTGCGCGTGCGCCGGCTGTCGCAGGCGGTGGCCGAGGCCTACTTCGCGCAGCGCGAGAAGCTCGGGTTTCCGGGGTTGAAGCAGCCGGCCGCGACCGCTGCCTAGACGGTTCTTGACCCTTCTCCCGCCTGCGGGAGAAGGTGCCCGAAGGGCGGATGTGGGCAGCCCCCGGCCCAGGCCGCACGGGCACGCCGCATCCGCACCCTCATCCGGCGCTGCGCGCCACCTTCTCCGCGCTCGCGGGAGAAGGGTCCAGACACGAATCCAAAGGCTCCACACATGACCGACATGCGACCCCTGCTTATCGAACTCGGCACCGAGGAACTGCCGGTCAAGGCGCTGCCCGGCCTGGCGCGCGCCTTCTTCGATGGCGTGATCGGCGCGCTGGACAAGCGCGGCATCGCGGTCGAGCGCGCCGATGCGAAGCCGCTGTACACGCCGCGGCGCCTTGCGGTGCTGCTGCCGGGCGTGGCCACCACCCAGCCCGAGCAGCACTCGGAAGTGCTGGGGCCCTACGTCAATATCGCCCTGGATGCCGATGGCCAGCCCACCCGCGCGCTGCAGGGCTTCGCGCAGAAGGCCGGGGTCGAGTGGACCGCGCTCGAGCGCACCAGCGACCAGAAGGGCGAACGCTTCGTGCATCGCGCGGTGAGCCCGGGCGCACGGACCGCGGCCCTGCTGCCGGCGGTGCTGGCCGAGGCGATCGACGCGATCCCGGTGCCCAAGCCGATGCGCTGGGGCGCGCACGCCTGGGCGTTCGCGCGGCCGGTGCACTGGCTGGTGATGCTGCTGGGCGACGAGGTGGTCAACGCCGACGCGTTCGGCTGCACCGCCGGGCGCGACAGCCGCGGCCACCGCTTCATGCATGACGGCGCGGTCGCGATCGCACGACCGGGCGATTACGTCGACGCGCTGCGCGCGGCGAAGGTGCTGGTGGATCCGGACGAGCGCCGTGCGCGCATCGTCGAGGAAGTCACCGCGGCAGCGCAGGCAGCCGGCGGCAACGCGCGCATCGACGCCGATAATCTCGCCCAGGTCGAGTGCCTGGTCGAATGGCCGAACGCCGTGGCCTGCTCGTTCGAGCCGCAGTACCTCGCGGTGCCGCAGGAAGCGCTGGTGGCCACCATGGAGGCCAACCAGAAGTTCTTCCCGGTACTGGGCGCCGACGGCCGGCTGATGGAGCACTTCATCGGCATCGCCAACATCGTCTCCAACGACGCGTCCGAAGTGCGCAAGGGCTACGAGCGGGTGATCCGCCCGCGCTTCGCCGATGCGCAGTTCTTCTTCGCCGAGGACATCCGCCAGGGCCTGCCGTCGATGAACGCCGGCCTCGCCACCGTCACCTACCAGGCGAAGCTCGGCACGCTGGCCGACAAGGTGAAGCGCGTCGCGGCGCTGGCCGAAGCGATCGCGCCGCGGGTCGGTGTGGATGCCGCACTTGCACGCCGCGCGGCGGAGCTGTCCAAGGCCGACCTGCAGTCGCGCCTGGTCAACGAATTCCCGGAACTGCAGGGCATCGCCGGGCGCTACTACGCACTGCAGGACCCGTCGCTCGACGACCTCGCCATCGAGGACCGCACCGCACTGGCCAATGCCATCGACGAGGCCTGGCAGCCGCGCAGTGCCGGCGACGACATCGCGCTGTCGCCGCTGGGCAAGGTGCTGGCGATCGCCGAGCGCCTGGACACCCTGGCCGGCGGGTTCGCCGCGGGGCTCAAGCCCACCGGCAACAAGGATCCGTTCGCGCTGCGCCGCAATGCGCTGGGGCTGGCACGTACGATCATCGAGTCGGGTTTCGATCTCGACCTGCCCCGACTGCTCGATGCCGCCATCGCATCGATCGGCCCGTTGCCGACCGGCAAGGACGGCGCCACCGCCAGCGCCGATCGCAACGAGCTCCACGACTTCATCCTCGACCGCCTGCGCGGCTACTACGAGGACCGCGGCGTGCCACCGCAGCACTTCGCGGCGGTCGCGGCATTGAAGCCCGCGTCGCTGTACGACTTCGACCGCCGCATCGAGGCGATCGGGAGCTTCGCCGCGCTGCCGGAGGCCGAGGCGCTGGCGGCCGCCGACAAGCGCATCCGCAACATCCTGCGCAAGGCCGATATCGAGGTGCCGGCGCAGGTCGACCCCGCGCTGTTCGCCGAACCCGCCGAGCGCGCGCTGGGCGAAGCGGTGGAAGCCGTCTACGGCGACACCGCGCAGGCGCTGGCCGATGGTGACTACGTCGATGCGCTGGCGCGGCTGGCGCGGCTGCGCCCGCAGGTGGATGCGTTCTTCGACGCGGTGATGGTCAACGCCGACGACATGGCGGTGCGCGCCAACCGGCTGGCGCTGCTGAAGCGGCTGGGCGGGCGGCTGGGCAGCGTGGCCGCGATCGAGCAGCTGTCGGGCTGAGCCGCGGCCGCCACGACACGTCAACCGGGCGTCGCATGGCATTCGGTATGCTGCCGCGCATGCGTGCCCCCCAACGCGTCACCCCGCCCCACCCGCGCCCCGCCCTGCTCCGTGCCTTTGCCCTCGCCGCGCTGCTGTCGCCGGCGCTGGCGCAGGCGATCGAGGTGGGCGAGGTCCGGATCATCGGCCTCGACGAGGAGATGGCCGAGAACGTCCGTGTGTCGCTGTCGCTGCAGCAGGCGCAGGGGCGCGACGTCTCGTTCCGCCGGCTTGCCTACATGCTGCGCGAGGCCGAGGACGAGACCCGCGAGGCGCTGGAGCCGTTCGGCTTCTATTCGCCGGCGATCACCGTCGAGCGCGAACCGGCCGGCGGCAACGGCGGCGCCGGAGGCGACCCGCGGCGCGAGCCGGTCACGGTGACCATCACCGTCGATCCCGGCGAGCCGGTACGCATCCGCCATTCCAGCATCGCCATCCTCGGCGAAGGCGCGGGCGACCGTTACCTCGCCGAGGAACTGGACGCCTTCGCGCCCGCCCCCGGCGCCATCCTCGACCACCCGGTCTACGAGGCCAGCAAGAACCGCATCAGCCGCCGGCTTGCCCAGCGCGGTTACTTCGACGCGGACTTCAGCGCGCGCCGGGTGGAGGTGACCCGCGCCGACTTCGCCGCCGACATCGAGCTGGTGTGGACCAGCGGCGAGCGCTACAACATGGGCGCGACCACGTTCACCCAGACCCCGCGGGAAATCATCGATCCCGGCCTGCTGGAGCGGCTGGTGTACTGGGAAGAGGGCGAGTACTACCACCAGGGCCGGCTCGACCGCCTGCGCACCTCGCTGCAGCGGCTGGACTACTTCAGCACCATCAGCATCGATCCGCAGCCCGACAACGCGGTGGACCGCCGCGTGCCGGTGCAGGTCACGCTGACCCCGGCACCGCGCAAGGTGCAGACCGCCGGCCTGTCCTACGGCACCGACAGCGGCGCCGGTTTCCGGCTTGGCGAGGAGCGGCGTTACGTCAACCGCCGCGGCCACAAGGCGCTGCTGCAGATCGACTGGGCGCAGCGGCGCAAGACCGCCACCCTGCAGTACCGGATCCCGGCGTTCGCCTGGCTCGACGGCTGGTATGCGATCAGCCTGCAGGGCGCAGACGAGCAGACCCGCTACATCGACAGCCGCCGCATCGAACTGGTCGGCAGCCGCAGCGGCCAGTACAGCCGCAACCTCAACCTCGTCGCCTCGCTGCATGCGCTGCGCGAGCGCTGGGGCTACGTGGTCGACGACGGCGACGACACCACCGACGACCTGGCGCGTGACTACCGCTACGCCACCTTCCTGTATCCGTCCCTGCGCGCCGACTACATCGATGTCGACGACCGCCTGTTCCCGCGCGAGGGCATCGGCGGCAGCCTGGTGCTGCGTGGCGGGGTGGAAGGCGTGGGCTCGGATGCCAGCTTCACCCAGCTGCATGCCCGCGCCACCTGGTACCGCGGCATCGGCGAGCGCAACCGCCTGATCGTGCGCGGCGAGCTCGGCACCACCTCCACCGGCGCGCTCACCGACATGCCCCCCAGCCTGCGTTTCTACGCCGGCGGCGACCGCAGCATCCGCGGCTACGACTGGCGCGAGGTCGGCCCGCGCATCGGCGACTTCGCCATCGGCGCGAAGAACGTCACCACCGCCAGCGTCGAGTTCGAGCACTACTTCGCCAACAATTTCGGTTTCGCGGCGTTCGTCGATTCCGGCAGCGCCTATGACGACCGCCCCGACTGGCGCACCGGCGTCGGCGCCGGCGTGCGCTGGGCATCACCGGTGGGGCCGCTGCGCTTCGACATCGCCCGCGGGCTCGACCGGCCCGACTCGCCATTCACCCTGCACCTCGATATCGGAACCTCGTTCTGATGGCGGTCTTCGAGAGCCACCGCAATGGCGAGGATGCGCAGGCGCGCGAGGCGCGCATCGCCGAACTGCGCGCCCGCCGCCGCAAGCGGCTGCGCTGGCTCGCCCTGCGCACCGGCATCGTCGTCGGCGTGTTCGGGCTGCTGGCGGTCGGGCTGGCCTACTGGCTGCTGACCACGCTGGGCGGCCGTGACTTCCTGCTGGCGCAGATCCAGGCGCGCCTGCCGGCTGGCACGGTGTTCGAGTGGCGCGCAGCGGAAGGCCCGGCGAGCGGGCCGCTGACCCTGCACGACGTGCGCTTCGTCTACCAGGCCTGCCCCGACCGCGACGAGGAGCCGGTGCCGTTCGGCGACTGCGACGAGCCGCTGACGCTGTCGTTCGAGGCGGCGCGGGTGATGCTCGACCCCGATATCCGCCCGCTGTTCGGCCGCCGCCTGCGTCTGGACGCGCTGGAGGTGGACGCTGCCCGGCTGCTGCTGCCGCCCGGCAGCGACGAACCGTTCGAACTGCCAACGTGGCCGGGGTCGTTGCCGCAGATCGGCCCATTGCCGCTGGCGCTGCAGGCCGACCGCATCGATATCCGCGGCTTCACCGTGGTCGGCGCCGCGGGGCCGGTCATCGACATCCGTCGCGCCACCGGCGCGCTCGACGCCAGCAATGGCGCCCTGCACGTGGACAACCTGCTGGTCGACAGCGACCGCGGCGCGTTCCGCGTGCACGGCCATTACCTGCCCGACCAGGACTACCGCATGGATCTGGTTGCCAGCGCGCTGCTGCCGGCGCCGGCCGGGCGCACGCGGCCCCGGCTGGGACTGGTTGCCCGCGGCGACGTCACCGACCTGGCGGTTGCCCTGCGCGGGCACGCGCCGGCGCCGGTGGCCCTCGACCTCACCCTGCGCGGCGGCGAGCGCCCCGGCTGGCGGCTGGGCGTCGATGCCGAGGGGCTCGACCTGGCCCTGCTGGCCGGGGGCGAGGCCGGCACCACGCCGCTGCGCGTTCTGCTGGCCGCCGACGGCATCGGCGGCGAGGCCAACCTGCAGGGACGCATCGGCCATGGCGACCTCGAGGCGGTCATCCACCCGTCGGTGGTGCGGCTCGAGGACCAGGTGCTGGAACTGCGCCCGCTGCGCGTGGACGCGCTGGATGGCCGCATCAGCCTGCGCGGCCGTGCAGACTTCACCGACCGCGAACGGCCGCAGGGGAAATTCTCGCTGTCGGCGCGCGACGTGCAGTGGCGCGGCCGCGCCGACGACGCCACTGCCGAGGCACCGCCGGCGGTGATCGCCGATGCCGACCTCGGGCTGGCCGGCGCGCTGGATGCCTGGGCGGTGCTCGGGACCGCACGCGTGGCCCGCGACGCGCAGCAGGCCGAGGTCGAGCTCGACGGCCGCGGCAACGCCGATGGGGTGAAGCTGCGCACGCTGCGCGCGACGATGCCGGAAGGACGGCTCGACGGCCGCGGCACGCTGGCGTGGCGCCCGGCGCTGCAATGGCAGCTTGACGCCGAACTGGCCGGCTTCGATCCCGGCTATTTCCTTCCGGACTGGAACGGCCGCGTCGACGGCACGCTGGCCAGCACCGGCAACACCCGCGCCGACGGCGGCCTCGACATCCTCGTCGAGGCCCCGCGCCTGGCCGGCACCCTGCGCAGCCGCCGCCTCGACGGGCGCGCCCGGGTGCAGCTGCACGGCCCGGCCGAGGCGGCTGCGCCGGACGCGGGCTTCGACCTGGCCGGCGACATCGACCTGCGGCTGGGCAACAGCCACCTCGTGGCACGCGGCGAGATGGCCGAACGGATCGACCTCGAGGCCCGCCTCGCGCCACTGCAGCTCGACGACCTGCTGCCCGGTGCCGGTGGCCGGGTGCAGGGCACGCTGCAGCTGTCCGGGCGCCGCGACGCGCCCGGCATCGAAGCCGACCTCACCGGGAGCGCGCTGCGCTGGGGCGACTACAGCGCCGGCTCGCTGCGGTTGCTGGGTGAACTGCCCGGTGGCCGCGGCAGCGGCCGGCTGACGCTGGCGGCGCAGGCGGTGCAGGCCGGCGTGCTGCTCGACAGCGTCGAGATCGAAGCGCGCGGTGGCATCGATGCGCTCGACGCCACCGCCCGCGCGCGTGGCCAGATCGGCGCGCTCGACCTTGCCGGCAGCCTGCAGCGCGCAGGCCAGGGCTGGCGCGGCGCGCTCGACGCGTTGCGCCTGGCGCCCTCGCGCGGTGCGGCCTGGAACCTGCAGTCGCCGGCCCGCTTCGCGCTGGGCAACGGGCGCTGGCAGGTCGACGAGTCCTGCTTCCTCGGCACCGATGGCGGCTCGCTGTGCGTGGCCGCCGACTGGCCGCGCAATGGCCTCACCGCCAATGGCCGGCAGCTGCCGCTGGTGCTGGTGGAACCGTGGCTGCCACCGCGCGAGGACGGTACGCCGTGGGCGCTGCGCGGCGAAGTGGCGATCGACGCGCGGCTGCGCCCGGTCGGCAACGGCTTCGCCGGCAACGTGGCGCTGACCTCGGCCGGTGGCGGCCTGCGCTTCAGCCCGCGCGCGCGCCGCGACGTGGTGTCGTACTCCGACCTCGCGCTCGAGGCCAGCTTCGACGCCAACAGCCTCGAGGCCACACTTGCCACCGGCATCGACGACACCGGCCGCATCCGCGCGGAACTCCGCACCGGCTGGGATGCGTACGCACCGCTGTCGGGCCGGCTCGACGCCGATATCGACAACCTCACCTGGGTGGAGCTGTTCTCGCCGGACATCGTCGAGCCGCAGGGCCAGCTGGTGGCGCGGGTGACCCTGGGCGGTACGCGGTCGGCACCGCAGGTCGGCGGCCAGGCCGAGCTCACCGGCTTCAGCACCGAGATTCCGTCGCTGGCGATCGCGCCCAGCGACGGCAACCTGCGCCTGGATGCCGCGCCCGACGGCAGTGCGCGGCTGGCCGGCAGCCTGCGCTCCGGCGAGGGCACGCTGCGCATCGACGGCAGTCTCGGCCTCACCGGGCAGGCGCCGATCGTGCTCAACCTGCGCGGCAACGACGTGCTGGTCTCCGATACCCGTGACCTGCACGCGGTCGCCAATCCCGACCTGGTGGTGCGTATCGCCCCCGGGCAACCGATCAGCGTGACCGGCGAGGTCACCGTGCCGGAGGCCCGGCTGGACCTGGAACGCCTGAGCGAGGGGGTGTCGGCCTCGCCCGACGTGGTGGTGCTCGATCCCGTCGATCCCGAGCAGGGCCCGCCCAGCGGCCTCAGCCTCGACCTCACCGTCATCCTGGGCGACGAGGTCCACCTCAACGGCTTCGGCCTGACCGGCCAGCTCGGCGGCCAGCTGCGCATCCGCCAGGTGCCGGGCCGGGAGATCATCGGCCTGGGCGCGCTCAACGCCAGCGGCCGCTACGAGGCCTACGGGCAGGAATTGCGGATCACCCGCGGCGCGTTCACCTGGAGCAACGACCCGATCGCCGATCCGGTGATCAACCTGCGCGCCGAGCGCAGGATCGAGGCGGAGGAGCTGACCGCGGGCATCGATGTCAGCGGGCGGGTGTCGTCGCCGTCGGTCGAGGTGTGGACCGACCCCAGCCGCGACCAGTCCGAAGCGCTGGCCTACCTGGCGCTGGGGCGGTCGCTGACCACGGTCACCGGCGCGGAAGGACAGCAGCTCGATGCCGCCAGTGCGGCGCTGTCGGCCGGCGGCGGCATCATCGCCTCGCAGCTCGGCAGCCGGATCGGCCTGGACAGCGCCGGGATCGGCCAGTCACGGGCGCTTGGCGGCAGCGTGCTGGGCATCGGCAAGCAACTGTCGCCGCGGCTGTACGTCGGCTTCGGTGTCTCGCTGCTGGGCACCGGCCAGGTGCTGACGCTGAAGTACCTGCTGGGCCGCGGCTTCGACGTCGAGATCGAATCCAGCACGCTGGAAAGCCGTGGTTCGCTCAACTGGCGTCGGGAGCGGGACTGACCGAACCCGCTCCCCTCTCCCGCGGCGCGAAGTCGCGGGTCGGGGTGCGTCCTTGTATGGGGGTTGCCGCGTTGCACGCTTTACGGATCAGGGCGCGCATGGTGATCTCTTTGTCGCCTCCCCGGGGGCGCGGGACACCCTGCGCCGCGCGGTCATCCGCCAGCGGCCGCGGGGGTCCCACTCCTGCCGCGCAATGGTGAGGCGTACTCGCCCACGCATGGCGGAAGGTGCGATGTCGTGGCCTGTGGCAGTTTCTTCCGGCGTCGCGCCGCCCGGCGCGTGCGGCGGGGGATGTGCGCCCCCGGCCGGAGTCCGCGTCCAGCTACCACGGCCGGCCACCGGCCATCCATGGCCGGCTGGGCACACACCCCCCGCCACACGCGCCGGGCCTGACCGTTCGCCGGCTCCGGCATGGGAACCAGCCGGCGATTCCTGCCAGGGAACGCGCTGACCACAGCCACCCACTCGCCGTTGGAGGGCCCCAGAGGGAGCGCGCCGACCTCCAGACAGCCGTCGACCGCCACGGCAACCCCGTCGCTCTTTTCGTCGTCGCTTCTTCGTCCCCGCCTGCCGTCTCTGCTTTCCCATGACCGCCACGATGGCCAGGGCCCGCCGTGGCCGCAGGGGGATGCCCAGAGCCGGCCAGGGATGGCCGGCGACGGATGTGGTAGCAGGACGCGGAGCCATCCGGCTGGGCATCCCCCTGCGGCCGCGGCGGGCCACCCGCGCACCGTCCGCCCTACGCCCTGGCTTTTGCTCCGCTTTGGCTACAGCCCCTGCTCCAAAGTCTGCCGGGGAAACCGGTGATTCCCACGGGGCCTCGCACCCGTCAGCAAAGGCCCGTATCTGGAGTGCAGGCAATAAAAAGCCCCGCAGGCAGGGGGGGCCGGCGGGGCTCGGGGAACGCGGGCTCGGGGAGAAGCCTGGTGCGTTCCGGGATCACTCCAGGGGAAGGGAGAGATCTGCGACGGACGTTGCATCCGTCGCGGCCTATATGACCACTCCATACATGGATGGTTCGTGAAGATTCCGCTTGGAATCCGCAAAGAATTCAGGCTGGGTTTACGGTCCCGGATAGTAACTCCGGTCACGGTTCGCGATGGGGCGTGCCCGGCGACTCCGGCCGACGCGCCGTCAGTGCGCCTCGTCCCAGTTCATGCCCACCCCGCAGTCCACCACCAGCGGCACGTCCAGGGCCGCCGCAGCGGTCATCCGTGCGGTCACCCCGGCCAGCAGCGCATCGACCTCGCCCTCGGCGACCTCGAATACCAGTTCGTCGTGCACCTGCAGGATCATCTTCGCATCCGGCAACGCATCCGCCAGCCACGCGTCGATGGCGAGCATCGCGCGCTTGATGATGTCCGCCGCGGTGCCCTGCATCGGCGCGTTGATCGCCGCGCGCTCGGCGCCGGCGCGCAGGCCGGCGTTGCGCGCGTTGATGTTCTCCAGGTACAGCCGGCGGCCGAAGACGGTCTCCACGTAGCCCTGTTCGTGCGCCTGCTGGCGGGTGCGGTCCATGTAGTCGCGCACGCCGGGATAGCGCGAGAAGTACAGCGCGATGTAGTCCTGCGCCTCGCCGCGGCCCACGCCGAGGTTGCGCGCCAGGCCGAACGCGCCCATGCCGTACATCAGGCCGAAGTTGATCGCCTTGGCGGCGCGGCGTTCGTTGCTGGTGACCTCGTCGAGCGGGCGGCCGAACACCTCCGCCGCGGTGGCGCGGTGGATGTCGACGCCCGACGCGAACGCCTGCAGCAGGCCCGGGTCCTGCGACAGGTGGGCCATGATCCGCAGTTCGATCTGCGAGTAGTCGCAGGCGACGATGCGGCGCCCCGGCGGCGCCACGAAGGCGGTGCGGATGCGGCGGCCGTCGTCGGTGCGGATCGGGATGTTCTGCAGGTTCGGGTCGCTCGACGCCAGCCGCCCGGTGGCGGCGCCGGCCTGGTGGTAGCTGGTGTGCAGGCGGCCGGTTTCCGGGTTGATCATCTCCGGCAGCTTGTCGGTATAGGTGCCGCGCAGCTTCGCCAGCCCGCGGTATTCCAGGATCACCCGCGGCAGCTCGTGCAGCTCGGCGATCGCTTCCAGCGCCTCCTCGTTGACCGAGGGCTGGCCCTTCGGCGTCTTCACCAGGGTCGGCAGGGCGAGCTCGTCATAGAGCAGCGCGCACAGCTGTTTGGTCGAATCGAGGTTGACGCTGCGGCCGGCCAGTTCGGTGGCCTTCTGCTGCGCGGCCAGCATGCGCCGACCGAGGTCGGCGCTCTGCCTGCGCAGCTCGTCGGCGTCCACCATCACCCCGTTGGCCTCGATCCGCGCGAGCACGTGCACCAGCGGGATTTCGATCTCGCGATACACGCGCTCCAGCGCCGGTTCGGCGGCCAGCTGCGGGCCGAGTACGCGGTGCAGGCGCAGGGTGACATCGGCATCCTCCGCGGAATAGCGGGTGGCGTCGTCGATGGCCACCTGCGCGAAGGCGATGCGCTTGGCGCCCTTGCCGGTGACGTCGTCGTAGGTCTTCGTCTCCAGGCCGAGGTAGCGCCGCGCCAGCGAGTCCATGTCGTGGCGGCTGGCGGTGGCGTTGTGGACGAAGCTCTCGAGCATGGTGTCGTCGGCATAGCCGGCCACGTCGATGCCGTGCCGGCGCATCACGTGGATGTCGTACTTGCCGTGGTGGCCGAGCTTGCGCCGGGCCGGATCGGCCAGCAGCGGGCGCAGCGCGTCGAGCACATGCGCGCGGTCGAGCTGCGGCGGCGCGCCGGGATAGTCGTGCGCCAGCGGGATATAGCAGGCGCGGCCGGGCTCCACGCTCAGGCTGATGCCGACCAGGTTGGCGCGCAGCGGATCGAGCGAATCGGTCTCGACGTCGAAGGCGAATTCTTCCGCCGCCTCCAGCCTGCAGATCCAGGCGGCCAGGCCGGCCTCGTCGGTGATGGCCTCGTACTCGCCCGGGCCGGTGAGGGCCGGGTCCGCCGGCGCGGCCGGTGCCGCTGCGGCGCCACTGCGGGCGAAGCCGGCCTCGGTGGCGCGCAGGCTGGCCGGGCCCTCGCCGGCCGGGGCCGCGCCACCGTCGAGATCACGCAGCGCCTGGGTGAAGCCGTAGCGGTTGTAGAGCACGCGCAGGGCGTCGGCGTCGCGCGCGCGCAGCGGCAGTTCGCGCGGGCCGCGGTCGAGCGGCACGTCGGTGCGGATGCTGACCAGCTCGCGGTTGAGTGGCAGGCGGTCGAGCGCGGCGCGCAGGTTGTCGCCGATCTTGCCCTTGACCGACGCGGCATTGGCGATCACGCCGTCGAGCGTGCCGTACTCGCCCAGCCACTTGGCCGCGGTCTTGGGGCCGCACTTCTCCACCCCCGGCACGTTGTCGATCGCATCGCCCATCAGCGCCAGCAGGTCGACGATCTGGTCGGCGCGCACGCCGTACTTGTCGACCACGCCGTCGTCGCTGTCGATGCGGCTGCCGCTCATGGTGTTGACCAGGGCGATGCCGGGCCGTACCAGCTGGGCGAAATCCTTGTCGCTGGTGGAGATGGTGACGTCGATGCCGTCGGCCGCCGCGGCCACCGCCAGCGTTCCGATGACGTCGTCGGCCTCGACGCCGTCGATGCGCAGGATCGGCACGCCCAGCGCCTCGACGATGTCGCACATCGGCTGCAGCTGCGCGCGCAGGTCGTCGGGCATCGGCGGCCGGTTGGCCTTGTAGTCGGCGTAGAGGTCGTCGCGGAAGGTCTTTCCGGGCGCGTCGACGACGAAGGCGATGTAGTCGGGTTGTTCCTTCAGCGTGGCGCGCAGCATGTTGACCACGCCGAACAGCGCGCCGGTCGGCTCGCCCTGGGCATTGGTCAGTGGCGGCAGCGCATGGAAGGCGCGGTAGAGGTACGACGAACCGTCGATGAGGACCAGGCGAGGCATCGGGCGATTCTACCGTGCGTGCCGCGGCGACCCCTGAAGCCCGGCCGGCTCACGGAGCCATGCCCGCGCGCGGTGCATACTTCACGTCCATCCGCCCGTGGAGCACGCGATGAACATCCGATCGACTGCAGGCCCGTGGTCCCTGCCGCTGCTGCTGGCCCTGGGCCTCGCCGCCTGCACCAGTACGCCCGACACCACGGGCCCGGAGGGGCTGCCGGCCGACGCGATGGAAACCACCCGCACCGAAGCCAATGGTGACGTGATCACCGAATACCGCATCGCCGGGCAGCTGCGCGCCGTGCGCGTGCAGCCCTCGCGCGGGCCGGTGTACTACCTCTACGACCGCGATGGCGACGGCAGCATCGACAACCGCGAGGGTGACAACCCGCCGCAGACCTATTTCCGGCTCTTCAGTTGGGAATAGCGGAGCCGGCCGCGCGCGGCCGGGTCGCTCAGGGGTCGGTCTCGCCGCGTTCCGGCACGCCATGGCCGCCGAAGGCACCGCGCAGCGCGGCCAGCAGGCGGTCGGCGAACGCCTCGTCGTCGCGCGACCTGAGCCGCGCGATCAGCGCATGGGTGATCACCGGCGCCGGCACGTCCAGCGCGATTGCTTCGGCCACCGTCCAGCGCCCTTCGCCGGAGTCCGCCACCTGCGGCGCAATGCCGGCGAGCGCCGGGTTGCCACGCAGCGATTCCGCTGAAAGATCGAGCAGCCAGCTGCGGATCACGCTGCCCTCGCGCCAGATATCGGCCAGCGCGGCGAGGTCGAAGTCGAACTCGCGCTTGTGGTGGAGGATGGCGAAGCCCTCCGCGAAGGCCTGCATCAGCCCGTACTCGATGCCGTTGTGGACCATCTTGGCGTAGTGGCCGGCACCGGCCGGGCCGACCCGGCCCCAGCCGCGCGCTTCCGACGGTGCCAGGGTGGCGAACAGCGGCTGCAGGCGTTCGACCAGGGCTGCCTCGCCGCCGATGGTCATGCTGTATCCGGCGTCGATGCCGCGGATACCGCCACTGGTGCCGACATCCAGCCAGCCGATGCCGTGCCCGGCCAGCCACGGGGCGCGACGCTGGCTGTCGGCGTAGTGGCTGTTGCCGCCCTCGATCACGGTGTCCCCGGCCCCAAGCAGTGGCTGCAATACCTCGAGGGTCGATTCCACCGCCGCGCCCGCCGGCACCATCAGCCACAGCGTGCGCGGCGGCGCCAGCGCGGCCACCAGCGCATCGAGCGATTCGACCGTCCCGATGCCCCCGGCGGCGGCCGCGGCGGCGGCATCCACGTCCGGGTCGTAGCCGACCACCCGGTGGCCACCCCGACGCAGCCGCAGCGCCATGCCGGCACCCATCCGGCCCAGTCCGACCATGCCCAGGTCCATCGTCGCGCTCCGTATTGCGGGAGGCGCGAGCATGGCAGCCGGGTTGTCCACGCCATGGCAGGGCGCGCAGGCGCGTCCGACCGGACGCCCCCGTGGGAGCGCGCCTGCGTGGGATCAGCCGCCAGCGCCCAACCGCGCGCCACGCAGTTGCGGACGGCCGTCGACGACCTCGGTCCACACCAGATGCGCGATGCCGTTGCTGACCGCCAGCCTGGGGAAGCCGGTGCCACGGCCATTGCCCTGCAGGGTGGCCACGGTGGTGCGCTCCAGTTCGCGCGACAGGTCCGGCGTGTAGCGCGCCAGCAGCAGCGTCTGCACGCCGGCCTCCTCGCGCAGCCAGGCCACGTGGACCTGCTGCCGGTCGAGCGCGACCGCCACCCGCCCCTGCACCGCGTCGCCCTCGTCGAGCACCAGCGGCGCGGCGAAGCTGTCGCCGCTGTCGGCGCTGCGGGCCAGCCGCACCTGCGGCACGTCGCCCGGCGCGGTGTACCAGGCCACCACCACGTTGTCGCCGTCGGCGGCGATCGCCGGGCCGTTCACCGGGCAGGCCGGCATGTGCCAGTCATCGGCATGCACCCGCTTCGGTGCGGTCCAAACATTGCCTTCCAGCCGCGTCACCAGCACGTCGCGGATCTCTTCGGGCGAGCGGCCGCGGTAGACCAGCAGCGGGCCCTTCGCGGTCACCGCGACATCGGTCTGGCAGCAGTCGCAGACACGGGTGTCGAGGGTGGATTCGAGGACCGGCTGCATGCTGCCGTCAAACAGCGCCGCGCGCAGCGACATCGCCCCGGCGCCGGGTTCGCTGGCGACGTGCCCGCCCGCTTGGCCGGCATGCGCATCGCGTGCCTGCGCATCACCCGCACCGGCGGTGGCGCGGCCGTCGAGCCAGGCGATGCCCAGCAGCGCATCGCCCTGCGGCCACATCGACACGAATCCGTGCTCGGTGCGGGTGTTGTCGTCGTGCACCACCACCGGCGGCGTCCACGTCGCGCCGCCATCGCGCGACCGCGCCAGCGCCACGTCGTATGCATACGGCTCGGCGCCGCTCTTCTGCAGCCAGTGCGCCCACACCGCGCCGTCGGGCGTGGCGAGGATGTGCGGGGTGTCGGCCCAGTTGACGAACATGCGGTTGCCCAGCGCGATGGTCTTGGGCGCGCTGTCCCAGCGCGCGTTGTCCGGCCACCAGTTGGAGAACCGGAACAGGTGGCGGCGACCCGGCTGCGAATCGATCCACGACAGCATCACCCGGCCATCGGCGGCCACCGCAAGATCCGGCGCCGAGGTGCCTTCCGCGGCCGGCAGCAGCCACGGCTCGATGCGCACCGGTGTCTCCAGGGTGGCGGCGTCGGCGGCCTGCAGGCGCGGGGTTTCGCTGCCACAGGCGGCCAGCAGGGCGCAGGACAGCAGCAGGGCGGTGGTACGCATATGCATGGCGGCAACCGGTTCGACGTGTCGCGAGCAGTATCGCCGACGCGTAGGCTGGCGGCATGGATGTCATCCTCGCCAGCTACACCGATTCGCTGGAGGCGCAGATCGCGCTTGGCCGGCTGCAGGCCGAAGGCATCGACGCGCGCCTCGACGATGCCCACAGCGTGCTGGCCAACTGGGAATGGCGGCTGGCGATCGGCGGCGCCAAGCTGAGGGTGCCCGAGGCGCAGGCCGCGCGGGCGCGCGAGGTGCTGGCGGCGATCGAGGCCGGCGCCTTCGCGCTCGACGACAATGCGGACGATGACGGTGAACCGTTGCGCGCGCCCGACCGCGAAAGCCTGTCCGGGCGCATCGCCTGGGCGATGCTGATGCTGTTCAACATCCCGCTGCCGTGGCGGCGCCGGCGCGACGACAGCGCGGTGCGCGAACTCTGAGCCACGGGAACGGCCCCGCTTCGGCGCCGCAGCCGGCCCGGCGACCTGCCCCGGCGCCACCCTGTCAACGGGTTCCCGTGCCGCCGGGGCAGGGCCACAATCGCGCTCCCCGGGGCACCTGCCCCGATTCCGCGGAAAGCCGTTGCCGATGTCGTCGCCCCTCCCCGCCGCGCTTGCGCGCAAGATCGCCCAGACCATCGCCGGGGAAATCGGCGCCCAGCCGTCCCAGGTGCAGGCCGCCGTCGGCCTGCTCGACGAGGGCGCGACGGTGCCGTTCATCGCGCGCTACCGCAAGGAAGTGACCGAGGGCCTCGACGACACCCAGCTGCGCACGCTGGAGGTGCGCCTGACCTACCTGCGCGAGCTGGAGGACCGCCGCGCCGCGATCCTTGCCAGCATCGACGAACAGGGCAAGCTCAGTGACGAACTGCGCGCCGACATCGAGGGCGCCGACAGCAAGGCGCGGCTGGAAGACCTGTACCTGCCGTACAAGCCCAAGCGCCGCACCCGCGCGCAGATCGCCCGCGAGGCCGGTCTCGAACCGCTGGCCGATGGCCTGCTGGCCGATCCGTCGCAGGTGCCGGAGGACGCCGCCGCCGCTTACGTGGATGCGGAAAAGGGCGTCGCCGATGCAAAGGCCGCGCTGGAAGGCGCGCGCGCGATCCTGATGGAGCGCTGGAGCGAGGACGCGGCGCTGCTGGGCGACCTGCGTGGCTGGCTCGAGGACTGCGGCGTGATCCGCGCCCGCGTGGTCGAGGGCAAGGAAGCCGCCGGCGAGAAGTTCCGCGACTATTTCGACCACGCCGAGCCGCTGGCCAGGATCCCCTCGCACCGGATGCTGGCGCTGCTGCGCGGGCGCCGCGAGGAGGTGCTGCAGCTCGACCTCGACCCGGGCAGCGATGCCGAAGCCGGCCACGCGCTGGCGGAATCGAAGATCGCCCTGCATGCCGGCATCCAGGATCGCGGCCGCCCTGCCGACGCCTGGCTGCGCAACGCCTGCCGGCTGACCTGGCGCGCCAAGCTGCACCTGCACCTGCTGATCGACCTGTTCAACCAGGCGCGCGAGAAGGCGGAGGCCGAAGCGATCGCGGTGTTCGGCGACAACCTCAAGGACCTGCTGCTGGCCGCACCCGCCGGCCCGAAGGCGGTGCTGGGCCTCGACCCGGGGCTGCGCACCGGCGTCAAGGTCGCGGTGGTCGATGCCACCGGCAAGCTGGTCGCCACCGACACCATCTACCCGCACGAACCGCGCCGGCAGTGGGACCAGTCGCTGGCCACGCTCCGGAAACTCTGCACCGCGCATGGCGTGCAGCTGGTGGCGATCGGCAACGGCACCGCCTCGCGCGAGACCGATCGCCTTGCCGGCGAGCTGCTGAAGCTGGTGCCGGAACTGAAGATGCAGAAGATCGTGGTCAGCGAGGCCGGCGCGTCGGTGTACTCGGCGTCCGAGCTTGCGGCAAAGGAATTCCCGGGGCTGGACGTCTCGCTGCGCGGCGCGGTGTCGATCGCGCGGCGGCTGCAGGACCCGCTGGCCGAACTGGTCAAGATCGAGCCCAAGGCGATCGGCGTGGGCCAGTACCAGCACGATGTCGACCAGTACAAGCTGGCGCGCGCGCTCGATGCCCGGGTCGAGGACTGCGTGAACGCCGTCGGCGTGCACGTCAACACGGCGTCGGCGCCGCTGCTGGCACGGGTATCGGGGCTGACCCCGACGGTGGCCGAGAACATCGTCGCCCACCGCGACGCCAATGGGCCGTTCCGCCGCCGCAAGGATCTGCTGAAGGTGCCGCGCCTGGGCGACAAGACCTTCGAGCAGTGCGCCGGCTTCCTGCGCATCGCCGACGGCGACGAGCCGCTGGATGCCTCGGCCGTGCATCCGGAGGCCTACCCGGTGGTCGAGCGCATCGTTGCCGCCACCGGCAGGCCGATCCGCGCGCTGGTCGGCGATGCCGGCTTCGTGCGCACGCTGAAAGCGCGCGAGTTCACTGACGAGCGCTTCGGCGAACCGACCGTGCGCGACATCCTCGCCGAACTCGAGAAGCCCGGCCGCGATCCGCGTCCCGGCTTCCAGGCCGCGCAGTTCGCCGACGGCGTGGAGGACATCAAGGACCTGCGCGAGGGCATGATCCTCGAGGGCGTGGTCTCCAACGTCGCCGCGTTCGGCGCCTTCGTCGACATCGGCGTGCACCAGGACGGGCTGATCCACATCTCCGCGCTGGCCGACCGCTACGTCAAGGATCCGCGCGAGGTGGTCAAGGCCGGCGACATCGTCAAGGTCAAGGTGCTGGAGGTCGACGTGGCGCGGAAACGCATCGCGCTGACCCGGCGCCTGGACGACACCCCGGCGCCGCGCGAGGCGCGCCCGGAGGCGCGTCGCGATGGCGGTGGCCGCGAGGGCCGCGGCACGGGCCCGCGCGGCGCACGTCCGGCCACCACGGCAAAGCCCGCAGCCGCGCCGGCCAACAACGCGATGGCCGAAGCGCTGCTGCGCGCCCGCTCGGGGCGCTGACACCCCGGGACATCCACGACCAACGGCCAGACGACATTGCCCGGACGGAGATCCACATGCTTCCGCTGACCACGCTGCACCGCCACCTGCGCTGGATCGCGCTCGCCGCGATCGTGATCAGCATCGCGACGTGGATGCTCGATCTCACCGGGCTGGTCTACACCTGTCCCTACTGTCGCGTGCAGCGCAGCGTCATCGGATTGCTCGGCCTGCTGCTGCTGTGGCCGGATCCGCGCGCCTGGCCCGTGCGCTGGCTGGGCAGCGCGCTCGGGGTGCTGGGCGCGGTGGTGGCTGCGACCCAGCATTTCGGCGGCTGGCGGCGGATGAGCGCCGGCGAGTTCAAGCTGGCAACCCCATGGGTGGTCGACCCGTTCCTGCTGTCCGGCGCGGCGCTGCTGATCACCGGCCTGGTGCTGCTGCTGTGGTCGTGGCGGCCGGCGCCGCCACGCTGAATCCGCGGGCGGCGGCGCCCCCGCGCCCGCCAGCACTCAGTCCGCCCACTCCGGATCGGCGGTGAACACGATGGTCAGCCAGCGGTCCGGGGTGCACCGCCGTCATCGCTGAACCCGGGACGCTAGGCAGTCGGATGTGTGGCCGGTGACAGGATCGCCCCGGGGCGCCGCAGGTCACCGGATCGCGCCGCCCCGAAGGGCGACGCTTCGACGTCGCCACTGTGGGAGCGCGCTTGCGCGCGATGCCCGTAGACCGGAAATCGCGGCCGAGGCCTCTCCGCGGTCAGGGCGCTGGGGCAATTGGCCGCAGAGCTTCCTGGACCAGCGCCGTCAGGCGCGCTGGCCTTCCGCCAACGGATCCGCATCGCCACCGGCACCACGCCCGCGGCGTGCACGTTCAAGGTGCACCAGCAGCAGCGAGATCGCCGCCGGGGTCATGCCCTGGATGCGCTGCGCCTGGCCGATCGACAACGGCCGCACCGTCTCCAGCTTCTGCCGCACCTCCGCCGACAGCCCACGCACCTGCGCATAGTCGAAGTCCGCCGGCATCGGAGTGTCCTCATGGCGCTGCTGGCGTTCGATTTCCGCACGCTGGCGCTCGAGGTAGCCGGCGTACCTGGTCTCGATCTCCACCTGTTCGGCGACATCGGGCGGCAGCGGTTGCGGCGGTGCCAGCGACGGCACCGCCACCAGCGTGGCGTAGTCGAGCTCCGGGCGGCGCAGCAGGTCGAGCGCACTGGTCTCGCGCCGCAGCTCGATGCCCAGCCGGGCGATGACATCGCGCCCGGCGGCGTTGTGGGGCGAGGCCCACAGCGAGCGCAGCCGCGCGGTCTCGGCTTCCAGCGCGGTACGCCGTGCCTCGAAGCGCGACCAGCGGGCATCGTCCACCACGCCCAGCCCGCGGCCGATGGGGGTCAGCCGCAGGTCGGCGTTGTCCTCGCGCAGCTGCAGCCGGTACTCGGCGCGGCTGGTGAACATGCGGTAGGGCTCGGTGGTGCCATGGGTGATCAGGTCGTCGATCAGCACGCCGATATAGGCCTGGTCGCGACGCGGTGCCCAGCCGTCCAGGCCGCGCACCGCACGCGCGGCGTTGAGGCCGGCCACCAGCCCCTGCGCGGCGGCCTCCTCGTAACCGGTGGTGCCGTTGATCTGCCCGGCGAAGTACAGCCCGACGACCTGGCGGGTTTCCAGCGTCGGCTTCAGGCCGCGCGGGTCGAAGTAGTCGTATTCGATCGCATAGCCCGGGCGGGTGATATGCGCCTGCCCGAAACCGGTGATCGAACGCACCAGTTCCAGCTGCACGTCGAACGGCAGCGAGGTGGAGATGCCGTTGGGATAGATCTCGGTGACGTCCAGGCCTTCGGGCTCGACGAAGATCTGGTGGCTGTCCTTTTCCGCGAAGCGCACCACCTTGTCCTCGATCGACGGGCAGTAGCGCGGGCCGGTGCCTTCGATCTGCCCGGAATACAGCGGCGAGCGGTGCAGCGCGCCGCGGATGATGTCGTGGGTGCGCTGCGTGGTGTGGGTGATCCAGCACGGCACCTGCCGCGGCTGGTCGGCGTGGCTGCCCATGAACGAGAACACCGGACGCGGCTCGTCGCCGGGCTGCGGCTGCATCACCGAATAGTCGAGGCTGCGGCCGTCGATGCGCGGCGGGGTGCCGGTCTTGAGCCGGCCCACCGCGAACGGGCGCTCGCGCAGGCGCGCTGCCAGCGTGGTCGCCGGCGGATCGCCGGCGCGGCCGGCGTCGTATTGGGTCTCGCCCACGTGCACGCGCCCGGCGAGGAAGGTGCCGGCGGTCAGCACCACCGCGGGCGCCTCGAACCGCAGCCCGGTCTGGGTGAGCACCCCATGCACGGCATCGCCGTCGATCAGCAGGTCGTCGACCGCGGCCTGGAACACGGTGAGCCCGGGTTGCGATTCCACCGCGCGGCGCACGAACGCGCGATACAGCGCGCGGTCGGCCTGGCAACGGGTGGCGCGCACCGCCGGCCCCTTGCTGGCGTTGAGGCGCCGCCACTGGATGCCGGCGGCATCGGCCGCGCGCGCCATCACCCCGCCCATGGCATCGATCTCGCGCACCAGGTGGCCCTTGCCGATGCCGCCGATGGCCGGGTTGCAGCTCATCGCGCCCACGGTCTCGATGTTGTGGGTCAGCAGCAGGCAGCGCGCCCCGGCACGCGCGGCCGCCAGCGCGGCCTCGGTGCCGGCGTGGCCGCCGCCGATCACGATCACGTCGTAGCAGTAGAAGGAGTCGCTCATGCGGCAGGCGTCGGAAAGCCGTCGCGTCGCGCCGTCAGTGGCGGCATCCGGACGGGAATGGAGGGCCGGCTATTGTCGCATCCGCGCCACGATGCGGTTGGCACGCTTCCTGCGAACGGTATCCATGCACCCGGCGAGGCAGCGCCAAGGGGGGCGTGGCCGAGATGGAACAGGGTCGGCCAAGCGCAGACCGGGGAAGCGAAGGGGCCGGATGTCGGGGGACATCCGGCCCCGTTTTTTTGTCCGCGGCCAGCGCTCGGGGCGTGGCTGCCGGACTGCAGGGGTGCCGATTCCCGGCGGAGCGGAACAGGGGGGATCCGGAAGTCCCCACCGGGAATCGACATTGAGCCTTTACGAAACCTTCACTTGAGGGCGCTTTGCGACGCTGGCCGTCAGTGCGTGGCTAGCTTGCGTCGCGAAGGCGTCGGGCGCAAGGCCCGGAACGACCGTTCATCGCTCCACATTGCGACTCACGTCTCCATCCGACGCTCTCATGACGCGCTCGGGTGCGCGCGGTGCCATCTGCCGGGTCGGCGACCGCACCGGCCGGCCTTCGCCGGCGGGACGGGGCGCATGCCCGCGTTCGGCGCCACCGCGCCACGGCGCACCACCGGAACGCGTCTGCGGTGCAGGGCCCCGCACGCTTTCCGGGCGCGGAGCGCCCATCCTGGGCTGGGATGTGACGCGCTGCGGCCGCTCGCGATGCTCGACCCGGCGCACCGTGTTGCCGAGGTCCCGCCATGGCGGCCGGCCGGAGCTCTCCTGCGGCGGGCGCTGCGGCGGCTGGTGGCCATGGCCGGGGCGCGGATGGACCACGACGGGACGGCGGTAGTAGTAGCCGGGGTGGTACAGATAACCCGGGCGACCGTAGTAGTACGGGGAGCCATAGCGCACGCCGCCGCTCCACCCGCCACCGTAGCGCCCGTAGCCGACGCTGCCATAGGGCGCGCCGTAACCGTAGTAACCGGGATGGGCGGCCGCGCCGCGGCCGTAGTAGTAATCGCCGCTGCCACCCTGGTAGCCGTAGCTCGCGCAGCCACCGAGCAGCGCCACGGCGAGTGCCGCGGTGGCAAGTCCAAGAACGCGAAGTTTCATGTGACCGCCCCTGTGTGATCGGACCCCAGCTTCGGCGCCGCGCATTGAATCCGTGCTTAACCCTCCACCCATCATGCCCACGCCGTTGCGATAGATGAACCCAACCGCCTCCGGTAGGCTTGCGCGGATGCAGCAGCCCACCTTCGACGACGTCCTCGACGCCGCCGCGCGGATCGCGCCACACGCGCACGTCACCCCGGTCCTGCAGGCGCGCTCGATCGACGCGATCGCCGGCTGCAACCTGCACTTCAAGGCCGAGCATCTGCAACGGGTGGGGGCGTTCAAGTTCCGCGGTGCGTGCAATGCGGTATGGGCCCTGGACGAGGCCGATGCCGCGCGTGGCGTGGTCACCCACTCCTCGGGCAACCACGGTGCCGCGCTGGCACTGGCGGCACTGTCGCGCGGCATTCCCTGCCACGTGGTGACCCCGGCGAACGCGGTGCCCGGCAAGCTCTCCGCGATCGCCGGCTACGGGGCCGCGCTGCATCGCTGCGAATCCACGCTGGCCGCGCGCGAAGCGGCCTGCGACGCCCTGCAGCGCCACACCGGCGCCACCCTCGTGCATCCCTACGAGGACGCACGGGTGATCGCCGGCCAGGGCACCGCGGTGCTCGAGCTGCTGGCCGCCAGCGGGCCGCTCGACACGGTGGTGTTGCCGGTGGGCGGTGGCGGGCTGGCCGCAGGCACCGCCATCGCGCTGGCCGGGCGTGCGCCGGGCACGCGCCTGGTGCTGGCCGAGCCCAGCGGCGCCGACGATGCCGCGCGTTCGCTGGCCTCGGGCGAGCGCATCACCGACATCGTTCCCGATACGGTCTGCGACGGCCTGCGCGCCGCGATCGGCAGGCCCAATTTCGGGATCCTGCGCGCGGCCGGCGTCGAGGTGGTGACCGTCGACGACGAAGCCGTGCTCGCGGCGATGCGACTGGTCTGGCATCGGATGAAACAGCTGGTCGAACCCTCCGCCGCGGTCGCGCTGGCGGCGGTGCTGGCCGCCCCGCAGCGGTTTGCCGGGCAACGGGTCGGGGTGATCCTGAGCGGTGGCAATGCCGACCTTGCCGCGCTCGTGCGCGCAGGCCAGGCGTGAGGCGTCGTCGGCGCGCCGGGCCGCTGCGCTGGCTGCTGAGGCTGGTGCTGCTCGCCGTGCTGTGGCTGGGCGCGGTGGCGGCCTACATCCTCTATGTCGGTGGCCGCGACGACGCCGGCCCGGCCGACGCGATCATCGTGCTTGGCGCCGCCGCCTACGACGCACGGCCCTCACCGGTGTTCGAGGAGCGCATCCGCCATGGCCTCGACCTCTACGAACGCGGGCTGGCACCGCGGCTGATCTTCACCGGCGGCTATGGCGGCATCGGCGCGCGGTTCTCGGAATCACAGGTGGCGCGCCGCTATGCCGTGCGCAACGGCGTGCCGGCGGAGGCGATCCTCATCGAAAGCATCTCGCGCACCACCCATGACAACCTGCGCCAGGCGCGGCGTCTGATGCAGGACCACGGCCTGCATACCGCGATCGTGGTCAGCGATCCGCTGCACATGGCACGCGCACTGCGGCTGGCGCGCCGCGAAGGCATCCGTGCGCATGGCTCGGCAACGCCGACCACGCGCTTCCGCAGCTGGCAGACCAGCTGGCGCTTCCTTGCCCGCGAGGTGTACTTCTTCCACCGCGACCACTGGACCCGGCTGACCGGCAGCCACGCGCTACCATGACCTGCCCGCCATACGGATCGCCGCCATGAAGATCGACGGCACGCGCCGCCACGACCGCGCCACCGAACTGGTGCTTGCCTATTACGCCGCGTTCAACCGCGCCGACTGGGACGGCATGCTGCGGCTGCTGTCCGATGACGTCGTCCACGACCTCAACCAGGGCCGCCGCGAGGAGGGCCGCGCCGCGTTCGCCGCGTTCCTGGCGCGGATGGATGCGCACTACGCCGAACAGCTGCACGACATCGTGGTGATGGCCTCGCCCGACGGCGAACGCGCGGCGGCCGAATACGTGGTGCATGGCGAATACCGCAGCACCGACGAGGGCCTGCCGGAGGCGCGCGGGCAGCGCTACGTGCTGCCGGGCGGTGCGTTCTTCGCGATCCGCGATGGTCGGATCGCGCGGGTGAGCAACTACTACAACCTGCAGGACTGGATCGCCCAGGTCGGCGGCTGAGACCGGCCCCGTCCCCGGAGGCCCATGTGAGCGGCCTCGGCCGCGATCCAGTCGCAGGCATCGCGCGCAAGCGCGCTCCCACAGAGGCAGCCGTGGGAGCGGCCTTGGCCGCGATCCGGTCGCGGGCATCGCGCGCGAGCGCGCTCCCACAGAGGCGCGGTGGGAGCAGCCCTGGCCGCGATCCAGGCGCAGGCATCGCGCGCGAGCGCGCTCCCACAGGGGCACCGTGGGAGCGGCCTTGGCCGCGATCGCGCCGACATCCACCGACACCCGCCACCGGCATCGCCCGACACAGCAGGCCAAGACGCGCCGACATCACCGGAATTCCCCGACTGTCACAACAGCGGCATGGCCCCCCTTCGTCCCCATCCCCCTCGGTCATGCCGCCTGCGTCGCGGCAGGCGATCGGTTCCGGGCGGCGTCTATCTGGTCACCTTCTGCACCTGGCAGCGCACCCCGCTGTTCCTTGAGCACGACCCCGCCCGCCGTGTTGCGCGCGCACTATCCGATTCCGGAACCTGGCCTGCGGCGATGCTGTTGGCCTGGGTACTGATGCCCGACCACTGGCACGGGCTGATCCGGCTTGAAGGCGACGAGACACTGTCACGCGCTGTCGCGCGCGCCAAGGCGGCGGCAACCCGGGCATGGCGGGAGCGGAGCACCGACATCCGGCGACTCTGGAGCGCCGGATTCCATGACCGGGCATTGCGGCGGGACGCTTCGCTCGTGGATGCCGCGCGCTATGTCGTTCTCAACCCGGTGCGCGCGGGGCTGGCATCCACGTGCGCCGGGTATCCCTATTGGGATGCGGTGTGGGTCGGGTGACGGGGATCGCGCCTGAAGGCGCTCCCACGGAACGACAGGTTGCTCCGGACGCGTTGGTGCCCTAAGCAGGCACCTACAGCTCCCCGCCATAACGCGTCACGCCTTCGCGTAGCAGGTGGCGAGTGGCCAGCGCGCGCTGTTGGAGCGGGAAATCCCGCATCACGTCGACCAGCTGGCGGAACGAGCGGCAGCGCGCGGCGCGGCTGGCGGCATCGTTGCCGGTAGCGGCCATGCCGACCATGAAACCGTCATGCAGCATCATCGCGGTGACCCCGGCCTGGCGCAGCACCTGCTCCGCAGCTGCCGCATCGTAGGGCTGCGGCGTGCCCTGGGTGCCCGAGAGCGCCAGCGCCAGCACCGCATCGACGAACCGCTGCCGGCTGTCCGCGCCCAGCGCGTTGGCCGCCCGCGACAGGCCCGGCAGGCTGCGGTCGGCATCGGCATCGAACAGGGCGCACAACGCCTGCGCCTCGCGCTCGTTGCGCGACGCCGCGTGCACGGCCTGGTAGACGCGGTCGATATCGCGGTCGGACGCACGCAGCACCACATCGTCCACGCCCTGGATCACCAGTGCGGGGTCGAACGCGGACAGGTCGATCACGGTCGCCTGCTGTGCCGCGGAGGCGAACGGCAAGGCAAGCAGGGCGGCAAGCAGCCATCGGCGCGGCAGGGGCTGCGAACGGTTCGGCATCGGCGTGCTCCGTGAGGACCGCCGGAGTCTAGGCCGCGGGCGCTGAATCACGCGCATCGCGCGCGAGCGCGCTCCCACAGACGCAACGGTAGTCCCGTGGGAGCGGCCTTGGCCGCGATCCCCGCGAAACCGGACTGCGCCGGCATCGCGCGCGAGCGCGCTCCCACAGACGCAACGGTAGTCCCGTGGGAGCGGCCTTGGCCGCGATCCCCGCGAAACCGGACTGCGCCGGCATCGCGCGCGAGCACGCTCGCACAGAGGCAACGGTAGTCCCGTGGGAGCGGCCTTGGCCGCGATTCCCGCGAAACCGCGCTGCGCTGGCATCGCGCGCAAGCACGCTCCCACGGAGGCAACGGTAGTCCCGTGGGAGCGGCCTTGGCCGCGATCCCCGCGAAACCGGACTGCGCCGGCATCGCGCGCGAGCGCGCTCCCACGGAGGCAACGGCAGTCCCGTGGGAGCGGCCTTGGCCGCGATCCCCGCGAAACCGGACTGCGCCGGCATCGCGCGCGAGCGCGCTCCCACGGACGCACCGGCAGCCCCGTGGGAGCGGCCTTGGCCGCGATTCCGCGCGTACCGGACTGCGCTGGCATCGCGCGCGAGCGCGCTCCCACGGGCGCTGCCCCACCTGGCGCGGTCATGGGTGCGCGCCTGGAGCGGGCTCAGCGGCGGCGAATGGGGATGGCCTGCGCGGGGAAGCGTGCGATTTCCTCACCGCCTTCGCGGATCGGCGCGCCGTGCTCGGGCGCCCAGGCCATCGCGGTGATGATTTCCCAGCTCGACGGCAGCGCCGCTCCCGGTGCCGGCCGCAGCGCGTCGTACGCATCCGCGGCGCGTGCGAAGCGGCCACGGCCCGTCAACGTGCGGCGGCGCTGCTGCAATGCATTGGTGGCGCCCATGTCGCGCAGTGAACGCATCAGCGAGCCGAGGTCGGCGTGCGGCTGCTGCAGCAGGTCGCGCTCGACCACCGGATTGCGGAACCCCGCCTGCATCAGCGCATCGCCGAACTGGGCAATGGTGACGAACGGGCTCACGTGCGGCTCGTCGTCGGCCTGCGCGAACGCGTGCCGCAACTCGTGCAGGGTGTCGTGGCCGAAGGTCGACACCAGCAACAGCCCGCCCGGTCGCAGCACCCGGCGGAAGCCGGCGAACACCGCGGCGAGGTCGCCGGTCCACTGCAGGCACAGGTTGGAGAACAGCACGTCCACGCTGTCGTCTGCCAGCGGCAACGCGGCGGCATCGGCGCACACCCGGTCCACATCGCGACCCAGCCCCAGCCCCGCCAGCAGCCCGCGCCCGCGGGCCGGTGCCTGTGCACGCAGCATCGGCAATGCCGCGTCCAGCGCCACGATGCGCGCCTTCGGCCAACGCTCGCGCATCGCGCGGGCGGCCCCGCCCAGGCCGCTGCCGACATCGAGCACCGTCTGCGGTACGCGGTCGTCGAGATACATCAGCGATTCCAGCAACCAGCCTTCCACCTCGCGCTGCAGCGCGGACGCATCGGCATAGCTGCCGGCGGCACGACCGAAGGCATGGCGAACGTGGCGGCGATCGAAGGGGTCGTTCATGGCGGGTCCTGCACGTCGACATCGGCGGCGAACGCACGCACGGCGTCGGCCACCGCATCGGGATGGGTGAGAAAGGGGGCATGGCCGGCACCGGCGACCACGTGCACGCGCGCCTGCGGTGCAAGCGCCGCTGCGGCCTCCATCGCCCGCGGGCTGACCAGGCGGTCGCGGCGCCCGGCAAGCCACAGCCCGGGCATGCGCAGTGCCGGCAGCACATCGCGGAGGTCGCCGGTTTCCAGCAGGCCGAGGCCATCGGCGAGCACCTGCGCGGCGGGTTCGCCACGCGCGAACACCGCATCGCGCAGCGCGCGGATCTCGCTGCGGGCGTCGTCGGAACCGAACGCTTCCAGCGCGATGAAGCGGTCCAGGGTGCCGCGGTAGTCATGGCGCAGGCCGTGGGCGAAGTCCTGGAAGATCTCCGCCGACATGCCATGCGGCCAGTCGTCGCCGCGCACGAAACGCGGCGTGGAGGCCAGCATCACCAGGCCCCGTACCTGCAGCGGGTGGCGGTGCGCTGCCTCGAGTGCGAACAGGCCGCCCAGCGACCAGCCCAGCCACAGCGCAGGCGGCAGCCGCGCCACCAGGGCATCGACCACCGGTGCCAGCTGCAGCGCAAGCGCGCTGTCGCGGCTGTGGCCGTGGCCCGGCAGGTCGACGACGTGCAGGGTGAAGTCGGCGCGCAACGCATCGACCAGTGGCGCGAACACGCCGCCGTGCATCGCCCAGCCATGCAGCAGCACCAGGTGGGGACCGTGGCCGGTGGTGTGGATGTGGAGGTCGGTCATCGGTTACAGATTCATTGAAGGGTGGCAGCGGCAGTCGGTTCGTGGGAGCGCGCTTGCGCGCGATGGGGCGGGCTGCTGAAGCCAATCGCGGCCAAGGCCGCTCCCACAGGACAGACTGCTCCAAAGGACAGGCCACTCCCGCAGCAAAGGTCGCTGCCGCTTGGGGGCTGGGCTGTGGGAGCGCGCTTGCGCGCGATGGGTCGGGCTGCGGAAGCCAATCGCGGCCAAGGCCGCTCCCACAGGGCAGACCGCTCCAACAGGACAGGCCGCTCCCGCAGCAAAGGTCGCTGCCGCTGAGGGGGCCGGGGCTGTGGGAGCGCGCTTGCGCGCGATGGGGTGGGCGGCGGCATCGCTCAGGCGCCCTTGTCGGTGCGCAGGATCCGGGTCCTGCGGGTGTCACCGGCGGCAGGGCGCGCGACGACCCAGGCGAAGCCGAGGATGCCCGCCAGCACCACCGCGGCACCCACGAGCGAGGTGCCAACAGGTGCGGCCTCGCCCAGCAGCAACATGCCCAGCAGCACCGCGAACACCACCTCGGCACCCTGCATCGCCTCCGCGGCCCCCAGCGCCAGTGGCTGGTTGCGCACCATGCCGGTGGCCTGGAAGAACAGGATGGTGGCGATCACGCCGGCAAACAGTGCCACGCCCGCGGCCAGCCACACCTGCGCCATCGTCGGCGCACCGGCGGTGACGCCCGCATACAGCACCACCAGCAGCCACAACGGCTGGCTGGCCAGGGTCATGCCGAACACGCGCTGGGTCGCATTGAGGGTTTCGCCGCTGCGCTCCAGGTGCAGCAGCAGCATGCGGTTGCCGAGCGGGAACGCGAACGCCGCCACCAGCAGGCAGACCAGTGCGATCCAGCCGGCACGATCGAGCGCGCCACTGGCATAGCCGAACTGCATCAGCAGCACGCCCGCGAAGATCACGCCGGCCACGGCGAGCCCCGCCGGCGGAATGCGCCGGCGCGCATCGCGGTACAGCAGCGGCGCGCACAGCATTCCCGCGATCACCGTGAACTGGAACGTGCCGGCCACCAGCCACGACGGGCCACTGGCCGCGGCGAAACTCAACATGCAGTAGAACAGCACGAAGCCGACGCCCGCGCTGCGCAGCCATGCCCACGGGTGCGCCGCGATCGCACGCAACACCGGCCGCATGCCACCCTGCAGGCGCATCAGCGGCAGCATCAATGGCACGGTGATGAGATAGCGCAACGATGCCATCCACGCCCAGTGCCCGCCGCCGGTCGCGCTGGCGCGGTTGAGCACGTAGGTCATGGTGAAGAACAGCGCGGACATCAGTGCCAGCGCCATCGCCGCCAGGGCGAGGCGCGCGCCGCTCAACGGGGCGCTCATGCCGCGCGACCGCTGCCGGGGGCGGCGTGGTGATCGCGGATCGTCGCCAGTGCGTCCACCAGCGCGTCCACCTGGGCGATGTCATGCGCGGCCGACAGGGTGATGCGCAGGCGCGCGCGGCCCTCGGGCACCGTCGGCGGACGGATCGCCGCCACCAGGAAGCCCGCCTGCTCGAGCGCTGCCGACCAGGCCAGCGCGGTGGCGTCGTCGCCGCACACCAGCGGCTGGATCGGCGTGTCCGACGGCAACAGCTCGAAGCCGCGACGCCGGGCACCGGTGCGCAGCTGCTGCACCAGTTCCTGCAGGCGCTCGCGCCGCCAGTGTTCGCGGCGCGCAAGCTTCACCGCCGCCAGCGACGCCGCCGCCAATGCCGGCGGCAGCGCGGTGGTGTAGATGTAGGGACGCGCGAACGCGGCGAGATGCCCGACCAGATCGGCATCACCGACCACCGCCGCCCCGTACGTGCCCAGCGCCTTGCCGAGCGTCACCAGCTGCAGCGGCTGCACCGTGCGATCGATGCGCGCCGCGGCCACGCTGCCGCGCCCGTCGGGACCGACCACGCCCACGCCATGTGCATCGTCGACATACAGCAACGCGCGCTGCGCATGCGCCACCAGCGCCAGTGCGCGCAACGGGGCGATATCGCCATCCATGCTGAAGACACCGTCGGTGGCGAGCATCGCCGCGCCATCGGGCGATGCGCGCAACTGCCGCACCGCGCCTTCGGGATCGGCATGCGGATAGCGGCGCAGCCTGCAACCGGCCAGCCGCGCGGCATCGATCAGGCTGGCGTGGTTGAGGCGGTCCTGCACGCACACATCGCCCTCGCCCAGCAGCGTCTGCAGAACCGCGAGATTGGCCATGTAGCCGCTGGAGAACAGCAGCGCGCGCGGTGCCTGCAGCCACTCGGCGAGTTCGCGTTCGAGCGCGTCGTGATGGGCGTGGTGCCCGCACACCAGGTGCGAGGCCACGCCGCCGGCGCCTGCGCGCGCGGCCGCATCCTGCAGCGCACCGGCCACCTGGAAGTGCTGGGCAAGCCCGAGGTAATCGTTGCCGCAGAAATTCAGCAGCCGACGGCCGTCCACCTCGACATGCACGCCGTCGCGATGGCTGACCGTGCGCCGGCTGCGCAGGCGCTGGCGCGACCGCGCCTCCTCGCGCCGTGCAATGGCGCGCGCCACCAGGCTTTCGCGCTCAGGCATGCTGCTGCACCCACACCGCCAGCGCGCCCCAGGCGATGCCCGGCAGCACCACCAGGCGGGTCAGCCCGAGCCACGGCGGCGGCGCGGTGGCGGCGTCCGCCGTCGCCGCACGCGCGGCCTGCGCATCCTCCACCGACTTGCGCGAGATCAGCAGCGCCGCGACGAACAGCAGCAGCATGTAGGCCACGCCGGCACCGCCGCGGTAGAACAGCACCACCCCGGTGGCGATCACGCCCACCGCGGCGAAACGCAGCAGCGCAGGCAGCACGCCGGCACGTGCGCGCAGCTCGACGACAAGATGCAGGACGCCAACCGCCGCCAGCAGCAGCAGGTACAGCCAGGCGCCCCAGGGGATCACGCCGCGCAGCCCTGCCTGCCGTCGTGGGCGATGCCGTCGTGGACGATGTCGGCGTGCACGGTGCCGCCGTGGTCGTGGCCATCGGCATCCACGGTGACCTGCATCGCGCGCAGGCCCAGGCGATCGAACAGGGCGAGGTCGCGCGCGGTATCGGGGTTGCCGGTGGTCAGCAGCTTCTCGCCGTAGAAGATCGAATTGGCACCCGCGCAGAAGCACAGCGCCTGGAGCTCGTCCGACATCTGCTCGCGGCCGGCCGACAGCCGCACCATCGACTTCGGCATCAGGATCCGGGCCACCGCAATGGTGCGCACGAACTCGAACGGATCCAGCTCGGCCACGGTGTCCTGGTCGGCCAGCGGCGTGCCGGCCACCTGCACCAGGCGGTTGATCGGCACCGAATCCGGGTGCGCCGGCAGCGTTGCCAGCGTGTGCAGCAGGCCAGCACGCTGCGCGCGCGACTCGCCCATGCCGACGATGCCGCCGCAGCAGGTCTTCATGCCGGCATCGCGCACGTGCGCAAGGGTGTCGAGCCGGTCCTGGATCTCGCGGGTGCGGATGATCGAGTCGTAGTACTCGGGATCGGTGTCGATGTTGTGGTTGTAGTAGTCGAGGCCCGCGGCCTTGAGCGCCTGCGCCTGGCTGCCGGTGAGCATGCCGAGCGTCGCGCAGGTCTCCAGGCCCAGGGCCTTCACCTCGCGGATCATCTCGGCGACCTTCGGGATGTCGCGGTCCTTCGGCGAACGCCACGCCGCGCCCATGCAGAAGCGCGAGGCGCCGGCCAGCTTGGCCTGCTTCGCCTTCGCCAGCACGTCATCGGTGGACATCAGCTTGGTCGCGTCGACGCCGGTGTTGTAACGCTGCGCCTGCGGGCAGTACGCGCAATCCTCCGGGCAGCCGCCGGTCTTCACCGACAGCAGCGTGCTGACCTGCACCTCGGCCGGATCGAAGGTCTGCCGGTGCACACTGGCCGCGCGATGCAGCAGCTCCGGGAACGGCAGCGCGAACAGCGCCTCGACCTCGCGGCGGGACCAGTCGTGGCGGACGGCGGCGGCGTCCTGCAGCCCATCGGCGGGCGCGGGCATCGGAGACAGGCTGGAGGCAGGCATGGCGGTTCCACAGCATTCGCGGCCCGCGAGTCTGGGAAGCCCCCCGCAGCCTGTCAACCGGACCGCACCCCACGCGGTTGACGGCCCCCGTGGGAGCGCCTTCAGGCGCGATCCCTACGAAAGGCCTGCCCAGATCAGCGGAATCGCGGGCAAGCCCGCTCCCACGAGGCAGCAGCACGAGCCCGGCGACTTCCCCTCCCCGTGGGAGCGCCTTCAGGCGCGATCCCTGCGATGGCCGGACAGATCAGTGGAATCGCGGGCAAGCCCGCTCCCACGTGGCAGCAGCACGAGCCCGGCGACTTCCCCTCCCCGTGGGAGCGCCTTCAGGCGCGATCCCTGCGAAGGCCGGACAGATCAGTGGAATCGCGGGCAAGCCCGCTCCCACGTGGCAGCAGCACGAGCCCGGCGACTTCCCCTCCCCGTGGGAGCGCCTTCAGGCGCGATCCCTACGAAAGGCCTGCCCAGATCAGTGGAATCGCGGGCAAGCCCGCCCCCACAGGCAGCAGCACAAGCGCGGCGACTTCCCCTCCCCGTGGGAGCGCCTTCAGGCGCGATCCCTGCGAAGGCCGGACAGATCAGTGGAATCGCGGGCAAGCCCGCTCCCACAGGCAGCAGCACGAGCCCGGCGACTTCCCCTCCCCGTGGGAGCGCCTTCAGGCGCGATCCCTGCGAGGGCCGGGCCAGATCAGTGCAACCGCGCACAAGCCCGCTCCCTCGGACCGGCCGGGAGGTGCAACCTAGGCCTCCGAGCGGCACTCTTCGGGCTCGCGGTCCACCCGGGGGCCGAACTCGCGGAAGAAGTCCACCGCGCGCTGGCGCGAGGTGGTCATGAGGTACCAGCCCGCGCACATCACGAAGAACGCCACCAGCAACGCGGGTTGGGGCACGTCGGCGCGCATCGCGATGGACGCCAGCAGACCGCAGAACAGGCTGAATGCGCCCAGCGTGGCCACCACCCGCATGTGGCCATAGCCGGCTTCCAGCATCAGGTGGTGGATATGGTTGCGGTCGGCATAGAACGGCGAGCGCTTGTTGCGCACGCGACGCAGCATCACCACCAGGGTGTCCATCACCGGGATCGGCACGAACCACAGCGCCAGCACCGGGCTGATCGGGTGGCCCGGGTTCTGGGTGAGCCGCAGCGACGCCCACGCGATCACCAGCCCCAGGAACGCACTGCCGGCATTCCCCATGAACAGCAGCGCGCGCCTGCGCCAGGGCAGGCGCAGGTTGAAGGCAAGGAATGCCGCCACCGCGCCCATCAGGATCATCAACCGCTCGGCCTTGACCTCGTTGCCCGCGTACAACGCGGCCGCGGCCAGCATCAGCAGCGCGCACCACACCAGGGTGCCGGCCAGCCCGTCGATGCCGTCGACCATGTTGATCGCGTTGATCAACCCGACGATCGCAAACACCGTGAACGGCACCGCCAGCCAGCCCAGCGCCAGCGAATCCAGGCCCACCACCGGGCCCAGCTGCTCCACCCGCACGCCGCCCACGTAGACCACCACCAGCGCCGCAGCCACCTGCGCCAGGATGCGCCAGTACCAGCGCACGTCGTACATGCGTAAGCTTCCCCGTCAAGCAGACATTTCAAAAGTAGAACCTTCGGCGGCTTGGCGGTATTCGGCCGGCGTCATGTCGCCGAGCGAGTCATGGGGACGCTCCTCGTTGTACTCGAGCATCCACCAGTACGCCGC
>NWQL01000005.1:0-36516 GCA_002798175.1 Lysobacteraceae bacterium NML91-0213 | reverse complement strand
ATGATCGAGACGATCTGGGTCTCGGTGAAACGGGACTTCTTCATGGAACCTCCTGGCTGGGGAAACATGCCAGAAAGCTCTACTTATGGGGTGTCTGCCGTTCGGGGAAGCTTACGCATGTCGTCGAGCAGGCCAACCACCAGCACGATGGCCGATGCGATCAGAAAGCCGAGGAAGCCGTCACCAAAGGACGGCACGAACACCAGGGCCGCCACCACCACGCCCAGGCCCATCGCCAGGCCACCGGTGACCGGCGTCGGCGCGTGATGGTCCTTCCGGCCCTTGGGGTGGTCGAGGAGGTTCATCCGGGTTGCCACCGGCTGCAGCAGCCACTGCGCCAGCCAGGTGACACCGAGTGCCAGGAGCGCCGCCGGCCAGGCGAGGGAAGCGAGAAGGTCGAGCAGCCACATCCGGGTGTAGTTCCATCCTGAAATTTAGGTCCCACCCCCTGGGGCGGTACTTGACCACGGCCAGCTCGCCGCGTCCGTGACAGGCGGCGGACAACTCGATTCAGGGGATCGGGCGTCAGCAGTGGTTCATCGGCCGGCCCGGGTGGATCTTGAGTTGCCGTCCCCTGCCGAAGTCTAGCGGAAGGGTGATCGTGATCACACATCCATCACGGGATGGGTACATCTCCCATGGTGAACACCCTGAACCTTTCAGCGGGACGCTCGGCCCTGAAGTGCGGCGTCCGGCGTCAGCAGTGGTACCCGAGATACCACTCCACGAAGTTACGCACGCCGTCCTCCACGCCCACCACGGGACGGTAGTCCACCGCGGCCGCGAGGGCCGAGACGTCCGCCTCGGTGTCAGGCACGTCGCCGGCCTGCAGGGGCAGCATTTCCATCGTCGCCTTGCGTCCGAGGCAGGATTCCAGCACCTCGATATAGCGCAGCAGCTCCACCGGACGCTCGTTGCCGATATTGAAGATGCGGTACGGCGCCACGCCGCTGGTGCCCGGGTACGGTGCCTCGCCCTGCCAGCCCGCATCCACGGCCGGCGGATGGTCGAGCGTGCGCACCACGCCCTCCACGATGTCGTCGATGTAGGTGAAGCTGCGGCGGTGATGGCCGTTGTTGAACACCCGGATCGGCTCGCCCGCGAGGATGGCGCGGGTGAACAGGAACAGCGCCATGTCGGGCCGGCCCCACGGGCCGTACACAGTGAAGAAGCGCAGGCCGGTCGAAGGAATGCCATACAGGTGCGCATACGAGTGCGCCATCATCTCGTTGGCCTTCTTGGTGGCCGCGTACAGCGTCAGCGGATGCTCGGTGGCCTGATGCTCGTTGAACGGCATGGCCCGGTTCGCCCCGTAGACGGAACTGGTGGAGGCGAACACGAAGTGGCCCACGCCGTGGTGGCGGCAGCCTTCCAGCACATGCAGCGTGCCCGTGACGTTGCTGGACACGTACACATGCGGGTTCTCGGCGGCATAGCGCACGCCTGCCTGCGCCGCCAGGTGCACCACCCGATCCGGCCGATGGCGCGCGAACACCTCGTCCACCGCGGCACGGTCGGCCAGGTCCGCATGCACGTGGGTATAACCGGGCGCATCCATGAAGCGCGCCAGCCGCGCCTTCTTCAGGTTGACGTCGTAGTAGTCATTGAGGTTGTCGAGGCCGATGATCTCGTCGCCGCGTGCCAGCAGCTTGAGGGCGAAATGGCTGCCGATGAAGCCGGCAGTGCCGGTGACGAGGATTTTCATTGCGAGGCTCCCGGGGACAGGGCGGCATGATACGGCCCCCGCCCCGGGGCCACCGGCCTCACGGCGCCAGTACCACCTTGCGGCAGTCGTCCTCCGCCGCGTTGAAGATCTCGTGGCCCTTGGCCGCGTCGTCGTGCTTCATGCGGTGCGAGATGATCACCGCCGGCATCACCGGCCCTCACCGATCGCTTCCAGCAGCGCGGGGATGAAAACGCTGCACGTGGGTCTGGTCCATCCTGAAGGTCAGACCTTTGTCAAAGGCGTTGCCGACAGGAAGCGTCAAACTGCACAGTCGAGCTGCCGGCGCGGCGATCGGGCGGCAGCTGTAGGGGCGCGCGACATGGATCTCTATCGTGCGACGGTCCTCGATGACCTCGATCCCACCGGGCGCTCTCGCTTGCTGGTGCAATCGGGTTCGGCGTCCGCTGCACAGAATCATGTTTTGCCGGGGAAGTAGTTCGGCACGCCGAAGATCGGCGACACGGTCCGGGTGGGGTTTGAAGTCGGGGTCGATCCCGTCGATGAGCTACAGACGATCAAAGAAGTTACGGCGAGCGTGACCACCCGGCAGTCGCGGTGCCACTGTCCGCAGGCCATGCCACAAAGGAACAGAGTCGGCGCGGCCGTTCGAGACCTGCCCCGGCTTTAATGACCCAAGTGATTTCTTGGAATGCCTGCTTGCTTACGCTCGCGGATGTGCAGGCCAGTCCTCCGTCACTCCGCGCGAGTGCCACCTCGATGACACCGTGCGGCTAGTGCGCAGCACCGGGACGCAAGCAGCATCCCCGTCAGCCCCCCAAGGACATTCAGCGCGGCATCTTCCAGCTTTGGCTGGCGCCCATCCGTAAGCCGCTGCGAGAGCTCGGCTGCTACACCCAGGGCGATCACCAACACCACGCCCCGCCAGTTGCGTACGTCCTTGCGCGCCAACCAGACCAGCAGGCCCAGCCAGGCGAACGCGAGCAGGTGGATCCACTCCGGCGGATCCAGCGGCGTCGAACGTGTCAGGCCATACAGTCGCTGCACGCAATCAGCGCCCAGCAAACCGGTCAATAGCGGTGTCGGCAGGAACAGCATCGCCGACACGGCCAAAGCTGACGCAATTAGCAGTGCTGCGACCAGCAAGCGGCTACCCCGGGATAAGAAGATTGCGACGCCCAGGGCCAGCACTGCCAGCAATACGTCGGCGCCGGTCATCGCACCTGGCTACGAAGACTTGCGAGAAACGCTTCAACCTCGGGCGACCCTTCGGCCGGTGACCAAGCCGCGATGTCTCCAGCTGCCGTGGGCTTAAATGGCCCTCCTTTGACCTCGAGCAGGATGGAACCGGTCTCCAGGGCAATGACCGTATTCCATTGCCCTGCTGGCACTTCAACCGCCGCATTCTCCGCACGATCGCCGCCAGCAAACCGAACAACGTCAACGACAGCACCGGCATCGTCGAACAGGAACCGCGCGAAGCTACCCCTGATGCCAACGAGCAGCTTGCTTTTGGGTATCTCGAGATGCCGATGGGGCCGCAGATAGCTGTCGGGCTCCATGGCGTTGAAGAACCGTTGGCATGGCTCGGCAGGCGAGGCGTGCAGGTTCAAGTTCAGTCGCCTGCGCGGCGATGCGGCGGCCTCAGCTGTCAGCTGGTCCAGGATTGCCGCTGAAACAACTGTCATCGGATCAGTCTCCCAGACTTGTCCTTGGGCACCGGACCACTCGCAGCGTCACGGCCTTGCACCTGTGGGCTGCAATCCGGCAATCACCTGCCGCACGGCTTGGGCGGGAGAGAACATCCGCTGACCGAGCTCGCGTCCTTTGCAAGCCATGCGTTCACGCGCCACCGCGTCATCCACCATGGTGCAGGCATGGGCAAGCAGCCGGTCCTGGTCATCGCCACTGACTGCCAGGCCCACGCCTTCACTGTGGATCAAGTCTTCAAGGTCGTTCCCGGCATTGATCCGGGCCAGCACCGGCAATCCGGCATGCAGGTAGGTGAGCAGCTTGCCGGGGATGTTGTGGGTTGTATGACGGGGGTCGAGCGCTATCAGCCCCACGTGGCACTGGGCCAAGAGGCCGGGGATCTCATGCGCATCCACCTCGTCGACGAACATCACGTTTTCCAGGCCCTGCTCCGTTACGATCCTGCGCAAGCGGGGAACCTCGCTGCCGCGTCCGACGAACAGGAAACCGACATCCTCGCGGTCGCGCAGACGCAGGGCGAGATCGACCAGGCAATCCATGCCCTGAGCCACTCCCATGTTCCCGGTGTAGGCAAACACGGTGCGACCAGCCAGCGGGCCGGTCGCCAGGTCGATCGATGACGCGGTGGCAGGCGGCGCCGCAAGCCAGTTGTTCAGTACCTCGATGCTCGCGCCGGGCGGGCTGTCGAGACGGACCAATGCCGCGTTCGCCGGGGTCTGCACGCCGATGACATCGGCAACTGCGTACTGCTGGCGCTCTACCCGCTTGAACCAACGATAGACCAGGCCCTTGCGCATGATGCCAGCGTCCACCGTCCAGTCCGGAAACAGGTCACGCAGGATCAGATAGCCGCGCGCGCCCCACTGTCGCTTCAGGGCCCGCACCATCGGGCCCAGAAAAATCGTGGGCGAATACCAGACCAGGCCGTCCCATTGCGTAGCTGCCAAAGGGCTGCGGCGCAGGCCCTGCAACAATCCGTAGGGCAGCCACCATTCCGCCAAAGCGCGTCGCGCCTTGCCAATATCCTTGGTCTGCAGAGTCTTCACCCGCAGGACTTCGACGCCGTCGACGTGCTCGATGCGCCAACCCTCCGTCTGCTCCGGCGCGGGTACTACTACCGTCGGGTCATGGCCCTGGGCGCGCATCTCGCGCACCAGGTCGCGCATCTGCAGGGCCCCCGAGATCCGCGCAGGCACGTACGTGTCTACGATCACCAGCAGTCGCATCAGTATTTCTTCCAGACAACCCGATTCACGTAGTCGGTGTAGCTGTGCAGGATGCGCACCACTTTATCCGACACGTTCGGCATGCTGTAGTCGGCCACCTGGCGCAGGAGGCGCTCATCGCCGACGGGCTGGGCTTCCAATACGGCCAACGCCTGCATGACACGTTCTGGATTGAGCCCGACCATCATCACTGCTGCTTCTTCCATGCCCTCTGGACGCTCATGCGCGTCGCGCAGGTTGAGCGCGCGGAAGTTGAGGATTGAAGATTCCTCATTGATGGTACCGCTGTCCGACAGCGTAGCCTTTGCCGATTTCTGCAGTCGCACGTAATCGCTGAAGCCCAGCGGCTTGAGCAGCTGCACCAGCGGATCAAGCTGCACGCCCATTGCGTCGATGCGGTTGCGCGTACGTGGATGGGTGGAAACGATGATCGGCAGGCCGTAGGTTGCCGCGACGGTATTGAGCACCTCGACCAGACCAGCAAAGTTTCGGTCGGACTCGATGTTCTCTTCGCGATGTGCGCTGACCACAAAGTATTCGTCGACTTCCAGCCCCAGGCGCTTCAGGACATCGGACGCATGAATGCCCGACGCGTAATGGGCCAGAACCTCGCACATCGGGCTACCCGTCTTGATCACACGATCCGCCGGCAGGCCTTCTGCGAGCAAGTACTCGCGGGCAATGTCGCTGTAGGTCAGATTGATGTCCGCCGTGTGATCGACGATGCGACGGTTGATCTCTTCCGGCACGCGCATGTCGAAGCAACGGTTGCCGGCTTCCATGTGGAAGGTGGGGATCTTGCGCCGCTTGGCCGGAATCACGGACAGGCAGCTGTTGGTGTCGCCCAGCACGAGCACGGCGTCGGGGTTGATCTCGCCAAGCACCTGATCAACAGCAATGATCACTTTGCCGATGGTTGCAGCGCCGGTGGCGCCAGCCGCCTCCAAGAAATGATCGGGCTTCCGGATCCCCAGATCGTCGAAAAAAATCCCGTTGAGTTCGTAGTCGTAGTTCTGGCCGGTGTGAACCAGCACGTGTTCGCAGTGCTGGTCCAGCTTCGCAAGCACCCGTGACAGACGGATGATCTCGGGCCGGGTACCAACCACCGTGGCGACCTTCAGCTTCCTGATACTCATAATTCCCGCTCAAACCTTGCTGGCAATGGTGTCGGGGCGTTCCCGGTCGAAGATCTCATTGGCCCACAGCATCACCACCATCTCGTCCTCGCCAATGTTGGTGATGTCGTGGGACCAGCCGGGAATGGTCTCCACGATCACCGGTTCGGTGCCGTCGGTTTCCAGGTGATACGTTTCATCGGTGAGGATGTGGCGAAACTTGAAGTGCGCCCGCCCCTTGATAACCAGGAACTTCTCCGTCTTGGTGTGGTGGTAGTGGCCCCCGCGGGTGATGCCCGGGTGCGCGGTGAAGAACGAGAACTGACCGGAGTCCCGTGTCTTGAGCATCTCCACGAACACTCCGCGCGGGTCCTCATACTTGGGAAGGCTGTAGCTGAAAGCCTCGATCGGCAGGTAGCTCAAGTAAGTCGCATACAGAGCGCGGATCAGGCCCTCGCCCACCCGTTCGGTGATCAGTGACTGGCGGACATCAGCGAAGGCTTGAATTTGCCGGGCCAGCTCACCCACCGTGCTTTCGTAGACCGGAGCGACTTCGGCGAAGATCGCGCCCTGCGGCGGCGCCGACAGGAAGCGCAGCAACTCGGCAACCACGTCGTCCACGTACACCAAGCGCACCGTCGCGCCCGGGTCGTTGATCTTGATCGGCAAGCCACGCGCCAGATTGTGGCAGAAGGTGGCCACGGCCGAGTTGTAGTCAGGGCGACACCATTTTCCGAACACATTCGGCAGGCGATAAACCGCAACCGGAGCGCCGGTTTCGTCGGCATGGGCGAACAGGCGTTCTTCAGCCGCACGCTTGCTGTTGCCGTAGGGGTTGTCATGTTCAGCCTGAATCGACGAGGCGAACGCGACTGGCACCGCACGGCCGGCGTCACGCAGCGCGTTGCACAGACGCGCGGTAAAGCCGCTGTTACCAGTGACAAACTCCGCCGCGTCGCGCGGGCGGTTGACTCCGGCCAAGTGAATCACGGCGTCCGCGTTGATCACCGCAGCGACGAGCTCGGCGTCAGTGGTGGCACGGGTCACAGCCAATACTTCGCGGTCGGACCGTTCCGCCAACGCCACGCGCAGGTTCTTGCCAATGAATCCGTCGGCGCCGGTTAGCAGAATCCTCATGTCAGTCAACCAACTGAGCCGGACGCCCAGCGACCAAATCGCGGATGAACTGCAACTTCAGCAACAACGTCTTCATGCCTTCAACGTCTAGCTGCTGGGTGTTGTGGGAGTTGTAGTCCTCGCTCCGACTGATCCGCGTCTCACCTTGTTCTACGAACTTGCTGTAGTTCAGGTCCCGCAGATCCGGTGGGACCCGAAAGTATTCCCCCAAGTCCTCAGCGTGGGCGTTCTCCTCACGGCTGAGCAGTGCTTCATGCAACTTCTCGCCGTGGCGGGTACCGATGATGTTCATCGGGTGACCTTGCTTGCCGAGCAGGTCAAACAAGGCGTGCGCTAGAACGTCAAGGGTGGCAGCCGGCGCCTTCTGTACGAATATGTCGCCACTGCTACCCCGTTCGAAAGCAAAGAGGACTAGGTCGACAGCATCATCGAGGGTCATCATGAAGCGTGTCATCTTCGGGTCAGTAATGGTCAGCGGCTTGTCAGCCAGGATCTGTCCCACGAACAGGGGAATCACAGAACCCCGTGAAGCCATGACGTTGCCGTAACGGGTGCCGCAGATGGTGGTGCGTTCGGGGTCGGCGCTGCGGGACTTGGCGACGAACACCTTCTCCATCATGGCTTTGGAGATGCCCATGGCGTTAATGGGATAGACCGCCTTGTCGGTGCTCAGGCAAATAACCTTGCGCACGCCGCACTGGATGGCAGCTTCAACGACATTCTCGGTACCCAGGACATTGGTCTTGACGGCTTCCATAGGGTGGAATTCGCAAGACGGAACCTGCTTCAGTGCAGCAGCATGAAAGACATAGTCGACCCCACGCATGACATTTAGTATTGCGCCAGGGTCACGCACATCACCGATATGAAACTTGAGCTTGACATTGTCATAGCGCTTGCGCATATCGTCTTGCTTCTTCTCATCACGACTAAAAATGCGAATCTCGCGCACCCCTGTCTGCAAGAAGCGACGAAGTACCGCATTTCCAAACGAACCCGTGCCACCCGTAATTAAAAGGACTTTATTATCGAACACAACGCCCCCAAATCAGACTCATCCATTATATCCATACAAGCGCCTAAGCCTGACCGCCTGACTTAAGTATGACCTTCCGCACGGAGTCGACATATGACGCTACCGCGAAAGATTTGCGAACATGCTCGAGTGCGTTACTACTCAGTCGGTTATACAAGTCACTATCACAAACCAGAGCCACAATAGCATCTGCAAGCGCCACGAAGTCGTCATGCGGTGTTAGAAAGCCGGTTTGGCCGTCAATCACCATGTCCGGGATGGCCCTGTAGTTCGTCGAAATTACTGGCAATCCATGAGCCATCGCTTCGAGTATACAGATCGGTTGCCCTTCGTTGTTATAGCGCGTCGGAAGAACAAGAAGGTTACTCGTTCCGAGCAACTTCCATTTCTCTTGGCCTTGTACCACACCCAGAAACTTAACGCTGGCTCCAATATCTAGATCAGCAACAAGCGTGGCGATAAGCTCTTCCGCCTGATCCTCGCTGTGCACCTCCATGTCATCGGGGGGGTTCAGCATTACTTGCCCGGCGAACAGGAATTCTACGGATCCCTTGCCGAGCCGGGACTGCACCACCCCCGCAGCGCGAAGCACTGTCAGGTAACCTTTGGATTCTATCAAATTGGATAGAAACAAAACTTTGAAAGGCACCTCCGGCCAACCGCCACTCACTCCAGTCAATGCGTCCGGAGTAGCGACTCCATTTGGAACCACACAGATGGCTGGTGCCACCCTAGGCTCGAACTTCATCATCGGAACCAATCGCTCACTTAGCAATACAATGCTTTCGGCGGACAACAGGAATCTCCGAACGAGAAGCTTCCTGAAGCAACCTAGAGATGCGTAGAACGCATCGTAGTTCCCTCCGTGAATATGCATGACAATCGGTCGTCGCCGTAGCCTAGCGAGACTAACGAAGATACAGTCACGGAGAAACCCCACCCAGCTTTGCGCAACCGTTAGATACACAGCACCACTGCTTCGCAGGATCAGACGCAGTGCCTTTGGAGTGATCAGCAAATAATCAATTGCTCTTTGAAGAACTCGTGGGATCACAAAACTCGATCCCTTCCGCGCAGATATATCTAAGACCGCGTGACAATCACCACCGCGTACGCAGCCATCGACTAAGTCGCGGAAGGCTACTGAATTTCCCGTCACCGGAGGCGGCAGCGGCCCAATAAGTAAAACCTCCTTCACAACACCCCCAAAAACAAACTAGTTTCACACCAGGCCATATCCCATCAGACCGTGGGGCAAGAAAATCACACCCAATTCGAGCGAGCTCTCCTAGCATCCCGCGCCATGAAGGCAACTCTGTATGTCTCAAACGCGGTGAAACTATTAAAACCCACGATGACGGCCATAGCGCGCACGAATTCCTTAAAGGAGCCGCGCGCATGCCAGCAGCCAGCAGGTTCAAGGCACGATCTAGCCGCCTCCTGACACACTAGGAAGCAGGCGCGCCTGACCTCTAAATCAGGAATCATCACAATACGATGGAGCATCTCTATAAAGAAGCGGATACCCAAAATGCTAAGCTCAGGCTTGAACCGATCACCTTCCGCCTTGTGTTGCAGGAGAACGTCTTTCCACGACTCACAGGCCGACGCTATCAAATCCCGCGTCATCACCCTCTTAGCACCGCACGTTGAAGCATCACGCCTTATATAACGGTAAAGTATTTCTTCTGTAAACCTCACCCGATTCACTCTTCTCAGCGCACTGTAGGTCACATTCCAATCTTGAGTGAACGGTACATTCTTAAAAGCGTGGCCGTGAAACAAGTGTCGTCTGAACAATTTCGCACACAACGTGGGCGGTATGTCGAGAATCGCGTCTGACCTCTCGTCTAACGAGACAGCCGAATCTAAGTACCTAAACGTATATAGCTTCTCAGTATAGCTACCCCGCACGCTTTCTATATTTCCGCATACCAGGTCAATATCTGGACTATCACACAGCGACAGTAAGGATTGGATTGCGCCCGGGGTCAGCTCGTCATCAGAGTCCAGAAACATCACAAACTCGCTATTTGCAGACGCAACGCCGCGATATCGAGCACAATTGGCGCCTTTCTCAGCCGAAGTTAGCGAAATGACGCGTGGGTCTCTTCTTGCGTAGTCATCCACCACGACCCTACCACCATCAGTTGAAAAATCATCCACCATGATTAGCGTCAAATTGGCCAAATTCTGAGCCAAGACGCTACTCATGCTGCGCGCTATATATTCTTCAGCGTTAAAGTAAGGAACGACAACCGCGACACCCCCTCCGCCCACATGAACCTGACTAGTATTAGACATTACGCCCCGGCGACCTATAACGGAAGTAAGAAATAGCTATCAAGAAAAAATATGCGACGAGATATAGATTTCCGCCCCTAGTGCCGAGTCTAAAATAGAAGACGCCCGCCGTCATAAGCTGAAAATAAAGTATAACCACGAGGAGAAGCGTCACGGGCGGAATCCCGCTCCGCTTGCGAAAGAGAGCAGCGAACACCAATCCCCCCGCAAGGGCGAGTCCCACAAGCGACGGCCAGCCGTACATTGAGTAGTAATCTTTGAGGAATGTACCGAACGACCACTCAAACACCTCAGTGCGCTGAACATCGCCGGATCCACCGAACAGGTTGGCAATGACCGGAAAGCGCAGCGACAGCCCATAAAAGTCTACTTGGGCACGGATGGTTTCAACGAACACAAATGGCTGCTGCCCAAGATATCCCAAGGTTCCACTGGAAACGCTCCAACTACTACCTGCACCAAATCGATCCAAAGTTAAACTGGCGAGCAAAAAGGCGGATGCGATTATGCATGCGCCGCCCAACGCCTTAACGATCCTGCGCTGAGCCCGCGACAGATCGTCAGTGAAGAAGGGGTAAGCGAATACAGTAGCCAATAAGAGGAACACCAGTCCATCTCGCGCCGCAAAAGCCAAACTGGAAACAGTGTAAGACACGCTGCCGACCAGCATGGATGCTACGAGCCACCGGCCCATTTTGTTCGCGACGGCCGTGAAGAAGAGGAATATGTATACCAAATAGAAGCTCGATATTCCTACCGCCAAGGTTGTGAGTGGCGAATCCGGAAGCAGATACTCCCCATCTACGTTGAGGGCGTCGCGAACGCTAGCCGCACCTAGTGTCAGCGCCTGCAGTGCGTACCGAAGCTGATACAACACAGAATACCAGGCCCCGATGGAGGCGAACGTCATGAGTATCTTGATGTCGCGCTGAACTAAGAGTTGCGCTGGCCTTATTCGTACTCCACGCATCATCAACGAAGGAAGTAAACTGACAATGATTAATGCCGTGTACGTTAAGTACAGCTCGGACGCATCATTGTGGATGAAAATCCGCGGGATGTCGTCTTGCTCAACAAATATCGACGCGACAGCACTGGCAAGATAGGTCGCGGGCACCAGCCATAGTGGATTGGAGACTATCCTAACAGAGCCCGGCCCTGAGACCTTCGTGACGGTGCAAAGGCAAAGAATTGTGACCGCGAAGAGATGCACCCAGAGCTCAACCACTTCAAATACCTCTCCGCAGCAATGCCGTCACCTCTTTGCGGAGGGAGAAAAGCCCAGCGAGCTGATAAGTAATTCCAATAATGAGGAGATAGACAACCCCCGCGACGATGAAGCTCCAAAATTCGCTAGGGGTAGGCAGAACCCTTGAAATTAATATAGCCGGGCCTAGCGACAGAGCCGCTACACCGAAAACTATTGCTAAAGGTCTGAATGGCAGAATCTTTGCTACGCTTTCGCCAGTGGCCCTTGAAATCAGCAGTAGGTTAAAGGGAACTGACCACAAGTAGGAAACGGTCACGACGCCGAGGGCTGCAAACTTGTAGCCCATATAAGTGGCAATCATTGGTGTTACCAAGAGAACCAATACGAACTCCACTACACTCCTTTTCCAAACCTCCTTATGGAGACCGAGTGCGACAAGCATGGGGGCGTACACGATTACTCGCACGGGAAGCAGGAGCAGAAAGATCCGAAACGGCGTCGCGCTCTCAGCGTATTGGTAACCGAAGAGAATGACGAGCAAAGTGTCCGCCTGAACAAGCAGGAACAGAAATACTGGGAAAATTAATAGAGACGTTCTGCGCGCTACGGAGCTAAAAAGATCTAACGCCCCGCGATAGTTATTTTGTTGGCAAAGCGTCGCTAACTCCGCGAATGCTACCGTCGCTATCGCCCCAGTTATGACTGGCAAGAGAGGAACTTCAATAGCCCCGTTGATGTATATTGCGTACTCTTCTGGATGCGTAATATGTGAGACAACCAGCTTATCTAAATATTGGCTAAGCACGCCTAAAGACGTCGCCGCCCCCAAAGGGAACGAATAGGCCACTAAGTCTCGAAAGCGCAGAACATCGCCGCCCTCCGCCGAAACTTCAATGCTACGTAAAGTGAAGAAGAACAGCGCGCTTGCGGTTAGCACGCCTGTGATGATTCTCGTGTAGACGGCCGCCTCCAAGGACCTGGTCAAGCCTACGAAGAGACCGAATAGCAATACCGAGAATAGAAAGAACCCTGCATTTCGAAGAGCGAAGGAATTCTGTTTACCGGCGTCCAGACAGAATGCGAGACATATTGGAGAAAGTAGACTGGCAAATGTAAACGGTATTAGCCAAAGCTGAGCGCCGCCGAGATTTATAGAGACTTCGGGCACAAGCGACGCGGCTAGCGGCAAGACTATCGCGAATCCGGTCGTAGTAGTAATTGCCAGCAGCCCGACAATCCTCCAAAGTAGACGCTTCTTCTCTTTGGACCGGGAAATGAAGTAGAACGCAGATTGACCTAGGCCGAACCCGACAATCGCAGCTGATATTTCATAGATAAGAAAGTATTGGCGGTATATCCCATATTGCATGGGCACAAGAAGGCGGGAGGCCAGAATGATCACTGCAACTTGGCTCAGCGCCTGCACACCCTGGTTCAGGCCAACGGCGATAAACTTTCTCGCGAACGACACTTACAGGTCCCGGAAAAGCTTGCCGAACCATTGCCTGCTTCGTGACAAATGCTCAAATGTCTCCATATCCCTGGATTTTAGAACCCGCTGCGGCGCTCCCACGACGATCTCCCCCGGGGCAACGTCCTTGGTCACAACTGCCCCCATTCCGATCACCGCACCATTACCAATTCGAACACCTGGCAAGATGCTTACACTCATCCCGATCCACACGGACTCGCCTATCTCAACAGGTGAGAGTTTATAAGTATTGTCATAGGGCACTGCAACGCGCGAGTCGTAGTCATGCATCGATGTATAGATTGTGACACCTCTAGAAATCTGCGTGTTTGCCCCTATAGTCAATCCACCGAGACAGTTGAAGTAAAAACCTCGCCCGACCCGCACATGATCCCCGATGATCATATGCTGAGGTTCGATAATGTCTCCTTCACCATGGAAGCGCACATCGACCCCTTTGTTAGGCACTGATGCGCTAATTGCCTTCCCAACTGCTGCTCTCCAGGGGTAACGCAGGTACCGAAGGTAAGCAAAAGCGAGAACAAGCATTAGCCTGCCCCTCACTTCTTTAAAGAACAGTTTTACTCCGAACATCTACCATGCCTCAGCTTGTATTCTCTCCTTCCGGAGCAGCCTATTACTGCACCTACGGCCGCCCTTGTGTAACCACTTGAACGCTAGGCCCCCGGTTTCTTCCGCGTGTCGTAATCGACAACTAAACTTCCGACAGCAGAAACCTGTCAATGCAGCACGTTATAGCCTCCCATCAACCGAGTTGCGGGGTAGAATATACTTGACATCATAGACAACGGCCTCACGCTTTCCGTGGGCACGTATCCCGGCCGCACCGAGTTTCCGAAACTCCTCATGTCCCACCGCCAATACAATGGCGTCGTACTCGCCTTGGCCCGGCGTGATCAGCCCCAGTCCGTATTCGTGCTTGGCCTCCACCGCATCGACCCACGGATCGCAGACATCCACCCGCGCGCTGTATCCCTTCAACGCACCGATGATGTCCACCACCCGCGTATTCCGAAGATCCGGGCAGTTCTCCTTGAACGCCAGCCCCAGCACCAGGATCCGTGAGCGAACGGGGTTGATCCCCTTCTTCACCATCAGTTTTATCACCTGATTGGCCACGTACTCGCCCATCCCGTCATTCGTCCTGCGCCCCGCCAGGATCACGTCCGGGTGGTGCCCCACCTCCTGCGCCTTGTGGGTCAGGTAGTACGGATCGACGCTGATGCAGTGCCCGCCCACCAGCCCCGGTCGGAACGGCAGGAAGTTCCACTTGGTTCCCGCCGCTTCCAGCACTTCCAGCGTGTCGATGCCCAGCTTGTTGAACAGCATCGCCAGGTCGTTGACCAGGGCGATGTTGAGGTCGCGCTGGGTGTTCTCGATGACCTTGGCGGCCTCGGCCACCTTGATGCTGCTGGCCTTGTGGGTGCCGGCAGTAATGATGCTGCCGTACAGCGCGTCCACGAAGTCCGCGGCCGCGGGCGTGCTGCCCGAGGTCACCTTCAGGATGGTGGTGACGCGGTGTTCCTTGTCGCCCGGGTTGATGCGCTCGGGGCTGTAGCCGCAGAAGAAGTCCTGGTTGAACTTCAACCCGCTCACCTGCTCCAGGATCGGCACGCACACTTCCTCGGTGCAGCCGGGGTAGACGGTGCTCTCGTACACCACGGTGTCGCCGGGCTTCAGCACCTTGCCCAGCGATTCGCTGGCACGGCGCAGGGGCGTCAGGTCCGGGCGGCGGGCGCTGTCGATCGGGGTCGGCACGGTCACAATGAACACGTTGCAGGCGGCGATGTCGTCCAGCTGGCTTGCGAACGACAGTCGGGTGGCCTGAGACAGGAGTTCAGGCTCCACCTCCAGGGTGCTATCGCGGCTTTCGCGCAGTTCCCCGATGCGCGCTTCATTGATGTCGAAGCCCACCGTGTCGTACCGCTTGCCGAACTCCACGGCAAGCGGCAGGCCGACATAGCCCAAGCCGATGACGGCAATCCGACTGGATTCGAGAGTGGGCATTCGCAATGGTCCTTTCCGGGTGGCTTGGTGTTGGTTCAGGCTGTGCGGCCTGATGGTTGACGGGCACGTCCCTGGGTCCCCGCCTTCGGGGGATGACGGCACGGAATCAGTCGTCCATCAGGTGCAGGTTGTCCAGCAGGAACTCGGCGTCGCGCTCGGCGGTCAGCGAGTGCAGCCCGTAGCGGCGCTGCAGCCTGGCGCCGCCGTCGCGATACAGCGGCTGCCACAGGATGGTGGCGCGTGCCCGGCTGGGGCGCGGCAGTATGAAGTCCATCGGCACCGAGAAATAGATGCCCTTGTCGAAGTCGCCTTCGCCGAAATCGCGCGAGGAAACGTTGGTCTTGGTGGCGTACGCGCCCATGGTCACGCCGTTGTCGAAGCGGCGCGCCAGGCTCACGGTGGCGCCGAGATCCCCGGCGAGATACCTGCCGGCGCTCACGCTGCCCTGGATGCGCTGCGCGTGGCCGAGGGTGAAATAGCCGGTGACGTGGCCGGTGGTGATGTCGTAGTCGCGAAAGCCTGCGCGCTGGTCGAAGTCGCGCTGGCGCACGTGGTTGATGTCCATGCCCACCGCCCAGCGTTCGCCGAACGGGCGGTACAGCACCTCGCCGCCCACGCCGCCGTACATGTATTCCAGGTAGCCGGCATAGGCCATGCCGTACCAGTCCCGCCCCAGCTGGCGCACGTGGGTGAGCTGCAGGTTGGGAACCATCACGTCCGACGTGGTGAGGAACTGCCGCTGGTACGTGCGCACGCGCGGCAGCCGGCTGGGGGCGTCGTAGCGGAACTTGTCGAAGTTGTTGATGAGGTCGACGCTGACGGTGCCGGTCAGCCAGGTATTGCGGTTGAACCACCAGGTGCCGCGGGCGTCGGCGGTGACCTGGTAGAGGATGAAGCCGTCCGGCCCGCCCATGACGTGGCGATAGCCGGGGCCGAAGCCATACGACCAGCGATCGAACGGCGCTTCGTACAGGGTGTGTCGGCGCTGCAGTGCAGGCGGTTGCACTTCCACCTTGCGCGCCAGCCCGCCCAGGCCCTGCTGGTGGTTTATGTAGTCGGCGAAGGCCGCGCGCTCCACGCTGGTTTCCGCGATCGGCAGGCCCACGCGTTCATGGGCGACGGTCACCCAGTCGACGCTGTCGCCGGCCACGCCATCGAGCACGCGGGCGGCGCGGCCCACGCCCTGGGCGCCGTACATGTAGCGGGTCTGCTCGCCGTGCACGATCAGTTCGCGGTCGCGCTGGCTGATGGCACGCACGCGGATGCCGGCATCGCGGCGCAGCGCGGCGGCAACATCGGGCCAGTCGGTTGCAGGCGTTGCCTCGCCGGGCACGCCATTGGGCGCTTTCAGCGTCGGAGGCGGCGTATCCAGCAGCTGCGCATTGCGGTGTGCGTGCTTGAGATTGCCGGTGATGGCCAGGCCCACCACCGCGGTATTGCCGCGTTCGATGCCGGCGGTGAGTTCGATGTTGGCGTTGGGGCGGTACACCAGGCCCAGGTTCACCGGCAGGGCCTGGTCCAGTTGCTGACGTCCTGGCTCGCGCTTGTAGTCGTTGCCGTCGAGCTCGAGCTTCAGCACCAGCGCGTCGAGCGGGGTCTGCCAGCTGACGCCACCGAACACGCCCAGCGGGCCGCGGAAGACGCGGTTGGTGTTGAATTGGTTGTTGCCGCTGCCACGCGGCGGGCGGTCGCCGAAGTCGTCGATGATCCAGCCGAGCGGGTTTTCGAGGTCGCCGCGGTGGCCCATGTAGCCGGTGGCCACGCCCAGGCTGGCATCGAAGCTGCCGAACCGCTTGCTGGCCACCAGGTATTCGCTGGCGAACAGGCCGGTGCCGCCCATGTCGCGCATGCCCACCGCCACCTGCGGGATCCAGCGGCTTTCCGGCCACAGACGCAGCTTGAAGTCGATGGATTTGTCCTTGTAACTCTGGTCGCCGCTGAGCGATTCCCGGCCGTAGCGCAGGTTACGAAGTCCGACGTAACGGAAGCTGCCCTCCAGCCACGGGAACGGCTGCATCGACAGGTTGTGGCGCGCATAGGGCGAGGTGTAGCTGGTGCTGATGCCGATCTGCCCTTCGTCCGCCATGCGTGCGGTGGGGGTCTGCAACAGGCCGACGCCGCCCCAGTCGTTCTGGGTGGCGAAGCCCGAGGGCAGCTCGGCCGCCTGCAGGGCGGTGCCGATGGCCAGCGCCAGCGTGCCGAGTGCGATGCGGCCATGCAGGGGCGCGCGGGCGCTCACAGCGCCGCACCAGGTTGCGTGGCTACCGGCTGGGTGGCGAGGAAGGCGGCGAATTCCGCGTTGAAGTCGCCTTCCAGCGTGCGCAACGCCCGCGGCGGCAGCGGCACGTACAGCACCGCGCCCGGGGCCAGGGCCTGCGCGGGGCTGCGGTTCCACGGGGCGATGCCGATGCGCCGGTGGCTGCCATCGGGCTGGATGACGTGCAGCCAGTCCGGGTCGGCGCCGCGCGTGGCGCAGCTTTCGAGATAGGCGGCGGCATCGCGCAGGGGTGCGTGGCCGACCACGCAGGGTTCCACCACCGCCCCGGTGATGCGCACGGTGGTGGGGCGCCGCGGGTAGACGAGGCGATCGCCATCGGCCACCGGGGTGTTGGCGTCGGGCAGCATTTCCAGCCGGCGCGGCTCGAGCTGCACGGGCATGCGGCCGGTCACCGGCATGGCCTGCAGTTCGCGTTCCAGCGCAGCGGCCACGGCGCGGGTGTCGGTGTCTTCGGCCTGCCGTAGCACTCCGACGTCGTGCAGCAGTGCGGCCTTCAGGCGCAGCTGCTCCCTCGCGGCGGCCTGGCGCAACAGGCTGGCACCGGTGGGCCACGCCTCGCGCGTGGGCATGGCGGCCAGCGCGACCTCGGCCAGACGGCTGCCGGCCGGCACCTCGAAGGTGCCGGCGGTGCGCACGGCGCCTTCCACGCGCACCTGCAGCATGGCCTGGGCGTGCGCGGCGCCGATGGCGGTGCAGGCGGCCAGCAGCAGGCAGGCGGTGGCGAACCGGTGCGCGGCGGTCATGGCGCGGCTCCGGCCGGCCGGTAGGGCTTGAGCTGGGTGAATTCCAGCATCAGGCCGGGGGCCACCAGTTGCCGGCTGCGGTGGATAAAGCCGGTGCCGGGTTCCGCCCAGTAGCTGTTGGTGGCCTGGATGCCGGGGCCGGTGAGCTGCTCGTCGAAGCGCTGCAGGGTGTGCGCGGTGCCGAGGATGTCGATGGTTTCCAGCGCGCCACGGCGCAGTTCACCGGTGACTTCCACGCCGAAGCGGTGGCCGGGCATCCAGTCGTATTGGCGCCGGGTGCTGGCCTGCTGCACTTCGGCCAGGCGGACGAAGGGGTTGTCGCCGACGATGCGGATGTCGATGGCGTCCTGCGGCCAGCCGTGGGTGCCGGCCAGCACGCCGCCGCGCAGGAACACGATGCGGCGGTCCGGGCTGTACCAGGAGGTGAGGCCGTCGTCGTCGTTGCCCAGCACCATCAGGGCGGCGGTGTCGGGGCCGTCCACGCGCAGTTGCGCGTAGGGGTTGGCGGCGACCCGGGCGGGGTCGATCTCCAGCGCGCCACTGCCGATGGCCAGGCGCGCGGCGTCCAGGCTGCTGCGGGCAAGGTTGCCGCAGGCGGTGAGGGTGGCGAGGAGGATGGCGGCGAGGAGCAGGCGGGTGATGTTCCGTGGGAGCGCCCTCGGGCGCGATTGATGCGAAGCGCGGAGGTATCGCGGGCAAGCCCGCTCCCACAGGGTCTGCTTCCACAGGGCCCGCTTCCACAGGGCTCGCTCCCACAGGGCCCGCTTCCACAGGGCTCGCTCCCACAGGGCCCGCTTCCACAGGGCTCGCTCCCACAGGGCCCGCTTCCACAGGGCTCGCTCCCACAGGGCCTGCTCCCGTGGGAGCGCCCTTGGGCGCGATTGCTGCGGGGGGCAAGAGCATCGCGCGCAAGCGCGCTCCCACAGGGGGATCAGCTCGTGCAGGGCGCGGGGCGGGTGCATCGGGACGGCGCGGGCTGGCGTTCGACGCGAACGTCAGCGCAGGTCGTTGTTGACGCTGGCGGCCTGGCTGAGGATCCCGGAGAAGGGCAGCAACTGGCTGACGAAGCGGTTCCAGCGGGTGATGCCCGCCGCGCCGACGAACACCACATCGCCCGGCAGCAGCTCGAACTGGCTGGCCACCGCGAACGCGGCGGGCGACTTCGCCTCGAGGTGGTAGATGGCCGACGGCGTGGTCTCGAGATCGCGCGAGCCGCGGATCACGTAGACGGCGTTGCCATCGGCGCTGGTCTGCATCAGCCCGCGCGCACGGCCGAGCGCCTGGCTCAGGCTGATGCTGCCGGTGCGGAAATCGAACGCGCCGGGCTGCATGACCTCGCCCACCACGAACACTTCCTTGCCGTCGAGGAAGGGGATGTAGAGGTGGTCGCCATCGCGCAGGTACACGCGCGCCATCGCCTGCTGGTCGAGGTCGAGCGTGTAAGTCACGCCGTCGCGGGTAAGGCGCAGGCCCGAAAGATCGGCCTGGGTGGGATTGATGCCGGCCTGGCTGATGGCGTCGTTGAGGGTCAGCGGCACCACGGTCACCGGGATGGCCGTTGACTGCGCGGCGGCGCCGGTCACCCAGACGCGCTGGCTGGCGTAGGTGAGCACGGAGACATCCACCTGCGGCGATTCGATGTACCGGGCGAGGCGCTCGGTGATCTGTTGACGCAACTCCGCCAGGGTGCGGCCGGCCGCCTCCACCCTGCCGATATAGGGATAGAACAGCGTGCCGTCGGACTGCACCAGCCGACCGGCCGCGTTGAGGGATTGCTGCGATCCGGCAGGAACCGTCAGCTCCGGGTGGTCCCACACGGTGATGTAGAGAAGGTCGCCAGGGCCGATCGCGTAGGCCGGGGGCTGGTAGTCGGCCAGCGCGGGCGGCAGCGCGCCGGCCTCGCTGCGGGTGGCGCGGTCCATCGCGATCAGCCGCGGGGTGATCGCGATGAGGTCGACCTGGTCGTTGCCGACGGTGCGGATGCCGCCGTCACGCGAGGCGCCTACGCCCAGGTGCTGGCCCGGGGTCCACAGGCATCCGGAAAGACCGGCTGCAAGACCAAGGGCGGCGACGAGCGGGCGAAACGTCATGGCGGAGCTCCTGGATGAACACGGGCGGCTTTCCTGCCGCCCATAACAAAACCGCCGGGTATCCCCGGCGGTTGATTCCTTCAGCGGACCAACGGGTCAGTTGGCGCCGGTACCGCCGGTGCCGCCGGTGCCACCACCGCCACCGCCGTCGCCGCCATCACCACCGCCGCCGCCGTCATTGCCGCCGCCGTCGCTGCTGCTGCCGCCGCTGACCGCAACCGCGGTGACTGCTGCCGCCGCGACGCCGAGGCCGATTGCCATGCCCTTGCTCATGCCGGCCACGTACGCGGTATTGGTGCCCGCGGCCGTGCCGGTGGCGCCTGCTGCGCCTTCCGCGGCAGGGGTGCCTTCCACGGCGGTAGTGGTCTCGACGGTCGCCGCAGCTTCCGCCTGGGTGGCGGTGCCCTGCACCTCCTGGGTGCCCACCGCGGTCGGGTCCTGCACCTGGGGTGCGGCGAACGCCAGGGTGGTCATGCCGGCCAGCGCGGCTGCGCCGATGAAACGAAGAGGGGTGTTCATGGGTCTGCTCCAGCCATGGATGCGCGACGACGGAGTTCGCGTCCTGAGGGTGTCGATTATTGGCCGTGAGCCCCGGGTGTCAACCTCGGCCGTCGCGGAATGGGCGCCCGGTGGCGGAAACGCGCGGGTCCGGCTCGGGTAGACTACCGCCCCCGTCGCGGCCTACGTGACGTTGCCGTGGCCAGGAAACACCGGGGTGATCCGCAACATTCTGATGGTCTGCGTCGGCAACATCTGCCGCAGCCCGACCGCCGAAATCGTGATGCGCGAGGCCCTGGGGGCCGACGGCCCGCAGGTGGCATCCGCGGGCCTGCAGGCACTGGTGGACCACCCCATCGACCCCACCGCGGCCCTGTTGTTGCAGGAGCGTGGACTGGATTGCACCGCGCACCGCGCCCGCCAGGTGAATGCGTCGCTGCTGGCCGCGGCCGACCTGGTGCTGGTGATGGAACGCCGCCACCACGCCGCGGTGGCCCGCGACTATCCGCAGGCGAGCGGCAAGACGATGCTGCTGGGCCGGTGGGCCGGCGACTGCGAAGTGCCGGACCCCTACCGCCAGCAGCGGCCCGCGTTCGAGCATGCCCTGGCGCTGGTCGATCGCGGTGTCCAGGCGTGGATGCCCTACCTGCGGCGCGGCTGAACGCGCCACCTCTTTCATCTGTTATCGAAGACTGTACCCATGAACAAGGACCCGACCGCGCCCGCGGCCAAGGATGACGAGATCGACCTGCGCGAACTGGCGGGCGTACTGCTGGACCGCAAGTGGCTGATCCTCGCCATCACCGCGGTGTTTTTCGTGGCCAGCGTGGCGTACGCGCTGCTGGCCACGCCGATCTATGAGGCGCGCTCGATGGTGCAGGTGGAGTCGAAGACGCCGGCGATCCCGGGGCTGTCGGAACTGTCCTCGCTGGGCCTGGGGGGTTCGCCCACCGCGGCCACCACCGAGGTGGCGCTGATCACCTCGCGCTCGGTGATCGGCAGCGCGGTGGACGATACCCGGGCCGATATCCGGGTGGAGGCGGTGCGGTTGCCGGTGATCAGCGATGCGCTGGCGCGCCGCTTCGGCGACGAGGCGCACCTCGAGGTGGTGGGCCTGGACGTGCCGGCGCAGTGGATCGGCGAGCCGCTGACGCTGACGGTAGGCGACGACCCTGCCCGCTTCACCCTCGACGGCCCGGACGGCGAGCGCCTGCTGGAAGGCACGGTGGGCGAGGACGCGGCCGGCGGCGACGTGCGCCTGCAGGTGGCCGCGCTTGATGCCGAACCCGGCACGCGCTTCGAGATCACCCGGTTGCGCCGGCTGGACGTGGTGTCGCGCCTGCAGTCGCAGGTGCGCGCCTCCGAACAGGGCCGCGAGTCCGGGATCCTGCAGCTGAGCTTCGAACATCCGGACCCGGTGTTTGCCGAGCGTTTCCTCGCGGCGGTGGCGAACTCCTACGTGCGCCAGAACGTGGAACGCAATTCGGCCGAGGCCTCCGCGCAGCTGGAATTCGTGCGCGAGCAGCTGCCGGTGATCCGCCTGCAGGTGGAGGCCGCGCAGAACGCGATGAACGCCTACCAGACCAGCGCGAATTCGGTCGACATCACCATGCAGACCCAGGGCCTGCTGCAGCAGGAGGTGGCGGTGGAGACCAGCATCCAGCAGCTGCGCCTGCAGCAGGCGGAGATGGATCGCAGCTTCACCCGCGAGCACCCGGCCTACCGTGCGCTGCTCAAGCAGATCGGAGAGCTGGAAGCCCGCAAGGCCGGCTTCCAGCGCCAGGTCAGCCAGCTGCCCGACACCCAGCAGGAGCTGCTGCGGCTGACCCGCGACCTGCAGGTGAGCAACGAGCTCTACACCGCGCTGCTCAACCAGGCCCAGCAGCTGGACGTGGCGCGCGCGGGCACCGTGGGCAACGTGCGCGTGGTGGACCCGGCGGTGGTGGACACCGCGCGCCCGGTGAAGCCGCGCAAATCGCTGATCGTGATGATCGGCACCCTGCTCGGCGGGTTCCTCGCCGTCGGCCTGGTGTTCCTGCAGCGGATCATGAACCCCGGCATCGAGGACCCGTCGCAGATCGAGGAGCTGGGCCTGCCGGTGTATGCGGCGATTCCGCTCAGCGACGACAAGGACCTGCAGGAGTTGCAGAAGACGCGCCGCGGCGATGGCCGCCAGCACCTGCTGGCGCTGACCAACCCGGCGGATCTCGCGGTGGAAGCGCTGCGCAGCCTGCGCACCAGCCTGCATTTCGCGCTGATGGACGCGCGCAACAACATCATCACCGTGTGCGGCTCGCGGCCGGGCGTGGGCAAGACCTTCGTCGCCTCGAACATGGCGGCGGTGATCGCCCAGGGCGGCCAGCGCGTGCTGGTGATCGACGGCGACCTGCGCAAGGGCACGCTGCACCGGCTGGTGGGCACCTCGCAGACCAACGGCCTGTCGGACGTGCTGGCGGGCAAGCTGGAGCTCGATGCCGCCATCAGGCCGATGCCAGGGCTGGAGAACCTGCATTACCTGGTGCGCGGCGCGGCACCGCCGAACCCGGCGGAACTGCTGATGCATCCGCGTTTCACCCAGCTGCTGGAGACGGTGGCGGCGCGCTACGACCTGGTGGTGATCGATACCCCGCCGATCCTGGCGGTGACCGATGCCGGCATCGTCGCCCAGCAGGCCGGCACCAACCTGCTGGTCACGCGCTTCGGCATCAACCAGCCGAAGGAGATCGAGCTGACCCTCAAGCGTTTCGCCCACAACGGCGTGCAGCTCAAGGGCGCGATCTTCAACGCGGTGGAGCGTCGCAGCACCGGTTACTACAGCTACGGCTATTACGACTACAGGTCCAGCACGAGCTGATCGTCCGGTTGGCGCGGGTATCGCGCCTGAAGGCGCTCCCACGGGGGCGCCCTGCCCATCCGCAGGACGGCCCTGGCCACGATGCCCGCCTGCATGAGTCGCCCTCGCTGCACCCCGCCCGTGGGAGCGGCCTTGGCCGCGATGCTCTGCCCACCGACCCGGCATCGCGGCATTGCCTGACAGCGCCTGGGATGCGGTGCCCGCAGGGTGACGGGCATGCTGCCCATCGCCGATTTCCATCCACGCACGCTTCTCACCCGCCTCGGCCGCCTGCTCTACCCCGCCCGCTGCCCGGTCTGCCGCGAAGTCGCCGACGAGAACGCCGGGCTCTGCGCGGGTTGTGCGCACTGCCTGCCCTGGTCGCCTGCCGCCTGCGGGCGCTGCGCCCTGCCACTGCCCGCAGCCATGGCCGCCGCGTTGCCGCTTCACGATGCGTCCGCGGTTCGCGCGACCTGCGGCGAGTGCCTGCGCCAACCTCCACCGCTGCAGTTCGCGCAGGCCAGCTTCCTCTACGGGTTTCCGCTGGACCGGCTGCTGCCGCGCTTCAAGTTCCACCGGGACCTGGTCTGTGGACGGCTGCTGTCGCAATGGATGCTGCCGGGCTGTGCCGCCGCGCCGCGTCCGCAGGCGCTATTGCCGGTGCCGCTGCATGCCGCGCGCCTGCGCGAGCGTGGCTACGACCAGGCGCTGGAACTGGCACGGCCGCTGGCGCGCGCGCTGGAGCTTCCACTGCGGGGCGACCTGGTGCGGCTGCGCGCCACCACGGCGCAGTCGAGCCTCGACGCAGTGGCGCGGCGTCGCAACCTGCGTGGCGCGTTCACGGTGGAGGCGCGCCGGCCATTGCCGGGCCACGTCGCGCTGGTCGACGACGTCATGACCACCGGCGCCACCCTGCATGCCGCGGCGCGGGCACTGCATCGGGCCGGCGTGGCGCGGGTGGATGCCTGGGTCTGCGCGCGGGTGCCGTAGTGGGGCCGAGCCCCGTGCCCCCTGTTGGGCCTCGCGACATCATGTGGGAGCGCCCTTGGGCGCGATGCCTTCGGGCAGTGCGGCAGGTGGAATCGCGGCCGAGGCCGCTCCCACAGGAGCCGCCACGTCTGTGGGAGCGCCCTCGCGCGCGATGCCTTCGGGCAGTGCGGAAGCAGGTGGAATCGCGGCCGAGGCCGCTCCCACGGGAGCCGCGGCAGCTGTGGGAGCGCCCTTGGGCGCGATGCCTTCGGGCAGTGCGGAAGCAGGTGGAATCGCGGCCGAGGCCGCTCCCACGGGAGCCGCGGCAGCTGTGGGAGCGCCCTTGGGCGCGATGCCTTCGGGCTGTGTAGAGGCAAGTGGAATCGCGGCCGAGGCCGCTCCCACAGGAGCCGCCACGTCTGTGGGAGCGCCCTTGGGCGCGATGCCTTCGGGCTGTGTGGAGGCAAGTGGAATCGCGGCCGAGGCCGCTCCCACGGGAGCCGCCAGATCTGTGGGAGCGCCCTTGGGCGCGATGCCTTCGGGCTGTGTGGAAGCAGGTGGAACCGCGGCCGGGGCCGCTCCTGCGCGCGGTACTCAGCGCAGCGCGAGGTCCACCGCGAGGCCGGCGAAGATCGCGGTGCCGACCCAGTGGTTGTGCAGGAAGGCCCGGAAGCAGGCGTCGCGGTCGCGATGGCGCACCAGCACAAACTCCCAGGCCACCAGCAACGCGGCCACGCCCAGCCCGGCCCAGTACCAGGCACCGAGGTCGGCCTGCCGCCCCACCAGCCCCATGCCGACGAAGAACAGCGCGTACAGCACGCCCTGGATCACCAGGTCGAGTTCACCGAACAGGATCGCGGTGGACTTCGAGCCGATGCGGATGTCGTCGTCGCGGTCGACCATCGCGTACCAGGTGTCGTAGGCGGTGGTCCACAGGATGTTGGCGGCATACAGCACCCACGCCACCGCCGGCACCGCGCCCTGCACGGCGGCGAACGCCATCGGGATGCCCCAGCCGAACGACAGCCCCAGGTAGACCTGCGGCAGGTGCGTGTGGCGTTTCAGGTATGGATACGTGGCCGCCAGCAGCAGGCCGATGAAACTCAGTGCGATGGTCAGCGCGTTGAGCGTGAGTACCAGCGCGAACGCCACCAGCATCAGCCCCGCGAACAGCAGCTTGGCCTCGCGACCGGAGACGCGCCCGGTCGCCAGCGGCCGCTCGCGAGTGCGCTTCACATGGGGGTCGAGCCAGCGGTCGGCATAGTCGTTGACCACGCAGCCGGCGCCGCGGGTCAGCCACACGCCGGCGGTGAACACGAACAGGATCCACGGCGGCGGCAGCCCGTCGGCGGCCAGCCACAATGCCCACCAGGTGGGCCACAACAGCAGCAGCCAGCCGATCGGGCGGTCTGCGCGCATCAGGATCAGGTACTGCGCCAGGCGCTCGCGCCAGCGCGGAACGACGGGCGGGGCGTGGCGTTCGTAATCATGCATGCGGGGATTATCGGCCAGGCGGCGCAGCAGGGGTCCGATACAGGGGCATTGTCGTGTCCGGGGACCGCGGCCAGGGCCGCTCCCGGGGGCCGCGGGCTTATTCTTGGCGCTTCGCAACGTGTAGAGCAGTCGATGATCCGTTTCCCCGCACCACGCCCGATGTCCTGCTGTGCCGGCCGACGCAACTCCCGGCGCGTGGCAGCCGCGGGGGCAACGCCATGACCCGGCGGGTGCTGGTCTGTGGCGGCGCCGGCTATATCGGCAGCCACATGGCGAAATGGCTCGCCGCCCACGGGGTGGCGCCGGTGGTGCTCGACAACCTCTCCACCGGCCACCGCGAGGCGGTGCGCTTCGGGCCACTGGTGGAGGCCGACCTGCTCGATCCGGCCTCGCTCGATGCCGCGTTCGCCCAAGGCCCGTTCGAGGCGGTGATGCACTTCTGCGCGCGCTCGCTGGTGGGCGAGTCGGTGCAGCAGCCGCTGGCCTACTACGACAACAACGTCACCGGCACGCTCAACCTGCTGCAGGCGATGCAGCGCCACGGCGTGGACCGCATCGTGTTCTCGTCGACCGCGGCGGTGTTCGGCGAGCCGGTGGCGGCAACCATCGACGAGGACCACCCGAAGGCGCCGATCAACCCCTACGGCGCCAGCAAGCTGATGGTCGAGCGCGTGCTCGCGGATGCGGCGCACGCGTATGGGCTGCGTTCGGTGGCGCTGCGCTATTTCAATGCCGCCGGTGCCAGCGCCGACGGCGACATCGGCGAGGCGCATACGCCCGAGACCCACCTCATCCCCAACGTGCTGCGCGCGGCGCTGGGCGACGGCAGCCGCCTGAAGGTATTCGGAGACGACTGGCCGACCGCCGACGGCACCTGCGTGCGCGACTACATCCATGTCGACGACCTCGCCCAGGCGCACTGGCTGGCACTGGACTTCATGGCCGCGCACGCGGGCGCGCACGCGTTCAACCTCGGCAACGGCCGCGGCTTCTCGGTGCGCGAGGTGATTGCCGCGGCCGAAGCGGCCAGCGGGCACGAGGTGCCGTTCGACATCGCCCCGCGCCGGGCCGGCGATCCGGCGGTGCTGGTGGCCGCCAGCGACCGTGCCCGGCAGGTGCTGGGCTGGGCACCGCGCCACGCCGACCTGCAAGCGATCATCGCCAGTGCGTGGCGCTGGCATTGCCAGCCGCGGTTTTGACCGGAACATGCGATTGACGGCGGGCTCGCGCGGATCGCCGCGATCGTGGAGAATAGCCGCCACGCGCCTGTAGCTCAGCCGGATAGAGTAGTGGCTTCCGAAGCCATTGGTCGGGGGTTCGAATCCCTCCAGGCGCGCCAGCTTCAGGGGGTCGTGCGCCGCGATTTCCGGCGCCGCCGGCAGGCGGCTGCCACGTCCGGGCATGGCCTATACTCCGCCGCTAGCTGTGGCCACGGCCACGCGCCAAGGGAACCTGCGTGCGCAATTACGATCTCGATTTCCTGAAGAAGTTCTCTTTGGTGATCCTGTTCCTGATCGTGGTCACCGGCGGCCTGATCGTCCTGGCCTGGTCGCTGCACGGCACGATCGCGCCGGAAGAGTCCGAATCGGCGGCGCTGCAGCGCCTCGACCGCATCGCACCCGTCGCCGAGGTCTACGCAGGCTCGACCGGTGCGGCCGCACAGGCGGCGGCGGCGTCCGCGGCGGCGGCACAGGCCGCGTCGCAGGTCGCCTATGGCGGCACGCTGGACGGCTCGGTCATCTACAACAACCTCTGCGCGGGCTGCCACACCAGCGGCGCCGGCGGCGCGCCGACCCTGCTACGTGCGCAGTGGACCGCGCGCCTGGCGCAGGGCACCGAGACCCTGCACCGCCATGCGATCGAGGGCTTCACCGGCGCCGCCGGCGTGATGCCCGCCCGCGGCGGCAATCCGGCGCTGAGCGACGAGCAGGTGATCGCCTCGGTCGACTGGATGATCGAAAACCTGCAGTAAGCCGCACCCCGCGCACCACCGACGCCGCCGCAAGGCGGCGTTCGCGTTTCTGGTCCCACCCGCCGGAGCCTCCGCATGTCCAAGCGTTCCACCCCGTCGCGCCGCATCGCCATCGCCGCGATGGCGCTTGTGCTCGTCGCCTGTGCCGGGGTGTCGACGCAGCCCGCCGCGAACGGCGAGGCCATCGCCATCGGCCAGGTGCAGGGCACCGGCGCGCGCAGTCCGCTGGAAGGCGCCGACGTGACCGTCGAAGGGGTGGTGACCGGCGCGTTCTCCAGCGGCCTCGGCGGCTGGTTCGTGCAGGACGCGGGCGACGGCGACGCGCGCACGGCCGATGGCCTGTTCGTGCTCGATGGCGATGGCGTCGAAGGCCTGCGCGCCGGGGCGCGGGTGCGGGTGCATGGCCGGGTGGTGGAGCACGGCGACGACGGCGCCACGCTGACCGCGCTGGCGCCGGAGCGGGTCGACATTCTGGGCGAGGCGGCGCTGCCGCCCGCCCTGCGGCTGCAGGCGCCGCCTGCCGACTGGTCACGGCACGAGGGCATGCGCGTGCGCATCGACGTCCCGCTGACCGTCAGCGGCCACCATGACCTCGAACGCCGCGGCGTGCTGCTGGCCGGCTTCGATGGCCGCCTGTACACGCCGACCGAGATCGCCGCACCGGGCGATGCCGCGCGCGCACTGGCCGCCGACAACGCCCGCCGCAGCGTGCTGCTCGACGATGCCAGTGCCGAGCGCCCGGCCACGGTCTGGTACCTGCCCGCGCAGGCACAGGCGCCGCGCAGCGGCAGCCGGATCCACGCCGGTGTCGAGGGCATCGTCGACATGCGCTGGGGCGCGCCGCGGCTGCAGCTGACCACACCGCTGCGACTCGATCCCGCGCCGCGCCCGCAGCCTCCGCGGGTGCCCGGCGACCTGCGCCTGGCGGCGCTGAACCTCGAGAACCTGTTCAACGGCGACGGCCACGGCGGCGGCTTCCCGACCGCGCGGGGTGCGCGCACGCACGACGAGTTCGAGGTGCAGCTGGCCCGCCACGTCGCCACCATCCACGCGCTCGACGCCGACATCGTCGCGCTGATGGAGCTGGAGAACGATGACGACGGCGCGGATTCCGCGGTGGCGGCGCTGGTGGCCGCGCTCAACGCCGGGGGTGGCGCATGGCGGTTCGTCGCCAATGCCGACATCGCCGGCGGCGACGCGATCCGCGTCGGCATGCTCTACCGCGGCGACCGCGTGCGCATGCGCGGTGGCCCGGCGGCGCTCACCGACGGGCCATTCGCCCATGGCAGCCGCCCACCGCTGGCGCAGGCCTTCGTGCCGGCCGCGGGCGGTCCACCGCTGGTGGTGGTGGCCAACCACTTCAAGTCCAAGGGCTGCGGCAGCGCCGGCGGCGCCGATGGCGACCAGGGCGACGGACAGTCGTGCTGGAACGCCGCCCGGGTGGGCGCCGCGCGTGCCCTGCATGCCTGGCTGCAGACCGACCCCACCGGTGCCGGCAGCGCGCTGACCGCCATCGTCGGCGACCTCAACGCCTATGCGCAGGAGGATCCGCTGCGGCTGCTGCAGGAGGCCGGCTGGCAGGATGCCTTCGCGGTGGCGGGGGTCGAGCGCCCCTACAGCTATGTGTTCAACGGCCAGGCCGGCCGGCTCGACCATGCGCTGCTGAGCCCCGCGCTGGCGGCGCGTCTGGCCGGCGCCGCGCACTGGCACGCCAACGCCGATGAGCCCGCCGCGCGCGGGTATCGCCACGATGCCGCGCGCACGCCGTGGCGCAGCTCCGACCACGACCCGTTGCTGCTGGGCTTCCATCTGTCGCGGGCGCACTGAGGTCGGGCTGACCGGGACCGGGCGCAGGGATCGCGGCCGAGGCCGCTCCCACGAGAGGGGAGTGCGGGCGCGCGGCCCGGTGGCTCCACCGGCCACGGGACGGCAACGGCGACGCCGGTAAGATGCGCGGCATGCAGATGCCCGATTTTCCCCCTGAGTCCGCCACCCTGACCCTGCCCGGCCCCGCCGGCGCCCTGGAAGTGGCGGTCGACCCGCCGGACGCCGACGTGCCCGCCCGCCCGCTGGTCGCGGTGGTGTGCCATCCGCTGCCCACCGAGGGCGGCACCATGCACAACAAGGTGGTCACGATCACTGCGCGCGCGCTGCGCGAGCTGGGCGCGACCACGGTGCGCTTCAATTTCCGCGGCACCGGCGAGTCCGAGGGCGCGTTCGACCATGGCCACGGCGAGCAGGACGACCTGCGCGCGGTGGTGGCCTGGGTGCGCGCGCAACGCCCGGATGCCGTGCTGTGGCTGGCCGGCTTCAGTTTCGGGGCCTATGTCAGCCTGGCGATGGCGGCGGAACTGCAGCCCGGCATGCTGGTCTCGATCGCACCGCCGGCCGGGCGCTGGGATTTCGACGCGATCGAACTGCCCACCTGCCCGTGGCTGGTGGTGCAGGGCGAGGCCGACGAGATCGTCGACCCGCAAGCGGTCTACGACTGGCTGGAGGCATCCGGCGCCGAAGCCGAGCTGGTGCGCATGCCCGACACCAGCCACTTCTTCCACCGCAAGCTGATGGACCTGCGCGGCGCGATCAAGCACGGGGTGCGCGCGCACCTGTCCGATCCGGTCGCCGGCGCATGAGGTCGAGGACCTTCCGGCCGGTGCCGCACAGGCCCGGCCACGCGGCGCGCTGGGTGGACGGGCCGCGATGAGCGCACCAACGCCCTCGCAGCGCTATGCCGACGGGATCGCCCGTGGCGACTGGCAGGACGATCCCGCGCAGCGCGCGGTGCTGCCCGAACTCGACCGGCTGCACGCGGCGCTGTCGCAGCCGCTGCCGCGAACCGGGATGTTGCGCCGGTTGCTCGGCGGCGGCAGCGATGCGGCCGCGGTGCCGGGGCTGTACCTGTGGGGCGGCGTCGGTCGCGGCAAGACGTTCCTGATCGACCTGTTCGCCGACGGCCTGCCCCTGGAGAATCTACGCACGGAAGGTGCGACCGGTGTCCCTCTGCCGTACGCGGGAGAAGGGACAGAAGCGGCAACCCCCGACCCGCGGCTTGGCCGCAAGCGGCGCACCCACTTCCACCGCTTCATGCGCGGCGTGCACGAGGCGCTGCGCGAACAGGAAGGCGAGCGCGATCCGCTGGCGGCCATCGTGCGGGGCTGGCGCGCGCGCGGGTTGCGCGTGCTGGTGCTCGACGAGTTCTTCGTCACCGATATCGGCGATGCGATGCTGCTGGCGCGGCTGCTGGACCGCATGTTCGCCGAGGGCATCGTGCTGGTGACCACCTCCAACATCGAGCCCGCCGGCCTCTATCGCGACGGCCTGCAGCGCGCGCGCTTCCTTCCCGCGATCGCGCTGCTCGAGCAGCACTGCCATGTGCGCGAGATGGTCAGCGACACCGACTACCGGCTGCGCGCGCTGACCCGATCGCCGGTGTATCGCACGCCGCTGGACGGCGAGGCGGACGCGTGGCTCGCCGCGCGCTGGCATGCACTGGGGGGCAGCGACCGCCATCGCGACGGCGGTATCGTCATCGACGGCCGGCGCATCGCCGTGCGCGGGCGCGACCCGGGGATGGCATGGTTCGACTTCGATGCCATCTGCGAAGGCCCGCGCGGTGCCAGCGACTACATCGAGATCGCGCGCGAGTTCCACACCGTGCTGGTCGGCGGGGTGCCGGTGCTCGAGGGCAGCCGCGACGACGCCACGCGCCGCTTCGTGACCCTGGTCGACGAGCTCTACGACCGCAACGTCAACCTCGTCTGCACCGCAGCCGCCGAGCCGCCGCTGCTCTACGCCGGCGAGCGCCTGGCCATGACCTTCGAACGCACCGCCTCGCGGCTGATCGAGATGCGCAGCGCCGAATACCTCGCCCGCGAGCACCGGCCCTGAGCACGATGATCGACGCCCTGTCCACGCTGTTGGGGCTGGCCGTGTTCGCCTGGGGGCTGGCGGCATTCCTCACCCGCGCACGTCCGGCGACGTCGGTGCCCGCGTGGCTGCGTCCGCGCCATCCGGCCTGGCGCAGCGTCGGCGACCGCACGCGGCTGTCGGTGGCGGTGCTGCTGTGCGGGGTGCTGCTGATGGCGGGCTCGGCGGTGGTGATGCAGCTGGCGGCGGTGGCCGGCGTGCTCGTGCTGCTGTTCTCCGGCGGCCGGCCCGGGCGCGGTGACGCCTGACCCGGCAAAGCCGGCGCCCCGTACGGGGGCTAACATTGCGGGGTTATCCACAGCCAAGGACCGCCATGACCAGCCCCCGCATCGCCCATTCCGGACTCGCCGCGCGGCGGATGGATGCCGCGCAGGCCGCGGAATTCATCCAGCCGGGCATGGCAGTGGGGATGAGCGGTTTCACCGGCGCCGGTTACCCGAAGGCGGTGCCGCAGGCACTGGCCGCGCGGATGGAAGCCGCGCGCGAACGCGGTGAGCCGTTCGCGCTGCGCGTGCTCACCGGCGCGTCCACCGCGCCCGAGCTCGACGGCGCACTGGCCCGCGCCGGCGGCATCGACTTCCGCCTGCCCTACCAGTCCGATCCGGAGCTGCGCGCGCGGATCAACCGCGGCGAGATCGAGTACATGGACATCCACCTCGGCCATGTCGCCCAGTACGCGTGGTTCGGGTTCCTGGGCAGGATCGACGTGGCGGTGGTCGAGGTCGCCGGCATCCTGCCCGACGGCCGGCTGATCCCGTCGACCTCGGTCGGCAACAACAAGACCTGGCTGGACCTGGCCGAGAAGGTGATCGTCGAGGTCAACCACCGCCAGCCGCTCGGCCTCGACGGCATGCACGACATCTACTACGGCACCGCGCTGCCGCCGGAGCGCAGGCCGATCCCGCTGCTGCAGCCGGGCGACCGCATCGGCGAGCCCTACCTGCGCGTGGATCCGGACAGGATCATCGCGGTGGTGGAAACCGATGCACCCGACCGTCTCGGCAGCTTCGCCCCGCCCGACGGGACCTCCAGGGCCATCGCCGCCCACCTGGTGGAGTTCTTCCGCCACGAGATCCGCGCGGGGCGGCTGTCGGAGCGGCTGCTGCCGCTGCAATCGGGCGTCGGCAACATCGCCAACGCGGTGCTCGCCGGGCTGCAGGAAGGCGGCTTCCGCGACCTCACCGCCTTCACCGAGGTGATCCAGGACGGCATGCTCGACCTCATCGAGGCCGGGGTGATCACGATGGCGTCGGCCACCGCGCTGTCGTTGAGCCCGGAGGCGGTGGAACGGTTCGTGGGCAACATCGACCTGTTCCGCGAGCGCATCGTGCTGCGCCCGCAGGAGATGTCCAACCACGCCGAGCTGGTGCGCCGGCTGGGCTGCATCGCGATGAACGGCATGGTCGAGGCCGACATCTACGGCAACGTCAATTCCACCCATGTCGCCGGTTCGACGATCATCAACGGCATCGGCGGTTCCGGCGACTTCGCCCGCAACGGCTTCCTGTCCTGCTTCGTCACTCCCAGCACCGCCAGGGGCGGCGCGATCTCGGCGATCGTCCCGATGGTGAGCCACGTCGACCACAACGAGCACGATGTCGACGTCATCGTGACCGAGCAGGGCCTGGCCGACCTGCGCGGGCTGTCGCCCAAGCAGCGCGCGCGGTCGGTGATCGCCAACTGCGCGCACCCGGACTACCGCGACCAGCTACAGGACTACTTCGACCGCGCGCTGGCCGGCAGCAGCGGTCGCCATACACCGCACCTGCTCGGCGAGGCGCTGTCCTGGCACCAGCGCTATCTCGACACCGGCAGCATGCGCGGCTGAGGCCGACCGGGCTTGGCGGGATCGTGGTGCCGCCAGTGCCGGTACACGGCCTCGCGCGGTTCGTCCAGGCGCCGCCGGAGCGTAGATATTGTATTGACCGAACGGGATTGCCCCCATATCTTGTGCCCCGTCGGTTCCACGCGCCCTGGCGTCGCGGATGAAAAGGGAAGCCCGGTGACGCCTTACGGCCACTCCGGCACTGCCCCGCAGCGGTAATCGGGAACGAACCCGCCACCAGCACTGGAGCCACGCTCCGGGAAGCGGCGGGGGAGGTGGGCGCCACTGGCGTCCGGACCCGTGAGTCCGAAGACCTGCCGACAGCCGCGCGCCTGCACGCCGCGCGGTGCCGGCCGCGGAATCTCCGGGGGGAGATGGCTGGTGAAGCAGGGCCACCGGGCGCCGTCGTGCGTCCGCATTCCTGCGACGCCGCTCGTCCACCCTGCGCCTCCAACGCCACGCCCACCTGCGAGGGACAGGTCGGCCGTGCGCCACCCCTGGAGGACGCATGCACCACGACCAACCCGGCCTGGCCGGACCCACCGCCGCCGCCACCTGCGCGCAATCCGCGGCGCACCCCGATGACGGCGCGCCGTTGCCTGCGGCCGCATTGGCGGCGCTGCACGCACCGATGCCCGGGGTCACCACCTGGATCACCAAGGACGCCGGCAACCGCCGCATCGCGTTCGACCGTGCGCGCCTGGAGCGCAGCATCGATCGCACCCACGCCGAATTCCCGCAGCTCGACATCGCCGACTACAAGCGCAGCGTGTTCGGCTTCGTCGAGCGCAAGGAGGCCGTCAACGCCGACGACCTCACCGACCACCTGATCCGCGAGGCCGAGGCCCGCGTCGATGTCACCGCGCCGGAGTGGGAGTTCTTCGCCGCCCGCCTGTACCTGCACCGGCTGTACAAGCGCGCCAGCCGCAACCGCTTCTACGACGCCGAGCAGAAGTACGGCTCCTACGTCGGCCTGCAGGAATCGCTGGCCGACCGCAACATCTATTCCAACGACATCCTGCGCGCCTATTCCAAGGAAGAGCTGCAGGAAGCCGGCCGCATGATCGACGCCGGGCGCGACAAGCTGTTCGCCTACAACGGCCTGTACCTGCTGGCCACGCGGTATCTGGCCACCGACACCTCGCGCGCCGTGTTCGAACTGCCGCAGGAGCGCTGGCTGACCATCGCCCTGTACCTGATGCAGGGCGAGACCGGCGGCGGCCGCGAGCGCCGCATGCAGCTCGTCGGCGAGGCCTACTGGGCGCTGTCGAACCTGTACATGACGGTCGCCACGCCGACGCTGCAGAACGCCGGCAAGGTCGGCGGCCAGCTGTCGTCGTGCTTCATCGACACCGTCGACGATTCGCTGCAGGGCATCTACGACTCCAACACCGACATCGCCCGCGTCTCCAAGGGTGGCGGCGGCGTGGGCGCCTACATGGGCTACGTGCGCGCCTCGGGCTCGGCGATCCGCGGCGTGCCGAACTCGTCCGGCGGCGTGGTGCCGTGGATCAAGCAGCTCAACAACACCGCGGTGTCGGTGGACCAGCTGGGCCAGCGCAAGGGCGCGGTGGCGGTGTATCTCGATGTCTGGCACCGCGACATCGAGGCCTTCCTCGACCTGCGGCTCAACAACGGCGACCAGCGCCTGCGCGCGCACGACGTGTTCACCTCGGTGTGCATCCCGGACATCTTCATGGAGGCGGTCGAGCGCCGCGGCGACTGGTACCTGTTCGACCCGCACGAGGTCCATCGCGTGAAGGGCTTCTACCTGCAGGATTTCTTCGACGAGAAGAAGGGCGAGGGTTCGTTCCGGAAGAAGTACGAGGACGTCGTCGCCGACGAGCGCATCAGCCGCAGGACCGTCAAGGCGATCGACATCTTCAAGCGGATCATGGTCTCGCAGCTGGAGACCGGCAATCCCTTCATGTTCTACCGCGACGAGGTCAACCGGAAGAACCCGAACAAGCATGCGGGGATGGTCTATTCGTCGAACCTCTGCACCGAGATCCTGCAGAACATGAGCCCGACGAAGCTGATGCAGGAGATCATCTCCGGCAACCAGATCGTCACCACGAAGCAGGCGGGCGACTTCGTGGTCTGCAACCTGTCCTCGATCAACCTCGGCCGCGCGGTGCTGCCGCAGCAGGACGGCGATCTGATCAACGACGTGCTGGAGCGCCTGATCCCGATCCAGGTGCGCATGCTCGACAACGTGATCGACCTCAACGAACTGCCGGTGCCGCAGGCCACGATCACCAACCGCAAGTACCGCGCGATCGGCCTGGGCACGTTCGGCTGGCACCACCTGCTGGCGCAGAAGGGCATCCACTGGAACGAGCAGGCCGCCGCGGACTTCAGCGATTCGCTCTACGAGCGCATCAACTTCCTCGCCGTGCAGGCCAGCATGGAACTGGCGAAGGAAAAGGGCGCCTACCCGGTGTTTGCCGGCAGTGACTGGCACACCGGGGCCTACTTCCGCGACCGCGATTACAACAGCCCGCAGTGGCTGGACCTGGCCGCGCAGGTCGGCGTCAACGGCATGCGCAACGGGTGGCTGATGGCCGTCGCCCCGAACATGTCGACCGCGCAGATTGCCGGCTCCACCGCATCGATCGATCCCATCTACTCCGCGTTCTACTACGAGGAGAAGAAGGACTACCGCCGCCCGGTGGCCGCCCCGGGCCTGTCGCTCGAGACCTGGCCCTACTACGAGAAGGGTGCGTGGAAGGTCGACCAGTTCGCCTCGGTGCGCCAGAACGCGCGCCGCCAGCGGCATGTCGACCAGTCCATCAGCTTCAACCTCTACGTGCCCAGCACCATCCGCGCCAGCACCCTGCTCGAGCTGCACATGAGCGCATGGCGGTCCGGCATCAAGACCACCTACTACGTGCGTTCCAACGACATCGATATCGCCGAGTGCGAGTGGTGTAGCAGCTGAATCGCTTTCGCGCTTCAGCTTC
>NWQL01000004.1:601438-629136 GCA_002798175.1 Lysobacteraceae bacterium NML91-0213 | reverse complement strand
TCCCATTCCGAACTCGGAAGTGAAACGCATATGCGCCGATGGTAGTGTGCATTCAGCATGCGAGAGTAGGTCATCGCCAGGGTCTTTACCCAAAACCCCCGCCGGTTCCCGGCGGGGGTTTTTCTTTGCCGGTTCGCAGGGAATGCGACCGCCCCGGATACACTGGTGCGATGAATGACGTTTCCCTGTTGCTGGTACTGATCCTGCTCGCGGTGATTGCCGCGGTGATCCTGCTGGTCGTGCTGGTGCTACGGCGCCCGGATGCCGGGATGGATGCGATGCGCGAACGCCTCGAAGGAGCGCTGCGCGAGGAGCAGCGCGAAGCGAGACTCGAGTTGCGGGCGCTGCTGGACGGGCTGTCGACCGCGCAGGAACAGCGCATCGACGCCTTCGGGCTGCGACTGGATGCACTCACCGAGCGCACCGAGTCGCGGCTTGGCGCCATGCGCGAGGCGATCGGCGAGGACGCGCGCAATGCGCGGGCCGAGTCTGCGCAGGCGCAGCAGCGCTTCGGGGCGCAGCTGTCCGAGCGGATGGCCGAACTCACCGCGCGCACCGACCAGCGTCTGGAAGGCTTCGGGCAACGACTCGAAGTGCTGCGCGGCACGCTCGCCGAGGATGCGCGCAAGGCACGGCAGGAAGGTGGCGAAGCGCAGCAGCGCATGGCCGAGGCGTTGGCGCAGCGGCTGGCGGAATCCGCCCAGCGCAGCGAGCAGCGCCTGGTGGAAATGCGCACAACGCTCGACCAGCAGCTGCAGCGATTGCAGGCCGACAATGCCGACAAGCTCGAACAGATGCGCGCCACCGTCGACGAGAAACTGCAGACCACGCTGGAAACCCGGCTCGGGGCGTCGTTCAAGCTGGTGTCGGAACGACTGGAACAGGTGCAGCGCGGGCTGGGGGAGATGCAGCAGCTGGCCACCGGCGTCGGCGACCTCAAGCGGGTGCTGACCAACGTCAAGAACCGCGGCAGCTGGGGCGAAGTGCAGCTGGAAGGCATCCTCGAGCAGACCCTGATCGCCGATCAGTACGCGCGCAGCGTTCGCGTGCGGCCGGACACCGCCGAAGCCGTCGATTTCGCCATCCGCCTGCCCGGGCGCGGCGACGGCGACAGCCCGGTCTGGCTGCCGATCGACTGCAAGTTCCCGCGCGAGGATTACGAGCGCCTGCTCGATGCGCAGGAGCTTGGCGACGCCGAGGGCGTGCGCGTGTGCGGCGCCCAGCTGGAGCGCGCGATCCGCATCCAGGCGAAATCGATCTGCGAGAAGTACGTCTGCCCGCCGCACACCACCGACTTCGCGGTGATGTTCCTGCCCACCGAGGGGCTGTATGCGGAAACCATCCGCCGCCCGGGGCTGACCGATGCGTTGCAGCGTGATCACCGCGTCGTGGTGGCAGGCCCGACCACCGTCACCGCATTGCTCAACAGCCTGCAGATGGGATTTCGCACGCTCGCGATCGAACAGCGCTCGAGCGAGGTCTGGAAGCTGCTGGGTGCGGTCAAGAGCGAGTTCGGCAAGTTCGCCGGCATCCTCGAGAAGGCCGAGAAGCAGATCAGCACCGTCGGCAAGAGCCTGGGCGAGGCGAGCCGCAAGACACGCACCATCGAGCGTCGCCTGCGTGGCGTTTAATCACTGTCGCAGGACGAATCGCAGGCGCTGCTGGTGGACGCAGGCATCGCGACCGATGCCGAGGACGCGGACGAGGCCGACGACGCCCGCAGCTGATGCCGGCAGCCGCCGGGCGGCGGGTCAGTTGACCGGCACGCCCGGGATCACCGGCATGGCGTCGGCAGGCACCGTCGGCAGCGCTTCATCGTCGAGCAGATAGTCGGGCAGGGCGTCGTCGTCGGACTGCACGTCGCCGAAGATCTGGTACTGGCGACGCTGCATCCATGCATCGCGCACCAGCGCGTAGTCGTCCGCGGCGCCCTCGCGCATGCGATCGACGACGAACAGCTGGGTGCGCAGGTCGACCAGCTGCAGGCCCTGCAGCGCGAAGCGCACCTGGTCGTCGTTGAGCTGGCGGGTGGGCGACAGCGGCGCATCGCCGACGATGCCGAACGCATCGCGCAACGTGCGCGGACCGAACAGCGGCAGCTCGAGGTAGCGCGAGTTCTGCCAGCCCCAGATGCCCAGCGTCTGCCCGAAATCCTCGCTGCGGAACGGAATCTCGGCGTCGCTGGCCGGGTCGAAGATGCCGCCGATGCCCAGCGTGGCATTGACGACGAAACGCGCCAGGGCCTGGCCCGCCTGCACCGGCTTGCCCTGCAGCAGCGCGTTGACCGCACTCACGGGCTGGCCGAGGTTGTTGAAGAAGTTCGACACGCCCAGTCGCACCGGGCGCGGCACGACGTTCATGTAGGCGGTCGCCAGCGGCCGCGCGACGGTGCGGTCGATCGCGTCGTTGACGCGATGCATGCGCCGATTGAAGGGTTCCCACGGGTCGTAACCGACCTGCATCTGCGCCGGGTCGGGCAGGGTGGGGTCGGCCACCGGGTCGTAGGGCTCCTCGCCGTAGAGCACCGCGTAGTCGAGCTCGGCCTCGGTCGGTGCAAGCACCGGTTCGCCGCCAGCGTCATCGCGGTAGGCGCCTTCCTGCAGCGCGGCCTGCGCGGTGCCCGCATCGGGAACCGGCACGCCGTCGGCGACGACCGGTGCCGACGCGGCATCGGGCGCCCCGTCCACCCGTGCATCGACCACCGCGACCGGCGTGTCGGAAGGTGCAGGCGCGCGGGCGCTCTGCTGCCCACCCGCACACGCGGCAAGCGACAACAGCAGGCAGGGCAGGAGAATGCGGGACGGGGACATGGGGAATCCGTGCATAACGCACCGGGCGCCGGGGGGAGGCCTCAGGTGCGGCTGAAATCGAGATCCATCTGCATGCGATACGCGGCGCGCAGCTCCAACAGGCCGGCCGGCTCGCCAACCACCAGGACGTCGCCGCCGGCCTGCGCCGACAGCGCCGACAGCAGGGCGAGGCCGGCGCTGTCGATCCGGGTCACCGCGCCGAGGTCGAAGCGGCGTGCGCCGCCCACCACGCGCAGCGCGGCCGGCCACAACGCGCTCACGCCGTCGCGCAGCAACGCACCGGCAAAGACCAGCGCGTCGCCTTCGCGCACCACGGTGGGGTGGTCAGTCGAGCGCGGCATCGGCCTGCAGCCGGCCGGCACGCAGCTCGTTGGCCACCTGGCGGATCGACTTGTTCTGCAGTTCGCCGTCGAACTGGCGGCGGAAGGTGCTGATGAAGCTCACGCCCTCGACCTGCACGTCGAACACCTTCCAGTTGCCGCCGGACTGGCGCATCAGGTAGTCGACCGGAATCGGATCGCCACCCTGGCGCAGCAGCTCGCTCGACACCTTTACGCCCAGCCCGCGCGGCAACGCCGATTCGGACTTGATGCGCACGCGCAGGCGCGTGTTGAAGTCGAGCAGCGAGTTGCCGTAGCGACGCAGCAGGTTCTCGGCCAGTGCATCGGCGAACAGCTTGACGTCGGCATCGGCGGCGCCACGGCCATGACGGCCCAGCACCTGCCGCGCGGCGTAGTCGCGGTCGAACATGGTGTCGAACTCCCGCTGCACGAACGCCTCGAGCTTCGACCGGTCGCGGCCGAACTCGGCGCGGCGGCTTTCCAGCTCGCCGAGGATGCGCGTGGTGTTGTCGAGCACCAGGCGGCTCGGCGTGCCCTGGGCCTGGCTCGCCGTGGCGGCGGCCTGCCGGGCGTGCACGGCGACGGGGGCGGCGGCCAGCAGGCCGGCGGCAATGGAGATGGCGACAAGGGAGCGCCTGATCGAAGGCATCGGGGTCATGGGGTGTCCTCGCTGGGGGCGGGCGGGGTAGCGTCGTCGGCGGCATCACCGCCGCCGGGACCACTGAACATGTAGCGTCCGACCATCTGCATCAGGTCGACCGCAGGGGAGGTGAAGGCGATTTCCTCGCCAGGCTGCAGGCTTTCCATGTCGCCACCGGGCTGCAGGTCGACATAGGCCTCGCCAAGCAGGCCGCCGGTGAGGATCGACGCCGAGGTGTCGACCGGCATCTCCTGGTAGCGGCGGTCGATCGCCAGCGTGGCGATGGAGTCGAAGCGCAGCGGGTCGAGTTCGATCTTCGCCACCCGGCCGATGGTCACGCCGCCCACGCGCACCGGTGCCTGCGTGCGCAGCTGGCCGATATTGCTGAAGCGCGCGGTCAACTCGTAGGTGTTGGTGCTGAAGCCGAACCGGTTGTTGGTGGAGGCGATCGCCAGCACCAGCAGCGACGCCAGCGCCAGCAGCAGGAACGCGCCGACCGCGAACTCCAGGCGTGGACCCCGCGTGCTGCTCATCGGCGGCCACCCGTGTGCGTGTGTTTCATCTGGCTTCTCATCTCGGTGTCACCTTGCGCACAGCGCATCATGGATTCCCCGCGACCGTTCAGCGGAACAGGAACGCGGACAGGACGAAGTTGAACATCAGCACCAGCAGCGAGGCGTTCACCACCGCACGGGTGGTGGCCACCGAGGTGCCCTCGATGGTCGGCTCGGCGTGGTAGCCCACGTACGACGCCACCAGCGCGGCCACGCCGCCAAACACCGCGGATTTCAGGAAGGCGTTGAGGAAGTCGTCGCGGAAGTCCACCGCGTCGCGCATCGCCTGCCAGAACGTGCCGTTGTCGATGCCGAGGACCTGCACGCCCTGGAACCAGCTCGCGGCCAGTGCGAAGGTGCAGAAGAAGCCGGTCAGCAGCGGCACGGTCAGCACCGCGGCCCAGAACCTCGGCGACACCGTCTTGGCCACCGGGTCGATGGCCATCAGCCCCAGCGCGGTGATCTGGTCGGTGGCGCGCATCAGCCCCAGCTCGGCGGCGATCGACGAACCCGCACGGCCGACGAACAGCAGCGCGGTCAGCACCGGCGCGAGCTCCCGGTACAGGCCCAGGCCGATCAGGATGCTCACCTGGTCGGACGCGCCATAGGTTTCGAGCGCGCGGTGGCCGAGCAGCGTCAGCGACAGCCCGACAAAGGCGCCACCGACCGCGATGATCGGCAGCGTGCGCGCGCCGACCTTGTAGATCTCGCGCAGCAGTTCGGCGAAGAAGTCCGCTGTCGGCTTCGACGCGCGCAGCACCGACAGCGAGAACAGCCCGGCGCGGCCGAGCGAGCGGATCGAGGCGACCACCGCCATCACGCCACCTCCCGCTGCGGCGCATCGAAGGCGATCGGCCCATCCGGGCGACCATCCAGGAACTGGCGCACCAGCGGATCGGTGGTCTGCTGCAGTTCTTCGGGCGTGCCGCTGAAGACGATCCGGCCATCGGCGATCACCAGCGCGCGGTCGGCCACCGGCAGGGTCTCGTGCACGTGGTGGGTGACGATGATGCTGGTCAGCCCGAGGCTGGCGTTGAGGCGGGCGATCAGCGACATGATCACGCCCGAGGCGATCGGGTCGAGCCCGGTCAGCGGCTCGTCGTAGATCATCAGGGGCGGGTCGAGCGCCAGTGCGCGCGCCAGCGCCACGCGCCGCGCCATGCCGCCCGACAGCTCGCGCGGATACAGATCGGCCGCCGCGCGCAGGCCGACCGCATGCAGCTTCATTTCCACCAGCCGCGCGATCACCGGCGCCGGCAGCTTCGTGTGCATGCGCAGCGGAAGCGCCACGTTCTCGGCCGCGGTGAGGTCGGTCAGCAGGCCGTTGCCCTGCAGCAGCACGCCAATCGACTTGCGCGTTTCCAGCAGTTCGCGCTGGCGCAGCGGCAGCGGCCGGCCGAATACCTCAACGCTGCCCTGCGCTGCACGCAGCTCGCCGGTCAGCGCCGCCAGCAGCGTCGACTTGCCCGAACCCGATGGCCCCAGCACCGCGGTCACCGAACCGGTCGGCACCAGCAGGTCGATCCCGGACAGGATCGTGCGTCCGCCCCGCTGGAGACGGACGTCGCGCAGGTGCACGGCGGGGGCAGTGGGTACGGGCATGCGTCGACCGGGAATGGCGCAGGCGCCGGGCAGCAAAACCCGGGTAGCTTCGCGCAGAAGTGCTGAATCTTAACCGATCGACTGAACTGACGAGTTCAGGAATTGTCCCGCCACGGTCCCATTGCATTCCACTGCGGGCGCCGCGTGCCCGCCCGGCCTGCGTCTCGTGGCGGGAGACGGCACTCCGGCATCATGGCCGCCTGGACATGGGAGCAGGAATGGGTCTCGGCCTGGTGGCGCACCTGCGGAAGGAATTCCGCCTCGACTGGCATGGCATCCACGGCGCGGCGCACTGGGCGCGGGTGCGCTTGCACGGCGTGTCGCTGGCGCGCGGGCTGGGCCTGGACGAGCGCGTGCCGGCGCTGTTCGGCCTGGTGCACGACTCCCAGCGCCGCAACGACGACCACGATCCCGAACACGGCCCGCGTGCCGCCGAGTACGCGGACTGGCTGTGGCGCAAGGGCGTGATCGAGCTGGATGCCGCATCGATGGCCCTGCTGAAGGCCGCGTGCGAAGGCCATAGCGATGGCCACGTGGATGCGCACCCGGTGGTACAGGCGTGCTGGGATGCCGACCGGCTGGACCTGGGGCGCGTGGGCATCCGCCCGGATCCGCGTTACCTGTGCACGCCGCTGGCGAAGGATCCGGCGCGCATCGCGCGTGCATGGGCATGGTCGACGCGATGAGCGGCACGCCGGACTTCCGCCTCTACCACTCCAATGCACTCGAGGTGCTGGCCGGCATCCTCGCCGAGGTGTTGCGCGCGCCGGTGGCGCCGGAGCGCCTGCTCGAGCCGGAGGTGGTGCTGATCCCGCAGGTGGCGATGCGACGCTGGCTGCAGGCCACGCTGGCCTCGGCGCACGGGGTGGCGGCGAACATCGACTTCCTGACGCCGGGCGAATTCGTCGGCCGCGTGCTGGCGGCCAACCTCGGGCCGGCGCAGGGCGAGCTGGATGCGGAGACGCTGCACTGGCGGCTGTACGCGGCGCTGCGCGAGCCCGCGCTGCTGGAGCTGCCGGCGCTTGCGGCGATTGCCGCGCACGTCGACGGCGGCGACCCGCTGCGTACCTGGGCGCTGGCCGGCGAGCTGGCCGCGGTGTTCGAGAAGTACCAGGCCTGGCGCCGCGACTGGCTGCTGCGCTGGGAGGCCGGCGCCGATCCGGACGATCCGCAGGCGATCCTGTGGCGGCACGTGGCGCGCGGCCGCGTGCACCGCGCGCGCCGCATCCAGGACTACCTCGACCGCTTCGAGGCGCCCGATGCGCCGCTGCCCGTGGGCATGCCGGCGCGGCTGTCGGCCTTCGCCACGCTCAACGTTTCGCCCGACGTGCTGCGCGTGGTGGCCACGCAGGCGCGCGTGGGCACGCTGCACTGCTTCGTGCCCTCGCCCTCGCAGGCCTACTGGGGCGACCTGCAGCGCATGCGCACGGTGCCCGAGGCCGAACTCGCCACCGAGGGCGCGCTCTTGGCCGGCGGCGAGAACCGGCTGCTGCAGGCCTGGGGCGCGGCCGGCGTGGACTTCATGCGCCTGGTGGGCAATTACGAGGTGGTGCACGCCTCGGCCGAGCTGCGCGCGCACGCCGATCCTGCTGACGGCGGCGGCCCGCTGCGCGGCAGCCTGCTGCGGCGCATGCAGTCGGACGTGTTCCACCGTCGCGGCGAGCCGGGGTGGCCGAAGCGCGAAGCCGTGGACCGCACCGATCCCAGCCTGCAGCTGCACGCCTGCCACACGCGGCTGCGCGAGCTGCAGGTGCTGCGCGACCAGCTGCGCGCGCTGTTCGACGACGAGCGCTTCGATCCGCCGCTGCAGCCGCGCGAGGTCGCGGTGCTGGCGCCGGACATCGATCCCTACCTGCCCTACCTCGGCGCGGTGTTCGGCGACCGCGGCGGCGATGACGCCATCCCCTACGCGCTGGCCGACGCCAGTCCGCTCGCCAACGAGCCGCTGGCCGAAGTGTTCCTGCGCCTGCTGGCGCTGCCGGTGTCGCGCTTCGGGCTGCACGAGATCCTCGACCTGCTGGCCAGCCCCGCGCTGGCCGAGGCCAACGGCCTCGACGCGCCCGCGCTGGAACGCCTGCAGACCTGGCTGTCCGAAGCGGGCGCGCGCTGGGGCCTGGACGCACGGCACCGCACGCGCTTCGACGCGCCGGCGGATGCCGCCTACACCTGGGCTTTCGCGCTCGACCGCCTGCTGCTCGGTTATGCCAGCGGCAGCGACGCGCTGGTGCGTGCCAACGACGGACAGCTTGTCGCGCCGCTGCCGGACCTCGAGGGCGGCGCGCTGGATGCGCTCGACACGCTGCTGCGCCTGCTGCGCGTGCTTGCGCGTTACGCGGATCTGCTGGGCGAGGCGATGCCGCCGGCGCAGTGGCGCGAGCGCCTGCTGGAGCTGCTCGATGCGCTGCTGCCGCGGCCGCCTGCGAGTGCCGCGGGCCAGCGCGCACTCGATCGGCTGCGCACGCTGGTCGACGCCTTCGCGCGCAGCGCCAGCGACGCCGGTTTCGACGCGCCGGTGCCGGCTGAAGCTGTGCGCGCGCACTTCGGCGCGGTGCTGGCCGAGGCCGACGTGCGCGCGCCGCTCCTCACCGGCGGCGTCAGCATCGCGCGCATGGTGCCGATGCGGCTGCTGCCGTTCCGCGTGATCTGCGTGCTGGGCATGAACGACGCCGAGTTCCCGCGCCGCGATCCCGCGCCCGGACTCAACCGCCTCACCGCCGAGCTCGGCACCGGCCGCCGCCGCGCCGGCGACCGCTCCAAGCGCGACGACGACCGCTTCCTGTTCCTGCAGCTGTTCACCGCCGCGCAGGACGTGTTCTACGTCAGCTGGCAGGGCGCCGACCCGCGCGACGGCAGCCGCCGCGAGCCCTCGGTGCTGGTGTCGGAGCTGATCGACGCCGCCGCCGCGCAGCACGCGGCCGATGGCAAGGACGTGGCCGAGGCGCTGGTGGTGCGGCACCCGCTGCAGCCGTTCTCGCCGCAGGCCTTCGGCCCGGCCGACGAGCCGCGCCGCTTCTCGTACCACGCGCGCTGGCAGCAGGCCGCGGCCGGCGCCGCGGACCGGCGCGTGCCGCTGCCGCCGTGGTTCGAGGGCGAGCCGCTGGCCGACGCAGACGTCAACGCCGACGCCGATGCCGATGCCGATGCCAGGCCCGCGCTTCCGGTCAGCGCGCTGTGCCGCTTCCTTCTGGAGCCGGCCGAGAGCCTGCTCGCACGCATGGGCCTGCGCCTGGTGGAGATCGAGGCGCAGGGCGACGACGTCGAGCCGCTGGCCGGGCCCGCATCCGGGCTGGAGCGCCACAAGCTGCAGCGTGCGCTGTTCGACGAACTGCTGCATGGCCGCGACGACGCCACCATCCACGCCAGCCTGCGCGCGCGCGGCCTGCTGCCTTCGGGCGCGGCCGGGCGCCGCGTGCTCGCCGACCAGCGCGAGGCGCTGGCGCCGTGGCTGGATGCCTTCGCCGGCTGGCGTGGCGATGCGCGGCCGGAGTCGCGGCTGGCCGAGGTCGAGATCGACGGCGTGCGCATCCACGGCCGCATCCAGGACGTGTACCCGCACGGCATCGCGCGCCTGCGCTTCGGCAAGCCTAACGGCCCGAGCGTGATCCGCAGCGGCCTCGACTGGCTGCTGGCGCGCGCGGCGGGCATGGAGCTGCCGTTCCATGACTTCTTCGAGACCGACCCCGGCGCGGTCGGGCCGTACACGCGCGACCCGCTGTCGCCTGCCGGGGCGCGCGACGCACTGCGCCGGCTGCTGGCGCTGCGCGCGCAGGGCCTGCGCGAGCCGCTGCCGTATGCGCCCTACAGCGCCTGGTGCTACGCCAGCGCCGACAACCCGGACAAGGCGGTGGAGGCCGCGCGCAAGCAGTGGCACGGCGCCGGTGGCGGGGGCGGCTTCGCCGAAGGCCAGGGCGATGCGCTGCGCCAGGTGCTGCGCGGCCGTGATCCCTTTGCCGACGAGGCGATGCTGGTGCGCTTCGCCGATGCGGCGATGACGGTGTTCTTCGCCGTGCGTGACGGCCAGGCCTACGCCGGCGTCGACCCCGGCACGCTCGCCGGCCTCGCCCGCGCCCATGACCCGGAGGAAGGCGAGTGAACGCGCCGCTCGACCCGTACGCCACCCAGCCGCTCCAGGGGGTGTTCGCCATCGAGGCCTCGGCCGGCACCGGCAAGACCTTCACCCTCGCCACGCTGCTGGCGCGGCTGGTGCTCGAGCGCGGGCTGGGGGTCGGCGAGATCCTCGCGGTGACCTTCACCGAGGCCGCGACGCAGGAACTGCGTGCGCGCGTAAGGCAGCGGCTGGTGCTGGCGGCGGAGGTGGCCGCGGATGGCGGCGCGGACGCCGCGGATGCTTCCGATGCCGCCATCGATGCAACCGGCGCCTCGCGCGGAGGCGCAGGCGCGCCGGCCCCCGCAGCAGACGCGCCGCGCGTTGCCGCCAACACCTCGCCCGAAGCCACGCTCATGCGCCAGCTCATCGACGCGCACCTCGCGCGCAGCGACGAGTCGCGCGACGCCCTGCGCCGCCGCCTGCGCCGCGCCGCCGACGACATCGACATGGCGGCCATCTTCACCATCCACGGCTTCTGCGCCCGCGTGCTGCGCGAACATGCGCTGGAAAGCGGGCAGGGCTTCGACCCGCCGGAGCTGCTGGCCAGCGACGCCGAGCTGCGCGCCGCGATCGCCGCCGACCTGTGGCGCGCGCACGCGGTGGACGCCGACGCCGTGGACGACCTGCACGCGCTGTGGCCGCAGGGCCCCGATGCGCTGGCGAAGGACCTCGCGCTGCTGGTGCGCGAGCACGTGCTGCTGCCGGAAGCGCCTGCGGACTTGCCGGACCCCGGCCCGATGCTGCGCGCCGCCGCGAAGACATTCGCCGAGACCGCACGCACGCACGGCGACGGCTTCCGCGACGAGCTCCTGCGTGCCGCCGAAGGCAAGGTGCTGAACGCCGGCAGCTACAAGGCCGAGTGGATCCAGGACCTGTTCGACCAGCTCGCGCGCTGGTGCACGCGCGCCGACGCCGGCACCCGCTTCCACCACGACAAGCTCGGCAACCTGCACCGCGAGACGCTCATCAAGCGCACCAGCAAGGCCGGCGCCGGGCGTACGCCGGACTCGCCGCTGTGCGATGCGGTCGAGGCCTATGCGCAGGCGCTGGCCGAGGCCGACCGCCTGCGCGAAGCCCGCAAGGCCGCGCTGCTGCACCGCCTGCGCGACGACGCCCGCCGCCGGCTGGCGCGGCACAAGCAGCTTGCGCGCGTGCTCACCTTCGACGACCAGATCGACCGCGTGGCCGACGCGCTCGCCGGCCCGCACGGCGACGCCCTGGTCGAGCGCCTGCGCGCGCAGTACCGCATCGCGCTGGTGGACGAGTTCCAGGACACCGACCCGCGGCAGTGGGCGATCTTCGACCGCGTGTTCGGCGCCGACAGCCCGGAGCCGGCGCTGTTCCTGATCGGCGATCCCAAGCAGGCGATCTACGGCTTCCGCGGCGGCGACGTCGAGACCTACCTCGCCGCCCGCGCCACCGCCACCATGGCGCCGCCGCTGGCGAGCAACTTCCGCTCGCGTCCGGCGGTGCTGCGCGGCATCGAAGCGCTGTACGCCCAGGCGCAGGCCGCGCACGCCGCTGCGCCCGACGCCGTGCCGCCGCCCTTCATCGACGCGCGCATCGCCTTCCATCCCGTGCAGCCCGGCGGCGTGCGCGACGACGCCGAATACCAGCGCGACGGACACCCCGCACCCGCGATCACGCTGTGGCGCGCGCCCGAGCCGGCGGCCGACGACCGCGGCAAGGTGAAGGCGCACAGTTCGCCGTATTCGCGCGAACTCGCCACCCGCGCCTGCGTCGCCGCGATCCACCGCGTGCTGACCGACGCCCGCGAAGGCCGCGCCACCATCAAGGGCCGCCCGGTGCGCCCCGGTGACATCGCCGTGCTGGTGCGCAAGCACGGCGAGGCGGTGATGATCCGCGACGCCCTGGCCGCGGTCGGCATCCCGGCCGTGGCCGCCGGCAAGCAGAGCCTGTTCGCCACGCCCGAGGCGCGCGAGCTGCACACCCTGCTGCAGGCGCTGGTGCACGGCGCCGACGACCGCCGCCTGCGCGCCGCGCTGGCCACCGTGCTGGTGGGCGAGGACGCGCACGCCATCGCCGCGCTCGACGCCGACGGCGAGCGGCTGCAGAAGAAGCAGCTCGAAGCCCTGGCCTGGGGCGAACGCCTGCGACGCGCCGGTCCGCTGGCGCTGGTGGGCGAGCTGTGCGCCCAGCATGCGCCGCGCCTGCTCGGCCTGATGGACGGCGAGCGCCGGCTGACCAACTACCTGCAGCTGGCCGAACACCTGCAGGAAGCGCAGCGCAGCGCGCTCGGCCTGCACGGCCTGCTCGACTGGCTGGCGCGCACCATCGCCGATGCCAGTGCCGACGACGAAGCCCAGCAGCTGCGCCTGGAGTCCGACGCCCGCCGCGTGCAGATCGTCACCCTGCACAAGAGCAAGGGCCTGGAGTACCCGCTGGTGTTCCTGCCCTACGTGGGCATCGGCGGCAAGCCGCCGCACCACGGCGGCCGCGTGGTGGTGCACGGCGACGCCGGCCGCGTGCTGCACTGGAAGCTGCAGGAGGACAGCAGCGGCTGGAAGGACGCGTTCACCGCGTGGGAGCGTCACGAACGCGCCGAGAACGCACGCCTGCTCTACGTCGGCCTCACCCGCACCCGCGACGCGTTGTGGTTGGCCACCGGCCGCTTCTACAACCACGCGCAGTCGCCGCTGTGGCCGATGGTGGCCGATGCCGATGCGCTGGCCGCGGGCGCGCCCGGCACCATCGCCATCGACCCCGCCACGCCGCCGGCCGAACTGCCCTGGCTGGGCGCCGACGTCCGCGAGGACGTGCCCCCGGCCCGCAGCGCCACGCGCGCGCTGGCCAGCGATTGGTGGGTCTACAGCTTCACCCAGCTCGCCAACGCCGACGGCGGCCACGACACCGCCAGCGCCGCCACCCAGCCCGCCGCCGGCGGCCGCGACGAACCTGCCGAGGACGCCGCACGCATGGACGCCGAAGCCGAAGCCTTCGACCCGCGCTTCGGCGGCGCCCGCTTCGGCGTGGTGCTGCACGACGCCTTCGAACACGCCGACTTCGCCGCCTGGCGCGGCTGGCGCCCCGGTGACAGCGCGCCGGACGGCGAACTCGAAAAAATCACCGCCGCGCTGGGCCGAGGCGGCTACCCCGCGGACGACATCGCGGACGGCGTGGCCGTGATCACCCCGATGCTGGGCCACTGCCTCACCGCCGTGCTGCCCGAAGGCACCGCGCTGGCGGACGTGCCCGCCGCGCAGCGCCGCCCCGAGATCGAATTCCAGTTCGCGCTCGCACCCACGCGCGTGGACGCACTGCTCGCCCTGCTGCACCGCCACGGCGTGGTCACCGCCCGCCAGGGCTTCGGCCTGCGCCGCCGCCTGGAAGGCCTGATGACCGGCCTGATCGACCTCACCTACCTGCACGGCGGCCGCTGGTACGTGCTCGACTGGAAGTCCAACCGCCTGCCCGGCTACGGCGCGGCCGACCTGGAACAGGCCATGGCCCAGAGCGAATACACCCTGCAGGCGCTGATCTACACCCTGGCCCTGCACCGCTGGCTGCGCTTCCGCCTGGGCGACGGCTACGACTACGCGCGCGACTTCGGTGGTGCGCGCTATCTGTTCTGTCGCGGGATCGATGCCAGTGTGGGCGATGGCCGCGGCATCGCCGCATGGCGCTTCGAGCCGGAGCTGGTGCATGCGCTCGATGCGCTGTTCGCAGGCGACGCGAAGGAGGTGGCCGCATGAGCCTGCTGAAGGCGCTTGAACGCGCACGCGCGCTGCGGCCGCTGGACCTGGCGCTGGCGGAGAGCCTGCGCCGGCTGGATCCGGACACGCCGGACGCGGTGCTGGCAGCCGCGGCGTTGGCGTCACTCGCGGTGGCGGAAGGACATGCGGGTTTTGATCCGGCGGAGCCGCAGCGGCTGGTGGAGGCGCCGGTTGCGTGGCCGGAGATCGGGGTCTGGCGCGAGGCGTTGGAAGCGTCGCGCTGGGTGGCGCGGCCGGAGCGTGGCGATGACGAGTCCGCGCCCGATGCACCGCTGGTGTTCGAGCATGGGCTGGTCTACCTGCGCCGGTACCGCGAGTACGAGCGGCGGCTGGCGGAAGGACTGCGGCGGATCGGGCATGCGCCGCCGCGGCATGGGGCTGCGAGCGAGGAGGGCGCTGATGCTTCGCGGGACGCAGTTTCGGCGGGCTTCGATACCCCGGTGCCGGAGTCGCTCGCGCCCCTGTTCCACCAGCTGTTCCCTGATGCCGCCAGCGGCGACGACGCCCAATCCCGCGCCGCCGCCGCCGCCCTGCACCACAGCCTGTTGCTGGTCACCGGCGGCCCCGGCACCGGCAAGACCACCACCATCACCCGCATGCTGGTGCTGCTGGCCGCCCAGGCCCACGAGGCCGGCGCCCCGCCGCCGCGCATCGCCCTGGCCGCCCCCACCGGCCGCGCCGCCGAACGCATGGCCGAAAGCGTGCGCCACGCCGTGCAGGCCCTGGCCGCGCTGGGCGTGGACGACACCCTCTGCGCCCAGCTCCCCACCGCCGGTACCACCCTGCACCGCCTGCTCGGCACCATCCCCGACAGGCCCGTGTTCCGGCACCACGCCGACAACCCGCTGCCGTACGACGTGGTGGTGGTAGACGAAGCGTCGATGATCGACCTGCCGCTGATGGCGAAGCTGGTGGAGGCCGTGCCGGATGGGGCGCGGCTGGTGCTGCTGGGGGATCCGGATCAGCTGCCGTCGGTGGAGGCGGGCGACGTGCTTGCCGGCATCCTGGTGGCCGCTCGCTCTGGTGACGACGCGGGCCTCAACCCCCGTCATTCCCGCGAAGGCGGGAATCCAGTGTCTTTGACGAAAGCCTCCCACATCGTCACCAGCTTCCCAGCGCGCCACATCCACCTCACGCGCGGCTACCGGCAGAGCGCGGCGCTGGATCTCGCTCCGCTCGCCGCGGCCGTGCGCGAAGGCGACAGCGACACCGCGTTGTCCCTGCTGCGCAGCGGTGAGCTGTCAGGCGTGCACTTCCACGAAAGCAATACCGACGTGCTGCATTCGCATCGCGACCATCTGCTTGAACACTGGACTGCGCTTGCAGAGGCCAGCGACCCCGCCGAAGCGCTCGTCCGTGCAGGCCGGCTCCGCATCCTCACAGCCGTGCGCGAAGGCTCGCAGGGTGCGAGGACCCTCAATGCCCGAATCGAGGAACTGCTGTCTGGCACCCGTCGCGGTTCTGGTCCTGCATCAAGCGTCAGCCGCTACTTCCATGGGCGCCTGCTGATGATCACAGAGAACAGCTACCGCCATCGCCTTTTCAACGGTGACATTGGCATCTGCCTGCGCGATGGCAGCGGCACTCTGATGGCCTGGTTCCCTGGTGATGAACCGCGCAACCCGCGCCCGTTCCATCCCGCCGCACTCCCTGCGCACGACAGCGCTTTCGCCATGACCGTGCACAAGGCCCAAGGCAGCGAACTCGATGAGGTGTGGCTGGTGCTGCCGGAGCGGCACAACCGCGTGCTGTCACGCGAGCTTGTCTATACGGGGATGACCCGAGCGCGGAGCATCCTGCACGTGGCGGGAAGCGCGGGCGTTATCTCCGAGTCGCTGACCCGGCACGCAGGGCGATGGTCAGGGCTTGGGCGGCGAATGCGCTAGCGACAGACCTAGAGTCTGGACGGCGATGAACTAGCCGGGAAGGACACCGATGCTCGGTGAAGTAATGTCGGTTGCCCTTAGAGGCTTACAGAAGCACGAGCGCGCAGAATAGAGCGCGATCACTGAAGGCCACGATGCGGCTGAGACGAGCCCGAGGTCACGCTGGACGAGTCGCTTACACGCGCTTCTGAATTCCGTGCTCCGCACCCCTTGCGGACTGTCTGAAGCGGCCGAGCTCACGCAAGGTTGCAACGTGACGTTCAAAGCCAGCAGAGGTGAGCACGAAGACCTCCTGCCGCCCCGCTATCGCCGTCTCTGACCTGACTCAAGACGATCATACTCGGGCGGGATCCAGTTTCTCCGCCGGAATCAAACGCTCTGCGTGCGCCTAGCGCTCCGGCGCGCTCTGCGGGGGATCGGTATTGAGATGGCTGTCTTCGCAGTCCTTGAGACTGGCGGTATGGTCTAATGCGTCACTTACGACAGGGCGTCAGGCAGGCAAGCGTGGAGGCGTTGGTATTCTCCCGTGAAGTACTGGACTGGGCCGCCGAGAAGGCGGGCCAGTCGCTGCATTCGTTTGCCGAGAGTGTTGCAAACCGCGAGAAGGATCGCGAGCGCATCGCGCAAGGCCGCCTGACCGTCGCCCAAGCTGAAAAGCTGGCTAAGAAGGCGCGTATCCCGTTTGGCTTCCTGTTCCTTGACGAGCCGCCCGAACTCATACGACCGAGCATCCCTGATCTTCGCCAAGTGCAGGATGCTGAGCCGTTGAGTGATGCGTTCTACGAAACGCTCGAAGACGTGCTTGCGAAGCAGCACTGGTTAATCGAGTACCTCTCTGAAGCTGGAGTCAGCGAATTGCCTTTCGTCGGCCGCTTTGCCGGAACCGAAAGACGTAACGCCGATGAAATTGCTGCTGACATGCGCCGCGAGCTGGGCATCACGGACGACGACCGGCGTAGAAGTCCTGACGCTGCTTCCTACTTCTCCGCATTGAGCGCGAAGGCAGAGGCGAAAGGCGTACTCGTGTTCAAGACCAGCTATGTGAAGTCCAACACACGCCGCCCGTTGTCCGAAAAGGAGTTCCGTGGCTTCGCCATCGCTCACAAACTCGTCCCGTTGGTCTTCGTCAATGGTCGCGACGCGGAGGTTGCGGCCGTCTTTACCCTCATGCACGAGCTAGCGCATATCTGGCTCGGCGTGACAGGCGTTTCCGACGTAGCGCCAACCAAGTTCGGCCATCCCGTTGAGCGCCTTTGCAACCGGGTAGCCGCGAGCCTGTTGGTGCCAATGGATGACTTCCTGGCGCGCTGGGCTGGTCCGCAGGACGTGGAAAAGCTCGCCAAGTACTTCCGAGTGAGCAAGCTCGTCATCGCACGACGTGCGCTGGACAACAAGTTGGTCGATCAAGCGTTCTACGATGAGGTGGCTGCCAACACGCAACGGATTAAATCCACGGGCAAGCCGACTGCCCTTGTGACTATCCCGATCCGGAACAGTAAGAAGTTCACCCGAACGATTGTCGCCAGCGCCATGAGCGGACAGACGCTGCTGCGGGATGCTGCAAGTCTATTGAATGTCAAGCCGGACACGGTGGTGTCGCTGGCGAGGGGGCGCGCCGAGAATGGCTAACAAGTACATTGTCGATTCCAACGTTTTCATCCAAGGAAAGAACTTCCACTACCACTTCGCGTTTTGCGAAGGGTTCTGGGACTGGGTGCACGAAGGTTTCGACAAAGGCGTTATCTACAGCATCGGGAAGGTGCGTGCTGAGCTGCTCGCAGGCAAGAGAGGTGATGACGCGCGCACGTGGGCCGAAGTCATGCCCGACGGGTTCTTTCTCGATGACGTGGGAGATCCGGACGTGATGAAGGAGTACGCCCATTGCATGAGCTGGGCCGCTGCCGACAAGCACTATCAGTCCGCAGCCCTCGCGCGGTTTGCCGAAGCTGGGCGCGCGGATGCGTTCCTACTCGCGTACGCACGCGCACACGGTCACACCGTGGTCACGCAAGAGCTGTCGCAGCCTGACAAGAAAAAAGAAGTGCCGATCCCCGACGCGGCGATCAAGATCGGCAAGATCAAGACGATCACCATCTACGAACTGCTCCGCGCGCACGCGCGCCCGACCTTCGTCTTCAAGCCATAAGCGGATCGGTCAGGAACGGGGGAGTCCGCGCATCACGGATGCCACCGCACATCGGCCCGAACGCGCGATAGCCGTCCCTAGGAACGTCCGCATGTCCTGCCCTTGACTGTGTCCCTGAACGCGTCCATTACTTAAGGTGCAGGGGCAGCTTTATGGTGATGCGACGGATCACGCATGGACACAAAGAAAAATGGGGCCTGCACCGCGTAAGCTTTTGACCCATCTAGCGGAACGTATCGCGCAACATGGTAGCCAGTGAACGCAGACCACGACGCTGGACTTTCGACCCTGTCGGAACTATGAGAGCCCGCTCTTGGCCGGAAGGGAAATTATCGGATCATTGGCGTACTGAGCCCGCGTCCTGCTACCGATCTAAGCTATCGCGGGTCCGTGATGGAACTCGTAGGCGACCCGGCTAATCACAAGTCGGTTAATGGTGTCGACCTCCACAATTCCGTCTGCAATCGGGTGTCCAAATAAGGCCAGGTTCGGCACGCTCAACGATTGCTCGTAGCTCTTGGCTCCTTTGAAGCGTCGCCTCGTAATCCCATGCACCGTTTGAAATAGCCGCTCGCCGTGGTAGTGGCTGCTGAAATACGACGGGTAGACCAATCCATCGAAGCCGTTATCCCGAGCAGTGCGCGCAATGACCCGTGCACCGTCGTAGGCCGCCCTGCCGCCAAGGAAGAGCATATGGACCGCCATATCAAGGCTATCGAACTCTGAAACTTCCTCCTCCAGCACCGCAGTCAGGTCGAGGAGGTTGAGTCCACGCGTAGGGTTGAGTGTTGCAATGAACAACTCGTCCTCCACCGTATAACGACACTCGTGCAAGCACATGTCAATCAGGGGGGAGGCGTACATGACGGGTACGTCCTGCGAACTCAGCCGTCCATGCTGTGGAATTTCAGCTGGAGGCGTATCGTACTCGCGTGGATCGGTGGCGGACCCGGGACTTTTTCGCACGCGGTAGAACCTCTCATCTATTCCAATCACCCTTGTCGGATACTCGTCCAGAATTCGCTCGATGACGGCTGCGCGCTTCTTCTCATCTAAAAGCGCTTTCAACGGCTCGACTTCCCCAATCATCCATAGGCGTGGGCCGTAGTCGAAGAACCCCACGCCCAACACCTTCTCGAATACACCAATATCATCTCTCAACACTGCATCAACTTGAATGCTGGTCTTTTGATGTTCGTTGAACTGGATGGTTGGCGCTCCCCCGAATTCACCCTTGCAGAAGGAGCCGTCGACAAAGAAGCGTTCCGCCAAGTAGGCCAATGGAGCTTTGCCCAGTTTGATGCCGCCCTCGCGGCCGCAATTGGGGCACGCCCCTTTCTCCTCCCTCCCACATTGCATGGCATCGAGAATCAACCCGCGATTCTTAAAGCAACGACTGCAGGCAGCTGCAATCAGTTCTTCTGCAATTCCCCCACTGTCGTCCGCCACGATGCCCCCATAACCTGACCAGAAGTTACCTTGATTGAACCGCAGCTTTAGTTTGCGTGACCACGATGTCTCGTTGGTCGAAAGCAGACATTGCGTCTGAGTCGGGAATTGGGAGCCCCCGGCTCGACAGCGCCCCCTCGCTCTACGCAACCAGCCGTCGGGTTACTCCCTCTAACACCCCGCGCACCTGGGCAACGATCGCCCCCTCCCCATGGTGCGACATCTCCAACTGCCGCAGCGCCCGCGTCATCGCGACATACAGCACCCGCACCTGCCGCTGCTTCCGCTCCGCATCATCCTCCCGCGTCGCCAGCTCGCAGATCCCGGGAATGAACACCGTGTCGAACTCCAGCCCCTTGCTGGAGTGCATGGTCATCACCTTCACCGACGGCGGGCCGTTGAACATGGCGCGGCGCTGCTGGTCGGAGGCGAGCAGCACGGTCAGTCCGCGCTTCTGCAGCTGGGTGGCGATCAGCCCGGCCAGCCTGTTTGAATGGCACAGCACGGCGAAGTTGTTCGGGTTCGCGCCGTTCGCGATCGCGTCGTGGATCCGCGCGGCGATGATGTCGGCCTCGGCCCAGATGTTGCGCGCCTGCCACAGCTCCGGCATCGGTCCGCGCCGGCCGGCGCTCTCGGGCACCACCACGGGCACGTGGTCGTCGTCGGCGTCCTGGCCGGCCAGCACTTCCTCGGCGAAGGCCTTGGCCACCGTCAGCACTTCCAGCGTGTTGCGGTAGTTCAGGCGCAGGATCGTGGTCCGGCCCTGGGCCTGGATGCCGACGCTTGCGAACGAGAACCTGCGCCGGCCGGCGTTGCCGTACAGCGTCTGCGCGTCGTCGTAGAGCAGCAGCAGCGAGTTCGTCTCGGGGTCCACCATCTGCGCCACCAGCCGCAGCCATTCGGGCGCGAAGTCGTGGCCTTCGTCGATCAGCACGGCGCCGTACTGGCCGCCCGGGATCGCGCCGGACTCCACGCCGTCGATCACCGACTGCACCAGCATCTGCGCGTACGCATCCGCGCTCTGCTGGAACGGCGGCGTGCGCAGCCCGTAGGTCCTGATCTGTTCGCGGCACCATTCGTGGAAGTTGCGCACGGCCACGCGGTCCTGCACGCCGTGGCCCTGCATCAGGTGCTCGAGGCGGCTGGCCAGCGTCTTGTTGTAGCAGAGCACCAGCACCGGCTTGTGCTGGCGGCGGGCGAGTTCCACGCAGCGGTAGCCGAGGATCATGGTCTTGCCGGAGCCGGCCACGCCGTGGATCACGCGGTGGCCGTCACCCAGCGAGCGCGCCAGCTGCTCCTGCTGCAGGTCCATCACCCGGATGATGTCGGGGATCTCGACCGGCGCGGCCTCGGCGGCCGGCGCCTGCAGCAGGTCGCCCTGCATCTGGATGCGCAGCTGCGGGAACAGGTGCCAGCGCACGCGCTCGATCTGCGGCAGGCTCAGCAGGCACTTGAACGGCATCAGGAACATGTCCCACAGCCGGGTCTGGAAGGCTTCGGTGTCGACGCCTTCGGTCATCTCGTCGCGGCAGATCACGCTGGCCGGCGGCAGGTAGTGCTCCAGTGCCATCTGCTCGAACTGGTTGCGGGTGATGTTGGCCAGCACCACGCCGAAGCCCCAGGGCATCAGCAGCTTGCCCGCGCGCTTGTCACCGGGCGGGTGGCGCAGCGCGGGGTCGTCCTGCAGCAGGCGGACGATCTCCAGCGCGTAGTCGCGCGCCTGCCGGAGCGGATTGGCTTCGGTCACGCGCCCGCGCTCGGTGTTGATGACCGCGCGGTCGCGGTCGAGCTCGGCGATGGTGTCCGGCTTCCAGTCCTTGACCTCCAGCACCAGGAAGCCGCGCGACGGATGCAGCACCACGAAGTCCGGGTGGCGGTAGCGCGGCCCGATCGGCACGTCGTACCAGCACAGGTAGTCGTCGTCGAGCTTGTCGTCCAGGCGCGCGGAGAAGCGGCGCTCGCCCGATGTCATCCGCGACAGGCAGGTGCTTCGGCTCGGAATGAGCGTGGCCATCGGATCCCCCGATCCATGGGTCACTGCGGCAGAAGTTACATGAGATCCCGACACTCCGGGACGTTTGCCGCGTGCCGCGGCTATTCAGCGGCTACTGCAACAATCATTCCATCGGATCAATCCGCCGAAATATCCCGGTTTTCGTCATCTCCCGCACGTGATCAAACCTGGCAATCGCTTCTATTGGATCCACCTGCTCCAGGTTGAAAAAGTCGATCTCACGCCATGCCATGCGCGGTACCTTCACGCTGATCAGGTATTGGTCCCGGATGCTGCCGGTCGCCGGATCCGGTCGTTGCGAGTAGCCCGGCGCGATCACCTCATGCACCGCCTCGCTGGTGCGGAAGGTCTCGCCTATCAAGCGGAGAAGAACCGAGTGGATGTGAGCCGCGTACAAGCGGCGGCGGGCGGCATCGCTGAATTTCTTGAGTCTCACCCCTCGCGTCCTGGGTGCAGGTTCGGGGATCCCTTCCGGCAGATATCCGAGGCAGGCAGTCGCTTGCACCGGGACGCGGCTGCGGCTCAGTGGGCCGGGGTCGCAAACGTGCGGGCAAATCGCGCCACCACCTCCAGGTTTTGGGCCGCAACCGCCCGCAGTTCGCCGGAATGGATGCGATCGGAACCATGCACCTGTTCCCAGAACCGGATCGCGATCCCGGCGGGGCGCGCGATATGGCCGGTCTGCCCGGTCCTTTCGGGCGGACCGAGGCGCAGCGGTACCGCCGGGCGCACGGCGCCGGTGCGCGAGGGCGCCAGGTACATGGGCAGCATGTCGTAGGCGGGCGCGAGGGCGAGCGGGCCGGCGTCGGTGAGATGGAAACCGAGGTTTCCGGCGTGCATGTCGCTGTTGCCGATGAAGCGGCCGAACCAGTGCAGCTCCGCCATGCGGTTGGCGCTGCCATCGTCGATCAGGCCTTCGGCTGCAAGCTGTTCCCCGGCGCCTGGCCAGTCGTGGCCGCCACTGCCGACGAAGGCGGCATCCAGGGCCAACAGGGATACGAATCCGCGCCGGCCAATGTGGTCGGGCGTGCGGTCGAAGCGGCGGACTTCCAGGCAGAGGTGCCTTTCGGCGTCGACCAGTTCGGATTCTGCGGCGGGCAGCCCCGCCTCGCGCAGGCAGGCCAGCGCGATCTGCTCGCAGGCAAGCAGATCGGCCCAGCGGGCCGCCGCCTGGCCGCTGTCGTGGACGGCGAACTTCACCAGTGCGGCGTATCGGCCGTCCGGACGGGTGACGGTGCTGGTGAACTTGGGCTGCTCGCCCCCCGGGGAGGAGCCGATCTCCTCGCCGGCCAGGGCCGCGTCGGCCCATTCGGAGTAGCGCGTGCGCCGGCCCGCCGCGTCGACAAGGTCTGGTGGTGCGTCCAGTTCGGCCAGTGCGAGCTCGACCGCGTGGCTGCCCAGCAACAGGTCCCCGATCGCAGTGCCGCCGGTACGGGTGATGGCGAGCAGGGTATCGCGCAGCTGCCAGCGGTTGAGGTCGCTCGGTACGCCCAGCCCCGGACCGGCACGATGGGCCAGGCTGCGGCCGAGGAAGCCCTGCGGCCGCAGATCGTCCAGGAACCAGGGGAGCCCGGGAAAGTGCCCGGGCACGCGCTCCACGGGCCGGACGAGGTTGGGCCGCTCGCCCGACGGCTCGAACTGGAATCGTCCGCCGCGCAGGAGGTAGAGCGTGCCAAGCTCTTCCAGCGTGGCATCGGGCCGCATCCGCCACAGGGGCCAGGCGCTGCCGGCGTCGGTGCTCGCGCGCGCGACATAGGCCGTGGCGCGCGCGCGGCCCACGCGCAGGACCTGGTCACCGGCCTCGCGCACCAGCCGGCCAAGCACCGGCCGGCTGATACCCAGTTCGCGAAGGATGTCGGAGGCGGGTACGGCTTCGCCGCTGGCTAGAACGGCCAGCAGGTCGTCCGGGGTGGCAGAAGGGGGGCGAGCCATATGGAGGCGCAATTTCTTTACGATTCAGAAACGATATCAGACGCTTCATCAGGCGTCGACTTCGGTGTTGCCGGCATTCCTGACGGTATCGCCCCGTAGTTTCTTTACGATTTTCTCTGTGGTCTGACGCACTGCCCCGAGCGTCTGGGCACTGGCCAGCGCTGCCAGCTCAGCTTCGCTGAAGGAGCTCCGCGACCTGCGCCTCCGCCTGCGCATGCAGCGCCCAGAAGTCCTCCACGCCTTCGCCGCGGATGCGTCGTTCCAGCACGGCCAGGTGCGAATGCCAGCCGCCGCCGAAGTTGAGCGCGTCGCTGGGGCCGCGCAGGCCGGTATGGGTGAGCACCAGGCGCGTGCGGTCGTTGCCGGCGTCCTCCAGTTCGAAGGTGACCTCGCCGGCGTCGCCGTTCTCCCAGGTGAAGGCCAGCACGTTCGGCGGTTCGCAGCGGGTGATGCGTTCGCTCCAGCTCTGGCCGATGTAGGGGCGGTAGCGCTCCGGCGTGGGCACGTCGCGGTCGGAGAGCCGGTCGTGGTCCATGGTCAGGCCGATGCGGCCGCCGACGCGGGCGTCGGTGGGGCCGGCCATGAACCAGCGCGCGCGCAGCTCGGGGTCCACCAGGAACTGCCACACCCGGTCCACGGGCGCGTCCAGCAGGCGCTCGAAACGCAGCATGGCAACGGTGACCTGGTCGGTATGCAGGGTGTCGGTCATGGTCGTGGTCCTCGTGGGGTTTTCCGGGTGCGACGCGCCGGTGGCGCGGCGTCCTCCTGCAGTGCGCGCTCGAGGGCGTCGAGGCGGGTGGTCCACAGCTGCTGCCACTGGCCCAGCCAGTTGCTGGCGTCCTTCAGCCGTTCCGGCCTGATCCGGCACACCTGCTGCCGCCCCACCCTGTAGCGTTCGATCAGCCCCGCCTGCGCCAGCACCGCGACGTGCTTGGAGGCACCCGCGAAGCTCATCCGATGCGGCGCGGCCAGTTCGCCGATGGATTTCTCGCCCAGCATCAGGTCGGCGAGCATCCCGCGGCGGGTCGGGTTGGCCAGCGCGGTGAAGGTGCTATCGAGATCATGTTCAACCATGAGGTTGAGTTTTTCGCTGCCGCTGGGGATTGTCAACCATCTGGTTGAGTGTAGTGTCGTGAAGAAGGCGAGGCGCGGGTTGCGGACGATGACGACCGTGCCGCGCTCGATTCGTTCCGCGAGGCAGGGAGGCGCCCTTCGGGTCATGAGGGTGGGCAGCCCCGCTGGTTAGAGCATTCCGACTGCTCAGGACATTCACGGCAGAAAGCCGACCCGATGCACGCCGAGATCGTCCATCTCTAAACTGAGGCGCTGGTGTGAAGACAGCGTATATTCTTGAATGATTCTAGCCCGAGAGTTCACACCGCTTAAGGAGACTGTCGCAGCCTACACGGAAACGTGATCTGATAAGGAGAGTCCCATCAAACTGACTGTGAAGGGCGCTGTGCTTGCATCAATGCTGCTAGCAGGTTGCGCTCATACGAAGACCGAGCAAGCGGAAGCAGTTCCCTTACCGCGATTCCCGCCTCCCCCAGAGAATGCAGAAGTCGTCCATCTCACCGCTGCCGCAGTGGGCAAGCTGGTCTATGAACAGGGCTGTTTCAAGCTGCGCACGCGTGGCCAGCCGCTCCAGACCATCATCTGGCACAGCCACTTCAGCTTTCTCAGCCGAGATGGGAAAACAGGCGTAGTCGACGAGATCAGCGGAGAGTCCGCATTTGCTGGAGACGAAATCCGCATAGGCGGTGGGGTCGTCGACTCGGTCGGCAGCAACGTGGAGAACTACGCACGCGCACGAGAATGCGGTGCGCCGTACACCTCAGCAAATACCCTACGGAGAGTCAGGCCATGAAACGGAAGATATTTGCGGCATCCATTCTCGCGCTGGCATCTGCTGGCATGTCGGTGACCGCATTCGGCCAGGAAGGGGACCCCGTCCTGGAGGCGTATGCGGCTGCATACGAGCTGACATACGAAGAGGCGAGGGATCGCCTGGTCCTGATGGATAGCCGGACTCTCGCGGAGCTGCATGCTCAGCTCAAGCGTGATTCGTCTTTCGCTGGCATGAGGATTGTTCACAAGCCCACTCTCAAACTCATCATCTACGCGAAAGGAAATGCGGTCAGGCTAGCGACCAAGGCTAATGTCGCCATTCCGGTCGAAGCGGTGGATGTGCCGCGATCCCTTGTCGAACTGCAGGCTGCGGCGGACTCGGTGGCAAGCTCTGTACAAGCAATTGGGGCAAGGTTCGAGATCGATATTGAGCCCGATACCGGCACCATCACCGTCTATACCGAGGACGATGCGGCGGCCAGGAAAGCCCTTGGTGAGGCCGCCCTCAGGAAGCTCTCTTTCCTCAAGGTTGTAAAGGTGGCGGAGCGAGCGGAACCCACCGCAACGTTCATTGGAGGACAACGCGTCGTGGGGAGCAGAGAATGCACCTCCGGTTTCACCGTATACCGGACATCTAACCCAAGCCAGCGCGGTGTGGTGACAGCGGGGCACTGCGGGACAACCAGCGTCAGGGTGAACAACGTGCTTTTCAGCCAGCCAGTCAGCCGGATGTACTCAGGCGACTATGACCAGATGTGGTTCACCGCCTCCGGACACACTTGGACGAACACCATCTACACTGGCCAGAGCACTCCCGCCACAATCTCGATTCAGGCGACTTATGATCCTGTTGTTGGAACTCTGCTATGCAAATACGGCAGAGCCTCCGGACAGACGTGTGGGGAGATCACATCTACCAACGCAGGGGTCACTAATCCTGAGAACGGGACGGTCGGATACTACTATCGTGTGCGGAATCTGACACCAAACCAGCCAATGACCATTAACGGCGACAGCGGCGGACCAGTGTTCGGCAGCGCGGGCGTGGCCTTCGGCATCGTTCATGGCCGTGGTAGTGGGCAGTTTGTCAACGACATGTACTTCATGCCGGCTCACCGCTTCTCCGCTATTGGTGCTAGCGTCCTCACTACTCCTTGAGCCGCTGCCGGAGTACTTCAGCGGTGTGCCGGAAGGAGTCCGCTCCTTCCGGCACACCGCCTGTCAGTTCCCGAAGTCCAGCGGAGGGATGGGTCAGGCCAGCCGGCACCGTGCCGCGGCAGCCGGTGCGCGTTCGCGTAGTAGCGCCAACAGATGACGCCTGATCCCAGAAGCGTGACCGTGACAGTGCGCTTCTCCCCGAAAGAGCGGCATCAGGATGTTCCCCAACCTTACTTCGCTGGCCGTTCGGAGGTGGACATCGGCGACAAGCGCCGGCGCCATTCGCTGATTAACCGGGGGCACGACCGGCGCGGCGTGACGCTGCGCGGTCGCGGGTAGAGCGGGCTCTGGCGTGCTCACCGGTGTCGATGGCCAGCTGCCGCTGGACCTGGCGCTGGGCCGGCAGTTGCGGCTGCAGGCGCTGGTGGTGGGAAGCCGTCGCCAGCAGCAGGACATGGTGCGCGCCCTGGAGGCGAGCACGCTGCGCCCGGTGATCGACCGGCACTTCGCCCTCGACGACCTGGTGGCGGCGTTCCGGCACCAGGAGAGCGGCAGCCATTTCGGCAAGATCGTGCTCGACATCTGAGCGGGATACGCGGAGAGCACCAATGCCCAGGCCTGGCAGTGCGCAGCGGATCGTGATCGTCGGCGGCGGCGTGGCCGGGCTTGAAGTCGCCAGCACCCTCGGCCGCCGCTGGCGGGGGCACCGTGGCGCACCGTCGATCACCCTCGTCGATCGCGGATCCGCGCATGTGTGGAAGCCGATGCTGCACACCATCGCCGCGGGCACCCGCGACATCGCCCAGCAGCAGACCGCGTACCTGGCGCAGGCGCGCGAGGCCGGCTTCGCCTATCGCCCCGGTGAGCTGGCCGGGCTGGACCGCGGTGCTCGCGAGATCCGCCTGGCCGCGCAGCATGCATCGGATGGGCGCCTGCTGGTGCCGGCGAGCACGCTCGGTTACGACGTGCTGGTGCTGGCCACCGGCAGCCAGGCCAATGATTTCGGTACGCCCGGCGTGGCCGAACACTGCTGGCGGATCGATTCGCGGCGCGAGGCCGATGCCTTCAACCGCGAACTGCGCATCCGTCTGCTGCAGTGCCTGACCCAGGACGTGCCGCTGCACGTGGCCATCGTCGGCGGTGGCGCCACCGGCGTGGAGCTGGCCGCGGAACTGGTGCAACTGGTGGAGTCGGCGATCGCGTACGGCGTGGCCGGCACCGCCGAGCGCATCACCATCACCCTGGTGGAGGCCGGGCCGCGCCTGCTCGCCGGCTTCCCGGAAGACATCTCCAGCGCCACCCGCGAACGGCTGGAGTCGATCGGCATCCGCGTGCTGACCGGCGCCCAGGTGAGTGCGGCGGTAATCCCCCCACGGGTTAGCTGACGCCAGAAGTGGAATTTTCTCGTACCCTTTCCCGAGGAGGTTCCATGAAGAAGTCCCGCTTCACAGACAGCCAGATCATCGCCGTGCTCAA
>NWQL01000004.1:528608-601417 GCA_002798175.1 Lysobacteraceae bacterium NML91-0213 | reverse complement strand
GAGCGGCAGGGCATCCGGATCGAGCATATCCAACCGGGGAAGCCGCAACAGAACGCTTACATCGAGCGCTACAACCGCACGGTGCGCTACGGCTGGCTGGCCCGCTCCCTGTTCGACACGATCGAGCAGGTGCAGGACAGAGCCACCCGCTGGCTATGGACTTACAACCATGAGCGCCCGAACATGGCGCTCGGCGGCATCACGCCGATGCAGAAATTGGCCCTTGCCGCTTAGCTCCACTTTTGGCGACTGCTAAAAATGGGGGGATTACCCCGGTGCCCGACTTCCGCTACCGCGACCTCGGTGCGCTGGTCTCGCTGGGCGACTACGACGCGTTCGGCTCACTGGGCCAGTTCGGCCTGTTCAACGGCCTCACCTTCCGCGGCAAGCTCGCCCAGCTCAGTCACGTGATGCTCTACCGCAGCCACCAGAGCCGCATCCACGGCTTCTGGCGCGGCGGCCTGCTGTGGCTGGTCGACCGCCTCAACTCACGCGTGCGGGCGTCGATCCGGCTGGATTGAGTGGGATGTTCCAGTCGAGAAGGGAAACACCACGCGCCTGATACGTCGTGTGGTCTGGTCAGCGCCGTTGCTTCGTTTACACCAGCCGGGTGGCCGAGCTGGACTCACATCGCGGCCGGGAGTAATTTCATTCGCAGCGCTCAAGGATGAGGTGCTCATGGCTAGGGACTGGGCTGTAGTCGGTGATGCCACCGACAGTGGCGGCAGGGTCATTACCGGGTCGCCCTTCACCGACATCGACGGCAAACCGGTCGCCCGCGAAGGTGATCGTGCCGTATGTCCTGCACATAAGGGCACGTTCCCCATTGTGGCGGGATGCGATGTCCGGACGATTGTCGATGGACGTCCTGTAGCGTTGGATCGTGCTGTGCTCGCCTGCGGCTGTCGGGTCATCGCGGCCGAGCAGCGGCATGTTTTCCTGGAGGAGAGCGCCGACGATGCGTTCGGCCAAGCCCGCCTCGACTCCGCGCGCACGTCGTTTGAGCCTCGATCATCTGGCAGCGAACTGGCGCTCGAACGGACCGCCGCAGGACGCAGCGAATACGCCCTCCAATTCCTCGTGCGCGATCAGTTGAGCGGCGCACCGCTTGCCGGTGCGAGGTACGCAATCAAGCTGGAGACCGGCGCGATTCTCGAGGGAGTCACAGACGCGGGCGGGCGCACCGAGACAGTACGGAGCCCCACGCCGGAACTGGCGACAGTGCGCGTGCTGTACTGCTGCGAGGGCGAGAAGGTCATGTGCGCAAGTCCCGATCCTGACCCATGTGGATGCTGACATGCGATCAATGAGCGATGAGAGCCAGTTCCGGGTTGCCGCGGTGGCGGAGCACGCAGCTCGACTCGGACCTGCGGTAGAGGACCTACAGGTCGTCGTCGAACTGGAGATGCGCGAACTGAGCGGGTCTGCGTGGGTCGCACGTTTCCCAACCAGCCGAACCACGCATGATCTGGCTCCGCCGTTCCGTCATGCATGCGAGGCATTCCTATCCGCACTGGGAAGAGCCGGCGCGTCTGTGATCATTAGCGCCACACTGAGACCGGCGGAGCGTGCCTACCTGATGCATTGGGCCTGGCGAGTCTCGAGACAGCAGGTGGACCCCCGTGATGTGCCCGGTCATGCCAACGTCCGCATCCGTTGGGACCATCTCGACGCAGCCGGCGAATACGATGCTGCAGCCTCGGTGGCTGCAGCCCGGGCCATGCTCGCAGGCTACGGAATCAGACAGAGCCTTCAGGTTGCGCCCGCTCTGAAGTCGCGCCACATCGACGGCCATGCCATCGACATGAGTGTGTCATGGGTCGGCACGCTTCTTGTCGGGACGGCTGGAGGAGCGCGGGTGGCGATCGATTCACTACCCCGCAGCGGCATGAACACACAGCTGCACGGCGTGGGCGCGAGCTACGGCGTCATCAAATTCCTCGGTGGCGATCGCGACCCACCCCACTGGTCCATTGATGGCAGGTGATATGAAGAACGCATGGTTGGCACTGTTGCTGCTGCAGACTGCATGTGCGCCGGAGACGGTGTTGGATGCGTCGCTTCCGGGTGACGTGTCGAGGTTCATCGAACGCCGTGATCTGTGCGATCACTTCCGTGGCGAGATTCCTGACCCCGACGATCATCGCCGTATGGCGGGCGCGGTTTCAAATATTTCCCGCTATTGCACCGGTACCGATGCGGAGCTGGCATTGCTGCGTGCCAGGTACATCGACTCTCCGCGCGTGCGGCAGTTGCTTGCCGGCTACGAAACGAAAATCGAAGCGGATCCAGACTGATGGCGCGAGTTTCGTGCTGGTCGACATCCAAGCTACCGATGGACTCATCGCCTGATGCAGCAACCGCTAGTGGATGATGTAGGTCACTGTCACGAGCGCACCAACCGTTAGTCCGGTCACCTCGACGTGAAAAGAGAGACCCTCAGGCGTGGACACACTTGCAGTCAGCCCGCTTGCGCTCGGCTCGATCACGTATGCCTGCTCCGACAGACGCTGTCTGAGCTGCTGATGCACGTCATCGGGAAAGGCCAGCCGCGAGAGTTCTTCCGCCAACCGTGTCCATTGCATGGCTTCGGTTGAAGAGGCGTCGACCCACAGCGAGGCCGACATCCCGGAATGCTCGCATCCCATGGCAATCACGCGCAAAAGCCGCCCATCATGAAGGAGTGCGGAAGACCGGCCATGTTCTTCATCAATGGTTGCAGCGATGACTGCGCTGTCCTGCAGCAACCTCCCGACCTGTAGCTGGGGTGGTCGCATGGTGCATGCGTCCGCGGCTCCGCCCATAAGCATTGCGACGATAAGGGCGCTGGAGTGCATGGTCAGACTTCCAGGTGATAGGCAGGATCGCGCGGAGGCTGGAGAAAATGTCGCACGGCACGATGGTCTTTCACGGCGGCGATGAAGCGCGCCCGGGCACCCGCGGGCACGGAACTTGGGGCGATGTCGAATACGCATACGCCGTCCTGGCCGATATGTCGAGATACGTTCTCCGGACCGACTTCGCGAATGCGAGCCGCCATGGCCGCGCGGATGCCATATTCGTCCAGGCCCGCCTCGACGGCCTCTTCGTACGCCCTGACAACTGACTGTCCGGAAGCACGATAGAGCGATCGGACCGCTGCCGCACCCTGTCGCCGGATGTTTCCGTACATGATGCGTGCCTGATCTTCGACCTCGCGCGCGGTACTTGTGATAGTGACCGATCCGACGCAGGCGGTGAGCAGATCTCACGTAGACCCGTCAGCGCGGTCCCGGTCATTGCTTCGCGCCGTGCATTCGGGCCGTAGGCAATCTGGACCTCCTCCGGTGTCGGACAAGAGACGACCACCTGGTGTGGCGCCGTCTCCGACGCGGGTGCCAGGTCGCTTGCCTGACTATGAACCACTTCCATGGTCATGCGAACACCTCGATGATCGCGTTGAGCGCCATTGCGGCGGTGACTTCCCTGGTGAGTCCCTCTTCGTCGGTTGTACCTTCGATCACGCGGCCATCCGCAAGAGTGACGCGGTAGGGCGTCCAGGGCAGCGGGCGACCCGATGCACTGTTGCAAATCATGAATGTGCGGCTGAAACGGGTGGATGCCGACGCGCCTGCAGCCTCGGGCAGCATGCTTGTATGTACACCCCGGCCGCTGGTGCCACTTTTCGTGTCTTCATCGACGAAGGCATGCGCCTGCGACGAGATCAACATGGCACCGCAGGCAGCCTTGTCGCCATGTCTGGCGACCGCCTGGCCATCCACGATAAGAGTGGAGTCACCCGAGACGATCGAGGTTGGACCATGGCGACCGCACACTGCGTGGTCGCCGACCCGCGCCATGGCTCGGCCATCAAGATCGGTAAATGGCGTCCCCGAGACGACGCTGCCTCCATGATCCAATGCATCACCCACGCAGATGATGGGCTTTGACATTCGAGCGCTCCTTGCTCGTCAAGTGTGCTGCGAGCCTACCAGCGTTCAACCGCGCGACGTGATGTCACCGGATGTCCCGATGAGAAGTGCGGAGCGCATTTGCGATTGCCGCCACACTCACGCTGCCGGTGCGCCCACTCACCGGTACGCCCCCGGCCCGCGCCAGAGCATTTCGCCGCGGCGGTAGACGCCGTGCATGGTGATGACCTCGCGGGCGTCGCCGATGCCGGCGAGCTCCGGGTCGTCGGGCGGCAGCATGCGGCAGGGGCCGGATTCGCGGCGCAGGGCGGTTTCCAGCGGGCACACCATGTAGTCGCGGGTGCCGGGCAGGGGGAAGAACACTTCGGTCATGCCGGCGTCGCGCCAGGCACGCAGGCGGGTTTCGCTGCGCAGGTCGTAGATCACCTGGTAGCCGCCGGCCTCCATGCTGGGGCCGCTGGAGGAGTCGCGCCCGCGGCCCCTTCCGGCGGTGACGTTGCGCCCGCGGCCGGCATTGACCGGCGCGGTTTCCCGCATCGCCATTCCGGGCGGTTGGCCCCAGGTGCGCTGGCGCTGTTGCGGCGCGGGCGGGCTGGTGGCGGCACCGGCCACCGGTGCGGGTACCGGCGGTGGCGGATCCGGAACCGGTATGGGAGGGCGCACATCGGCCATCGGCGTGGCCCCGATTTCGGCCTCCGGGGGGCGCGCGTCGTCGGCGCGGGCGACCTCCGTGGTGCGCACGCGTAACGTTACGGCGCGCGCCGGTGTGCTTGGCCGCGGCGGTGGCGGGCTGGCGTGGGGCGCCTCCAACGGTTGCGGCGGCGTGAGCCCGACGAAATCGACCACCATCGGGCTGCCCGCCTCGGCGCCCTGCGGATCGTTGGGGGTCATCGGCGTGCTCGACAGCAGCAGCCACGCGAGCCACAGGTGCAGCAGCACGGTGGCCACTACCGCGGCGGGGCGTTGCATGCGATCGCTGCACAATGCATCGCCGGCAGTGGCCCACGTCGACCCCTTGCTCATTCGGCGGGAACGGCGTGGTTGCGGGCCTTCATGCGATGGGATGCGTGCGTTCGACGGAGCCGCATCCTACCGTGCGTGGTCTTGTCGCCGTACGACTCCGGCGGGATCGGACGTCAATGGTTCGGGCACGCCGGATGCGGATCGGCCATCACGCCAGCGCGGCCCGTGAGCGGCTGAACCGGTGCGCCGGCCGGTCGCCACCCCATGCGCGTCGCGGAACGCCCGCGCATGGATCGCAGCGACCGGTCGGGCACGTGCGGCATGCCCTCTGGGGCCGGAATGGCAGGGGCCTGTGCTGGGCAAACCTTCGGTATATCGGCCGTTTTCGTGACCGCTTTCACAATTCCCGCAGCTGGGATACCGTTGCGCGGGAGCGGTCGCAATGGGGACGTGCGATGCACGATGCTGCACTCCGATCGTGACACGAGCAAGGACGTCCTGGGGAACGAATATGCGAAGTCTGCTTTGCGCGCTTGGGTGGCATCGCTACCGCAAGCCCACACGCGATGGTGGGCTGCGCTGCCGGTGCGGCCGCGTGCAGTACCGAATCCAGTAGCGTGGACGCATCCATGGCCTTGCCACCATGGATGCGCGAATACAGCAAGGTGCCAACCCCGCGGGGGAGCAGTCCGCGGGGTTGGCGGACCGCCGCCGGCACTGGAGAACCGGACGACGGCGTGGGGACTCAGCGGCGCGCCTGCGCCGGGACCTCGCCGGTGCTGCCGGCACGCATCAGCGGCATGATCTGCCACAGCGCCGACAGGCCGACCACGGTGTAGACCACGCGTGCGAGCAGCGCGTCCTGGCCACCGAAGATCGCGGCCACGAGGTCGAACCGGGCCACGCCGACCAGGCCCCAGTTGATGCCGCCGACGATCAGCAGCACGAGCGTCAGGATTATGGCGGCCTGGATGCGCTGCCCGGGCGCATGCTGGATGCGATCGCCGACTACCGCATCGACGAATTCGACCGCGACCTGTCGGTGGCCATCGCCACGCTGCCGGTCGCGGTGCTGGTGGCGCGGGTGGTGTCGCCGCTGCTGCGCGAAGTCGGTGTGCGCTGGGCGGACGGGCGGCTTGCGATCGCCCAGGAGCGGCTGGTGAGCAGCCTGTTGCGGGCGCGGTTGATGTCGGTGCTGACCCAGCACCCCGGTTCCGCGCGGCCGCGGGTGCTGTTTGCCACCCTGCCGGGTGAGCCGCACGAGCTCGGCCTGCTTGGGGCCGCGCTGCATGCGCACGACGCAGGCGCCTCTGTGCTCTATCTGGGAACAGGCCTGCCGGCAGCGGAACTGGCCATCGTGGCCGGTCGTCTGGATGCCGCGGCGGTGGCGGTGAGTTCGATCGATCCCGGCCACGCGCCGCAGGCGCTGGCCGAACTGCGCGCGCTGGAGGCCGCGCTCGATCCGCAGGTGCCGGTATGGCTGGGCGGCGCCAATGCGCGTTACCTGGCCGAAGCAGTGGAGTCGACGCGGATGCAGGCGGTGATCGATCCGGCGGCGCTTGCCGAGCTGATCCGCCGACGTGCGGCGGCAAGGCGCCCCGCGCGATAGGCCGCGTGCCCCGCCCGGTGGAACCAGCCCGGAGACCCGGGCTGGCGTGTGCGGATCAGAAGCGGACTTCGGCGCCCAGCATCAGCGTGTCGGCGCGGCTGACGTCGTAGTCGTTCCAGTAGTAGTAATTCTCGAAATACACGTGGTTGGTGTAGACCACGCTCATGTTGAAGTGGCGGCCGAAGTCCACGCCGACGCCAACGCCGACATAGGCGCCGTCGATGTCGGAGGTCCAGCGTCCGTCGATGCTGGCTTCCGCGGCCCAGTAGCCGGCGCGCACCAGTGCGTACACGGGACTGCTGCGGCCGAAGTTGAAGCGCGCATTGGCACCGATGCTGGCGTAGTCGACCTCGTCGTAGCGGAACCATGTGTCGCGCTCTTCCTCGAGCTGGCCGCGGGCCACCTCGATCCCCACCAGCGTGACCGCGCCGGCCTGCCAGCGGTAGCCGGCGTTGAGCATGCGCGCGGTCTGGTCCACGCCCTGGTACACCTCGCCCTGGCCGCCCTGCACGCCGATGAAGAAGCCGCCGCGATTGTCGCGGCGCACGGGTTCGGCGGCGGTGGCATATGCGATCGGCGCGGTCGCTGGCGCCGCGCTGGTGTCGACCACCGGCAGGGCCTCGCCGGTGCCTGCGGCCGGTGCGGCCTGCACGCGCTTGGCCGGATCCATTTCCCGTACCTGTGCCGGCTGCGACGGCGTCCAGGTCTCGAGCGCGCGGTTCTGTGCCTGTGCGGCGCCGGCTGCGGCCAGGCACGCACCGATGACGAGGGCGCCCATCGCGGGTGCCGGAGTGCGGTTCTTCATGTTGTCCCCTGTTCCTGTGTGTCCGCGCCGCGGAATGCGGACGCGTGGCACGGTGGGGCATGCAGATCGACGGCCGCGCCGCCTGCTGTCCATGCGCCGGTGCGTTGCGCACCGGCCTCACACCTCCGTGTCGGCGCGCACATTGGAGAGCGGCCGCCGGAGTGTCAATACCGTCACAATTCCGGCGCCGGTCGGTGGCGTCGGCTGCCGCGGGACGTCACCTCGTCACGTCGGATCCGATCCCGCTAACGGCGTTGCGCGTAACGCTCCACCAGCGCCACCGCCGCAGCGGTGCCGTCCTCCTGGCGCATGCGCAGCCCGAGCGCGGCCGCGCGGCTGCGGGCATCGGCGCTGCCGGCGTGTGCGAGCGCTGCGGCGAGCCGCGCGGCGGTGATGGTGCGGCCACGCAGCGTGTGGCGCATCACCCCGAGCGCACGAAGGCGCTGGTTCCAGAAGAACTGGTCGCCGGCGAACGGCACGATCACCGACGGGATGCCCGCCCGCGACGCGGAGTGGGTGGTGCCGGAGCCGCCGTGGTGGATCGCCAGCGCGCAGCGTGGCAGCAGCCAGTCGTGCGGCACGTGGCCGACCGGATGGAAGTTGGACGGCAACGCGCGCGTGTCGATGCCGCTCCAGCCGGCGGAGAACAGCGCGCGGCGCGTGCCGACCGCACCCACCACCGCGCGGACGAGTCGCGCGTTGTCGAAGCCGCCCATGCTGCCGAAGCCGACATAGACCGGTGGCTCGCCGGCGTCGAGGTAATCGACGAGGGCAGGCGGTGGCGTCCAGCCCGGCACCGGCGGCACCCACTGGCCGCAGACATGGGTGTCGACAGGCCAGTCGGCCGGCGCTGGCAGCAGCGACGGGGAAATGCCGTAGAGCATGGGGTAGGCGGTATGCAGTGAATGCCGGCGTGGCAGGCCGGCGCGACGCCGCGCACGGTTGGTGGCCGGGCGGAACAGCCGCCAGCTGGCATGCCCGAACAGCCAGTGGCTGGCCCGGTTGAGCGCGCGGGGCACCGGCAACGGCAGGAACGGCGAGGCGAATTCGCGGGTGGGCGACAGCGGGATCAGCATCGCGCCGATTGCCGGCACGCCAAGCGCATCGGCGGCGGCCTGGCCGACGAACACCGTCAGCCCCGACACGATCACCGCATCGCAGCCACGGCCCAGCGCGATCGCCTGTTGCAGCCAGGCATCGGTATGTTCGATCGTCAGCCGCGCGAGGTTCGAGGTGATGCTGCGCATCGCGCCCTCGGCAGCGATGGTGGCGCGGATGTCGCCGGCCAGCGCCGTGCACGGCAGCTCCAGCGCGCACGCGATGCCGAGGGTGGCCGCGTCGGCCAGCAGGTGCACGTCGTGGCCGGCCCGCACCAGCGCATGGCCCAGCGCGGCCAGCGGCCGGGTGTCGCCCTCGGTGCCGCAGGTCAGGATCAACAGGCGCATTGCCCGACGGTAGCCGATCACCGGTGAGCATCCGTCGACGCGCCGGGCCCGGGACTTTTGTCCCGTGCCCTGCCCGGTGGTGGTGGCTATCGTCGATGGTTTGCCCTGCCGGACCCACCGCATGACCCGCAACATCCTCGCTCTCGCGCTGTCCTGCGCACTCGCTTCCTCCCCCGCATTCGCGCAACAGCCGCAGCCAACGCCCGTGCCGGCGCCCGCGGCGCAGGCGGACGACGCAGGCGACGACCGCCGCGATCCCAATGTCGAACTCGAACAGGACGCGCTCGATGCCGCCGGCATCGACCACGCGCAGGCGCCTTTGGACAGCGCGCGCGGACTGCGCGACGGCGCCGAAGCCGACGACGCCGCGAAGTGGGATGTCGAGAGCACCCAGGGCACCGCGAAGACGGTGCGCTTCGAGACCGACGAAGGCACGTGGATGGATGTCGACGTCTCCCCGGACGGCCGCGAGCTGGTGTTCTCGCTGCTGGGTGACCTCTACCGCATGCCGATCGCCGGTGGCCGCGCCACCCGCATCAGCTCCGGCCGCGCCTGGGACATCCAGCCGCGCTGGTCGCCGGACGGCACGCGCATCGCGTTCACCTCGGACCGCAGCGGCGGCAACAACATCTGGACCATCGCCGCCGACGGCAGCGACCCGCGCCAGATCAGCAACGAAACCTTCCGCCTGCTCAACAACCCGGCGTGGACGCCGGACGGGCAGTACCTGGTCGCCCGCAAGCACTTCACCGCAACGCGTTCACTGGGCGCGGGCGAGTTGTGGATGTTCCATGCCGCCGGCACCAGCAGCGGCATGCAGCTGGTTGAGAAGCCCAACGACCAGCAGGACATCGGCGAGCCTGCGGTCTCGCCGGACGGACGCTACGTGTACTACTCGCAGGACGTCAGCCCCGGGCCGGAGTTCCAGTACAACCGCGACCCGCACGGGGTGATCTACGCGATCAAGCGCTTCGACCGCCACACCGGCAGGACCGAGGACGTGGTGGCCACGCCCGGTGGCGCGGTGCGCCCGCAGGTATCGCCCGACGGAAAGACGCTGGCCTTCGTCAAGCGCGTGCGCGATGCCAGCGTGCTGCACCGGCTCGATCTCGCCAGCGGCGAGGTGCGCCCGGTGTGGGATGGTCTCAGCCATGACCAGCAGGAGGCCTGGTCGATCTTCGGCCCGTACAGCGGCTTCGACTGGACCCCGGATTCGAAGCACGTGGTGGTGTGGGCGCAGGGCGGGCTGTGGCGCATCGACATGGCCAGCGGCGACGCGACGAAGATCCCGTTCACCGCGCAGGTGGAGCAGGTGGTGGCGGAGCCGCTGCGCTTCGCGCAGACCCTGCCGGAAGGCGACTTCGCGCCGCGGATGATCCGCGACGTCGCCACCTCGGCCGATGGCGGCACCCTGGTGTTCCATGCGCTGGGCCAGCTGTGGCGCAAGTCGCTGCCCGATGGCACCCCGCAGCGGCTGACCAACAGCCGCGACGTGTACGAATACCAGCCCAGCTTCAGCGCCGACGGCCGCCAGCTGCTCTACACCACCTGGTCGGATGCCAACCTCGGCGCGATCCACGTGCGTAGTGCCGGCGGCAGCGCGGCAGGCCGCAGGCTCACCACCCAGCCCGGCTTCTACTACCACCCGCGCTTCTCGCCCGACGGCCGCCACGTGGCCTATGCACGCAGCGGCGGTGGCGGGCTGACCGGCAGCCTGTGGTCGGGCGACCGCGGCATCTACGTGGTGCCGGTGTCCGGAGGCGAGCCGGTGCGTGTGGCCGAGTCGGGCCAGGCGCCGCAGTTCAACCATGACGGCAGCCGCGTGCTCTACCTCGCCGGCGGCGGCATGGAGAAGAAGCTGATGTCGGTGGGCCTGCACGGCGAGGACCCGCGCGAGGTGTTCGACCTCAAGTACGTGGACTCGGTACAGCTCAGCCCCGACGGCCGCTGGGTGGCCTTCACCGAGCTGTTCAACGCCTATGTGGCACCGATGCCGCAGACCGGCCGCGCGATCACCCTGGAGCGGCAGACCAAGGCACTGCCGGTGCGCCAGGTCAGCGCCGATGTCGGCAGCTACCTGCACTGGGCCGCGGATTCCAATTCGCTGCACTGGATGGTCGGCGACCGCTACCACTCGCGCCGGCTCGACCAGACCTTTGCGTTCCTGCCCGGCGCGCGCGAGGAGATCGCCGCGCCGGCGCCGGGCGGTGGCATCCCGGTCGGGCTGGACGCCCCGGTGCATGCGCCGCGGGATGTGGTGGCGTTCACCAATGCGCGCATCGTCACCATGCGCGATGCCGAGAACAGCGAGGAAGTGATCGGGAACGGCACCCTGGTCGTCGAGGGCAACACCATCCGCGCAGTGGGTGCGACCGGCAGCGTCGACGTGCCGGCCGGCGCGCGGGTGATCGACGCCAGCGGCAGGACGATCGTGCCCGGCATCATCGACGTGCACGCGCACGCCTCGCACTTCGGCCAGGGCGTCGTCCCGCAGCAGAACTGGGCGTACTACACCAACCTCGCGTTCGGCGTGACCACGCTGCACGATCCGTCGGCCACCACCGAGTTCGTGTTCTCGCAGGCGGAACTGGTGCAGGCCGGGCGCATGGTCGGCCCGCGGATCTTCTCCACCGGCACGATCCTCTACGGCGCCGACGGCGGCTACAAGGCCGAGATCGATTCGCTCGACGACGCGCGCAGCCACCTGCGCCGTATGCAGGCGCACGGCGCGTTCTCGGTGAAGAGCTACAACCAGCCCCGCCGCGACCAGCGCCAGCAGGTCAACCAGGCCGCGCGCGAGCTCGGCATGCTGGTGGTCGAGGAGGGCGGCTCCACCTTCCACCACAACATGACGATGATCCTCGACGGCGCCACCGGCATCGAACACAACCTGCCCGTGGCCCCGCTGTACTCGGACGTGGTCAACCTGTGGAAGGAAACCGACGTGCGCAACACGCCGACGCTCGTGGTGAGCTACGGCGGCCTGTCGGGCGAGTACTGGTTCTACGCCCGCGACAACGTCTGGGAGGACGCCAAGCTCAACCGCTTCTTCCCGCGCGAGACGCTGGACGCGCGTTCGATCCGCCGCGAGATCGCGCCCGACTGGGACTACCACCACATCGAGGTGGCGAAAGCGCTCAAGGGACTGCGCGATGCCGGGGTCAAGGTGCAGGTGGGCGGCCACGGCCAGCTGCAGGGCCTGGCCACGCACTGGGAGACCTGGATGCTCACCCAGGGCGGCTTCTCGAACTTCGAAGCCCTGCGTGCGGCAACCATCGACGGTGCCGACTACATCGGCATGGCCGCGCAGCTGGGCTCGCTGGAAGTCGGCAAGCGCGCCGACCTGGTGGTGCTCGACGGCAACCCGCTGGAGAACATCCGCCACACCGCCGACACCCGCTACGTGATGGTGGATGGCCGACTGTTCGACGTCGCCGCCGACATGGCCGAGATCGGCAACCAGGCGGTGCCGGCGCCGACGTTCTACTGGCAGCACCACCGCCAGGGCCAGACCTTCGGTGAGGCCTTCGGGCCCACGGCGGTCTGCCACGGCGTGCACTGAGCAGGCGCGCCCTTGACCGCCCTTTCCGGGCGCCCTCTCCCGTGAGCGGGAGAGGGCAGGAGTAAGGGCGGACGCCGCCGCCACTGCTCGCGTGCTGCGGCGTGTCCGGCCCGATACAGCGGAACCCGAACGCCGTCGCGTGCGTGTACAGCGCGATCAGCACCCTTCCGGGCAAGGACGAGCGCGGATGGCCGTACGGCACCAGCGGCCCTACCGGCTCCCGGTGCCGGCGCGAGCGGCTTGGATCGTGGCGATGTCGATCTTCTGCATCGTCATCATCGCTTCCATCGCACGGCGCGCCGCGGCCCGGTCCGGATCGGCCATCGCGTCCATCAGCGCGCGCGGCGTGATCTGCCACGAGAACCCCCAGCGATCCTTGCACCAGCCGCAATCGCTGGCCTGGCCGCCATTGCCGATGATCGCGTCCCAGTAGCGGTCGGTTTCGGCCTGGTCGGCGGTCAGCACCTGGAAGCTGACCGCCTCGTTGGGCCTGAAGTGCGGGCCGCCGTTGAGGCCGAGGAAGCGGTGGCCGAGCACGGTGAACGCCACCGTGAGCTCGTCGCCTTCGCCACCATCTGGATAGTCGGCCGGGGCCGCAAGCACGCTGTCGACATGGCTGTCGGGAAAGACCGAGGCGTAGAACTCCGCGGCGTTGCGCGCCTCGTCGTTGTCGAACCACAGGCAGGGAACGAGTCGGTTCATGGCTGGTCCTCCGGGTGGGCGATGCGTGGGCCGACCAGCCCGAACCGCGCGCCCTGCGGATCGCGCGCCACCAGCGCGTACTGGCCGCCGGGAATTTCCTGCGGCTCCTGCAGCACGTCGCCACCCGCTGCCAGCAGCCGGCGCTGCGCGCGGTCGATATCGGCGACGTGGATGTAGAACAGCCAGCCGGGTTGGCTGCCAGGTACCGGGACCATCACCGCACCGAAGCAGTTGCCGGCCACGTGCAGGAAGCGGTATTCGCCGGCCGCGCCCATCGGTATGCCGCCCTGCTGCTGCCAGCCGAAGGTGGCGGCGTAGAAGCCGATCGCGGCATCCGGGTCCGGGGTGGTGAGTTCGCACCAGACCACGTGGCCCCGCGCGCGCTCGTCGGCGTCGCCCATGCACTGGCGCAGCGCGGTGCTGGTTTCGCTGCTCTCGCCGTGCATGACGTACAGCGCGATCCCCTGCGGGTCGGCCACCATCGCCATGCGCCCGACACCGTCGAGCGTGGTGGGTGGCATGTGGATGGCACCCCCGGCATCGGCGAATGCGCGCGCGCTGGCATCGACATCGTCCACCGCCACGTAACCCAGCCAGAGCGGACCGCCGGCCATGCCCGCCGGCTGCCGCATCAGCCCACCGACCTGGTCGTCACCGGCCTGCAGCAGCCGGTAGTCGACGTCGGCCATGCCACTGGGCCGTGCGGTCCAGCCCAGCAGTGCGCCATAGAAGGCCTGCGCGGCATCGGGGTCGGGGGTCAGCAGTTCGAACCAGATCCATTCGCCGTGGGAATTGGACATCGGTGCCACCTCGCTGGAAGGGATGGTGCGTGGGCCGCTATGCGGCGGTGGGTTCGGACTGGAAGTCGGCCAGCTGCGCGCGCAGCGCGGCGGCAAAGGCCGGGCGCGCGATGCCCCGCTGCAGGTAGGCCGCAAGCGCCGGCCGGCGCTCGAGCAGGCCGGTGTCGCCGACTTCGCGCAGCACCGTGACCATGGCGATGTCGGCGATGCTGAAGTTGCCGGCCAGCCAGTCGCGGTCGCCCAGCGCGGCTTCGAGGCGGTCCAGCCGCTGGCCCGCCTCGGCCAGCAGGCCGGGGCGGCGCAACGCCGCCCATGGCTCGTCGCGGCTGAAGATCTCGACGTTGCCGATCTCCATGAACACCGGCTCGACCGAGTTGAAGGCCGCGAACAGCCAGCACAGCACGCTTGCACGGCCCTCGCGATCGGTTGGCAGCAGGCGGGCGTCGCGCTCGCCGAGGTGCAGCAGGATCGCGCCGCTCTCGAACAGGGTCAGTCCGTTGTCCTCGAGCACCGGTACCTGGCCCCAGGGCTGGGCCTCGAAATACCAGTCCGGGCGCTCGGTGGCGCTGATCAGGCGGGTGGCATACCGCAGGCCGATCTCCTCGCAGGCCCAGCGCGGGCGCAGGTCGCGGACGAACCCGCGTGCGAAGCGTGGCACCCACTCGAACGCGGTGATGCGCAGCGAGGCGTTCTGGTCGACCGGCATGCGCTGACTCCCTATGGTGACGCGGGGGTGGGGCGATTCCTGGCGGCGCGACGGTGGAACGCAGAAGGCCACCGGGTCGCGACCGATCGTAGGCGCAACGGGTTATAAAAAACAACCATGAAGTCAGAAAAAGTTATTCCTACCCAGGAGGGCGCCCCGAAGCGCTGGTACCAGGACGCCTGCGGGGTCGCGCTGGCGCTTGAATTGGTCGGCGAACGCTGGGCATTGCTGGTGATCCGCGAGCTGATGCTGGGCGCGCGCCGCTTCTCCGAGCTGCGCGCCGACCTGCCCGGGCTCAGTGCCAACGTGCTGACCCAGCGGCTGGACGGCCTGGAGCGCTCCGGGGTGGTGCGACGGCGCCGGCTGCCGCCGCCGGCAGCGGTGCAGGTGTACGAACTCACCGACTGGGGTCGCGAGGCGGAGCCGATCTTCCAGGCGCTGGCCCGCTGGGCATTGCGTTCGCCCGACCACGACCCCTCGCTGCCGCTGTCGCCGGTGTCGGCGATGCTGTCGCTGCGGATGATGCTGCGCACCGCGCGCGAGCCGGTGTCGATGACGCTGCAGTTCCGTTTCCCCACCGCGGTGTTCTCCGGCCGGCTGTCGACCTCGGGCCTGGAGATCGAACGCAGTGACGTGGCGGCAGCGGACGTGGTGTTCGAGACCGATACCGGCACCTTCATCGGGCTGGTATACGGCAAGCGCCCGCTCGACGCCGCCGAGGCCGCGGGCCGGCTGCGGCTGGAGGGGGACCGCGCGCTGGCGCAGCGTTTCATCGACTGCTTCGCCCTGCCGCCGAAACTGCCCGCAGCCGCGGACTGACCCCGGCAGCGGCGACGCCGGCGCGCTGGTGCACTATCGGGGCCTGTTCCCGACCGGATGAAGCCGATGCAGCAGCGCGTCCTGGGTGTGATGCTGGCCAGCCTGGCCCTGGCGGCATGTGCCGCCGTGCCACCGTCGGCGGATGCCGATGCCGCCGCCCCGGCCGCCGGCATCCGCAGTGACAACCTCGCCACGCACCTGCGGGTGCTGGCGTCCGACGCATTCGAAGGCCGCGCCCCGGCCACGCCGGGCGAGGACAGGACCATCGACTACATCCGCCGACAGTTCGCCGCGGCCGGGCTGGAGCCGGCCGGCGACGGCGGTGGCTGGACCCAGGCGGTGACGCTGGAACGCATCGCGATCAGCGGGCCGGTGCGGGCGGCGTTCACGGTGGGCGGACGCCACCGCGCGCTTGCCAATGGCGAGGACATCGCGCTGGAGACCCTGCATCCGCGCGGCAACGTCGACCTGCGCGACGTGCCGCTGGTGTTCGCCGGCTACGGCATCACCGCGCCCGAGCTCGACTGGGACGATTACGCCGGCCTCGACGTGCGCGGCAGGGTGGTGGTGGTGCTGGTCAACGATCCGGACTTCGAGACCGCGCCGGGTCGCTTCGGCGGCCGCGCGATGACCTGGTACGGGCGCTGGGCCTACAAGTACCTCGAAGCGGCCAGGCGCGGGGCCGCCGGCGTGCTGATCGTGCACGAGACCGCACCGGCGGCGTATCCGTGGGCGACGGTGCGCAACGGCCGCGCGGCGCCGCAGTTCGACATCGTGCGCGCCGACGCCGCCAGTCATCACCTCGAGGTGCGCGGCTGGATCCAGCGCGCCACCGCCGAACGCCTGTTCGCCGACGCCGGACTCGCGTTCGAGACCGCCAGGCGCGCCGCGCAGCAGCCGGGCTTCCGCGCCCATGCCCTCGGTGGGGCGACGTTCTCGGCCGCCTTCGACGTCGAGCGCAGCCGCATCACCAGCCACAACGTGGCCGGCCTGTTGCGTGGCGCGCAGCGTCCGGACGAGACGGTGGTCGTGTCCGGGCACTGGGACAGCTTCGGCATCGGCGCGCCCGATGCCGGCGGCGACGCGATCATCAACGGCGCGGTCGACAACGCCACCGCGATCGCCTCGATGATCGAGATCGCGCGGGTCATGGCCGACGGGCCGCCACCGGCGCGCAGCGTGCTGTTCCTGGCCCTGACCGCGGAGGAAAGCGGGCTGCTTGGCGCCACCCACTACGCAGCCAATCCGCTGCGTCCGCTGGCCACCACCGCCGCCGCGATCAACATGGAAATGTGGAGCCCGGACGGTCCCACGCACGACATCTCGAGCTGGGGTCTGGGGCGGGTGTCGCTGGAGCGTGCACTGGCTGCGGCAGCCGCGGCCGAGGGCCGCCGCTATTCCGCCGATCCGGATCTCGAAGCGGGGTTCTTCTACCGCGCCGACCATTGCGCCTTCGCCCAGGCCGGCGTGCCGGCGATCACCGTGGGGCCGGGCATGGACCAGCTCGACGGCGGCGTGGAGGGCGGCCTGACCGCGCGCGCAGCCTACTTCGCCGAGCGCTACCACCAGCCGGGCGACGAATTCGACGACAGCTGGGACATGCGCGGGCCCACCGCGGACACCGCCGTGGTGCTGCGGCTGGTGCAGGCCATCGCGCAGTCACCGGCGTGGCCGCAGTGGGACGCCGACAGCGAGTTCCATCGCATCCGCGCCGCCACCGAGGGTGATCGCGGACAGCGCTAGAGCGGCCCGGAGCGGAGGGCCCGCCAGGGTCGCGGGTCGCCAGGCCCGGCGCTGCCGGAGCGGCCGCTTCTGCTGGTGGAAGCGATAGAAGCGGCGGGAAATCCAGCGGGTTTCCCGTCAGGGAAAGGCAGGCACGCCGCGACGCCGTGCGTCGGCGACGTGCCGGTTGCGCTATTCGCTCGAACGCAGGTGGACGCGGGGCGCCGCGGGCGCGTTGGCCGCGTCGTCGACAGGTGCGGGCGCCTCGGCCTGCGGTTCGGCCACGGACTGCGCAGAAGCGGCTTCGCGGGCCTCGCGCTTCTTCGCGTCCTTGGCGTCCTGCTTGCGTTTCTTCGCCAGCTCGCGCTGGCGCTTCTCGAAGCTGTAGTTGGGTTTTGCCAAAGTGTTCTCCGTTTCTCGGCGGTGGGATGTCAGCGGCGGGTACGCGATGCCGGCGCGGAGGCCGGCTTCGCGGGCGCGGTCTCGAGTGCGGGATCGATGCGCTGCAGCGTGCGGGTGACGCCCAGCACCTCGATGCGGCCGCCCGACTTGCGGAAGGCGTCGAGGTCGGCGGCGATGCGCTCGTGGGTCATCGTGGCGCCCTGGCCCTTGGCGGGCGAGGAGCGGGGTGCCTTGACGGCAGGCGTGGTGGCGGTGGCACGGGCAGGGCGGGACATGCGGGTCTCCGGTCAGTAAAGGCGCAGCGGAACGCGGCGGGCGGTGCGGTCGCTGTGGTCGGCACGCACGTCCTGGCAATGGGGCCCGGACATGACGAACCGGCGGCAGACCTCGGGACGACTGTCGTAGATGGAGCAATGCATGCGACCGGCATCGACCGCCACGCACCAGCCTTCCTCGTCGCGCGCCATGACTTCCAGGCCGCCTTCGGTGAAGGTGGTCAGGTGCGGCGGCATGCGGTCCTCGGGCTGGACCACCACCGTCAGACGGCAGCAGACCGCGTCGCAGCGCGCGCACAGCGGGACGTCGGGGATGGCGCAGGCTGCGCTCATGCGCAGGGGGTCTGGCGGGACGGGCGGGTCATGGTGCCCGGCATGGGCGCTCCGGTGAGGGCGTGGCGCCGGACGGGGCGGCACGCGGAAGGAAAGCGCAGCGAGCGACGATGGTGGCGGTCGGACGGGACGCAAAAGATGGGCGATACGCGGACCATCCTACGCCATTGGCGCGTCCGGCGATGACCACAGCACAACGCCGCGCCCTTCCGCGCTGCGGCGGCGTGGTGGTTCGGGGCCCGGAAGTCGTCCCGCTGCGGCCGCATGGCGGGCGCGCAGGCGGGGTGCCGACAACCCGCCCGCGGCCGCGTGCCTACAATTGCCGCCCCCATGGACAGGCGCGGCCAATGGCTCCCAATTCGACGATCTACAAGGCCGAACTGCAGGTCAGCGACATGGACCGGCAGTACTACGCCGAGCACAACCTCACCCTGGCCCAGCATCCATCGGAGACCCCGCAGCGGTTGATGGCGCGGCTGATCGCCTTCGTGCTGTTCGCCGACGAGCGACTGGAATTCGGCCGCGGCCTGAGCAACGAGGAAGAGCCCGATCTCTGGCAGCGCGACTACACCGGCGACATCGAGCGGTGGATCGACCTCGGCCAGCCCAGCGAGACCCGCATCCGCAAGGCCTGCGCACGGGCACGCCATGTGGCCGTGGTGAGCTACAGCGGCGGCAGCGCGGCGAACTGGTGGGGCAAGCAGGCCGGCACGCTGGCGCGGCTGAAGAACCTCACCGTCATCGACCTCGACCCGGATGCGCTGGATGCGGCGACCGCGCTGCTCGAGCGCGGCATGCGCCTGACCGCGCTGATCCAGGACGGCGAGCTGCAGCTGATGGGCACGCAGGGCAGTGCCGCGCTGGTGCCGCGGATGCTGCAGGCCGCCGCCTGAGGCGCGCCTCCGGCACCGGGGTGCCGGAGGTGTCCCGGGGTCGCGACGGCGTGGTCGGGGTCAGCCCGCCCTGCGGCTGGCGATCCACGCGTCCACGCGACGCTCGAGCAGGTCCAGCGGCATCGCACCGCCACCGAGCACCGTGTCGTGGAAACCGCGGATGTCGAACGCATCGCCGAGTTCGGCCTCGGCTTTGGCGCGCAACTGCTGGATGCGGATCATGCCGACCTTATAGGCGGTGGCCTGGCCCGGCATGATCAGGTAGCGGCGCACCTCGGAACGGATCGCCGCATCCGGCACCGAGGCGTTCTGGCGGAAGTAGTCGACCGCCTGTTCCTCGGTCCAGCCCTTCGCGTGCATGCCGGTGTCGACCACCAGGCGGATCGCGCGCCACATCTCCGACATCAGCCGGCCGTACTCGGAGTACGGGTCGGTGTAGGTGTCGGGCATCTCCTTGGCCAGCCACTCCGAATACAGGCCCCAGCCTTCCGAATACGCGGTGCTGGAATACTGGGTGCGGAAGGTCGGCACGCCCTCGAGTTCCTGCGCGATCGAGATCTGCATGTGGTGGCCCGGCAGGCCCTCGTGGTAGGCGATGACCTCCAGCTCGGTCTTGGGCATCGCATCCATGTCGGAGAGGTGCGCGTAGTAGATGCCGGGGCGCGCGCCGTCCGGCGTGCCGGGGAAATAGTGCTGCGCGGCGCCGTCCTGCTCGCGGAATGCCTCCACGCGCTTGACCACCAGGTCGGCCTTCGGCAGCAGGCCGAAGTAGGCCGGAAGGTGCTGCTTGATGTTGTCGATCGCCTTCGTCGCATCGTCGATATAGGCCTGGCGGCCGGCATCGGTGTCGGGGTAACGGAACCGCGGGTCGGTGTTGATGTGCTGGAAGAACGCCTGCAGGTCGCCGTCGAAGCCGACCTTCGCCATCACCGCCTCCATCTCGCCACGCAGGCGCGCGACTTCGTCGAGGCCGAGCTGGTGGATCTCGTCGGCGCCCATCGCGGTGGTGGTGTTCCTGCGCAGCTGGAACGCGTAGTAGTCGGCGCCGCCGGGGTGGGTGGTGCCCACGCCGGTCGGGTTCTCCAGCGCATGCGGCAGTTCCGCCTCGCTCCACGCGATCACGCGTTCATAGGCCGGCTTCAGCTGCTCGAGCAGAGCGCTGCGCGCCTGTGCCTTCAACGCGTCGGCGCGCGCGGCATCGATCGTGCCGGCCTCCACCAGCGCATCGGCCTTGGCCACCAGGTCGGCCCACAGCGCGCTGGGTTGGCCATCGTCGAACGGTGCGCCGGCAATCAGCTTGCGCGACTGCTCGATGACGCCCTCGTAGGCGAACTTCGGTGCGCGGATGCCCTTGGCGGCAGATGCCTGGCCGCGCGCGAGCAGCTGGTCGAACAGCCGCGCGCTGGCGGCGAGACGGCTGATGTAGGCCTGGTAGTCGGCTTCGCTGTCGACCTTGTGGAAGTTGATCAGTAGCGTCGGCAGCATGCTGTGCATGCCGTTCATCTGGTCGAACGCGTAGCCGTGGTCGATGAACCGCTCGCCTTCGCGCGCGCTTTCGTACTGGTGCTTCCAGAGGTCCCAGGACAGCCGGGCTTCGGCGTCGAGTGCGTCGTAGTCGAACTGCGACTCCATCGCCTCCACCGACGCCTGCATCCACGCCAGCTGCCTGCGCTGCGCCTCCGGCGAGACATCGTCGAGCTGGTCGTAGAGATCCTTGCGGCCGAGTACGGTCATCCGCAGCGGGCTGAACTGCAGGGACTGTTCGTACTGTTCGTCGAACCAGGCATTGAGCCGGGCCGACTGGTCGCCCGCGCGCTGCGAGGTGGCGGTGGCCGTCCCGCCGGTGGGCGCGGCCGAGGGTTGCGAACAGGCCGCCAGGGCCAGCGCGAGGGCAAGGGTGGAGCAGGCGAAGGCGGTGCGCACGGCGTTCTCCGTTGGCGAAAGCCGCATTCTGTGCCCACCCGGCCGTGCCGGCCCCTGCTGGATGTCATGCCCGCAGGGCACGAAGGCCCTTGCATCTGAATGCCAGGTATCGCAACGGTGCGCGGGCGTGCGCATTTCACCGCCCGGTGACCGGGCCGGCCCCAAGGTCGCTGCATCCCGAATTTCCTGCCCCTGTTCCCATGCACAAGCTTCCAGCACAGCCGATCGCCGCGTCGTGCGGCCTGGCCGTGGCCGGCCCGCCCCGCGGGGACGAATCCGCCTACGAGTACTACCGGCGGATCTACCGCGACATGCCCTACTTCTCCAGCGGCCGGGCCTGGAACGACTACGCCCCCGCCTACCGTTACGGCATGGAACAGGTGGAGCTGCTGGGGCTTGCCGGCGCATCGTTCGACGCGGTCGAACCGCGGCTGGAAGCCGGCTGGGACACTGCCCGCGACGGGTCCCGGCTGAGCTGGCCGGAGGCACGCAGCGCCGTGCGCCATGTGTTCGAGGATGCCGACGCACGCCGGCGCGCGCGTGCGCTGAAGAGGGAATCATGAGCCGCCTGCAGAAGGTGCACGTGATCGGTGCCGGCATCGGCGCGATCGCCGCCGGATTCGTGATGGGCGGCATCGGCTACCTGCCGTTCGGGGTGCCCGGGCTGGTGGTCGGCGTGGCCATCGGTGCCGCGATCGGCGCGATCGTCGGCCACCGCAGCATGGAGGCCGCCGATCCGCGTGGTGACCTCGGCCATTTCCAGCAGACCTACCGCACCAGCAGCTATTACGCCGACGGCATGGGCTGGGAGGACTACGCGCCGGCCTACCAGCTGGGCCTGGACAGTTTCGAGCGCCGCCAGCGCGATCCGGACCTCACCAGCGCGGAACTGGAAGCCCGCTGGCCCGCCGTGCGCGGCGCGTCGCGGCTGGAGTTCGCCCAGGCGTATCCGGCCATCCAGCACGTGTGGCGCGAGCTGGGGCAGCGCGAACGCGCGCTGCAGGCGCGCGACGCCGGCGCCACGCGCAACAGCTGAGCGACGGCCACGCGGTACCATGGCCGGCCGCACGCAGCCGGATGCGCCATGGCCGACCATACCCCTCCCCGCGAACCCGACGTCACCCGCGAACAGGCCGAGGCGGCGGTGCGCACGCTGTTGCGCTGGGCCGGTGACGACCCGCAGCGCGAGGGCCTGCTCGACACCCCGAAGCGGGTGGTCAAGGCCTATCGCGAGTGGTTCAGCGGCTACGCGATCGACGCCGACGAGTACCTCGCCCGCACCTTCGAGGAGGTCGAGGGCTACGACGAGATGATCGTGCTGCGCGACATCGAGTACGAAAGCCACTGCGAGCACCACATGGCGCCGATCATCGGCCGCGTGCACGTGGGCTACCTGCCCGCTGGCAAGGTGGTTGGCATCAGCAAGCTGGCACGGGTGGTGGATGCCTACGCCAAGCGCTTCCAGGTGCAGGAGAAGATGACCGCGCAGATCGCCGGCTGCATCCAGCGCGCCCTGGCGCCGCTGGGCGTGGCGGTGGTGGTCGAAGGCGAGCACGAATGCATGACCACCCGCGGCGTGCACAAGCGCGGCGTCAGCATGGTCACCTCGACGATGCTCGGCAGCTTCCGCGAGGACGCGCGCACCCGCGCGGAGTTCCTGCAGTTCATCGACACCGTCGCGCGCCGCCGCTGATGGACGGGGCGTGCCCCTGCGGGACCGGACGCGGCTACGCGGACTGCTGTGGCCGGCTGCACGCCGGTGCCCCGGCCGCGGATGCCGAGGCGCTCATGCGTTCGCGCTACAGCGCATACGTGCGCGAGGATGCCGTGTACCTGCTGCGCAGCTGGCATCCGTCCACGCGCCCGCCGCCGATCGCGTTCGACGAGGGTGGGCGCCCGACCTGGCTGGGCCTGACCGTGCTGCGCCATGACCCGCACGGCGATAGCGCCGCGGTGGAGTTCATCGCCCGCTACCGGATCGGCGGCGGCAGCGCGGTGCGCATGCGCGAACACAGCCGCTTCGTGCGCGAGGACGGGCACTGGTTCTACGTCGGGGCGATCGACGCCTGAGCGCCGCGCGCGGCCGTGACGCCGCGCTGATCGTCCCGGCCCCAGACTCGCCCGATGCAGGCAGGCCACGCCCCCACCGCCCCTCCCGTCGACGCGCTCGCCGGCCGCTTCGCGCGCGTGCGCAGCCGGACCGGATGGCTGGCCGCACCGTTGTCGCCGGAGGATGCGATGGTGCAGAGCATGGCCGATGCCAGCCCGGCGAAATGGCACCTCGCCCACAGCACCTGGTTTCTCGAACGGTTCGTGCTCGCCCTGCAACCCGGCTACGTGGCGTATGCACCGCAGTGGGACCGCCTGCTCAACAGCTACTACCACAGCGCCGGACCGATGCATGCCCGGCCGCAGCGCGGGCACCTGTCGCGGCCAACGCTCGACGAGGTGCTGGAATACCGGCATGCGGTCGACGCGCGGGTGCAGGCGCGCCTGCAGGCCGATGGGCTCGATGTCCAGCAGCGTCGCAACCTGCTGCTGGCACTGCAGCACGAGCAGCAGCACCAGGAGCTGCTGCTGACCGACATCAAGCATGCGTTCTGGAGCAATCCACTGCGCCCGGCGTATCGCGCGGGCCTGCCGCTGCCCGCACCGGCCGCGCCGCAGCCGCTGCGCTGGATCGACGCCGACGAGGCGCTGGTGCGGATCGGCGCGCCGGCATGGCCGGATGCCGGGCACTTCGCCTACGACAACGAATCGCCGCGGCACCGCGTGCTGGTGCATGCGCATGCGCTGGCGTCGCGGCCGGTGTCGAACGCGGACTTCCGCGCGTTCGTCGAGGACGGCGGCTATCGTCAGCCCCTGCTGTGGCTGAGCGACGGCTGGGCCACCGTGCAGGCGGAAGGCTGGACGCGGCCGCTGTACTGGGACGAGGACCTCGCCCACGCGCATACGCTGGGCGGCCATCGCCGCCTGGACCCGGCCGCGCCGGTCTGCCACCTGGGCTATTACGAGGCTGATGCCTACGCGCGCTGGGCCGGCGCGCGGCTGCCGACCGAGTTCGAGTGGGAGCGCGCGGCGCAGGGCGTCGCCTGCGCGGGCAATTTCGCCGATGACGGCCTGCTGGAGCCGGCCGCATCCGGCGACGCCCGGCCCGACGCACCGGTGCAGCTGTTCGGCGATGTCTGGGAGTGGACGTCCAGCGCCTACGGTGCCTACCCGGGCTACCGCCCGTGGAGCGGCGGCATCGGCGAGTACAACGGCAAGTTCATGGTCGGCCAGTGGGTGCTGCGCGGCGGCAGCTGCGCCACCGCGCGCGACCATGTACGCGCGAGCTACCGCAATTTCTTCCCGCCCGCGGCACGCTGGCAGTTCGCCGGCCTGCGCCTGGCCCGTGACCGCTGACCCGTGGCCCCGGAACACGCGCTGCTCGATCTCCAGCCCACGCCCGCGCGCATCCTTGCCGAGGTGGTGGACGGCCTGTCGCAGTCGCCGCGCCGGCTCCCGTCGAAGTACTTCTACGACGCCGAGGGATCGCGCCTGTTCGAGCTGATCACCCGGCAGCCCGAATACACCCTCACCCGCACCGAACTGGCGCTGCTGGAGACGGTGCTGCCGGAGATCGCCAGGGCCGTCGGCCCCGCCCTGCAGGTGGTCGAGTACGGCAGCGGCAGTGGCCGCAAGACGGAACTGCTGCTGGCCGGGCTCGAGGACGTGGCGGCCTATACGCCGGTGGAGATCTCGCGCAGCGCGCTGGAAGCCAGCGTCGAGCGCCTGCGCGCGCAGTTCCCCGATATCGGGATGCTGCCGGTACTGGCCGACTTCACCCGCGCCATCGACCTGCCGGCGCCGGCGCGCCCGGCCCGTGACGTGCTGGTGTTCTTTCCCGGCTCCACGCTGGGCAACTTCACCCATGCGCAGTCGGTCGGCTTGCTGGCCGGGATGCGCGCGCTGCTCGGGTCGAACGGCCATGCACTGGTCGGCTTCGACCTCGACAAGGATCCGCGGCTGATCGAGGCCGCCTACAACGATGCCGCCGGCGTCACCGCGGCGTTCACCCTGAACCTGCTGCGCCGGCTCAACCGCGAGATCGGCAGCGACTTCGACCTCGACGGATTCGCCCATCGCGCGGTCTACGCCGGCGAGCGCATGCGCATCGAGACCTCGCTGGTCAGCCTGCGCCAGCAGAGGGTGCACATCGGCGGCCAGCGCTTCGACTTCGCGGACGGAGACGCGATCGCGGTGGAGATCAGCCAGAAATACACGCGCGGCAGCGTCGCCGGGCTGGCGTCGGAGGCCGGGCTGCGGCTGTCGGGCTGGTGGACCGATGCCGACCATGGCTTCGCGCTCGGACTGCTGGCACCGGACTGAGCCCATGGCCGCGCTGCATGCTGCCACTACACGGTGCGCCCGATATGCTGCCGCGCCCCCCCGCCACGGTGCCGCCGATGTTCCGAGCCGCTGTCCTTGCCTGCCTGTGTGCGTTGCCCGCCCAGCATGCCGCCGCCCAGGCGCCTGCACCCGCTGCAACCCCCGCTCCCGCAGCCGATCCCGCGTTCGCGCGCTGCCTGTCCACGCTCCGGCAGGACGCCGCGGGCAAGGGTGTCAGCGCCGCCAGCTTCGACCGCTTCACCGCCGGCCTGGCGCCGGACCGCAGCGTGCTCGCCCTGCTCGATGCGCAGCCCGAGTTCACCACGCCGATCTGGGATTACCTGGCCGCACTGGTCGATGACGAGCGTGTTGCCGACGGCCGTGCGCGGCTGGCCGAACACGCCGACCTGCTTGCCCGCATCGAGGCCCGCTATGGCGTCGATCCCGCCACCGTGGTCGCGGTGTGGGGCGTGGAAAGCGACTATGGCCGCATCTTCGGCAAGCGCCCGCTGCTGGTGTCGCTGGCGACACTGTCGTGCGAGGGGCGCCGGCAGCCGTTCTTCCGCGGCGAATTCATCACCACGCTACGCCTGCTGCAGGCCGGCGACATCCGGGCCGAGGGGCTGACCGGTTCGTGGGCCGGCGCGTTCGGGCACACCCAGTTCATGCCCAGCACCTACGAGCGCATCGCGGTCGACTTCGACGGCGATGGCCGCCGCGACCTGGTCGGCAACATCCCCGACGCGCTGGCGTCCACCGCCAATTACCTCAAGCAGTCGGGTTGGCGCACCGGACAGCCGTGGGGCTTCGAGGTGCGCGTGCCGCAGGGCTTCGATACCGCGCTTGCCGGGCGCACCAGCCGCCGCCCGCTGTCGGACTGGGCCGCGCGCGGCGTGCGCCGCCTCGACGGTTCGGCGCTGGCCGGCGGTGGCCTTGCCGCGGAGACCCGCTCGGCGCTGCTGCTGCCGGCGGGACCACGCGGGCCGGCGTTCGTGGTCTTCCGCAACTACGACGCCATCTATTCCTACAACGCCGCCGAAAGCTATGCGCTGGCGATCGCGTTCCTGGCCGAGCGGCTGCGCGGCGGCAGCGTGCCACAGGCCGAATGGCCCACCGACGATCCCGGCCTGTCGCGCGCGCAGCGGCGCGAGCTGCAGACGCTGCTGCTGGCGCGCGGGCATGACATCGGTGAGGTCGACGGCATGGTCGGCACCGCCACCCGCCGCGCCATCCAGGCCGAGCAGCAGAAGCTCGGCCTGCAGCCGGCGGACGGCCGTGCCGGCATGCGCATCCTCGAAGCACTGCGTCGATGAGCACGGCGCTGGCCGGCATCGCCAGCGCCGCCGCGGTGGGCGAGGGCATCCACGCCGGGATCGATTGCTGGATCGTGGAAACCCCGTTCGCATACGCGGCGATCTCCACCTGGGGTGGGCAGTTGCTGTCATGGCGGCCCGCGACCGCTGCGCAGGACGTGCTGTGGCTGTCGCCGCAGGCGAAGTCGCCGCCGGCAGCGTTACGGGGTGGCGTGCCGCTTTGCTGGCCGTGGTTCGGCAGCGGCGAAGGGGATCTCCCCGCGCACGGGCTGGCGCGTACGCGGGCGTGGAGGCTCGACGCCTGGCAGGCGGAGGACGACGGCAGCGTCGCGCTGGCACTGCGGCCCGCCGTGCAGCCGGTGCCCGGGCTGGAGGTGATCCAGCACCTGCGCATCGGCAGCGTGCTGCAGCAGACACTCGAGACACGCAACAGCGGCGACGTGCCGCTGGCGATCACCCAGGCGCTGCACAGCTACTTCCGCGTCGGCGACGTGGCCCGGGTCGAGGTGGACGGTCTCGACGGCCACGACTATCTCGACAGGTACGAGGGATATGCGGTGGCCCGCCACCAGCGCGGCGCCTGGCGGCTGGACGATCCGCGCGATCCCGGCCGCAGCGACCGTGTCTACCTAGGCACCGGCGGACGCTACCGGCTGCGCGATCCGCTGCTGTCGCGGCGGCTGGCGATCACGTCGGCGGGCAGCCATTCGCTGGTGGTGTGGAATCCGGGCGAGGCGGGTGGCCGGGCGATGGACGATGTCGGCGACGGCTGGCGCGATTACCTGTGCCTGGAAGTGGCCAACGCGGCGACCGACCGCGTGCAGCTGGCACCGGGCACCACCCACCGGCTGTCGCAGCGGGTGGAGGTGCTTGCGCTGGACGGGATCGACTGATCAACGTCTGCCGCGGATCGGCGGGGAACCAAAAGAAAATGCCACCCGCGAGGGTGGCAAGTCGTCGACCTCGGAGAGAGAGATGACGCGTGCGTCAGCGGGTCGGTGGTTGTTCGGGATCCTCGGGCGGGATCTGTTCGTCGGTGGGATCGAGCGGCGGCGGGTCGGTGACCGGATTGCCTGTCGGTGGCAGGTCGGTGCTCTGGCTGGGGGGCGACGTGCCGTCGATCGTTTCGGCGGCCGGCGGCGTGCCATAGGGCCCCGTGGTGTTGTCGGCGGGCGGGGTCGGCTCGCTCGCCGCGGCGTTGGTGGCGGGCGGGACCACGTCGTTGTTGTTGGTGTTCGATGGGCTGCAGGCCGCCAGCCCGAGTGCGAGCAGCGGCAGGAGTGCGGTTGTCGAACGGCGCATGCGTGGACCCTCGCGGTCGGGGAGGCCAGCGTCCCCCAGCAGCTGTGTCGCCGGCGTCATGGAAGTGCTAACGAAACACGAAGCCGTGCGCTCAGCCGCAGTCGACCGAGGCCACCACGTTGCTTTCGTCGACGCGCAGGTTGAGGCGGCCTTCGAGGTATTCGAGCGTGACCATCTGGTCGGGCTTCAGCATGCGCGCGGTGCTGGCGCCCGCCGCCGTGCGTGCACGCTCCAGCAGTTCCGGGGTCCCCGCCTGTCCAACGAAGGATTGCGCACGGGTGGCATCGCAACGTTCGGTGACCGCAGGCGTGGCGGGGTTGCCGACCGGTGCGTCGCGGGGGGTCGTGCAGGCGCTCAGTGCGAGCAGGGCGGTGGTGCAGGCCAGTGCCGACAGCGGACGGGTCATGGGCGGTCTCCGGAACGGGCTTACAGGCTGCCGGCCCCGGTGTTGCGGCGGGGTCAACGTGCCATTGCCGTTGTCTTGACGCGCGCCCACAGAAGCTGCCGCGCATGAGTCCGTCATCGCCCGCGGCCGCGCCGCCCACCGCCGACCCCGTGCGCGACGCCCGCGAAGCCGGCCTGGTGTATGTCAGTGACACCCAGCCCGGCATTACCCGCCGGCGCAGCGGCAAGGGCTTCTGCTACCGCCTGCCCGATGGCAGCGTGCTGTGCGATCGTGACGCCCTGGCGCGCATCCGCGCGCTGGCGATCCCGCCGGCCTATACCGATGTGTGGATCTGCACGGACCCGCGCGGGCACCTGCAGGCCACCGGCCGCGATGCGCGCCGGCGCAAGCAGTACCGCTATCACCCGCAATGGGCGGAGACCCGTGGCATCGGCAAGTTCGGTCGCGTGATCGCCTTCGGCCGCGCGCTGCCGCGGCTGCGCCGGCGCTTGCGGCGCGACCTGCGCCAGCCGGGGTTTCCGCGCGACAAGGTGCTGGCGGTGGTCGTGTCGCTGATGGCGGAGACGCTGGTGCGGGTCGGCAACGCCTGTTATGCCAGCAGCAACCGCAGCTACGGGCTGACCACGCTGCGCAACCGCCATATCGACTTCCTGCGTGGCGGGCGGGCGCGCCTGCGCTTCCGCGGCAAGGGCGGGCTCGACCACGATCTCGAGATCGACGACGCGCAGCTGGTGAAGCTGGTGCGTGCCTGCCAGGAGCTGCCGGGACAGGCGCTGTTCCAGTACCACGACGACGACGGCACGCTGCAACCGGTGGATTCCAGCGACGTCAACGCCTACCTGCGCGAGGCCACCGGCGAGCATTTCACCGCGAAGGACTTCCGCACCTGGGGTGCCACGCTGGAGGCCTTCCGCATCCTCGCCACCACGCCGCTGCCGCCGCCATCGCGCACCGGCGAACCCAGCCAGCGCGCGCTGTCCCAGGTCAGGAACGCGGTGGTCGCGGAGGTGGCGTCGGTGCTGTGCAACACGCCCTCGGTGTGCCGCAAGGCCTACATCGATCCACGGGTGTTCACCGGCTGGGAGGATGGCAGCCTCGCCCGTGCAGCGGCCGGCGCACGCGGGGAGCGCCAGTGGGAACAGGCGGCGCTGAAGTTCCTGGCCGGGTGCGATCGCGCACGTGCCAGCGCCGCGCGCGCGCAGGCGAAGGCGAAGGCACGGGCGAAACGCGCAACGCGCCCCCGTCAGCGCAAGCGCAGGCAGGCGCGGGACGCGCAGCTGGCCTGACCTGCCTGGCGCACGACCGCCGCGCCTACAGCCAGCGCCGCACCCGCGCCCGGTAATCGAGATAGGCCTGGCCGAACAGCGCCTGCATGCGCGCTTCCTCGAACGGAATCATCACCCGCTGGAGTTGCAGCACCGGCAATGCCAGCAGCGGCAGCGCCCACGGCGTGCGCAGGTAGATGGCCAGGCCGACGTAGGCGGCGACCAGGCTCACGTACATCGGGTTGCGGCTGACGCGGTACGGCCCGTTGACCACCAGGCGCGAGGCCGCGCCCGAGGGCAGGATGGTGGTGCGCCCGCGTGCGAACAGGCCGAGGCTTGCCAGTGACAGCAGCAGCCCGGCCGTGGCCAGCAGGCCGCCGGCGGTCTGCAGCATGGGCACCCACGGCCCGTCGTACACCGGCAGCGGCAACAGGCGCTGCACCAGGATCCCGGCGCCAAGGCAGCCGGCGAATGCCAGTGGTGCCGGGAACGTGGCCAGCCACGGCGCACGCGCGCCGCCGGTGCCGGTGGTCGCCATGCCGGGCGCGTGCAGGCCGCCCGGGGCCTGCGCGTCCGCGTTGTCCATCGTGTGTGTCCCCCTGCGCTGTGCGCGTCTTCCCGGAACCCGGTACGCCTGCTCCCCGCGGCGTACCGGGTGGCGGCTCAGGCCGCCTGCATCTGCACCACCCGCAGCGGGTTGTCCCACTCGCGCAGCAGTTCGGCCTCGCGCGCCTTTGCCGCATGCAGGTGCGCTTCCTTGACGTGGCCGAAGCCGCGGATGTGTTCCGGGATGCTGGCGATCCGGGCAGCGAGGTCGACGTTGCCGCCATCGAGCTTCTCCAGCAGGCCACCGACGGTGCGCTCGTAGTCGGCGATCAGCCGGCGCTCCATCTTCCGCTCCGCGGTGTAGCCGAACACGTCGAGCGGCGTGCCGCGCAGGCCGCGCAGCTTCGCCAGCACGCCGAACGCCCTGAATACCCACGGGCCGTATTCGCGCTTCTGCAGTTCACCCCGGTCGTTCTTCTTCGCCAGCAGCGGCGGCGCGAGGTGGAAATGCAGCGTGTAGTCGCCTTCGAACTGCTGCTCCAGCCGGCGCCGGAACTCGCCGCTGGTGTACAGGCGCGCCACCTCGTACTCGTCCTTGTAGGCCATCAGCTTGAACAGCGAACGCGCGACGGCTTCGGTGAGGTCGCTGGAGCCGGGCGCCTTCGCCGCTTCGGCATTGCGCACGCGGGCGACGAAGTCGGCGTAGCGGCGGGCGTACTTCGCGTTCTGGTAGTCGGTGAGGAACGCGGTGCGGCGGTTGACCAGTTCGTCGAGCGAGCGCGACAGGCGCAGGTCGTCGAGCGGCAGGAACGCGACGGTGCCGGTCGAGCTGCCGGCCAGGTGGCGCAGGTCGTCCCCGTCGCGCGCAGGCTTCGGCGCCGCGGTCGCGCCGGCCTCGGTGCTTTCCCATTCGCCCGGGGGCAGGGCTTCCAGCGCGTGCGGGGTGGTCTCGGCCCGCGTGCGCACGGTGGCCTCGAGCCCCGCCGCCTCGCGCACCGCGTCCGCATCCACCGCGGCCAGCCGGCCCCAGGCGAACGCCGTCAGGTTCATCTCGACCGCGGCGCCATTGAGTTCGATCGCACGCGACAGCGAATCGAACGACAGCGGCACCCAGCCGCGCTGCCAGGCGTAGCCGAGCATGAAGAGGTTGGCGGCGATCGCATCGCCCATCAGCGCGGTGGCCAGCTGCGTGGCGTCGACCACGTTGAGCGCGTCGGCCCGCGCGGCATCGCCGCCGAGCGCGTTACGCACCGCGCTGATGATGTCGGCGGCGGGGAATTCCATGTCCGGACGGGTGGTGAAGCTGCCCGGCATCGCCTCGTAGCTGTTGAGCACCACGTGGCTGCGGCCCTCGCGGATCTTCGACAGCGCCCAGTAGTCGTTGACCACCACCATGTCGCAGCCCAGCACCAGGTCGGCTTCGCCGGCGGCGATGCGCACCGCATGGATGTCGGCCGGGGTCTTCGCGAAGCGGATGTGGGTGGTGACCGCGCCGCCCTTCTGCGCCAGGCCGGTCTGGTCGAGTACGGTCGAGCCGCGGCCCTCCAGGTGACCGGCCATGCCCAGCAGCGCGCCGATGGTGACCACGCCGGTGCCGCCGACGCCGGTGATCAGGATGTTCCACGGCTGCGACAGGTCGCTGGCAAACACCGGCTGCGGCAGGTCGGCCAGCCGCTCGGCGGCGTTGACCTTGCGGCCCTTGCGCGGCTTGCCGCCATGCATGGTGACGAAGCTCGGGCAGAAGCCCTCGACGCAGCTGTAGTCCTTGTTGCAGTTGGACTGGTCGATCGCGCGCTTGCGGCCGAACTCGGTCTCCTGCGGCAGCACCGACACGCAGAACGACTTCTTGCCGCAGTCGCCGCAGCCCTCGCAGACCAGGGTGTTGACGAACACCCGCTTGGCCGGATCCGGCAGCCTGCCGCGCTTGCGGCGGCGGCGCTTCTCGGTGGCGCAGGTCTGGTCGTAGATCAGGATCGACACGCCCGGCACCTCGCGCAGGCGCTGCTGCACGGCGTCGAGCTCCTTGCGGTCGTGGAACTCGACACCCGCCGGGAAGATCGACGGATCCGACCACTTGGCGATGTCGTCGCTCAGCAGCACGATCGTCTGCACGCCCTCGGCGCGCATCTGGTGGGCGATGTCGGGCACGGTGAGGGTGCCGTCGACCGGCTGGCCGCCAGTCATCGCCACCGCGTCGTTGTAGAGGATCTTGTAGGTGATGTTGACCCTGGCCGCGATCGCCTGGCGGATCGCAAGCGAGCCGGAATGGAAGTAGGTACCGTCACCGAGGTTCTGGAAGATGTGCCGGGTTTCGGTGAAGGCCGCCTGGCCCGCCCAGGTGACGCCTTCGCCGCCCATGTGGGTGAAGGTGTCGGTGGCGCGGTCCATCCACGTGACCATGTAGTGGCAGCCGATGCCGGCCTGCGCGCGCGAGCCTTCGGGCACCTTCGTCGAGGTGTTGTGCGGGCAGCCCGAGCAGTAGTGCGGCACGCGCGGGAACTGCGCGCGCGGCAGCGCCAGCGCGCTTTCCTTCTGCTGCATCCACGCAAGCGTCTGCCGGATCTGCTCGGAATCATGGAAGCGCTGGATGCGCCGGGCGATCACCGCGGCGATCGTGGCCGGGGTGAGCTCGCCTGTCGACGGCAGGATCCACTGGCCGTCCTCGTCGTACTTGCCGACGATCGACGGGCGTCGGCCATCGAAGTTGTAGAACATCTCCTTCATCTGGCTCTCGATGAAGGACAGCTTCTCCTCGACCACGAGGATGTCCTCGAGCCCGCGCGCGAACGCACGGATGCCCACCGGCTCCAGCGGCCAGGTCATGCCGACCTTGTAGACGCGGATGCCGAGATCGGCGCAGGCGCGCGCATCGAGGCCCAGGTATTCCAGCGCCTGCAGCACGTCGAGGTAGCTCTTGCCGGTGGTGACGATGCCCAGCCGCGCGTTCGGCGAATCGACCACCACGCGGTCGATGCGGTTGGCGCGGGCGAACGCCTGCGCGGCCTTGACCGCATAGCGGTGCAGGCGCATCTCCTGCTCCATCGGCGGATCCGGCCAACGGATGTTGAGCCCGCCCGGCGGCAGTTCGAAATCGTCCGGGGTGGCGATCTGGAGCGCGAACGGATTGACGTCGACCGAGGCCGAGGACTCCACCGTCTCGGCGATCGTCTTGAAGCCCACCCAGCGGCCGGTGTAGCGGCTCATCGCCCAGCCGACCAGGCCCATGTCGAGGATGTCCTGCACGCCGGCCGGGTTGAGGATCGGCATCAGCGCGCTGGTGAATTCGCCTTCCGAGCCATGCGGCAGGGTCGAGGAGCGGCAGGCGTGGTCGTCGGCGGCCAGCGCCAGCACACCACCGTGGCGGCTGGTGCCGGCGGCATTGCCGTGCTTGAACACGTCGCCGCAGCGGTCCACGCCCGGGCCCTTGCCGTACCACATCGCATACACGCCATCGACGGTGGCGCCCGGGAACAGCCCGGTCTGCTGGGTGCCCCAGACCATGGTCGCGCCGAGGTCCTCGTTGAGGCCGGGCTGGAACTTCACCCGCGCCTCTTCCAGGTACTTGCGTGCGCGCCACAGCTCGAGGTCGAAGCCGCCCAGCGGGCTGCCGCGGTAGCCGGAAACGAAGCCTCCGGTGTCGAGGCCGGCGGCCTGGTCACGCAGCCGCTGCATCAGCGGCAGCCGCACCAGCGCCTGCACGCCGGACAGGTAGATCCGCCCCTCGGTGCGGGTGTACTTGTGCTCGAGGGTGTAGTCGGTATCCACCGCGCCACGGGTCAGCGACGTGTTCGCGGACGCGGGGGAAGACAGTTCGGCAGTGCTGGTCATGGCGGGATCCTGGCTTGCGCGCGCGGCGCTGGCGGCCATGGCGGATGCCGGATGGCGCGAGGGGTGGAGCCGGGAGGGCCCGGCCGGGGGCGCGCGATTGTAGCAGCGCCATTTGCGGCGCCCTCTTCAGGCAGGTGGGGCGGCGCGGTCGTAGAATGGCCGCGGGAGAACACGCAACACCTCAGGGGAAAAACACGATGAATCCACGCACCTTCGCCTGCCTGGCGCTGCTGTGGCTGTGCGTGCTGGCGCCAGCGGCGCTGGCGCAGTCGCTACCCGCGCTGCGCGAGTTCTATTTCGACGACGACCAGGCCGCGCGCCCGATCCGCGTGGTCGACGGCGCCGACGATGCCGCGGTCGACCAGCTGATGCGCACGATGGAGCGCCGCCAGCGACATGCCGAACTCGCGACCGCCCAGCTGGCGCACATCGCCCTGGCCGGCGGCCGCGCCGAGACCGGGCACGCGCTGTACCGGCAGGCGATCGAATCCACCGCGCCGCGCAGCTCGCAGCGCCAGCAGGTGCAGTGGAACTACGGCTGGGACCTGCTGCGTTCCGGCGATGCGGAAGCGGCGCTCACGCAGTGGTCGGGGGTGATGGATGGGCGCCGCCAGCAGCCCGGGTGGCTGCCGCCAACGCTGGCGCTCGCCCTGTGGCGGCTCGACCGCCGCGCCGAAGCGGTCAGCTGGTTCGCTGCTGCCGTGCGCACCCACCCGGACCGCTGGCCCTATGCCGTCAACCTGCCGGCACTGCTGCCCGACTGGCGCGAGGACGAGCGCGCCACGCTGGCCGAAGTCCAGGCCGCCTGGGTGGCCAATCCCCCGGCGTGGCCCTGAGCGGACCGGGCTGACTGGCTTGCCGTCATCACGCGCGGCGCGGGGATGTCCGTCATCCCCGCGCAGGCGGGACTCCAGGGACTCTGCCTTCCACTTGCCCGCGGCAGGCGCAGAACCCGAAGCACACGGGACCCGTTGCAGCCCGGTCGGACATGGCGCCGACCGGTATGTCCGCCACACCTGCGTCAGTCGGCGTCCTGCACCACCGCTTCCAGCGGCACGCCATTGGCCTTGAGCCACGCCACCACCTGGCGACGCTCGTCGAGCGCGCGGTCATTGAGCAGCGCGCGTCTATAGCCGAAGTAGTACGGCTGGAAACTCCTTCCACCGGAGTTCTCCGCCAGCGGTGACGCACCGGCCGCAAGCAGGCGCAGGATCGCGGCCCCGGCATTGGTGCGCGCCGCCACGTGCAGCGGGGTATCGCCGTTGAGGTCGGCAACATCGGCGTCGGCCCCGGCGTCGAGCAGCACCTCGAACTGGCGCGCCTCCGGCGACAGCAGCGCGGAGACCAGTGGCGTGGCGCCGGTCTGCGGATTGCGCGCGTTGGGGTCGCCGCCGCCGGCGAGCACCGCGCGCAACAGTCCGGCATTGCCCGAGAACGCGGCGGCATGCACCGCGGTGTCGCCGCGCGCATCCGGGCGGTTCGGATCGGCGCCGCCGGCCAGCAGCGCCTGCACGCTCGCGAGCTGGCCCTGGCGGATGGCTTCGATCAGCAGGCTGGAGCCGTCGCTGCCCGGCGTGTTCGCATCGACCCGCTCCAGCTGGCGGCGGATCTCGGCGTCATCGCCACGACGCACCGCATCGGCAAGCGATGCGACCTCGGGGTTGGTGAAGGCATCGGTGCTCATGGACGGTTGGGCGCACCCCGGGGCGCAGAAGAGGACCAGGGCGCCGGCGATCGCGTGGAAGGGGCGCATGCGGGCCATTTCAATCGCGATCGCGGTCCGGTGCAAGCGCCATCGATCAACGCCCGAACAGGCCACCGACGAAGTTGGTCACGCCCTGCGCCACCTTGCCCGCGCCATCGGCGATGGTCTCGACCGCCTGGCCGCCGACGTCGGCGACGAACTCCACGGCATCACCGCCGAAGTCGACCGCGCCCGACAGCACGTCACCGGCCCAGCCGTCCACGCGCTGGTCGATCTTCGTGGCCAGGGAGTCGGCATAGCGGTCGACGGTGTCACCCAGCGAATTGGCGGCGCCCTCGATGAAGTCGCCGGCGATGCTGAAGCCGCCGGCGACGTACTGGCCATTGGCGAATTCATTGGCGACCACGCCGTCGATGTCGGTGGCGAAGTCATGGGTGTTGCGCGCGAAATCGTCCTTCAGCTCGCCCGGCAGCAGGTCCTGCAGGTCGCGGCCGAGATTGGAGGGGTTCTCGTAGCCGGCCTGCCAGGGCTGGCGGTCGATCATCGCCGCGGTGAGCGCATTGGGGCTGTGGCTGATGCCTGCATAGGCGATGTTGCCGACCAGGTTGGCACCGCCGGTGACCAGCCCTGTCACCGGATTGAGCGGCAGGAACGGGGTGTGCCGTCCGAGCTCGACGCCGGCATTGATGGCGCGGCTCTGCTCCGGCGAGAAGCCTTCCATGGGCCCGTAGTGGGTGAACATGTTGTGCTGGTCGGCGCGCGCCGGGTCGACCACGATCCGAGTGCCGAGCGCATCCGGAGCGACCAGCCCGGTGGCCCAGCTGTCCTGCGCATTGGTGAGTGCGTCGCCCGACAGCGAGTACGCGCGGATCTGCCCGCCCTCGGCGAGGTCGCGCGCGCGCTGCGGGTCGATGCCCATGCGGTCGAAGGTGTTGGGGTGGATGCCGGAGGCATCGAAGGTCACCGCGGGCACGCCGCTGGCCAGGGCACCGACGCTGGCGAGCCCGCCGCCCTGCGAATGCCCGGTGATGGCCAGGTTGCTGGATTCGCCGCCCGGGTTGTCGCCGAACACGCTGGCGAACTCGACCGCGGTGTTGACCGCGGTCACGCTGAACTTGTCGCCGTCATGGGTCTCGTAGCCGAGGCCCTGGCGGAAGTTGTTGTCCCAGTCGTCGGCGCCTTCGGCGGTGCCGCGGTAGGACAGCACGTAGTTGCCGTCGCCGTCGGTGTAGACCTCGGCGCGGAATTCCTGGGCGTTGGAGGGCACGCTGTCGTTGGCGCCGAGGTACTGCAGGCGCCAGGCCTGCACCTGTTCGGCGCTGGCCGGCCGCTCCGGGGTGCCGATGCGCTGGGCGAGGTCGGCATCGGACACGGCGCTCCAGCCTTCCGGCGGATCGCCGCGGGTGCCGTACACCGCGGTCGCCAGCTGCGACAGGGTGACGTCGAACGGCTGCGCCTGCGTGCCGCTGGCCACCGAGCCCAGCGTGCCGCCCTGCGGAATGCCGTACTGGCCACCGGCGGCCGACGGCGACTGCGCGGGATGTCCACCGGGTGCCTGGATCTGCGGATGGAACGCCGGCTCGGGGCGGTAGCCACCCTGCCGCGGCGCCACGCACTGCGGCGGCTGGGCGGGCGGCGGTGGCGGCTCCTGGCGGAGCAGGGAGCGATGGATGGCACCACTGTCGGAGATGGTCATGACCATCGGTCTGTCCTGTCACGCGGAGGCCTGCGCCCGTTATCACCAGCGCGGCGCGGCGTGGCAATCGGGGCTGACCCTAGGGGCCCGCCCGGCCCCGCCTGCTCCGCCGTACTATCGGGCTCCCGCCGCTGTCCCGATCGCCGATGCCTGCCTACCGCCTGTCCGCGGCCGCCGCGCTGCTGTGCTGCCTGCCGCTCTCCTCCGCGGCCGCCGACCGCATCACCGGCCAGCCGTTCGCCACCCGCAGCGAGGTCCACGCGCCGCATGCGATGGCCGCCACCTCGCACCCGCTGGCCACCCAGATCGCCCTCGACATCATGAAGGCCGGCGGCTCCGCGGTGGACGCGGCGATCGCCGCCAACGCCGCGCTCGGGCTGATGGAGCCGACCGGCAACGGCATCGGTGGCGACCTGTTCGCGATCGTCTGGGATCCGGCAAGCCGCAGGCTGCATGGCTACGACGGCTCCGGCCGCTCGCCGCGCGCGCTCACCATGGACGAGTTCCGCCGCCGCGGGCTCACCGAGATCCCCTCGCACGGTCCATTGCCGGTGACCGTGCCGGGCGCGGTCGATGGCTGGTTCGCCCTGCACGAACGCTTCGGCCGCCTGCCGATGGCCGACAACCTCGCCCCCACCATCCGCTACGCGCGCGACGGCCATCCGGTGCACGAGGTGATCGCGTACTACTGGGACCGCTCGGTCCCGCGGCTGTCGCGCTGGCCGGGCTTCAGCGAGCAGTTCACCCTCGACGGCCGCGCCCCGCGCAGCGGCGAGACCTGGAAGAACCCCAACCTCGCCGACACGTTGCAGAAGATCGCCGACGGCGGCCGCGACGCGTTCTACAGGGGCGACATCGCCCGCACCATCGGCGACTACTTCGCCGCCAACGACGGCTTCCTCGCTTATGACGACCTTGCCGCGCACACCGGCAACTGGGTCGAACCGGTATCGACCCGTTACCGCGGCGTCGACGTGTGGGAACTGCCCCCGAGCGGGCAGGGCATCGCCGCGCTGCAGATCCTCAACCTGCTCGAGCCCTATGACCTGAAGTCGTACGGCTTCGGCAGCCCCGAGCACGTGCACCTGTTCGTCGAGGCGAAGAAGCTCGCGTTCGCCGACCGCGCGCGCTGGTATGCCGACCCCGAATTCCATCCCGCGCCGGTGGCGCGCCTGATCTCCAAGGACTACGCGCGCGAGCGCGGCCAGTTGATCTCGATGGACACCGCGTTGCGCGAAGTGCAGCCGGGCACGCCGGCGCAGCTCGACGAGGGCGACACCATCTACCTCACCACCGCCGATGCCAGCGGGATGATGGTGTCGCTGATCCAGTCCAACTACCGCGGCATGGGCAGCGGCATGGCGCCGCCGGGGCTGGGCTTCATCCTGCAGGACCGTGGCGAGCAGTTCGTGCTCAAGGACGGCCATCCCAACAGCTACGCACCGGGCAAGCGCCCGTTCCACACCATCATCCCGGCGTTCGCGACGAAGAACGGCGAGCCCTGGCTGTCGTTCGGCGTGATGGGCGGAGCGATGCAGCCGCAGGGGCACGCGCAGATCATCATCAACATGGTCGATTTCGGCATGAACCTGCAGGAGGCCGGTGACGCCCCGCGCATCCACCACGACGGCTCCACCGAACCGGCCGGGCAGAACGTGATGATGTCCGACGGCGGCCGCATCGAACTCGAATCCGGCTTCCCCTACGAGACCGTGCGCGGGCTGATGCGACGCGGCCACCGCGTGCAGTTCGCCGACGGCCCCTACGGCGGCTACCAGGCGATCATGAAGAACCCGCACGGCGGCTGGACCGGCGCCAGCGAATCGCGCAAGGATGGCCAGGCGGCAGGGTACTGACGGTCACATCGCCGACGCCGGCATCGTCGCCGTCGGATCTTCCATGGAAAAGGAGTGCGCGATGCGGGTCACGTTCGTCCACAGGCGGGCCTGGGGAATGGCCCTTGCGTTGGTGCTGTCGTGTGCATTGCTCCCCTTGGCGGTCCATGCCGACGGGTTGGTCGCCGATCCCGACGAAGGCGACGCGGAACGCGCGATGCTTGAGTTCCATCGTGAGTACACCGCAGGCGTGATGCAGGCGCTGGCGGCCGGGACGGGTCCGCGGGGTCTCGCCTATGCGGCCATGCTCGACGACCGGGACCGGGCATGGCGACGGCTGGCGGTTCCTGGCCCGGAGGCCACCGGCTGGCGTGCGCGGGCGTTGAAGCAGGCGGGTGAAGATACGGTCGCACTGTCGCTGCTGGCCGCGGCGACCCACGCCCCGACCGGTGCCGAAGCCGCCATGCGCTGGCGGGAACTGGAGCCGGACAACCTCGTGCCGCTGCTGTATGCCGGCCTCGCGCCCGATGACCTGCGCGCCGCGGCCGCGCGGGCCACCACGGGCCGCACCCACACCATCGAGCAGCTGCGCTGGCATGTCGACGCGGTACGGCGGGTCCCACCGGATGTCGCCATCCGCGCGGTGCGTGAGGGCGCCGATGCCGGCCTCCCGGACGCACTGGCCGTGGTCGAAGGGTGGGCGACGTTGTCGGGCGCATCGCTCCCCCTGCAGCCACTGATGCAGGCATGCAGTGGTGCCGGCGCGCGCGGTGGTGTGGTTGCGGACGAATGCGCCCGGATCGCGCAGACGTTGCAGGCCGCCGATACCCGCCTGCTCGAAGGCATCGGCTACCGGCTCGCGATCGAATCCGCCGGCGACCCCGTCGCCCATGAGCGTGCGCAGGTGGAGCGTCGCCGGTTCGACTGGCAGATGTCCGAACTGGGGCGCTGGTCGGCAGGTCGGGCGGACGAGGGGCTCGACAGCCATATCGCACTGTTGCTGGACCCCGCCCTGGACAGCGAAGGTGCCATCCACCGGGCCCAGTTGCGCGAGGCAGGCATTCCGCTCGACCCACCGGCGGACTGGCGCTCCCGCTAGCCAAGTGAGGACGATTTTCCCGAAGGAGCTTGCGTGAGAACGATTGCCCTGCTGTTGCTTGTACTGGCCACCGGCGCCGCCCACGGCCAGCAGGTGGAACGGATGGATCCATACGATGCGGTGCTGGCCGAACAGGCCGCCGGCGCCCATCGTGCCTATGCGAACCGTTTTGCCCGCGCGCTCGCGGCATCGGGCGAGCCACGCAGCCTCGCGTACGCGGCACTGCTGCGCGATGCCGACCGGGCCCTGCACGATGACGCCGGTGCGGACGCCGACCTCCAGTCACGCAAGTGGCGCGCGCTGGCCTTCCAGCGTGCGGGCGCCGACATCGCGACACTGGCATTCCTCGCTGCTGCTGCACCAGTCGACGATCCCACCGCGCAACAGGCGCTCGCGCGCTGGCACCGGCTGCAGCCGGACAATGCGGCTCCGTGGATGTACGCGAATGAGGTCGACGCCACGCAACTGCAGGCAATGACCAGCTTGCGACGCGCCGATTTCCTGCTCAATGAACGACTGCGCTGGCTCATCGAGCGCCACCGCGCGGACCCGCCCACGCCGGCGGAAGGCGCCGCGCTGTATCCGGGACGCGACGGCATGCCGGCATCGCTCGAAGGCTACGTGGTGGCCTACGCGGTCGGGCTGCTGGTTCCGAATCCGATGTCGCTGCAGTCCGGATCCGTCTGGCACCGGTGCCGTGCGGGCTCGGCCGACAGGAACATGGAAGCCATTCGCGGGTGCAGGGTGCTGGCAAATGCCCTGCTCGGTGCGGACAACCGGCTGATGGAGATCGTCGGCGCTGGTCTTGCGCGCGAGCTGGCGCCGGATGCGTCGTCGCAACGTGCCGCGGAAGAAGCCAGTCGCCGCATCGACTGGCAGACCAGCGCGCTGGGTCGGATCCCCGCGACGCCGCAACACGACAGCGAGGCGGCGACCGTGCAGGCCATCCTTGATCCAGCGGTTTCCAGCGAGCGGCAGGTGGTGGAGCAGCAGCTGCGTGCGGCAGGCATCCCGCTGGACCCACCCACCGGGTGGCGGCCGCAGTACCGGTGATGCGTACCGGTGCGGTCGGCCTGCTGTTAGTGATGCTGGCGTCGGGATGCGCCAGCCAGGGCGGGCGCGTGGACCGCGAGATGGTGCTGCCAGCCGTCGCCGAGCGGCATGAGCTCGACGACCGGCAACGCTTCCTGATGGCGGTGCCGGTGTCGGTTCCGATGCCGGTGTTTCCCGAAGACCTCCGGCTGCGGACGCAGGCGGTGGTCTGCGCGAGCTTCGTGGTCGATACCGACGGCAACACCGTCGATGTCGGCACGGCGGAGCAGGGGCCCGCGTGCGTTGGTTCCGCCGGCAGCGATGCCGCGCACTACGCCCGGCTGCGCGCGGTGGTGGAAGACGCGCTGGCACAGTGGACCTGGTTCGGCGCCGCCGTGTGCACGTTCCCCGATGGCGTCGAGCCGGATGACGCCTGCCGCACCGAAGGGGTCGCCATCCGCCCGGTGCCGCTGCGGCTGGACTACCGGTTCGTGTTCGCCCCGGGAGGGCGGGTGAGCGTTGGTCGGGGCACCGCCCGGGACTGATTGGCCGGCGGCTCCCGGGGTTGCCCGCTTTGTTGCACCTCCAGGCTCGCGCGTGGCCAGCCGTCGGGCTGCGCGTGCTGCAAATGGCGGGACGGTCGAGTACAGTCCCGGCTCGAGCACTCCAGGCCGATCAATCGACGCCGTCCGTTGTTCTCGTCTCCAATCGCCGCGCCGTCAGCAGGCGCCTGTCGGGTGTTCCACCGACCAAGGCGGTATCGGGCGCCGACTCGGTGGAATACCCGGCAGGCGCCCTTACGCCACCAGGCTTCTCGATCGAACCGGTCACCTCACCCGTGTCGCCACGCCGTGGCGCAGTCGGCTGCCCAGCTACGCAGTCGCCGGCTCCGGATCGAGGGCATAAACGCCGCGCCCGGGTGTCGCGCCCCGCCTGACCTGCTGGGCTTCTCCGCACCCGCGCGACAGCAACCTCAGTCCGCCGGCACCGTCCGCGTCGCCGCCCATTCGCGCAGCCCATCCACCTGCTCGCGCATCACCACCGACAGCGGGCGCGTCTGCCTGAGTTCGGCACGCAGGCCGAAGTCGCCGAGTGGCACATCCGCTGCGTGCGCGGCATACAGCGCCGAGACGATGGCCTGCTCGATCTCGGCGCCGGAAAACCCGTCCGACGCCGCCGCCAGCGCGTCGAGATCGAAGCTGCCCGGGTCGAACCCGCGCGAGGCGAGATGCAGCGCGAACACCTCGCGCCGCACCTCCGCCACCGGCAGGTCGACGAAGAAGATCTCGTCGAAGCGGCCCTTGCGCAGCAGCTCCGCCGGCAGCTCCTGGACCTGGTTGGCGGTGGCGACCAGGAACACCTTCGACCTGCGCTCGGCCATCCACGTCAGCAGGTAGCCGAGCACGCGGCGCGACACGCCGCCATCCTCGCCGCTGGCGGAGGCGGCGAGGCCCTTCTCGATCTCGTCGATCCACAGCACGCAGGGCGCGAGCTGCTCGGTCGACGCCAACGCGGCGCGCAGGTTGGCCTCGGTCTCGCCGTGGTACTTGTTGTACAGCGTGCCGAAATCCAGCCGCACCAGCGGCACGCCGAAGCCGCCGGCGATCGCCTTGGCCAGCATCGACTTGCCGCAGCCCTGCACGCCGAGCAGCAACACACCCTTCGGCGGATCGAGGCCGGGCGGTGCATCGCCCTCGACGAATACGCGTCGGCGGTGCTCCACCCACCGCTTGAGCCGGCGTGCACCGGCGACGTCGCCGAAGCGCGCGGTGTCGTACTCGAAATGCAGGTGCCCGCTGCGGTTGAGCAGTTCGAAGCGCAGCTTCTGCAGCGTGGCCAGGTCGCCTTCGCCGAGAACCCCGTCATCGAACACGAGATGGCGGGCGATGCGTCGGGCATCCGGGAGGCTGAGCCCCTGCAGGTTGCGGACGATGCGCTGGACGATCTCGGCATCCATCTCCACCCGGCGACCGCCGTGCTCGGCAGCGTAGGCGCTGGCGACGTCCTGCACCACCCGCTGGAGGGCGGCCTGGTCGGGAAGGCGCGGCGCGTAGCGCACCGCCTTCGCCTCGAGCTCGTCCGGTAGCTGTACCCGATGGCCGACCAGCACGATCACGTGCGGCAGGCAGTCGCGCCGCTGCAGCAGATCGCGCAACTGGCGGCGGGTGCCGGCCACCTCCAGATAGGGATGCACGTCGAGCAGCAGGTAGACGCCGCGCTGTTCGGCACCACGGATCGTGCGCAGCAGGGTGCCGACGTCGGCCGCCCCGTCGGGCTCGTCCTCGCGGTCGAGGTCGATGCGGCGCAGGCCTTCGGTGATCGACCAGCGATACATCGCCCGCCACACGTGCCGCAGCGTCTGCCGGAACAGCGCCACCGCGCCCGGCTCGTCGCGCGTTTCGATGACGATCAATGGCGTGTCGGCGCGGATCAGCGCCACCAGGTCCTGCAGTTCGCTCATGCGTTTCCCCCTCAAGCCGCGTGAAGATATCAGCTCGTCGAGCGTCCCCGACGCGGTGTACGCTCAGGCTTCCACTCGGCGGAGCACGCGATGAAGACGATCCTGGTGGCGGGTTCCAAGGGCGGCGTGGGCAAGACCACCATCGCCTCCCACCTCGCGGCGCGCTCGGCCCTGGATGGCCAGCGCACGGTCCTGGTGGATGCGGATCCGCAGGGATCGTCGATGCGCTGGGCCGAACGTCGCGCCGGGCTCGACAGCGCGGTGCTGCCGATCGATGGCAGCCGCCGCCGCAAGCAGGCATGGAATGCGATTCCCGGCGATGCCGAGACCGTGGTGATCGACGCCGGTGCCGGCGCGATGCGCGACGACCTCGATCCCTGGCTCGAACACGCCGGCACGCTGGTGGTGCCGGTGCTGCCTTCGGCGCTGGACATCGACGCCACCGTGGCCTTTCTCAACGGCATCGCCGAGCACCCGCGGGTACGTTCGCGCGAACTGCGCGTCGGCCTGGTCGGCAACCGCCTGCGGCCGTGGACCAATGCCTCGCAGCAGGCGATGGAGCTGCTCGCGCAGTGGCCGTACCCGGTGGTCGCGCAGCTGCGCGACAGCCAGGCCTACGTGGTGATGGTCGCGCTCGGCCGCAGCCTGTTCGACTACAACTCGCAGCAGGTGCGCGAGCACCAGGCCGACTGGCAGCCGCTGTTGAAATGGGTGCGGCGCAAGCCATGATGCCCCTGTCCATGCGCCCTGCTGGCGCGATGCCGAGTCCCCGATGCGCGAACTGATCCTGCTGCGACACGCCCACGCCGAATCGGCGCTGCCCGACCAGCCCGACATCGACCGGCCCCTGTCTGCCGATGGCCTGGCCGAAGCCGAGGCCGCGGCACGCTGGCTGCTCGAGCAGCGGCTGATTCCCGACCAGGTGCTGTGCTCGCCGGCACGGCGCACCCGCGAAACACTCGAAGCCGCGCTCGCGGTGCTGGGCTATGTCGACCAGCGGCTGGAGCCGTCGATCTACGAAGCCACCCCCGGCACGCTGGCCGCGCTGCTCGACCGCTACCGTGATACCGAACGGGTGCTGCTGGTCGGCCACAACCCCGGCCTCGAGCGGCTGGTGGCACTGCTGCACAGCGGCCAGTCCGGCGACTACCGCGGCATGCCGCCCGCCAGCGTGGCGGTGCTGGAGTTCGACGAAGGGGCCGCGGTGGAACCCGGTGCCGCGCGTCTTGCCGCGTTCTGGTGGCCGTGACGGGCAGGCACGCGGAACGCTGGTGCTGTGCCTGGCTGTTGCTGCTGGCGGCCTGCCTGCCGCGGCCGGCGGCTGCGCTCGAGACCACCCGGGTGGATGCGCGCGACTCCGCAGTCGGTTTCGTGCTGCGCACGCGCTGGGGCCAGCGCCTGGAAGGGCGCATCCCGGTGCTGGCCGGCGAGGTCCGCCCGGTCGGTGCCGGGCTGCGCCAGGTCCGGCTGCGGCTGTCGGCCCGTGACGTGGAGATCGTCGGCTATCCGCGCTACACCCAGCTGACCCGCGACGAGGCGTTCTTCGATGCCGACCGCCATCCCGAGGTGAGCTTCGTGTCGGATCCGTTCGGCCCCGAACTGGTGCGCACCGGTGGCGCCCTGGTGGGCGTGCTGCAGCTGCGCGGGGTGGAGCGGCGCGAAACCTTCCATGTCGAACCGGCGCCCTGCGAGCGGCCGATGCTCGACTGCGCAGTGGTCGCCGCCGGGGTGGTGAGCCGCGGCGACTACGCGATGGACCGTTGGAGCTTCGCACTCGGCGAACGCGTGCAGTTCCGCCTGTCACTGCGTGGTACGGAGGCGGCGACGCCGTGAATGCCGTGACGCGTGTGTGCCTGGCCGCGCTGCTCGCGCTGGCCGCCAGCGGCTGCGCCGGGCTGGGCGCCGCGCAGCGTGCCGAGGCGCAACGCATCGCCGAGGCCGCGCGCGACACCACGCTCGAATGCGACGACCCGGTCGGCCGCTGTGCACGCGAGTCGCCGTTGCGCGTGCTCGCCAGCCGCGCCTGGGCCGCGAGCACCCCGGACGCACCGCGACACCACGCGCTGATGCTCGATTACGGCCAGGACGCGCTGCTGGCGCGGCTGGACATGATCCGTGGCGCGCGCGAGTCGATCGACCTGCAGACCTACATCTTCGACGAGGACGACTCCGGCCACCTGATCCTCGACGAGCTGCTGGCCGCCGCGCGCCGTGGGGTGCGCGTGCGCATGCTGGTCGACCAGCTCTCGGCGCTGCGCAATGTCGACACCCTGGCCGCGCTGGCTTCCGCGCACGTCAACTTCGACCTCAAGGTCTACAACCCGGTGCTGGGCCGCGCGCGCATCAGCTACCCGATGTACGTCGCCGCCGCCGCCTGCTGCTGGCGCCAGCTCAACCGCCGCATGCACAACAAGATCCTGCTGGTCGACGGCATCGTCGGGCTGACCGGCGGGCGCAACTACCAGGACAGCTACTTCGACTGGGATTCCAGCTACAACTTCCGTGACCGCGACATCCTCGTGGGCGGCCCGGTCACCCGCGAGATGCAGGCCAACTTCAACGCGTTCTGGACCGCGCCGCTGAGCATCCCCGCCGCCCAGCTGGCCGACGTCGGCCGCCGCCTGCTGCGCGATGGCGCGCCGCGGATGCCGCACGAACCCTTCGCCGCGCCCGACCGCGTGGCCACGGTGTCACGCCAGGCCGATGACCCGCTGCTGCTCGGGCAGCGCCTCGTGGATGCGGTGATCGCGGTCGGCGCGGTGGAGTTCATCGCCGACACGCCGGCCAAGCACGCAACCGGACGCAATGCGCCGGCCCCGGCGACCGGGCGCCTGCGCGAGCTGATCGAATCGGCCGAGGACGAGGTGCTGCTGCAGACGCCCTACCTGGTGCTGTCGCGTCCGGCGCAGGAGATGTTCCGGGCACTGCATGCAAGCGACGACGGCCCGCGCGTGGTGGTGTCGACCAACAGCCTGGCGGCGACCGACTCGTTCATCACCTACGCGCTGTCGTACAAGTACAAGCGCCGCTACCTGCGCGAGTTCGGCTTCAACATCTACGAATACAAGCCGTTCCCGCAGAACGCGCCGATCGACCTCGACGCCACCCGCGCGCTCGATCCGGGCTGGGGCAGGGTGATCACCGGCCACACCGACGCCGACGAGGCGCGCGCGCTTGCCGACATCGACGCCGGGCATCGCGACGATGGCCGCCGCGGCGCGATGTCCGGGGCGGCCATCGGCGGGCAACCGGCGCGCGCCCGGGTCGACGGGCGCACCACGCCCGGCCAGCGCACCCAGCAGCAGCGCCTGCCGCTGGACCGCGAGTATTCCGCGCTGCGCTATGCCGGCGTCGGCGTGAACCGCTCGGTGCCGTTGCGCCGTGCCGGGCTGCGCTTCGGCCTGCATTCGAAATCGCTGGTGATCGACGAACGCGTGGGCGTGGTCGGTACCCACAACTTCGATCCGCGCGGCGACAACCTCAACACCGAAAGCGCGGTGGTCATCGACGACCCGGCGTTCGCGCGCGCGCTGGCGGCGAGCATCCGCAACGACATGCTGCCGCAGAACTCCTGGGTGATCGGCCCGCGCGACAGGAAACCGGTGTTGTCGGGGCTGGAGTACTCGCTGGGCAAGGTATCCGAACAGTTGCCGGTCTTCGATCTGTGGCCCGTGCGCTACGCCACCAGCTACGAGTTCGCGCCCGGGCCGGGCTGCCCGGTGCCGCCGCCGCCCGACCATCCGGATTTCCGCGACTGCCATCGGCCGGTCGGGGACTTCCCCGAGGTGAGCCTGGGCTTCAAGTCGCTGCTGACGCGCATCTTCACCGCGTTCGGCGCGGGGCTGGCGCCGATCCTGTAGCGCGCCAGCCGGCGATCGCGCGCTTCGTCGGGCCAACGCGCACCACGAAGAACCTGCGCCAGGCGCGGGGAAGCTGAATAGGTGTCGCTGCCCTGTTCAGAAATCAGCTGGATCCGGCCAGGACCGACCGTCCGTCGGCACGGGTTCGGTTCATCATCCCTATAATTCTATTCAAATCAACGTCTTGCAACGGATGCCCCGCAGGGATGACTTCCGGCACATGGTTTCTGGGATTGGTGTTGTAGTCTACCAGCACACCGCAGCACTACTTCCCCAACGGAGCCTCCCATGAACGTCCATGTCCTCCCCGCCGCCTCCCGTCGCGAGCAGTTGATCCAGACCCTCAACGCCGTCCGACAGGCCCCGACCGCGTCCTCGCAGCGCAGTCGCGAATTCGGCATCGGCTACGGCACCAGCAGCGGTTATGGCCGCCCGGCGCGCTACGTCGACACCAGTCCGGCCCTGCGCTTCCGTCTCGGCTGAGGCTTCCCATCCGTCCAACCAGGAGTTCCATCGATGAAACATCCCATGTCCCCGTCCGTCCCCGCCCCGCGCCCGGCCGACGAGCGTCGCCGCAGCGAGCGCAGCACGCGCAGCCACGAGTTCGGCAACTACGCACGCAGCACCTACCTCAACCATCGCCGCTATGCATACAGCCCGATGACCTCGCGCTTCCGCATCGCGTGAGGGCCGGCGGCAGCCGACGGGCGCCATGCCCACCGCAGGGGAACGACCGCATGACCCGGCCATACTGACGGCCAGCCCGGTGATCCGTGCGCTGGCCGTCCCCGCCGCGCCTCGGCTATCGTGCTGCCGATGAACGACACCGCCGTACATACCTCCTCCCGCCCGCTGTTCCGCGGCACGCCCGACCTCGACGCGCTCAATGCGATGTCACGCGGCACCGCGATGGAAGCGCTGGGCATCGTCTTTACCGCGATCGGCCCCGATTACCTGCGCGCGACCATGCCGGTCGAGGCGCGTACCCACCAGCCCTACGGCCTGCTGCATGGCGGGGCGTCCGCATTGCTGGCCGAGACCGTGGGCAGCACCGCCGGCATGCTCGCCGCCGACGAGGGCAGGGGCTGCGTCGGCATCGAGATCAACGCCAACCATCTGCGCGCGGTGCGCAGCGGCATCGTCACCGCGACCGCGCGCGCGCTGCACGTGGGACGGCAGACCCAGGTGTGGGATATCCGCATCGAGGATGCCGCCGACCGGCTGGTGTGCATCTCGCGGCTGACGCTTGCGGTAATCGCGCTGCCGCCACCGCGCGAGCCGCCGGCAGGCTGACCGCGCGGGGCCGATCGCCCGCTGGCGCATAATCGACGCCGTTCGCGCGCCTGCGCTGTCCCTGCATCCATGACCACCGTCACCTCCATTCCGTCCTCCGACCCGCTTGCCCGTGCACTGCGCTACCTGCTGCGCACGCCGGTGCTGGCGTGGCACATCCTGGTGCACCTGACGGTGGTGATGATCGTGGTGGTGTCGCCACTCGGACGCCTGCGGTTGCGCAGCGGCGAGCCGCTCGGCCATCGCATCATCCGTGCATGGCAGGCCGGGCTGATGCGGGTGTTCGGCTTCCGCCTGCGCCGCAGCGGCACGCCGTTGCCGGGTGCGGTGCTGTTCGTCGCCAACCATGTCAGCTGGATCGACATCGTCGCCCTGCACAGCCAGCACATGATGGGCTTCGTGGCCAAGAAGGAGATCGCCGGGTGGCCGCTGGTGGGCTGGCTCGCCCGGCATGGCGAGACGATCTTCCACCAGCGCGGCAGCCAGGAATCGCTGGGCGGCGTGCTTGAGGAGATGCAGCAGCGCCTGCGCGAGGGCCGTGCGGTCGGCGTGTTCCCGGAAGGTCGCACCCGCGACGGCACCGAGCTTGGGCCGTTCCATGCGCGCATCTTCAGTGCCGCGGTGGAGACCGCGGTGCCGGTGCAGCCGGTGGCGCTGCGCTACGGCGTGGATGGAGGGGCGCAGCACGTGGTGGCGTTCCGCGGCCGGGAGAGTTTCGTCGCCAACTTCGTCCGCCTGCTGGGCGAGGCGCCGCGCGAGGCCGAGGTCGCCTTCCTCGAGCCGATGATGCCCGGCGATGCCGACGGCCGCCGGCGCATCGCCGAGGTCTCGCGCGAGCGCATCATGGCCGCGCTCGGACAGGCACCGCGGCAGCGCGAGCGCCGCGAGGCCCGCGAGGTCGCCACCGATGCCGGCTAGGGCCCGGGGCGCGTGACCGGCACCACGCTGCCCGCGAGCGACTACGCACCGCCGCCCTGGTTGCGCAACGCACACGTGCAGTCGGTGCTGGGCAGCAGCCAGTGGCGCCGCCAGCGCGGCGCGCGCGCACTGGTGGCGACCGGCGCCGTCACCACCGAGCACCTGCTCGACGGCGGCGACGGCGTGCGCCTGCACGGCCTGCACAGCACCATCGAAGGGCGCACCCCGCGCGGGCTGGCGCTGCTGCTGCACGGCTGGGAGGGCAGCACCGAATCGAGCTACATGCGGCTGACCGCGGCGCGTTTCCTGCGTGCCGGCTTCGACGTGTTCCGGCTGAACTTCCGCGACCACGGCCCGACCCACCACCTCAACGAGGAACTGTTCCACTCCGCACGCATCGACGAGGTGGTGCATGCCGCCGCCGATGTCTGCGCGCGCTTTCCGGCGCGCCCGCTGGTGGCCGCCGGCTACTCGCTGGGCGGCAACTTCGCCCTGCGCCTGGCGCTGCGCGCCCCCGGCGCGGGCCTGCCGCTGGTGGCGGTATCGGCCGTGTGCCCGGTGCTCGATCCCGCGCTGACCCTGCAGCGGATGGAGCGCGGCATACCGATCTACCTGCACCACTTCGAGCGCAAGTGGCGCGAATCGCTGGTGCGCAAGCGCTCGCTGTTCCCGCACCGGCTCACCCTCGACGACAGCGTGTTGCGGCTGGGCATGCGCGACCTCACCGAATGGCTGGTGCTGCGCCACACCGCGTTCGGTTCGCTCGACGAATATTTCCAGGGCTATTCGATCGCCGACGACCGCCTGGCCGGCCTCGAGGTGCCGGCGCACGTGCTCACCAGCGAGGACGACCCGGTGATCCCCGCCGACGGCTTCCGCGCGCTGCCCGACAACCCGTGTCTCCAGGTCGAGATCGCGCGCTGGGGCGGGCACTGCGGCTTCATCGAGAACGCGCGGCTGGACGGCTATGCCGAGCGTTGGGCGGTCGAGCGGCTGCTGGGCGACCCGCAGGTGGTGGCGCAGGCCGCCGCACACTGAGGGCGCAGGGCGCTTCTGCCACGGGCGCTACAATGGCCGGCCCGGCCAGCTGGCCGAAGCTGCGGATCCGCGCCCCATGTACGACAGCATTCTCGATGCCCTGCGCCGCGGCGCGCCTGCCGAAGCCCTCGCCGCCGCGCGCGCGCTGGTCTCCGAACGCCCCGACGATGCCCGGGCCCGGGAGCTGATGGCGCAGGCGCAGCGGATGGCCGGCGACACCGACGGCGCGCTGTCCAGCCTCGACGGTGCGATCGCGCTGCAGCCCGACGAGGCCTCGCTGCATTTCCAGCGCGCGGCGATCCTGCTGGCCCGCCGCGACATCGACGGCGCGACCTCCGCGCTCGGCCGCACCCTCGAACTCGACCCCAACCGCTACCAGGCCTACATCGTGCAGGCGGAACTGGCGATCGGCCGCGGCGACCTCGACGAGGCCGAGCGGCTGGAAAAGATGGCCGCGCGGCTGGGCGAGGGCGATCCGGGCCTGTCCGCCGTGCGCGGCATGATCGCGCTGCGCCGGGGCGACCGCGACCGCGCGCTGTCGATCCTCTCCACCGCCGCCGAGCGCAATCCCGACGACCCGCAGCTGCTCAACGCGCTGGCGTTCGCCTACATCGCCAGGGACCACCTCGCCTTCGCCGAGCAGACCCTGCTGCGGCTGTGCGACCTGGTGCCCGGCAACACCCCGGCGCGCCGGCTTCTGGCTGACGTGGTGCTGCGACAGGGCCGCCCGGGCGATGCCTCGGCGCATATCGAACAGGTGCTGGCCGCGGGCCCGGGCTCGACCGAGCACCTGCGTTTTGCCGGCGGCGTCGACATGCAGACCGGGCAGATCCCGCGCGCGACCATGCGCCTGAAGGAGGTGCTGGCCCGGACTCCGGACGACCGCACCACGCTCGACCTGCTGATGCGTTGCTGGGAACTGCAGGACGACCGCGACGACGCCCGCGCCACGCTGGATGCCGCGCTGGTGGCCAGCCCGCGCAACGCCGCGCTGTGGGATGCCCGTGTTGGCGTGGATGGTCACGATGCCCGGGCTGCGCTGGACGTGGTCGAACGCTGGAGCGCGGCGATGCCCGACAGCCCGGCCCCCGTGCAGGCACGCGTGCGGGTGGCGCTGGCCGCCGGCGACGCCGCCGCCGCCGAAGCCGCCGCGCGCGAGCTCGCCGATCGCCTGCCGGGCGATGCGCGCGCGCAGACCCAGTACCTCGACATCCTCTCCGCGCGCGACCCGCAGGCCTCGGTGGCGCACCTGCGCACGCTCGAGGCCGCGGCCGGCGACGACGACAATCGCCGCCTGCAGGTGCAGGGCTGGCGCGCGCTGGCCCACGACCAGGCCGGCGAGGCTGCCGACGCCGCGAAGGTGTGGCTCGATACCCATGCCGCCTGGGCGCAGCGGCTGATGCCGCTGCCGCTGTGGTCGGCGCCGGACGCCGCGCGTGCCCCGCTCGCCGGGGTCGATGCCGACGCCGCCCGGCTGGTGTTCATGGCCGGCTTGCCCGGTGCCGGCCACGAACAGGTCGGCCGCCTGCTCGACGGCGTGGTGTCGGCGTTCCGCGCCGACCGCCTGGGCACCAACCCGCCGCGCGATGCGCTGCAGAACGTGCACACCGTGGGCCGGCTGGTGCGCGGGGAGACCAGCGCCGCCGAGGTCCATGCCGAGTGGCGCGCGCAGCTGCCGGCGCGCCGCATCCAGGGCGCGCTGATCGACTGGCTGCTGTGGTGGGACAACGCCTACCTCGACCTCACCCGCGCCCACCTGCCGCATGCGGAGCTGCTGATGATCGTGCGCGACCCGCGCGACATGCTGCTCAACTGGCTGGCCTTCGGCAGCCCGGTGCCATTCCGCATGGGCACGCCGGAGGAAGGCGCAGCCTGGCTGGCGCAGGGCCTGGAGCACATCGTGGTACTGGCCGAGCAGGAGCTGCAGCCGCTGCTGCTGCTGCGCACCGACGAGGCCGGCAACGACCCGCGCGTGCTGTCGACCTCGCTGTCGCAGCTGCTGGGCGTCGAGCTGCCGGTGCCGCCGCCGCATCTGTTCAACGACCAGTACCGCTTCCCGGCCGGGCACTGGCGCCGCTACACCGGCGTACTCGGCGCGGCGTTCGCGGCGCTCACCCCGGTCGCGGTACGGTTGGGCTATTCCGAAACCTGATCCCGGAGGATTCCCATGCAGATCCGCAGCGACAGCTTCGAATCCGGCCAGCCGATCCCGTCCGAGTTCGCCCTCGGCGCGCCGCAGGGCTTCGGCGGCAACCGCAACCCGCACCTGGCCTGGGACGGCGCGCCCGAAGACACGCGTTCATTCGTGTTGATGTGCATCGACGCCGATGCGCCCACGCGCCCGGACATGGCCGGCAAGGAGGGCGTCGAGATCCCGTCCGACCAGCCGCGTGCGGACTTCGTGCACTGGGTGATGGTCGACATCGCACCGTCGACCCGCGCGATCGATGCCGGTGCCTGCAGCCACGGGTTCGACAAGGGCGGCAAGCCGCAGCCGCAGGGGCCCGCCGGCGCGCGCCAGGGCCGCAATGACTACACCGGCTGGTTCGCCGGCGATGCCGACATGGCCGGCACCTATCGCGGCTACGACGGCCCGTATCCGCCGCCCAACGACCTGCGCGTGCACCGCTACTTCTTCCGCGTGTTCGCGCTGGACGTCGACCGTCTGGACGTCGGCGACGACTTCACCGCCGCCGACGCCTTCGCCGCCATGCACGGCCACGTGCTCGGGGAGGCCTCGATCCACGGAACCTATTCGCTCAACCGCAACGCGGGGGCATAGCGCGCCGGCGGCCAGCCGCCGTTGGATGTGCGTTGAACGAACACCGCGCCAATGAAGCGGCGTCGCGGCATCCCGGCCGGGATTTGTGACAGCGGCCCATGGATGGGCCGCGACGGCGAGTCAGGCATGGATGCCTGACCGAGCAGGGGAACAAGATCCCGGCCGGGATGCCGCCCCCACCGAAGCCCGGTGCCGGGGAGGCCCTGACGGCGACCGCCACCTGCGCGACGCGTGCCCGCCTCAGCTTCCCGCCGGCATCCACGCCAGCAGCGCGATGCCGAGCAGGATCCGGTAGATCGCGAAGCCGGTGAAGCGGTGGCGCTTGATGTAGTCCATCAGCCAGCGCACCACCACGAAGCCGGTGGCGGTGGCCGCGGCAAAGGCGACCGCCACCTCGCCCCAGGCCTCGCCGCCGAGGCCGTCCTCCAGCCACAGTTCGAGGAAGGCGTAGCCGCTGGCGGCGAACATCGTCGGGATGCCGACCAGGAACGCGAACTCCGCCGCCGCCGAACGCCGGGTCAGGCCCAGCAGCATCGCGATGAAGATCGTCGTGGCCGAGCGCGAGGTGCCGGGAAACACCCCCGCCACCACCTGCGCCAGGCCCACCGCGATCGCCACCGTCCAGGTCACCCGCGCCACGTCGCCGCCGCGGCGCTCGGCGAAGTGTTCCGCCAGCAGCATCCACACGCCGCCCAGCACCAGCGCCCACGCCACCGGCGTCACCGTTTCCGGGAGTTCCCAGCCGGCCAGCCGCACCGGCAGCCCCACCAGCGCGGTGACCAGGAACGCCAGCGCCAGCTTGGCCACGTAGTCGCGGTTGTCGCGGTCGCCGAGGCCGGTCGCCAGCCCCCACAGCCGCTGCCGGAACACCAGCGTGGTCGCCAGGATCGCCCCGGCCTGGATCACGATGTTGAAGAAGTCCGAGCGCGCGCCAAGCCAGTGCTGGGCGATCAACAGGTGCCCGGTGCTCGACACCGGCAGGAACTCGGTAAGGCCTTCGATGATGCCCAGGACAAGGGCGGACAGCAGGTCGGACACGGAGCAGGCCGGCAAGGGGGATGCGCAAGGATACGGGAGCGGCGGCGGCGGTCGCGCCACATCGCTGCACCATCGCGGTGCATGGCAGGCGGGCAATGCGCCAACGAGGTGCGTTTCGAGCGTGGGGCCGCCAGCGCCTCCATTGCAATCAATGACTTGGCGTTGGCACGCGCCCTGCTATGACAGGGGCATCCCATCCCGCACAGGTGCCGCCCCGATGTCGTTCGAACAGGTCGAGAAGCTGGTCAAGGATCACAAGGTCGAGTTCGTCGACCTGCGTTTCACCGACATGCGTGGCGTCCAGCACCACGTCACCTATCCCGCCTCCATCCTCGAGCGCGGCCTGTTCGAGGACGGGGTGATGTTCGACGGCTCCTCGATCGCCGGCTGGAAGGGCATCGCCGAATCCGACATGGTGCTGCTGCCCGATCCGTCCAGCAGCTACATCGACCCGTTCACCGCCGACCCCACCATCGTGCTGGTCTGCGACGTGCTCGACCCGGCCACCATGCAGGCCTATCCGCGCGACCCGCGCGGCATCGCCCGCCGCGCCGAGGCGTTCCTGAAGTCGTCGGGCATCGCCGAGCAGGCGTTCTTCGGCCCCGAGCCCGAGTTCTTCATCTTCGACTCGGTGCGCTATGCCAACGAGATGGGCAACACCTTCTTCCACATCGATTCCGAGGAAGCGGCGTGGAACACCGGCCGCGAGTACCCCGGCGGCAACCACGGCTACCGCCCCGGGGTGAAGGGCGGCTACTTCCCGGTCGCGCCGCTGGATTCGCTGCACGACCTGCGCGCGGAGATGTGCAAGACGCTCGGCCAGATCGGCATCGAGGTCGAGGTGCACCACCACGAGGTGGCCAACGCCGGCCAGTGCGAGATCGGCACCCGCTTCAACTCGCTGGTGAAGAAGGCCGACGAGCTGCTGGCGATGAAGTACGTGATCAAGAACGTCGCCTTCCGCAACGGCAAGACCGCCACCTTCATGCCCAAGCCGATCGTCGGCGACAACGGCAGCGGCATGCACGTGCACCAGTCGCTGGCCAAGGGCGGCAACAACCTGTTCTCCGGCGACGGCTACGGTGGCCTGAGCCAGATGGCGCTGTGGTACATCGGCGGCGTGTTCAAGCACGCGCGTGCGTTGAACGCGTTCACCAATGCCGGCACCAACAGCTACAAGCGCCTGGTGCCGGGCTTCGAGGCGCCGGTGATGCTGGCCTACTCGGCGCGCAACCGCTCGGCGAGCTGCCGCATCCCCTACGTGGCCAACCCGAAGGCGCGCCGCATCGAGTTCCGCTTCCCGGATCCGATCCAGTCCGGCTACCTCACCTTCGCCGCGCTGCTGATGGCCGGCCTCGACGGCATCAGGAACCAGATCGATCCGGGCGGCCCCAGCGACAAGGACCTCTACGACCTGCCGCCGGAAGAGGAGAAGAACATCCCCAAGGTCGCGCATTCGCTCGACCAGGCGCTGGAAGCGCTCGATGCCGACCGCGGCTTCCTCACCGCCGGCGGCGTCTTCACCGACGACTTCATCGATGCCTACATCGAGCTGAAGATGAAGGAGGTCACCGCGTTCCGTTCGGCAACCCACCCGCTCGAGTACCAGATGTACTACACGATCTGACCGCGACCGCTGTCCTCTCCCGTGCGCGGGAGAGGGCGATGCACGAACCCTTCTCCCGCCCGCCGGAGAAAGGTGGTCCCGGCGGTGGCCCCGGAGACACACCGGCGGTCAGACCAGACCCCTTTTCCCGCACGCCGGAGAAGGCGGTCCAGCAGCGGTCCCGGGATGCGCGCCGGCGGTCAGGCCAGCACCCTTCTCCCGCATGCGGGAGAAGGTGGCGCGAAGCGCCGGATGGGGCCCGACTGGCCGCCGGCACCTGCCTGCGCTATACCGGTGCACCCCCGCTTCCCGGACTGCATCGCACCGTGATCCGCACGCTCCTGCTTGCCTCCTGCATCGCATTCCTCGCCGCCTGCAGCCACGCCCCGCCGCGCAACCCGATGGCGCAGTGGGTGGAATCACCCAACCACGATGCACGCCGGCCGACGCTGATCGTCGTCCACTACACCGAGCAGGACTCCGCCGCGCAGAGCCTGCACACGCTGCGCACCGGCAACCGCTTCGGCCCGGTCAGCGCGCACTACCTCATCGGCGCCGACGGCACGCTGTACCAGCTGGTCGCCGACGAGCGTCGCGCCTGGCACGCGGGTGCGGGCAGCTGGGGCACCATCAGCGACGTCAATTCCGCCTCGATCGGCATCGAGCTCGACAACGACGGCCAGAGCCCGTTCGCCGATGCGCAGATCGACGCGCTCATCGCACTGCTCGACGACCTCACCACGCGCCTGCGCATCCCGCGCACGCATGTGATCGGCCATTCCGATCTCGCCCCCGGGCGCAAGGTCGATCCGGGTCCGCTGTTCCCCTGGCAGCGCCTGGCCGAAGCCGGCTTCGGCGTGTGGCCGGATGCCGACGCACCGCCCGCACCGGAAGGCTTCGATCCGCTGCTTGCCCTGCGCCTGCTCGGTTACCCGCTCGACAACCCGGCCGCGACGATCCGCAGCTACCGCATGCGCTTCCGCGGCGACGCCGCCGACACCCTCGACGCCGAGGACCTGCGCATCCTGCATGCGCTGACGCGCCACGAGCCCGTGCCGGCGCGGTAGCGGGCGCTGGGAGGAGGTGCCGGGTTCGGCGTTGCCCGTTCGGGGACACGCTCGATGCGAGCCCGGGCGGAGCCAGAGCCAGAGCAGGGCATTTCTGGCGGGTACCGCAGAGCACAACGGAGCAATTCACGCACGCACGAACACTCCAGCAGCAGGCGTTCGCGTCTCGTCTGGAGAGAAGCTTTTCTCAAGCTTTCTTCCGCCTGAGGGCAGTCCACGCGGCCCGCCGCGGCCACAGGGGGATGCCCAGCCGGATATCTCCGCGTCCTGCTACCACATCCGGCCGCCGGCCATCCATGGCCGGCTCTGGACATCCCCCTGCGTCCGCGGCGGGCACCGACACGGCGTCGAGTCGGGAAGAAGGTCAACGGCGAAGAGCCCCAGACCCGTCGTGGCAGTGACCAACTTCGGCTGCCGCGCTGTTGACCTTCATGCCGCAACTGCCGACGCATGAGCGTGTTGGGCGACGGCTTCAGCAAAAACCGCCGCCGCTTTCCATGCGGTAGCCGGGGAGTCCAGCGTGTGCCATCGCGGACGACTGCAGACCACCGGCCCCGTTCTCCGTGCCGAAACCCACGAACGTTCTGGCCCGTCGCGTGCATCGGGGGGTGTGCTCCCAGCCGGCCATGGATGGCCGGCGGCCGGCCGTGGTCGCTGGACGCGGACTCCGGCCGGGGGAGCACACCCCCCGATGCGCGCGACGGGCAGCGCGGGTCACACCGGAGCAGCTCGCGCACGCTCAGACGCGGGCAACCGCCATCCCCCGCACTCCGGGAAACGCGTATGAGCGCGCCATGCCGCAACGCCATCGATGGCGGAAAAAGCGCCGGCCTCCGCACCTGGAGCGTCAGCGCTGGCGCCGCGAGCGTCGCGCGCCGCACTCCACGCGCCGCCGATGGCGAAAAAAGCGCCATCGACGGCGCAGTTGGACGCACCAGAAGCGTCACGCAGCGCCATGCGTGGCGAAAAAAGCGCCATTCGCGGCGATTCGAGCGCGACCCGTGACCGTTTTTCCGCGGGCGCCCGCGTTGCAGACCCCGTGGCCCGGGTCGCCAAGCCCATCGATGGCGCTTTTTTCGCCATCGAGGCCGGACCTTGCGGAATGCACGGCCCGCCAGCGTCGCCCGCCACCCAGGAGCGGCCCATGCCTGCCCCGATGTCGTGCCGCGGCGATCGCACCGCCCGGTGCTGCACTACGATGGTGCAATGTCCGCCGACCCTGCACCGCCGCCTGCTGCGCCGGAACTCGATGCACTGACCACGCCGCTGGCCTGGGCCGGTGCGGACGGGCGCGTGGCCGGCTGCAACCACGCGTTCGCGCGCTGGCTGGGGGTTGCGGTGCGGCGGGTGATCGGCACCCCGCTGGCGGCGCTGGAGGCGGAGTCGCCGGCACGGCTGGCCGACGTGCTCGAACGCGGCGGACCGCTGGACGCGCCGCTGCGGCTGCGCCGCCTCGCGCTGGCCCTGCCGGGCGGATCGCCGCGCTTTGCCGACGTCTGGCTGAGCGCGCAGGCCGATGGCGGCTGGCTGCTGGAGGCGCATCCGGTCGATGAATTCCCCGGCGAGGACCCGCTGCGGGTGTTGCCGAGTGCGTTGTCGGCGGCGCTGCGTGGCCTCGCGCACGAACTGCGCAATCCGCTGGCCGGCATCAAGGGTGCCGGCCAGCTGCTGGCGCGGCGCGCGCAGGACGACGACAGCCGCGAACTGGTCGCGCTGGTGCAGTCGGAGGTCGACCGCCTTGCACGCCTGGTCGACGACCTGCTCGAGCCCACTCCGCCGCAGCCGCATGTGCCGCTCAACATCCACGCCGTGCTCGAGCGGGTGCTGCGGCTGGCCGAGAGCGACGCCGGCTGGGGCGTACGCCTGGTGCGCGATTACGACCCCAGCCTGCCGGAACTCGACGGCGATGCCGCGCGGCTGACCCAGGCGGTGTGGAACCTGGTGCGCAACGCGATCCAGGCCGGCGCCGACACCGTGACCCTGCGCACCCGCATCGAACATGCGGCGCGCATCGCCGATGCACCGCCCGCGCACGCGCTGCGACTGGAGATCGTCGACGACGGGCGCGGCGTGCCGGAAGAGCTTGCCGAGCAGGTGTTCCTGCCGCTGGTGTCGGGCCGCGCCGATGGCACCGGGCTGGGGCTGGCGGTCGCGCAGCAGGTGGCGCGCGAGCACCGCGGCTCGCTGGCCTACCGCTCGCGCGCCGGCCATACCGTGTTCACCCTGCTGCTGCCATTGGCCGCAGCACACGAGGAGATGCAGGGCGATGGCTGATGGCGCGCAGGTCTGGGTGGTCGACGACGACCGTGCGGTGCGCTTCGTGCTGGCCGCCGCGCTCAGCGAGGCCGGCTACGAGGTGTCGGCCTTCGACGGCGCCGCCGCCGCGCTCGGCGCGCTGGGGCAGCGGCCGCCGCCCCAGCTGCTGTTCACCGACGTGCGCATGCCGGGCGAGGACGGCCTGGCGCTGCTCGAACGGCTGAAGGCCGCGCAACCGCAGCTGCCGGTGATCGTGATGTCGGCCTATACCGACGTCGCCAGCACCGCCGGTGCATTCCGCGGCGGTGCGCACGAATTCCTGTCCAAGCCGTTCGATCTCGATGATGCGGTGGCGCTGGCTGCACGTACGCTGCGCCCGGCCGGCGTGCCGGTCGCGGCGGGGCCGGTCGCGGATGCGTCGACCGATACCCTGATCGGCGACAGCCCGGCGATGCGCGAACTGTTCCGCGCGATCGGGCGGCTTGCGCAGGCGCCGCTCAACGTGCTCATCACCGGCGAGACCGGCACCGGCAAGGAACTGGTGGCGCGCGCGCTGCATCGCGAATCGCCGCGCGCGCGGCGGCCCTTCATCGCCATGAACACCGCCGCGGTGCCGTTGGAACTGCTGGAAAGCGAACTGTTCGGGCACGAAGCCGGCGCGTTTACCGGCGCCCACAAGCGCCATATCGGCCGCTTCGAGCAGGCCGATGGCGGCACCCTGTTCCTCGACGAGATCGGCGACATGCCGCTGCCGCTGCAGACGCGGCTGCTGCGGGTGCTGGCCGAGGCGGAGTTCTTCCGCGTCGGTGGCCGCGAGCTGATCCGCGTCGACGTGCGCGTGGTCGCCGCCACCCACCAGGACCTCGACGCGCTGGTCGCTGCCGGCCGTTTCCGCGCCGACCTGCTGCACCGGCTCGACGTCGTGCGCCTGCACCTGCCGCCGCTGCGCGAGCGCCGCGACGATGTGCCGACGCTGGCCGACGCCTTCCTCGCCGCTGCGGCGCAACGGTTCCAGGCACCGGTCAAGCGCCTCGACGCCGGCGCGCGCGAGCGCCTGCGCGCGCACGACTGGCCCGGCAATGTGCGCGAGCTGGAGAACCTGTGCTGGCGGCTGGCCGCGCTGGCACCAGCGGAGGTCATCGGCGCGGGCGACGTGCGTGCCGCGCTGTCGCCCGGGCGTGCGGCGCACGGTGGCGGGATCGCGGTGACATGGGACGATGCCCTCGCGGTCTGGGCGCGCGAACGCCTGGCCGCCGGCGAACCCGACCTGCATGCGCAGGCGCGCGAACGCCTGGACCAGGTGTTGCTGGACGCCGCGCTCGAACACACCGGCGGGCGGCGCAGCGAAGCCGCCGCGCGGCTGGGACTCGGCCGCAACACGCTCACCCGCAAGCTCGGCCCGCGGCGGCCTGCGCGGTAGCCGTTGCAGCATGCGCGGGCGATTGCGTGTGCCGCGACCGGAACGGAAGTCGCCGAAGCCGCCGACAGCCGGATGCGGCCCGTCAGGGGCGGGCGCGGAGGCAGCGCGCTGGGTGGGAGCAACGCACTGGGACCCGCTTCATCCTGCCTGTCGCCGACGGCGCTATCTTCGACGCCCTCCCGCATGTCCCGACTGCCGTTATGAACTTCCGTCCCGGTCTTCCATGTGCCGTCCTGCTGCTGTCCGCCTGCGCCGGTGCGCCGCGTACGTCGCCACCACCGGTACCGGCAACGCCGCCACCGCCGGTGCATGCCACGGTCGGCACCGCGCAGGAAGCATTCGTGCCGCTGGCATCGGCGTCCGGCAGCCTGGTCAGTGGACGTGCGTCGCTGCTCGCGGCCGACGGTGGCGTGCGTGTCACCGGCGAGGTCGGCGGGCTGGTGCGCAATGGCGCGCATGGCCTGCAGGTGCACGAGCGCGGCGACTGCAGCGCCGCCGATGCCAGCAGCGCCGGCGCCTATTTCGATCCCGCAGCCGGCGCCGACCAGCGCGGGGTGGTGGCCGGCGCCGGGACGCTGCGCATCGTCGCCGACGCCGAGGGCGTGGCGCGCTTCGATCTGCAGGTGCCGGGTGCGGTGCTTGGCGGCGGCGCGGCCAACGACATCGCCGGGCGCGCGCTGGTGGTCTCCGGAGCCACGCCGGGATCCTTCAGCGCACGGGTGGCCTGCGGGGTGATCCGCGTGGTGCGCTGACTGCGCGGCAACGCTGCTTGCGGTATACCGGGTGCCCAGTCCCGAACCGGAGTTCCCCATGCGCAGGATCCTGCTGCTCACCCCGCTCGTCGCCGCTCTGGCCGCGTGTTCGCCGGCCGACCGTGGCGAAGGCGAAATGGCCGCCGACCAGCCGTCGGCCTCGCCGCAGACCGCGCCGCTGGCGACATCCCCCGCCGACCCGGCCGCCAATGCCGACGCGCAGATGATGGGTGGCGTCAACGACCTGATGGCCGCAACCGTCACCCTTGCTCCGACCGCCGGCAACGACGTCAGTGGCAACCTGCGCTTCACCCGCTCGGGCGACGGCATCCGCGTCAGCGGCGACGTGCGTGGCCTGCCCGCGGGCGGCGAGCACGGCTTCCACGTGCACGAGAACGGTGACTGCAGCGCACCGGATGCCACCAGCGCCGGCGGCCACTTCAACCCCACCTCGCAGCCGCACGGCCGCGCCGGCGAAGGCGACCACCACGCCGGCGACAGCGACAACCTGCAGGCCAACGACGAGGGCGTGGCCAGCGCCGACCATCTGCTGGCCGGTGCCACGCTGGGCGATGGCGCACCCACCGACATCGTCGGCAAGGCGGTCATCGTGCATGCCAACCCCGACGACTACACCACCCAGCCGACCGGCAACGCCGGTGACCGCCTGGCGTGTGGCGTGATCGAAGCAAGCGCCGGGCGTTGATGCGTTGCCGCCCTCTCCCGTACGCGGGAGAGGGCGGTCGTGCCGCCGGTGCCGGTGACCTCAGCCGACCACGCTGCGCGGGTCGGCGTCGTCGGGGCAGTGGTCGAAGCGCACCGGGACGCCGTGCGCGCGCAGCACCGCGTCGAACTGGCGCTGGCGCGCCTCGAAATGCATCCATCCCCGCTGCAGGCGCGCCTCGTCGTCCTCGCCGGCGGCATAGCGTGCACGCCACGCCGCGGGTGAGAACAGCGCAATGCGCGCCTCGCCGCCGGTGTAGTGCACCAGCGGCTCGGGTGCGGCATCCAGCCAGGCCTCGTCGGCGGGTGACAGCAGCGCCACCTCCAGCACCGGCCACAGCGGCGCGATGCCGGCGTGCTCGTACTGCAGCGCGGTCATCGCCAGCAGGTCGTGCGCGGTGAGATAGCGCGCGTGTTCGATGGCGAGGCCGAACACCTCCTGTGCGTGCAGCGCGGTCTCCGCGCCGGCCATGCCGGTCTCCATCAGTTCGCGCTCGAACGCATCGGCCACCGCCGCGGTGGTCCCGGCGTCGCCACGCAGCACCAGCGGGACCAGCCGCAGCGGGCCGCCAGCGTGCTCGGGTGCCGGTGACAATGCACCCGGCAGACGGCCTTCGTGGGCACCGAATGCGATGACCCGGCCCCCGGCCTCGCCCGGCGCGCGCGCCGCGAGCTGGTCGAGTTCGCCATGCAGCGGCCAGCCCGGGCGCAGCAGTTCCACCGGGTCGTAGTGGGCACCGACGCTGATCAGGTCCAGCCCGGCCGCGGCAGGCACGAAGCCTGCGAGGTCGCGCGCGATGTGTTCGCCCAGGGCACCGGCATCCGCCTGTGCGAGCGTGTCCGGACCCTGCGCGCGCACGTCGCCGAGTTCGAGTGCGAGTGCGGCGCGCACCACCGGTGCGGGATTCAGCGCGGAGTCTGGCATGTCGATTGGACGTCCCGTACGGCGGCGTTAAACTCGATCGCATTATGCCCGTCAAGGTCGACAGGCACCTTCTCCCCGAGGAGCTCCCGATGCCGTCAGGTCGTCCCGTCGCCGTTCTCGGTGGCGTCCGCATTCCCTTCTGCCGCCAGAACAGCGCCTACGCGGACGTCGGCAACCTCGGCATGTCGGTCAGGACCCTCGGCGCGCTGGTGGAGAAGTTCGGCCTGCACGGGCAGCAGCTGGGCGAGGTTGCGATGGGTGCGGTGATCAAGCACTCCAGCGACTGGAACCTCGGCCGCGAGGCGGCGCTGTCGTCGGGGCTGTCGGCACTGACCCCGGGCATCACCCTGCAGCGTGCCTGCGGCACCTCGCTGGATTCGATCATCACCGTCGCCAACAGGATCGCCGTCGGCCAGATCGAATCCGGCATCGGCGGTGGCGCGGACACCACCTCCGATGTGCCGATCGTCTACGGCCGCGCCCTGCGCCGGCGCCTGCTGGCGGCGAATGCGGCCAAGACCCCGAAGGACAAGCTGGCGGCGTTCCGCGGCTTCCGCCTGCGCGAACTCAAGCCGGACTTCCCGGGCGTCGCCGAGCCGCGCACCGGCAAGTCGATGGGCGAGCACTGCGAGGACATGGCCAAGGAGTGGAGCATCTCGCGCGACTCGCAGGACGAGCTCGCCGCCGCCTCGCACCACAAGCTTGCCGCCGCCTACGACCGCGGCTTCTTCGACGACCTGGTGGTGAGTTTCCGCGGCGTCGCGCGCGACAACATCCTGCGCCCGGACACCTCGATCGAGAAGCTTGCGACGCTCAAGCCCGCGTTCGACCGCGCTTCGGGGCGCGGCACGCTGACCGCCGGCAACTCCACCCCGCTCACCGACGGCGCCGCCGCCTGCCTGCTTGCGAGCGACGAATGGGCACGCGCGCATGGTCATGTTCCGCTGGCATATCTGCGCGATGCGCATGTGTCCGCTGTCGACTTCGTGCATGGCGAAGGCCTGCTGATGGCGCCCACGGTGGCGGTCGCCGAGATGCTGCGTCGCAATGGGCTGACGCTGCAGGATTTCGATTTTTACGAGATCCACGAGGCGTTCGCCGCGCAGGTGCTGTGCACGCTGCGCGCGTGGGAGAGCGCCGACTACTGCCGCAACCGGCTGGGCCTGGATTCGCCGCTGGGCCGCATCGAGCCGGCGAAGATCAATCCGCTGGGCTCGTCGCTGGCGACCGGCCATCCGTTCGCCGCGACCGGTGCGCGCATCATTGCCACCGCGGCCAAGCACCTCGCCGAGCGCGGCGGCGGCCGCTGCCTGGTGTCGATCTGCACCGCCGGCGGCATGGGCGTGGTGGCGATCCTCGAACGCTAGTCGCTCACCCGTGCCGCGTAAGCGGACGCGGGTGTCGACTTCCTAGACAGATCGATGTTTCCGGAGCCCGGGTAAGCGGGCACCCGCGGGTTCCTGTCTCAGCGTGGGCATCCCGGCAGCAGCCACGCCTTATCGGTGCTACTGGCGTCGCACCCGCCCACTGACATGCGCCCGCGTCACGCGAGCCGCTACCGCAGCGGCGGATCCAGGTCGCGGTCGCGCATCACCTCGCCATCCAGCGGCATTACCGTGCCCGTGCCGGCGCCGCTGTCGCGTGGCGGCAGTGCGGCCACCGGCTGTCCGCGGCCGGCGCGCAGCGCATTCGCGTAGGCATAGCGGGCACGGCCCTCGTCGCCCTGTGCCAGCCACGCATCGCCCAGCACTTCCCAGGCGCCGGTGCCGGCGCCCTGGTCGATCGCGCGATGCGCATAGTCTTCCGCGCGCTGCCACTGCGACTGCTCCGCGGACAGCCGTGCCAGCGCCAGCAGCAGGGCCGGGCTGCCCGGGTGCTTCGCCAGCCAGCGCTCGCAGGTGGCGATGCGGTGTTCGCTACGGCCCAGCGGCAATGCGCCATAGCGGATCGCAAGCTTCTCGTCCCAGCGCGTGTCCAGCGCCTGTTCGAGGCTGCGGGTGGCCGCTTCCTGCCAGCCCAGTGCGGCCGCGCGTTCGGCATAGGCGGCGGTCACCGGTGCGTCGGCACGCACGCCCTTGGGCAGTGCCTCCCAGCGCGATGCCAGCAGGTTCTCGTCCTCGGCCTCGCGCAGCGACGCGGCCGCCCAGCGTGCCTCGAGATCGTCGAGCCGCTCCTTCGGCAGGGCGTGCTGCTGGCGCAAGGCACCGAGCAGTTCGTAGGCCTGCATCGCCTGGCCGGACGCGGCGAGCGCTTCCGCGCGCAACGCCAGCCCGCGTGGCGGCAACGGCTGCGCCGCGGGGGTGTCCAGCGCGACCAGTGCATCGGTGGGACGTTCGTCGGCCAGCGCGAGCTCGGCGGCAGCGATGGCGCGTGCGGCAGGATGCCGGTCGCCGAAACCCTCCAGGCCACGGCGCGCAGCGGCACCGTCGCCGCGCGCCCATGCCGCCTGCACCGCGGCGATGCGTGCCGCGGCCTCGGTGTCGGGATCATCGACCGCTTCGGCCAGCAGCTTCTCGGCGCGGCTGTAGTGGCCCTCGTGCAGGGCCACCATGCCCTCGGGCAGGCGCAGGCGCGCGTGGCGGTCGCGGCGCCGGTTCCAGGTGCGGAACGGAAAGCTCAGCAGTGCCCACACCAGCCACAGCGCCAGCAATACCAGCAGCGCGATGCCGATCGCCTCGACCAGGCTGGCGGTGTAGTCGTAGCCGCCGTAGCGCACCAGCACATGGCCGGTGTCGCCCGACAGCAGCATGTGCGCAATGAACGCGCCCAGCACCGCGAGTACCAGCAGGAACAGCACGTTGCGAATGACAGTCATGGAAGGCGCTCCCCGAGTGGAAGGACTTGGGCCACGCCACGCTAGTGCGCGCCCTGTCTGCGGAGAATGAATGCGCGACGGGGCGTCGCCCGCTCAGGGCAGCGCCATCGCCGCCGCCAGCAGCGCTTCCGGCTGCGGGCTGTGGGCCGCGCGCGCGTGGGCGAAGCCCGATGCGCGGGCGAGATCGGCCAGGCGTTCGCTGGCCGCCACCACCCGGGCCGAGCGCAGGCGGCGCGCGGCGGGCCCGGGCAAGGCCTCGAGCACGCGCTGCAGCGCCTCGGCACCGGCCAGCGGCATCAGCGCGGCGGCAGCGGCCACCGCGGGCGGGCTGGTGAAGATCGTCACCGGCGCATCCAGTGCCGCGGCCAGCGCGGTACGCGCCGCGGGGTCGTCGCGATGCACGATGCGCCACGGCGAGAGCGCGATCAGGCCCAGGCCACGCGCGGCGGCGGCGCGTTCGAGGGTCGCGTGTTCGCCCGCCGGGCGCAGCGAGATCACGTAGGATGCCGGCCGCTCGGGCACGGCGGGAACACTGGCATGCGGCATGGCCGCAGCTTGGTGCCTGGGCCGACGTCCCGCAACCGCAACAGGAGTTCCGATGACCGCACCGATCACTGCCGACCCCGCCGCCCTCGAGCGCCTGCAGGCGCACTTCGACGGCATGCCGCCGGTCGCGGCGATGCAGGTCGGCATCACCGGCTGGGACGGCGACTGCCTGCGGCTGTCGGCACCGCTGGCCGCGCACGTCAACGACAAGGGTTGCGCGTTCGGCGGCAGCCTGGTGTCGCTGGCGACACTCGCCGCCTGGGGCCTGGTGACCCTCCGGGTGGAGGCGGCGGGGCTGGACGCCGATGTCTTCGTCGCCGCCACCGAGGTCCGCTACCGCGCCCCGCTGTTCGCCGACCTCCACGCGCAGGCGTGGCTGGAGGAGGGCACGTGGCAGGGCTTCATCGACACCCTGCGTACGCGCGGCCGCGCCAGCACCTGGCTGGTCGCTTCGGTCCCGCTGCCCGACGGTGGCATCGCCACCGAGGCACGGTTGCGCTACGCGGCGATCCTGCGTGCGCCGGTTTCCGCGCCGGGGCAGGCCGACTAACATGCCGGCGGGGACCAACAACGGGATGCAGGCGATGCGCTGGATGCGGTGGGGCACGATCGTGGCGCTGATGCTGGGCACGCTGCTGCTGGCGGGCTGCGCCACCGCCGGCAAGAAGACCAGCGAACTCGAGCGCATGCAGTACATGTACTCGGCGGCGATCCGCTGGGGCGATTTCGAGGGTGCCTGGAACCTCGTCGATCCGGAGCTGCGCGAAGCGCACCCGATGAGCGAGCTCGAGTTCCAGCGCTACGAGCAGATCCAGATCTCGGGCTACCGCGAACTCGCCACGCAGCCGGGCGAGAGCACCGCCGCGCGCGAGATCCAGATCGGCGTGATCAACCGCCACACCATGGCCGAGCGCACGGTGCGCTACACCGAGCAGTGGCGCTACGACGCCGAGGCCGGCCGCTGGTGGCTGGCCGGCGGGCTGCCGGACTTCTGGGCCGGCGAGTAGCGCCGCGTCCGCGCATCACCCGGTGTTTTGCGCCCCGCCGCGCGCTGGGCGACAATCGCCGCCCGCCGTCTGCAGTAACCGAATCCCGTGACTTTCGAAGAACTGCTGGCATTTGCCGGCCGCAACCACCTGCTCGCGTTGGCGCTGGTCGGCATCACGCTGGCCCTGATCTGGACCGAGATCGCCCGCCTGACGCGCGGCTTCAAGGGTCTGCGCCCCGCCGAGCTGACCGTGCTGGTCAACCGCGAGAACGCGCTGGTGGTCGACCTGCGCCCCAGCGGCGACTTCGAGAAGGGGCATATCCCCGGCTCGAAGAACGTGCAGATGAGCCAGTTCGATCCCGAGAACAAGCAGCTCGCCGCGGCCCGCGCGCTGCCGGTGGTGCTGGTGTGCAAGACCGGCCAGACCGCCAACACGGCCGCCAAGCGGCTGAAGAAGGCCGGTTTCGAGCAGATCTACGTGCTCGAGGGCGGCATCGGCGCCTGGCAGCAGGCCGACCTGCCGCTCAAGCGCGGCCGCTGAGCACACCCGGCGCGCCGCGGTCGCGGTGCCATAATCGATCCTTTCCGATCCCACTACCCGAATTCCGCTGGAGTCCACCATGTCCGAGCAAGACAACGTCGCCGCCAATGGCGCCGCCGCCCCCGCGCAGCCCGCCGGCGCGCAGTTCACCGTCGAGAAGATCTACGTCAAGGACGTGTCCTTCGAGTCGCCCAAGGCGCCGCAGATCTTCAACGAGCAGGCGCAGCCGCAGCTCAACATGAGCCTCAACCAGAGCGTGCAGCGGGTGGGCGACAGCGGCTACGAGGTCGTGCTCAAGATCACCCTGACCTGCTCGCTGGCCGAGGACAACACCGTCTACGTCGCCGAAGTCGCGCAGGCCGGCGTGTTCGGCCTGGCCGGTTTCGAGCCCAACGTGCTCGACGCCATGCTCGGCACCCACTGCCCGAACGTGCTGTACCCGTACGCGCGCCAGCTGCTGGGCGAGCTGATCCAGGCCGGTGGCTTCCCGCCGTTCCTGCTGCAGCCGATCAACTTCGACGCGCTGTATGCCGAAGGCCTGCGCCAGCGCTCCGGCCAGCAGGCCGGCGACGGCACCGAGATCGTCGGCAACGCCTGACCGATGGTGTCGCGACCGCATGTCGCGGTGCTGGGCGCGGGCTCCTGGGGCACCGCGCTCGCCGCCCTGATCGCCCGCCATGACGTCCCCACCGTGCTGTGGGGACGCGATGCGCAGGCGGTCGAGGCGATCGACCGCGACCACGTCAATGCCCGCTACCTGCCGGGCATCGCCCTGCCGGAGTCCCTGCGTGCAACCGCCGACCTCGGCCGCGCCCTCGACGGGGCCGGCCTGGTGCTGGTGGTGGTGCCATCGCACGCGTTCGCGGAAACGCTGCGCGCGATCGCGCCGCTGCGCCCGCATGCTGCCGGCGTGGCCTGGGCGACCAAGGGCTTCGAGCCCGGATCCGGGCGCTTCCTGCACGAGGTCGCCGCCGAGGTGCTCGGCCCCGACGTGCCGCTGGCGGTGGTGACCGGCCCGTCGTTCGCCAAGGAGGTCGCGCTCGGGCTGCCGACCGCGCTCACCGTGCATGCGCACGACGAGGCCTTCGCCGAGCAGGTGGCCGGGGTGCTGCACGGCCCGGCCTTCCGTGCCTACACCGGCAGCGACATGAGCGGCGCCGAGCTTGGCGGCGCGATGAAGAACGTGCTGGCGGTGGCCACCGGCGTTGCCGACGGCATGGGCCTGGGCCTCAACGCCCGCGCCGGCCTGGTGACCCGCGGTCTCAACGAGATGCTGCGCCTCAACATGGCGATGGGCGGCCGCCCGGAAACCCTGATGGGCCTGGCCGGCCTTGGCGACCTGGTGCTGACCGCCACCGGCGACCTCTCGCGCAACCGCCGCCTCGGGCTTGCACTGGGCCGCGGCCAGCCGCTGGAGGAAGCGGTGCGCGAGATCGGCCAGGTGGTGGAGTCGGTACAGACCGCCGACGAGGTGATGCGCCTGGCCGACCGCCATGGCGTCGACCTGCCGATCGCCGCCAACGTGCGCGATGTCCTGCACGGCGACATCACCCCCGCCGAAGGCGTCGCCCGCCTGATGGCCCGCGAGCGCAAGTCCGAATACCCGGCGAAGCTGTTCGGCTGAGCTGGGCGCCCCGGGGCTGGTGGCAGCCGCCGCGGAGCAGGTTCCTTTCGGTTGAGCGAGCGCCGCTGGCCCGCCGCGGCCACAGGGGGATGCCCAGCCGGATATCTCCGCGTCCTGCTCCCACATCCGGCCGCCGGCCATCCATGGCCGGCTCTGGACATCCCCCTGCGTCCGCGGCGGCTCCGACTGGTCGCCGCGTCGGGGCGAAGATCAAACATCTAAGAACGGTGTGGCTGCCCGAGGCATTGCATTAGCGAAGGCCGCAGTGCAGATTAAGAAATTGTTAACATTTGTACCTAGATCACGTGGGAGCATGCCAACGCTTTTCGGCTATAGAGCCGTTTAGCGGGTAGGCTCGAGGGGTTATTGCTGCTCGATAAGCCTAATGCGTGCTGTGTGCTGTGTTTCAGTAATTAATGGAAGGAACCATTATGGATAAGAAAAGTGTAATTGCGGGTTTTGCAGCTATCGTGGTTGGGGCCTCCGTTCTAGCGTTCGATGCCCGCGCGGAGATTCCAACTCCAACCGTTAATGCCGGAATCAAGTCCGTATTAATAACTATCAGGCCGCCGTTTCATATCAGATCGTTTGAAGGTTGTATAGGTTTTGAGGGCGGTAATTCGTCGAACGCTGTTCTCCAGGTCTCTCCCTGTGCGAGCGCTATAAGTAATTCTGGGACAATCCATCATCAAAAGTGGACTTGGGTGGGTGTCGCGAGGAATTCTAGTGGTGAGTGGGATACGTTCGCCTTCAGGAATACGATCTCCAATACATGCATTTCAGTCCAGAATAATTCGGCTGAATCGGGTTCAGTGCTCGTGCATCAGCAGTGTGATTACCAAAACCCCAGTCAGTTGTGGATGACGACCCGCTCCGACGTAGCGTGGTGGGGGCGCACGAAGCTGATCAACGTGCATAGTGGTAAGTGCGCAGTACCACAAGATGCGGCCCACACAACTGCCCTGGTACAGTTTGATTGTCACGGCGATTGGCACAGTTTCGAAGCAATTCTTGAGCGTGTTTAAGGGCGTTTGTACGGACGAAAGCTAGCTACTGAAATGTGACACCAGAACGCCCGGTCTCATAGCCGGGCGTTTTCTATACGAGAAGCGTTATTGCTTGTTGTGGAGAACAAAGGTGTCAGCGCCAGTGCTTACGAGTTTGTTTCGCATCACCTTCGGAGCGTCCACAGGTCTCTCGTTCGGGTCTCATTGGCTCGCCGCGGCCGCAGGGGGAATGCCCAGCCGGATATCTCCGCGTCCTGCTCCCACATCCGGCCGCCGGCCATCCATGGCCGGCTCTGGACATCCCCCTGCGTCCGCTGGCCTGTAATGACCCAGTGATTTCCTGCTCAGGTGCTACCTTTTCACGGAGAGCACGATGAGCCAAGTGATGGAAGAAGAGATCAAGCGTTGGACGGCGCGGCGGAAGTCGGCGCTGGTGCTGGAGATCATCCAGGGCAAGACGACGGTGGCCGAGGCCAGCCGGCAGTTCGACCTGACCCCGTCGGAGATCGAGGGTTGGGTCGACGACGCAAAGCGCGGGATGGAGAACGCCCTGCGAGCGAAGCCCGAGGACGTCCGGGAGCAGTACGAGCGGCAGCTCAAGGATCTGCAGGAAGCCTACGGCGAAGCGATGCTGGAGCTGCGCGCCCGAAAAAAATTGACGTCCCTGTTGGGCAAGGACGAGACCTGATGGTCTCGATCCAGCAGGGACTGCGGGACGATGGGTTCGAGGTCTCGATGGTGAAGCTGTGCCGCTGGTTTGGCGTGGCGCGGCGCACGATGTATTACCGGCCCACCAAGGCGCCGCCGACGGTCAAGCCGGAGCTGGCGGAGCCGATCAAGGCACTGATCGAGCAGGAGCCATCGTTCGGCTACCGCACGGTGGCTGGGCTGCTTGGCATGAACAAGAACACGGTGCAGCGGATCTTCCAGCTCAAGGGTTGGCAGGTCCGCAAGCGGGCCATTGGCCGCCGACCTCGAATCCAGGCATTGCCCTCCGTCGCGCAAGGGCCGGATGAGCGTTGGGCGACCGACCTGTGCCGGATCTGGGGCGGCCGGGACGGCTGGCTGACGCTGGCCTTGGTGATCGACTGCCACACCCGGCAGTTGCTGGGCTGGCAGCTCTCGCGAAGCGGTCGCGCAACCACCGCGGCCGCCGCTCTCGAGCAGGCCCTGATCACCCGCTACGGCACGCTCGGGCGCGTCCCCGTGCCGTTCCTGCTTCGCTCCGACAACGGTTTGGTCTTCACCAGCCGGCACTACACGCGACTGGTCCGCAGCTACGGCTTGAAGCAGGAGTTCATCACCCCCCACTGCCCCCAGCAGAACGGCATGGTCGAGCGCGTCATCCGGACGCTGAAGGAGCAGTGCGCGCATCGCCACCGCTTCGAGAGCCAGCAGCACGCCATCCGGGTGATCGGCGACTGGATCCAGTTTTACAACTATCGGCGCCCACACCAGGCGCTGGGCATGAAGACACCCGCTGAGGCTTATGCTTTAGCGGACTGACCTGAGCAGAAACCGCTGGGTCATTACAGGCCTGTCCACTTCGCCAGGACGCAGGCCTGTGGGAGCGCGCTTGCGCGCGATGCCGGGCAGGGCGCATCGCGGCCAAGGCCGCTCCCACGATCGGACCTTGGGCTTGTAGGAGCGCGCTTGCGCGCGACGGGCAGCGCGACTCGCAACGGAGCCATCCGCGCATGCACGATCAGTCCAGCCGCCTGCCCATCGCCCCGGACCCGGAGCTGTGGAGAGGACCAAAAAAAGGGTTCTTCGCGGATCAGCGGGGAGCCTTCAAGGACCGCCCTTACCCTTGAGGCCTGATTTTCAGGGCTCAGGGGTGAGGTCATGCTGGACCGCAAGACGATTGAGAAGCTTGGGGGC
>NWQL01000004.1:468122-528587 GCA_002798175.1 Lysobacteraceae bacterium NML91-0213 | reverse complement strand
GTCGAAGGCATCAACAACACCATCAAGGTCATCAAGCGCCGGGCCTACGGCTACCGCGATCAGGAGTACTTCTTCCTGAAGATCCGCGCAGCCTTCCCCGGTAATACGCGATGAACCAAAAAAAGAACCCGGCCGTTGCCGGCCGGGTCGAACGTCGCATATCGGGGGAGAGAGAGATCTTGCGACGTGCCCCCGCGGGTTCGGGGAGGGAGCCCCCGCGGGGTATTGCTCGGTACTGGTGGTTACCAGGTGAAACGCGGGCCGACGAACCACTGGGTGTCGCCGCCGGCGAACTTCACTTCGCCGGACACACCCCAGTTCGGAGTGAACTTCCACTGCGCGCCGAGACGGCCGTAGAAGTCGTCGTCAAAGTTGCGGCCGTAGTCCTCGTAACCGGCCATTGCATAACCTTCCACTTGCGGTGCCAGCGCGCCACGCAGGCCGACTTCGACGCTGTAGCCATTGGTGTCGATGCGGTTGCCGTCTCCGTCACGTCCGGCGTCGAACTTTTCGTAGGCGACACGCGTTACCAGATCGGCTTTGGCGGAGATGCCGTGGTTGTAGCCGATGCCCAGTCGCCACTGGTCGAAATCCCGATTGGCGTTGTCGATCTCCTGCCGCTGGAACTCACCGAACCCATGGAAGTTCGGGTGGAACGCAACCGAGCCGCGCGCCGCGAAACCGTCGGCATCGAGGTCCACCTTCGTGGCGATATAGCCGCCTTCGACATAGTTGTAGGACAGCGCGGATGCCGACTGCGCGGACGCGGCGAAAGGCAGGGCCGCGGCCAGGCCGAGGGCGAGCAGGGAAGCCTTGATTCGGGACATTCGGAGCGCCTTTTGAGTGGAAAGCGGCTGAAAGAGGGCCGGCCCGGGAGGACGGGAGGGAGGGAGCGCGAATCCAGACGAACGAACTTGCGCACCGGCCTTCCGGACCGACAGGCGTCATTTTGCTGACTGGGGGCCAACGTCCCCTGAATTGTGTACGGCGCAGTACAGGAACTTTTCCGGAATTGTTCAGTTGCGATCACGGGTGACTGACGGCGGGCCCGGAAGAATCGGCGGAATGAGCCCTGCGCTCGCCCGACCCGTCTTCCCGTGGAGCCCGCCATGCGCCGTATCTGCTGCCCCGTGATCCTCGCCCTCGGTCTAGCTGCCTGTGGCGGCGGCGACACCGAATCCGCCGTGGACACCCCCGGAGCGGACGAATCGCCGAAGACGCGGGTGCTCGAAGCCGGTGCCGCGGTGCTGCAGGACAAGCCCCCGATCGATGCGATCAATGCCTACCTCGACGGCTTCCACTTCTACAACGGGCGGATGGAGGCGCAGATGGAGGCGCACCACTACTGCTCGCACCTCAACGAGGACGTCATCCAGTGCGTGATCTACGACGGCAACGTCGGCGACGCCAAGCTGATGGGGGTGGAGTACATCGTCAGCGAGCGGCTGTTCGCGGCGCTGCCCGAGAGCGAGAAGCCGCTGTGGCACAGCCATTCGTATGAAGTGAAGTCGGGCACGCTGATCGCGCCCGGCATTCCGGAAATTGCCGAGGACGAGCTGATGGAGAAGCTCGTCGGCACCTACGGCAAGACCTGGCACACCTGGCATACCGACCTCGACAAGGAACTGCCGTACGGCGTGCCGCAGCTGATGATGGGCTTTACCGCCGATGGCCAGTCCGACCCGGCGATGGTGGCCGCGCGCGACGAGCGTCTCGGGGTGGACAGTCACGCCAAGCGCGAGCGCCGCGCCGATATCGTCGCGCCGCCGGTGCTGCCGGGTGCGAATGCGTGGGAGCAGGGCAACGTGATCCAGCTCGACGATCCCACCGGGCACGAGCACGGTCGCAGCGGTGTGACGCCACCGGCGGGGACCGATCCCGCGGAGCGCAATGCGAGTTCGCGGACCGGGGGGGAGGCCACCGCACCCGCGGAATGAGAGGTCCGACCGGAGCGGTCAGGCCATCACTCTGGTGGGGGCCGCCGCTTGCGCGGGGCTGATGGATGCGGACGCCAACGCGGCACGTGCGGATGATCCGGCACGTGCCAGCGCCAGTGGAAATCGATGGCCTGGCTGATGCCGATGCGCGGCCCGACCGTAGGCGTTGCGGGCGGCGGGGTGCCATCGTCCACGATGGCGATGCCGCGGTCGGGCGCGACGAGGTCGGCGCCGTCGAAGTCGCCGGTGATGCCCATCGCCTGCGAGAGCTTGCCGGGGCCGTTGGCGAGATCGCGGTCGCGGCGCGCGCCCGGCCGTGCGGCGCGGATCAGGTCGAGTCCGTGCAAGGGCTCGATTGCCCGTAGCAGCACGCCGGCGCCCTCGCCGACATCGCCGCACACAGCGTTGCTGCCCCAGTGCATGCCGTAGGTGAAGTAGACATACAGGTGGCCGGGCTCGCCGAACATCGTGGCATTGCGCCGGGTCGGGCCGCGGTGCGAATGCGCGGCGGGATCCTCGCTGCCGGCATAGGCCTCGACCTCGACGATGCGGCCGGCGCGGCCGTCATCGCGAACAAGGATCCTGTTGAGCAGCTGCGGTGCGACTTCCGTTGGATGTCGCCGGTAGAAGTCGCGTGGCAGCAGTGTCCAGTGCGCGGGCAGTGGAAAGGGCATGCGGATCCTGTGTGGGCGGTGTGCGCAGCCTGCACGGATGCGGGTGGCTGCGGGGTCAACGGCCATCGGCACCCACGTAGGGGCGCCTGAGCCGGAGGGCGTTCGGGGCTCCGGGATGATGAAAGATGGATACGCAGGGCCGCCTGCCGGGTATTCCGCCGAGTCGGCGCCCGATATCGCCTTGGTCGGCGAAACACCCGGCAGGCGCCTGAAGACGGCATCGCGATCTGGACGGAAAGCAGAGCGAGAGGAGATGTCGGAGCCCCCACGACCAAGTACGGAGAACTTCTCCCAGTCGTGCCGGGACGCGCCCATCGTCCGGCGTGCCGTACCGTGGCTGCGATGATGACGTTCCCGCACAGCTGCACTGCCCTGCCATGCCCGATCTCGAACTGCGCCCGGTCCTCCATCTGCTGCTGCACGTGCTGGTGCCGCTGGCGGTCGCGCGCATCGTGTGGCCGGAGTACTGGCGGCGCGCCGCGATCTGGATGCTGGCGGGCTGGCTGATCGATATCGACCACCTGCTCGCGGACCCGGTCTATGCCCCGGGGCGTTGCAGCATCGGCTTCCATCCGCTGCACACCTGGCCCGCGGTGGGGGTGTATGCCGCGCTGATGGTGCCGCGGCGCACCCGCTGGTTCGGCACCGGGCTGGTCATCCACATCGTGCTCGATGCGATCGACTGCGTGCTGATGTAGCGCGTCAGACCGAACCCGCGAACCCGTGCTGGCGCCAGGCCTCGAACACCACCACCGCGACCGCATTCGACAGGTTGAGGCTGCGGTTGTCCGGGCGCATCGGCAGGCGCAGGCGGCGGTCGGCCGGGATCCCGGCCAGCACGTCGTCGGGCAGGCCGCGGGTTTCCGGGCCGAACAGGAAGGCATCGCCCGCCTCGAAGCGCACCTGGTCGTGGCGCGTGCTGTTGCGCGTCGACAGTGCGAACAGCCGCGGCGGCGCGAGTGCCACCAGCGCCGCTTGCAGCGAGTCGTGCACCTTCAGCGTCGCGTACTCGTGGTAGTCGAGGCCGGCGCGCCTGAGCTGGCGGTCGTCGAGGTCGAAGCCCAGCGGGCGGATCAGGTGCAGGCGCGCGCCGGTGTTGGCGCACAGGCGGATCACGTTGCCGGTGTTGGGCGGGATCTCGGGCTGGTAGAGCAGGACGTCGAACATGCGCGTGGTCACCGGCGGGGGCGCAAGTGTCGCACCCGCTGCCGCGCCGCGGTCACCAGGGGATCGGCTCGCCCTGCCAGTCGAAGAAGCTGCCGGAGTTGCTCATCGACAGGTCGTCGACCCGCGCCAGCAGCCCGGCCACCGCATCCTCGGGCGCCACCTCGGCCTGTTCGCCGCCCATGTCGGTGCGCACCCAGCCGGGGCTGACCGCCACCACCACGATGTCGCGCACCGACAGTGCCTGTGCCAGCAGCACCGTCGCCATGTTCAGCGCGGCCTTGCTGATCGCATAGCTGGGGGTACCGAAGCGCGTGGTCAGGCCGATCGCACCGATGCGCGAGGACATGTTGACCACCCGCGCGCCGTCGGCGAGCTGCGGCGCCAGTGCCTGCGTCAGCAGGTAGGGCCCGGCGGCGTTGGTGCGGAAGCTGTGTTCGAGGTTGTCGAGGTCGAGCGCGCCGAAGCGTTCGCCCGAATGCAGCACGCCGGCATTGTTGATCAGCAGGTCGATGCGTACGCCGTCGCCAAAGGCCAGCGGCAGTTCGCGTGCGAGTTCGGCGTGCGTGCGGGGCCGGGTGATGTCGAGCGGCAGCACGTGCAGGCGACCGGGATACTCGCCGGCGAGGGTGTTGAGCGCGGTGGCCTTGCCGGGCTCGCGCGCGGTGGCGACGACGCGGTCGCCGCGGGCCAGCAGCTGGCGGGTGAATTCAAGGCCGATGCCGCGGTTGGCGCCGGTGACGATGACATGGCGGGGCGGGTGTGTGTTCATGGCGCGAGTGTGCCCGCTGGTGCCGCCCACGGCACGTCGATGCCGGCCGGGTGACCACGGGCGGTGACCACTGGCGGGTGCGCGCCGGCGACGGCCACGGCTACCATCGACCCCCATCGGCCGTCCCAGGACAAGGAAACCGCATGCGCCACGCCCGTACCGCTGCCGCCGCAGCACGCCCCCGTACCGCAGGCCCACATACAGCAGGCCCCGCCACCGCCATCCTCGCCTGCGCGCTGGGGCTTGCCCTCGGCATGGGCGCGCTGGTGCCGTCGGCCTTCGCGCAGACGCCGCCGGCCGCAGTCGACATCGCCTACGAGCAGTTCACCCTGCCCAATGGCCTGCGCGTGGTGGTGCACACCGATCGCAAGGCGCCGATCGTGGCGGTCAACCTCTGGTACCACGTCGGCTCCAAGGACGAGCCGGCGGGGCGCACCGGCTTCGCGCACCTGTTCGAGCACCTGATGTTCCAGAAGACCGAGCATCACGACGGCGAGTTCTTCGCGCCGTTCGAACTGGTCGGCGCCACCGACATGAACGGCACCACGAATACCGATCGCACCAACTATTTCCAGAACGTGCCGACCACCGCGCTGGACATGGCGCTGTGGATGGAATCCGACCGCATGGGCCACCTGCTCGGCGCGGTCGACCAGGCCGCGCTCGACGAGCAGCGCGGGGTGGTGCAGAACGAGAAGCGCCAGGGCCAGAACCAGCCCTACGGACAGGTCTGGGAGGTGCTGGGCAAGTCGCTGTATCCCAAGGGACATCCGTACCACCACAGCGTGATCGGCTCGATGAACGACCTCGATGCGGCCACGCTCGAGGACGTGCAGCAGTGGTTCCGCGCCTGGTACGGCCCCAACAACGCGGTGCTGGTGCTGGCCGGCGACATCGACCTGGCCACCGCGAAGGAGAAGGTGGCGCGCTACTTCGGCCATATCCCGGCCGGGCCGACGATGGCGCAGCCGTCGGTCGACCCCGCGCGCCGTACCGCCACCACCCGCGACACCCTCGAGGACAAGGTGCCGCAGACGCGCATCTACCGGGTGTGGAACGTGGCCGAGACCGGCTCGGAGGACCTCGAGCGGCTGCAGGTGCTTGCGCATGTGCTGGGCGGTGCGCGCACCTCGCGGCTTGATCGCCGCCTGCTGCACGCCGACCGTCTGGTCGACAGCATCAGCGCGATGGCCTGGGGCGGCCAGCTCGGCTCGCGCTTCATGATCATGGCCAACGTGCGCGACGGCGTGGAACCGGCGCGGGTGGAAGCCGCGATCGACGAGGAACTGAAGCGGCTGATCGCCGAAGGCCCCGACGCAGGCGAGGTGGAACGCGCCAAGACCGCGGTGCGCGCCGGCTTCATCCGCGGCATCGAGCGCATCGGTGGTTTCGGCGGCAAGGCCGACGCGCTGGCCGAATGCACCGTGTACGAGCAGGACCCGGGCTGCTTCCGTCGCTCGCTGGAGACCATTGCGGCCACCACCCCGGCGCAGGTGGCCGCGGTGGGCCGCGACTGGCTGGTCGCCGGCGACCACGTGCTGACGGTGGTGCCGGGCGAGCGGCGCGAGATCCCCGAAGAGCCCGCGGTGACGCCGGCGCCGTTCGAACTGCCGCCAGTGGATCCGCAGTACACGCACACCCCGCCGCAGGTCGATCGCAGCCAGGGCGTGCCGGTGCCGGAGAGCTTCCCGGAACTCACGTTCCCGGCGCTGGAGCGCGCGCGGCTGTCCAATGGCACCGAGGTGATCCTCGCCCGCCGCAGCGATATCCCGGTGGTGCAGATGAGCTACGAGTTCCCGGGTGGTTATGCCGCCGACCAGGGGCGTCGCCTGGGCACCTCCGGCTTCACCATGGGCATGCTCGACGAGGGTGCCGGCGAGCTGCCGGCGCTTGCGTTCGCCGAACGGGCGGAGGCGCTGGGCGCGGTGCTGTCGTCGGGTGCAAGCCTGGATGGCGGCAACGCCTATCTGTCCGCGCTCAAGGAGAACCTCGACGCCTCGCTTGCGCTGTACGCGCAGATGATCCGCGCGCCGCGCTTCGACCAGGCCGAGATCGACCGCGTCAAGGCGACCTGGATCGCCGGCATCCGCCAGGAGAAGGCGCGCCCGAACGGCGCCGCGCTGCGCGTGCTGCCGCCGCTGCTGTACGGCGAGGGCCACCCGTACGCGATCCCGCTCAGCGGCAGCGGCACCGAGCAGTCGGTGGCGGCGTTGACCCGCGACGACCTGGTCGCCTTCCACCGCGACTGGGTGCGCCCGGACAACGCCACCCTGGTGGTCGTCGGCGACACCACCCTGGCCGAGATCGTGCCGGCGCTGGAACGCCACTTCGGCGACTGGCGCGGGACCGGCCCGGCGCCGGAACTGCCGGCGGTGGACGCGGTGGCGCGGCCGGCCAGCCCGCGGGTGTTCCTGATCGACCAGCCGGGCGCGGTGCAGGCCAACATCTTCGTCGGCCAGCTGGTGCCGTCCAGCCGCGACGAGGGCGCCACCCGCTTCGGCATCGCCAATGCGGTGCTCGGCGGCACGTTCACCTCGCGGCTCAACATGAACCTGCGCGAGGACAAGCACTGGTCGTACGGCGCGTTCACCACGACCGTCGGCGCGGTGGGCCCGCGGCCGTGGATCGCGCTGGCGCCGGTGCAGATCGACCGCACCGCCGATGCGCTGGCGGAGATGCGCCGCGAGATCACCGAGTACGCCAGCGGCCAGGTCCCGGCCACCGGCGAGGAAGTGGCGAAGATCCAGGCCACCGAGATCCGCGGCCTGCCGGGTTCGTACGAGACCGCCAGCAGCGTGCTGTCGGAGATCGCGGCGATGGTGCGCTACGGCCGCCCGGACGATTACGTCGAGCAGCGGCGCGCCGAGATCGAGGCGCTGACCCCCGACCAGGTCCACGAGGCGGCGGCGACGATCGACCCGCAGCGGCTGACCTGGGTGATCGTCGGCGACCTGTCGAAGATCGAGGCCCCGGTGCGCGCGCTGGAACTGGGTGAGGTGTCGGTGGTCGATGCCGACGGCAACCCGGTGGCCGGCCGGTAACGCGCTGACGTCGACGCGGCCCCGTCCGCGGGTGGGGCCGCCGCCGCCGGGCCACTGCACGCGGTACGCGGGCATGCGGGGGCGGCATCCACCAGTAAACGGCCTGCGCCTCAACCCTTCTCCCGCAAGCGGGAGAAGGTGGCGCTAAGCGCCGGATGAGGGCGAACGGAACGCTGGCAGGCTTCGACCCGCCGGCACCCGCCGGCAATGGCAGAATCACCTTCCCGCATCCCCGGAGCCGCCATGCGCATCCTGATTTCCATCGCCCTGCTGCTTGCCACGTCCGCCTGCACCTGGGTGCACATGGCGCCCGGCGCCAGCGCGGTGCGGGTCGCGCCCACCGCACCTTCCGGCTGCGAGAAGCGCGGCGAGGTGGAGGTGTCGGTGAAGCACAACGTGGCCTTCATCGAGCGCAACCAGCTGCGCGTGCGCGAGGAGCTGGAAACCCTGGCCCGCAACGAGGCCCCCGGGATGGGCGCCGACACCGTGCATCCGCTGGCCCCGCCGACTGCCGGCAGCCAGCGCTTCGCCGCCTGGCGCTGCGGCGGCTGAGCCGCACGCGACGGGTCGGGGGAAGGTCGCCCGGGCAGGCGGACGGCATGATGTCCAACGGCCGGGATTCAGTTTGATCGCCCATTCAAAATGCGTCGGGGACCGGAAGCCGGTACCCTATGTCACCTTTTTTGTCGCGGTGTCACGTCCATGCTGTTCCAACACGTCGCCATTGCCGGTCTGGCCCACATCGACGCCCCGCGGCGGCTGACGTCGGACGAAATCAACGCGCGCCTCAAGCCCACCCTGGACCGCCTCAACATCAGGACCGACGTGCTGCAGGACATCGCCGGCATCCATGCCAGGCGCCTGTGGGACGACGAGGTGCAGGCCTCCGACGCCGCCACGCTGGCGGCGGTCAAGGCACTGGCCGACGCCGGCATCGACCCGGCCAAGGTCGGCCTGCTGGTCAACACCTCGGTCAGCCGCGACTACCTCGAGCCGTCGACCGCCTCGATCGTCAGCGGCAACCTCGGCCTGTCCGACACCTGCCAGAACTTCGACCTCGCCAACGCCTGCCTGGCCTTCATCAACGGCATGGACGTGGCCAGCCGGATGATCGAGCGCGGCGAGATCGACTACGCCCTGGTCGTCGATGGCGAGACCGCCAACCTCGCCTACGAGAAGACCATCGAGCGCCTGCTGAGCCCCGAGGCCACCGAGGAGGACTTCCGCAACGAGCTCGCCACGCTGACGCTTGGCTGCGGCGCCGCGGCGATGGTGCTCGCGCGCGCCGAGCTCGCCCCGGGCGCGCCGCGTTACAAGGGCGGCGTGACCCGCGCGGCCACCGAGTGGAACACGCTGTGCCGCGGCAACCTCGACCGCATGGTCACCGACACCCGGATGCTGCTGATCGAGGGCATCAAGCTGGCGCAGAAGACCTTCATCGCCGCCAAGGCAAAGCTCGGCTGGGCGGTGGAGGAACTCGACGAGTTCGTGATCCACCAGGTCAGCAAGGCGCACACCGCCGCCTTCATCAAGGCCTTCAACATCGATCCGAAAAAGGTCATGACCATCTTCGGGGAGCACGGCAACATCGGCCCGGCGTCGGTGCCGATCGTGCTGTCCAAGCTGCGCGAGGACGGCCGCCTGAAGAAGGGCGACCGCGTGGCGCTGCTGGGCATCGGCTCGGGCCTGAACTGCTCGATGGCCGAGGTGGTCTGGTAACAGCCACCACGCCGTTGTCGTGATCCGGGGCCGGCCTGTCCGGCCCCTGTCGTATCCGCCCTTCGCGCAGCTCCCATGGAATTCGGTGCAGACGTCCTCGCCCTGCTGGCACTGGCCGCATTCGTAGCCGGCACCATCGATGCGATGGCAGGCGGCGGCGGGCTGATCACCATCCCCGCGCTGATGGCCGCCGGCGTGCCGCCGGTGCAGGCACTGGCCACCAACAAGCTGCAGTCGAGCTTCGGCACCAGCAGCGCGGTCTACGCATTCGCGCGCCGCGGCTGGATCGACTTCCGCCGCATCGCCTGGCCCGCGGGTGGTGCCTTCGTCGGTTCGGTGGCTGGCGCGCTGGCACTGCAGGCGGCGGACCCGTCGTTCCTGGCCGGGCTGGTGCCGCTGCTGCTCGTCGCCATGGCCGGCTACTTCCTGTTCGGCCCGAAGCCCAGCGAGACCGACACCCGCGCGCGCCTCGGCGAGGGCGCACTGGTGGTGGTGATGGTCGGGCTGGGCTTCTACGACGGCTTCTTCGGGCCGGGTGCCGGCTCGTTCATGACCACCACGCTGGTGGCGCTGTTCGGCATGGGCCTGGTCTCGGCCACCGCGCACACCAAGTGCCTGAATCTGGCCAGCAATCTCGCCGCGCTGATCACCCTGATGATCGGCGGCCAGGTGCTGTGGCTGCTCGGCCTGGTGATGGCAGCGGCCAGCATCGCCGGCGCCCGGCTCGGCGCGCACCTGGCGCTGACCGTGGGCAGCCGGTTGATCCGCCCACTGCTGGTGGCGATGTCGCTGGCGCTGACGGTGAAGCTGCTGGCGGATCCGGGCAATCCGCTGGTGGAGTGGTTGAAGCGTGTCTTCGGCTGAGGCAACGCATGGGACGTGCCTGAAAAACGCCGGAATTTGTACACGTCGCCGGCGATGTGTATAAGAATCCGGGTTTCCTGTCCACGAGGACTCCGGCATGCCCCTGCCTCCCCTGTCCGGCCTGGACCCGCAGCGGTTTGAAACCGTGCCGATCTTCCGGCGTCTGGTGGAAGCCAATCGCCGGCTGGCCGAGCTCAAGGGCGTGGCCGCCAGCATTCCCAACCAGAACATCCTCATCAACACCCTGACCCTGCAGGAAGCACGGGACAGTTCGGCCATCGAGAACATCGTCACCACTCAGGACGATCTCTATCGCGACGAAGAAGCCAGCGATGCCGTCGGCACGGCGGTCAAGGAAGTCCTGCGCTATCGCCAGGCGCTGCGCGCCGGCCACGAGCGCGTGAAGGGGACCGGCCTGCTCACCCTCAACACCATCCTCGACATCCAGGAACAGCTTGAGTGCAACCGAGCCGGCCTGCGCAAGCTCCCCGGCACGGCATTGCGCGATGCCGCCGGGCAGCTGGTCTACGAGCCACCGCAGGATGCCAACGACGTGCGCCGGCTGATGGGCGCCCTTGAGGGCTTCATGCACGATGAACCGGCGTTCGCGATCGACCCTTTGGTCAAGATGGCCCTGATCCACCACCAGTTCGAGAGCATCCATCCCTTTTACGACGGCAATGGGCGCACGGGCCGCATCGTCAACGTGCTGTATCTGGTCAAGGAGGGCCTGCTCGACATCCCCGTGCTCTACCTCAGCCGGCACATCGTGCGTACCAAGCCGGACTACTACCGCCTGCTGCAGGCGGTGCGCGACGACGATGCCTGGGAAGACTGGGTGCTGTACATGCTGGAGGCCGTGTCCACCACCGCGGCCGAAACCATCGACACCGTGCAGGCGATCAAGGCTCTGCTGCAGGACACCAAGCAATACCTGCGTAGGGAGTACCGGTTCTACAGCCAGGACCTTCTCAACAACCTGTTCAACCACCCGTACACCCGCGTCGAGTTCCTGCAACGCGAGCTCGGCATCGCCCGTGCCACCGCCACCAAGTACCTCGACCAGCTGGCGCGCGATGGCGTGCTCGACAAGACCCGCGTGGGGCGCAACAACTATTACGTGAACCGTCCGTTGTTCGACCTGTTGAGCCGCGAAACCGTGCCGGGGCCGGGCGCTTGAACCTGCCATCCCGTTCGAGAACGTCCTCGACGCCCGCGCCGCGCTCCTCGACAGCACCCTTGCCGGACTCTACGACCCGCTGACCATGCCGCCGGCGCTGATCAAGGCCCACCAGCAGCTCGACAGGGCCGTGGACGCGGCGGGTGATGCCGGACGCAGGCCTCAGGCCGCCGCGTGCTTCTCGCGGTGGCCGTTGCCGTTGTGCATCAGCCGGTCGGTCCAGGCGATGCCGATCGCCGACAGGATGAATATGGCATGGATGATCGCCTGCCACATGATCCCGTCGGCGGTGTAGGTGGTGCAGGTGCGCACGTTGGCGGCGCCGCCCATTTCCATCCACAGCTTCGCCGCCTGCAGCGCCTCGACGGTGCCGCAGGTGGGCAGGCCGCCGGCCATGCCGGCCTCGATGAAGGTCTTCAGCAGGTGGATCGAGCTGATGCCGATGATCGCCATCGCCAGCTTGACCTTGAGCACGCTGGCATTGACGTGCGAGAGCCATTCCGGCTGGTCGGGGTGGCCTTCCAGCCGCAGCCGCGACACGAAGGTCTCGTAGCCGCCGACGATCACCATCACCAGCAGGTTGGAGATCATCACCACGTCGATCAGGCCGAGCACGATCAGCATGATCGCCTGCTCGCCGAGGCTGGCCGCGCCGTGGATCAGGTGCCACAGTTCCTTGACGAACAGCACGACGTACACGCCCTGCGCGGCGATCAGGCCGAGATAGAGCGGCAGCTGCAGCCAGCGGGAACTGAAGATCAGCCCGGCCAGCATGCCGGGCGGGGTGGTGGACGGGGTCGACATGGACGGGCCGCAGGACAGGGCGGCGCAATGTAGCGACCGCACCGGCCTCCTGCCAAGCGCCGGATGTGGCGCTTGGCTTACCGGTCGACCGCGTCCTGGCCGATCAGGGTCCGCAGTTCGCCTTCCAGCACCGAGATGCGGGTCGACAGCCGTGCGGTTTCGGCCGGGCCCACGTGCACCAGGCCGTCGAGCAGCTCGGACAGGCGCAGCAGGCGCTCACGCTGGTCACTGACCTCCCCGCGGGTACGGCGTGCACGCAGGTCGCTCACCTCGACGTGAAGATGGCTGCGGCGGTAACGCTCGCGCAGCACCATCGCCAGCCGGTCGGCGGTGCGGAAATCCGCGTCGCTCCATGGGACACTGCGGCCCCGCACGGTCTCGTGCCAGGCTTCGAACGAGCGTCGCGGGCCGAGGCGGTTGCCGCTGTCGTCGAGCTGCAATGGTTCGGCAGGCGGGCCGGCCCAGCGCACTTCCTCGACCTCCTCGCAGCGGAAGAAGAACAGCCAGTCGTCGGTGGTCGGGTCCAGCGGCACCGCCAGCACGCCAGCCAGGCCAGCGGCGTCGAGGTCGCCCAGCCAGTCCGCCGCGGTGGCGGTGGCGAGCACGCCCGGGGCCGCCGCGCGCTCCACCCAGTGCACCAGCTGCGGCTTCACCGCGGCCGGCGGCGTGCGCCCCGCGACATGCCATTGGCCATTCTGGAACAGCGCCACGCCGTCACTGGCGACCGCGCGGCCGAGCAGCTCGAGGTCGTCGGGCAGCGCCAGTCGCGGGTCGGGCGCTGCATCCAGGCGCATCGACAGGGTGTCGCGCACCAGCCGCGCCTCCTCCTCCAGCGCCAGCGCGCGCTGCTGTTCGCGCGCGGCGATGCGCATCGATACGAACAGGCCGAACAGGTCGGCGGCGGCGCGCACGCCCGACGACAGCCGTCGCGGTGTGCGGTGGTGGCAGGCGACGAGTCCCCACAGCCGGCCGCCGGTGACGATCGAGATCGACGCCGATGCCGCCACCCCCATGTTGCGCATGTATTCCATATGCACCGGCGACACGCTGCGCAGCGCGTGCTGGCTGAGGTCGAGCGGTTCGCCGTCGGCACGGCGGTCGGGCACCACCGGCACCGGCACGTAGGACACGTCGGGAATCACCCGCAGGCGGTTGCGCAGGTACAGCGCGCGCGCCTGGGCTGGAATGTCCGAACCCGGATAGCGCAGGCCCAGGTACGGGGCCATCGCGGGATCGCGCGATTCGGCCACCACCTCGCCGGCATTGTCGTGGCGGAAGCGGTAGATCATCACCCGGTCGTAGCCGGTGAGCAGGCGCACCTGCTCGGCCACCTGCTGGTGGAAGTCGTGGATGTCGTCGGTGCAGGCGAGCCGCGAGATCATCGCCTGCGCGACCACCGTCGGCGAACGTTCGCCCGATGCGTTCTGCGGTTGCACCTCGATCTCGAGATGGACCAGGTCGTCGGCCACGTGCACGCTGATGTCGCACAGCTGCGCCATCGGGCCGATATTGCCCACCGCCGCGCGCTGCGGCGGGCTGCCGGGATCGCTGAAGCCGATGGTCTCGGCGATCGGCTCGATGAGGTCGCTGGTGAAGAACTCCCGCAGCGACTGCCGCAGCATCTCGTCGGGCGTGGCCCCGACCAGTGCCTCGATGTTTGCCGACACGTGGCGGATGGTCCAGTCGGGCAGCGCACAGCTGATCATGAAACCGTGCGGCTGGATCGCGCCGGACTGGTGGATGGGTTCGCGGGCGCAGGCGGCCAGCGCGCGGTCGAGGGCTTTGGTCATGGGGTCGGATCCAGGAACAGGGCGTGGCGCAGGCAGGTGTCGGCGGCGGCGAACGCGGCGAGCGCGCCGGCGCACATGCGCGCCTCGCGGTCGGCATCGGCCACGTCTCCGATGCGCCGCACGATGCCCGGCCATTCGCCATCGATCGCATGGCGGGCAAGGAATCCGGCGCCGTGGTCGGCGGTGAAGCCCAGCGCGCGGGCGTCGCGCACCAGCACGCGGGCGCCCATGCTGCTGCCGGCGATCACATACCGCCAGCCGAGGCGCTCGTCCTCGTCGGCGATCGCGGTCACGCGTCCGAGTGGCGGCAGCGGGGGGAGGCCCAGGGCGACCAGGTCGCCCGACAGCCAGAGCGAACGCAGCGGCGGCTCGCCCAGCGTGGCTTCGGCATCGCTGATGAAGCGGTGCATTCCACACAGATAGCCGTGGTAGGTATCGATGTCCGCAAGGCCGCCTGCAAGCAGCCCGTCGAGTCGCTGGTGGGCGGACACGGTCGCGTCACGCAGCCGGTCGCGGGGTCCCGCGACGGGCTTCAGAGCGGTAAGAGGCATGGATGCAGCATACAGACGCCACTCCGCCCGGTGTTCACTTTGGTGGCGTCAGCGTGAACGGGTCAGGCTCGGCGGCGCGACGACCCATTGCCTGACACACGCCGGGCGCACGGCGGGGGCCGCCGGACCGGCACGATAGAATGGCGCGCCGCCGTTCCGGCGTTGAAGGCGTTGCCGTGCAATTTCCCGATTACCCGTTCCAGGGCCGGCGGATCGAGGTCCGGCCCGGCGTGCTGCAGCATGTCCTCGACGAAGGCCCGCGCGATGGCGAGGTCGTGGTGATGCTGCATGGCAACCCGTCGTGGAGCTATTACTGGCGCCACCTGGTGCTGGGGCTGCGCGACCGCTATCGCTGCATCGTGCCCGACCACGTGGGCATGGGGCTGTCGGACAAGCCCGGCGATGCCGACTACACCTATACGTTGCAGTCGCGCATCGACGATCTCGACACCGTGCTCGACCGCCTCGGCATCACCGGCCCGGTGACGCTGGCGGTGCATGACTGGGGCGGCATGATCGGCTTCGGCTGGGCGCTGCGTGCACCCGGGCGCGTGCGCCGGCTGGTGATCACCAACACCGCCGCGTTCCCGTTGCCGGCGGCCAAGAAGATGCCCTGGCAGATCGCCTTCGGCCGCGACCTGAAACTGGGCGAGCTGGTGATCCGCGGCTTCAACGCGTTCTCCGCCGGTGCGTCGTGGATCGGCGTCGAGCGGCGGATGCCGGCGGCGGTGCGCCGGGCCTATGTCGCGCCGTACGACAGCTGGGCCAATCGCATCTCCACCGTGCGTTTCATGCAGGACATCCCGCTGGGCCCGGCCGACGCCGCCTGGCCGCTGCTGGAAGCCGCCGGTCGCGCGCTTCCGGGCTATGCCGACCGTCCGGTCTTCATCGGCTGGGGGCTGAAGGATTTCGTGTTCGACCACCACTTCCTCGATGGTTTCCGCGCCGCGTTGCCCCGGGCCGAGGTGCATGCCTTCGACGATGCCGGGCACTACGTGCTCGAAGACCGCCACGAGGTGCTGGTGCCGCGCATCCGCGCCTTCCTGGATGCGAACCCGCTCGAGGCGTGATCAGCCGGGCCCGGCGGCGCGCGCAGGTCAGGGGCGTAAGTCGGGAGCGAAGTCGGGAGCTGAAGCACCCGGTTGGCCCGCCGCGGCCACAGGGGGATGCCCAGCCGGATGGCTCCGCGTCCTGCTACCACATCCGTCGCCGGCCATCCCTGGCCGGCTCTGGGCATCCCCCTGTGGCCGCGGCGGGCTCCGACCTGCCGGGGCGTGGGGACGAAAGATCAAAGGCGTCTGGTCGGCCGGCGCTCCAGCCCTTCGTGCCGAAGCCGGCGAACCTCGGGGCCGGCGCGTGCAGCGGGGGGTGTGCTCCCAGCCGGCCATGGATGGCCGGCGGCCGGCCGTGGTAGCCGGACGCGGACTCCGGCCGGGGGAGCACACCCCCCGGTGCGCGCGACGGGCGGCGCGCACGCCGAAGAAGCTCCCACGGCCGCCGGACATGCCACACCCGGTTCTCGCCTTCGGCCTTGTTGAGCGCGTCGAGGTCGAGCAGCACTTCCCACTCCGGCTGCGCCTTGCGGTACTCGGTACGTAGCCGATTCCGCTGGCCTGGTGGCTGCTGGCCTATGCCAGCCTCGGGCTCCCTTTTGGCCCCGATCCGGGCGATGGCCGGCGAAGCGCCGACCAGCCCCATGCCTCACGCCGCCAGCGGCGGCGCCGGGGTGGGCGGATCGCGGTCGTGGTCGCCGTCGTCGGGCCAGCCGTCGTTGGCGGCCTCGCGCCAGGCCCAGTCGCCTGGCTGCAGCGGCGCCAGGCCATGGGCGGTACGGGCGCGGTCGCATTGCGGGCTCGGTCGGCCGTGCTCCCAGGACGCCTCCACCTCGCGGCACACCGACGGCCGCGACGGATAGATCGTGCAGCCGGCACGCACGCCGATCTCGGCATCCAGCGCCGTGCAGCGCGAAGGCAGCGAGCGGGTGCCGCGCATCACCAACCGGTGCGGATCGAGCGGCTCGGTCAGTGCGGCGGGCACCGGGCCGCCCAGTGCGGGGTCTGCCTCCGACCAGTGGAACGCGACGCGGAAGGTGGCGCAGCAGGCGCCGCAGACAAGGCACGGATGGGGCATGCGTGCGGCCGCGAAGGGTCGGGGATGGGCGCGCGATTTTCCGCGCTCGCCGCGGCGCCGGCAATGACCGGCCTTCATCGGCGATCGTTCCACTGATTGGGTCAATGACCTCGTGCGCGACGTCATTGACGTCATCGTTCATATCGCGGACCTGATCGATGAGGTCGGCGACGTCATCGACGGGGTCGTGGACGTCATCCATGAGGTCCGGAACTTCATCCATGAGGTCCTGGACGTCATGCGTGAGGTCCGCGATATGACGCGCGAGGTGGCGGACGTCACCCATGAGGTCGCAGACGTCATGCGTGAGGGGCAGGGTGCGGCGCCTGCAGGCGCGCGTTCCGCGACCGGGGAGGGGCCGTGGCCCGCCTGTATCCTTGCGACCATGACCATGGAACCCGATTCCCCGCGCGCCGGCGCACCCGCCGTGGGCGCCTGCAACATCGCCGCCGTGCTGCCGGAACTTGCTGCCAGCGCCGGCGACCGCATCGCCATGCACTGCCCCGGCCGCAACGGCGGCTACGACGTGCAGCTGACCTATCGCGAGCTCGACGCGCGCAGCGACGCCATCGCCGCCGGCCTGGCAACGCAGGGCATCGTGCGCGGCACCCGCACCGTGGTGATGGTGCGGCCGACCCCGGAGTTCTTCCTGCTGATGTTCGCGCTGTTCAAGGCCGGCGCGGTGCCGGTGCTGGTCGATCCCGGCATCGACAGGCGCGCGCTCCGGCAGTGCCTCGACGAGGCACAGCCCCAGGCGTTCGTCGGCATCCCGCTGGCCAACGTCGCCCGCGTGGTGCTGGGCTGGGCGCGCGCGGCGCGCGTGCACATCACCACCGGTGCACGCCGGTGGTTCGCCGATGCCACCCTCGCCGACGTCGAGCGCGCCGGCGCCGGTGCGGGGCCGCAGCTGGCCGCCACCGACCCCGACGACATCGCCGCGATCCTGTTCACCAGCGGCTCCACCGGCGTGCCCAAGGGCGTGGTCTACCGGCACCGCCATTTCGTCGCCCAGGCGCGGATGCTGCGCGACGCCTTCGGCATCGCACCCGGCGGTGTCGACCTGCCGACCTTCCCGCCGTTCGCGCTGTTCGATCCCGCGCTGGGGCTCACCTCGATCATTCCCGACATGGATCCGACCCGCCCGGCATCGGCGGATCCGCTCAAGCTGCATCGCGCGATCGAGCGCTTCGGGGTCGACCAGCTGTTCGGTTCGCCGGCGCTGATGCGGGTGCTGGCCGAACACGGCCGGCCGCTGCCGACGCTGCGGCGGGTGACCTCGGCCGGCGCCCCGGTGCCCGGCGACGTGGTTGCGCGGATGCGCGAGCTGCTGCCCGACGATGCCAGCTTCTGGACGCCCTACGGCGCCACCGAGTGCCTGCCCGTCGCGGTGATCGAGGGCCGCGAGCTGATCGCGCTGCGCACGCGCACCGAGACGGGAGCCGGCACCTGCGTCGGCCGCGCCGTTGCGCCCAACGAGGTGCGCATCATCCGTATCCGCGACGACGCCGTCGCCGACTGGGCGCAGGCCGAGGTGCTGGCCAATGGCGAGGTCGGCGAGATCACCGTCGCCGGGCCCACCGTCACCGATACCTACTGGAACCGCGACGCGCAGACCCGGTTGGCCAAGATCAGCGAAACCCTGGCCGATGGCAGCACCCGCATCGTGCACCGCATGGGCGACCTCGGCTGGCTCGACGACGACGGCCGGCTGTGGTTCTGCGGGCGCAAGTCGCATCGCGTGGAAACCGCACAAGGCCCGCTCTACACCGAGCAGGTCGAGCCGGTGTTCAATACCCATCCGCAGGTCGCGCGCACCGCGCTGGTCGGTGTCGGCGCGCCCGGCGCGCAACTGCCGGTGGTGTGCGTGGAGCTGCGCAGCGGTGGCGACGCCGCCACCCGCAACCGCATCGCCGCCGAACTGCGCACGCTCGGCCAGCGCCACGCGCATACCGCGTCGATCGCACTGTTCCTGTTCCACCCGGGCTTTCCGGTCGACATCCGCCACAACGCGAAGATCGGCCGCGAGAAGCTTGCCGCCTGGGCCACCCGGCGGCTGGAGCGGCGCGCGGGAGTGGCGCGATGAAGGTGGTGGTGACCGGCGGCGGCGGCTTCCTCGGCCAGGCGCTGTGCCGCGGACTGGTGGCGCAGGGGCATGCGGTGGCGAGCTTCAACCGCGGCCATTACCCGGCGCTCGACGCGATCGGCGTCGAGCAGCGTCGTGGGGACCTGGCCGACACGGCGGCCGTGCGCGCCGCGCTCGCCGGCGCCGACGCCGTGTTCCACAACGCGGCGAAGGCCGGCGCCTGGGGCAGCTATGACAGCTACCACCAGGCCAACGTGGTCGGCACCCGCAACGTGCTCGAGGCCTGCCGCGCGCATGGCATCGCTCGGCTCATCTACACGTCCACGCCCAGCGTCACCCACCGCGCCACCCGTCCGGTCGAGGGTGGCACCGCGGACACCGTACCCTATGGCGAGGACCTGAAGGCGCCGTACGCGGCGACCAAGCGCATCGCCGAGGAGGAGGTGCTGGCGGCCAACGATGCGGCGCTCGCCACCATCGCGCTGCGCCCGCGGCTGATCTGGGGGCCGGGCGACAACCAGCTGCTGCCGCGGCTGGTGGAGCGCGCGCATGCGGGGCGGCTGCGCTTCGTCGGCGATGGCAGGAACCGCATCGACACCACCTACATCGACAACGCGGCGCAGGCGCATCTGGATGCGTTCACGCATCTGGAACCCGGTGCCGCCTGCGCCGGCCGCGCCTACTTCATCAGCAACGGCGAGCCGATGGCCGTGCGCGACATCGTCAACGCGCTGCTCGAGGCCGCCGGTGCACCGCGGGTGGAGAAGACCATTCCGTTCCGCGCCGCCTATGCCGTCGGTGCCGCGTGCGAAGCCCTGTGGCCGCTGCTGCGCCGCGGCGACGAACCGCCGATGACGCGCTTCCTCGCCGAACAGCTGGCCACCACCCACTGGTACGACATGGCGCCGGCCACGCGCGACTTCGGCTACGTGCCACGGGTCTCGATTCACGAGGGTCTCATCCGGCTGAAGGCGAGCTGGCAACGCGGATACGCCCTCACCCGATGATGACCGGGGGCTGGGCCACGATGGGGGCCACGCCACTTCCGGCACACACCAGGGAGACCCCCGATGCTCAGCTATGCCGTCATCTTCTTCGTCATCGCCATCATCGCCGCCGTGCTGGGCTTCAGCGGCATCGCCGGTGCCGCGAGCAACATCGCGTGGATCCTGTTCGTGGTGTTCCTGGTGCTTGCCGTGATCTCCATGATCCGTGGCCGCAGGGTCTGACTCCGCACCGACCGCACACGCAGGAAGCCCGCCGCACGGCGGGCTTCTTCGTTTCCGGGGCCGGCGTTGCAGGATGCGGTCCACGCACGTGGCCCCGACCGGGGCGCCGCTACAATGCCGCCATGGCCGCATCCCCGTTCCCACGAGTCCTCGCCTGGAAGCCGCTTGCCGGCCGCGCGCTCGAACTGGCGCTCAACCAGCTGCTCGCCCTGGATCCCGATACCCGCGACGCCGTGCGTCGTCTCGACGGCCGCCACGTGCTGGTGCGGCTGGCCGCGCCGGAGCTTGCGCTGCGGCTGGATGTCGACGGTGACCGCCTGCGGGTCGGGCCGGTCGCAGGCGACGGCGAACCGGATCTGTCGGTGCGAGGCACCCTTGCCGGCCTGCTGGCGCAGCTGCCCCTGCTGCAGCGCTCCGGCGCGTCGGGCACCGGGCGCGTGCGCATCGAGGGCGATGCCGATCTTGCGCGCCAGTTGCAGCAGCTCGCGCGCGGCTTCGATCCCGACTGGCAGGCGCCATTCGTGCGCGTGTTCGGCGAGGTCGCCGGGGTGCAGGTGGCCGACCTGTTCGCCTCCGCGCTGCGGCGTGCCGACGCCGCCGGCCGCAACCTCGCCGGGACCACCGCCGAGTTCCTGACCGAGGAATCGCGCGACGTGGTCGGCCGCAATGAGCTCGACGCCTTCCTCGACGATGTCGACGCGCTGCGCGACGGCGTCGAACGCATTGACGCGCGCGTGCGGCTACTGCGCACACTGGCCGCCGAACGCGGCCTCGCGATGCCCGGGGGCAGCCGATGAGTGCGACCCGGCGTGCCCTGCGCATCGGCCGCGTCCTGCTCCGTTACCGCCTCGACGACCTGCTGGCCGGCACGCCCGCCGAGCGCTGGCTGCGGCTGATGCGGCCGTTCGTGCCGCGCGCCTCGGCCGAGGTGGCGGCGCTGCCGCCGGGCGTGCGGCTGCGCCTGGCGCTGGACGAACTCGGCCCGATCTTCGTCAAGTTCGGGCAGATCCTCTCCACCCGCCGCGACCTGGTGCCGCCGGCGATCGCCGCCGAGCTCGCACTGCTGCAGGACCGCGTCGCGCCGTTCGACGGTGCGCAGGCGCAGGCCCTGGTGGAGGCCGCGCTCGGCCAGCCGATCGACCTCGCGTTCGCGCGGTTCGACACCGTGCCGCTGGCATCGGCGTCGATCGCCCAGGTGCATGCGGCCACCCTGCATGGCGTGGGTGGCGCCCCGGGGCGCGAGGTGGTGGTCAAGGTGCTGCGGCCCGGCGTGGAGACCCGCATCGCCGCCGATATCGCCCTGCTGCGACGGGTCGCCGCGCTGGTCGAACGCACCCACCCGCGTGCCGACAGGCTGCGCCCGCACGAGATCGTCGCCGAGATCGAGAGCACGCTGGCCGCCGAACTCGACCTGCAGCGCGAGGGCGCCAACGCCTCGGTGCTGCGCCGCAACTGGCTGGGATCGGACGTGCTGTACGTGCCGGAGGTGGTGTGGAGCCACACCGCCGAGCGGGTGCTCACGCTCGAGCGCGTGCACGGCATCCCCAGCGACGACATCGCCGCGCTCGATGCCGCCGGCATCGACCGCCGTGCGCTGGCCGCCCGGGGCGTGCGGGTGTTCTACGAGCAGGTGTTCCGCGACAACTTCTTCCACGCCGATGCCCACGCCGGCAACATCTGGGTCGACCCGGACCCCGCGCGTGCACGCGACCCGCGCTTCATCGCGCTGGACTTCGGCATCGTCGGCCAGCTCTCGCGCGAGGACCAGTACTACCTCGCCGAGAACTTCATGGCGATCTTCAACCGCGACTACCGCCGCATCGCCGAGCTGCACCTGGAGGCCGGCTGGATGCCGCCGCACCTGCGGCTGGACGAACTCGAGGCCGCGGTGCGCGGCGTGTGCGAGCCGTACTTCACCCGGCCGCTGGCGGAAATCTCGCTGGCCGAGGTGCTGGGCAAGCTGTTCCGCACCGCGCAGCGCTTCCAGCTGACCCTGCAGCCGCAGCTGATCCTGCTGCAGAAGACCCTGCTGTCGATCGAGGGCCTGGGCCGGCTGCTGGATCCGAAGATCGACATCTGGGCCGAGGCGCGGCCGGTGCTGGAGCGGATCCTGCGCGAGCGCTACAGCCCGCGCCGGCTGGCGCGCGAGTTCCGTCGCCGGCTGCCGGAACTGGTCACCCATGCACCCGACATGCCGGTGCTGGTGCACGCCTGGCTGCGCCAGCAGGTGGAAGGGCGCCACGAACTGCGCATGCGTTCGACCGACCTCGCCGCCCTCAACGTCAGCGTGCACGGGCTGCAGCGGCGCGTGGTGGGGGCGATCGTTGGCGTCGGCCTGCTGATCGCGGCCTCGGTGCTGTATGCCCTCGAAGCCGGTGGGCCGTCGATGGCCGGCGTCCCGATGGCCGCCTGGGCGGCCGGCGTGGGCGGACTGTGGGCCCTGCTCGCGGCCTGGCCACGGCACAGGCGTTGACTGGTGCGGGTGGCTCTTGCCGTGCCCACGGGAGCGGCCGGCTGGCGGTGCCGACGGCTCCACGCATGAATCCTTTTCCCGCGTGCGGTAGACGGATCGGCAGGATCGCCGGTCTGGACGGCGAAGCCGCCCGGGAGGGTGGGCGCCATGGTCGCCGCGACGCCACGCGCCAATCCCGACCCGCACGCCCATGACTGCCGACGTTCCGATCCTGTATGCCGACCACCTGCTGGCCGTGGTCGACAAGCCGGCCGGGCTTGCGATGCACGACAGCAGGCTGGCCCGCGGCGAGCCGGATTTCCTCGTCGATCGCCTGCGTGCGCAGTTCGATCGTCCGGTGTTGCTCGCCCATCGCCTCGACCGCGCCACCAGCGGCTGCGTGCTGGTCGCGTTCGACCGTGACACCGCCGGCATCCTCGGCGAGCAGCTGATGTCGCGCACGGTGGAAAAGGAGTATTTGGCGGTGTGCCGCGGCTGGCCGGCGGACACCGTGTTCACTGTCGACCACGCGCTCGATGGCGGCCCCGGCAAGCCATTGAAGAAGCCGGCGGTCACCGCATTCGAGCGCCTCGCCACCGTCGAACTGCCAATGCCGACCGGGCAGTTCGACAGTGCCCGTTACGCGCTGCTGCGCGCGAAGCCGCTGACCGGCCGCTTCCGGCAGATCCGCCGCCACCTCAAGCACCTCTCCCACCACCTGATCGGCGACACCAGCCATGGCGACGGCCGCCACAACCGCAACTTCCGCATGCTGGGCATCCATCGCATGCTGCTGCACGCCTCGGCGCTGGCATTCCAGCACCCGGCCGATGGGCGGACCCTGCGGGTGGACTGCGCGCCGTCCGGCGAGTTCAGCCGCGCGCTGGCGCTGTTCGACCGTGCGTCCGGCGACTGACCGCTGCGCGGGCGGCTGCCCGGCAGCTCACACGCCCATGTAGCGCCCGGGCCGGTGGTTGAACATGATCACCAGGCTCAGCACCGTGGCGCCGATCGCCGAGTACAGCACCTGGCCGGGCTCGAACAGCAGCAGCGCAAGGGCCATCAGCGCCGCGTCGAAGCCCATCTGCACGCGCCCGGCGCTCCAGCCGCGGCTGCGTTGCAGGTACACCGCCAGGATGCCCACGCCGCCGAGGCTTGCGCGGTGGCGGATGAAGAACAGGATGCCCAGCCCGGTCAGCGCGCCGCCGACGATCGCGGCATACAGCGGCGACATCTCCGCGGGCGATACCCAGCGCGGCAGGGCGTCGGCGACCCAGCCCACCGCGGCCACCGCGCAGAAGGTCTTGAGGGTGAATTCCCACCCCATCCGCCGCGCCGCCAGCCAGTAGAAGGGCAGGTTCACCAGCACGAAGGTCAGGCCGAAGGCCCAGCCGAGCGCGTGGTGCAGCATCAGCGCGACGCCCGCCATGCCGCCGATCACCAGGCCGCCCTCGGCAAAGACCGCCAGGCCCAGCGAAGCGGTGAGGGTGGCGAGCAGCAGGCCCTGCACGTCGTCGGCCACGCTGTGGCGCGCCACCGTGGCAGCGGCCGGGGTGCCGGCGGAATCGGGTGGCGGGGTCAGCGGGCCGGCGGTGACCGTTGGCGATCTGCAGGCATCGCAGCCGTTGCCGGCACCGTCGGGGCGGCGGTGGTTGTCGGCGTCGCCCGGGTTGCCGGCCTGGTCGGGGTTGCCGGCGTGCGGGAGGGGATCGGGCGGGGCGGACACGGCGGTGTTCATGGGTGCGATGTTGCGGCGCAGCATGATCGCAGCCATGCGCTGCCGCGACAATCCCGCCCGCAGTGCCTCGTTCATCGCCCCCGCGTGTGTCCCGCCATGTGCCGGTGCCCTCCCGGCACGCGGGCGCGTGCCCCGTCGCGGGCGGCGCGGCGTGATTGCGCGCTACGCGGTGCCCGAGGACGAGATCGTCGAGCGCTTCGTGCGCGCCAGCGGCCCGGGCGGGCAGAACGTCAACAAGGTCGCCACCGCGGTCGAGCTGCGTTTCGACATCGCCGGCTCGCCCACGCTCGACGACGCCCTGCGCGCACGGCTGCTGGCGCGGCGCGACCGCCGCGTCACCGCCGATGGCGTACTGGTGATCAGCGCGCAGCGCTTCCGCACCCAGGAGCGCAACCGCGAGGACGCGCGCGTGCGGCTGCAGGCATTCATCGATGCCGGCCTGCACGTGGACGCGCCCCGGATCGCCACCCGGCCCACCCGGGCCTCGAAGAAGCGCCGCCTCGATGGCAAGCGCGCACGCAGTGACATCAAGCGCGGCCGCGGCCGCCCCGACTGGAGCGATTGAGTTGGACCCGACCCCCGAACGCCAGGACGAGCTCCTGATCCCGGTTCCGCCCAACGCGCCACGGGTGAAGCCCAACCGTTTCACCCGCTGGCTGGCGCGGACCATCCTGCGCGTCGGCGGCTGGCGGGTGGTGGGCGAGCTGCCGGACGTGCCGCGGCTGGTACTGATCGGCGCCCCGCACTCGTCCAACTGGGACGGGCTGTGGGCCTTCAGCGCCAAGGTCGCGCTGGGCCTGGACGTGCGCGTGCTGGGCAAGGACTCGCTGTTCCGGGTGCCCGGGCTGGGCTGGCTGCTGCGCCGGCTGGGGGTGATCCCGGTGGACCGCTCGGCGGCCAGCGGCGTGGTGCTGCAGGCCGCGCAGCTGCTGCGTACCCGCGAACAGCTCTGGTACGGGCTCGCCCCGGAGGGCACCCGCAAGCGCGTGGAGCGCTGGAAGCCCGGCTTCTGGAAGATCGCCAAGGCCGCCAACGTGCCGATCCTGCGCATGTACCTGCACTACCCCGACCGCGTGGTCGGCTTCGGCCCGCTGTTCCACCCGGGCGCCGACCTCGCCACCGACATGGCCGAGCTGCGCGAGTGGTACCGGCCGTGGATCGGCAAGAACCGCGGCACCGTGTGAAGGTTGCACGCGCCGCCTTGGCAGGCAGCCTGGCGCTGTTGCTGTGTGCCGCGGGCGTCTGGCTGTGGCTGTCCCGCGAGGGCGCGGCCGGCACCGCGCCGGTTGCCGAGGCCCCGGCCCCGGCAGGCGCCGCAGCGGTCGGGGAGGTGCCGGTGCGGTGGGCGCCCCTGCCGGCGGCGGGGCAGCCACTGCGACTGGTGGCGGCGGAGCTGCGGGCGCGGGCCGACCGTGGTGATGCCCGCGCCGCCTGCAGGCTGGCCGCGGAAGCGATGCACTGCGATGGCGCCTGGCTTGCGACGCGGGAGGCGGAGCGCAATGCCGAGCGTACGCTGGCGCAGGTCGCGAAGATGCCGGTCGACGCCAGCACCCGCGAGCGCGTCCGCGAACAGCAGGCAGCGGCGAAGGCGAATCTCGCCGCGACCCGGGCACGTTGCGGCGGGGTCGACCCGCTGGACCCGGCCGAGCGCGTGCACTACTGGCGGCAGGCGGCGCTGGCCGGGCATCCGGCGGCGATGCGCCAGTACGCGGTCGGCAATGCGTTCCGCTGGCGCGACATGGTGGAGGTTGCGCCACAGCTGGTTGTCTATCGGCGTGAAGCCGAATCGGTCGCCACCCGGGCCGCGCGTGCGGGCGATCTCGACCTCGCCATCGCCCTGGGGTTGGGTTATCTCGGAACCCGGGACGACCCTTCATCGCGCCCGTTCCTTGCCCAGGTGCTGCGGCCCGATCCCGCGCGCGCACTGGCGTGGTTGCAAGCGGCACGCGCACACCCGGCGGTCGCCGCGCTGCCGGCCGGCCATCCAATGCGCGAGCGTCTGGATGCGGGACTCGAGAAAGCGGCCGAGCAGCTGCCGCTCGACATGCCGGTGCCGCCCCCGGAAACCCTTTCCGTCCTCGCCGGCGTGGTGCCACGGGTGGATCCCCGCAATGGCGGCATCGGCGATATCGATCCGACCGCCTGCGATGCGGAGGTCCTCCGACGGCACTGACCTTCAGCGGTCGGAGTGCGCCCCGCGCCCGGCGCTGTCGGCGCGGAACAGGTCGGGCTTGATCAGTTCGATGAAGGCGCGCGCCTGCGGCGACGGAATCTTGCCCTTGCGCATCACCACCCCGTAGCTGCGGCGCGGGAACCAGCGCGCCAGCGGCCGCGCCGACAGGTGGGCGAGGTCGGCACCGTCCAGGCACATCGCGGTGACGATGCTGATCCCCAGCCCCATCGCCACGTAGCGCTTGATCACTTCCCAGCCGCCGACCTCCATCGCCACCGTGTACGGCACCCTGTGCTGGTGGAACACCATGTCGACCAGGCGGTAGGTGGTGAGCCGGCGCGGCGGCAGGATCAGGCCGTAGGGCGAGAGGTCCTCCAGCGCCAGCTCGCCCTTCTCCGCCAGCGGGTGGCCGTGCGGGGTGATCAGCATCGGGTCGAAGCGGTAGACCGGGGCGTATTCCAGGTCCCCGGGCACGTCGAGCATCGAGCCCACCGCGAGGTCGACCGCGTCGCGCCGCAGCAGGTCGAGCCCGCTCTCGCCGGTCACGTTGTGCAGGCTCAGGCGCACGTCCGCGTGCGCCATCCGGTAGGCGGCGATGATCGGCGGCAGCAGGTGCAGGATCGTCGCCGTGCCGGCCGCGATCTGCAGCTCGCCGGCGTCCATGCCGCGGAGCTGGTCCTTGAACGTGGTGGTGAGGCCATCGAACTGTTCGACCAGCGGGCGCGCCAGTTCGTACAGCGCCTCGCCCTCGCGGGTCGGCACCAGCCGGCGACCGCTGCGCTCCAGCAGGCGCACGCCGAGCTCGCGCTCGAGCGCCTGCAGCTGCAGGGTCACCGCCGGCTGGCTCAGGAACAGCGCTTCCGCCGCGCGCGACACCGAGCCCAGCCGCGCCACCTGGCAGAACGCGCGCAGCGGTTTAAGCCGATCGCCCTTGTAGGCGAACCGTGGGATGGAGGCGCGTACTGGCGCGGTTTCCGATGGCATATCAGAAGAATTTATACACGGGATTGATAGAACTGTTTTGTCAAATACCGTACGCGCGGGGATGGTTGGAGCCCGGTCCTTACGGAGTTCCCGATGTCCGCCGTCCTCAAGCCCGAACCGCCGCGGATCGAAACGCCCGAGGGCGTCGACGATCTGCTGACCCCCGACCTGCGCGCGCTGCTGGGTGCCCTGCACCAGGCGTACGAGCCCCGCCGGCAGGCGTTGCTGGCCGCGCGCAGGGCGCGCCAGGCGCGATTCGACGCCGGCGCACTGCCGGACTTCCGTGGCGATACGCGGGCGATCCGCGAGTCGGCGTGGCGGGTCGCGCCGCTGCCGGCGGCACTGCAGGACCGTCGGGTCGAGATCACCGGGCCGGTCGATCCGAAGATGGTCATCAACGCGCTGAACTCCGGCGCCAACTGCTACATGGCCGACTTCGAGGATTCCACCGCACCGGCGTGGTCGACCCTGGTCGCCGGCCAGCGCGCGCTGCGCGATGCCGTCGCCGGGCAGCTGCAGTTCACCGCGGCCGACGGTCGCCACTACGCGCTGCGGCCGCGCCACCAGCAGGCGGTGCTGATCGTGCGGCCACGCGGCTGGCACCTGGACGAGAAGCATGTGTGCGTCGATGGCGAACGGCTGTCGGGCGCGCTGTTCGACGCCGCGGTGTTCGTGTTCCACAACGCCGCGGCACTGGCTGCGCGCGACCGTGGTCCGTACCTGTACCTGCCCAAGCTGGAGTCGATGGAAGAGGCGCAGCTGTGGGACGAGGTGCTGGCGCATCTGGAAGGCGCACTCGGCCTGGCCAGCGGGCAGATCCGCGTGACCGTGCTGATCGAGACGCTGCCGGCGGCGTTCGAGATGGACGAGATCCTGCACGCACTGCGCGGCCGTGCCGCCGGCCTCAACTGCGGCCGCTGGGACTACATCTTTTCCTACATCAGGACCTTTCGCCGCCATCGCGACCGGGTACTGCCGGAACGGGCGCAGGTGACGATGGAGCAGCCCTTCCTGAAGGCCTACTCCGAACTGCTGATCCAGACCTGCCACCGCCGCGGCGCGCACGCGATGGGCGGGATGGCCGCGCAGATCCCGATCGCCGGCGACCCCGAGGCAAACGAGGCGGCGATGGCGCGGGTGCGCGCCGACAAGCTGCGCGAGGTCACTGCCGGCCATGACGGCACCTGGGTCGCGCACCCCGGGCTCATCGCGCTGGCCCGCGGGATCTTCGACGAGCGCATGCCGACGCCGCACCAGCACCATTTCGCCCGCGAGGACGTGCTGGTGGGCCGCGACGACCTCATCGCGCCGTCGCTGGGTTCGATCACCCGCCGCGGGTTCGAGAACAACGTCGAGGTCTGCGTGCGCTATCTCGCCGCCTGGTTGTCGGGCAACGGCTGCGTGCCGATCCACGGGATGATGGAGGACGCCGCCACCGCCGAGATCGCCCGCGCGCAGCTGTGGCAGTGGCTGCACCACGCCGATGACGCTGGCAGCGACCCGCTGTGCCTGGACGACGGCACCCCGGTCGACTACGTGCTGTTCGACGCGGTGCTGCTCAACCTGCCATCGCGCCTGCAGCGCGAGCGCGTGCCCGGCCTCGACCGCGTGCCCGAAGCGCTCGGCCTGCTCGAGCGCCTGACCCGCGCCGAAACCCTCGTCGACTTCCTGACCCTGCCGGCCTACGAGCGGCTGGACGGCTGACCGCGCCGCCCGATCGATCGCCCTTCAACACTGGAGCATTCCCATGAACCACCACGCGCTGCCTGACGCCGATGCCCTTGCCCGCGACTGGGCCACCAATCCCCGCTGGGACGGCATCACCCGCCACTACGGCCCGGACGACGTGGTCCGCCTGCGCGGCACCGTGCATGTCGAACACTCGCTTGCACGCCTGGGGGCCGACAAGCTGTGGCGCTCGCTGCACAGCGAGCCCTTCGTCAATGCGCTGGGCGCGCTGACCGGCAACCAGGCCATGCAGCAGGTCAAGGCCGGGCTGAAGGCGATCTATCTCAGCGGCTGGCAGGTGGCGGCGGATGCCAACCTCGCCGGGCAGATGTATCCCGACCAGTCGCTGTACCCGGCCGATTCGGTGCCCGCGGTGGTCAGGCGCATCAACAACACCCTGCTGCGCGCCGACCAGCTGCACCATGCAGAGGGCGATGACTCGATCGATTTCCTGCAGCCGATCGTCGCCGATGCCGAAGCCGGCTTCGGCGGCGTGCTCAATGCCTACGAACTGATGAAGGCGATGATCGAGGCCGGTGCCGCCGGCGTGCACTTCGAGGACCAGCTGGCCTCGGTGAAGAAGTGCGGGCACATGGGCGGCAAGGTGCTGGTGCCCACCCGCGAGGCGATCGAGAAGCTCAATGCCGCGCGCCTGGCCGCCGACGTCATGGGCGTGCCGACGCTGATCATCGCGCGCACCGATGCCGATGCCGCCGATCTTCTCACCAGCGATGTCGACGACAACGACCGTCCGTTCTGCACCGGCGAGCGCACGGTGGAAGGCTTCTACAAGACCCGCAACGGCATCGACCAGGCGATCAGCCGCGGTCTCGCCTACGCCCCCCACGCCGACCTGGTGTGGTGCGAGACCGGAAAGCCGGACCTGGAGTTCGCACGCCGCTTCGCCGAGGCCATCCATGCGAAGTACCCGGGCAAGCTGCTGGCCTACAACTGCTCGCCGAGCTTCAACTGGAAGAAGAACCTCGACGACGCCACCATCGCCAGGTTCCAGAAGGAGCTGGCGGCATACGGCTACCGCTTCCAGTTCATCACCCTGGCCGGTTTCCATGCGCTCAACTACTCGATGTTCCATCTGGCCCACGGCTACGCACGCGAGCAGATGAAGGCGTTCGTCGAACTGCAGGAAGCCGAATTCTCCGCCGCCGAGCGCGGGTTCACCGCGGTCCGCCACCAGCGCGAGGTCGGCACCGGCTATTTCGACGCGGTGACCCAGGTGATCCAGCGCGGGCAGTCGTCGACCACGGCGCTGGCCGGCTCCACCGAAGAGGAGCAGTTCACCCGCGCGGCCTGAGGCAGGGTGCTGGCCGTGGTTGTCCATCCGCGTTGATCCGCGTCATCCGCGGCCAGCTCCCGTGTATGCCGTCAGGCCACCGCGGTCACCGGTTCCGCGGTGAAGCCGCGGTAGGTCAGGGCTTCTGCCAGGTGCGGCGCGAGGATGTCCTGGCTGTCGTCCAGGTCGGCCACGGTGCGTGCCACGCGCAGGATGCGGTGCATGGCGCGCGCCGACAGCTGCAGCGATTCGATCGCGCGTTCGAGCAGCTGCTGTTCGGCGGGGCGCAGGCGGCAGTGTGCGGTGGTGGCCGCCTGGTCGAGATGGGCGTTGCAGCGGCCGCTGCGTGCCTGCTGCCGCGCACGTGCGGCTTCGACGCGGATGCGGATCGGCGCGCTGGCCTCGCCTTCGGCGGCATCGGGGCGCAACGCATGGGCGGGCAACCGGGGGACCTCGACATGCAGGTCGATGCGATCCAGCAGGGGTCCGGAGATGCGCGAGCGATAGCGGCGCACCGCATCCGGTGCACAGCGGCAGCGGCCCGAGGCGTCACCGGCCCAGCCGCACGGGCAGGGGTTCATCGCGGCGACCAGCTGGAAGCGTGCGGGAAACTCCGCCTGCCGCGCCGCACGCGAGATCGTGACCACGCCGGACTCCAGCGGTTCGCGCAGCACCTCCAGCGCCGAGCGGGTCCATTCGGGGAGTTCATCGAGAAACAGCACGCCGCGATGCGCGAGCGAGATCTCGCCCGGTCGCGGTTCGCTGCCGCCGCCGGCCAGCGCGACTGCGCTCGCCGTGTGGTGCGGGGCACGGAACGGCCGCTGCCGCCAGCGGGCAGGATCGAGCCCGCCATTGACCGACGCCACCGCCGCGGCTTCCAGTGCCTCGTCGTCACCCGGCTCCGGCAACAGGCCCGGGAGCCGCGAAGCGAGCAGGGTCTTGCCGCATCCGGGCGGGCCGACCAGCAACAGGTGGTGGCCGCCGGCTGCGGCGATCTCCAGCGCACGGCGTGCACGGGCCTGCCCACGCACGTCGCGCATGTCCGCGGTAGTGGCGGGCAGCGCCACCGGGGCCACCCCGGCCGGCAGGGTGGCGCGGCCATGCAGCATCGCGCAGACCTCCAGCAGGGTACGCGCGGCACGTACGTCCACGCGGGCGGCCAGCGCGGCTTCGGGGGCGTTGCCAGCCGGAACCACCAGTCGGCGCCCGGTCTGCGCCACGGCCAGTGCGGCGGGGAGCGCGCCGTCGACCGGCCGCAGCTCGCCGGTCAGTCCCAGTTCGCCGACGAACTCGGTGTCGCTCAGGGCGTCGAGCGGAATCTGCCCGCTGGCGGCAAGGATGCCCAGCGCGATGGGCAGGTCGAAGCGACCGCCGTGCTTGGGCAGGTCCGCCGGGGCCAGGTTGACGGTGATCCGGCGTGCCGGGAACTCGAACTGCGCGCACTGGATGGCCGCGCGGACACGGTCCTTTGCCTCGCGCACCGCCGCTTCCGGCAGGCCGACGATCGACATCGACGGCAGTCCACCGCCGAGGTGCACTTCCACCTGGACCGGTGGGGCTGCAACCCCGACACGCGCGCGTCCATGCACGAGTGCGAGTCCCATGGCTGCCGGGACGCCCTCAGTGGGCGGCGCCGTCGCGTGGCGGATCGCGGGCCAGTTCGGCCTCCAGCCACTGCACGGCCTGCTCGAGTGCCTCGAGCTTTTCCCGGGTGCGCAGCAGCACCGCGCGCTGCACCTCGAACTCCTCGCGGGTCACCAGGTCAAGCTTGCCCAGACCGGACTGCAGCACCGCGCGGAAGTTCTCCTGCATCTCCTCGCGGCTCTCGCGCAGGCCCGGCGGCACCAGCCCGCTGAGGCGTCGTGCAAGTTCGTCGATATTGCCGAGGTCGATCATGGGGGGAGCCTCCGGGTACGCGATCAGCATGCTTGCGTGCCGCTGTCGGCGCAGTCGGCGCGGATCGCGAAACGCGGTAGGAAAAGTCCGTACGGGACGGATCGGTGATGGGTCGCATTGTAGCCGCCGGGCGCCCGCAGGCAGTGCGCTATGCTGCCGCTCGATCCGATGGAGGTTGCGTGAATGAAGATGGTCATGGCGATCATCAAGCCGTTCAAGCTCGACGACGTGCGCGAAGCGCTCGCCGACGCCGGCGTGGCAGGCATCACCGTCACCGAGGTCAAGGGCTTCGGCCGCCAGAAAGGCCATACCGAGCTCTACCGCGGCGCCGAGTACGTGGTCGACTTCCTGCCCAAGCTCAAGCTCGAGGTGGCGGTGACCGACGACCAGGCCGATGGCGTGGTCGAGGCAATCCTCAAGGCGGCCAACACCGGCAAGATCGGCGACGGCAAGGTGTTCGTGTATTCGCTCGAGCGCGCCGTGCGCATCCGCACGGGCGAGCTGGACGGGGATGCGCTATAACGGCCGGGGGCTGGCCGCGCCAAGGGGGCGCGGCGCCGACGATCGGGAGAGAGCGCATGAAACACCGGGTCCGGGCCGCAGTGCTTGCGGCAGGGTTGATGGGGTCGACGCTGGCGATGGCGAATCCGCAGGCGCCTGTGCTGGCCAATACGGACGCCGCGGCCATCGTGTCGCAGCAGAACGAGATCCGCTCCGAGGTGGAGCAGCGTTCGGGCCGTTACCGGGACATGGCAGGCGCGGATCGCGAGCGCCTGTTGCAGATCCAGGATCGGGTGATCAGGCAGCTCGAAGGCCGTGAGCGCACGACCGAGCTGTCGCCGGCCGATCGCGTCACCCTGTTCAATGATCTCGAGCAGATCAGCGCGCTGGTCAACAAGGCCGAGGACGACCGCATGGTCTGCGAGCGCACCCGGCCGATCGGCAGCAACCGTCCCGTCAACGTGTGCAAGACTGTCGCGCAGCGTCGTGTCGAGCGGGAACAGGCGTTGGAATCGCGTCGACGCGATTCGCGCCCGGTCGGGGGTTGGTAAAGGTGCGGGCCGGGCGGACGTGGACCGCCCGGCGTTCGCTCAGCCCAGCGCTTCGGCCACGAACGGCGGCAGCACCTGTGCTGCGCGGTGGATGTCGGCGCTGTAATACTTCGTGTGGAAGGACTTCGCGGCCGCGTCGGCCGCGCGGAAGTCGAACCCGCGCCCGCCCTTGCGCGCCAGCGTGCAGCTCCACCAGCCGGTCGGGTAGCAGGGCTGCGGGAAGGGCAGGGTCTGGAAGCTGTCGAAGCCGGCCTTGCCCATCTCGGCGCGGATGTCCCTGATCAGGTCCAGCAGCACCAGCGGCGATTCCGACTGCTGCACGAGGATCCCGTCGTCCTTCAGCGCGCGGAAGCAGCTGTCGAAAAACGCCCTGTTGAACAGGCCGGTGGCCGGGCCCACCGGATCGGTGGCATCGACGATCACCACGTCGAGGCTTCCCGGCGCGCAATTGGCCATGTACGCGATGCCGTCGTCGAACAGGATCTCCGCGCGCGGGTCGCTGTTGGACTCGCACAGCTCGGGGAAATACTTCTCCGCCATGCGCGTGACCTGCTCGTCGATGTCGCACTGCACGGCGCGCTCGACGCCCGGGTGGCGCAGCACCTCGCGCAGCGTGCCGCAGTCGCCACCACCGATGACCACCACGTTCTTCGGATCGGCGTGGGTGAACAGCGCCGGGTGCGACATCATCTCGTGATACAGGAAGTTGTCGCGGCTGGTCACCATCATCGCGCCGTCGATGAGCATCACGTTGCCCCAGTCGGTGGACTCGTAGATCTCGATCTTCTGGAACGGCGACTGCACCTCGTCGAGCTTGCGGGTGATGCGGTAGCCGATCGCGGAGCCGGAAGGATCGAAGTTCTCGTACAGCCAGTCGGTCGTGGTCATGGAATGCTCTCGCAGGGACGCGGCCCGCGTGGGCGTTGTCGTGGGGCGCGCGCGGATGGCGTCGCAGCGGGGCGCGCATTGTAACGGAGCGCACGTGACCACCCCTGCGCGCCGGGCTCCGTAGAATAGGCGCCCCCACGCTTTCCGGATGTCCGCCATGGCAGCCTGGTCCATCGACCACGCCCGCAAGACCTACTCGATTCCGCACTGGTCGGAAGGCTTCTTCGACGTCGACGAACACGGTCGCGTGATGGTGCGCCCGAGCGAACGCGAGGCCGCCGCGTTGCCATTGCCGGCGATCGTCGACGAGGCGCTGGCGCAGGGCGCGAACCTGCCGCTGCTGGTGCGCTTCCCCGAGATCCTCGGCGAGCGCCTGCGCCAGCTGCAGTCGGCCTTCGCGCAGGCGCAGGCCGACTGGGATTACGCCGGCGGCTACACCGCGGTGTATCCGATCAAGGTCAACCAGCATGCCGGGGTCGCCGGCACGCTGGCCTCGCACCATGGCGAGGGCTTCGGCCTGGAGGCCGGCAGCAAGCCGGAGCTGATGGCGGTGCTGGCGCTGAGCCGTCCCGGCGGCACGATCATCTGCAACGGCTACAAGGACCGCGAGTACATCCGGCTGGCGCTGATCGGCCGTCGGCTGGGGCTCGAGACCTACATCGTCATCGAGAAGCCCACCGAACTGCGACTGGTGATGGAGGAAGCCGCCGCGCTCGACGTGGAGCCGGTGCTGGGCGTGCGCATGCGGCTCGCGTCGCTGGGTGCAGGCAAGTGGCAGAACTCCGGCGGCGAAAAGTCCAAGTTCGGGCTGTCGCCGCGGCAGCTGCTGGACCTGTGGAAGACGCTACGCGACAGCGGCCGCAGCGACTGCCTGAAGCTGCTGCATTTCCACATGGGCTCGCAGATCTCCAACGTGCGCGACATCGCCAATGGCATGCGCGAAGCAACCCGCTACTTCGTGGAGCTGTCGCGGCTGGGCGCGAAGATCGACCACGTCGACGTGGGCGGTGGCCTCGGCATCGACTACGAGGGCACGCGCTCGCGCAGCTACAACTCGGTCAACTACGGCATGCGCCAGTACGCCAGCAACATCGTGCAGCCGCTGGCGCAGGCCTGCGCCGAGCATGGGCTGGCGCAGCCGCGCATCCTCACCGAGTGTGGCCGCGCGATGACCGCGCACCACGCGGTGCTGGTGGCCAACGTGTCGGAAGTCGAGCGCGCGCCGGAAGGGCGCGTGCCCGATGCGCATGACGACGAGCCCTCGGTGGTGAGTTCGCTGCGCGAGATCCATGGCGAGCTCGACGAGCGCCCCGCGGTCGAGCTCTACCACGAAGCGCAGCACTACCACGCCGAAGGCCTGGCGATGTACGCACTGGGCCAGCTCGACCTGGTGCACCGCGCGCGTATCGACGATCTCTTCTACGCGATCGCGCATGCCGTGCGCGCGCGGCTGACCTACGACGAGAAGAGCCATCGCCCGCTACTCGACGAGCTCAACGAGCGCCTGGTCGACAAGTACTTCGTCAATTTCAGCATCTTCGAATCGATGCCCGACGTGTGGGCGATCGACCAGGTGTTTCCGATCGTGCCGATCGAGCGTCTCGACGAGGCCCCGGAACGGCGCGGCATCATCGCCGACCTCACCTGCGATTCCGACGGCCAGATCGATACCTACGTCGAGAACGAGGATCTGGACAGCTCGCTGCCGCTGCATGCGATGCGCCCCGGCGAGGCCTACCGGCTCGGCTTCTTCCTGGTCGGCGCCTACCAGGAGATCCTCGGCGACATCCACAACCTGTTCGGCGACACCGATGCGATCGAAGTGCGCCGCAGCGGCGATGGCTTCGCGATCCACCAGCAGCGCCGTGGTGATACCACCGACGTGATGCTGGACTACGTCGGTTACCGCATCGACGACCTGCGCCAGCGCTACGAGGACAAGCTGGCCGCGGCGGATCTCGACGACGGCGTGCGCGTGCACCTGCGCGAGGCGCTGGAAGCCGGGCTCACCGGCTATACCTACCTCGACGACGCGCCGCTGGACTGAGCCTGCGCCACCGCACGCGCCGGCTCAGCTGGCGCGGTGCACCTGGAAGCCGGCGAACGACTGGCTGACCGGCATCACTTCCAGCCGGTTGATATTGAGATGCGGTGGCAGGTTGGCCACCCACCACAGGGTCTCGGCGATGTCCCCGGCGGTGATCGGGGCGGCGCCGCGGTACAGCGCATCCGATGCCGCCTGGTCGCCACCGGTGCGCACCAGGGTGAATTCGGTTTCCGCCAGCCCCGGCTCGATCGAGGTCACGCGCACGCCGGTGCCGTGCAGGTCGGCGCGCAGGCCCAGCGAGAACTGGGTGACAAAGGCCTTGGTGCCGCCGTAGACGTTGCCGCCGGGATAGGGATAGCTGCCGGCGATCGAGCTGACATTGAGGATCGCACCGCGGCGCGCGATCAGCGTCGGCAGCAACGCATGGGTCAGCGTGGCCAGCGCGGTGATGTTGGTGTCGATCATCTGCCGCCACTGCGCAAGGCTGGCCTGCTGCGCGGGCGCGGTGCCGAGCGCGAGCCCGGCGTTGTTGACCAGTACGTCGATCCCGCGGAAAGCGTCGGGCAGGCCGGCAAGCGCGGCCTGCATGGCATCGGCATCGCGGATGTCGAAAGCGCAGGCATGCACGCGGTTGCCCAGCGTGTCCGCCAGGGCCTGCAGGCGCTCCGCGCGGCGGCCACAGGCGACCACCTGCCAGCCGGCGGCGGCGAAGCGTTCGGCGGCCGCGCGGCCGAAGCCGGCGGTGGCGCCGGTGATCAGGATGGTCCGGGTCATCGATGTACTCCGTGCGCGGGCGGGAGCAGGTCGGTGGTCGATGGGGGCTGGCGCCGCCGGACCGCCGGTGACGGGATCACGCGCCGCGTCGGCGGGCTGCCTACTGCACCTTGATCGGCAGCGCCTGCAGGCCGCCGTTCTGCAGCTTGGCCTTGGCATCGGCCAGTTCGGTAGCGGTGCCGTAGGGGCCCATGCGCACGCGATAGACGGTGCGCCCGTTGGCATTGCCTGACTCGACCCGCGCCGACAGCCCGAGCAGGGCGATGCGCGCCTTCAGGGCTTCAGCGTCGCCGGACGCGCTGAACGAGCCGGCCTGCAGCAGGTAGCGCGCGGTGGTGTCCTGCGCCGGGCGACTGGCCGCGCTGGCGGGTGTCGCCGCTGCCGGCGCGGTGGTGGTCGCAGGCGTGGTGGTCGCGGCGGTCGAGGCCGGCGATGGCGACGCGGCGGGCGTCTGGGTCGAGGCCGGCTCCGCCGCATCCTGGCGGCGCTGGGCATCCTCGCGCTGACGACGGGCCTCCTCGGCACGCGCGCTGGCGGCGAGTTCGGCGTCGGTCATCGGCACTTCCTGGCTCGGCAGCACGGTGTAGAAGTCGTAATCGGGCTCGGTCGCCGGCAGCGGTGCCGGGTCGGCTGCAGCCGCGCGGCGGCGTGCGGGCGCGGGCGCAGCGACCTCCTCGTCGATGCTCGATGGCAACGCCGGCTGTGCATCCGGGTTGGCACGCGGCCGGTAGAAGCCGTCGCTGCCGTCCGACTTCAGCACCCGCGGGGCCAGCATCACCACGATGATGGTCAGCACGATGCCGATGATCATCCACGCCCAGCCGGGCAGCCCGCCGGAGTTGCCGCCGTTGCGTCGTGCCTGCGATCTACCGCGTCGTGCTGCCACTGCCTTGCCTTCCTCGTGTCATTGCCGCCAGGCGGCCGTATCGATCCGAAATCGCGATCCAGTGTATGCCGAAGCGGCGGACCACGCCGTCATCCGGGGATGCCGTTACATCCGCTGCGGTGCGGCCACCCCGAGCAGGGCCAGGCCGTTCGCCAGCACCTGGCGGGTGGCCAGGGCCAGCGCCAGGCGGGAATCGCGCAGCCCGGCGTCGTCGACCAGGAACTGGTGGTCGTTGTAATAGGACTGGAACGCCTGCGCCAGTTCGACCAGGTAGGCCGCCACCAGATGCGGCTCCAGCGACTGCCCGGCGGCCTCCACGACCTCGGGGAAGCGCGAGAGGTCGGTCAGCAGGTCGCGGGTGGCGCCGCTGTCGAGATCCGGCAGCCGGTCGAGCCCGCTGCCCGCGTCGAACGCCAGCCCACGTTCCTCGAGCTGCCGCAGCAGGCCGCAGATGCGCGCATGCGACAGCTGCACGTAGTACACCGGGTTGTCGAGCGACTGGCTGCGCGCGAAGTCGATGTCGAACACCAGCTGCGAATCCGGCCGCCGTGCGACCAGGAACCAGCGCGTGGCGTCGCGGCCGACCTCGTCGATCAGGTCGCGCAGGGTGACGTAGCTGCCGGCGCGCTTGGACAGCTTCACTTCCTCGCCGCCGCGCATCACCGTGACCATCTGGTGCAGCACGTATTCCGGCCAGCCCTGCGGGATGCCCACGTCCAGCGCCTGCAGGCCGGCGCGCACGCGTGCCAGCGAGCCATGGTGGTCGGCGCCGAGCTCGGTGATCGCGCGCTCGTAGCCGCGCTGCCACTTCGACAGGTGGTAGGCCACGTCGGGCACGAAATAGGTGTAGGTGCCGTCGGACTTGCGCATCACGCGGTCCTTGTCGTCACCGAATGTGGTGGTGCGCAGCCACAGCGCGCCGCCTTCCTCGTAGGTGTGGCCGTGGGCGACGAGCTCGCGTACGGTCTCCTCCACCTTGCCGTCGGCATACAGCGACGACTCGAGGAAGTACACGTCGAACGACACCCCGAACGCGGCGAGGTCGGCGTTCTGCTCGCGGCGCAGCCACGCCACCGCGAAACGGCGGATCGCATCGAGGTCGTCGGCATCGGCGGCACCGGTCACCGTCTGCCCGTCGACGTCGACGCTGTCGCCGCGCAGGTAGGCGGCGGCCACGTCGGCGATGTAGTCGCCGTTGTAGGCGTCCGCCGGCCAGTCGGCATCGCCCGGGGCCAGCCCACGCGCGCGCGCCTGGGTGGAGCGTGCGAGGTTATCGATCTGCACGCCGGCATCGTTGTAGTAGAACTCGCGCGCCACGTCCCAGCCGTTGGCCTCGAGCACGCGGGCGATGCAGTCGCCGATCGCGGCGGCACGGCCATGGCCGACATGCAGCGGGCCGGTCGGATTGGCCGACACGTATTCGACCCCCGCGCGGCGGCCGGCGCCGGAGCGGTTGTGCCCGTAGCTCTCGCCAAGCTCGTGCACCGCGCGCAGCTGCGCCTGCCACGCCGTCGGCGCCAGGCGGAAGTTGATGAAGCCGGGCCCGGCGATATCCACGGAGGCCACCAGGCCGGTCTGCGGCAGTGCCGCGGTCAGCGCCTGGGCGAGCGCGCGCGGATTGCTGCGTGCAGGCTTCGCCAGCAGCATCGCGATGTTGGTGGAGAAATCGCCATGGCTTCGATCCTTCGGCCGCTCCACGATGAAGTCCGGGGTGGCGAGGTCGGCGGGCAGGTCGCCCCGGGCACGCAGGGTGTCGAGGCCCTGTTCGATCAGGGCGCGTAGCTGGGATTTCACAGGCATCAGGCGGTGTTGCAGGGGGCCGATAGTGTAGACGGCCGCGGGCCGGCACGTTCCGCCGCCGTGGGGCTATACCCAGCCGCGGGCCGCCAGCGACACCGGCGGGCCGTCGCCGATGACGAAATGGTCGAGCAGGCGCACGTCCACCAGGCCCAGCGCCTGCTTGAGCTGCGCGGTCACCGCGCGGTCCGCGGCGCTGGGCTCGGCGCTGCCGCTCGGGTGGTTGTGGCCGACGATCAGCGCCGCGGCATTGTGCGCCAGCGCACGCCGCACGACCTCGCGCGGATGCACCTCGGCGCCGTCGATGGTGCCGCGGAACAGCTCCTCGAAGGCCAGTGCCCGGTGGCGGGTGTCGAGAAACAGCGCCGCGAACACCTCGTGCGGATAGCCGCGCAGGCGCTGGGCGAAGTAGCGGCCGGCCGACTGCGGGTCGCTGAGCGCCTCGCCGCGCTCCAGGCCCGCCGCCAGATAGCGGCCGCACAGTTCGAGCGCGGCGGCCAGCAGTGCCGCGCGCGCGGGCCCGAGCCCGGGCAGGGAGGCCAGCTGCGCCGGTGTGCGCTCGAGCAGCCTGCGCAGCGGGCCGTGGCCTGCCAGGAGTTCGCGCGCGGTGGCGACCGCGTCGCGTCCGCGCAGCCCGGAGCCGAGGAAGATCGCCAGCAGCTCCGCGTCCGACAGCACCGCCGCACCGCGTGCGAGGAGTTTCTCGCGGGGTCGTTCACTGCTGGGCCAGTCGCGGATGTGCATGGCAAGCCTCGCTCGGGGAGCGTCGCCGCGGGCGGCCTGCACGGCAGGGGAGGCCGTGGGTTCGGGATGGCCGCCCGCGCGACGACGCCGGTGCATTGCAACGCGTGGCGACAGCTCGCACAGCCGGGGCCGGCCCTGCCTTCGGGTAAGCTGTGGGCCCGTGTCCGTGTCGGATTTTTCCCACCATGACCCAGCCCCCGTTGCCGCTTGACGGCCTGCTCGCCGGCCAGCGCGTGCTGGTGTGCGTGGGTGGCGGGATCGCCGCCTACAAGGCCGCCGAACTGGTACGCCGCCTGCGCGATGCCGGCGCCGGGGTGCGTGTGGTGATGACCGAACACGCGCAGCAGTTCGTCGGCACCGCGACGTTCCAGGCCGTTTCCGGCCAGCCGGTGCGGACCTCGCTATGGGATGCAGCCGCGGAAGCCGCGATGGGACACCTGGAACTCGCTGCGTGGGCGCAGCGGGTGGTGGTGGCACCGGCCACCGCCGACCTGATCGCGCGGCTGGCGCACGGGTTCGCGAACGATCTGGTGAGCACGCTGTACCTCGCCACCGAGGCGCGCGTGGCGATCGCCCCGGCGATGAACCACCGCATGTGGCGCCACCCGGCCACCCGGGCCAACGTCGAGACGCTGCGCGCCCGCGGCGTGCAGGTGATCGGCCCCGACGACGGCCCGCTGGCCGAGGGCGAATCCGGGCCCGGGCGCCTGCGCGAACCGGAATGGATCGTGCGCGAGCTGGCCGGATGACCGCGACGCTTGCCGGCCTGCGCATCGTGGTGAGCGCAGGCCCGACCTACGAGGACATCGATCCGGTGCGCTTCCTCGGCAACCGCAGCAGCGGGCGCATGGGGTTTGCGGTGGCCGCCGCCGCCGCGCGGCGCGGCGCGGACGTGGTGCTGGTTGCGGGCCCCGTGCATCTCGAGACCCCGCCGGGGGTGCAGCGCGTCGACGTCAGATCCGCCGCGCAGATGCACGCGGCGGTGTTCGCCGCGCTGCCGGCCGATGCCTACATCGGCGCCGCCGCGGTGGCCGACTACACCCCGCGCGCGGTGGCCGCCGACAAGCTCAAGAAGCGTGGCGACACGCTGGTGGTCGAATGCGTGCGCACCGCCGACATCCTTGCCGACCTCGGTGCGCACGCGCTGCGGCCGCGACGGCTGGTCGGGTTTGCCGCGGAAACCGGCGACCTGGCCGGCTATGCGCGCGACAAGCTGGTGCGCAAGCGCGTGGACTTCATCGCCGCCAACCGCGTCGGCCAGCCGGGCAGCGGCTTCGAGAGCGAGGACAACGCGCTCACCGTGTACTGGCCTGACGGCGAGTGTTCCCTAGGCCCTGCCGCGAAGACACTGCTTGCCGGGCAACTGCTCGACCTTGTGTTCGCCAACTGATCCCCGCCGCGCCGTTCCGGTGCGGTCCTGTCACGGAGTCCCACGGTGTCCGCAGTCCATGTCCTGCAGGTCCAGCGCCTCGATCCGCGTTACGGCGACGCATGGCCGCTGCCCGCCTATGCGACCGCCGGCAGTGCCGGCCTCGACCTGCGTGCCGCGCTCGATGCGCCGCTGGAGCTTGCGCCCGGCGACGCGGCGCTGGTGCCCAGCGGGCTCGCGATCCATATCGCCGATCCCGGCCTGTGCGCGGTGGTGCTGCCGCGTTCGGGGCTTGGCCACCGCCACGGCATCGTGCTCGGAAACGGGACCGGGCTCATCGATGCCGACTACCAGGGGCCACTGATGATCAGCGTGTTCAACCGCGGTCGCGAGGCGTACACGATCGCGGTGGGTGACCGCATCGCGCAGCTGGTGCTGCTGCCGGTGGTGCGTGCCGAACTCGAGCTGGTGGACGGCTTCACCGCGAGCGCGCGTGGCAGCGGCGGCTTCGGCCACACCGGCGTGCGCTGACCTGCACGCGGCGCACCATGGATGTCGCGCATGGCACGGATCGGCGGTACGTTATGCGCCGTGCGCCGGTGCATGGCACACATGTTGCGTAGACATCAGCACGCGGTGGCGGCGCAGGGGGCGTCGTCACGACGCGCCCTGATCCGGCTGCCCTGGGGAACCAAAGGATGAGCGACACCCAACCGCACAAGGCCCGGCTGCTGCTGGCACGCGCGCGCCCGTTCCTGCCGCTGGTCGCGATCGCGCTGGCGGCGCTGGCGCTGTGGATCGCCTGGGGTGGCTGGCGGCACGTGCAGGACGGCAACCGCCGCGCGGCGCTGGAGCAGGCACGCGACCTGGCGGCGCAGTCGGTCGCGCAGGCCTTGCAGGCCGAGCAGGACCGTCTGCGCGAGCGGCTGCAATCGACAGACGTGCGCGGCGCGCTGCTGCGTGGCGATGTCGAGGCGGCGGCCGCGGCACTCGCGCGTGACTGGCCGATGCTGGAGGAAGCGGCGGTGTATCCGCCGGAGTTGCAGAGCGTGTATGCCGACCTTGCCGCCACCGGGTTCGGCCGCGCCGCGGTGCTGGAAGCGGCGATGAGCGAGGACCGCGCGCTGTCACTGGTCATCCGCGAGGATGGCAGCGAGCGGCTGGCCGTGGCCGCGCCGATCAGGGATGCCGACGGTGCACTGGCCGGCGTGGCGGTCGCGCGGCTGCCGCTGGCACGCATCCGCGCCGGATTCGACAGCGCGATGATCGACGAGGGGCACATGTACCTGGCGCTGCGGCAGGGCAGCGTCACCCTGTTTGAACGTGGCAGTTCCGACCATGCCGGCGCTGCCGAACGGCTCGGTGCGCCGGTCGCCGGCAGCGGCCTGCGGGTTGCCGCCGGCCTTCCTTATGGCGTTGCCGCACCGTTCGGCCTGGCCGGACTGCCGGCCTTCGTCGTCGCGCTGGTGCTGCTGCTGCTCGCCTGGGTGGCCTGGCGCGTGCTGCCCGGGTTCGCACGCGATGCGGTGGCCCACGAGGACGGCGCGCCGACGCTGCTCGAAGCCGTCGCCCTCACCCCGGGCGATGCCGAATCCCCCCAGAAATCCGAGGTCAAGGACGTGTCCAAACCCCAAGCGGTCCGCATCGATCGCAGCATCTTCCGCGCCTACGACATCCGTGGCGTGGTCGGCGAGACCCTCGATGCCGGCATCGCCGAGTTGATCGGCCAGGCCATCGGTTCGCTGATGCGCGAGCAGGACCTCACCGACATCGTGATCGGCCGCGACGGCCGCCTGTCCGGCCCCGACCTGCTGGCCGGGCTCACCGAAGGCCTGCGCCGCGCCGGCCGCAATGTCATCGACATCGGCATGGTGCCGACGCCGGTGGCCTATTTCGGCGCCTACCACCTGCGCACCGGCTGCTGCATCTCGCTGACCGGCAGCCACAATCCGCCGGACTACAACGGCTTCAAGATCGTGGTCGGCGGCGAGACGCTGTCGGGCGATGCGATCGTCGACCTCTACGCGCGCATCGCCGAGGACCGTCTCTACACCGCGCCGGCACCGGGCGGGCTGACCCAGCAGGACATCGCCGACGCCTACGTCGAGCGCATCGCCTCCGACGTGCAGGTCGAGCGCCCGCTCAAGGTGGTGGTCGATGCCGGCAACGGCGTGGCCGGCGAGATCGGCCCGCGCGTGCTCGAGGCGATCGGCGCCGAGGTCGTGCCGCTGTACTGCGAGATCGACGGCACCTTCCCCAACCACCACCCGGACCCGAGCGAGCCGCACAACCTCGAGGACCTGGTGCGCATGGTCCAGCGGCTCGACGCCGATCTCGGCATCGCCTTCGACGGCGACGGCGATCGCCTCGGCGTGGTCACCAGGGACGGCGAGAACATCTTCCCCGACCGCCTGCTGATGCTGTTTGCCGCCGACGTGCTGGAGCGCAACCCGGGCGCGGTGATCATCTTCGACGTCAAGTCGACCGGAAAGCTGCCCGGGCACATCCTGCGCCACGGCGGCAGCCCGCTGATGTGGAAGACCGGCCACTCGCTGATCAAGGCCAAGATGCGCGAGACCGAGGCCGAGCTTGCCGGCGAGATGAGCGGCCATTTCTTCTTCGCCGAACGCTGGTACGGCTTCGACGACGGCATCTACGCCGCCGCGCGGCTGTTGGAGATCCTCGCCGCGCAGCCGGAGACCCCCACCGAGGTCCTGCATGCGCTGCCCGCGGGTGTGTCCACGCCCGAGATCAAGGTGCAGGCACCGGGCGGCGACCCGAATGCCTTCGTCGAACGCTTCCAGGCCGCCGCCACGTTCGAGGGTGCACGGCTGTCCACGATCGACGGCGTGCGTGCGGACTGGGCCGATGGCTGGGGCCTGGTGCGCGCATCCAACACCACGCCGGTACTGGTGCTGCGCTTCGATGCCGACAGCGAGGCCGCGCTCAAGCGCATCCAGCAGACCTTCCGCGAGCAGCTGCTGGCGGTGGATCCGTCGCTTCCGCTGGAGTTCTGACCCGGACCGATGCATCGGCGGGCTGCCGGGGCGTCCGCCTCGGCCCAGCGGTCATCGGCTGTGACAACGCCGGTGCGCCGGCGGACGATACCGGACATCCGGCTGCGGCGTGGTCGCATCCCGACCCACGCGCGCGGACTTTTCCGATGTCGCGCAAGCCCGCGAAGGCGGATGCTCGCAACGTGGCCCAGGGACGGGCGCGCGGACATCGGGACATGGATTCGATCCTCAGGCACACCTTCCGGATCGCCCTGCTGTGCGGGGCCGTCCACAGCGCCGGGGCGGGGGCGGTGCCGCCGGGCACGCCGCCGCCGATGCTTGCCAGCGTGTATGCCGAGGATGTCGACCTCGGCGCCTACTGGGTGAGCGAAAAGCTCGACGGCGTGCGCGCGCGCTGGGATGGCACGGCGTTGTGGACACGCGGCGGCATGCGGATCCGGCCACCCGCATGGTTCACCCGCGGCTGGCCGGCGCAGGCGATGGACGGCGAACTGTGGAGCGGGCGCAACCGCTTCGACGAGGTCAGCGCGCTGGTGCGCGCGAGTGATGGCGGCGACCGCTCCGCCTGGCGCGGGGTGCGCTTCCTGGTGTTCGACCTGCCCGGCGAGGACGTCGGCTTCGAGGCGCGCATCGCACGCATGCGGCGGCTGCTCGACGCGGCCGGCATCGACTGGCTGCGCCCGGTACGGCAGCGGCGCTTCGCCGATCGCGCGGCGCTCGATGCGCACTTCCACGCGGTGCTTGCCGCCGGCGGCGAGGGGCTGATGCTGCACCATCGCGACGCGCGCTACCGCAGTGGCCGTAGCGAGCTGCTGCTGAAGTACAAGCCGCATGACGATGCCGAGGCCCGGGTGATCGCGCACCTGCCGGGGCAGGGGCGGCATGCCGGCAGGCTGGGTGCATTGCTGGTGGAGCTGCCCGACGGTCGCCAGCTGCGTCTGGGCAGCGGCCTGACCGACGACCAGCGCGAAGCGCCGCCGGCGATCGGCAGCTGGGTGACGTACCGCCATTCCGGGCTGACCACGCGGGGCCTGCCGCGCTTCGCGCGGTTCCTGCGTGTGCGCGACGAGCTGCCGCCCGCCGAGCCGTGACCGCGCCGGCTCAGTCGGCCTGCAGGCGCTTCAGCTCGCGGTAGCGCGCCAGTGCATCCTGCAGGTCGCGGTCGAGGGTGCTGCGCTCGACCAGCTGCTGCTGGAGGATCGCCTGCTGGCGCAGCAGGTCGGCGTGCTGGGCGAGGATGCTGTCGGCCAGTGGCTTGCGCACCGGCTGTTGCTGCAGCTCGAGGTCGGCGGCCTGGCGCAGCAGGCTCAGCAGGCTGGCGCGCAGGTTGGCCACGCCCATCTGCGAGGTCTTCACCGATTCCTCGACCAGGGTGATGCGCTCGCCGTAGGCCCGCTCCAGATCCGACTCCGCCGCGTAGGATTCCACCATCGCGAGGTCGCGGCGCTGGCGTGCGGTGTCGGCTTCGGCGGCCAGCGCCGCCTGGCGCGCGGCCTCGGCGGCGGCGGCGCGTTCCTCCGACGACAGCGCCCGGCCCAGCTGCTCGCGGGCCAGGCCGGTGCGTGCGTTGAATTCGGTGCGCGGTGCATCCACGGCCGAGGCCGGCAGTGCGTCACCGCAGATCTTGCGCCCGCCTTCTTCCCAGCAGTACACGCGTCGCGCGTCGCCGCCCGCCTTCTGTGCCGCCGCCGGCAGGCAGGCGAGCAGGGCGGTCGCCCACAGCGCCGCGGTGATGATCGTTTTCGTTGCCATGGCTGCTTCCGTCCCCCCGGTCGGTCCGCCGGCGCTCATTGCTGGCTGCCGTAGCGCGCGCGGTAGTCGAGCAGGCGCGCGTGCTGGGACGAGAGTGTCGCGCTTCGGGTGGCGAACGCAAGCAGGTCGTCGAGCGTCGCCACCGCGATCACCGGCACGCCGTGCGCGTGCGCCACCGCCTGTGCCGCCGAACGGCGCGGTGTCGCATGTTCGTCGACCACTTCCTGGCGGTCGAGCGCGATCACGATGCCGGCCACCGTCGCGCCGGCCGTGGCGATCAGCCCGAGCGCTTCGCGGATCGCCGTGCCGGCAGTGATCACGTCGTCGACGATCAGCACGCGGCGGCCCGCCAGCGGCGCGCCGATCAGGGTGCCGCCTTCGCCATGCGTCTTGGCCTCCTTGCGATTGAACGCCACCGGCAGGTCGCGACCGCGGCCGGCGTACTCGCAGGCCAGCGCGGTCGCCAGCGGGATGCCCTTGTAGGCCGGGCCGAACAGCAGGTCGAAATCGAGCGCGGCGGCATCGATCGCATCGGCGTAGCAGGCGGCCAGCCCGGCCAGCGCCACGCCGGAGTCGAAGCGGCCGGCGTTGAAGAAATAGGGGCTGGTGCGGCCCGACTTCAGGGTGAATTCGCCGAAGCCGAGGGCCTCGGCCTGGAGCGCCAGCTGCAGGAACCGGGTGCGATGGTCGGGCATGGATGTGCAGGGCGGCCGCGGGGTGGTCATGGTACCAAGCCGCACCGCGTTGACCGGGATCAACGCAACGGGGACATCCGGTGATCCAAGCTCCGGTGACGGCATCCCGACATGGAGGAGCGACATGCAGCATCCGACCCGGACTGGACTGGCGATCGCCGCCACCCTGCTGGTGGCCGTGGCCTGCGGCCAGGGCGACGGTGATCGCGCCGCGACGGCCGACGGCACGACGGCGGAGACCGCAACGCAGGCCACCCCGGCCGCAGGCGGGCGGGTCGCGCTCGAGGGCGTGCCGGGCACCGCGCCAACCGCCAACGCGCCGGACCCGGCCGATGCCGCCGCCGCGGGCGACGGCGACCGCCTGCGCACCACCGCCGCGGCCCTGTTCGGCACCATTCCCGAGCGCGTGGAGGAACTGCGCGGCCAGCCGCTGTCGCAGGCGCAGGTCGACCTCGGCCACATGCTGTTCTTCGAACCGCGCATCTCGCGCAGCCAGCTGATCACCTGCAACACCTGCCACAGCATCGGCACCGGCGGCGCCGACAACGTGCCGGCGTCGATCGGCCATGGCTGGCAGCGCGGCCCGCGCAACTCGCCGACCGTGTTCAACGCGGTGTTCAACGCCGCGCAGTTCTGGGACGGGCGCGCCGCCGATCTTGCCGAGCAGGCCAAGGGCCCGGTGCAGGCCAGCGTGGAGATGAACAGCACGCCGGAACTGGTCGTCGATACCCTGCGGAGCATCCCCAGCTATGTCGAGCGTTTCGGCCGGGCATTTCCCGGCCAGGCCGAACCGGTGAGCTTCGACAACATGGCGCTGGCGCTGGAGGCGTTCGAGGCCACCCTGGTCACCCCGGACTCGCGTTTCGACCGCTGGGTGCTCGGCGACGACAGCGCGATGGACGAAAGCGAACGCCGCGGGCTGGAGCTGTTCATGGCCAGCGGCTGCGCGTCCTGCCACAACGGGCGCAACTTCGGCGGCCAGACCTACTTCCCGTTCGGCGTGATCGAGCGCCCCGGCGCCGACATCCTGCCGGAAGGCGACAAGGGCCGCTTCGAGGTCACCGCCACCGCCAGCGACGAGTACGTGTTCCGTGCCGCGCCGCTGCGCAACGTGGAGCTGACCGCGCCGTACTTCCACTCCGGCCAGGTCTGGGACCTCGAGCAGGCGGTGGCGATCATGGGCACCGCCCAGCTCGGCCGCGAACTCGACGACGATGAGGCCAGCGCGATCGCCGCCTTCCTGCGCACGCTCACCGGCCGCCAGCCGAAGGTGGAGTACCCGATCCTGCCGCCGAGCACGCCGCAGACCCCGCGGCCGTCGCAGTAACCGGCCGCCGCCACGCCCGCGGACGCATGGCCGCGGGCGGTGCGCTAACCTTCCGACGCGGCGGGCCGGTGCCCGCCGCGTCCGTCTTCGCACCGGCAGCACCATGCGCATCATCAGCTTCAATGCCAACGGCATCCGTTCCGCGGCCAGCAAGGGCTTCTTCGACTGGTTCGCCCTGCAGGACGCCGACATCCTGTGCGTGCAGGAAACCAAGGCCCAGGAACACCAGCTCGCGGGCGAACAGTTCCGCCCGCCCGGCTACCACGTCGCCTTCCGCGACGCGCAGACGAAGAAGGGCTACAGCGGGGTGGCGATCTACAGCCGCCGCGAACCCGACGAGCTGCGCGCCTCGCTGGGCTGGGCGCCGTTCGACGACGAAGGCCGCTACCTCGAGGCCCGTTTCGGCAACCTCAGCGTGGTGTCGTTCTACATTCCCTCGGGTTCGTCCGGCGAGCTGCGCCAGGGCTTCAAGTTCGAGGTCATGGCGTGGCTCAAGCCCATCCTCGACGAATGGCTGGCCAGCGGCCGCGACTACGTGCTGTGCGGTGACTGGAACATCGTGCGCGCGAAGAACGACATCAGGAACTGGACCGGCAACCAGAAGAACTCCGGATGCACGCCACCCGAGCGCGCGTGGCTGAACGGACTGGTGGCCGATACTTCAGGCGATGGCTCGCCGCAGCCCGGACACGGCTGGGTCGACACCTTCCGCGCGCTCAGGCCCGACGCGGTCGAGTACACCTGGTGGAGCAACCGTGGCGCCGCGCGTGCCAACAACGTCGGCTGGCGCATCGACTACCAGTTCTGCACGCCGTCGCTGCGCGCGCGGCTTTCGGACTGTTCGGTGCTGCGCGAGCCGCGCTTCTCCGACCACGCCCCGTACACCGTGGACTACCGCGCATGAGCCAGGCCACCGGGGGCGCGGCGCCGGTGTCCTACAAGGGCTGGGCCGGCATCCGCCGCGCGTTCGGCACCCCGTCGGCGGTCACCATGCTGGTGTTCGGCTTCGGTTCGGGCCTGCCGTTCCTGCTGATCGCGTCGATGACGCTGTCCACCCGCCTGCGCGATGTCGGGCTGGACCTCGGCAGCATCGGCCTGATCAGCCTGGCGAGCTTCTTCTACCTGCTGAAATTCCTGTGGGCGCCGCTGATCGACCGTTACGCCTTCCCGCTGACCGCGTTCCTCGGTCGGCGGCGCTCATGGCTGCTGTTCTCGCAGCTGCTGGTGGCGGCCAGCCTGGGCGCACTGGCGCTGTCGCGGCCGGAGATGGGGGTCGGCGCGCTGGTGGCGTGGGTCCTGGTGGGCTCGTTTGCCGGTGCCACCCAGGATTCGGTGGTCGACGCCTATCGCATCGAGGTCGCGCCGGCGGCCGCGCAGGGCGCCCTCGCCGCCACCTACATCCTGGGGTACCGCATCGGCCTGATCGTCGGTGGCGCCGGTGCGCTGTACCTGGCCGAATTCCAGGGCTGGACCAACGCCTATCTGTGGATGGCCGCGCTGATGCTGCTGCCGGTGGTCACCACGCTCATCGCCCGCGAGCCGGCGGTGCCGGAGGCCACGGTGGTGCGGCGGATCGATTTCATCGGCGCGTTCTGGCAGCCGTTCACCAGCTTCTTCTCGACCAATGGCCTGCTGCTGGGCCTGGCGCTGCTGGCCTTCGTCGGCCTGTTCAAGTTCCCCGACCAGGTGATCGGGGTGATGGCCGGGCCGTTCTACCTCGACTCCGGCTACAGCAAGGCCGACATCGCCACCGTGTCCAAGCTCTACGGCATCTGGACCGGCATCATCGGCGCGTTCCTGGGCGGGGTGTGCGTCGCCGCGTTCGGCTTCCGGCGCATGCTGTTCGTGGCCGCGATCGGGGTGGCGCTGTCCAACCTCGCCTTCCTGCTGATGGCCTACAACCCCGGGCAGATCTGGGCGTTCTACCTGGCGATCAGCGCCGACAACCTGTTCCAGGGCTTCGCCGGCACCGTGCTGGTGGCCTTCATGTCGTCGTTGACCGACCGCAACTTCACCGCCACCCAGTACGCGCTGCTGGTGTCGTTGGCCAACCTGCCGGGCAAGTTCGCCGGCGGCGTGTCCGGCTTCCTGGTGGAGGCGACGTCCTACGCCACGTTCTTCATCCTCAGCGCGCTCACCGTGGTGCCGACCTTGCTGCTGCTGGCGTGGCTGTGGCAGCGTATCCGCGATCCGGACAGGGAGCCCGGTGGCATGGGAGGAACGGGGGGATGAACGTGGCCGGCATGGACATCGTGCTTCGCGATGTCGACGAATTCCTCGCCCAGCGCATCCGCCGCCTCGCCGAGGCACGCGGCTGGGCGCTGTCGGAAGCACTGCTGTACCTGCTGGAACAGGGCCTGCACGTCTGCGAAGGGGAGACCCCCGGCTTCGACAGCGAGGAGGTCGACGTGCTGCAGGAGGCGCTGGCGGCCCTGCAGTCGGTGCCGGACGATCCCGGCTATGCGCTGATCGGGCGCATCGACGACACGCAGAACTGATTGCCGGCGACAGCCGGCTTCGGCACCGCTACGCGGGGTAGATCCCGCCGAGCACCCGGGGCCCGGCCGCACCGGTGACCGACGGCAGGTTGCCGGGCAGCCCGTGCAGCGTCTGCCGCGCCAGCCACGCGAATCCCATCGCTTCGAGGAAATCCGGATCCAGCCCGTGTACGGCACTGGACTCCAGCGCACACGGCAATGCCGCGGCCAGCGCGCGCATCAATACCGGGTTGTGCACCCCGCCGCCGCAGGCGATGACGCGGGTAGTGCCGGAACCGTTGGCACGCAGTGCATCGACGACGGTCGTGACGGTCAGCGCCAGCAGGGTGGCCTGGACATCGGCGGGTGATTCGTGGCCCGCCAGCCGGTGTTCGACCCAGCCGAGATGGAACTGGTCGCGGCCGGAGGACTTCGGTGGTGGCAGCGCGAACCACGGGTCGTCGCGCAGCCGTTGCAGCAGTGCCTGATCGACCTGTCCGGACGCGGCGAACCCGCCGTCGCGGTCGTAGGGCTGCCCGCGGTGGCGCTGGCACCAGGCATCGAGGAGGCCGTTGGCCGGGCCGGTATCGAAGCCGCGCACGCCTTCGGGGGTGTCCGCGGCCGGCAACAGGGTGAGGTTGGCGATGCCGCCCAGATTGAGCACGGCGCGTGGTTCGCCCGGGTGCTGCAGCAGCGCCGCGTGCAGGGCCGGCAGCAGCGGCGCGCCCTGGCCGCCGGCGGCGACGTCGCGGCGACGGAAATCGGCGACCGTGGTGATCCCGGTGCGTTCGGCGATCAGGCCGGGGTCGCCCAGCTGCAGGGTGAAGCGGTCACGGCCGTCGAGTGCGCGGCCCTGCGGCCGGTGGCGCAGGGTCTGGCCGTGCGACCCGATGGCGGCCACGTCGCCTGCATGCAGGCCGCTGTCGGCAAGTGCCCGGCAGGCGGCATCGGCCAGTGCGGTGGCGATCCGGGTGTCCAGCTCGCCGACATCATCCAGGCCCAGCGCCACCTCGTGCTGGCCAAGCTCGACCAGCCGCGCACGCAGTTCCGGATCCCAGGCATAGGTGCGGCCGAACAGCAGCTCGGCCTGCAGGCGCGGATGGCGGTCGCGGGCATCGGCGAAGCGCACCAGCGCGGCGTCGATGCCGTCGGCGCTGGTGCCCGACATCAGGCCGAGGAATACGTCAGGCACGGGCGGCCTCGGGACGGGCATGTGGCCGCGGGTCGCCGCAGCGACGGCGCGGCCGGCGGGTGCCAGCGGGTCAGCCGGCGTTGCCGCCGCCCGCAGTGCTGGCGGTGGATGCGACGTGCGTGCCGCGGTCGCCGGCGGCCTGCTGCGCGTAGTGCAACGACTCCACCTGCTCGATGCGCGCCAGCGCCGGTGCCACGGCGGCACGGAAGGCGGCCAGCTCGGCGCCCTTGAGCGGCTCCGGCGGCGGCATGGTCTGGCTGAGCGGGTTGCGGTGCGCGCCGTTGACCCGGAATTCGTAGTGCAGGTGCGGGCCGGTGGACAGGCCGGTCGAGCCGACGTAGCCGATCACCCGGCCCTGCGGCACGCGGTCGCCCTGGCGGATGTTGCCGAACTTCGACATGTGCGCGTACAGCGTGGTGTAGCCGCGGCCGTGGTCGAGGATCACCACGTTGCCGTAGCCGCGCTGCCACCCCTTGAACTGCACGCGGGCATCGCCGGCGGCCATGATCGGGGTGCCGGTGCGCGCGGCGTAGTCGACGCCCTTGTGCATGCGCATCGTGCCCAGCACCGGATGCCGGCGCGCACCGAAGTTGGAACTCAGGCGCGAGAACTCCACCGGCGTGCGCAGGAAGCTCTTCTTCAGCGGGCGGCCGTCGGCGGTGAAGTACTCGGCCTTGCCGTCGCGCTCGTAGCGGAAGCCGGAATAGGTCTTGCCGCCGGTGGTGAAGGTGGCGGCGATGACGTCGCCGGTGCCGATCTTCTCGCCTTCGCGCCACAGTTCCTCGAGCACCACGCTGTAGCGGTCGCCGGGCTGGATCTCGCGCGAGAAGTCGATGTCGTACTGGAAGATGCTGTCGGTCATCGTGTGGATGACCTTGGGCGACAGCCCGGCCTGGCGCGCCGAGCCGTAGAGCGAGTTGGTGATCTCGCCGGTGACCACGGTGGCGTGGCGCTCGACCGGACGTTCGATGACGCTGGCCTTGACCTCGTCGCCGGCCAGCGAGAGCTGCACGCGCTCGGTGGCGTCGCGGTCGAAGCGGAAGCCGCGCAGGCGCCCACTGTCGTCGATGTCGAAGCCGAGTTCGGTGCCCGGACGCAGGCGGGTGAGCGCGCTGCGCACCGCATCGGTCTCGAGGATCCGGTGCAGGGTGGTGGCGGGGATGCCCTGTGCCTCGAAGATCGTGCCGAGGGTCTCGCCGGGCTGCACGGCCACGGTCTGCCAGCTGCGCTGCATCGCGGCGCGCGCGGGTGCCTGCAGCGGCGGCAGCGTCAGCGCCATCGTGGTGAGCGCGGGTCCGGTGCCGTCACCGGCCTGCAGCGCATTGGAGAAGCCCGGCACCATTGCGAGCACCAGCGCGCCGAGGCTGGCGAAGATGCTGGCCTGGCCCCAGTGGCGGCGGGTCCAGCGGCCGTTGAAACTGTTGCGGTCGAGCAGTTGCGGGATCTGCCCGGAAAGCTGGCCTGCCCTCAGCGCGAGGGCGCGGCGGTTGGCCAGACGAACGAGTCGGTTGCGTTCGGGGTCGAACGCCGGGTCGTTGGTCGTCATCTGCTATCCCGTGGCTGCGTGAAATCCGCGTCAGCGCGGTAAAGTAAAGACCTCAACACGGTGCGTCAAATGCCTGACAGCGCTGGGAATTTCCCAAAATGCCAGTGCTAACAGGCTCTTAACACCGTTTTCAGAACTCCATCACATTCAGCCTTGGGCGCGTGCCCGCGGGCTTTCCAGGAATCGCCGTGACCGTTGCCGACCCCGCCATCCAGGCCGCCTTCGACCAGATCGCCCGCGGCAGCGAGGAGCTGCTCAAGCCAGAGGAACTGGTCTCGCGGCTGCAGGCGGGCCGCCCGCTACGGGTGAAGGCCGGTTTCGATCCCACCGCCCCCGACCTGCATCTGGGCCACACGGTATTGCTGAACAAGCTGCGCCAGTTCCAGGACCTCGGCCACACCGCGATCTTCCTGATCGGCGACTTCACCGGAATGATCGGCGACCCGTCGGGCAAGAACGCCACCCGCAAGCCGCTGTCGCGCGAGGACGTGCTGGCCAACGCGCGCACCTACGAAGCGCAGGTGTTCAGGGTGCTCGACCGCGAGCGCACCGAGGTGCGGTTCAATTCGGAGTGGTTCGGAAAGATGTCGGCGGCCGACATGGTGCGCCTGGCCGGCCAGCTCACCGTGGCGCGCATGCTCGAGCGCGACGACTTCGCCAAGCGCCACGCCGCGCAGCAGCCGATCGCGATCCACGAGTTCCTCTACCCGCTGGTGCAGGGCTACGACTCGGTGGCGCTGGAGGCCGACGTGGAACTGGGCGGCACCGACCAGACCTTCAACCTGCTGATGGGCCGCGGCCTGCAGGAGCACCACGGCCAGAAGCCGCAGGTGGTGCTGACGCTGCCGCTGCTGGAAGGCCTGGACGGCATCAACAAGATGTCGAAGTCGCTGGGCAATTACATCGGCATCACCGAGCCGGCGATCGACATCGTCAACAAGACGATGAGGATCGGCGATGACCTGATGTGGAAGTGGATCGACCTGCTGAGCTTCGAGATCCCGATCGACGAGGCGGCGCGGCTGAAGGCCGACGTGGCTGCCGGCCTGAACCCGCGTGACGTGAAGCTGCGGCTGGCGCGCGAGTTCGCCACCCGCTTCCATGATGCGGCGGCTGCCGAGACCGCGATCGCCGGCTGGCATGCGGCGGTCACCGGGCAGGGCGACACTTCGCTGCTGCCGCTGCAGGAGGTCCGGGTGCCGGCCGAAGGCCTGCGCATCGCCGCGCTGCTGACGGCCGCGGGCATCACGCCGTCCAATTCCGAGGCCAACCGCAAGCTCAAGGAGCGCGCGGTGAAGGTGGACGGGGCGGTGGTCGAGGATGCGGCACTGGTGTTCGCGCCGGGCTTCGAGGGCGTGCTGCAGGTGGGCAAGCGCAACTTCGCACGGGTGCGGCTGGTGGGCTGAGGCTGGTCGCAGTGCCGCGAAGCATTGTCGTGGCACTGGCGGTGGACGGTCGCTTGCAAGCCACGGATAGGTTTGGGAGATCCGGGCACAGGAGCTTGCGTAGTCACACCGAAGAAGCGGTGTCTACCGGAGGGCGGGGCGATGGCGGGGAGCCAACTTACTGTGCTGTGGTGAGTGGCTCTTTTGGGTGTCGCGCTGCCCGTCGCGCGCACCGGGGGGTGTGCTCCCCCGGCCGGACGCGGACTTCGGCCGGCTGGGGATCCCCCTGTGGCCGCGGTGGGCCACGCGACTCCCATCGGGGTCCCGTGATCGGGACGCACAAAAGAACGGCGCCCGACGGCGCCGTTCCTGTTGCTGCATGGATGTCAGCTGCTTACTGCGCCGACATCATCGCGTCGCGGTTGGCCTTGAAGGGATTGCCCTCGTACCAGTTCGGCCACAGCGTGGTGTCGTCGGCCAGTGCGCGGCCAACGCCGTAGAGCGCCTCCAGGTCCTGCACCACGCCTTCGAGGTTCCACTCGTCGCGGAACACGTCGCCCGGCTGGTGGTAGCGGCTGGCATAGTCCTTGGCGGCCGCTTCGCCACCGGCGGTGCCCCCGTCGACCAGGTCGCCGCCGCCCTTGGCGTACAGCGCCGGCACGCCGGCCTTGGCGAAGTTGAAGTGGTCGGAGCGGAAATAGAAGCCACCGGCCGGGTTGCCTTCGGCGGCCAGCACGCGGCCCTGGCGGTCGGCCTCGACCTTGAGCAGGTCCTCGAGCTCGGAGTTGCCCATGCCGGTCACGACGAAGTCACGCGACGGCCCCGCCACGCTCATTGCGTCGAGGTTGATCACCGCCGCGATCTTCGACAGTTCGAAGCTCGGGTGGGCGACGTAGTACTTCGAGCCGAGCAGGCCGGATTCCTCCAGCGTGACCGCCAGGAACGCGACCGAACGCTTCGGCGCCGGCTGCGCGGTGGCGAACCGCTCGGCGATCTCGATGATGCCGGCGATGCCGGTGGCGTTGTCGACCGCACCGTTGTAGATGACCTTTTCGCCGTTCTCCTCGTGCGCGCCGAGGTGGTCCCAATGGCCCATGTAGATGACCGCCTCGTCCGCGCGCTCGCTGCCCGGCAGCACGCCGATCACGTTGCGCGATGACTTCTCGGCGATGGTGCTGGCAAGGTCGAACGACACCGATGCTTTCAGCGGCACCGGGCGGAACCCGCGGCGGTTGGCGGCGGCGATCTGCTCGTCGAGGTCGAGGCCGGCGGCGGTGAACAGCTCGCGTGCGACGTCACCGGTGATCCAGCCCTGCGCGGGCAGGCGCGGTTCCGGATCGTCCTCGGCACGCAGGTCGAACTGCGCGCCCGACCAGGAATTCTTCACCACGTCCCAGCCGTACGATGCGCCGGGCGTGTCGTGGATGATCAGCGCGGCGCTCGCGCCCTTGCGCGCGGCTTCCTCGAACTTGTAGGTCCAGCGGCCGTAATAGGTCATCCGGTCGCCTTCGAACAGGCTCTGGTCCTTGGCGTGGAAGCCCGGGTCGTTGACCAGCATGACCACGGTCTTGCCCTTGACGTCGAGGCCCGCGTAGTCGTTCCAGTCCTGCTCCGGCGCATCGACGCCATAACCGACGAAGACGAGTTCGCTGTCGGCCACGCTCACCTGCGCCTGGCCGGTGCGGGTGCCGATCACCATCTCGTCGCCGAAGGCCAGCGTGCGTTCGCCCTGCGGGCCGTCGATGCGCAGCGTGGTGGCGGTATCGGCGGTGGTCTCGATCATCGGCACCGTCTGGTACCAGCTGCCGTCGGCGCCGCCGGGCTGCAGGCCGATGCGCTCGTACTGCGCGCGGATGTATTCGACGGTCTTCTCTTCGCCGGCCGAACCCGGGGCACGGCCCTCGAACTCATCGGACGCCAGGGTGCGGGTGAGCTCGGCGAAATCGGTCGCGGTGATTTCCGGCGAGAACGCATGGGCGGCGTCGGCGGTGCTGCCCTGTGCCGGCGCGGCCGGTCCGTTGGCCTCCGGGGAGGCGGCGTCGCGGTTGCAGCCGGCCAGCGCGAGCGCTGCCGCCAGCGTGCCGATCAGGAGGGGTCTGTGCATGCGGTGTCTCCGGTACGGGAGCCGCCGATTCTAGGCCACCCGGCGCCCCCGGCCACCGCCGGCGGGCGCGTCCGCGCCGCGGATCAGTCGCGCGGCGGGCGGTCCCCACTGTAGGGCTGGGCTTCGGCCCCGGTGATCGCGCCGGTGCGTGCGCTCTCGTGCACGTACAGGGTGACCGCGCGTTCGAACACCAGCTCGCCGTCGACCACTGCACCGGGGCCGATGACGATGCGCGGCTTGCGCTGGTTGATGTTGATCGGGAACCACGACGACGACGGCTTGCGCACGTGGAGGTTGCCGCGCACGTGCGAGTTGGCGCCGATGGTGACGTCGCCGTTGATGGTCTCGACGTTGCCGCCGACGCGGGTGGCGACCACGCCGATGCCACCGTTGACGGTCTCGACGTCGTCGCCGACCTCGCTGCCGCGGTCGAGGAAGATGCTGCCGCTGACGGTTTCGACCTTGCCGGCGATGCGGGTGTCGCGGCCGCCGCGGATGCCGCCGTTGACCGTGGTCAGGCTGTCGACCGCGACGTTGTCGCCGAAGGTGATGCCGCCGTTGACGGTTTCCAGGCCACCGGCGGTGACGCGGCTGCCGAGGGTGATGCCGCCGTTGACGGTTTCCACATCGCCGGCGCGTGCGCCGTCGCCGATCCGGATTCCGCCGTTGACGGTGTCGATGTCGCCGACATGGCGGTCGGCTTCCACCGAGATGCCGCCATTGACCTTGCTGATGCTCTCCTGCGCCAGGGCCACGGGCGCGCACAGCGAGGCGGCGATGGCCAGGGCGAAGACGGAACGAATGGGGATGATGCGATTGCGGTTCATGCGTGGGTTCCCTCGACATCGGATGGTCGCGGTGGCGCGCGGGGCGCCGCCACGCCGTCAGCATGCGCGCGCGCGGCTACAATCGCACCTGTCCGAAGTCACAGGGCCGAACGTCGTGTCCAATCCCTCCCGCCGCCCCAAACCCGCGGTCCTGCTGATCCTCGATGGCTGGGGCTACCGCGAGGATCCCCGCGACAACGCGATCGCCCTGGCCGACATTCCGAACTGGCGACGGCTGTGGGACGCCGGCCCGCGCACGATGGTGCATACCGAAGGCCGCCATGTCGGGCTGCCGGACGGGCAGATGGGCAACTCCGAGGTCGGCCACATGAACATCGGCGCCGGCCGCGTGGTGTACCAGGAACTCACCCGGATCGATGCCGCGATCGAGGACGGCAGCTTCTTCGCCAACGCCGAGCTGGTCGCCGCGTGCGATGCGGTGCTGGCCTCCGGCGGCATGCTGCACCTGATGGGCCTGGTCTCGCCGGGCGGCGTGCATGCGCACGAACGCCATCTGTACGCCATGCTGGAGCTGGCCGCGCGCCGTGGCGTGGCGAAGGTCGCGGTGCATGCCTTCCTCGATGGCCGCGACATGCCGCCGCGTTCGGCGCAGCCCAGCCTCGAGCGCCTGCAGGCCGAATGTGCACGCGTGGGCAATGCGCGCATCCACAGCCTGTGCGGCCGCTACTTCGCGATGGACCGCGACCACCGCTGGGAACGCGTGCGCCGCGCCTGGGACGTGGTGGTCGAAGCCCGTGGCCTTGCCGCCGCCGATGCACAGGCCGCGCTGGCCGCGGCCTATGCGCGCGACGAGAACGACGAGTTCGTGCAGCCGGTGGCGCTCGACGGCGCCACCCCGATGGCCGATGGCGACGCGGTGGTGTTCATGAACTTCCGCGCCGACCGCGCGCGCCAGCTGAGCGCGGCGTTCGTGCAGCCGGGCTTCGACGGGTTCCAGGCCCGGCGCCCGCAGCTTGCGCGCTTCGTCTGCCTGACCAATTACGACGCCACCCTGCCGGCGCCGGTGGCGTTCGCCCCCGACGACCTGCGCAACACCCTGGGCGAGGTGCTGGCGGCCAATGGCCTGACCCAGCTGCGCATCGCCGAAACCGAGAAGTACGCCCACGTGACGTTCTTCATGAGCGGTGGCCGCGAAGTGCCGTTCGCCGGCGAGGAACGCATCCTGGTGCCGAGCCCGAACGTCGCCACCTACGACCTGCAGCCGGAAATGAGCGCCCCCGAGGTGACCCGGCGCCTGGTCGAGGCGATCGAAGCGGACCGCTTCGACGCGATCATCTGCAACTTCGCCAACCCCGACATGGTCGGCCACACCGGCGACCTGCAGGCGGCGATCAAGGCGGTGGAAGCGGTGGACCGCGCGGTCGGCGAGGTGGTGGCCGCGGTGACCGCCAGGGGCGGCGAACTGCTGGTGACCGCCGACCACGGCAACGTCGAGATGATGCGCGACCCCGAGACCGGCGAACCGCATACCGCGCATACGGTGGGCCCGGTGGGGCTGGTGTATGTCGGCCGTGCCGGCGTGCGGCTGCGCGAGCGCGGTGCGCTGCGCGACCTCGCGCCGACCCTGCTCGACATGCTGGGCGTCGTGCCTCCCGCCGAGATGACCGGCACCTCGCTGCTGCTGCACGGCTGATGCATCCGGCCGCGCGCCGCGCGATCGTCCTCGGCGCCGCCCTGCTGCTGGCGCTGCCCGCGGCCGCACAGAGCCAGCGCGAGACCGAGCGGCGCCTGCAGCAGGTCAAGCGCGAACTCGATGCGGTCGCCAGCGAGCGGCGCAGGCTGGAAGGCGAGCGCGGCGAGGCGACACGCGCACTGCGGGCCGCCGACGAACGCGTGGCGGCCGCGACCCGCGCGCTGCAGCAGACCGAGGCACAGCTGGCGCGCGAGCAGGCCGAACTCGCCAGCCTCGGCCAGCGCCGCGACGCCTTGCGCGAACGCCTGGGTGCGCAGCGCGAGGAGCTGGCCGCACTGCTGCGCGCCGCCTATACGGTGGGTGACCACGCCGCGCTGAAGCTGCTGCTGTCGCAGGACAGCGCCGGCGGCTCCGGGCGTCTGCTGGCCTATCACCGCCATCTGCAGCGCGACCGCGGCGAGCGCATCCGCACCCTCGGCCGCGAACTTGCCGGACTCGACACCCTGGAGCGCGAGATCGGCGAGCGCACCGCCGCCCTGGAAGCCACCCGTGCCACCCAGCGCGCACAGCGCGCCGAGCTCGAGGCCGACCGCAGGGCGCGCGCGGACACCGTCGCCGGGCTCGACCGGCGCTATGGCGACCGGCGGCAGCGCGAAGAGGCGCTGGGCCGCGACGCGCGCGGACTGGAGCAGGTGCTGGGCCAGCTGCGCGCTGCGGCACGGCGTGCCGCGG
>NWQL01000004.1:462064-468101 GCA_002798175.1 Lysobacteraceae bacterium NML91-0213 | reverse complement strand
CCACGCGCTCAAGGCCGGCCATCGCCTGCAGCTGCTGTGGTTCCTCGGTGCCACCATCGCGCTGGGCTGCATCTTCCTGTTCTTCCAGGTCGAGGAATACATCCACGCGCACCGCGCCGGTGCAGGTCGGTGGTCTGGGCTGGCCGGTATCGGGCACGCTGCTGGCGCGCTTCGGTGCACGCATGCCCGATGGCCGGGCCAGTTCCGGCGTGCTGATCGCAGCCCCGGCCGGCACCCCGGTGAAGGCGGTCGCCGAGGGCACCGTGGTGTTTGCCGAGTGGATGACCGGCTACGGCAACATCGTCATCGTCGACCACGGCAACGGCCACATGAGCCTGTATGCACACAACGACGCGGTGCTGCGCCAGGTGGGCGATCGCGTCGGCCGTGGCGACACCGTCGCCAGTGTCGGCAACTCCGGTGGGCAGGGACAGCCCGGGCTGTACTTCGAACTGCGCCGCGACGGCAAGCCGATCGATCCGTCGAACTGGCTGCAGAGGCGCTGAACGCACCACCGCGGCGCCGTCATGCGCGCGTGCATAATCGGGCCACTTCCCCGGAGAAACGTTGCATGCGTGTGCGCCTGTTGCCGCTCCTGATCGCCGGCCTGCTGTCGGCGCCGCTGCTGGCGCAGACGCCGCCCGCCGACCCGCCCGCCACCACCGTGCCGGCGGATGCGACCGCGCCGGATGCCGATGGCACCCCGCCACAGGACACTCGGCGTACCGAGACCCCGCCCGCGGCCGCGCCGCCGGTGGACCCTGCGCCGCAGGGCGTGCCGCCCGAAGGTCCCCCGTCGCAGGAGGCGCCGTTGCAGGAAGGGCCGGCGCCGCCCGACGAGCGCGAGCAGGCACGCGCGGTGCCGGCTGCGGACGATCCCGATGCCGGCACCCAGCCGTCGCGGCGGGTGCCGCTGGACGAGATCAAGCGCTATGTGGCGGTCTACAACGCCGTGCGCGAGGCCTACGTCGATCCGGTCGACGATGCCGAGCTGATGCAGTCGGCCATCCGCGGCCTGCTGCTCGACCTGGATCCGCACAGCGCCTATCTCGCGGCCGAGGACGCCGAGGCCTTTGACGAGAGCACCACCGGTGCCTACAGCGGCATCGGCGTGGAGGTCATCCAGCTGCCGGAGGGCGGCCTGCGCGTGGTCGCGCCGATCGACGGCTCTCCCGCGGCGCGTGCGGGGCTGCGGTCGGGCGATGCCATCGTCGCCGTCGATGGCGTGCCGCTGACCCCGACCAGCCACGAGGGCCACGGCCCGCTGCGCGGCACGCCCGGTACGTCGATCACCCTGACGGTGATGCGCGAGGGGGCGGCCGCGCCACTGGAGATGGCGGTCGAGCGCGAGACCATCCGCGTGGTCAGCGTGCGCTCGCGCATGCTCGAGCCCGGTTACGGCTATATCCGCGTCGGCGCCTTCCAGGTCGACACCGCCGCCGAGTTCCAGCGCCAGCTGAAGGCACTGCAGGCCGAAGGCCCGCTGCGCGGGCTGGTGCTGGACCTGCGCAGCAATCCGGGCGGGTTGCTGACCGGTGCGGTGCAGATCGCCGACGACCTGCTCGACAGCGGCCAGATCGTCAGCACCCGTGGGCGCATCCCGATCAGCGAGGCGGTGTTCAACGCCACCCCGGGCGACCTGCTGGCGGGCGCGCCGGTGGTGGTGATCGTCGATGCCGGCTCGGCCAGTGCATCGGAAGTGCTGGCCGGCGCGCTGCGCGACAACAACCGCGCCCGCATCATCGGCAGCCGCACCTTCGGCAAGGGCTCGGTGCAGACCGTGCTGCCGCTCGACAACGGCGATTCGGTCAAGCTCACCACCGCGCGCTACTACACCCCGAGCGGGCGCTCCATCCAGGCCCGCGGCATTGATCCCGACCGCGAACTGCAGCCCGAGGGCGGCAATGCCCCGGCGCGCAACGGCTGGTCGGAAGCGGCATTGCCCGGGCACCTGCGTGGCGACGAGGAAGAAGGCCTGCCCGGCGACAGCGCCGGCGCGGTGCTGGAGGGCGACGGCCCGATCGAGGCGGCACTGGCCGAACTGAAGAACCCCGGCGCACCGGCGACACCGGCAATGCCCGGTACGACGGATGCGGCCGGCGAGGGTGCCGCGCCTGCGGCGGCGGTGGAGGAGGGCGAAGCCACGCCTGCGCAACCGGCAACCCCGCCGGTGGTCGTGCCTGCGCCGGCGTCGGATGGCAGTGATGCCGGGTCGCCCGCGCCTGTCGCCGATCCGGCGCTGGAGTCGACACCGGAGCCCGGGCCGGAGGGCGGGCCCGATGCCGCCGGTTCCGCGGCGGACGACGGGCGCGAAGACGGCTGAGCGCGGGGCGGATCCCGCGCATGGCGTCGTGAACGCGTCGAGGTTGCGGGCGTCTGGCCGGGTATCGCGGCCGGCGCTACTCCGCGGCCAGCCGGCAGTCGATTTCCACGCCGTCGCGTTCGGCCACCACGAGGTCGCCCTGGAATGCGCCGCAATCGAGCAGTGCCCCGCCGGCACTGCCGTCGCCGTCATGCACCTCGATGCGCAGTTGCGGCCGGCCGCCCTCGATCAGCGCGAGGTCCGCGGCCGCGAACACCGGCGAACGGAAATGCACCTCGCCGGCGCCACCGGTTTCGCGACTGTCGCGATGCAGGCCCAGCCACGGTTGCTCGGTGCCGGGCACGCGCCGCTGCTGTGCCGCCACGGTGGGATAGCCGAACCAGTCGGCGGTGACGGTGAGCGTTGCGTGCTCGACGGCGACGACGCGCGATGCCGCCTCGGACAGGCCGAGGGTGACGGTGAACCCGCTGCCCGCGGGCGTGCCGGCCGGATCGGCGGCGTCGGTGGCGATCGCCGGCGTGCGGGTGCAGGCGGCCAGTGCGAGCAGCAGGAACGCGGCAGCGACGCCCGGGCGTGCGACGTGATCGCCGGAGGCACGCATGCCGGGCGTCAGCGCGGCTTGGCCGGGAACGGAAACGGGGTGACCACGTGCTCGCCGGATGCGGCGTCGCGGATCGCCGATTGCCCCTTGCGCTCCACTTCCTCCACCCGCAGCACGCTCTGCATCGGCAGGTGCAGCACGCGGGTATCGGCGAATTCGCTGCGCAGGCGCTCTTCGGTGGGGTCGACCACCAGGGTGTCGTGGACGTCGAACACCAGTTCGGCGACCTCGACGAAGCCCCACAGGCTGCCACTGCCCACGCGCCGCGCGTACAGCTCGTAGACACGGCCGTGGTTGAGGAAGCTGATCTTGTACAGCGGCCTGGACATGCGGCCGATTATAGAAGGCCGCGCGTGCCGGCGTGCTGCGCGGTGTCGCTCAGTAGCCGTTGCGGCGGCGCAGCCGGCGTGCGATCGCACCGCGCGAGGCCACCGCGAACACCACCCCGAACAGGAAGCCGCCGACGTGCGCGGCCCAGGCCACGGTGCCGAACGCGGGGCCGATATAGGCGAATACCACCTGCAGCACCGCCCAGATGCCGATCAGCAGCGAAGCCGGCGCACGCACGAATTCCAGGAACAGGCCCAGCGGCACCACCACGCCCAGGCGCGCGCTGGGAAACAGCGCGAGGTAGGCGCCGATGATCGCCGACACCGCGCCACTGGCACCGATGATCAGCCGGTCCGGCGCGCCGATCGCCAGCGCGGCGATGAAGTTGGCGAACGCGCCACCGACCAGGAACAGCAGCAGCAGCCGCCACGAGCCCATCGCCCGCTCGGCGGGCAGGCCGAAGATCATCAGGAACACCAGGTTGCCGAGCAGGTGGGTCCAGTCGGCATGCAGGAACAGCGCGGTCAGCAGCCGCAGCCAGCGCTCGGACTCGGCCCAGGTGCGCCACAGGTCCGATGGGGCCAGGCCGCCGCTGAGCGCACCCCACTCCAGTACCAGGTCATGGCGCACCGCATCCGGGCGCATCGCGGCGGCCACGTAGGCCAGCCACAGCAGGGCGGCCAGCAGCGGCGTGGCCCAGCGGAACAGGGTGCGTGCGCGGGTGGGAACGGCAACGAACATGCAGGCGGCGATGGCGCGGAGGCCGCCACGATAGCAGCCGGAAAATGCGGCAGCGCGTCGAGTAACCGCTCCGGACCGTACGGTATAGTGCGGCGCGCACCGCGGTCGGGAGGGAGCTTCCGATGGACGGGACCAGGCCGGCACAAGGCCCGGGCCGCGGCGGTGCGTCTTCCCACACCGTCATCGGAGTTCCTTACCCCATGCTCAGCCATACCCGCCTCCTGATCCTGTCCGCGCTGGCGCTCGGCGTGGCCGGCGCGCTTGCCTCCGGCAACGCCGCCGCCGCCGGCTTCCAGCTCAAGGAGAACAGCGTCCGGTCCCAGGGCACTTCGTTCGCCGGCACCGCGGCCAAGACCGGCGACAGCTCGGTCGTCACTAACAACCCGGCCGTGATGACCCAGTTCGAAGGCACCACCATGCAGGCCGATGTCACCGTCATCGACCTCAACTACGAGTACCAGGGCAGCGGCCGCGACGCGCTCGGCCAGCCGCTGACCGGCAACAACGGCGGCAACGCCGGCGGCGTCACCCCGGTGCCGGCGCTGTCGGTCGTGCGCAAGCTCGACAACGGCCTGGCGGTCGGCGCGATGATCAGCGCACCGTTCGGCCTGGCCACCGATTACGACGCCGGCTGGGTGGGTCGCTACTCGGCGCTGGAGTCCGACGTGCGCATCGTCGACCTGGCGCTCTCGGGTGCTCTCGACATCACCGACCGCTTCTCGGTCGGCGCCGGCCTGATCTTCTCGCAGGCCGACGTGACCCTGTCGCGCGGCGTCGATTTCGGCACCCTGCTGTTCTCCAACCCGGCGACCCGCGCGCTGCCGTTCGCCCGTCCGCAGGCGGCCGACGGCATGGCCGAGATTCAGGGCGACGACGTCGGCTTCGGCTACGTGGTCGGCATGCACCTGCGCCCGACCGATACGTTCGCGCTCGGCGTGAGCTACCGCTCCGAGATCGACTACGAGCTGACCGGCACCGCCGACTGGACCGTTCCGGACAACGTGCGCACCGTGTTCAACGCCAATCCGATGACCGCGCCGCTGTTCGCCGATGGCGGAGCGTTCGCCGAGCTGACCACGCCGTCGATCCTCAACGTCGGCGCGACCTGGCAGGCCACCGACCGCTTCGCGCTGATGGGCACCTACTCGCGCATCGGCTGGTCGTCGCTGCGCGAGGTGCGCATCCAGTTCGACAACCCGGATCCGGATTCGGTCGAGCCGTTCGAGTGGAGCGACGTGTCCTACTACGCGCTGGGCGGCGAGTACATGCTCAACGACAGCTGGACCCTGCGTGGCGGCGTCGCATATGACGAGACCCCGACCAGCATCGAGCACCGCACCCCGCGCCTGCCCGACGCGAACCGCATGTTCTACTCGCTCGGCGCGACCTGGCGCGTGTCGGATGCGTTCGACATGAACTTCGCCTACACCCGCATCGAGCCGAAGAACCCGCGCATCGACATCAGCGAGCCGGGCTACACGCTGTCGGGTCCGTTCGACGGCAACGCCAACCTGTTCGGCATCTCGGCGCAGTACCGCTTCTGATTCGCCAGAAGCACCCTGCGTGATCCGGAAAAGCCCCGCTTCGGCGGGGCTTTTTCGTGGGTCTTCTTCGTGGCGGTGCAGTCCGGTCCGAGCCGGGCAGCCGGCCGCGGCCACAGGGGGATGCCCAGCCGGATATCTCCGCGTCCTGCTACCACATCCGGCCGCCGGCCATCCATGGCCGGCTCTGGACATTCCCCTGCGTCCGCGGCCGGCTCCGACCTGCCGTCGCGCCGGAGCGAAGATCAGGATCGACGACCACGCTTGCTGCTGCCGCGAACGATCCGGCGGCACTGCCGGTGATCTTCGAACAGAAGCGGCGAATGCCCGGGCCCGTCGCGTGTACCGGCGGGTGTGCTCCCAGCCGGCCATGGATGGCCGGCGGCCGGCCGTGGTAGCTGGACGCGGACTCCGGCCGGGGGAGCACACCCCCCGGTGCGCGCGACGGGAGGCGCGGCCTCGCGCCGGTCCCCCACCCCCCCACCCCCCCCACCGTCCCCC
>NWQL01000004.1:362635-462042 GCA_002798175.1 Lysobacteraceae bacterium NML91-0213 | reverse complement strand
CAGGGGGATGCCCAGCCGGATATCTCCGCGTCCTGCTACCACATCCGGCCGGGGGAGCACACCCCCCGGTGCGCGCGACGGGAGGCGCGGCTCTGAACGGAGCCACCACGCACGCAACCCTCCAGCTGTCGCCAATGCACCGGAGTCTGGAGAGTCTTCTGGTGTCGGCCCGACCGGCAGCCGCACCCCGGAGGCTGCTTTACCCGGCAGGGGCGGGATCAACCCGCCAAACGCTCCAGCAGCCAGGCCCATGCCGGCAGCGTGGCGAGCGACAGCACGATGCCGTAGCCGACCAGTGCGGCGACGAGGCGCGGGGCCAGGCCGTGCGAGATCGCCAGCGCCCCGGCGGTGATCATGCTCGGCATCGCCGATTCGATCACGTTGGTTTCCAGCATCGGCGACGGCATCCGGAACGCCAGCGACAGCAGCAGGGCACAGCCGGGCAGCACCACCAGCTTGATCGCCAGGCCCGCGGCAAGCGGTCCCAGCTCGTCGCGTGGCAGCCGCAGGCGGATCGACAGGCCCACCGCCAGCATCACCAGTGGCAACAGCGCATCGGCGAGCTTCTGCAGGCCGCCGGCGATCCATGTCGGCGGCTGTTCCGGCATCACTGTCAGCCCGGCCACGAGTGCCCACAGCGGCGGAAACCGCACGATGCGCAACCCGATCTCGCGCATCGTCGGCGGCGTGTCGCCGGAATAGCGCGCCAGCACGTACAGGCCGAACGTCGACAGCAGCACGAACGTGCCGAACTGGTCGTACACCACCGCATACGGCAGCGCCTCGTCGCCCAGCAGCGCGCGCACCATCGGAAACCCGATGAAGCTGCTGTTGCCCAGCGCGGTCAGCAACAGCAGGGCGCCGGTCTCGTCACGGCGCAGCCGCAACAGCCGCGCGAGTGCCAGCACCAGCAGCGAACTGACGACCGCCAGCAGCCACGGCGTGACCGCCACCCCGACCAGTGACGGATCGAAGCGCAGCCGCGGCACGTAGATCAGCACCGCTGCCGGCAGGCACACGTAAAGCACCACGCGGTTGAGCGTTTCCGCGGCGGTGTCGGGCAACACGTCCAGGCGTGCGAACAGCATGCCCAGCGCAAGCATGGCAAGGATCAGTGCGAACGCGTCAAACGCCATGATGGACGGTGCCGTTGGAAGGAAAGGGAAGGGCCTGAAACGACGACGCCACGGCGGGCCGTGGCGTGGACGTCGGCCGGGGCGGGAGGATCAGTCCTCCAGCGTCAGCAACGAGGCATTGCCGCCGGCTGCGGTGGTGTTGATCGTCACCGCCTTCTCGGTGGCGAAGCGCGGCAGGTAGTGCGGGCCGCCGGCCTTCGGGCCGGTGCCCGACAGACCCTGGCCGCCGAACGGCTGCACGCCGACCACGGCGCCGATCTGGTTGCGGTTGACGTAGACATTGCCGACCCGCACCCGCGAGGCGATCTTTTCGATCGTCCCGTCGATGCGCGAGTGGATGCCCAGCGTCAGCCCGTAGCCGGTGGAGTTGATGTGGTCGATCACCCGGTCGAGCTCGCTCGCCTTCCAGCGGATCACGTGCAGCGCCGGGCCGAACTTCTCGTGGTCGAGCTGCGACAGCGACTTCAGTTCCCACGCGTGCGGCAGGAAGAACGTGCCGTGCTCCATGGCGGGGGTGGCCGGCGCGGTTGCGATCAGCCGGGCCTCCGTGCCCATGCGCTCGGCATGCTGCTCGAGCATGCGCACCGCCTCGTCATCGATCACCGGGCCGACGTCGGTCGACAGCAGCGCCGGGTCCCCCACGCGCAGGCGCGCCATCGCGCCCGCCAGCATGCCGATCACCTTGTCGGCGATGTCGTCCTGCACGAACAGCACGCGTGCCGCCGAGCAGCGCTGGCCGGCCGAGGTGAACGCCGAGCCCAGCACATCCTTGACCAGCTGCTCGGGCAGCGACGAGGAGTCGGCGATCAGCGCGTTCTGGCCGCCGGTCTCGGCGATCAGCACCGCGATCGCGGCATCGCGCGCGGCCAGGGCGCGGTTGATCGCGCGCGCGGTGAAGGTCGAGCCGGTGAACGCAACCCCGGCCACGCGGTCGTCACGGGTCAGTGCACTGCCCACGGTGGCACCGTCGCCGGGCAGGAACTGCAGCACGTCGGCAGGCACGCCGGCCTCGTGCAGCAGCTCGACCGCGTAATAGCCGGTCAGCGTGGTCTGCTCGGCCGGCTTGGCGATCACGCTGTTGCCGGCGGCCAGCGCCGCGGCCACCTGGCCTGCAAAGATCGCCAGCGGGAAGTTCCACGGGCTGATGCACACGAAGACGCCACGACCGGCCAGCTGCAGGGTGTTGCTCTCGCCGGTGGGGCCGGGCATCGCCTCGGGCTGGAACAGCGTCCGGGCCTGGCCGGCGTAGTAGCGCAGGAAATCGACCGCCTCGCGCACTTCGGCCACGCCATCGGGAATGCTCTTGCCGGCTTCGCGCGTGCACAGCGCGATGAACTGCGGCATGCGCGCTTCCAGCAGGTCGGCGGCATGTTCCAGGATCGCCGCGCGCGAGGCTGCGGGGGTGGCATCCCAGCGCGGCTGCGCGGTGACCGCGTTGGCCAGCGCACGTTCCACCGTGGCCTCGTCGGCCGGCAGCCAGTGGCCGACGGTCTGGCGGCGGTCGGCGGGGTTGGTCACCGCGATCTGCATGCCGCCCGGCTGCGCGCCCGGTACCAGCGGCGCCGCCCGCCAGCCCATGCCGTGCGCATTGACGTGCTCGGCGAGCTGGCGCAGCTGGTCGTCGTTGGCGAGGTTGACGCCCATCGAATTGCTCCTGTCGTGGCCCTGACTGCGGTAGAGGTCGACCGGCAGCGGAATGCGGGGGTGGGGAATGCTGGCGTAGCCGGCGACGGTCTTGACCGGATCCTCGACCAGCGCCTCGACCGGCACGGTCTCGTCGCTGATGCGGTTGACGAAGCTGGAGTTGGCGCCGTTCTCGAGCAGGCGCCGCACCAGGTAGGGCAGAAGGTCCTCGTGGCTGCCCACCGGCGCGTACACACGGCAGGGCACGCCGAGGCGGTCGGCCGGAATCACCTCGGCATACAGGTCGTCGCCCATGCCGTGCAGCTTCTGGAATTCGTAGGGCGTGGTCTTCGCACGCGCCGACGCCGGCAGGTACCGCCCGGCCATGCGGTGCACCGCGGCGATGGTGTGCGCGTTGTGGGTGGCGAACATCGGGTATACGAGGTCCGCGGCTTCCAGCAGCCGGCGCGCGTTGGCGAGATAGCTGACATCGGTGTTCGGCTTGCGGGTGAACACCGGGTAGTCGGGATGACCGTCGACCTGGGCGCGCTTGATCTCGCTGTCCCAGTAGGCGCCCTTGACCAGCCGCACCGGGATGCGGCGGCCACCCTGGCGGGCAAGGTCGATGATCCAGTCGAGCACGAACGGTGCGCGCTTCTGGTAGGCCTGCACGACGATGCCGAAGCCCTCCCACCCGGCCAGCGACGGATCGCGCCACGCGCGTTCGATCACGTCGAGCGACAGCTCCAGGCGGTCGGCCTCCTCGGCGTCGATGGTCAGGCCGATGCCGTGGCCCCTGGCCTGCTGCGCCAGCGACAGCAGCGCGGGCACCAGTTCGGCCAGCACGTTGGCGCGGTTGGCGTGCTCGTAGCGCGGATGCAGCGCCGACAGCTTCACAGAGATCGACGGCGCCGCGAACACCGCCTCCGGGCCGTCGCCGCGCGGGCGGTCGCGATGCTGGCCGATCGCGTCGATGGCCAGGCGGTAGGCCTCCAGGTAGCGCGCGGCATCGGCGTCGGTGAGCGCGGCCTCGCCGAGCATGTCGAAGGAATAACGATAGTTGGCGTTGGCGCCTTTGCGGCTGCGCGCCAGGGCCTCGTCGATGGTCCGGCCCATCACGAACTGGTGGCCCATGATCTTCATCGCCTGGCGGGTGGCCAGGCGGATCACCGGCTCGCCCACCCGTCCGATCAGGCGCTTGAATGCGCCGTGGGCATCGCGGCGGGTGTCGTCGGCCAGGTCGACCAGCCGCCCGGTCAGCATCAGCCCCCATGTCGATGCGTTGACCAGCAGCGAATCCGACTGGCCCATGTGCTTCTTCCAGTCGGCCTCGCCGAGCTTGTCGCGGATCAGGCGGTCGGCGGTGTCCTCGTCGGGAATGCGCAGCAGCGCCTCGGCCACGCACATCAGCAGCACGCCCTCCTCGCTGCCCAGGTCGTACTGCTGCATGAAGGCTTCGATCGCACCCTGGTGGCGCGCGCGCTCGCGCACCCGGCGCACCAGGTCGGCGGCGGTCGCCTGGATGGCGGCGGCATCGGCATCGGGCAGGCGCGCCCGGTCGAGCAGCACGTGGACGTGCGACGCCTCGTCGCGGATCCACGCCGCGGTGATGGCCGCGCGCGGTCCCGCGGGCAGCGGAGGAAGCTCGGGGGAGACGATCTGGGACACGGCCAACCGCGCAGGACAGGGAAACCCGCCATTCTAGGTGGTGGTTCCGATGGCGGACAGGTCATGCGGTGGCGCGGGCGCGACGGCCGGGGACGGGATTCAGCTTGTGCGCGTCGACGCGCGCCGCGCCGGGTCATCCCACCGATGCGTGTTGCGGCGCGCAGGCCGCGTCACGCCGCGGTTTTGCCAGGTATCCGCGTCATGGCGCTCCGCTGCTTGCCCCTCGCAAGCGCGCGCCGCTACCATGCAGCGATTATCCGCAGTACGCCGCCGCTTCTGCGCACGTCTCCGGCTCGCCGGGAACAGTAGATGGTCGCGTCCGCTGCCAGCCATCCGCCATCAGGCATTCGGGGTCCCATCGTGATGCAAGCCGGTCGTTCCAACCCCTGGGGCATGCGCTGCGCGCTCGTTGCGCTCGCCATGTCCGCGCCGGTCACGGCGGTCGCGCAGTCCGCAGATCCGCACCGGTGGCAGCTCAACATGGGCCGCGGCGTCACCACCACCGCCCAGCACGCCTACGACGCGCACATGTTCGCACTGTGGGTGTGCGTGGTGATCGGCGCGATCGTGTTCGCCGCCATGGGCTGGGCGATGTTCTTCCATCGCAAGTCGCGCGGCGCGGTGGCTGCGCAGTTCAGCCACAACACGGTGGCCGAGGTCATCTGGACGGTGATCCCGGTGATCCTGCTGGTGATCATGGCGATCCCCGCCACCCAGAAGCTGATCGCGATGTACGACACCCGCGATTCCGAGATGACCGTCAAGGTCACCGGCTACCAGTGGATGTGGACCTACGAGTACATGGGCGAGGACGTCACCGTCGTCAGCCGCATGGACCGCGAGAGCGATCGCCTGCGCCAGGATCCCTCGGCCACGCGCGAGCAGCTCGAGGCGCACGGCAACTACCTGCTCGAGGTCGACAACGAGCTGGTGCTGCCGGTCGACACCAAGGTGCGCTTCGTGATCACCGCCGACGACGTCATCCATTCCTGGTGGGTGCCGGCGCTGGGCTGGAAGCAGGATGCGATCCCCGGGATCATCAACGAGGCCTGGACCGAGATCCTCGAGCCCGGCGTCTATCGCGGCCAGTGCGCCGAACTGTGCGGCAAGGACCACGCGTTCATGCCGATCGTGGTGCGTGCGGTGCCGCGCGCGGAGTTCGACACCTGGCTGGCCGCCGAGAAGACCGCCAACGCGCCGCAGCCGGCAGCAGCCCCGGCCAGCCCCGCGCAGCCGGAAGCGGAGCCGGCCGCGCCCGCCGCGGACGCCACCGCGCGCATCCCTGCCGAGACGATCGCCGCGCCTGTCGCCGGCTGATCGACCCCTCCCAGACTTCCAGGCCACGCCATGTCCACCCATACCGCCCACGCCGACCACACCACCGACGAGCACGGCCACAAGCAGGGCTTCGTCGAGCGCTGGTTCTTCTCCACGAACCACAAGGACATCGGCACGCTGTACCTGCTGTTCTCGTTCGTGATGTTCATCATCGGCGCCGCGATGAGCGTGATCATCCGCGCCGAGCTCACCGTGCCCGGCCTGCAGCTGGTCGAGCCGATGTTCTTCAACCAGATGACCACCATGCACGCGCTGGTGATGATCTTCGGCGGCGTGATGCCGGCCTTCGTCGGCCTGGCCAACTGGATGATCCCGCTGCAGATCGGCGCGCCGGACATGGCGCTGCCGCGCATGAACAACTGGTCGTTCTGGATCCTGCCGTTCGCCTTCGCGATGCTGCTGATGACGCTGTTCCTGCCCGATGGCGGTCCCGCCAGCGGCTGGACGCTGTATCCGCCGCTGTCGCTGCAGGGCGGCAACAACGTCGCGTTCACCATCTTCGCCATCCACATGATGGGCATCAGCTCGATCATGGGCGCGATCAACGTGATCGCCACCGTGCTCAACATGCGCGCGCCGGGCATCGACCTGCTGAAGATGCCGATCTTCTGCTGGACCTGGCTGATCACCGCGTTCCTGCTGATCGCGGTGATGCCGGTGCTGGCGGGCGCGGTGACCATGCTGCTCACCGACAAGTTCTTCAGCACCAGCTTCTTCTACGCCGCCGGCGGCGGCGACCCGGTGATGTACCAGCACATCTTCTGGTTCTTCGGGCATCCCGAGGTCTACATCATGATCCTGCCGGCGTTCGGCGTGGTCTCGGAGATCATCCCGACCTTCAGCCGCAAGCCGCTGTTCGGCTACCAGGCGATGGTGTACGCCACCGCGGCAATCGCGTTCCTGAGCTTCATCGTCTGGGCCCACCACATGTTCACCGTGGGCATGCCGCTGGGTGGCGAGATCTACTTCATGTTCGCCACCATGCTGATCGCCATCCCCACCGGGGTGAAGGTGTTCAACTGGGTGTCGACGATGTGGCGCGGCGCGCTGACCTTCGAAAGCCCGATGCTGTGGTCGATCGCGTTCGTCATCCTGTTCTCGATCGGCGGCTTCTCCGGGCTGATGCTCGCCATCGTGCCGGCCGACTTCCAGTACCACGACACCTATTTCGTGGTCGCGCACTTCCACTACGTGCTGGTGACCGGCGCGCTGTTCGGCATCATCGCCGCGGTCTACTACTGGTGGCCGAAGTGGTCCGGCCGGATGTACAACGAGACCTGGGCCAAGGTGCATTTCTGGTGGACGGTGGTGTTCGTCAACCTGCTGTTCTTCCCGCAGCACTTCCTCGGCCTGGCCGGAATGCCGCGCCGCATCCCGGACTACAACGTGGTGTTCGCCGACTGGAACCTGGTGAGCTCGATCGGTGCGTTCGGCATGTTCGTCACCCCGTTCCTGATGTTCGCCATCCTGTTCCATTCGCTGAAGAAGGGCGCACCAGCCCCGGCGCGTCCGTGGGAAGGCGCGCGCGGCCTGGAGTGGACGGTGCCGTCGCCGGCCCCGCACCACACCTTCACCACGCCGCCGGTGATCCGTCCGGGCGACCTGGCGCATGGCGATGTGGAACACCTGGACTACGACGACACCAGCTCCCACATCGACACCGCGCCCGACAGCAATGCACGAAAGGCCTGATCCCCGCCAGGACCCCGCCCGCGTCGCCGCGAACCGGCGACGTGCGCGGCGTACCGCGCTGGTGATCGGCGCGGTGGCGGTGACGATCTACGTGGTCTTCATACTTTCGGGAGTGCTGGGACGGTGAGCGGGGCGCGAAAATCGGATGTGGTCAAGCTGGTCGGCGTGGCGGTGGCGGCATTCGCCTTCACCTTCTCGCTGGTGCCGCTGTACCGCATCGCCTGCGAAAAGGTGTTCGGCATACGCCTCGACGGTTCCGCGGTCAGCGAATCCGCGGCGGTCCCCGCCACCCCGGTCGCCGAGCGCTGGGTGACGGTGGAGTTCGACGGCAGCGTCAATTCCAAGCTGCCGTGGTCGTTCCGTCCCAACGAAACCACCAAGCGGGTGCGCGTGGGCGAGGTCTACGAGACCACCTACTACGCACACAACGACAGCACGCTCCCGGTGGTCGGCAGCGCCACGCCATCGGTGGCGCCTGCACGTGCCTCGGGCTACTTCCAGAAGACCGAATGCTTCTGCTTCACCCTGCAGACGCTGCAGGCCGGTGAAACCCGCGACATGCCGGTGCGTTTCATCATCGACCCCGCACTGCCGGCCGACGTGAACACGGTTACCCTGTCCTACATGTTCTACAAGAACGACCTCGCCACCGAACGCCTGTCGCAGGCGCCGCGGGCCGGGGCGCTCACCACTGCGCGCGCGACGCGCTAGCACCCATTCGACCGCAGCATCCGACGGAACATCGCCATGGCCCAAGCTCCTGCTACCCACGACAGCGACACCTACTTCGTGCCGCATCAAAGCAAGTGGCCGCTGTTCGCGTCGGTGGCCCTGTTCGTGACCATGTTCGGCCTGGCCGGCTGGTTCAATGATTCGGCCTGGGGCCGGATGACCTTCTTCGTCGGCATCGCCGGCCTGGCCGCGATCCTGTTCAAGTGGTTCGCCGACGTGATCCTGGAGTCGGTGTCGGGCTACTACAACCGGCGCGTCGACGGGTCGTTCCGGATGGGGATGGTGTGGTTCATCTTCTCCGAGATCATGTTCTTCGGTGCCTTCTTCGGCGCGCTGTTCTATGCCCGCACGCTGGCACTGCCGTGGCTGGGCGGTGAAGGCTCGGGCATGGCGACCAACGAGGTGCTGTGGGGCGGCTTCAGCGCGGCCTGGCCGAGCGCCGGCCCGGGCGACGTCGGCGGTGGCTTCCAGACCATCCCGGCCTGGGGCCTGCCGCTGCTCAACACCCTGCTGCTGCTGGCCTCGGGCGTGACCATCACCATCGCCCACCACGCGCTCAAGGCCGGCCATCGCCTGCAGCTGCTGTGGTTCCTCGGTGCCACCATCGCGCTGGGCTGCATCTTCCTGTTCTTCCAGGTCGAGGAATACATCCACGCCTACCGCGACCTCAACCTGACGCTGGGTTCGGGCATCTACGGTTCCACGTTCTTCATGCTGACCGGCTTCCACGGCGCGCACGTGATGCTGGGCACGATCATGCTGATCGTGATCTGGTTCCGTTGCCTGAAGGGCCACTTCACCCGCGAGAACCACTTCGCCTTCGAGGCGGTGGCGTGGTACTGGCACTTCGTCGACGTGGTGTGGCTGATCCTGTTCCTGTTCGTCTACGTGGTCTGACGGCGCGGGCATCGCACCCGTGTCGGGGTGCGGAGACCCCCGGCCCGCCGCCGCGCCATGGCGGCGGGTGACCGACCGGAACGGTGGGCGCTGGATGCATCGATGCTGGACACCGTCCGCCGGGCTGGCGCGAAGTGCCGGATGACGGCGGCAGGCAGGACGTGCCGCACGCTGGGCAGGTCGACCACCACCACGACGGCTGCGGAGTCATAGCCACCCGCAGGGATGGCCGCAACCGCAGCACGCGACGGCCCTTGACCGGCGCGGCTACCCGCCGACGCCGTGCGGCTCGATCCAGCCCATCCAGATCGCCAGCATCACCAGCAGGATCAGCGCCACGGACAGGCCGATGCGCCTGGTCAGCGCATTGACCGTGCGCTTGGTCTCGCCCTTGTCGACCAGCATGTAATACAGGCCAGTGCCGAGGTTCCACAGGATGAGCAACAGGAAGGCGGCGATCAGCAGGATCTTAAGCGAGTCGTTCATTGCGGTCTCCGGCGCAGGCTGCGCATGAGCGGATTATTGCAGCCGTCGGGGAGCAGCGGGTGAGCAGGTCAGGGGCCACGCCGCTGATCGGCTGGGTGTTCGCGCTGGTGCTGATCGCGCTGTTCTGCATGCTGGGCAGCTGGCAGCTGGGACGGCAGCACGCCAAGCAGGCGATGCTGGACTCCGCCGCGCTGGCACTGTCGTCGCGTGGCCCGCAGGCCCTGGATGCCGCCGCGGACGCACAGCGCAACCGTGCGCACGAGTGGGCCGCGGGCAACGGGCGCTTCGCCGATGCCCCGGCGGTGCTGCTCGACAACCAGCAGCGTGGCGGGCGCCCGGGGTTGCGCGTGTATCGCGCATTCCTGCCCGAGCACGGGCGTGGGCCGCTGCTGGTCGATCTCGGATGGCTGCCGGTGCCGCCGGACCGCACCATCCCGACCATCGGGCCGGCGCCGGATTGGTCGCATGTGCAGGGCCTGCTGGCGCCGCCACCCGCGGCAGGACTGGTGGCGCCGGCGATCCAGCCGCAGGCCGATGGCAGCCTGCTGGTGATGGCGCTGGACCCGGAGGCAATCGCCGCGGTGCTCGGCGTGCCCACCCTGGCCGCACGCGTGCTGCGCGCCGACCCGGCGCTCGAGGGCGGCTATCCGCGCGACCTCGAGCTGCTGGCCAATACCCTCCCGCCGGAACGCCACCTCGGTTACGCGGTGCAGTGGTTCGGCCTTGCACTGGCGGTGCTGGTGACCGCACTGCTGCTGACCTTCCGCAGGAAACGTCGATGAATGCCACTCCCGTGACGCGCCGGCAGCGCAACCGCAACCGCGCGCTGCTGATCGCGGTCGTCGTGATCTTCCTTGGCAGCGCGCTGCTGGCCGGTGCCCTGCGCTTCGCCGGCTGGCGGCCGGAGGGCATGCGCAACCACGGCGAGCTGCTGCAGCCGCCCGGCGACCTGCGCGCAGTGGCACTGGCCACCGCCGACGGCAGGCCCTACGCGTGGCAGCCGGTGGAACGCACCTGGCGGATCGCCGTGGCACCGCCCGCCGGCTGCGGCGCGGAATGCGTGCGCCTGTCGGGCGACCTCGACAAGGTCTGGCAGCTGTTCGGGCGCGAGGCCGACCGCGTCCACATCCTGTGGATGGGCGAGTTGCCGGCCGACGCCACGCGCTCGCGCGCGCTGCACATGCTGGCCGAGGACGTGGAATTCCGCGCCGGCCTTGCGCGCAACGACGACCCGGCGGGGGTTCCGGTCTACGTGATCGATCCCAACGGGTTCGTCATACTGCGCTACGCTCCCGGGTTCGATGCCGGGCACCTGCGGACCGACATGGCCCGCCTGCTCAGGCTGAAATAGCCCGCGGCGCCGTGCCCGGCGCCCCCGGACGACCACGAACACGACCCGATGACTCCTTCCACAGGCTCCGCGCCCCCATCACCGCCGGCCCGGCCGGCCACTTCGAAGCCGACCCTGCACCGGCACTTCCACCGCATCGCCTGGTTCGCGGTGGCGTTGACGCTGGTGGTGGTGGTGTTCGGCGCGTTCGTGCGGCTGTCGGATGCCGGCCTGAGCTGCCCGGACTGGCCGACCTGCTACGGTCGCGCCGCATGGCCGAAGGCGCCCGAGGAGGTGGCCGGTCATGCCGCCACTGACATCCGCCCGCTGGAAACCCGCAAGGCCTGGCGCGAGCAGGTGCACCGCCATATCGCCGCGATCCTCGGGGTGCTGGTGCTGGTGATGGCGTTGCTGGCCGCGCGCCGCAGGCCGCATGGCATTGCCCAGGTGCTCGGCGCATCGGTGCTGGTGGCGGCGGCGATCCCGGCCTATATGTTCGGCCACATCGGCGCGGCATTCGCGCTGGCCGGCGCCGGCGAGGCGATCCTGCTGCTGGCCGCACTGCGCTGGAGCAATGTCGATCTCGCACGCGCGGCGGTGCTCACGCTTGCGGTGATCATCTTCCAGGCGCTGCTGGGCAAATGGACCGTCACCCTGCTGCTCAAGCCGGTGATCGTGATGGGCCACCTGCTGGGTGGCCTGCTCACGTTCTCGCTGCTGACCTGGATGGCGTGGCGCGCCACCCACCTGCCGATCCGGCTGGCCGGCGCGCACGCGCTGCGCGTGCTGCTGTGGGTGGCGCTGGCGGTGCTCGGTCTACAGATCGCACTGGGTGGCTGGGTGAGCGCCAACTATGCGGCGCTGGCCTGTGGCGGCGGTGGCTGGACCACCGACAGCGCCCACTACGTCGATTTCCCCAGGTGCGTGGGCCAGTGGTGGCCGCCGGCCGATTTCCGCGAAGGCTTCGTGCTCTGGCGCGGCATCGGCGTGGACTACGAGGGCGGGATCCTCGATGGCGGCGCGCGCATCGCGATCCAGATGGCGCACCGGCTGTTCGCGATCGTCGCCTTCGTGGCGCTGATCGCCGCCGCGGTGCGGCTGCTGCGCTTGCCCGGCCTGCGTGGCTGGGGCGTGCTGCTGGCGCTGCTGACGGTGGCGCAGGTGCTGCTGGGCATCCTCAACGTCAAGCTGGCGCTGCCGCTGGCGGTGGCGGTGATGCACAACGCCGGCGCGGCCCTGCTGCTGTTCGTGCTGGTGTCGCTGCTGGCACGGGTGCGCGACGTGGATGCGGTCGCGTCCACGCGCGTCGCGGTGGACTGACATGGCGGTCGCGTTCGGCCAGTACTGGGAACTGACCAAGCCGCGGGTGGTGGCGCTGCTGGTGTTCACTGCGCTGGTCGGCATGTTCCTGGCCGTGCCGGGCCTGCCGCCGCTGCGCGAGAGCGTGTTCGGCCTGCTGGGCATCTGGCTGGCGGCATCGTCGGCGGCGGCGATCAACCACCTCATCGACCAGCGCATCGACCGGATCATGGCGCGCACCGCGCACCGGCCGCTGCCCAGCGGCACGTTGCGGCCGGTACAGGTGCTGCTGTTCGCGATCGCGCTGGGCGTGGCCTCGATGGCGATCCTGGTGCTGCTGGTGAACACGCTGACCGCGGTGCTCACCTTCTTCGCGCTGATCGGCTACGCGATCATCTACACCGGCTTCCTCAAGCGCGCGACGCCGCAGAACATCGTCATCGGCGGTCTGGCAGGCGCGGCGCCGCCGGCACTGGGCTGGGCGGCGATCACCGGCACGCTCGACCCGCACGCGCTGCTGCTGGTGCTGATCATCTTCGTGTGGACGCCGCCTCACTTCTGGGCGCTGGCGATCTTCCGCCGCGAGGACTATGCGCGCGCGCTGATCCCGATGCTGCCGGTGACCCACGGGGTCACCTACACGCGCTGGCAGATCCTGTTCTACACGGTGCTGCTGCTGGTGGCGACGGTGCTGCCATGGGCCACCGGCATGAGCGGCCTGTTCTACCTCGGCGGTGCCCTGGTGCTGGGCGCCGTGTTCCTGTGGTACGCGTGGAAGCTGCTGGATCCGCCGGACGAGTTCTTCGCGATGCGGGTCTTCAACTATTCCATCGTCTACCTGATGGCGCTGTTCGCGTTCCTGCTGCTCGACCACTGGCTGCAGCCGTGGCTGGCGCCATCGCCGTTGATCGGGTTCGAGCGGATCGGCTGAGGGTGGCGTTCCCGCGGCCCGGGCTCAACCCGGACGCGCGCGCTCGGAGACTTCGGCCAGTGTTCCGGGGCCGATATGCCACAGGTCTGCGGCCTCGTAGGCGAAGTCGGCGCTGATCCTGCCGGTGGCACCGACGATGCGGATGACGCAGGCCCCCCAGGGGGCCTTGCCTTCGACGCGGGTGGCCTCGCGCAGGGCGTCGAACTGTTCGCCAAGGTCGCGCGACCCGGGCGTTGCCGCCTGCGGCGGCTGGCCATCGCGGTAACGGAAGCCGCTGAGCGTGCGCCGGTCCCCGCTGTAGCTGGCGATCAGTGCGTAGCCGTCCCAGGGTTCGGCGGCGACCTTCGGATCACTCACGATCGCCTGGCCGATCGCCATGATCAGTGCGTTGTTGTCCATCGAAGCGAGGATATCAGGCGGCCTGGCGGATCATGTCGTCCATCGCGTCGGGCCGGATGCTGGTGAAACGCTGCCCGGCGGCGTTGTCGAAGATGATCGTCTGCGGGTCGTAGACCACGGCGCCGCTTGCCGGGTCGGTCACGGTGTAATCCACGATCACCTGCTCCGGGAACTTCGCGCCGGAGGGCGCGAGTTCGACGCGGACATCGATGTCCATGTCGTGGTCCAGCCAGTCGGCCCACTCCTGCTCCATGCGCGCGTACGGGCCGGTGTTGAAGTTGGCCTGCTGCGGGAACATGTTCACCGGCCCGTGCCCGTGGACGAAGCGGTAGGCGAAGATGTGGCCGGTATGGTGGTCGCCGCCGAGGCCGTTGTCCTTGCGGAAATCGCTCTGGGCGGTGCCCTCGGTGCGGTCGCCGTCGCGATGGCGGCCGCTGCCCGGAGTCCAGGTCAGGGTGCCTTCGGCGTGCACCGGTCGGCCGTCGCCGTCGAAGGTCCAGGTGACGTCGTTGACCTCGCCACTCGCGACGTCGGTGATCAGCCCGTTGATGCTGTCGGCGGTCACCGTCTCGCGCACGCCGATGCTGCCGTCGGGCTGGGTGCCGGTGAGCAGCAGGTGGTTGAACGCGGCGCGCTGGTCGGGTGCGTCCGGGTCGCGCTGGACCAGGGTGTGGATGCCGAAATCCTCGCGGCTGGTGGCCGGCGAGCCGGGGCCGGTCACGAACGGGGCATCGAACACGTGCGCCGTGCCGGACATGATCCGGAGCTCCGGCTCCGGAGTGGCCCTGGTGACGGTGCTCCGGCTGATCACCAGGCGCACGTCGTCGATGTGCGCCACGCCGTTGGCCTCGGCGAGGCTGCGGAACGTCGCTTCGAACGCGGTCCCGGCGAAGTCGCCGCCGCGCAGCTCGACGCTGGTGCCGGGTGGCCACGTCTGCGGATCCATCGGGTTGAGCGCCTGCATCGCCGCGGGCGTGGCCGCGGAGCGGGGCATGTTGGCGTGGTAGGCCACGCGGACCGGCTCGCTGCGGTGGTCCGGCGTGGCGACCACCACGTCGGTGGACGCATCGAAGCTGCTGCGCTGGCCGGCGCGGGTCTCGGTGCCGATGCGGGTGGAGGCCGGGTCGTGCACGAAGGCGACGTCGCCGCCCGGGGTTGCGGCCAGGCGCGGATCCAGACCCGCCCGCGCATCGCGCGAGGCGTCCACGAAGGGGGACCGCGGGTCGGAGAGTCGGGATGCGTCGATGGTCATACGGCATGGCCGGTGGCGGCGCCGATGGCACCGTGTCGATGCACAGCCTAGTCAAGCGGCGGCGGCGAGGGCATTGGGGCACACCCGAGGGTCTGGCGCCGGCTGCGACGGAGTCCGCAAGCCATGCACGCTACCGGTGGCGCTTGACGCACGGCTCACGGCACCGGCCGGAGACTCGATGTCCCTGCGGCCCCCGGAGCAACCCATGGCCAGACCGATCTGGAGCGGCACCCTGTCGTTCGGGCTGCTCAACATTCCCGTGTCGCTGATGGCGGGCGAGCGCAAGACCGACCTGTCGTTCCGCATGCTCGATTCGCGCAACAACGCGCGCGTGCGCTACGAACGCGTCAATGCCGACACGGGCGAGGAAGTGCCGTGGAAGGACATCGTCAAAGCCTACGAGTACGACAAGGACAGCTACGTGGTGCTGGAGCCGGAGGACATCCAGGCCGCGGCGCCGGAAAGCCGTGACTCGATCGACGTCGACACCTTCGTCGACGCCTGCGACATCAGCCCGCAGTACTTCGAGAAGCCCTACGTACTGGTACCGGCGAAGAAGGCGGAGAAGGGCTACGTGCTGCTGCGCGAGGCGCTGACGCGTACCGGCAAGGCCGGCATCGCGCGGGTGGTGATCCGCACCCGCGAGCACCTGTGCGCGGTGATGCCGCGTGGCGAGGCGTTGCTGCTGATCATGATGCGGTTCCCGCAGGAGCTGGTGGATGTCGGCGAATACAGCCTGCCCGACGTCGACGCCAGGGGTTTCCGCATCAGCGAGAAGGAACAGGCGTTCTCCGAGCAGCTGATCGAGACCATGTCGGCGAAGTGGGACCCGTCGCTCTACACCGATGACTTCCGCGAACGCCTGCAGCTGGCGATCCGCAAGCGGATGGAAGCCAACGGCGTGGTCGAGAAGCACGACGATCCGGATGCCCCGGTCGGCGACAACGCCGCCACCAACGTGGTCGACTTCATGGAACTGCTGCAGCAGAGCATCGACCGCAACCGGCGCACCCCGGCGCGCAAATCGCCGGCCGGCAAGGCACCGGCGAAGAAGGCGGCCGCCGAGGCGGCACCGAAGAAGGCCCCGCGCAAGGCCGCAGCCAGGAAGGCCGCCGCCAAGAAGGCACCGGCGAAGAAGTCGGCCGCGCGCAAGCGGGCCTGACCGGTGGCTGCCCGTCGCAACAGCAACCGCGACGAGGCGGTCGCGACACCGCCGCGGCTGACCAGCCCGGAACGGGTGGTCTATCCGGGCAAGGGCATCACCAAGCGCGAGGTGGCCGATTACTACCGTGCGGTGGCCGATCGCGTGCTCGCAGACGTTGGCGGGCGACCACTGTCACTGCTGCGCTGCCCCGGCGGCGTGGATGGCAAGTGCTTCTTCCAGAAGCACCATGCGCGCGCGCTGGGTGGCGCGGTCAGGGCGATCCCGCTGCGGGAGAAGGATGGCGACGACGCCTGCTACGTCGCCATCGACAGCGTCGAGGGCCTGCTCGAACTGGTGCAGATGAACACCCTTGAGCTGCACCCGTGGGGCAGCATGGCCCACGACCTCGAACGCCCGGACCGGCTGGTATTCGATCTCGATCCCGGCCCCGGCGTGGACTGGAAGGCGGTCACCGCCGCGGCGCGCGACGTGCGCAGGCGCCTGGCCGCGATGGGGTTGCAGGGATTTGCACGGCTGTCCGGGGGCAAGGGCGTGCACGTGGTGGTGCCGATCCGGCCGGGCCCGTCCTGGGACGACGCCCGCGGTTTCTGCCAGGCACTGGCCGATGCGATGGCGCGGGAGCGCCCGGACCGCTACGTCGCCACCGCCAGCAAGGCCAAGCGCGACGGCGTGATCTTCATTGACTGGCTGCGCAATGCGCGCGGCCAGACCAGCGTGTCGAGCTGGTCGCTGCGTGCGCGCGCGAGTGCCGGCGTGGCGATACCGGTGCGCTGGGAGGAACTGGGCCGGGTGGGCGCGGGCGACGCCTACGACCTGCGCCGCGCATTGCGGCGGGCCTCGGCGCTGCGCGGGGAGGAATGGCCCGGCTGGCAGGACGCCTGCGACCAGACGCTGCCGCGCAACTGAGTCCACGCCCGGGTCCGCGACCGTGGCGCTCGCCGGCGATGGGATCGCGAGCAACGCGCTCCCCGCCCGGAATCAACGTGGACGCAGCGGTCCGGCCATGCGTGCCAGGGTGTCGTCTCGCCACCACAGCCGGTGCAGCGCAACCATCAGCACATGACCGGCGATCAGCGCGCACAGCGTCCACGCCAGCACGCCATGCGACAGGTTGGCAGGCGCCAGCATCCATTCGATCTTCTGCCCGGTGGCTGGGAACAGCGGGATTCCGAACGGCGCGAAGCCGCGGCCGGAGCCGGCTTCGCGCAGCAGCGCCACCGCCGGCACCCAGGCCATCAACGTGTAGAGCGCCGCGTGGCCCACGGTGGCGCCTCGCCCGACGAACGTGCGCGGATGCGGCGGGCGCTGCGCCCATTGCGACAGTCCCCACGCGCCACGCAGCAGCACCAGCAGCATCAGCACGGTGCCGATGGGCTTGTGGCTGCCGACCATGAAGGCGGTCACCGGGTGCCGGCCGACGACGTTCTTCACCGCCATGCCGGCGAACTGCCACAACAGCAGCGCCGCCATCGACCAGTGCAGCAGGCGCGAGACCAGGCCATAGCGGAGCGGGGAGTCGAGCCAGCGGGACATGCGGATTCCTGTGCGCGGCGCGCCGCGCGGAGCGGCGCAGGCCGCGCAGTTCATCGTGACTTCGCAACGGTGTCAAACATGCCACCCGGGTCCGGCCGCAACCCGGACACGCCCGCATGGCGATTGCCCGGCCCCCAACGCAGGAGCCCCGCATGCGCGGGGCTCGTGGGTGTCACCGTTGCGGGCGCAGGCCTCAGAAGCTCTGGGCATCCAGCACCCGGCCGCGGGCGGTATCGAACGCGGTCTCGGAGCGTTCGCCCTCGTAGGGAACACCCTCGGCGTCGTGCGGATAGGCCAGCGCGGTGAGCTCGTCGTGCAGGCGTCCGCCGTCGGCCTTGATCCCGGCCACCGCGTCGTCGACAAAGGCTTCGGTGAGATGGGTGATGGCCGAGGTTGTCGTGCTGATGCCCGGGCCAGCGGGCGAGGGGGCCGCGGCGCCGCCAGCGATGCTCGCGTAGTTGATCACCCCCTTGAAGATGTCGCCGATGGCCTCTGCCTGGGCCACTTTGTCGTCGGTGACGTTGCGCACCGCGGCCTCGATGGCGCCGGTGAAATACCCCAGCACATGGGCGTTCTGGCGATCACCATCGGGCGTCTCGGCTTCGAAGTTGGCGATCGGATCGCCGGACAGGTCGTTGCCGCTCTGCAGCTTCAGGATCAGCTCGCCGATCTCGGCTTCACGGCCGGCGGCGATCTGCTCGGTGAGATAGGTGGTCAATGCATCGCCGTTGCGTTCGGTGGTTTCCAGCTGCTGCACGATGCCGGTGGTATCGGCATTGATCAGCCGCGTCAGTGCGCCGGTGAGCTCGTCACGTGCCGGGGCCAGCCGGCCGTCGGTGCCGAAGCTGCCGGGCACCGCACCCTGGTCGCCGCCACCCTGGATGATGCCGAGCCTGTCGGCCGCGGCATCGAAGATGCGGGCCTGGACGGCGGGATCGCTGCTGCTGGCGGCAGCGTCGACGACGCGCGCAGCCACGGCGGTGTCGAAGTTGGTGATGGTGCCATTGCGGGAGCTGGTCTCCGCCTGGTAGATGCCTGCCTGCATCACAGCGCCGAGCTGGGTATCGCTGAGCGCACCGACCGCCTGGTCGAAGTAGCTTCCCTGCAGGCTGGCCAGGACTTCGGCGACGGCCTGCGCGTCCGGATCTGCCACCAGGTTGCCGGTCACGTCGTTGCGATGGGTGGGCGCGGGATCGTAGCTGGAGCGGCCCTCGACGGTCCGCTCGGCCATCGCTTCGACGAAGGCGACCCGCGTCTCGCTGCTGCCGTGGGTGGCCACCGCGGTGCCGAGCTCGCGCACGCTGTCGCCATGCCCCTCGCCTTCGAATGCATTGACCACGCGCACCAGCTGCGTGGCATCCAGGCCCTCGGCCAGGCTGTTGAACAGCGCTTCGCGTTCGCCAGCGCTGAGGTCGCCGAGGGTGCCGTGGACCTCCTGTGCCCAGTTCGCGAGGTTGTCGTCGCTCAGCCGGGAGATCGCTTCATTGCGCTCGGCCGGCGACAGTTCCGACAGGACGCGGTTGATCTCCTGCAGTTCGCCGCGGGTGACGTCCCAGTCGAAAATGCCCTGGGAAAGGTTGTCCTTGATGGTGCTGACGGCGGCGTCGACCGACATGGCAGGCTCCGGGCGCGGGTAGGGGTGCTCATGCTGCCGCGTGCGCCGTCCACGTCGCAGCTGGGGAGCACCCTAGGACACTCAGCGGGCGCTCAGGCGTGACTGCAGCAGATCGCGCAACTCGGCCTTGTCCACGGCATCCAGGGTTCCCTCCTGCTGTTTGGACTGCAGCTCCTGGATCCGCTGCTGCCGGGTCTCCTGGTCGAGCCGGGCGATCGCGTCGGCGAACTCGACGCGCCACGCCGCCTCGTCGCCGGGAAGACTGATCGCGGCGAGCTTCTGCAGGGGATCGGCGTCCGCGCGACCCTCGAAATGGGCGAGGAGGGCGCCGGTGCGGATGTCCGGGCGCTGCTGCACGAGGGCGATCAGCTCCGCCAACAGCTCGACGCCGGGCTGGCGCAGCGCGGTGAAGCGTGCCCCCTCTGTCAGGTCGAGCGCCAGCGCCGGTTGCTGCAGCAGCAGCGTGATCGCGTTGCGGACCACGCTGCGCTTCGGCGCGGGCACGTGCTGGCCACCGCGCACACGCCGTACTGGCGCCTGCGCCGGTGGTGCCTCGGGTCGTGCACCCACGCCGGTGATGCTGGTCAGGTGCTGGCGCATCAGGTCGGCGAAGGCGCCGTCGGGAATCTGCGCCAGCAACGGTTGTGCCCGCTCGGCCAGCCGCGCCTTGCCATCCAGCGTGCCGAGGTTGACGCCTTCGGAGAACCGGTCGAAGAAGAACCGGGACAGCGGCACCGCCTCGCGCAGGCGCGCCTCGAAGCCTTCGCGGCCCTCGCTGCGCACGATCGAATCCGGATCATCGCCTTCGGGCAGGAACAGGAAGAACGCCTGGCGGCCGTCGCGCATGCGCGGCAGCACCGACTCCATCGCCTTCGACGCGGCGCGGCGGCCGGCGGCGTCGCCGTCGAAGCAGAAGTACACGTCGGGCGCATTGCGGAACAGCAGTTCGGCATGGTCGGCGGTGGTCGCGGTGCCGAGCGTGGCCACCGCCTCGCGCAGGCCGTGCTGGAACAGCGCGACCACGTCCATGTAGCCCTCGACCACGATCAGCCGGGCGATCTTCTGCTGCGCCTGGCGCACCTGCCACAGGCCATACAGCTCGCGGCCCTTGTGGAACAGCGCGGTCTCGGGCGAGTTGAGGTACTTGGGGCCGTCGTCGCCCTTGAGCACGCGGCCACCGAAGGCGATCGTGCGGCCGCGGCGGTCGGCGATCGGGAACATCACCCGGTCGCGGAACTTGTCGTAGGTATGGCCGCGATCGTTCTTCGACAGCAGGCCGGCGCGCTCGAGCAGCTTCAGCCGGCGCTCGTCGGTGCCCAGCGCGTCCTTGAGCGCGGAGAACCCTTCCGGTGCATAGCCGATGCCGAACAGCTCGCGGATTTCCAGGTCCACGCCGCGGGCGTCGAGATAGGCCTGCGCCGACGGACTGGCGGCGAGCGCGTTGCGGTAGTGGCGGGCGGCGGCCTCGAGTGCGTCGTAGACGCCGCGGGTGTCGTCGTCCGGGGTCCGTGCGCGCTCGTCGCGCGGGATCTCCATGTTGGCCGCGCGCGCCAGTTCCTCGACCGCGTCGAGGAACTCGAGCCGGTCGTAGTTCATCAGGAAGCTGATCGCGGTGCCATGCGCGCCGCAGCCGAAGCAGTGGTAGAACTGCTTGACCGGCGACACGTAGAACGACGGCGTGCGTTCATCGTGGAACGGACACGGCGCCGAGAACTCCCGGCCCTTGCGCTTGAGCGGCACCCGCGCGCCCACCACCTCGACGATATCGGTGCGCGCGAGCAGGTCGTCGATGAACGCGTCGGGGATCCGGGCCATCGGGCTAGTGTATGCCGCCGCCCGGCAGCGGCCCTACGGCGTGCGCTCTCCCGGCGCCGCCGGCGCGGGCGGACGCGGCTCCACCGCGAGGGTGGTGGGATACACCTGCGGTTCCGGCCGTGCGCCGCTTCGCACCGCGTCCTCCGGCCAGCAGTCCTCGTGCTCGGGCGGCATCTCGCCGCAGCGGATCTGTGCGCGTTCGTCGATGACCGCGGTGATCAGCGCGCCGACGAAGAACACCATCGCCGCGTAGTACATCCACACCAGCAGGATCACCAGCGTGCCCATCGAGCCGTAGGCGCTGCCGGGCGCCGCGCGCGCGATGTACACGCCGATCGCCCAGCGCCCGAGCATGAACAGCGCCGCGGTGATCAGCCCACCAAGAAAGGCCTGCTGCCAGCGCACCCGGCGGTCGGGCAGGTAGTGGTAGAGCAGCGCGAACGCAAAGGCATAGATCGCCAGCGAGATGACGATGCTCATCAGCGGCAGCAGGCTGGGCACGCCGGCGAAGATCCATTCGATCACGCCCGACAGGATCGTCGACACGATCACCAGGAAGCCCAGCGCGAACACCACCCCGAACGAGAACACCCGCTTGCGCAGGAACGCCACGATGCCGCCCAGGCTCTGCCCACTCGTGTGGAAGATCAGGTTGAGCGTGCCCTGCAGGCGCGCAAACACCGTGGTTGCACCGATGAATAGCAGCAGCGTGCTCCAGATGCCGGCCAGCGAACCGATGTCGGGCTGGTTGCGGGCGTTGCGCAGCACGGTGCGGGCCACTTCCTGCGCGCTGCTGCCGGCGATCGCGCCGAGCTGGTCGACCAGCTGTTCCTGCGCTTCCGGGTACAGCGAGGCCGCCAGCCACAGCAGCAGCACCAGCAGCGGCGCCAGCGACAGCAGGGCGAAGAACGACAGCGATGCCGCCTGCGTCAGCAGGTCGATCTCGACGAAGCGCCGCGCCAGCGCCACCGGCAGGCTGTGCTGGAGGCGCTCGAACTGGCGTTTGAACTTGGCGCGGGTGTCGGACATGGCGACCAGGCTTGCGGCGTCGCCCGCGAGGATGCCAAGGGCGTGCGTGCGTAGGCCGTGTAGGTGCGGGTGACGCGCGGCGCGATACCAGGCAAAGCACCTCTCCGGCACCCGGACTCCCGCACTGCGTGTGCGTGCCGGGACCGCGCGTCAGGTCAGGCGGCGGCCAGCCGCTGCAGGGCCTCGCCGTCGACGCGTTGCACCGTCCAGCCGTCGAGGCCGACCGCGCCCAGTTCGCGATAGAACGCGATCGCGTCGGTGTTCCAGTCCAGTACCGACCACTCGAAGCGCGCGCAGCCGCGCTCGACGGCGGTGCGGGCGAGATGGCGCATCAGCTGCCGGCCGATCCCGCGCGCACGGTAGGCCGGGCGCACGTAGAGGTCTTCCAGGTACAGGCCGCGGCGGCCGTGGAAGGTCGAGAAGTTGTGGAAGAACAGCGCGAAGCCCGCGGGCGCGCCATCGACCTCGGCGATCACCGCTTCCGCCGCCGGGCGCACGCCGAACAGGCTGTCGGCCAGTACCGCGGCGTCGACGACCACCTCGTGGGCGAGGCGCTCGTAATCCCCAAGTTCGCGGATGAAGGCCAGCAGCAGCGCCACGTCATCGACGGTGGCGGCACGCAGGGCGGCGGCGTCGGCCGCCATCAGCCGGCCAGCTTCTGCTTGACCAGCTTCGAGACCTCGCCCATGTCGGCCTGCCCGGCCAGCTGCGGCTTGAGCACGCCCATCAGCCTGCCCATGTCGGCCGCGCCGCTGGCGCCGGTCTGCGCGATGGCGGCGTCGATGGCGGCGAGGATCTCCGCCTCTCCGAGCTTCTCCGGCAGGTAGCGCTCGATCACCACGATCTCGGCGCGCTCGATCGCAGCCAGGTCCTCGCGCGCGGCGGCCTCGTACTGGGTCACCGAGTCCTTGCGCTGCTTGACCATCTTCTCCAGCACCGCCAGCACCGCGGCGTCGTCGAGTTCGATGCGCTCGTCGACCTCGCGCTGCTTGATCGCCGCGTTGATCAGCCGGATCACGCCGAGGCTGGCCTTGTCGCCGGACTTCATCGCGGCCTTCATGTCGTCGGTGAGTCGTTGCTTGAGGGTCATGGCAGGGCTCCATCGGGGCATCGGGGACGGCCGCGCGCGGGTGCGGGCGGCGGGAACGCAGAAAAGCCGGTCACGCTTGCGCGTGCCGGCTTCTGGCAGCGACCGGTGCGCGCGGAACCCGCGCCGCGACCGGCAACCGACGACTCAGTACAGGCGCTGGCGCTTGGTGACGTCGCGCGACACGCGACGGGCCTGGCGCTTCACCGCGGCCGCGGCCTTGCGCTTGCGCTCCTGCGTCGGCTTCTCGTAGTACTCGCGCTTGCGCGTTTCGGCCAGCACACCGGCCTTCTCGCAGGTACGCTTGAAGCGGCGGAGGGCAAACTCGAACGGCTCGTTTTCGCGGACTTTGACGCTTGGCATAGGGATCTCTGGGAAAGTGGGTGACCGGCCGGCGGGGCCGGCATCCCGGCCGTCGCGGGGCGCATAGGCACGCCACCCCGGCGGGAGAGCCGCGTATGATACCGGGCCTGCGTGGCCGCCTGCAAGATGGCCGTGTTTCCCGGCGTGATCCGCCCTCCCGGCCCACCGGCCGATCGACCCGGACCCTGACCCATGCGTGTCCTCGGCATCGAAACCTCCTGCGACGAGACCGGCGTGGCGGTCTACGACACCGCCCTTGCCGGCGCCGCCGCACTGCGCGCGCAGGCGCTCTACAGCCAGATCGCCCTGCACGCCGAATACGGCGGGGTGGTGCCGGAGCTGGCCAGCCGCGACCACGTGCGCAAGCTGGTGCCGCTGATCCGCGAGACCCTGGCCCAGGCCGGCATGACCCCGGCCGACCTCGACGGCGTGGCCTATACCGCCGGCCCCGGGCTGGTCGGCGCGCTGCTGGTCGGCGCCGGGGTGGCGCGTTCGCTGGCCTGGGCGCTGGAGGTGCCGGCAATCGGCGTGCACCACATGGAAGGTCACCTGCTGGCGCCGCTGATCGAGGACGACCCGCCGGCGCCGCCGTTCGTCGCCCTGCTGGTGTCCGGCGGGCATACCCAGCTGGTGGCGGTGGAGGCGATCGGCCGCTACCGCCTGCTCGGCGAGACCCTCGACGACGCCGCCGGCGAGGCCTTCGACAAGACCGCCAAGCTGATGGGCCTGCCCTATCCGGGCGGGCCGCAGCTCGCCGCACTCGCCGCGCAATCCGACAAGGTGCCCGGCACGCCGGGTGCGTACCGCTTCTCGCGGCCGATGACCGACCGCCCCGGGCTCGACTTCAGCTTCAGCGGCCTGAAGACCCAGGTGCTGCTGGCCTGGCAGGGCAGCGACCGGAGCGAGGCCACCCGTGCCGACATCGCCCGCGGTTTCGAGGACGCGGTGGTGGACACGCTGGCGATCAAGTGCGCGCGCGCGCTCGATGCCGCCGGCAGCGACACGCTGGTGGTGGCCGGTGGCGTCGGTGCCAACCGTCGCCTGCGCGAACGCCTGGCGGCGATGTGCGCACAACGTGGCGGCCGCGCCTGTTTCCCGCGCCCGGCGCTGTGCACCGACAACGGCGCGATGATCGCCTTCGCCGGTGCGCTGCGCCTGCAGGCCGGGCAGCACGACGACGCCAGCGTGCGCGCGGTGCCGCGCTGGGACATGGCAACGCTGTCGCCACTCGCGGCCTGAGGCCCGTAGGACGCGCGTGCGCAGCGGCTAAGCTGTGCGGCCATCCCCGTCGGTTTTCCGCACGTCGCCATGGACAAAGTCTTCATCGAAGGCCTCGAGATCGAGGCACTGATCGGCATCTACGACTGGGAGCGGCGGATCCGGCAGACGCTGGTGTTCGACCTCGAGATGGGCTTCGACAACCGCGTGCCCGCCGCCAGCGACGACATTGCCCACACGCTCAACTACAAGGCGGTCAGCAAGCGCCTGATCGCCTACGTGCAGGCTTCCGAATTCGGCCTGGTCGAGACGCTGGCCGAGCGCTGCGCGCAGATCGTGCTCGAAGAGTTCAAGGTCGACTGGTTACGCTTGAAGCTCAGCAAGCCGGGTGCGGTGCGCGGCGCGCGCGCGGTCGGCGTGATCATCGAACGCTGCCGGCAGGCCTGACGGAGAACCATTCGGCAGTTGCCGGCACGACGCACCGCGGAGATCCCGATTCCATGCACGACCAGCTCGAGCAGCTCAACGACGCACTCGCTCCCTATCCGTGGGCCTACACGATCCTGGTGCTGGCCGGGCTGCTGCTGCTGGCGTGGCTGGCGAACTTCGTCACCAGGCGGGTGCTGTTGCGTGGCCTGGGCCGGGTGCTGCAGCGCACCGCGCTGGGTGGCGCCCAGCACGACCAGGCCGTGCGTATGCAGGTCATCCCGCGGCTGGCCAACGTGGTACCGGCGCTGGTGGTCTCGGCGGGCATCGCGGTGGTGCCGGACCTGCCGGTACGCGTGGTCACCATCGTGCAGGCGTTGTGCCAGGTGTTCGTGGTGGTGACCATCGCGCTGGCGCTGTCGCGGGTGCTCGATGCGATCAACCGCGTCTACGAGCGCCGGCCGGATGCCGCCAACAAGCCGATCAAGGGCTACTTCCAGGTCGTCAAGATCATCATGTTCGTGCTGGTCGGCATCTCGGTGGTGGCGACGCTGATCGGCGCGGAATTCCTGCACATCGTCACCGGCCTCGGCGCGATGACCGCGGTGCTGATGCTGATCTTCCAGGACACCATCCTGTCGCTGGTGGCCAGCGTGCAGATCAGCAACGACGGCCGCGTGCGCATCGGCGACTGGATCGAGATGCCGGCGCAGAACGCCGATGGCGACGTCATCGACATCGCCCTGCACACCGTCACCGTGCGCAACTGGGACCGCACCGTGACCACGGTGCCGACCAAGAAGCTGGTGTCGGACTCGTTCAAGAACTGGCGCCACATGTCCGAAGGCGGCGGGCGCCGGATCAAGCGCGCGCTGCACATCGACCAGCGCAGCGTGCGTTTCCTGGAAGCCGACGAGGTGCAGCGCTTCCGCTGCTTCGTGCTGCTCGACGACTACCTCGACCGCAAGGAAGCCGAGCTGCGTGACTGGAACGCCGCGCTGGCCGAACGCGGCGCCGAGCCGGTCAACCACCGCCGGGTCACCAACCTCGGCACCTTCCGCGCCTACGTGCAGCACTACCTGGCCAATCATCCGGGCATCAACCAGGAGCTCACCCTGCTGGTGCGCCAGTTGCAGCCGACCGAGACCGGCCTGCCGCTGGAGATCTACTGCTTCACCGCCGATACCCGCTGGGCGGTCTACGAGGGCATCCAGTCCGACATCTTCGACCACCTGCTGGCGATCCTGCCGGAGTTCGGGCTGAGCGTGTTCCAGGCCCACAGCGATGCCCCGGTGGAAGTGCACCTGCGCCGGCTGGACGGTGACGGCGGCGCGGTGCAGCCGGCGCGGGCGTTTGCCCACGCGCAGCCGCCGCTGGATGCGCCCAGGGCGGGCTGAAGGCATCGCGCGCCGACCATCGCTGCGCGATCATGGCGCCCCGATCCGGAGCGCGCCATGTCGCATCTCGCCTGCCTGAGCCTCGGCAGCAACGTCGAACCCGAACGCCACCTCGCCGCGGCCGTCCATGCGCTGCGCGCGGAGTTCGGCGAGGTGGTGCTGTCCACGTTCTACCGCACCCGCGCGGTCGGTTTCGACGGCCCGGATTTCGTCAACGCCGCGGCGCTCGTGCGCACCGCGCTCGACGTGCATGCGCTCGATGCCTGGCTGCATGCGCTCGAGGACGCGCATGGCCGCGACCGCAGCGGCCCGCGCTATGGCAACCGCAACGTCGACATCGATATCGTGCTGTTCGACGACCTGGTCATCGACGGTCCTGGGCGCCTGCGGCTGCCGCGTCCGGACCTGCGCCATGCCTTCGTGCTGCGGCCACTGGCTGAGATCGCGCCCGACATGATCGAACCGGTGAGCGGACGCAGGCTGGCCGAGCTGTGGGCGGCTTCCTCCGAACGCGACCTGCCGATGGAACCCCTCACGCTGCCGGGCTGACGCGGACAGTCGGCGGAATACTCCGGGGACGGCAGCCCGGGCGGCATCCGTGCAAGGCGAAGGTCACATCCGCCACGCGGCCGCGTCCTGGTGACTTCCGGCGCTTGCCGCTGCTTCCGGGCCGGCGCAGGATCCGTCCGTCGACACGTGGAGGTGGGGCCATGCTGGAGAAGTTCTCGCGCAGCTGGGAGCTGGTCAAGGCAAGCGCGGCGGTGCTGCGCTCCGACAGGGAGCTGATGCTGTTTCCGGTGATCTCCGGCATGTGCACGCTGGTGGTGCTGGCCACGTTCCTGGTGCCGATGTCGGTATTCGGCGGGTTCTCCGGCAGCTGGGGGCCGGGCGCGTTCGTGGTCGGCCTGCTGTTCTACTTCTGCCAGTACAGCGTGATCATCTTCTTCAACTCCGCGCTGGTGGCCGCGGCGATGATCCGCCTCGATGGCGGGGACCCGGGACTGGGCGACGGCCTGCGCGCCGCCCGTGCGCGGCTGCCGGCGATCCTCGGCTACGCGGCCATCGCCGCCACCGTCGGCGTGCTGCTGCAGGCGCTGCGCAACCGCGAGGGCAACGTGCTGGTGCGCCTGTTCGGCGGCATGCTCGGCGCGGCGTGGACGCTGGCGACCTTCCTGGTGGTGCCGGTGCTGGTCAGCCGCAACGTCGGTCCGATCGATGCACTGAAGGAGAGCGTGCGCCTGCTCAGGCAGACCTGGGGCGAGAACGCGATCGGCAACGTCGGCATCGGTGCCGCGTTCGGGCTGATCAGCGCGGCCACCATCGTGGTCGGCATCGTGCTGACGGTGCTCGCGGCCAAGGCCTGGCTGGGGCTGGCGATCCTGGTCGCCGGGCTGTTCGCGATCGCGGTGCTGCTGCTGGGCGTGGTGCAGTCGGCGCTGGGCGGGGTGTATTCGGCGGTGCTCTACCGTTACGCCAGCACCGGCCAGGCGCCCGCCGGCTTCCAGGGTGCGGCGCTCGAACACGCCTTCCGCGCACGCGCCTGAGCCGGCGCGCGCCAGGCAGGAAGCGCCCGGGCGGTGCGCGTGGTGCGCGCGGTCAGGGCGTGGTGGCCGTGCACGCGTGACCTTCCCCCGGAGTGCGCACGTCGTGGCCTCAGCCGGCGACCAGCCGGCCGCCGTCCACGCGCAGGCTTTCGCCGGTCAGGTAGGTCGCGTCGCGCAGCAGCCACAGCACGGTGCCGGCGATCTCGTCGGGGGTGCCGGTACGCGCCAGCGGCGTGCGTGCAAGCATCGCCTGCCGGCGTGCGGGGTCGTCGTCGCCGTCGCCGTCGCCCCACAGGATCGCGCCCGGGGCCACGCTGTTGACCCGCACCTCCGGCGCCAGGTCCAGTGCCAGCGACCGCGTCGACGCTTCCAGCGCGGCCTTGGCCATGCAGTACAGCGCGTGGCCGGCACGTGGGTGCCGGGCGTAGATGTCGGTCATGTTGACGATCGCGCCGCCGGCGGCGCGCAGATGCCGGGCCGCCGCCTGGGCGAGGAAGAACGGCGCCTGCGCGTTGCTCGCGAACAGGCGGTTCCAGTCCTCCGGTGTCGCCGAGCCGAGCGGCGTGGCGGAATACGACGAGGCGTTGTTGACCAGCGCATCGAGGCGGCCGAAGCGCGTGACCGCCCGGTCGACGAGCGCGGGCAGGCAGTCGATATCCGCCAGTTCCGCCTGCAGCGCGAGCGTGCTGCCCGGGCGCGCGGCTTCCAGGTCGGCCAGCAGCGTATCCAGCTCGGGTCGCCGGCTGCGGTAGTGCAGGGCGAGGTCGTAGCCGGCGGCATGCAGGCGCCGGGCGATGGCATTGCCGAGCCGGTGCGCGCTGCCGGTGACGAGGGCGACGGGAGCGGGGCGTTGGGTCATGGCGAACGGGCGGCGGCAACGGCCCGACACCATAACGCCGTTCGCCGCGGCCGCGGCGAACCCGTCGGCGGGCGTGCAGGCGGCCTCGCTTATCCTGTAGCCCGCCTTCGTGAAGCCTTCCGATGTCCAACCCGCATCCCCACCTGCCCGACGCCGCTCTTGCGCTCAGCGCACGGCTGCAGGCGCTGATCCGCGACGAGATCCACGCCGCGCCCGATCGCGCGATCCCGTTCCATCGCTTCATGGAGCTGGCGCTGTACACGCCGGGCCTGGGCTACTACAGCGCCGGCATGGCCAAGTTCGGCGCCGAGGGCGACTTCGTCACCGCACCCGAACTGGGCACGCTGTTTGCCGGCGCCGTGGCCGAGGCGCTGGCGCCGGTGCTGCGCCAGCTCGGCCGCGATGCGCAGTTCGTCGAGATCGGCGGCGGCAGCGGCCGCTTCGCCGAGCACGCGATCCGCCGCCTGCTGGCGCTCGACGCGCTGCCGGCGCGCTACGCCATCCTCGAGCCCAGTGCCGACCTGCGCCAGCGCCAGCGCGACCACCTGCAGCACGTGCTGCCCGCCGACGTCTTCGCGCGCGTGGCCTGGCTGGATGGGCCGCTCGACGAGCCATGGCGCGGGGTGCTGTTCGCCAACGAGGTGATCGACGCGCTGCCCACGCCGCGCTTTGCCATCCGCGATGGCGAGGTGTTCGAGGAATACGTCACGGTCGATGCGCACGGTGCCCTGGCGATCATGGACCGTCCCGCCGATGCGCTGCTGGCCGCCGCCGTGCGCCATGTCGAGCGCCAGCTGGATGCGCCGTTCGCCGACGGCTACCGCTCCGAACTGCTGCCGCAGCTGCCGTACTGGATCCAGGCCGTGATCGGCGGTCTGGATGCCGGCGCGATGCTGTTCGTCGACTACGGCCATGCACGGCGCGACTACTACCGCCCGCAGCGCCGCGACGGCACCCTGCGCGCCTTCAGTCGCCATCGCGTCGGCAGCGACGTGCTGGCCAACCCGGGCCTGCAGGACCTGACCGCGTCGGTCGATTTCACCGCGCTGGCAGAGGCCGGCACCGGTGCCGGATTCGACTTCGCCGGCTACTGCAACCAGGCCAGCTTCCTGCTGGGCAACGGCATCGACCGCCTGCTGGTCGACCTCGAAGCCCGGGCAGGCGACGAAGCCACGCGCTACCGCCTGCGCCAGGAGGTCAAGCAGCTGACCCATCCCGATGCGATGGGCGAACGCTTCCAGGTGATGGGCTTCGCCCGCGACGTCGACCTCGACCATGCCTTCCTTGCCGGCGACCTGAGCCACCGGCTGTGACCCGGTTGCGGCCGGGCCGCTCGCTCAAGCCGTTCCGGCGGCCGTGGCTGTGGGCGGGGCTGTGGATCGCGGCGATCGCGGCGGTGCTGGTGCTGTCGCTGTCGCCACCACCGCCGATGCCGCCGGTCGACAACGGCGACAAGCTCGGGCATTTCCTCGCGTACGCGGTGCTGGCCACCGGCGCGGTGCAGCTGTATGCGCGCCGGGTGGCGCTGCTGGGGGCCGCGGTCGGCCTGGTGCTGCTGGGCATCGGCATCGAATACGCGCAGGGCGCGCTGACCGCGATGCGCGTGGCCGATCCCGCCGATGCGCTGGCCAATACGCTGGGCGTGGTCGCGGGGCTGGCGGTGCAGCTGACGCCATGGCGCGATGCGCTGCTGCGGTTGGACGGCGGGCGCCGCTAGCCGGCCAGACGAACGGCACCCGCGCGGGGCGTCAACGCTGCTCCCGGCGCCGCGCGGGCCAGGCCGCTGTCAGCGCGTCTTCCGCCCATCCGCGATGCCGCGGACTTGCTACGCTGCGCCCCCCTGACCGCCCGTTGCCGCCATGCACGCACCCGCCATCGTCCACGCGATTCCCGACGCGCTGCGCGCCACGCAACGGCTGGCCTGGGCGCGCGACGCCAGTGGCGAGCCGGCGCTGGAGCTGCAGCGCGCCTCGATGGATGCCGGCTTCCGCAGCTACTGGCGCACCCGGGGCGCGGGCCCCAGCCGCATCGTCATGGACTCGCCCCCGGAGCTCGAGGACGTGCGGCCATGGCTGCGCGTGCGCGACCTGCTCGAAGCCGGCGGCGTGCGCGTGCCGCGGGTGGATGCGCGCGATGTGGATGCCGGCTTCCTGCTGCTGGAAGACCTGGGCGGCGAGACCTGCCTGCAGGCGCTGGACCGGCTGGAGGCGGATGCGCTGATGGAGGCCGCGTTCGACCAGCTGCTGCGCCTGCAGGCGGTGGCCCCGCCCGCGGACCTGCCGGCCTACGACGCACCGATGCTGCTGCGTGAGCTGGCGCTGTTCGACGAGTGGTTTCTTGGCCGCCATCTCGGCGTGGAGCTCGATGCCGCCGAGCGTGCCGCACTGGACGCGGCGAACACCATGCTGGTCGAGGCGATGCTGGCGCAGCCGCAGGTGCTGGTGCACCGCGACTACATGCTGCGCAACCTGATGCCGGTGGCCAGCGGCGTGGCGGTCCTGGATTTCCAGGACGCCGTGCGCGGCCCGGTGGCCTACGACCCGGTCTGCCTGCTGCGCGACGCCTTCCACAGCTGGCCGGAAGCACGGGTCGAGGGCTGGCTGGCGCGTTACCACGCGCGTGCGGTGGATGCCGGGATCGCGGTACCGCCGCGCGAACGGTTCCTGCGCGACGCGGCGCTGACCGGCGTGCAGCGCCATCTCAAGGTCATGGGCATCTTCGCGCGCCTGCACCACCGCGACGGCAAGTCGAAGTACCTCGCCGATGCGCCGCGTTTCCTCGGCTATCTCGACGCGGTACTTCCGCAGCACCCGGAACTGGCGCCGCTGGCGGCGCTGCTCGACCGCCACGTGCGCCCGCGGTTGGCTGCCCCGGCGGTCTCCGGGTAAACCCCCGCGCCGGCGCGTCATCGGCGCAGGCGCGCGCGCGAGGCCAGCGGCGTGGCACGGCGACCATCCACCTTCGCCGCCCCCGGCGCGGCTGCAGTCCAACGCGTTGCCGGCCGTGTGCACGATGCCGCCACCGGCCACGCGCCATCGTGCCTGCCGCACCGCCGATCGCGAGGAGCCGTCCATGGTCGATCTCTTCAGCAACGTCCCGGAACCGAAGCACCGCATCCGCACCGGCATGGGCGGATGGACCTTCGTGCCCTGGCGCGACAATTTCTACCCGAAGGGGCTGGTGCAGCGTCGCGAACTCGAGTTCGCCAGCCGCCAGGTGACCGCGATCGAGATCAACGGCACCTTCTACGGGCCGCAGAAGCCGGCGACGTTCGCGCGCTGGCGTGCGGAAACGCCGGACGGCTTCGTGTTCGCGCTGAAGGCGCCAAAGCAGATCGTGGAATCCCGCCAGTTAGCAGGCACCGGCGCGCGCATCGATGGTTTCATCCACGGCGGCATCGCCGAACTGGGCGACCGGCTGGGCCCGCTGCTATGGCAGCTGGCACCGCGGCGCGGGTTCGATCGCGATGATCTCGCCGCCTTCCTCGGCCTGCTGCCGCGCACGCTCGCGGACATGCAACTGCGGCACGTGCTCGAGGTGCGCAATCCGGAGTTCATGTGCGCGGAGTACCTCGCGCTCGCGCGCAGCCATGGCGTGGCCACGGTGTTCACCGATGCGCCGGCATACCCGTCATTCGCCGATATCACCGGTGATTTCGTCTATGCGCGGCTGATGCACAGCCGCGAGGACGTGGCCACCGGCTATCCCGGGGCCGAGCTCGACGCGTGGGCGCAGCGCGCCCGCACCTGGGCCGCCGGCGGCGAGCCCGACGACCTGTCGCGGGTCGAACCCGCCGCCGGGCGGAAGGCGCCGCCGCGCGAGGTGTTCGTGTTCTTCATTGGCGCTGCCAAGGCACGCAACCCCGCTGCGGCGATGGCGCTGCACGCGCGGCTGTAGCGAGTCCGCCCGGTCTTGGCCGGCGGCCACCCATCCACAGGTGCCTGCCTCGGCTCCACCGTTCTCCCCCGCGCTGGAGAAGGTGCCCGCAGGCGATGGGGGCAACAGGGCGGTCACGCGTGTTCCGCGCATGCGTGCCCTCAACGCGCTGCGCGTTCCTTTTCGATCTGCGCATCCAGCGCCGCCCCGGCGGCATCCGCATAACCACGGCAGTCGAGTTCGCGCTCGCGTACCGGGCTCGCGTCGTAACGCCAGCCACTGGCCTCCGGGTGCGGCGTCAGCAGCAGGTCGCAGGGCAGGGCACGCAGGGTGGCGATGCTGCGGCGGAAGTCCTCGACGATGCGCGGGTAGCGCGGGTTGTCGAGCAGCCGGTAGCCGGGTGCGCTCAGGCTGTCGGCGTAGACGATCCGCACGGGTGCGCCGTCGGTGCCGATGTCGTTCCAGCTCCAGCTCATGCTGCCGGGCGTATGGCCGGGGGTGAAATGCACCTGCAGGCGCAGGTCGCCGAGTTCGAGGAGCTCGCCGTCCTGCAGCAGGCGGTCGACCTGCAACGGGTGGTAGAGCATGCCGTCGCCGAAATGCAGGTCATCGGCACCCCCACGCGCCAGCAGCGCAGCCGACTCGGCATTGCTGGCCACGCGTGCGCCGGTCGCACGCTTCACCGCTGCCAGCGGCCCGACATGGTCGGCATGCGCCTGGCTGTGCACGATCCATTTCACCTGGGACGGTTGCAGGCCCAGCGCGGCGAGATTGGCCAGCAGGTGGTCGGCGGCCTGCGGCATGCCGCCGTCGATCAGGATCGCGCCATCTTTGCCGGTGACCAGCAGCGCACTCAGGCCGGCGGTGCCGATATGCCAGGTGTTGCGCGCAATGCGCACCGGTGCCACGGGTTGCCGCCAGGCTTCGCGCACCTCGTAGGCACGCAGTTGCGGCAGCGGTCCGGCGGCGTGCGCGGGGGCAGGTGCGAGCAGCGCAGCGCAGGCGAGCGCGGGGAACAGGCAGGACATGTGGGTCATGGGGTCGGTTGGCCGGGATCAGGCTGCACAGTGTGCCGACCGATGCAGTGCAGTCGCCAATGGCGCGACCGCGACCCGGAGTTCGCGATACCGGCAGTTCCCAGGAGCGGCCCCGTCATGGTCCGCGCTGCCCGTCGCGCGCACAGCGGGGTGTGCTCCCCCGGCCGGAGTCCGCGTCCGGCTGCCACGGCCGGCCGCCGGCCATCCATGGCCGGCTGTCCGCACACCCCGCCGTGCACGCAACGGGCTCGTGCGTTCGCCGCTTCGCCACGAAATCAGAGCGGCGAGCCACCCGCGTCTCCACCCGGCTTGGCTGCGGGCTTCGGCGCGAGGTTCTGCGCCCGGATGTCCTTCGAAGGCGGGCGCGAACGACGCTCCGGCAACTGGCCCTGCGGCCGCTACCTGGTCCCACAGGTTCGACCTGCTAGGTGATCGACTGCGCCCGCGCACGGCCGATCGCCGCGACCCGCGCACGCGCCAGCGCCTCGCCGATCTGCGGCCCGGTCATGCCTTCGCGCAGCACGTCGCGCGCCTGCACCGCACGCGCGGCGTCGAGCAGGCGCAGCAGTTCCGCAGCCTGTGGATAGGGCACGTCCTGCAGGCCCAGCCGCCCGCGCTTGTCGGCCTCGCAGACCGTGACCAGCCGGGCGATGCGCTCCGGCTTGCGGAAGGCGTCGCAGCGTTCCAGCAGCGCATGCACGGTGCGATCGCGCAGCTCGAACAGGCGATGCACGTTGAGATGTTCGCGGCAGGCCATCACCGCCAGCTCGCGGTGTGCCGACGGTACCTTCAGGCGGTCGCACAGCGCCCGCAGCGGCGCCACCCCGCGCTGTTCGTGGCCGATGTGCTTCGGCCATTCCGCCGGCGGCGTCAGTGCCTTGCCGAGGTCATGGGTCATTGCCGCGAAGCCGACCACCGCATCGCCCGGTGCAAGCCTTGCCGCCATGTCGCAGACCATCCCGGTGTGGATGCCGGTGTCGATCTCGGGGTGGTATTGCGCGCGCTGCGGCACGCCGTACAGCGCATCCACTTCCGGCAGCACCGTCGCGAGTGCGCCGGTGTCGTGCAACGTGTGCAGGAACGCGGACGGCTGCCGGTACGCAAGCGCGCGCGACAGTTCCTGCCACACCCGTTCGGGGACCAGTTCGGCAAGTTCGCCGCCCGCGGCCATCGCGCGCATGAGCGCCTGCGTCTCGTCGGCGACACGGAAGCCGAGCGGTGCGAAGCGCGCCATGAAGCGTGCCGCGCGCAGCACCCGCAGCGGATCCTCGACAAACGCCGGGCCGACATGCCGCAGGACCCGGGCCTCGAGGTCGCGCACGCCGCCGAACGGGTCCACCAGGTGGCCGTCGGCGTCCTCGGCGATCGCATTGATGGTGAAGTCGCGGCGCTCGAGATCCTGCTCCAGCGTCACCGACGGATCGGCATGCACCACGAAACCGCGGTAGCCGCGCCCGGACTTGCGCTCGGTACGCGCCAGCGCATGCTCCTCGCCGGTATCGGGATGCAGGAACACCGGGAAATCACGCCCCACCGGGCGGAAGCCCGCGGCTTCCATCGCCTGCGGGGTGGTGCCGACGACGACGAAGTCGCGATCGCCGGGCTGCAGCCCCAGCAGGCGGTCGCGTACCGCACCGCCGACGAGATAGGTCTTCATCGCCTCGAGCCGATCGTCCAACAGGCCGCACAGCTTAGGTCATGGCCGACCGCGGGCCGCGGCTGCCTGACACCGCGGCCGCGGCGGTGATACCCGCCGGAGACTCCGCCGGGGCGGAATGCCGGCCGCCGGCTCAGGTCGGGCAGGCGAACGGCTTGCGCGGCGCGTCCACGCGGCCCTGCATGCGGTCGGTGACCGGCACCGCCCCGCCGTGCAGCCGCCAGTCGTAGATCACGCTGAAGGCCAGTACGCGGGCCACGTACTCGCGGGTTTCGCGGTAGCTGATGGTCTCGATCCACAGGTCGGCATCCATGCCCGGGCGCTGCTCCATCCAGCGCCGCGTCGGCGCCGGGCCCGCGTTGTACGCGGCGATGGCGACGTAGGGCAGCCCGTAACGCTCCTTCATCTCGCGCAGGTAGGCGGTGCCCAGGCGGATCGAGACCGCGGGGTCGTACAGGCTTTCGGCGCCGCCCCAGGGCGCGCCCAGCCGCCGTGCGACGGCCTGGCCGGTGGCGGGGATCACCTGCATCAGCCCGCGGGCATCGGCGGGCGAACGCGCGCGCGGGTTGAAGGTGCTCTCGGCGCGGATCTCGGCCGCGATCCAGGCCGGGTCCAGATTGTGGCGACGTGCCTCGGCGCGGATCAGTTCGTCGTGGTGCAGCGGAAACCGCAGCGTGTAGTAGCGGGTTTCCTCGGGCTGGCGGCCGAGCGCGAACACCGCACGGTCGAACCAGCCGTGGTCCTGCGCCACCGCCACCGCAAGCCGGCGCTCGGCATCGCTGAAGGTCTCCAGCGCGGCGTTCCATTCGCGCGTCGCCCAGCCGGGGCGGTCGGCGCCGAACAGCGCCATCGCCCGCACCATCTCCGGGCGGTTGGCGACCCGCGCGCGCGCGGCGGCGTCGGCCGGCAGTTCGATCGGGCACAGTGCGTAGGCCTGGCCAAGCCTGTCGGCGGCGAGGAAACCGTGGAAGGTGGCCTCGCGCGCGGCACGCGCGAACTGCGTGCGTGCGGCCTGGGCGTCGCCCAGCAGCCCGTGCATGCGCCCGGCGAAATAGCTCCAGCGCGAGTCATCGCGTTGCGTGGGCGGCATGCGCTGGATCGCGGCCAGCGCGGCCCGCCAGTCGCCGCGGGTGATCGCCTCGCGCACCTGCCACTCGTGCAGGCGCTCGTCGTAGGCCGCCAGCGGCACCGCGGCCAGCCGCTCGGCCGAGCGCGGCAGGTAGGAGGCCACCGTCCACAGCGCGATCTGGTGCTGCACCCGCCCGCGTTCGGCCTCGTCGAAACCGAGCGCGGAGGCGAGTTGCGGCAGCTGCGCCTCGGCGGCATCGGGATTCTCACGGCCGAGTTTCGCCAGCCCGTGCGAGGCCACCAGCCGGCTGCGCGCGGTCCTGGGCCACTGCAGTGCACGTGCATGCGGCGCCTGCACGAAGGCGGCGTAGTCCTCGGCCAGCGCGCGCTCGGCCGCCGGCAGGCCGGTGGCCGCGCTGCGCATCACCGCCGGGTTGCCTTCCGCCGCGGCAAGCTCCAGCCGCTGCCAGCGCAGCGCCGCGGTCAGGCTGCCGCGCGCGGTGGCGGCGGCGAACGGCGCATCGCAGGTATCGGGGAGCGATGCGCCGCTGCTGGTCCAGATCGAAGCGACTTCCTGGTCCCAGCGCGCGTCGGTGGCGCCGAGGCGCTGGCGTGCATCGAGCTCGATGCAACGCAGGGCTGTATCACTGATGCCCGGCGCCCAGGCCGCGCGGATCGCGGCCCATTCCTGGCGCCGGTGCAGCGCACGCAGCCAGTCCTCGCGGAACACCGTGGCGACCGGCTGCCCCCGGTAGCGCTGCAGGAAGGCTTCGGCCTGGGCGACCGGCAGGGTGGCGAGATTGCGGCGCAGCACGGTGAATTCGACCCAGCCATACGCCGGATGGCGCTGCATGTGCGCGGGCACGGGTTCGCCACGCTGGGCGGCATCGAATGCACGGCGCAGATCGGCATCGGTGGCCGCCTGTGCCTGGGCTGCGGTGAACGGGAATGCCAGCAACGCGAACGTGGCGAGCAGGCGGGTCGGAAGGCGGAAACGGGGAGTGCGCGGCATGCGCCGGACTATAGCCAAGCGTGGATGAAGCACGTCGACGCATGCCCGGGCACGCAGCATCGGGTGCACTGGGCTAACCTCGCGCGCACCGCCGTTGCCACGATTCCCACATGCTGACGATGCTGCTGTTCTTCCTTGCGCTGGGTGCGGTGGCTGGCGTGCTTGCCGGATTGCTCGGCATCGGCGGCGGGCTGGTACTGGTGGCGGCACTGGCGTGGTTCCTGCCGCTGCACGGCGTACCCAGGGACGCGGCGATGCATTCGGCACTTGCCAGCTCGATGGCCAGCATCATCCTCACCGCGAGCTCGTCGGCGTGGTCGCATCACCGCCGTGGCGGCGTGCTGTGGCCGACGGTCGCCTGGCTGGTCCCGGGCATCCTGGTGGGCGCGTGGTTCGGCAGCCGCTTCGCGATCGGCCTCGACGGCAACGTGCTGAAGTGGTGCGTGGCCGGCTACTGCTTCCTGGTCGGCACGCAGATGGCGCTGTCGGGCGCGCGCCGTGGCGACGGCAACCGCGACATCGCACCCCGCGGTGCGCCGATGGTGGTGGCCGGCGGCGGCATCGGCGCGGTGTCGGCGCTGGTCGGCATCGGCGGCGGCAGCATGACCGTGCCCCTGCTGGTGTGGCTCGGGGTGGCGCCGGTGCGCGCGGTGGGCACGTCATCGGCCTGCGGCGTGTTCATCGGGCTGTCGGCCGCGGCCGGCTACGCATTGCAGGCGCCCGCCGGTGCCCTGCCCGGACACGCGCTGGGCTATGTCTACCTGCCCGCGGCGATCGGGGTCGCGGTGGCCTCGGTGCTGGCCGCCCCCTGGGGCACGCGGCTCGCCCATGCGATCAGCGGGGCCGCGCTGAAGCGGGTGTTCGCGGGCTTCCTGTTCATGGTCGGCCTGAGCCTGGTGCTCTGGTAGCCGCGGCGATGCAGGTCGGCGCGCACTCCGGCAACGCGGTCCAGCTCGACCTGCTGGCGCGGCTGCTGGATGGGGCGCAGCAGCGTGGTATGCCGGTATGGCTGGGCGGCGGCTGGGCAATCGACGCGCGGCTTGGTCGCATCACCCGCGAGCACGGCGATCTCGACCTGACCTTTCCGGCCGAGCGGCACGAAGCGTTCCTCGAGCTGCTCGCCAGTCTCGGCGCAACCGTCACCGAAGTCACCGGCTACGGCTTCCTTGCCGACTGCGCAGGGGTATTGCTTGACTGCGAGCCTGCGCAATGGAATGGCAGCGCGTACGAGGTGGAGGGCACGCCGCCCGGTTCCTGTCCCGACGCACCCGAAGGCGTGCTGGCCGGGCGGCGGGTGCGATGCAACAGCTGGGCGGCGATTCTGTGGGACTACTTCCATTACGCCGACGAACTGCCCCGGGCGCGCTGGGCGCCACGTCATCGGCAGTCCTGGGAGCTGGCGACGTCCGCGGTCGGCGCGGCCGGGTTGGCAAGGCTGCAGGCGCAGTTCGCGACCGCGCGAACCTGCCCCGGGGCGCCACGCGATTGACGCGAAATGGCGGAAGAAGCCGTCCTACGCCGCATCCGGCAAGCATAGATTGACAGCGGTCACAGTTCAGTTTTAACGGAATGGTTACAACGGCGTGGCCGCGGGTGGACAGGGGCATCGGCGGCAACCCTCGTCCATGGAGAGAACGATGATGTCGCCGACCCCCTCACGGCTGGCCCGCGCGGTCCAGCTCAGCCTGCTGCTCGCCCTGCCTGCCGCCGCCACCGCGCAGGATGCGCGCCCGGCCGCCGCCACCCCCGACACCCGCACCCTCGACGCGGTGCAGGTCACCGGCACCCGCATCCGCCGCGCCGAACTCGAGGGGCAGGTGCCCGTGCACACCGTCAGCCGCGCCGATATCGAACGCAGCGGGCTGACCTCCATCGGCGACGTGGTGCAGCAGCTCACCGGGTCCGGCTCGGCGCTCAACACCAAGTTCAACTCGTCGGGCAACTTCGGCTTCCCGCCCGATGGCAGCGGCGTCGGCGCAGGTTCCGCGCAGGTGGACCTGCGGCATCTCGGTTCCAAGCGCGTGCTGGTGCTGGTCGACGGCATCCGCTGGGTCAACGAATCCTCGGCCTCGGGCGTGGGCGCGGCCACCGACCTCAACACCATCCCGCTGGCCATCGTCGACCGCATCGAGGTGCTGGAGGACGGTGCCTCGTCGCTGTACGGCTCCGACGCGATCGCCGGCGTGGTCAACATCATCACCCGGCGGGACTTCGACGGCGCGCAGGTCACGCTCAACTACGGTGAATTCGACGAAGGTGACGGTGCCAGCAAGGGCGTGGACCTGGCCTGGGGTCGTACCACCGAACGCAGCAGCCTGTTCCTGTCGCTGAGCCATACCGACCAGGACGTGGTGTTCGCGCGCGACCGCGAGCAGTCGCGCTTCCCGGTGCCAGGCACCGGCGTGGCGCTGGGCAGCTCCGGCATTCCCGCGGGCCGGTTCATCGTGGCGGACCCCAATACCGGGGACGCTGGACCTGGTGCCCAATGCCGGCGTCACCGACCCGCTCTACGACCCGGCGCAGACCGGCTGCGCGCGCAGTGACGGCTTCCACTGCTTCACTGCCGCCGACCGCTTCAACTTCGCCGAGTACAACCTGCTGTTGACGCCCTCCAGGCGCAGCGGTGCGTTCGGCCAGTTCCGCTTCGACATCAACCCCGGCCTGCAGTGGTATGCGAAAGCCCTGGTCAACCGCCGCGAGTCGACCAACCAGGCCGCGCCGGAGCCGATCTTCCTCGGGCCGGAGGGCGCCACCGGCAACCCGCTGGCCGACAACATCACCATCTCGGCGCGCAACCCCTACAACCCGTTCGGCTTCGACCTGGTGTCGGGTGACAGCCTGATCCTGATCGGGCGCCGGCCGCTGGAAGGCGGCGCGCGGGTGTTCGAACAGAAGGTCGACACCCAGTACGTGGGCACCGGCCTGGTCGGCAGTTTCGAGGCCGGCAGCTCGCTGTGGTTCTGGGACGTCAACGCCGCCTGGTCGCGCAACGAGGCCGAACAGACCAACCGCGGCAGCTACAACATCTTCAACATCGCGCTGGCGCTGGGCGATCCCGACGCCTGTGCGGCGGTGGCCGGCTGCGTGCCGCTCGACATCTTCGGCGCCGGCACCATCACCCCGCAGATGCTGGGCTGGATCCAGCCCGTGGTGCGCGACCAGAGCCGCAATGAACTGCGCCTGGCCTCGGCCAACATCTCCGGTGAGCTGTTCGAGCTTCCGGCCGGACGCATCGGCATGGCCGCCGGCTACGAGTTCCGCGAGTACAAGGGCTGGTACCAGCCGGATCCGATCACCGTGCGCGGGCACTACAACGGCGTGCCGTCGCTGCCCACCGCCGGCAGCTACGACGTCAACGAGGTGTTCGTCGAACTCGACGTGCCGATCTTCGGCGAGGGCGTGCTCGGCAAGAGCCTCAACCTCAACCTGGCCGGCCGCTATTCGGACTACTCGACCTTCGGTGGCGAGTTCACCCCGAAGTACGGCCTGCGCTGGCAGGTGGCCGACGACTTCCTGCTGCGTGCGACCTACGCGGAAGGATTCCGCGCGCCGTCGATCGGCGAACTGTTCGGCTCCGACAGCCGCTTCGATGCGCAGCTGATCGACCCGTGTTCGGAACCGTTCCTCGATCCGTCGGTGGCCGCGAACTGCCGCACGCTGGGTGTCCCGGCCGGCTTCGCGCAGGTCAACCCGCAGATCTCGATCACCACCGGCGGCAACCGCGAGCTCGAGCCCGAACGTGCGCGCAGCTTCACCACCGGCTTCGTCTGGAGTCCGTGGTTCGCCGCCGATTCGTCATGGGCCGACCGCTTCGATATCGAGGTGACCTTCTACCGCCACGACATCCAGGGCCCGATCCAGGCGCTGTCGGCGCAGACCCAGCTCGACCTCTGCGTGCGCACCCTCGACCCGGCCTACTGCGACGGCATCGGCCGCGCCGCCACCGGCGGCATCAACGCGTTCAACAACCGGTTGACCAACCTCGGCTCGATCAAGACCGATGGCTGGGACGCGGACTTCTACTGGACGTCGCCGGAAACCGCCGCCGGGCGTTTCGGCTTCAGCTGGCAGAACACCTTCGTGGGCCGCTACGAGGCGGTGGGCGGCGCCGGCCAGCTGCAGCCGCGGCGGCCGGGCATCGAGGTCGAGGACAGCGCGATCCCGGAATGGGCCTCGACCGCGTCGCTGGACTGGAGCCGCGCGGGCTGGAACGCGTCGTGGACGCTGCGCCATGTGTCCGACCTGGTCGAGGACTGCGGCAATGCGGTGACCTTCCCGGTGTGCAGCGATGCGGCCACCGGCACCAACAGGCTGGGCTCGACGACCTTCCACGACCTGCAGGCGGGCTACCGCTTCGACTGGCAGCAGGGCCTGACCCTGACCGCCGGCCTCAACAACGTGTTCGCCAAGGATCCGCCGATCTGCCTGTCGTGCTCGCTCAACGGCTATGACGCCTCCACCTACGACATGCCCGGCAGCCGCTTCTGGTACCTGCGCGCGGACCTGCGGTTCTGAGGCATTCAAGGCACGAAGTGTGCGCGCGGAGCTGCCCTCATCCGGCGCTCCGCGCCACCTTCTCCCGCGGGCCGGAGAAGGGCCTGCCCGGATCCTTCACCGCGTCCGCGGAAAAGGGCCTGGCCCAATCCGGACCCGGGGCCGGCCCCTGATTCGACGCCTCGCACGTGCGGGGCAGGGGTGGGCGTTGCATCGTCGATTGCTGGAAAGGGCCGTGCCTTGCACCGTTCTCCCGCGTGCGGGAGAAGGTGCCCCGCAGGGGCGGATGAGGGCGCGCTACGCCGCGTCGCGCGACGACTGCAGCGCGGCCACCGGCACGTCCATCGCCACCGACACCGCAAGGTGGTCCGACAGCGCCGCCGGCATCGCCTGCATGTCGTTGCAGACCAGCGAGCCGGTCGCCAGCACGTGGTCGATGGCCTTGGCCGGTCGCCAGCTGGGAAAGGTGTGGATCGCGCACGACGGCGGCTGCAGCCGGGTGTTGCGGTACAGGATGTCCATTTCCGGGGTGTCGGCGGTGCAGTTGAAGTCGCCCATCAGCACCGCGTTGGGATGGTCGTGCAGCAGCTCGGCGATGAACGAAAGCTGCGAACGCCGCGACTGCGCCCCCAGCGACAGGTGCGCCACCGCGATGCTCAGGCCCTCGGCACCCTCGCCGAACCGCGCCAGCAGCATGCCGCGGCCGGAAATGCGCCCCGGCAGCGGATGCGACTGCACCTCCACCGGCTCGATGCGCGCCAGCAGCCCGTTGGCGCTGGACGCGAGGTTGGCGACGTTGCGGTTGGGCTGGTGGGTCCACCAGTCGAAGCCGCCGCGCTCGGCGAGGTAATGGGTCTGGTTGGTGAAGCCGGAACGCCAGCTGCCGGGGTCGGCCTCCTGCAGGCCGACGATGTCATGGGTGCCGGCCAGCTGGGCGATCTGGTCGAGCGCCCAGCGCTTGTTGCCGGCCGGCAGCACGTGCGACCAGCTGCGGGTGGCGTAGTCGCTGTAGCGGCGCGTGCTGGAACCGGCCTGGATGTTGGCACTGAGCAGGCGCAGGCGGCGGGTGGAAGGATCGATCGCCATCACCGGGGCGTCTGGAGAGACGCCCGCACCGTAGCCAGCGTCGGGTGACGACGGCGCAGCGTGCACGGCCGCACCCGCCCCGCGGGGCGTGGTGCGGTGCACGGCCAGTGGCGACATCACCGCGGAGCCACCTCAGCGCGCGGCGCGTTCCCGCGCGACCAGGTGATCGACGGTGTTGAGCTGCTCCTCGAACGAGCGGCCGCCGATCACGCGGTACTTGCCGTTGACCACCAGGGTCGGGGTGGCTTCCACGCCGGCGCGGCCGATGAACTGCTCGGCACGCTTGAGCTTGGCGTTGACGGTGAAGCTCTGCATGGTGCTGGCGAACTGTGCGGCATCGGCGCCGTGATTGGCATAGAAGCCGGCGATCTGCTGGTCGCTGACGTTCTGCACCGGCAGGCTGCGCTGCACGTGGATGGCCTCGAACATCGGCACGTGGGTGCGATCGACCAGGCCCATCGATTCGGCGGTGTAGAACGCACGCGCATACGGCATCCAGAAGCCGCCGAACGGTGCGGCCAGCGGGGTCACCCGCACGTCGGCCGGCTGGCGCTTCTTCCATGCCGAGAACAGCGGCTCGAAGGAGGCGCAGGCGGGGCACGTGTAACCGAACACCTCCACCACCTCGATCTGGCCGTTGAGCGGCTGGAACGGCTGGCCGTTGGCGATGGTGGCGAAGTCGGTGCCCTCGACCGGGGCCGGGCCCTGCGGCGGCGTGGCGACGGGCGCCGGGCCCGTGGCCTGGGCGTCGGCGGCGGGATCGGCAGCGTCAGCGGCAGCGGCGTCCGTGGAGACCGGCGCGCCGGTGTCGGCCGCGGTGTCCTGGGTGGGGGCGGGGCTCGCGTCTGTGCTGGTCCCGGCGGTGGAGCCGGTGCCGGTATCGGTGCTGGCGCCGGCCGGGTCGCGGTCGCCACAGGCGGCCAGGGCGGTGGCCAGCAGCAGGGAAACAAGGATGCGTGACGTGCTCATAAGCGTGAAGGACCTCGGCTCGAGAAGGAGGGGATGGAGCGGCTCAGCCGCCGGCCTGGCGCTCGGCGGCGATCAACTGCTCGGCCGTGTGCAGCAGCCCGCGCAGGCTGCGCGCCTGCACCCGGTAACGGCCGTTGATGATGAGGGTGGGGGTGCCCTGCGCGCCACTGCGCAGCAGGAAATCGCGCGCATCGTTCAGTTTCTGCCGGGTCTGCGGGCTGGCCATCGCCGCGTCCAGGCGCGTCCGGTCCACCCCCAGCTGCTGGTAGAACCAGGCGAGTTCGGCGGTGGTGGCGTTGCGCGGCAGGCGGCGCGCGCGGTGCATCGCCTCGAAGGTCGCGGCGTGGGTCTGCTCCAGCGCACCGATGGCCTCGGCGGCGAAATAGGCGGTGGCGAAGGCGTCGTCCGGCTGGTACGCCACCGGCAGGTAGTGAAAACGCACGTCGGCCGGCAGTGCACGCTGCCAGGGCTCGATCAGTGGATGCAGGTCCGCGCAGTGGCCACAGGCATACGAGAAGATCTCCACCACTTCGATCCTGCCGTCGGCCGGCGCCAGCGGGCGCCCGTCGGGGATGCGCACGTAGTCGACGCCTTCCACCGGCGCATGGCCTTCATGGGCGGATGCGAACGACGCGGCGAGCAGCAGGCAGAGCGCGACGAGACAGTTCAGCAGCCGGCGGGAACGATGCATCTGGGCACTCCGGAACGAGGGGGCGCGGTGCGCGTCGATGGACGCGGAATGAAAACGCCGGCGCGTGGGGCCACGGCCGGCGCTTCGGTTTGCGGATCGTCGACCGCGCCCGGGCGCCGGGCGGTGACATCGCTCACTGCTGCTGGACGGGCTCCGCCGACTGCTGCGGATCGATGCCGCTGGCTTCCGGCGAACCCGGCGCGCCCGCGGGCGGGTTGCCGGCCTCGGCGGGGTCGAGGGTGCGCCCGTCGACGCCCATCGTGCCGGGCGTTTCCGGCGGCGTCGCCGCCTGCGGCGCCGCGCCCTGGAGCTGTGCCATCTGCGCGCGCGTCGCCGCATCCGGACGCGGGTGCAGGCCTTCCAGGTAGCTGGCCAGCGCCTGGATCTCCTCGTCGCTCAGCGGCTGGGCGATGGTGTGCATGATCTGGAACATGCGGGTGTCGCGCTCGCCGGTGGTGCCGTCGCGGAATTCCTGCAGGCGGCGAGCGGTGTACCACGCCGGCTGGCCCGCCACGTGGGGGTACGACGGGCCCGGCATGCCGGCGCCGGTGGGGCCGTGGCAGGCCATGCAGGCCGGGATCTGGCGCGCGGTATCGCCACCGCGATAGATCTGCTGGCCGACCTCGTAGAACTTCATGCCTTCATAGTCACCGGCGGTGACCACGCCATCGTCGGCAATGCCGGCGCCTGCCGACTGCATCGAGTAGTACGCGCCGACGTCGCGCATGTCCTGCGCCGAAAGCATCTGCGCGAACGGCTGCATGATCGGGCTGGGCCGCTCGCCGCTCTTGAACAGCGCCAGCTGGCGGGCCATGTAGGGCTCGTTCTGTCCGGCGATGCTCGGGTAGATCTCGCGCACCACGCTGTTGCCGTCGAGGCCATGGCACGCGGCGCAGGTGCCGGCCAGGGTGGCGCCACGCTGGGGATCGCCCCACCGGGTTTCGGCCAGCTCGGCAACCGCGTTGTCCTCCAGCGGCGCGGCCTGTACGGGCGCTTCCTCCGGCAACGGCACCGCGGTCGACTGTGCGAAGGCCACGGCACCCATGACGAGGGCGGCGAGGCCGGCGACTCCGTAAACGCGGGCTTGGCGCATTGCTGGGCTCCGACAAACATGAATCGAACGCGAACGCGCCCGGGATCGCCGAATTATCGACGCGTGCCGCGACCGGGGTCAAACGTCGCCTGCGGTGCAAGCGGGACGCGCAGGCGGGAAAAACAGGCGGCCCGGCAACGCCCGTGCGATCCTATCGCCCATGACCAACTTTCTTGCCCGCTCCCGTTACCGGCTGGCGGCGCACACCCCCGCCCAGCTTCCGCCCGACATCGGTTACGAGGTCGCCTTCGCCGGTCGCTCCAACGCGGGCAAGTCCAGCGCCCTCAACGCGATGTGCCAGCAGAATGCGCTGGCGCGGGTGTCCAAGACTCCGGGTCGCACCCAGCAGCTCGTGTTCTTCCAGGTCGAGCCCCACGAGGACCGCCACCTGGTCGACCTGCCGGGTTACGGCTACGCCAAGGTGCCCAAGGACCTGCAGGCGCACTGGCAGGCGTTCATCGCCGGCTATTTCGCGCACCGCCAGGCGTTGCGCGGACTGGTGGTGGTGATGGACATCCGCCATCCGCTGCGTGACTACGACCGCCAGATGCTCGGCTACGCGGTCGAACGCGGCCTGCCCGCGCACGTGCTGCTGACCAAGGCCGACAAGCTCGGTCGTGGCGGCTCCGGCAACGTGCTGCTGCAGGTGCGTCGCGACCTCAAGCAGGCCTATGGCGACTCGGTCTCGGTGCAGACGTTCTCGGCGCTGCACAAGCTCGGCATCGATGAGGCCTGCGGCGCGGTCAACGGCTGGCTGGGATTGCCGCCGGCCGCCTGAGCGGCGCACCGGCGGGCGATGCCATCGATTGCGCGCGGGCGATTGTGGCGTTGCCGGTGACGCAGCGGGCCACGCGCGTACGCGGTGGGTGCGGCGCCGCGGGATATAGTGGCGCCCCCGCGACGTGCCGGCAGTGCGCGTCCTGCAAGCGTCGACGAGCCTCCGCCACGTGCCCACTTCCCGTCCTTCCCCCGATGCCCCGATCCTCGACCCGCGCGACCTGACCGCGGAGATCGCCTCCGGCGAGAAGCCGCGGTCGGACTGGCGCATCGGTACCGAGCACGAGAAGTTCGGCTTCCGCCTCGACGACCTGCGCCCGCCCACCTTCGACGGCGAGCGTGGCATCGAGGCCCTGCTGGAGGGCCTGACCCGTTTTGGCTGGGAACCCGTGCGCGAGAACGGGCGCACGGTCGCACTGCTGCGCGATGGTGCATCGGTGACGCTGGAGCCGGCCGGGCAGCTGGAGCTGTCCGGTGCACCGGTGCTCGACATCCACGAGACCTGCCGCGAGGTCGGCAACCACCTGTTCGAGGTCAAGGCCGTCGCCGACGAGTTGCGGCTGGGCTTCCTCGGCATGGGCTTCCAGCCGAAGTGGCGCCGCGACGAGATGCCCTGGATGCCCAAGGGCCGCTACCGGATCATGCGCGAATACATGCCGAAGGTCGGCGGCCTCGGCCTCGACATGATGACCCGCACCTGCACCGTGCAGGTCAACCTGGACTACATCACCGAAGCGGACATGGTGAAGAAGTTCCGCGTGGCGCTGGCGCTGCAGCCGATCGCCACCGCGCTGTTCGCCGATTCCCCGTTCACCGAGGGCAGGCCCAACGGGTACCTGAGCTACCGGTCGCATATCTGGACCGACACCGATCCCGACCGCACCGGCATGCTCGATTTCGTGTTCGAGGACGGCTTCGGCTACGAGCGCTATGTCGACTACATCCTCGACGTGCCGATGTACTTCGCCTACCGCGACGGCGTCTACCACGATGCCAGCGGGCAGAGCTTCCGCGCCTTCCTGCGTGGCGAGCTGCCGGGCCTTGAAGGCGAGCTGCCCACGATGCGCGACTGGGCCGACCACATGACCACCGCGTTTCCCGAGGTGCGGCTGAAGAAGTACCTCGAGATGCGTGGCGCCGATGGCGGCCCGTGGAACCGCCTGTGCGCGCTGCCCGCGTTCTGGGTGGGGCTGCTCTACGACGATGCCGCGCTCGACGCCGCCTGGGACCTGGTGCGTGACTTCACCCGCGCCGAGCGGCATGCGCTGCGCGACAGCGTGCCACGCACCGCGCTGGCGACGCCGTTCCGTGGCCACAGCGTGCGCGAACTCGCCATCGAGGCGCTCAGGATCACTGCCGGGGGCCTGCGCCGGCGCGACCGCCGCAACGCCCAGGATATCGACGAGGTGCGCTTCCTCGAGCCGCTGATCGAACTGGCCGAGGCCGGGCAGACTCCGGCCGAGCGCAAGCTGGAACTGTTCCACGGCGAATGGGGCGGTGATATCGACCGCGTGTTCCGCGAGTTCGCCTACTGATCCGGGTTCCCCGCCGCGTGGCCGCGGCACTGCCGGCACCGGGGGTCGACGCGGTGGCGCTGCGTGCCTCGTACCTGCTCGAGGCCGGGCCGGTCGGCTCGATGCCGCCCCCGCCGACATTGCGCGGAATGGCCGGCACCGCGATGAAGGCGCTGGCCGGCAAGAAGATGCATGTGCTGCTGGACAGGATCGCCGAGCGCGCCGCGTTCGAACGGACCGGCGTCCGCCTCTACGACATGATGCTGCAGAAAGTGGCAGTGGCCCCGGCACTGCCGGCGGGCATGACCATCGAGGGCGTGCGCGAGATCCGCGACGAGGAGCACTCGCACTACCTGATGCTGGCCGCGGCCATCGAAACCCCGGGGGGCGATCCCACCGCGATGACGCCGTGTGCCGACGTCACCGGGGTGCAGGGCACGGGCCTGGTGCAGGCCATGGGCGAGCCAAGGCTGACCATTGCCCAGGCGCTGTCCACGCTGCTGGCCGCCGAGGTCATCGACAACGCCTCATGGGAACTGCTGATCGATCTGGCGAACCGGTTCGGCCAGGACGAACTGGCCGCGCAGCTCACCGGGGCGCTGGCCGCCGAGCAACGGCATGAGGCCACCGTGCGCCAGTGGATGGCCACCGCACTGGCCGAGGAATCGGGGGTCTGATCCTCATCCCTGCACGTCGTGGGGGCGGGCCGAGCGTGTAGCCTTCGGGCATGCACGCCTCCACGACGATCGCGCCGCAGCGCGCCCCCGACGACGACGACATCCGCGAACCGATCGGGTTCGCCGACACCGACACCCTGCTGCGCGACGACGTGCGCCGACTCGGCGCGCTGGTGGGAGACATGCTTGCCGAGCAGGGCTCGCCGGCGCTGCTGGAACAGGTGGAAGGCGTACGGCGCGCGGCGATCGCACGGCGCGAGGCCTCGCTGCCCGTTGCCGACCTGGCCGAACGCCTCGCGCGCATTCCGCTCCAGGACGCCGAAGCCGTGGTGCGCGCGTTCGCGGCGTACTTCGGCGCGATCAACCTGGCCGAACGGGTGCACCGGATCCGCCGCCGCCGTGACTACCAGCGCGAAGCGGCCGCCCCGCAACCCGGTGGCCTGCATGCGGTGCTCGCGGCGCTGCGCGACGAAGGCACCCGCCTGGATGACGTGGCCGCACTGCTGCCGCGGCTGCGCATCGAGCCGGTGTTCACCGCCCATCCCACCGAGGCGATGCGCCGCGCGCTGCTGGAGAAGGAACGCGAGATCGTCGCCCGGCTGGTCGCCGACATCGACCGTGGCCGCACGCCGGGCGAGCGCGCGGTGGATGTCGAGCGCATCCGCCAGGCGCTGACCGCCGCCTGGCAGACCTCGGAAGCGCCGCCGACGCGGCCCACCGTGCTCGACGAGATGGAGCACGTGGGCTACTACCTCGGCGACGTGCTGTACCGGGTGCTGCCGACCTACTACCGCGAGTTCGGCGAGGCGCTCGAGGCGGTTTACGGCGAGCGGCTGCCGTTGCCGGTGGTGCTGCAGTTCGGCACCTGGGTCGGCGGCGACATGGATGGCAATCCGAACGTCGGCGCCGACACCATCCTCGCCACGCTGGAAGCGCAGCGTGCGCAGGTCATCGGCAACTACGCCAACGACCTCGGCAAGCTGATGCGCATCCTCACCCAGACCGGCGAGCGCGCCGGCATCGATGCCGCCGTTGTGCAGCGGCGCGAGGCGTACCGCGAGCTGCTGCCCGACGCCGCGCGACGGCTGAAGCCCCGCCAGGTGGACATGGTGTATCGCCAGCTGCTCGACCTGATGCGCGCGCGCCTGGAGGCCACCGCGCAGGGCGCGCCCAACGGCTATGACACCGCCGGCGAACTGCTGGCGGACCTCGACCTCATCGCCGGCAGCCTGCGCGCCCACCGCGGCGACCATGCCGGACTGCATGCGCTCGAGCGGGTGCGCCTGCGCGTGCGCAGCTTCGGCTTCCATCTTGCGCGGCTGGACCTGCGCCAGGATTCCGCGGTGCACGACGCCGCCCTCGCGCAACTGCTGGGCGATGCCGACTGGGCCGCCCGCCCGCTGGAACGGCGCATTGCCGCCCTGCACCGCTGGCTCGGCGGGGCCGTGCCCGACACCCCGCCGGATGACACCACCGCGCGCAGTCTCGCGGTGTTTGGCGCGGTGCGCGAAGCGCGTGCGCGCTACGGCGAACATGCATTCGGCCCGTACATCGTCAGCATGAGCCGCAGTGCGGCCGATGCGCTGGCGGTGCTGGCGCTGGCGCGGCTGGCCGGCTGCGTCGAGGACGGCGCGGTGCCGCTCGACGTCGCCCCGCTGTTCGAGACCGTCGACGACCTGCAGGCGGCCCCGGCGGTGATGCGCGCGCTGTTCGCCGATCCTGTGTACCGCGCCCATCTCGCCGCGCGCGCCCAGCGGCAGACGGTGATGCTGGGCTATTCGGACAGCACCAAGGATGGTGGCGTACTGGCCTCGCGCTGGGCGCTGCAGCGCACCCAGGCCGAACTGGTGGCGCTGGCCCGCGAGGCCGGCATCGCCATCGTGTTCTTCCATGGCCGCGGCGGCTCGGTGAGCCGCGGCGGCGGCAAGACCGGGCGCGCGATCATCGCCGCGCCCCGCGGCTCGATCGACGGCCACCTGCGGGTGACCGAGCAGGGCGAGGTGATCCACCGCAAGTACGGCATCCGCGCACTGGCGTTGCGCAATCTTGAACAGACCACCGCCGCGGTACTGCGCGCGACGCTGCGGCCGCGGGCGGCCGATGCACGCGAGGAGCAGTGGCGCGCGCGGATGGCGGAGCTCGCGCAGAGCTCGCGTACGCGCTACCGCAGGCTGGTGCACGAGCATCCGGACTTCGTGGCGTACTTCCGCGCCGCCACCCCGATCGACGTGATCGAGCGGCTGCAGATCGGCTCGCGGCCCTCGCGGCGCCGCGAGGGCGGAGTCGGCAACCTGCGGGCGATCCCGTGGGTGTTCGCGTGGTCGCAGAACCGTTCCGGCCTGACCGGCTGGTACGGCGTGGGCACCGCGCTGGCGCAGGGCATCGCGCAGTGGGGCGTCGTGCCGCTGCAGGAGATGGCGCGCGACTGGCCGTTCTTCGCCGCCACCCTCGACGACATCGAGATGCTGCTGGCGAAGTCCGACCTCGATATCTTCGAGCGCTACTCCCGCCTGGCCGGCGACCTGCACGCACCGATGTTCGACGACATTGCAGGCGAGTTCCAGCGCACCCGCGATGCGATCCTCGCGATCAAGCAGCGCGACGAGCTGCTCGGCGACGACTATCGCCTGGGCCTGTCGATCCGCCTGCGCAATCCCTACGTGGATCCGATCAGCCTGCTGCAGGTCGAGCTGCTGCAGCGCTGGCGTGCCGACGGCAGCGCCGACGACGACACGCTGCGTGCACTGATCGCCACCGTCAACGGCATCGCCGCCGGCATCCAGAACACCGGTTGATGGGGTGTGGTGGGACGCCGGACGCGGGCGGCGGCCGGTGTCGCGGTCGGCCGGGCCCGGGAGTAAGGTGCAGGCGATTCCCCCGACTGGACCGCTGCCATGGCCGATCACGAACTGGTTTTCCACACCAACCCGATGTCGCGCGGACGCATCGTGCGATGGATGCTGGAGGAAACGGGTGCGCCCTACCGCACCGTGGTGCACGAGTACGGCGCGGCGATGAAGTCGCCGGAGTACCTGGCGATCAACCCGATGGGCAAGGTGCCGGCGATCGAGCATCGCGGCATCGTGGTGACCGAGGCCGCGGCGATCTGCGCCTACCTTGCCGATGCGTTTCCGCAGGCGGGGCTGGCACCGGCCATCGATGATCCGCGGCGTGGCCCGTACCTGCGCTGGCTGTTCTTCGCCGCCGGCCCCGTGGAGGCGGCGGTCACCGCGCGCGCGCTCGGCAGCCTGCCGCCACCGGAGAAGGCAGGCTTCGTCGGCTACGGCAGCTTCGACCAGGCCATCGACGTGCTCGAACAGGCGGCGGCTTCGGCGTCGCCATGGCTGCTCGGCGAGCGCTTCAGTGCCGCGGATGTCTATGTCGGCAGCCAGGTCGACTTCGGCCTTGCATTCAAGTCGATCCCGGAGCGGCCCGCGTTCACCGCCTGGGCCGAACGCCTGCGCGAACGCGAGGGCTACCGGCGTGCCAGGGCCGCCGACGATGCCGCCATGCCCGCCGCCGGCTGAGCGCATGCCTGCCGACGTGCTGATGAAACCGTCAATCGCTGAGCATCGGAATCAGCGGGCGGCGTCCGGCAAGGCCTCGTACCAGTCGCGGTAGGGCGTGTTGCGGACCAGGTGGCGGTTGTAGTCCGGCGCGCCGTCGTTCCACCACACCGGCCCGCGCTCGCCCAGCGCCAGCTTGGCCGCGTGTACGGCGATTCGCGCTGCGGCCAGTGCGGTGTCGTCGCCATTGCGCTTCGCCGTGGCGACCGCGCGTCGCGCGGCCATCAGGCGCTGCACCTGCGCGTCGCGCACCTGCGTTGGCAGGTGCGGATTGCTCGCCCGCCACAGGCGGCCGCGTACCACCAGGTAACGGCCATCGGGCGTGCGTGGGGGCGTGGACGTTGCCATGGGACCAGCATGGCCGTGCCGATATCAGCGCCGGATGCAGGCCACGCACGATCGCGGCTGCTATACTCCCCCCCACTACCGAACAGTCTGCGGAAATGCCCCATTCCCCCGAGGAAAAGAAGAAGGTCCTCGCCCGCATCCGCCGCATCCGCGGCCAGTGCGAGGGACTGGAGCGCGCGCTGGAAGCCGGCGCCGATTGCGCGCCGGTGCTGCAGCAGATCGCCGCCATCCGCGGCGCGGTCAACGGGCTGATGAGCGAGGTGCTGGAATCGCACCTGCGCGAACAGTTCGGGCAGGCCGCGCAGGATGATGGCGAACGTGCCGCGCGCGTCGCCGAAATGACCGGGTTGATCCGTTCCTACCTCAAATAGCCATCCATGCCGGTGCGGCCCGTGCCGCGACCGTCGACCCCACCACCGCCTGCAGGAGCCCACCATGAAGACCCGTGCCGCCGTCGCGTTTGCACCCGGAAAGCCGCTCGAGATCGTCGAGCTCGACCTCGAGGGCCCGAAGAAGGGCGAGGTGCTGGTGAAGATCACCCACACCGCGCTGTGCCATACCGATGCGTTCACCCTCTCCGGCGAGGATCCGGAAGGCGTGTTCCCGGCCGTGCTCGGCCACGAGGGCGCGGGCATCGTGGTGGAAGTGGGCGAGGGCGTGACCAGCGTGAAGCCGGGCGACCACGTGATCCCGCTCTACACCGCCGAGTGCGGCGAGTGCCTGTTCTGCAAGTCGGGCAAGACCAACCTGTGCGTGGCCGTGCGCGCCACCCAGGGCAAGGGCGTGATGCCCGACGGCACCACCCGCTTCTCCTACAACGGCCAGCCGGTCTACCACTACATGGGTTGCTCGACCTTTGCAGAGCACACCGTGGTGGCCGAGGTCTCGCTGGCCAAGGTCAACCCCGAAGCCAACCCGGAGCACACCTGCCTGCTCGGCTGCGGCGTGACCACCGGCATCGGCGCGGTGCACAACACCGCGAAGGTGCAGGAAGGCGACAGCGTGGCCGTGTTCGGTCTCGGCGCCATTGGCCTCGCGGTGATCCAGGGTGCGAAGCAGGCGAGGGCGGGCCGCATCATCGCCATCGACACCAACCCGTCGAAGTTCGCGCTGGCGCAGGAGATGGGCGCGACCGAGTGCGTGAATCCGAAGGACCATGACAGGCCCATCCAGCAGGTGATCGTGGAGATGACCGGCTGGGGCGTGGACCACAGCTTCGAGTGCATCGGCAACGTCGACGTGATGCGCGCGGCGCTGGAGTGCGCGCACCGCGGCTGGGGCCAGAGCGTGATCATCGGCGTGGCCGGCGCGGGCAAGGAGATCAGCACCCGCCCGTTCCAGCTCGTCACCGGCCGCAAGTGGCTGGGCACGGCGTTCGGCGGCGTGAAGGGCCGCAGCGAACTGCCGGGCATGGTCGAGGACGCGATGAAGGGCGGGATCGAACTCGCGCCCTTCGTCACCCACACGCTGCCGCTGGAGCGCATCAACGAGGCCTTCGAGCTGATGGAGAAGGGCGAGTCCATCCGCACCGTGATCCGGTACTGACGCCACGCGCCCTTTCCCCGCTTGCGCGGGTCCGAATCCCTTGAGGAGGTTCCATCCATGCAACGCATCGAACACCGCGCCAGCTTCGGTGGCTGGCAGGACGTCTACCGGCACGAGTCGAAGGTGCTGCGCTGCGAGATGACGGTCGGCGTGTACTTCCCGCCGCAGGCCGAACATGGTCCGTGCCCGGTGCTGTACTGGCTCTCCGGGCTGACCTGCAACGAGCAGAACTTCATCACCAAGGCCGGCGCGCAGCGCTATGCCGCCGAGCACGGCATCATCCTGGTCGCGCCGGATACCAGCCCCCGTGGTGACGACGTCGCCGACGCCGACGGCTACGACCTCGGCAAGGGCGCCGGCTTCTACGTCAACGCGACGCAGGATCCGTGGTCGAAGCATTACCGGATGTACGACTACATCGTCGACGAACTGCCGGCATGGGTCGAAGCCGACCCTGCCGCCAGCGATGCACGCGCGATCAGCGGCCATTCGATGGGTGGCCACGGCGCGCTCACCATCGCGCTGAAGAATCCGGGGCGCTATCGCAGCGTGTCCGCGTTCTCGCCGATCGTGGCGCCGTCGCAGGTGCCGTGGGGCGAAAAGGCGTTCACGGCGTACCTGGGCGACGACCGCGCGGCATGGGCGCAGTACGACACGGTGGAACTGTTGAAGACCGCGAAGGAACGGCTGCCGCTGCTGGTCGACCAGGGCGATGCCGACGAGTTCCTCGACGGCCAGCTCAGGCCGCAGCTGCTCCGGGCCGCCTGCGACGCTGCCGGGCATCCGCTCGAGCTGCGGATGCAGCCGGGCTATGACCACAGCTACTACTTCATCGCCAGTTTCATCGGCGACCACATCGCCCACCACGCCCGCGCACTTGGCGGCTGATGCGCTGGGGCGTCGCCATGGACGGCACGCCGCGCCGATCGCACGCCTTGCCGGCGCGCCGGCGCGCGCGCAGGATGCCGCCAGGCCCGCCCGGAGAAAGTGCGATGGAAACCGCTGCGCGTCACGTGCCCGCACGCGTCCGGGTGGTCGGCGCCCTGGCCCTGCTGTGGAACCTCGTCGGCGTGGCGGCCTTCGTGATGCAGCTGTCGATGCCGGCCGAGGCACTGGCGGCGATGCCGCCGGAGCAGCGCGCCGTCTACGAGGCCACGCCGTCGTGGATCTACCTGTTCTACGGCACCGCCACGATCGGCGGCGCACTCGGCTCGCTCGGCCTGCTGCTGGGGCGCCGTTGGGCGGCCGCGGTCCTGCTGGTCGCGCTGGCGGCGCTGCTGCTGCAGGTGGCGGCCAGCTATGCGGTGACGCCGGCCTGGTCGCTCAATGGCGCTCCGGGTCTGGTGTTCCCGGCGCTGCTGCTGGCCATCGCAGTGGCGCTGTACCTGTTCGCACGGCGCATGGCCGCACGTGGCGTGCTGCGCTGAGCGTCAATCGATCAGGGTGAATGCCGTGCGCTGGAAGCGATCCCCGTCGAGCGTGCCGTGGCCACGCCGCAGCGTGAGTGGAGCGGTGAACATCGGCCCCGCATGGACCACGGTGTGGAACTCGCCGTTCTCGCCACACCGGTCGATCCCTTCGGGCAACGCGTCGAGCAGCGCCCGGTCGTAATCACGCCCGGCAAAGCCGGCCTCCAGCTGCCGGGTATCGACACAGCACACCGTCGCGCGCAGCCCGCCGTCCAGCATCGCGCCGGCCAGCAGGCGGGTGTCGGCGCCGAACAACGGAAACAGGGCCTGCCAACCGAGCCGCGCACACAGCGCCTCGCGCCATGCGCGGAGGTCCTGCAGGGCAAGGTCTCCGAAGGCGATATGCCCGATCCCGGGCCAGCGCAGGCGCGCCGCGTCCAGCGCCTGCGCGAACACGGCCTCGTAGGTTCCGTTGTCCGCGCCCGCCGGCACCGCCGCCTCGATCAGCGGCAGGCGCGCCGCGGCCGCCTGTGCGCGCAACACCTCCCGGGTGACGCCCTGCATCGATGCGTGGCCGTCATCGGCGTCGACGGTGGTCAGCAGGCCGACGACGTCGACCTCGCCGGCCGCGCGCAGCGTGTGCAGTGCCCACGCGGCGTCCTTGCCGCCGCTCCACGCCAGCAGCGCCGGGGTGGCCACCTCAGTAGCGGACGTTGCGCAGTTCCCAGCCCTTGCCGGCCAGCAGCCGCATGCGATGGCGCAGGATGTCGCCGGGCAGGCTGGTGTGCGCCACCAGGTCGAAGGCGAGATCGCCTTCGCCGGTCACCTGCGCCGCGGGGTCCACCTGGCCGAGTTCGGGATCCACCAGGTCCGGATCGTCCTGGCTGTCGCGCCAGCGTTCGAACAACCCGGGTCCGGCCAGTGCCTCCTGCAGCTCTTCGGCCATGCCGGGCGCACTCTGCGAGCGGAATGCGAACGTGCCGCTGGCCCGGGCGAGGTCGGGGTCGGGAATGCGGATGTAGTAGGTGGCCATGGATGCGACGTGTTGCGGAAGATGCGGGGGAGCCTAGCAGCAGGCCACGTGAGGGCGCCGTCCGCGCCTCACGCGAACGCGTGTGGCGGCGCGGCGAAGCCGATCGTGAGCGCGCCGGGGCCGACGTTTACCAGACCGGTCAGGCTCATCACGGTCTCGAACACCTCGATGCCGTGGTCGCGGCAGGTGGCGATCAGGCGGTCGTAGTGCGGCAATGCATGCATCGCATCGAGCTCGCCGCCATAGCTCAGGCAGAGCGTCGGGGTCAGCAGGCCGTCGCGAACCCGCTCGCAGGCGAAGTCGAACAGCCGGTGCGCCGCCGCGTCGAAGCCACGCACCCGGCCGACCGGCCGGATCCCGCCCCGGTGGCAGTGCAGGACCGGTCGGATGTCGAACGCGCGGCCGAGGGTGGCGGCGAGGATGCCCACGCTGCGGTCGCCGCGATGGCGCGTGCGTGCGCGCAGGTAACCGGGATCGCCCGGCACCATGTAGCTGTAGCTGCGGCCGGCCAGGAATTCCAGCCGCGAGGCGATCTCCGGCGCGCTCGCCCCCGCATCGCGCAGGCGCACCGCTTCCACCGGCAGGATGCCCTGGCCCGCGAACAGCTGCTGCGTGTCCAGCACCCGCAGCACGAACGGCGTGGGGTGGCCGGCCGCGGTGCGCCGCTGGCGATACTCGTTGAGCACTGCGTAGCCCGCGTGGGTGGCGTTGTCGTGGATCCGGCTGCGGCTGCGCGCGACGGTCAGGCAGAACACGTGGTCGTAGTCGATCACCAGCCGGTCGAGGAACAGCGAGCGGATGCGGTCGGCGGGAAACGCGGCGGTCCTGGCCCTGTGGCCGCGAAGCCCATGGTCGCGGATGAACGCCAGGGTGGCCTGCGGGTCGCGCATGTACACGAGCTCGGCATCGCCGATGCGGACCGTGACCGGCAGCAGTACGATGCCTGCGCGGTCCAGCCATTGCGGCGGCAGGTCGCAGGCGGCGTCGACGACGATTCCGATGCGCATGGGTTCACTGGACGGCGCGCGACGCGCGCCGCCAAGGCGGTGCAGGTGTGCGGACGCTGCACTCTACGTGAGCGGGCCGCAGCCCGCAGTGCGGACGGTCACGCGGCAAGCACGCGTCGTGACGCCGCTTCCGCGCCGTATCGATGGCCGGCGGGCACCACGCAAGTAGACTGCAGCCAATCCCGCCTGGAGCATTCCGATGGCCGACGCCGAACTGCGGCTGGCACTGCTGATCGACGCCGACAACGCGCCGGCCTCGAAGATCGAGCCGATCCTCACCGAACTCGCGCGCCACGGCGTGGCCAACGTGCGCCGCGCCTACGGCAACTGGAAGAACCCGCACCTCAAGGGCTGGGAAGCGGCGCTGCACGCGCATGCCATCCGCCCGATCCAGCAGTTCGCCTACACCAGCGGCAAGAACGCCTCCGATATGGCGATGGTGATCGACGCCATGGACCTGCTGTACGGGCGCACGCTCGATGGCGTGGCGATCGTCTCCAGCGATGCCGACTTCACTCCATTGGTGATGCGCCTGCGCCACGACAACCTGCGGGTGTTCGGCTTCGGCGAGGAGAAGACACCGGAACCGTTCGTCAAGGCCTGCTCGACCTTCCTCTACCTCGAGAAGCTCGGCGTGCTCGACAACGGCGACACGCCCGCCGCAAAGCCGAAGACCGCGGCGCAGCTGCGTGGCGATGCCGCGCTGGTGCAGCTGCTGCGCAGCGCGGTGCAGGCCAGCGCCGATGAATCCGGCTGGACCCACCTCGGTGCGGTCGGCAGCCATGTCGCCAACCAGGGTTCGTTCGACTCGCGCAACTACGGCTATCGCAAGCTCAGCGACCTGATCGAGGCGACCGGGTTGTTCGAGGTGCGGCGCAGCGGGCAGGCGGTGGAACTGCGCGAACTGCCGAACGCGCCGGCGCGGCGCCCGCGCAGGGGCGGTAGCAACGCCGGCTAGCGCGGCGTCGCCTCAGTACAGGTCCACCGGGTCGACATCCAGCGACCAGCGCACCCGGCGCGCGGCCGGCAGCGCATGCAGCTCCGCCATCGCGCGGTCGAGCAGCGCGTGTAGTGGGCGGCGGCCCGGGCATGAGAGCACCAGCTGGGCACGGTGGAAGCCGGCGCGCCGTGGCATCGGGGCCGGCAGCGGTCCCTGCAGCTCCACGGTGCGCTGCGCATCGATGCGCGCCATCAGCGCCGCCGCCTCGCGCAGGAAGTCGCGTGGCAGTTCGACATGCGCCGCCTCGGCGCGCAGCAGCGCCAGGTGCGCGTAGGGCGGGAAACCGGCGACTTCGCGCTGCCCGAGTTCGGCCTCGGCAAACGCCGCATAGCCGCCCTGCAGCAGGGTGCCCAGCAGCGGATGGCCGGGATGGTGGGTCTGCAGCAGCACCTCGCCGCTGCGCGCGCCGCGGCCGGCGCGCCCCGCGACCTGGATCAGCAGCTGGGCGAGCTTCTCCGGGGCGCGGAAATCGGCGGAGAACAGCCCCTCGTCGATGCCGACCACCGCCACCAGCGCCAGCCCGGCAAGGTCGTGGCCCTTGGCCAGCATCTGCGTGCCGATCAGGATCCCGGCGCGGTCGCCGAAGCCGGCCAGTGCGCGTTCGATGCCATCGCGCCTGCGCGTGCTGCCGCGGTCGATGCGCACCACCGGAACGTCCGGGAACGCCTGCACCAGGTGTTCCTCCAGCCGCTCGGTGCCGACCCCCTGTGGCTGCAGGGCGAGGCTGGCGCAGGCGGGACAGGCCATCGGCGACGGTTGCCGGTGGCCGCAGTGGTGGCACTGCAGCCGGCGCCCGCCGGCGTGCACGGTCATCGGCCGGCCGTGTTCGGGCGTGCTGCAGCGCGTGCACTGCGCGCTCCAGCCGCAGTCGTGGCACAGCAGCACCGGCGCATAGCCGCGACGGTTGCGGAACACCAGCACCTGGCCACCGGCGGCCAGCGTGGTGCCGATCGCCTCCAGCACCTCGCCCGACAGCCCCGCCTGCAGCGGTCGCTTGCGCACGTCGAGCACGCGCACCACCGGCGGGCGTGCGGCGCCGGCGCGCTGCGGCAGACGCAGGGCGGTGTAGCGGCCGCTGCGGGTGTTGTGCAGGGTTTCCAGCGACGGGGTCGCGCTGCCCAGCACCACCGGCACGCCCAGTGCCTGCGCGCGCACCAGGGCGAAATCGCGGGCGTGGTAGCGGATGCCGTCCTGCTGCTTGTAGCTGCCGTCGTGTTCCTCGTCGACGACGATCAGCCCCGGCTCCGGCAAGGGCACGAACACCGACGACCGGGTGCCGACGATCACCCGCGCCTCGCCGCGCGCCGCCGCGGCCCACACCCGGGCGCGCTCGGTATCGTTGAGGCCCGAATGCAGCGCGTGCACCGGAACGCCGAGGCGTTCGCGGAAGCGCGCCAGCGTCTGCGGGGTCAGCCCGATCTCCGGCACCAGCGCCAGCGCCTGGCGTCCCTGCGCCAGCACATGCGCGATCGCCTGCAGGTAGACCTCGGTCTTGCCGCTGCCGGTCACCCCGTCGAGCAGGAAGGCCTGGAACCCCCGGGCATCACGGATCGCATCGATGGCGGCCTGCTGCTCGAGCTGCACATGAGCGCATGGCGGTCCGGCATCAAGACCACCTACTACGTGCGTTCCAACGACATCGATATCGCCGAGTGCGAGTGGTGTAGCAGCTGAATCGCTTTCGCGCTTCAGCTTCCACGGTTCGCTTCGCAAACCGCGGACCCTGGCTCACCAGCATCCACACCCCCGCGCCTTCGGCGCGCCCCCCTGACTCAGGGGGGCTTTCCTCAAGATTGAATCGTCGCGTCGCCGTCCGAGTGTGGTGATATGCGACGGCTCGAAACACGAGACTTTGCTCATGGCCGTTACGTCCACCCCGCTCGACCGCATCAAGATCCTCGAGCCGCGTCATCCGAACCGTTCGACCGGCATCATCAACGGCACGACATCGGGCATCCTCAACTGGAACGACATCCCGTATCCGTCGTTCTACCGCGCCTACAAGGAACTCTCGACCAACTTCTGGATCCCCGACGAGGTCGACATGAAGGGCGACGCCAGGCAGTACGGCGAGCTCTCGGCGCGCGAGAAGAACGCCTTCGACTCGATCATCGGCCTGCTGGCGACGCTGGATTCGCCGCAGACGCGCTTCATCTACAACGTCGCCGAATACATCACCGACCCGGCCGCGCATGCCAATGCCGCGATCATCGGCCAGCAGGAAGTGATCCACAACGAGAGCTACAGCTACGTGCTGGCCTCGATCACCGGCCTGGCCGACCAGAACCGGGTATTCGAACTGGCACGCACGCATCCCACGATCATCGCGCGCAACCAGCCGATCATGGACGCCTACGACGACTTCATGCGCGAACGCTCGGCCGAAACGCTGGTCCGCGCCCTGGTGCAGTCGTCGATCCTGGAAGGCATCAACTTCTATTCCGGCTTCGCGTACTTCTACAACCTGGTCCGCCAGAACCGGATGACCGGCACCGGCAAGATCATCAGCTTCATCAACCGCGACGAACTGGCGCATTCGAAGTTCATCAGCGAACTGATCCGCGCCATCGTCGGCGAGAATCCGTCGTTGCAGGGCGACCAGCTCACCCGGTACGTGCACGACGCCTTCGAACACGCGATCGAACTGGAAACCCGCTGGACCGCCGAGGTGCTCGACGGCATCGACGGCATCGACGTCGACGAGATGGTCCGCTACGTGAAGTACCGCGCCAACAAGATGGCCGGAATGCTCGGCATCGAAACGCTCTACGGCGAGTCGAACGACAACGTCATGCCCTGGATCAGGGCCTATGCGGACAACTTCACCGAGACCAAGACCGACTTCTTCGAGATGCGCAATGCCTCGTACAGGAAAACGAATTCGGATAACGGCTTCGACGATCTCTGATCCGCGTGATGCGCATCCTCCTCGCCCACACCTCGCTCAGCGGCAACACCCGCGACGTGGCGCATGCGATCCGCGCGCACTGCGAAGCGTCGGCACACGCGGTGACCTGGGTCGATGTCGACACCCGGACTCTTGCACAGGACTGCCCGCACGTTGCCGGACACCATCTCTACGTGCTCGGCAGCTGGAGCATCAATGCCGGGCGCACGCCGCCGGAGATGAAGCGCTTCATCGCCGATCTCGTGGACGCGGTCGGCAAACCGGAACACGTCGCGGTGTTCGGCACCGGCGAGACGCAGTGGGGCGAGGAGCACTACTGCGGCGCTGTGCGGCGCATCGCCCGCTTCTTCGATTCGCCGTACCCGCGGCTTGAGATCGAACAGATGCCGCACGGTCACCGCGATGCCGCGCGCATCCGCGCCTGGACCGACCACATCCTCACTTCCGTTGGAACCCTCCATGAAGACGATCAACGCCACCTCGCCCGATGACCATGCACTGGCCATCCGTACCCATCCATACCTGCTGGTGGACTACTACAAGGACAATTGCCCCGGCTGCCGTATGCTCGAGCTGTCGCTGCAGAGGTTCGCCGCCACTCCCCACGCACCCGAGGTGGTGCTGCTGAAGGTGCGGATGGAAACCGTGGGCGCGGAGTTCTTCCGCGCGCTCGGGCTGCGGCAGACGCCGACGCTGTCACTGTTCGTCGACGGTGCGGAGGTCGCCCGCATGGCAGGCTTCCGCACTCCCGCGCAGATCGCCACCGCGGTCGCCGCGCACATCCACACGCTGGAGGCATGACATGGCACCGATCGACGACGCACCCACCACCGAGGCGCGCATGCTCGAGATCGTGTTTCCGGACCACACCAACCACATGGGCACGCTGTTCGGCGGCACCGCGCTGGCATGGATGGACAAGGCGGCCTTCATCGCGGCGTCGCGCTATGCCCGCCGCACGGTGGTCACCGCGCGTTCGGAACAGGTCGACTTCAAGCTGCCCATCCGCCAGGGCCAGCTGGTGGAAACGATCGCGCGCGTGGTGGAGGTGGGACGGACGTCGATGAAGGTGGAGGTCGAGCTGGTGGCCGAGGACCTCCTCAGCGGCGAGCGCGAGCTGTGTACGCGCGGGCACTTCGTGATGATCGCGCTCGATGCGCGCGGGCGGCCGGTGCAGGTGCCGCCGCTGGCATGAGAAAGGCCGGCATCGCTGCCGGCCTTTCGTCACCACCTGTCGTCAGGAGTCAGGCGATAGAAGCCCGGTAGATCGACTCGATCGCGGTGTCCAGCGACTGGTTGAACGCCTCGTCGGTCTGCTGCGCGCTCAGCCCCTCGGTCAGCGCGCGGCTGAAGCTCGCCACCACGCCCGGGTTCTTCGCCAGCTTCGCGTTGGCATCGTCGCGGCTGTAGCCGCCCGACAGCGCCACCACCTTCAGCACCGACGGATGGTCCACCAGCTCCTGGAAATAGCCGTCCACGCTGGGCAGGGTGAGCTTGAGGATCACCGGGGTCTTCGCGTCGATGCGGTCCAGCCGCTCGATCAGGCCCTTCTTCAGCTCGACCTCGATGGCTTCCTTGTCGGCGGCCTTGATGTCGACTTCCGGCTCGATGATCGGCACCAGCCCGGCGTCGAGCACCTGCTGGCCGAGCTCGAACTGCTGGTCGAGCACCGCGGCGATACCGGCGGCGTTATTGGACTTGATGACCGAACGCTCCTTGGTGCCGAACACGCCCTTGGACTTCGCCTTGGCCAGCAATTCGGCAAGCCCCGGGATCGGCTTCATCAGCTGCACCCCGTTGGCCTCGTCCTCCAGGCCCTTGTCGATCTTCAGGAACGGCACCACCTGCTTCTCGTTCCAGAGGAAGCTGGCGGCGTCCTGGCCGGCAAAGCTGGCGTCGAGGGTACGCTCGAAGAGGATCGCGCCGAGGATGCGCTCGCCGGTGAAGGCGGGGCTGGTGACGATGCGGGTGCGCATCTGGTGCACCAGGTCGTACATCCCGGCCTCGTCGGACCACGCCGATTCATCGATGCCGTAGAGCTTCAGCGCCTTCGGCGTGCTGCCGCCGCTCTGGTCGAGTGCGGCGATGAAGCCCTTGCCCGAGGCGATCCGGTCGAGTTGCTGCTGATTCACTGCCACGTCGATGTCCTGTCCTGTCGTGAAGGGGGTCCTGCGGCCGACAATGATACCCCGCGGGTGCCGACGCTTCAGGCGCGCGCAGGCCGGTGCATGTGCCCGGCACTGTAAAATGGCCGTCTTTTGGCCAGTCGCATGCAGGACGCCCCGCTCCGGGCAACGGTTCCAGCCTCGACCCTGCCCCGCCTGCTGGCGCGGATCGCGGGGGCGCCGCCGATGCCGGCCGTGCCGGCGCCGACGGCGCGGCTGGGTGACTGGCTGGACTGGCCGCGCGCGGTGGCACTGTCGCGCGCACTCGATGGTCCCGTCGCGATGGACGAGGACGCCGGCACGGGCATCGATACCGGGGAATGCGCACGCGCGCGTGCGGACCTTGCCGACGCCATCGCGGCCGACCGTGGCTGGCCGGCCGCGGACGCCGGCCGGGATGCAGCCGCGGCCGCGGTGCTGCGCCACTGCCAGTCGCTGCAACGCGCGATGCAGGCGGCCACCGGGCGGCTGCGCGGGCAGGTGCGCGATCGGCTGTCCCGGCAATCGCCCGGCCATGCACGCCTGGCGGCAGTCGATGCGGTGCTCGAAGGCGTGCTGAGCCCGCGCGAGCACGCGCTGCTGGGCCCGGTGCCCGCCCTGCTGGCCGCGCATTGCGAACGCCTGCATCACGCGGCCGATGGCAACGGTGACCGCTGGCATGTTCCGTTCCGCGAGGACGCCCGGCAGGTGCTGCTGGCCGAACTCGACTTCCGTTTCCAACCCGTCGAAGCACTGCTTGCCGCGCTTCGGCCTTCTTCCGTGGACGCATGAACAGACACTTCCTCCATTGGCCGGTATTCGCGACCGGCCTGCTGGCCATCGGCTGGATCGGCGCCGGCTATTTCGGCAGCCACGCGCTGGCGCTGGCCGTCACCCTGCTGATCGGCGTCCTGTACCTGGTCGGTGCGCTGGAACTGCACCGCTACCGCCAGGCCACCGCCGGCCTCGAACGCGCGCTCGACGGGCTGGCCGATCCCCCGGCGACGCTTGCGGACTGGCTGGCTCCGCTCGATCCCTCGCTGCGCGGCGCGGTGCGCCTGCGCGTGGAGGAGGGGCGCGCGCCCCTGCCGGTGCCCTCGCTCACGCCCTACCTGGTCGGCATGCTGGTGCTGCTGGGCATGCTCGGCACCCTGCTGGGCATGCTGCTGACGCTGCGCGGCACCGGCATGGCGCTGCAGACCGCCAGCGACCTGCAGGCGGTGCGCGACTCGCTGGCGGCACCGGTCGAAGGCCTCGGCGTTGCGTTCGGCACCTCCATCGCCGGTGTCGCCGCCTCGGCGATGCTTGGCCTGCTGGCGGCGCTGTGTCGCAGCGAACGCAGCGCGATTGTCCGCCGCCTCGACGCCGCGATCGCGACCACCCTGCGCCCGCATTCGCGCGCGCAGCAGCGCGACGAGGCGCTGCAGCTGATGCGCGCGCAATCGGCCACCATGCCGGTGCTGGTCGAGCGCCTGCAGGACATGATGGCCGCGCTGGAACGCCAGGCGCAGGACGCGCAGGCGCAGCAGGCTGCACGGCAGGAACAGTTCCATGCCGGTACCGCGGCCGCCTATGAACGCCTCGCCGCGTCGGTGCAGCAGTCGCTGCAGCGCAGTGCGGCCGACAGTGCACGCGCCTTCGGCGATGCGCTGCAGCCGGTCGTTGCAACCACCATGGACGCGGTCACCCGCGAGACCGCACGTCTGCACGAAGCGTTGGGCGATGCCGTCGAACGCCAGCTGCGGGCCCTGGCTGCCGGTGCCGAAATCCACAACAGCGCGATGGCCACGTTGTGGCAGCAGGCACTGGACCGGCAGCACGACGCGCAGATGGCCCTGGCCGACAGCACCACCCAGCGCCTCGACGCCCTCGGCACGCATTTCACCGGGCACGCGGCGACGCTGGTGGATACGGTGACGGCGCAACTCGACGGCAATGCCACGCGCATCGGAAGCGCCTGGGATGCTGCGCTGGATCGCCAGCAGGCGCAGCACACGCAGCTCGTCGAACGGCAGCAGGCAGTGCTGGTGGCCGCGGCCGACCAGCTCGCCACCAGGGCGCAGGCGTTGCTCGACGACGTCGCCGTCTCGCATGCACGGCTGCAGGACACGCTGGCCCGGGGCGATGGCGAACGCCTCGCGGCATGGAACCGCGAACTCGCGGCGATGGCCACTGCCCTGCGCGATGACTGGACGCGCATCGGCGACGACGCCACGCAGCGCCAGCAGGCGATCTGCGAAGCGTTGTCGCGCACCGCGCAGCAGATCGGCGAACAATCGCAGGCGCATGCCAGCGCCACCATCGCCGAGATCGCCACGCTGGTGCAGGCGGCATCGGAAGCCCCGCGCGTGGCCGCCGAGGTGGTGGCGGAACTGCGCCAGAAGCTCTCCGACAGCATGGTGCGCGACACGGCGATGCTGGCCGAACGCACCCAGCTGATGGAAACGCTGGCGACGCTGCTCGATGCGGTGAACCACGCCTCGGTGCAGCAGCGCGAGGCCATCGACGCACTGGTGTCGACCAGTGCCGGCCTGCTGGAACGCGTCGGCGACCGCTTCCTCGAACATGTCGGGCACGAGACCGGCCGGCTCGACGCCGCCGCCACCCGCATCGGCGCGGGCGCCGCCGACATCGCCAGCCTCGGCGAGGCCTTCGGCAGCGCAGTGGAGCTGTTCGGTGCCGGCAGCGAACGCCTGCTGGAACGCCTCGAGGGCATCGGCACCATGCTCGAGGCCACCGCCTCCCGCAGTGACGAACAGCTCGCCTACTACGTGGCGCAGGCACGCGAAGTGGTCGATCTCAGCGTGCTGGCGCAGAAGCAGATCATCGAGGAGCTGCGGCAGTTGCCCGGCGTGCAGGACAGGGCCGGCGCATGAGCCTGGAGATCGACCACGACACCGATGCCGGCACGCCGGTGTGGGCCGCGTTCGGCGACCTGATGTCGGTGCTGCTGGGCGTGTTCGTGCTGATCCTGGTCGGCGTGATCGGTGTGCAGCTGCACCTGGAGGTACAGCTGCAGGAGGAGATCGCCCAGCGCCGGGCCGAGGAACAGCGTCGCCAGGCGCTGGAGGATGCGCTGGCCGCGCCGCTGGCCGCGGGCCGCATCACCCTGGTCGATGGTCGCATCGGCATCCGTGGCAGCGTGCTGTTCGCGTTGAATTCCGACCGCCTGCAGCCGGAGGGCGTGGAGCTTCTAGAAACGCTGGCCGGGCCGCTGGCCGGCTACCTTGGCACGCGCGACGAGATCCTGATGGTGAGCGGTTTCACCGACGACCGTCCGATCCGCGGCGACAACCGCCGCTTCGCCGACAACCTGGAACTGTCGGCACAGCGCGCGCTCACCGTGACCCGCGCGCTGGTCGAACACGGCGTGCCCGCGTCGTCGGTGTTCGCCGCCGCATTCGGTGCCGAACAGCCGGTGGCGTCCAACAGCGACGAAGCCGGGCGTGCGCGCAACCGCCGCGTCGAGATGGCGCCGGTGCCGCGCCCGCAGCCGGCTGCCAATGGCGGCTGACGCACCCGACGGCATGGCACCGACGCCCTCCGTCGTGCAGGCACTGCGACGTCGACGCATCGACGCACTGCGCCGGCGCATGGATGGCGCGGACGGTGCACTGCGCGCGGCACTCGAGCAGCGGATCGCCGCGCTCGAAGCATCGCTTGCCGGGGACCCGGAGCATCGCGCGCCACGGGCCGCGATCGACGTCGACCGCGTGATCGCCCAGCCAGCCGCCGGACATCCACCAGCGTCAGCTGTGCGAACGTCGTTGTTCGCTCCGTTGCTGGCCACGCTCGAACAGGAAGCCCGCTGGCGCGACGCGCATGCCGTCGACGGCCTGCCCGCGCGCGCCGCGTATCCGGCGCTGCCGGCGCTGCAGCCGCTGCGCGCGCTGTGGTCGCGCTTGCGCATCGAAGGACAGACCCGCGAGGCGCTGGCCCCGGCGGCCACCGATGCCGGTCCGTTGAACTCCGCCAACCTGGTGCAGCGCGCGCTGCGGCTGATGCGCGACGAGTCGCCGGAGTGCCTGCACCACCTGATGGCCTATCTCGACGTGCTGTCGAGCCTGGAATGGATGCCGGACGCCGGCGCCCAGGCAAGCGGCGCGGGCACCACCCCGGCGAAGAAACGCGCGCGCGCGTCTCGGGCGAAGCGCAGGTAGGTCGCGCACGCACGACCCGGCCCCACGCGCGCCGATCAATCTTCTGCGCGCGTGTGAGTCGACGCGTGGTGCAACCCGGCGCGGTGCGCCCCGGCGCAGACGTCGCAAGACACAACCGGGTCTTGGGGGTTCCATCCGAGCGCGGAGCCTCGCGGCCCGAAGGCCGGAAGCCTGGAGCAAAGCCAGAGCCGGAGCACGGGCCGGGTGGGGCGCGGGCGGCCCGCCGCGGCCACAGGGGAATGCCCAGCCGGATATCTCCGCGTCCTGCTCCCACATCCGGCCGCCGGCCGTCCATGGCCGGCTCTGGACATCCCCCTGCGTCCACGACGGGCCCCGGACGTCGTCTGGGCGGAAAGACTCAAAGGCGAATAACGGCAGGCCGTCGTGGGGTCGACGACTTCGGCTGCGCCACCGCTGACGTCCACAGGAACTGCGAACGCCGGGCCGTGGTCGGTGGCAGGCGACGCGGGCAGCAACCGCTATTGCTTTGCGTGCCGAAGCCGACGAATGCCCGGGCCCGTCGCGTGCACCGGGGGGTGTGCTCCCAGCCGGCCATGGATGGCCGGCGGCCGGCCGTGGTAGCTGGACGCGGACTCAGGCCGGGGGAGCACCCCCCCCGGTGCGCGCGACGGGCGGCGCGACGCCAAACGAGGCACCTCACCGACACCCGACATCCGTGCTTTGCGCCACCACCGCTGCGTGGAGAAGACGGAAGGACAACACGCCCCGTGTGCGCATGACGGACGGTCCAGCACGCAATGAAGCACGCGCGCACCGGGCCATTTCAGCCGTACGACATCTCCGTGGAGTTGGAAGAAGAACCAGAAAAACAGCGCGGGAGGCCATGCCTTCCGCGCTGCGATTTTTGCCGCCATCCGCCGATGGTTACTGCGAGACGGTCTCCGCTGCCGCCACGTCGGCGGGAGGTGCGGTGTCGCCTCCCGTCGCGACATCGGCCGGTGCCGGTGCCGCCGGCTGCGGCGCCACTGCCGGACCACCCACGCGCGACACCCGCCAGATGATGTTGGCCAGGTCGTCGGCGATGATCACCGCGCCACGCGGGTCCACCGTGACGCCCACCGGGCGGCCGCGCGTGGTGCCGTCGTCGTCGCGGAAGTTGGTCGCGAAGTCCACCGGCTGGCCCACCGGGCGCCCGTTCTCGAAGCGCACGAACACCACCTTGTAGCCGACCGGCTCCGAGCGGTTCCAGCTGCCGTGCATGCCCACGAAGGCACCCTCGGCGAACTCCGGCCCTATCACCGGCGAGGAGAAGTCCACGCCCAGCGAGGCGACGTGCGCGCCGAGGCTGTAGTCGGGGGTGATGGTGGCGGCCACCTTCTCGGGGTTCTGCGGACGCACGCGGTCGTCCACGTGGCCATCCCAGTACGCCCACGGCCAGCCGTAGAAGCCGCCTTCCTGCACCGAGGTCAGGTAGTCGGGCACGAGGTCGGGGCCGATCTCGTCGCGCTCGTTGACCACCGCCCACAGCTGGCGGGTGGTCGGCTCGATCGCCAGCGCGGTCGGATTGCGCAGGCCGGTGGCGTACTGCCTGTGCATGCCGGTTTCCGCGTCGATCTCCCACACCATCGCGCGATCCTGCTCGGCGGTCATGCCGCGCTCGGTGATGTTCGAATTCGAGCCGATGCCGACATACAGGAAGCGACCGTCGGCGCTGGCGGTCATCGCCTTGGTCCAGTGGTGGTTGATGTCGGACGGCAGCGGGGTCAGCAGCTCCGGCTCGCCACTGGCCTGGGTCTGGCCGGGCTGGTAGTCGAAGCGCACCACCGCGTCCTGGTTGGCCACGTACAGGTTGTTGCCGACCAGTGCCAGGCCGTACGGCGCGTTGAGGTTCTCGGCGAACACCGTCTGCAGCTCGTATTCGCCGTCGCCATCGGCGTCGCGCAGCAGGGTCAGGCGGTTGCCGCTCTTGACCTGCGTGGTGCCCCTGGCCTTGATCGGCCCGGCGATGATGTCCTTCGGCTTGAGCTTGGGCGCATTGCCGCCGCGGCCCTCGGCCACGAGGATGTCGCCGTTGGGCAGCACCAGGGTCTGGCGCGGAATGCCCAGCCCGGTGGCGATCGCGCGGACTTCGAAGCCGGCCGGAACCGCCGGCACCTGGTCACCCCAGGGCGACGGGTCGGCGATGACCATCTGCGGCAGCAGGCCGCGCTTGGGTTCGGGCAGGTTGACTTCGGGGCCGTACTGCAGCTCGGGCTCGGGCGCCGGATTGCAGGCGGCGAGTGACACGGCCAGCGCCGCGGCGAGGGTCAGTGAAGTGCGGCTCATTTCAGTTCTCCCGTGCGGACGGTGCGAAACCCCATGAAGGTCGCCACCAGCCCCAGTACGACAACGATCAACGACATGACCAGGCCGCCCGGCATGCTGGCCCAGGCGTCGCGCGCGTGCATCAGCGCGTTGAAGAAGCCGACCACCCACATCGCCACCACCACCAGCGCGTAGACGGCGCTGCCGCGCGTGCGCACCGCACCGCGCAGGTCGAACAGCGAAAACAGCACCGCGACCGCGGAAAACACCAGGCCGCCGACGATCAGCCACGAGGCGAAGTTCTGCCACTGGATCTCGTAGGTGCGGAAATAGGCGATGTCGCTCAGTGCGGCGCCGAGGAACAGCGCGAGCGAACCGGCCAGCATCACCGCATGCAATGGATGGATCGCATACGCGTACAGGCGTGCTCGGGAAGGGGTCATGACAGGTCTCCGGAACGGGCGGAATTCAGCAGAATCGGGGGAAAACGCAGTGGAACCATGTTAGCCGTCACATTCCGAGCATGGCCTGGGACGGTGTGTGCCGACGCCGGCCTTGGCGAACCGGGGCATCGACTATCCACTCTAGGAGCAGCCGCGGTGCGCGTGACGTGAGCAGGCAGGCGGGAGACGGGCCCCGGCCTATGCTGGCGCATCCTGTTCAAGTTCCGTGGAGAGACGCCATGACCCTGCTGCAATGGATCGGACTCGGCCTCGGCATCGGCGTGCTGTACGGGATCGTGCGTGTCCTGCTCGGGCGCAGGAACCCGCCCTGAGCGTGCCCCCCGGCGTCGGCATCCCGGCCGGGGCAGCGCGCCCGGCATCGCCGGCGCAGGCTAGGATCCGGCCCTGACACCATCCCGGGGAAAACCGCCATGCCACGCCATGCCGCCGCGCTGTTGCTCGCCTGCTGTGCCGCTCTTCCTCCCGGTGTCCTCGCCGCCGATACCCAGCGCCCGGAAGTCGGCGTGGCCGCGGCCGCACTGCAGGAACGCGTGGTCGCCTGGCGGCGCGATATCCACCAGCACCCGGAACTGTCCAACCGCGAGACGCGCACCGCGGCAAAGGTGGCCGATCACCTGCGCGGCCTCGGCCTGCAGCCGCGCACCGGCATCGCCCATCACGGCGTGACCGCGGTGCTCAGGGGCGGTCGCCCCGGTCCGCGGCTGGCGCTGCGCGCCGACATGGACGCGCTGCCGGTGACCGAGGAGACCGGCCTGCCATTCGCGTCCACCGCCACCGACACCTATCGCGGCCAACGCACCGGGGTGATGCATGCCTGTGGCCATGACGCCCATACCGCGATCCTGATGGGCGTGGCCGAGGCGCTGGTCGGCATGCGCGAGCAGCTGGCCGGTGAGGTGCTGTTCGTCTTCCAGCCGGCCGAGGAAGGCGCGCCGGAAGGCGAGCAGGGCGGCGCACGGCTGATGCTCGAAGAGGGCGTGTTCGCCGACTTCAGGCCCGACGCGGTCTTCGGCCTGCACGTCTTCAGCACCCTCAACGCCGACACCATCGGCGTGCGCGCCGGCCCGACGATGGCCGCATCCGACCGTTTCGGCATCCGCGTCATCGGGCGCCAGACGCACGGTTCGCGGCCGTGGGGCGGCGTGGACCCGATCATCGCCGCGGCGCAGATCGTCAACCAGTCGCAGGCGATCGTCAGCCGGCAGATGGACATCAGCGCGCAGCCGGTGGTGCTGAGCTTCGGCGCGATCAACGGCGGCATCCGCTACAACATCATTCCCGACGCGGTGGAACTGGTCGGCACCATCCGCACCTTCGACGAGGACATGCGTGCCGACGTGTTCCGCCGCCTCGGCGCGGTGGCCGAACACGTGGCGGCGGCCAACGGCGCCACTGTCGAGGCCCGGATCCCCGCCGAGGAAGGCAACCCGGTGACCTTCAACAACGAGGCGCTGACCGCCCGCATGCGCCCCAGCCTGGAAGCGGCCGCCGGCACCGGCAAGGTGGTGGACATGCCGCTGGTGATGGGTGCCGAGGACTTCTCGCTGTACGCGCGCGAGGTGCCCGGGCTGTTCTTCTTCGTCGGCGCGACACCGGTCGGGGTCGATGCCGCGACCGCGCCCAGCAACCATTCGCCGAAATTCGACGTCGACGAGTCCGCGCTCGACCTCGGCCTGCGCGCGATGCTGCAGGCCACGCTCGACTATCTCGACGGCGACGCCGGCAGCTGAACTCTGCGCGCGCCGTTCGCGGGTGTTGCGGCCGGCCGCGCCTAGAATGCGCACATGACTTCCCCGCACGATTCCAGCCTCGGGCGCAGCGTTGCCTATCCGGCGCGATACGACCCCTCGCTGCTGTTCGCGATCCCGCGCGCACCGGCACGCGCCAGCCTGGGCGTGGCCACCGACGCAGCCCTGCCGTTCACCGGCATCGACCGCTGGCACGCCTACGAACTGGGCTGGCTGGATGCACGGGGCAAGCCGGTGGTGGCGACCGCGACGCTGTCGGTGCCGGCGGATTCGCCGAACCTGGTGGAGTCGAAGTCGCTCAAGCTCTATCTCAACTCGCTCAACAACACCCGCCACGACAGCGCCGGGGCCGTGCGTGAGCGCATCGCCTCCGACCTCGGCGCGGTGGCAGGCACCACCGTCGACGTGGCCTTCGGGCTGCCCGCGTTCAACCACGAGCCCGGGCCGGTGACCGATCTCGACCGGCTCGAGGTCGACATCGACGACTACGGCCCGCCCAACCCGGCGCATCTGGCGATTGCCGATGCCGGGCACGTGCGCGAGGCGCTGGTCTCGGCGCTGCTCAAATCCAATTGCCCGGTCACCGGCCAGCCCGACTGGGCAAGCGTGCGCATCGACTGGCATGGTCCGCGGCTCGACCCCGCCGGGTTGCTGCGCTACCTCGTGTCCTACCGCGAGCACGCGGGCTTCCATGAGCAGTGCGTGGAAGCGATCTTCCTCGACCTGCAGCGGCTGGGGCCGCTGGCGCTGTCGGTGGAGGCGCGCTACACGCGCCGCGGCGGCCTGGACATCAACCCGTGGCGGGCGACTCCCGGGCTGGCGCAACCGCCGGTGCACCGCGAGCTGCGCCAGTAGCGCCAAGCCATTCACATCGGCGCGATGCGGTCTTAACCAGCGTCGTGGGAGGCTGCCGTCCCCTGCGCTGGAGCATTGGCATGAGTGACACCCGCAAGACGCCGGATCCGGCATCGCTGTCATTGAAAGGCACTGGCAGCGCCGCCGGTACCGGGGCTGCACCCGGCGCGGCCGGCAAGGCTGATTTCTCCAGCGTGCGTGGCAGCGTCGACAGCACCGAGCAATCCCTGCGCGGCGCCGACTTCGGCCAGGTCGGTTCGTCGGTCGAATCCACCGAGGACGTGCTCGACGAGCGCTCCCACACCGTCGCCCGCGGCGACAACCTGTCGCGCATCTCGAACCAGTACTACGGGTCGGCCAATCACTGGAAGGACATTTTCGAGGCGAATCGCGACCTGCTCGACGACCCCGACCTGATCCAGCCCGGGCAGGTGCTGCGCATTCCCGCGCGCCCGCCCAGCGACGGCTGACGCGCAACCCTGCTCCGGACCCACCCATAGAGGACACTTCGATATGCAGACCCGCTCACACCGCCTGCTGGCACTGACTGCCGCCATCACCTGCGCCTTCGCGCTCGCTGCCTGCAACCGTGACCAGCCTGCGGCCGACACGCCTCCGGCCACTGCGCCGATGCCGGCCGATCCGGTCGCCCAGCCGGCCAATCCCGCCACCACGCAGCCGGCCGCCACCGCATCGGCCAGCGTCAGCGAGGTGGTGCTTGGCACCGGTGCCAACGGCAACGAACGCGTGGCCGATCCGAAGACGACGTTCGCCCGCAGCGACCGCACCATCGTCGCCTCGGTGGTGACCCGTGCCGATACTCCGACCGAAACCGAGGTGCGTGCGCGCTGGACGTTCCAGGATGGCCAGCTGGTCGACGAGACCAGCCAGCGGCTCAACCTGAGCGGCCCGGGCGTGACCAATTTCCGCGTCAACAACCAGGAAGACTGGCCGGCGGGCACCTACACCGTCGAGATCTCGCTGGACGGCAACGTGGTGCAGAGCCAGCAGTTCACCGTGCAGTAACAACGCCTCCCCCCGCGGTCCCCGACGGGCGTGGCCATGGCCACGCCCGTTCTTTTTCAGCGGCAGCGCGCGGCTAACATGCACATCCCCGGAAGGAGGATTCGCATGCGCATCCTGGTACTCGGTGCCGGCGGCACCGGCGGATATTTCGGCGGGCGGCTCGCCCAGGCCGGGCTCGACGTGACCTTCCTGGTGCGCCCGGCACGCGCGGCCGGGCTTGCCGCCGACGGCCTGTGCCTGCGCAGCCCGCTCGGCGACGCCAGGCTGCAGGTGCGCTGCCTGACCGCCGACGCGCTGGCCGCGGATGCGGCGCAGACGCCCTACGACCTGGTCGTACTGAGCTGCAAGGCCTACGACCTCGACAGTGCCATCGATGCGATCGCACCGGCCGTGGACGCTGGCACCGCGGTGTTGCCGATCCTCAACGGGCTGCGCCACTACCCGCTGCTGGACCAGCGCTTCGGCGCCGGACGTGTGATCGGCGGCCTCTGCTTCATCAGCGTCAGCAAGGGCGAGGACGGCGGCATCGTCCACCACAGCCAGTCGGCATCGATCACCTTCGGCGAACGCGACGGCAGCCGCAGCGCGCGTTGCACGGCATTCGCGGAGGCCTGCACACGGGCCGGCATCGACCACCTGCATACCGACGACATCGCCCGCGAGCAGTGGGTCAAGTTCACCTTCCTGGCCACGCTGGCCGGCGCGACCTGCCTGACGCGCGCCACGGTCGGCGACATCGTCGCCACCGAGGACGGCCGGGGGCTCGTCACCGCGCTGTACGCTGAAACACTGGTGGCAGCCGCGGACGCCGGCCATCCCGTGACCGACGGCGCGCGCGCCACCGCGCTCGCACAGCTCACCCGCGCGGGATCGCCGCTGAAGGCCTCCATGCTGCATGACCTGGAGGCCGGCCACCGGGTGGAAGCCGCGCATATCGTCGGCGACATGCGTGACCGTGTCCGTGCAGCCGGCGTGCCGGCACCGATGCTTGCGGCCGCGTACTGCCATCTGCAGGCCTACGAGCGCGAGCGCGCGAGCTGATCGCGGGTCGCGGCTGCGGCTGCGGCTGCGGCGCGGCTGCCACGCCGAATGCGGCTCCAGAACCGGGACCGCGGCCCGCGCGTCGCCGCCGGCCCGAGTCCGGCAGGGTTGGCCCATCCAGCCGGCGCGCCAGCGTGTGCGGTGACGAGGCTGCAGGTGCGCACTGAAGCACTCCCCACGATTGCGCGACCCGATATGTGCGGGATCCCGACCCATCGCGGTGGGCATCCGGCCCACCCGTCGAAGAAAAGCGCCCCGGCCCGGCAGATGTCCCCACTGCTCAGATGGCGGCCCGTGTTCCCTTGCGGAGCTGCGTCCATGCTTCTGCATGGGCCGTGCCGCCGGGGCGTGGTGGTCAATATGCCCGCCGCAATTTGCCGAATCTGTCGGCCCCTCCCCCTTTGCCGTGTAGGAAAAGTCTGACAGTGCGCTGTACACCGGCGACCCGGTTGTCGCGGAATCCGTGGCCCGCCGGCACCGTTCGCCCGCGTTTTCCCTCGCTCCGGCAAACCGGCGACAATGGCCGGCCCTGCGCCCTCGACGCCCGTGTGGTGGTCGATCCCGGAAACCGCATCGCGGCCGGGTGGCCTGCACCCGGTTCCGCCAGGCGCGATCCCAGACACACAGCGAGATGACCCGCCCATGTCCAGCACGCCCAAGATCCTCTACACGCTGACCGACGAAGCCCCGTTCCTGGCCACGCAGTCGCTGCTGCCGATCATCAAGGCGTTCACCGCGCCGGCCGGCATCGCCGTGGAGACCCGCGACATCTCGCTGGCGGCGCGGATCCTGGCGCAGTTCCCGGAGCGCCTGGGCGACGCCGCGGTGACCGACGACCTCGCCGAACTCGGCGAGCTGGCCAAGACCCCCGAAGCCAACATCATCAAGCTGCCCAACATCAGCGCCTCGGTGCCGCAGCTCAAGGCGGCGATCCGCGAGCTGCAGGCGCAGGGCTTCGACCTGCCGGCCTACCCGGACGAGCCCACCGACGACGCGGAGCGCGACACCAAGGCGCGCTACGACCGGGTCAAGGGCAGCGCGGTGAACCCGGTGCTGCGCGAAGGCAATTCCGACCGCCGCGCGCCGGCGTCGGTGAAGGCCTACGCGCGCAAGCATCCGCACCGCATGGGCAAGTGGAGCAGCGATTCGAAGTCGCACGTGGCGCACATGGACGCCGGCGATTTCTACGGCAGCGAGCGCTCGACCACCCTCGCGTCCGCCGACACCCTGAAGATCGAACTCGTCGCCGCCGATGGCACCACCACGGTGCTCAGGGACGCGGTGAAGGTGCAGGCCGGCGAGGTGGTGGATGCGGCGGTGATGAGCCGCAAGGCGCTTGCCGACTTCATCGCCCGCGAGATCGAGGACGCGCGCGCGCAGGGGGTGCTGTTCTCGCTGCACCTCAAGGCCACGATGATGAAGGTCTCCGACCCGATCATGTTCGGCGTGGCGGTCAACGCGTTCTATGGCGACGTGCTGGCCAGGCACGCCGATGCGCTGGCGCAGGCCGGCTTCGATGCCAACAACGGCATCGGCGACCTGTATTCGAGCATCGCCTCGCTGCCCGAGGACACGCAGGCAACGATCCGCGCCGACATCGACGCGCTGTACGCGCAGCGCCCGGGCCTGGCCATGGTCAACTCCGACAAGGGCATCACCAACCTGCACGTGCCCAGCGACGTCATCGTCGATGCGTCGATGCCGGCGATGATCCGCGACTCCGGCCGCATGTGGAATGCCGAAGGACAGCTGCAGGACACCAAGGCGGTGATCCCCGACCGCAGCTACGCCGGCATCTACCAGGCGGTGATCGCCGACTGCCGGGCCAACGGCGCGTTCGACCCGGCCACCATGGGCAGCGTGCCCAACGTGGGCCTGATGGCGCAGAAGGCCGAGGAATACGGCAGCCACGACAAGACCTTCCAGATCCCGGCCGACGGCACCGTGCGCGTCAGCGACCAGGCCGGCAACGTGGTGTTCGAGCACGCGGTGGAGGCGGGCGACATCTGGCGCATGTGCCAGACGAAGGACGCACCGATCCAGGACTGGGTGAAGCTGGCGGTGACCCGCGCGCGGCTGTCCGGCACGCCGGCGATCTTCTGGCTCGACCCGCAGCGCGCCCACGATGCGCAGCTGATCACCAAGGTCGAGCGCTACCTGCAGGATCACGACACCGCGGGCCTGGACATCCGGATCCTCGCGCCGGTGGACGCGATGCGCGAGTCGCTGGCACGCATCCGCCGCGGCGAGGACACCATCTCGGTGACCGGCAACGTGCTGCGCGATTACCTCACCGACCTCTTCCCGATCATGGAACTGGGCACCAGCGCGAAGATGCTGTCGGTGGTGCCGCTGATGGCGGGCGGCGGCCTGTTCGAGACCGGTGCCGGCGGCTCGGCGCCCAAGCACGTGCAGCAGTTCACCGGTGAGAACTACCTGCGCTGGGATTCGCTGGGCGAATTCCTGGCGCTTGCCGCGTCGCTCGAGCACCTCGGCGAGACCCAGGGCAATGCGCGGGCAAAGGTGCTGGCGCAGGCGCTGGATGCCGCCAACGGCCAGATCCTCGACAACGACCGCTCGCCGGCGCGCAAGCTGGGCCAGCTCGACAACCGCGGCAGCCACTACTACCTCGCCCTGTACTGGGCGCAGGCGCTGGCCGCGCAGGACGATGACGCCGACCTCAAGGCCACCTTCGCCCCGGTGGCGCAGGCGCTGGCCGAGGGCGAGGCGGCGATCATCGGCGAGCTCAACGGTGCCCAGGGCGGTGCGGTCGACATCGGCGGGTACTACCACCCCGACCTGGACAGGGTGGCGCAGGCGATGCGCCCGAGCGCGACCTTCAACGCGGCGCTGGCGCAGCTCGAGGGCTGACCTCCCGCTCGCGGATCTCTCCACAGAACCCCGCCACGGCGGGGTTCTTCTGGTTCCGCGACCGGATCCGGGGGGTGTCGGGCGGCTGACATGCCTTCGTGCGGCGGCGCGCAGCCATCGTGCACACGGGGCCTTGTCTCGCTCTTCTCCATGCGGCGGCTGTGAAGCAAGAATCGGAGTGCCCCGGGCGCCGGTTGGGGGCTTCGCCTGGCATCGCGCCGCCCGTCGCGCACACCGGGGGTGTGCTCCCCCGGCCGGAGTCCGCGTCCGGCTACCACGGCCGGCCGCCGGCCATCCATGGCCGGCTTTCCGCACACCCCCCGGTGCACGCGATGGGCCCGGGCATTCGCCGGCTCCGGTACGAAAATCAACGAAGGTGTGCCGGCGCCTGCAGCTGACACGCTCGTGCGTTCATGGTTCCGGCATGGAGGTCAACGGCGGTGGCAACCGCAAGTCGTCGACCGCCACCACGGCCTGCCGTTACTCGCCGTTGATTTCCTCCGGGCGCCACGACGGTTCGGGGCCCGCCGCGGATGCAGGGGGATGTCCAGAGCCGGCCATGGATGGCCGGCGGCCGGATGTGGGAGCAGGACGCGGAGATATCCGGCTGGGCATCCCCCTGTGGCCGCGGCGGGCCGCCGACGCCCTACCCGACCCGTGCTCCGGCTCCGGCTTGGCTCCGGTCTTCCTTCTTCCGGTCCTGCGGGCCTCAGGCAAGCCTCCCCGCCTGGATTCAACCCCCAATCGGGAGAAGAACCCCCTCTGGCCTACGCCCGGCCCCAGTCGATCTCGCGCACCACCTGGCGGTCGGCCTCACGCGCCACGGTGACCGTCATGCCCTCGGTCTCGCCGCCATGCAGCAGCAGGTAGACGGCTGCGAGATCACCGTCTTCGCGGAGTTCCCAGTCGCGCAGGGTGCGCGCCACCTCGATGCGGTCGGGCGCCGGGCCGACCCAGTCGACCAGCTCCTGGTAGGCCTCGCGCAGGGCCGATGGGGGCCAGTCGTCGCGGGCGTTGGCAGACAGCAGGAGGTGGGCACCGGCGTACTTGCCGTGGATCAGCCTGGTGGCGAACTCCACGGCGACGCGGGTGCACGCATCGAGGTCGGCGGTCGTGCTCATCGGGGTGGCGGCTGCACGGGGGCGGTGCGGTCGGCGAAACGCTACGTCGAGCGTGGCCGGCGGGCAAGAACCGGTGTCACGACCGCAGCCCTGCCGGTCGTGATCACGGCACGATCCGCACCAGACGCTTGCCGAAGTTGTCGCCGCGCAACAGCCCGATCAGGCCCTGCGGCGCATGTTCCAGCCCGTCGACCACGTCCTCCCGATAGACGATGCGGTCCTCGCGCAACCACGCACCCATCTCGCGCAGGAATTCCGGGTACAGCGCCGCGAAATCGCTCTGGATGAAGCCGCGCACGGTGAGGTGTCGACTGAGGATCAGCGCCATCGCCTGCGGCAGCCGGTCCGGTCCGGGCGGTGGCGCGGTGTCGTTGTAGTGCGCGACCAGCCCGCACACCGGTACGCGGGCGAAGTCGTTGAGCAGCGGCAGGACCGCGTCGAGCACCCGCCCGCCGACGTTCTCGAAATACACATCGATGCCATCGGGCGCGGCCGCGGCCAGCTGTGCGGCGAAGTCGGGCGCGCGATGGTCGAGGGCGACGTCGAAGCCGAGTTCGTCGCGCACGTGCGCGACCTTGCGCGCGCCGCCGGCGATGCCGACCACGCGCGCACCGCGCAGCTTCGCGATCTGGCCCACGGTGGCGCCGACCGGGCCGCTGGCAGCGGCCACCACCAGTGTTTCACCGGGTTTCGGCCGGCCGATCTCCTGCAACCCCGCCCAGGCGGTGAAGCCGGGCATGCCGTAGACGCCCAGCGCGGTGGTCACGGGCAGGGCCGTCGGGTCGAGCCTGCGGGTCAGGCTGCCGCCATCGGCCACGGTGTAGTCCTGCCAGCCGCCATAGGCCAGGACCCAGTCGCCCTGGGTCCACTCCGGGTGCATCGATTCGACCACCTGCGCCACGGTGGCGCCGCCCATGGTTTCCCCGATTCCGGTTGCGCGGGCATAGGAGCGTCCCGCATTCATGCGCCCGCGCATGTACGGATCCAGCGACAGCCAGTGGTTGCGCAGCAGCACCTGGCCCTTGCGCGGCAGCGGCAACACCTCGTCCTCGAGGCGGAAGTCACTGTCGACGGGCTCACCCTTCGGACGCGCGGCGAGCACGATGCGTCGGTTGCGGACGGCCTGGCTCATCACCGTCACTCGCTCGCGCTGGCCGCATCGAGCGCGGCGATGTCGTCGGCTGACAGCGTCAGCGCCGCAGCAGCAAGCAGCTCGTCGAGCTGTGCGGTGCTGGTGGCGCTGGCGATCGGTGCGGTGATCGACGGTCGCGCGATCAGCCAGGCCAGCGCCACCTGCGCGGCGGTGGCGCGATGGCGGGCGGCGATGCCGTCGAGCGCGGCGAGGATGCGTTCGCCGCGCGGGTTGAGGTATTTCCCGACCACCGTGCCACCGCGCGCACTGCTGCGCACCGCGTCGCCGGGATCGCGGTACTTGCCGCTCAGGAAGCCGCTGGCCAGCGAGTAGTAGCTCACCACGCCCAGCCCGCGCTCGCGCGCCATCGGTTCGAGTTCCGCCTCGTAACCCATGCGGTCGTAGAGGTTGTACTCCGGCTGCAGAACCTCGTAGCGCGGCAGCCCGTGGCGCTCGGCGATGTCGAGCGCCTCGCCCAGCCGCACGGCGCTGAAGTTGGAGGCACCGATGGTGCGCACCTTGCCCTGTTCGATGAGCCGCGAGAACGCGCCCAGCACGTCCTCGATCGGCACGCCGGGATCGTCCTCGTGGGCGAAGTAGACATCGATCGTGTCGATGCCCAGCCGACGCAGCGAATCGTCGGCGGCGCGCGCGATGTTGTCGGGCGACAGCCCCGGGCGCTCGCTCCACTTGGCGACCTTGGTGGCGATGACCACGTCGTCGCGGCGGCCGCGGCGCGCCAGCCAGCGCCCGATCAGGGTCTCGGATTCGCCACCGCGGTTGCCCGGCACCCACGCCGGGTAGACATCGGCGGTGTCGATAAAGCCGAAGCCGCCTGCGGTGAACGCGTCGAGCAGGGCGAACGTGGCGGCTTCGTCCGCGCTCCAGCCGAACACGTTGCCGCCGAAGGCGAACGGGCGGATGTGCAGGCCGGAGCGGCCCAGCGGGCGCAGGTCACGGGGGGCGGTCATGCGCAGGCTCCTTGCGGTCGGAAACCCGGACCCTAGCGCGGAACCGGTTGCCGGTTCGCGAAGGCGCGCGGCCGCAGCGTGTCGGCGGCGCGCACGCGGTACCCTCTGCGCCTGTCCCCGATCCGGAAACCGACGATGAAGCCGAAGCTGTTCGCCGCGCTGCTGCCCGCCCTGCTCGCCGCCTGTGGCACGGGCGCCGCCGTCACCGCCGATCCGGCCACGCCCGCCGCCGCACCGCGTGCCGACAGTGCAGCCGCGCTCGACCGGGTGATCGCCGGCAACTGGCGTACACCGGAATTCGTCGCCCGCGACAGCTGGCGGCATCCGGAGCAGACACTGTCGTTCTTCGGCATCCGCCCGGACATGACCGTGGTGGAGATCGCCCCCGGCGGTGGCTGGTACATGGAGATCCTGGCGCCGTACCTGCGCGACCAGGGCCGTTACGTCGGCGCGATCGTGGACCCGGCCACCGTGGCACCGGAGCGCCGCGAGGCCGCGGAACGCAGCCGCCGCGCACTGGCCGAGCGGCAGCCGGCCAGCGCCTTCGACCGCGCGACCATCCACGGCTACGACCCGAAGGCGCCGCGCTTCGGGCCGGACGCATCGGCGGATGCGGTGCTGACCTTCCGCAACGTGCACAACTGGCTGTCGGCAGGCAACGCCCCGGCGATGTTCGAGGGCTTCCACCGGGTGCTCAAGCCCGGCGGGGTGCTGGGCGTGGTCGAACACCGCGCCGGGCGCGCGCTGCCGGCCGACGACCGTTCCGGATACGTCGCCGAGGAAGCCGTGATCGCGCTGGCCGAGGCCGCGGGCTTCCGCCTCGACGCGCGCAGCGAGATCAATGCCAACCCCGCCGACACGAAGGATCACCCGAACGGCGTGTGGACACTGCCGCCCACCAACCGCCACGACGATGGCGACGCGGCGAAGTACCGCGCCATCGGCGAGAGCGACCGCATGACCCTGCGCTTCGTGAAGGACTGACGTTCCGGCCGGCGGGCGTGCAGTGCGCGCCCGGCTGCCACCCTGCGCATGCTCGTCGCATTCAACAAACCCCACGGCGTACTGTGCCAGTTCACCGACCGCAGCACGCCGCCGCGGCCGACGCTGGCCGGCTTCGGGCTGCCGGCGGGGGTGTATCCCGCCGGCCGCCTCGACCACGACAGCGAAGGGCTGCTGCTGCTCACCGATGACGGCACGCTCGTGCATCGCATCAGCGACCCGCGCCACAAGCTGCCCAAGGTGTACTGGGTGCAGGTCGAGGGCGACGCCGACGAGGGCCGGCTCGATGCGTTGCGCGCCGGCCCGGTGCTCAACGATGGCCCGACCCGTCCGCCGCAGGTGCGCCGCCTGCCGGATTCCCCGGCCCTGTGGCCGCGTGATCCGCCGGTGCGGTTCCGCAGGTCGGTGCCCGACAGCTGGATCGAGGTCGTCCTGCGCGAGGGCCGCAACCGCCAGGTGCGGCGAATGACCGCCGCGGTGGGCCTGCCCACCCTGCGGCTGGTGCGGGTGGCGATCGGGCCGTGGACGCTCGACGACCTTGCCCCCGGGCAGTGGCGTGAATTGTCCGGGGCCTCCGGCACGCCGCTCGATGAACGCTTCAGCCAGACGCCACGCCGGAGCTGCCGCCAGCGCCGGACGACGTAGTCCGCTCCAGCGGCTTCTGCTACCTTCACGGCTTCCTATTCAGGCTCGTTTGGACGTGAAGAAGGTCGTTGCCGGGCGCATCCTCGTGGTCGATGACCAGCCTGCCAACCTGCGGGTTGTCGGCACGCTGCTGTCGCGCAACGGCTACGAGGTGCTGAGCGCGGCCGATGGCGAGCAGGCGCTGGCGATCGCCAGCGATACCCTGCCCGACCTCATCCTGCTCGACGTGCTGATGCCCGGCATGGATGGCTTCGCGGTGCTGGCGGAAATCAAGCTGCGCGAGCCGCTGATGCGCCTGCCGGTGGTCTGCCTGACCGCCGCGCGCGACCGCGAGCAGCTGCTGCGCGCCTTCGATGCCGGCGCGGTGGACTACGTGACCAAACCGTTCCTGCCCGAGGAGCTGCTGGCCCGGGTCAGCGCGCACGTGGGCCTCAAACTCACCCGCGACCGCCTCGAACGGGTGGCGCGCGAACGCCAGGAACTGGTGAACCTGGTCGCCCATGACCTGAAGAACCCGCTGAGCTCGGTGCTGTTCGCCAGCGACATCCTGCGCAACAACGGCGTGGGTCCGGAACGCGTGCCGCGCTACCTCGAGACGATCTACGAAAGCGCCAACGACGCGCTCGGCTACATCAAGCGCTACCTGGAAACCCAGCGCAGCCGCCGCGAGGATACCGAGCGCAACGCCAGCGCCGCGCTCAACGAGACCATCGACTGGCTGCAGAACCGCTATGGCCTGCAGTTCGAGGCCCGCTCGCGCTGCATGCGCATCAGCAGCCTGGGCGCGGTGGAGGAGGCGACGGTGGCGATCGACCCGCTGGTGCTGCGGCAGGTGGCGGAAAACCTGGTCACCAACGCGATGAAGTACGCGCGCGAAAGCGACCTCGACATCACCTGCCGCCCCGGCGCGCCCGGGTACTGGCAGCTGGTGCTCGAGGACCGTGGGCCAGGAATTCCGCCGTCGCGGCAGCGCGAGCTGTTCAAGCCGTTCGTGCGCATGCACGAGGGCGGCAACCCCGAGGTCGACAGCAACTCGACGGGGCTGGGCCTGTCACTGGCCAAGCAGATCATCGCCAATGCCGGTGGCCAGCTCTGGTACGAGGATCGCGAGGGCGGCGGCAGCCGCTTCGTGCTGGAACTGCCCGAACGCAAGCGCTGATCCGGCAGCGGCCCCACATGGAAACGCCGGCCTGTTGGCCGGCGTTTTTCATCCTGCCTGGAGTTTCAGCGTGCCGACGCGCTGGAGGACGAGGAGGAGGCCTTGTGGTCCTTGCGCGCCTGGTCGCCGCCAGCCTGTTCCGCGCTGATGCGCGCCGAAGAGCCCTGGATCGAGCGCTGCGCACGGCGGCGGGCTTCCTCCTGCTCCTTGCGACGCTTGTTGGCGTACCAAAGCAGGCCGGCGCCCGCGACGACGGCGACCACCACCGAACCGGAAATCGCCGGATGGCGCCGGATCGAACGGCCCGCGGTCCGCGTGGCCATGCGGGCGGCGCCGAGCGCGGCACCGGTCTGCAGCCACGTGGAAGCGGCCTTGCGCTGCTGGGGAAGGGCGTGGCGCAGGCTGTCGCTGACGTGGCCTGCCAGTTCCATCGCCCGATGCTGGATCAGATCGAACTTGCTCATTGGGGGTCCTCGCATGTGGAGTGAAGCGGGGCGAACGTACGCGGCAACTGTTGCGTGGGTGCCGTCGCCACGACGTGATCGGGTGGCCGGCCCGACCGTTCGACGTGCGTGACCGTTCAGGATGGGTCGGCCATGTGGCCGGCTGCCGGGGGTGCGCAGCCGGAAGCCGCTGGCGCGAAGCCGCGCACCGTCGAAGCTAGGTTCCGCGCGGTTTTGCCCGGTGGGTCGCTTGCGCGCTCCAGGGATCGTCCGGCCACGGATGGCGGGGATACCTGCCTTTCATCTCCCGGCGCACCTCCGGATAGGTCCGGTCCCAGAAGCTGCGCAGATCGGCGGTGACCTGCAGCGGCTTGCCGCCGGGCGACAGCAGGTGCAGCAGCAGTGGCACCCGGCCATCGGCGATGCGTGGTGTGTCGGCCAGCCCGAACAGTTCCTGCAGCTTGACCGCGAGCACCGGCACCTGCGGCACGCCTTCGTGATCCAGCGCGTATTCGATCGCGCGCTGCATGCCGGACGGCACCTCGATGCGTGGTGGCGCGAGGCGGTCGAGCTGTTGCCGCTGGTTCCAGTCCAGTTGCCCGCGCAGCGCTTCGCCGAGGTCGGCTTCCGACAACGCATCCAGCCGGGTCTTTCCGGCGAACGCGGGCCGCAGCCAGCCATCGAGCGCGGCAAGCAGCGCGGCGTCGGTCGCGTCCGGCAGGTCCAGCGAAGGCACCCAGCTGCGCAGGGAGACCACCCGCGCCTGCCATTGCCGCAGGCCGGGCGTCCACGGCAGCACCCCGAGGCCGAGCGTGCGTACCGCGTCGGTCAGGGCCTGCGCGGCCTGCGCCGGATCCACGCGGCCGGCCGACCGGCTGTCGAGCACGATGTGGTCGAAGCGCGATTCGCGCCGCGCCAGCAATGCCCGCCGCCCGGCGTCCCACACCGCGCCTTCGTGTTCGACAAAGCGGTCCGCGAACTCGCGGCGCAGGTATGCCTCGTCCACCGGCGCAGCGCGCAGCAGCCAGGCATCGCCGCGCGGTTCATGGCGCAGTTCGCTGATCACCAGCCACGGCTCGCCGCGCAGCGCGCTGTCGTCGAACAGCACCGCGGTGCGGCCGTTGGCGAGCTGGTAGCGCCGCGCGTCGGCCGGGTGGCGGGCAGCGATGCGGTCGGGGAACGCGTGAGCCAGCAGGTCACCGAGCTCGTGCGCCTCGATGCGGTCGGGTGGCGCGGTGTCACAACGCAGGCGCCGGCGCCACTGCCGGCTCGCGGCGTCGATTGTCGCGAGCGCCGAACGGCTGGCATCGGCCGGCATCCGCCCGCTGCGCGATGCCGCCAGCGCGCGCCAGCGCTCGGCGAGCGCATCGCTGCGGCTGCGCAGCGGGTCGCGTGCTTCCAGCAGTGCCGCGAGGTCGGCGGCCAGCGCCTGCTCGCGCGGGGTGCGCGCGGAAACCAGCATCGCTGCCAGCCGCGGATGCGTGCCAAGCGCCAGCATCCGCCGCCCTGTCGCGGTGAGGCCGCCACTGTCACCCAGCGCGCCCAGGCGCCGCAGCAGCTCGCGCGCCGCGGCCAAAGCACCGGGGGGCGGTGGATCCGGGAAACGCAGCTGGTCACTGCCCCAGGCCGCGAGCTCCAGCGCCAGTCCGGCCAGCTCGACCATGCCGATCTCCGGCCGCCGCTGCGGCTCCAGCCGCTGTGATTCGGGCCACAGCCGGTAGGCCCAGCCGGATGCCACGCGGCCTGCACGCCCGGCACGCTGGTCGGCGGAGGCCTGGGCGATGGCGACCACGTCGAGCCGCGGGAAACCGCTGTTGGGATCGAAGCGTGGCTCGCGCGCCAACCCGCTGTCGATCACCACGCGTACGCCGGGCAGGGTCACCGACGATTCGGCGACGTTGGTGGCCAGCACCACGCGGCGGCCGCCGTCGGGCGCAGGCCGCAGCACGCGCGCCTGCTGTTCCACCGGCAGCTCGCCGTGCAGTGCCAGCACCTCGGTGCCGGCCGGCAACGTGCACGTGGCAAGGCCGGCGGCGACGCGTGTGATCTCGCGCTGCCCCGGCAGGAACACCAGCACGTCGCCGGGATGCCGGGCCAGCGCCAGTTCCACCGCGCGGCGTACCTGTACCTCGGGCGATTCCTCGCGTCGCGCCGGCAGGTGGGCGACCTCCACCGCATGGTTGCGGCCTTCGCTCGACAGCCGCGGTGCATCGAGGAAGCGCGCCAGGCGCTCGCCATCCAGCGTGGCCGACATCACCACGATGCGCAGGTCCTCGCGCAGCTGCGACTGCACGTCGAGTGCCAGCGCCAGGCCGAGATCGGCGGACAGGTGGCGCTCGTGGAATTCGTCGAACAGCAGTGCGCCGACGCCATCAAGCAGCGGATCGTCCTGCAGCATCCGGGTGAGGATGCCTTCGGTGACCACCTCGATGCGGGTGCGCGCCGACACCCTGTTGTCGAAGCGGATGCGGTAACCGACGGTTCCGCCCACGTCCTCGCCCAGCTGCGCGGCCATGAACTGCGCGGCGCTGCGCGCGGCCACCCGGCGTGGCTCCAGCATCACGATGCGGCGGCCGGCAAGCCACGGCGCGTCCAGCAGGGCCATCGGCACGCGGGTGGTCTTGCCCGCACCGGGCGGGGCTTCCAGCACCAGGCGCGTCTGCGTGGCCAGCGTTGCGCCGATGGCCGGCAGCAGGCTGTCGATGGGAAATGTCGGATCCGTCACCCGCAAAGGATAGGGCCTCGACGCGTGCCCGATGACCCGGGCGCGCGCGTGCCGCGGCGCACGCGCACCTACAATGTGCGCCATGCAGCTCATCGATATCGGCCTCAACCTCACCCACGACAGCTTCGACCGCGACCGCGACGCCGTCTGGCAACGTGCCCGCGACGCGGGCGTGGTGCAGGCGGTGCTCACCGGTGCCAGCCGCGGGCATTCACCGAAGGCGCTGGCCCTGGCCCGCACGCGCCCGGGCGAATGGTTCGCCACCGCCGGCGTGCATCCGCACCACGCCAGCGAATACAGCGCCGAATGCGACGCCGAGATGCGGGCGCTGCATGCGCATCCGGAAGTGGTCGCGGTGGGCGAATGCGGGCTCGACTATTTCCGCGACTTCTCGCCGCGCCCGGCGCAGCGCCGTGCGTTCGAAATGCAGCTGCAGATCGCCGTGGACCACGCGGTGAATGGCATCGGCAAGCCGCTGTTCCTGCACCAGCGCGACGCGCATGCCGACTTCATGGCGGTGATGAAGCAGTTCGACGGCCAGCTCGGCCCGGCGGTCGTGCACTGCTTCACCGGCACCCGCGAGGAACTGTTCGATTACCTCGACCAGGACTGGTACATCGGCATCACCGGCTGGCTGTGCGACGAACGCCGCGGCCAGCACCTGCGCGAGATCGTGAAGAACATTCCCGCGAACCGGCTGATGGTCGAGACCGACGCGCCGTACCTGCTGCCGCGCACGCTGAAGCCCAGCCCCAAGGACCGTCGCAACGAGCCGGCGTTCCTGCCGCATATCGTCGAGGAACTCGCGCGCGACCGTGGCGAGGACGTCGCGGTGACCGCGGCGAACGCCACCGCCACCACGCGGGCGTTCTTCCGGCTGCCACCGGCCCCCTGAGCAGCACCGGCGTATACGCGCCGGGCGTTGGTCAGGGCAGGTCGACGAACGGTTCGCGCTCGAGGTGCGTGTAGGCGTGCGCGGTGACGGATGCGTCGTTGTCGCATCCGCGGGTGATCGACTCGCCGCTGGCGCGGGTTTCCACCATGCCGGCGCTGAAGGCCGGTTCGTGGTGGCCGTCAGGACCGAAACCCGTGCGGATCGTGCGATCGAATACGCGGTACGCCACATCCCGGTCGACGAACCGGATGTATGCCTCGCCGCCTCCCGCGTAGCCAGTGGTCCCCAGACGCACCGTCCGGGCGGCGATGACGGCGTCTCGCAGGGTGCCGGCCATCCGGGTGCGCATCCGGATGGCGCCCGGGTCGGGCAGCGCGCACAGGGCAAGCGAATCCGCCTGCATCTCGCAGTGGAACAACAGCGGCTCGCCGTCCGCGCAAGGTGACTGCATCGCGCCGGCCGGCACGCCAGCGGTTTCTGCCGGGTGTTGCGCCGGATGCAGGGTGGACGGTTGTGGAACCGCCACAGACATTGCCGCCGATTGATCGTGCCGGCCCGGGTCGCTGCCGGCGCACGCCGCCAGCAGCAACGCGGCCAGGGCCGCGCCGCCAATGCGACGGCTGCCGATCACCTCCGCACCAGTTCCACGCGGCGGTTGCGTGCCCGGCCTTCGTCGGTCGCGTTGTCGGCGACCGGCTGTGACTGGCCATGGCCCCTGGCCTCGAGTCGCGCGGCATCGATGCCTTGGCCGGTCAGCGCCGCGACCACGCTCTTCGCGCGCGCCTCCGACAGGCGCTGGTTGTGGTCCGCCTCGCCGGTGGCATCGGTATGGCCGTCGATGGACAGCCGCAGCGTGGGGTCCTCGCGCAGCAGCGCGAGCACCTGGTCGATCTGCGGCTGCGAGTCGGCAAGGATCTCCGCCCTGTCGACGGCGAAGTTGACCTGGATCGCGACCCGGCCATCGGCAGCGAGCTGCTTCTTCAGTTCCGAGGCCGGCAGCAGCGCCGCGGTCTGCACGAAGCCCTCGCGCTCGGCGATCACCCAGCCGGCACTGCCGTATTCCAGCCGCGCATGCACCCACACCTCGCGTCCGTCGGGGCGGTTGACCCGGTAGACCATGGAGTCGTAATCGTCCCACGAGAACCCGGTGCCATCGCTGTAGAAGCCCTTGAGGTCGCGGCCATAGCGCTCCGAAGCTTCTTCGGGAATCCGGCCCTCGAAGACCTTGGTGCCACCCACCCCGGCCATCACCGCCTCGAGGTTGCGGCGCACCTCGTGCATCGATTGCGCCTGTTCGGCAGCTTTCACATGCGCCACGTGGGTGCGGCCCTCGACCTCCTCGAAACCGTCGCCGGTCCAGAACGGGTACATGTCGAAGTCACGCCCCCTGGGGCGATTGCCGTCGTCGTAGCCTGCCGGCGGCTGCAGGTACGGGAACGCGTCCGTCCAGCGCGCGGTGGCCTCGAACGGGCGCTGCTCGACCACCACCAGGGCGGCGCCATGCGAATGCGTGGACAGCTGCAGCCAGATGGTGCGGTCGGCCTGGCGGATGACGTGGACGGTGGTCGGCGCGTCGGCATCGAGGTTCACGCCTTCGATGAAGCCACCGCCGATCTCTTCCTCGAGCTGCGGACCGTAGTACAGCCCGCGCCGGAGCGGGCCGTCGAACACCTTGTGCCCACCGGCCTGTTCGAACACCGCCTCGAGGTTGCGGCGCAGCTCGCGCGCGGAGAACTGCTTGTCCCGGCGCGCGTCGCGGTCGACGCCGAGCAGGCTGTTCCAGCTCGCACCCTCGACCCAGTGCAGGCCGTCGCCGAGCCGGAACGGGAAGCGCGCGAACGCACGCTGCCGCGGCCGGTTGACCGGGCCGTAGCCGGCCGGCATCGACACGAACGGCAGCTCGCCGAGCGTGGCCGACGACAGCGGCACGCTGTCGATGTCGAACGGCACCAGAGCGACCGGGTTGCCCTCGTCGTCGACAAGAGCGTCGCCAACCGCCGCGTCGGCCGTGCCGTCAGCTGTCGTCGTCGCGGTACCGTCGACACCGCCGGGCGGAGCGTCGCCTGTCGACGCAGTGCCGGCATCGATCGGCGCCTGTTGCGTCGTCGTCGTGGTCTCCGCCTGCTCCCCGCCGCAGGCACCCAGCACCAGTGCAAGCGCGATCGCGCATGCGATGTCCTTCCGCATTCCGTCCCCTCCCCGGGTCCATTCAGGGCGCAGAGGGTAACGCAGCCCGCCACCGCGTGGCGGGGCGTGGGTCTCAGCTGCGCAGGCCGACGCCGCGCCGCAGCAGGGTCAGCGCCAGCACCGACAGCACCAGCACGAAGCCGATCATCAGCGCATAGGCGATCCACAACGGCACGTCGGACTGGCCCAGCAGGCCATAGCGGAACGCGTTGACCATGTAGAAGATCGGGTTGGCGTGGGTGATCGCCTGCGCCCAGTCCGGCAGCAGGGTGACCGAATAGAACACGCCGCCGAGGTAGGTCAGCGGGGTGAGGATGAAGGTCGGCACGATGGCGACGTCGTCGAACTTCTTCGCGTACACCGCGTTGACGAAGCCGGCCAGGGCGAAGATCGTCGCGCCGAGCAGGACCGTCGAAAGCGTCACCAGCGGGTGCGGGATGCGCACGGTGGTGAACAGCATCGCCACCGCCAGCACGATCACCCCCACCGCCAGCCCGCGCGCCACCGCGCCTGCGACGTAGCCCCACAGCACCACCCAGTTCGGCATCGGGCTGACCAGCAGTTCCTCGACGTGGCGCCCGAACTTGGCGCCGAAGAAGCTCGAGGAGATGTTGCCGTAGCTGTTCTGGATGATGCTCATCATCACCAGCCCGGGGACGATGAAGTCCATGTAGGACACGCCGCCCATCTCGCCGATCCGCGAGCCGATCAGGCCGCCGAAGATCAGGAAATAGAGCGTCATCGTGATCGCGGGCGGGACCAGGGTCTGGCCCCAGATGCGCAGGATGCGCGCGATCTCGCGGCGCACGATCGTGCGCAGGGCGACCAGGTTGGCCTGCATCGGCGAGGGTTGCGCGCTCATGCCGCGCGCTCGGCGTGGTGGGCGGTCATGCGTACGAACAGTTCCTCGAGGCGGTTGGATTTCGTGCGCATCGAACGCACGCGGATGCCGGCGGCATCGAGCGCGGCAAACACCCGGTTCAAGTCCATCGAGCGCGGCATGTCGACGTCGAGGGTGTGGTCGTCGCGCGGCGACAGCGCCACGCCCTCGATCGCCGGCAGTACCGCGGGGATGCCGCCGTCGATGTCGAGCACGAAGCCCTCGACGTCGAGCTTGGACAGCAGCGCGCGCATCGAGCCCTGCTCGACGATGCGGCCGTGGTCGATGATCGCGAGGTTGCGGCACAGCGCCTCGGCTTCCTCGAGGTAGTGCGTGGTGAGGATGATCGTGGTGCCGGCGGCATTGATCTCCTGCAGCGCCTGCCACATGCCGCGGCGGATCTCGATGTCGACGCCGGCGGTGGGTTCGTCGAGGATCAGCAGCCGCGGCCGGGTCATCATCGCGCGGGCGATCATCAGCCGCCGCTTCATCCCGCCCGACAGCGTGCGCGCCATCACCTGCGCCTTGTTCCACAACTGCGCACTACGGAGCTCGGTCTCCGCGCGCGCCTCGGCCTCGGCGCGCGGCACGCCGTAGAAGCCGGCGTAGTTGACCAGGATGTCGAACGGCTTCTCGAAGAGGTTGAAGTTGATTTCCTGCGGCACCAGGCCGATCAGGCGCATGGCGTCGCTGCGCCGGCGCGCGATGTCGACGCCGAACACCTCGACCTCGCCGGAGGTCTTGTTGACCAGCGAGGAGACGATACCGATCAGGGTGCTCTTGCCGGCGCCGTTGGGGCCCAGCAGGGCGTAGAAATCACCCGGGCGCACGTCCAGCGAGACGCCGCGCAGCGCCTCCACTCCGCCCTGGTAGGTCTTGCGAAGATCACGGATCGACAGCGCAGGCGTGGCCCCGGCCGCCGCGGAAGATGGCTGCATGTGAACGTCCACGCCGCGAACAGGCGGCGAACCCCGCTAGTATAGGCGGCTGCCCCGACCGCCCCTGCAACAGGCCGTTGCACGCCAGCACGCTGCGCCGGGTGCCCCACGCCCCCATTGGGAGGCGGTTCCCGCGGCCCGGCCGCGCCCTGGTGTCGTCGTCTTGGCCATTCCGCATTTCCCGCTCACCCTCACCGGCCGCCGCATGCTCGCTCCGACCGTCGCCCACCTCGATTTCGAGCGCAGCGACGGCCAGCCGGTGGTGTTCGCGCCGGGGCAGTTCATCCAGATCCATTTCAGCTACGCCGACGGCACCGCCACCAAGCGGAGCTATTCGCTGGCGACCATCGCCACCCCGGGCGCCGCGCCCGGCACCGCGGTGGAGATCGCGGTGAGCTACGTGCCGGGCGGTGCGGCGACGGCGCTGTTCGAGGGCCTGGCGATCGGCGACACCGTCGATGCGAGCGGGCCGTTCGGCCGCTTCTGCCTGATGCCCAACGACGCCAACCGCCGCTACCTGCTGATCGCCACCGGCACCGGCGTGACCCCGTACCGCTCGATGCTGCCGCTGCTCGAGCAACAGATGGCCACGCGCGGGATCGAGGTGGTGCTGCTGCTGGGCGCGCGCAGCCCGGACGAGCTCCTCTACGGCGACGAATTCCGCGCCTTCGCCGGGGCCCATCCGGGCTTCCGCTTCGTGCCGTGCTTCTCGCGGCGGATGCCGGCACCCGGCTCGCCGCAGGACCATCCGGACATGCGCCACGGGTACGTGCAGCAGTTCCTCGACGAATTCGCGCCCGACCCCGCCGGCGACATCGCCTACCTGTGCGGCAACCCGGACATGGTCGATGCCTGCTTCGAGGCGCTGAAGGGCAAGGGCCTGGCGGTGTCGCAGGTACGCCGGGAAAAGTACGTCAGCTCCAAGTAGGCGGATCCGGCGCCCCGCCCGGCCAGGGCGCGTTGCCTGCCCGGTGCCCGCCGACGGCGCAGGCGTGCCGGACCCTGTCGTCTCCGCTGCGCCCATGACCAGCCGCACGTGCGTGATCGCCCAACCTGCCTGGACACTGGTGGCCTCGACCGGGGATGGGCCGATGGAATCGCCAGCCGCGCACGCGCCGTATCCGCACTTCGTCGATCCACCGCCGCTGCCGCGCTGGCGGCGCGTGCTCACCCCGGTGGCCGGCTTCTTGGCCGGCGTCGGCGGTGGTGTCGCGGCGGCCCACCTCGCGTTCTCGGCGTCCGGGCCGCTGCACGGGCTCGGCGGCATCGGCCTGGGCGCCGCGCTGGCCACCTTTGCCCTGGGCCTGTGGCTGCACGTGATCTTGCACGAGGCCGGGCACGCGCTGGCCGGGCGGGCCGCCGGGATGCGGGTGGTGGCGCTGGGGATCGGGCGCTGGCGCTTCGAGCGTGGCGGGGATGGCTGGCGCGCGTGGCGCGGCGGCAGCCTCGCCGGGATCGGCGGCTTCGCCGCACTGGTGCCCGGGCGCGAACGCGGCGGCGGTGCGCCGGCGCAGGCGATGTACCTGCTGGGTGGCCCGGCGGCCAACCTCGCCACCGGGGGTGCCGCCATTGCGCTCGCCATCGCCTTCGCCACCACGTTGCCGGCGTGGATTGCAGGCGCCCTGCTGGGGCTGGGCGCGAGCGGCCTGCTGCTCGGCGCGATCAACCTGCTGCCGTTCCGCACCCACGGCTGGCGCAGCGATGGCATGGGCCTGGCGGATCTCCTGCTGGGCAGGCCGGATGCGCGGCTGCTGCAGCGTGCGCAGGCGGCGATGGCGCTGTCCGCCGCAGGCATACGCCCGCGCGACTGGCCGCTGGATGTGGTGCCCGACGAGGCCGCGATCACCGGGGCCAGCACCACGGCCGCCACCATGGTGCGGCAGCTGCGGCTGTCGCGGGCCATCGACGCCGGTGACGCCGCCGCGGCTGCCGACGCCGCCCGTGCACTCGCGGTCGGCGCGGCGGACATGCCGGTGGCCTTCCGTGGCCAGGTGGCGCTGTCGATGGCCGCCTGGGCGGCCTGCTGCAGCCACGACGACCGCCTGCTCGATGCCTGGCGAGCGCTGTGCACCGGCGCGATCCTCGACGTCACCGCGCTGCTGCACTGGATCGACGGCGAACGTGCCCGTCGCCGTGGCGATGACGCCGGCGCCCGGCGCGAACTTGCCGGCGCGCGCCACCCTCGGGCGGCTGCCGGATGCCGGCAGCGCCAGGGCGTTGGGCGATCACCTCGACACGCTCGAGCAGGCGCTGCGTGGCGCGCCGGCGACATCGTCCACCGCGGGATCGGCGGCGGCCCCAGCGACAATGTAAAGGACGCTTGACAGGGCCTGTGTGCGGGCACATTCTTCGTGTCAAGCAAACTTGACACACGACCATGACGATGACGCCTGCCGCACGCCGCTACAGCCGCGAATTTCTCCCCGCCATGGCCGCCTATGCCGTGTTGCTGCTGGCGTCGACGTGGCTGTTGCGCTCGATCGACTCCACCGCGCTGCGCGCGTTGCTGGCACTGCTGCCGTTCGTGCCGGTGGTCTATGCGGCGCGCGCGCTGCTGCGCTTCCTGCATGCGATGGACGAGTTCCAGCGCAAGCTGCAGTTGGAGGCGTTCGCGCTCGCCGCGCTGGCATTGACCCTGGGCAGCTTCGCGCTCGGCCTGTTGGCCGCCGCCGCCGTCGTCGCGCCGCCCGTCGACCTCGTGCTGATGCTGGTGCTGCCGGCGTTCTGCCTGTTGCACGGCCTGTTCGCCTGCCTGGCCATGCGGCGCTACCGGTGAGAAGCCGCCTCCGCGAACTGCGCGAGGCCCGCGGCTGGTCACAGTCCGACCTCGGCGAACGTCTGCAGGTGTCGCGACAGACGGTCAACGCCATCGAAACCGGCAAGTACGACCCCAGCCTGCCGCTCGCCTTCCGCATTGCCCGGCTGTTCGGCAAACGCATCGAAACCATCTTCCAGTACGAGGACGACGCATGAGATCTCCAGTTCCATGGACCGCGACGCTGGCGATCGCCGCCGGCCTGCTCGCCGGCTGTGACCGCGCACCCGACAGCGCGTCGACCGGCGGGCGCTTCGGCAGCCTCGCGCTCGAGGCCTGTTCCACCGGCGAGGGCGCGATGCGGGCCGAGGCGATGTGCGGCAGCTTCGAGGTGCCCGAGGACCGCAACGCAGCCGATGGCCGCAGGATCGCGCTCAACATCGCGGTGCTGCCGGCTCGCAACGACAGCGGGCTGGAGCCGGTGTTCTTCCTTGCCGGCGGCCCGGGCCAGGCCGCGACCACGCTGGCCGGCCACATCGGCAACGCATTGCGCGACGTGCGCCGCTCGCGCGACGTGGTGCTGGTCGACCAGCGCGGCACCGGTGGGTCCAATCCGCTCGACTGCCTGGATGCCGATGGCAAGCCGCTCGACATCGACGTAACGCGGATCACCGATGCCGACGGCATCGCGCGCTATGCCGCCGCCTGCGCGCAGGGCCTGGCCGGCCGCGCCGATCCGCGTTTCTACACCACCGCCGACGCGGTGGCCGACCTCGACGCGGTGCGCGAGGCTTTGGGCGCCGACAGCATCAACCTGGTCGGCGGCTCCTACGGCACCCGCGTCGCCCAGCAGTACGCGATGCGCCATCCCGACCGGGTGCGCACGATGGTGCTCGACGGCGTGGCGCCGAACGACCTCGTGGTCGGCGGCGAGTTCGCACGCACCTTCGAGGACGCGCTGGCGCTGCAGGCGTCGCAGTGCGATGCCGATGCCGACTGCCGCGCGCGCTTCCCGGTCGATGCACCCACCCGCCTGCGCGAGGTGATCGCGCAGCTCGAGGCGCAGCCGGTGGAGGTCGAATACCGCGACGCCACCAGCGGCGCGATCGCCCGCGACACCGTCACCGCCGACACGGTGACCGGGCTGGCGTTCCTGTTCTCCTATGCGCCGGAAACCGCATCGCTGCTGCCGCTGATGCTGGAGGAGGCAGCGCAGGGCCGCTACGGCGCCCTGCTGGCGTTGACGCGGATGACCGGCCAGCAGTTCGCCGGTGGCATGAACCGCGGCATGCAGTGGTCGGTGCTGTGCGCCGAGGATGCGCCACGCTGGAACGCCGGGGCCAACAGCGCCGACGGCACCATCCTCGGCGGCGACGTCGCCCGGCTGTTCTTCGCCGCCTGCCCGGCCTGGCCGCATGGCACCGCGGACGCGGCGCAGGCGCGGCCGCTCGAAAGCGACATCCCCACCCTGCTGCTGTCGGGCGAGCTCGATCCGGTGACGCCACCGGCCTATGGCGAGCGCGTGGCCGCCGGGCTTTCCAACGGCCGCCACCTGGTGCTGCGCGGCCAGGGCCACGGCACCCTGCATCTCGGCTGCACGCCGAAGCTGGTGGCCGGCTTCATCGAGACCGCCGATGCCGCCACGCTGGATGCCGGCTGCCTCGACAGCCTCAAGGGCGTGCCGCCATTCACCAGCTTCAACGGGTGGGATCCATGACCGCCGCATCCGTGCGGCGCGTGCCGCTGGCCCGACGTCCGGCACCGGACGCTTCCCTCCCTTGCCTGCCCTGCGGCACCCGCATCGCGGCATGCACGCCCGGCCCCGACCTGCGAGCTTCGCGATGATCACAGCCCAGCACCTGCACAAGGCGTTCAAGACCCGCACCGGCACGGTGAAGGCGGTCGATGGCGTCGACTTCACCGCCGAGGACGGCCGCATCACCGGCCTGCTCGGTCCCAACGGCGCCGGCAAGACCACCACCCTGCGCATGCTCTACACGCTGATGCGCCCCGACAGCGGCAGCGTGCGCGTGGACGGCATCGACGCGAGCGACGACCCGGCCGCGGTGCGGCGCATCCTCGGCGTGCTGCCGGATGCGCGCGGCATCTACAAGCGCCTGACCGCGCGCGAGAACATCCGCTACTTCGGCGAGCTGCACGGCCTGCCGCGGGCGCTGGTGGACGAGCGCATCGAGTCGCTGTCGGCGCGGCTGGACATGGCCGACATCCTCGACCGCCGCACCGAAGGCTTCAGCCAGGGCCAGCGCACCAAGACCGCGATCGCACGCGCGCTGGTGCACGACCCGCGCAACGTGATCCTCGACGAACCCACCAACGGACTCGACGTGATGACCACCCGCGCGATGCGCGAGTTCCTCTTCAGCCTGCGCGACGAGGGCCGCTGCGTGGTGTTCTCCAGCCACATCATGCAGGAGGTCGCCGCACTGTGTGACCGCATCGTCATCATCGCCAAGGGCCAGGTCATGGCCGCCGGCACCGCCGACGAACTGCGCGAGCGTTTCAACGAACCCAATCTCGAGGATGCCTTCGTCAAGGCCATCGGTTCCCAGGAGGGCCTGTTCGCATGAACGACCGACGCTCGAACATGTTCGCCCCGCTGTGGGCGGTGATGCGCAAGGAACTGCTCGACATCGGCCGCGACCGCCGCACGCTGGCGCTCATGCTGCTGCTCACCCCGCTGCTGACGCCGCTGCTGCTGATCGGGATGTCGTCGCTGGCCGAGAAGCGCATCCGCACCCAGACCGAACAGACACTGGAGGTGCCGGTGGTCGGCGCCGAACGCGCACCCAACCTGGTCGCCTTCCTCGCCAGCCGGGGCATCAGCGCGGTCCAACCGCCTGCCGATCTCGACGCCGCGATCGCCGACCAGTCGGTGGACGTGGCGCTGGAGATCGCGCCCGACTTCGCCGAGGCCTGGCACGGCGGCCGCGCCGCCGGGGTCGACGTGGTCACCGACAGCACCCAGCGCAACGCCGAGGTGCCGGTGGCACGCGTGCGTGGTGCGCTCGAGGCCTACAGCCAGCAGGTCGGCGCGCTGCGCCTGGTCGCGCGCGGCATCGACCCGGGCGTGGTGCGGCCCATCGGGGTCGGCACCCGCGATCTCGCCAGCGATGCCGCGAAGCAGAGCATGGTGCTGGCGGTATTCCTGCCCTACCTGCTGCTGCTGTCGGGGTTCCTGGGTGGCATCTACCTGATCGTCGATGCCACCGCCGGCGAGCGCGAGCGGCAGTCGCTCGAGCCGCTGCTGGCCACCCCGGCCGCGCGCGGCGCGATCGTCAGCGGCAAGATGGCCGCCGGCTGCGTCATCGGCATCACCTCGCTGCTGCTGACCCTGCTCGCGCTCAAGGGCAGCAGCATGCTGGGCGACACCGCGCGCATGCTCGACGTGCGCTGGCTGGCAATCGGCAAGCTGCTGCTGATCCTGCTGCCGATGGTGGTGATCGGCACCGCGCTGTTCACTTTCCTCGCCGCGGCGGCCAAGAGCGTCAAGGAAGCCCAGAGCCACATGAGCTGGCTGATGCTGCTGCCGATGGTGCCGTCGTTCGTGCTGATGGTGAATCCGATCAAGACCGAAGCCTGGCAGTTCGCGGTGCCGTTCCTGGCGCAGAACCAGATGATCCTCAAGGTGATCCGCGCCGAGCCCATCGATGCCGCCACCTGGGGCATGTACATCGCCGCCGCCCTTGCGCTGGCCGCACTGCTCTGGTTCGCCGCGGTGCATCGCTACGGGCAGGAGCGGCTGGCGGTCTCGGGCTGACGTTGGCGGCCTGTACGGATGAGGACTGTCTTCGGTGCCCGGCGTGAGGGCAAGCGTGCACTCATACGCCGGTGAGTGGCTTCGCCCTCGTTGCGCGCTGCCCATCGCGCGCCCCGGGGGGTGTGCTTCCCCGGCCGGCGTCCGCGTCCAGCTACCACGGCCGGCCGCCGGCCATCCATGGCCGGCTGTCCGCACACCCCCCGGGGCACGCGATGGACTCAGCCGGTCGTCAGCTTCGGCATGGAGATCAACAGCGGTTGCAGCTGCCGCCCGCCACGAACACTGCTCTCGCCCTTGACCTTCGCCCCGACGCGACGACAGGTTGGAGCCCGCCGCGGACGCAGGGGGATGTCCAGAGCCGGCCATGGATGGCCGGCGGCCGGATGTGGTAGCAGGACGCGGAGATATCCGGCTGGGCATCCCCCTGTGGCCGCGGCGGGCCACTCGACATTGCCCTCGGCGGAGAAGAAGAACCATAAAAAAGGGTTCTTCGCGGATCAGCGGGGAGCCTTCAAGGACCGCCCTTACCCTTGAGGCCTGATTTTCAGGGCTCAGGGGTGAGGTCATGCTGGACCGCAAGACGATTGAGAAGCTTGGGGGC
>NWQL01000004.1:240886-362614 GCA_002798175.1 Lysobacteraceae bacterium NML91-0213 | reverse complement strand
TCGAAGGCATCAACAACACCATCAAGGTCATCAAGCGCCGGGCCTACGGCTACCGCGATCAGGAGTACTTCTTCCTGAAGATCCGCGCAGCCTTCCCCGGTAATACGCGATGAACCTAAAAAAGGCCCGGGATTTCCCGGGCCTTTACTTCGCTCCCGCTGCGCCATCAACCGCCGCCGGGGGTGAAGCCGATCGTACGCCGCGTGGTGATCGGTGCATCCATCGGTTCGAAACGCCAGCGGCGCACCGCGTTGAGCGCCTCGCGGTCGAACACCCGCGGCGGATCGGCACGCACCACGCGTGCGTTGGAGACCGAACCGTCGGCGGCGACGGTGAACTCCACCAGCACCTCGCCGGACTGACCGCTGCGCAGCGCCTCGGGTGGATAGCGCGGCGCCGGCGTGCTGATCGCACGCAGGTCGGCCGCCGATGGCGCCACGAATGCCGGTGCCGCGGACGCCGCCCGCTGCTGCGCCGCGCGCTCCTCGTTGGCGCGCTGCTCGGCCGCGCGGCGCTCCGCCGCCTGGCGCTCGGCGGCTTCGCGGGCGGCGGCATCGCGCTCGGCCTGCTGTTCGGCCTCGCGGGTCGCCTCCTGCTGCGCGGCCAGCTCGCGGGCGGCCTGCGCCTGCTGTTCCTGTTGCTGCTTGGCGCGCTCGGCCTCGAGCTGCTTGCGACGCTCCGCTTCCTGTTCGCTGCTCAGTGCCTGCTGCGCGATCCGCTGCTCGCTCGCGGCCTGCGCGTTGTCGATGCTGGTGCCCAGCCGGCCGACCGCCGGATGGCTGCCATCGGTGCGCTGGATCAGGGCCTGCAGGCGCCTGGCCTCCTCGAAGTCCTCGCGGTCGCGCGCCTGCTCGGTGGCGATCACCGCCATCGGCAGCAGGTCGATCAGCGCGCTCGACGCGCCGGCGTCGCCGGGCTCGCGTTCGCGCAGCGCGAGGTAGTACTCCATCGCGTTGTCGCCGGCCGGGGCGTACAGACGGCTCTCCTGATAGGCCCTGGACGCTGCCGCGCGCAGTTCGTCGACGCTGAGCGTGGCCACCGCATCCGACGCCGGCGCGTCCTGGCTGGCCGGCGCGGCCTGCTCGCCCGACGCGGTCCCCACCGCGCCGTCGGCCGGTGCCGGATCCCCCGAGCACGCCGCCAGCGCGCAGGCCAGGGCCATGGCGATCAGGCGCCGGTTCCACATGGTGTTTCCCTTCGGTGTCGCCAACATCTTGTGTTCCCCCGTGGTAGTGCGTCACGCACCGTCGCGTAGGACGCGATAGCCGCGACGATTTGTCAACCGTCGATGTCGCGGAAACACCGGCCCGGCCGCCCCGTCCCCGGGCGGCATGCCCGCATGATCCGCGCTATTTGCCGATACAGAACGTCGAGAAGATATGCCCCAGCAGATCGTCGGGCGTGACCCGCCCGGTGATCTCGCCGAGCGCGTCATGGGCGATGCGCAGGGCCTCGGCGGCGAGCTCGAGCCGCTCCGCGTCCAGTTCAGCCGCCGCCAGCGCGAGTTCCGCCTCGACCCGCAGCAGCGCCTCGACATGCCGCGCGCGCGCGGTGAAGGCATCCTCGCCGGCCCCGCCCTGCGCCTCCAGCAGCGCGGCAAGATGGCCGTCGAGTGCGTCCAGTCCTTCGCCGGTGCGCGCGGAGACGCGCAGGCCCTCGACGGCGGTGGTGTCCTCCGGGCCGGCGAGGTCGATCTTGTTGAGCAGCACCAGCTGGCGCGGCACGCCGGCCAGCGACGCGGCCACCGCGGCCAGCCCGGCGCCCGGGTCGCGGGCGTCGACCACCACCAGTGCGAGGTCGGCGCGCTGCAGTTCGTCCTGCGCGCGGCGCATGCCCTCGCGTTCGATCGCATCGCCGCCCTCGCGCAGGCCGGCGGTGTCGACCAGGGTGAGTTCGATGCCGCCCACGCGCACGGTCTCGCGCAGCAGGTCACGGGTGGTGCCGGCGATATCGGTGACGATCGCGCGCTCGCTGCCGGCCAGCGCGTTCAGCAGCGAGCTCTTGCCGGCGTTGGGCGGCCCGACGATCACCGCGTGCCAGCCGTCGCGCAGCTTCTGGCCACGACGCGCGGCCGCCAGCAGGGCGCCCAGGGTTCCACGTGCGGCGGCGAGGTCACGCCGCAGTCCGGCGCCGCCGAGGGTGTCGATCGGCTCGTCGGCGAAGTCGATCGCCGCCTCCACCTGCACCCGCAACCCCAGCAGCGCGTCGGCCAGCGCATCGACCCGCTGCGAGAACACGCCGTCGAGCGAGCGCCGCGCGGCGCGGGCGGCATGCAGGTCGGCAGCGGCGATCAGGTCGGCCACCGCTTCGGCCTGCGCCAGGTCCAGGCGCCCGTTGAGCCAGGCGCGCTCGGAGAATTCACCCGCGCGTGCCGGCCGCGCGCCCAGCGCCACCGCACGTCCGACCAGTGCCCGCAGCACCGGTCGGCTGCCATGCGCCTGCAGTTCCACCACGTCCTCGCCGGTGTAGCTGGCCGGCGCACGGAACCACAGCGCCAGGCCGTCGTCGATCACGCCGCCGTCGGCGTCGTGGAAGCGCACATGGTGGGCGTGCCGCGGCCGCAGCCTGCGGCCGCAGATCGTCTCGGCGATGCCACGCGCCTGCGGGCCGGACAGCCGCACCACGCCGATGCCGCCCGCACCCGGCGCGGTGGCGATGGCGGCGATCGTGGAAGGCCTGGAAGTCATCGGGGGTCGCGGGCAGCGTCCGGGTACCAACGCACGGAACCCGCCATCAGGCGGGTTCCGTGGTCGATCAGGCCTTGGCCGGCTTGCCGCCGGACGGCCTGTCGTCGGAGTACTTGCGGATCAGCAGCCACTGCTGCAGCAGGCCGAGCGCACCGTTGGTCACCCAGTACAGCACCAGGCCGGCCGGGAAGAAGATCATGATCACGCCGAACACCAGCGGCATGAAGGTCATGATCCGCTGCTGCATCGGATCCATGCCGGTCATCGGCGACAGCTTCTGCGTCGCCCACATCACCAGCATGTTGAGCACCGGCAGGATGAAGTACGGATCACGCGCGGTGAGGTCCTGGATCCACAGTATCCACGGCGCGTGCCGCAGTTCCACCGACTCCAGCAGCACCCAGTACAGGGCGAAGAAGATCGGCATCTGCAGCAGGATCGGCAGGCAACCGCCGATCGGGTTGATCTTCTCCTTCTTGTACAGCTCCATCATCGCCATCTGCAGCTTCTGGCGGTCGTCGCCGTAGCGTTCTTTCAGCTGCTGCATGCGCGGCTGGAACTTGCGCATTTTGGCCGCCGACTTGTACTGCGCCTGCGACAGCGGGAACAGCGCCAGCTTCACCAGCACCACCAGGCCGACGATCGCCCAGCCCCAGTTGTTGAACAGGCCGTGCAGCAGGTCGAGCAGGCGGAACAGCCATTCGCCGAGCACCGCCATCACCGTGAAGCGCGAATAGTCGACGGCGCGATCGAGCCCGCGCACGTCCTCGGCGCGGATCAGCCCGACCAGCTTCGGCCCCACCCACAGCCGTGCACTGGTGGTGGCGGTCTGGCCCGGGGCGACGGTGACGCCGGGGCCGAGTTCGCGGATCAGGTGCGGGCTGCGCGCACCGCTGCCATCCACATGCAGCGACACCGTGGTTTCGTCCTGCGCGTCGGGGATCCAGGCGCTGAAGAAGTGGTGCTGCAGCAGCGCGATCCAGCTGCCGGTGCCGCGCTGGTTGACCGCGCCGTCGTCGATGAAATCGGCGAACTTGCGCCGGCCGAAGCCGTCCTGGGTGGTGTGCCAGACGCCGCCGTTGAGGCTGAAGGATTCCGGATCCGGATTCATCCAGTTGCCGGCGGTGACCGGCGGCACCTTGGCCAGCTGGCGGTAGATGAAGCCCTGCCACGGCTGGCTCCCGCGGTTGATCACCTCGTCGCGCACCTCGATGGCATAGCTGCCCCGGCGCACGGTATAGGTCCGGCGCACGCTGACCCCATCGGGCCCGGTCCAGACGAACGGCACGCTGACGCTTTCGCCGTCGGCATCGAGCACATGGTCGGTGCGGCCGCCTTCGGGCACGAACCCGGCTTCGTGGGTCGGTGCGGTGCTGGTGCTGCTGACCCAGCCCACCTGCGCGGCATAGAAACGCGAGGGATCGGGATCGAGCAGGGTGACCGGCGGGCTGCCGGCCTCGCGGGTCTGCGGGTACTGCAGCAGTTCCGCCGACACCACGTTGCCGCGTTCGAGGGTCAGCCGCAGCACATCGCTGGTGATGGTGACCGGAGCCACCGCACCGGCGCTGGCCGGAGCCACGGCGCCGACCGCGCCGGGAGCGGGCGGTGCCGACGGCGTGGCCACGCTGGGCGCCTGCGGAATCGAGCCCGCCGCGGCAGCGGGGACCGTCGTGCCGGTCTGCACAGCGGGCGTGGTGCCCGCGGTTGGCGCGGCCTGTTCCCGGTTCCATGCCATCCACAACAGCGTCGCCACCATCAGCCAGGCGAGGATCAGGAAGGTACGGGTCTGGTTCATCAGGCGGGCACGCTCACGGGCCGGTGGAAGCCGGCGCGTACGGAGGAAGGAGAGACGGATCGTCGGCGGGCATTGTGCCGGCCGGGGTGGCGACGGGCAACGCGCCGGCACGCCGCAGCAGGCGCTGGAAATCGTCGCGCAGGGCGCCGTTGTCGGCCTGGCGGGCAGGCGGCCGGGCCACCAGCACGTAGGCGCCGGGGGCGAGCTGGCCCCGCAGGCGACGGAACTGGTCGCGGATCACCCGCTTGATGCGGTTGCGCCCGACCGCGGTCGGGTCGACCTTGCGTGACACCGCCAGCCCGAGGCGCACCGGGCCGTCGTCGACAAGCCGGTGCAGGGCCATCATCGGCGAGGCCGTTCGCCGCCCGTGCTGGAAGACGCGGTCGAATTCCGCGCGCGCACGAACGCGCGCCTGCTTCGGGAAGCGGGCGGCTGTCATCGGAACGACTGCGGCGCGGCCGCACCCCGAAGGTGCGCGGCCGCGGCCGGCATCAGGCGCTGAGGCGCTTGCGGCCCTTGGCGCGGCGACGGGCGAGGATCTTGCGGCCGTCGGCGGTCGCCATGCGGGCACGGAAACCGTGGTCGCGCTTGCGCTTGAGGTTGCTGGGCTGGTAGGTGCGCTTGGTGGCCATGGGGTTGCTCGTGCATGTGGTCGCGAATGCTCGCGACGGAAAGAACCGGCGATTCTAGCGGCCGCGTCGGCGCCACGTCAACGCAACACGGCCTGCGGACCGTCGGCGCGGGTGCTTCCGGGGGGGCGCGGTGGTAGTCTGCCGGCCCACTCCCGCGCATCGTGCGCGCTGCCCGGCATGCGGCGGCGCGCAGGTCGCCTGCTGAAAAAAGTTCAACACCCGATGGATGTCTGGCCCCGCTGTCTCGAACGCCTCGAAGCCGAATTCCCGCTCGAGGACGTGCACACCTGGCTCAAACCCCTGCAGGCCACGCGGCGCGACGACATGACGGTGCTGTACGCACCCAACGCCTTCGTCCGCGACGAGGTGCGCTCGCGCTACCTGGCCCGCATCCGCGAACTGCTGGCGCATTTCGCCGGCAATGGCGAGGTGTCGCTGGAGATCGGCTCGCTGCCGCGCGCGGCGCCGGAGACGATGGCCGAGGCCCCGATCAGCGTGGTGCCGCCGCAGGCCCCCAGCGAACCGTTCGCCGGCAATCTCGACAGCCACTACACGTTCGAGAACTTCGTCGAGGGCCGCAGCAACCAGCTCGGCCGCGCAGCCGCGCTGCAGGCCGCGCAGAAGCCGGGCGACCGTGCCCACAACCCGCTGCTGCTCTACGGCAGCACCGGCCTGGGCAAGACCCACCTGATGTTCGCCGCCGGCAATGCGATGCGGGCGGCGAACCCGTCGATGCGGGTGCTGTACCTGCGCTCGGAGCAGTTCTTCAGCGCGATGATGAAAGCGCTGCAGGAAAAGGCGATGGAGGGCTTCAAGCGCCAGTTCCAGCGGGTGGATGCGCTGCTGATCGACGACATCCAGTTCTTCGCCGGCAAGGACCGCACCCAGGAGGAGTTCTTCCACACCTTCAATGCGCTGTTCGACAGCCGCCAGCAGATCATCATGACCTGCGACCGCTTCCCGCGCGAAGTCGAGGGGCTGGAGCCGCGGTTGAAGTCGCGCCTGGCGTGGGGCCTGTCGGTGGCCATCGACCCGCCGGACTTCGAGACCCGCGCCCAGATCGTGCTGTCCAAGGCGCGCGAGCGCGGGGCGCAGATTCCCGAGGACGTGGCCTTCCTGATCGCCAAGAAGATGCGCTCCAACGTGCGCGACCTCGAGGGCGCCCTGAACACGCTGGCGGCGCGCGCCAACTTCACCGGCCGCGCGATCACCCAGGAGTTCGCCCAGGAGACCCTGCGCGACCTGCTGCGCGCGCAGATGCACAGTGTCGGCATCCCCAACATCCAGAAGACCGTGGCAGACTACTACGGCCTGCAGATCAAGGACTTGCTGTCGAAACGGCGTACCCGTTCGCTGGCCCGCCCGCGCCAGATGGCGATGGCACTGGCGAAGGAACTCACCGAACACAGCCTGCCCGAGATCGGGGACGCCTTTGCCGGGCGCGACCATACCACCGTGCTGCACGCCTGCCGCCAGATCCGGACCCTGATGGAGACCGACGGCAAGCTGCGCGAGGACTGGGACAAGCTGCTGCGCAAGCTCAGCGAGTGATGCGGGAACCCGGTGCACGGAACCGGTACAAGATGTGGATAAGTCGGCCGCCGGTCCGGGGTGCGAAAGTTGTCCACAGGTTGTCTCCATCCAGCAGCGACTTGTCCACCCGCTTCAGGCGTCAGGATTTTGCTTCAGATTCAAAGGGTTGCACCACTAACCCACCGTTTTCGGCGACACCATCACCACCGCTTTTGATATTTATCCAATCCTTGATACATGGGCATGGGGGTTAGCGCAGGCATGCGATTCAGTCTTCAACGAGAGGTATTCCTGCGACCGCTGGCCCAGGTGGTCAACGTCGTCGAGCGCCGGCAGACCCTGCCGGTCCTGGCGAACCTGCTGGTGCAGGTGCAGGACGGACGTGTGTCGCTGACCGGTACCGACCTCGAGGTCGAGATGGTGGCGCGCTCCGCGGTCGACGACGCCGTGGACGGCGAGACCACGATTCCGGCGCGCAAGCTGTTCGAGATCGTCCGTGCCCTGCCTGACGGCAGCAAGGTCACGGTCTCGCAGACGGGCGACAGGATCACCGTGCAGGCGGGGCGCAGCCGCTTCACCCTGGCCAGCCTGCCCGCCAACGACTTCCCGTCGATCGACGACGTGGAAACCACCGAGCGGGTCCAGGTGCCGGAAGCCACGCTGAAGGAGCTCATCGAGCGCACCGCGTTCGCAATGGCCCAGCAGGACGTGCGCTACTACCTCAACGGCCTGCTGTTCGACCTCGGCGAGAGCCGGCTGCGCTGCGTGGCGACCGACGGCCACCGCCTGGCGCTGTGCGAGGCGGAGCTCGAGGCACCTGTCGCGACCCGTCGGCAGATCATCGTCCCGCGCAAGGGTGTGCAGGAGCTGCAACGGCTGCTCGAGGGTGGTGACCGCTCGCTGGAACTCGAGATGGACCGCAGCCATCTGCGGGTCAAGCGTGACGATGTGACCTTCACCTCGAAGCTGATCGACGGCAAGTTCCCCGATTACGCCGCGGTGATCCCGATCGGCGCCGACCGCGAGGTGCGCGTGGACCGTGAGGTGCTGCGGGCCGCCCTGCAACGTGCGGCGATCCTGTCCAACGAGAAGTACCGCGGCGTGCGCGTCGAGGTCTCGCCGGGTCAGCTGAAGATCAGCGCCCACAATCCCGAACAGGAAGAGGCGCAGGAAGAGATCGAGGCACAGACGTCGGTGGACGACCTGGCGATCGGTTTCAACGTCAATTACCTGATGGACGCGCTGAGCGCCCTGCGGGACGAGGAAGTGGTGCTGCAGCTGCGCGATGCGAACTCCTCGGCGCTGGTGCGGGAAGCCGGCAGCGAGAAATCCCGGCATGTGGTGATGCCGCTGCGCCTGTGACGGACGGCTCCGTGTTCCACGTGAAACCATACCCGGCTCCGGCCGGGTATTTCATTTCCGCCGCTTGGAACCTGACCGCATCGGGCAAGCGCCTACACTGCCGGCCTGCTGCTGCCCGTTGACCGACCCATGCGCATTACCCGCCTGCACATCCGCGATTTCCGTCGACTCCAGGACGTCGAGATGGCGCCGTACGCGGGGCTCAACCTGCTGGTTGGCGACAACGGCGCGGGCAAGACCAGCGTGCTGGAGGCGATCCACCTGATGGCCTATGGGCGCAGCTTTCGCGGACGCGTGCGGGACGGGTTGATCCGCACCGGCACGAGCGCGGTGGAAGTCTTTGTCGAATGGGGCGACGCTGGTCGGGATCGGCGTGCCGGGCTGCGGCATGGCGGCGATCGCTGGGAAGGCCGTCTGGATGGCGTGTCCGTCGCCCAGCTGGGCGATCTGTGCGCAGCCCTGGCGGTGGTCAGTTTCGAGCCTGGCAGCCACGCGCTTGTTGCCGGGGGCGGGGAGCCCCGGCGGAGGTTCCTCGATTGGGGCCTGTTCCACGTGGAACAGGAGTTCCTGCCGGCGTGGCGACGCTACGCCCGGGCCCTCCGACAACGCAATGCCCTGTTGAAGGCGCACCGCAGTGACGCCGAGCTGGACGGATGGGAACAGGAAATGGCGGTGGCCGGGGAAACCATGACGCGGCTGCGGCAGGACTACGTCGACACGCTGCAGGCTGCACTGGCCGCCGTGGTGCCGCGGATCGCGCCTTCACTCGGGGCCGCCGGCCTGGCGCTGGTTCCGGGCTGGAAGCGATCCGAACTCAGCCTGCGCGACGCGCTGCTGTTGTCGCGCGAGCGCGACAGGATCTCGGGGCATACCACCGTCGGTCCGCATCGTGCTGACTGGCGGGTCGATGTGGCCGCGGCTCCCCAGGGCGAGGCGCTTTCGCGCGGGCAGGCCAAGCTGGTCGCCCTCGCCTGCCTGCTGGCGCAGGCGCAGGATCTGGCACGCCAGCACGGCCAGTGGCCGATCGTGGTGCTGGACGACCTCGCCTCGGAACTCGACGCGGCGCATCGCGAGCGGGTCCTCGCGTTGCTGATCGCGACCGGGGCACAGGTCTTCATCAGCGGGACGGACCTGCAGCCATGGGGCCGGGTGATCGCGGATCAGAAGGCGTCCGTGTTCCACGTGGAACACGGTGTCGTGACCCGGTGCGGGCAGGCCGTCGTACAGCGGCCGGAAGAGGCCGTACCCCCCGAAATGCTATAATTCCTTGATTGTCGAGCCTGCTTCTTGCCCCTCCGGCCGCCTTGGCCTGGCGCAGGCCGCGTCCGCACAGAGGAACGCATGACCGAGCAGATCCCCGAGCCCACCGCTGCCGGTGGCACCAGCGCCTACGATTCCAGCAAGATCACCGTGCTGCGCGGCCTGGAGGCCGTGCGCAAGCGCCCGGGCATGTACATCGGTGACGTGCACGACGGTACCGGCCTGCACCACATGGTGTTCGAGGTGGTCGACAACGCGGTCGACGAGGCGTTGGCCGGCCACGCCGACGACATCGTGGTGACCATCCACGTCGACGGTTCGGTCTCGGTGTCCGACAACGGCCGCGGCATTCCGGTGGACATCCACAAGGAAGAAGGCGTGTCGGCGGCCGAGGTCATCCTCACCGTGCTGCACGCCGGCGGCAAGTTCGACGACAACAGCTACAAGGTTTCCGGTGGCCTGCATGGCGTCGGTGTCTCGGTAGTCAACGCGCTGTCCGAGCATCTGTGGCTCGACATCTGGCGCGATGGCCACCACCACCGCCAGGAGTACTCGCTGGGCGTGCCGCTGTATCCGCTCAAGCAGCTCGGCCCGGACGAGCGCCGCGGCACCCTGCTGCGCTTCAAGCCGGCGGCCGAGATCTTCAGCGACACCGAGTTCCACTACGACATCCTGGCCCGCCGGCTGCGCGAGCTCTCGTTCCTGAATTCCGGCGTGCGCATCACCCTCACCGACGAGCGTGAGGACCGTCGCGACACCTTCGAGTACGAAGGCGGCATCGCGTCGTTCGTCCAGCACCTGGCCCAGCTCAAGACCCCGCTGCACCCGCATGTCATCGCGGTGTCGGGCGAGCACAACGGCATCAGCGTGGAAGTGGCGCTGCAGTGGACCGATGCCTACCAGGAAACGATGTACTGCTTCACCAACAACATTCCGCAGAAGGATGGCGGCACCCACCTGCAGGGTTTCCGTGCCGCGCTCACCCGTACCCTGACCAATTACATCGAGCAGAGCGGGATCGCCCGGCAGGCGAAGGTGGCGCTGTCGGGCGACGACATGCGCGAAGGCATGATCGCCGTGCTGTCGGTGAAGGTGCCGGATCCGAGCTTCTCCTCGCAGACCAAGGAGAAGCTGGTCTCATCCGACGTGAGACCAGCCGTTGAAAGCACGTTCGGCGCACGTTTGGAGGAGTTCCTGCAGGAACACCCGAACGAGGCCAGGGTGATCGCCAGCAAGATCATCGACGCCGCGCGCGCCCGCGAGGCCGCGCGCAAGGCGCGTGACCTGACCCGTCGCAAGGGCGCGCTGGATATCGCCGGCCTGCCGGGCAAGCTTGCCGACTGCCAGGAGAAGGATCCCGCGCTGTCGGAACTGTTCATCGTCGAGGGCGACTCGGCCGGTGGTTCCGCCAAGCAGGGCCGCAACCGCAAGAACCAGGCGGTGCTGCCATTGCGCGGCAAGATCCTCAATGTCGAACGCGCACGCTTCGATCGCATGCTGGCCTCGGCCGAGGTGGGCACGCTGATCACCGCGCTCGGCACCGGCATCGGCAAGGACGAATACAACCCGGACAAGCTGCGCTACCACAAGATCATCGTGATGACCGACGCCGACGTCGACGGCTCGCACATCCGCACCCTGCTGCTGACGTTCTTCTACCGGCAGATGCCGGAGCTGATCGAGCGGGGCCACGTCTATATCGGGCTGCCACCGCTGTACAAGATCAAGCAGGGCAAGACCGAGCTGTACCTGAAGGACGATGCCGCGCTCGACGCCTACCTGGCCGGCAGTGCGGTGGAAGGCGCGGCGCTGACGCCCGCCGAAGGCGAGCCGCCAATCGAGGGCGTGCAGCTGGAGAAGCTGCTGCTGTCGTATGCGCGCGCCAGGGAAGCCATCGCCCGCAATGCCCACCGCTACGACCCGGCGCTGATCGAGGCCCTGATCGACTTCACCCCGGTCGACCCGGAACGCCTGCGTGCCAACATCGACGAGCGCCATGAACTCGATGCGCTCGAGAAGCGCCTGAACCGTGGCGGCCTCGGTCGCCCGGTGTACCGCCTCAGTCTGCAGGCCGATGCCGACGGCCAGCCCGCTGCCCTGCTTTCCACGCGCCGGCACATGGGCGTCGAGCTGCAGCAGGTGCTGCCGTTGGCCGCGCTGGAAAGCGGCGAGCTGCGCGCGGTGCGCGAGGCCGCCGAGCTGCTGCACGGCCTGGTGCGCGATGGCGCGATGATCGTGCGCGGCAACCGCCAGCAGCCGGTGGCGAGCTTCGCCGAAGCGCAGGCCTGGCTGCTCGAGGAGGCCAAGAAGGGCCGCCAGATCCAGCGCTTCAAGGGCCTGGGCGAGATGAATCCCGAACAGCTGTGGGAGACCACGGTCAACCCGGATTCGCGCCGCCTGCTGCAGGTGCGCGTCGAGGACGCGGTGGCCGCCGACCAGATTTTCAGCACCCTGATGGGCGACGTGGTCGAACCGCGCCGCGAGTTCATCGAGGACAACGCGCTCAAGGTCTCCAACCTCGACGTCTGAGGTCCCGGCTGTGCCGGATCCGCCGGTTTCCATCACCGGAACCGGCGGTATCCGGGCCTCCTGGTCGCGCATGGGCTTGACGGATCGTTAAGCCCCGCGCGATTACAAGTCAGTTCTCTCCCAAGCGGACATTCCGACGCATGAAGCCGATCCTGACAGCGCTGGCCGCGGCCGCGCTCGTGACCGCCTGCGCCACCACCGTCTCGCCGACAGGGCGCACCCAGTACGTGGGTGCCGTTTCCCAGGCCCAGCTCGACCAGCTCGGAGAGCAGTCCTTCGCGCAGATGAAGGCGCAGCAGCGGGTGTCCACCGATGCCCGCCAGAACGCCTACGTCAGCTGCGTGGTCAACGCCATCGTGCAGCAGCTGCCGGCCAACGAGCAGCGTATCCGCTGGGAATCGGCCGTGTTCGTCGACGACAACCCCAATGCATTCGCCCTGCCCGGCGGCAAGGTCGGCGTGTATACCGGCATCTTCAAGGTCGCCCAGGACCAGGACCAGCTGGCGGCGGTGATCGCGCATGAGATCGGCCATGTCATCGCCCGCCATCACGACGAACGCATCACCCGCCAGGCGGGTGCGAGTGGCGCGCTGCAGGTCGTCGGTGCCGTGCTCGGATCGCGCTATGGCGAGGGGGTTGGCAATGCAGCGGTGCAAGGTGGCAGTATTGCCGCCCAGGCGGGGTTCCTGCTGCCGGGTTCGCGGGAGCAGGAAAGGGAGGCCGACGTGGTCGGCCAGCAACTGATGGCCTCGGCGGGTTTCGATCCGCGGGCGGCGGTCAACCTCTGGCAGAACATGATCGCCGCGAGCGGTGGCAACCGCCCGGCCACGTGGCTGTCGACCCATCCGGATCCGCAGAGCCGGATCGGCGAACTCCAGTCCCGCGCCCAGGGCCTGGTGCCGACGTGGCAACAGGCGCGATCGGCGGGCCGCCAACCCAGGTGTGGCTGACAGGACGTTGGCAGATCGATCCAGCGCAACCCGAGGCACCGGACCGGTGCTCCAATGTCAACGCTACAGGTGATTGCATGAAAGCCAATATCCACGCACCGGCCCTGATCGCGCTCGCGGTTGCCGCCATCCTCGGTACCGGCACCGCCAATGCCACTGCAACTGCCACGCCTGGCGCCCAGGCCCAGGAGCAGCAGTGCCAGCGCGAACGCGCGTCGCGCAGCAATCGCCCGCAGGAGCTCTATCCGGAGTCCACCCGCAAGGCACCCACCGAGCGCGCCTCGCAGCGCATGGGTGGCCAGCTCAACAAGCTCGGCACCGCGCTGGACAAGGAAGACAACGCGCAGGTGCGGCAGATCGCCGACGAGGTGATCGCCAACGAGCGCGCCAACAACTACGACAAGGCCTACGCGGCGCAGCTGGCCGCCAACGCCGCCTACAACGAGGACGACCTGGCCGCGGCCAAGACCTATCTCAGCCAGGCGGTTGAACTCGACGCGCTCGACAACAACGCGCACTTCCAGTCGCTGATGATGCTGGCGCAGCTGCAGGCCCAGGACGAGGAATACGACCAGGCACTGGCAACGCTGGACCGCTACCTCGAAGGCAGCCGGAGCGGCAAGGCCGACGACCTTGCACTGAAGGGGCAGATCCTCGTCCAGGCCGGACGCCCGCAGGATGCGATCCCGGTGCTGCGCCAGGCGATCGACGCCGCTGAAACCCCGAACATGGGCTGGACCCAGGCGCTGATGGCGGCCTATCTCGACACCGAGAACACCGCCGAGGCCACCCGCCTCGCCGAACAGATCGCGGCGCAGTCACCGGGGGACAAGCGTTCGCAGCTCAACCTCGCGTCGATGTACATCCAGGCCGACGACACGGCCAAGGCGATCGAGATCATGGAGAAGCTGCGCGCCGAGGGGCAGCTGACCGAGGACCGCGAGTACCGCAACCTGTTCGCGCTGCACCTCAATACCGACGGTGGCGAGCCGAAGGCCATCGAGGTCATCAACGAAGGCCTGCAGAAGGGTGTGCTGGAAGGCAATCACCAGACCTACCTCGCGCTGGGCCAGGCCTACTACTTCTCCGAGCAGGTCGCCCCGGCGATCGACGCATACCAGAAGGCCGCCCCACTTGCCGACAACGGCGAGACCTACCTCAACCTGGCGCGCATCCTCTTCAACGAGGACCGCATCCCGGAAGCCAAGCAGGCGGCGCAGCAGGCGCTGGACAAGGGCGTGCACAATCCGGACGAGGCACGCAAGCTGATCGCGCGCTGAGTCCCGCCGCGCCACCGTATTGAAAAAACGTTTTCGGTGCGGTGGTGGCGGGGATTCTTTTTGTTATAGACTTGGGAATTCGCGTCTGCACACGGTGAAGACGCGCTCCAAAGCCACCGACTAGGGGCGCCCCGGCGTCCAGCCAGACTTGAGTTCCCCCCGCATGACGCAACGCTTGCATAACCAACCGCGCGAAGACGAAGGCCTCAACTGGGCGCGTATCGCTGGCTTCACGATGGTGATCGCCGTCCATGCGGCTGCGATCATGTTGCTGATGGCGCCGGTGAATCCGCCGAGCGCGGGGCCCGAGGAGGAAGAGGTGACCCAAGTGGTCATCATCGAGCCGCCGCCGCCCCCGCCGCCGCCGCCGCCGCCGCCGCCGGAACCGCCGAAGCCGCAGCCGATCAAGGAACTCTCACCGCCGCGTCCGACCCCGGTGCCGCCGCCGCCGGAAGATCCGCCGGTGGTGTTCGACACCCCGTCGCCGGTCGATACGCCTGCACCGCCGCCGGCTCCGCCAGCTCCGCCGGCTCCGGTCGCCGACATCGGCGCCAGCGTCGATATCTCGTCGAAGAACATGAACCCGCCGAAGTACCCGCCCGCCGCCATGCGTGCCGGTATCGAGGGCACGGTGATCCTGATCATCGATGTCGACGCCAACGGCAACGTCACCAACGTCAGCGTCGAGACCTCCAGCCGCAACCGCGACCTGGACCGGGCCGCGATGCAGGCCGCGCGCGGCTGGCGCTTCAATGCCGCGACCGTTGACGGCAGGCCGGCCGCTGGCCGGGTCCGCGTGCCGGTCGATTTCAACCTCGGCGGCTGACGCCACCGCGGGTCGCTACACCCGTTTCATTCCGCACCATCCATAACTCCAATCTTCATCATTCAAAGGTAAGCGTCATGCTGCAGGAATCCACCAACGCCCCTGTTACCGGAGCCACCGACAACGCCGCGGCAATGAGCCAGATGGGCTTCGCGGACATGCTCCAGCACATGGATGCGGTGAACTGGACGGTGCTGATCGTCCTGATCGCCATGTCGGCCATGTCGATCTACTGGATCATCTTCAACTTCATCAAGAACATGCGCCTGCGCGCATCGGCCGACCGCGTCGTGAACACGTTCTGGGAAACCCCGAACGCCCAGGACGCCATCCGCTACATGGAAGAGCAGCCCGCCAGCGAGCCGTTCTCCAAGATCGCGCTGGACGCCGCCCAGGCCGCCGCCCACCACCAGCGTCATGAAGGCTCGCGTCTGGTCGAGTCGCTCAACCGCTCCGAGTTCGTCGACCGCGCCCTGCGCCAGGCCGTGATCCGCGAATCGCTGCGTCTCGAGTCCGGCCTGACCGTGCTCGCCACCGTCGGCTCGACCGCTCCGTTCGTCGGTCTGCTCGGTACGGTGTGGGGTATCTACCGCGCGCTGATCCGTATCGGTGCCAGCGGCCAGGCCGACATGGGTGCCGTGGCCGGTCCGGTCGGCGAGGCGCTGATCATGACCGCGATCGGTCTGGGCGTTGCGATCCCGGCGGTGCTGGGCTTCAACTTCTTCACCCGTTCGAACCGCATCACCAACAACAAGCTCGATACGTTCGCGCACGACCTGCACGACTTCTTCGCCACCGGTTCCCGCGTGGGCGACGCGCCGCCGGCCCAGCGCTGAATCTCGTCGACGTACTGACGGAGTCCGGATATGGCTTTCAGTTCCAATGAGGGTGGCGGCAAGCCGATGGCGGCCATCAACGTCGTCCCGCTGGTCGACGTGATGCTGGTGCTGCTGATCATCTTCATGGTGACGGCACCACTGATGACCCACCGCGTGCAGGTGGACCTGCCCGAAGCCGATCTGGTTGAACGGCCCGAGGCAGGCCCTGCACCGCCGATCACCATCGCGATCACCGAGCAGGGCAACGTGTTCCTCAACGACCAGCCCGTCTCCCTGGCCCAGCTGGAGAGCGCGCTGTCGGTGGAGGCACAGAAGACCCCGCAGCCGCCTGTCAACGTCCGTGGCGACCGCACCACGAAGTACCGCATCGTCAACGAGGTGGTGACCATCGCGCAGTCCCAGGGTATGCGTAAGGTCGGCTTCGTGGCCACGGTCGAAAGCAACTGAGGAAGAGTCCCCATGGCATTCAGTAGTGGTGACGGCAACGGCCCAATGGCCGAAATCAACATCATTCCGCTTGCGGACGTGATGCTGGTGCTGTTGATCATCTTCATGGTCACCGCCCTGAAGACGCAGTACCCGATCGACATCGACCTGCCGCAGCGTTCGACGACGCCGCCGGACAATCCGGTTGAACCACCGGAACCCGTCCGCCTGCGCATCGACGGCGCCAACCAGGTGTTCTGGAACGACAGTCCGGTGCCGGTCAGCGCGTTACGCAACATGATGGAAGCGGAAGTCCAGCGCGATCCGGCCAACCAGCCGACGCTGGAGATCGACGCCAGCCAGGATTCGGACTATGGCGTGCTCGCCAAGGTCCTGGCCGAGGCGAAGAACGCACAGATGCTCAAGATCGGCTTCATCAAGAAGTAACCGCGGAACCTGGCCGGTGGTCGCCTGCAGCGCTCCGGCCAGCTGCTTACCTTTGAACGCCGCCTCCGGGCGGCGTTTTTTTTTGCCAAAGTGCCGGGCGCGGTAAATCCCCGGTGCCGCGCTGCGGCTCAGCCGCCGACGATGCGCACGTAACGCGCCACCGTGCCGGCCAGGCCGTCGTAGAGCGCCTCACCGATCAGCGCATGGCCGATCGAGACCTCCAGCACACCGGGCACGGCGGCGAGGAATGCTGGCAGATTGTCCTGGTTGAGGTCGTGCCCGGCGTTGATCCCGAGGCCGGCGGCGCGGGCTCGCCGCGCGGTCTCGACGAACGGCGCGAGGGCGCCGGTGTCGCCACGGGCGTGCCCCTCGGCATAGGGCCCGGTATAGAGCTCGATCCGTTCCACGCCGATCGCCGCTGCCTGTTCCACGTCGGCGCCGGCATCCGCGAACAGGCTGACCCTGCAACCCAGCGCCTGCAGCGCCGCGACCGGCGCGCGCAGGCGTTCGGCATCACGTGCGAAGTCGAAGCCGTGGTCGGAGGTCAGCTGGCCATCATCGTCGGGGACCAGCGTGGCCTGGTCGGGGCGGGCGAGTTCACACAGTGCAAGGAAACCCGGATAGCCCTCGCGCGCACCGGCGAACGGATTGCCTTCCAGGTTGAACTCGACACCGCGTTGCCGGCACAGCGCCGCCAGCGCGACCACGTCGTCGGTGCGTGCGTGGCGGGCATCGGGGCGCGGGTGCACGGTCAGGCCGTGCGCTCCGGCATCCAGGCAGACGACCGCGGCACGCAGGACATCCGGCGCGCCGCCGCCGCGCGAATTGCGCAGCAGGGCGACCTTGTTGAGGTTGACGCTGAGCCGGGTCATGCGGTGGCGAAGCTCAGCGAACCGTGTCGCGGTCGACGAGCGTGCCCGCGGCAGCCGCCGCGCGACGTGCCTCGGCTTCCTCGCGCAGGCGCCGCAGTTCCTGCGGGTCGATCATCATCGTGTCGTCGCGGCTGCGGGTGCCGACACGCTGTGCCAGCAGCGACAGGACCCAGATCACCAGGAATGCCAGCGCGGCCAGCACGCAGATGACCGCCAGGGCCATCGAGGTGGTCGACATCGCGATGGCGAATGCCGCGATCGCCAGCAACAGGAACAGCCAGGGCATGGGCGCTCTCCTTGAGCCTCGTCCGGTGAAGTCTACCCGTTGCGTGGCGCCACGGCCGCCGCCGGCCACCGCGATTGCGCCGCCTGTCCAGTCCCGCGTGCTGCCACTCAGAGCAGCGGCGACAGCAACCGTGCCATGGCTTCGGGCAGGCGGTAGGTGAACAACGGACGGCTGGCGACGGGCTCCACTTCGGGTGCGTCGGCGAACTCGCCCTGCAGGTGCTGTTCGAGGCGCCCGGCGACGTCGCGGTCGTCGAACATCACCGCGACCTCGAAATTGAGGCGGAAGCTGCGATGGTCGAAATTGGCGCTGCCGAAGATCGAGATCGCATCGTCGACCAGCAGCGCCTTGGTGTGCAGCATGCGGGGGCCGTATTCGTGTATATGCACGCCCGCGGCGATGAGCTCGTCGAAATAGGAACGCGCCGCGTAGGTGACCAGGATCGAGTCACTGCGCTTGGGCAGCAGTACGCGGACATCGAGACCCGCCAGCGCCGCCGAGGTCAGTGCCATGCGCGCGGCCTCGCCGGGCACGAAGTAGGGCGTGGCCAGCCAGACGCGTCGCCGCGCGGCATGGATCGCCCCCACCTGCACGCGGTGGATGGCCTCCCAGTCGGAGTCCGGCCCCGACACCACCACCTGCGCGGCCATGTCGCCCGCCGGATCGGCATGCGGGGTCTGGTCGGCGATCTCCTTCAGGCAGTCGCGCTGGCCGCTGGCGTAGATCCAGTCCTCGGCGAAGACCCGTTGCAGCGCGCGTACCACGTCGCCCTCCAGCCGCACGTGCAGGTCGCGGAAGGCGTCGTCGCGACTGCGGTTGTCCTGTTCGTCGGAGATGTTGATGCCGCCGGTGTAGGCGACGCGGCCGTCGATCACCACGATCTTGCGGTGCGTACGCAGGTTGATCCACGGCCGTTGCCAGATGCGACCGAACCGGGTGGGGTGGAACCAGGCGATTTCGCCGCCGGCGTCGAGCAGCGAGCGGAACATCCGGCGCGCGCGCGAGGCGCCGACCGCGTCCACCAGCAGGCGCACGCGCACGCCCGCCCGCGCGCGCTCGGTCAGTGCCTGGCAGAGCGCGGTGCCGATCTCGTCGCAGTGGTAGATGTAGTACTCCAGATGCACGTGCTGGCGCGCGTTGCGGACGTCCTCCAGCAGCGCTTCGTACTTTTCCCCACCGTCGACCAGCAGCCGCACCTCGCGTGCCACCGACGGCGCCAGGCCGCTCGCTGCCTGGCCAAGGCGGGCCAACTCGCGGGCATCGGAGTGCCCACCGAATGCATCGCGGCTGGCATCGAACTGGCTGCGACTGTTCGCCCGGCGCAGCCGATGCCGCTTGATCTTCTGCGGGCCGAACACGTGGTAGATCAGGAAACCCACGTAGGGCAGCAGCGCCAGGCCGAGCAGCCAGCTCAGCGTGGCCACCGGCTCGCGCTTCTGCAGCACGATCCAGCCGCCCAGCACCACCAGGTACAGCAGCCAACCGACGACCAGCAGCGTCGTCAGATCCAGTGAGGCGACAACGGTATCGGCAAGCGGCGCAATCGCGTCAGGCATTGGGAAGGCTCCTCGGGCGGCCACACGATAGCGGTTCGCACGTGTGCGCCACAGTGTGACGAGGCGGTGTAACCGCGCGCTGCCGGGTGTTTCATTTCTGTAACAGCCCTGGAATGGCGCGCTGGTGCGCCGGCGACGATGTACGGGCTTCCGGGGTGATGCACGCGCGTTACGCACCGCAGCGTCCGCGACGCCACCGTACGCATGCAAGTTGTTGATAAGAAAGAGAAAGTGCGGATGGCACGCGGCATGCGTTGGCAATGGGACCCGAAAGGAGTTCTCCCATGTCACGCACCGTCGCCATCTCGTTTCTGACCGGTCTGCTGCTTGCGCTGCCGGGACTGGCAACGGCCGCCGGCGCCAGGCGCGCGGTGGACGCGCACCACGGCGAGATCACCCTGCTGCGCGACGTGCATGCGCGCCCGGCCTACCGGCCGATGCCACCCGGCATGGCGATCATTGCCGACCCCACCCCGAACCGCGAACTCGCCAATGCACTGGGCACCGGCGAGCTGAGCGATGCCGAGTTCGCCGGACTGGCCGCGGACGCGCCGGTGACCCGCGCGCATGGCAGCGCGGTCCCGCTGGCGCAGCGCATCGAGCAGCCACTCGACAGCGTCCTCGGCGGCACCGGCCCGAACGGTGGTGGTGCCAACGGGGCGGGCGCGCTGGGCGGCGCACTCGGCGTGCCCCTCAACGCGGTCGGCAACACCACCCGCGGTATCGGTGATCACGTCAAGGGTGCGCTGGCGCAGTTTCCGATGATGGGCACCAAGGCGGGCGGCCCGTGAGCGTGCGCAACAACCGCCGTGCGGTGGCTCTCGCGCTTGCGCTGGGCATCGTGGCCGGCCTGCCACCGGTGGTCGCCGCCGATGACTACACGGCCATGCTGGGCTATCTCGCCGACAGCCGTATCCAGGACCGGGCCTTCGTCGGCGCCCAGGGCGCGATCGCCATCAACCAGGCGGCGGGCGACCACAACCTGCAGGCCAACCTGCACAGCCTCGCCCAGGGCGAGCGCGCCAGCGCGACCGCCATCGCGCGCCAGTACGGCAATGACATCCGCACACGCTCCGCGCAACCGGACACGGCGCGCGCGGTCATCGCCGGCGACGCATTCCGCGGCGCCGGCGGACTTGTTTCGATCAACCAGGCCAGCGGCGCAGCGAACGCCGAGCTCAATGTCGTGACCGCGACGCTGGCCAACCAGGGCATACGCGAGGCCGGGGATGCGTGGTTGGCATCCGCGGATCTCGCGTCGGCAGGGCCGCGGGCCCCCGCCGTGCAGGACGAAAGCGACCCGGCGACGCGACACGTCGCCGTGGAGCGCACCGCCCTGCACGGATTCGAGGGGGTGCTGCAGCTCAACCAGATCGCGGGGGCAGGCAACACCACGGACAACGCGCTGGTGATTTCCGTGCAGGCCGGACCGTGAAATTCACTTCCCAGGAAACACAAAGAGGAACACAGGCAATGAATACCAACCTGAAGCGGACCGCGCTTGCACTGGCAGTGGCCTCCTTCGCATTCGCCGCGAACGCCGCCGAGCCGCAACTCCCATGGGCCGACATCAACACCGCGGTCGACACCGACATCTCCATCTCCGGGGACATCGAGGCGAGCGGCGAGGTCGACGTCAGCGGTGAACTGGTGGTCGGCGGGGAGATCAACGTCAACCAGGACTACACCTACACCGACATCTACCTGCGCGACGTCAACATCGACGAGAACGTGGTGCACAACCACACGGTGACCACCAACGACGACATCAGCAACACCGTCGACAACACCTGGACCAACGACATCACCAACACCGTCGACAACACCTGGACCAGCGACGTCACCAACAGCTACACCAACACCACCGACCTGAGCACCACCGTCGACATCGTGTTGAGCGACGACCGCAGCTACGACGAGGACCGCACCTACGTCGAGGATCGGACCTACACCGAGAATCGCAGCTACGACGAGTCCATCAGCCGCGAGGACAACCGTTCGTACGATGAGAACGTGAGCCTCGCTATCTCGCAGGAGCTCGAGGTCTACCAGCGCGTGCACCAGGAAGACGAGAACGTGAACGTCGACTCCGACATCCGTCGCGAGCGCAACGAGCACGGCCGTTCGGTCTACCTGTCGAAGGACCTGTCGCTGGATTCCGACATCAGCTTCAACGGCGACATCGAGCTGACCGGTGAACTCGAGGTCGACTCCGCCGCGATCGCCGTGGTCGATGGCCGCCAGACCGTGGTCGACAACGAAGGCAACAACGACATGCTGGCCAACGACGCCTCGATGTCGGACGAAGCAGCGTCGGGTGCATCGGGCAATCTCGGCTTCAACGTTGCCGCAGGCGACAACAACGTCCAGGACAACGCGGCCGCGCTGTCGGCAGCCGATGCCGCCTTCAGCTTCGGCATGTCCGACGCCGAGATCTTCAACAACCAGATCGGCGCCAACAACGCCACCAACAACGAAGGCGTGACCAACGACGCCAGCCTGGGCGGCAACGCCTTCGGCGGCGCCAGCGGCAACATCGCGGTCAACATCGCCGCCGGCAACAACAACGCCCAGCGCAATTCCCTGGCGGCGTCGGTGTCGGTGGCCGGTTATGCGCAGGCGTCGGTGGCGTCCGACCAGCTGTCGACCGGCAACGTGACCAACAACATGGGCATGACCGAGACCCGGGAAGTCGATTCGGACTTCAGCCTGAACGGGACCATCTCGGCGGGTGATGGCGCCCAGCTCGCCTACGCCGGTCGCGGCAACGCCTACCAGCAGGCCAACATGTACCCCGACTCCTGGGGTGCCAACCAGAACGACGGCGACCACTCGAGTGGACCACGCCTGGGCCATATCGATCTTGATGGCGCGATGCAGGGTGCGGTCAACAACCCGTACCGTGGCTCCGACGAGTTCGGCGAGATCGGCGGCCTGGCCTTCGACACCGATGAGGCGGGGATCATCGACCTGTCCGAGCTCGAGCTCGACGCCAGCCTGAGCGGCGCCGGCACGCTGCTGTTCGAGGTCGACGTGCAGGCCACCAACACCGCCAGCCTCAATGGTTCGGCCTTCAGTGGTGCCTCCGGCAACATCGGCGTCAACGTGGCCGCCGGTACCGGCAACCTGCAGTCCAACAGCCTTGCGCTCGCGGTCGCCCAGCCGGGTAGCGGTGGTGGCGGCGGCGGCGGCGAGTAATCGCAACCGCGCTTCCGGTTTCCCCACGGAGCAAGTGCGTCAAGCCCGGTGGTCCCTGTAGCCGGGTCCCGAAAGCCCCGCTCCACTCCCCCCGGAGTGGGGCTTTCCCTTCCAGGAGTCGTCGATGCCAGTCCGCACACGGATCCGCGTGGCCGCCGCCAGGGTGTTCGCAGCCAGCGTGCTGCTCTTGGTCGGGAGTGGCCAGGCGTTGGCCGCGGAGATCGGCTTCAGCGGCGTGCTGCCGAACGGTGCCATCTATCGCACCCCGGTCGAGAGCATGCGCGAGGCCCGCTACCGGAACCTCGTCCGCCAGCAGACCGACTACAGCTGTGGCGCCGCCGCACTGGCAACGGTGCTGCGTTACGCGTACGGGCTGGATGCCGACGAAGCCACCGTCATCGAAGGGATGATGCGCGTGGCCGACCCGGTGGTGGTGCAGCAACGCGGCTTCTCGCTGCTCGACATCAAGCGTTACGTGGAAGCCCTGGGCATGCGTGGCCGCGGCTACCGCATCGATGAATCGCGCCTGCGTTCGCTGCGGGTACCTGCCATCGTACTGGTCGACGTGCGCGGCTTCCGCCACTTCGTGGTGCTCAAGCAGGTGGTCGGCGACCAGGTCGAGGTGGGCGACCCGATCCTCGGCAACCGCAGTGTGCCAATGGGGGAATTCCTGGAGTCGTGGCCGTCACGCGCCGTGTTTGTCGTGATAGGGAGCGACTTCGACCGCAACACCGTGCTGCTGGAGCCGATGTCCAAGCCCAGCGCGCGAACCCTGTATGCACGGCAGGGACCGATCACCGACGCCGAGCTCATCGACTTCGGGTTCAGCCATGCCGACCTGTTCTGATGGAGTGATGCCATGAACACCGCCACCTGGTGCCTCGCCCTGCTGCTTGCAGGTGCTCCCGCCGTGGCCGCGCCGCCGGAACCTGCACCGGCCCGCGCACAGCTGTCCGAAATCCCGGATGACGAACTGGGCGATATGCGCGGCCGCTACGTGGTCGGCAACGACCTGGTGGCCTGGTTCGGAGTCACCATGACCTCGGTCTGGCAGACCGCATCCGGGCAGACCCTGCAGGGCGCGCTGCAACTGGGCATGGACTTTTCCTCCGGCGGCACGCCAACGCTCGCGTTCGAGCCCACCGTCAGCATCACCGCCGCCGATGCGCCGCTGCCCACTGCCACCGTGGGGGCCAGCGTGGATGCGGCCGGGCTGGCCAACGTGGCCGGCCTGGTGCAGAGCGTGCAGGTGGCCGGCGACGACAACGCGGTGCGCAACGTGACCGCCCTGCGCGTTCGCGAAGGCACGGCGCCGCCGCAGGCGACCGCGCAGGACGCCGGCACCCGTACCGCCTCCGCGGCCGGCATGCAGGCCAGCGCCGGCGTAGTCGACGGCGTGGCGCAGGTCCTGCTGAAGGTGGACGGCCAGGGCCTGACCACCCAGTGGCTGCGGGCGGGCAGTGCCGGCCAGAGCGTGCAGCTCGCCGCCAGTGGCCAGCGGATCCACAACCAGTTGCAGCTCGACCTGGTCCGGCAAAGCCTGCCGGCCACCGCCAACCTGCAGCGCGACGTGGCACAGGCCATCGGCCTGAACCGCGGCGTGGGCATCTGAGCAACGTCCCGGGGGGGAACGCCGTGAACAACCAGACCAAGCATGGCGCCGGCCGCATTGCGACTGGCCTTGCCCTCGCGCTCGCCGCATCGGCTGCCGGCGCGCAGACCCCGCCGCCGGCCACGGTGGCCAGTGATGCCGATCGCGCCGAGATGCGCAGGCTGATGGAGCAGCTCACGCAGATGCGCTCGGCGTATGCCCAGGAGGTCAGGCGCCTGCGCGAGCTCGACATGCAGATGCAGGCGCTGCAGGCGCGCATCGAAGGCCGCGTGCCGGCAACCGCCCCCCCGTCCGCGCCGGCAACCGCCGCGGCCGTGCAACCGGCACCGCCATCGGCAGCGCCCGAGCCGACCCCCGCGCCCGCGGCGGCACCACCCGCGGACGGATATGCCGGCACCGCCGAGGACGCGCGTCGCGCGCAGGAAGAGGAGCGCGACACCCGCAGCGTCGCCGACGTCAAGCAGCAGAACCAGGCCCTGTTCGACCGCCGCCTGGTGCTGGAGAACAGCCTCGCCTACACCCGCTACGACCGCAAGCAACTCACCCTCAATGGCTTCCTGGCGCTGGACGCGATCTTCCTCGGCAACATCGCCATCGAGAACGTCGAGTCGGACACGCTCAACTACAACTTCGCGGCGCGCTGGGGCCTCAACCCGCGGCTGACACTGAACCTGGACGTGCCCTACCTCGCCCGGCGCACCCTCTACCAGAAGGGCGGAGCGGGTGGCGCGGCGGCCAGCATCGCCCAGCAACGCACCAGCGGGCATGGCCTCGGCGACGTGTCCATCAGCGCCAACTACAAGCTGTCGAGCGAACGCGGGATCTGGCCCGACACCGTGCTCAACCTCGGCGTCACTGCGCCTACCGGCCGCGAGCCATACGGCATCGACTGGCGCATCCTCGAGCGCGACGATGACGACTTCATCCGCTTCGCGGTGCCCGAGGAACAGCCCACCGGCAACGGGCTGTGGGCGGCGACGGTGGGCCTGTCCGCGGTCAAGACCACCGACCCCGCGATCCTGTTCGGCAACATCGGCTACACCCGCTCGATCGCGGGCTCCTTCGACGACCTCGACAACAACCCCGAAACCGTCAACCCGGGCGACGTGCGGATGGGCGACGCCTACTTCTTCGGCGCCGGCGTGGCGTTCGCATTCAACGAGCGCACCAGCCTGAGCATTTCCTTCAGCAACCGCCTCGCCGCGCGTGCACGCACCCGCTACGACGGCGATGTCTGGCGCAAGGTGATCGGCAGCGATGCCAACGCGGCGACGTTCAACCTCGGCGTCACCCACGCACTCAACCCGAACACCACGCTGGTCGGCATCCTCGGCATCGGGCTGACGCCGGATGCCCCGGACTTCTCGCTGACCTTCAAGCTGCCCTACATGCTGTAGCGGTGCGCGCTGCCCGGCTGCCCGGTGCCGGCGGTGCGCATCAACGCAGCGCCGGCAGTTGCAGCTGGTGTTTGCGGCACAGCCGGTACACCGTCACCCGCGACACCCGCAGCCGCCGCGCGCATTCGCTGACGTTGTAGCCGCACGCGCGCAACGCATCCAGCACCGCCTGCCGCTCGGCATGTTCGCGACGGTCGTCGAGGCAGATCGCCTGCTGGGTCGACGGATCGGCAAGGTGCAGGTCCGCCGCGCGGATCAGTTCCTGGTCGCAGATCACCGCCGCACGCCGCACGCGATTGAGCAGTTCGCGCACGTTGCCGGGCCATGCATGCGTACGCAGCGCCCGCCGCGCGTCGGCATCGAACCCGCGGGCACGGACCCGGTTCTGCTCGCGGAACTCCTCGAGGGCCCGGCGTGCCAGCAGTTCGATGTCGTCGCCACGCACCCGCAGCGGTGGCATGTCCAGGCGCAGCACGTCGATGCGGTAGTACAGGTCCTGGCGGAAGCGCCCCTGTGCGACCGCCTGCTCCAGATCGACATGGGTGGCCGCCAGCACGCGCACGTCCACCTGCACCGACTGGTTGCTGCCGACGCGTTCCAGCGTTCCCTCCTGCAGCACCCGCAGCAGGCTGGTCTGCGCATCGGCGGGCAGGTCACCGACCTCGTCGAGGAACACGGTGCCGCCGTTGCCGGTCTCGAACAGGCCCAGCCGGCGCGCATTGGCGCCGGTGAACGCGCCGCGCTCGTGGCCGAACAGTTCGGACTGCACCAGCGTGGGCGACAGCGCGCCGCAGTTGATCGCTACGAACGGTCGCCAGCGCCGTGCCGAGAGGTCGTGCAGTGCGCGTGCCGCCAGCTCCTTGCCGGTGCCGGTCTCGCCGGTGATCAGCACCGGCAGGTCCACGCGCGCATAGCGGTGCACGGTCGCGCGCACCTCCAGCATCGGCGGGCTGGCGCCGACCAGGCGGTCGATGTCGCCCGCGGTATCGGCCCGATTGCGTTCGCAGGCGGCCAGCGCCTGGGCAAGCTGCTCCGGGTTGACCGGGGACACCAGCCGCTCTCCGCAGCGGGTGAGGATGCGTTCGAGCGCCGGATGCTGCTCCACCGCGCCGCTGCCATCCAGGGCGATCAGCGGCAGTTCCGAATGTGCTTCCAGGAGGCGGGCCAGTGGCACCACCTGCTCGGCGGTGAGCGCGCGCAGGTCGACCAGGCCGATCACCCGGTCGCCGGTGCGCATGCCGATGCGTGCCGGTGCATCGCCGGCCACCACCCGCAGCTGCCAGCCGGCCGCCGCCAGCATGCTGCGTTCCTTGCTGCCCGGCTGGCCGAACCAGACCACGCAGCACCGTCCCACCTCGTTGTGGCTCACATCCCTTTCCCCCGCCAACGCCGATCGGCATTGCGTCGCCCGGTACCGCCTTCGCGGCGTGCACCGGTAGGAAGACCAACGCCACCCGCGCGCGTGCCCGGCCATCCGCATGGCTGAATGCGTTCAGGGGCGTCGCACGGACTGAGACCGCGCGCCGGCACACTGGTCCGATGTCGGCACCAGGCCCCCATGGCAAGCTGAGGATGCCCGGTCGCGGCGCGATCAAGGGCCGCGGCGCGGCGTCGTGGGTCGAGGGGCGCTTCGAGCGCCGCAGTGCCGAAGCCTGCGACGACGGCTGGGACAGCCTGCGCGAGGACGACCCGACGTTCCAGCCGGCCCCGTTGCGTACCCACGTCACCGAGGAGACCGCGCGCAGCATCATCAGCCGCAACCAGTCGCCGGATGTCGGCTTCAGCCAGTCGGTGAATCCCTACCGCGGCTGTGAACACGGCTGCGTGTACTGCTTCGCACGGCCGTCGCACGCGTATCTCGACCTGTCGCCCGGCCTCGATTTCGAGACCCGGCTGTTCGCCAAGACCAATGCGCCCGAACGCCTGCGCGCGGAGCTCGCCAGGCCGGGTTATGTCTGCTCGCCGATCGCGCTGGGCATCAATACCGATGGTTACCAGCCGCTTGAACGCGAACGCGGCATCACCCGGGCCTGCCTGGAGATCTGCGCGCAGGCCGGGCAGCCGGTGCACATCGTCACCAAGAGCGCACTGGTGGTGCGCGACCTCGACCTGCTGGCGCCGATGGCGGCGCGCGGCCTGGTCGAGGTGCACCTGTCTGTGACCACGCTCGACAACCGGCTCTCGGCGCGCATGGAGCCGCGTGCGGCGGCACCCCACGCGCGCCTGCGCACGATCCGCGCGCTCGCCGAGGCCGGCGTGCCGACCGGCGTGCTGGTGGCGCCGGTGATCCCGATGATCAGCGACCACGAGCTCGAAGCGATACTCGAAGCCACCCGCCACGCGGGTGCGCGTTCGGCCGGCTATGTGCTGCTGCGCCTCCCGCACGAACTCAAGGAGATATGGCGCGAGTGGCTGGAACTGCACTATCCGCAGCGCGCCGCGCATGTGATGAGCCTGGTGCAGCAGATGCGCGGCGGCCGCGACTATGACAGCCGCTACGGCAGCCGCATGCGTGGGGAGGGCCCGTTCGCCGACCTCATCCGCGCGCGCTTCCACCGGGCGAGCCGCGCGCTGGGCTTCGGCGACCTGCCCGCCCTGCGTTGCGACCTGTTCAGCCCTCCCCGGCAGGCATCGCCGCAGGGCGAGCTGTTCTGACCGCCGGGCCGGTGGCGTCCACGCATCGGTGACCCGGCGCTGGCTACACTCGCGTCTTTCCGTGTACGCAGAACGACGTCATGTCTTCCGGTTCAAGTGTCCCGCGGGTCGACGGCCCGCCCGACCCGCTTGCGCGCAGCGAAGCCGCGATCGCGCGCCTGCGCAAGCGCGAGGAGCATCTCGCGCATGGCATCTCCCATGACCTGCGCGCCCCGCTGCGTGCGATCACCGGCTATGCGCAGGTTCTGGTGAAGCAGTACGCCGACGGACTGGATCCGCAGGCGCGTGATTACCTCGGGCGCATCCACGATGCCGCCGGGCGCATGGAGGGACTGATCGAGAAGCTGTTGCAGCTGTCGTACGTCGATCGGGCGCCGCTGCGCCCGGAGCGGGTGGACCTCGGGATGCTGGCGGAATGGAGCCTGGCCGAACTGCAGGACCTGCAACCGGGCCCGACGGCCGACGTGGAGGTGCAACCGGACCTGTTCGTGCACGGCGACGAACGCCAGCTCAAGCAGCTGATGGACCGCCTGCTGCACAACGCCTGGGCGTTCTCGCGCGCGCGCGACGACATCCGTATCCGCGTGCGCGGGCGCCGCGAAGGCGGGCGCCTGCTCGTGACCGTCGAGGACAGCGGCTGCGGTTTCGACATGCGTTACGCTGACCGCGTCTTCGTGCCGTTCCAGCGCCTGCATGGCAGCGAGCAGGGCGGCGGCGATGGACTCGGGCTTGCGATCGCGCAGGCCATCGTCGAACGCCACGACGGCCGCATCTGGGCCGAATCGACCCCGGGCGTCGGCAGCATGTTCCATATCGACCTGCCCGCGGCGCAGGACAGCGAGGACGAAGCAGGGCATGACTGAGAAGGAAATCCTGCTGGTCGAGGACAACCCCGACGACGTCGAACTCACCCGCATCGCGTTCGCCGAGGCGAAGATCGCCAATCCGCTGGTGGTGGTGCGCGATGGCGTGGAAGCGCTGGACTACCTGTTCGCGCGTGGCGCGCATGCGCACCGCAACGCGGACGACCTGCCCTCGATCGTGCTGCTCGACCTCAACCTGCCGCGCGTCGACGGCCGCGAGGTGCTGCAGGCGATCCGTGCCGATCCACACACCCGCGCCCTGCCGGTGGTGATCCTGACCACCAGCAGCGAGCCGTTCGACATCGAGGCCGCCTACGCGCTGGGCGTCAACAGCTATATCCGCAAGCCGGTCGACTTCCAGCAGTTCGTCGGCGCGGTGAAGCAGGTGGGGCTGTACTGGCTGGTGCTCAACCATCCCAGCCCGGCCTGAGCGGCTGGCTCAGCCGCCGTAGAGCTGCTCCGCGCGCTGGAACAGGATCCAGCTGGTGGCGATGAACTTGTCGCCGCCACGCGGGCGGTTGCCGCGATGGGTATGGGTGAATGCAGTGGGCGCGATCAGCAGGTCGCCGGTGCGCGGCGCGACCCTGCGACGCTGGAACATGAACTCGGTCTCGCCGGCCTCGAAGCCATCGTTGAGGTAGATCGTCCACAACAGGTGCCGGTGCAGCGTTTCGCACTGTGGATCGCGTGGATAGAGTTCGCAGTGCCAGTACGGGTAACCACCCTCGCCGTCGCGGTACCACTGCAGGTTGACCGCGCCGGGCCGCAGACAGGTGCGCGCCAGGCCACCCAGCGCGCCATCGTCCATCGCGACCAGGTCGTCGGCACCCAGCCGCCGCAGGCCGCCGCGGCCATCCGGCTGCTGCAGCATCAGCGGTGCGATCAGTGCCTGCGGGTACCGGCGCAGATAGGCCAGCATCCCCGCATAGACGGCCACGTTGAGTGCCTGGTCGACATCGGCCCAGTCGCTCCGGCCGGCCAGCGACAGGTCGCGACTGTGCTTGAGTTCGGGAAACACCCCGCCGCCCACCTGGCCGGGTGCAAGCGCATTGCTTGCGCGCATGCGCTCGACGATCGCCGCGCAGCTGCCCGCGTCCAGTGCGGCGGGCACGACATGGATGAAGTCGTCGACGGCGGCTGCGGTGCGGTCGTCCATGGCGGAGGCGTCTGCGGGGCGGGCCGCCAGCATCGCCGACGCACCCACCCCGTGCAACGCATCAGTCGCGGGCGTCGTGCTCGAGGTGGTAGCGCGTCGCCGCTTCCACTTCCTCGCGCGAACCCAGGAACACCGGCACGCGCTGGTGCAGCAGTTCCGGCGCGATGTCGAGGATGCGGCGGCGGCCGTCGGTGGCGGCGCCGCCGGCCTGCTCGATGAGCATCGCCATCGGGTTGGCCTCGTACATCAGCCGCAGCTTGCCGGGCTTGGACGGATCCTTGCGGTCCCACGGATAGATGAAGATGCCGCCGCGGGTGAGGATGCGATGCACATCGGCCACCATGGAGGCCACCCAGCGCATGTTGAAGTCCTTGCCGCGCGGGCCTTCCCTGCCAGCCAGCAGGTCACGGACGTATTCCTGCATCGGCGCGTCCCAGTGGCGCTGGTTGGACATGTTGATGGCGAATTCCTTCGTCGCCGGCGGCACCTGGATGTCGCGCCGGGTCAGCACGAACGAACCCTGCTCGCGGTCCAGGGTGAAGGCATGGGTGCCGTGGCCGACGGTCAGCACCAGCATCGTGCTGGGCCCGTAGATGCAGTAGCCGGCGGCGACCTGCTCGCGCCCGGCCTGCAGGAAGTGCGCATCCTCGGCCGGACCGTCGTCGCGCGCGCGCAGCACCGAGAAGATCGTGCCCACCGAGACGTTGACGTCGATGTTGCTGCTGCCGTCGAGCGGATCGAACACCAGCAGGTAGTTGCCGCGCGGGAACGCATCGGGGATCGGCTGGCAGTGGTCCATCTCCTCCGACGCGCAGGCGGCGAGGTGGCCGCCCCAGGCGTTGGCCTCGAGCAGGATCTCGTTGGACAGCACGTCGAGCTTCTTCTGCGCCTCGCCCTGCACGTTGATGCTGTCGCCGCCATCGCCGGCCACCGCATCGCCGAGCACGCCACCCAGTGCGCCCTTGCCCACCGCCACCGAGATCCGCTTGCAGGCGCGGGCGACGACCTCGATCAGCAGCCGCAACTCCGGGTTGAGCTGGCCGGCGCGCTGCGCCTCGATCAGGAACCGGGTCAACGACGTCTGCGACATGGTGCACTCCTTGGGCGGCGGGGCCGGCATTATCGCCCGCATCAACCCGCAAGCCACCCGCGCGCTCAGATCACCCGCAGCGTGATCGCCTTCAGCACCGCGCGGGTGCGGTCGCGGGTGCCGAGCTTGTCGAGGATCACCGACACGTAGTTCTTCACCGTGCCCTCGGCCAGGAACAGGCTGCGCGCGATCTCGCGGTTGGAATAGCCGCCGGCGATCAAGCGCAGGATCGCCACTTCCCGCACCGAGAAGCGTTCCTTCGGGGCCTCCGCGGCGTGGTAGGCATAGCGTGCACGCACCGGCCCGGTGGGCACCGGTTGCAGGATCGACTCGCCGCGCGCCAGGCGCAGTACCGCGTCGTGGAGATCCTCGGGTTCGGCATCCTTGAGCAGGAAACCCTGCGCGCCGGCCCCCGCGGCCTGCAGCAGCAGGTCGGGGTCGTCGAACGTGGTCAGAAGCAGGACCGGCGTTGCGTCACCGCGCTCGCGCAGTGCGCGCACCGTGGCGATGCCATCCATGCCGGGCATGCGGATGTCGGAGAGCACCACGTCGACCGGCTGCACCGCGGTCTGCGCCAGTAGCGCCTCCCCGCTGTCCACCTCGAAGGCGATATGCAGACCCTGGCGTTCCAGCAGCGCGCGCAGGCCGGCACGTACCAGCGCCTGGTCGTCGGCCAGTGCAATGCGTGGCGCGTTCACAGCGGCAGTTCCGCATCGATGCGCATCGAGCCGCCGGGTCCGCGTCCCAGCGTCAGCCGTCCGCCGACCGCGGCGATGCGCTCGCGCATGCCGGCCAGCCCGTTGCCTTCGCGCGGTGGCGTGCGCAGGTGGCCGTCATCCTCCACCGACACCTGCAGTGACGCGCCGTTGCGCATGAGACGCACGACCAGGGTGTCGGCGCCGGCATGCCGGGCTGCGTTGGTCAGCGCTTCCTGCACCAGCCGCAGCACGGCCTCGGCGAGCGCGGGGTCGTCGATGCGCAGGTCGTCGGCGATCTCCAGCCGCAACGCCGGCCGCGGGAACGGCGCGGCCAGCGCCTGCAGCGCGGTGGCGATATCGAGCCCGGGCGAGTCGCGCATCGCATTGACCACGCCACGGATATCGCCCAGCAATTCGCGACCCATGCGCTGGGCGATGGCCAGGTCGGGCCGTCCGTGCAGCGCCGGGTCGGCCGCCAGCGCACGCAGGTTGAGGTTGAGCGCGGTGAGCTTGTGGCCGGCCACGTCGTGCAGTTCGCGGGCCAGGCGCAGGCGCTCGGCATCGCGCGCGCTGTCGGCCAGCAGCGCGCGCGTGGCCAGCAGGTCGGCGTTGACGCGCGCCAGTGCATCGCGCGACGCCTCCGCCGTGCGCGCGTAGTGGGCGGTCAGTGCGGCGAACATCTGGAAGCCCAGGTACAGCACCGTGACCAGCAGGGGTTCGGAGTACCCCGCGCGACGCAACAGCAGGTACAGCCCCACGTCGAGCAGCACGACCAGCGGAATCGTCACCCGCGGTGGATGCAGCATCGCCAGCTGCGCGACGGTGACCACCAGCAGCACCGGCGCGGTGCCACCGCGGTGCGCAAGGCCCACCAGCGCCAGCGCACAGATCGCCTGCAGCGCCAGCCCGAGGGTCTGCACCTGGCGCGCGAGCGTGCGCGGCGCGAAGTCGACTGCCAGGATCGCCACCATGTAGATGGCCGCAAGCAGCCACATCAGCGGACGTTGCTGCGGATCCTCCGCGCGCAGGCCGAGCACCACCGCGCCCCAGGTCACCAGCGCGGCCAGCACCATCGGTTGCAGCAGCGGACGCAGGATGGGCATGGCCGCATGCTCGCGCGCGCCGATGCCGGTGGCAATGCGTCGGCCGCATCAGGTGACTTCCGGCAGGGTCCTCAGGTGACCTGCGGGACTGCTGGCGGGTCCGCCTCCGCGCGACCCTGTGCGCCATCCATCCCGGAGGTCGCGACATGTCCGCCTACAGCATCTTCGTCCTGTTGCACGTGAGCGCCGGTGCGCTGGCGCTGGTCACGTTCTGGCTGGCCGCGTCGCTGCGCAAGGGCAGCCCACGCCACCGCCTTGTCGGACGGACCTACCTGTTGGCGATGGTCGTGGTGCTCGCCAGCGGCGTGCCGCTCACCCTGCAGCGCCTGCTCGACGGGCGGCCGGTGGGTGCCGCATTCCTGGGCTATCTGCTGTTGCTGGCCGGTACCACCGTGTGGCTGTCGTGGCGGTCGATCCGCGACCGCCAGCACCCGGCCCGCTACACGGGCCGCGCCTACCGGATGCTTGCGCTGGCCAACCCGCTGGCCGGGCTGGCGGTGCTGGCGGTGGGCCTGGCCTACCGCCAGCCGCTGCTGGTCGGGTTCTCGCTGGTGGGGATCCTGCTCGGCGCCGACATGCTGCGACGTCGCCGCCTGATCGGCCAGCAGCCGAGCTGGTGGCTGGAGGAACACTACGGGGCGATGGTGGGCAATGCCGCCGCCACCCATGTCGCGTTCCTCTCCATCGGCCTGCCGAGGCTGCTGCCGGGGCTGCAGGGACCGGTCGCCTTCTACCTGGCGTGGTTCGCCCCGGTGCTGCTGGCGGTGCTCGCCCGGATCTGGCTGAACCGGCGCTACCGCCCGTCGCCGGTGTTGCCGCGCACGGCGCCTGTCCCCCGGGCCTGAACCCCCGACGCGTCCACCTGCTCCCGGAGAACCCCATGACGACACCCGGATCCTTCCGCCTGTATGCATTGGCCCTGCTCTTCGCCGTGCAGGCGCTGCTTGCCACCGCCGTGTACGCGGCGGGCCTGGAGGTGGAGATCGAGCGCGTTGGCGCGCAGAGCGGGCGGCTGACGGTGTTCGTCTATGACTCCGCCCAGGCCTGGGACGGCAGCGGCGAGGCACTGCGCATGCAGCGGGTCTACCCCGATGGAAGCGACCGGCTGCTGGTGCGATTCGACGGACTCGCACCCGGTCGGTACGGGGTGGTGGTGCTGCACGACAAGGACGGCAACCGCCGGTTCGACGTCGGCCCGCTGGGCATCCCGCGCGATGATTACGGGTTTTCCAACAATCCAGTGGTGTTTTCTCGGCCGCGCTTCGAGCGCATCGCGTTCGTCCTGCCTGCCGCCGGCATGCGCATCCGGGTGCGCATGCGCTAGGCGACGCCGTCGCGGGCGCCGCCCCGCAGGCGCGTCAGCCGGCGACCCTGGAAATCGCGTCGGCGACGTAGTCGAGGTTGCCGTCGTTGAGCGCGGCCACGCAGATGCGCCCGGTGCCCACCGCGTAGATCGCGAACTCGTCGCGCAGCCGGTCGACCTGCGCACGGCTGAGCCCGGAGTACGAGAACATGCCCGCCTGGTCGTTGATGAAGGCGAAGCGGCCGGCGCCATGCGCGTCCAGGCGGGCCACCAGGCCCGCGCGCAGCGCGTGGATGCGGGTGCGCATCTCGCCCAGTTCCTGTTCCCACATCACCTTGAGCGCCGGGTCGTTGAGCACGCCGGACACCAGCATCGCGCCATGCGAGGGCGGGCTGGAGTAGTTGGTGCGGATCAGCCGCTTGACCTGCGACTGCACCCGCCGTGCCTCGTCGGCATCGGCGCACGCCACCGACAGCGCGCCGGTGCGTTCGCCGTACAGCGAGAAGGACTTCGAGTACGAACTCGCCACCATGAAGTTGGCGATGCCCGATTCCGCGAGCAGGCGGATCGCGGCGGAATCCTCGTCGATGCCCTTGTCGAAGCCCTGGTAGGCGATATCGATGAACGGTACCAGCGAACGCTCCGCCAGCAGCGCGATGACCTGGCGCCACTGGTCGACGTCGAGGTCGGCACCGGTGGGGTTGTGGCAGCAGGCGTGCAGCAGCACCACCGTGCCCGCCTCCAGCCGGCGCAGGTCGGCGAGCATGCCGTCGAAGTCGAGGCCGTGGCGCTGGTTGTCGAAATAGGTGTAGTCGAGCACCTCGAAGCCGACCGCGCCGAACACCGCGCGGTGGTTTTCCCAGCTCGGGTTGCTGATCGCGATGCGCGCCGCCGGCAGCGAATGCTTCAGCAGCTCGGCGCCGATGCGCAGCGCGCCGCTGCCGCCCACGGTCTGCGCGGTGGTCACCCGGTCGGCCGCCAGCAGCGCGGAATCGGCGCCGAACAGCAGTTCACGGGTGGCGCGGGTGTAGCTCGGCAGGCCATCGATCGGCAGGTAACCGCGTGCGGTGGCCTCCTCGGCCAGCCGGCGCTGCACGGCATCGACCGCGCGCAGCAGCGGGATGCGACCGGCCTCGTCGTAGTAGATGCCCACGCCCAGGTTGACCTTTTCCGGTCGGGCATCGGCATTGAAGGCCTCGGTCAGGCCCAGGATCGGATCGCCTGGAACCTGTTCAAGATGTGCGAAAACGGACACGGCGCGACTCGCTGTCAGAAAGACGGAAGTTCCGCAGCGCCTGCGCCGCGGGGCCGGCCATGATACCCCGCCGGTCCGATACGGCCCGGCGGGTGGCGGGTCGTTCGCGATGTCGGGATGCGCACGGGCGAGTTGCTTCAGCCCTCAGCGCATCCGGTCCCGGTTCCACTGCAGGCCGACGGTGAGCTGGCGGCCGATGCCCGGCTCGTAGAAGCGGCCGTTGCCCTCGTTGACGATCACCGAGCCGATATGGCGGCGGTCGAACACGTTGTCGAGGCGGGCGAAGCCGCGCAGGGTGCCGTGCGCGGTCTGCCAGTCACGGCCGCCCGACAGGTGCAGCAGGCCGTAGCCCGACGCCGCCTCGCTGCCGAGATCGTTGACGGTGACATCGCCCAGCGCCTCGCCCTCGATCGCCGCCGACCACGGCCCCTGGCGCCAGTCGAGCCGAGCGTAGAGCTGCTGCTCGGCCACGCCCGGGATGCGGGTGCCGGCCGGCACCACCGTACTGGGCACGGTGCAGCCGGCGCCCTGGCAGATCAGGTAGTCGCTGCGGAAGGTCGCATCCAGCCAGGTCCAGGCCAGCTGCAGGTCGAACGCCTCGCCCAGCGGCATGGTGAACGCGGCCTCGGCGCCCTGGCGGCGGGCCTGGCCCACGTTGCGGAAGCTGCTGCGGCCGCCGGCATTGCGCGCCACCGCGAGCTCGTTGTCGGTGTCGGCGCGGAACAGCGCCGCTTCCAGCGACCAGCCCGGCGCGCCACGCCACTTCACCCCCGCCTCGAGGTTGTCGCTGACCGCCGGGGCGAGGCCGAACGCGAGCCCGGCCCCGCCATCGGCGCGGTAGGACAGCTCGTTGAAGGTCGGAGTCTCGAAGCCGCGGCCGGCGGACACGTAGAAGCGCAGGCTGTCGGCCGGCGCGAACACCAGCCCGGCGACAGGCGCGGTCTGCCGGTAGCGCACGCTGCCGCTGTCGTCGGGGTTGGCACCGGTCACGTAGCGGTCGTCGGATTCGAACTCCACCTCGCTGTGGCGCACGCCCGCCAGCAGCGACCACTGCGGCGCAAACCGCCACCAGGCCTGCGCGTAGCCGTCGGCGTTTTCCAGCGTGTTGCGCTCGTCGCGGCGCAGGCCGCCGCGCACGCCGACCTGGTCGCCGACGAAGTTCTCGAAGCCGCGGCGGTGCTGGCGCTGGCGGTCGACGTTGCCGCCCACCGTGACCTCCAGCGGCGCCCCGGCCAGCGCGCCCTCCCAGGTCCAGCGCGCATCCACGCCGTCGTAGCGGTTGTCGAGGTCGATCACCCCGCCGGCATGCAGCGGGCTGTTGTTCTGCGGCGCCGGCGGGATCGGCAGGAACTGCACCACGTCCCGCCCGCCGCCGTAGGCGCGCACGCGCACGGTGTGCGCGTCGCCCAGCCCGTGTTCGTAGGTGGCGCCGAGCTGCTGCTGGCGGATGGTCTTGCGGGTGTTGTACTGGTGGGCGACGCCGACCGCCTGGCGCGGGTTGTCGCGCGCCTGCTCGGCGGTGAGGCCGAGCGGATCCTGCGCGTCGACATCGAGCCAGTTGGCCACCACGTCGAGCCGGCGGCGCTCGCCGAAGTCCCTGTGCAGCTTGAGGTTGGCGATGTCGCGGCGCGCGGCGCTGTGGTCGCGCCAGCCGTCGGTGTCGTAGCGCGACAGCGCGAGGTTGTAGCCGATGCCGCCGGCGCCTTCGCCCAGCAGCTGCGTGGCCAGGGTGTAGCTGTCGTTGCGGCCGGCGCTGGCGCGCATCCGCCACGGATCGCCGGCCTGGCCGTCCTCGCTGTACATCTCGACCACGCCGCCCGACGAGTTGCCGTGCACCGCCGAGAACGGCCCGCGGATCACGTCGATGCGGTCGCCGCCGGCGAGGCTGAAGTGCGACAGCTGGCCCTGCCCGTCGGGCATCGAGGCGGGAATGCCGTCGACGTACAGGCGCAGGCCGCGCACGCCGAAGGTGGCGCGCGAACCGAAGCCGCGGATCGACAGCTGGGTGTCCTGGGCCAGGTTCTGGCGGTTGCGCGCCAGCAGGCCGGGCACGCCACGCAGCACCTCGGAGACATCCGCCCCGCTGCCTTCCACGCCGTCGCGCAGGTCGACGGTCGCGGTGGATGCGGGAGTATCGAACGCGCTCACGCCGCGCAGGCGGGTGCCCTCCACCACCACGCGGTCCAGGGTGCGGACATCGGTGACGGGAAGGTTCGGATCGAGAGGGGCGACGGAACTCGCCTGCGCAAGCGCACAGACCAGACAGGTGGCAAGCATGGCATCCGGCATCGCGGGGCGCACGAGTGTGCCCGCTGGCGCATGCATGGCCCATCAACACCCGGGGTGGACAAACGCGCGCGGCCGTGGACACGTCCGCGCGTGGGCCGGGTTCAGACGTCGCCGTCGCTGGCCCAGCCCTCGCCGGTGCCGCGCTGGAACACACGATCGCCGGCCTGCACCTCGCCGGCCGGCAGCGAGGCCTGCGTGGCCAGGCGCGCGTAGATCGGGGTGAAGTCCGGCCGCGTCGCCTCCATCAGCTGCTCGAAGCTGTCGATGACGAAGTAGGTCTTCTGGTAGGTATCGATGCGGTAGCGGGTGCGCATGATCCGCTCGAGATCGAAGCCGATGCGGTTGGGCGCGGCGCTGTCGAGCGCGTGGATGCTCTCGCCCTTCGACGACACGATGCCGGCGCCGAAGATGCGCAGGCCGTCCGGCGTGTCGATCAGGCCGAACTCCACCGTGTACCAGTACAGCCGGGTCAGGTTCTGCAGCGCGTCGGCACCGATGCCGTGCGCCTTCACCCCGCCGCGGCCGTAGGCCTGCATGTAGTCGGCGAATACCGGGTTCATCAGCAGCGGCACGTGGCCGAACAGGTCGTGGAAGAGGTCGGGCTCCTCGATGTAGTCGATCTGGTCGGGGCGGCGGATCCACCAGGTCACCGGGAAGCGCCGGTTGGCGAGGTGGTCGAAGAAGTCCAGCTCGGGCAGCAGGCCCTCGACGCCGATCAGGGTCCAGCCGGTGGCGGCCTCGAGCGCCACGTTGAGCTCGGCGAACTTCGGGATCCGGTCCGGCGTCATCCCCATCGCGTCCTGCGCGTCGAGGAATTCGTTGCAGGCGCGGCCGACCAGCAGCTCGCGCTGGCGTGCATAGAGGGTGGCCCAGGTGGCGTGGTCGTCCTCGCTGTAGCCGTCCCACGGCTGCTCGACGATGCCGGTGGCGTACACCGGCACCTTGCCCTTGTCGGTGTGCAGGTTCTCGACCCGGCGCGGTGCGGCGGTGACGGCATTCATGGCGCGCTCCCCAAGGGCGTGGACCCCCAGACTAGCGCGGCCGCCGCGCAACAGGATTGCAAAGTTGCGCCCGGAGTCGAAACCGGCGCAGGATCGTTGCGTCAGACCAATGGTTCGCGCAACAGATGGCAACGATTCCCCTGGACCGCATCGACCTCCACCTCCTCGCCGAACTCCAGCGCGGCGGCCGCCTCACCAATGCCGAACTCGCCGAGCGCGTGCACCTGTCGCCCTCGGCCTGCCTGCGCCGGGTGCAGCGGCTGGAGCGCGACGGGGTGATCAGCGGCTACCGCGCCGAGGTCGACCCCGAGCGGATCGGCCTCGGCCTGCAGGCCTTCGTGCGCGTGCAGCTGGAAAAGCACGGCTCGGCACCGGTGGAGCGCTTCGCCGCCGCGGTCGAGGGCTGGGACGAAGTGGTGGCCTGCCACGCACTCACCGGCGACATGGATTACCTGCTGCACGTGGTGGTCGAGGATCTCGACCATTTCTCGCGTTTCCTGCTCGACCGCCTGCTCAACGAGAACGGCGTGGCCGACGTCAATTCCAGCTTCGTGCTGCGCACGGTGAAGCGGTTCAGCGGCCTGCCGCTGCCGCGGGAGTAGGCGGCAGCGGTTCGAGCAACGGACTGGGCGTCAGCCGCGGCAGCGTCAGCACCTGGTCGAACTGGCGCGTCGCATCCGCGCGATCGCCCGTCGTGCTGCCGGGTGCGGCCCATTCGTACCGGCCCTCGAGCCGGCGGCAGGGCTCGGCCATCGACATGCAGGCCTGGAACGCCCAGTCCACGCCGATCACGTTGACGCTGTGCAGCGGCAGGTCGAGCAGGTAGCCGGCGGCGGTGTCGAGGCCGCGAAGACCGGAATCCGCGGGCATCGCGCGCATTGCATGGCGATTGCCCGTCAGGACCAGCATGCGGCCGGACGCAGGCAGCGCGTCGAAGCCGGCGCGCAGGACCGTGGCCATGTCACGGTCGCGGGTGGGATGGGCCTGGTCCGGGCCCGCCGGGTCGAACGGCAGCACCGCGATGCCGTGGCCTGCACCGCGCAGGCGGCGGGCGGCTTCGACCAGCTCCAGCATCGCCTGCGTGCGCCGGCCGTCGTTGCGTTCGCGCGGGACGTTCCAGAACGCCCCGGAACGCAGCGCGCGCCGCGCGCGGTCGTTGCCGTCCGAAGCGAGATAGGCGCGCAGGCGCGGGTGCTCGCTGGCGTGGACCTCGAGCGCCACCACTACCGGTCCGTGGTCGACGTAGTGCCGTGCCAGTGCCGCGACAAGTGCGGGCGCCTCGCGGGTGCCATGCAGTTCGCCCACCATGACCAGGCGCGCGTCGCCGGCGGCTTCGATGATCGCCCGGGCGCCTGTGTCGGCACCGGTGATGGCGGGCGTGGCCGCCGCCGGGATCGAAGCGGCGCACAACAGCGAGATGGCGGCAATCCTGCGCATGGGTCTTCCTTCCCTGGTGTGGGCGTGGACCTTGCCGCGCCACATGCGTGGCGGCAAGCCCGCCGGGGTCAGCCGCAGGCGTCGGCCGGCTCGCCGCGGCGGAACGGGTTCAGCCGGCGCACCCAGGTGTTGCCGCAGTCGACCTCGTCGGCGGCGGGCGTGGGCTGCGCGGGGGCGGGTCGCGGCGCCAGCGCGGCGGCGCGCTCGCGCTGGCGCTGCGCGATGGCCGCGCGGATCCGCGGCATCGCCGCCAGCGCCGCGCGTTCGCCCTGCAGGATGGCGTGCGCGCGCTGTTCGAAGCTGGCCGGACCGATCTCGTCGACCTGCGGCCGGATCACCACCTCGGCGCGCGCGCGTTCCTCCGCGCCCAGGCGCTGGCCCATGATCGCGATGGACTGGTTGACGATGCCCAGCAGGTGCTGCGGCGTGCTGCCGCTGGCGCGGGTGGAGATGTCGACCGCGATCACCAGGTCGGCACCAAGCTGGCGCGCGGCATCCACCGGCACCGGGCTCACCACGCCGCCGTCCACATAGGCGTGTTCGCCGATGCGCGCCGGCTCGAACACGCCCGGCACGCTGCTCGACGCGCGCACCGCCTGGCCGGTGTTGCCGCGCACGAACACCACCCGGTCGCCGGTGTCCAGACGTGTGGCGACCGCGGCGAATGGCCTGCCGAGGCGCTCGATCGGGCGCCGGTCGACCTGGGCGTTGACGTAGTCCTGCAGCTTCTGGCCCTGGATCAGCCCGCCGGAAAACAGCCGCATGTCGCGGATGCTGCCCTCGTCCAGCGCCACCGCCCGCTCCTGCATCGCGAACGCATCCAGCCCGCCGGCATACAGCGCACCCACCACGCTGCCGGCGCTGGTGCCGGCCACCAGGTCGGCATGGATGCCGTTGGCCTCGAGGATCTTGATCACGCCGATATGCGCGAATCCCTTGGCCGCGCCACCGCCCAGCGCCAGGCCGATGCGCAGTGGTGGCGGGGGTGGTGGCGGCGTGGTCGCCAACGGTGCCGCGGGCGGCGTCTCGCGGACCGGGTCGGCGCCGCCGCCGCACGCGGCGAGAAGCAGCATGCAGGCCACGACGGCGGCGTTGCGGAGACGGGGAAGCGGGATCGGCACGCGCATCGTGGACAGCATCCATCGGGAAGCGCGCCAGCATACGCAGCGCGACCGGGCACCGGCTGAAGCCCGGGGCAACCGGCAGGCCGGATGCAGCGACGCCCTCGGCGCCTCCGCCCTGCCGCCACAGCGGTGCCGGGACGCACCGCGCAGGACACCGACGCGCGCGGTATCGGCGCGTCGCACGCTGCCGCAGGCCAGCGCTTATCGGGTGCTGGCGCCTGCGAACCGCGTGCCGAAGAAGTCGCCTTGGCGCCACTGCGGGCGGGCATCGTCGTTGCCGATGCGGGTCGCCAGCGCGGCCGACACCCGCGCCAGGCGCGCGGCGTCGTCGTACTGGATCGGCTGGGTGGCATCGTCGCAGGGCTGGTGGTAGCAGTTGCGCAGGTAGTAGGCGAGCGCGCGTTTCGGGTCGCGTTCGCCGTCGGCGGAGATCACCCCGCCGTCGAGATAGATCGCGGGGATGCCGGCGCGCACGAACGCGTAGTGGTCGCTGCGCACGAAGGCGACTTCCTCCGGGAACGGATCGTCCGAGACCTCAACGCCAAGTTCCTGTGCGACCGCGTCGATGGCGTCGCCGAGACTGGAATGCTCGCGGCCGATGGCGACGATGTCGGTGCTCGGCGCCAGCAGCACCGGCATGTCGATATTGATGTTGGCCACCGGCGTGCCGGCCGCACCGGGGCGGTCGACGAACCACTGCGCACCGAGCAGCCCCTGCTCCTCGCCGGTCAGCGCCACGAACAGTTGCGAGCGCCGGGTCGGCGCCGTCGCCAGCGTGCGCGCGGCCTCCAGCATGATCGCCACGCCCAGTGCGTTGTCGAGCGCGCCGTTGTGGATGCGATCGCCCTCGCCGCCCGCGGGCATGCCCACGTGGTCCAGGTGCGCGGTATGCACCACCGCCTCGCCACCCAGGCCATCGGTGCCCGGCAGGCGGGCGACCACGTTGCGCGATGCCATCCCGTCGATGGTGGTGCGGCCGGCCAGCAGCAGCGTGCCCGGCAGCTCGAAGCCACGCAGCGTGCCCGCACGCGCGGCGTCGAACAGTTCCGCGGCCGGGCGCTCGCCATCGGCGAACACAAGGTCGGCGGCGGCCACGCCGACCGTGGCGACCGCCTGCAGCATCGGCAGGCCGCCCACCGGCCCGCCATCCTCGCCGCGCAGGCGCATCGCTGCGTTCTGCCAGCTCGCGCGCTGCCGCGTCCACGGCAGGCGGGCTTCGGATTCCGGCGTCGACACCAGCACCGCACCCACCGCGCCGCGCGCGGCGACGGCGGCCAGCTTTTCCTGCAGGGCCGAGTGATAGGCACGATGCTGGTCGTCGAAGGCCTGCGGCGCGCCGGTCAGCAGCACCGCGATCCGGCCGGCCAGCTCCAGCCCGGCGAAATCGTCATGGCCGATGTCGGGTGCGTGGATCGCATGGCCGACGAACACCGCCGGCGCTTCCACCTGGTGGGCGCCGGCGTGGAAGTTCGCCCATGGCAGGAACTGCTCGCCCAGCTTCAGTTCGATGCTGCGGCCGCCCCGGGTCACCGCCAGCCGTGCGCCGTCGGCCTGCGGCACCGCGCGCAGCAGCGGCACGGTCTGGAAGAACCCGCCGTCGTCGCCAGCAGGTTCGAGGCCCGCCGCGGCGAACTGCGCGGCGACATAGGCCGCGGCCAGGTCGTGGCCGCGGGTGCCGGTTTCGCGCCCTTCCATGCTGTCGTCGGCCAGCCGCCGCAGGTCGGCCGCGATGCGCTGGGCGGCGGGGTCGTCGGATTGCGGCACGGCATCAGCAGGATCCGCGGCAACCGGCACCGGACTGTCCGCCTGCGGTCCGGCCCCGGGTCGCAGCCACCACCAGCCGATCAACAACAGGGCGACGACGACGAGGGCGGCGAGAACAACGCGCGGGGTGCGTGGCGTGGTGGTCATGGAACCTCGGAGTCGGCGCCATGCCACAGCGCGGCGATCGCGCGGGCCAGCGGATAGGGGGCGGGTGCGTTGCGGTTGCTCAGCACCACGACCGCCAGGCGTTCGCGGGGAAAGCGCAGCACCACGTTGCGGAAGCCGATGGTCTCGCCGGAATGCCACTGCATGTCGCCATGCAGGCGCCAGCCATAGCCGTAGGCATCCACATCGTCCTCGCCGGTCGGCGTGGTGGTGTGGGCGGCGAACATCGCCTGCCGGGATGAATCTGCAAGCAGCGTGTCGCCATCGAGCGCCGCCAGCCACAGCGCGAGCTCGTCGATCGATGCATAGATGCCACCGTCGCCGAGGGTGGCGCTGGTCGGGCTCTGGTCGGTGCGTTGCCAGCGACCATCGCGCAGGCTGTATCCGAAAGCGCGTGCGGTCACCGGTGCGGCCTCGACCGTCCACGCCACCGCGCCGCGCATGCCCAGCGGTGCGAACAGGCGCGACCGCAGCACGTCCGGGAATGGCTGCCCGCTGGCGCGCGCCGCCACCAGCCCCAGCAACACGTAGCCGCTGTTGCTGTAGGCGTAGTCGGTGCCGGGGGCGAAACGCAGGCGGTCGGCGCCGGCCAGCAACGCCAGCACGTCGGCGTCCTGCACCTGGCCGGCGACCGTGGCGTCCATCAGGTCTTCGTAGTCCACCAGCCCGGAGGTATGCGCGAGCAGGTGGTGAAGTGTTATCGCCGTGGTGGCCGGCGGCAGTTCCGGCAACCAGCGGCGGACCGGATCATCCAGCCGCAGCAGCCCCTCCTCGGCCAGCCGCAGGATCGCCGCGGCGGTGAACTGCTTGCTCACCGAGGCGAGCCGGTAGCGGGTCTGCGGGGTGGCGGGGGTGGCGGCTTCGAGGTCGGCCAGGCCATGGCTGCGGCGCAGAACAGGCTGGCCCCCGTGCATGACCAGCACCGAAACCCCGGGCACGTCGCCGGTGTACTCGTGCAGCAGCGCGTCGACGGCGGCAACGCGGCGTTCGTCGTCGGCATGCACCGGCGAGGCGGTGACGGCACCGCCGAGCAGCAGGACGGTCAACAGGGCGGAAGCGCTCATGCCCCGATTCTAAGCGCGTCGTCGCGGCCGCCGCGGCACCCGTTCGCTGCCGCCGGCGAGGATCAGCTGTCGCGATCGCGGCGCGGGAATTCCAGCACCACGCCGTGCACCGGCGGTTCGCGCTTCCACAGCACCGGCACCGCATGTGGCGAGGGGGGCTCGACACCGTCGGGATCGAGCGCCGCGGCGCGTGCAGCCTCCTCCTCCTCGATTTCCCAGCTGTAGCGCCGGCGTGGATGCACGGGATCGACGTGGCGGAACAGCACCGCGGCGACGATGCCGCCCACCGCGCCGCCCAGATGGGATTGCCACGACACGCCGGGGTCGTGCGGCAGCACGGTCAGCAGCATGCCGCCATAGAAGAAGAACGCGATCATCCCCGCCGCGATCGACGGGCGGTCACGGCGGAGCAGGCCGAGCACGAACACCAGGAACATCAGGCCATGGGTGAGTCCGCTGGCGCCGAGATGCCGCGAGCCGGGATCGCCCAGCCACCAGGCGCAGAGGCCGCTGCCCAGCCAGACCAGCGGCAACGCCCGCCACGTCGCGCGCGGGTAGACGGTGAGCGCCAGCATCCCCAGCAGCAGCAGCGCGGACGCGTTGGCCAGCAGGTGCGAGGGCGAGCCGTGCAGCAGCGGCGCGGTCAGCACCCCGAGCAGGCCCGCGGGCGCATGCGGCCGCACCGCGAACGCGGTCCAGTCGACCATGGCCTGCACCCCGAACATCATCGCCAGCAGCGCCACGAACGCGAGGCTGGCCTTTGCCGCCGTGGCCAGGCGACGACGGTCGGCCACGCGCTGGGCGGCGGGGTCGACGGGGGTATCGGGCATGTCGAGGTGCATGCAACGAGGATGGCGACGCCGGGGCGCGATGCAAGGGCGCGGCCGTCATCCCGATGCCCCACCCTGCCCTGCACGGCGGCCGTTGGGGTGCGCTCGCTTAGAATCCCCGGATGACCAATGCCCCCCTGCCGACCGTCCAGCTCAAGAATGCGTGGCGGTCCAACCATCCGTGGATCTTCCAGCGGCTGGTCGAAAAACCCGCGCAGCGCCCGAAGCCGGGCGCGATCGTCGACGTCAACGGCGTCGACGGCACCTGGATCGGCCGCGGCTTCTACAACGGCCACTCGCGCATCGCGCTGCGCATCCTCGAGACCGACCCCGACGTTGCGGTGGATGCCGCCTGGTTCGCGCGTCGCATCGGCGAGGCGGTGCGCCTGCGTCGCGACGAGCTGGGCCTGGATGCGGTGTCCGACGCCTGGCGCGTGGTCCACAGCGAAGGCGACGGGCTGTCGGGCCTGGTCGTCGACCGCTATGGCGACCTGCTGGTGGTCGAATTCTTCAGTGCCGGCATGTTCCGCCACCGCGAGTGGATCTACGACGCACTGCGCGCCGAATTCCCCGGCTGCCGCTTCTACAGCTTCGCCGACGAGCACGTGCAGAAGCAGGAGTCCTTCGATTTCCGCGGCAGCGAACCGGTTCCGCCGGCCGTCATCACCGAGCACGGCATCCGCTTCCGCGCCGATCCCGCCGGCGCGCACAAGACCGGCTTCTTCGCCGACCAGCGCGAGAACCGCGAGTGGCTGTCGCACCGTGTCGCCGGCAAGCGCGTGCTCGACCTGTGCTGCAACACAGGCGGCTTCGGGGTGTATGCCGCAGTGCGCGGCGCCGCCGAGGTGGTCGGCATCGACATCGACGAGGCGGTGCTCGACATCGCCCGCGGCAATGCGAAGTTGAACGACGCCCGCGTGCGCTTCATCCAGGCCGACATCTTCCCGTGGCTACGCGACGCCGCCCTCAACGGCGAGCAGTTCGACGTGGTGGTGCTCGACCCGGCCAAGATGACGCGTGACCGCGAGCAGGTCATCCCGGCACTCAAGAAGTATCTCGACATGAACAAGCTGGCGCTGGGCGTGGTGAAGCCCGGCGGCCTGCTGGCGACGTTCTCGTGCACCGGCCTGGTGAGCGAAGACCAGTTCCTCGACATGCTGCGCCGCGCGGCGTTCTATGCCGGGCGCACGGTGCAGGTGCTGAAGGTGTCGGGTGCGGGTGCGGACCATCCCTACCTCGCGCACGTGCAGGAATCGCGATATCTCAAGGCGGTGTTCTGCCGCGTGCTGGATTGAACTGACTGCCTGCTGAGCAGTGCGAAATAAAACTGCAAAAAATGCTGGCGCTTTCCGCGGGGCCGACGCACAATGCGCCCCCTTCCGGTGACGGCGTGAACAACGCCTTCACCTCCCGGCACCAGCTGCGGACTCCGGTCCGCGCGATACCGGGATGCAGCGAAACGCGGCAGGACGAAGTCGACGCAAAAAGGTGTTGACAACAACACGATCCGCGCTAAGATGGGCGGCTCACCTCGACGGAAACGGCGGGGTACGGCAAGAAGGGGTTCGCGGCGTTGAGGCCGGTTCCTCGGGTTCTTTGACAGTGTACGCAGGAGACTTGTGCGGACGTCTGGCGGCTGGATGACCATCCAACAACGCAGACGTTCGAAAGAGCACAGAGTCGATTCCAAGCATGCAAATGCGAGTGATTGAATTCGAGCTCCGGACGACGACTGCACTCAAGCTTTAATGGGGTTTCGGCCCTATGCAAGACTTAAGTGAAGAGTTTGATCCTGGCTCAGAGTGAACGCTGGCGGCAGGCCTAACACATGCAAGTCGAACGGCAGCACAGTAGGAGCTTGCTCTTACGGGTGGCGAGTGGCGGACGGGTGAGGAATACATCGGAATCTGCCTATACGTGGGGGATAACCTCGGGAAACCGGGACTAATACCGCATACGACCTCCGGGTGAAAGCAGGGGACCTTCGGGCCTTGCGCGGATAGATGAGCCGATGTCGGATTAGCTAGTTGGCGGGGTAAAGGCCCACCAAGGCGACGATCCGTAGCTGGTCTGAGAGGATGATCAGCCACACTGGAACTGAGACACGGTCCAGACTCCTACGGGAGGCAGCAGTGGGGAATATTGGACAATGGGCGCAAGCCTGATCCAGCCATGCCGCGTGGGTGAAGAAGGCCTTCGGGTTGTAAAGCCCTTTTGTTGGGAAAGAAAAGCATCCGGCTAATACCCGGGTGTTCTGACGGTACCCAAAGAATAAGCACCGGCTAACTTCGTGCCAGCAGCCGCGGTAATACGAAGGGTGCAAGCGTTACTCGGAATTACTGGGCGTAAAGCGTGCGTAGGTGGTTTGTTAAGTCTGATGTGAAAGCCCTGGGCTCAACCTGGGAATTGCATTGGATACTGGCAGGCTAGAGTGCGGTAGAGGATGGCGGAATTCCTGGTGTAGCAGTGAAATGCGTAGAGATCAGGAGGAACATCCGTGGCGAAGGCGGCCATCTGGACCAGCACTGACACTGAGGCACGAAAGCGTGGGGAGCAAACAGGATTAGATACCCTGGTAGTCCACGCCCTAAACGATGCGAACTGGATGTTGGGTGCAATTTGGCACTCAGTATCGAAGCTAACGCGTTAAGTTCGCCGCCTGGGGAGTACGGTCGCAAGACTGAAACTCAAAGGAATTGACGGGGGCCCGCACAAGCGGTGGAGTATGTGGTTTAATTCGATGCAACGCGAAGAACCTTACCTGGCCTTGACATGTCCGGAACCTCTGAGAGATCGGAGGGTGCCTTCGGGAACCGGAACACAGGTGCTGCATGGCTGTCGTCAGCTCGTGTCGTGAGATGTTGGGTTAAGTCCCGCAACGAGCGCAACCCTTGTCCTTAGTTGCCAGCACGTAATGGTGGGAACTCTAAGGAGACCGCCGGTGACAAACCGGAGGAAGGTGGGGATGACGTCAAGTCATCATGGCCCTTACGGCCAGGGCTACACACGTACTACAATGGGAAGGACAGAGGGCTGCGAACCCGCGAGGGCAAGCCAATCCCAGAAACCTTCTCTCAGTCCGGATCGGAGTCTGCAACTCGACTCCGTGAAGTCGGAATCGCTAGTAATCGCAGATCAGCATTGCTGCGGTGAATACGTTCCCGGGCCTTGTACACACCGCCCGTCACACCATGGGAGTTTGTTGCACCAGAAGCAGGTAGCCTAACCTTCGGGAGGGCGCTTGCCACGGTGTGGCAGATGACTGGGGTGAAGTCGTAACAAGGTAGCCGTATCGGAAGGTGCGGCTGGATCACCTCCTTTAGAGACCGGACGGCTTCCACCGTCCAGGCGTCCGCACAAGTCACCTGCATCCAGAAAGTTCCGGCACGGGCCGGAACAGTCCCTTACATGGGGCCATAGCTCAGCTGGGAGAGCACCTGCTTTGCAAGCAGGGGGTCGTCGGTTCGATCCCGACTGGCTCCACCAGGGTTGAGCCCAAGCGATTTGGGTCTGTAGCTCAGGTGGTTAGAGCGCACCCCTGATAAGGGTGAGGTCGGTGGTTCGAGTCCTCCCAGACCCACCAGTTTTTCTGGATGACGGCGTACACGAAAGAATTAGACGGGTTCCGCGTTGAGGCGGGGCCATGATCTTTGAAAATCGGGATGTAGCGAGCGTTTTGGAACGAAATGTCCAGACGTGTCGTAGAGGCTAAGGCGGGGGAGCAAATCCCCTGAAAACTTGATGTCGTTGAAATTCGCGTCTGCGGTTTGTACCCGCGGGCACATTCAATCCCGAGGCGACTTGGGGTTATATGGTCAAGCGAATAAGCGCACACGGTGGATGCCTTGGCGGTCAGAGGCGATGAAGGACGTGGCAGCCTGCGAAAAGTGTCGGGGAGCTGGCAACAAGCTTTGATCCGGCAATGTCCGAATGGGGAAACCCACCTCGCAAGAGGTATTGCATGGTGAATACATAGCCATGCAAGGCGAACGCGGTGAACTGAAATATCTAAGTAACCGTAGGAAAAGAAATCAACCGAGATTCCCTGAGTAGTGACGAGCGAACGGGGAACAGCCCAAAAGTCGATGTGGTTCTAGCGGAACAGTCTGGAAAGACTGGCCATAGACGGTGATAGCCCTGTACGTGAAAGGGCCATGTCGATGAAATTGAGTAGGGCGGGGCACGTGAAACCCTGTCTGAACATGGGGGGACCATCCTCCAAGGCTAAATACTCCTGACCGACCGATAGTGAACCAGTACCGTGAGGGAAAGGCGAAAAGAACCCCGGCGAGGGGAGTGAAATAGACCCTGAAACCGTGTGCGTACAAGCAGTCGGAGCTCTTCGGAGTGACGGCGTACCTTTTGTATAATGGGTCAGCGACTTATTGTTCGTGGCAAGCTTAACCGTATAGGGGAGGCGAAGGGAAACCGAGTCTGATAAGGGCGCATAGTCGCGGGCAATAGACCCGAAACCGGGTGATCTAGTCATGCCCAGGGTGAAGGTACCGTAACAGGTACTGGAGGCCCGAACCCACTCCCGTTGCAAAGGTAGGGGATGAGGTGTGATTAGGAGTGAAAAGCTAATCGAACCCGGAGATAGCTGGTTCTCCTCGAAAGCTATTTAGGTAGCGCCTCATGTGAATCCTCTCGGGGGTAGAGCACTGTTATGGCTAGGGGGTCATCGCGACTTACCAAACCATGGCAAACTCCGAATACCGAGACGGACTGCATGGGAGACACACGGCGGGTGCTAACGTCCGTCGTGAAAAGGGAAACAACCCAGACCCACAGCTAAGGTCCCAAATTCAGTGCTAAGTGGGAAACGATGTGGAAAGGCACAGACAGCCAGGAGGTTGGCTTAGAAGCAGCCATCCTTTAAAGAAAGCGTAATAGCTCACTGGTCGAGTCGGTCTGCGCGGAAGATTTAACGGGGCTAAAGCACTGAACCGAAGCTTGGGGTGCATAACTTTGTTATGCGCGGTAGAGGAGCGTTCCGTACGCCTGCGAAGGTGGATTGAGAAGTCCGCTGGAGGTATCGGAAGTGCGAATGCTGACATGAGTAACGATAATGCGGGTGAAAAGCCCGCACGCCGAAAGCCTAAGGTTTCCTTGCGCAACGTTAATCGGCGCAGGGTGAGTCGGCCCCTAAGGCGAGGCAGAAATGCGTAGTCGATGGGAAGCTGGTTAATATTCCAGCACCTCGCGTGAGTGCGATGGGGGGACGGAGAAGGGTAGGTGTACCGGGCGTTGGTTGTCCCGGGGAAAGGCGGTAGGTTTGGGGCTTAGGCAAATCCGGGCCCCTTCAAGACCGAGCACCGAGACCAGGTCATTGGACTGAAGTCACTGATCCCACGCTTCCAGGAAAAGCCCCTAAGCTTCAGCTCACGCAGACCGTACCGTAAACCGACACAGGTGGGCAGGATGAGAATTCTAAGGCGCTTGAGAGAACTCGGGTGAAGGAACTAGGCAACATAGCACCGTAACTTCGGGAGAAGGTGCGCCCTTGGTCGTGGCCCATGCGGGCTATAGCGATCGGGGGCCGCAGTGACCAGGCCGCTGCGACTGTTTATCAAAAACACAGGACTCTGCAAACACGAAAGTGGACGTATAGGGTCTGACGCCTGCCCGGTGCCGGAAGGTTAATTGATGGGGTCAGCCGCAAGGCGAAGCTCTTGATCGAAGCCCCGGTAAACGGCGGCCGTAACTATAACGGTCCTAAGGTAGCGAAATTCCTTGTCGGGTAAGTTCCGACCTGCACGAATGGCGTAACGATGGCGGCGCTGTCTCCACCCGAGACTCAGTGAAATTGAAATCGCTGTGAAGATGCAGCGTTCCCGTGGCAAGACGGAAAGACCCCGTGAACCTTTACTATAGCTTTACACTGAACGTTGAGTTCGTCTGTGTAGGATAGGTGGGAGGCTGTGAAACCCTGGCGCCAGCTGGGGTGGAGCCATCCTTGAAATACCACCCTGTCGTGCTTGACGTTCTAACCTGGGCCCGTAATCCGGGTCGGGGACCGTGTATGGTGGGTAGTTTGACTGGGGCGGTCTCCTCCCAAAGAGTAACGGAGGAGCACGAAGGTACGCTCAGCGCGGTCGGACATCGCGCACTGTGTGCAAAGGCATAAGCGTGCTTGACTGCAAGATCGACGGATCAAGCAGGTACGAAAGTAGGTCTTAGTGATCCGGTGGTTCTGTATGGAAGGGCCATCGCTCAACGGATAAAAGGTACTCCGGGGATAACAGGCTGATACCGCCCAAGAGTTCATATCGACGGCGGTGTTTGGCACCTCGATGTCGGCTCATCACATCCTGGGGCTGTAGTCGGTCCCAAGGGTATGGCTGTTCGCCATTTAAAGTGGTACGCGAGCTGGGTTCAGAACGTCGTGAGACAGTTCGGTCCCTATCTGCCATGGGCGTTGGAGATTTGAGAGGGGCTGCTCCTAGTACGAGAGGACCGGAGTGGACGAACCTCTGGTGTTCCGGTTGTCACGCCAGTGGCACTGCCGGGTAGCTACGTTCGGAAACGATAACCGCTGAAAGCATCTAAGCGGGAAGCGTGCCTCAAGATGAGATCTCCCGGGAGCTTGACTCCCCTGAAGGAACCATCAAGACCAGGTGGTTGATAGGCTGGGTGTGTAAGCACAGCAATGTGTTGAGCTAACCAGTACTAATGATCCGTGCGGCTTGACCATATAACCTCAAGTGGCTTCGTGGTATGCGAGTTCCTCGCAACAGCCCGCACATCCATGTGCGGACTTTCCAGGAAGCAAGACCGAGGCCTCGACAGCACGTCGACGACACGATTTCAAAATGCTCGCTACAATCCCACCCCTCGAGAGCGTGAGCGCTGCTCCGTCGCATCCGCGACAGATCCGGCGACCCTCCCCCCTCTCCCTGGTGACAATAGCTGTGTGGAACCACCCGATCCCATTCCGAACTCGGAAGTGAAACGCATATGCGCCGATGGTAGTGTGCATTCAGCATGCGAGAGTAGGTCATCGCCAGGGTCTTTACCCAAAACCCCCGCCGGTTCCCGGCGGGGGTTTTTCTTTTGAGGCGCACAACCACTTCGCGCGGAAAGGTGACTCGGCCGACGACGTCTTAACCTGAGCAGTATGAAAGCCCGCGGTCACGCCAACGAGAGTCGGTCCGATGGCTTCAGGATGCGTTCGGATCCAGACGTGCGCGGTAGCGCGTGCGGACGTGCCGGTTGACGTAGGTTGCGAGCCCACTGCCTGTCTCCGCGTGCTCGCGCATGGCCGCGACGTCGGCCGCGCCGGGCATCACGTCGTCATAAAGATAGACATGGCGATCGTCCGCGAAGCGCAGCAGGATGGCGCCGGGCAGTAACGCATAGGCGCGGATACCGGACTGCCCGGAGTGGTTCGCATACGGCTTGAAGCCCGGCAGGTCCATCGTGTGAATCTGCGCCGGAGGCTGTGCAGCGGCTGTAGTGCCTGCACGCTGGGGCGGCCTGGAGCCAGGCGACGCCCGGTCGGAGGCCGCACGTGGCGCGCCAGCCGGCTCGGCATGTGTCACGGACCGCGCCTGCGTCAGGCCTAGGATCTTCGACCGACGCACACGCGGTTGGCGTCAACCATCGACGTTGGCATCACCCGTCAACGCGGAGAGTCGGCTCCGGCCGGGAGCACCAGCGGCGGTTCGCCGCCGACGATCACGACATCCGCCGGGCGGCGTGCGAACAGGCCGACGCTGACCACGCCCGGGATCTGGTTGAGGCACTGCTCCATGGCGACCGGGTCGTTGATTTCCAGCCCGTGCACGTCGAGCACCCAGTTGCCGTTGTCTGTGACGACGTTCTCGCGCCAGACCGGCTGGCCGGCAGTGAGCTCGACGATCTCCCGGGCAACCAGGCTGCGCGCCATCGGGATCACCTCCACCGGGAGCGGGAATCGCCCCAGCACGTCGACGCGTTTGGCCGGGTCGATGATGCAGACGAAGCGCGTGCTTGCCTCGGCGATGATCTTCTCGCGCGTCAGGGCCGCGCCACCGCCCTTGATCAGGCACCTGTTGGGATCGCACTCGTCTGCGCCGTCGACGTACAGCGGCAGCGTGCCGGCAGCATTGAGGTCGATGACCGGGATGCCGTGCTGCTTCAGCCGAGCGGTGCTCTGTTCGGAGCTTGAGACCGCACCCTCGATGCGCCCGCGAATGCGCGCCAGCGCGTCGATGAAGTAGGCAACGGTCGAACCCGTGCCGACACCGACGATGGTGCCGTCCTCGACGAACTCGATCGCCTTTTCGCCGGCGAGGCGCTTGCTGTCGGACATCGATTCAGCCCTTGTGTTCGAGGCCGAGCAGGATCTTCCACTGCGCGGCGGTGACGGGCAGTACCGACAACCGGCTGCCCTTGCGGATCAGTGCGAACTCCTCGCCGAGCGCATCGGCGCGGGTGCGGATCAGGTCGAGCGGCACCGGGTTTTCCAGATGACGCACGTACTTCACGTCGACCAGATCCCAACGCGGTTGCTCACGCGTGGATTTCTCGTCGAAGTACTTCGACCTGCGCTCGAACTGCGTCGGGTCGGGGTATCTCCTGCAGGCCACTTCCCCCAGTCCGTAGATGCCCGGCACCTGGGTGTTGGAGTGGTAGAACAGCACGCCATCGCCTACCTGCATCTGGCGCATGAAGTTGCGCGCCTGGTAATTGCGTACGCCGGTCCAGGGTTCGGTGCCGACGCGCTTGAGGTCGTCGATGGAGAAATCCGAGGGTTCGGACTTCATCAGCCAGTAGCGTTTACGGGTGCTCATGGGTCAGCCGGAAGCAGGGTGTCGGTATCTGTGCAGACGGCGTCGAGCGGGACATCCCACTCACGGGCATCCAATGGACCGGTCTGCTGGAACGCGTAGGCGGCGCCTGCAAGCCACGGCGGGCCTGCGCGGCCACGGCGCTCCGCGAAGGTGCGGTCGTACCAGCCGGCTCCCATGCCCAGCCGCTGGCCGTGGCCATCGAAGGCGACAAGCGGTAGCACTGCAAGGGCGATGTCGCCCGCATCCAGGCAGGCTCCCGACTCGACGTCGGGCTCGGGAATGCCATAGCGGTTGGTCACCAGGGAGGCGCCGGCGCGCCATGGCGCGAAGCGCAGGCGCCCGTCCTCGTGCAGCACCGGCAGGCAATAGACGAGCGTCGATGGCAACCGCAGCTGCCAGACATGCAGGGCGACCTCGCCGTCCATCGCCCAGTAGCCGGCGACATATCCCTGCGTCGGCATGAAGGGCAGCGCGTCGAGCCGCGCGGCGACCGCTTCGGCTGCATGGATGCGCTGTGCCGGAGGGACATCGCGGCGGCGATGCCGGAGTTCACGGCGCAGGGCGTCGCGGTCGAGGGTCACGGCTGGGAGATCGGGATATGCACCGGCGCCATTGTCGCCCAGTGCGGGCGCTTCGTCATGCCGGATGCAACATGTCCGTTGCAGCGTGTCGGTCGCAAAACGCAGCGGGCGCAGCGGGCGCCGGAACTTCCCGGTCACCACTGCGCCCGCGGCTGGAATTCAATACGCCCTCCGCCAATGAAGATGCCCGCGAAACGACCTTGAACCCGGGGTTCAAGTGGGAACGCTGGGGATCCATCGGGCTTTCCACACGGGGCGGACATGCACACCCGGATCCGTCACATCCCCAAGGTCGTATTAAGGGACAAGGCGAATGTTTTGCAGGCTGTCGACACAGCAGAGGACGCGGGAGCCAGTATAACGCCACCCGCGATGCGTGCATGCGGTACACGTGGTCGAGCATGCGGAAGTTCAGTTGTGTGTGAGCGGTGTGACGCGGCCGTCCCGCTACCCGATCGCATCAAGCCGGCGTTCGATCGCTGCCATCGCCTGCCGCAATTCCCGGTCGCGCGCGTCCTGCTCGCTGCGCACCTGCTGCAGTTCGGCGGCGAGGTTCAACGCCGTGAGCACCGCGATGCGGTCGATCGCGGCCATGCGGTTGCTGCCGCGCAATTCGCGCATGCGCGCGTCGAGCAGGCGCGCGGCCGCGATCAGTGCATCGCGCTCGCCCGGGGCGACGCCGACCGTGTACTCGCGGTCGAGCACGCGGATGTTGACCGGCTCGCCAGCGCTCACGTGTGCTGCTCGAGCGACTTCAGCCGTGCGATCATCGCCTCGACCCGGGTCCGCGCCTGCTCGTTGCGTGCCAGCAGCTGCGAGCGTTCGCCGCTCAGCTGTTCCTGCTGCTGGCGCAGGCTGCGGTTCTCCTCGGTCAGCCGCTGCACGCGGTCGACCAGGCCGTCGATGCGGCTGGCAACGGCGCGAAGCTGGGCGGCGACATCGGGATGGTCCATGGCGGCACGATAGGCAGCGGCCGGGGGGGCGGTCAAGGCAGCCCGTTCGCGCGTGCACGCGGGGTCTGGTGCGCACTGTCCCAGTTGCGGATGAAGCCCAGCGCGCTGTGTGCGTCCAGCGGCGGCGACAGCCAGAACCCCTGCACCTCGTCGCAGCGCTGCTGGGCAAGGAACCCGAGCTGGGCCTCGGTCTCCACGCCCTCGGCGACCACCCGCAGCCCGAGCGAGCGGCCCATCGAGATCACCGTGCTGGTGATGGCCACGTCTTCGGGATCGGCGGGCAGGCCATCGATGAATGCCTTGTCAATCTTGATGGTGTTGATCGGCAGACGTTTGAGATAGGCCAGCGATGAATAGCCGGTCCCGAAGTCGTCGATCGCGAGCGACACGCCCAGTGCACGGAATGCCTGCAGGGTGGCCGCGCTCTGCGCCGCGTTGGCCATCAGCACGCTCTCGGTGAGCTCCAGCTCCAGCACCGACGGCTCCAGCCCGGTGTCCTCGAGCACGCGCTGAACGACATCGGGGAAGTTGCCACGTAGCAGCTGCAGCATCGATACGTTGACCGAGAGCATGAGGTCGGCGACGCCGTGCTGCTGCCAGCGGCGCAGGGTCAGGCAGGCCTCGCGCAGCACCCACTCGCCGATCTCGAGGATCAGCCCGCTTTCCTCGGCCAGCGGGATGAAATCGTCGGGGGCGACGTCCCCGTGGTCCTCGCTGTGCCAGCGCAGCAACGCCTCCACGCCACTGATGCGCGAATGCGCAAGGCTCAGGCGGGGCTGGAACACCAGCCGCAACTCGCCGCGATCGAGCACCTTGCGCAGCCCGGCCGACAGGCGCGCCCGCTGCCGCGTGCTGACGTCCATCGCGTCGTCATAGCGCATGAACGTGCGGCGGCCGGCGTTCTTGGCCTGGTACATCGCGGTGTCGGCGCGCTTGAGCAGCTCGGTCGGTACCTGGCCATGGTCCGGGTAGATGCTGATGCCGATCGAGGGCGAGATCGCGATCTCCTGGCGCGCGTCCAGCAGCAGCGGCGCCTCGAACGCCATGATGATCTCGCGTGCGGTGCGCTCGGCGTCCTGCGCACCGTCGATGCCTTCCAGGATCACCGTGAATTCGTCGCCCGACAGCCGCGCGACGGTGTGCTTCTCCCCGACGGTCTGCTGCAGACGGGTGGCGGCCGCGCGCAGGATGCGGTCGCCGGCGGCGTGTCCCAGCGAGTCGTTGATGTCCTTGAAGCGGTCGAGATCGAGGAACAGCACGCCGATCCGGGTCCCTTCGCGGCGCGCGCGGACGATCGCGCGCGACAGCCGCTCCGACAGCAGTGACCGGTTGGGCAGGTTGGTGAGGGTGTCGAAGTTGGCGAGGTAGCGGAGTTCCTGCTCGGTGCGTTTCTGCTGGGTGATGTCGTTGAGCACGGTCACGTACAGCGTGGAATCCTCGCTGTCGTCGGAGACCACGGCGCTCGCCTCGATCGCGCAGAGGAACTCCTCGCCGTCGGAACGGCGTTGCCACATCTCGCCGCTCCAGCGTCCCGAGCGCACCAGCCGCTTGCGGATGTGCTCGTAGAACGCCGGTTCGTGCTGGTCGCTGTCGAGCACGCGGGCATTGCGCCCGAGCACCTCGTCGGCCGCATAGCCGGTCATCCGCGCGAACGCCGGGTTGACGGTGACGAAGTTGAAGTCGGCATCGACCACCGACACCGCCTCGCTCATGCTGCGCAGCACTTCGGTGGCGATGCGGCGGTCACGTTCCTGGCCGCGGGCGCGGGTGATGTCGACCAGGGTGCCGGCGACGCGTCGTGGCCGCTGCGCGGCATCGGTTTCAACGGTGCGCCCGCGCACCCGCACCCAGCGCAACCGGCCATCGCGGGCATGCACGCGCATGTCGTATTCGAAGCTGCGCGCCTGGCCGGACAGATACGCCGCCATGCGCTCGCGGGCGGTGTCGAGGTGACCGGGCAGCAGCACCTGTTCGAGGTCGATGTCGCGCTCGTGCAGGCGCAGGCTGCCATCGCCGCGCTCGGTTTCCAGCAGGGTCACCCGCTGGGTGGCGAGGTCATAGTCCCAGTAGCGTTCGCCGGTGGCCCAGAGCGCCTGCTTCAGGCGCTCCTTGCGCCGCTGCAGGACACCGATCTCGTGACGATGCCGCGCACGCTGCCGCCATGCGACGACAGTGGCCGCCACCGCAAAGCCGGCGCAGACGAGTGCGATGGCGACGAGCAGGCGCGGATCGAGCGGATCGGCCACGTGCGGGAAACTCCAGGCCGCAGGCGGCGGCAAACGAGTGTAGGCACTGCCCACGTCGGGCAGCAAGATGCGACGGCGCGCTGCGATGCGCGCGTTGGCGGCAGCCCACGGATGCCAGTGGCGCGGACAGGCTCTAGACTGGTGCGCCCTTCGCAACAGGACCGCCGCCGTGTCCGAGCACGAACTCCCCGCCGCCGCCGATATCGGGCGTTCGATCCACCGGCTGGGGCTGACTGCCAGCGTGTCCGAGCTGCATGGCATCGTCGCCGGCTGGATGGCCGGTGGCGGCGATGGCAACCCGGGCTGGTTGGGACGCGCACTGGCGGACCCTGAACTGGGTGGCGACGAGGCGCTCGACAGCCTGCGCGCGGCGACCTCGGCGCAGCTGGAAGACCGTGACTTCGGCTTCGAGCTGCTACTTCCGGAGCCATCCGCCTCGCTGTACGAGCGCAGTGGCGCGCTGTTCGAGTGGTGCCGCGGCTTCCTCGGTGCGTTCGGGCTTGCCGCCGGCGAAGCAGCTGGGTTGTCGGAGGAAGGCCGCGAGGCACTGGGCGACCTGGCACGGCTGGCCGCGGCCGCTCCGCAGGAAGCGGGCGACGACGAGGAAGAAAGCGCGCTGGCCGAGCTCGAGGAATTCGTGCGCGTTGCAGTGCTGCTGTTGCACGGCGATTGCGCGCTGGGGCCGCGCCATCGCCAGCGGCTGAACTGATCCGATGGCGGCTGCACGCACCGTCTCCGACCCGTATCTGCGCCGTCGTCGCCAGCTCATGCGCATGGCGGGCGATAACGCGATCCTCGTGCTGCCGTCCGCGCCGATGCGCGTGCGCAGCCGCGACACCCATTTTCCCTACCGCCAGGATTCCGATCTCCGCTACCTCACCGGGTTCGAGGAGCCGGATGCGGTGCTGGTGCTGGTTCCCGGCCGGGCGCACGGCGAGGCGCTGCTGTTCTGCCGCGAGCGCGATCCCGAACGCGAAGCCTGGGACGGGCCCCGGGTGGGGCCGGAGGGTGCGGTCGATGCGCTCGGCATGGACGACGCCTATCCGATCGACGATCTCGACGAGATCCTGCCGGGCCTGCTGGAAGGGCGCTCGCGGGTCTACTACCACTTCGGCCGCGATACCGACTTCGACCTGAAGCTGATCGGCTGGCTCAACCGGGTGCGCGCCCAGGTCAGGCTGGGTGCGCAGCCGCCGCATGAATTCCTCGAGCTCGGCCACCTGCTCGACGAGATGCGGCTGTTCAAGTCGCGCGACGAACTGCGATTGATGAAGCGCGCCGCGCGGATCAGCGTGGAGGCGCATGCCGCGGCGATGCGCGCGGTCCGCCCGGGCATGCACGAGTACCAGCTGCAGGCCGAACTGGAATACGTGTTCCGCCGCAACGAAGCCCAGCCGGCCTACGAAAGCATCGTCGGCGCCGGCGCCAACGCCTGCGTGCTGCACTACCGCGCCAACAGTGCGCGGATCGGCACCGACGACCTGGTGTTGATCGACGCCGGTGCCGAATACCGTGGCTACGCCGCCGACATCACCCGCACGTTCCCTGCCAGTGGGCGCTTCAGCCCGGCGCAGAGGGCACTGCACGACGTGGTGCTGGCCGCGCATGCGCAGGCCTGCGCGCAGGCGCGGCCCGGCGTGCCGTACGCGGCCATCCACGACGCCGCGGTGGACGTGCTGGTGGACGGCATGCTGCAGCTGGGGCTGCTCAAGGGCCGTGCCCCGAAGCTGATCGCCGATGGCGCGTACAGGCGCTTCTATCCGCACAAGACCGGCCACTGGCTGGGCCTGGACGTGCACGACGTCGGCGATTACCGCATCGAGGGCGAATCGCGGCTGCTCGAACCGGGCATGGTGCTCACCGTCGAGCCGGGGCTTTACATCCCACCCGACGCGACCGGGGTGGCGGCCAAATGGCGCGGCATCGGCGTGCGCATCGAGGATGACCTGGTGATCACCCGCGATGGGCACGAGGTACTGACCGCCGGGCTCGCGCGCAGTGCCGAGGAGATCGAGGCGTTCATGGCCGGGCCGGGCTGACCGCCCGGTCACCGGCGCCCGCCTCCGGGATCAGCCGGCCGTGCGGGCGAACTCGTCGCGGGTGAGGTTGACCGGCGCACCGTCGGCGGTGATCACCAGGTCATCCTCGATGCGGATACCGCCATAGGGTCGCAGCGTCTCCACGCGGTCCCAGTCGACCTCGCCGGCGTGTGGGCCGTCGCGCAGTTCGCGCAGCAGCAGGTCCGCGAAGTAGATGCCGGGCTCGTTGGTGACCACCATCCCCGGCTCGAGCGTGCGGGTCAGGCGCAGGTAGGGATGGCCCTCGGGCTTCGGCAGGGTGCCACCGGCGTCGGAGGCGGCGAAGCCGGCCACGTCGTGCACCTGCAGGCCGATCCCATGGCCCAGGCCGTGCGGAAAGAACCTGGCGCTCACGCCGGATTCGAGCGCCGCTTCCGGCGACATCCGGATCACGCCGGCGTCGCGCAGCACGCCGGCCAGCGCCAGGTGGGCATCGAGGTGCAACTGCCGGTAGTCGGTGCCGGCGGTGAACCGTTCGCACAACCCGCGCTCGACGGCGTCGACGGCGTCGATCAGCGCCTGGAATTCGCCATCGCGGTCGGTCGCCCAGGTGCGGGTGATGTCGCAGGCGTAGCCCGCGTGGCTGGCGCCGGCGTCGATCAGGAAGCTGCGCACCGGCCTGGGTGGCAGATGGTCGCGTTCGGTGTAGTGCAGTACCGCCGCGTGCTCGTTGAGCGCGACGATATTGCTGTAGGGCAGTTCGGTGCTGTCCTGCCCGGCGGCCTGGCAGTAGGCCAGGTGGATGCCGAACTCGGACGCGCCGGCGCGGAACGCGCGCTCGGCCGCGCGGTGCGCGCGCACGCCACACACGGTGGCGGCGCGCATCATCCCGATCTCGTACGGCGTCTTGTAGGCGCGGTGGTAGTCGAGATAGTCCAGCACCGGCTGCGGGTTGTTCGGCACGAAGTCACCCAGGGCGCTCTGCGCCTCGCCCAGGATCGCGCAGCGCGCGGCATTGCCCGGCAGGTGCTGCAATGCCTCCTCCGCGGTGCGGATCACCACCACATCGAAGTGGTCGACCCAGAAACCGGACGGTGCCTCCGGCACCACGTGCCAGTAGTCGAACGGCTGCAGGTAGACCAGCTTCGGGCGCTCGCCGGGCGTGACCACCAGCCAGCTGCCGGGATGGCGCACCAGCGGCACCCAGGCCTTGAACTGCGGATTGGGCGCGTAGGGATAGTCGCGGTCGTCGAAGACCTGGTAGTGCACGGTGCCGGCCGGAACGACCAGGCAGTCGAAGCCGCCGCGCTCGAGGGCAACCGCGGCGCGGCGCTGCAGGGTGGCAAGGTGGTCGGCGTAAAGCGGCGCGAGGTTGGCGCTCATCGCGGGCGGCTCCCGGTTCTGGAAAACCGCCATTGTCGTGCATCCGCCGGCGACCTGCCGGCGCGGGCTCAGACGAACTGGCCGCCGGGAGATTCCACCCAGGCGCGCAGCTGCCGCGCCTGCGCGTCGCTCAGCGCGACGAAGCGCAGCCCTGCCCAGACCTGGCCGGGGGCACTCGCCCGGTCGCTCCACAGCAGGTGCGCGCCCAGTTCGAGGTCCTCGCCCAGTGCGCCGGCACTGCGGCCGGGCAGGGTGAAGCGCAACTGGTACAGCGCGTCGTTCTCCAGCGAGCTGTTGGCGATCAGCAGCAGGCCGCTCTCGGAGAGATTGCCGATGCGGCCGACCATCTGCCCGGTCATCGCGTCGCTGACCTGGATCATGTCAGCGGCCTTGCGCCGGCGGGCGCGGCGGAACTCCTGGATCATGCGGGCACTCCATCGGGCTGGGCGCCTTCGCCGCGCCCGGCGAAGCTGCGCAGGGTATTCACCGCGGCCTGCCAGGCGCGATCGACCAGGCGCCCGCGGTCGGCGGTGACCATGCGCGCCTGGCCGTTGACCAGCATCCGCGCCAGGCTGTCGAGCGAGACCTCCGCCGCACGCTGGCCGCGCTGGTTGACGAACAGCGCGTTGTCGGTGATCGGGCTGAACCAGGACAGGCGGCGACGGCTGATGTCGCCCTGCTGGTTCTGCACGAAGTCGATCCACACCCCGAACGGCATCACCCGCAGCTGTTCGTACTGCGCCTGTTCGGCGGGCGTGCGCGGAGGCAGCTTCGGCCGGGCCTGGGCGGCCTTGTCCTCGCCCAGGCGCACGCGCGCCTTGAGCTTCATCGCAAGCTCCGTGCGCGATGCCGGGTCATCGTCGTCGTCGGTGCAGCCGGCCAGGCGCTGGGCGATGACCCTGGCTTCCTCGCCGTGGTAGCCCACCTGGCCCAGCGACTCCTCCACCTGCGCGGCCAGTGCGCCATCCCCGCGGCCGCCCTCGCTGCAGGCGGCCACCACGCGGCGGGTCATGTCGAGCTGGCTGTGCCAGGCGTCCGATTCCTCGCCCTGGCGCAGCAGCGTGAGCGTGAGCACATCGCTCCAGGCCTGGTTGAGCAGCGACCGGGCGAAGCGCGGCAGTCGGTGTTCGCCGATCTGGGCGGCGAGCGCCTCGCCGGCACGCTGGCGCGCGACCTCGAGCTTCTCCTTGCCGCGCGCGGCGTCCACGTGCCGGCGCTCGGTCATCTCGGCGCGTCGCACGTGCGCCTGCATGCGCTCCTGCAGCCGCGCCTGCGCCTGCGCGAAGACCTGTGGATCCTGGTCGAAGCCGGTGACCACGTCGGCCACCGCCTGCTGCAGCGGTTCGACCAGCTGCGGGTCGAGTTCGTCGCGGTCCATCCAGCGCGCCGCGCTTTCGGCCACGGTGTTGAGCAGCTGCCGGGCCGGATGTTGCGAGCGCAGGAAGAACGCGCGGTCGAGCAGGGCCATTCGCAGCAGTGGCACCTGCAGCTGGCGCACCAGCCCGGCGGTTGGTGCGTCGCGGCGCAGCTCGGATTCCAGCTGCTGGTAGAGCAGGTCCAGCAGTTCGAAGGTGTCGTTGTCTTCCGGGGACAGCGCTGCGGCTTCACCGCTGGTGTGGCGGGTCTGCGCCAGCACCGCGCGCTTGATCTCGAGCAGGTTGGCCTGGCTGGCGACGGCCGGCGGTTGCTGCTGCAGCGCGTGCAGCTTGCCGACCAGGTCGGTGGTGCCCAGTTCGCGACGCGGGCCCTCGTCGCGGCCCGGGCGCAGCTTGCCCAGCAGCGCGCGGCGGCCCGACAGCAGTTCCTGCAGCGTGGCGAAGGCGGCGGCCTCATCGCGGACGTCGTCGTCAGCCTGGGGTTCGCCGAACCAGGCGGTGTGCGGCCGCGCCGCGGCGCCCGGGTGCGGTTGTCCGCTCGCCTGCGCAGGCGCCTGTGGGCGGGCCTGGGGCGCTGCGGGGGCGGCCCCGACGGCCCCGGCTGGTTTGGCTCCGGTGGGCGAGAGCGTTTCGCGCATCAGCACCGGTGCGGGGCGGGCACGCAGCGGAACGAAGGTGAGGGCCGGCAGGATCTCCTCGGCCACCATCAGCTCGTTGACGCGGTCGAGCAGCTGCGGATAACCGCCCATCACCTGGCGGTCGAAGATGCGGTAGAGCAGCAGTCGCGCGTCGTGGGTGATCTCCAGCGCCACTGCCGCATCGCGCAGGGCATCGCACAGCACGTGCGGGCCGAGCGGCAGGCGGATCGCGTCGAACGCCGGCTTGCCGGCCAGAACGCCGAAGCGCTGGCCGAGCAGGTGCAGCGCGAGCGTCGCGCGACCTTCCTGGCGACTGCCGACTTCGCGCAGCACGGTGCCCTCGTCCATCACCGCGGTTTCGACCAGGCTGAGGTTGCGGAAACTCACCTCGCCCGGCGCGCCGCTGTCGGCGCGGACCGGGGCCGGGCGGCGGATCGCGGCCAGGGCGCGTTCGATGCCGAGCATGAAGCGCGGCACCAGGTCCGCGCGGTTGAGGCGGAAGCTGCGCAGGGTCTGCATGTACCCGGACTCGGCACCGGGGTTGCGGGCGATGTCGGCCAGGCGGAACAGCTCGCGCTCGAACTCGTCGAGCATCCGGGTCAGGCCGTGGTCGAGTTCTTCCGAAACCAGGTGCAGGCTGCGCTCGAGCACCTTGCGTACCCGCGGCGGCAGGCCGGCGGAGGCGAGGCTGGATGGCGTCGCAGGTTCCCTGTGCGGCGTCATGCGGCTCTCCGGAGTGTGACGTCTGTCACCGTTCTTACCACGCCGCGGCATGGGCCGCCAGCATGCGGCCCACGCTCAGTCGCCGTCTTCGTCCATGAACAGCTGGATGACGTCATTGCCGAAGCGCCCCCCCAGCGCCGTCGGCAGTATGCGCCCGTCGCGGGCTTCCAGCCAACCGCGATCCACGGCATCCGCCAGCGGCCCGGCAATGGCGGTGCGGGGCAGCCCGGTGCAGGCCTCGAAGTGCTCGAGACGGAAGCCCTCCAGCAGGCGCAGGGCGTTGAGCATGTATTCGAACGGCCGTCGCGCAGGCGCGATGCGGTCATCGCCGCCAATGCCCGCCGGCGTGCCGGCGCTCGCCAGCCACGCAGTCGGATGGCGTTGCTTCCAGCGGCGCAGGATCGTCTGGTCGTGGCCGAGGGTGATCTTGCCGTGCGCGCCGGCGCCAATGCCCAGGTAGTCGCCAAACCGCCAATAATTGAGGTTGTGCGCGCACTGCCGGCCCGGCTGCGCGTAGGCCGAGACTTCGTACTGCGCATAGCCGGCATCGGCCAGCAGCGCCTGGCAGCGTTCCTGCATGTCCCAGGCGAGATCATCGTCGGGCATGCGCTCCGGCGGTCGTGCGGCAAACAGCGTGTTCGGCTCCAGCGTGAGCTGGTAGTGGGAGATGTGCGCCGGCCGCAGCGCCACCGCCCGCTCGACGTCGCTGGCCGCCATCGCCAGGTCCTGCCCGGGCAGCGCGTACATCAGGTCGAGGTTGAGGTTGTCGAGGCCGGCATCCTGCGCCAGCTTCACCGCGTGGTCGGCCTCGGCACTGTCGTGGATGCGCCCAAGCCGCTGCAGGCAGCCATCGTCGAAGCTCTGGATGCCGAAACTGACGCGGTTGACGCCGGCAGCCCGGTAATCCTCGAAGCGCCCGTGTTCGGCGGTGCCCGGGTTCGCCTCCAGGGTGATCTCCAGCCCGGGGGCGAAGCGCAGCCGGGCCGCCGCGCCCTGCAGGAAGCGGTCGATCTCCGCGGCCGGGAACAGGCTGGGCGTGCCGCCGCCGAAGAACACCGAATGCACGGGCCGGCCCCAGACCAGCGGCAGGTCCTGGTCGAGATCGGCCAGCAGGGCATCGACATAGGCGCCGAACGGCGGCGTGCCGCCACGCGGCTGGTGCGAATTGAAATCGCAGTACGGGCATTTGCGCACGCACCAGGGCAGGTGCACGTACAGCGACAGGGGCGGGGTGGTCAGCATTGCGAGGGTGTCTGCGCCGGGCGGCACGTGGTCACGATATGGGGGCGGATGGCGCGGCCGGAAGACCGGCTTCAGGCCAGAGGCAGGGCGCTGGCGATCCGCTCGCGCAGGACCGCGAGCGCGCGGCCACGATGGCTGATGCGGTTCTTGACCGTGGGCGCCAGTTCGGCAGCGCTCAGGCCGGTGTCGGGGTCGAGAAACAGCGGGTCGTAGCCGAAGCCGTGTTCACCGCGCGGGGCCTCGAGCACCCGGCCTTCCCAGAGGCCTTCGGCGATCAGCGGTTGCGGATCATCGGCGTGGCGGACCAGCACCAGCACGCAGCAGAAGCGCGCCGTGCGCGCGTGCGCGGGGACGTCGCGCAAGGCGTCGAGGAGCTTTGCATTGTTGGCGGCGGCGTCACCGTGTACGCCCGCATAGCGGGCCGAGTACAGGCCCGGGGCGCCGTCGAGCGCATCGACGCACAGCCCGGAGTCGTCGCCCAGTGCCGGCAACCCGGCCGCCCGCGCCGCATGGCGGGCCTTGAGCAGGGCGTTCTCGACGAAGCTGAGGCCGGTTTCCTCGACATCGTCGACGCCGTGGTCGGCCTGCACCGAGAGTGCGAACCCGTCCGCGCCCAGCAGCGCCTGCAGTTCCGCGAGCTTGCCGCGGTTGCCGCTGGCCAGCACCAGGCGCCGCGGCGTGCTCATCGCGCCAGTGCTTCCTGCTGCAGCGCGAACAGTTCACGGATGCCGGCCTCGGCCAGGCCGAGCAGTGCGTCGAGCTCGTCGCGGCGGAAGGCGTGGCCTTCCGCGGTGCCCTGCAGCTCGATGAACCCGCCGCCGTCGTTCATCACCACGTTCATGTCGGTGTCGCAGGCGCTGTCCTCGGCGTAGTCGAGGTCGAGCACCGGCACGCCACGGTAGATCCCGACCGACACCGCGGCCACTGCGCCCACCACCGGGTCGCGACTGATCTCGCGGCGCTTCTGCAGCCAGCGCACCGCGTCGACCAGTGCCACGTAGGCGCCGGTGATCGCGGCGGTGCGGGTGCCGCCATCGGCCTGCAGCACATCGCAGTCGAGGGTGATGGTGCGCTCGCCGAGCGCTGCGCGGTTCACGCAGGCACGCAGGGTGCGGCCGATCAGGCGCTGGATCTCCAGCGTGCGGCCGCCCTGCTTGCCACGCGCGGCCTCGCGATCGTTGCGGGTATTGGTGGCGCGCGGCAGCATGCCGTATTCGGCGGTGACCCAGCCTTCGCCCTTGCCGCGCAGAAAGCCCGGCACGCGGTTCTCCACGCTGGCGGTGCACAGCACGCGGGTCTCGCCGAACGACACCAGCACCGAACCTTCCGCATGCCGGGTAAAGCCGCGCTCGATGCGCACCTCGCGCAGTTGCGTGGGCAGGCGGCCGCTGGGACGGGTGACGGTATCGGTCATGGAAAGCTCGCGGCGATGCGGGCGCGGCAGTCTAGCAGGGGTGCCGCCGCTGCCCCGGGCGGCGTGCGGGCCTGCCCTATACTGCACGCCCGCCGCAAACCCGCCGACCGCATGATCCGCAGCATGACCGCCTTCGCCGCCGGCGAGCGCACGACCCCCTGGGGCACGCTCGGTTGCGAGCTGCGCGCGGTCAACCACCGCTACCTGGAGGTCGGCACGCGCCTCCCCGACGAGCTGCGCGCGCTGGAGCCCCTGTTGCGCGAGCGCGTCTCGGCACGGCTGTCGCGGGGCAAGGTGGACCTCGCCATGCGCCTGCGCAACGGCGACGCCAGCGGGCAGCTCGAACTCAACGAGGCGGTGCTCGACCAGCTGGCGACACTGGCGGCGTCGCTGCAATCGCGCTTTCCCGGCCTCAACACCGGCCTGGCCGAACTGCTGCAGGTGCCCGGGGTGCTGCAGGCCCGCGCGGTCGATACCGAGGCGATGCAGGCCGCGGCGCTGTCGTTGCTGGATACCGTGCTCGATGATTTCGTCGTCGCGCGCGAGCGCGAAGGCGCCAAGCTGCAGGCGGCGATCGCGGAACGCGTGGATGGCATCGAACGCATTGCCGGCGAGGTGCGCACGCTGGTGCCCGCGATCCGCGAGGGTCAGCGCCTGCGCCTGGAAACCCGCCTGGCCGACCTGCCGCAGCCGCTCGACCCGGGTCGCCTCGAGCAGGAGCTGGTGCTTGCCCTGCAGAAGCTCGATGTCGACGAGGAGCTCGACCGCCTCGCCAGCCACATCGACGAGATCCGCCGCGTGCTTGCCCAGCGCGAACCGGTCGGACGGCGGCTGGACTTCCTGCTGCAGGAGTTCAACCGGGAAGCCAACACCCTGGGCTCGAAGTCGGTCGACCGTCGCACGTCGCAGGCCGCGGTCGAGCTGAAGGTGCTGATCGACCAGATCCGCGAACAGGTGCAGAACATTGAATAGCCACGGACGATTGCTGTCGGCAGCGCATCGCGTGGGCCGGCCATGCGGGAGCCGCGGCTGATGCGCGGCACGCTGTTCATCGTCGCGGCGCCTTCGGGCGCCGGGAAGTCCAGCCTGGTCAACGCCTGCCTGGCGCGCGATCCGGCCATCCGCCTGTCGATCTCGTTCACCTCGCGCCCGCCGCGGCCCGGTGAGCGGCATGCCGAGCACTATCACTTCATCGATGCCGCCGAGTTCGAAGCGATGATCCAGGCCGGCGAATTCTTCGAGTGCGCACGCGTGCACGGCGACTGGAAGGGCACTGCGCGGCAGTCGGTGGAGCCCCAGCTGGCGGCCGGCCACGACGTGCTGCTCGAGATCGACTGGCAGGGTGCGCGGCAGGTGCGCGACAAGGTGCCGGAAGCGGTGAGCGTGTTCATCCTCCCGCCGTCGCGCGAGGCGCTGGAACAGCGCATGCGCAAGCGCGGCCAGGACAGCGACGAGGTCATCGCCCGGCGGCTGGCGGCTGCGCGCGAGGAGATGTCGCATTTCCACGAGTTCGACTACGTGGTGGTCAACGAGGACTTCGATGCCGCGGTGGATGAACTGTGCGCCGTATTCACCGCCAGCCGCCTGCGGTGTGCCCAGCAGGCGCAGCGCCATCACGCCCTGATCGAGGCCCTGCTGGCCGACAACGTCGCCGCAAGTGACTGATTCGTAAAGCACCCGCTTGCGGCGATCTATTGCAGGACGGTAGAATCCGCGGTCCTGTCACCCCTTTGAACGAGCGGCCCGCGCGGTCGCCGGGAGCCCCCATGGCGCGCATCACCGTCGAAGACTGCCTGCAGGTGGTCGACAACCGTTTCGAACTGGTCATGATGGCCGCCAAGCGCGCGCGCCAGCTGGCCAACGGCGTGGAGTCGCAGCTCGACAACCGCGAGAACGACGACAAGCCGACGGTGCTCGCCCTGCGCGAGATCGCCGCGCGTCGCATCGACAACGACTACATCGAGGCCGTGGACAAGGCCGAGCGCGAGCGCAAGGAGCGCGAGGCGCTGGAGTGGGCTGCCGCCGAAGTGGTGGCCGACGAGGATCTCGCCAAGGGCGACGACCTCTGATCGCGGCCGCCCGGTGATGCCGGGCGCCTGATCGACCGGGACGGCTCCGCGAAAGCGGGGCCGTTCGCGTTTCGGCGGTGCTCGCATCCTCGGTATCGCATGCGTGGGCGTCTCCGAGGCTTCCCCATCCGCGGGCTTTTCGCCTAGGCTTCCTCGATGATGTCCCCGGTTTCCAGCCACGCTGCTCCGGTCGCGGTGCCGCCAGACGACGCCGTGCCCGAGTACATGCGCGTGCTCGAACGCGCCGTGCCGTATCTCGATGACGCGCAGCGCCAGGTGCTGCGCCGCGCCTGGGCGGTGGGCGCGCGCGCGCACGAGGGGCAGTTCCGCAAGTCCGGCGAGCCCTATATCACCCACCCGGTGGCGGTGGCGGTGGTGCTTGCCGAGCAGAACGTCGACCTGGAAACCCTGGTCGCGGCGATCCTGCACGACACCATCGAGGATACCCCGCTTACCCGCGCGGAGCTTGCCGACGGTTTCGGCGAACAGGTGGCCGAACTCGTCGAGGGCGTCACCAAGCTCGACAAACTGCAGTTCAGCAACCGCCAGGAAGCCGCCGCGGAGAGCTTCCGCAAGATGATGCTGGCGATGGCGCGCGACCTGCGCGTCATCCTGATCAAGCTCGCCGACCGCCTGCACAACATGCGCACGCTCGGTGCGCAGTCGACCGCCGCGCGCGAGCGCATCGCCCGCGAGACGCTCGAGGTGTACGCGCCGATCGCGCAGCGGCTGGGCATGAACCTGATCAAGTCGGAACTGCAGGACCTGGGTTTCAGCGCCCTGCATCCGATGCGCCATTCGGTGCTGCGCAAGCGCATCAACGCGCAACCGCTGGTGCGCCGCGAGGCGCTGTCGACGATCGAGGCACAGCTGGCCCAGCGGCTGGCCAACGAAGGCCTCGAGTACCGGCTGGTGAGCCGGGTGAAATCGCCCTGGAGCATCTACAACAAGATGCAGAACGAGGGAAAGACCTTCGACCAGGTGATGGACGTGTTCGGCTTCCGCATCATCGTGCGCTCGGTGGCGGACTGCTACCACGCGCTGGGCGTCGCGCATTCCGTCTACAAGCCGCTCGATGGCCGCTTCCGCGACTTCATCGCGATTCCCAAGGCGAACGGCTACCAGTCGCTGCATACGGTGCTGTTCGGGCCGTATGGCTCGCCGATCGAGGTGCAGATCCGCACCGAGGAGATGGACCTGATCGCCGAGCGCGGCATCGCCGCGCACTGGGCCTACAAGCACGGCGGCGCGCCCACCAGCGCACAGACCCGCGCGCATTCGTGGATCGCCAACCTGCTGGAGTCGCAGCGCGCCACCGGCTCGTCGCTGGAATTCCTCGAGAACGTCAAGGTCGACCTGTTCCCCGACGAGGTCTACCTGTTCACCCCGAAGGGCGACATCCTGTCGCTGCCGCGCAATGCCACCGCGCTGGATTTCGCGTATGCGGTGCACACCGATGTGGGCAACCACGCGGTGGCCGCGCGCGTCGACCGCAAGCTGGTGCCGCTGCGCACCAAGCTGGTCAGCGGGCAGCAGACCGAGATCATCACCGCGCGCTCGGCGCTGCCCAAGCCGCAGTGGCTGGAGTTCGTGGTCACCAGCAAGGCGCGCACCGCGATCCGCCAGCAGCTCAAGCAGCTCGAGCACGAGGACGCCGTGCAGCTCGGCCACCGCATGCTCGACCGCGCGCTGGAGGACCTCGGCAGCTCGCTGGAGCGGGTGCCGCCGGCACGGCTGGAGGCGTACCTGGGCGAGTCGCGCCACCCGCGGCTGGAAGCGCTGCTGGCCGACATCGCGCTTGGCAACCGGATGCCATCGCAGGTCGCGCATGCGCTTGCGCAGTCGGGCGGGCAGGGTGGCCGCGACGGCAGCCGCAACTTCGACAAGATCCTGATCACCGGCAGCGAGCGCGGGGTGATCACCTTCGCCAACTGCTGCATGCCGATTCCCGGCGACGAGATCATGGGCTACCACACCGCGGGCAAGGGCATCGTGGTGCACCGGGTCGAGTGCCCGAACGTGGCCGAATACCGCAAGTGGCCGGAACGCTGGGTCGACATCGGCTGGGACCGGGAAGTCTCCGGCGATTTCAGCGTGGCGCTGCGCATCGAGGTGGCGAACCGGCCGGGCGTGCTGGCCCAGGTGGCGGCGGCGGTCGCGCAGGTGGATTCCAACATCGATGGCGTGGAGTACCTCGAGCGCGACAGCAATGTGGCGGCGATCCGCTTCTCGATCGAGGTGCGCGACCGCAAGCACCTGGCCGACGTGATACGCCGGATCCGCAGACTCAACGTGGTGCACGGGGTACAGCGGCTGTAACCGGCCGGCGGGCGGCACCGCGCGGTCGGCGGGTAGAATCCGCTGTCATTTCACCGTGGAAGAGACCATGCCCCGCACTCCCGTCAGCACCGACCGCGCTCCCGCTGCCATCGGCCCGTACTCGCAGGCCACGCGGGCCGGCGACACGGTGTTCGTGTCCGGCCAGATTCCCCTCGATCCGGCCACCGGCGACCTGGTCGACGGCGGCATCGGGGCGCAGGCACGGCAGGCGTTCGCGAACCTTCGCGAGGTGTGTGCGGCGGCGGGCGGCAGCCTCGACGACGTCGTGCGCGTCGGGCTCTACCTCACCGATCTCGGGGACTTCGCCGCGGTCAACGCGGTGATGGCCGAGGTGTTCGCGGCCCCGTATCCGGCGCGTTCGACGATCGAGGTCTCGGCGCTGCCCAAGGGCGCGGCGTTCGAGGTCGATGCGATCCTGGTGCTGCGCCAGGCCGGCTGACCGGTTTCGTCGTGGCAGCGGCACACGCAGCCGACCCCGCGCACATCCAACTGACCACGCTGTCGGGGGTCGGCGAGCGCACCGCGGCGAAACTCGCCGCGCGCGGCATCGTGACCCTGCAGGACCTGTGGCTGCACCTGCCGCGCCAGTACGAGGACCGCACCCGGTTGACGTCGATCGCACACCTGCAGGCAGGGGTGCCGGCGCAGGTCGAGGGCGTGGTCGAGGCGGTCGAGAGCGGTTTCCGCTATCGGCCGCTGCTGCGCGTGGCACTGGGCGACGACTCGCGCGGCACTCTGGTGCTGCGCTTCTTCCATTTCCGCGCGGCCCAGGTGGCGCAGTTCGCGGTCGGCACGCGCGTACGTGCCTATGGCACGCCGCGTCCCGGCCAGCACGGGCTGGAGATCGTGCATCCGAGCTACCGGGTGATCGATGGGGGCGAGGCAGGCGTCCTCGACGCGGACCTGGAACCGGTGTATCCGCAGATCGAGGGCGTGGGGCCCGCCGTGTTGCGCAAGCTCATCCGCCAGGCGCTGGACCGCCTGCCCGCCGACGCGATCCTCGACCTGCTGCCGCCGACCCTGCGCGGCAATGCGCCGAGCCTGCGCGATGCCTTGCTCACTGTGCATCGCCCGCCTCCCGACACCGACCTCGCGGCACTTTCGGCAGGCACCCATCCTGCGCAGCAACGGCTGGCGATCGAGGAGCTGCTGGCCCACCACCTCAGCCTGCGCCGCCAACGCATCGCCCTGCAGCAGCATGGCGCGCCGGTGTGCCGGGGAGACGGTGCGCTCGTCGATCGCCTGCGCGCGACGCTGCCGTTCGCGCTGACCGGCGCGCAGGAGCGCGTGTACGCGCAGATCCGCGAAGACCTGGGCCGGCCGCGGCCGATGTTGCGGCTGGTGCAGGGCGACGTCGGCTCCGGCAAGACCGTGGTCGCCGCGCTTGCCGCGCTGCAGGCGATCGAGGCGGGGGCGCAGGCGGCGCTGGCCGCGCCGACCGAACTGCTGGCCGAGCAGCATTACGTGAGCCTGCGCGGCTGGCTGCAGCCGCTCGGCATCGAGGTCGCGTGGCTGGCCGGCAAGGTGACCGGGCGTGCACGCTCGCGCGCGATCGAAGCAATCGCCGATGGCCGCGCACGGCTGGTGGTCGGCACCCACGCATTGATGCAGGAAGGCGTGAGCTTCCACCGCCTCGGCCTTGCGATCGTCGACGAGCAGCACCGCTTCGGCGTGCACCAGCGGCTTGCCCTGCGCGACAAGGGCGGCGACGGCGGCCTGGTGCCGCACCAGCTGGTCATGACCGCCACGCCGATTCCGCGCACGCTGGCGATGTCGGCCTACGCCGATCTGGACGTGTCGGCGATCGACGAGCTGCCGCCGGGCCGCACGCCGGTGCAGACGGTCGTGCTGAGCGGCCAACGCCGCCCGGAACTGGTGGAACGCATCCGCGCGGCCTGCTCCGAAGGGCGCCAGGCCTACTGGGTGTGCACGCTGATCGACGACAGCGACGAGGTGGTGGCGCAGGCCGCGCAGAGCACGTTCGAGGCCCTGCGCGACGCGCTGCCGGGGGTCGAGGTCGGGCTGGTACACGGGCGGATGAAGCCGGCGGAGAAGCAGGCGGTCATGCGTGCGTTCAAGGACGGCGCGCTGGGACTGCTGGTGGCGACCACGGTGATCGAGGTCGGCGTGGACGTGCCCAACGCATCGCTGATGATCGTCGAGAATGCCGAGCGGCTGGGGCTGGCGCAGCTGCACCAGTTGCGCGGGCGGGTGGGGCGCGGCGCCGCGGCATCGACCTGCGTGCTGCTGTACCAGCCGCCGTTGTCGATGCTTGCCCGCCAGCGGCTGGCGACGATGCGCGAAACCAGCGATGGCTTCGTGATCGCCGAGCGTGACCTGGAACTGCGTGGGCCCGGCGAGCTGCTGGGAACGCGCCAGACCGGCGTTGCCGGCTTCCGGGTGGCCGATCTCGTGCGCGATGCCGCACTGCTGCCGCAGGTGCACGCCATCGCCGAGCACCTGCAGGCCGCGTCGCCAACGCTGGCCGACCGCCTGGTCGAACGCTGGATCGGCAGCGCATCGCGCTACGCCTCCGCATGACGTGCAACGTCGCTGCTTGGGGTGATAATCGACGCATGGACGACCGGATCCCCCTGCTGATCGACACCGACCCCGGCGTCGACGACGCCCTGGCCCTGCTGATGGCCTTCAATGCGCCCGACCACCATGTGGTGGGGCTCACCGTGACCGCCGGCAACGTGGGCCTGCAGCACACCACCGCCAATGCGCTGAAGCTGGTGGACGTGTGTGGACTGGACGTGCCGGTGTTTGCCGGCGCCGACGCGCCGCTGCTGCACCCGGCGCGCGATGCCGGCTACGTGCACGGCCGCGACGGGTTCGGCGACACCGGCTATATCCCGTCCGACAGGCCACTCGAAGGCGAGCACGCGGCGCTGGCGATCCTGCGCCTGTCGCATGCCTATGCCGGGCGGCTGCTGCTGGTCGCGCTGGGGCCGCTGACCAATATCGCGCTGGCGCTGAAGCTCGATCCGACCCTGCCGCAGCGGGTCGGGCGCTTGGTGGTGATGGGTGGTGCGGTCAGCGCGCACGGCAACATCACGCCGGCGGCCGAATTCAACATCGCGTTCGATCCGGAAGCCGCGCATCTGGTGTTTGCCGCGTTCCCGCGCTTCGATCTGGTGGATTGGGAAGCCACGGTGGCGCATGGCTTCCCCCACGCCGCGGCTGAGCAGTGGCTGGCCTGCGGTTCGGTGCGCGCAACGTTCTACGAGGGCATCTCGCGCCAGACCCGGCTGTGGTCGGAAGATCGCCGCGGCGATCTCTGGCATGCGGCGGACGCGCTGGCGATGGCCTGCGCGCTGCAGCCCGGTTGCGTGCTGGAGTGGGCGGAGCGCCCGGTGGCCGTCGAGCTCGCCGGGCGCCTGACCCGTGGCGTCACCGTGGTGGACTGGCTGCGCCAGGAAAGCGCGGTGGACAACGCCCGCATCATGCTCCGCTACGAGCCCGCCGCCTTCCACGCGATGATGCGCGAGGCCCTCGCCGCCGCCTGAGTAGTGCGGAAGGATTGCATGCGCTCCTGGAGCCACCTATAATGGGCGGCTTCCAGCTATTCCGGTGTGCCGCCATGAAGGCCGACATCCATCCCGATTACCGCGACGTCGTGTTCCAGGACGTGACGTCCGATTTCCGCATCCTGACCCGTTCCACCATGGCCGCCACCTCGAAGGAGACGGTCAAGTGGGAAGACGGCAATGAGTATCCGCTGATCAAGATCGAAGTCTCCTCGGCTTCGCACCCGTTCTACACGGGTCAGAACAAGATCATGGATACCAGCGGCCGCGTGGACAAGTTCCGCAAGCGCTACGCCAAGTAACGCGTCGGCCCGCCGCGGCGGGCGACAGCGTGGAAGCAGGCTGCTTCCGTGCCGGTGATCCAGGTTTCCCGACGGCTGCCCCCGAGGCGGCCGTCGGCGTTTGCGTGCGTGCGATGTCCGATGCGACCAATGGCCGGCCCGTCCCTACGTACGGGTATGCGATAATCGCCAGCCCCGTGGCATCGCCACGGTTCCCCTGCATCCCGTGCCGCGACGCCGCGCCCTGCCGCGTGTGGCCACGACCCTGAAAGGAGTGCGCTGTGTCGGAATTTGACCAGGTCACGCTGAGCGCCGGCGACAAGTCGGTGACCCTGCCGGTGCTCACCGGCACCCTCGGCAATCCCTGCATCGATATCTCGAAGCTGCCAAAGGAAACCGGCTGCTTCACCTATGACTCGGGCTTTACCGCGACCGCGTCGTGCAAGTCGGCGATCACCTATATCGACGGCGACAACGGCGTGCTGCTGTATCGCGGCTACCCGATCGAGCAGCTCGCGGAGAAGTCGAGCTTCCTCGAGGTCGCGTACCTGCTGATGAACGGCGAGCTGCCGACGGCCGACGAGTTCTCGCGCTTCGAGCACGAGGTCACGCATCACACGATGATGCACGAGTCGCTGAAGAACTTCTTCCAGGGCTTCCGCCACGATGCGCATCCGATGGCGATGCTGGCGAGCTCGGTGGCGGGGATGTCGGCGTTCTACCACGACACCCTCGACCTGAACGATCCCGAGCAGCGCCGCCTGGCGGCGATCCGCCTGCTGGCCAAGATGCCCACGCTGGCCGCGGCCGCCTATCGCTACTCGATCGGCTGGCCGGTGCGCTATCCGCGCAACAACCTCGATTACGTCAGCCGCTTCCTGCACATGATGTTCGAGGTGCCGAGCGAGCCGCTGGAACTCGACCCGGTGGTCGCCAAGGCGCTCGACCTGCTGCTGATCCTGCATGCCGACCACGAGCAGAACGCCTCGACCTCGACCGTGCGCCTGGTCGGTTCGACCGGCGCCAACCCGTACGCGTCGGTTGCCGCCGGCATCACCGCGTTGTGGGGCCCGGCACACGGTGGCGCCAACGAGGCGGTGCTGAAGATGCTCGAGGAGATCGGTTCTCCCGACAACGTCGACAGTGCGATCGCCCGCGCCAAGGACAAGAATTCCGGCTTCCGCCTGATGGGCTTCGGCCATCGCGTCTACAAGAACTTCGACCCGCGCGCGAAGATCATCCGCGAGATGACCCACAAGGTCCTGGAGGAACTCGACATCGACGATCCGCTGCTCGAGATCGCGATGAAGCTCGAGGAGGCGGCGCTCAAGGACGAGTACTTCGTGCAGCGCAAGCTGTACCCCAACGTCGATTTCTACAGCGGCATCATCTACAAGGCGCTGAAGATCCCGACCGAGATGTTCACCGTGATGTTCGCGATCGGCCGTACCGCCGGCTGGGTCGCGCACTGGCTGGAACAGCAGGTCGATCCGGAGGCGAAGATCGGCCGTCCGCGGCAGATCTACACCGGTTCCGACGTCCGCGACTATGTGGCGGCGGACCAGCGCTGATCGGGTGATCTCCGGCCTCCGCGCCGGTGCCACGAAGCCGCGGCATGTCCGCGGCTTCGTGCTTTTCAAGTGGGCGATCTACTCGCTGCTGGCCGCCAACGTGGCGCTGTACGCCGCATCGGGCACGGTCACTGAGGCGGTCGACACCGCGGCCTGGGTGTTGCTGCTGCTGCTGTTTGAATGGGAGACCGGCGGTTGGCGGTTGCCGCGCTGGTCGCGCCCGCTGGTCAGGTCACTGCGGGCGCTGGCCGGCCTCGCGGTGGTGTGGGCCTGCATCGACTACGGCCTCGACGGCGAGCGGCTGGACTTCGCCAATGCAACGACATGGCTCGCGGTAGTGCTGGCGCTGGAGCTGGAGTTGCGCATGCCTGCCAGATGGGCCCGGGTGCACCGCGCGCGACGCGCGCTGGCATGGGGCCTGTACGTGGCGCTGGCCGGCTTCGCGCTCGCCTGGTGGCTGCACGCCGCCATGGGCGTGGGCGAGGCCTGGCTTGACGCGTGGGATGCCAGCCTGTGGCTTGCCGCATTCGTGGCAATCGAACTCAATGTGTTCGGACTTGCCGGCGCGGCCACTACTGCCGCAATGGTTCAACGTCGCGGCCTGGAAACGCCCTAGCCGGCGTTGCCATCCCCGGCAAGCAGCTGCTCGAGCTGGGCCAGCGATGCGCGCCGCATCGGCCGCTCGTCCACGGCGGACAGCGGCGCCTGGCGCAGCGCCAGTGGCGACAGCACGGTCAGCTCGAAAGCGACGTCTTCAACGCTGAACATCCAGCCCGGCACGACCTCGGTGCGCGCGCGGTCCATCCGGATGCGCCGGGTGCGTGCTTCGGCCGGGATCCCGTGCTGATCGAGGTAGCGGGTGACCGCGTCGGCGTCGTCGGCAAACAGCTGCAGCTGCACCGGCGAGTTCCGGTCGGCGGTGCCCTCCAGGACCGGGCCGACCAGGCGGGGCTGGAACGGCGCGAAGAATTGCAGCGCCCTGAGCGCCGCTTCGCGTCGCGTGCGCAGCGCCGAGGCCTGGTCATCGGCCTGGAACAGTCGCTGGTGCTCGCGTAACGCCGCCTCGATCTCGTGGTTGCGTGGCAGCGCCGCCTCGTCGTGGATGCCCAGCCGCTGCGCGGCCTTGAGCCTGGCCTGGTGGTAGTCGCGGATGCCGCTCTCGGCCATCAGCCGCGCCGCCTCGTGGGCAAGGCGATGGCGCCACTCGCGGGTGCGGGTCTCGGCACGCTGTCGTGCGCGGTGCATGGGCGACTCCCGGTTGCGGCAGGACACTCTAGGGTATCGCCGGGTGAAGGGCCCGGAACCGCCGCTAGAAGATGTCGAACGCCTCCTCGCCGGGCATGGTGTCCTCGTAGGCGTCGTAGACATCGGCGGCCATGCGCTCGAGGTCCTCGTTCTTGACGTACTCGAGCAGGCCACCGGTGCCGCCCGGGATCAGCCGGCCACTGGCGCTGACCGCGACCTGGGTCATGCCGGCTGGTGGCAGGTTGGGCGCGATCGGCTGGCCGTCGAGCGCCACGCGCATGTAGTCGATCCAGATCGGTAGCGCGGAGCGGCCACCATATTCGCGATAGCCCAGCGAACGGTTGTCGTCGCGGCCCACCCACACCGTGGTCACCAGGTTGCCGCCGAAGCCGGCGAACCAGGCGTCACGATGCTCGTTGGTGGAGCCGGTCTTGCCGCCGATGTCCTCGCGTTCGAGCACCCTGGCCGCGACTCCGGTGCCCCGGCTGACCACGTCGCGCATCATCGATACCAGCTGGTAGGCCACGCGCTCGTCGATCGCACGCGGCGCGACCGGGGCGTCAGGATCGCGCGGTTGTGCCGGTGCGGTATCGGTGTCCGCAACGGTACCGGGCTGGGCCGGGGCAGGTGCCTGCGCGGGGCCGAGGTTGAAGCCGTCGACCACATAGGTGGTGGTGCTGGTGTCGGGCCGGCCGTCGGCACCGCAACCGCGGCAGGCCAGCGCCGGTTGTTCCTTGAAGATCACCGCGCCATCGCGATCCCGGACCTCGTCGATGAACCACGGCGTGACGCGCGACCCGCCATTGGCGAACGCCGCGTACCCCCGGGTGATGTCCATGATGGTCAGTGACGGCGTGCCCAGCGAGATCGACAGGTTGGGCGGCAGCTCCGATTCGTCGAAGCCGAAATGGCTGATGTAGCGGCGCGCGTAGTCGACGCCGATGGTGTCGAGCAGGCGCACCGAGACCAGGTTGCGCGAGCGTACCAGGGCCTCGCGCAGGCGCATCGGGCCGGCGAACTTGCCGTCGTCGTTCTGCGGCCGCCATTCCTGGCCGCGGCGCATGCGGAATACCACCGGCGCATCCGGGACCACCGAGGCCGGGTTGAAGCCGCGTTCGAACGCGGCCGCATAGATGAAGGGCTTGAAGCTCGAGCCGGGCTGGCGACGTGCCTGGGTTGCGCGGTTGAACTTCTGGCCGGCGAAGCTGAAGCCCCCGACCAGCGCACGCAGCGCGCCGCTTTCGTATTCCATCGACACCAGCGCCGACTGCGCCCGCGGGATCTGCGCGAGCTGCCAGCTGATCGTCGGGGCGGGTGCTTCCTCGCCCTCGCGCGCGGGTTTCGCGGCGGTCTCGATCCGCCTCACCCGGATCATGTCCCCGCGCGATACCAGCGCCGACGGCGCGCGGTTGGTCCAGCGGCTGGATGCGGCATCGAGTGTTACCGTCGCGCCATTGGCCAGCACCGCATCGACGGTGCCGCCACCGCTGCGCAGCACGACTGCCGGCAGCAGCCCGGCCTGGGCCGGAACCCCGCGCAGGCGATTCGCCGCGGTCGCCGCATCCTCGTCGTCGGACAGCTCGAAATGCTGCTCCGGCTTGGAGAAGCCGTGCCGGCGGTCGTAGGTCAGCAGCCCCTCGCGCAGCGAGCGGTCTGCGGCGAGCTGGGCCTCCGGATCGATCGTGGTGGTGACGTGGTAGCCGCGGGTCAGCACGTCGCCGCCATAGCGCGCGATCATCTCCTGGCGCACCATTTCCGCCACGTACGGCGCATACACCTCCACCGGTCGCTCGTGCGGGCGCGCATGCATTTCGGCAGCCTGCGCCAGGCGCTCGTCGGTTTCGTTGATGAAGCCCAGTTCGCGCATGCGCTGCAGCACGTAGTCGCGGCGGATGCGCGCGCGCTCGGGATTGGTGACCGGGTTGCCGCTGGAGGGGAACTTCGGGATCGAGGCCAGCGTCGCCACCTCGTCCAGGGTCAGCCCGTCCAGCGTCTTGCCGTAGTAGAACTCGGCGGCCGCGGCGATGCCGTAGGCCCGGTTGCCGAAGAAACTCTTGTTGAGATAGAGCTGGAAGATCTCGTCCTTGCTGAGCTCGCGCTCCATCTTCATCGCCAGCAGCATCTCGGCGAGCTTGCGCGTATAGCTGTATTCCGAACTCAGGAAGAACTGGCGCGCCACCTGCTGGGTGATGGTCGAACCACCGGGCACGCGCTGGTCGTCGGTGGTCGCCAGCAGCCAGATCGCGCGGCCGACGCCGCGGTAGTCCACGCCGTGGTGCTCGTAGAAACGGTTGTCCTCGATGGCGATGAAGGCCTGCTTGATCCGCTCGGGCACCTCCTCGATGCGCACCGGATAACGCCGGGTCTCGCCGAACAGCGCCATCAGGCTGCCGTCGCTGGCATAGACGTAGAGCGGCTCCTGCATTTCCACGTCGCGCAGGGTCTGCACGTCGGGCAGCCGGGCGGAGACGACGAAGTACAGCGTGGCGACAGCAAGGACGCCAAGGACGATGGCTGCCGAGGCGGCGATCAGCGTCCAGCGCAGCAGGCGGCGGAATCGGGACATCGACGGGTTCCTGCGAAGAGCGTAGCCTTGAGTCAGGGCGCGGAGTATAGAGGTTCGGCCGGGGTCGCCCGCGCGTCATGCGGCAAGGCGTCGGTCGTATCGCCCGGCAGGGGAGCCGGGGCGGGACGTGCGGGAAGCGCGTACTGCGGCACGGTCCCGAGGTTCGCGTGTTGCCAAGGGGTGAAAAGTCCGTTATTTAATGCGCCGGGGCACGTAGCGCAGCCAAGCGCCCGTGGCATAAGGGGAAATCCTGTGGGGCTCATCACAAAAAATCAGTCGCCACTCGTGGGCGTCGATATCAGTTCGACTGCGGTCAAGCTGCTGCAGCTGTCGCGCTCGGGAGAGCGCTACCGGGTCGAGCACTACGCAGTCGAGCCATTGCCGCCCAATGCGGTGGTGGAAAAGAACATCGTCGAGGTCGAAGCGGTGGGTGATGCCATCCGCCGCGCGATGTCGCGCTCGGGCTCCAAGGCCAGGCATGCCGCTGCGGCGGTGGCCGGCTCCGCGGTGATCACCAAGACCATCCCGATGCCCGCCGAGCTGGACGAGGACGAGATGGAGTCCGCCGTCGAGCTCGAGGCCATCAACTACATCCCGTATCCCATCGACGAGGTGAACCTCGATTTCGAGGTTCTCGGCCCGGTGCCCGGCAATCCGGAGATGGTGCAGGTGCTGCTGGCCGCCTCGCGTTCGGAAAACGTCGAGATGCGCGCCTCGGCGCTGGAGCTGGGCGGCCTCACCGCGAAGGTGATGGACGTCGAGGCATTCGCCATCGAGAACGCCTATGCGCTGCTGGCCGGCGGCCTCAACGCCGCGCACGACGGCATCGTCGCCCTGGTGGACGTCGGCGCGACGATGACCACGCTCAACATCCTGCGCGGCGGGCGCAGCCTCTACACCCGCGAGCAGGTGTTCGGCGGCAAGCAGCTGACCGACGAGGTGATGCGCCGCTACGGTCTCAGCTACGAGGAAGCGGGCCTGGCCAAGCGCCAGGGCGGCCTGCCCGAAAGCTACGAGATCGAGGTGCTGGAGCCGTTCAAGGAGGCACTGGTCCAGCAGATCAGCCGCCTGCTGCAGTTCTTCTACGCCGGCAGCGAGTTCAACCGCGTCGACCACGTGGTGCTGGCCGGTGGCTGCGCGTCGATCCCCGGGGTGCCGGAGATGGTCGAGGAGCAACTGGGCGTACAGACCGTGGTCGCCAATCCGCTGGCGCAGATGACGCTGGGGCCACGCGTGCAGGCGCATGCGCTGGCCCAGGACGCCCCCGCGCTGATGATCGCCTGTGGCCTGGCCCTGAGGAGCTTCGACTGATGGCGCGGATCAACCTGCTGCCCTGGCGCGCCGAACGCCGCAAGCAGCGTCAGAAGGAGTTCGGCGTCATGCTCGGCCTGGCCGCCCTGGCCGGCGTCGTGCTGTGGTTCCTGGTCAACATGTACTACAACGCGCAGATCGAGGGTCAGCAGGCACGCAATGCCTATCTCGACCAGCAGATCGCGCAGGTCGAACAGAAGATCACCGAGATCGACGAGCTCGACCGCCAGAAGGCACGCCTGCTGGCGCGCAAGGAAGTCATCGAGAAACTGCAGGCGAGCCGCTCGCAGATGGTGCACCTGTTCGATTCGCTGGTGCGCACCATCCCCGACGGCGTGATGCTGACCTCGCTCAAGCAGGAAGGCGAGCGCCTGACGCTGGAAGGGCGTTCGCAGTCCAACGCGCGCGTCAGTACCTACATGCGCAACCTCGAGAGCTCGGGCTGGATGACGCGTCCGGAGCTGTCGATCATCGAGGCGCGTCCTGCCGAGGGTGGCGTGTCGAATGCCGGCCTGCCGTACGCCTTCACCCTGGTCGTGACCCTGGCCAATCCCAGTGCGCGCGACGCCGACGCGGATGGCATCGACACCGACGCCACGGCGCCGGTGGATGCCGCCGCCCCGACCGCAGGAGCCGCCCCGTGAGCCAGAAGCGCAAGATGTCGCTCAAGGAACTGGACTTCAACAACACCGGGTCCTGGCCGCGCGAGTACAAGATCGGGTTCTGCATCCTGGTGGGCCTGCTGATCTTCGGCCTATTGTGGTGGGTGGTGATCCGCGACAAGCGTGCCGAACTCCAGGGGCTGGAAAGCCAGGAGGCCACCAAGCGCGAGGAGTTCGCCCTCAAGCAGGGGCGCGCCGCCAACCTCGAGCCGTTGAAGCTGCAGCTCGCCCAGATGGAACAGCAGCTGCAGCAGATGCTGCGCCAGCTGCCCAGCCGCACCGAGATGCCCGACCTCATCGTGGACATCTCGCAGACCGCGCTGGCCACGGGCATCCAGAACGACCTGTTCCAGCCCGGCCCGGAGTCGCCGCAGGAGTTCTACGCGGAGAAGCCGATCGCGCTGCGCATGCAGGGCAGCTACCACCAGTTCGGTGCCTTCGTCAGCGGCGTGGCTTCGCTGCCGCGCGTGGTGATCATGACCATGCACGACATCTCGCTGCGTCCGCGCGACGGCGCCGCGATCCGCCCCGGCGGGCAGCTCGAGCTGGCCGGTACGGTCAAGACCTACCGCTACCTCGACGAGGAGGAGACCGCGGAGCAGGAATCCAACGCCGCTGCGGCAGAGAACGCCGGAGGGAGCCGCTGATGCGCAAGCCGTTGATCACCGCCGGGCGCGCGTTCGCGTTCGCCGCCCTCGCGATGTCGCTGGCCGCCTGTGGCCGCGACATCACCAGCTCGCCGGGCGACGCGCCCAACCTCGAGGAATGGGTTGCCGACGTGCAGGCCCGGCCGGCGCCGCCGCTGGATCCGCTGCCGGTCATGCAGCAGTTCGAGACGTTCGAATACGCCGCGCAGGGCCTGCGTGACCCCTTCAGCGATGCGTTCACCTCGGATGCCGGGGGCAGCGGGCCGCGGCCGGATTCCAACCGCCGCAAGCAGCCGCTCGAGGAATTCCCGCTCGACAGCATCGACATGGTCGGCACGATCGGGCGCGGCAGCGGACTCGTCGCACTGCTGATGGCACCGGACAAGGTGACCCACCGGGTCCGCGCGGGGGATTACGTGGGCCAGAACGATGGCCGCGTGACTTCGGTTGCCGAGGATCGCGTGGAACTGGTGGAACTTGTGCCGGATGGCGCGGGCGGCTGGCTGGAGCGGCCGGCCTCGATTGCGCTCAATGACAATTGAAAGGGGATTCAAGATGATCGTGAGTAAAGCGCAAGCTCCGCGTCCGGCGCGCAGCATCCCGTTCGGCGTGGTGACCGGCCTGGTGGCCGGCCTGCTTGCCGCCACCGCGGGCGTGCACGCCGCACAGCCGGTGTCGTACGCGGTTCCGTTGCTGGCCCAGGCCGGGCTTCCCGTTGCGGCCGACCCGGCCCGCCAGCTGCCCGGTGCGGTCGGCGTGTCGAAGATCGACTTCAAGCGCGGCGAAGGCGGCTCCGGCAAGCTGATCCTCAGCTTCGATGGCGAGGGTGCCGCGCCCGACATGCGCGCGCAGGGCAACAGCATCGTCGTCGACGTCGGCAACAGCACGCTGCCGGCTTCGCTGCAGCGCCCGCTCAACGTCTCCGACTTCGCCACCCCGGTGCAGCGCATCGACGCGGTGCAGAGCGGCACCGGCACCCGCATCGTGCTGAGCGCGCAGGGTGACTTCGAGCCGATGGCCTACCAGACCGGCCGCGACTTCATCGTCGAGCTGGTGCCCCGCGCCGCTGCGCCGCAGCGTGCGGTGGGCGGCACCGCGCTGGCCACCGGCGCGCAGTCGGCGGGCACCAGCGTCCTGGCCGAGGACGCGCCGCGCGCCTACAGCGGGCAGGCGGTGACCTTCAACTTCCAGGACATCCCGGTCCGCACCGTGCTGCAGATGATCGCGGAGGAGTCCGGGCTGAACATCGTGGCCTCCGACAGCGTGCAGGGCAACGTGACCCTGCGCCTGATCCAGGTGCCCTGGGACCAGGCGCTCGACATCGTCCTGCAGGCCCGCCAGCTCGACAAGCGCCGCAACGGCAACGTCGTGTGGGTAGCCCCGCAGTCCGAGATCGCCGCGTTCGAGCAGGCCCGCGAGGATGCGCGCCTGGCGATCGAGGACCGCGCCGAGATGGTCACCGAGTACATCCCGATCAGCTACGGCAACGCCGAGGACATCGCCAAGCTGCTGACCGAGGAGAGCAAGACCGGCGCCGGCGGTGGCTCGGCCGGTGGCGGCGGTGGCACCCAGAACAGCCGCGGCTTCCTGTCGTCGCGCGGCAGCCTGAGCTTCGACCGCCGCACCAACACCCTGCTGGCGATCGACATTCCGGCGCGCGTGCAGGAGATCAAGCGCATCGTCGCCGCGCTCGACAAGCCGGTCGACCAGGTGGTGATCGAGGCGCGCATCGTGATCGCCAACGAGTCGTTCGCCCGCGACATCGGCGCGCGTTTCGGCATCACCAACAACGGGCTGATCGATGGCCGGGCGATCACGTCGGGCTCGCTGGACAGCAACACGAATTACCAGAACTCGTTCGCGGAGTACCAGCAAGCAGTGCGGAATGCGCGGGCCCAGAATCCGACCAACCCCAATCCGCCCGTGGATGCCGACCTGCCGGCCCATCTGTTCCCGACAGGCCTGAACTTCGCACGTGCGGCTCCCTCTGGCGCCGGCGCGCTCGCCCTGACCATCCTCGGCAACACCATCAACTGGGACGTCGAGATCTCGGCGCTGCAGCAGGAGGGTCGCGGCGAGGTGATCTCCAACCCGCGCATCATCACCAGCAACCAGCGCGAGGCGGTGATCAGCCAGGGCCAGGAGATCGGTTACCTGACCGTGACCGGCGGCCAGAGCAACAACGTGCCGACCGTCGAGTTCAAGGACGTGCTGCTTGAGCTGCGGGTCACCCCGACCATCACCAACGATGGCCGCGTGTTCCTTGCCATGGACATCAAGAAGGACGAGATCAGCGGCTACACCGACGTCGGCGCGTTCGGTTCGATCCCGAACCTCAACAAGCGCACGATCACCACCGCGGTGCTGGTCGACGATGGCCAGACGGTGTCGATCGGCGGCGTGTACGAGTTCCGCGATCGCAACGACCTGTCGAAGATTCCGTTCCTGGGCGACCTGCCGATCGTCGGCAACCTGTTCAAGAACCGCAGCCGTTCGAAGGAAAAGGCCGAGCTGCTGATCTTCGTGACGCCGAAGGTGATCCGCGTGGCACAGCGCGGCTGACGCCGGTCGCATCACGCACCACGCGACGGGGCCTTCGGGCCCCGTCGTCGTTCAGGACCGGCTTGAATCCCGACCGTCGTCCTGGGGCACACTGGGCGTCCGACGCAGATGCGCTTCCGACACGCCGCCCATGGATTCACAGGCCGTTTCCGACATCCCCCGCCTCCACGACGCCTTCCGGGCGCTGCGCGATGACCTGTCGGCGGAGATCGTCGGCCAGTCGGCGCTGATCGAACGGCTGCTGATCGCATTGCTGGCCGATGGCCACCTGCTGGTCGAAGGCGCGCCGGGCCTGGCGAAGACGAGTGCGATCCGGGCACTGGCCGCGCGGCTCGAGGCCGGTTTCGCGCGGGTGCAGTTCACCCCGGACCTGCTGCCGGCCGACCTCACCGGTACCGAGGTCTGGCGCGCGCAGGACGGCCGCTTCGAATTCCAGCCCGGCCCGATCTTCCACCCTTTGCTGCTGGCCGACGAGATCAACCGCGCCCCGGCCAAGGTGCAGTCGGCCCTGCTCGAGGCGATGGGCGAACGCCAGGTCACGGTGGGGCGCGAGACCTATCCGCTGCCGGCGCTGTTCCTGGTGATGGCCACGCAGAACCCGATCGAGCAGGAGGGCACGTTCGCCCTGCCCGAGGCGCAGCTGGACCGCTTCCTGATGTACGTGCGGATCGGCTACCCGGATGTCGACAGCGAGACCGAGATCCTGCGGCTGGCGCGCGAACGGGCGCGGCAGACCCTGCGCGAGCCGGCCGTGGCGCCGGCGCGGATGCCGCTCGGGGATGTCTTCGATGCCCGCGCGGCGGTCCTGGACCTGCATCTGGCGCCGCAACTGGAGCGTTACCTGGTCGAGCTGGTGCTGGCCTCGCGCGACGCCGGGCGCTACGACGCCGCGCTCGCGCGCCGCATTGCCTGGGGCGCGAGCCCGCGCGGCTCGATCGCGCTGGAGCGCTGCGCGCGTGCGCGTGCATGGCTGGCCGGGCGCGATTACGTCACCCCGGAGGATGTGCGTGCGGTGGCGCCCGACGTGCTGCGCCATCGGGTGCTGCCGAGCTACGAGGCCACCGCCGAGGGCTGGGATGGCGACCGCCTCGTCGCCGACCTGATCGAACGGGTGCCGCTGCCGTGAACGATCCGGCTTTCCCGAGGATCGCCGGGGGCGACGCGGACCGGACGCCACCGGCTTTCGACCGCCACCTCTGCGCGTAATCCGTGGCGGAAGACCTCTCGAGCATGGAACAGCCCGGGCGCCCGGCGGGCGATGAAGGCGTCGTGCCGACGCTTGCGGAACTGGTCGCGCTGCGCGCTACCGCGCAGGGCCGCCGGCCGCGCCGCGTCCGCCATGTCGCGGCGGGGCAGTCGCCGTCACCGCTGCGCGGTCGCGGCATGGAGTACGCGGAGTCGCGCGAATACACCGCCGGCGACGATGCCCGGCATATCGACTGGCGGCTGACCGCACGTACCGGGCGCGCGCATACCAAGCTGTTCCAGGCCGAGCGCGAACGCCTGTCGCTGATCGTGGCCGATACCGCGCCGGCGCTGTACTTCGGCACCCGCATGCGCTTCAAGTCGGTGCAGGCCGCGCGTGCCGGTGCAGTGGCCGCATGGCGCGCGATCGGCGAGGGCGATCGTGTCGCCGCATTGCGCGGCAGCCTGCGTGAACCACCGGTGCCACCGGCGGGTGGCCCGCGTGGGGCACTGCGGGTGCTGGATGCGCTGGTGCGCTGGTACACGCGGCCGCCCGGGGAGGATGCCGGTCTGGCGATCGCGCTCGACCATGCCGCGCGGGTGCTGCGACCCGGGGCGCGGCTGCTGGTGCTGGCCGATGCCGGCAGCCTGCACGATATCCCGCGTTCGCGCTGGACCGGGTTGGCGATGCATGCCGATGTCACCGTGGTGCTGCTCACCGATCCGCTCGAAACCGCGCCACCGCATGACCGCCTCGCATTCGAGACCGGAGGACGGCGGATCGAACTCGACCTGGCCGCCGCCGCGCAGCGACAGCGCTGGCATGCGCGGTTCGTGGCGCCGCTCGAGGCGATGCTCGCCGAGCTGCCCGGCCGTGGCGTGCGGGTGCGCACGCTGGCAAGCGACATGGCCAGCGATGCATGGCTGCTACCGCAGCCCGCCGGGGCCGACAGCTGATGGCCGCCGGGCTGGTCCTGCGCGACATCCACCAGCCGCCGGCGCCGGGCTGGTGGCCACCGGCGCCGGGCTGGTGGCTGCTGGCGGCCGTGCTGCTCGCGCTCGTGATCGCGGTGCTGTGGTGGCGACGGCGCGCGCGTCGTCGCCGCCTGCAGGTGCAGGCCCTGTTCGATGACACGGTGGCTGCAGCGCCGACGGCTGCCGCGCAGGTGGCGGTGATCTCGGAACTGTTGCGCCGCGCTGCGCGCCAGCGCCAGCCGCACACCGCCACGCTGGGCGAAGCCGAGTGGATCGGTTTCCTCCAGAAATCCGCGAGCGGTCTGGGCCCGGCATCGCTCGAACTGCTGCGCGATGGCGGTTACCGCCGCGAGGTCGACACCGGTGCGGTGGAGCAGTTGCGTGGCGAAGCGCGCGCGGTGTTCCTGGCCTGGAGCCGGCAGCGGTGAGCTGGCTGCAGGATCTCGCCTGGCCCTGGCTGCTGCTGGCGCTGCCGTTGCCGTGGCTGCTGCGTCGGCTGTTGCCACCGGTGAGCACCAGCGCGGCGTTGCGGGTGCCGTGGGCGGACCGGCTCGAGACCGGCGCCGGCGCGACGGCGGTGCGCCGTGGTGCCAGCGGCGGGCTGCGGGTGTGGCTTGCCGCGGTGGCCTGGGCCTGCCTGTGCGTGGCCGCCGCGCGGCCGCAGGCGCTCGGCGAAGCGGTGCAGCCGCCGCAGGCCGGGCGCGACCTGATGCTGGCGGTGGACCTGTCCGGGAGCATGGCCGAGGAGGACATGCTGCTCGGCAACCGGGTGGTGGACCGGCTCACCGCGGCCAAGGCGGTGATCGCCGACTTCCTCGACCGCCGCGGCGGTGATCGCGTCGGCCTGCTGGTGTTCGGCCGCCGGGCGTATGCGGTGGCCCCGCTGACGCTGGACCGCGACAGCGTGCGCGAACAGTTGATGACCAGCGTGGTCGGCCTTGCCGGGCGCGAGACCGCCATCGGCGATGCGATCGGCCTCGCGGTCAAACGCCTGCGCAGCCAGCCCGACGGGCAGCGCGTGCTGATCCTGTTGACCGATGGTGTCAACACCGCCGGCCTGCTCGAGCCGATGAAGGCCGCCGAACTCGCACGCGATGCCGGCGTGCGCGTGCACACCATCGCGTTCGGAGGCGCCGGCGGCGGGATGCAATCGCCATTCGGCTTCCGCCTGCCCGGCCCGGTCGAGGAGATCGACGAGGACACGCTGCGCGGCATCGCCGACATGACCGGCGGACGCATGTTCCGCGCCAGCGACACCGCGGAACTCGCCGGCATCTACGCCGAGATCGACCGGCTCGAGCCGGTCGAGCGACCCGCCGGGGCGGTGCGTCCGCGGATCGAGCGCTACCACGTGCCGCTCGCCTGGGCGCTCGGGCTGGCGCTGCTGGCATGGGTGCCCTGGCCGCGCCGCCGGCTGTCGACGGAGCCTGCGGCATGAACCTGCTGTTCCTGCGCCCCGAGTGGTTGTGGGCCCTGCTGGGCCTGCCGCTGCTGGTGCTCTGGTGGCGACGCCGGCGCCAGCGTGACGACGTCTGGCGGAGCACCGTCGATCCGCACCTGCTGCCGCACCTGCTGGGTGGCCGGGCACGTCGCGGCGGGCCGGGGCTGGCGCTGCTGCTCATCGGTTGGGTGCTCGCGGTGACCGCGCTGGCGGGTCCGAGCTGGCGCAGCGGCGGGCAACCGCTGGTGCAGCCGGCCGCGCCGCTGGTGATCGCGCTCGACCTGTCCGGCGCCGCGCTCGCCAACGACCTGCCGCCCAGCCGGCTGGCGCAGGCGCGATCGAAGATCGCGACGCTGCTGCGCGAGCGCGCCGGTGGCGAGGTCGGGCTGGTGGTGTGGGCGGATGATGCGTTCACCGTCGCACCGCTGACCACCGATGCCGCCAACCTGGCGCTGTATCTCGACGCGCTGGCGCCGGGAGTGATGCCGGTCGACGGGCACCGGCCCGACCGCGCGATCCGGCATGCCGCGCGGCTGCTGGAACAGGCGGGCTTCCGCCAGGGCGACATCCTGCTGCTCACCGGCGAAGGATCCGGCGCCGCCGAACGCGCCGCTGCCGCCGTGGCCGGCGATGGCTATCGCGTGTCCGTGCTCGGCCTCGGCACGCCCGCCGGCAGTGCGTACCGCGAAGCCGACGGCAGCTTCGGCCGCGCGCGGCTGGATGCACCGGCCCTGCGTGCGATCGCCAGCGCCGGCGGCGGCGCATATGCCGGCCTGCGGGCCGACAGCGACGACCTGCGCGCGCTTGGCGTGCTCGAGCCGCGCAGCACCTCGGGCGATGCCCGCGACGCGACCACGCGGCTGCGGCTCGACGAGGGCTACTGGCTGCTGCTGCCGCTGATGCTGCTGGCCGCGTTCGCATTCCGGCGCAATGCGCTGGCCCTGGTGCTCGCGCTCGCCTGGCTGCCGGCGGGGATGCCGGGACCCGTGCATGCGCAGGCCGCGACGCAGGCAACGACGACGCTGGAAGGCGGCTGGTGGCGACGTGCCGACCAGGCGGCACATGCACGCATGCAGGCCGGCGCCGATGCCTATCGCGAAGGCGATTACGCCACCGCCATCGACGCCTGGCGCGGGCTGCCCGGTGCCGATGCCGCCTACAACCTCGGCAACGCGCTGGCACGTGCCGGCCGCTACGAACAGGCGGTGGCCGCCTACGACGAGGCCCTGCGTCGCGAGCCCGGCATGGACGATGCGCGTGCCAACCGCGAGGCGGTGCTGCAGGCCATGCAGCGCCAGCCGCCACCGTCGGGCCCGCAATCGGATCCGGATGGCGAGTCGCGCGGACAGGGCGAGCCGCAGCCGGGCGAGCAGCAGCCGCCGGAGCGCCAGGACGAGGGCCAGGCCGGTGACGACCCCGGCGAGGCGCCGGCAACCGATGCCCCGCCCACCGCGGCACCGCAGGCGGAGGATGCGCAGGCGCAGCAGGCCGCCGACGAGGCCCAGCGCCGGCGGATGGAGCAGGCACTGCGCCAGGCCGAAGACGAACGCGGACAGGACGAGCCGGCGGATGCCGGCATTTCCGGGACCCGCGAGGAACGCGAACAGCGCGAAGCCAACGAGGCCTGGCTGCGGCGGGTGCCGGATGATCCGGGCGGCCTGCTGCGCGAAAAGTTCCGCCTCGAACACCTGCGTCGCCAGCAAGGCGGGGGACCCTGATGAAGACGTATCGAACCTGGACCGCCGTTGCGCCTTTGCTCTGCGTGCTGGTGCTGCTCGCCGGATGGCCTGCCAGTGCAGCGCAGGCGCAGGCGCGCGCCTGGCTGGACCGTGACCGGATCGCGCTCGACGAGACCGCGACCCTCAACGTCGAAACCACCCAGGCCGGTGCCGGCGCTCCGGACTGGTCGGCGCTGGAGGCCGACTTCCGGCTCAGCGGGCACACCAGCAGCCGCCAGGTGGAGATCGTCAACGGGCGCAGCCAGGCGCGGGTGCTGTTCGCGGTGGCGCTGTCGCCGCGGCGCACCGGCACGCTCGTGGTGCCGGCCCTGCGCGTCGGCAACGCCAGCACCGATGCGCTGACCCTCACCGTGACCGCCGCGGACGCCACGCCGGCACGCGCGGGCGATCCGGCCTTCATCGAATCCGAACTCGATGCCGATCGCGCCTACGTGCAGCAGGCCATCGGCTACGTGTTGCGGCTGTACTACGCCACGCCGCTGATTTCGGGCGAACTCGAGCAGCCGTCGCCGGAAGGCGCGGCGCTGCAGCGCGTCGGCAACGACGTGCAGTACAACCGTGACATCGGCGGCCGGCGCTATACCGTGGTCGAACGCCGCTTCCTGCTGGTGCCCGAGCGCAGCGGCACGCTGGCCATTCCCGGAGCCCGCTTCACCGGCCGCGGGACCGGCAACTTCTTCGACGACCTGTTCCGCGACGGCTCGCGGCTGTTGCGTGCCGATGGCGCACCGCGCTTCCTCGAGGTGCGGCCGGTTCCCGACGGCGCGCCGCAGCCGTGGCTGCCGCTGCGTGGGTTGCAGCTCAAGTACCTGTCCACGCCGCAGCAGGCACGTGCGGGCGAGGCGGTCGAGATCGTGCTGGAGGCGCGCGCGGATGGCGCCAGCGGCAGCCAGCTGCCAGCACTTGAACTGACCGTGGATGGCGGTGCACAGGTGTTTCCGGAACCGCCCGAGGTGGAGGAGAGCTTCGACCAGGGCCGCCCGACGGTGCGGGTGACGCGGCAGTTCGCGATCGTGCCCGCACGCGCGGGCACGTTGACCGTGCGCGGGCCGCGGCAGGCGTGGTGGGACGTGGCGGCGGACGAGCCGCGGGTCGCGGAGCTGCCGGATCTTCGTGTCGAGGTGGCCGCGGGGCAGGGTGGCGGTGGGGTCGCGGTCACCGGAGACCCGCTGCCGCACAGCGCACGGGGCGGTATCCGCGTGCCCGGGGTGCAGGATCCGATCGGCCCCTGGCCATTGGCGACGGTGGTGTTCGCGCTGCTGTGGCTGGTGACGCTGGGCTGGGCGCTGCAGCGCCGGTCCCGCGCGATGGAAGCGGGCGGACACGACCACGCGCCCGCGCGCGACACCACCGACCCGCGCCTTGCACAGCGCGCCCTGCGCGATGCGCTGCAGGCCGGCGACCTCCACGCCATCGCCGACGCGCTGTGTGCGTTGGCACAGCCGCCGGCCGAGGGGCTCGACGCGCTGGCCGCGCGCCTGGCCGACCCGCTGCAACGCGATGCGATCGAACAGCTGCAGCGCGCACGCTGGGCAGGCGGCGATGCAACCGCGGCGCGCGCCGCGGTGCGCGATGCATTCCGCGACGGGCCACGCTGGCAGGACGCCGGTGGCCGCGAACCCGCGCCGGTGCTGCCGCCGCTGTATCCGCGTTGAGGCCTGCCGCATCCCGTAGTCAGGGCGCGCCGCACATGCTTTGTTAAGCTTGCCGGCCTTTTTTGGTCGACGAGCCAGATCCGCATGACGCCAGCCACTCCGGATGTCCGCCGCATGCCACTGCACACCCGGATGCTGATCGGTTTCATCGTGGGCGCATCGCTGGGCCTGGCCGCGAACGTGCTGGTCGGCGATGCGGCATGGCTGGGCGGGGTGATCACCTATGTCACCGACCCCATCGGCCAGTTGTTCCTGCGCCTGCTGTTCATGCTGGTGGTGCCGCTGGTGTTCTCGGCGCTGATCCTGGGCGTGGTGGAAATCGGTGATCCGCGCTCGCTCGGGCGGCTGGGCGGCAAGACGCTGGCGTGGGTGCTGGCCAGCACCACCGCTGCGGTGGTGATCGGCATGGTGGTGACGCACCTGCTGCAGCCGGGCGCCGGCATCCCGGATGAACTGCGCGACCGGGTGATGGCCGATGTCAGTGCCGGCGGCACCGGCGTGCCCAGCGGCGACATGCCGATCGGCTTCATGCAGATGCTGCTCAACATGGTGCCGCGCAACCCGATCGCCGCGGCCGCGGATACCGATCTGATCGGAGTGATGTTCTTCTCGCTGATGTTCGGCGTGGCCGCGACGGTGCTCAACACCGCCGGCACCCGCAGCTTCGTCGGCGCGGTACAGGGTGTCTACGACATCAGCCTGAAGCTGATCGACTGGGTGATCCGCCTGGCGCCCTACGCCGTTGCCGCGCTGCTGTTCACGCTGACCGCGCGCATGGGCCTCGGGCTGATGGTGCAGCTGGGCTGGTTCGTGCTGACCGCGGTGCTGGCGATGGCGCTGCACTTCTTCGGCACCTATTCGGTGGCGATCGCGGCACTCGCCCGGCGTTCGCCACTGGACGTCTTCCGCAGGTCGCAGCCGGCGCTGCTGACGGCGTTCTCGACCTCGTCGAGCGCGGCCACGCTGCCGACATCGCTGAAGGTGGCCGAGGAGAACCTGGGCGTGCCGCGGCGGGTGGCACGCTTCGTGTGCACGCTTGGGTCGACGGTCAACATGAACGGCACGGCGCTCTACGAGGGCGTCACCGTGCTGTTCCTCGCCCAGCTGTTCGGGGTGGAGCTCACCCTGGTGCAGCAGGCGATGATCCTGGTGATGTGCATCATGGGCGGCATCGGCGCGGCCAGCGTGCCGGGCGGTTCGCTGCCGGTGATCGCCGCCATCCTGGTGATGTTCGGCATCCCGCCCGAGGGCATCGGCATCATCCTCGGCGTCGACCGCTTCCTCGACATGTGCCGCACCACGGTCAACATCGGCGGCGACATGGTCGGCTCGGTGGTGATCGCGCGCAGCGAGCCGGATGACGCGGAACCCGAATCCGTCCTGCGTCCTGCCGCGGTGGCACTGGAAAACGGCTGAGGGTGATCGCGTCGGCGGGCTGCCGGAGGCACGCCCGCGGCGGCCGTGGGACAATAGCGGGCTCCCGCCGCCGCCCGCCGATGACATGACCCAGCCGACCCGTCGCGATCTCGCCAACGCCATCCGTTTCCTTGCCGCCGACGCCGTCGAGGCCGCCAAGTCCGGCCATCCGGGCATGCCGATGGGCATGGCGGACATCGCCGAAGTGCTGTGGAACGACTACCTCAGCCATAACCCGAACAACCCGAAGTGGTTCAACCGCGACCGCTTCGTGCTCTCCAACGGCCATGGCTCGATGCTGCAGTACGCGCTGCTGCACCTGTCGGGTTACGACCTGCCGATCGAAGAGCTGAAGAACTTCCGCCAGCTCGGCCATCGCACGCCGGGGCATCCGGAGAACTTCGTCACCCCGGGCGTGGAGACCACCACCGGCCCGCTCGGCCAGGGCTTCGCCAATGCCGTCGGCTTCGCGCTGGCGGAGAAGCTGCTCGCGCAGCGCTTCAACCGGCCCGAGTTCGCCATCGTCGACCACCGCACCTGGGTGTTCATGGGCGACGGTTGCCTGATGGAAGGCATCTCGCACGAGGCCGCCTCGCTGGCCGGCACCCTGAAGCTGGGCAAGCTGGTGGCGTTCTGGGACGACAACGGCATCTCCATCGACGGCGAGGTGCAGGGCTGGTTCACCGACGACACCCCGAAGCGCTTCGAGGCCTACGGCTGGCGCGTGATCCGCGACGTCGACGGGCACGATGCCGACGCCATCAAGGCGGCGATCGAGGACGCGCTGTCGCAGGACGAGCGCCCGACGCTGCTGTGCTGCCGCACCACCATCGGGTTCGGTTCGCCGGCCAAGGCGGGCAAGGAGTCCTCGCACGGTGCGCCGCTGGGGGCCGACGAGCTCGCCGCCACCCGCAAGGCGCTGGGCTGGGAACATGGTCCGTTCGAACTGCCGGCCGCGATCCAGGACGGCTGGCGCGCCGGCAACGCCGGCCTGGTGCGCGAGGAGCAGTGGAACCGCCTGTTCGATGCCTACGCGCAGAAATATCCCGAGGCGGCCGCCGAGCTGACCCGCCGCTCGCATGCCGAGCTGCCGGAAGGTTTCGCCGCGGCGGCGGATGCCTACATCCGCAAGCTGCAGGCGGAAGGGCCGGTGGTGGCATCGCGCAAGGCCTCGCAGATGGCGATCGAGGCGTTCGCGCCGCACCTGCCGGAGCTGGTGGGCGGTTCGGCGGATCTGGCCGGTTCCAACCTGACGCTGTGGAGCGGCAGCAAGGACGTGGCCAGCGATGACCCGGCGGCCAACTACATCTATTACGGCGTGCGCGAGTTCGCGATGACCGCGATCAGCAACGGGCTTGCACTGCACGGCGGTTTCATTCCGTACGACGCGACCTTCCTGGTGTTCTCCGACTACGCGCGCAACGCGGTGCGGATGAGCGCGTTGATGGAAGCGCATGCGATCCATGTCTACACCCACGACTCCATCGGTCTGGGCGAGGATGGCCCGACCCACCAGCCGGTCGAGCATCTGGCCAGCCTGCGGCTGATTCCCAACAACGATGTCTGGCGCCCCTGCGACGCAGTGGAATCGGCGGTGGCGTGGCGCGCGGCGATCGAGCGCCGCGACGGCCCGTCCTGCCTGGTCTTCAGCCGCCAGAACCTGCCGCACCAGGCGCGCGACGAGGCCCAGCTTGACGCCATCGCGCGCGGTGGCTACGTGCTTGCCGAAGCCGGCAACGGGACGCCGGAAATCATTCTGATCGCCACCGGTTCCGAGGTGGGGCTGGCCGTCGAGGCGCGCGCGATGCTGGAAGCCGACGGGATCGCAACACGCGTGGTGTCGATGCCGTCGACCGATGTGTTCGATCGCCAGGACGCGGACTACCGCGAGGCCGTATTGCCGCGCGGCGTGCGCAACCGGGTGGCGGTGGAAGCCGGCGTGACCGATATCTGGCGCAAGTACGTGGGCCTGGACGGGGCGGTGGTCGGCATCGACCGCTTCGGTGCCTCGGCGCCGGCCGGCGTACTGTTCAAGCACTTCGGCTTCACCGCGCAGGCGGTGGCCGACGCGGCGCGCGCGCTGCGCTGACGGCCTGATCCGCCCCGCCCGCGACTCCAGCCCCTCTCCCGCGCGGGAGAGGGTGCCCGGAGAGCGGGTGAGGGGACCTGCGGCTGCCGTATACAGTCAGCGCTACAGTCAGCGCGGCAGCGTACCCTCGCGCAGATGCGGATACGGGTTGATCGCCTCGCCCTCCCACCAGCGTTTCTCCGGTCCCAGGCGGAAGATTGCGAAGTGCAGGTGCGGGGCCTCGTCGCTGGCGTTGCCGCTGCTGCCGACCGTTCCGATCACCTGTCCGCGGGTCACCGCCTGGCCCTCGGCGAGCCCGGGTGCATAGGCGTCCAGGTGCGCGTAGTAGTAGGCGAAGCGGCCGGACGGTTCGAACTGGTAGATCGTCAGCCCGCCGCGCTCGCTGTCGAACAGCTTCTCGACATGGCCGTCGGCGACCGCCAGCACCGGCGTCCCGGTCGGCGCCATGATGTCGATCGCATCGTGCAGGCGGCCTTCGCTGCGCGCATCGGTGAAGGTATCGGCCAGCTGCCCGCGGTCGATGCCCTGCACCGGCAGCAGCAGGGCGCCGCCGGTCGCCGGCCGCGATTGGGCCGGCGCTGTGGAGCCCGGCCCGGGTGGGGATGGTTGCCTGCCGGTGTCGGGCGGATAGGGCGCCGGTTCGGGCGCGGTGACCGCTGCAACCGGCGCCGTGGTCTCCACGGTGGTTGCCGCCGGGGCCACCCGGATCGGTCGTGACCACCATGCCCAGGCCGCAAGCGCCACCGTCAGCAGCAGGGCCAGAAGAGCGGTGATCCGCATGCCGCCTACTTCCGCATTTCCACCGGGGTCCCGGCTTCGACCGCATCCACCAGCGCCAGCACGTCCCAGTTGGTCAGGCGCACGCAGCCGTTGGAGACGGTCTTGCCGACCCGCGCCGGCTCCGGGGTGCCATGGATGCCGTAGTGCGGCTTCGACAGGTCGATCCACACCGGGCCGACCGGATTGTTGGGTCCGGCGGCGATGGTGGCCTTGCTGTGGTCCGGGTCGGCATCCCAGAACAGTTCCGGGTTGTAGTGGAAGGTCGGGTCCATGGCCACCGTCTCGACCTTCCATTCGCCGATCGGCAGCGGATCCTTCTCGCTGCCCGAGGTGACCGGGAACTGGGCCATCACCCGGTCGTTGCCGTCGAGCACGACGAGGGTGGCGTCGGATTCGCTGACCACGATGCGCGCGGCCCTGGCCAGCGGCGGCAGGTCGCGCACGTTGGGCACGCGCAGCGTGGCGCCCACGCGCGGCTCGACACCGGGATTGAGCGATTGCAGCAGTGCAGGGCTCGAGTGGAAGCGCTCGCCGAGCGCCTCCCACGCGGAGGCATACCCGAGACGCTCGAGCTTCGACTTTTCCATCATGTCGTCGGGCACCTCGACGTAAGGCGCGGCGAGATCCTCGGCGGTCAGGGTGTGGTCGACCAGGGCCGGCGAGGTATCGGCGGCGAGGGCCTCCCAGGTGGCATCGTCGAGCTCGCCGGTGGCCTCGAGGCCACGCGCGGCCTGGAAGCCGCGCAGCGCGCGCGCCTGGTTGGAACCGGCGACGCCATCGATCTCGCCCGGGGAGAACCGGGCGCGTGCCAGCAGCACCTGCGTATGCAGCGGCCGGCTCACCTCGTCCTGCCGATCAGGCTGGCCGCTGCCCGCCTGGGCCGGAGCCGCGGTGGCGGGCGTCGGCGGGTCGACCGCGACCGCGGGAAGCGAGCAGGCAAACGAGAGCAGCAGCATGGGCAACAGGCGCATGGGCGGGTTCCGTCGGGGCAATGCGCGCAACCATGGCGAGGCCCGCGCCAGCCACGCGTGAAGACAAAGGCGCTAGTGCGCCACGTCGTGGCGCCTGCGCTTGATCATCGTCAGCACCTGGCCGACCACGGCGGTACCGAGGATCAGGATGTTGGTCACCACGAACACCGGGTTGGAGACCATCGCGCTGTAGATGATGAAGAGCACCGAAGCGGCGATCTGGCCCACGAAGAGCCACACCGAGACCGATTCGACGCTGTCGGCGATCCACTGCTTGCGGATCTGCCGGATAAGCGTGGCCATCAGCACCGCCGTCGCGGCCCAGCCGACCCAGTCCGCGCCGTTCATGCACCGGTTTCCATGTTGCGATCGTCCTCGTCGATGGTCACGTCCACGGTATCGATCCGCCAGTGGGTGTCGCGTACACGCCGCTCGGCCTCGATGCGCTGCGTAGCGGTGAGCTGGCCGGATCCGGTGCGTACCCACGCCACGCCACCCAGGCGCAGGCCTTCCTCGTGCAGCCGCAGGCGCACGCCGCGCACCCACGCCAGCCCGGCAAGCGCGTCGCGCGCCTGCTCCACCAGGTTGTCGGTGTCGTTGCGCTCGAGCTGTTGCGGGCGCGCGTCGTGGTGGTCGCGGATCGCGTTGCGCAGGTTGCGCACGCCGTCACGCAGGACCTCCACCGCGATGAAGATCGCCGCCGCGGCATCGGTCCACCACAGGCCGAAGCCGATGCCCGCGATGCCGGCGATACCGGCCACCGCGGTCATCCAGTCGGCCTTGTTCATGTCGGCGTCGGTATGCAGGGGCTTGAGCTGGAGCTCGTGGGCGAGGCGCAGTTTCATCCGCCCGAGGATCACCGGCGGGATGGCCGATACCGCCAGTGCGGCCATCATCAGCCAGCCCTTCCACACGACGGCACCGGCAATCTCGATATTGCCGATCACCGGATGCACGCGCGTTGCCAGCGTGTGCGCGCCGTCGACCACCAGCAGCAGGCCGACGGCGGTCAATGCCACTGCCGAGGCGAGGAAGGCGACGTCGAACGCGCGTTCGCGGCCGTTGATGTACTCGGTGTCGGCCGCGCGGCGCCGGAAGCGAGCCGCCAGCAGGAAGCCGATCGGCGGGAGGATGCTCAGCAGGTCCTCGGCCAGCGCGGTCTTCATCGCCTGCGAGCCGCCCATGGCCAGCGCCATCAGCACGGTGGTCGCGCCGAGCAGGGCGATCGACCACCAGCTCAGTCGGGAGGCGCGGGCAAGCAGCCGTTGCTGGGCGTCGGGCAGCCGGTGCGCATCGCGCGGACGCAAGGGGCCCGCCGGCGGGTCGGTGCGGGTCATCGCGCGGCCCCGTTCGCCAGGGCGCGCGCGTCGGCATGCAGCTGGCGATCGACCACCAGCTGCCAGGCGTTCTCGCCGGGGGGGAGCGCGAAGCGTCGTTCTACGAGGCCATCGGCCGTTGCGATCCTGACTGGCAAGGACCACGAGACATCCTTCCATGGCGACTCGCGATGGTGCCCGCCGGCCACGAGCTGCAGGCGGAAATCGAGCAGTTCGAGCATCAGCGCGTCATGCCCGTCGACCACCCATTCCACCTGCATGTGGCGAGCGGCGGCGAAGCGGCGGATCCAGTCCACCTCGATCCCCGCGGGCTCGCGGCCTGACAGGTCGACGAAGGGTGGATCGTGGCTCACGCCCACGCGCAGGCCATGCTGGTGGGCACGCGACAGGCTGTCTTCCGGATCCCGCGGATAGTCGCTGCAGGCGCACAGCGCGAGAATGATGCAGAGGCAGGCGAACCGGATCATGCACATGGCCGGCGTTATCCGCCGGCCGATGTGGACGAAGGGCGAAGGGATACGCGCGCCTCAGTCGAGGCGATGCACCGCGCCGGCCAGCCGGCGCACGTCGTCGAGCGTGTGGCTGACGTAGAGCATCGGCAGGCGGACCCCGTCGCGCACCCGCTGCAGCCACGGGATCAGCTCTTCGCGGCGATCCTGGTCGAGGGCGGACAGGGGTTCGTCGAACAGCAGCAGCGCCGGCTGCGAAAGCAGCGCGCGACCGATCGCGACCCGCTGCGCCTCGCCGCCCGAGAGGTTGGCCGTGCGACGTTCGAGCAGGGCGCCGATGCCCAGCAGTTCCACCACGGCGTCGAAGGCGAAGCGCTCCTCGGCGCGGCGCGCGTAACGCAGGTTGGCGCGGACATCGAGATGCGGAAACAGCCGCGCATCCTGGAACACATAACCCACCCCGCGGCGATGTGCCGGCAGGTCCACGCCGGCGGCATGGTCGAACAGGACGCGGCCGTCGATCTCGATGCGTCCGGAACGCGGTCGCAGCAGGCCGGCGATCGCGTTGAGCACCGAGGTCTTGCCGGCGCCCGATGGCCCGGTCAGCGCCACCACCCGCGAGGTCCCGTCGATGCGCACGTGGCGGTGGAACGTGCCGCGGACGATCTCGATGTCGACATGCAGCATGGCGGTCAGTCCGCCACGTCGCCGCGCTGGCGCCGCACCAGCCAGTCGGACAGCAACAGCGCAGCGAACGAGAGGGCCAGCGATACCGCGGCCAGTCGCCAGATCGCCGCCTCGCCATCGGGAACCTGCATCAACCCGTACACCGCGGACGCGATCGTCAGCGTCTCGCCCGGGATCGCCGAGACGAAGGTGATCGTGGCGCCGAACTCCCCCAGCGCCTTGGCGAAGCCCAGCACCGCGCCGGCCACCACGCCCGGCCAGGCCAGCGGCAGGGTGATCGTGCGGAACACCCGCCACGGCGATGCCCCGAGCGTGGCCGCGGCCTGCTCCAGGCGACGGTCCACCTGCTCGATCGACAGCCGGATCGCGCGCACCATCAGCGGGAAGCCCATGATCGCGCTGGCGAGTGCGGCGCCGGTCCAGCGGAAGGCGAACTCGATGCCGACCGCGCCGAGCATCCGGCCGATCGCCCCCTGCGTGCCCAGCGCCACCAGCAGCAGGTAACCGACCACCACCGGTGGCAGCACCAGCGGCAGGTGGATCAGCGCGTCGAGCGCCGCCTTGCCGGGAAAGCGCCGCCGCGCCAGCAGCCAGCCGGCCGCCACCGCGAACGGCAGGCTGGCCACCGCGGCCACCAGCGCCACGCGCAGGCTGAGCGCCACGATCTCCCATTCCGACGGCGTCAGCATGTGGCACTCATGGCGCGGTGAACCCGTGCTCGCGGAAGATCGCCTGCGCGGATGGGTTATGCAGCCAGTCCACGAAGGCCGCGGCCTGCGGGTGCCCACTCCGCGCGATGCGCGCGGCCGGGTAGACGATGGGTGGATGGCTTGCGGCGGGAATGGTCGCCACCACCCGCACCGCGGGCTCGGCCTGCGCATCGCTGGCGTACACCACGCCCAGCGGCGCCTCGCCGCGAGCCACCAGCATCAGCGCCGCGCGCACGTTGTCGGTCTCGGCGACGTGGGTGGCCACCCCGTCCCACAGTTGCAGTGACTGCAGCGCCGCCTTCGCATAGCGGCCGGCGGGCACGCTGTCGGTGCCGGCCAGCGCGAGCCGGCCACCATGCAGGCGGGCGACCAGGTCGGTGCCGGGCGCGAGGGCCACGGGCGATGCATCGCCGCCCGCGGGCGCGACCAGCACCAGCGTGTTGCCGGCCAGCACCCTGCGCGAACCGGCATCGATGCGGCCGCGTTGCTGCAGCCAGTCCATCCAGGCCAGGTCCGCGGAGATGAAGACATCCGCGGGTGCGCCGTGATCGATCTGACGCGCAAGCGCGGAGCTGGCCGCGTATGCGACCTGCACCGCCTGGCCGCTGTGTGCATGGAAACCGGCCGCGGCGGGATCCATCGCCTCCTTGAGGCTGGCGGCGGCGAATACGACCAGTGGCCGGGTGCTGCCCGGATCGTGCTGGCGTGGGCTGCACGCGGCGAGCACCGCCAGCAGGGCCAGCAGGGCGACGACACGCCGGCCCTGCTGCCTCATGGCGATGGGTGCATGTCCGGCGCAGCCCGCCAGCAACTGGACCAGCGGCAGGCGGCAGAGGCGGGCAGCGCGGGGCATCGGGCGCTCGGCGGGCAGGTGCGAGGCAGTCTACGCGCCGGCTTCCGTGGCACGCGGCGCTCGGCGCCTCGTGCCGCGGGTGCGGATCAGTCGTCGTCGCGCGGCGCCAGCGTGTGGTTGAGCAGCGCGGCCAGGCGGCTGCCACCCAGGGCGATCTGGCGCTCGGCCACGGGGCGCCAGGTGGCGATATAGCCGCCGTCGATCTTCGGCCGGGGCGGATAGACGCCCTCGGTGGTCGCGATGCGGCAGGCGCCTTCCGCCCAGCTGGCCGGGTCGCCGGCATCGGCCGCCACCACGCCGTCGCCGGTCAGCCGCGCGCGTTGCGCCGCCTCCGTTTCCTGCATGTCGCGGAACAGCCCGCTGTCCCACAGCGCGTGCAGGTTGGTGCCGTGACCGTCGCGACTGCCGTCGGGCTGGTTGATCTGGGTGCTGTTGCCGCCGCGGTCATGGGCGTAGCCGGCGTGCATTGGCTGGTGCACGTCGCCGACGAAGTGGACGACGAACTTCAACGCCTGCCGCCGTGCATCCAGCGGCTGCCGGGTGTCGGCCAGGATCGCCGCCTGTTCGCGGATCGCTTCGACCACGCAGCCGCCGCGCGGGCAATGGCGGTCGGCATCGTAGCTGCAGCCATCCTCGGCGATGTTGACGTAGTGCCAGCTCGCGGAGCGGCGACCGAGGTCGGGGTCGTTGGCGCGCAGTTCGTCGGCCCAGTTGGCCACGCCGGGAAGGGTCGGCTCGGGCTCGCCCGCAAGCAGCGCGTCCACCTGTGCGCGCACCTGCGGCTGCAGTTGAGCCTCGGCGATGCCCGCGACCAGCCGGTGGCCGCGCGGGCCCCAGGCATGGGCAGGGGAAGAAGCCAGCACGAGGCCGGCGGCGAGGGTGGCGATGGCGAGTGCAGTCCGGGTCATGCCGGCGATTCTACCGGCATGACCCGCTGCATCCCCTTGACTCACGCCACTTGCGCGGCTCAGAACCGGTGGACGTAGGCGGCGCCGTAGACCCAGGGATCGATGCTGGCGGTGCCGAGCTTCGCGCCATCCAGTCGCACGCTGCTGTCGATGTCGATCCAGCGCGCATCGACGCGGATCGCGCCGCCGTTGCCGAGGCGGAAATCGAGGCCGGCGTGCGCGGCCAGACCCCAGGAATCACCCAGCTCCAGATCGGCACCGGCAAGCGCGCCGCGGGTGTCCTCGCTGAAGAAGGTCGTGTAGTTCACGCCCAGCCCCAGCAGCGGCGAAACCGTGCCGCCGGTGTTGAAGTGGTACTGCAGGCTCACTGTCGGCGGCAGGTGCTTCGTGGTGGCCACGGTGCCGAGCCCGGCGATCGCGATGTCGTGCTGGAACGGCAGTGCCGCGAGCACCTCGATGCCGAGGTTGTCGCGCACGAAGTACTCGAACGCGATGGTCGGGCGCACGTTCGAATCCACCGAGACCGGCAGCGTGCCGGCGGCCAGGGTGCCGTTGTCGGATTTCGGGTCGACATTGTGCGCGCCGACGGCCACGGTCCAGTCGCCGGCCGACTGGGCGGCGGCGGGGAAGGCGGCTGCGGCGAGTGCGAGCGCAAGCAGGGAAGAGCTGATCAGTCGCATGGGGGCGTTCCGTTTCTCGTTGTTGGTTGTTCCGGTGCGCCGCCAGTGTCGGCAACGCGCGCGTGGCGCGCCTTGATTGCGATCAAGCCGGAAACCTTTGAGGAAGCCCCTGCGCCCGGCTGGTAGAATGGCCGGCCACGCTTTCCACCCATCCAGGCCGCAGCGTGCGGCGCGAGGAGTCTTCGGTAATGGCGATCAAGGTTGGCATCAACGGCTTCGGCCGCATCGGCCGCAACGTGCTGCGCTCGGCAGTGGAGAACTTCGACGGCGAGATCGAGATCGTCGCCATCAACGACCTGCTGGAGCCGGACTACCTGGCCTACATGCTGCAGTACGACTCGGTGCACGGCCGCTTCAAGGGCGAGCTGTCGGTCGAGGGCAACACGCTGATCGTCAACGGCCGGAAGATCCGCCTGACGCAGGAGCGCGACCCGGCCAACCTGAAGTGGGACGAGGTGGGCGCCGACGTGGTGATCGAATCCACCGGCCTGTTCCTCGACAAGGCCAGCGCGCAGAAGCACCTCGATGCCGGCGCGAAGAAGGTGATCCTGTCGGCGCCGTCGAAGGACGACACGCCGATGTTCGTCTACGGCGTCAACCACGAGAGCTATGCCGGCGAGGCGATCGTCTCCAACGCCTCGTGCACCACCAACTGCCTGGCGCCGCTGGCCAAGGTCGTGCACGACAAGTGGGGCATCAAGCGCGGCCTGATGACCACCGTGCACGCCGCCACCGCGACGCAGAAGACCGTCGACGGCCCGAGCAGCAAGGACTGGCGCGGCGGCCGTGGCATCCTCGAGAACATCATTCCGTCCTCCACCGGTGCCGCCAAGGCCGTGGGCGTGGTGATCCCCGAGCTCAACAAGAAGCTCACCGGCATGTCGTTCCGCGTGCCGACCTCGGACGTGTCGGTGGTGGACCTGACCGTCGAGCTCGAGAACCCGGCCAGCTACGACGAGATCAAGGCCGAGATGAAGGCGCAGAGCCAGGGCGCGCTGAAGGGCATCCTGGGCTACACGGAGGACAAGGTGGTCGCCACCGATTTCCGCGGCGAGACCTGCACCTCGGTGTTCGACGCCGACGCCGGCATCGCGCTGGACCCGACCTTCGTCAAGCTGGTGGCCTGGTACGACAACGAGTGGGGCTACTCCAACAAGTGCCTGGAAATGGTGCGCGTGGTCGCGGCGAAGTAAGCGCCTGCGCATGCGTTGCCCGGAGCCCCGCCACTGGCGGGGCTTCCTGTTTGTGGGTCGGGGCTTCAGGTTGCGGGTGGCTGCGTACAGGGCGGTTCTGGGACGGCTGCGGATTCCGTAAGCGGTGAAGCCTGTTTCGGTGCTCTGCTGCTCCGCTACCTCTCTGCTCGGTTGTGATTCGCGCTGCCCGTCGCGCGCACCGGCGGATGTGCTCCCCCGGCCGGAGTCCGCGTCCGGCTACCACGGCCGGCCGCCGGCCATCCATGGCCGGCTGGGAGCACATCCGCCTGTACACGCGACGGGCTCAGGCGTCCGCGGGCTTCGGTACGGGAGCAGCGCGGTTGCCGCCGTAGTCGATGCCGTGGGGCTCGACCGCTCTTTCGCTGTTGACCTTCGTCCCGACGCGACGAGAGTTCGGAGCCCGCCGCGTCCGCAGGGGACGTCCAGAGCGGCCATGGATGGCTGGCGGCCGGATGTGGGAGCAGGACGCGGAGATATCCGGCTGGGCATCCTCCTGTGGCCGTGGCGGGCTGCGCGCCTCGTACCGACCGCCGCAGCACGCGTGCGCCGGCGCTCTGGAAGCCCATCCGCGAGCCTGGAATTTCTTCTCGGCCCGACTGGTTGGGTAAGGTGTTCGCTGCGCCGGCTGGCGCGAACGGATGCGCCGATGATGGAACTGCTGGTGCTGGTCGGGTTGGTGGTGCTGGCGATGCCGGTGCTGCTGTTGGTGGCGCTGGTGAAGCTTTCGGGCCTGCGCCAGCGGGTGGTGGAGCTGGAGATCGCGGTCGACGCTCTGCGACGCGCGCCGGCGGCCACGGCCGCGCGTGCTGACGCCGCGTCCGCGGATGCCCTGTCGCGGATGGTCACTCCGCCGCTGCGCGAGGATGGGCTGCCGCCCCGGCCCACACCGGTCGAACCGCGCGTCGATGCGGCGCCACCTCCATCGCAACCGTTTGCGGAGCCCGGACCCGCGAGCGCCGGGCACGCGCATTCCGCAGCCGCCCGTGATGTCCCGCCACCGCGGACTCCGCCATCGTCAACGCCATCGCCATCGCCGGCGCCGGCGCCGCCGTCGACGCCCGGCATCCCGCAGCGTGCCGCCGCGGCCGTGCGCCGCTGGTTCACCACCGGCAACGTGCCGGTCAAGGTCGGCATGCTGGTGTTGCTGGCGGGCGTGGGTGCGTTGCTGAAGTACGCCAGCGACCAGGGCTGGCTGGCGGTGCCGGTGAGCCTGCGGCTGGCGGCCGTCGCGGCGGCGGCGATGGCGGGGCTGGTCTTCGGCTGGCGCCGCCGCAGCAGCCACCGCAGCTTCGCGCTCAGCGTGCAGGGCGGGATGATCGGCATCCTGCTGCTGGTGGTGTTCGCGGCCTACCGGCAGTTCGGGCTGTTGCCATCGTCGGTCGCGTTCGCCGCCAGCGTGGTGCTGGTGGCGGCCACCGGGGTGCTGGCGGTGGCGCAGAACGCGCGCGCGCTGGCGGTGTTCGCGATCCTCGCCGGGTTCCTTGCGCCGATCTGGCTGTCGACCGGCACCGGCAGCCATGTCGCGCTGTTCGCCTACTACGCGGTGCTCAACGCCGCGATCCTGGCGATCACATGGTTCCGCGCCTGGCGAGAGCTCAACCTGCTCGGCTTCGCCTTCACCTTCGGCATCGCCACGCTGTGGGGGGTGCTGTCGTACGCGCCGGCGAACTACGTCCCGGCACAGGTGTTCCTCGCGCTGTTCTTCGCGTTCTACCTGCTGGTTCCGCTGCTCTACGCACGCCGACGCGCGCCGGCGCGGCGCGACGTCGTCGATGGTGCGCTGGTGTTCGGTACGCCGCTGGTGGCGTTCTCGCTGCAGGCCGGGCTGCTGCAGGACCGCACGATGGCGCTGGCCCTGTGCGCGCTCGGGCTGGGCGCGCTGTATGCCGGGCTGGGGCGCGCGCTGCTGCGATGGCCGGGGCATGCGGTGCTGGTGCAGTCCTATGCGTTGCTGGCCGTTGGGTTCGCCACGCTCGCGGTGCCGCTGGCGCTGTCCGCGCAGGCCACCGCGTGCGTGTTCGCCCTGGAAGGCGCGGCGCTGGTATGGCTGGGGCTGCACCAGGGGCGGCGCTGGCCGCAGGTGTCGGGCGTCGGCCTCCAGCTCGCCGCGGCCGTGGCGTTTGTGCTGGGCGGCCCGCTGCCATTCGCGGCCGTGGTCACGCCGTTTGCGCATGGCCGATTCGCAGGCGGGCTGCTGATCGCGCTGGCGGGCCTGGCCACCGCGTGGTGCTGCCGGCGGGCCGGGGTGAGGCCGCTGGCCCGCATCGCCTACGGCTGGGGGCTGGCGTGGTGGCTGGGAACATGGGCGGCTGAGCTGCTGCGGGTCGCGCCGGCGGAGGTCCAGCCGGATGCGCTGCTGGTGCTGGCCATCGGCAGCGGCTGGCTGGCGGCCGAGCTGCATCGGCGTCATCCGGAAAGGCTGCTTGCAGCCACCTTCTTCGCCGCGCTGCTGGCGGCGCTGCCGCTGGCGCTGTGGCAGTCGGCGGTGCATGCGCAGCCGTTCGCCGGCAACGGCGGCTGGGCGTGGGCGGTGTTCGTGATCGCCGGCCTGCGCGGGCTGGCCTGCCTGCGCAATGGCGACCACCGGATCGCGCGCGCGGCGCAGTTCGCCTGGTGGCTGCTGTGGCCATTGCTGCTTTCGCTGCTGGGCAGCTGGCTGGCCGGCCGCTTCGAGCTGGGCGCGGGGTGGTGGTCGCTGGCGGTGGTGGCGCCATGGCTGCTGGCCACCGCGCTGGCGTTGTGGCGATGGCCGTGGCTTGCGCATCCGCTGGGCGATGCATTCATGCCGTGCCGTGATGCGTTGACGGGCACGCTGCTGGTGCTGTTGCTGCTGTGGTGGCTGCCTGCGCTACGCAGCGCAGGCGATGCCGCCCCGCTGCCCTGGCTGGCGGTGGTCAATCCACTCGACCTCGCCCAGCTCGCGGTGCTGGCGCTGCTTGCGCGCTGGCTGTGGTCGGAGGCGGCGCCCGATGCCTGGGCGCGTCACCGCCTGCCCCTGCTGGCGGCGGCGGGATTCCTGCTGGTGACGGCGATCACCCTGCGCGGCGCGCACCACTGGGGCGGCGTGCCCTGGGATGCGGGGCTTGCCGCCAGCGGACTGGCCCAGGCCGCGCTCACCGTGGTCTGGAGCGTGCTCGGCGTGCTCGGCTGGGTGATCGGGTCGCGGCGCGGCCTGCGTGCACTGTGGCTGGCAGGTGCGCTGCTGATGGCGGTGGTGCTGGCCAAGCTGGTGCTGGTCGACCGCGGGCATCTGGGCAACCTGTGGGGCATCGCCTCGTTCATCGCCTACGGCCTGCTGTGCACGGTGGTCGGCTTCTTCGCCCCGGCACCGCCACGCGCCGGACACCCCATGGAGCAACCCGCATGATCCGGTCGATTCCCCGCTGCGTCGTCGCGCTGGCGCTGCTGGTTCCCGTGGTGGCCGCCGACGCGCAGCCGCTGGATGCCGACTACGGCTGGCAATGGCCGCTGACGCTGTCGCGCGCGGATGCCGGCGCCTACCGCGTCGAGCTGACGCCCGACATCTATGCGGCCGCCTGGTCACCGGCACTCGCCGACGTGGTGGTGGCCAACGGCGACGGCCACGCGGTGCCATCGGCGCTGCTGGAGGCGGACGTGGATGCTCGCCCGCTGCTGCGCGACGTACCCTGGTTCCCGCTGCCGGCCGACCGCGCGCAGCGTGACATCGCCGCGATCAGCGAGATCGACAGCGACGGTCGCCTGCGGCGGGTCGAACTGCGCGGTGCGCCCCACGCGGCCACCGCATGGCTGCTGGATGCCAGCCGGTTCGACGATCCGATACAGGCGCTGCGGCTGTCGTGGCCGGACACCCACGCGGCGTTCGAGCAGGTGTTCCGCGTCGACGCCTCCGACGACCTGCGCGAGTGGACCCCCGTGCAGCCGGAGGGGCGGGTGTTCGACCTGCGTCGTGACGATGCCCGGCTCGTCCAGGGACGCATCGCCTTCGCCGCGCCGACGCGCGCGCGCTATCTGCGGCTGATCCCGCTGCGCACGGGGATGCCCGCGCTGCAGCTCACCGGCATGCAGGCGGAGATGCGTCCACCGCCGGCGGCGGGCGCGTGGCAGTGGCGCCGGCTGGAACCGGTGGCGGTCCGGCGCGATGGTCGCGACGGCTACGAGTACCGTCTCGACGGCCGCTACCCGGTGACCCGCGTGGACCTTGCCACGGCGGGCTACGCAAGCAGCCGCTGGACGGTCTCGGTCCGCGATCACGACGATGCGCCGTGGCGGGTGGTCGCCGCGGACTGGGTCGCGTTCCGGCTGGGCGAGGACGCCGGCACCCGCTCGCCGCCGCGCGAACTCCCCACCGTGGTGCGTGATCGCATCTGGCGGCTGCAACCGCAGAGTCCGGTCGTCGCACCGCCCGCGCTGCTGCTGGGCTACCGCCCCGAGTCACTGGTGTTCGTGGCGGAGGGCCCTGCGCCGTTCGCCGTGGTCGCGGGCAGTGCACGCGCGGTGCGCGCCGCGGCGCCGGTCGCGCAGACGTTGCAGGCACTGCGCACCCGCCACGGTGCCGGATGGCAGCCGGCGCGGGCGGTCCCCGGCAGCCGCGTCGAGCTGGCCGGCGAAGCCGCAGTGCGTCCAGCGCGCGACTGGGGCACCTGGGTGCTGTGGGCGGTTTTGCTGGCGGGCGTGGCGCTGGTCGCGGGCTTCGCGGCCAGCCTGTTGCGCCGGCAATCGCCATCGCAGCAGTAACCCCCCGTGGAAGCCACCGCTTTCACGGCACCGCGGGCATGGGGGCGTCCGTTGCACTGTCCGGCCTGCGTGGCCTTCACGCCCGGCGGGCGGCGGCAGGCGGGTCCGGTTTGCCCCCCTGTGCGCACAGGCCGACAATAGCGCTCCACCGACGCCGGCCCGGCCCGCACAGGGCCGCCGCGTCGGTGCTTCCTTCCTGAGCGAGTCTTGCGTCCCATGTCCATCCTGCGAATGACCGACCTCGACCTGACCGGCAAGCGTGTGCTGGTCAGGCAGGACCTCAACGTCCCGATCGAGGACGGCCGCATCACGTCCGACCAGCGCATCGTCGCGTCGCTGCCCACCCTCAAGCACGCGCTCGACCAGGGCGCGGCGGTGATGGTGATGTCCCATCTCGGCCGCCCGACCGAGGGCACCTGGAGCGAGGCGGATTCGCTGGCGCCGGTCGCCGCGCACCTCGGCAAGCTGCTCAAGCGCGAAGTACGGCTGGTGCGCGACTGGGTCGACGGCGTGGACGTGCAGCCCGGCGAGCTGGTGATGCTGGAGAACTGCCGCATGAACGTCGGCGAGAAGGCCGACGACGAAGCGCTGGCGCGCAAGTACGCCGCGCTGTGCGATGTCTATGTCATGGATGCGTTCGGTACCGCGCACCGCGCGCAGGCCTCCACCCATGGCGCGATCCGCTTCGCGCCCGTGGCTGCCGGCGGCCCGCTGCTGATGGCCGAACTCGACGCGCTGGGCCGCGCGCTTGGCGATCCCGCCCGCCCGCTGCTGGCCATCGTCGGCGGCAGCAAGGTGTCGACCAAGCTGGAACTGCTGACCAACCTGGTCGGCGAGGTGGACCAGCTGATCGTCGGTGGCGGCATCGCCAACACCTTCATCGCCGCGCAGGGCTACTCCGTGGGCAAGTCGCTGCACGAACCCGACCTGCTCGACACGGCGCGGCAGATCCTGGCCGAGGCCAGGGCCAAGGGCGCCGAGATCCCGATCCCGCTGGACGTGGTGGTGGCGCGCGAGTTCCGTGCCGACGCCGAGGCGGTGGTGAAGCCGGTGGATGCGGTGGCCGACGACGAGATGATCCTCGACATCGGCCCGAAGACCGCCAAGCACTATGCGCAGCTGCTGGGCGAGTCGGGCACGGTGGTGTGGAACGGCCCGGTCGGCGTGTTCGAATTCGATGCCTTCGCCAAGGGCACCGAGGCGGTGGCCCGCGCGGTCGCGCGCTGCCATGCGTTCTCGATCGCCGGCGGCGGCGACACCATCGCCGCGATCGACAAGTTCGGCATCGCCGGTGACATCGGCTACATCTCCACCGGCGGCGGCGCGTTCCTCGAGTTCCTCGAGGGCAAGACCCTGCCGGCCGTGGCCGCGCTGCGCAGCCGCGGCTGACCGCGTCGGTCCCGTCCACCCGGGGTGGCGGGGCCCCGGCGCCGTACCGGCGCCGGATGCGGCCAGGATCTCCCGCAGTTCCCGGTTGGGCGCGGCATGCCGGCGTCCACCTTCCCAGCCAGCCCATTGCGAGCCTCCATGGACCACCGTCGCCGTACCCGCATCCTCGCCACCCTTGGCCCTGCCACCGACGCGCCGGGCGTCCTGGATGCCATCCTCCGCGCCGGTGTCGACGTGGTCAGGCTGAACTTCTCGCATGGCGACCCCGCCTCGCAGAAGGCGCGGGCGCAGGCGGTGCGCGAAGCCGCGGGCCGGGTCGGTACCGAGGTCGGCATCCTCGCCGACCTGCCGGGGCCGAAGATCCGCATCGAGCGTTTCGAGCAGGGCCGCGTGCAGCTGCGGGCCGGCGAGCGCTTCGATCTGGTGGCCAGCGACGCCGCCGGCCCCGGCACCGTGCACGAGGTCGGCGTGAGCTACCTCGGCCTGCCCGACGACCTCAACGCCGGCGACGTGCTGCTGCTCGATGACGGGCTGATGCAGCTGCGGGTGGAGTCGATCGACGGCCCGCGCATCGTGACCACCGTGCTCAACGATGGCGTGCTGTCGGACCGCAAGGGGCTCAACCGCCTCGGCGGTGGCCTGTCGCTGGGCGCGCTCACCGACCACGACCGTTCGCTGATCCGGGTGGCCGCCGAGCTCGACGTCGACTTCATCGCGGTGTCGTTCTGCCGCAACGCCGCCGACATGGAAGAAGCGCGCGCGCTGGCGCGGGCCGCCGGCAGCGATGCCGCACTGGTATCGAAGATCGAGCGCGCCGAGGCGATCGAGAACCTCGGCGAGATCATCGATGCCAGCGACGTGGTGATGGTGGCGCGTGGCGACCTGGGCGTGGAAATCGGCGACGCGGAACTGCCCGGCCTGCAGAAGAAGATCATCCGCGAGTCGCTGGCGCGCGACCGCGTGGTGATCACCGCCACCCAGATGCTGCAGTCGATGGTGGAGTCGCCGATTCCCACCCGCGCCGAGGTGCTGGACGTGGCCAACGCGGTCATCGACGGCACCGATGCGGTGATGCTCTCGGCCGAGACCGCGGCGGGCAATTTCCCGGTGCGTGCGGTCGAGGCGATGGCGCGCATCTGCCTTGGCGCCGAGCGCCAGTTCAACCACGACACCAACTTCGAGCAGGCGCAGCGCAACCTCGAGCGCGCCGACCAGGCCATCGCGATGGCGGCGATGTTCCTGACCGAGCACATCGGCGTGCGCGCGATCGTGGCGATGACCGAATCGGGTGGCACCGCGCGCTTCCTGTCGCGCTTCCGCTCCAATGCGCCGGTGTATGCGTTCTCGCGCCACCCGGGTGCGCGCCGGCGCATGCGCCTGATGCGCGACGTGTTCGCGTTCGACTACGACAGCCGCGGGCAGACTCCGCGCGAAGCCGCGCGCGGCAGCATCCAGCAGCTGGTCGAGGCCGGCATGCTCGCCTGCGGCGACCGCGTGGTGTTCACCAGCGGTGAGCACATGGAAACCCACGGCGCCACCAATACGCTGCGCCTGCTGCGCGTGGGCGAGGAAGGCCGCGCCGAGGGGCTCGGCGAGCTCTAGCGGCACCCTGCGCGGCGGGCGCATTCGCGGCCGGCCACCGGGGGGCGCGGGCTATACTCCGCGGCCCTGACGTCCTGCCGGAAACACCGCCATGAGCATCGAACAGCTTGCCGAAACCGCACAGGCCATGGTGGCGCCCGGCAAGGGCATCATCGCCATCGACGAGTCCAACGGCACGATCGGCAAGCGCTTCGAGGCCGTCGGCATCGCCAACAGCGAGGACAACCGCCGCGCCTACAGGGAGATGCTGCTGACCACGCCGAAGCTGGCCGAGCACATCAGCGGCGCGATCCTGTTCGACGAGACACTGCGCCAGTCCACCCGCGACGGCGTGCCGTTCGCCCGCGTCATGCGCAACGCCGGGATCATCCCCGGCATCAAGGTCGACAAGGGCACCCAGCCGCTCGCCGGCTTCCCGGGCGAGGTGGTCACCGAGGGCCTGGACGGCCTGCGCGAGCGCCTGCGCGAGTACTACCGGTTGGGCGCGCGCTTCGCCAAGTGGCGCGCGGTGATCCACATCGGCGAGGACATGCCGTCGGGCACCTGCATCGAGGTCAATACCCATGCGCTGGCGCGCTACGCCGCGCTGTGCCAGGAGAACGGCCTGGTGCCGATGGTCGAGCCGGAAGTGCTGATGGACGGCGACCACGACATCGAGAGCTGCTTCGAGGTCTCCGAGGTGGTGCTGCGTTCGCTGTTCGACGCGCTGTACAACCAGGGCGTGATGCTGGAGGGCACGATCCTCAAGGCATCGATGGTGCTGCCGGGCAAGGACTGCGAGGAGCAGGTGGCGGTGGACGAGGTGGCCTCGTCGACGCTCATGTGCCTGAAGTCGGCGGTGCCGGCGATCCTGCCGGGCATCGTGTTCCTGTCCGGCGGGCAGTCCGACGTGGACGCCACCGCGCATCTCGACGCGATGAACCGCATGGGCCCGAACCCGTGGCCGCTGTCGTTCTCCTATGGCCGCGCCATGCAGCAGGCCGCGCTGAAGCTGTGGGCGCAGGACCCGGAGAAGAACGTCGCGCGCGCGCAGCAGCTGGTCTACGCGCGTGCCCGCGACAACGGCCTGGCCGCGCTGGGCGAGTGGACGCCGGGCTGAGACAGGCCTGTCCGGCGCACGTGTGCCGGTAGCCCGGGACGCATGGCGGTCGCCGCCACGCGGCGGCTGACCACCCGCGCGGCGACCTGGCCATCATCGCCGCCGCGCTAGCCTCCGCAGGACCGAACGGGAGGCTGCAGATGCCCGCGACCACCACTTCATCTTCCAGGCTGCACGTGCCGCTGGCGGTGCAGGATGCGCTGCGCCGTGGGCGCCCGACCGAGGCCGCGCAACGGCTGCGCGAGGCCAATCCCGGCCTCGACATGCGCCAGGCGCGCACCGCGATCGCCGAGGTCGCGCGCCGCCCGCCCGGGGTGATGGACAGCGGCAGCGACCCGGTCGGCCATGACACCTTGCCCTCCGAGGTCGCCGCCAAGCTCGCCACCGGCAATACCGAGGACGCCGCGCGGCGCCTGCGCGATACCCAGCCCGGGCTCAGTGAGGAGGAGGCGCGCGAAGCCGTCGAGCGGCACGCCTCGCCGTTGCTGCGCCAGCAGGCGCGCACCGAGACCGTGGTGCACGGCGATAGCGGGCGCATGGGCTGGGCGGGATGGCTGCTGGGGCTGCTCGTGGTGGCCGGTGCGCTGATGGTCTGGCAGGGCATCGGCTGACTTCGAACGCGGCCGCGATCCGCTGTCGGGCGTCATATCGCGGCGCCGGGTGCGACGGGACGGGCGTTGACTGTGCCGCCTTTCCCGCCACGCAGGCCCCCGGGCGCTTACGGCAATCCGGCCAGCCAGTCGTCGTCGGAGCCCTCGTTGACGCCCTCGAACAGCGGCGTCGAGAAGTAGCGCTCGCCGGTATCGGGCAGCATCGCCAGCACCACCGCCCCGTCGCTGGCGCCGCGTGCCACGTCCAGTGCGGCCGCCATCGTCGCGCCGGCGGAAATGCCGACGAAGATGCCTTCCTCCGCCGCCAGCCGGCGCGCGGTGTCGATGGCGTCGGCATCGGTCACCGACAGCACGCGGTGCGCGGCGTCGCGGTTGAGCACCTCGGGCACGAAATCGGGCGTCCAGCCCTGGATCCTGTGCGGGATCCAGTCCTTGCCCTGCAGCATCGCGGCACCGGCCGGCTCGCAGGCGACCACCTCCACCTCCGGGCGCGCCAGCCGCAGCATCTCGCCGACGCCGGTCAGCGTGCCGCCGGTGCCCCAGCCGGTCACGAAGTGGTCGAGCCTGCGGCCGGCGAAGTCGCGCAGGATCTCCGCGGCGGTGGTGTTGCGGTGGTAGGCGGGGTTGGCCGGATTGGCGAACTGGCTGGCCAGGAACCAGCCATGCTGCTCGGCCAGTTCCCGGGCCTTGCGCACCATGCCGGTGCCACGCTCCGCAGCGGGCGTGAGGATCACCCGCGCACCGTAGGCGCGCATCAGCTTGCGGCGCTCGATCGAGAAGGTCTCGACCATCGTTGCCACGAACCTGTAACCGCGCGCGGCGCAGACCATCGCCAGCGCCACGCCGGTGTTGCCGGAGGTCGCCTCCACCACGGTGTCGCCCGGCTTGAGCGCGCCGCGTGCCTCGGCATCGAGGATGATCGCCAGCGCCAGCCGGTCCTTGACCGAGCCGCCGGGATTGAAGCTCTCCACCTTGGCGTAGAGCTCGACGTTGCCGGGACCGAGCCGGTGCAGGCGGACCACCGGGGTCTTGCCGATGGTGTCGAGGATGGAATCGTGGATCATGCGCAGGCTCCGGTAGGGGTGGGGAGGCGCGGGGCCGTTGGCGGCCGGACGACAGCCGGCGCAGGATCGCGCGTAACGCGTGAAGGCCACAACGGTTGACGTGGAACACTCCGTCGTCGCCTGTGCCGGACGGCACAGGGAGCTCACGGTGGCGCCTCATAGAATGGTCGGGTTTTTCCCCATCGGTCCCCCTCGATGCAGCTTTCGCGTTTTCCGTCCGTGGCCCTCCGCGCCGCAGTCCCCGTCCTGTTCGTCGTCGCGCTGGCCGCATGCGGCAGCGGCGACCCGGCTCCGCAGTCGGGTCCGCAGGCCGCCGTCGTCACCACAGCAGAGATCGCGCTGCGGGACTGGAACGACACCATCCCAGCGCTGGGCACGGTGCAGTCGCGCGAGTCCATCACCGTCACCGCGAAGGTCAGCGAGGTGGTGGACCGGGTGCATTTCGAAAGCGGGCAGGAAGTCGAACGCAATACGGTGCTCGTGACGCTGAGCGGCAACCAGCAGCAGGCCGCGCTCGCCGCTGCCGAAGCCGCGGCCGCGGAGGCCGACCGCCTGTTCGAGCGCCAGCGCCAGCTCGCCGACCAGCAGCTGATTTCCACCGCGTCGCTCGATACGCAATCGGCGCTTCGCGCCACCGCCCGTGCGCGTGTCGACGAGATCCGCGCCAACCTCGGCGACCGCCTGATCCGCGCGCCGTTCGCCGGCGTGGTGGGCATCCGCCGGGTCAGCCCCGGTGCCCTGGTGCAGCCGGGCACCGAGATCGTCACCCTCGACGACATCTCAAGCGTCTATGTCGACTTCACCGTGCCGGAGGCGCAGCTGGCCAACCTCGCGGTGGGGCAGACCCTGCTGGGCACCAGCGTCGCCTACCCGGACCGCACCTTCCAGGGCCGCGTGGACGCCATCGATGCGCGCATCGACCCCGCCACCCGCGCGGTCACCGTGCGCGGTGATTTCCCGAATCCCGATCGGGTGCTCAAGCCCGGCATGCTGATGCAGGTCGACCTGCAGCGGCCCTCCCGCCAGGCGCTGGTGGTGCCGGAGATCGCGGTGATCCAGGTCGGTCGCGAGACCTTCGTCTACCGCGTGCTCGCGGATGCCACCGTGGAGCAGGCGCCGATCCGCGTGGGTTCGCGCGTGGCCGGGCTGGCGGAGGTGGTGGAAGGGCTGTCGCCGGGCGATCGCATCGTGGTGGACGGCACCGGCAAGCTGCGCGCCGGCATGCGCATCGAGGAGGCCGCGCGCGCCGCGGCACCACCCAACGGCAACGACGACGACAGCCGCGCGATCCTGCCTGAAACCACGATCGCGCCGGCGCCCGACGCCGTGCCCGCGGGCTGAGCCCACCTCCCCAAGCGCCACTACGGGTTCCCATGCGCCTATCCGATCTTTCCATCAAGCGTCCGGTGTTCGCGGTCGTGATGAGCCTGCTGCTCATCGTGCTCGGCATCATGTCCTTCACCCGCCTCACCCTGCGGGAGATGCCCAACATCGACCCGCCGATCGTCTCGGTGTCGGTGACCTATCCCGGTGCCTCCGCCGCGGTGGTGGAGACCCGCGTCACCCAGATCATCGAGGATGCGCTGGCGGGCATCGAGGGGATCAAGACGCTGGAGTCGCGCAGCCGCAACGGCAGCTCCAGCATCACCATGGAGTTCAACCTCAACCGCGACATCGAGGCCGCAGCAAACGACGTGCGCGACGCGGTGAGCCGGGTGATGGACCGTATGCCGCTGGAGGCCGACCCGCCGGAAGTGGAGAAGGCCGAGTCCGATGGCGACGTGATCGTCTGGCTCAACATGCGTTCCGACACCATGGACACGCTGGAGCTGACCGATTACGCCGACCGCTACGTGGTCGACCGGCTGTCGTCGCTGGACGGCGTGGCCCGCGTGGTGCTGGGCGGCAACCAGCGCTACTCGATGCGCATCTGGCTCGACCGCGATGCCATGGCCGCGCGGGGCATTACCGCCGCCGACATCGAAAGCGCGCTGCGCAGCGAGAACGTGGAGCTGCCGGCCGGCAGCATCGAATCGGAATCGCGCGACTTCACCCTGCGCGTGGAACGCGGCTACCGCGAGCCCGAGCACTTCGCGCAGATTCCGCTGCGCAAGGGCAACGACGGCCACGTGGTGCGCCTGGGCGACGTGGCCCAGGTGGAACTGGGGCCACGCGAACGCCGCGCCTACCTGCGCAGCAACTTCGTCCCCAATGTCGGCGTGGGTATCGTGCGCACGTCCACCGCCAACGCCCTCGACGTGGTGCGGCTGGCGCGTGCCGAGGCCGAGCGCATCCAGGAAACGTTGCCGCCGGGCACCGACATCTTCGTGGCCTACGACGGCACCGTGTTCATCGAGGAATCGATCAAGCGGGTGTACTGGACGCTGGGCGAGGCGATGGTGCTGGTCGTGCTGGTGATCTGGCTGTTCCTGGGCAGCATCCGCTCGGCGCTGATCCCCGCGGTGACCGTGCCGGTGTGCCTGGTCGCGGCGTTCATCGGCCTCTACGCGTTCGGGTTCTCGATCAACCTGCTCACGCTGCTCGCGCTGGTGCTGTGTATCGGCCTGGTGGTCGACGACGCCATCGTGGTGCTGGAGAACGTGCAGCGCCGCGCGGACCTCGGCGAACCTCCACTCGTGGCGGCCAGCCGCGGTACGAGACAGGTCGCCTTCGCGGTGATCGCCACCACCGCGGTGCTGGTGGCGGTGTTCCTGCCGGTGGGCTTCATGGAAGGCAACAGCGGACGGCTGATGCGCGAGCTGGCGGTGGCACTGGCCGGTGCGGTGGCGCTGTCGGCGTTCGTGGCGCTGACGCTCACGCCGATGATGTGCTCGAAGCTGATCCGCCCGCACGGCGCGAAGCAGAGCCGCTTCAACGAGTGCATCAACCGCCAGCTCGAACGCACCAGTGCCGCCTACGGGCGCCAGCTCGGGAAGCTGGTGGCCCTGCCGGGCAAGCGCATCCTCGCGGTGATGGTCGCGGTGATGATGGTCTGCCTGGCACTGATCGTGCTGCTGCTGGCGCGGGTGCCCAGCGAGCTGGCGCCGGCCGAGGACCGTGGACGCTTCTTCGTCATGGTCGATGGCCCCGAAGGCGCGGGCTTCGACTACACGGTCGAGCAACTGCAGCAGGTCGAGCGGATGATGGCCGGCTACATCGGCGACGACAAACCGATCCAGCGGGTGAATTCGCGCGCACCACGCGGCTGGGGCGGCGGCACCGAAATGCATACCGCGCAGATCATCGTGTTCATGCAGGACTGGTCCGATCGCGACGCCAACGCCGAGGACGTGATCGCCGAGCTGCGGCCCGAGTTCAACTCGCTGCCGGGCGTGCAGGTGCGCGCCAACGTGCCGGGCGGCCTGATCAGCACCCGCGGCCAGCGCTACCAGCTGGTGCTGGGCGGGCCGAACTACGAGGAACTCGCGCAATGGCGCGACCGCATGCTGGCGCGCATCGAGGAGAACCCCGGCATCGTCGACGTCGACAGCGACTACAAGGAAACCCGGCCGCAGATGCGCGTCGACATCGACCGCGTGCGCGCTGCCGACCTCGGGGTCGGCGTGACCGAGATCGGGCGCACGCTGGAAACGATGATGGGCGCACGCCAGGTGACGACGTTCGTCTCCGACGGCGAGGAATACGACGTCATGCTGCAGGCCAGCCGTGGCAACCGCATGCAGCCGTCCGACCTCGAGAACACCTACGTGCGTTCGCGCGACGGTGACCTCGTGCCGCTGTCGAACCTGGTGACCTTCAGCGAGATCGCCGAGCCGGGCTCGTTCAACCGCTTCAACCGCATGCGCGCGATCACCCTGTCGGGCGGGCTTGCGCCCGGCTACACGATGGGCGAGGCGCTGGAATGGAGCTACCAGGTCGCCGCCGAGGAGCTGCCGCATTACGCGCAGATCAACTGGAAGGGCGAATCGCGCGAATACCAGGAAGCCGGCGGCGCGGTGGTGCTGACCTTCGCGCTGGCCCTGCTGGTGGTGTACCTGGTGCTTGCGGCGCAGTTCGAAAGTTTCCTGCATCCGATCGTGATCATGCTGACGGTGCCGCTGGCGGTGCTGGGCGCACTGCTGGGCCTGTGGGCGACCGGCGGCACGCTCAACCTGTTCAGCCAGATCGGCATCATCATCCTGGTCGGCCTGGCGGCGAAGAACGGCATCCTGATCGTCGAGTTCGCCAACCAGCTGCGCGACGATGGCCGCAACGTGGCGCAGGCGATCGTGGAGTCGGCGTCGATCCGCCTGCGCCCGATCCTGATGACCGCAGCCGCCACCGTGATGGGTGCGATCCCGCTGGTGGTCGCCGGTGGGCCAGGCTCGGCCAGCCGCGGCACCATCGGCGTGGTGATCATTTCCGGCGTCGCTTTCGCCACGCTGCTCACGCTGTACGTGGTGCCGGCGTTCTACACCCTGCTGGCGCCCTACACGCGCTCGCCGGAAGCGCTGGCGCAGGAGCTGGAGCGGCTGGAACAGGACACGCCGGTGGTCAGCGGCCATGCCTGAGGCCTGGCGGCCGCCGGCGGTCGGCCGGGGCATCGTGCTGCGCGCATGGTGCGGCGACGATCTCGACGCCCTGGTCGAACATGCCGACGACGCGCAGGTCTCGCGCGGCACCAGCGATCGCTTTCCGCACCCCTACACCCGCGAGGACGGCATCGCGTTCCTCGCCGGCCGGGTGGTCGACCTGTCCGCGCCGGTGTTCGCGATCACGCTGGATGGCCGGGCCATCGGCGGCATCGGTGTGCGCACGCTCACCGGCGAGCGCCGTATCGGTGCCGAATTCGGATACTGGCTCGGCAGGCGCCACTGGGGGCGTGGGGTGATGACAAGCGTCGTCGCCGCGTTCGCGCCCTGGGCGATCGACGCGCTCGCACTGCAACGCCTGCAGGCGACCGTGCTCGACTTCAACCACGGCTCGGCGCGGGTGCTGGAGAAGAACGGCTTTGTCGAGGAGGGCGTGCTGCGGCGCGCGGTGTGCAAGCGCGGCGCCGTGCACGACCTGCGGATGTTCGCGCGGCTGCGCGCGGCCTGATCGCCGCAGATGCCGGGTTCCACAGCGCTGCGCACATGATGGAGAATCGAACGCTGCCCCGCCGCCATGGCGGGTGCCGAAGGGGAGGACTGCGTGGAACAGATCGTCAACACACTCAACGGGCTGATCTGGAGCCCGCCGCTGATCGTGCTGTGCCTGGGCGCTGGTCTCTATTTCTCATTGCGCACCCGCTTCATGCAGGTCCGCCACGCCGGTGAAATGGTGCGGCTGATGCTGAGCGGAACGAAGTCGGATGCGGGCGTCTCCTCGTTCCAGGCGCTGGCGATGTCACTGTCGGGCCGGGTCGGTATCGGCAATATCGCCGGCGTTGCAACCGCGATCGCCTTCGGCGGGCCCGGCGCGGTGTTCTGGATGTGGGTGATGGCGTTCCTCGGCGCATCGACGTCATACGTTGAATCGACGCTGGCGCAGATCTACAAGGAGAAGGACGAGGACGGGCGGTACCGCGGTGGGCCGGCCTACTACATCGAAAAGGCCATGGGGCAGCGGTGGTACGCATGGCTGTTCGCGGTCGTGACCGTGATCGCGGCCGGGTTCCTGATGCCGGGCGTGCAGGCCAACGGAATCGCCTCGGCAGCCTTCAACGCGTGGAGTGTTCCACCGACCGCCACCGCGGCCATCGTCGTGATCTGCCTGGGCTTCATCATCTTCGGTGGCGTCAAGCGCATCGCCCGCTTCGCGGAGCTGGTGGTGCCGTTCATGGCGCTCGCCTACATGCTGATGGCGCTGGTGATCATGCTGCTCAACCTCGAAGCGGTGCCGGCGATGTTCCGGCTGATCTTCGAGAGCGCGTTCGGCATGCACGCAGGCTTCGGCGCCATGCTGGGCCTGGCGGTGGAGTGGGGCGTGCGCCGCGGCATCTACTCCAACGAGGCCGGGCAGGGCACCGGCCCGCACCATGCCGCCGCGGCGGAAGTTTCCCATCCCAGCAAGCAGGGGCTGGTGCAGGCGTTCTCGGTCTACGTCGATACCCTGGTGGTGTGCAGCGCGACCGCGTTCATGATCCTGTCGACCGGGATGTACAACGTCGTCGGCCGTGCCGGGGCCATGTTGCATGAGGCGCTGCCCGGCGTCGAAGTGGGGCCCGGGTTCGCCCAGCACGCCGTGGAATCGGTAATGCCGGGTTGGGGTGCGGGCTTCGTCGCGCTCGCGCTGTTCTTCTTCGCGTTCACCACGATCGTCGCCTACTACTACATGGCCGAGACCAACATCAGCTACATCAACCGCAAAGTGCGGCGGCCCTGGATGGTCTTCGTGCTGCGTATCGCGCTGCTGGCGGCAGTCACCTTCGGTTGCGTGCGCACGGCGGAAATGGCCTGGACGCTCGGCGACATCGGTGTCGGCACGATGGCCTGGCTCAACATCATCGCGATCCTCATCCTGCAGCGGCCGGCGCTGGTCGCCCTGCGTGACTACGAGGCACAGAAGAAGGCGGGCCTGGACCCGCAGTTCGATCCATTGAAGCTCGGCATCCGCAATGCGGATTTCTGGGTCGACGGGAAGTGCTGAGCATGGCTGGACACGGTCCCGACGATCCCGGTCCCTGGCGCCGCGGCCCGCGCCGCGAGGGCGATGCGCGCAAGGACCCGCCGGCGCGCGCCGATCGCACGCCGTCGCCCGGGACACGGTCGCCCTGGGGTGCAGGCCGTGCGCAGGACCGCGGCGATCGCGCGGCAGC
>NWQL01000004.1:184604-240865 GCA_002798175.1 Lysobacteraceae bacterium NML91-0213 | reverse complement strand
CCGCCGCACCCGCCGCGGCACTGCATGAAGCCGCGCAGGCGCCGTCCGCCCCGCCAGCACCGCGCGCCGGGCGCGGCGGCGAGCTGCGCCTGCATGGCTTCAACGCGGTGCAGGCGGTGTTCGCGCGTCGCCCCGGGGCGATCCGCAAGGTGTATCTCAACCAGTCGCGGATTCCGCACCTGCAACCGCTGCTGAAATGGTGCGTCGCCCGGCGCGTCGGCTACCGCGTGGTTACCGACGACGAGCTGGGCAAGCTTGCCGCCAGCGCCCACCACGAGGGCGTGGTGGCCGACGTGCTGCGCGAGCAGCCGCTGTCGCTGGCCGAGTGGCTGCCGGCGCTGCCTGCGGGACCGCAGTGCCTGCTGTGGCTGGATGGCGTCGGCAACCCGCACAACTTCGGCGCCATCCTCCGGTCGGCCGCGCACTTCGGGGTGGCCGCAGTGCTGCTTCCCGAGCGCAGCTCCCTGACGCTGTCGGGGGCGGCCGCACGCGTGGCCGAAGGGGGTGCCGAAGCGCTGCCGCTGGTGCGGCTGGGGCCGGTGGTCGACTCGATGGCGCTGTTGCGCGCCGCCGGCTTCCGCCTGGCCGCGACCGTGGTCCGCGACGGCAGCCCGCTGTTCGCCACGCCGGCGCCGCAGCGGCTGGTCTACGTGCTGGGCGCCGAAGGCGAGGGCATGGACGCCGACCTTGCCGGTGCCTGCGACCTGCGGGTCTCGATTCCCGGCACGGGTGCGGTGGAAAGCCTCAACGTTGCCGCCGCCACCGCGGTCCTGCTGGCGCACTGGGCGTCACGGGCGACCTGACGGCCAACGCCCTGCGCCGGGGCGCGGCCGGCGCCGCGCGTTCAATCCTGCAACCGCGTCCGGCGTTACTCGGCCGGGGCCGGCGTACGGAAGTCCGCCGCCGCCTCGGCGGCCAGCCATGCGAACACGGCGTAGGCGGCGACGTTGTGCTTCACGTCATCCGCGTCGACCTTGTCGAGGGTGTCGTCGGCGTTGTGGTGCAGGTCGAAGTACGCACTGCCGTCCTGGCCCAGCCAGGCCCAGGGCATGCCGGCCTGGGCCAGCGGAATGATGTCGGGCCCGGGGCCGCCCTGCTCCGGCTGGAACTCGATTCCCAGCGGCGCCAGTGCACCGGCGATCTGTCGCGACAGCGCGTGGGTACCATCCCTGGCGCTGGTGTTGAACGCATAGATGCGCCCCGAGCCGAAGTCGCTTTCGGCGCCTATCACGTGCTGCGCCATCGTGCCTGCATGGCGCTGCGCGTACTGGCGCGCGCCGAGCAGGCCCTGTTCCTCGTTGGCGAACGCGATCACGCGCAGGCTGCGACGCGGGCGCTGGGGCAACTGTGCGATCAGCCGGCCCGCGGCCATGGTGATGCCCACGCCCGAAGCGTCGTCCACCGCGCCGGTGCCGTGGTCCCATGAATCGAGGTGGCTGGCGATCACCACGATCTCGTCGGGGGCCTCGCGGCCGGTGAGTTCGCCGATCACGTTGTGCGAGGTGTACTCGCCGTTCCAGCCGCAATCCAGTTCCAGGCGTACCCGGACCGGGCCGCGCGCCAGCAGGCGTACCAGCTGTTCGGCGTCCGGCAGCGAGGTGGCGGCGGCGGGAATCGGCGTCACCCCCTCGGCGAAGCGCGTGATACCGGTATTGGCGACGCGGTTGCGGCTGGTGCTCAACGAGCGCATCAGAAAGCCCACCGCGCCCTTGGACGCAGCCACCGACGGCCCGCGCCCGCGCACCGGCCCGGCCGCGTCGTAGCCGGAACCATCGCGCGTGCGCTCCATCGCGAAATCGACGAACACGATCTTCCCCGCGACCATACCAGCGGGTGCGGCCTCGAGTTCGGCGAAGGTGGCGAAGCGCACGATCTCGCCTTCGACGGTGCCGCCCGGGCTGCCGCCCAGCGCGGTGACCACCAGCGGCTGCGCGTGTGCGCCGACGACCGCCGCGCGCTCGCTGCGCCGCTCCCACTTCGGAAACGTCACCGGCTCGGTCCACACGCGGTCGAAGCCGAGCGATTCGAACTTCGCCTGCGCCCAGGCCACCGCACGCGCGTCCGCTTCGCTGCCGGGCAACCGTGGGCCGATCGTGGTGGTCAGCGATTCGATGATCCGATAGCCGGTGTCGTCGGCGAGCGCGCGTTCGCGCAGGTCCGCGGCGGTATCGAGCGCACCTGGGGAAAGCGGGTCGGAAGCCTGCACGGCGAACGTGGACGCAAGGGCGAACAGCAGGGCGGCAACGCGCATCGCGCACTCCAATCGGCACAAACGGAAGGGCCGCGAGCTTAGCAGCCCGCGGCCGTGCGACGTGCCGCTTCAGCCGATGCGCGCGGGTGGCGACTTCAGCGCATCGCGGATCTCGCGCAGCAGCAGCACGTCCTCCGCAGGCGGTGGCGCTTCCGCCGGTGCTTCGGCCTGCTTGCGCTTGAGGCGGTTGATCACCTTGACCAGCAGGAAGATCGCGAACGCCACGATGACGAACTGCACCATCGTGTTGAGGAAGATGCCGATGCCGATCGTGACCGCGGGAACGGTCTCGCCGGCGGCATCCACCGTCTCGCGACGCAGCACGATTTCCCAGTCGGCGAAATCGATGCCGCCGATCAGCAGCCCCAGTGGCGGCATGATCACGTTGTCGACCAGCGCGGTGACGATCTTGCCGAACGATGCACCGATGACCACGCCAACGGCGAGATCGATCACGTTGCCGCGCACGGCGAATTCCTTGAATTCGGCGAGTACGCCCATCGCACACCTCTTCGTGGAAAGACGGCGCGACTATACGTGCGCTGGGGTGATCCGGCATTCCATGCGCGCGACCTCGCCGAGCATCGCCACGCAGTGGTCGCCCGGCGACAGCGCGGCAACGCCGGCCGGCGTGCCCATGAACACCAGGTCGCCGGCGCGCAGGCGGTACAGCCGCGACAGTTCGTGAAGGATTTCCGGTACGTTCCAGATGAGCTGCGACAGCGGCGCGCGCTGGCGCAGCCCGCCGTTGACGGTGAGCGACAGCTCCAGCGTCGCCAGTGCCGCGTCGTCGATCGCCGCGGCCGGCACCAGTTCACCGACCGGCGCCGATGCATCGAAGCCCTTGGCGATGTCCCAGGGCAGGCCCTTGGCCTTGGCCTCGGCCTGCAGGTCGCGGCGGGTCAGGTCGAGCCCCACGCCATAGCCGAACACCAGCGCGGACGCATCCTCGACGGCGAGAACGCCGTGCGGTGCGTCGGTGCCGACGGCCACGACCAGTTCGACCTCGTGGTGCAGGTCGGACGTGGCGGACGGGTAGGGAACCTCGTGCCCGACCACCACGGCATCGGCCGGCTTCGTGAAGAACACCGGCCGCCCGCGCGCTTCGCGCGATGCCGGTACCGCAGCGCCCATCTCGCGCGCATGGTCGGCGAAGTTGCGGCCCACGCAGTAGATGCGGTGCACCGGGAAACGCCCGCCGCCACGCACGTGGACGCGTGGCGTCGCCGGCGCCCGGATCAGGTCGTCCATCTGCAATCCTTCAGCGCAGCAGCGGCTTGTCGACGATCCGGAACTCGGCGTCGAGCACGTCGGCCTGGGCCGCCGGCCGCGTACGCGGCTGGCGCAATGCCCGGGCCACCAGGCCCACGGCCAGCATGCCCGCGCCGATCACCACCCCGAACACCAGAAGCACCGCCAGCAGCGCCAGGCCCACCAGGCCGATGCCGATGCGCAACAGCGGATGACGCGGCTTGCGGGGCGCGAACAGCGCGTCGAACATCGACGAGTGCAGGCGCAGGCGAAGAGTGTGCAGGGTGCTGGAGAACATCGGCCGTGTGACAATGTGAAGACTGTGTGTCGGACAGTATCCGACGCCCGGAGTTCCTGGAAGTAAGCAGTTCGTTAAGCGTGCCCATAAGGAGTCCGTGCATGTCCCTGATCGCCCTGTCCGCCATTCCCGATGCCGGCTTCGCCGATGTCGAGGCCGTTGTCGACGGCGCGGCGGAATCGCTGATCGTGCATCGCGAAGGCGGCGACGTGCGGGCCTGGCTCAACATCTGCCCGCATGCCGGGCGGCGGCTGGACTGGGCGCCGGGCCAGTTCCTGAAGTCGAAGGATGGCCTGCTCGTCTGCGCCGCGCATGGGGCCAGCTTCGAGACCGGTGGCGGGATGTGCGTGGCCGGTCCCTGCCGCGGCCAGAGCCTGCGCGCGGTGCCGGTGGAGGTCCGCGACGGCCAGGTCGTACTGGCCTGACGGCATCGTGGCGGATCAGAAGAACAGGTTGACCATCAGCACGATGATCATCGAATAGGCCATGGACAGCGGCAGGCCCGCGCGCCACAGGTCGCCGGCGGTATAGCCCGCCGGGCCGGTCATCATCGAGACCACCGGGTTGGACTGGGTCATGAAGTTGTTGGAGGCCGACAGCGCCACGATCAGCGCGAACACGGTCGGGTCGGCGCCCGCGGCGAGTGCCAGGTTGATCGCCAGCGGCACCACGACAATCGTCGCGCCGACATGGCTGATCACCAGCGAGAACGCCGTGGTCAACAGCGCGACCGCGATTTCCAGCACCCACACCGGCAAGCCGGTCGGCAGCTGGTCGATCGTGTTGCCGGCCACCCAGGCCGCCGCGCCGCTGGAGTCCATCGCCCAGCCCAGCGGGATCAGGCAGGCCATCAGGAACACCGTCTTCCAGTTGATCGCGCTGTAGGCCTCGTCCATCTTCAGCACCCCGCAGACCAGCATGCCGGCCACGCCGGTCATCAGCGCGATCGACGTGGGGATGCGCGATGACAGCGCGATCAGCATCGTCACCGCGAAGATCGCCATCGCGATCTTGAACTTGTGCGGGCGCTGCTCGCCTTTCGGATAGTCGGTCACCACGACGAAGTCGCGGCCCTTGGCGTTGTCGGCCAGTGCATGCCAGAAGCTGTGCAGCACCAGCATGTCGCCGGCGCGCAGCGCGAGGTTGCGCACGTCGTCGGTGATCACTTCCTTGTCGCGGTTGATCGCCAGCAGGCGCAGGCCGAGCTGGCGACGCAACTGCAGTTCGTTCGCGGTCTTGCCGATATAGCTCGAGGTCGGTGGCACCACCGCCTCGCTGATGCCGGCGCGCGCGGGATTGAACAGGTCGCCGAAGTTGCGCAGCCGCGCGCTCATGCGCAGGAACTGGTTCTGGGCGAAATCGGCCACGTGCTGGCGCGGGCCCATCACCCCGATCACGCTGCCCACCCAGATGCGGCTGTCGGCGGCGGGGGCGAGCCTGGCTTCGCCATCGGCCTTGAGGGCCAGCATCACCGGCGCGTTGTGCAGTGCCTCGGCCTCGCCGAAGGTCATGCCCACCAGCGGGCTGTCGGCGGTGACGGTCAGTTCGAACACGTCGCCTTCGATGCCGTAGGTGCGGGCGAAGTAGCTCTGCGTGCGGCCCGGCGTCACGCTGGTGTCGGGCCCTTCGCGCAGCAGCTTCTCGCCGAAGAAGTGGAAGTAGCCCAGCCCCAGCGCAAGCAGTGCCAGGCCGATCGGCAGCGGTGCGAACATGTTCAGCGGCACCAGCGTCGCCACGCCCGACGGCAGGTTGGCATTGGCGGCCACCAGCAGGTCATTGAGCAGGATCAGCGGCGAGTTGCCGACCATCGTCAGCGAGCCGCCCATCACGATCGCCGCGCCCACCGGCATCAGCATCCGCGACAGCGGCAGGCCGGTGCGCGACGACAGCCGCGACAGCACCGGCAGGTACAGCGCCATCACCGATGGGTTCTGCATGAACGAGGAGTTGACGCCGGCAACCGCCGAGGTCAGCAGCAGCAGCCGGCGCTCGACGCCATGCGCACGCCGCAGCAACCACCCGGCGAGGCGGTTGAGCGCACCGGTGCGCTCCAGCCCCATGCCCAGGATCATCGTGGCGATGATGCTGATCACCGCGTTCGACGAGAAGCCGTTGAACACGTCCTCCGGCGCGACCTGCCCGGTCAGCCCGAGCAGCACCAGGATCACCAGCGCGACGAGGTCGGCACGTACCCGCTGGAACACGAACAGGACCATCGTCAGGCTCACCAGGCCGAGGACGATCTTCATGTCGGTGGTGAGCGAGAGTGCGGTGTCCATGCCCGGGTGGAGTCAGAACCTCAGCAACGGTCGTAGAGCAGGTCCCAGACCCCGTGCCCGAGTCGTTGGCCACGGGTCTCGAAATGCGTCTGCGGGCGCCAGTCGGGACGCGGTACGTGCCCGCGCGTGCCGGCGCGGTTGCGCAGTCCGGCGGTGGCATCGAGCACGTCCCACATCTGCTCGGCATAGTCCTGCCAATCGGTCGCAAGGTGCAAGCGACCATCCGGCGCAAGCTTGCGCACCAGCAGCGCGGCGAATTGCGGCTGCACCAAGCGGCGCTTGTTGTGGCGCTTCTTGTGCCAGGGATCGGGGAAGTAGATGCGGACTTCGTCGAGCGATGCGTCGGCGATCTCGTGCTCCAGCACTTCCACCGCGTCGTGGTGGTAGAGGCGCACGTGGTCGCTGCCGTCTTCACCGAGTGAGTTGAGCAGCCGGCCGACGCCGGGGGCATGCACTTCGATGCCGATGTAGTCGCGGGTCGGGTCCTGGCGTGCCGCAAAGCGCAATGCCTCGCCGTTGCCGAAGCCGATCTCCAGCACGCGACGCGCACTGCGGCCGAATACGCTGTCGAAGTCGCGCGGCTGGCCGCCGCGGTCGGCGGGCGTGTAATCGAGCCCGAAGCGCGGCCACAACGCATCGAACGCACGCTGCTGTGCTTCGGTGAAGCGGCCCTGGCGCAACACGAAGCTGCGTACCGCGCGGTGGCCCGGCGTCAGCGTGAAGGGCTTTTTCGCCAGCCGCTCGTTGCCGGCGTCACCGGCACCGTTGCCGTCCTGCTGGTCCATCAACCGATCAGTCCATCGACCGGCGACGACGCGCTGGCGTAGCGTTTGCGCGGGATGCGCCCGGCGAGGAACGCATCGCGGCCCGCCTGCACGGCAAGCCTCATCGCCCGCGCCATGCGCACCGGATCCTTTGCACCGGCGATGGCGGTGTTCATCAGCACGCCGTCGCAACCGAGTTCCATCGCGATCGCCGCGTCCGAAGCGGTGCCGACGCCGGCATCGACGATGATCGGCACCTTCGCGTTCTCGACGATCTCCAGCAGGTTGTAGCGGTTCTGGATGCCGAGCCCGGAGCCGATCGGTGCCGCCAGCGGCATCACCGCCACGCAGCCGATCTCCTCCAGGCGCTTGGCCAGGATCGGATCGTCACTGGTGTAGACCATGACCTCGAAGCCCTCGGCAACCAGCTGTTCGGCGGCCTTGAGCGTCTGCACCACGTCGGGGAACAGGGTCTTCCGGTCGCCCAGCACTTCGAGCTTGGTGAGGTTGTGCCCGTCCAGCAGCTCGCGCGCCAGCCGGCAGGTGCGCACCGCTTCCTCGGCGCTGTAGCAGCCGGCGGTGTTGGGCAACAGGGTGTAGCGGTCGGGCGGCAGCACGTCGAGCAGGTTGGGCTCGTCGGGGTTCTGGCCAATGTTGGTCCGGCGGATCGCCACGGTGACGATCTCGGCCCCGGCGGCCTCGGTGGCGGCGCGGGTCTGCTCGAGATCGGCGAACTTGCCGGTGCCGGTGAGCAGGCGGGAACGGTATGCCTTGCCGGCGATGACAAGGCTCTCTTCGGAGGGGAGGTGTACGGTCATCGTCGGATTATCGCGCAGATGGGTGGGTGCGGCCTGAAGCGTTCCCGTGGCCGAAGCGGTGCGCGCGGACCGGCGCGGCGTTCGTCGCGGCTCAGCCGCCGCCCAGTGCGTGCACGATCTCCACGCGGTCGCCTTCGACAAGCCGGTGCTCGTCATGGCGGCCGCGCGGCACGATGTCGCCGTTCACCTCCACCGCGACCCGGCGCCCGGCCAGGCCGCGCGCCACCAGCAGCTCGGAGATGCTCTGCGCCGCGTCAAGGTCGAGGCGCTCACCATTGAGGATGATATGCATGCCGGCATTGTCGCCCTTTCCCAGCAAGCCTGCATCGGCATGACGCAGTGCGGCTTGTGTCGTGTCCGGGGCGGATGGAACATGCGCCACCGTCTGGTGGCCCGTGCCGCCGGTTCCCATATTTCCCCGGAGGATGCATGCGTCTGCTTGCCCGTACCGTTCTCGCTGCCGCCCTCGCGGTGGCTGCCTCGCCCGCGCTCGCCCAGCAGGGCCAGTTCTCGCGCACCGTGTTCTTCGGCGACAGCCTCACCGATGCCGGTTACTACCGGCCCGTGCTGATCCAGTCGATCGGCCCGTCCGGGGGGCTGGTCGGGCAGTCGACCAGCAACCCCGGCTTCGTCTGGGCGCAGCACCTTGCCGAGCACTACGGCACCAACGGCGCCGCCAATGGCAATGGCCAGACCGGCGACAACTACGCGGTGAGCGGTGCGCGCGTGGCGGTGGACACCGTCGGCGCCCTGGGCCCGACGCCGTCGACGGCGACCCAGGTCCAGCGTCACCTCGCCGGTGGCCGTGCCGATCCGGGCGCCCTGTACACGCTGTGGACCGGTGCCAACGATGTGTTCGCGATCGCCGCCGGCGCGCCGGCGCAGGCGACCCTGGCCAGTGCGGTCACCGCGCAGGTCGGCCTGGTCGGCACGCTGCAGGCCGCCGGTGCGCGCTACATCATGGTCCCGACCCTGCCCGACATGGGCCAGACCCCTGCCGCGCGTGCACAGGGCGCGGTTGCGCAGGGCCAGCTGACCGCGCTCGCCACCGCCTACAACAGCGCGCTTTACAGCGGCATCAACAGCGCCGGGCTGCGGGTGATCCCGCTCAACACCTTCGGGTTCCTGCAGGAGGTCATTGCCGAACCCGGCGCGTACGGGTTCCGCAACGTGACCTCGCCGGCCTGCACGGTGGCGCAGTCGATCACCTGCAATCCCGGCACGCTGGTGGCTGCGGATGCTGCCAGTGCCTATCTGTTCGCTGATGGCGTGCATCCGACCACCGGCGGTCATCGCGCGCTGGCGGACTTCGCGGTGTCGGTGCTGGAGGCCCCGGCGCAGATCGCGGTGCTGCCGCAGTCGGCGGCCGTGGTCGGGCGCGCGCGCGCCGAACGCGTGGCCTGGCATGTCGACGGCACCCCGGGCGCCGAGGGTACTGGGGTCTGGTTCGACCTGCGCGGCGACTACCAGCGCTACGGCGATGGCGACCACTACGACGGCTTCGCGCCGGCGCTTACCGTCGGCTTCGACTGGACCCGCGGCAACACCGTGTTCGGGGTGTTCGGCGGCTACGGGGTGACGAAGCAGGACTGGGGCCTGCGCCGTGGCGATTTCCGCCACCGCGACGCCACGATCGGCGGCTTCGCCGGCTGGTACGGCGACAACGGTGCATGGGTCAATGGCCAGCTGAGCTGGTCGAGCATCGACATCGACACCCATCGCCGCGTGCAGCTGGGCCAGGCGGTGCGCTGGCACGAGGGGTCCGCCGACGGCGAGAACCTCACCGCCGCCGTGCATGCGGGCTGGAATTTCGTGGCCGGCAGCCTGCGCCACGGTCCGGTGGTCGGGCTGGTGTCGCAGCGCATCGATGTCGACGGTTTCGAGGAAAGCGATCCGTCGCGGTCCACGGCGCTGGGCTATCCGGACCAGAGTTTCGACTCGATGGTCGGCAGTGTCGGCTGGCAGGTCGCCTTCAGCGAAGGCGCACTGCGCCCGTACGCACGCGCCACCTGGGACCGCGAGTTCGAGGACGCACCCGAGGAAGCGTTCGCCCGCGTGCTGTCGCTGCCGGCCACCGGCGAGTTCGCGGTGCCGGGGCTGCGCTACGACGACAGCTATGCCACCGTCACCCTCGGCGCGCGCGCCGGCCTGTACGGCATGGAAGCGAACTTCGGCCTCAGCACCACGCTGTCGCACGCCGACAGCGGCAATTCGACGGTGTTCGTGAGCCTCAACCGGTCGTTCTGACCGACCGGGAACACCAGGGCACCCCCTCCCGCCAGCGGGAGGGGGTGCAGCGGAAGGGTGGTGCGGCGGAGGGATCTCGACGCCAGGAAAAAGTGGAGCGGGTGATGGGAATCGAACCCACGCTATCAGCTTGGGAAGCTGAAGTTCTACCATTGAACTACACCCGCGTGGGCTGAAGTCTAGGCGCCGCCGCCGCCGCTGGCAATCGGCTCCACGCAGCCGCGGCCTGGCGCGGCCAAGGGCCGTGAGGCGTGCCCGCCAGCATCGGCATCGGACGCGGTGATTGCTCCGCAGGACGCCAGCACCGATCATTCCGCCGACGTTTTCCTGCGCAGCCGGCGATGCCTCGTTCCGTTCCGACATCGCGTTCCGCGCGTTTCCGTGAAGCCCTTTCCGCCTCGCCGGCGCTGTGGTGGGCGCTGCTGTATTTCTTCTGCCTGCTCTGCGGCTATTACGTCCTCCGGCCGGTGCGCGACGCCATGGGCGCGTCCGCCGATCCGTCGGCCGTGTTCCCGCAATGGCTGCTGGCCGCCGGCGAACGTGCCGGTTTCGCGTTGGGGGACTACACCCTGCAACTGCTGTTCACCGGCACCTTCGTGGCGATGCTGCTGCTGCAGCCCGTCTACGGTGCGCTGGTGGCGCGGTTTCCGCGGCGCGTGTTCCTGCCGGTGGTGTATCTCGGCTTCATCGCCTGCCTGGGTGGATTCTGGTGGGCCTTCCATGCCGGCATCCCCGGGCGCGGGGCGGTGTTCTTCGTCTTCATCGCGGTGTTCAACCTGTTCGCGGTGACGGTGTTCTGGAGTTTCATGGCCGATGTGTTCGACAACGCACACGCCAAGCAGGTGTACGGCTACATCGGCGCCGGCGGCACCATCGGCGCACTGTCGGGCCCGGCGATCACCCGCGTCCTGGTCGAGCATGTCGGGGTGGCGAACCTGCTGCTGGTGTCGATGGCGCTGCTGTCGGTCTGCCTGCTGTGCATCGTGCAGTTGCGGCCGTGGGCGGTGGCGCGCGAGCGCGCGCACCACGAGACCAGCGGCGAGGCCGCGATGGGCGGCTCGGTGTGGGCCGGCCTGCGGCTGGTCGCGCAGGATCCGCTGCTGCGTGCGCTCGCGTTGCTGATGTTCTTCGGAGTCGGCGTGGGCACGCTGCTCTACAACGAGCAGGCCGCGATCGTGCGGGAGTTCTATCCGACCGCGGAGGCCGCCACCCGCTATTACTCGACGCTGGACTGGGCGGTGAACGGCCTGACCATCGTGGTGCAGCTACTGCTCACGCGCTGGCTGTTGCGCCGCTATGGGGTGACCCCGCTGTTGCTGCTGCCGGCTCTGGCAATCCTGGCGGGGTTCGCCCTGCTGTCGGCATCGCCGCTGCCGCTGCTGGTCGCGGTGGTTCAGGTGACCACGCGCGCGAGCGAGTTCTCGCTGGCCAAGCCGGCGCGCGAGACGCTGTACACGCGGATGGACCGCGAGGCGCGCTACAAGGCCAAGTCGGTGATCGACACCGCGGTCTACCGCACCGGAGACTTCAGCTTCGTCTGGCTGCACAAGTTCCTTGCCGGCTTCGGCTCCAGCGTGGTGTTCGCCACCGGCGTGGCGGTCGCGGCGGGGATGGCCTACGGCGCCTGGCGGGTGGTGCGCGAGCAGCGTGGCCTGCCCGAACACGCGGTGGCAGCCCCGGCCCTGCCGTCGCGCGCCTGAGAGGAAAGAAAACGCCCGGCGCATTCGCCGGGCGTTGTCTGGTCACTGGGCGGCTGCGCTTCAGGCCACTGCGCGTGCCGGTTGCGAGCCTGTCGTGGCGCGGTCGTAATGGGTGGCTGCCCGCAGCTCGTGCACGTCGAAGTCATCGACGGTGATGGCATCGAGCGTGATCGCGCGCAGTTCGGCCAGCTGGTTGCGCTCGTCCGCGGTCAGTACGCCTTCGCGCACGGCTTCGTCGAGCTGGGCGTCGTAATCCAAGGCCTGGATGTTCTTGCCCTTGAGCGCCTTGAGGAACTTGCGCTCCACCGGCTCCGCCGCCACCGCCTTGGCGAGGTAGCTTGCGATGCGGCCGCCGGGGTTGTTCTCGCACGGGGTCAGGAACACGCCCTGCGCGAGGCGATCGCGGGCCTCGCTGGTGTTCATCAGCAGCGAAGCGACGCGATGGCCGAGCCGGTCGCCCGGGGCCTCCGCACGGCGGCCGAGCGGGAAGATCAGCGCCCACATCAGCCAGCCGATCGGGCGGATCGGGAAGTTGCGCAGGGCGGCCGACAGCGCGGTCTCGATGCGATGCACGCTGTCGTGGAACGCCCAGGCCAGCAGTGGCTTGTCGCCTACCGGCGCGCCGTCGTCGTGGTAGCGCTTGAGGATCGCGCTGGTCATGTAGATGTGGCTGAGCACGTCACCCAGGCGTCCGGACAGCGATTCCTTGAACTTCAGCTTGCCGCCCAGCGTCAGCATCGAGACGTCCGCCATCAGCGCCAGGTTGGCGGAATAGCGGTCGAGCTTGCGGAAGTAGCGGCGGGTGTAGTCGTCGCCCGGCGCGGCACCGAACTTTGCGCCGGTGATGCCGAACCAGAACGAACGCACCGCGTTGGAGATCCCGTAGCGGATGTGGCCGAACAGGTTGCGGTCGAAGTCCTCGAGGCCCTGGCGGTGGTCCGGGTTCTGCGCGGCCTGCATCTCCTTCATCACCCACGGATGGCAGAGGATCGCGCCCTGGCCGAAGATCAGCAGGCTGCGGGTCATGATGTTGGCGCCTTCCACGGTCACCCCGATCGGCGCGGCCTGCCACGCGCGGCCGGCGAAGTTGCGCGGGCCGAGGATGATGCCCTTGCCGCCGATCACGTCCATGACATCGCTGATGACCTCGCGGCCCATCGACGTGCAGTGGTACTTGGCAATCGCCGACGGCACCGAAGGCACGTCGCCACGGTCGACGGCGGCGGCGGTGGCCTGTGCCAGCGCGCTGATCGCATAGGCCTTGCCGCCGATGCGTGCCAGCGCTTCCTCGACGCCCTCGAAGCGGCCGATCGACAGGCCGAACTGCTTGCGGATGCGTGCATAGGCGCCGGTCACCACCGCACCCGCCTTGGCGCCGCCGCTGGCGGTGGAGGGCAGGGTGATCGAGCGGCCGATCGCCAGGCACTCGTTGAGCATGTTCCAGCCCTTGCCGGCCATGTCGGCGCCGCCCACCAGCTGGCTGAGCGGGATGAACACGTCGGTGCCACGGATCGGGCCGTTCTGGAACGGCGAGTTCAGCGGGAAGTGGCGGCGGCCGATCTCCACGCCCGGGGTATCGCGCGGCAGCAGCGCCAGGGTGATGCCGATGTCCTCGACGTCGCCCAGCAGCGCATCCGGGTCGTACATGCGGAACGCAAGCCCGATCAGCGTCGCGACCGGGGCGAGGGTGATGTAGCGCTTGTCGAAGGTCAGGCGCACGCCGAGTACCTGCGCGCCGTTCCACTCGCCCTTGCAGACGATGCCGTAGTCGGGGATCGAGGTGGCATCGGAGCCGGCGAACGGACCGGTGAGGCCGAAGCAGGGCACCTCGCGGCCGTCGGCCAGGCGCGGCAGGTACTGCTCCTTCTGTTCCGGGGTGCCGTAGTGCACCAGCAGCTCACCCGGGCCCAGGGAGTTCGGCACGCCGACAGTGGAACTGACCACGCTGGAGATCGACGACAGCTTCTGGATCACTTTGTGGTGTGCCAGCGCGCTGAAGCCGAGGCCGCCATATTCCTTCGGGATGATCATGCCGAAGAAGCGGTTCTTCTTGATGTAGTCCCACAGTTCGGGCTGCAGGTCGGCGTGGATATGGGTGATCTCCCAGTCGTTGATCATCCGGCACAAGTCTTCCACCGGGCCATCGAGGAAGGCCTGCTCCTCTGCGGTGAGCTGCGGCTTCGGGAAATCCAGCAGCTTCTGCCAGTCCGGGTCGCCGGTGAACAGTTCGCCCTCGAAGCCCACCGAGCCGGTTTCCAGCGCGATGCGCTCGGTCTGCGACAGCGGCGGCAGCACCTTGCGGAAGAACGACAGCAGCGGCGTGGTGACCAGCGCCTTGCGCAGCGGCGCGACCAGCAGCGGCACCGCGATGAGCGCGAGCACGATCGCAGCCACGACGGTGGCGGTCGCGCTGGCGCCCAGCAACCAGCAGGCCACGAGGGCGGTGGCGGCCATCGCCACCCATACCGGCAGCCGCATCCGGTGGTAGGCCGCGAACATGCCCGTCAACAGCAGGGCGAGAAACGGAACGACGACGCTCATGGAAGGCTCCGGCAGCTAGAGGGAATGGGGTCGGGTGTCCCGACGTGACCATACGCTTTAGTATGGTGACGCCGCGTGTGAAGTCAATCCCGGCCCGATGCCTGTAACGATACGCATGAGGCTGCATCCGTACGGTAAACTTCGCCACCATGAAAATTCCCACCGCGGCGAAGTCCGCCGATACGCCGCGCGCCGCGGAGCGCCCCGGCCGCCTCAGCGCCGATGATTGGGCGCAGGCCGCCCTCGATCTGATCGCCGAGCAGGGCGTGGCCGCGGTGGCGGTCGAGTCGCTCGCGCGTCGCCTGGGCGTGACCAAGGGCAGCTTCTACTGGCATTTCCCGTCGCGCGATGCGCTGCTGCAGGCTGCGTTGGAGCGCTGGGAAAGTGTCGAGCAGGAAGCGGTATTCGGTGAACTGGAGAAGATCTCCGATCCGCGCGACCGCCTGCGTGCGCTGATCGAGATGGTTGCCCACGAGATCAAGCTGCACGTCGTCTACAGCGCATTGCTGCAGGCGCTCGACCATCCCATCGTCAAGCCGGTGATCGGCCGCGTGTCGGAGCGGCGTCTCGAGCACCTTGCGCGTTCCTATCGCGAGATCGGCTTCGGTGTTGACGATGCGCGCCACCGCGCGCGCTTGGCCTACACCGCCTATGTGGGGTTCCTGCAGCTGTCGATCCAGTTGCCACAGTCGCGCCTGGACCACGAACAGTTCGATGCCTACATCGGCCACGTCATGGCGACGCTGATTCCGCCACGCTGAATTCCTGCGCAGGAATCCGCGGAAATTCCGCGTAAATCCCGCAGGTTCCGCGCGGCTTCCCGTTCCATCACGCAGGCGCATCGGATTCGCAGCGCCATGTCCCCTAAAATGTCCTGCTGGACCGATATGGCGCGTTGCGCCAGGAGCACGGATTTGAACGCCGCCCGAGACCTTCCTCCTTCCAATACCGCATCCGGGACGTCGCTTGCGGCGCTGCAGGCATGGGTCGACGACGTCGCCCGGCTCACCCGGCCGGACCGCATCCACTGGTGCGACGGCAGCGATGCGGAGAACCGTTCGCTGCTCGCGTCCATGGAAGCGGACGGCACGCTGATCGCGCTGAATCCGGACACGCATCCCAACTGCTGGCTGCACCGCTCCGATCCGGATGATGTTGCCCGTGTCGAACACCTCACCTTCGTGTGCACGCGCGAGCGCGAAGACGCTGGCCCGAACAACCACTGGATGGATCCGGCCGAAGCTAACGCGAAGATCGACGCGCTGTTCGAAGGCTGCATGCAGGGGCGCACCATGTACGTGATCCCGTACTGCATGGGCCCGATCGACTCGCCGCTGGCGCGTTGCGGCGTCGAGATCACCGATTCGCCGTACGTGGTCGCCAACATGCGGATCATGACCCGCATGGGCGCCGATGCGCTGCGCCGCATCGAGCGCGAAGGCAGCGAAGCCGGCCAAGGCGCGCCGACCTTCGTGCGCGGCCTGCACTCGCTGGGCGAGCTCGACCCCAACCGCCGTTTCATCATGCATTTCCCCGAGGAGCTGACGATCAAGTCGTACGGTTCCGGCTACGGCGGCAATGCGCTGCTGGGCAAGAAGTGCCACGCGCTGCGGCTGGCCTCGTGGCAGGCGCGGCAGGAAGGCTGGCTGGCCGAGCACATGCTCATCGTCGGCATCGAGAACCCGCAGGGCGAGACGCATTACGTCGCGGCTGCATTCCCGAGCGCATGCGGAAAGACCAACCTGGCCATGCTGATCCCGCCGGCGAGCTACCGCGAGGCCGGCTGGAAGGTCTGGACGGTGGGTGACGACATCTGCTGGATGCGCCCGGGTGCCGATGGGCGCCTGTGGGCGATCAATCCCGAAGCCGGCTTCTTCGGCGTGGCGCCCGGTACCTCGGCAAAGTCGAACCCGAATGCGCTTGCGACGATCCAGCACGACACCATTTTCACCAATGTCGGCCTGACCGACGACGGCCAGCCCTGGTGGGAGGGTCTCGACGACCGCGTGCCCGCGTTCGACTGGAAGGGCCGTCCGTACGACCCCGCCAACGGCCCGGCGGCGCATCCGAATGCACGCTTCACCGTTTCCGCGTCGCAGTGCCCGTCGTATTCCGAACGCGCGGAGGATGCGCAGGGCGTGCCGATCTCGGCCATTGTCTTCGGTGGCCGGCGCGCGTCGCTGGTGCCGCTGGTATTCGAGGCCCGCGACTGGACCCACGGCGTGCAGGTCGGCGCCGCGATGGCATCGGAGACAACTGCAGCAGCTACCGGCCAGGTCGGCGTCGTGCGCCGCGACCCGATGGCGATGAAGCCGTTCTGCGGCTACAACTTCGGCGACTACTTCGCCCACTGGCTGTCGTTCGATACTGCGGACGCGAAGCTGCCGAAGATCTTCCACGTCAACTGGTTCCGCAAGGGCGACGACGGCCGGTTCCTGTGGCCGGGGTTCGGCGACAACATGCGCGTGCTGGAGTGGATCATCGGCCGCGTCGATGGCAAGGCGGACGCGGTGGAAACGCCGATCGGCCTGCTGCCCGAGCCCGGCGACCTCAACCTCGAGGGGCTCGACATGCCCGCTGGTGCGCTGGAGAACCTGCTGGCTGTCGACGAAGCCGGCTGGGCGGCCGAGCACGCCGACGTGCAGGCGCAGTACGCAGCCTACGGCGACCGTCTGCCGGAGGCACTGCGCGGCTGATCGCGTCCTGGTCCCGCGTGTAGAACAAAGAAGGCCTTCCCTCGCGGGAAGGCCTTTTTCGTGGTGCGTTGACAGCGATCGCTCAGCCGCGCGTGCCCCCAACGTAGCCACAGCTCGGCGGCCTCATGCGAGCGGGGTGAACGCCTGCGGCCGGTGGAGGGGCGCTCCGTGCGTACATCGGACGGGACCGACGGAACGGTTGCCATTCCGCCCAGGGGATGCACAAAAAACTACGGCCCCTTTCGGGGCCGTAGCGTGTTGCAGTTACAGCGCGTGGATCAGAAGCGCTGCTGGTACTTCATGTACACGAAGCGACCGATGTCGAAGCCGCCGTAGTAGGCGAAGTTCGCGCTCGGCTGGGTGTACATCGGCGGGCCGTACTTCTCGAACACGTTGTTCGCACCGACGGCGATCGTCGCATTCCACGGCGCCTGCCAGCGGAACTGCACGTCGTTGAACGTGGTGGAACCGTTCTTGTTGCGACGCGACAGGCCACTCGCCAGCGAACCGTCGGCGTTGATGATGCCGGTCGGTGCGTAGGTGATCTCGTTGCACTCGAGGTGCGGCGTCATCACCGAGCTGTTGAAGTAGGTGCAGCCTTCCTTCATCGACGAGTAGTAACGCATCGTCCAGCTGGCGCCGAAATCACCGTACTGCCAGCTCAGGCCCAGGTTGGAGCGCAGGCGGAAGCTGGAGGTGAAGCCCACCGACGACAGCGGCTTGCGCGGGTCGTTGGTGCTGACCAGCGCGTCGTACACCGTGTAGGTGGAGTTGGAGTTGACGGTGAAGTTGCCGTAGTCGCCCGCATCCCAACGATAGGTCAGGTCGATGTCATAGCCTTCGGCCTTGCGGAAACCGGCATTGCGGCCGCCGAAGTTCATGAAGTTGATGTAACCCTGACCCGGATCACGAGTGAACAGCTGCGGCGAGCAGCGGCTGGTGATGCCCTGGATGTAGCAGTCGTTGAGGATGGTGGTCGGCGAGTCGGCGACGATGGTGTCGGCGATGCGGATCTTCCACCAGTCGACTGTGGCGTTGAACCCTTCCAGGAAGCTCGGGCTCCACACGAAACCGATCGTCTGCGACTTCGACAGTTCCGGGGTCAGCGTCGGATTGCTGCCCGAGGTGAAGGCCACGGGGGTCTGCGAGTTCGGCGAGCCGACCGGGGTGAAGCCCTGGCCGATCTGGCGGTAGGTGTTGGCCAGCGCGCCCATTGCCGCCACGCAGTTGGCGCGGGTGGTGGCGTTGGTGGCCGAGCTGCCGAAGTTGGTGTCGCAGGGGTCGGTGAAGAACGAGAAGGTCTGCGAGCCGCCGCCGTACAGGTCGGAGATGGTCGGGGCACGGAAGCCGTCGGCCACGGTGGCGCGCAGCATCAGCGAATCGATCGGCTTCCAGCGCAGGCCGAACTTGCTGTTGGTCGTCTCGCCGAAGGTGTCGAAGTCGGAGAAACGGGTCGCCGCGGTCAGGGTCAGCTCTTCCGCGAACGGCAGGCCGGACAGCAGCGGCGCCTCGAGCTCGAGGTAGGCCTCGTCCACGCGGTAGCCGCCACCGGTCGGGCCGGCCGCCAGGTTGGTCGAACCGCCGGTCTGCGCGAGGGCGTCCGGCGAGAACATGCCGTCTTCCTTGCGGCTTTCGACGCCGACCGCGAAGCCCAGGTCGCCGCCCGGCAGGGTGACGATCGAGCCGGCGAGGTTGGCCGAGAACACCTGGGTGGTGGTCTCACCGGTGGAGTGCTCTTCCTGGAAGATAAAGCGCTGCAGGGCGTCGTTGCCGGTCATGCCGCCCGGTGCGATGACGCCGTACTCCACGAAGGGGTTCCACGGCACGCAGCCGGTGTCGACCGCGCCGGGGGCGCCGCAGACGATCTGGCCCTGGGCGTTCATGAACGACGGGCCGACCGCGCGCGAGACGTTGGCGAGGTTGAGGTTGCCGAACGAGGCCTGGGTCAGCTTGCTCTCGCTGTGGAGGTAACCCACGTCCCAGTCGAAGATGCGGTCGCCGACCTCGAAGTAGCCTTCGAAGGTGCCGCTGAAACGGTACTGGTTGAAGTCCGAGCTGGTGCTGCGCGGCACTTCCCAGGTGCGGCGCCACCAGGTGCCGATGTCGGTGCCGATCGGGTTGAAGTAGCTGTCGGCATCCATCGGGGTACCGAACGAGCCTGCCTGCATCGGGTAGCCGGCGATCAGGCGGTCCGTGCTGCGGTTGAAGTACGCCAGGTTGGTGCGGAAGCGGATGGTGTCGGTGATGTCGTAGCTGCCGTCGACGAAGAGCGACTTCGTCTCCAGCGGCGTGTGCACGTCCATCTGCAGGTTGGTGTTGGTCTTGTCCGCGGTCGAGCCGGGGAGGCAGTCCACCGGGGTGCCGGTGCCGGCCGGGCAGCCGCCGGTGAAGGTGTCCTGGTTCCGCCAGTTCGCCGGATCGTTGAGATCGCCGTTCGGGTCGATCGGCACCAGGCGCACCTGGGTGGTGGCCGAGGTCGGGAAGGTGACGTTCGGGAACCGGCCGGCGGCCTGGGTACGGTTGATCGTGAAGCCACCGATGTAGCCGGCAGCGGTCCACTGGTCGGTCGGGTGGCGGTCGGTACGGCTGTAGGCCGAGAACCAGCGGTCCTGGCCTGCAACGCCGTCTTCCTTGCGCCAGTCACCCGTCACGGTCAGCGAGCCACGGTCACCCGAGAAGCCGAGGGTGAAGTCGCCGTTGGTGATCGCGCCGTCGCCTTGGCTGTACTGGCCGTAGTAGACGTTGGCTTCCGCGCCTTCGAAGTTGGTGCGGGTGATGATGTTGATGACGCCGGCCATGGCGTCCGAGCCGTAGATCGACGAGGCGCCGTCCTTCAGCACTTCGATGCGCTCGATGGCGGCGGCCGGGATCGCGGCGATGTCCTGCAGGCCGCTGGTCGAGATGCCCAGGCGCTTGCCGTTCAGCAGGACCAGGGTGCGCGTAGCACCGAGGTTACGCAGGCTGATGTAGCTGCCGCCCACGTTCTCGCCCGACGACAGCGGCGCTGCGCGGCTGATCGGCGGGGCGCCGACGGCGCTGATGTTCTGCAGGATGTCCGCGACGGACTGGAAGCCCTGGCGCTGGATTTCCTCACGGGTCACGAACGTCACCGGCTGGGCGGTTTCCACGTCCACCTGGCGGATGCGCGAGCCGGTGACCTGGATGCGGTCCAGCGTGGTCGCCTGCTGGCCTTCCTGGGCAAAGGCCACGCCGGTTCCGGCGGCGGCGGTGGTGCCCGCAACGAGCGCGAAGGTGATCGCGTCGCGGAGCTTGTTGGTCTTCAACATCATCTCTCTCTCCAAGTATGTCTTGGGAAATTCCCATGGGAACCCGCCGGTGGAGTCAACCGAGACGCCAAATCCGGCAAGGCCGGTCCCGATACTAGACCCCCTTGGAGAGAAATTAAAGTGTCGTTAACAAATGGGGTGGATTGCGTAACCGACGCGTGATAGGCGCGTCGAGCAGCTGTTCGGGCAGTGTCGAGCGCGCACCGTGGTGTCCCGAGTTGGGGAGCGAGTCGCGTGCGGGTCGGAGCTGCAGGATGGCACCAGATATCAGGTCATCCGCGGCGACATGACTTCACCCCCAGCGGTGGCAGCACGCGGCCGTGGCCGCCAGAACCGACTGTGGTGCCCGGATTGAGGCAGCAGCTTTCGATCGCACCCGGTGCGGGCCGCCACGCAGCGCAAGCGCTATCGCCTCGGGTGCAGTCGGGCTCGCGGCCGGGGGGCGATGGGTGCTGTCGGAGACACCTGGGCGACGCAAGCGCCGGAACGCCAGCTCCGGGTCAGAGATCCTGCTCGTAACGGACGTAGGGCACGGTGCCTTCGTCCTCGCCGTTCTCCCCGCGCAGGGCGAACGGATTGCGGCCCCGGGTGACGATGTTGTCGGCACCCACCGTGAGCTGACCGCTCCACGGCGTGCGCCAGGTCAGCCCGACGCCCAGGCCTTCCCAGCGCGGCTGGCCGGGACTGTCGATCACCTGGCCGATGATGCTCGCCCCGAAGCGACCGTAACCACCGCCGACGCTGAGCGACTTGCTGTCCCAGCGGTCGGCGAGGTCCAGCGGCGCCTGCGCGTAGGGAATGAGGCGCGCCTTGGCAACGGTGCCGGCAATGGACACATAGCCCTGGTCGCTGATGTTCTTCTGGGCGAAGACCGTCAGGTCGTTGGAATCGAAATCGCTGCTGCCGGCGCCGGCGCGGCCGGATGTCAGCCATGCGGGCAGGTGACCACGGGTCTCGCCCATGCTCACGCCGATCCGGCTGCCGTCTCGGCTGATCGCCGCGCTTGCAACGCCACGGCGGGCACTGGCGGAATCGCCATCGAGGTCCAGCGATGCGAGTGCGCAGTTGTTGGCCAGCGTGCCCAGTGCATGGGTCATCGCGCCGCGGTAGTCGCACAGCAGGCCCAGCGAATCGCCGGTTTCCAGACCGAACGCGGCATCGAGGCGATTGCCGCCAAAGCGCCAGCGTGCCCCCGCCTGCGTCCGCCCTTCTTCGGTGGGCTCGAGCACCAGCAGGGCCTCCAGCCGGCCACTGGTGTTGTTCCAGATGGGCAGCACGGCCTGCTGTTCGGATACGGCCGCGCGGCTCTGTGCGTGCACGTCCGCTGCCGCGCCGAAGGCGAGCAGGGCCGAAAGTGCAAGCGGAGCGAGGCGCAGCAGCATGATCAGACCGACTCTGGCAAGGGCCGGGAGTTCCCGGAACCGGGATCCGACTGTATTCCGTTTATGTTTATTTAACAATCCCCGATGCCGCAAGGCCTCCTGTTACTGCAGGCGCTCCGGCGCGGCCATTGGAACCGGCGACGAGGTGAACAGGGCGTCAACTTCGGCCGGATCAAATGCGTAGCGTTGTCCGCAGAACTCGCAGCGCACCTCGGCATGCCCGCGCTCGGTGGTTGCGGCCATCGCCTCGGCGTGGCCGAGCGACATCAGCACGCCCTCGACACGCTCGCGCGAACACGAACAGCCGAATGCCAGGTTCCGGCCCCCCAGCGGTTGCGCGTCCTCCTCGTTGAACAGCCGACGCAGCAGCTGGTCGTTGGTCCACGCCTGGAGCTCGTCCTCGCGCAGGGTGTCGAACAGTGCATTGACGCGGTTCCAGCCGTCGTCATCCCCCGGGTCGCCGGGCAGCTTCTGCAGCATGAGGCCGGCGCACAGTCCATCGGTCGCGGTCAGCAACAGGCGGGTGGGCAACTGCTCGGACTGCCGGAAATAGGTTTCGAACGCGTCGGCCAGGCTGGCTGACGCGATGCCGACCAGACCCTGGTAGCGCGTGGGATCGCGGCCCGGGCCCGGGTTCTCGATGGTGATGGCCATGACGGCGTTGTCGCCGGCAAGACGACGCAGGTCGGGTCCGGCCGCCTGCGCCGCTGCCGCGTCGAAGTGGGCCAGGCCACGCAGGGTGCCCTGCGCGGTGCATTCGACAAACAGCGCGCGGACCGGGCCATCGCCGCGCAGCTGCACTGACAGCCGCCCGTCCACCTTTGCATGCGCGGTGAACAGCGCGCTGGCCGCCACGGCTTCACCCAGGGTGCGCGCCACGGCCGCGGGGTAGGCCTCGCTGGCGGCAATCCGCTGCCAGGTGTCGCGTAGATGGACGCGCACGCCACGCACACCGGCATGGGGCAGCAGGAAACGGTCGAGGCGGTCGGTATCGGCGGGCAGGGTCATGGGAAGTCCGTAAGGCACGATGTGCCGGATAATGCCGCGGTCGGCATCACGGCGACGGCAGCCCCCGGGAAGTGGGGGCGACGGGAGTGGCATGCAAGCACAACGCGACGGGACCATCGACCTGCAGGACCCACCGCGGCGGCGACGCAGCCGCTGGCACTGGCTGTGGAAGCTGCCGCTGGCGCTGCTGCTGCTGAGCGTGCTGCAGGTGCTCGCCCTGCGATTCGTCGATCCGCCGTTCTCCGCGTATATGGCCGCGCGGCAGGTTGCTGCCTGGACCGGCGCCGGGCCGGAGCGCATCGACTACGAATGGCGGGACTGGGACGCGATCGCGCCGGCGTTGCCGCTGGCGGTGATCGCATCGGAGGACCAGAACTTCGCCCGCCATCGCGGCTTCGATTTCGAGGCCATCGAGAAGGCACGCGCGCACAACGCGCGTGGCGGCCGCACGCGTGGCGCCAGCACCATCAGCCAGCAGGTCGCGCGCAACCTGTTCCTGTGGAGCGGCCGCAGCTGGGTGCGCAAGGGGCTGGAGGCCTGGTACACGGTGCTGATCGAACTGCTGTGGCCCAAGCAGCGCATCCTCGAGGTCTACGTCAACGTCGCGGAATTCGGCGACGGCGTCTACGGGGCGCAGGCAGCGGCGCAACGGTTTTTCGGTCGCGATGCATCGTCCCTGGACTGGACGCAGAGTGCGCGGCTGGCCGCCGTGCTGCCGAGCCCGCGCCGTTACAGCGCGACACGCCCGGGCCCGTACGTGCAGCGGCGTACCGGGGCGATCCAGCGGCAGATGCGGCAGATCGGTGGCGAGGCGCACCTGCGGCAGCTGCAGTAGCGGCGCGGTCCGGCACAGACGGAGGCGCTCGCGTCGTCGCATGCAGGTCGCCGCACCGGCCACGCGACGCGCAGTCGCCGCCGCCAGCCGCTAGCATGCGCGCCATGAGCCATGACCGCCTGACCATCGTCGTTGCCGCCTTCAACGAGGCCGAAGCGCTGCCCGTCCTGCATGGGCGCATCCTCGACGTGCTGGATGGCCTGCTTGGCGATGGAATCGACGGCGGCGTGCTGTACGTCGATGACGGCAGCCGCGATCGCACCTGGACGGTCCTGCAGGAATTCGCCGCCGCCGACGCGCGCGTCGCCCTGGTGCGGCTGTCGCGCAACTTCGGCAAGGAAGCGGCACTGACCGCCGGCCTGGACCTGGTCGAGGAGGGCGCCGCGGTGATCCTCGATGCCGACGGACAGGACCCGCCGGAACTGGTGCCGGAGTTCGTCGCGCTGTGGCGGCAGGGCTATGACGATATTTACGGCACCCGCACCGAGCGCGAGGGCGAGACCTGGCTCAAGCGTGCGTCCGCGCACCTGTTCTACCGGGTGATGCTGCGGCTGTCGAAGACCCCGATCCCGGTCGACACCGGTGACTTCCGGCTGCTGTCGCCGCGTGCACTGTCGGCACTGCGGCAGCTGCGCGAGCGCCATCGTTTCATGAAGGGCCTGTTCGGCTGGGTGGGCTTCAACCGCATCGCGGTGCCCTACCAGCGCGATGCGCGCCTGGCCGGGCACAGCAAGTTCAATTTCTGGCGACTGTGGAACTTCGCGCTCGAAGGCGTGACCAGTTTCTCCACCGCGCCGTTGCGCCTGGCGACGTACGTCGGCCTGGGCACCGCACTGCTGGCCTTCGTGTACGCGCTGTGGATCGTGGTCAAGGCGCTGATCTGGCGCGACCCGGTCGCGGGCTGGCCGACGATGATGACGGTGATCCTGTTCCTGGGTGGCATGCAGCTGATCGCGCTCGGACTGATCGGCGAGTACCTGGGCCGGCTGTACGAGGAATCCAAGCAGCGCCCGCTCTACCTCGTCGACGCCTGGCAGCCGGCACGCGGGGTATGCTGCCCGTCCGTATCGACGATGGAGGTGGAACGCCATGCGTACCGTGCGGCAGGTGCTGGAGTCGAAGAATCCTGAGGTGCATGCGATCGGTCCCGACGCACCTGTGATCGAGGCGTTGCGGCTGATGGCCGAGCACGGGATCGGGTCCGTCCTGGTGCTCGACCACGACCGCCTGGCCGGCATCGTGTCCGAGCGGGATTACGCCCGCAAAGTGGTGCTGACCGGACGCACGTCGCAGCAGACGCCGGTGCGCGACATCATGGTGGATGCGGTCGCCACCATTGGCCCGGACGAGACCGTGCCGCGCTGCATGCAACTGATGACCGATGGCCGCTTCCGCCATCTGCCGGTGCTCGAGGACGGGCGGGTGGTCGGCATCGTCTCGATCGGCGACCTGGTCAAGGCGGTCATCGAGGACCAGCAGGTGGAACTGGACCAGCTGCAGCGCTATATCGCTTCCTAGGCGCGCGGTCGCAGCGACGCCGCGCGCGGCACGACTCAGCGCGCGTATTCGCCGCCACAGTCGCTGTCTTCGCCGGGCCCGAGCTCGAGTGTCGCCAGCAGCGCGGCGGGCGGGGCGATCGATCCCAGCGCCAATGCGATCGCGCCACGCAGGCCCAGGCGGGCGAGGTCCGGGCGGAAGCTCGGGTCGGAGAAGGTGCCGCCGATCACCAGTGGCGAGCGCAGGCTCAGCAGGCTGCGGTCCTTGGGCCGCGGTCGCAGCAGCAGGTCGAGCCGTTCGCCATCGAGGTCGATGCTGCCTTCGCCGATGATCAGCGTATCGGTGGTGTCGAATGCCAGCGCATTGGCGGACATCACCCCGTCGTTCACCGCGAAATCGGCGAAGGCACAGCGGATCGGGATCCTGCGATCGCGGGTGACCAGGAAGGCCAATGCCTCGGCGATGTCGATGCCCGCCAGCTCCACCAGCAACGCACTGATCTCGCCCTTGCCCATGCCCACGGCGACTTCGCCGCTGGAACTGCCGAGCATCGCCGCGATCGAATTGCCCGTACCCGCCAGCTTCGCATGGCCACCGATACGGCCCACCGCATCGCTTGCCAGTGCGGAATCCGGAAACAGGCCGCCGAGGTTCAGGCCACGCACGTCCGCGTCGAGGGTGGTGCGGATGGGTGTCTCGCGGGCATCCATCCGCACGGTCGAGCGGATGTCGCCGTCGGCCACGCCGAAATTCAGCGGATCGAGCCGCAGCAGCCCGTTCTCCAGGAACAGGTGGGCATCCATGTCGTCGAGCGGCAGGTCCGCCTCGATGCGCTGCGCGCGCAGGCGCACGTCGGCATCCATGGCGTTGAGCTTGTCGAGTTCGTAGGGCGTATCGGGGATGACCCCGCTGCCCGAGGCTTCGGCCTGCTGCTCGGGACTCGGCGTTTCCCCGGCGCCGGTTTCGGGCGCGGCACCGAGGAAGCCGGCGAGGTCGTCGAGGTCGAGCAGCTTCGACACCAGCTCGGCCTTGAAGAAGTTGCGTTCGCCTCCGGTTTCCACGGTGACGGTTCCCGCAAGGTCGCTGTCGCCGACCTTGCCGCTGAAGTCGCGGTAGTGCCAGGTGGTGCCTTCGCGCCGCAGCTGGCCATCGACGGAGTACGGCGGTGTCGGCGGCATGGCCAGGCCGAGCAGGGGATAGAGGTGCTCGAGGTTCTGCCCGGCAAGCGCCATCTCGAAGCCGAAATTCTCGAACTGGAAGGCATCCACGAGCGAACCGCGCGCGTGGGCACGGGTGGCGCCGGCGCGGGCATGCAGGTCGAAGCGGTAGGGGGCCGCAGTGTCCTGCAGGTCCAGTGGCGACTGCGCGGTGCCCTCGAGTTCGAATTCGGCCGAGCGCCAGCGTCCCTCGCCGGTGATGGCGACGGGCGGCGCCGCGTCGCCTTCGCCCGGCGCCTGGCTGGCCACCCGCACGTCCACTTCGGTCTCGCCTTCCGGATCCAGGAACAGCAGGCTGCCATCGTCGATCCACAGTCGCTGCAGCTGCACCGGGCTGCCGCCCCCGCCGTCGCCGGCGAACGCGCTCCAGTTGCCCTCGCGGTCCGGGCCGATTTCCAGCCGTACCTGCGGGCGCTGCAGCCGGATCTCCGGTATGCGCACCTGTCCGCGCAACAGCGGCCAGAGCTCGATCGACAGCTCGAGCCGGTCGGCCGCGGCCATGCGCGCCTCGTCCGACCAGTCCGCATTGCCGAGCTCGAGGGCATCGGCGCGGATGGTGGTCACGCGACCGGGATCGACGTCGAGGTCACCGCCGATGGTGAAGTCACGCCCCGTCCGGGCCTCGACCGCACGCTCCACCGGTCCCTTGAACCAGTTCCAGTCCCACAGCAGGAACAGCACCAGCAGCCCGACGGCAGCCACCGCGAACGCGGCCCGCCACGGATGGTCGGCAATCGTGTCGAACCTGCGACGGGAACGGGGAGAGTTCGACACCGGCGCCTCGGGCATGGCGGTTCACCTTGCGGGGAGCCATCACCTTCGGTGCGCCGGTATCAAACCATGGTGAACGCGTTGCCCATCGTTCAGGGCTCAGGCGTCGGCGTTCCCGGTGTCCCCTGAAGCGGGCTGTTCCTCGCAGCGCAGGGTGCGCCCGTTATCCTGCGAGAGTTCGACATAGTCGCCACCCACGACAAAGCGCAGGCCGACGTCCGACCAGGTCGGCGGCTGGCTCTTGTCCATTGCCCCCAGCTGCACCACGCGGCCGTCGCTCATCGCGATGCGGGCGAAGCGACGGTTCTCGATCAGGTCGACGCGATTGCCGCCATCGCACAGATAGGTGGCGTCCACGGGGCCGACGGGCGGCCTGGCACCGTCCTGCTCGAATGCCTCGCTGACCGGCGTGGCCGGGGTGGGCGCCTGGTCCTGGCCACACGCGGCAAGCAGCAGGCAGGCGGTGACGGCGGCAGCGGTTCGCATGGCGGAGCTCCGTAGCAACGATGCGGTCAGGATACGCGCGCGCCGGTCAGCGCGGCGTCACCACCTGTGCCATGACCGAGATGTAGTGGCACACGCTTCCGGCAATGCAGAACAGATGCCAGACCGCGTGCGAGTAGGGGATCGATTCGCGATGGTAGAAGATCGTGCCGAGGGTATAGAACAGCCCGCCCGCGATCAGCCAGCCGAAGGTCCAGCTGTCCAGCGCCGCCAGCACCGGCTTGATCGCCACGATCACCAGCCAGCCCATTGCCACGTAGATCAGCGTCGACAGCCGCTTGAACCGGCCGGTGTAGAACAGCTTGAACACCACCCCCGCAAACGCCAGCGTCCAGATCGCCGCGAACAGGGTCCAGCCCAGCGGCCCGCGCAGGCCGATCAGGGTGAACGGCGTGTACGTGCCGGCGATCAGCAGGTAGATCGCGCAGTGGTCGAACACCTTCAGCCGGCCCTTGAGCACGGGGTTCTGGAAGGCGTGGTAGAGGGTGGAGGCGAGGTACAGCATCAGCAGGCTGGTGCCGAAGACGATCGCCGCACCGAGCTGCCAGGCATCGCCGTACAGCGCGGCCAGGGTGATCAGCACCGCTCCGGCGGCGAGCGCGGCGGCCGCGCCGAGGCCATGGGTCAGCGCACTGGCGAGTTCCTCGCGCTTCTGGCGCAGGTTCAGGATGGTCGTGCTCATTGCGGCCCCGGGGAAAGGTCCGGAGCGCATTAGACCATACGCATGCGTGCTGTCAGCGATCCCCGCTCACGCCGGCGCCCACGGGGGGCACGGTACGCGGTGCCGGGCGGATCCCGCTCAGGTGGTGCCAGCGGTGTGCGCATGCTCGCTGGTGGCGGCGAAACGCACGTCCGGCCAGCGTTCCTGCGCCAGCTGCAGGTTGACCCGCGTCGGCGCCAGGTAGACCAGTTCGCCGGCGGCGTCGATGCCGAGGTTGGGCGCGTTCTTCTCGCGGAACTCCTCGAACTTCTTCGCGTTGTCGCAGTGCACCCACCGGGTGGTCACCACGGCGACCGGCTCGAAGATGGCATCCACGCCGTATTCGTCCTTGAGCCGGTACGCCGCGACGTCGAACTGCAGCACGCCCACTGCGCCCAGGATCAGGTCGTTCGACATCAGCGGGCGGAAGAACTGCGTCGCGCCTTCCTCCGACAGCTGCGCCAGGCCCTTCTGCAGCTGCTTGAGCTTGAGCGGATCGCGCAGGCGTGCGCGGCGGAACAGTTCCGGGGCGAAGTTGGGGATGCCAGTGAACGCCAGCGTCTCGCCTTCGGTGAAGGTGTCGCCGATCGAGATGGTGCCGTGGTTGTGGATGCCGATCACGTCGCCGGGATACGCCTCGGCGGCGATCTCGCGGTCGGACGCCATGAAAGTGAGTGCGTTGGCAAGCTTCACTTCCTTGCCCGTGCGCGGGTGGAAGGCCTTCATTCCGGCTTCGAAGCGGCCCGAGCACACCCGCATGAACGCCACGCGGTCGCGGTGCTGCGGGTCCATGTTGGCCTGGATCTTGAACACGAAGCCGGTGAGCTTCGGCTCCTGCGGGGCGACGTCGCGGGTGGTCGTGGAGCGGGCCTGCGGCGACGGAGCGTGCTCGACGAAGAAGTCCAGCAGCGGCTGCACGCCGAAGTTGTTGACGCCGGAGCCGAAGAACACCGGCGTCTGGCGTCCGGCCAGGTACTCGGCCTTGTCGAACGGGTGGCTCGCGCCCTGCACCAGTTCCAGTTCGTCGCGCAGGTCGGCCAGCATCTTCTCGCCGATCTTCTCGGCCAGGCCGGGGGCATCGATCGATGGGAAGATGGTCGAATCCTGGCGGGTGAAGTTGCGGCCCGGTTCGTACAGGTGGACCTCGCCGCTGATCAGGTGGACCACGCCCTTCAGGCGCTGGCCCATGCCGATCGGCCAGGTCACCGGCGCGCACTGGATGCCCAGCACGGTCTCCACTTCGTCCAGCAGCTCGATCGGGTCCTTGCCTTCGCGGTCGAGCTTGTTGATGAAGGTCATGATCGGCGTGTCGCGCAGGCGGCACACCTCCATCAGCTTGATGGTGCGCTCCTCCACGCCCTTGGCGACGTCGATCACCATCAGTGCCGAGTCCACCGCGGTCAGCACGCGGTAGGTGTCCTCGCCGAAGTCGGCGTGGCCGGGGGTGTCGAGCAGGTTGACGATCTTGCCTTCGTACGGGAACTGCATCACCGACGAGGTCACCGAGATGCCGCGCTCCTTTTCCAGCGCCATCCAGTCGGACGTGGCGTGGCGGGTGGTCTTGCGCGACTTCACCGAGCCGGCCATCTGGATCGCGCCGCCGAACAGCAGCAGCTTCTCGGTGAGCGTGGTCTTGCCGGCGTCGGGATGCGAGATGATCGCGAAGGTGCGGCGGCGGGCGGATTCTGCGGAAACGTCAGGCATGCGGGAATGCACGCGCTGCGTGCGGCAGGGTCAGGGGGCCGGCGATTATACGCGGCGGCGGGCCACCTATAATCCGGGGCCCGCGCGGGGCGCGTCATGCAGGCAGGGCGATGGATCATTCGCAACGTCGGGTGCATCTGCAGTTGTCGAAGACCGGGGGGCCGCCGTTCAACGGGTCGGTGGGCTACGTCAACGACCGCATCGCGCCGCTGTTGCAGGGCCATGGCTGGCAGGTGCGGGCGTTCGCGCCGCCACGTCCGCGGCGGCCGGCTGCGCAGGAATCGATGGTGCCGATGGCGCTGGCGCGCGCGCTGGCCGACCTGGGCTCGGGCCCGCGGCCGTTGCTGGCCATCCATGATGGTGCGGGCGTATCGATCCGCGGCCCGGCACGGCAATGGGCGCAGCATCACCTGGTGCTGTACCACGGGCTGGCCTATGGCACCGGGGCGTGGATCGGCAACGACGCGATCGACGTGCACTGTGCCAATTCGCCCTACCTCGCCCGCAGCCTGCGCGCGGTGTTCGCCACGCCCGACTGGAAGGCCCGTCGCGTTCTCGATCCGGAAGGCTTTACCCGGGTGATCGACGTGCCGATGCCGGTGCCGTGCGTGTCCACGCCGGCCGGGGAGCCGGGCTTTCCGTTGGGTGCGGACGTGCCGCCGGCGGTGCGTCGCGCGGTCGATGCCGGGGTCGTGGTCGGGCATGCCCTGCAGCCCGGCAAGCAGGACCTGATGGCGACGGTCGGCATCCTGTACGCCCTGAACGACATCGCGCGCCGGCGTGGCGGCACGCGGGTGATGCTGGCGATCTCCGAGCAATCGCTGCCGCCCGCGCACCGTGCGTCGATCGACGCGATGCTGGCAGGGTCGGGGCTGCGCTGCGCCGACCTGTTCCTGCCGGTGCCGCACCTGCACCAGCGCGCGGTGTTCGAACTCTTCGGCCTGGCCCGGTTCGGGCTGGCCTACAACCTGTTCCCGGAACCGTTCGGCTTCTACGTGCTGGAGTCGGTGCACGCCGGTTGCCCGGTCTATACCAACGGGGTCGGCAACAACCGCTTCCTGTTGCCGGCGGGACACGGAATCAGCGTGGTCGAGGACGCGGCGATGGTGGCCGATGCCAGTGGACAGGTGTCGCCCGCGGCATTCCTGCCGGTGGCCGAGGCCATCCTGGGCGGGCTGGGCGATCCCGCCGCGGTCGCTGCCGCCTGCGCGCGTGGGCGCGCGCTGATCGATGCGCAGTGGTCGCCGGCGGCGTTCGAGGCCGGTTTCATGGCAGCCGTCGACCGGGCGCTCGAACCCCCGCCACCGGTGGTGGACTTCGACGTGCTGGAAGTCCAGATCGGACCGCTGGTGCGCGGCCTGGATGCGGCGTCGGGCGTGGTGCGTGGCGACTACGCGAGCCGCGTGCTCGACCGGCGTGAGCGGGGCCTCGTCCGGGACCTGCTCGGCCAGTCGGCAGCCGACCTTGATGCCAACGAGATGCAGCGGATCGAGGCCGCGCATCGCCTGTTCGAGGAAGGGGTGCTCGCGCTTGGGCTTGCACCACAGGCTATGGCTGGAAGCGCAGGATTCCCTGTGGACCGAACATCCGGAACGGGATCGATTCCAGGCTGAGGCCGCGGTTGACCTGCACGACGAAATGCAGGTGCGGGCCGCTGGACAGCCCGGTGTTGCCCGATCGGCCGAGCGGCGTGCCGCGACGCACGCGCTGGCCCGGATGCACCAGCACTCCGCCGGCGTCCAGGTGGGCATACAGCGCCATGCTGCCGTCGTCGTGCAGCACGCGCACGAAATTGGCGCGGGTCACCGCTTCGTGGTCACCGGGTGCGGCTTCGTCGAAACCGGCCTCGGCGTGCATGACCGTCCCGTCGCGCGCGGCGAGCACGGGGGTGCCGACCGCTGCGGCGAAATCCACCGCATGCCGGTTCTGTGCATCGGAATGGCTGAAGCCGCCGCTCCAGCCCTGCTCCACGCGGAGCTGGCGCGTGCCCAGCGGATAGCCGTATTCGACATCGCGCGGGCGTGCACCCGGATGCCCGGGCACCGCGGTCAATGCCAGCTGCGCGGCCGCGCCCTGGCCGGCGATGCGCGTCAGCAGTACCTCGGTACGCGCGGGCACCGTGGCGCGGGCGGGCAGCGCCGGCACCGCCTGCGGCGCCGCGCCGGAGACCCGCAGCAGCACCTCGATCGGCCCGTCCAGGGGGTTCTGCGCCCATGCGAGCAACTCGCCGTCGCCCTGTTCCAGCCGCAGGCGCGCGATCGCCGCGGGTGCGCTGTCGGCGGTACGTCGCGGGCTGCGCGCATCAGGGGTCGGGCGGTCGGCGTAATGCCGCGTGCCGTCGGCGTCGGTCCAGCGCCAGATCTCGCCGGCACGGGCCCCGATCGCGGTGGTGACCAGCATCGCTGCGACCAGCAGCGCGATAGCGGGCGACGGCACGGACTGCTGCCTAGTGCGCGCAGGCGGGGTCGAGGTCGAGCGCGCGGATGACCTCTGCAAGATCGAATGCGGCCAGGGCGCGGTCGTCGTGCACCGCGTACAGCACCCCGGCCTGGAAGCGCGGCGTGGCCGCGGCATGCAGCGCGATCCCGTCGGTGTTGGCGGTCACCTCGCCGCGGAAACTGCCGCGGGGGGCGAGCGTGCTGCGGTCGAACAGGTGGAAGCCGGTCTGCGGCAGGGTCTGGTCCGCCGCCAGCCAGTAGCCGGCGTCGGCGCCGCAATCCCACAACGCCACGCCCTCGGCCTCGCCGGTGAAGGTGCCCATGGGCAGGCTGCGGCCGGTGTAGCGGCCGTCGAAGCCGTATTCGTGCAGGGTCGAGCCGTGGCGGGTGTCCTCGTCGGCGATCAGCAGCCGCTGCCGCGCGGGATCACCGGCAATCGACTCCACCATGTGCAGCACGCCGTTCCCACCGGTCGCGCCGAATGCGCCGAGGTGGACCGCGTGCACGCCATCGCCATCGCCATCGGACCCGACGCGGTAGTGGTGCACCCGCCGGTCGAGTTCGGCGGCGGGCGGGACGGTGCGGTGGTCGGCGCCCTCCATGAAGCTGTCGGTGACGAAGGCTTCGAGGGTCCCGGGCGCGGTTTCGTGCACCCAGATGCCATAGGGACTGCGCAGTTCCTCGTCGCCGAAGCTGGCGAGGTGGGTGAACCCCGGCAGCGCCAGGACCTGCACGCGCGGCGCGTCGCGTTCGGTCACGAACAGCAGGTCGCCGAAGGCCGCGATGCCATTGGGCCGGCTGAACTGGCCTGGCCCGCGCCCGTGGCTGCCGGCATCGCCGACGTGCGCGCCGGTGTCGCCGTCGAAGATCACCAGCCGGTGGGTGGACTTGGCGGTGGCGATGACCCGGGTGGCGCCCTCGGCATCGATCCAGGTGGCCAGGGAATCGAGTTCGTCCCCGGGACGCGGTGCGCCGAGGAAGGCCTCGCGTACCACGACGCTTGCCGATGCGGCCATCGGCGGCGGCGCGCCCGACCCGCGGGCATCGCGTTGCAGCCCGGCACAGCCGGCGATGGCGAGCGCCAGGACGGAAGGAAGTGCGATGCGAAGCGGATTCATCGACGGATTATGAAGCAGTCGGCGACGTGGACGTCGACGGCAGCGGTGTCCGCTTCACGGGACGACGCCCCGCACCAGCGCCTCGCAATCAGCACTCGATGACGTTGACCGCAAGGCCGCCGCGCGAGGTTTCCTTGTACTTGTCGTGCATGTCGCGACCGGTGTCGCGCATGGTCCTGATGACCTTGTCGAGGCTGACCTTGTGCTTGCCGTCGCCGCGCTGGGCCATGCGCACGGCGTTGATCGCCTTGACCGCGCCCATCGCGTTGCGTTCGATGCACGGGATCTGCACCAGCCCCCCGATCGGGTCGCAGGTCAGGCCGAGGTTGTGCTCCATGCCGATCTCGGCGGCGTTCTCGATCTGGCTGGACGTCGCGCCCAGCGCCGCGGCCAGCCCGGCCGCCGCCATCGAGCAGGCCACGCCGACCTCGCCCTGGCAGCCGACTTCGGCGCCGGAGATCGAGGCGTTTTCCTTGTAGAGGATGCCGATTGCCGCCGCCGTGAGCAGGAAGTCGAACACGCCCTGCTCGCTGGCGTTCGGGCAGAAGCGGTCGTAGTAGTGCAGCACCGCGGGGATGATGCCCGCCGCGCCATTGGTGGGCGCGGTGACCACGCGGCCACCGGCGGCGTTTTCCTCGTTGACCGCCAGCGCGTAGAGGTTCACCCAGTCCAGCGTGGTCAGTGGGTCGCGCATCGCCGCTTCCGGCTGGCTGGACAGTTCGCGATACAGCGCCGGCGCGCGCCGCGAGACGTGCAGCCCGCCCGGCAGTACGCCGTCCTGGCGGATCCCGCGCGCCACGCAGTCCTGCATCGCCTGCCACAGGCTGCGCAGGTTGCCCTCGATCTCGTCGCGGCTGCGCCAGCACAGCTCGTTTTCCATCATCAGCTGGGCGATCGACAGGCCTGTTTCGCGACTGCGTGCCAGCAGTTCGTCGCCGCTGGAGAACGGATGCGGCACCGCGGTCTCGTCGGCGACGATGCGGTCCTCCGCGGCTTCGTCCTGGTTGACCACGAAGCCGCCGCCCACCGAGTAGTAGTCGCGGGTGGCGACCAGCTGGTCGGCGGCATCGAATGCCGAGAACCGCATGCCGTTGGTGTGGAACGGCAACTTCTGCCGCTTGTTCATCACCAGGTCGCGCTTCTCGTCGAACACGACGGCGTGCAGTCCCTGCAGCAGGATGCGCCGCTCGCCGCGGATGCGCTCCAGCGCGGCGGGGATGACATCGGGGTCGATGCGGTCGGGCCAGTGGCCTTCAAGACCCATCAGCACCGCCTTGTCGGTGCCGTGGCCGCGGCCGGTCAGCGCCAGCGAGCCGAACACCTCGGCACGCACGCGCGCCACCTGGTCGAGGCGCCCGGGCTCCACCAGCCACTTCTCGACGAAGCGGGCGGCGGCGCGCATCGGCCCGACGGTGTGGGATGAACTCGGCCCGATGCCGATCTTGTAGAGGTCGAACGTGCTGACGGCCATGGGCGCTATTCTACGCGGCCGTCGTTGAACCCGACCGACCGTGCCGCGCAACGCCCTGTCCCAGCCGTCGCCCACGCTGCAGCTGTTCCAGCGCGACCACTGCCCGCTGTGTGACCAGGCACTCGACGTGCTGGCGCAAGCGCGTGCGCCCGACTTCGAGACCGTGTGGATCGACGACGACCAGGCGCTCGAGGCCCGCTATGGCATCCGCGTGCCGGTACTGCGGGCAGCGGACGGCCGCGAACTGGACTGGCCGTTCGATGCGGCGGCGGTGCGGACGTTCATCGGCGCGTCCGCGGGCTGACGCCTGTCGCCGCAGGCGTACGGAGCGGTCAGGGCCGATCCGCGGGCGGGGTGGTTGCGGAGGGGTGGGTCGGCACGACCTCGTCGCTGAAACGGGCCGTGCGTGACGCGAACGCTTCGGCCTCGATGCGCAGTTCGACGTCGTCGCCGATCAGCGAAGGCCATGCATCGATACCGAAGTCCGCGCGACTCACGGTCGCCGTGGCGGAAAACCCGGCCGTGCGGCGGAACGGCGGCATCGGGTGGCGTTTGAGTGCATTCATGCGGACCTGCAGCGCCACCGGGCGGCTCACCCCGCGCAGGGTCAGCTGGCCGTGCACGATGGCCTCGTCCGCGGCGACCGGCTCCACGTGGGTCGAGACGAACCGCGCTTCGGGATTGCGGCCGGCATCCAGCAGGTTCGCCGCGGCCACCGCCTGGTTCCAGCGAGGGTCGCCGAAATCGAGCTGCTGCAGCGGCACCCGCGCTTCCAGGCGCGCCTGGCGCCAGTCGGCGGGATCGAACGCGAGCACCCCGGTGCTGCCCGAGACGGTGCCGATCGCCTTCGAATAGCCGGCGTGGTCGACCGCCACCATCACCCGCGTATGCACCGGGTCGAGCGCGAACCGCTCCGCGGCCGTGGCCACCGATGACAGCACGGACAGGACGAACAGAAGCGGGAGCGCGCGCGCAGGCATCGGCGCAGTCTACGGCCGGCAGCCACGGCCGGTGTGCAGGCGTCCGGGCAATAGCTTGATCGCCGTCACATCGCGCCTTGCACGCGCAGGCGGGCATTGCGACGATGACCGGTCGCCGGGGAGGCGGACCAGGGGACACCCGATATGCGCACCGCGCTGATCACGGTGCTGTTGTGGCTGGGCGGCTGTGTCCTGGCCGCGGCGGCGCTGCCGGAAACGCCGCGGTTCCGCCCGCTGGGCGCGCAGGACGGGCTGCCGTCCAGCGACATCATGGGAATCGCGCGCGACCGCGCGGGCTTCGTCTGGATCGCCACCGGCGATGGCCTCGCGCGTTACGACGGCATGCGGATGAAGGTGTGGCGGCATGATCCTGGCCGCGCCGGGTCGCTGGGCGACAACTTCATCCAGGCCGTGCACGTCGACGCGCGCGACCGGGTGTGGGTCGCCACCGAGAAGGGCGGGCTTGCCCGTTATGTCCGCGAGGACGACCGCTTCGAGCCGATCGCCGACGACGGGCTGATCAGCGACTCCAACATCCTCTCGCTGGCCGATTGCGATGGCGAGCTGTGGTTCGGCGCAATGGACGGCGCGCTCTACCGCTGGTCGGACACGGCGGGGCTGGTGCGCTTCGCACCCGACGACGCCACGCCCGATGCACTGTCGTCGCAACCCATCCTCGATCTCGACGTCGATCCGCAGGGCCGCGTGTGGGCGGCGACCTTCGGCGGGCTGGCGGTGGCCGATGGCGATGGCGTCCGGCGCATCGCACTGCCGGGCGATGACCCGTATCCGCGCGTGTACACCGTGCGCTGGCTCGGCGACGCGCTGTGGGTGGGCACGGCGCAGGGCATCCACGTGCGCGCGCCCGACGGCGGGTGGCAGCGACCTGCCTGGAGTTCGATGTTCGAGTCGCCCAACGCCGCGGTGAGCCTTGCCCGCGACGACGACGGCGCGCTGTGGATCGGCTCGCAACGGCGGTTGTGGCGGGTGCCGGCGAACGGTGCGCCGCGGCCGGTGGAGACCGGTGCGCCGGTGCAGGACCGCGGGATCATGCAGATCCTGCGCCAGGACGATGGCGCGGTGTGGGTGCCGCTGCCGGGCGTCGGGCTCGGCTACCTGCGGTCCGACTGGCGCCAGGTGGCGCAGTTCGATACCCGCGACGGCCTGCGGCCCACGTTGTACACGGCACTGGCGCCTGCGCACGACGGGGGTATCTGGCTGGGCAGTGCCGCCGGTGTGCAATGGCTGTCGGCGGCGGGCGAGGTGGAGGCCTTCGAGGAGCCGCTCGACAGCCGGTTGCGCGCGCACCGGGTGGTGGCGCTCGCCGAGACCGCCAGTGGCGTGCTGTGGGCCGGCGTGCGCCCCGGGCTGGTGCGGGTGGGTCCGCAGGGAAGCATCGACTTCTGGGGCCCGGACAGCCCCCGGGATCCCGCGCCCGGCCGCATGACCGACCAGGTGCAGATCGCGCCGGACGGCACCCTGTGGACCGCGGCCCGACAGGGTGGCCTCCAGCAGCGCGACGCGCACTCCGGGCGGGTGCTGCGCGAGATCCCGGCCGACGACCGCGGCGACCACGAGGCGATGGCGTTCGATGTCGAAGGCAGGCTGTGGACCGCGGGCGACTACGGGCTTGCGATGCTGGACGAGGAGAGCGGCCGCCTCGAGCCGCAGGTCGCCACCGGTGGCCGCACGGTGGTGGCGTTCGCATTCGACGGGGCCGACACGCTGTGGCTGCAGAGCATCGAAGGCCTGGACCGCTATCGCCGCGTCGACGGCCGCTGGACCTTCGACGACCGCGTCGATGCACGCCGCGGGATGCCGCCGGTGTCGGCGTCCGCGCTGCGCATCGACGCGCGCGGGCGGATCTGGGTGTCGACCACGCGCGGCCTCTATCGCTGGGATCCGGCGCTGGCACGCATGCGCCATCTGGGCGTCGGCCTGGGTTTCCGCAGCCAGGAATTCGTCTACCGCGCGTTGGCGCTGACCGCCGACGGCGTACTTGCCGGTGCCACCGGCGATGCCGGCGTGGTGCTGATCGACACCACCGCCGACGCCGGGCCGCCGGTGCTACCGGTGCTCGAGCTCGACAGCGTGGCGGTGCGCGAGGGCGGCGAGTGGCGCGAGCGGCCCGGGCATGGCGCCGCGGTGCTGGCCCCCGGCACCAGCGAACTGCGCATCAGCGCCCGGTTGCTGGCATTCGACGATCCGCAGAGCAACCGGTACTGGTCGAAGCTGGAGGGGGTGGATCGCGAGTGGCAGGAGCAGGGCGCATCCGGCGACCGCGTGCTGGTGGGGCTGGCGCCCGGTCGCTATACGCTGCACCTGCGCGCGGCGGACGCGCAGGGCGCGGTCGCCGAACGCAGCGTGGAGGTGCTGGTGCAGCCGCCCTGGTGGCGGACCCCGCTGGCACTGGTGGGGTGGGTGCTGCTGGCACTGGTGCTGGTGGCGGCGTTGGCCGCCGGCTATCGCGCGCGCCTGCGCCGGCGGCACGCCTGGCAGCTGGCCGAGCGCGAACGCGCGCTGGCCGAGCAGGCCTCGGTGGCCAAGAGCCGTTTCCTGGCAACCCTCGGCCACGAGGTGCGTACGCCCATGACCGGCGTGCTGGGCATGAGCGAGCTGCTCCTCGATTCTCCGCTGCAGCCGCAGCAACGCCGTTACGCGCAGTCGATCCGCCATGCAGGCGAGCACCTGATGCGCCTGCTCAACGATGCACTCGACCTCGCCCGCATCGAGGCCGGGCGCCTGGAGCTCGACCCGCGACCGTTCGATCCGCGGATGCTGCTGCAGGACGTCGCGGCGCTGATGGCGCCGCTGGCGGGGCAGCGCGGGCTGGGGTTCGAGGAGGACGTCGACCCGGACGTGCCGCGCTGGCTGGTGGGCGACGCCATGCGGGTGCGGCAGATCCTGCTCAACCTGCTGGGCAATGCCATCAAGTTCACCGAGCGCGGCCATGTCGCCCTGTCGATGGCCGCCACCGGCGACGGCGTGTGCTTCGGCATCCGCGACACCGGTCCCGGTCTCAACGACGCCCAGCGCGAGCGCCTGTTCCGCCGCTTCGAACAGGCCGATGGCGCGCGCACGGCGGCGCGTTACGGCGGCAGCGGGCTGGGCCTGGCGATCTGCCAGGAACTGGCCGCGGAAATGCGCGGGCGCATCACCGTCGACAGCACGCCTGGCGAGGGCACCTGTTTCCGCGTGTGGCTGCCGCTGCCGGCCGCGGCGACCGGCCCGGAGGAACCCGCCCCGCCCGAAGCGACGCCGGCGCCCTCCGGGCTCGCCGTGCTGCTGGTGGAGGACGATCCCACGGTGGCCGAGGTGATCGCCGGCCTGCTGCGTGCGCAGGGCCACGCGGTGGTGCACGCAGGCCATGGCCTGGCGGCGCTGGTCGCCTTGCGCGCGCAGCCCATGGACGCCGCGCTGGTGGATCTCGACCTGCCCGGCATCGACGGCATTGCGGTGGCCAAACAGCTGCGCGCGCAATCGCCGGGCATCGCCCTGGTGGCGATCACCGCGCGCGCCGATGCCGGGGCGGAGCCCGCCGCGCGTGCCGCCGGTGTCGATGGCTTCCTCCGCAAGCCGCTCACAGGCAGGATGCTCGCCGATGCGCTGCGCGATGCCTGCGCGCGCCGCCAGGAGGATCCGCTCGAATGAGCCTGTTGTGCGCCCCGGCGCGGTGGTTGCGCCGGTCGGCGGCGGTGTCGGTTCTGGTGCTTCTCGCGGCCGCCGCGCACGCCAGCCCGCACCCGGAGAACCTGCGCCTGCGCCAGATCGGCGTGGCCGAGGGCCTGCCATCCAACCGCGTGAACGCCTTGCTGCAGGACCCGGCCGGCTACCTGTGGATCGGCACCAGCGACGGCCTGGCGCGCTACGACGGCACCGCCATGCAGGTGTTGCGGATGGAGGACGGGCTGCCGGCGAATTTCATCTGGTCGCTGGCCTGGCGCGCGGACGGCACGTTGTGGATCGGCACCCGCCACAACGGGCTGGCGGTCTACGACCCGGCACGTGGCGGGATGCGCCACATCGATCGCAGCACGCTGCCGGGACTGGGCGGCAACGATATCTGGGCCCTGGATGCCCACGACCCGGACGCGGTGTGGATCGGCACCGCCGACGCCGGCCTGCACCGGCTGCACGACGATGGCCGCGTCGAGCGCTGGATGCCCGAGCCCGGCAATCCGCGCAGCCTGCCGCATGCCGGCGTGCTGCGCCTGGAGCGCGACCCGCAGGGACGGCTATGGGTGGCCACGGTAGGCGGAGTGGCGCGCTGGACCGGTGACGGCTTCGAGCGCGTCGAGGGCGCGCTTCCCACCAGCATCCGCTTCGACCGCGACGGCGCGCTGTGGGTGGGCGCAAACGATGGCGTACGGGTGATGGACGGGACGGGCGTGCTGCAGCCGGTCACGGTGGCCGCGCCCGACCCGCGCCTGCAGCCGATCCAGCTGCTGGTGCAGGACCAGCGCGGCGCGCACTGGGTGGACGTGGCCGCCGGCCTGGGTCATGTCGACCATGGCGAATCCCACGAGGTGCCGCTGTACAGCCCGCTGGCGCAGGACCGGGTGCGGCCGCAGTGGACGATGGGCCTCGAGGACCGCGAAGGCGGCATCTGGCTGGCCAGCCACACCCACGGCCTGTGGTACCACCCGTCCGGCTGGAGCCTGTTCTCCGCGCGCACGCTGCGCCCGGGGCAGCCCGGCGGCATCCAGAATTCGCACGTGCGTGGCATCGCCGCCTCCGCCAGCGGGCCGATCTGGCTGGTCGGCAGCGGCGGTGCGCTGGAATCGCTCGACGTCGGCACCGGGCAGCTGCGCAAGCACCTGCACGACGTGGCCGACGGCCGCCTGCTCGACAGCGTGTACGAGGACCGCCACGGCCAGGTCTGGATCGGCTCGCGCCGCGGACTGGCGCGTTACACGCCGGCCACCGGCGCGCTGCAGCGTTGGAGCGATGCCGATGGGCTGGCCGGCGAGTCGGCGTCGGTGACGCGCTTCGCCGGGAACGGGCAGGGGCTGTGGATGCTGTTCGACAACGGCGTGATCCAGCTGCGCGATCGCGACGGTCGCACGCTTGAAGTCCACCAGTCCGGGCGTGGGGGCCTGGAGGCGGGCGAGAACATCTACGACCTTGCCATCGGTCCCGACGGCATGCCCTGGCTGGCCACTGCACGCGCCCTGCGGCACCTGCGCGGCGGGCAGTGGCGGCAGGTCGCCGGCGCGCCGGCCGGTGCATGGAGCGCGCTGCGCTGGGATGCACAGGCCGGCCGCCTGCTGGCCGCCGGCGCCGGGACCGCCGCCGTCTTCGACTGGCGCGACGGCCGGCTGCACCCGCAGGCGCGCGTCGGCACCCGCGACGGCCTGCCGCAGGTGGCCTTCAGCGGCGTGGTGCGCGACGCCGGCGGTGTCCTCTGGCTGTCGAGTTCGCGCGGGTTGTGGCGGGTGGATCCACAGAGCGCGGCGGTGCGTGCCTACGGCATCGCCGACGGCCTGCCCAGCCAGGACTTCCCGACGCCGCTGTTCGCCGACCCGCGCAGCGGCCGGGTGTTCGCCGGCTCGCCCGACGGGCTGGTCGATTTCGATCCGCTGCAGGTGGTGCCGGCCACCGCCGAGCCGCGCGTGGTGGTCGAGGAGATCGGCCTGCGCGGGCAGCCGCCGATCCAGCGGATGTCGCAGGCACCGTTCGTGATCGGCCATGACGACCGCGAGCTGCAGGTGCGGGTGCGGCTGATGTCGTTCCGGAACCCGGGTGCGCACCGTTACGCCTTCCGCCTGGATGGCGAGGACGCCGGATGGGTCGAAAGCGCGACCGGCGAACGGGCGTTCTCGCAGCTTGCGCCGGGGCACTACACATTGTGGGTGCGCGCGCGCAACGAGGAGGGCGTGTGGTCGACGCCGCAGGCCTTGCGTTTCGACGTCACCCCGCCGTGGTGGCGCACGCTGGCCGCGCAACTGCTGTTCGCCGCGCTCGCGTTGGCCGCGGCGTGGGCGGTCGCATGGAGCTATCGCCGCCGCCTGCGCCGCCGCCATGCCTGGCAGCTGGCCGAGCACAAGCGCGAGGTGGCCGAGCAGGCGTCGCTGGCCAAGACCCACTTCCTCGCCACCCTGGGCCATGAGGTGCGCACGCCGATGACCGGCGTGCTCGGCATGAGCGAACTGCTGCTGGGCACGCCGCTCGACGAGCGCCAGCGACGCTATGCCGAATCGATCCGCGATGCCGGCGAACACCTGCTGCGGCTGGTCAACGACGCCCTCGACCTTGCCCGCATCGAGGCCGGCAAGCTCAAGCTCGACGCGCGTCCGTTCGACCTGCACACACTGCTGGACGAGACGCTGTCGCTGATGGCGCCGGTGGCGCAGCAGCGCGGGCTGGAGTTCCGCGAACGCATCGCCGCGGACCTGCCCGCCTGGGTGTCGGGCGACGCGGTGCGCGTGCGCCAGATCCTGCTCAACCTGCTCGCGAATGCGATCAAGTTCACCGAGCACGGCCACGTGGAGCTGAGCGCGGAAGCGGCCGGCGACGGGCAGGTCCGCTTCGTGGTCGGCGACAGCGGTCCGGGGCTCAACCGCGAGCAGCGCGAGCGGCTGTTCCGGCGCTTCGAGCAGGCCGAGGGCGCGCGCACGTCCGCCCGCTATGGCGGCAGCGGGCTGGGGCTTGCGATCTGCCAGGAGCTCGCCGCCGAAATGGGTGGGCGCATCGACGTCGACAGCGCGCCGGGGCAGGGCACGCGCTTCGCGGTGGAGCTGCCACTGCCGCAGGTGCCCGCGCCGTCGGCCGGCGACATCGTGGATGCGGGGCCACGCCAGCCGGGCACGCTGTTCCTGCTGCTGGTGGAGGACGATCCGACCGTGGCCGAGGTCATCAGCGGCCTGCTGCAGGCGCAGGGCCACCGGGTGATGCACGTGGCGCACGGGCTCGCGGCGCTGGTGTCGCTGGCCACCGCCGAGGTCGATGCCGCGTTGCTGGATCTCGACCTTCCCGGCATCGACGGGCTGGCGCTGGCGCGGCAGATGCGCGCACAGGGCTTCGGACGCCCGCTGATCGCGATCACCGCGCGTGCCGATGCCGATGCCGAGCCGCTGGCGATGCAGGCCGGCTTCGACGGTTTCCTGCGCAAGCCGCTGACCGGCGGCATCCTCGCCGATGCGCTGGCGAAGTGGGTGCAACCGCCGGTTCCGGTCGACGAAGCGCAGGGCCGGCCGCCGGTCGACGAGGAGGACTGACGGCGCCGCCGCATCCGGCTTGGCATCGCGTGCACGCCGCGCATGTCCGAATGCGGGCATGAGCGCATTCAGCGGCGACCTGGTCGTCCTCACCCCGGAAGGCCTGTACTGCCCGCCCGGCGGCTTCCATATCGATCCGTGGCGGCCGGTGCCGTGCGCGGTGATCACGCATGGCCACGGCGACCATGCGCGTGCCGGCATGGGCGAGTACCACTGCAGCAGCGGGTCGCTGCCGATCCTGCGCTGGCGGCTGGGCGAACAGCGTTACCACGTGCATGCGCATGGCGAGGCCTTCCAGCTGGGCGATGCGCGGGTGTCGCTGCACCCGGCCGGCCACGTGCTGGGCTCGGTACAGGTGCGCATCGAGGCCGCGGGCCAGGTCTGGGTGGCGTCGGGCGACTACAAGCGCCAGCCCGATCCCACCTGCGCGCCGTTCGAGGTGGTGCCCTGCGACGTGTTCATCACCGAGGCGACGTTCGGGCTGCCGGTGTATCGCTGGCCGCACACGCCGGACGTGGCCGCCGACATCGTCGACTGGCGCCGTCGCTGCGAGGCGCGCGGCGAGGCCGCGGTGCTGTTCTGCTATGCGCTCGGCAAGGCGCAGCGGGTGCTGGCGGAGATCGGCGCGCACGACGATCGCCCGGTGCTGCTGCACGGGGCGATCGCCACCGGTGTCCAGGTGTACCGCGATGCCGGCGTCGCGCTGCCCGCGACCCGTCCCGTGGCCGAGGAGGAAAAGGGCCGCGACTTCGCCGGCGAGCTGGTGCTGGCGCCGCCGTCGGCCGCCGGCTCCAGCTGGATGCGCCGGTTCCGCCGCGCACAGACCGGGTTCGCTTCGGGCTGGATGCGCATCCGCGGCAACCGCCGGCGGCGCAATGTCGATCGCGGCTTCGTGGTCTCCGACCATGCCGACTGGCCGGACCTCGTGCGCACCGTGCGCGAGACCGGTGCGCGCCGGGTGATCGCCACCCACGGCGACACCGATGCACTGGTGCGCGCGCTGTGCGAGGAGGGCATCGCCGCCGAAGCCTTCCGGACCGGCTATGGCGATGAGGACTGAGTCCATGCGGGCACCGGCCTTTCCGCCGGCGGGGAGTGCGCGATGAAGCGCTTCGCCGCCCTCTACACCGAACTCGACCGCAGCACGGCGACGCTCGACAAGCGCGCCGCACTGGTCGGCTACTTCCGCGACGCGCCGCCCCGCGATGCCGCCTGGGCGCTGCACCTGCTGAGCGGCGGCAAGGTGGCCGGGCCGAAGCGGCGCATCGCCGGTACCCGGGAACTGCGCGAATGGATCGTGGCCGAATCCGGCCTGCCGGACTGGCTGGTCGATGCCAGCTACGACCAGGTCGGTGACCTGGCGGAAACGCTGGCATTGCTGATCGACGAGCCGGCCGAACCCGGAGGCGATGTCGGACTGGCCGACTGGATCGAACGCCGCCTGCTGCCGGTGGCCAACCGCGAACCGGAGACGCGGCGCGCGGTGGTCACCGGTGCATGGCGCTCGCTGTGCTTCGACGAGCGCCTGGCGTTCAACAAGTTGCTCACCGGCGCGCTGCGGGTGGGTGTGTCGCAGCGCATGGTGCAGCAGGCCCTGGCCGAGATGAGCGGGATCGACATCGCCCTGATCGCCCAGCGCATGCTCGGCAACTGGCAGCCCACGCCGGCTTTCATGCGCGACCTGCTGTCGCCCGATGCGCTGCCGGCCGATCGCCAGCAGCCGTATCCGTTCTTCCTCGCCTCGCCACTGGAGAGCGCGCTGCGTGCCGCGCCCGGCGATGACATCACCATGGCGGACGAACCGGAACCGGAACCGGAAGCGCCGTCGCTGGCCGGCGATCCTGATGCCGTGGCACGCGCGCTCGGGCCGATCGACGACTGGCTGCTGGAATGGAAGTGGGACGGCATCCGCCTGCAGCTGATCCACCGCGACGACGACGCCGCGCTGTGGTCGCGCGGCGAGGAACGCCTGGACGGCCGCTTCCCGGAGATCGAGGCCGCGGCCGCCACCCTGCCACGCCGCTGCGTGATCGACGGCGAGCTGCTGGCCTGGGGTGACGCCGACGTGCCGATGCCGTTCACCGCATTGCAGAAGCGCATCCAGCGGTTGAAGCCGGGCGCGAAGACGCTGGCCGATGCACCGGTGCGGGTGCGCGCCTACGACCTGCTCGAACTCGATGGCGAAGACCTGCGCGAGCGTCCGTTGCACGAACGCCGCGCGCGCCTGGAAGCCCTGCTCGATGCCCACGGCGATCCGCGCATCACGGTGTCGCCACGGGTCGACATCGGCTCCTGGAGCGAGGCTGCAGGGCTGCGCGAGGGCGCGCGCGAGCGCGGCGTCGAGGGGCTGATGCTCAAGCGGCTGGGGTCCCCGTACCAGTCCGGGCGCCGCCGCGGCGACTGGTGGAAATGGAAGATCGACCCGCTCACCGTCGACGCGGTGCTGATGTACGCGCAGTCCGGCCACGGCCGTCGCAGCACGCTGTACACCGACTACACCTTCGGCCTGTGGGATGGCGACGTGCTGGTGCCGGTGGCAAAGGCGTATTCCGGGCTCGACGACCGCGAGATCCTGCAACTCGACCGCTGGATCCGCGCCCACACGCTCGAACGTTTCGGCCCGGTGCGTTCGGTCACCGCCCACCATGTCTTCGAGCTCGGCTTCGAGGCGGTCAACCGCAGCAGTCGCCACAAGTCGGGGATCGCGGTGCGCTTCCCGCGCATCCTGCGCTGGCGCCACGACAAGCCGGTGGCCGAGGCGGACCGGCTCGACACGCTGAAGGCGCTGGCACGGTGAGCCGTGTCCGCGTGGCCGGGCGCCGCGAGGCCCAGGCACGGCTGTCGGCATGGTTCGCCGCGCAGGGCTGGAAGCCCGCGCCGTTCCAGCGCGAGGTCTGGCGACGGTACCTGGCCGGCGAGTGCGGGCTGCTGCACACGCCCACCGGCAGCGGCAAGACCCTCGCGGCGTTCGGTGGCCCGCTGCTGGAGGCGCTCGCCGCCATGCCGCGCGAGGACCCCGCCGCGCTAGCGCCGGCGCCAGCGAAGGAGAAGAAGCGCACGCCGCACCTGCAGGTGCTGTGGATCACCCCGCTGCGTGCGCTGGCCACCGACACCCTGCGTGCGTTGCGTGTCGCCACCGACGCCGTCGGCCTCGACTGGCAGCTCGGCCTGCGCACCGGCGATGCCTCGGCGCGCGATCGCCGCCTGGCACGTGCCGGCAAGCTCGACATGCTGGTGATCACGCCGGAATCGCTGTCGCTGCTGCTGAGCTATCCCGACACCGCGCCACAGCTGGCGCGGTTGCGATGCGTGATTGTCGACGAGTGGCACGAGCTGCTGGGCAACAAGCGCGGCGTGCTGCTGCAGCTGGCGCTGGCGCGGCTCCGCGCGCTGAACCCGGCACTGCGCACCTGGGGGCTGTCGGCCACCCTCGGCAACCTCGACGAGGCGCGCGAGGTGCTGCTGCCGCAGGCGCCGGCGGCTGCGCTGGTCAGCGGCGTGCGGCCGCGCGGCTTCGAGCTGCACACGCTGATGCCCGCCGCCGACGAACGTTTCGCCTGGGCGGGCCACCTCGGCCTGGCGCAGCTGCCGCGGGTGCTCGACACACTGACGGCCGAGCGCACCAGCCTGCTGTTCGCCAACACCCGCTCGCAGGCGGAGCTGTGGCATCGCGCACTGGCATCGGTGTGGCCGGAGGAGCCGGAAACGCTGGCGCTGCATCACGGCTCGCTGGACCCGGCATTGCGCGCCGCCGTCGAGCAGGGGCTGCGCGACGGCAGCATCCGCTGCGTGGTGGCCACGTCCAGCCTCGACCTCGGGGTGGATTTCCCGGCGGTCGACCAGGTGCTGCAGATCGGCAGTCCGAAGGGCATCGCGCGGCTGCTGCAGCGCGCCGGGCGGGCGCGCCATCGACCGGGCGAGAGCGGCCGCGTGGTCTGCGTGCCCACCCATGCGCTGGAACTGGTGGAGTACGCCGCCGCGCGCGAGGCCGTTGCACGCGGCGCGATCGAGGCGCGGCCGCCACCGCGGCTGAGCCTGGACGTGCTCGCCCAGCACTGCGTGACGCTGGCGCTGGGTGGCGGCTTCGATGCCGACGCGCTGTATGACGAGGTCCGTACCACCCATGCGTTCGCCGCGCTCAGCCCGCCGATGTGGCAGGCGGTTCTGGAATTCATCGTGCAGGGTGGCCGCGCGCTGGCGAACTACCCGGACTTCCGCCGCGTGGTGCGCGGCGAGGACGGCATCTACCGGGTCGAGGACCGGCGGATCGCGCTGCGCCACCGGCTGTCGATCGGCACCATCGCCAGCGACGGCGCAGTGGTGGTGCGGTTCCTGCGCGGCGGCGCGCTGGGCTCGGTGGAGGAAAGCTTCGTCGGCCGCCTCCGCCGTGGCGACCGCTTCCACTTCGCCGGGCGCCTGCTGGAGCTGGTGCGGCTGGAGGACATGACAGCGTACGTGCGCAATGCCGCGGGCGCCGGCGACGGCACGGTGCCGCGCTGGCTGGGCGGCAAGATGCCACTGTCGAGCGAGCTCGGTCGCGAGGTGGAGCGCGCGTTCGCCGGCGCGGTGGTGGCGCCGGAGCTGGATGCGATCGCCGGACTCCTGCAGTTGCAGGCGCGGCTGTCCGCTTTGCCCGGCCCGGACCGTTTGCTGGCGGAGTGGATACGCGCACGTGGTGGTCGCTATCTCTTCGTCTATCCGTTCGCCGGGCGGCAGGTGCACGAGGGGCTTGCGGCGCTGCTGGCATTGCGATGGGGCAGGATGGCGCCGGACAGTTTCGCCTTCTCGGTCAACGACTACGGCTTCGTGCTGTCGGCCGCGCGTGCCGACAGCGTGGACGAAGCGCAGCTGCGCGCACTGATCGATCCCGTGGGACTGGAGGACGACCTGCGCGAAAGCCTCAACCTGGGCGAGCTGGCCCGTCGCCAGTTCCGCGAGATCGCCCGGGTCGCCGGCCTGCTGCCGCCGTCGCTTCCCGGGCGCGCGCCGCGTTCGCTGCGGCAGCTGCAGGCCTCCAGCGGGCTGCTGTTCGACGTGCTGCAGCGTTTCGATCCGGACCACGTGCTGCTGGAACAGGCCGAGCGCGAGGTGTTCTCGGCGCAGCTGGAGGTGCGGCGCCTGCGCGCGACGCTGGACGACTGCGCGCAGCGCGACATCGTGCTGCGCACGCCGAAGTCGTTCACCCCGCTGTCGTTCCCGCTGTGGGCGGAGGCGGTGCGCGGGCGCCTGAGCACCGAGGACTGGCGCACCCGCGTGCAGCGTGCCGCCACGCAGCTGGAGCGACGGCATGGCGGATGAGCGCGAGATCCTCGTCGCCGGCGAGCCGGTGCTGCTGCATGCCGAGCGCGCGCTGTACTGGCCGCGCACCCGCACCCTGGTGATCGCCGACCTGCACCTCGGCAAGGCCGACCATTTCCGCCGCGCCGGCATCGCATTGCCGGTGGGCGGCACCTCGCACGACCTCGAACGCCTGGATGCACTGCTGGAGCTGACCGGCGCCGAACGGCTGCTGGTGCTGGGCGACCTGCTGCACGGGGAAATCCCCGAGGCACCCTGGCTTGCGCGCTGGTATGCGTTCCGCAATCGCTGGGCGACGCTGCAGGTCGACGTGGTGGCCGGCAACCACGACCGCGTGCTGCGCCGCCATCCCGAGCGCGCCGCCTCGATGGGGCTCGAGCTGCATGCGCCCCATGTGCACGAGCCGCCGTTCCTGTTCGTGCACGCCGCCGACGATGCGCCGGCTGGGGAGGGCTACGTGCTGGCCGGCCACCTGCATCCGGTGCTGCGCCTGCCCGGGCTACCGCGGCTGCCGGTGTTCCGCTTCGCCGAGGCCGGCATCCTGCCGGCATTCACCACGTTCGCCGGTGGCATGCCGTTCGATCCCGCGCGCGGGGAACGGGTATTCGTCTGCGCACCGGGGGCCCTGGTGGAGATGCCGGTCGCCTGAGCGTGCAGGCCGCGGGGTGGGTGCCTACACCCGGCGTGGCCGCAGGCTCACCAGCGCGATGCCGCCGAGGATCATCACCGAGGCCACCAGCAGGCGCGCATCCAGCGCTTCGTCCAGCAGCAGGATGCCGGCGACCGCCGCCGCCGGCGGCACGCCGAGCTGCACGCCAGCCGCACGCGTCGCGCCCAGCGACGGCAGCACCGCATACCAGAGCGCGTAACCCAGCCCGGAGGTCACCGCGCCCGACAGCAGCGCCAGCGCGATGCCGGTGGCGTCGGCATGCAGCCTGGTCGCCATCGCCACCAGCAGGGCGAGCGCGAATGGCAGCGCACGCACGAAGTTGCCGGCGGTATCGGCCAGCGGATCGCGGCTGCCGCGGCCACCCAGCGAATAGGCGCCCCAGGCGGCACCGGCCACCAGCATCAGCACGGCACCCGCCGGCGACGGTGCCGACAGCCCGGGCAGCAGCATCACCACCAGGCCGGCGATCGCCAGCGCGAAGCCGGCCCATTGCCCGATCGCCAGGCGCTGGCCGGCCCACAGCGCGGCGGCGAGCATGCTCGCCTGCACCGCGGCGAACAGCAGCAGGGTGCCGGTGGCGACCGCCACGTGCATGAAGGCGTACGAGAACGCCGCGGCATAGGCGAACAGCGCAAGTGCCGACCCCCAGTCGCCGCCGCCCGCCGCCGCGCCGCTGCCACGCATGCGTGCCAGCAGCCACAGCACCAGCGCGCCCGAGCCCAGCCGGATCGCGGTGAAGCCGGCCGGGTCGATGTGGGCGCCCTGCAGCGCCCAGCGGCACAGCAGCGAGTTGCCGGCGAATGCGGCCAGCACCGCGGCGGTCAGCCCCGCCAGGCGCCGTGGCGACATCGCGGGGCTGCCGGATGGCTTCAGCGTGCGCTGTGCGCGTGCACGGCCTCGACCAGCACCGCGACGTGTTCGGGGTCCATGTCCGGCGACATGCCGTGGCCGAGGTTGAACACGTGGCCATCGCGCGAGCCGCCGTTGCCGTCGCGGTAGGCATCCAGCACGGACGCCACCTCGCGGCGGATCGCCTCCGGGTTCCCGTACAGCACGCACGGATCGAGGTTGCCCTGCAGGGCGACCCGGCCGCCGGTGCGGCGCGCCGCCTCGTCGAGGCCGACCATCCAGTCCACGCCGACGCCATCGGTACCGGTGGCGGCCAGCTCTTCCAGGTAGGCGGCGGTGCCCTTGCCGAACAGGATCAGCGGCGTGCGAGCGGCCCCATCGCCGCGCTCGAGTTCACGCGCGATGCGCTCGAGGTAGGGCAGCGAGAACTCGCGGTACATCGCCGGGCTCAGCACGCCGCCCCAGGTGTCGAACACCTGCAGCGCCTGCGCACCGGCGGCGCGCTGCGCGGCGAGGTAGGCGATCACCGCGTCGGTGTTGACCGACAGCAGCGCATGCAGCGCCTGCGGATCGTTGAGTGCCATCGCCTTGATGCGGGCGAAGTTCTTGCTGCCGCCGCCTTCGACCATGTAGCAGGCCAGCGTCCACGGGCTGCCCGAAAAGCCGATCAGCGGCACGCTGCCATCGAGCTCGCGGCGGATCACCCGCACCGCGTCCATCACGTAGCGAAGCTCGGTTTCCATGTCCGGCACGCCGAGCGCGGCGATCGCCGCGGCATCGCGCACCGGCTTGCGGAACTTCGGCCCCTCGCCGTCGACGAAATACAGCTCCAGGCCCATCGCGTCGGGGATGGTGAGGATGTCGGAGAACAGGATCGCCGCATCCAGCGGGAAGCGCCGCAGCGGCTGCAGGGTGACCTCGCAGGCCAGGTCGGGGTTCTTGGCCATCGCCAGGAAGCTGCCGGCCCGGGCGCGGGTGGCGCGGTACTCCGGCAGGTAGCGGCCGGCCTGGCGCATCAGCCAGACGGGGGTGTGGTCGACGGGCTCGCGCCGGAGGGCGCGCAGGAAACGGTCGTTCTTCAGCGGTGCGGACAAGACGTGATCCTTGCAAGGCGCGGCGGCGCGAGGCCGCGGGGGCTCAGCGCGGTGGTGGCGCGGTCGCGCCCTGGGCATAGACCAGCCGGAAGCCGCGCTTGAGCTGGGCGTCGCGGGCCTGCTCGAGCGCTCCCACCGCACTGGTCTGGTCGAGGAACTGTTCGCGGCGCACCTGGCTGCGGCCGCCGATCTGGCCGGATTCGCGCACCAGCGTCCAGCCGCCCAGCAGGTCGGGCTGGAGCATCAGCTGGACGAAGCGCGGGGCTTCACGTCCTTCGGCGGGTTGTTGCAGCAGCAGGCGCATAGGGGGCCATTGTACGGGGCGGCGGGCACGGAAGGCCGGCGCGGCGCGCCGCGCCGGGAGGGAACGCCCGGGTGGTTCAGCCGGCGCGCAGCACCGCCAGCACCGCGCTCTCCGGCACGTCGGACAGCACCTCGGCGCGGCCGGCACCGCGCCAGACGATGAAACGCAGTCCGCCGGCCTGCGCCTTCTTGTCCAGGCGCATGTGCGCCAGCAGCTGTTCCGGGTCGAGCCCGCCCGGCAGCGCAACCGGCAGGCCGAAGTGCTGCAGCAACGCGCGCAGGCGGTCGCCGTCGGTCGCAGGGGCCAGGCCCAGCGCTTCCGACAGCCGCGCCGCCAGCACCATGCCCACCGCCACCGCCTCGCCGTGGTTGAGCCCGCCATAGCCCTGCGCGGTCTCGATGGCATGCGCAAAGGTGTGGCCGAAGTTCAGCAGCGCGCGCTCGCCGTGCTCGAACGGATCGCGAGCCACGATCGTCGCCTTGTGCGCGCAGCTGCGCGCGATGGCGTCGGCCAGCGCCTGGTGGTCCATCGCCAGCAGCGCATCGGCGTGCTGTTCCAGCCAGTCCAGGAACGCGGCATCGCCAAGCGCGCCGTACTTGACCACCTCGGCCAGCCCGGCGCGCAGCTCGCGTGGCGGCAGCGTGGCCAGCACCGAGGTATCGGCGATGACCGCGCGCGGCGGATGGAAGGCGCCGACCAGGTTCTTGCCCCGTGGCAGGTCCACCGCGGTCTTGCCGCCAACCGAGGAGTCGACCATCGCCAGCAGCGAGGTCGGCAGCTGCACGCAGTCGATGCCACGCATCCAGCAGGCCGCGGCGAAGCCGGCGAGGTCACCGACCACGCCGCCGCCCAGCGCATACACGCAGGCGTCGCGGCGCGCGCCCAGCGCGGCCAGTGCATCGATGGCGCCGGCGAAGCCGTCGAGCGTTTTCGATGCCTCGCCAGCCGGCAGTACGAACTCGCCGACCTGCACGCCGGGGCGCGCACGCTGCAGCGCCTCCACGACCCGGGCGGCATAGCGCGGCGCCACTTCGCTGTCGCTGACCACAAGGGCCTGCGCGCCGCGCAGCGGTGCCGCCATCAGCGCCCCGTCATCGAGCAGGCCGGGCCCGATATGGATGCGGTATGGATGGGCGCCGTCGACATCGACGGTGCGGGGCGGGAATGGCATGTGGACAGGCTCCGGAAGAGGCGGGGCGAAGGTCGGCAACGTTGCGCACGCCGTGCGCTGCCAGCGCTGGGCCAGCAGGCGCCCGAGCCGCGCCACCGCTACCGGGGGCGCACAGCCGCCGGTGTCGAAACGCAGGTCGGCGACGTCCCGGTACAGCGGCTCGCGGGCCGCGGCCAGCGTACGCAGCACCTGTTCGCGGTCGCCATTGGCAAGCAGCGGGCGGGTGCGGTCGCGGGCCAGGCGTTCCAGCTGTTCGGCAAGGTCCACGTGCAGATGGACGACGAAGGCGCGCCCGGCCATCAGCCGGCGGTTGCCGGCATCGATCACGGCGCCACCGCCGCTGGCCAGCAGCAGGCCTTCGCCGGCAAGCAGCTCCGCCAGCACCTCGCGCTCGCGCAGGCGGAAGCCGGCCTCGCCCTCGCATTCGAAGATGGTGGGGATCGTCGCGCCGGTGCGCTGCTCGATGTCGCGGTCGAGGTCCACGAAGGCCAGCCCGAAGCGTCCGGCAAGGCGGCGTCCGATCGAGGACTTGCCGGAGCCCATCGGGCCGACCAGGACGAGATTGGGGGCGGGGTTCATGAGCACGCCATGGTAGGGCCTGCTCCGGGCCGCGGCATCCGTCGGCACCAACGGATCGGCGTGGACGGAACAGCGCACGCGGGATCGGGCTCAATCCGTGGGCCGTGGCGCGCGCCCTGCATCCAGCGGCACCACCAGGTCCGCACGTGCGGGCAGCGTGCGCAGCGCCTGGCGGCTCACCCGTTCGTAATGCTGGACGAAGCGGTCGCACTGCGCGCGGGACATGCCGGCGTGCGCGGGGTTGCGCGCGCGGGCGGCGCACTCCTGTTCCCAGCGCCAGTCCGGCACCACCTCGAACCCCGGGGCCGCGAGCAGCAGCAGGCGGTCGATGCGCGACCACAGCGGCGGGTAGTCGCGTGCAAGCGCGTCGTTGCAATGGCGGCGCCAGACGCCATCGCGATCCTCGTCGCGTTCCAGCGCGTTGACCGGTCGCAGCAGGGCCGGCGCCGGTTCGGCGGGCGTGCCGAGGAACCAGCCCTCGAACACGACCAGATCGGCGCCTGCGACACGCGCCCACCCGTGCGCCGGCAGGCGGCGGTCGGCGAGCTTGTCGAAGCGCGGAATCGCCACGTCGTCGCCCTCGCGCAGGGCATCCAGCGTATGCAGGGCCAGCGGCAGGTCATGGGTGCCGGGCGGGCCGCGCGTCCCCAACAGGGGATGCACCTCGCGTGCGAGCGCCTCGCGCTGCGGGCGGTCGAGGTAGAAATCGTCGATCGACACCACCGCGATCCGCATGCCCGTGGCGCGCCCGGCCGCCGCAAGCTGCGCGGCCAGCGTGGACTTGCCGCTGCCCTGCAGGCCGCTGATGCCGTAGATCCGCACGCCAGCGCGGCGTGCGTCGGCCAGCACGGCGTCCACCAGCGTCGCACCGAAGCCGCCGGGGGTGGGGTCTGCGTCGGCCGGATGCGCGCCCTGCGTCATCGGGCCACAATAGCCCGATGGACATCGACCCTCTCCACGCAGAAGCGCTGGCCACCTTCGACGTGCTGTTCGCCGAAGCCGCCCGCGCCGGCGAACCCGATCCCACCGCGATGGTGGTGGCCACGGCCGGCATCGACGCGCGCCCGTCGGCGCGCATGGTGCTGCTGAAGGCGCACGATGCGCGCGGCTTCGTGTTCTACACCCACCTCGACGGCCGCAAGGGCCGCGAACTGCAGGAAAACCGGCGCGCCGCCCTGCTGTTCCATTGGCCGCGCGTGCGCCAGGGCGTGCAGGTGCGCATCGAGGGGGAGGTGGCGCTGGTCGACGAGGCCGAGGCGGATGCCTATTTCGCCAGCCGCCCGCGCGGCAGCCAGGTGGGTGCCTGGGCCTCGCTGCAGTCGGAGCCGCTGGCGTCGCCGGACGAGTTCGCCCAGCGGCTGGCGGGGGTCGAGGCGGAGTTCGAGGGCCGCGAGGTGCCGCGCCCGCCGCGCTGGGGCGGGCTGCGCGTGCGCCCGGAGCGCATCGAGTTCTGGTACGGCGCGCAGTTCCGGCTGCACGAACGCTGGCTGTACTGCTGCGACCCCACCGATGCGTGGTCGAAGCGGATGCTGTTTCCTTGACCGGCCTGCCCGCCGGGCCGCGGCGCATCGTCTGCCTGACCGAGGAGCCGACCGAGACGCTGTATGCACTCGGCGCGCAGGAGCGCATCGTCGGCATCAGCGGGTTCACCGTGCGCCCGCCGCAGGCGCGCCGCGAGAAGCCGAAGGTCAGTGCGTTCACCAGTGCGAAGGTGGACGCGATCCTCGCCCTGGAGCCGGATCTCGCGATCGGCTTCTCCGACATCCAGGCCGACATCGCCGCAGAGCTGGTGCGGCGCGGGGTCGAGGTGTGGATCGCCAACCACCGCAGCGTCGAGGGCATCCTCGATTACATCCAGCGCCTCGGTGCGCTGGTCGGCCTGCCGGCGCAGGCGCGTGCATATGCCGATGGCCTGCGTCGTGGCCTTGACGACATCCAGGCGCAGGCGGCACGGCTGCCATGCCGGCCGAAGGTGTATTTCGAGGAATGGGACGAGCCGATCATCACCGGCATCCGCTGGGTCGCCGAGCTGATCGGCATCGCCGGTGGCGATGACGTGTTCCCGGAACTCTCGGTCGAACCGCTGGCGAAGGCGCGCATCCTCGCCAATGGCGATCCGGTGATCGCACGTGCGCCCGACATCATCCTGGGCTCGTGGTGCGGCAAGAAGTTCCGCCCCGACCGCGTTGCCGCGCGCCCCGGATGGGACACGATCCCCGCGGTGCGCGATGGCGAGCTGCACGAGATCAGGTCGCCGCTGATCCTGCAGCCCGGCCCGGCGGCGCTGACCGATGGCATCGGCGCGATCGCGGCGATCATTGCGCGCTGGTCGCAGCGCCAGGCGCGCGCCGGCGGCTGACGCAGGCTATCGCGCCCGCGCGCCACTTGCGATGATGCGCGCCCTTCGAACACGGAGCGCGCGATGAACCAGGCAACGATGCAGGACCTCGGCCGGCTGCTGCTGCGGCTCGCGGTCGGCGTGCTGGTGCTGCTGCACGGCCTGGCCAAGCTGCGCACCGGCGTGCGCGGCATCGAGCGGATGGTGGAAGCCCACGGGCTGCCGGGCGAGCTTGCCTGGCTGGTGCTGGTCGGCGAGATCGTGGCGCCGCTGATGCTGATCATCGGCCTGCATGCGCGCATCGGTGGGGTGCTGGTCGCCATCAACATGCTGGTGGCGATCTTCCTGGTGCACATGGGCGACCTGGGTCGGCTGAACTCCAGCGGCGGATGGGCGGTCGAGCTGCAGCTGATGTTCCTCGCCGGCGCGGTGGCGGTGGCACTGCTCGGGCCGGGGCGGTTCTCGGCCAACCAGCGCTAGGGCCCGATCGCGGCGCCGGCGCCTGGCGTCCGTGCCGCGCCACTGGATCCCCGCCTTCGCGGGATGACCGGCAACGTGCAGGCCGTGTCCGGCTCCAGGCGCCTGCTACCGGTGGATCTCCCGGCTGAACTGCAGCCGGGTGACCTCGTCGTCGCCGGTATGTGCCTCGACCACGAAGCGCAGCGTGTCGGGCGGGGTGATGCGGACGATGCCGATGTGGTCGGTGAGTTCACCCACCGCCACCTCGCGCAGCACCACGTCGTGGCGCACGCCGCGCAGGTCGAACGCGGTGGCGGTGACCCGCGCCGGCACCGCGCGCTCGTTGTTGTCCTCGCCGCGGCGCACGCCGACCATCAGCAGGTGATTGCGCGGCCCGCGTTCGATCCGGTACTCGCGTGCAGCCGCTTCGCTCAGTGCCGAGGTCGGCACCACGCTGGCGCGCACGCTGAGGTCGCCGCTGCGGGCGACGGCGGGCGGCGCGGGCGTGCCCTGGCCGGCATGCGG
>NWQL01000004.1:124101-184583 GCA_002798175.1 Lysobacteraceae bacterium NML91-0213 | reverse complement strand
GCGTCGGCGCCGCCCCGCAGGCGGCGAGTGCAAGCATGCCGGCCAGCACTCCCGCCATGCCGGGTATCCGGTGGATCGCGGCCTCAGTCATTGGCAGCCGACAGTTCCTGCCCGCGCCGACGCGCCGCGTCCACGGCACTGGCCACCAGGCTGCGCAGGTCGCCGGCCTCGAAGGCTTCCAGTGCGGCCTGGGTAGTGCCGTTTGGCGAGGTGACCCGCCGCCGCAGCTCTGCCGGCGCCTCGCCGGATTCGGCAAGCATGCGCGACGCGCCGAGCAGGGTCTGCTGTACCAGCAGGCGCGCGGTGTCGGCGGGAAGGCCCTGCGCGATTGCGGCCGCCTCCATCGCTTCGGCGAACAGGAACACATAGGCCGGGCCGCTGCCGGAGACCGCGGTCACCGCGTCCATCAATGCCTCGTCGTCGATCCACGCGGTGCGACCGGTGGCGGCCAGCAGCGCCTCTGCAAGGGCGCGGCCCGCGGCGTCGACGCGTGCGGTGGCAAACAGGCCGGTCATCCCGGCACCCAGCAGCGACGGGGTATTGGGCATGGCCCGCACCACCGCGGCCTGGCCGCCGAGCCAGCGCTCGATCTGCGCGCTGGTGATGCCGGCGGCGACCGACACCACCAGCGGTGGGCGATCGCGTGTGGCGTCGCCAAGGCCTTCGCAGACGCCCCGCAACACCTGTGGCTTGACCGCCATCACCCAGACGTCGGCGTCCGCCACCGCTGCCGACGCTTCGGCGAAGGTGGCCACGCCGAAGTCGGCTTCCAGGCCCGCACGGGTGGCCTCGCCCGGATCCGCCACGCGGATCGAGCCCGCGGCGACGCCACCGGCCACCAGGCCGCCGATCAGGCTGCGGGCCATGTTGCCGCCGCCGATGAAGGCGATGGTGTGGTCGCCGGAGAGGGTGGAATCGGGTGTGCTGGCCATGGGTCTCCGTGGTTCTTCAGTCTTTTGGCGGGCGCGGGCCGAACAGCGCGGTGCCGACCCGCACCAGGGTTGCGCCTTCGGCGATCGCCTGTTCGAGGTCGTCGCTCATGCCCATCGACAGGGTGTCGATGGCTGGGTGGTCGGCGGCCAGGGCGTCGAACAGCGCCCGCATGCGCGCGAATGCGGGACGCCGGCGCTCGGGGTCGTCGTGCGGGGTGGGAATGGCCATCAGCCCGCGTAACCGCAGCGCGGGCTCACGGGCGATGGCCCCGGCCAGCGCGGGGATGTCGCCGGGACGGCAGCCGTGCTTGCTGGCCTCGTCGTCGACATTGACCTGCACCAGCACGTCCAGCGGCCGGGCCGGGTCGCGCCACTGGGCAAGCGCGGTGACCAGCTTCGGCCGGTCGACAGTCTGCACGCAGTCGAAGAGCTCCGCGGCCTGGCGGGCCTTGTTCGACTGCAGGTGGCCGATCAGATGCCAGTCGATGCCCGCATCGCGCAGGGCGCCGAGCTTCCCGCTGGCTTCCTGGACGTAGTTCTCGCCGAAAGCGGGGCGGTCCTCGCCGAGCGCGCGGCGCAGCGCGGCGAGCGCGGCCACCTCCGTGGCGTCGCGGGTCTTGCTGACGGCCAGCAGCCGCGGCGGTGGCCGGCCGGCGCCGCTCGCGGCGTTGAGGATCCTGTCAGCGACCAGGCGCAGGCGCTGTTCGAGCTGGGGGTCTGGGGTCATTTCGGGGCGTGCGGGGCGCGGCGGAATCCGTGCGCGCATCCGCTGGATTTACGGTGCGGTCCGGGGGCTATACTGCGCCGCAGGGGTGGGCGGATGCCAGCCGCAAGGCGCATCGGGCCCGATTTCAGCCGCGAGGTCGTGCGGCAAGGGGCAAGCAGGGGACACCATGGATATCGCCGAACTGTTGGCGTTTTCGGTCAAGAACAAGGCATCGGACCTGCATCTGTCGGCAGGCCTGCCGCCGATGATCCGTGTCGACGGCGACGTGCGCCGGATCAACATCCCCGCACTCGACCACAAGCAGGTGCACGCGCTGGTCTACGACATCATGTCGGACAAGCAGCGTCGCGATTACGAGGAATTCCTCGAGGTCGACTTCTCGTTCGAGATCCCGGGCCTGGCGCGCTTCCGTGTCAACGCGTTCAACCAGAACCGTGGCGCCGGCGCGGTGTTCCGTACCGTGCCGTCGGAAGTGCTGACGCTCGAGGACCTCGGCTGTCCGCCGGTGTTCCGCCAGCTCATCGACCAGCCGCAGGGCCTGATCCTGGTGACCGGGCCGACGGGTTCCGGCAAGTCCACTACGCTGGCGGCGATGGTCGACCACATCAACAAGAACGAGTACGGGCACATCCTCACCATCGAGGACCCGATCGAGTTCGTGCACACCTCGCAGAAGTGCCTGATCAACCAGCGCGAGGTGCACCGCGACACCCATGGCTTCAACGAGGCACTGCGTTCGGCACTGCGCGAGGACCCGGACTACATCCTGGTCGGCGAAATGCGCGACATGGAAACCATCCGCCTCGCGCTGACTGCCGCCGAGACCGGCCACCTGGTGTTCGCCACCCTGCACACCTCGTCGGCCGCCAAGACCATCGACCGCATCATCGACGTGTTCCCGGCCGGCGAGAAGCCGATGGTGCGCTCGATGCTGTCGGAGTCGCTGCGCGCGGTGATCTCGCAGGCGCTGCTGAAGAAGGTCGGCGGCGGCCGCACCGCGGCCTGGGAAATCATGGTCGGCATCCCGGCCATCCGGAACCTGATCCGCGAGGACAAGGTCGCGCAGATGTACTCGGCGATCCAGACCGGCCAGCAGCACGGCATGATGACGCTCGACCAGCACCTGCAGGACCTGGTCAAGCGCGGGCTGATCACCCGCGCGCAGGCCAAGGACTACGCCAAGGACAAGCGCACGTTCGAGTGACGCCGGACCGGCGGATCCGCTCGATGGATCCGCACACAGCCACGGTGCGCGGCGGCGTGACGCACGCGACGCCCGCAGGAGCCACACATGAGCAGCATCGACTTCACCTCGTTCCTCAAGCTGATGGCCCACCAGAAGGCCTCGGACCTGTTCATCACCGCCGGCATGCCGCCGTCGATCAAGGTGCACGGCAAGATCTCGCCGGTAACCCAGAACCCGCTGACGCCGCAGCAGGCGCGCGACCTGGTGCTCAACGTGATGACCCCCGCGCAGCGCGAGGAATTCGAGAAGACCCACGAGTGCAACTTCGCCATCGGCGTGTCCGGCGTGGGCCGCTTCCGCGTGTCGTGCTTCTACCAGCGCAACCAGGTGGGCATGGTGCTGCGCCGGATCGAGACCAAGATCCCGACCGTCGAAGAGCTCAACCTGCCGCCGATCATCAAGACGCTGGCGATGACCAAGCGCGGCATCATCATCTTCGTCGGTGCCACCGGCACGGGCAAGTCGACGTCGCTGGCGGCGATGATCGGCTACCGCAACCACAACTCGACCGGCCACATCATCACCATCGAGGATCCGATCGAGTTCGTGCACAAGCACGAGGGCTGCATCATCACGCAGCGCGAGGTCGGTATCGACACCGACAGCTGGGAAAACGCCCTCAAGAACACCCTGCGCCAGGCGCCGGACGTGATCATGATCGGCGAGGTGCGCACCCGCGAGGGCATGGACCACGCCATCGCCTTCGCCGAGACCGGCCACCTGGTGCTGTGCACGCTGCATGCCAACAACGCCAACCAGGCGATGGACCGCATCATCAACTTCTTCCCCGAGGACCGTCGCAGCCAGCTGCTGATGGACCTCTCGCTCAACCTCAAGGGCGTGGTCGCGCAGCAGCTGATCCCGACGCCCGATGGCAAGGGCCGCCGGGTGGCGATGGAAGTCCTGCTCGGCACCCCGCTGGTGCAGGACTACATCCGCGATGGCGAGGTCCACAAGCTCAAGGACGTGATGAAGGAATCCACCAACCTCGGCATGAAGACCTTCGACCAGAGCCTGTTCGAGCTCTACCAGGCCGGCGAGATCTCCTACGAGGACGCGCTGCGCTACGCCGACTCCGCCAACGAGGTGCGCCTGCGCATCAAGCTGGCCCAGGGCGGCGACGCGCGCACGCTCAGCCAGGGCCTGGACGGGGTCGAGATCGCCGAGATCCGCTGACCGCGGACACGGTCATGCCGGGGGCGGGTGTCGCGACGCGAGTGCCGGCCCCTCCGGTGCCACCACCGCGGACGGGCCCGTGCGCAGGGCCACGCGACGCGCGAGTTCCTGCGCGTCGTAGGGCGCGTGGGTCTTGATGTCGTTGTCGAAATAGCAGTAGACGTCGCGTGGCATCCGCGTGGGTGCCGGGCCGCCGGCCCGGCGAGCGCCGCGCGGTTCGGCCCCTCGCGTCCATGCCGCGATCCGGCGTGACCAGTCGTCGAGCGCCGCATCGCTGTAGCCGCTGGCGTACAGCTCCTCGTCGCCATGCAGGCGCAGATAGACGAAATCGGCGGTCAGGTCTTCCAGCAGCGGCCAGCGCCCCGCGGTGTCGGCAACCACCAGGGCCACGCCGTACTCGCGCAGCAGGTCGATGAAGCCGGGATTGTTGAAGCTCTGGTGGCGGACTTCCAGCGCATGGCGCAGCGGTCGTCGTGCGTCGGTGTCGAGCGCGCAGCGCCCCTGCATGCGCGAGGTCTCGCACTGGCGGGCCAGTGCAACGGCCTGGTCGGTATCGTGCGGAAGCACCGCGAGGAAATCGCGCAGACGCTGTTGGTCATAGAGGAAATTCGGCGGCAGCTGCCACAGGATCGGCCCGAGCTTCGGCCCCAGCCGCAGCAGCCCGGAGGACAGGAAGTTGGCCACCGGGACAAGCGGGTCGCGCAGGCGCAGGTGGTGGGTGATGAAACGGTGGCCCTTGACCGCGAACACGAAATCGTCGGGCGTCCCGTCATGCCAGCGCTGGTAGCTGTCCGGGTGCTGCAGCGAATAGAAGCTGCCGTTGATCTCGATGGTCGGGAAGGTGCGCGAGGCGAATTCCAGTTCGCGTCGTTGCGCGAGGCCGGGCGGATAGAACACACCGCGCCACGGCGTGTAGCGCCAGCCGGAGATGCCGATGCGGACGTTTCCGTGATTGGCGGCGACGCTCATGCGGTGGGCCATGGGGTCGGCGGGGGACGGTTGCAGAGCATCGTTGCCGGCTTGGACAGTGCTCGTGAAGTCGGCTGCCACAGGTGCGGGCGTGGCGCGTCCAACGGGTGGTTGACCCCTTTTTTACCCATGGCGCGGCACAATGTTTGCCCTGTTCAGACAAGGCTGGAATCACGATATGGCCCATACCCTTCCCGATCTCCCGTATGCCTACGACGCGCTCGAGCCGCATTTCGATCGCCAGACGATGGAGATCCACCACACCAAGCACCACCAGACCTACGTCACCAACCTCAATGCCGCAATCGAGGGCAGCGAGCACGCCGACACGCCTGTCGAGCAGCTGATCGCCGATATCGACGCGCTCCCGGAGAAGATGCGCAAGGCGGTGCGCAACAACGGTGGTGGCCATGCCAACCATTCGCTGTTCTGGACCGTGCTGTCGCCGCAGGGTGGCCAGCCCACGGGCGAAGTCGCCAAGCGCATCGAGAGCGATCTCGGTGGCCTGGAGAAGTTCAAGGAGGACTTCGCCACGGCGGCCAAGGGACGGTTCGGCAGCGGCTGGGCGTGGCTGACGGTGGACGGCAGCGGCAAGCTCGCGATCGAGGATTCCGCCAACCAGGACAATCCGCTGATGAAGGGCATCGGGTCCGGCAACACGCCGATCCTCGGCCTGGACGTGTGGGAACACGCCTATTACCTGAAGTACCAGAACCGCCGTCCGGACTACATCTCGGCGTTCTTCAACATCATCAACTGGGAAGAGGTCGAGCGCCGTTACCAGGCCGCGCGTCGCTGATTCGCCGCGCAGCACTGAGCCTCACGACGCCGGGCATCTGCCCGGCGTTGTCGTATCCGGCGGGGCGTCCGGGCGTTTGCCGGGGGGCCGCATGAGGAGATTCCGGTTTCCGACGGAAACATGCCTGCTTCCTGATGCAAGGAGATCGCGCGAAGTGAGCTCGCGGGGAGTCCCGGGGGCCCGCCACGGCCGCAGGGGGATGCCCAGCCGGATATCTCCGCGTCCTGCTCCCACATCCGGCCGCCGGCCGTCCATGTCGGCTCTGGACATCCCCCCTGCGTCCGCGGCGGGCTCCGGGCTGTCGTCGCGTCGGCACGAAGTGCGTGGGAGCGCGCTTGCGCGCGATCCCCCGCTGATCGCGGCCAAGGCTGGTATCACGATCCGGTTCGCAGTCGGGCCAGCTCCGCCGGGGCCACACCTGCGCCTCTCCAGCGGATGGTTCCTGATCTCCACGAAGCCGATGAACGCCTGGAGCCCGTCGCGTGCACCGGGGGGTGTGGTCCCAGCCGGCCAAGGATGGCCGGCGGCCGGCCGTGGTAGCTGGATGCGGACTCCGGCCGGGGGAGCACACCCCCCGGTGCGCGCGACGGGCAGCGCGACTCGAGCCGGAGTAACCCGCCGAAGCCCGGCGATCCCCCCGCGGTGTGCGACGGGCAGCCCAATCAGGCCCGGACAGCCCACCGGCGCACACGCCAATGCCGGCCGCAGGTCGGTCATGGAGTAATTGCCCATCGATGTCCGTTACGAAGACGCTGCTCCGCGCTTGCACCACCACGCCCCGCGCGCAAAGATCGGCCACCCGTTTTTCGATGGAGCACGCATGGAGATCGCGAACCGCAGGGTCGGCACCGTCCATTTCACGCTGCGCGACGAGCAGGGGGCGGAGATCACCAGCACCCACGGCCACACGCCACTGGTCTATCTGCATGGCACCAACAGCATTGCGCCCGGGCTGGAGCAGGCGCTGGAGGGGCGCGCCGCGGGCGAGCGGTTCACCGTGACCGTGCCCCCGGAACAGGGCTTCGGTCCACGCCACGAGGCGCTGGTGCAGAGCGTGCCCCGTGAGGTCCTCGACGTGCGTGCGGAGCCTGTGGTCGGGCAGAAGCTGCAGGCGCAGACCGCACGCGGCCCGCTCGACGTCGTGGTGACAGCGGTCGAGGCCGACTGCGTCCATGTCGATGGCAACCATCCCCTTGCCGGGCGACCGTTCGTGGCCGAGGTCGAAGTGGTGGACGTGCGGCTGGCCACGCCCGAGGAACTCCAGTTCGGGCTGGGGTGACGCTTCCGCTTCCACCGGAGTGCTCGACGGGCCCCGTGTGGCGGTGCCGGGGCTGCCACCTGCACGTCGCCTCGGCCTAGAATGCGCGCATGCAGACCGAGCCCACGCCGCTTGCCGGCCAGTTGCTGATCGCGCTGCCGGCGCTGTCGGATCCCAACTTCGCGCGCGCGGTCGCGCTGATCTGCCAGCACGACGACGACGGCGCCATGGGCGTGATCGTCAACCGCGTGTCCGAGTACACCCTGGGCGATGTCTTCGAGCAGATGGACATCAGCACCGGCGACGAGCTGCTGCGCGCGCAGCCGGTGCTGGCCGGCGGGCCCGTGCATCCCGAGCGCGGCTTCGTCGTGCACGACGGCAGCCGCCGCTGGGATTCCACCCTGCGCATCGGCGACGACCTGCACGTGACCACCTCTCGCGACGTGCTCGAGGCGATGGCGCGTGGCGATGGCCCCGAGCGCGTGGTGGTGGCGCTGGGCTGTGCCGGCTGGGGGGCGGGGCAGCTGGAATCCGAGCTCACCGAGAACACCTGGCTGACCGTGCCCGCCGATGGCGAGCTGCTGTTCGCGGTGCCGCTGGAGGCACGCTGGAACGCCGCGGCCGCGCGCATCGGCGTTGACCTGCAGCGCGTCGCGGACTATTCGGGCCACGCCTGATGTCGACCATCCGCGCCGACGGCACCGTGTTCGGTTTCGATGTCGGGGCGCGGCGGATCGGCATTGCGGTCGGCAGCCGTTTCGGCCACGGCGCGCGTGCGCTGGCGGTCATCGATGTCCACGACGGCCAGCCCGACTGGCACGCCATCGACCGCCTGCGCCAGGAGTGGAAACCCGACGGCATCATCGTCGGCGATCCGATGACCCTTGACGGCGGCGACCAGCCCATCCGCCGTCGTGCCCACCGTTTCGCACGCGAACTGCGCGCACGCTACCGCCTGCCGGTGCTGCTGATGGACGAGCGTTCCAGCTCGGTCGAAGCGGCGCAGCGCTTTGCCGTGCAGCGCGCCGAAGGCCGGCGCCGGCGTCGCGATGCCGCCGCACTCGACGCGATGGCGGCGGCGGTCATCCTCGAGCGCTGGCTGGCCGCGCCCGACGATGCAGTGCCGCTGCCCCACGACTGAACGACGCGCGTCGGCGCACCGCCGCCGCCACGATGATGGACCCCATGAACCAACAGCTCGCTCCCGATGGCCGCCTGCGCCACCTGCTGACCCTCGACGGCCTGCCGCGCACTGCGCTGGAGGCCCTGCTCGACCGTGCCCAGGCCATCGTCGACGGCGGGATCGCCGGCGCGCCGCTGGCCGGGCAGGCCGTGTGCACGCTGTTCTTCGAGCCGTCGACGCGCACGCGCATGAGTTTCCAGCGCGCCGCGCAGCGGCTTGGTGCCGACGTGCTCGCCTTCGACGCGTCCACCTCGTCGACGACCAAGGGCGAAACCGCCCTCGACACCCTGCGCAACATCGAGGCGATGGGCGTGCGCGGCTTCGTGGTGCGGCACGCCGCTGACGGCGCGGTGGCGGCGCTTGCGGCGGCTGCGGGTCCGGGCACCGCACTGGTCAACGCCGGTGATGGCCGCAGTGCGCACCCCACCCAGGGCCTGCTCGACATGCTCACCCTGCGCCAGGCGAAGGGTTGCGATCTCTCCGCGCTGAAGGTGGTGATCGTCGGCGACATCCGCCATTCGCGCGTGGCGCGTTCCGACCTGCACGCATTGCGTACGCTGGGTGCCGGCGAGATCCGCGTGTGCGCACCGGCGGCGCTGTTGCCCCGGGACACGACCCTCGAGGGTTGCGTGGTGTTCGACGACCTCGACGCGGCGCTCGAGGGCGTCGATGCGGTGATGATGCTGCGCCTGCAGCGCGAGCGCATGGAGGAGGGCCTGGTGCCGTCGCTGGAGGGCTACCACCGTGACTACGGCCTCACTGCGTCGCGCCTTCGTCGCGCCCGTGCCGATGCCGTGGTGTTGCATCCCGGGCCGATGAACCGTGGCGTGGAGATCGACGACGCGGTGGCCGACGGCCCGCAGTCGCTGATCCTGCGCCAGGTCGCCAACGGGGTGGCGGTACGCGCGGCGGTCCTGGAAGCGCTGCTGGCCTGAGTCGCGCCGCGCGCGCCGGCGGGATTGACCCCGATGACGGGATGATTCGGCGCGGCGACGGGCGCCGCAGGACGCGGTGGGCGGGGTATCGTGCGCAACCGTCCATTGGCGCCCGTGATGCCCGTTTCCGCAACCTCGATCCCCGCCCGTGCCGCCACCGCGCCGGCACATGCGCTCAAGCCCCGCCAGCTGGTGATGATGGGCCTCGGCAGTGCCATCGGCGCCGGCCTGTTCCTGGGTTCCGGGGTCGGCATCCAGGTGGCCGGTCCGGCCGTGCTGCTGTCGTACCTGATTGCCGGGGCGCTGGTGATCGTGGTGATGCATGCACTCGGGGAAATGGCCGCGGCCAAACCCGCCAGCGGCGCGTTCTCGGTCTATGCCGAGGATGCGATGGGTGCCACGGCCGGCGCGACCGTCGGCTGGCTGTGGTGGCTGCAGGTGGGGGTGGTGGTTGCGGCGGAAGCGGTCGGCGCCGCCGGCCTGCTGGCCACGATCTGGCCCGGCCTGCCCGTGCCCGGCATGACCCTCGCCTTCATGGCCGTGTTCACCGCGATCAACCTGCTGGGCGTACGCAACTTCGGCGAGTTCGAGTTCTGGTTCGCGATCCTCAAGGTGATCGCGATCCTCGCCTTCATCGCGATCGGCGTCGCGCTGGTGATGGGCTGGCTGCCGGACGTGGCCTCGCCGGGGGTCGCCAACTTCACCGCGCATGGCGGTTTCGCGCCCAACGGACTGATGGGCATCGGGGCGGCGCTGCTGGTGGTGGTGTTCGCGTTCGGTGGCACCGAGATCGTCGCCATCGCCGCGGCCGAGACCGCGGACCCGGCGCGCAGCCTGGCCCGCGCGATCCGCACCGTTGCCTGGCGCATCCTGGTGTTCTATCTCGGCTCGATCGCGGTGATCGTCGCCGTGGTGCCGTGGAACAGCCCGGCGCTGGCATCGCCGTTCGCGGCGGTGCTGGAGATCGCGCGCATTCCCGGCGCGGCCACCGCCATCACCCTGGTCGCGGTGATTGCATTGCTGTCGGCGCTCAACGCCAATCTCTACGGTGCCTCGCGGATGATCTGGTCGCTGGCACGGCGTGGCGAGGCGCCGGCGCTGCTCGGGCGCAGCGACCGCCGCATGGTGCCGGTTGCCGCGGTGCTGGCCAGCGTGGCCTTCGGATTCGCCGCCGCCGCGCTCGAGCTGCTGTATCCGCAGCGCGTGTTGCCGATGCTGCTCAATATCGTCGGCGCCACCTGCCTGCTGGTGTGGACGATCGCGCTGGTGTCGCAGCTGATCCTGCGTCGTCGCGCCGATCGTGCGGGCGTCGCACTGGCCTACCGCATGCGTGGCTTCCCGTGGCCGACGCTGGGCGCACTGGCGATCCTGGCGGTCATCTTCGCCCTGCTGGTCGCGTCGCCGGACACGCGCGTGCAGTTCCTGTCGATGGCGGCGCTGACCGCGACGATCGCGGTCGCCAGTGCCGTCATGCGCCGGCGTCGCGCGCGACAGGCCTGACGCCGGACGAAGGTTTCGCCGCGGCCCGCGGCCCGCGGCCCGCGACGGGCGATCGAGGCGGAAGGCCGCGACGACCGGCGGCGGGACCTCAGCCCGCAAGCTCCGGCCAGGCCACCACGGCGGCGACGTTCAAGGCCACCACGATCCAGAACACCACCTGGTAGGAGCGCTTGCGGCTCTTGTGGTGCAGCACGCGCTGGGCGAGCAGGGCACCGGGCCAGCCGCCGGCAAGCTCGAGGGCATGCAGATGGGCCTCCGGCACGCGCCGCCGCCGCTCCCGCGCGGCCCGCTTGTCGGCCGCATAGACCAGCCAGGTGAGCAGCGACAGCACCGGAACGCAGGCCGCGGCCGCAACCGGCAGGCGGCCTGCGCTGACCGACCACGTGAGCAGTGCAAGGTAAGCGGCGACGAGCGGCCCCACCGCGGTCCAGCCGACCCGGGGCGCATCCGTCGACACTGCGCGGCGCACCGCGCCACGGCGCCGCTGCGCGACCCGGTCCACATCCTGTGCGCACCAGCGCCCATCCGCCTGCCGCGACGCCCGGAAGCGCACGAACTCGCCGATCTCCGGGCGCCGCCCGGACCTGCGGTAGTCGCGGATATGGAAGAACAGCCGGCGCTCGTCGCCGTGCGGTCGGATGAAGCCGAAGCCGCGGGCGTCGTCCCACTCGATCACCCTGCCCAGGACAGGTGCCTCCGCCATGTCAGCGCAGCAGTACCAGCGTGGCCAGGCCCAGGAAGCTCAGGAAGCCCATGACGTCGGTCACCGCGGTGACCACCACCGTGCCGGCCACCGCCGGGTCGATGCGCATGCGCGTCATCACCAGCGGCACCAGCACCCCGGCCAGTGCGGCGGAGCAGAAATTGATCACCAGCGCCGCGCCGATCACCAGCGACAGGTCCCAGTCGCGGAACCAGGCCAGCGCGATCAGGCCCACCAGGCCACCGATCAGCAGGCCGTTGATCAGCGCCACGCGCAGTTCCTTCCACAGCAGGATGCCGGCGTTGCTGCTGCCCACCTGGCCCAGCGCGATACCGCGAACCATCAGCGTAAGCACCTGCACCGACGCGTTGCCGCCGATGCCCGCGACGATCGGCATCAGCACGGCGAGCGCGACGATGCGCTCGATGGTGGCCTCGAACTGGCCGATCACCGATGCCGCCAGGAACGCGGTCAGCAGGTTGATGCACAACCACACCACGCGGCCGCGCACCGCGCGGCGTACCGGCGAGAACAGGTCCTCGTCCTCGTCCAGGCCGGCTGCGCCCAGCACCTGGTGCTCGGCCTGCTCGCGGATGATGTCGACCACGTCGTCGATGGTGATGCGGCCCAGCAGCACGTTGCCGTCGTCGACCACCGGCGCCGACACCCAGTCGTGGTCCGAGAACTGCCGCGCGACTTCCTGCGCCGATTCGGCGACGTGGATCGAGGTCAGTGAATCGTCGATCAGCTGGTTGATCGGGGTACCCGGCTCGCAGGTCACCAGGTCCTGCAGCGCCACCCAGCCGATCAGCTGGTGGCGACGGTTGACCACGTACAGATGGTCGGTGTGTTCGGGCAGTTCGCCGCGCAGCCGCAGGAAGCGCAGCACCACCTCCACGGTGGTGTCGGCACGCACCGTGACCACGTCCGGGTTCATCAGCCGCCCGGCGGTGCCCTCCTCGTAGGACAACGCCTGCTCCAGCCGCTCGCGGTTCTCGCGGTCCATCGAGCGCAGCAGCTGTTCGCTGACCGCCTCCGGCAGGTCGTCGACGAGATCGGCAAGGTCGTCGATGTCCAGGTCCTCGACCGCGGCCACCAGCTCGTCGGGATCCATGTCGGCGATCAGGCTCTCGCGCACCTCGTCGCCGACGTGCACCAGCACCTCGCCGTCATCCTCGGCATCCACCAGCCCCCACACGACCATGCGCTTGTCGTGCGGCAGCGATTCCAGCAGGTTGCCGATCTCGGCCGGGGCCAGCGTGTTGACCAGCCGTCGCACCGGGCCCAGCCGGCCGCTGTCCAGGGCGTCGGACAGCAGACGCAGCTGGCGCGCGGTCTTGTCGTGGCGGGCGTTCTCGGCCATAGGGTCGCGTCTCGCGCCGGCGTCCACTGGTCGCGGGCCCGGCAACCGCTGGAAGGCGAGGGGCCGGAACATCCGCGCGCCATGGAAGACGGCCTGGGAGGTGACATCGCGGCCCTGAAGGCGCGACAGGTCAGGTGTTCATGCGCGGCATTATCGCGCGTTGCCCATGGCAGTGCCCACCCCGGCGGGCACGATGGCGACGCGGCACGTGCTCAGGGAGTGCTGGCCGCCCGCTGCATCCAGTGCTCGATCGCGGCCCGGTCGCGTGCGCGCATCAGTGCACCGGCGCGCCGGCGCAGTGCACCCAGGTCGCAGGCGCGGATCGCCTGGCGCACTTCCAGCAGGGTGGTGGGATGCAGGCTGAACTCTTCCAGCCCCAGGGCCAGCAGCAGCGGCACGAACAGGGGATCGCCGGCCATTTCCCCGCACACCGCCACCGGCAGCCCACACGCGCGGCAGGTGCGGATGACCTCGCGCAATACCCGCAGCACCGCCGGGTGCAGCGGCGACTGCAGGGCTTCCAGTGCATCGTTGTTGCGGTCGGCCGCCAGCAGGTACTGCACGAGGTCGTTGGTGCCGATCGAGACGAAGTCCACGGTGTCTGCGAGTGCCGGCAACGCCAGGGCGGCGGCGGGCACCTCGATCATCGCGCCCAGCGGCACCTCGTCGGCGACGTGGTGGCCTTCGGCGCGCAGCGCCTTGCGCGTGCGGTGCAGCAGCGCGGCGACCTCCAGCATCTCCTCGCGGGTGGCGACCATCGGCACCAGGATGCGCAGCGGGCCGTAGCCGGAAGCGCGCAGCAGTGCGCGCATCTGGACCGCGAAGATGTCGGCGCGGGCCAACGACAGCCGCACGCCACGGCAGCCCAGCGCAGGGTTGGGTTCATGCGGCAGGGTCAATCCGCCGCGGTCGGCCTTGTCGGCGCCGAGGTCGAGCGTGCGGATCGTCACCGTGCGCCCGGTCATTCCCAGCACGGCGTCGCGATAGGCACGGAACTGGGTGTCCTCGTCGGGCGCGACGGCGCCCCGCAGGAACAGGTATTCGGTGCGATACAGGCCGAGACCGGCAGCGCCGAGCGCATGCGCCTCGGCCACGTCGGCGCGCGACTCGGCGTTGGCGTACAGGCGGATGTCGACGCCATCCAGCGTGCGCGTCGGTTCCCGCCGCAGGCGGTGCAGCTGGCGGCGTTCGCGCTGTTCGTCGCGACGACGGGTGCGGTATTCGCGCAGGTCGGTGGCATCGGGCGACACCACCACCCGGCCGCGTGCGCCGTCGACGACCAGCACGTCGCCGTCGTTGACGTGCTGCAGCACCTCGCCTGCGCCGACCACCAGCGGTATGTGCAGGCTGCGCGCCAGGATCGCGGCATGCGACAGCATGCTGCCGCCGGTGGTGACGATCGCAAGCACGCCCTGCGACTGCAGCTGCACAAGCTCGGCCGGGGCCACGGTATCGGTGACCAGGATCTCGCCCGCCACCCCGCCTGCATGCGGCTCGCCACGGTGCAGGGCGGCGTGCAGGCGGCCGATGACCTGGTCGACGTCCTCGCTGCGGCTGCGGAAGTAGTCGTCGTCCATCGCCGCGAACACCGCGGCCAGGCGGTCACGCTGCAGGCGCAGCGCATAGTCGGCGCTGTAGCGGCTGTCGCGGATCAGCGCGTCCAGCCCCTGCAGCAGCTCGGGATCGTCGAGCAGCAGCGCATGCAGGTCGAGGAATTCGCCGACCTCGTGGGCGAGCGCCCCATGCAGCCGCTCGCGTGCGGCATGCAGTTCCGCGCGCACGTCCTGGATGGCCGCATGCAGGCGTGCGAGTTCCGTTGCGATGTCGGCTTCGGCGATGTGCTGTTCGCTGACCTCGAACAGAAACGGCAGCCGGACCCGTGCATGGCCCAGTGCGCTGCCGCGTGACGCGCCGTGCCCGGTGAAGGCACGCCGCATCAGCTGTCCTCGTCGAAGCGCCGTTCGAACAGTGCGGCCACGGCGTCGGCGGCCGCGGCTTCGTCCTCGCCGTCCACGCGCAGCACCACGGGTGTCCCCGGCCCGGCAGCGAGCAGCATCACCCCCATGATGCTCTTGGCGTTGACCTCGCGGCCCTTGGCCACGAGCGTTGCGCTGCAGCGGTAGCCCGACAGCAGCTGCACCAGCCGGGCCGTCGCGCGCGCATGCAGGCCCAGCCGGTTGGTGATCAGCAGGTCGCGCTGGATCATGGGCGCATTCCTCCGCTGCAGGAACGGGGCGGGTCACGCGTCGTCATGGATCACCCCGATCCGCGCGCCGGCCGCCGCGACCGCCGGCAGTTCCTGCAGCGGCAGCTCCGGATAGTTCAGTACCCGCAGCAGCATCGGCAGGTTGAGGCCGGACACCCGCCGCGCCGGCGTCCCCAGGCGGGCCAGGCGCGCGGCCAGGTTGCTCGGGCTGGCCCCGTAGAGGTCGGTCAGGACCAGCACGCCGTCGCCGCCATCCACCCGGCGCAGCGCGGCGCTGGCGGCGGGCAGCAGCGCATCGGGGTCGGCATCGAAGGGCACCTCGAACGCCTCCAGCTTCAACGGCAGCGGTCGCAACAGCCCGCCGGCCACCGCGAGCAGCGCGGTGCCGATGCCTTCGTGGGTCACGAGAAGAACGCCGACAGTCATGGCCACAAACTAGCAGACGGCCGGGGGGCGCAGAAGACAATCCGCCCCGGTGGCGCATGCAGCACCTAGGGCGCGCCCCATCTGGTGCGGTGGCGGGCGGCTGCGGACTATGGCGACACACGCCGTTGCAGGCCCGAGCCAAGGAACCCCGCGCATGTTCGACTCCATCACCAACAGCCTGTCCAGCCTGGCCGGCAATTTCGCCGGCAACCTCCTCAACAACATCCTGGACATGGCCCCCGGGCTCGTGACCAACCTGCTGTCGGTGGCCGCCAATACCGTGCTGCCGGGCTCCGGGGTGCTGGTGCAGGCACTCGCCGGCCCGATCGTCGACGCCGGTTTCGATGCGGTGGAGTCGCTCGCCCGCGATGCCCTGCTGCCGGCGCTCAGCGACACCCTTGGCGTTGCCGGCCAGCAGGACTTCGGCGATCTCGGCAATTTCGCCACCGGCCTCGCCAACACCTTCATGGATGGCGTGCAGAGCGGCTGGGCGGGTTGATCCGGTGAACGAGGACGCCTGGCGCAAGCGCCAGCTGTGGGCAGAGTCCGTGGTCGGGCTCCGCCAGATCGATGCGATCACCGAAGCCGATCGCGAACTGCTGTTCCGCGAGTACGATGGCATGCAGCAGGCGATCCAGGACGAACTGCAGGCCGCGGCGCCGGAGTTCGGGCGGCTTGCCCGCGACGAGGGCCGCGAGGCGGCCGAGTCGTGGATGCACGCGCGCATGCATGCGCTCGGGGTCGAGCGCGGGCGCCGCCTGAAGCAGGTGCTCGGCGAGCTCAGCATCGCCGACCAGCTGGAACTGGACCGTACCGCCTGAGGACTCGCGCGGGCAGCTGGCGGCTGCCCGACACGCCGGCTCAGTCCAGCTCGCGGTGGTAGGTCGCCACGTCATCCCAGCCGGTGTCGCGCGCGTGTGCCGCGAGCTTCTCGGCCAGATAGACCGAACGGTGGCGCCCGCCACTGCAGCCGATCGCCACCGTCACGTAGCTGCGCGTGCCCGAGCGCATGCGCGGCAGCCAGTTGTCGAGGAAAGCCGAGACGTGCCCGAGGTAGTCGGCGAAGTCCTGGCTGGCATCGAGGTAGTCGGCGACTTCGGAATCGCGACCCGACAACGGCCGCAGGCGCGGCTCCCAGTGCGGGTTGGGCAGGCCGCGTGCATCGAACACGAAATCGGCATCCGCCGGAACGCCATGCCTGTAGGCGAACGATTCGAACAGCAGTGACAACGACGAATCCGCGAGCCCCAGTTCGGTGATCACCCGGCGGCGCAGGTGGTGGACGTTGAGGTCGGTGGTGTCGATATGCACGTCGGCCAGCAGGCGCAGCGGCTTGAGGACCTGTCGCTCAAGCGCGATCGCATCGGCCAGCGCCAGCCCGAAATGGCTGAGCGGGTGGCGCCTGCGGGTGTCGGCATAGCGCTTGATCAGCACCGCGTCGTCGGCATCGAAGAAGACCAGTCGCGGGTCGAAGCCGAGTTCGCCCACAGCCGACAGCCATTGCGGGATCTGCGCGAGGTCCTGGTGGCGGTTGCGCACGTCGATGCTGACCGCGAGCCGCTGCGGGGCCTCGTGCTGGCCGCCGACGCTGCGAACGAATGCCGGCAGCAGGTCGGCAGGCAGGTTGTCGGTGCAGTAGTAGTCGAGATCCTCGAGCGTCTTCAGCGCCACCGACTTGCCACTGCCGGACAGGCCCGATACCACCACCATCGACGGTCGCTCGCTCATGGGGTCCCCCTTTCCAGGAAATGCGAATGCCGCGCCAGGAAGGCGGCGGCAGGATCCACCCCCTTGGCGCGCAGGATATGCGTACGTGCCGCGGCTTCGGTCAGCACCGCGAGGTTGCGCCCCGGCATCACCGGCAGGGTGATGGTCGGTACCTTCAGCTCCAGCACCTCGCGGGTTCCGAGGTCGCCGGTCAGGCGCGCCATGCCGTCGGCCTGCGCATGGGGCTCGTAATGATCCGGCCGCGCAAGATGCACGATCAGGCGCAGGTACTTGTTCCGCTTGACCGCGGTGTCGCCGAACATCTCGCGGATGTTGAGCACGCCCAGGCCGCGGAGCTCCAGCAGGTCCTGCAGCAGTTCGGGGCAGGTGCCATCCAGCACGTCCGGCGCGATCTGGGTGAATTCCGGCGCATCGTCCGCCACCAGCCGGTGGCCACGGGTGATCAGCTCGAGCGCGAGCTCGCTCTTGCCGGAGCCCGATTCACCGGTGATCAGCACGCCGATCGAATAGATTTCCATGAATACCCCGTGCAGGGTGATCCGGGGGGCGAGCATCCGGGCCAGGTGGTACTGCAGATGGTTGAGCAGTTCATGCCCGCGTCGCGGCGACAGCCACAGCGGCGTCTTCGATTCCTCCGCGGCCTCCAGCAGGTCCTCGGGGCAGGGCTGGCTCTTGCTCACCACCAGTGCCAATGGCCGGAACTCCATGATCTTGGCGATCGTCTCCCAGCGCAGGCGGGCGTCGAGCGCATCCAGCCAGGCCAGTTCCTCGGTACCGAGAATCTGCACCTTGTTGGGATAGATGATGTTGAGATAGCCCGCCAGCGATGGCCGCCGTGCCACGGTCTCGACCGACTCCAGCATGCGATGCTGGCCGCCCTGGCCGGCGACCCAGCGCAGCTGCAGGCGCTCCTGCTGCTGGTCGAATAGTTCCTGCGCGGTGATGCTGGCGGTCATGCCTGCAAGCCCTGTCTCGCGGGCCCGGTGCCATGCGGGCGATGGGAGGGCGGCGTATCCGCCGCATGTGCGCAGCCACTTGCAAGCAGGCGGCCGGCGATATGGCCGGGCGAGAGTAACCGCAGATGGTGTCGGCTGTAATCCCGGACGCGCTGACGCTGCGATTGCGCAGACGCAAACGGCGCGTCGGAAGATCCGACGCGCCGTGGAATGGTGCTGCAGGGAGGCCGGTCGCTGGACGCGACCGGGCCGTGAGCCGGGCTCAGCCGAAGCTGGCGGCCCGGGCCGGGTTCTCGCCGCGGTGATGGTCGACCATCTTGCTCTTCTGCTTGACCAGCAGCCGGTCGAGCTTGTCGGCGAGCAGGTCGATCGCGGCATACATGTCCACGCCGACCGCATCGGCATGCAAGGTGCGCCCGGAGATCGACACGGTGCCTTCGGCCTTGTGGTGGGGCTTGTCGATGCCGAGCTGGATACGCAGGTCGCACGGCCGCTCGAAATGCCTGGCAAGTCGTTCCATCTTGCTGTCGACATAGTCGCGCAGGGCGGGGGTGACCTCGATCTGATGGCCGTGGATGTCGGTACGCATCGCGGTGTGCCTCCTGTATGACGGACGGGAACAGCATTACCCGGAACGCGGCCGCTGTTGTTGCCAAGAGGTTAACCAGCGGCCGCCACCGGTACCGATGGGACCGCGCCTGCCGCAGGAGGTTCACCGGGTCGACGAACGGTGGCTCAGGCCAGCCGTACGCGCTCGTGGGAGGAGGCGATGTTCATCGCTTCGCGGTACTTGGCCACGGTGCGGCGCGCCACCGGGACGCCGGCGGCCTTGAGCTCATCGGCCAGCCGCGCATCCGACAGCGGCTTGCGTGGGTCCTCGGCCTCCACCAGGCGGCGGATCATCTGCTGGATCGCGGTGCTCGAGGCCTGGCCGCCGGTATCGGTGTCCACTCCGGAAGCGAAGAAGCTGCGCAGCGGCAGGGTGCCGCGCGGGGTGTGCACGTACTTGCGGGCGATCGCCCGAGACACGGTGGATTCGTGCATGCCGATCTCGGCGGCGACCTCGCGCAGCGTCAACGGCCGCAGCGCCTGCGGGCCGAATTCGAGGAAACCGGACTGCTGGCGGGCCAGGCAGCGCGCCACCTTCAGCAGCGTCTCGCCGCGCGCCTGCACGTTGCGCAGCAGCCAGCGCGCCTCCTGCAGGCGGCCCTTGAGGTAGCCGGCGTCGGCCTCGCTGGCGTGGCGGATCATCCGCTCGTAGCCGCGATGGATGGTCAGCCGCGAATGCGGTCCGCCGACCAGGCGCACCTTCCACACCCCGTTGCGGCGCTCGATCGCGCAGTCGGGGGCGACGTAGGTATCGCTGTCGACGCCACCGATCTGCGCGCCCGGGCGCGGATCGAGCGAGCGCAGCAGCTGCAGCGCGGTGGCCGCCTCGCAGGCGTCGCAGCCGAGCGCGCCGGCCAGGCCCTGGGCGCCGAGCCGTGGCAGCGCCTCGATGAACTCGTCGACGATGCGCCGCGCCAGCGTGCGGCCGGGCAGGTCCTCGGGCAGGGCATGCAGCTGCACCTCGAGGCATTCGCGCAGGTCGCGTGCACCCACGCCCACCGGGTCGAGCAGCAGGATCCGGCGCAGCACCGCGAGGATCTCGTCGTGTTCCCACGGCCCGTCGTCGCGCAATGCCGCGGCGATGTCGTCGAAGGAGTCACGCAGGTAGCCATCGTCGTCGATGGCGTCGATCAGCGCCTCGCCGATCAGGCGGTCGCGCGGCGACAGGTGGCTGAGGTTGAGCTGCCAGGCGAGGTGCTCGCGCAGGCTCTCGGTATGGACGATGCGGTCGGCGGGGTCCCCGCCGTCCTCGTCGCCGCCCTGTCCGCCGCCGTTCGAATACCAGCTGTCGTCGAGGCCGCTCTCCCACGCATCCGGCCCGGTATCGGCATCCTGTGTGCGGGCGGTCTCGTCGGCCGATGCACCGTCGCCATCGCTGGCACGTACGGCGACATCGTCCTCGCCCTGCCAGTCCAGCAACGGGTTGCTCTCGACCGCGGCGGCGATCTCCGCCTCCAGCTCCAGCGCGGACAGTTGCAGCAGGTGCAGGGCCTGGCGCAATTGCGGCGTCAGCACCAGATGCTGTCCGAGCGATGTCTGCAGACGCGGCTTCATCTTCCCCTACGAGCCAGGTGCGGCGACCGGCCTACAGGCGGAAAGCATCCCCCAGGTAGACCCGACGCACGTCAGGATCCATCAACAGCGCGTCCGGCGCTCCCTGCGCCAGCACGCTCCCCTCGGCGAGGATATACGCCCGGTCGCAAATGCCCAAGGTTTCGCGCACGTTGTGATCGGTGATCAGCACGCCGATGCCGCGGTTCTTGAGGTGCCGGATGATGCGCTGGATCTCGCCGACGGAGATCGGATCGACGCCCGCGAAGGGCTCGTCGAGCAGCATCAGGCGCGGCTTGGCGGCGAGTGCACGGGCGATCTCGACACGCCGCCGCTCGCCGCCGGAGAGGCTGGCGCCGACCTGGTCGGCGACGTGGGTGACCTGCAGTTCCTCCAGCAGCTGCGCGAGCTCCTGTTCGCGGCCCTTGCGGTCGAGGTCGTCGCGCAGCTCCAGCACCAGCCGGATGTTGTCGGCCACGCTGAGCTTGCGGAATACCGACGGTTCCTGCGGCAGGTAGCCCACGCCAAGGCGCGCGCGGCGGTACATCGGCTCGGCGGTGATGTCGGTGCCGTCGAGCACGATGCGACCGGCATCGGCCGGCACCAGGCCGACGATCATGTAGAAGCAGGTGGTCTTGCCGGCGCCATTGGGGCCGAGCAGCCCGACCACCTCGCCGGCATCGAGGGTGAGGCCGAATTCGCGGACGACCTCGCGCTGCCGGTAGCGCTTGCGCAGGCCTTCGGCGACCAGCATCAGCCGCCGCCCTGCGCGCTGCGCGGGTTGATACGCATCCGCACGCGGCCGTTGTCGCCGCCGCCGCTCTCCACCTGGCCGGTGGCCATGTTGTAGACGATGCGCTGCCCGGCCATGGTGCCGCGCGGCTGCTCGATGCGGGCATCGCCGGTGAGGGTGATGATGTCGGAGGCGAGGTTGTAATCGACCCGCTGCGCGCGTGCGTTCATCGGCGAGCCGTCGTCCATCTCCTGGCGCATCTGCACCGGCCCTCCCGTCAGCACCGCACGGTCGATTTCGCCGTCCCTGAGGTGGATCTCCGCACGATCGGATGTGATGTGCAGGGTGCCCTGGGTGATGATCACGCCATTCGACAGCACGGTCGGCGAGCGGTGATCGAGGGTGCCCTCGGTCCGGCCCGCGTCGATGTCCATCGGCTGGTTGCGGTCGGCCTGCTTCGCCTGCGCCGTCAATGGCAACAGCAGCACGGCCAGGACCACTGCGCTAACGGCGCCTGGGTTCATAGCGTTGTTTCACCTGGGAGAAGAATTCGTAGCGCTTGGTCGTCAGGTCCACCTGCATGCCAAGCCCCTGGATTCTAGAGCCGGGCTGCTGGATGGTCACCAAATCCTCGCTGCGGGCGATACTGGTTTCCGGCAGCAGGGTCATGCGCGTGGTGGTCAGCAGCAGATCGCGCCCGCCCTCGTCGGGGCTGGTCATGCGCACGTCACCCTCCAGGCGCAGCTCGTCGTGGCTGGCCGAGACCCAGCCGGTGTCCGAACGCGCCTGCCAGCGGCCGCCCTCGCGCTCGGGCACCAGGAACAGCGGCGTCTCGATGGCGATCGTGCGGTCGGCGGGGTTCTGTTCGAGCCGTGGCGCGCGCAGGGTGAACGATTCGCGGCCTTCGTTGTTGAGCGCGATCAGCTCGAAGTCGCGCAGCACGTAGTCCGAGCGCAGCGGCCCGGCGGCGACGCCCGGTGCATCGGCACGCTGGCGCCACGCCGACCAGGCGGACACGACCGCGGCGATGACGAGCACGATCGCAAGCCAGCCACGCCAGCTCATTGCGCACCTCCCGGCAGCGGATTGTCCGCATGGCCGTGCGCAACCAGCAGCAGGTCGCAGAGTTCGCGCGCCGCGCCTTCGCCACCGGCGGCAGCGGTCTGCCAGTGCGCGTGGCGCGCGGTCCAGGGGTGCGCGTTGGCGGGCGCGACCGCGAAGCCGGCCACCCGCATCGGTGCGAGGTCGGGCAGGTCGTCACCCATGAAGGCGACGCTGTCGAGGTCCAGCCCCAGCTCCTCGCACAGCGCGGTCAGGCGGGTGAGCTTGTCGCCCACGCCGCAGTGCACGCGAACCCCCAGCTCGGCGCCACGGCGCTCGACCATGGGGCTGGTACGCGCGGTGATCATCGCGACCTCGATCCCGGCACGTCGCAGCAGCACCAGGCCCTGGCCATCGTGGACGTGGAAGGTCTTGCTCTCGTTGCCGGCGCTGTCGTAGGTGAGGCGCCCGTCGGTCAGTGTGCCGTCGACGTCGAAGCACGCCAGCCGGATCCGCGCGGCGCGGGCGAGCAGGTCGTGCGGATAGGCATCGGCAGGCATTCGGCGGTCCGGAAGTCGGGGTTCGAGCTATACCACGCGTGCGCGCAGCAGATCGTGGATGTTCAACGCACCGACCACGCGGCCCTGCGCATCGGTCACCAGCAGGCCGTTGATCTTGTGGGTCTCCATCAGGCGCGCGGCCTCCACCGCCAGCGCGTCGGCGCCGATGGTCACCGGCGAACGCGTCATGACGTCGACCACGCGGGTGGTGCGGATGTCGGTGCCCTCGTCGGCCAGCGTGCGGCGCACGTCGCCGTCGGTGAGCAGGCCGAGCAGGTGGCCTGCGTCGTCGACGACCGCGGTCATGCCCAGCCGCTTGCGGCTCATCTCCAGCAGCACCGCGCCGAAGGTGGCATCGGCGGCAACCCGCGGGACGTCGTCGCCGACATGCATGACGTCGGCGATATGCAGCAGCAGCCGGCGGCCGAGCGCGCCGGCCGGATGCGAACGCGCGAAGTCGTCGGCGGTGAAGCCCCGCGCGTCCAGCAGCGCCACCGCCAGCGCATCACCCATCGCCAGGGATGCGGTGGTGCTGGAGGTGGGGGCGAGGTCGAGCGGACAGGCTTCGGCGGGCACGCTGACGTCGAGGTGCACCTCGGCCTCGCGGGCGAGCGTGGAGCGCTCGCGGCCGGTCATCGCGATCAGCGGGTTGCCCTGACGCTTGAGCACCGGCAGCAGGGTGAGGATCTCGTCGGATTCACCCGAGTACGACAGTGCCAGCACCACATCGGCGTCCGTGATCATGCCGAGGTCGCCATGCCCGGCCTCGCCGGGATGGACGAAGAACGCCGGGGTCCCGGTGGAGGCCAGGGTGGCGGCGATCTTGCGCGCGACGTGGCCGGACTTGCCCATGCCGGTGCAGACCACGCGGCCACGGCAGTCGAGGATCAGGCTGCACGCGGCCGAGAATGCGCCGTCGATGCGTGCGCCGACTGCGGCCAGCGCCTGTTGTTCCAGTTCGAACACGCGGCGGCCACTGGCTGCGAAGTCGCTGCCGGGGGCGTGCTGTGTTGCGTCGACGGCCATTTCTCGGCGGCACCCTTTCCGTTAGGCTAAGCGGCCTATCTTAATGCGTTCCCGGGCCATGGCGCCCGGGGCGGCCCGCTGCCGGCATCCCGGCTCAGGCGGGCTTAATCGAGCAGGAGTCGAGCACGTTGGACGCACTCACCATCCAGAACCTCATCCGCGACGGCCTGCCCGGCGCACTGGTGGAGGTGCAGGGCGATGACGGCGTGCATTTCGAGGCGCTGGTGGTCAGCGAGGCGTTCCGCGGCAAGCTGCCGCTGGCGCGCCACCGGCTGGTCTACGCCACCCTCGGCGACCTGATGGGCGGTGCCATCCACGCGCTCGCCCTGCGCACCCTGACCCCGGAGGAACACGCCCGCTCCTGAGGCGTGTCCTGACCGGTCCATGGCCGGCGTGGGGCGACCACCGGGCCGGCCAGATCGAATCATGCAGAAAATCATCATCCAGGGCGGCGTGCCGCTGCACGGCGACGTGGTCGTTTCCGGCGCCAAGAACGCGGTGCTGCCGATCCTGTGCGCGGCACTGCTGGCCGACGGGCCGGTGGAGATCACCAACGTTCCCAACCTGCACGACGTCGCCACCACCGCGCGGCTGCTGCGCGAGCTGGGCGCGGACATCCGCCACGATGTCCAGGCGAGCCGCTTCCTGATCGATGCACGCGATGCGCGCGGCCACGTCGCGCCGTATGACCTGGTGCGCACGATGCGCGCCTCGGTGCTGGTGCTGGGGCCGCTGCTGGCGCGCCATGGCGCCGCCGAGGTGTCGTTGCCGGGCGGCTGTGCGATCGGGTCGCGTCCGGTGGACCTGCACATCCAGGCGATGCAGGCGCTCGGCGCCGAGGTCGAGGTCGAGCACGGCTACATCAAGGCGCGCGCGCAGCGCCTGCGCGGCGGCCATATCGAGTTCCCGATGCCCAGCGTCGGCGCCACCGAGAACGCGCTGATGGCGGCGTCGCTGGCGGCGGGCACCACCGTCATCGACAACGCCGCGCGCGAGCCGGAGATCGTCGACCTCGTCGACTGCCTGCTGGCGATGGGCGCCGACATCGAAGGCGCCGGCGGGTCGCGCATCGTGGTGCGCGGCGTGGAGCGGCTGCACGGTGGCCGCCATGCGGTGGTGCCCGACCGTATCGAGACCGGCACCTTCCTGGTCGCGGCGGCGATGACCGGCGGCCGCGTGACCGCAAGGGCCGCGCGCGCCGACACCCAGCAGGCCGTGCTCGAAAAACTCGAGCAGGCCGGTGCACGGGTCGACGTGGACGGCGATGCGATCACCCTCGACATGCAGGGCCGCCGCCCGCGCGCCGTGGACATCGTGACCGAACCGTACCCGGGGTTCCCCACCGACATGCAGGCGCAGTTCATGGCGCTCAACTGCGTGGCCGAGGGCAGCGGGGTGATCGACGAGCACATCTTCGAGAACCGTTTCATGCACGTCAGCGAGCTGATGCGCCTGGGTGCCGACATCCACGTCGAGGGCAACCGTGCGCGCGTCAACGGCGTGGAGCGACTGACCGGGGCGCCGGTGATGGCCACCGACCTGCGCGCATCGGCGTCGCTGATCCTGGCGGGGCTGGTGGCCGAGGGCGAGACGGTGATCAACCGCATCTACCACCTCGACCGTGGCTACGAGCAGATCGAGCGCAAGCTCTCCGCGCTGGGTGCACGCATCCAGCGGGTGGATTGAGGCGCGCGGCGGCAGCCACGCGCGCCCACCCCGGTCAGAACGAAGAAGCCGCCCATCGGGCGGCTTCATTCGTTGCGGGGTTCGCCCGGATCAGTCCAGCGACTGCAACTGCAGGTCGATATGGTCGCGGCCATTGCGGCGCTGCAGGATGCGCGCCGGCACCGGCATGCCATCGACGACCCACGCGGTGATCTGGCGACGCCCGTCGTCGCGTACCACCTTCGTGGCCTCGCGCGACTGCCCGCCGACGGTCACGGTCTCCTTGCCCTGCACCTCGTAGGTGTGCTCGCGCGCGCGGCCTTCGTCGACCAGCCGGTAGGTGAGCGGGCGGCCGGCCTGCACGTCCTGCACCAGCACGAGGTTGAGCAGCAGGCCGTCGACGTCGCCCTGGCGCAGCGTCACGGGACCGGCCTCGTCGGCGTCCACGTCGCCGGTCCAGCGTGCCTGGTTGCGGTTCCAGTCGTAGGTGGCCTCGATCGTCTTGCGCTTGACCAGCATCGCTGCCAGGCCGGATTCGCCGCCCTGGAAGTCGGAGCTCGACAGGGGCCGCCAGCCATTGCCATGGCGCTCGAAGGTGGTCTTCTGCGCGAGCCGCGCGCCCATGCCGGCCACGTCGAGGCTGTAGTTGAAGCGGTTGTTGCCGGCTGCTTCGAGCTTCATCGTGCCGGTCGCTTCCATGCCCATGAACCTGGCGTTGTAGCGCGCGCTGAACGGTTCCATCGCGCTCGCGGCACCGCAGGCAGCCAGCAGCAGGGCACCTGCGGCGAGACGCTTCCACGCACGCGGCGCGGCAATCGGGTTGGTACATACCGTCATTGTGGTTTGGCTCCCTGGTATTCGATCAGTCGGAGGTCGACGTCGTCGCCGCCCTCGTCGTCCAGTTGCAGGATGCGCACCGGCGTCGGCACGCCATCGGCAATCCAGACGATCATCACATCGCGGCCTTCGTCGACCCGTGAAACCCGCAGTGCGTTGTAGCTGAGTTCGCCGACCTCGACGATCTCGGGCTCCGGCGCCACCTGGTAGACATGTTCGCGCGCGCGCCCGCCATCGACGAAGCGGTAGTGCAGGGTGGCGCCGGGTCGGGCGTCACGAATGATGGCGAGGTTGATCAGCAGCGCGCTCATGTCGCCATCGCGCAGCGGCACCGGTGCGTGGCGCCGCTTGCTGACGTCGCCGGTCCACTGTGCCTGGCGCGCCGACCAGTCGTATGTGCCGTTGGCGCGGCGGGTGAACACCAGGGCCTTGCGCACGGTCTCCTGGCGCAGCGGGCGGTAATGGCCACCGGCGACGTCGAACCGCGTGCTCTGTTCCATGTTGACCCGCGCCAGGCCGGCGAAGCCATGCCGGCCACGGATGCCGAGCGCGACCTCCCACTGGCCGTCACCGGCCGGTGCCACCCGCATCGTGGCGTCCCCGGCGTGCCGCCCGCGGTACCACGCCTCGTAACTGGCCAGGAACGGTGACAGCCCCGCGGCGTGCACGCTCCCGGAGGCGATCGCCGACAGCGCAAGCAGGACGGGCAGCAGGGCTTTCATGTCGCGGCATCATGCGAAGCGGTTGTTGGCTGCCAGCTGAAGCGGCGCGTGCAGCACCCGGCCGTCGAATGAAACGCCACCGTCGCCCAGCGCGATGCGCCCCTGTGCCAGCAGGCGCACGGTCTCCACCAGCAATGGATGCTCGCGCTCCAGCACGCGTGCCGAGAGCGTGGCTTCGTCGTCGCCAGCGAATACCGGAACTTCCGCCTGGGCGATCACAGGGCCGCCGTCGAGATCGGCGGTCACGAAGTGCACGCTGGCGCCGTGCCGGGTGGCGCCGGCGGCGAGCGCCTGGCGATGCGTGTGCAGGCCCTTGAAGTCCGGCAACAGCGACGGGTGGATGTTGACCATCCGCGCGCTGCGGGGTGCGACCACGGCGTCGCCCAGCAGGCGCATGTAGCCCGCGCAGATGATCAGGTCGGGCGCGGTTGCTTCCACCGCATCGAACAGTGCGATGTCGAACGCGTCGCGGCTGGGGTGGTCGCGCGGCGAGAGCGCAAGCGCCGGGATGCCGGCGTCGCGGGCGCGCGCGAGGGCGGGCGCGCCTGCACGGTCGGAGAACACGCCCACGACCCGTGCATCCAGCGCACCGGCCGTGATCGCGTCCAGCAATGCCTGCAGGTTGCTGCCGCGGCCGGATGCGAGCACCGCAATCCGGCAGGCGCCGGGAACCGGGGCCGGGTCGGTCGCGGCCAAGACTCAGCCGATGCGCACGCGGTCGCCGGCGCCTGCGGTGACCACTTCGCCGATCCGCCAGTGCGCCAGTCCCTGTCGTTCCAGGTGCGTCGACGCCGCGGCAACCGCGTCCTCCGGCAGCACCAGCACGAAACCGATGCCGCAGTTGAAGGTGCGCCACATCTCCTCGCGTGCGACCGCGCCCTCGCGCTGCAACCATTCGAACACCGGTGGGAGCGGCCATGCGCCCGCGTCGATGGCGACCCCGAGGCCTTCGGGCACCACGCGCACGATGTTCTCGGTGAGCCCACCGCCGGTGATGTGGGCCATCGCATGCACCGCGCACCCGGAGGCGTCGTCGAGCAGCGGCAGCACAGGCTTCACGTAGAGGGTGGTCGGGGCCATCAGCGCATCGATGAGGCGCACGCCGCCCAGATCGAGGTCCGCGGGTTGCCCGGCGCGGTCGTAGATGCGCCGCACCAGCGAATACCCGTTCGAGTGCGGGCCTGACGAGGCGATGCCCAGCAGCACGTCACCCGCGCGTACGGCCGAGCCGTCGAGCAGGCGCGACTTCTCCACCGCGCCGACGGTGAAGCCGGCCAGGTCGTACTCGCCCGGTGCGTACATGTCCGGCATCTCGGCGGTCTCGCCACCGATCAGCGCGCAGCCGGCCAGTTCGCAACCGCGGGCGATGCCACCGACGACGGCGGCCGCGGTGTCGACATCGAGCTTGCCGGTGGCGAAGTAGTCGAGGAAGAACAGCGGTTCGGCGCCCTGCACCAGCACGTCGTTGACGCACATGCCGACCAGGTCGATGCCGATGGTGTCGTGGCGTCCGAGCTGCTGGGCCAGCTTGAGCTTGGTGCCGACACCGTCGGTGCCCGAGACCAGCACCGGTTCGCGGTAGCGCCCGGAGAGATCGAACAGCGCGCCGAAGCCGCCGAGCCCGCCCATCACTTCGGGGCGCAGCGTGCGCTTGACCAGCGGCTTGATGCGTTCGACCAGGGCATTGCCTGCGTCGATGTCGACGCCGGCATCTCGATAGGTGAGCGGGGTGGGCTGGGTCACGGATGCGGCCGAAGCGGGCGGACCGGCGATTTTAGCAGGCGCGGGCAGGCGCCGGCCGCGCGCCGCGCCGGCGTGGCGGCAGTCCATGCGACGCCGCGCATGGGCGATGCACCACTTGTGGCACCATTCGCGCGTTTGTCGCAGCGCGAAGGATCAGGCATGTCGTTGGTTGGCCGGATGGCGGGGTGGATCACGGGGCTGCTGCTGGCGGTCGCGGTGGTCGCGCCCGTGCAGGCACAGCGTGTCGAGGGCGACAGTGCCCGCGCGCAGGGGTTGTACGAGGCGGAAGTGCCGGTCGGCAGCCAGAGCGACGCCGCGCGTGGACCGGCCCTGAGCCGCGCGCTGGCGCAGGTGCTGGGCAAGATCTCCGGCGATGCCTCGGCGGCGTCGCGGCCCGGTGTGGGCCAGGAACTGCGGCGTGCCGCGCAGTACGCCGAGCATTACGACTACCGCCAGGACGAGGGCGTGTCGGCCACCGGCGCACCGAGCTTCCAGACCACGCTGGTGGTGCGTTTCGACCGCGAGGCCGTGGACGGCCTGGCCGCGGCGCTGGGCCTGCCGGTCTGGCCCGAACCACGGCCGAAGCCGGTGCTGTGGCTGTCCATCGACGACGGCTCCGGGCCGCGCCTGGTGAGCCTGCAGCAGAACAACGTGGTGCGGCCGGTCCTGGACCGGGCCCGCCAGCGCGGCTTCCAGCTTGGCCTGCCGCGCGGCAGCGCCGCCGAGCAGGCGGGCGTGGGCGCGATCCTGCGCGGCGACACCGCTGCGATCGCACGGCTGTCGGCCCGCTACCAGCCGCCGATGCAGCTGATCGGCAAGCTGCAGCGTGCCGGCAGCGGATGGCGCGCGGACTGGACCTTCCTCGACAACGGCCGCGTGCTGTCGGAGTGGTCCAGCGAGCATGCCGACGCCCGTCGGGCGATGAGCGCCGGCGCCGACGGTGCCGCCGATGCCCTGGTCAAGCGCTACGCGCGGGCGGCGCCGGTGGGCGAGCCCGGCAATTACCGGGTGGCGTTCACCGGCCTGGCCAGCAGTGACGACTTCATCCGTCTGGCGTCCACGCTGCAGGCGATGCCGGTGGTGCGCCGGGCGGTGCCGATGCGGGCCACCGCCGACGGGGTGGAATACGAACTCGAGCTGGTGACCGGCCTGCCGGGCTTCCGGCGGATGGCGAACCGCGACGTGCTGACCGAGGTCGAGGCCGGCGACGTCGGCGGCGTGCCCACCTTCCGCATCGCCCGGTGACCGGCCATGGCTGAGCATGCCGACGAGGCCATCGCGACGTTCCTCAAGCGCCTGCAGTGGGGCCTGGTGGCCTTTGCGGTGCTGTGGCTGATCGGCGCACTCGGGCCGATCCTGACCCCGTTCGTGCTGGCCGCACTGCTGGGCTGGCTGGGCGACCCGCTGGTGGACCGGATCGAGCGCACCGGCCGCTCGCGTGGCATCGCAGTGTCGCTGGTGTTCCTGATGATGGTGCTGCTGGTGACCCTGGTGCTGCTGATCCTGGTGCCGATGATCGAGCGCCAGGTGGCCACCCTGATCGAGAGCGGACCGGTCTATCGCGAGTGGATCATGGGTACCGCGATTCCGTGGGTCGAGGCCCGGTTCGGGTTCGAGGTCTCCGAATGGCTCGATCCGCAGCGGCTGGTGGAATGGGTGCGCGGCCACTGGCAGCAGGCCGGCGGCATCGCCACCACCTTCATGTCCTACGTGTCCCGGTCGGGCTTCGCGCTGATCGGGCTGGTGGTGAACCTGGTGCTGGTGCCGATCCTCACCTTCTACTTCCTGCGCGACTGGGACGTGCTGGTGGCGCGCCTGGCGCAGCTGATCCCGCGCGACCACTACGCCACCGTGACCCGACTGGCGAAGGAGTCCGACGAATCGCTGGGCGCGTTCCTGCGCGGGCAGTTCCTGGTGATGCTGGCGCAGGGTGCGTTCTACGCCGTGGGCCTGCAGCTGATCGGCCTGCGGCTGGGCATCCTGGTGGGACTCATCGCCGGGCTGATCAGCTTCGTGCCCTACCTGGGCGCGACCGTCGGCGCGATCCTGATGCTGCTGGCGGCGGTGGTGCAGGCACAGGGCTTCGACTGGCAGCTGCTGATCCTGGGCACGATCGTGTTCACCGCCGGCCAGCTGTTTGAAAGCTACGTGCTCACGCCGCGGCTGGTGGGCGACCGCATCGGCCTGCATCCGGTGGCGGTGATCTTCGCGGTGATGGCGGGCGGCCAGTTGTTCGGCTTCGTCGGCATGCTGATCGCTTTGCCGGTGGCGGCGGTGGCCAACGTGCTGCTGCGCTACGCGCACGAACGCTACCAGGCCAGCCGGCTGTATACAGGCACCCCCAGCACGCTGGTTGTCGACGACCGCGCGCTGGTGGTGACCGACAGCGTGCCGCGGGTCGACAAGGACTGACCGGGTTACTGACGGTGAATACCCCGGTGCCCGGCGCCGCGCAGCTGCCGCTTGCGCTGCGCTATCCGCCCGACCAGCGCTTCGACACGTTCGTCGGCGCGCCCGCGGGCGCGCTTGCCCAGCTGCAGGCGCTGGCCACCGGCCAGGAGCGCGGAGGCGTGCTGTTGCAGGGGCCGTCGGGGGTGGGCAAGACCCACCTTGCACTGGCGGCCTGTGCGCATGCGGAAACCGCCGGCCTGCGCAGCGCGTTCCTGCCGCTGGCGACTGCCGTCGGTCGCCTCGGGGCTGCGCTGGAAGCGCTCGACACCTGCGACTTCATCGCGCTCGATGGCCTCGATGCGGTGCTGGGCACCCGCGCGGACGAAGTGGCGCTGTTCCATTTCCACAACCGCGCCATGGATGGCGGTCGGCGGCTGCTGTACACCGCGCAGAACCCCGCCGCGGGGCTGGCGGTCGACCTGCCCGACCTGCGCTCGCGGCTGGCGGCCTGCACCGGGATCGCACTCGCGCCGCTGGATGACGATGCACGGCGCGAGCTGCTGCGCTGTCGTGCGCTGCTCCGCGGACTGGTGATCGAGCCTGCTGCCATCGACTGGCTGCTGCGCCGGGTCGGCCGCGATCTTGGCGGGCTCACCCGGCTGCTGGACCAGCTCGACCGTGCCTCGCTGGCCGCGCAGCGCCGGGTAACGGTGCCGTTCCTGCGCCAGGTGCTGGCCACCGAGCCCGGTGCGCAGGGCGGCGGCGGACCAGGCGCGGTCGCCTAGCCACGCCCGTCCGACCTACCTCGCCGACAGTTCCGCGTCCAGCTGTTGCAGCCGTTGCGGGGTGCCGACGTCGGTCCAGCGCCCGCCATGGCGGATGCCGGTGACCTGTCCCTCGCGCATCGCCGCACGCAGCAATGGCGCCAACCGGAAGCGCGGCGGCGTGTCGCCCGCACCCGCTGCGTCGCCGATCACCTGGACCCAGTTGTCGAACAGCGACGCGCGGTAGATGCCGATGCCGGCATAGGTGAGTCGCTGCGTACCCTCCGTGCGCACGTCGCCGGACGGTTGGAGTGCGAAGTCGCCCTCCGGGTTGTGGGCCGGGTTGTCGACCAGCACCAGATGCGCATCGCCGGGCGGATGTGCAGGCAGCCGCGCGAAATCGAAATCCGTCCAGACATCGCCGTTGACGGCGATGAAAGGCGCGTTGCCGAGCCGCGCCAACGCCTTCCACATGCCGCCGCCGGTTTCCAGCGGCACCTCGCCCTCGTAGCTGTAATGGATGCGCAGGCCCCAGCGCTCGCCGTCGCCGAGTTCCGCGGGGAAACGCCGCGCAAGCCAGGAGGTGTTGACCACGACCTCGTCGATACCGAGCGCGGCCAGCTTCTCCAGGTGCCACACGATCAGCGGCTTGCCGCCGACCACGAGCAGCGGCTTGGGCGTGGTCTCGGTGAGCGGACGCATGCGCTCGCCGAGGCCGGCGGCGAAGATCAGCGCTTTCATCGGATACTCCGGTGCACGGCCGGCGACGCCGGTGGTCGGGGCGGCCAAGGTTAAACTGCGCGTCCAGTCGGCGCGAACACGCGAGGGGATGGCCATGTTGCAGGTGGTGTTGCTGTCCGGTGGATCCGGCACGCGGTTGTGGCCGCTCTCGCGCGAGGCCTATCCCAAGCAGTTCCTCGCGCTGGCAGGCGAGGCGACGATGGTGCAGGACACGTGGTCGCGCGCCGCCGCGCTGACCACGCTGAAGCCGATCGTCGTTGCCAACGAGGAGCACCGCTTCCTGGTTGCCGAGCAGTTGCGGCAGATCGGCGCCCCGGTGCCCGACATCGTGCTCGAGCCGGTGGGACGCAACACCGCGCCGGCGATCGCCGCCGCCGCGCTGCAGGCGCGCGCAGCGGGCGAGGACCCGGTGCTGCTGGTGCTGCCGTCGGACCATGTCGTGCGCGATGTCGCAGCATTCCACGCCGCCGTGCGTGAGGCCATGCCCGCGGCCGAGGACGGCGCACTGGTGACGTTCGGCATCCGCGCCTCGGCGCCGGAGACCGGTTTCGGCTATATCCAGGCCGGCCCCGGCGAAGGGGTGCGGCCTGTGCTGCGCTTCGTCGAGAAGCCCGACGCGGACACCGCAGCCGGCTACCTGGCCAGCGGCGACTACGCGTGGAACAGCGGCATGTTCCTGTTCCGCGCGTCGCGCTACCTCGACGAGATCGCGCGTTTCCGCCCGGACATCCTCGATGCGGTGCGCCGCGCGTTCGACGGCGCCAGCCGCGATGGTGATTTCATCCGACTCGAGCGCGAGGCCTTCGCCGCCAGCCCGTCGGATTCGATCGACTATGCGGTGATGGAGAAGACCGCAGACGCACGCGTGCTGCCGGTCGACATCGGCTGGAACGATGTCGGGTCATGGTCGGCGCTGTGGGATGTCAGCGAGCAGGACGCGCACGGCAATGCCGGCCACGGTGACGTGATCGTGGTCGACAGTCGCAACAGCTATGCGTATTCGCGCCGGCTGGTGGCGCTGGTCGGCGTCGACGACCTGGTGGTGGTGGAAACCGACGATGCGGTGCTGGTGGCGCGCAAGGACCGCGTGCAGCAGGTCAAGGACGTGGTGGCCCGGCTCAAGGCGGACCAGCGCAGCCACGCGGTGCTGCACCGCGAAGTGCACCGGCCCTGGGGCAGCTACGACTCCATCGACGTCGGTAGCGGCTTCCAGGTCAAGCGGATCACGGTCAAGCCCGGTGCCCGGTTGTCGCTGCAGTCGCATGCGCACCGGGCCGAACACTGGGTGGTGGTGCGCGGCACCGCACGGGTCACCCGCGACAACGACGTGTTCGACCTCCACGCCAACCAGTCCACGTATATTCCGCTCGGTGCGCGGCACCGGCTCGAGAACCCCGCCAGCGAACCGCTCGAGCTGATCGAGGTGCAGTCGGGCGACTATCTCGGCGAGGACGACATCGTCCGCTACGAGGACGTGTACGGGCGGTCCTGAATGATCCTCCACGCAGGGATGTGCAGAGATTCACCCGCGCCCGAGTTAGCGGGGTGCACCCGTGGTCAGGCGCACGTTCCAGCGGGCATCGCGTGACCGATCATCTCGACCGCCTCGAAGCCGAAAGCCTGCATATCCTGCGCGAGGTTGCCGCGGAAAGCCGCCGGCCGGTGATGCTGTATTCGATCGGCAAGGACAGCTCGGTGCTGTTGCACCTGCTGCTCAAGGCATTCGCGCCCGCCACCCCGCCGATCCCGCTGTTGCACGTGGATACGACGTGGAAATTCCGCGAAATGATCGCCTTCCGCGATCGACGGGCGGCGGAGACGGGCGTGCAGCTGCGGGTGCACATCAATCCCGACGGTGTGCGCGATGGGATCGGCCCCTTCAGCCATGGTGCCAGCGTGCACACCGAGGTGATGAAGACCCTCGCGTTGAAGCAGGCGCTGGAGGCCGGTGGTTACGACGCGGCGATCGGCGGCGCGCGTCGCGACGAGGAGAAGTCGCGCGCCAAGGAGCGCGTGTTCTCGTTCCGCGACGCGAAGCATCGGTGGGATCCGCGCCGGCAGCGGCCGGAACTGTGGAACCTCTACAACGCCCGTGTCGGCGCCGGCGAGAGCGTGCGGGTGTTTCCGCTGTCGAACTGGACCGAGCTGGACGTGTGGCGCTACATCCGTCGCGAGGCGATCGAGGTGGTGCCGCTGTACTTCGCCGCCGAGCGCCCGGTGGTACGTCGCGACGGCACCTGGATCATGGTCGACGACGACCGTTTCGTGCTGCGCGAGGGCGAAGCCGTCGAACGGCGCCGGGTCCGTTTCCGCACGCTCGGCTGCTATCCACTCACCGGCGCGGTGGAGTCGGAGGCAGCCGACCTCGACGCGGTCATCGATGAAATGGAGCGGAGTGCGCTGTCGGAACGCGCTGGTCGGCTGATCGACCACGCCGACGGCGACTCGATGGAGAAGAAGAAGCGGGAAGGGTACTTCTGATGGCGACCGTTGATTTCCTGCGCCTGATCGCCTGCGGCAGCGTGGACGACGGCAAGAGCACGCTGATCGGCCGCCTGCTGCACGAGGCCGGGCGCGTGCCCGACGACGAGCGTGCTGCGCTGGCGCGGGCCAGTGCCAGCCACGGCACGCGTGGCGGCGAGGTCGATTACGCGCTGCTGCTCGACGGGCTGGACGCCGAACGCGAACAGGGCATCACCATCGACGTCGCCTGGCGCCACCTGCAGACCGCGCGGCGCCGCTTCCTGATCGCCGATTGCCCGGGCCATGTGCAGTACACCCGCAACATGGCGACCGGCGCGTCGGTCGCCGACCTGGCGATCGTGCTGGTCGACGCCAGCAGGGGGCTGCTGCCGCAGACCTTCCGCCACGCCGCGATCCTGTCGCTGTTCGGCGTGCGCCACGTGCTGCTGGCGGTCAACAAGATGGATCGCGTCGGTTACGACCAGGCGGTATTCGACGGCATCGCCTCGCGCTTCGGCGAGCATGCCGGCCGGCTCGGTATCGCGGATGTGGTCGCGATACCGGTGGCCGCGGCGGTGGGCGACAACATCACCTCACGTTCGCCGGCGATCGACTGGTACCGCGGCCCCAGCGTGCTGGAACATCTCGAGGGCGTGGAGGTGGACGCACCGGACCCGGCGCTGCCGTTGCGTCTGCCGCTGCAGTCGGTGCTGCGCGACGCCGATGGCGGGCGCTGGCTCACCGGCACGCTGGCGTCGGGCACGGTCCGCACCGGGGATGAGGTGCGCATCGAGCCCGGCGGCATCGCAAGCCGGGTCGCGGCGCTCACCGTCGCCGGCACACCCGCGACCACCGCGCGGGTCGGGCAGGCGGTGGCGTTGCAACTCGTCGATGACGTGGATGCCGGACGTGGCCATGTGCTGGCGGCGGTCGACGCGCCGCTCGCCCACACCGACCAGTTCGTCGCCGAGGTGCTCTGGTTCGACGAGGCGCCGCTGCTGCCCGGGCGACGCTACCAGCTCCGGAGCGGCACCCGGGCGGTCGGCGCGCGGGTCAGCGAACTGAAGTTCCGCCACGACCCCGAGAGCCTGCAGCCGCTGGCCGCCAAGCGACTCGGGTTCAACGAGATCGGCGAGGTGGTGATCTCGCTGGATGCCGCCATCGCCTACGCGCCGTATGCCGAGAACGCGACGCTCGGGGGCTTCATCCTCGTCGATCCGATCAGCCGGGCCACCGTGGGTGCCGGCATGATCCGCCACGGCCTGCGCCGTGCCGACAACATCCACTGGCAGGTGCTCGACGTCGACCGCGACGCGCGCGCCGCGCTGAAGGGGCAGCAGCCGCGCTGCATCTGGTTCACGGGGCTGTCGGGGGCCGGCAAGTCGACGATCGCCAATCTCGTCGAGCGCGGCCTGCTGGCGCGCGGCCTGCACACCTATCTGCTCGACGGCGACAACGTGCGCCACGGCCTCAACCGCGACCTGGGCTTCACCGACGAGGACCGGGTGGAGAACCTGCGGCGCATCGGCGAGGTCGCACGCCTGATGACCGATGCGGGGCTGGTCGTGCTGGTGAGCTTCATTTCACCGTTCCGCGCCGAGCGTGCCGCCGCCCGCGCGCTGTTCGAGCCGGGGGATTTAATCGAGGTGTTCGTCGATACCCCGCTGGCCGATGCCGAGCGCCGCGACGTCAAGGGCCTGTACGCCAAGGCACGCCGGGGCGAACTGCCGAACTTCACCGGCATCGATTCGCCCTACGAGCCACCGGAAGGCGCCGAGCTGGTGCTCGACACCGTGCACGACGATGCACAGACGCTGGCCGACCGTGTCATTGCCTACGTGCTGGACGGCGCGGACTGAGCCACGTTCCAGCCACGGATCCACGCGGAGCGCGCGGATCAGACCATCCGTCGTCCGTTCGATCGCATCCGCCCGTCATCCGCGCCCATGCGCGAAATCCGTGGCAGAAGAACAGGACCGGGATCAGCGCGGACGCAACAGCTGCAGCAGGCCGAGGATGATCACCGCGCCCAGCAGTGCACCGAAGAAGCCGGCGGCCTGGCCGATTGCATACCAGCCCATCTGCTGCCCGCCCCAGGTGCCGAGCAGGGCGCCGCCGATGCCGAGCAGGCAGGTGAGGATCACGCCCATGCGGCGGCGGCCGGGGGTGATGATGCGCGCGACGATGCCGACCACCAGGCCGATCAGGATGATGTAGAACCAGTTGCTGCTGCCGAACGGTGCCATGTCGCCCCCTGTGATTGATCCGGGCGCAAGCATAGCCGCAGCAGCGGCCATCGCCCTCCCTGCGCGTGCGCGGGGAGGGCATGGTCAGGCATCAGCAGCAGCCGTGGTCACCGTGGCGGTTGCCGCTGTCGGCGGCAACGGCGGAGCCGGTGGTCTCGCCGCGCAGGCTGGCCTGGTGGTGCTCGGCGATCACCCGCGCAACGCAGGCGGTGACGCGCTTGCCCATCGGGATGTGCAGGAACTCGTTGGGGCCGTGCGCGTTGGAATGCGGGCCGAGCACGCCGGTGATCATGAACTGCGCGCCGGGGAACTTTTCGCCCAGCATGCCCATGAACGGGATCGAGCCGCCTTCGCCCATGTACATCGCCGGGCGTCCGAAGAACGCTTCGCTGGCCTCGTTGATCGCCGCTTCCAGCCATGGCGAGAGCGCCGGCGCATTCCAGCCGGTCGCGGCCTTTTCCAGCTCCAGCGTGACCCGTGCGCCGTTGGGCGGATCCTGCGTCAGCGCCTGCTGCAGCAGCTCGCCGGCGCGCTTGCCGTCCACGGTGGGCGGCAGGCGCAGCGACAGCTTCACCGCGGTATGCGGGCGCAGCACGTTGCCAGCCGAATCCAGCGCCGGGATGCCGCCGACGCCGGTCACCGACAGGGCCGGGCGCCAGGTGCGGTTGAGCACCAGCTCGGCGAGGTCGTCGTTCATCGGCCGCATGCCCTCGAGCAGCGGGAATTTCGAGTAGACCTCGTCGCCGAGCACGCCGGAGGCACGCTGGGCCTGTTCCCGCCGTTCGGCGGGAATTTCCGCGTGCAGGCCTTCGAGGAGGATGCGGCCGGTGGTCTCGTCCTCGATGCGCGACAGCAGCTGGCGCAGCAGGCGGAAGCTCGACGGCACCACGCCCGAGGCATCGCCGGAATGCACGCCCTCGTCGAGCACCTTCACCGTGAGGTTGCCGCCGGCCAGGCCGCGCAGCGAAGTGGTGCACCACAGCTGGTCGTAATTGCCGCAACCCGAATCCAGGCACACCACCAGCGACGGCCTGCCGATACGGTCGGCGAGGTGGTCGACATAGGCCGGGAGGTCGTAGCTGCCCGATTCCTCGCAGGCCTCGATCAGCACCACGCAACGCGCGTGCGGCAGTTGCTGCTCGTGCAGCGCCATGATCGCGGCGAGCGACCCGTAGATCGCGTAGCCGTCGTCGGCGCCGCCGCGGCCGTACAGCCGGTCGCCACGCAGCACCGGCTTCCACGGGCCGAGATCGTCGTCCCAGCCGGTCATTTCGGGCTGCTTGTCGAGGTGGCCGTACAGCAGCACGCAATCGTCGTCGCGGCCGCCGTGCGCGGCGGGGATCTCGATGAAGATCAGTGGCGTGCGGCCTTCCAGCTCGATCACGTCCACCTGCATGCCGGGAATGTCCTGCCGGCGTGCCCAGCCGGCCATCAGCTCGACGGCCTGGTCCATGTAGCCGTGCGCTTTCCAGTCGGCATCGAACATCGGCGACTTGTTGGGGATGCGGATGTACTCGACAAGCTGGGGGACGATGTCGTCGTCCCATTTCCGGGCGACGAAACGATCGACCTTGCTGGCGTCCATGGCGACTCCAAAAAAAACGGGGGGAAGGCCTCCATTCTAGCCGGCGCAGGAAAGTCGGAATTTTCCGACGATGGCCGCCGGCTTTGCCCGGCAGGCACCGGGCGGGTCGGGCGATAGGCGCCGGCGGGCCCGGTGCCGAGACTGTGCATACCGGCGCGGAGCGCGTCGGCAGGACACCACCCACACGGAAGGAACCGCCATGAACATGTTCACCAGGACCCTGTGCGCATCACTCCTCTCGCTGCTGCTGGCCGGCGCCGCCTGGGCCAGCGAGAAGGTCAACATCAACACCGCTGATGCCGCCGCGCTCGAGCGCGTGCTGGTCAATGTCGGACCGGCGAAGGCCGAGGCCATCATCGAGCACCGCAAGGCGAACGGCGCGTTCCGCAGCGTCGAGCAGCTGGCGATGGTCAAGGGCATCGGCCTGCGCACCGTCGAGCTCAACCGGGACCGCATCGAACTCGGCGCAGCGCCGGCGCGCCGACCAGCCGAGCGGCCCGCTGCCGCCGCCGCGACCACCGCAGCTGCGGCCGCGCGTCCGCAGCGCTGAAGAAGCACCTGGGGGCCGCACACGGATGCGCGGCTGCCAGTCGGGAGCGGGATGCTCCGGGAGCCCGGCACGGAGGCCGGAACGACAGGGATGTTCGCCGTTCCCCGTGCAGGATGCGCGGGGGCGGCGTCTGCCGGTGAGGGCACGGGACTTCCGGGCGCCGGCTACACTGCCTCGATGCACGCGACCGCCGGCAGCCGGGTGATCCCGGCCAACCACTACCTTCGCAGCCGCTGGCGCAACGGGCGCGGATGGACCCGCGAGATCTGCGCGGCCGGCGCCAGCGAAGGCCAATGGGACTGGCGTCTGTCGATCGCCGATATCGAACAGGCGGGGCCCTATTCCGCGTTTCCGGGCACCACCCGCGAACAGGTGCTGCTGCAGGGCGAGGGACTGCGGCTCCAGTTCCCCGATGGCCGCACGGGCGATCTGCGACCGCCATACGGACGCATCCGCTTCGATGGCGGCGAGCCACCACAGGCTGTTCCCGACGCCCGGGTCGAGGTGTTCAACCTGATCTGGCGTCCGCTGGCCGTCGAGGTCGATCTCTGGCATCGGCCACTGGTCGGGCCGATGCTGTTCTTCGCCGATACGGACAGCCGCTGGGCGCTGCATCTGCTGGCCGGGCAGGCGCGTTTCGAGGGCGGTGCGCTGCCGCCGCTGGCACAGGGCGATACGGCGGTGCTGGACGAATCCGCACGCCGGCGTTTCCTGCTCGACGGTGGCGGCGAACTGCTGGCGATCCGCATCCGTCCCTGCGGAACCGGCGGCGCCGGGTCGCCCGTCGCGTCTGGCGACTGACAGCAGGCGGCTGGGAGCGAACATACCCACGGTTACGGATTGTGGAACGGGGCGACCGCCGTGGGCCGGACGCGGTCGCCCCAGGACGGGTGACGGGGTGCGCCGCCTGCAGCGCACCCGTCAGGCCGCGGAGCCGCTCTCAGAAGCGGTAGCTGGCCGACAGCCAGAGGTTTCGCCGCTGGTCCTTCACCAGGTAATCGTCGACGCAGAGGTAGCTGTCGCGGGTGTCGGCCAGCGTGCAGGTCTGCTCGATGAAGTCCTTGTCGAACACGTTGTTGATCCGCGCATTGAGCCGGAACGCATCGGTGATGCGCCACGATGCACCGAGATGGAACACCGTGTAGTCGCTGTACCAGCGTTCCTGGCCGGCAACCGCGTCGTAGTCACGGTAGCGGTCATAGCGGCCCTCGCCGATCAGCGACAGCGTCAGCACGTCGGTGGGCGTCCACTCCAGGGTCGCATTGGCGATGTGCTCGGCGGGGTTGCCGGTGATCGGGCGGCCGGCGTCGTCACCGCTCTTCTGCTCCGAACGCGTCCAGGTGTAGTTGCCGCGCAGCGACAGGGTGTCCGTCAGGTCCGCGTGCGCGGCAAGTTCCAGGCCTCGGGTCTCGGCGCGGTCGATGTTCACCCGCTGGCTGAAGGTCGTATAGCCCAGAGCGGCCCAGCCCGGGCCGATGTCCACGCAGTAGCCGCCGCCGGCCGGTGCGACCTCGCAGTTGGCGAAGTTGTCGCCGGTGGCGATCTTGTCCTTGAAGCGGTTGTAGAACGCGGTGGCATTGAAGCCCCAGCGACCGCCGTCGTAGTACGTGGCCAGCTCGACGTTGGTGCTGGTTTCCGGCTGCAGCGTCGGCGTGCCGACCGTCGGCGCAACGCCCTGGCCGACGAAACCGGTGATCCCGGGGAACAGGTAATTGGGTTTCGGTGCCTTGTAGCCGGTGCTGATGCCGCCCTTCACCGTCCATGCCTGGCTGGCATCCCAGACCAGGTACGCGCGCGGACTGACGTGGCTGCCGAAGATGTTGTGGTGGTCGTAGCGCAGGCCGAAGGTGGCGGTGAGGCTGTCGGTGAACGCCCAGTTGTCCTCGGCGAACAGCGCCCACTGGCGGTGCTTCTGCGTGGTGCCATCGCGGAAGCCCGCACCGTCCATGCCGAACACGCCGTCCTCCATGTCGGTGTCGTCGTATTGCCCGCCGACGGTGACAACATGATCGCCAAGCGGCATTTCCAGCATGGTGTCGAACACCAGGCCCTCGAGCTCCAGCGTACGCAGCTGCCGTGGCAGGAAGGCCTGCAGCCGGGCAAGTTCGACGGCGGTCAGCCGGCTGGATTCGATGCCGGCAAGGCCGGTGCCGTTGTTGCAGTAGGCGGCCTGCCCGCGGCGCGCGCAGACGTCGTTCCACAGGTCCTGGAGATCGGCACGCTCGGCCACCGTCAGCGGCAACGAGCGGCCAAGGTTGCTGCTCTCGTGCCGGGTGATGCTGGTCGTGCTGGTACCGAACGACCAGCGGCCGACATGGCTCAACGCGAGCTGGTCGCGTTCATAGCGCTGGTAGGCGGTATAGCCGACCCGCGGCTGCACCACGCGACGGGTCACGGTGCCGTTGCCGCCCGGCGCGGGAACCACCGCGTTGCCGGTGCGCCACAGGCTTTCGATGCCGTCGAGCGTCCCGGTCTGGCCGCTGGAGTTGTCGTACTTCAACCGTGATCGGTCATAGTCGAGCGTGATGTCGTGGTCATCGTTCGGGGTGAACGCCAGGCGCACGCCGGCATTCCAGTTCGTCGCCGCGACCTGTTTGCCGCCGCCGCCAAAGCCGAGCGCGCGGTCCCACAGCGTGCCGTCGGGCAGCGGCAGCGGATCCCACTCGGGAATCGACTCGTCGCGGTCGTACCAGCTGCCGCGCACTGCCAGGCCCAGCCGGTCCGCGACCAGCGGCCCGCCGACATACACGTCGGTCCTGCGGGCGTCGCCGAACTCGTCCTCCTGCTGGAAGGTGTGTGCCTGGGTGATCGCCCCGTGCCAGGCGGTGCCGACCTTGCGGGTGATGATGTTGACCACGCCTCCCATCGCGTCCGAACCGTACAGCGTCGACATCGGCCCGCGCACCACCTCGATGCGTTCGATGGCCTCCATCGGCGGCACGAAGGCGAACTGGCCACCGCCGAAGTTGTTGGGATAGAGGTCGCCGACGTTGCTCTGGCGGCGGCCGTCGATCAGCACCAGGGTGTAGTCGGAACCGAGCCCGCGCATGCTGATGGTGGCCTCGCCGTTCTTGTCGGTGCTCTCCATGCCGACATCGAGCCCTTCGATGTCGCGCAGCGCATCGACGAGGTTCGCGTACGGGCGACGGGCCAGTTCCTCGCGGGTGACCACGGTGATGCTGGCCGGTGCATCGGTGATCTTCTGTTCGAAGCCGGTGGCGGTCACCACGATGGTGTCGAAATCGCGGGTCTGCAGGCCGGGGTCGGCGAGTGCAGGCAGGCAGGCGGCGGACAGGAGGACGGCAAGCAGGCGGCGGCGCGGCAGCGCGCGCGCAGGACGGACGAGCATCAGGGACTCCGTGGGAGGGCGGTCGGGATCCTGAGGCCACGGGTCTGGCGTCGGCTGGACGGGCTTCGCAGGACGGCACCGGGATCGGCGCTGTGCGCGGATTGTAATGAGAACCATTCCTGATTGGAACGGGGTCCGGCGTGCCGGTGATCAGCGGTCGTCGCGGGTCCAGATCCCGCCGTCCCGCACCTCGACCGGGAACTTCGCCACCGGGCCATAGGCCGGCGGGCACAGCGGGCGGCCGTCGCGGATGTCGAAGCGGGCGCCATGCAGCATGCATTCGATGCTGCCCTCGGCGCTGTCGAAGGTGCCGGCGGACAGCTCGAAGTCCTCATGACTGCAGCGGTCCTCGAGTGCGTAGAAGGCGCCGTCGAGGTTGAACACCAGGATCGGCGTGTCGCCATCCCAGGCCACGCGGGTCTCGCCGGGCAGCAGCTCCGCGGTGGTGCAGACGAAGGTCCAGTCACTCATGCGGCCATTGTAGGCAGTCGGCGCCGCGGTCAGGGCTCCGGGCTGCCGGTGTCCCGCCGGCCTTCGGTCAGCCCTCGCCGTGCGCCCGCTGCCAGCGCCTGGTACCGGGCGCGGAACCGGTCGAGGCTCCGCTCGTCGAGCTCTTCCAGATCGAGCAGGGCGTTGTGGGCCCCGGCCGTGGTGCGGATCAGCTCGTCCAGCTTGACCTGGATCGCCTCCGTGTCGCGGTTCTGCGTGCTCTGGATCAGGAAAACCATCAGGAAGGTCACGATGGTGGTGCCGGTATTGATCACGAGCTGCCAGGTATCGCTGAAATGGAACACCGGCCCGGTGGCGACCCACAGCAGGATGACGGCCAGTGCAAGCGCGAACACCCGTGGCCGTCCGCAGAATCGCGAAGCGCGCTTGGCGAAGCGGGAATAGAGGTTTGCCTTGTCCATCGGGGCCTCCAACAACCGTCAGGGGAAGCGCTGCACGGCCAGGGGCGACGCATCGTCGGGGGACGACGCTGCGTGCGGACTCAGCCCGGGACGTGCAGCGCCTTGTGCAGCACCTCGAAACGCAGGTCGTCGCGCTTCGGGATGCCGAAGCGGGTGTCGCCATAGGGAAAGGGCAGGAGCTCGCCCGTACGCCGGTAACCGAGGCGCACGTACCAGGCGATGAGTTCTTCGCGGAGATCGATGACGGTCATGCGCATGGCCGGCAGTCCCCATTCGTCGCCTGCGATGCGTTCGCATTCGGCCACCACCGCACGCCCGATGCCGCCAGCCTGGCGACGGGGATCGACCGCGAACATCCCGAAGTAGCCCCGGCCATCGACCTCGGCCACGTGCGCGCAGGCCACGATCGGCGTTTCCGCGGTGGTGGCGATCACCACCCGGCTGCGCGCGCGCCCGATGTCGGCCCGAAGAAGGTCGGCATTGATGCGCTCGCCGTCGAGCAGGTCGGCTTCCGTGGTCCAGCCCGCGCGGCTGGCGTCACCGCGGTAGGCGGACGTGACGAGGGTCACCAGCGCGGGTACATCGTCCGCGGTGGCCACGCGGAACTGCAGCAGGGCGGGTCGGGACATCGGTGCGGCGCGCAGGGGAGGATGCGGTGTTGTCCGGAAATCCGTGCACGAATGCAAGCAGAGGCGCCGGCCCAGGCCGCCTCCGGCGGGGCTATGGCGCTTCCGGCAGCCTGTGCCAGCCGCGCTCGTAGGCCACCGTGCCCCACAGCGCGTGCAGCGCGGCGCGCCGTTGCGCGGCGGCAGCGGGTGTGCCCGCGGCCACAAGCGGATGTCCCGGCCGGTGCATGAACGTACGCGGTGCCTGGCCCGGCTGCAGGACCACCAGACTGCCGTCGTCCTCCATCCAGCCGAAGTTCGCGTCGTACTGCATCAGGGCCCGGCCGTGCATGGTCGGGTCGTCGCGGTTGAGGTCCCGGCCCAGCAGCGGTGTCGCATCGTCGATGCCGAGCAGCGACAGCAGGGTCGGTGCCAGGTCGATCTGGCTCACCAGCCGGGTGTCGCGGCGCGGCTCGATGCCGGGGCCCAGGATCAGGCCCGGAATGCGGAAATTGTCCACCGGCACCAGCGACTGCCCAAGCACGCGGGAGTCATGGTCGGCCACGACCAGGAACACCGTGTCGGCCCAGTATGCCGAGGACATCGCCCGCTCGAAGAAGCCGCCCAGCGCATGGTCGGCGTACCTGGCGGCATTGTTGCGCGTCGCCCTGGATGCGTCGTACAGCTCGATGCGGCCGTCCGGGAATTCGAACGGGTCGTGGTTGCTCGAGGTGAACACGAAACCGAAGAACGGCGTGCCGGCCGCGTGCAGGCGCTCGAAGTCGGCATGCGCTCCGGCGAACAGGTCCTCGTCGGAGACGCCCCACGATCCGACGAACGCCGGCGCGGCATGGTCCTTGCGCTCGATGATCCGCTCGAACCCGTTGCCGAGGAAGAAGCCGCGCATGTTGTCGAAATGGCTCTCGCCGCCATAGTGGAATGCGGTGTCGTAGCCGTGCCGCCGCAGGAGCGCGGCGATGGTGAAGAAGTCCTGTTGCGCGCGCGGCCGCTTCACCACCGCCACCGACGGCGTGGGCGGATAGCCGCTCACCACCGCTTCGATGCCGCGCACCGAACGCGTGCCGGTGGCATAGAGCCGGTCGAAGGCCCAGCCGCGGGTGGCCAGCGCATCGAAGCGCGGGGTGAGTGGCAGTCCGCCGAGGCTGCCAACGAAACGCGCGCCGAGGCTTTCCTCCAGCACGATCACCAGGTTGCGTGGCGGGCCGTGATGGACCGGGTCGCGCCTGAGCAGCAGCGGTACCGATGCATCCTCGACGGCCGTGGCGCCGGGCCACGCGACGCTGACGGTGCGCAGTGCGTCGGCCACCGCCTCGTCCGGCGTGGTGGTGTCATAGATGCGCGCGCCCGGGTCGTGCCGCAGTTCATCGCGGATCGCGAACGCCAGCGAATAGAACGAGTTCAGCGGCAGGGTATTCACCGTGGCATCGGTGGAAAAGGCCAGCATGGCCGGGTTCATGGGCCGGTGCCCGAGCGTGGAGCGGACGCCCAGCGTGCAGACCAGCAGCACCATGACCGCACCCAGCGTACGCACCGCCCAGGTGCCGGGATGGTGCGGATGCCGCGCGAGCAGCCGGCGCGCGAGCCGGTAGGCGAACCACGCCGCGGCCAGCGTGACCAGCACCGTGGCCAGCCCCGTCAGCAGGTGGCCCTTGGCCAGCATCGACGACACTTCGCGCGGATAGGCGAGGTACTCGATGAACAACCGGTTGGGCCGCAGCCCGTACTCGGCCATGAACGCCGGCGTGGCGGCTTCCAGCGCCACCGGGATCGCCAGGGCAAGCGCCAGCCACGTGGCAAACACGATCGCGACCGTGGGCCGCCGTGCAAGCGACGCGGGCAGCAGCAGGTAGGCGGCCGCCGCGACGCCCAGCCACATGCACATCGCGGCCACGTCCACGCGAACGCCCTGGACGAGTACCCGCGTCCAGCCATCGGCGGCGCCCACGGCATCCGCCTGCCACAGCGACAGCCCGAGGCGTGACAGCGACAGCAGCAGCAGGCCGAGCACGAACATCGACAGGAAGGGCCGCAGCGGCGCAAGGCCGTACCGGAACGTCTGTGGCATCGCACAACACCCGAACGGAAGCACCGGCAACACCGGCGTGTCAGGTCAGGGTGGGTGTGAGAAAGTCGGAAAGTTGTCGGAACGGCGCGACGGTGAAGCGCGCCGCTCAGCCCTGTTGTGCACCGCCGAAGTCGAGCCGTGCCACGGTGCCCTGGTCGCCACCGGGTTCGATCGAAAGCCGCCATCCCAGGTGTTCGCTGAGGCGGGCGATCAGCGCCAGCCCGATGCCCGAGCCCCGGTCACTGCCGCGCGCCAGGCGCGCGTACAGCGCACTGATCTCCTCGGGCGTCATGCCGTGGCCGGGGTCCCGGATCTCCACCTGTCCCGCGGCGTCGAGGGTGAGGCGGATCTCGCCGCGGTCGCTGTGCTCGATCGCGTTGCGCAGCAGGTTGCCAATGGCCAGGCGCACCACGGCCTCGGGGGCCACCAGCGTGCACGGTGCCAGCGGGCCGACCATGAAGGTGAGGTCCTTGCCGGTTGCCAGGTGACGGTGGTCGTCGACCACCGCTGGCAGCATCTCGTCGAGGCGGAAGCGCTCCGCTGCGGCGGTGACACGTGCGGGATCCTTGGCCAGCAGCAACAGCATGGAGATGAGCTGCTCGACCTCGCGGGTAGCGCGGGCGATCCGCTCCAGCTGGCGCGGCGCATCGTCGCCAGGCCCGCTGAGCGCGATCTGCGCGGCGCTGCGGATCACGGCCATCGGCGTGCGCAGCTCATGGCTGGCAGTGTCGATGAAGGCGCGCTCGCGGTCGACGAACTGGTCGTTGCGGGCGAGGTAATCGTTGAGCGCACCGGCGATCACCGTCAGCTCCGAACTCGCACGCGCCGGCACCCCGATGCGCAGGCCGCGGCGGTCGGGCGACAGCGTGCCGATGTCGGCGGCAAGGTCGCGTAGCGGGCGCGCCAGCAGGCGCGCGCCGAAATAGACCGCAATGCCAAGCAGCAGCATGAACAGCACCGACGAGGCGATCACCGGCTTCACGAGCTCCCATTCCAGGTCCTCGAAGCCATCGATGTCGAGCGCCAGCGCGTAGCGGATGCCGGCCTCCTCGCGGACCAGCACCACCCATTCGTTGTCGCCGAAGAACACGTTGTCGTGCAGGCCCGGGGCGAGTGGACGCAAGGTATCGGGGACCCGTGCGTCTGCCGGGTCCAGGACGTGGAGATCGAGGCGGCCGTTGTTGCGCCAGCCGAAGCCGGGATCGTGCCGACGCCGCTCGAGCAGGTCGTCCATCGACGTTTCCAGCATCGCCTGCCAGACCATCCGCTCGGCCTGTTCGTTGACCAGCAGGCCATGCACGAACAGCGCGACGCTGAGCAGGACCCCGTAAACCACCAGGCCGAGCGTGATCTGGCGGGTGAGGCTAGGACGCGTACGCATTGTCCACCACGGCGACCCGGTAACCGACACGGGGGAGGGTGTGGATGAGCTTGACCGGCCGGTCGCCATCGACGCTGCGGCGCAGTTCGTAGATATGCGAACGCAGCATGTCGCCATCGGGGGGCTCGTCGCCCCACAGCGCGTACTCGAGTTCCCGGCGGCTGACCGCCGCGGGGCTTGCCATCATCAGCACCTGCAGCAGCTTGCGCGATGCCGGGAACAGGTGCAGCAGCTCACCGGCCCGGCGCACCTCAAGGGTGGCCAGGTCCAGCCGCAGGTCGCCGACCTCGAGGTGGCGGACGGCGATGCGCCCGCGCGCGCGGACCAGCAGCGCTTCCAGGCGCACTTCCAGCTCGGCAAGGTCGAAGGGCTTGGTCAGGTAATCGTCGGCGCCCGCGCGAAAGCCGGTGAGCTTGTCGGGCAGCTGGTCGCGCGCGGTCAGCATCAGCACCGGCGTGCCGATCCCGCGCTCGCGCATGGCCTTCAGCACCGCGGGGCCTTCCATGCGCGGCAGCATCCAGTCGAGCACCACGGCGTCGTAGTTCTGGGTGACCGCAAGGTGCAGCCCGACCACGCCATCGGGCGCAGCGTCGAGGCGTGCACCGCGCGCCTCGAAATAGGCGAACAGGCTGGCGACCAGCGGCGGGTGGTCCTCGACGATGAGCAGGCGCATGGCGATCGGTCCGGGGAGCAGGTCATAGGATGCGCGCCGGTCGAGGCTGCGGCCAGTGAGGTACGTCGGCAGGCGCGCGGCATCCGGGCTCTTAATCGGCGGCGAATGTTTTTCCGACCCGGTTCCGACGTGGACGCCGGAAAGCTGCCCGGCGCCGGCAGGGTGCCGGGGAGACGTACGGAATGAGTGAGTACAAGACGGTAGGCGCCACGCGTCTGCTTGCGGCCGCAGGCCATTCGTTGCGCGGCGTGCGCGACACCTGGCGCACCGAAGCGGCTTTCCGCCAGGAGATCGTGCTGGGTGCGGCCGTGGGCGCGGCGGTGTTCATGCTCGAGGTCCCGCCGCTGTGGCGCGTGCTGCTGTTGCTGACCTTCGGGCTGGTACTGGTGGTGGAACTGCTCAATACCGCGATCGAGGCGACGGTCGACCGTTTCGGCCGGCAACACCACCCGTTGTCCGGAAAGGCGAAGGACGCCGGCTCCGCGGCGGTCGCGGCCGCCCTCCTGCTGCATGTGCTGGTATGGGCCTGCGTGCCATGGTGAAGCCGGCCGCAACGCGCTGGGCGGCAATCACCGCGGTGCCCGCGTTCGCGCTGCTGTTGACGGTACCGCTGCATGGGCTTGGCGGCGACCAGTGGATCGCCGACACCCTCTATCGGCTCGAGGGCGGGCGCTGGGCGCTGCGCGATGCATGGTGGACCTCGACCCTGCTGCACGTGTGGGCAAGGCACGCCAGCATCCTGGCATGGGTAGGCGCATGCGCAGTGCTCGCCGGCGGCATCCGCGGGCGCATGCCGCGCGAACGGCAACGGGCGCTGGCCTACCTTCTCGTGGCCGTGGCGGGCAGTGCCCTGCTGGCGGGGGCGATCAAGAAGGTCAGTGGTGTCGACTGTCCGTGGGCCCTCGTGGCGTATGGCGGCAGCCGCACGCCCACACCATGGTTCGCGGGCGAAGGTGCCTGCTTCCCGGCGGGGCATGCCGCCGGCGGGTATGCATGGGTCGCGAGCTACTTCGCTCTGCAGCGGGTCGCGCCGCGCTGGCGCCACTGGGGACTGTGTGCGGGACTGCTGGCCGGCACGGTGTTCGGCGTCACCCAGCAGTTGCGGGGCGCGCATTTCCTGTCCCACGACGTCTGGGCCCTGGCGCTGTGCTGGACCTGGTCCGCGACGCTCGCCCGCCTGTGGCTGTGGCGGGAGTTGCCGGCCCGCGCGCCGGAACTGGACATCGGCACCTTTGCCGCCACGGCGAGGCGGCGACCATGAGCACCGTGCCCGACGGCCTGCGCCGTCTGCAGGTGCCCGACCTCGCCATCCGCGGCTGGCGGCCGAGCCTGTCCGGCGAGGCGCTGCTGGCACTGGTCTGCGCGTACTTCGTGCTCGCCTGCAACGGCACCTTCTGGCAGGCGGTGGCGCAGGCCGACGCATCGCTGCGGGTGCGGATCGTGCTCGCTGTCGTGGTGTTCGCGCTGCACGCCTGCGTGCTGGCGCCCCTCGCGTGGCGGGCCGCAACGCGGCCCGTGCTGGCAGCGCTGCTGGTGATCACCGCCTGCGCCAGCTGGTACGCATCGCGTTACGCGGTGCTGTTCGACGTCGACATGCTCCGCAACATCCTGCACACCGATATGGCGGAAAGCCGCGAACTGCTGTCACCGGGGCTGCTGGTCCATGTCGCCGTTGCAGGCGGGCTGCCGGCCGCGCTGGTGTTGTGGACGCGCGTGCGCATCCGGCCCCTGCGCCAGGATCTGCAGCGGCGGGCGCTGTTCGCCATCGCCATGCTGGCGCTTGCCGTTGTCGCGCTGACGATCGGTTCGCAGGGGGTGTTCTCGCTGATCCGCAACGACCACGCGTTGCGTCATCGCATCACCCCCGGCAACGTGCTGGTCTCCACGGTGCGGGCGCTGTCGCAGGAGGAGCGCGGCGCGGCCGGCCCGCGTGAGGTGGTGGCCGCCGATGCCCGGCGCATCGTCGGCGCCGCCGGTCCGCGCCGTCCCAGGGTGCTGGTGCTGGTGGTTGGCGAGACCGTTCGCGCCGACCACTGGGGCCTCAACGGGTATGCGCGCCAGACCACGCCGGAACTGGCGCGTCGCGACGTGGTGAACTTCCCCGACGTCACCGCCTGCGGGACCAGCACCGAAGTCTCGCTGCCGTGCATGTTCTCGATCCTCGGGCGCGAGCGCTACGACCGCGTCGCGATCCGCCACCAGGAGAACCTGCTGGACGTACTGGCGCGGACCGGCGTGGAGGTGGCATGGCGCGACAACCAGTCCGGCTGCAAGGGGGTCTGCGATGCCATCGGAATGCAGACGATGCAGCCGACGCAGGCGCCCGCGCTGTGCACCGGCAACCGCTGCCTTGACGCGATCCTGCTCGCCGGACTGCGCGAGCGCATCGAGGCCGCCGAGGACGACGTCCTGATCGTGCTGCATCCGCTCGGCAACCACGGCCCGAACTATTTCGAGCGCTATCCCGCCGCGTTCGAGCATTACCGGCCCACCTGCCGCCACGGCGACCTCGGGCGCTGCAGCCGGGAGCAGATCGTCAACGCGTACGACAACGCCATCGGCTACACCGACGCGGTGCTGGGAGAACTGATCGACCTGCTGGGCGCGCAGCATGGCCACGACGCGGCGATGCTCTACGTGTCCGACCACGGCGAGTCACTGGGCGAGTACGGACTGTTCCTGCATGGCGCGCCACTGGCGATCGCGCCGCGCCAGCAGCTCCACGTGCCGATGACGCTGTGGCTGTCGCCCGCGGTCACCGGCAGCGCCGGCATCGACCGCGATTGCCTGGACCGGATCGCCGGCGATGCCCACAGCCACGACAACCTGTTCGATACCGTGCTCGGCTTCTTCGACGTGCAGACCCGCGATTACCGGCCCGGACGGGACATCCTGCATCCATGCCGGCGCGCGAGTGCTGCAGCCCGCGCCTGAGGTACCGGCTCAGCCCAGCAGCCGTCGCACCTTGCGCAGGGCGGTGATGAAGGCGTCGATCTCGGCATGCGTGTTGTAGAACGCCGGTGACGCGCGACAGGTCGCGGCGACGCCGTAGAACTGCAGCAGCGGATGCGCGCAATGCTGGCCCGAACGCACGGCCACGCCCTCGAGATCGAGCAGGGTGGCGAGGTCGTGCGCGTGCGCGCCTTCGACCAGGAACGACACCACTGCGGCCTTGTCCGGAGCGCGGCCGAGGATGCGCACGCCGGGCTCCGCGTCCAGCGCGGTGGTCAGGTAGGCCAGCAGGTCGGCCTCGCGCGCCTCGATGTTGGCCATGCCGATCCCGTCGAGGTAATCCACCGCCGCCGCCAGCCCCACGAAGCCGGCGATGTTGGGCGTGCCGGCCTCGAAGCGGTGCGGCGGGTCGTTGAACACGGTGCCGTCGAAACTGACTTCCCGGATCATCTCGCCGCCTCCGAGGAACGGCGGCATCGCCTCGAGATGTTCGCGGCGCGCCCACAGGGCGCCGGTGCCGGTCGGCCCGCACATCTTGTGGCCGGTGAAGGCATAGAAGTCGCAGCCGATCGCCTGCAGGTCCACCGGCCGGTGCGGCACGGCCTGCGAGCCGTCGACCACGGTGACGATGCCGCGCCGACGCGCCTCGCGGCACAGCTCGCGCACCGGGTTCACCGTGCCGAGCAGGTTGGACACGTGGGTGATCGCCAGCAGCTTCACGTCCGGCGTCATCGCGCGCGCCAGTGCCTCGCGGTCGAGCGTGCCGTCCTCGTGGATCTCCGCCACGCGGATCGTCGCCCCGGTGCGTGCGGCCACCAGCTGCCAGGGCACGATGTTGGCGTGGTGTTCCATCCGGGAGACCAGGATGGTGTCGCCGGCCTTCAGCCGCGGCAGCGCCCACGAGTACGCGACCAGGTTGATCGCGAAGGTGGTGCCGCTGCACAGCACCAGTTCGTCCGCACGCACGTTGAGGAAGCGGGCCAATCGCTTGCGTGCGCCCTCGTAGGCCTCGGTGGCCTCGCTGCCGAGCTGATGCACGGCGCGGCTGACGTTGGCGTTGAAGTGGCGGTAGTACCCGTCGACCGCCTCGATCACCGCGGCGGGTTTCTGCCCGGTGTTGGCATTGTCGAAGTACACCAGCGGCTTGCCGTGCACATGGCGTTCCAGCAGCGGGAAGTCCGCGCGCACGCGTGCCCAGTCGACCGGCACGGCGGCCATGTCGGTAACCGGCGCGCTCATCCGGACACGATGCCGTCGAGCATGCGCGCCAGCGCGTCCTCGAGGGTTTCGCGAAGCGGCCCGTCCAGCGCGCCCAGCGGCTCGCGCACGAAGGCCGCGGTCAGCAGGGCGCGCGCCTGGCGCTCGGGAATGCCACGCGCGCGCAGGTAGAACAGCGCGTTGTCGTCGAGCTGGCCGACCGTCGCGCCATGCGCGGCCTGCACCTCGTCGGCGTGGATCACCAGCACGGGCTGGGTATCGATTCCGGCATCCGCCGACAGCAGCAGGTTCTTGTTCGACAGCTGCGCGTCGGTGCCATCGGCGCCTTCGCGGATCAGGATGCCGCCATGGAACACCACCCGGCCACGGTCGGTCGCCGCACCACGCCAGACCAGCTCGGCCGAGGTATCGCGGGCCACATGGTCGATGCCAAGGCGGGTATCGACATGGCGACGCCCGGTGCCCAGCAGCACGCCATTGGCGGTCAGCCGCGCGCGTTCGCCTTCCAGGCGCACGTTGAGTTCGTGCCGCGACAGCGCGCCGCCGAGTTCCACGTCCACCCGCCGGTACTCGGCTTCCTTGGCCAGCACAACGTCGGTGCGCAGGAACAGCGTGGCACCACTGGCGTCATCCTGTACGCGGGCGTGCTCCAGGCGGGCGCCATCGGCCACGTGCACATGCGCGAGGACGTTGCCGAGGTGGCGGGTATCGGCGGTGTGCAGGTGGTGCTCGACCACGGACAGCGAGGCGCCCTGCCGGAGTTCGATCAGATGGCGCAGGTGCCAGGCGAGGTCGCCGGTTGCGCCGCCGGCGTCCTGCGGCGACGCGACGAACACCAGCTGCAGTGGCACGTCGACGGCGGTATCGGCCTCGACACGCAGCAGCACGCCTTCGCCGGCGAGCGCCGCGTTGAGTCGCGCAAAGACCTCATCGGTACGGTCGAAACGGCGGTGCAGGAAGCGCAGGACCTCGTCGCCATCGGCCAGCGCATCCGACAACGGCCGCAGCGACACGCCCGCGGGCAGGCCGTCCAGCGAGGACAATGCCGGTACGTGGCGACCATTGACGAACACCAGCCGCGGCGCGGGAATCGCATCCAGCAGCGCCGGGTCGATCCGCGGCGGCAGGGCAGGGGCGATGTCGAAGCTGCGCCGTTCCAGCGCGCGCAGCGGGGTGTACTTCCAGGCTTCGCTGCGGGGGCCGGGCAGGCCATCGCGCAGGGCCTCGTCGAGGATCGAACGGCGCGCGGCATCGCCCTGGAAGCCCGCGGCCAGCGAATCGAGCAGCACGCTCATCAGACCGCCTCCGGCACCACGCGATCGCGGATCCAGCCGTAGCCGTGCTCCTCGAGTTCGAGCGCCAGTTCAGGCCCACCGCTCTCGACGATGCGGCCGTCGGCCAGCACGTGCACCACGTCCGGGCGGATGTACTCGAGCAGGCGCTGGTAGTGGGTGATCACCACGAACGCGCGGTCGGGCGAACGCAACGTGTTGACGCCCTCGGCCACGGTCTTCAACGCGTCGATGTCGAGCCCGGAATCGGTTTCGTCGAGGATCGCCAGCTTCGGCTCCAGCACCGCGAGCTGGAAGATCTCGTTGCGCTTCTTCTCGCCGCCGGAGAAGCCCTCGTTGACGCCACGATGCAGCAGCTTGTCGTCGAGGTGCAGCACCGACAGCTTCTCGCGCACCAGCTTGAGGAACTGCATCGAATCGAGCTCCGGCTCGCCACGCGACTTCCGCTGCGCGTTGAGTGCGCTGCGCAGGAAGTAGGTGTTGTTCACGCCCGGAATCTCGACCGGGTACTGGAAGGCCAGGAACACGCCGGCGGCGGCGCGTTCTTCCGGCTCCAGTTCCAGCAGGGGGCGGCCGTCGAACTCGATGCTGCCCTGGCTGATGTCGTAGCCGTCGCGCCCGGCGAGGATGTTGCCGAGCGTGGACTTGCCGGCGCCGTTGGGGCCCATGATGGCGTGCACCTCGCCCGGCTTCACGTGCAGCGAAAGGCCCTTGAGGATGTCGCGCCCGTTGATGGAGGCGTAGAGATTGTCGATTTTGAGCATGTACGTAAGTGTCCGTGAACGTGGGTACTGGAGTTCAGCGTCCGGAACGGTCCGGCAGGTGCGTGCGCAGGTATTGCGCGCGCGCGCGGGTGATTTCGGTCTTCGCGGACGCGTACTCGAGTGGATGGATCGAGCCGTAGGCCAAGCGCAGGTCCTCTCCGTCGGCAAGCGGGAACTGTGCTTCCAGGTCGGCGTCGCGCAGCTGGACCCACAGACGTTGAGCGGCGCGGAACTTCTGAAGGAACACGGGTTCGTCCTTCCTGTGCTGCATGATCTGGCGATACACAGCATTGAGCTCGGCGTCCGCGGCTTCGAGTTCGTCCTGCGCGCAAGCGTTCATTTCCAGCTGGGTGCCGTCCGGATCACACACCGGCGAAGCCACCGCCGGTGGAAGTACACATGCAGTGAGCACCAGCAATACGGCAAGCGCGCGCGCGATCATCCGACCGAGCCTTCCAGCGACACTTCCAGCAGCTTCTTGGCTTCCACCGCGAACTCCATCGGCAGTTCGCGGAACACCTGCTTGCAGAAGCCGTCGACGATCAGGCTGACCGCGTCTTCCTCGCTGATGCCGCGGCTGCGGCAATAGAACATCTGGTCGTCGCTGATCTTCGAGGTGGTGGCCTCGTGCTCGACGGTGGCGCCGGGGTTCTTCACCTCGATATAGGGGAAGGTGTGCGCGCCGCACTTCTTGCCGATCAGCAGGGAATCGCACTGGGTGTGGTTGCGCGCGCCATCGGCGTTGCGGTCCACCTTCACCAGGCCGCGGTAGGTGTTCTGGCCGCGCCCGGCGCTGATGCCCTTGCTGACGATCTTCGACTTCGTGCGCTTGCCGACATGGATCATCTTGGTGCCGGTGTCGGCCTGCTGGCGATGGTGGGTGAGCGCCACCGAGTGGAACTCGCCGGAGGAGTCGTCGCCCAGCAGCACGCACGAGGGGTACTTCCAGGTGATTGCCGAGCCGGTCTCGACCTGCGCCCACACCACCTTGCTGCGCGCACCGCGGCACTCCGCGCGCTTGGTCACGAAGTTGTAGATGCCGCCCACGCCGTTCTCGTCGCCGGGGTACCAGTTCTGCACCGTCGAGTACTTGATCTCGGCATCGTCGAGCGCGACCAGCTCGACCACCGCCGCGTGCAGCTGGTTCTCGTCGCGCATCGGCGCGGTGCAGCCTTCGAGGTAGGACACGTAGCCCTTGTCCTCGCAGATGATCAGGGTGCGCTCGAACTGCCCGGTGTGGCCGGCGTTGATGCGGAAATAGGTCGACAGCTCCATCGGGCAGCGCACGCCCTTCGGGATGAACACGAAGCTGCCGTCGGAGAACACCGCCGAGTTGAGCGCCGCGAAGTAGTTGTCGCCCACCGGCACCACGGTGCCGAGGTACTTCCTCACCAGTTCCGGGTGCTCCTGGATGGCTTCCGACATCGAGCAGAAGATCACGCCCTTCTCGGCGAGCTCCTTGCGGAAGGTGGTGCCGACCGAAACCGAGTCGAACACCGCGTCCACCGCCACGCCTGCAAGCCGCGCGCGCTCATGCAGCGGCACGCCCAGCTTGTCGTAGGTGTCGATGAGTTCCTGCGGCACCTCGTCGAGGGACTTGTACTTCGGGCCTTTCGGCGCGGAGTAGTACGACAGCGCCTGGAAGTCGATCGGGGCGATCGAAAGCTTCGCCCACTGCGGCACCGGCATGGTCAGCCAGTGGCGGTAGGCGGCCAGGCGCCACTCGGTCATCCATTCCGGCTCGTCCTTCTTCGCGGACAGCGCGCGGATGGTGTCCTCGTCCAGGCCCGGGGGCAGGGAATCGGATTCGATGTCGGTGACGAAGCCCGCTTCGTACTTGCGCCCCAGCTGCTCGTGGATCTCACGATTGGCGATGGGTTCGTCGGCGACGGGTTCGAGGATGTCGGTGGCCATGGGCTGCCTACTGTCAGGTGTCCGCCAGCCGCGCCTGGATGCGGCGCGGGGACGGCAGGGGGGAAGGAGGAGGGGTGGAAACGTCGCCATGCAGGCTGGCGAGGGTGAAGCCGCGCAGCGCATCCGCAACCACGTCGTTGATGCGCCGCCAGTTGGCGCGCAGCCCGCACTGGTGGGAAATGCCGCACTGGTTGTCGTCGAGGCTGCACTCGGTGATGGCCAGCGGGCCTTCCATCGCCTCGACGATCTCGATCAGGGTGATGGCCTCGGCCGGGCGTGCAAGCCGGTAACCGCCGTTCACACCGCGGAAGCCTTCGACGAGCCCCGCCTGCGCCAGCGGCTTGAGGACCTTGCTCACCGTCGGCGTCTCCAGGCCGGCCAGTTCGGCCAGCTCGGGCGCGCTCAGCACCGCCTCCGAGCGCGCGGCAAGCACGGTCAGCACGACGGTCGCGTAATCGGTGAGGCGGGTGACGCGGAGCATGGCGGGTCCATGAAAGAGGACCGAAATTGTACTCTTTAGCCCGGCGCCGGCCAAACCCCACGGCGGCATGGGTTCAGCGACGGTGCAAGCAGCATCCGATGCGGTCTGCTCCGGAGCGCGCCGCGACGCGTGGCACAATGCCGCCTCTCCACGAACGCGCGACCCGATGCCCACCAAGCCCCTGAAGATCGAAGCCCGCAAGTCCCCGATCCACGGCAATGGCGTGTTCGCCACGCGCAAGATCAAAAAGGGCGAGAGGATCATCCGTTACACCGGTGCGCTGCGTACGCACGAGGAAGTGGACGCCGACTACGCCGAGCTCGAGGAGAACGGCCACACCTTCCTGTTCACCCTCAACGACCACTACGTGATCGACGGCAACAAGCGCGGCAACATCGGGCGCTGGATCAACCACAGCTGTGCGCCCAACTGCGAGGCGGTGGTGGAAGAGGACGCGAAGCAGCGGCCGGAAAAGGACCGCATCTACATCGAGGCGCTGCGCGACATCAGCCGTGGCGAAGAGCTCACCTACAACTACGGCATCCGCCTGGCCGAGCGCCACACGCCGCGCCTGAAGAAGCTCTGGGGCTGCCGCTGCGGCCAGCCCGGTTGCACCGGCACCCTGCTCCAGCCCAAGCGCTGAAGCCTCGCGTCGCGCCGGGGATGCGCGACGGCCGCCAACGGTCGCAATGACCAACGACAGGCGTCGCCCGCGGGCGGCGCGCGTACCGTGCGCGGCAACGGGTCAGCGGGCCCGGAAGGGACCACCCCGATGCGAGCCATGCACCCCGCCAAACGAGCCGGAAGGTCCGCCGTCGTGCTTGCGCTGCTGCTGGCGCCGCCTGCACTGATGGCCGTCGAGATCGATGGCCGGATCGATCCGGCCGAATGGGCCGGCGCGCACGAGTTCGACGATTTCCGCCAGACGCAGCCACTGACCGGCGCCCCGGCCTCGCTGGCGACCCGCGCCTGGGTGATGGCCACGCCGGACGGCCTCGCGGTGGCGTTCCGCAACGAGCAGCCTGCGGGCGTGCCGCGGACGCGGCAGTGGGTGCAGCGCGACTTCGATGCCCAGGTGGACCGGGTCAACCTGATGGTGGACTTCGACGGCGATGGCCGCACCGCCTACAACTTCACCGTGGCCTCCACCGGCGGCATCTACGACGCCGTGATCAGCAACGAGAACCAGTTCAACGACGACTGGGACGGCCTGTGGATGCATGCGGTGTCCGAGGACGATGCCGGCTGGTCGGTCGAGATGCTGATTCCCTGGCATATCGCGCCGATGGCCGATGGCCGCGACGGCATGCGCCGGCTGCGGCTCTATCTCGACCGGGTGATCGGTGCCACCGGCGAGCGCGCGGCGATGCCGCATGCCAGCTACGAGCGGCCACGCTTCGTCTCCGACTTCCACCCGCTGGAGGTGCCGGCGTACAGCCAGGCGCTGCTGGCGATCACGCCGTACGTGTCCGGGCTGTACGACAACACCGGCAGCGACACCGGGATGGACGGCGGCGCCGACCTGTTCTGGAAGCCGAGCGGGCGTTTCCAGCTCTCGGCGACGGTGAATCCCGACTTCGGCCAGGTGGAAAGCGACGACCTGGTGGTGAACTTCAGCGCCACCGAAACCTTTGTCAGCGACAAGCGCCCGTTCTTCACCGAGAACCAGGGCCTGTTCGAACTGACCACGCCCTCCGACTCCAGCCAGCAGCTGTACACGCGGCGGGTGGGCGGCCCGGCTGACGATGGCAGCGGCGCCGGCGACATCACCGCCGCGGTCAAGCTCAACGGCAACTTCGGCGAGGTGAAGTACGGCGTGTTCTCCGCCGACGAGCGCGGCGAGGCCGGGCGATCGTTCCATGCGCTGCGCCTGGTGCGCGACTTCGCCAACCAGAACCTCGGCGCGATGCTGACCCGGGTCGATCGGCCCGGGCTCGACCGCGTGGCCAACGTGCTGGGCGTGGACCACAACTGGCGGCCGACCCCGCGCTGGAACGTGCGCACGCGCCTGCTCGGCAGCCGCATCGACCAGTCCGGCACGCGCAGCGAGGACTTCGGCGCCACGGTGTGGGCGGACTACGAGATGGACGGCGGCTGGCGCCAGCAGTGGATCGCCATGCATTTCGGCGACGGGCTGCAGATCAACGACTTCGGCTACCTCGCCCGCAACAGCGTCAATTACCTGCACTGGGAACTGCGCAGGCGCTTCGCCGACCAGCCGGAGGATTCGCGCTACGCCTCCAAGGACTGGCGCTGGCGTGCGGCCACCAGCCACAACGACCGCGGCGACAGGCTCAACGACCAGTTCCGGATCAGCCGCGAGGGCCGGTTGCGCGACGGCAGTTACGAGTACGCGCAGCTCAACGTCAACAGTGCCGGCGTCAGCGACCAGTTGCTGCGCGGCAATGGCCTGGTGCGGCTGCCGCCGAGCTTCTCGGCGATCTACGAATACGAGCGCCCGCGCAAGGGGGCGTGGGCGCACGACGTGGAGCTGGAGGTGTCGAGCGGCGGCCTCGCGGGCAATGACCGGCCTGGCGCGGCGTTCTGGTACGGGGCCACCTGGTTCCTGAGCGACACCCTCAGCCTCAATGCCGGCGCCACCTGGATCCACCGGCCGGACTGGCTGATCTGGCAGGGCGGCAATCTCGTCGGCGGCTTCCGTGGTCGCGAGGCCCGCCTGCGCGCCGGGCTGGACTGGAGCATCGACCCCCGCCAGGAACTGCGCGTCAAGCTGCAGGCGATCGGCATCGATGCGCGCCTGCGCCAGGCCTGGCGCTTCGACCCCGCCGGATACGCGATCGCCGTCGCCGATCCGGTCGAGGACTTCGGCGTGCGCAATCTCGGCTTCCAGGTGCGCTACCGCTACGAACTCGCCCCGCTGTCGCACCTGTACGTGGTCTATGCACGCGGTGGCTACGAGCAGCTGTTCGATCCGGACGGCGTCGCCGACCAGCTGCAGGACAGCTTCAGCCTGCGCGACGACGAGCAGTTGCTGGTCAAGCTCAGCTACCGCTTCGGGCGGTAAGCGGTCAGAGGCGCTCTTCGCGCAGTTCCGCGGACGCGATGCGCCACGCCTGGGCATCGGCGCCAGCGGCCGCTGCGCGGCGCAGCGTGTACTGCCCGGCGAAGCGGCGGGTGCTGCCGTCGGCCTGGGTGGCGACCACCGAGACCGGCACCCGCACGTACTGCCCGCCCGCGGCCGCTTCCGGCGCGCCGGATGCGCCCACCTGCACCTCCACCGCGCGGGTGTCGGCAAAGCCGGCCGCGAACTGTTCGGGCGACTGCCCGCTGGCGCGGCCGCCATCCGACCACAGGCCATAGGCCGAACGGTAGTCGCGCGAGCCGATCGCCGCGTAGTAGGCCTGCACCACCGCCGCAGCCTCGGGTCCGGAGGTCGCCGTCGCGACGGGTGCCGGCGAGGTCGCGGCCTGGGTGGCCTCGATGGCGTCCGGATCCACGGGAACGATCGGGACCAGCTCCACCAGCCCGGCTTCCGGGTTGTCCTCGAGCGGCGGCAGTCCG
>NWQL01000004.1:50101-124036 GCA_002798175.1 Lysobacteraceae bacterium NML91-0213 | reverse complement strand
GCCGGCGCCGGCGGAGCGCCGGTGACGCTGCCGCCGCCGGGTGCCGGCGCTGGCAGCGGGGCGACATCGGCCGCGGATGCCGGCGCGCCGCGTCGCGGCCGGGTGTCGTCGTCGCTGCCGCTGCCGCTGCAGGCGCCGAGACATGCCGCCAGCGCCATGCCGAGCACCAGGCGGGTCGGGAAGACGTGGATGCGACGTTGCTGCAGCAGGATATTCATTCCGGAAGACTCAACGGGGCACGGTTGGGTCGCAGCCACACCAGCAGGCGGCCGAGCAGCAGCATCGACAACAGGTCGAACAGCACCTGGCGCGTCATCAGCCCGAATGGCAGCGGCTGGCCGACATAGGCCAGCAGATGCCAGGGCAGGAACGACACCAGTGCGATGACCAGGCCGAACTTCAGGCCGTCGCGCGCACGGACCCTGGGTTGCGGATACACGCGCCGGAACAGCCAGGTCATGCTGAAACCGATCAGCGCATAGGCGATCACGATCCACGCCAGACGCGCGTTCGCCTCCACCGGGTCGCGGTAGAGCGCGGCATGGGCGAGATAGTCGGCACGCAGCAGCCCACCATGCACGAGCACGCCGAGCAGCATCGCCGCCAGGCTCATCATCAGGCCGCATACGAGGAAGCGCTTGTCCATCCGGGTGTCGTGTCCACGGCGGGCGGGAGGCTGGATGCTAACCGCGCCGGAGTGATCGGTCGATGCAGCGGGCAGGGTCATGGCGTGCCGGGAGTTGCCGATCCGCGACGTGCGCCTGCACGCAGCAGCGGCAGCGGGTCGTAGGCGCCGTCGCCGCCGTAGATGCCGTAATGCAGGTGGGGCGGGGTGCCCAGCGCATTCCCGGTGTCGCCGACGCTGCCCAGCACGTCACCGGGCAGCACCACCTGGCCTTCGGCGAGGTCCGCGGCCCAGTCGTCGAGATGGGCGTAGTAGTGGCGTTCGCGTGCCGGGCCGAGCACCCAGACCTGGCGGCCGCCCAGGCCGCTTTCGCGGATCGAGGCGACGATGCCCGGCGTCGTGCTGAGCACATCGGTGCCGCGCGGGGCGAAGATGTCCACGCCCTCGTGCTGGCGATCACGGCCGCGGGGTGCGCCATAGGTGTCGGCGACCCGGCCGGCGGCGACCCCGCGCACCGGCATCGGCAACGCCTCGGGCGCCGGCATGCGGGACAGTGCGTAGCCCATGCGTACGGTGGCCATGAACGGCTGCCGCCAGGCCCACGAGGCGGCGAACCAGGCCAGCAGCAGGAATGCGATCCAGCCGGTGGCGCGGATTGCGGCACGGCGGTAGTCGCGGCGGGGAGGGGCAGGTGGAGGCATCGACACATCCACAGCCTAGCCGGCGTGGGTGAAGCCGATGTCCCCACCACGGGCACTCAGGCCGGCACGCGCACCTGTGCTTCCAGCCGTGTCTTGAGCGCATCGTCGATGCCAAGCCTGCGTGCCAGCTCGTCGAGATAGGCGCGCTCCATGAAGTTCTGCTCGTCAACCACCAGAAGGCTGGCCAGGTACATCTCCGCGGCGATCTCGGGCGCGGTGGCGGCGCCGGCGACTTCAGCGGGATCGAGGGGTTTCCCGAGTTCCGCGTGCAGCCATTGCTGCAGTTCGCGGTCGGCATCCACGCGCCGGAACTCGCCTTCGATCAGTTCGCGCTCGCGCGCATCGACATGGCCATCGGCCTTTGCCGCGGCCACCAGCGCGCGCAGGATCGCTTCGCTGTGCAGCTCGGCCTGCGGCGGCGGCAGGCGGTCGATCGTCTGCGGTTCGATGCTCTGGCCGGTCTGCTGGCGCTGGTAATCGCCATAGGCGCGATAGGCCATCAGCCCGATCGCGGCCAGGCCGCCGTAGGTCGCGAGCTTGCGCGTGGTGCGGTTGCGGCCGAGCAGCAGGCCGAGCGCGCCGCCGGTCAGGGCGCCGCGGCCGAAGTCCTGGTTGAGCATCCCGCCGAGGTTGCCCAGCGGACCACCCGCTGGCGGCGATGAGCCGCCCGCCGCGGGGGCACCCGGATCGGTGGCGGAGCGAAGCAGATGGTCGAGAAAGCCTTGCAGTTTCATCGGTCGGTCCTGGAAGAGGGCGGGGCAGCCGTCGAGATAACGGCGTCGAGGCTTAATCGGGAATCAACGCCCGCGCAAACAAAAAAAAGGCCGGTCGCTCGTCGAGCGGACCGGCCTCCAACCCGCAGGGCGGGCAGTGCAGGCAGCTGCCTCAGATGGCGGCGTCCTTGAGCTTCTTAAGCGGGCGCACCTTGACCTTGACGGTTGCCGGCTTCGCCGCGAACACCTGCTCTTCCTTGGTGAACGGGTTGATGCCCTTGCGCTTCGGCTTGGCCGGCACCTTGACCGAGGTGATCTTCAGCACGCCCGGCAGGGTGAACGAGCCGTGGCCCTTCTTGCCGATGGAGCCGTGGATCGCACCCTCGAGCGCGGAGAGGATCGAACGGACGTCCTTCGCGACCACGCCGGTGGTCTCGGCGAGGTGTGCCACCAGGCCCGACTTGCTCAGCGGTTCCTTGATCGCCTTCGGTGCGGCCGGCTTCGCTGCAGCGGCCTTCTTCGGAGCAGCGGCCTTCTTCGCCACCTTGGTTGCTTTCTTCGCCATGTGTCCTGTTCCGTGATGGATGGTTGGATGTCGGCCATACCCGCCGGCCAGTCGGAATGTAGGCCATGTCAAGGCCGCCGCCAATAGGAAACCGCAAAGAAACCCGGGGTTTTCGCGCATTCAAGGCCGTCTGTGCGGCGGCCAGCGCCACCAGGCGAGAAGCGTCAGCCCGACCGCCAGGCTGTAGGCGGCGACGAAGCTCCACCACGGCGCCTCGAAGAACAGCAGGCGCGACAGCCAGTATTCGACGAACGAGCCCGCGTACGGCGACTGCCCGGCATGGCTGCGCAATGCCTGTTCCCAGACCGTCAGCGGACACAGCCGGCCCAGCCACGCCTGCAGCGCGACCACGGCCAGCAGTGCAAGGTGCAGCCGGCGCAGCCACGCATGCCGCACCCAGCGCCATCCCATCGGGCCGCCGACCAGCACGGCAACGAGCATCGCCACCGCGAACAGCGCGATGCCCGCGTGCAACGCCAGCACCGCGTCGGCGAGAGGCGCGGCCAGCGCCGGCGGGATCAGGCGCACCGCCGGTCCGCGCTGCAACCGGGCGCTGCAACCATCGGCCGCGCTGGTGCATCCATCAGGGAGTGACCTGCCGAGCGACCGCCACCATGCCCCGTCCCCTGCCGCTGCTGATCGTGCCGCTGCTTGCCGCCTTGTCCGCCCTGCCGGTGCACGGCGGCAGCACAGTGGCCGCCGGCGGCGAAGTCCTGCGGGTCGGCGACAGGCAGCTGATGTCGCAGCGGCACTGGTGGTGGCTGATGGCCGGCGCGGCGGCGCTGCGTTTCGACGACGCGCGTGCAGGGGATTGCCGGCCCACGGTACGGATAGCCGCCGACATCGATGTCAGTCCTCATCGCGACGCGGATTCCACGCTTCGGCCAGGCGTTTCTGCACCTGCGGCGGCGCCGGTTCGTAATGGCTGAAATCCACCGCGTAGCGGCCGCGCCCCGCGGTGACCGACTTCAGTTCGGCGGCATAGCCGTCCAGCTCCGAGAGCGGGACGTGCGCGCGCACCACGATCTCGCCGGTGTCGCCGCCGTCGGTGCCGTGGATGCGTGCGCGGCGTGAGGCCAGCCCGCCGCTGATGTCGCCGGTCTGGTCGTCCGGCGCATGCACCTCCAGCTCCACGATCGGCTCCAGCAGCTGCGGCTGCGCGCGCGTGACCGCATCCAGGAACGCCTTGCGGCCCGCGGCGACGAAGGCCACCTCCTTGCTGTCAACCGCGTGGTGCTTGCCGTCATGCACGATCACCCGAAGGTCCTGCAGCGGGTAGCCGGCAAGCGCGCCTTCCTTCAGCACCTGGCGCACGCCCTTCTCCACCGCCGGCAGGAACTGCCCGGGGATCACGCCACCCTTGACCTCGTCGACGAACTCGAAGCCGCCGCCGCGCGGTAGCGGCTCCACGCGCAGGAACACTTCGCCGAACTGGCCGGCGCCGCCGGTCTGCTTCCTGTGGCGATGATGGCCTTCCGCGGGCGCCGAGATCGTCTCGCGGTAGGCGATGCGCGGCGCACGCGTGTCCACGTCCAGCCCATGGCGCTCGCGCAGGCGCTGCAGCTGTACGCGCAGGTGCAGGTCCGACAGCCCGCGGATCACGGTTTCATGCGTTTCCCCGTCGTGTTGCACCTGGAAGCACGGGTCCTCGTCGGCCAGCCGTTGCAGCGCGATCGCGAGCTTCTGTTCCTGGCCCTTGCGTCCCGGCGCGACCGCAAGCCCGAACATCGGTTGCGGAAAGCGCAACGGCGCAAGGTGGATATGGTCCTCGTCGTGGCTGTCGTGCAGCACGGCATCGAAATGCAGATCCTCGACCTTGGCCACCGCCGCGATGTCGCCCGGCACCGCCGCGTCGATCTCGATGTGCTCCCTGCCGTGGATGCGGAACAGGTGGGCGACGCGGAACGGCTTGCGGCCATCGTCGACCAGCAGCTGGCTGTCGCGTCGCACCGTGCCCTGATGGACGCGGAAGATGCCGAGCTTGCCGACGAACGGGTCGTGGACGATGCGGAACACATCGGCCACGACGTGCGCGGCCGGATCCGGCGTGAGGTGCAGCGGGCGCGCCCCGGCAGCGGGGCCGGCCAGGAACGGGGGCGGGTTGGCCTCGCCCGGGTGCGGCAGCAGTTCGCGGATCGCGACCAGCAACGCGTCCAGCCCCACGCCGGTGCGCGCCGACACGAAGCACACCGGCACCAGGTGGCCCGCGCGCATGCACTGCTCGAAGGCGTCGTGCAGTGCGCTGGCCGACAGCCCGTCCTCGCCGCGGTCGAGGTAGCGGTCCATCACCGTCTCGTCGATTTCCACGACCTGGTCGAGCACGCGCTGGTGCCAGTCGCCGACCGGGCCGAGGTCGCTGTCGCCCTCGCGCGCGCCGAAGCAGTCGGCCACGCGCCGGCCGTTGTCGGCGGGCAGGTTGAGCGGCAGCACCTCGGCACCGAATGCCTCGCGCAGCGCGTCGAGCACGCGCGCCGGGTCGGCGCCTTCGGCGTCGATGCGGTTGACGATCAGCATCCGGCACAGGCCGCGCTCGGCGGCACGCGCCATCAGTCGCCGGGTGCCGTGTTCGACCCCGCGCACCGCGTCGACCACGATCGCGGCGGTGTCCACCGCCGCCAGCGCAGCGAGGGCAGGGCCGCGGAAGTCGGGATAGCCGGGGGTGTCGACGAGATTGACGTGCACGCCGCCGTGGTCGAACGAGGCCAGCGCGGCGTCGATGGAATGACCGCGTTCGCGCTCGATCGGATCGTGGTCGGACACGGTATTGCCGCGCTCGATGGTGCCTGCCGTGGAAATCGCGCCACCGGCGTGCAGCAGGGCTTCGAACAGCGTTGTTTTGCCGGTGCCGGGGTGGCCAGCGAGGGCAAGGTTGCGGATGGCTTCGGTGCTGTGGGACATGGACGCGACTCCGTGGCAATCGGCCGGCCGGAACGCGGCGGGAGCCGCGCAGGAGGCGTCATGGCAGTCCGCATGTGACACCGCGGCGTGGAGCCGGCCGTCGGTGCGGGCCGCTGCAGACGGCCTGCAGGCGGGCGGTCATGGCGCGTCGACGATAGCCCGCGGGCAGGGCGAAAACCCGTTGCGACGCAGCACGTGCGCGCCTCGCTAACAACCCGGCGCCTAGGCTGTCCGCACATCCACACCGAGGACGATCACCATGGGAATCTCGCGCAAGGCCCGTGCCCGCTGGGAAGGCGACCTGAAGTCCGGCAGCGGCAGGCTTGATACGCCGCAGAGCGGCCTGATGGCCGACACCCGCTACGGCTTCAACAGCCGGTTCGGCGACGAAAAAGGGACCAATCCCGAGGAGCTCATCGCCGCCGCCCATGCCGGCTGTTTCACCATGGCCCTGGCTGCCAAGCTCGGCGAGGCCGGCCATGCGCCGGAGTCGATCGACACCGAAGCCCGGGTGGACCTGTCGATGGAGGGCGGACCGACCATGAGCGCGATCACCCTCGCGACGCGTGCGCGCGTGCCGGGGATCGATCCGGTCAGGTTCCGCGCCATTGCCGATGACGCCAAGCAGAACTGCCCGGTCTCCAAGGCGCTGTCCGCGGTGCCGATCAGCCTCGAGGCCGACCTGCTCGACTGACGGCAGTCGGGCTGCAGCGTGAATGCACGCTGCAGGTCGCACGGCGCGGTGGTCCCCGCCGCGCCGTGGCGTGCTGGTCGCGACAGCGGATCGTCCCGATTGCCGCGAAGCGCCGCGCGCGTCCATAGTCCGGGATCACGACGATCGAGGGGTTGGGGAATGCGTGGAACGATGAAGGTCCCGGTGACGGGGGTACTGGCCGGCGTGCTCGCCAGCCTGGTGGCCGCACCGGCGGTGCTTGCCGCCGAGCACACGCTGCTGGTCGGCGCGCGCATCCACACGATGGACCCGCAGCAGCCGCAGGCCGAGGCGATGGTGTGGAATGCCGACGGTGTGCTGGTGGATCTGGGCAATGCCGGGGCACTGCGAAGCCGCCATCCACAGGCCAGGGTCATCGACGCCGATGGCGCGGTGGTGGTGCTTGGCCTGATCGACGCGCACGCCCATCTGATGGGTCTGGGCCTGGCCCTGCTGCGTGCCGACCTGGTCGGCGCGCGCAGCCGGGAGGAAGTGGTGCAGCGCCTGCGCGACTTCGCCGACGACCTGCCCGAAGGGGCGTGGCTGATGGGCAACGGCTGGGACCAGAACCTGTGGCCCGACACCGCGTTCCCGACCGCTGCCGATCTCGACGCCGCGTTCCCGGACCGCCCGGTGTGGCTGCGCCGGATCGACGGCCATGCCGGTTGGGCCAACAGCGCGGCGATGCGCGCGGCCGACGCCGCCGGTGCGCGCCTTGCCGAGGCCGCCGATCCGCAGGGCGGGCGCATCGTGCGCGAGTCCGGGGTTGCCACTGGCGTCTTCATCGACGAAGCGATGGGGCTGGTCGAGGCCGCGATCCCGGCACTTTCGGCCGACGACCAGGCGCGTGCGCTGCAACTGGCGCTGGAGGCCGCGGTACGCAACGGGCTGACCGGCGTGCATGACATGGGCGTATCGCGCGAAGGCCTGGCGCTGTACCGGCAGTTCGCCGATGCCGGCCGCCTGCCGCTGCGCGTCTCGGCCTACGCCGATGGCGAGGGCGCGGCGCTCGACGACCTCTGCAGCAACGGCCTGTACGCCCACGATGGTGGCCGCCTGCAGATGCGCGGGGTCAAGCTCTACATCGATGGCGCGCTGGGCAGCCGCGGCGCGGCGCTGCTGGAGGACTACAGCGACGACCACGGCAATACCGGCCTGCTGGTGACCGACCCCGATGCCTTCCGCGCCACCGTGGCCAAGGCTGCCGGCTGCGGCGTGCAGGTGGCCTCGCATGCGATCGGCGACCGTGGCAACCGGCTGGTGCTCGACACCTACGAGGCCGCGTTGCCGCGCGCCGGCGACGACCCGCGCTGGCGCGTGGAACACGCGCAGATCGTCGCCCTCGACGACATCCCGCGCTTTGCGCGGATGGGCGTGATCGCGTCGATGCAGCCCACCCACGCCACCTCGGACATGCCGTGGGCCGGCGAGCGCCTCGGCGAGGCCCGGCTGGCCGGCGCCTATGCGTGGCGGAAGCTGCTCGACAGCGGCGCGCGCCTCGCGCTGGGTTCGGACTTCCCGGTCGAGCAGGTCGATCCGCGCCTGGGCCTGTATGCCGCCGCCACCCGCCAGGACCTCGACGGCCGTCCGCCGGGTGGCTGGCTCGCCGACCAGAAGCTCACGCCGGCCGAAGCCGTGCGCGGTTTCACCGCCGATGCGGCATACGCGGGTTTCGACGAGGGCGCGGTCGGCCAGTTGCGCCCCGGCCTGCGTGCGGACTTCCTGATCGTCGAGGACGACCCGCTGGCGATGCCGGTCGGGCGCCTGCACGCGCTGCGGCTGCGGTCGACCTGGGTCGATGGCACGCCGGTGTACGAGGCAGGCCAGGCGCCGCGCGAGTAACGCTGCCGGACGGGTGGGCGGGTCAGCCCGCCCAGTCCAGGGCGCCCTCGATGACGAAGGCGACCCGGCCACCGGACCAGACCTCGCCTTCGTCGTCGATCTGCAGCTGCAGGCGCGCGTCGTAGCCGACCTCGCGGCCCTGGCTGACGACGTAATGGCGCTTGCCGCCCGGCAGCGCATCGCGCGATGCCAGCATCGCGGCCAGCGTGGCGTTGGCCGCGCCCGAGGCGGCATCCTCGAACCGCGCCGGCGCGCCGACCCAGGCGCGCACCACCAGGTCCCACGGATTGCCGGTGTCGGCGCGCGCGAACGCGCACAGGCCCATCGAGGCGGTGGATTCCGCCAGCGTGCCGATCGCGTCCCAATCGGGTTGCGCGGCGCGCAGCGTGCGTTCGTCGGCCAGCTCGGCCAGCCACCAGCGGCGGCCGCCGTCGACCAGCGCCGGCGGCAACGCACCCGGGGGCAGTCCGTCGAGTGCACCGCGCAGGCGCGGATCGCCGCGTTCCGCGGTTTCGACCACGTGTGCCCGGGGCGTGCGCACGGCCACGGTGCGCGCGCGGCCGGTGCCGTTCACGCGCAGCGGCAGGCGCCCGACGATGCCCTCCTGCCAGACCAGCCCATCGGCATCCGGGGTGATGCGTCCCGCGGCCAGCAGCGCCTGCGCGGTCCCGACACTGGGATGGCCGGCAAACGGCACTTCGCGGCGCGGGCTGAATATGCGGATGCGGTAATCGCTGCCTGCCGGTGCGGACACGAAGGTGGTTTCCGGCAGGCGCGTCCAGCGCGCGATCGCCTGCATGGTCGTGTCGTCGAGCCCTTCGGCATCCAGTACCACGGCGAGCGGATTGCCTGCGCCGGGGCGGTCGGCGAACACATCGAGCTGGACGAAACGGCGGGCGGTCATGGCATGCGGCAGCGTGGGGGCCGTGCAGCTTACCAACCGGCGCCGGCAAAGGCCCTGCGGTGGGGCGGTGCCGATGCCATCGGCTCATGGTCGCCGCGTTGCGCTGCCGGCGTCCGCCGCCGCTGGCGCGTGCGATTCCCTAGAATGTCGCGCTTCGCGCGCGACTTTGCGCGCCCGCCCCACCCAGGGATCCCGATGGCTGCCACTTCCTCCTCACCGCGCTGGATCGTGCTCAAGTTCGGCGGCACCAGCGTCTCCGAACGTGCGCGCTGGGACACCGTCGGCCGGCTCGCGCGCGAGCGCCACGAACGCGGCGACGTACGCGTGCTGGTGGTGGTCTCCGCGCTGTCCGGGGTGACCAATGCACTGCAGGCCATCGCTGAAGGCGCGGAGGATCCGGCAGGGCGCATGGAAGCGCTGGTCGAGCGTCATCGCGTGTTCGCGCGCACCCTCGGGCTGGATGCCGACGGGGTGCTCGGCGCGCGACTGGCGGCAATGCGGGCGCTGGTCGCCGGTGCGGGTGCGCAGGAGCGCCCTTACGACTGGCAGGCCGAAGTGCTGGCGCAGGGCGAGCTGCTGTCGTCCACGCTGGGCGCCGCCTACCTGCGCAGCCAGGGGCTGGACTTCGGCTGGACCGATGCGCGCGACTGGCTCGATGCACTGGAGCTGCCGCACCAGAGCGGGTGGGCGCGGCGGCTTGCGGTGAGTTGCCAGCGCGAAGCCGACGACGCCTGGCGCGCGCGCTTTGACGCCCACAGCGATGCGCCGATGCTGCTGACCCAGGGTTTCATCGCGCGGCACGGTGATGGTGGTACCGCGATCCTCGGCCGCGGCGGCTCGGATACGTCCGCCGCGCTGTTCGGCGCGCTGCTGGGCGCGCAGCGGGTGGAAATCTGGACCGACGTGCCGGGCATGTTCAGCGCCAACCCGCGCGAGGTGCCGGACGCACGCCTGCTCACCCGGCTCGATTACGCCGAGGCCCAGGAAATCGCCACCACCGGCGCCAAGGTGCTGCATCCGCGCGCGCTGGGCCCCTGCCGCACTGCCGGCGTGCCGCTGGCCATCCTCGATACCGGCCGCCCGGAACTGCCGGGCACGCTGATCGAGGCCAGCGTCGACCCGGTGCCGGGCGTCAAGGCGATCAGCCGCCGCAATGGCATCGTGCTGGTGTCGATGGAGACGGTGGGCATGTGGCAGCAGGTCGGCTTTCTTGCCGATGTGTTCGAACGCTTCCGCGCGCACGGGCTGTCGGTCGACCTGATCGGCTCGTCGGAAACCAACGTCACCGTGTCGCTCGACCCCAGTGACAACCTCGTCAGCACCGACGTGCTGGCGCGGCTCTCGGATGATCTCGCGCAGTTCTGCCGGGTCAAGGTGATTGCCCCGTGCGCGGCGATCACCCTGGTCGGACGCGGCATGCGCTCGCTGCTGCACAAGCTGTCGGACGTGTGGGCGACGATGGGACGCGAACGCGTGCACCTGATCTCGCAGTCGTCCAACGACCTCAACCTCACCTTCGTCATCGACGAGGCGGATGCCGATGGGCTGCTGCCGGAACTGCATGCGGAGCTGATCGACAGCGAGGCGATGCCGGTGCGCGAGACCCGCGTGTTCGGCCCGCGCTGGCGCGAGATCGACGGCCAGCTGCGCCGCCGCCCGCAGCCGTGGTGGCAGGCGCGCCGCGCCGAGCTGCTGGCGCTGGCCGATGGCGCGACGCCGCGCTACGTCTACGACCTTGCCACCGTGCGCCAACGTGCGCGTGCGCTGGCCGCGGTGGAGCCGGTCGATCGCCGCTACTACGCGATCAAGGCCAATCCGCATCCCGACATCCTGCGGCTGCTGGTGGACGAGGGTTTCGGCCTGGAATGCGTGTCGCAGGGCGAGCTCGAACATGTGTTCGTGACGTTGCCCGATCTGTCGCCGGCGCGCGTGCTGTTCACCCCCAGCTTCGCGCCGATCGACGAATACGCCGCGGCGTTCGCGCACGGCGTCACGGTGACGCTCGACAACGTCGAGGCGCTGGTGCAGTGGCCGGAGGTATTCCGTGGTCGCACGCTGTGGCTGCGCGTCGATCTCGGCCGCGGCGAAGGCCACCACGAGAAGGTGATGACCGGCGGCCTGGCGTCCAAGTTCGGCCTGCCTGTCGACCGCATCGGCGCGTTCCTCGCCGCGGCGCGTCCGCTGGGCGTGCGCATCAACGGCCTGCACGCGCATCTGGGCAGCGGCGTCGACACGCCGGAGCACTGGCGCTCGGTCTGCGATGAGCTGGGCGGGATCGCCGAGCGCATCGGCAGCATCCTCACCATCGACATCGGCGGTGGCCTGCCGATCCCCTACCGCGACGAGGACGAGCCGTTCGACCTCGACGCCTGGAGTGCAGGGCTTGCCGAGGTGAAGGCGGCATATCCCGGCTATCTGCTGGCCATCGAACCCGGTCGCTACCTGGTCGCCGAGTCCGGCGCACTGCTGCTCACCGTCACCCAGGTCGTGGAGAAGAGCGGCATCCGCCGTGTCGGTGGCGACGCCGGCATGAACGCACTGATGCGGCCGGCGCTGTACGACGCCTGGCACGACGTGCACAACCTGTCGCGGCTCGACGATGGCCAGCACGTGGAGTTCGACGTGGTCGGGCCGGTCTGCGAATCCAGCGACGTGCTCGGCCGGCGGCGCCTGCTGCCCGCCGCGACCCGGCCAGGCGACGTGCTGCTGGTCGCCGATGCCGGTGCCTATGGCCATGCCATGGCCAACACCTACAACAAGCGTGAACTGCCCGGCGAAACCGTGCTGGACGCGCAGGGAGAACACCCGTGAGCGTGGCCTTCGATCGCGATGCGATCTCGACCTTCCGTTTCGTCGACTGCGGTTTCGATGCCGCCAGCGGCGTCGCGCGACTGGTCTATGCCTTCGACGACGGCCCGGAGCTGGTGGAGACGGTGACGATTCCCGGCGCGCCGTTCACCCTCGACGGTGCACGCGCAGCGGCGGTCGAGCGCGCCACGCGGCTGCTGCACCTGATCGCAGGCGTCAGCTATTTCAAGGCGGCGGTGCCGGCGACGCTGCGCATCGACGGCTATGCCATCGATGGCGAGACCGCGTCGCTGCTCGACGACGTCTACCTGCACGGCCTGGGCGAATTCGCCTACCGCAACGGGCTCGACCTGCGCGGCAGGATCCGCTTTCCGGCCGACGCGTCGGCCGCCGACCCCGCGCCCGCGCTGGGCCTGCGCGAACACGCGCTGGTGGCGATCGGCGGTGGCAAGGATTCGCTGGTCTCGATCGAAGCGTTGCGCGAGGCAGGCATCGCGCAGACCGTCAGCTGGATCGGCGGCTCGCAGCTGATCCGCGCCTGTGCCGAGCGCACCGGCCTGGCCACGCTCAACGTCCAGCGCCAGCTCGCCCCGGAACTGTTCGAGTACAACCGCCAGGGCGCGTACAACGGGCATATCCCGGTCACCGCGATCAATTCGGCGATTCTCGCTCTGGCCGCGCTGGTGCTCGATGCCGACCAGGTGGTGTTCTCCAACGAGCGCTCGGCAAGCTACGGCAGCCTGATCGAGGGCTCCGGCGAGGTGAACCACCAGTGGTCGAAGGGCTGGGCGTTCGAGCAGGCCTTCGGCGAACACCTGCAGCGCTTGGTCGCCGCCGACCTGCGCTACTACTCGCTGCTGCGCCCGCTGTCGGAACTGGCGGTGGCGCGCCAGTTCGCGCGCATCGACCGCTACGACGCGCACTTCTCCAGCTGCAACCGCAACTTCCACCTGCTCGGCGAACGCCCGGTCAACCGCTGGTGCGGGGTGTGCCCGAAGTGCCACTTCGTGTTCCTGGCACTGGCGCCGTTCATGCCGAAGCCGCGGCTGGTGGCGATCTTCGGCCGCAACCTGCTCGACGACGCCTCGCAGGTGCCCGGCTACGACGCGCTGATCGAATACCGCGACCACAAGCCGTTCGAATGCGTGGGCGAGGCGCGCGAGTCGCGCGCGGCACTGGCCGCACTGGCGGCGCGGCCGGAGTGGCGCGAGGACGCCATCGTCGAGCGCTTCGTCCGCGAGATCGCGCCGCAGCTCGACGGCAGCGGTGCCGATGTCGCCGGGCTGCTGGCGCTCGAGGGCGAGCACCGCATCCCCGGGGCGCTGTGGGAGCGGGTGCGTGCACGCTTCGCCGCCTGATCTCGCCTCGCTCGACGGCCGCCGCGTCGGCCTGTGGGGCTGGGGCCGCGAGGGCCGCGCGGCGTGGCGGGCGATCCGCGCGCGCCTGCCGGCACTGCCGCTGACACTGTTCTGCCAGCCGGCAGAGGCCGACGACGCGGCCGCGCTGGGGGATCCGCTGCTGCATGTCCGCACCGCCGTCGACGCCGACGCGCTTGCCGCCTGCGAGGTCGTGGTCAAGTCGCCGGGCATCAGCCCCTATGGCGACGCAGCGCAAGCCGCGGCCGCGCGCGGCACCCGCTTCATCGGCGGCACCACGCTGTGGTTCGCCGAGCGCCGCGATGCACGCACGCTGTGCGTCACCGGCACCAAGGGCAAGAGCACCACCACGGCGCTGCTGGCGCACCTGCTGCGGGCCGGCGGCGTGCGCACGGCGCTGGCCGGCAATATCGGCCTGCCGCTGCTGGAGCTCCTCGACGCGCGGGCGGACGCCTGGGCGATCGAGCTGTCGAGCTACCAGACCCGCGACGTCGCCGCTGCCGGCGTGCGTCCCGGACTCGCGATCGTCACCAACATCTTTCCCGAACACCTCGACTGGCATGGCGGGCAGGCGCGCTATGTCGAGGACAAGCTGGCGCTGCTGACCGCGGCGCGGCCGCGCATCACCGTGCTCAATGCCGCCGACCCGACCCTCGCCGCGCTGCGACTTCCCGACAGCGACGTGCGCTGGTACGGACGCGACGATGGCTGGCACCTGCGCGAGCACATGGTGTTCCGCGCCGATACCGCCGTGCTCGACACCCGCGACCTGCCGCTGCCGGGCCGCCACAACCGCGGCAACCTGTGCGCGGTACTGGCGGCGCTGGAAGCCTGTGGGCACGACGCGATCGCGCTCGCGCAGCACGCGCACGGCTTCCAGCCATTGCCACACCGGCTGCAGCCGCTGGGCCTGCGCGACGGCATCACCTGGGTCAACGACTCCATCAGCACCACGCCGCACGCCAGCATCGCGGCGCTGGAGCTCTATCGCGATCGGCCGGTGGCGATCCTGGTCGGTGGCCACGATCGTGGGCTCGACTGGACCGCGTTCGCCGCGCACGTGCGCTCGCAGCCGCCACGCGCGGTGGTGACGATGGGCCAGAACGGCCCGCGCATCCATGCGGCACTGCAGGCGTCCGCGGCGGATGCCGGCTTCGTGCTGCGCGAGGCCGCGGACCTGGACACGGCGGTCGCCGCCGCGACGGCGGTGGCCGGCATGGAAGGCGGCGTGCTGCTGCTGTCGCCGGGCGCGCCAAGCTTCGGCGCCTACCGCGACTACACCGAACGCGGCCGGCACTTCGCCACCCTCGGCGGCTTCGACCCGGAGGCGATCACCGCCATTCCGGGCCTCGGCATCGCCTGAGCCTGCACGCGCGCGACGCCGCCGCCGCGCTACGCTCCGGGGCCCTGACCCGGAACACGACCATGCGCCGCATCCTGCTTGCCGCCTGCTGTGCCGCCTTCGCCGCCGCCGCCCAGGCGGCCCCGAAGGCCGACCCCGTGCAATGGACCCTCGACGGCACCACCTTCGAGGGCGTGCTGGTCCACGACGGTGAAGACGACGACCGCAAACCCGGCCTGCTGATGGTGCCGAACTGGCGCGGCGTGAACGGGTCCGCGATCGAGAAGGCCCGGCAGCTGGCCGGCGACGATTATGTGGTGCTGGTGGCCGATGTCTATGGCCGCGAGGTGCGCCCGGCCAACGATGCCGAGGCCGGCAAGGTCGCCGGCGCGCTGCGTGGCGAGGCGGGCCGCACCACGCTGCGCGCGCGTGCGCGCAAGGCGCTGGAGGTGCTGCAGGCGCAACCGCAGGTGGATGCCGGGCAGGTCGGTGCGGTCGGGTTCTGCTTCGGCGGCACCACCGTGCTCGAACTGGCCCGCGACGGCGCGGCGCTGGCCGGCGTGGTCAGCCTGCACGGCGGGTTGTCGACCACCGCGCCGGCGGCGTCGGCGGTCGCGCCGGCGATCCTGGTGCTCAACGGCGCCGATGACCGCGCCGTGGGCGCGGAGGAGATCGCCGGGTTCCAGCAGGAAATGGACGCGGTGGACGCCGACTGGCAGTTCGTCAATTTCGCCGGCGCGGTGCACTGCTTCGCGGAAGAGGACGCCAACAGCCCGCCCAACTGCCTCTACCACGAGCGTTCGGCGAAACGCGCGTGGCGGATGATGGACGACTTCTTCGAGGAACGCTTCGCAACGGGCGGCTAGGGCGCGTGCCCCCAGGCGGCGGGTGGGGGCGGCGCAACGTCGACCGTCAGTACGCGCGATCGACCGCGTAGCAGGCCAGCCCGCGCAACGCGGCCACCGCGTCGTTCTCCGGCAGGCCGTCAAGCGCGCGCATCGCCGCTTGGGCATGCGCGCGCGCGCGTTCGCGGCTGTAGTCGAGGCCACCGGTGGCGTGGATCGCCGCGAGTACCTCGGGCATCGCCGCGGCGTCGCCGCGCTGCACGATCCCACGCAGGCGCTCGCGGGTGGCCGCGTCGGATTCGCGGATGGCGTGGATCAGCGGCAGCGTGGCCTTGCCCTCCGCGAGGTCGTCACCGAGGTTCTTGCCGAGGTCGGTGGCGTCGGCGGCGTAGTCGAGCACGTCGTCGGCGATCTGGAAGGCGTAGCCGAGTTGCATGCCGAAGTCGTGCAGCTTCTGGCAGGTCGCGGCATCGGCACCGGCGGCGAGTGCGCCCAGGCGGGTCCCGGCGGCGAACAGCACCGCGGTCTTGCGCTCGATGACGCCCAGGTAGGCGGCCTCGTCGGTATCGGGGTTGTGCACGTGCAGCAGCTGCAGCACCTCGCCCTCGGCGATGCGGTTGGTGGTGTCGGCGAGGATCCGCATCACCTCCATCGAATCCAGCTCCACCATCAGCTGGAAGCTGCGCGAGTAGAGGAAGTCGCCGACCAGCACGCTGGCGGCATTGCCCCAGATCGCATTCGCGGTGCTGCGGCCACGGCGCAGGTCGGATTCGTCGACCACGTCGTCGTGCAGCAGGGTGGAGGTATGGATGAACTCGATGATCGCCGCGAGCTGGTGATGGTCCGGCCCGCCGGCCCCGCAGGCCCGCCCGGCCAGCACCACCAGCATCGGCCGCAGCCGCTTGCCGCCGGCGGAGACGATGTGCTCGGCCACCTGGTTGATCAGCAGCACATCCGATGCCAGCCGACGCCGGATCAGCGCATCCACCGCCTGCATGTCGGGCGCGGCGAGCGCCTGGATGGACGGCAGGTCGGTGGTGATGGCGGCGGGGATGGGGGCGGTGGCGGACATGCGCGGGGACGTGCTGGAAACGCCCGAGTATAAGGCGCCCGCGCAGGGCGCCGACACGACGGCAGGGTATTTCCCGACCCCGCGGCGGTGTTGCGCCCGGGGCCGGAAGCCGGAGGCTCGCTTATACTTCGGCCCCACACACACGAGCCGCCGGCCCCGCCGGGGGCGATCGAACAAGGTCTGCACACATGGCACGCGGAATCAACAAGGTGATCCTGGTCGGCAACCTCGGCAACGATCCCGACGTGAAGTACACCCAGGGCGGCATGGCCGTGACCACGATCAGCCTGGCCACGTCGAGCGTGCGCAAGGACAAGGACGGCAACCAGCAGGAACGCACCGAGTGGCACCGGGTGAAGTTCTTCGGCAAGCTCGGCGAGATCGCCGGCGAGTACCTGCGCAAGGGCTCTCAGGTCTATGTCGAGGGCTCGATCCGTTACGACAAGTTCACCGGCAGCGACGGCGTCGAGAAGTACTTCACCGACATCGTCGCCGACGAGATGCAGATGCTCGGCGGCCGCGGCGAGGGTGGCGGTGGCGGTGGCGGCGGGAACTACGAGCGCAGCGGCGGTGGCGGTGGGCAGCGCCCGCAGCGCCAGGAATCGGCCGCGCCGCGCCGCCAGGCTCCGGCCCAGCAGCCGCAGCCGGCGATGGATGACTTCTCGGACGACGACATCCCGTTCTGAGACGGATCCCGATCGCCGCGGCCGGCGCGCCGCATGCGGTCGTCCTTGCGGGCGGGCCTCCGGGTCCGCCCGTTGCATGTCCGCCTGCCGGCGTACCCGTGACGGCGGTGCCGCTTGCGGCGCCGGGCCGGGAGTGCGATAGATAGCACCTTTCCCAACGGAAGCAGGCAGCATGAGGCAGCAGACGAAGTCCACCCGCGTCACCCTGGCCGCAGCGGTCGCCCTCCTCGTCGCCGGCAGTGCGTTCGCGCAGCAGCCGCAGGCACAGCAGCCCCGCCCGCAGCAACCGGCAGCGGCGGCCGCGCAGGCGCAGCTGACGCCCGAGCAGCAGGCCCAGCTTGCGCGCCAGGACGCGGAGATCACCCAGGCCGCGCAGCGGATCGTGCAGCTGATCGACGCCAACCGCGCCGGCGAGGTGTGGGACATGGCCACCGTGCGGGTGAAGAGCATGATCCCGCGCGAGACCTTCGTGCAGGAAGTCGCCAACGACCGCGCCCGCGTGGGCGCCGCCGCACAGCGCGGCCAGGCGGTGGTGACGCGTTCTCAGTTCCAGGCCGGTGGCCAGGTGCCCGAGGGGCTTTACCTCAACGTGGTGTTCCCGACCCGGTTCGCGAACACCCCGGAGGCCGTGCGCGAACTGGTGTCGTTCCGGCTCGACGAGGACCGCACCTGGCGCGTCTCGGGCTACAGCGTGCGCGCCAACGACCAGTAAGCCCGGCGGCGCGTTCCGCGCGCTGCGGCGATCGTGTCACCGGACCCCGGCGCATGCGCCGGGGTTTCTTCATTACGGACCCTCGTCGGCGATTTCCGCCAGGACGCGTTCGCCATGGCGGATCCCCGCACTCTCGTCCGACAGCGCGCCGGGCCCGCGGCCGCTCCCGCGTCGCCAGGCGATGAAGCCGGCGGTGGCCAGCAGGCCGATGACGCCGATTGCCAGGTTGGCCAGTACCCACGGCGGCGTCGCCGGGCCGGGCTCGACCTCGGCGAAGGCCAGTACCACGAATACCCAGAAGAACCGGTTGCAGCCGGATCCCCTGGGCGAGTTCGGCACGGTCCTCGCGATCGGACGCGTAAGTGGCCGCCACCTTCAGCACGACGCCGCGGTGGCGGGCCAGTAGCAGTTCGAAACCATCGGTGTCGCTGGTTGCCGGGCTGGCGATCTCCGTCGTGCATCCGTCGTGTTCGTTGTCGGGTGATTCGTGGCGGGGCGGCGCTTTGTCACAACGCATTTCGCGGCCGGACGGCATCATGCCCCTGGAACACGCCGGGATGACCGCATGACGAGACCGCGCCGACCCGCGAACGAAGCACAGCGGCTGGACATACTGCGGCGCGCGCGGATTCTGGACACCGCGCCCGAGGAAGGCTTCGACGACCTGATCCGCATCGCCGCGGCGATCTGCCGCATGCCGATCGCCCTGGTGAGCCTGGTCGACGAGGACCGGCAGTGGTTCAAGGCGCGGCGGGGCATCGACATCGAGCAGACCGCGCGCGACGACTCGTTCTGCGCGCACTCGCTGCTGCAACCCGAGCAGCTGATGATCGTCCCGGACGCGCGGCTGGACCCGCGCTTCCGCGACAACCCGTTCGTCACCGGCGAACCGCGGGTGCGCTTCTATGCCGGTGCACCGCTGCTCGATCCGGACGGGCTGCCGCTGGGCAGCTTCTGCGTGATGGACCACGAGCCGCGGGTGCTCGACGAGGAGCAGGAAATGGCGCTCGTGGCGCTGGCGCGGCAGGCGTCGCGGCTGATCGAACTGCGCCGCGTCAGCGGCGAGCTGGAACTGCAGCTGCGCGAACGCGAGTGGTACGAGGAACAGCTGCAGCAGCACCAGCTGGCCCTGGAGCAGGAGAACGCCAGCCTGGTGGAGCTGAGCCGCACCGATCCGCTGACCGGCCTGCCCAACCGCCGCGCGTTCGCGGACGCGCTGCAGGCGGTGGCGGATACCGGCACCGCCTACTCGGTGGCGATCTGCGACATCGACCACTTCAAGCAGGTCAACGACGTACACGGCCACGCCGAAGGGGACCGGGTGCTGGTGGCCGTCGCCGACGCGCTGCGCGAGCACCACGCTGCCCGCGGGCGGGTGGCGCGGGTGGGCGGCGAGGAGTTCGTGGTGTTGTTCCCCGGCCAGCGGCTGCAGGCGGCGGTGCGCGAATGCGAGACGCTGCGGCAGGTGGTTGCAGGGCTGTCCACCGGGCTGCCGGTCACCGCGAGCTTCGGCGTGGCCGAAGGGCGGCCCGGGGACCTGGTGGAGGACGTGTTCGCGCGTGCCGATGCCGCGCTGTATGCCGCCAAGGGCGGCGGCCGCAACCGCGTCGAGGCCGGCTGAGGCAGGCGGTCAGTCGCGACGGGTCTCGATGAGGTCGCGCGCCTCGCCGGTGGCGAGATTCTCCGCATGCAGCTCCGGCGATACCGACGCACGTTGCCGGGACAGCAGCGGATGCACCAGCACCGCGGCCATGATGATCGCCACGCCGGCATAGAACGCAGGCGTCAGTTCGCGCTGTTCGCCCAGCAGCAGGATCGCCAGCACGATCGCGTAGACCGGTTCCAGGTTCACCGCGAGCTGCGCGGTGAACGCGCTCATGTGGCGCAGCGCCACCAGCGACAGCGCGAACGGCAGCAGCGTGCACGCGAATGCCAGCAACAGCAGCAGGCCGGCATCGCGCGCGCCCGGCACCACGAAGCCACCGGCAAGCACCGGTGCGGCGACCGCCAGCAGCGGCCAGAGCAGGGTCAGGGTCAGCGTGCCGGCACCGAGTTCGATGGTGGTCACGGTCAGCGGGTCGGCACGCTCGACAAGGCGCTTGTTGAAGGAGCCGAACAGCGCCACGAACAGTGCAGACAGCGCGCCCACCGCAACGCCCGCGCGCATCTCGCCCGGCACGCCCCCGACCACCAGCGCCACCCCCGGCAGCACCGCGATGCCCAGGGCGAGGTCGCGCAGCGACAGCCTCCGCCCGGCCAGGCGCGGCTCGATCACCGCCACGAACACCGTGGCCAGCGCCATGCAGGTCGCCGCCACCGACGCGTTGGCCAGCTTCACCGCGCCGTAGAAGGTGAGCCAGTGCAGGCCCACCAGCGCACCGACGCCTGCATAGCTCCAGGCCAGCCGCCGCGGCAGCGCCCGCAGGCCACGCCAGACGCGAGGTACCAGCAGCAGGGTGCCGGCCACCAGCAGCATCCGCCACCACACCAGCGGCAGTGCCGGCAGGGTGATCAGCTTGCCGAGGATCGCGGTGAACCCCCACAGCAGGACGCAGAAATGGATCTGCCAATGGGCCTTGGCGGCGGGAGTCATCAACGGAAGCCGGGCACGTCAGGGGCGCGCATTATCCATCGCGTCGGCGGCTGGCGACGTGGCAGCCGCTTCCGCCAGCAACCAGTCGCGGAACAGCCGTGCCGGTGGCCGCAGGCGGCGGTGGCCCGGATGCACCAGATGGTAGGCGCGGCGGCCCGATACCCAGTGTCCGGGCAGCGCCCGCAGCCGCCCGTTCGTGAGCCATGGCGCGGCCACGTGCTCGCGCGCGAGGGCGATGCCCAGCCCGTGTGCGGCGGCTTCGAGCATGGCCGTGCTGTCGCTGAAGACGATGCGTGCGTCGGCGTCGGCGCCATGCACGCCGTTGGCCCGCAACCAGTCGTGCCAGCCGAAATGCGAGAGGTCGGCCAGCAGCGGATGTGCGGGAATGTCGGCCACCGAGTGGATGCGCGCCAGGCCTTCGTACGTGGGTGCCGCAGCGGCGAACAGGCGCTCTTCCAGCAGCAGTTGCGCCGACAGCCCGGGCCACTGCCCGGGGCCGAGGCGGATGCCGAAGTCCGGGCCGCCGTCGTCGAAGCGGGTGAGCGCGAACCCGGTGTCGATGCGCAGGCGGATGCCGGGATGCGCCGCGGCGAAGCGCGGCAGGCGCGGGATCAGCCAGCCGTGCACGAACGAATGCAGCGTTGTAATGGCCACGGTGTCGCGCGCGTCCGGGCCCGTGCGCAGCTCGCGCATTACGCTGTCGAGGTCGCCGATCGCCTGGCTGGCGGAGTCGGCCAGCCGACGGCCTTCCGCGGTCAGCGACACCCCGCGCGCATGGCGCTGGAACAGGGTCACGCCCAGGCGAGCCTCGAGCTTGCGCACCTGGTGGCTGACCGCGCTGGCGGTGAGGTGCAACTCCTCGGCCGCGTGGGCGAAGTTCTGGTAGCGCGCCGCGGTTTCGAACGCCGCAAGCGCGGACAGCCAGTCGCTGCGTGTAGCCATCGAGACACGAATCCTGTTTGTGGCTGGCGTCCAAACTATGCGCTTGTGCGCGCCGGCGGCAAGCGCAGAATCCAGCTCCGCCACAAACCGGATTGCAGCCGATGAACGCATGGGTGGAGCGGGCCGTACGCCGCGATGGCGGCACCGACGGCCGCACGCTGGTCGAGCTGGGCCTGCTGGGAGCGATCTGGGGCGCCTCGTTCCTCTTCATGCGGATCGCGGCGAACGATTTCGGTCCGGCGCCGCTGGTCGAGGTCCGGCTGGCACTGGGGTCGCTGGTGCTGCTGCCCTTCCTCTGGCATCACCGTGGGGCGTTCCCGCTGCAGCTGTGCCCGAAGCTCGCGTTGATCGGCGCGATCAACTCGGCGATTCCGTTCGTGCTGTTCGCGTGGGCGGCGCAGCGCGCCCCGGCGGGCATCGGCGCGATCGCCAACGCGATGACCGTGCTGTTCACCGCGCTGGTGGGCGCCATGTTCTTCGGCGAGCGGATCGGCGCGCGCCGCGGTGCCGCACTGTTGGCAGGCTTTGCCGGCGTGGTCGTGCTGGCCAGCGGCAAGGTCGCCGGGATGAGCGTCGGCGGCGCGGTGCTGGCGGGTGCCAGCGCATCGCTGTTCTACGGGCTGGGCATCAACCTGGTGCGGCGCCACCTCACCGGGCTGCCGCCGGCCGCGGTGGCATCGGCGACGCTGGCCATGGCGTCGCTGCTGCTGTTGCCGCTGGCCGTCGCGCACTGGCCATCCACGCCGATCCCCGTGGCCTCGTGGCTGTCGGCCGCCGCGCTGGGCGTGGTCTGCACCGGCATTGCGTTCGTCATGTACTACCGGCTGATCGCGCGCATCGGTGCCAGCCGCGCATCCACGGTGACCTACCTGGTGCCGCTGTTCGGCGTGGCCTGGGCCTGGCTGCTGCTGGGCGAGCCGCTGACCTGGTCGATGGCGCTGGCCGGCGTGATCATCCTCGGCAGCGTGGCCGCCAGCCAGCGCGGCGGCGCACGCTGATCGAGCCGCAGGCCCCCCGCCTGCGGCATCCGGTCAGGCGAACATCGCCACCAGTTCGTCCTGCTGCGCCCGGCTCAGCAACCCGCCACGCCCGGCCTGCAGGTTGTCGGCCTGGCGGTCGGGCTTTCCGGTGGCGGGGATCACCGCGGTGACTGCCGGGTGGCTGATCGCGAACTTCAGGAACATCTGCGCCCACGAGGTGATGCCGAGTTCGCCTGCCCAGCCCGGCAGCGCGCGGCCCTGCACCTCGGCGAACAGCTTGCCGTCGTCGAAGGCGCGATTGATGAGCACCGCCACGCCCAGCTCCTGCGCCGCCGGCAGCAGCGAGCGCGCGGCCTGCGGTGCGTTGACCGAGTAGTTGATCTGGATGAAGTCCGGCTTCTCCGCACGCATGATGCGTTCGAGCTCGGCATGGCCGCGCTCGAGGTAATGGGTGAGGCCGATGTATCTCGTCGCCCCCTGGGCCTTGAGCTCGCGTGCGTAGGGCAGGGCGATCTCCCAGGCGCGCAGGTTGTGGACCTGCAGCAGCTCGACGCGGTCGGTGCGCAGGCGCCGCCGGCTCTCTACCCACTGCGCTTCCATCTCCGCGCGGCTGTCGGCAGCGATCTTGGTGGCGAGGAAGCAGCGCTCGCGCCAGCCACCCGCATCGAGCAGCGCGCCCAGCACCTCGTCGGCATTGGTGTAGTTGGGCGAGGTGTCGAACACCCGGCCGCCGCCCTCGAAGAACACCCGGATGGTGTCCTGCAGGGTGTCGTAGTCGGCCGATCCCAACGGCACCTCGTAGCTGCCGGAGGTGCCGGCGCCGATCGCCGGCACCTGCTCGCCGGTGGCGGGGATGGTGCGCATGATCAGTGCGCCCGCGGCGGGTGGCCCCGAGCGCGCCGGCGCGTGGGGAGCCGGCTGCGCGGCTCCGGTGCCGGAGCACGCCGCCAGTGGCGCGAGGACGAGGCCGCCGGCAGCCAGCGAAACGGTGGTCAGGAAATCGCGACGTGTACGCATGGCGGGCTCCGGTGTGATGTCCCCGCCGATACTAACCGCGGCGTGTTGGCGCCCGGCGACGCAGTGCAGCAGCGCTGCGGTCAGCGTGACAGCGTCGGCGTGCCGGCAGCGATCTCCCGCGGCAGATCGGTCAGCACCAGCGGTACCGCGCGGGTCGGGTGTTCGATCACCAGCACCGGCTGCCGGTACACGCGCTCGATGGTTTCGCGCTGCAGCACCTCGCGCGGCGTGCCGTCGGCGACCACCCGGCCCTCGCAGAGCATCACGATGCGGTCGGAATAGGCCGAGGCGAGGTTGAGGTCGTGCAGCACCGCCAGCACGCAGGCACCGTCGTCGGCCAGCCGGCGCGCATGCTGCAGCAACCGCTCCTGGTGATGCAGGTCGAGCGCCGCGGTGGGCTCGTCGAGCAGCACCACCGGGGTGTCCTGCGCCAGCACGCGGGCGAACGCGGTGCGCGCGGCCTCGCCGCCGGAGAGGGTCTGCACGTTGCGCTCCGCCAGCGCCAGCAGGTCGGCGGTGGCAAGCGATGCCTCGACGATGCCGTCGTCGCGCGCGGGGTCGGCGTCGTGCGGCAGCCGGCCCATCGCCACCACCTCGCGCACGCCGAAGCCGAAGCGCACGCTGTGGTCCTGCGGCATGACCGCGCGCTCGCGGGCGAGTTCGCGCACCCGCCACTGCGGCAGCGGGCGGCCGCCGACCGCCACATGGCCGGTGCTGGGGTGGCGGTCACCGGCGGCAAGCGACAGCAGCGAGGACTTGCCGGCGCCGTTGGGGCCGACCAGCGCGGTCAGCGTGCCCGGGGCGAAATGCAGGTCGACGTGGTCGACGATCACCCGCCCGTCGATCACCAGCGATGCGCGTTCCAGCACCAGCGCCGGTGCGCGGCCGTCGGCGGCGGCACTCACGCCGCACCCCGCGGCTTGCGCCGCAGTACCAGCCACAGGAAGAACGGCGCGCCGATCGCCGCGGTGAACAGCCCCAGCGGAATTTCGGAAGGCGGATCCAGCGTGCGTGCGGCGGTATCGGCCAGCACCACCAGCAGCGCGCCGAGCAGCGCCGACAACGGCAGCAGCAGGCGGTGCCCGGGGCCGACGATCAGCCGTACGACGTGCGGCACCACCAGGCCGACGAAGCCGATCGAGCCGGCGAACGCCACCGCCGCACCCACCAGCAGCGCACTGAAGGTGATCAGCCGCAGCCGCGCGCTGCGCACGTCCAGGCCGATATGGCGGGCCTGGCGTTCGCCCAGCGCCAGCATGTCCAGCGGCGTGGCCATGGTCAGCAGGGCGGCCACGCCGACCGCGAACACCGGCGCGGCGGCGGCCACGTCGTTCCAGCCCACGCGCGCCAGCGAACCCATCTGCCAGAACACCAGCGACTGCAGCTCGGCGGAATCGGCGACATAGGTCAACAGGCCGATCGCCGCCGAACAGGCCGCGCCGATCGCGATGCCCACCAGCAGCAGGGTGGCGGTGCCCTCGCCGCGGCCGGGGCGCGCCAGCAGGTAGATCAGCGTGGTCGCCAGCGCACCGCCCAGGAACGCGGCGACCGGGATCGTCCAGTAGCCCAGTGCCGAAGCGCCGAGCACGATCGCCGACACTGCGCCCAGCGAGGCGCCCTGGGTGACGCCGACGATGCCGGGGTCGGCCAGCGGATTGCCGAACAGGCCCTGAAGGCTGGCCCCGGCGAGCGCCAGGCTGGCGCCGACCATCGCGCCCAGCAGCGCGCGCGGGATGCGCAGGTTCCACACCACCGAGATGTCACGCGTGCTGAGCTCGCCGGGTGCCACCAGCCCCAGCTGCACGCCGATGGCCTGCAGCACGTCGGCCGGCGCCACCTTCAGCGGGCCGACGCCGAATGAGAGCAGGATCCCGCCGAGCAGCGCGAACAGCGCCACCGGCACCGCGAGCTGCCTGACCATCGCCGGGCGTGCACGCTGCGGGCCCGGGGCGGACGCCGCGTACGGCGTGCTCAAGGTGCCTGGCCTGCCAGTGCCGACAGCGCCTGCGCCAGCGCGATCGCGCCGGCACCGGAGCCGACGCTGGTGTACTTCAGTTGCACGTCGGGCATCACCCAGACGCGTCCCGCGGCACCGGCGGGCGTCTGTCGCAGGGTCGGATACCGGGTCCACAGGGCCTCGGCGCCGCCGAACAGTTCGAGGTCGTGTTCGCTGACCAGGATCACCTCGGGCGCCGCGGCGACGATGCCTTCCTGGCTGAGCACGGAGTAATTGCTCACGCCGGCGGCATCGCCGATGTTGTCGCCGCCGGCCAGGCGGATCAGGGCCGCGGCCGCGGTGTCGGCACCACCGACGGTGGGCTGGCCGCCAGCGCCGGTGGCGGAGACGTGGATGACCTTCGGGCGGCGTGCATGTCCGGCGGCAATCCGCGCGGCCTCGTCCAGCTGCGCCTGCACCTGCGCGGCCAGCCGTTCGCCGGCCTCGGCGGCACCGAACAGCGCCGCGGTCTTGCGCACCTTGTCCGGCGCCGGCTGCAGGTCGTCGACGATCACTGCCGGCAGCCCGGCATCGCGCAGCTTGCCGGCCAGCCCGCTGGTGCCGTGGCGGCGCAGGCTGTTGCCGACGAACAGGGTGGCGTCGAGGCTCAGTACGCCCTCGGCACCGGTTGTGCGGTTGAACAGGAATTGTTTCGGTGCGGCGCGCCCCGCGACGGTGGCGGTATTGACCGGCGCGGCGAACACCTGCGCGTCGAGATCGAGGGCCTCCATCACCGAGATCACGTCGTCGCCGCCGGCAATCGTGCGGCTGCTGTCGGTCACGGTGACCTCCACGCCATCGTCGGAGCGCACCGTGGCCGGCAACTGCTGGGCGGTCGGGCCGGCGTCGGGGACGTCGACCCCCACCACGCGCTGCCAGCCATCGGGCAGGGCGATGGCCCCACCGGCAGTCGCCGGGGCGGCAGCATCCGCAGCCGGGGGCGAGGGCGAGCAGGCGGCCAGCGCCAGCCCCAGGCTGGTGGCGAGGATGGAGAGCGGCAGTCGCGGGATACGGCGGTCAGGCATGGGGGGAAACCGGTCATTGCCTGCAGCACGGGACGTCCTGCAGGCGGAAGCGCGCATTTTACCGGTCCGGGCGGCGCTCCCCGGCTACGGTGCGAAAAACCCCGACGTCGCCCGTCATCCGCGCGACGGCGGAAGCCAGGGCCGTGGTGCCGGTGCACGTGCGTCCATGGCGCCTCCTTCGGGGACCGACGGTGGCTGTCCGGCCGTTCTCAGCGGGTCTTCGGAGTGATGCGGCGGATCTGGTCGCCGGCGGGGTCGCTCTCGCCGCGCGACTTGTTGGTGGCGAAGATGTGGCCGCGGCCATCCGGGAACACGTGGTTGGGGAAGGTGCCGCCGTCGAGGTTGGCGACGATGCGGCCGTCGCCATCGACCACCGCGATCGTGCCCGCCACCCGCGTCGGCACATAGGCCAGGCCGGACTGCGGGTCGAACGCGACATACACCGCGCCGGCACCCACGTAGACGTCGTGCAGCACCGCGCCGCTGTCGGCATCGGCGATCACCAGGTTGTCGCTGCCCTGGGCAGCCACGTAGACACGGCGCTTGCGCGGGTCGACCGCCACGCCGATCGCACCGTCCACGCCCGGCACCCGGAACACCCGGTCCACGGTGCCGGTTGCGACGTCGAGCACCGCGACCTCGCCGGTGGACAGGCTCACGGAGTACAGCTTGTGTGCGACCGGATCGAGCGCCAGCGCCATCGGGCTGAAGGTCTCGCCGCGCTCGCCGGACGGGATCGTCACTTCCTGCACCACCTCGAGCGTCCTGGTGTCGAACGCGACCAGCACGCCGCCGCCTAAGCTGCTCGCCCAGGCGCGGCCGGTGGCGGCATCCACCACCACGTCGCGCGGGTGCGCGATCACCCCGGGGTCGAACTGCTTGACCAGCGACAGGTCGGACTGGCGGTAGACGGCCACGGTGTCGTCGCGGGTGTTGGTGACCCAGACATTGCCGTGGGTGTCGTCGACGCCGACGCCGTACACCGCGAACACGCGGCCGTCGTCGTGGCCGGGTACCGCGGCCGGGGTGATGCGTGCGGTGACCTCCAGCGTCTGCGGGTCGAGCCTGAGCAGTTCCGACTGCGTCACCGGCGGCCGGCCCACCGCGGCGGTCACGAACAGCGCGTCGCTGGCCGTGCCGTGCGCGACCTGGTAGAGCCCGCGCACCAGCGGCTTCGCGCTGACATCGAAGCGGTCCTGGCCCGACAGCGCGACCTCCTTCGACACCTTCAGATCGAACACCGCCGCCGCATCCGGGTTGGCGACGCGCACCACGACCGGATGCTGGCCGGCGGCGGCATCGGCGGGGATCGCCAGCGTGGCCTTGAAGCCGCCCTCGCCATCGGCGATGTAGGGCTGCGGGTTGAGCACCGTCTCGCCGCGCAGCAGCGTGACCGACTGTCCGGGCTTGAAGCCACTGCCGGCGATCTCCGCCTCGCTGCCGGGCAGCACCAGCGGGGTGGTCGCCCGCACGCTGCCGCGGAAGTCGTTGTCGGGGGTGCCGAACACCTGCGCGCCGGCGATGCCGGCGGCCATCGTCAGGGCCAGGCCCAGCGCCGCCAGGCGCAGACGGGAATTACGGGAACGCGTGCTGCTCATTGCGGACTCCTTGCGATGGATGCCGGCCCGGGGCCGGGAGTGATGGGGTGTGGGTGGCGGTGCGGCGGGGGCTGCTGCATTGGCGAGAGCGGAACATCCGGCGTCGGGCCGGCCACGGGCGATGCGGACGGTCGATGGCCTACCCGGGGAATTCCGTGGGGTCGGCTCGCGATGGGCACGGCCGCGGTGGGAGGACGTGTTCGACAGGCCGGCCAGGGTGCTCATTCGCCGGCGGGCGGTCGCGGCGTGTCGCTGCGGTCGGCGACGCCGGTCACCGCGTGCAGCGCGCCCATCAGCGAGGCGCGGAACATAGGGCCGTGGCCGAGGCCGGGAAACTCGCGGTAGGAGGCATCGACCCCGGGCACGGTCGCCAGCGTTTCGGCGAGCCGCATCGCTGCATCCGGCGTCGCCGCCTGGATGCGCTTGAGGTGGGCGACCACGCGCGGGTTGCTGAGGTCGCGCTTGCCGCGGTCGCCGACGCGCTCGGCGCCGCCGAGATGGATCATCACCCGCGCCGGGTGCCCGGCGTTGTGGGCGATGAAGCGCTCGCCTTCCCGCACCGCATGCGCGTTGCCCCACCACATCGACGGGCTGCCGGCGACGTAGGTCTGGAACGCGCCGGTGCGGGTGTACAGCGTATGCAGCACGAACAGGCCGCCCAGCGAGTGGCCCCACAGCGTCTGCCGCTGCGGGTCGATGGGCAGCCGCTGCGCCACCTGCGGGTGGATGCGGCGTTCGATGAGGTCGGCCAGCGCATCGGCCCCGCCACTGCCCAGCGGTGCGGTCCCGGCGTCCTCGGGCGGCAGCAGCGCCGGGGTGTAGTCGCGGTTGCGCTGCGGGGAGTCGATGCGGAGGTCGTTGTCGTAGCCGATGAACACCAGCGCGTGCGGCTCCGGCTGCGCGGCCAGTTCGTCGAGCAATGCGTCGTCGAACTCGATCAGCGCGGCGTTGCCGTCGAGCATCCAGAACGTCGGCCAGCCGGTGGCGGGCGCCGGCGTCTTCGGCACCGCCACGTGCACGCGCCAGCTGCGGCTGCCGTCGTGGCTGGACACGGTGAAGCGTTCGAAGGCGTAGGCGTGCGACGCGCGATCGGCCACGGTCTGGCCGATGGTCTGCAGCGGGTTGCGCTGCTGGGCGGAGACGGGCGGGGTCATGGCGAACGCAGCGACGAGCAGCACGCCGGCCGCGGCGGTGGCAGCGGCACGGCTGCGCACGCGCATCCGGGGGTGGAGGGGCTGGAAACCCGGGGACCGGGAGCGGGCTGTCATGCGGGGGCCTTCGAACATGTCAGAAGCCGATGTGGGTGCTGACGAACCAGGCACGTCCGGGTTCGTTGTAGGTCCAGGCGCCAGCACCTTCGATGGCGTTCGGCGTGCCGAGGTTGACGCCCGAGGCGTTGCCGCGGCGGAAGATGCGCTTGTCGAGCAGGTTGTCCACGCCCAGCACCATGCTCACCCGGTCGGTGATCCGGTAGCGGCCGCTCAGGCCCACCAGCGCATAGGGTGGCAGCCGGTCCGCGGCGCTGCCGGTGACCGCACGGCCCTGGTAATCGAGGCGCTGCGGCACCTGCTCGCCGTAGAACGTGGCCCGGGCCAGCAGCGAGAGCCGCTCGCCCGCCTGCCAGTCGAAGGCGGTGTTGACGGTGTATTCGGGAATCGTCGAAAGCGCATCGCCGGTCGTGCGGTTCTCCGATTCCAGCATCCACGTGACGTTGGTGTTCCAGCGCAGCGCATCGCCCAGCGGCAGTTCGAGGCTGCCTTCCAGGCCTTCGATGACCGCCTCCGGCACGTTGTCCCAGCGGAACACGTCGACGTTGCGCACGCGGTCGACGACGACGCGCCCGGCTTCCACCTTGTCGCGGTAGTCGTTGTGGAACCATGTCAGCCCGGCCTGCATGCGGCCGTCGGCGAATTGCACGCCGAGCTCCTTGTTGATGCTGGTCTCGGCCTCGAGCGCGTCGTTGCCGACCAGGAAGCAGGGGCCGCCGCCGCCCCAGCAGCCGATGCCGTTGCTGTAGAGCGAATAGCCGGCATTGCTCTGGTAGAGATTGGGCGCCTTGTAGGCACGGGCGACGCCGGCGCGCAGCGTCCAGCCGGGCAGGAACGCGAACGCGGCGTTGAGCGCCGGGCCGAGGTTGCCGCCGTGGCGGTCATGGTGGTCATAGCGCAGCGTCGGCGTGAGCGTGAGGCGCTCGCCGACGTAGATGTTGTCCTCGACAAACACCGAAGCGATGCGCGCATCGGCGCGGCCGTCCCAGGACGTCGGCGGTACCGGCACGTTGGGCTGCGGGTTGCGGTCCTTGAGCCCGGAGGCGGCGTCCTGGAGCCGGCTGTCGACCCATTCCGCGCCGACGGTGACCACGTGGTCGATATGGTCGCCGATGATCGTGTGGTTGATCTCGCCATGCACCGTCAGCGTGCGCAGGTCGATGTCGCCGAAGCCACCGTCGACGATGAAGATGCCTTCGGTCCCGCCCGCAAGGCCTTCGAGCAGGCGGGTGTTGCGGGTGTCCTCGAGTGCGGCGTACGCCAGGGAGCGGGTGGACTCGCCGTACTCGCCACGGTGGCTGATGTCGAACGTGCGGCGGTAGCTGCGGTTGGTTTCCGCGCCGATCCACTCCAGCACTTCGGCATTGCGGTTGGTGTTCTGGCTGTCGCCGGTATAGATGTTGCCCTGGCGGCTGAAGCCGGCGCCGATGTCGATGCGCTGGCCCGGCAGCACTTCCCATAGCAGCCTGGTGGAGAGGTTGCGGTTGCGCACGCCTTCGCGGCCGGCAGGGAAGGTGCCGGCGTTGCTGCCGGTGCGCGTCGACGCGTGCTCGCGGTTGATGTCGAAATCGTCCGCTTCGGCCTTGCCGACGTTGCCGGACACGCGCAACGACAGGCGGTCCGACAGTGGGCCGCTCATCTGCAGGCCAGCGCGCTGGCTGCCGCCGTCCACGCGGTGGGTCGGCACCGATCCATAGAGATCGAGTGAACCGCTGAACGTGTCGGAGGGCGCGCGGGTGATGATGTTGACCACGCCGCCCGCGGCGCCGTTGCCATAGCGTGCAGCGGCCGGCCCGCGCAGCACCTCGATACGTTCGATCTGATCGGGCGGCACCCAGCCTGTGTCGCCGCGCGAGTCGCGCTCGCCGCGCCAGCCGTAGCGCACCGCGTTGCGGCTCGAGACCGGGATGCCATCGACCAGGATCAGGGTGTTCTCCGGACCCATCCCGCGGATGTCGATCTGCCGCTGGTTGCCGCGCTGGCCGCTGGTCGAGTTGCCGGTCAGGTTCACGCCGGGCAGCGTGCGCAGGAACTCGGCGATGTCATTGCGCGGCGGCTGGCGCTGGATGTCATCGGCGAGGATGGTGGAGGCGCCCAGCGCCTGGCGCGCGATGGCTTCGGCAGTGACGTGGACGGTGTCGAACGTCTGCAGGCCAGCGGGGGAGTCCGCGGGGCGCGCGGTGGCAGGCGGGATGTCCTGGGCGGCCAGCGGACCACACAGGATCAGCGCGATGGTCGAAGCGGACAGGGACACGCGGGGGCAGGCCATCAGGGGTTCCGGCACGGGTTCGGGCGCTCGCCGTGGCGGTAGCAAACCGCAGCCGGCAGCCGTGCATCCTAGGGTGACTGAGAATCGTTATCAACTGTGTTCACGTTCGCCATCGGTGGCGTGCATGGGAGTGAATGAGAGCTGTTATCATTCGCGCCCCGCAGCAGGCGTGGGATGCCGGCTGCGTCCATCCAGCACCGTGGCCATCCGCCGGACGCGGTGGCCGCGCCCAGAGGACCGCCATGGCCGCCGTTTCCGCACCGACCAGCAACGTTCCGGGTCTGCCCGCGCTGGTATTCACCGCGCTGGCCGGGACGATGGCGATGATGGCTTTCGTCGCCGTCGTCGGCCCGGTGGTGCGCGTGCTGGGCCTGGCGGAATGGCATGCCGGGCTGGCGGTGACCGCGGCCGGCCTGCTGTGGATGCTGGCGGCGCGGCGCTGGGGCCGGCTCAGCGACCGCATCGGCCGCCGTCGCGTGCTGCTGATCGCGCTCGCCGCCTATGCGGTGGTCTACGTGGCAATGGCGCTGTTCGTCGACCTTGCCCTGCGCAATCCGCCGCTGGTGCTGGTGTCGGTACTGGCCCTGGTCGGCACCCGCGCGCTGGTGGGCCTGTTCTATGCCGCGGTGCCGCCCACGGCAGCCGCGCTGATCGCCGACGGCGCGGCGCCCGGCCGCCGCGCCTCGGTGATGGCGCGGCTGGGCGCGGCGAACGCGCTGGGCATGGTGGTGGGGCCGGCTGCGGCCGGCTGGATCGCCTTCCACGATCTTTCGCTTGCGCTGTACGTCGCCGCGGCGCTGCCGCTGCTGTCGCTGGCGGTGGTGTGGTGGCGGCTGCCGGCCGATGGGCCCGCGGCCGGCGCGCCACCACGCCCGCCGCGACCGGCGATGGGCTGGTTCGATCCCCGCCTGCGGCTGCCGGTGGGCGCGGTGTTCGCGGCGATGGTGTCGGTGACCGTGGCCCAGGTGGTCGTGGGGTTCTTCGCCATCGACCGGCTGCAGCTGTCGCCGGCCGATGGCGCGCGTGTGGCGGGCCTGTCGCTGACCGCGGTGGGCATCGGCCTGATGCTCTCGCAGACGCTGGTGATGCGGATGAAGGCCGTACCGCCGCGGCGCTGGATCGCGCTTGGCGCGGCGATTTCTGCCGTCGGGTTCTCGTCGCTGGCGCTGGTCGGCACGCAATCGCAGCTGCTGGTGGCCTACGCGGTGTCGTCGTTCGGGATGGGGTTCGTGTTCCCGTCGTTCCAGGCGCTGGCCGCCGATTCGGTGGGCCCCGACGAACAGGGCGCGGCACAGGGCACGGTGGCGTCCGTGCAGGGCTTCGGGATGGTCGTCGGGCCGATGCTGGGCACGCTGCTCTACGGCCTGTCGCCCGGCGCGCCCTACCTGATGGTCGGCGCCCTGCTGGCGCTGCTGTCGGTGGCGGCGCTGGTCCACCGACCGGGAGCGGTGCCATGAACGACGTGGTCGGCCTGCACGGCGAGGTGGCGGCGGCGCCGCTGCACCTGGACATCGCCCCGGCGCCGGTGGGGTTCCACCTGCACGGGCCATCGCGCCGGCTCGATACCGCCGGCATGCGCGCGCGCCTGCCCGCCGGTCCCGCGGCCACGCTCGACGCGCGCGTGCAGGCGTTCTTCGCCAAGCATCGCGACGGGCCGGGGCTGCTGGTCGGCGCCCTGCCGTTCGATCCGCACGCCGACGATGTGCTGTACCAGCCCGACCACCTGGTGGCGGCGCCGGCGGGCGAGGGCAACCGCGGCGCCCTCCAGCCGCGCGCGCTGTTCGCCGAGCCGGACGAAGCGGCCTACGCCGCCGCGGTGGCGCGCTGCGTGGCGAGGCTCGGCGCGCCGGGTGATCCGCATGGCCTGCACAAGGTGGTGCTGGCGCGCAGCCTGCGGGTCGAGGCGCAGGCGCCGGTCGATCCGCTGCGGCTGGCCGCGCGGCTGGGCGAGGACCCGAGCGTGACCACCTACGCGGTGCCGTTGCCGGTCGCGCCCGGCGAGGCCCCGGCCTGGCTGGTCGGGGCGACGCCGGAGCTGCTGGTGTCGCGCCACGGCGACACGGTGGTCTCGCATCCGCTGGCCGGGTCGGCGCGGCGCTGGCCCGATGCCGGCCGTGACGGCGCCGCGGCGCGCGCGCTGATGGCCTCGGCCAAGGACCACGACGAACACCGCCACGTGGTCGAGGCGATCCTGGATGCGCTCGCCCCGCTGTGCAGCCGCCTGCATGCACCGGTGGCGCCGTCGCTGCATGCCACCCGCACCATGTGGCATCTCGGCACCCGCATCGAGGGCCGGCTGAAGGATCCCGCGGTGACGTCGGCGCACCTGGCCGGGCTGCTGCACCCGACCCCGGCGGTGTGCGGCACGCCGCGGCTGCCGGCGCTGGCCGCGATCCGCGCGCTGGAGCCGGTGGAGCGCGGCTTCTACGCAGGTGCAGTGGGCTGGACCGATGCCGCCGGCGATGGCGAGTGGCACGTGGCGATCCGCTGCGCGCGCGTGCAGGGCGCGGCCCTGCGCCTGTTCGCCGGCGCCGGCATCGTGGTCGGCTCGGAGCCCGCGCTCGAGGTCGACGAGACCGCCGCGAAGTTCCGCGCCATGCTCGATGCGCTGGGCATCGACGACGTGCACACCGCCTGACCGGTACCGATGACGATGAGCGAACCGCAGTCCCGACTTCCGCTGCGCCAGGCCTGGCCGGACGATTTCGTCGCCCGTTACCGTGCCGCGGGCTACTGGCGTGGCGAGACCTTCCCCGGCTTCCTGCGCGCGCGCGCTCGCGACATCCCCCACGACCTCGCCGTGGTCGGTGGCGACACCCGCTGGACCTACGCGCAGCTGTGGGCGGACGTCGAACGCCTCGCCGCCGGGTTCCTTGCCCATGGGCTGGTGCCCGGCGACCGCGTCATCGTGCAGCTGGGCAATATCCCCGAGTTCATCGCGGTGGCCTGCGCGCTGTTCCGTGCGCAGCTGGTGCCGGTGTACGCGTTGCCGGCCCATCGCATCACCGAGGTCGCGCACTTCGCCCGCAAGGCCGAGGCCAGCGGCTATGTCGTCGCCGAGCGCTACGAGAACTTCGATTACCGCACGCTGGCGCGCGGGCTGCAGGCCGAAGTGCCCGGGGTCGAACACGTGTTCGTGGCCGGCGACGCACAGGAATTCGCCGCGCTGGAGGCACTCGACGGCGACCCCGCCTCGCTGCCGGGCGATCCGGACCCGCAGTCGGTGGCGTTCCTGCAGATTTCCGGCGGCAGCACCGGGCTGTCGAAGCTGATCCCGCGCACCCACGACGACTACATCTACAGCTTCCGCGCCAGCAACGACCTGTGCGGTATCACCCGCGACAGCGTGTACATGGTCGCGCTGCCGGCGGCGCACAACTTCCCGATGAGCTCCCCGGGCTTCTTCGGCGCGCTGTATGCCGGCGCGCGCGTGGTGCTGAGCCCCGGGCCCGGGCCGGACGCGGCGTTTCCGCTGATCGCGCGCGAACGGGTGAGCTGCGTCGGCCTGGTGCCGCCGCTGGCCCTGCTGTGGGCCGATGCCGCGGCAAAGACCCCGCATGACCTCTCCAGCCTCGAGGTGGTGCAGGTGGGCGGCGCCAAGCTGGTGCCGGAAGCGGCGCGGCGCGTGGTCGCCGGGCTGGGCTGCCGGCTGCAGCAGGTGTTCGGCATGGCCGAAGGGCTGGTGAACTACACCCGCCTCGACGACCCCGACGACATCGTGCTCGGGACCCAGGGCCGGCCGATCAGCCCCGACGACGAGGTGCTTGTGGTCGACGACCACGGCCATCCGGTGCCCGATGGCGAGGTCGGCCACCTGCTCACCCGCGGCCCGTACACCATCCGCGGCTACCACAACGATGACGCCGCCAACGCACGCGCCTTCACCGACGATGGCTACTACCGCACCGGCGACATGGTGCAGCGGCTGCCCGGCGGGTACCTGGTGGTGCAGGGCCGCGCCACCGACCACATCAACCGCGCCGGCGAGAAGATCTCGGCCGAGGAGATCGAGGACCACCTGCTGGCGCATCCGCAGGTCTTCGACGCGGCGGTGGTGTCGATTCCCGACGAGTTCCTCGGCGAGCGCAGCTGCGCGTTCGTGATCGCGCGTGGCGAGCCGCCGAAGCCCGCCGCGCTCAAGGCCTGGGTGCGCGGGCGCGGGCTGGCAGCGTTCAAGGTGCCCGACCAGGTCGTGTTCGTGGAAGCGTTCGACACCACCGCGGTGGGCAAGATCAGCCGCCGTGAACTGCGCGCGCAGCTGCGCGCGCGGTTCCTGGCCGGCCAGACCGGTCCCGGCCACGGGGCATAGCGAGAGAGCATGGCACTTCCCACCATCCCCACGTATCCACTCCCGACCGCGGACGAACTGCCCGCGCCGCGAGGCGCCTGGCAGCCCGAAACCGACCGCATCGCGCTGCTGGTACACGACATGCAGCGTTACTTCCTGTCGCGGTTCGATGCCGACGCCGCGCCGCTGGCGCCGGCGGTGGCCAACCTCGCGCGGCTGCTCGGGCGGTGCCGCGCGCTCGGCATCCCGGTGTTCTACACCGCCCAGCGCGGCAACCAGGATCGCCGCGACCGCGGCCTGCAGGCCGACCTGTGGGGGCCGGGCATGCAGGCGATCGGGGAAGACGAGGCCATCATCGACGCGCTGGCGCCCGCGCCGGGCGACCACGTGCTGGTCAAGCACCGCTACAGCGCATTCCAGCGCAGCAACCTCGAGACGATGATGCGCGTGCGCGGCCGCGACCAGCTGCTGATTACCGGCGTCTACGCCCACATCGGCCTGCTGTCGACCGCCACCGAAGCCTTCCAGCGCGACATCGAGACCTTCATCGTCGCCGACGCGGTGGCCGATTTCTCGCGCGCGGACCACGATATGGCGCTGGCCTGGATCGCGCGCACCTGCGGCGTGCCGCTGGCCACCGACCGCCTCCTGGAGATCCTGCAATGACCGCAGCCGACGTTCTGACCCTCGAGCGCATGCGCGCCGACGTCGCCGACCTGCTTGGCGAAGCGCCGGAGGACATCGGCGACGATGACAACCTGATCGATCTCGGCCTGGATTCGATGCGCGTCCTCGGCCTGGTGATGCGCTGGGGCGAAACCGGCATCGCACTGGAATTCCCGCACCTGGCCGAGCACGTCACCCTGGCCGGCTGGTGGGCGACCGTGCAGCAGCTGCAGCGGCAGGCAGGGCAGGGCTGATGCCGGTGCCGGCAGGCGCGGCCCGGCGGCCGGCGACGGCGCGCCACCCGGTGGGAGCGCGCTTGCGCGCGAGAGCACACGCCTGCCCGGCTCGCGCCGGCACCCGCATGCAATCGCGCCGTTCCCACACCCCATGAACGTCACCGACGTACCTGATGCAACCGGGTCGGTCGAGGCCGCTGTCGACGCCGGTTGGCCGCTGACCGAGGCCCAGGCCGGCCTCTGGTATGCGCAGCGGCTGGCGCCGGACAACCCGGCGTTCAATACCGCGCATGCGCTGTGGATCCAGGGCGCGCTGGATGTCGCCGCATTCGCCGTTGCCGCCGACCGCGCCGCGCAGGAAGCCACCGCGCTGCGGCTGCGCATGCGCGATGGCGACGACGGCCCGCACCAGGTCGTGGACGACGCGCATCTGCCGCGGCTTGAAGTCAGCGACCTGTCCGCCGCCGCCGATCCCGACGCCGCTGCGCGCGACGCCATGCGGCGCGATCGCGATACGCCGGTCGACCCGGTCCGCGACCGCCTTGCCGTGCAACGCCTGTACCGGCTGGGCGCTGACCGCTTCGCCTGGTACTTCCGCGTGCATCACCTCGCCGCCGATGGTTACGGCATGGCGCTTTTCGCCGAGCGGGTCTGCGCCCTGTATGGCGCCGGTGCGGACGCCGGCGCGCCGCTGGCGGCATTGCCGCCGGTGTTCGGGGAGGACGCCGCCTACCGTCGCTCCGAGCGTCGCGAAAAGGATGCCGCCCACTGGCGCGAGGCCATGGCCGGCATGCCGGCGGCGACCGGCCTCGGCGGTGGCTTCGCCGCGGCCGCGCATGACTGCCACCGCCACGTCGTGGCCATTGATGATGGCCTGCGTGCCGCGCTGCTGGCCACCGCCCAGCGCATCGGCCAGCCCTGGCCGGACGTGCTGACCGCGTTCACCGCCGAATACTGCCGGCGCATGTCCGGCCAGCAGGAGGCGGTGGTCGGCGTGCCGTTCATGGGTCGCCTGGGCAGCGCATCGGCGCGGGTGCCGGCGATGGTGATGAACGTGCTGCCGCTGCGGGTGCCGGCGATGCCGGACGCGGGCGTCGATACGTTCGTCCAGACGATCGCACGCGCGCTGGTGCGTGGCCGCCGGCACGGCCGCTACCGTGGCGAACAGCTGCGGCGCGACCTCGGCCTGCTCGGCGGCCAGCGCCGCCTGCACGGCCCGCTGGTCAACGTGCAGCCGTTCTACCGCGCGCCGCGGCTGGGCGGCCTGCAGGTCTCGCTGGAGATCCTCGGCACCGGACCGATCGACGACGTCACCATCGGCTTCCGTGGCGATGCGATCCATGCGCTCGACCTGGAGATCGAGGCCAACCCGGCGCTCTATGACGCCGGCGACGTGGCCGCGCATGCCACCCGCCTGCTGGCCTTCCTCGCCGCCGCCTGCGGCGCGCAGCACATGGACGACGTGCCGCTGGCCAGCCCCGACGAGGCCCGGCGGTATCTGTTCGAGGTCAATGCCACCGCGCAGGCGGTGCCGGACACCACCCTGGCCGCGCTGATCGAACACGCCATGCAGGCGACGCCGGATGCGGTGGCGGTGGAGTTCGAAGGCGCGTCGCTGACCTACGGTGAACTCGAACGCCGCACGCGCGCGCTCGCAGTGCAATTGCAGTCCCGCGGCGCCACTGCCGATGCGGTGGTGGCGGTGGCGTTGCCGCGCTCGCTCGAACTGATCGTCGCCCTGGTCGCCACCCTGCGCGCCGGCGCCGCCTACCTGCCGCTGGATCTCGCCCACCCCGATGCGCGCCTGCAGCGCATCCTGCAGTCGGCGAAGCCGGCCTGCGTGCTGGCGGGGCAGGCCGACGCGCCGCGTTTCGGCGATACCGCCGCGGTGCTGGCGCCGGACGCGTGGGCCGCCGCTACCGATGCCGCGCTTGCCGGTGCGCCGCAGCCCGGCGACGCCGCCTATGTGATCTACACCTCCGGCTCCACCGGCGAGCCCAAGGGCGTGGTGGTCGAGCATCGCGCCATCGTCAACCGCCTGGAATGGATGCGCAGCCACTACGGCATCGATGCCTCCGACCGCATCCTGCAGAAGACGCCGGCCACCTTCGACGTGTCGGTCTGGGAATTCTTCCTGCCACTGCTGGCCGGCGCGCGGCTGGTGGTCGCGGCGCCGGACGCGCATCGCGACCCGGTCGCGCTCGCACGCCTGGTGCGCGGGCGCGGCGTGACCACGTTGCACTTCGTCCCATCGATGCTCGAGGCTTTCCTCGCCGCGCCGGAGACGCAGGGGCTCGCCGTGCGCCGCGTGTTCTGCAGCGGCGAGGAACTCGGCGCCGACCTGCGCGACCGCTTCCACGCCACCGTCCGCGCCGAACTGCACAACCTCTACGGCCCCACCGAAGCCGCGGTGGATGTCAGTTACTGGCCGGCGTCGGCGGACGACACCTCACGCCCGGTGCCGATCGGCTTCCCGGTGTGGAACACGCGGCTGTACGTGCTGGATGCGCGCATGCGCCCGCTGCCGCCCGGCGTGGCCGGTGATCTCTACCTCGGCGGAGTGCAGCTCGCACGCGGTTACCTGGGCCGCGACGACCTCACCGCCGAGCGCTTCATCGACGATCCGCACGTGCCCGGCGCGCGCCTCTACCGCACCGGCGACCTCGCGCGCTGGCGCCGCGACGGCGCGGTGGAATTCCTCGGCCGCAGCGACCACCAGGTCAAGCTGCGTGGCCTGCGCATCGAACCGGGCGAGATCGAATCCGCGATCCTCGCCAGCGGCGCGGTGCGACGGGCCGGCGTGATCGTGCGCGAGGACCGTCCGGGCGATCGGCGCCTGGTCGCGTACCTGCAGCCGGACGGCGCGGTGGACCTCGCGGTGTTGCGCACCGCGGTGGCCGCACGCGTGCCGGACTACATGGTGCCGGCGGCGTTCGTGGTGCTCGACGACTGGCCGGTGACCGCCAATGGCAAGCTCGATCGCGGCGCGTTGCCGATGCCGACCTTCGATGCCGCCGCTGGCGAGGCGCCACGGACGCCAACGGAAACCGCGCTGGCGGCCCTGTTCGCGCAGGCGCTTGGGCTGAATGCCGATACAGTGCCGGCCGATGCCGACTTCTTCGCGCTGGGTGGCGATTCGCTGTCGGCGGTGCACCTGCTGATGGCGATCCAGCGCCGCTTCGGCCGCGACCCCGGACTCGGCGCGCTGTTCGCGACGCCCACCGTCGCCGCGCTCGCCGCCCGCATGGACGCCGAAGACGACGGCCCCGACCATGGCCTCGCCCCACTGGTGCGCCTGCGTCGTGGCGATGCCGGGCGTGCGCCGCTGTTCGTGGTGCATCCCGCCGGCGGCATCAGCTGGTGCTACCGCGAGCTGGCGCGTGCGTTGTCGCCCGCGCGGGACGTGCATGGCCTGCAGTCGCCGGCGCTGGACCTGGCGCAGCCCCTGCCGGCCAGCATCGATGCGCTGGCGGCGGGTTATGTCGAACGCGTGGCGACGCTGCAGCCCGAAGGACCGGTGCATCTGCTCGGCTGGTCGGTCGGTGGCATCCTCGCCCACGCGATGGCGGTGCGCCTGCGCGCGCTCGGACGCGAAGTCGGCGTGCTGGCACTGCTCGATGCCTATCCGGCCGAGTGCTGGCGCGCGGAGCCGGAACCCGATCCCGTCGCCGCCCTGCGCGCACTGCTGGCGATCGCCGGCTACGACCCGGACGGGCACCCGCAACTCACCACCCGCGAGGCGATCGTCGACTTCCTGCGCCGCGGCGACAGCGCGCTGGGCAACCTGCCCGGCGAGGTGCTCGATGGGGTGGTGCGCACCGTGACCGACACCAACCGGCTGGTGCGCCAGCACCACCATGCCCGTTACGACGGCAGCCTGCTGCACGTGCGCGCCGGCAACGACCACGCCGACCGTCCGCAGCTGCAGTCCTCGCTGTGGGCGGCGCATGCGGCCCACGTCGAGGCGGTGGAGCTGCCGTTCCTGCATGCCGAGCTCACCGGGCGCGACGCCACCAGCCGCATCGCGCCGCTGCTCGATGCCCGCCTGCGCGCCTTCGATGTCGACGTCGCGGCAGGCCGGGCAGCGTCGGCGCCGGCACGCGCTGTCGCCGCGCCTGCGGGCTGAGCGCGGCCTATCACCCGATCGATACGGAGCGACCATGCAACTCACAGGCTTCGAAGGCAGGATCGCGCTGGTCACCGGCGCCGGCGGCGGCATCGGTGCCGCGGTGGTCGCGCGGCTGCGCGACAGCGGCGCAATGGTCGTCGCCACCGATCTCGAGGCACCGTCGCTCCCGGCCGCGGGCAACGTCCACGCCGTCGCCCTCGACGTCACCGACTCCGCTGCCGTCGATGCACTGGTTACCCGGGTCGAAGCGGACATCGGCCCGATCGATCTCGTCGCCCACGTTGCCGGCGTGCTTTCCACCACCGCCGTCAGCGACACCTCCGACACGGAGTGGCGCCGCACGTTCGCCGTCAATACCGACGGTGTCTTCCACGTCGGCCGCGCGCTGGCCCGGGTGATGGCCCCGCGCCGGCGCGGGGCGATGGTGGTGGTCGGCTCCAATGCGGCCGGCATCCCGCGCCAGGCGATGGCCGCCTATGCCGCGTCCAAGGCCGCGGCGACCATGTTCGTGCGCTGCCTCGGCCTCGAACTCGCCCCGCACGGCGTGCGTTGCAACATCGTCGCGCCCGGCTCCACGCGCACGGCCATGCAGACAGGGATGTGGGCCGACGAGCAGGGCGAGGCCCGCGTGATTGCCGGGACGCTGGAGAACTTCAAGAGCGGCATCCCGCTCGGCAGGATCGCTGAACCCGGTGACATCGCCAATGCGGTGATGTTCCTGCTCTCGGAGCAGGCCGGCCATATCGCCATGAGCGACCTCTACGTGGACGGCGGGGCGACCCTGCGGGCGTGAGCCGGGCGGCCGGTCCCGGGTGCCACGCCCGCTCCGGCATGGACGGTACGCCCCGGCGGCAACCGGGCCCGGTTGCCGCATACTCCGGCTTCCGGTCGTCGGCGAGGTCGCGCGGTGACAGGCGATGGTGTGCTGCCCCGGGAGTGCCGGGCCCCTGCCATCGGTGATCGCTGGCGGCCACCGCGGGGTCACGCGGTGGCCGATCGACGGCCCTCAAGAAGTCGCCGGCGCGGCCGATCTCACCGGGATGGCTGGCTGGGCGCCGGGCACCAGGTGGGCCCATCCCGGCCACCTGCCACCAATGGATCCGGAGAACGATGGAATGGGCCTGAGGGTCGAGGAACGCAAGGTCGCCGTCGCGGACCTCGTCGAGGGCATGTACGTCTGCCGGCTCGACCGTGCCTGGGAGGGCACGCCATTCCCGTTGCAGGGGGTAATGATCACCACCCGGGCCGACATCGACCTGCTGGCCTCGCTGTGCGAGTGGGTGTACGTGGACACGCTGCTCGGGCTGGCCCCGCCGGAACCGTTGGCCGCGGCCGAGCCGCGGCATGACCTCGGCCCCGTCTTCGACAACAGCCGGATCGAGGCGCTGCAGAACAGCCAGGCGTATCCACAGCTGGCGGCGTTCGACACCGAGCTGCCGCAGGCGCGCGAGGCGCAGGCCGAGGTGGTGCGCCTGGCCACGCGGATCCTCGACGGCGTCCGCGCGGGTCGCGCGATCGCCGCCGGTGAGGTGCGCGAGGCGGTCGAGCCGATGGTGCGCAGCATGGTCCGCAATGCCGATGCCTTCCTGTGGGTCGATCGCCTGCGCGAGCGTGGCGACTACGCCTATGACCATGCCCTGGGTTGCAGTGCACTGGCCGCTGCGCTGGGTCGTCACCTCGGCCTGCCCGAGCCGCTGCTGGTGGACCTCGCCGCCGGGGCGCTGCTGCTCGACATCGGCAAGCTGCGGGTGCGTCCGGAACTGCTTGCGCGCCCCGGTGCGCTCGACGCGCAGGAAATGCGCGAGGTGCAGGCGCATGTGCAGCACGCGCTGGACCTGCTCGACCATGGCGCGGCGGTGCCCGCACACGTGTGCGGGATGATCGCCACCCACCACGAACGCATCGATGGCAGCGGCTATCCGCACGCGCTCGAAGGCGACCGGATCCCGCTGCTGGGCCGCATCGCGGCGGTGATCGATTCCTACCACGCAATGACCAGCCCGCGCCCACACCGGCCGGCGATGGCGCAGCACGTGGCGCTGCAGCAGCTCTACCGCGGCCGCGGCACCGCATATGCCGGCGAGGTGGTCGAGCAGTTCATGCAGTGCATGAGCGTGTATCCGGTGGGATCGCTGGTGGAGCTCAATACCGGCGAGGTGGCGATCGTGATGGCGCAGAACGCCGCGCGCCGGCTGATGCCGCGGGTGATGGTGCTGACCACGCCCGACCGCCAGGTGCTGGACCACTTCGGCACCATCGACCTGATGATGCAGGGCGATCGCGACGCCGCGATCCGCATCGTCGGCGCGCTGTCGCCGGCCGAATGCGGCCTCGATCCGGTCGAGCTTTTCCTGTGATCCCGGGCGTGACGATCGCGGTGCCCGCCGGGTGCTGAACCGCATCGCCACCATGCAGGCGGTGACGCAGGCGATCCGCAGCTGCAGCGGCGACGAGGAGCTGGCGCTGCTGGTGGTACGTGGCCGGCGCACGCGCGAGGTCGAGCTGTCGCTGGGCCATGCGATCGCCGACGCGCTCGGCGCCGCGATGGAGTCGAAACTGGTTGCCAACCTGCGCGACCAGGACGTGGTACTGCCGATCGGCGAGCACGCCTTCGTGGTGCTGTTGCCCGGCGTGCGCGGGCGCCAGCACGCCGCGCTCGCAGCGGCCAAGCTGGTGCGCGCGCTCGGCCAGCCGTTGATGCTCGAGGGCTGGCAGTTGCACCCGTCGGTGACGGTGGGGGCGGCGCTGTACCCGTCCGACGCGGCCGACGCCGCGGACCTCTGCCTGCACGCCGACCAGGCCTGCCACGAGGCGCGCGGCGAACCGGATGGCTTCGCCTTCTGGCGCCGCCCGGTGCATGCCGACAGTTTCACCCATGACGAACTGCGCGATGCGCTTGCGCGCAACCAGCTCGAGCTGTACCTGCAGCCGGTCCAGTCGCTCGGCAGCGGGCGCGTCAGCGGTTACGAGGCGCTGGCGCGCTGGAACCACCCGCGCGTCGGCCCGGTGCCGCCGCTCGCGTTCGTCGGCGAGGCCGAACGCACCGGGCTCATCGGCGAACTCACCCGCTGGAGCCTGACGGTGGCCCTGCGCCATCTCGCCGGGCTGCGCCGCCCGGGCCACGACCTGCGCGTCAACGTGAACCTGTCGGTGGTGGCGCTGCAGATGCCGGGCTTCGCGCTGCAGGTCATGGACCTGCTGCGGGTCTGGCAGGTGCCGCCGTCGGCGCTGGCGCTCGAAGTGACCGAGAGCGCGCTGATGCGCGACGTCGTGCGGGCCCAGGGCGTGCTGGCCGAGCTGCGCGACGCCGGCGTGCGCATCTCCATCGACGATTTCGGCACCGGCTATTCGTCGATGGCCTATCTGCAGCGGTTGCCCACCGACGAGCTGAAGATCGACCGCAGTTTCGTCATCGACATCGCCAGCAACGAACGTGCACGCCACCTCGTCGGCTCGATGGTCGACCTCGGCCATCACCTCGGCCTCGAGGTCGTGGCCGAAGGGGTGGAGGACGAGGCCACGCTGTCGCTGCTGCGCGATCTGGGTTGCGATCGCGCGCAGGGCTACGTGATCGGGCGCCCGCAACCGGCAGGCGAGCTGGTGGCGCCGCCAGCCCCCTGAGCGTCGACACGTCCGCCGGTCACGACGGCGTGCCATTGCACGCGCCCGCGCCGGTCAGCCGATCGGCTCGTCGAGGATCAGCTGGCGCACGAAGCGCACCGGCGGCGCGCCCTTCGACAGCACCTCGTCGTGGTAGGCCTTGAGGTCGAACGCGTCGCCGCGCTTCTCCTCCACCGCGCGGCGCATGTCGAAGTGCTCCTGCGCGCCGACGAAGTAGGTCGGCAGCTGCGCCGAACTTACCTGCGCGCGCACCCACTTGCCGGCGGCCTCGCTCTCCTGCTGGAAGGTGGTGCGCACCATCAGTTCCATCGCCTGCTCGCGTTCCCAGCCATCGACGTGCACGCCGATGTCGAGGATCGCGTTGGCCACCGAGCGCAGGTAGAACTTCAGCTGCACCAGCCGGAACAGCGGGTCGTGGTCCAGGTACCCGGCCTGTGCCATCACCTCCTCGGTGTACACCGCCCAGCCTTCCGCGAAAGGCCCCGAGCGCAGCACCGCGCGCAGCGTGGACGGGTGGTTCACCGAATGCGCGCCTTCGAGGTAATGGCCGGGCACGCCCTCGTGGATCGACAGCAGGTGGATCATGCGGTTGTTGTACTCGCGCAGGAACGAGGTCGCCTGCGCATCGCTCCAGTCGTCGGGGATCGGCGAGATCGCGTAGTAGGTGTCCAGGCCCTTGTCGAGCGGGCCGGGCGAATCGCAGTAGGCCACCGCCACGCCGCGCTGGAACTCGGGCATCTCGATGATCTTCACCGGCGTGTCCGGCACGGTGACCAGGTCGTGTTCGCGGGCGAAGGCGGTGGCGAGGTCGAGCGTCTCGCGGGCGAAGTCGAACACCTGGTCGCGAGCCGGGCGCTCGGCGTAGGCCAGCTCCAGCGCCGCTTCGATCGCCGCCTGCTGCTGCGCATCGTCGGGCGCGGCCGGCAGGTCGGGGGCGCCGTCGCGATCCTTCAGCACGTTCTGCGCGATGGCGTACATCTCCTCGCGCACGCGCACGATCTCGGCTTCGGCCCGCTGGCGGATCTCCTCGCGCGACAACGAGGCATTGAGCGAGTAGCGCAGCTTCTGGTCGAACCGTCCCGCGCCGATGCGGAAATCACCGGCCGCGTTCGGCACCAGGGTGCCGTCGATCCACGCCTGGTGTTCCTCGACCGCGCTGCGCAGCGCGGCGACGGCCGTGTCCAGGCGCGTGCGCGCCTCGCCCTCGAGGCTGCCGGCATGCGGGGTGATGAACTGGTCCACCAGCGACAGCAGGCCGCGGTTCTGCCGCGCGACGGTCTCGGCATGCACCTTCGGCACCCGTGCCGGGTCGAGGTTGTCGCGCATCTGCGCAAACAGCGTCGGCAATGCCTCCATGCGCGCGGTGGCGGCGGCCAGGCGCTCGGGCAGCGGCGCGAATTCGCGCGCCATCAGGCCGTAGATGGCGCCGCCGGCGAGGCCGTTGTACATCAGCGGGTCCCAGGCCCAGGACTGCAGCGTCTCCACGTTCCAGATGTTGGCCTCCAGCCGGTTGCGCAGCAGCAGCGCATCGACCTGGTTCTCGCGCGACAGCTGGCTGGCGTCGATGGCGTCGAGTTCGGCCAGCAGGGCGCGGTTGGCATCGACCGCGCGCTTGAGGCCTTCCGCGCCGAGGTCGTCGATGCGATGGTCGTGGCGGTGCTCGCCGGTACGGGTGGCGCTGATCGGCGACTGCTCGAACCAGGTGGCGAGCGCGCGGTCGGCGAGTGCGGCAAATGCCTGGTCGGCCTCGTCCTGGCTGGCGCTGGCGCCTTGCGCAGCGGGAGCGTCCACCGTGGCGGGCGGGGTCGAAGGCTGGCAGCCGGCGAGGAAGGCGACGAGGGACAGGGCAAGCAGGCTGAGGCGCATTCGGGGCACTCCGCGACCGGGGACGATGACGTGGGCAAAGCGTACTTCCTCGCGGCAATTGCGCGCACGCGGTCACGATGCATGACCATCGGCCTATGGCCGTGGCCGCCACACCGCACAGAATCGGGGAAGGGCCGGCATGCGTCGGTGTCACACCGCATCGCCGCGCGATGCATGCAGGAGGGGACCGCCTTGAAACGACGCGACTTCATCGCCCTGGGTGGGCTGGGCGCCGCCGGCGCGCTGGTGCCGGGGTGGTTCGGCCGCGCTGTTGCCGCCGAGGTGCTGGCCACGCCGATGGAGGCGAGGCTGAAGAAGCCGCTGGCCGATGCCGGCCTGCAGGCCGCCCGCGATGCCGGCGCCAGTTACTGCGACGTGCGCATCGGCCGCTACCTGCGCCAGTACGTGATGACGCGCGAGGACCGGGTCGAGAACGTGGTCAACGGCGAATCGATCGGCGCCGGCATCCGCGTGATCGTCGATGGCGCCTGGGGCTTCGCCGCCACCAACACGCTGACCACGCAGGCGGTCGCCGATGCCGCGCGGCAGGCGGCGGCAATCGCGCGTGCCAATGCGCGCCTGCAGGTCGAGCCCGTGCGGCTGGCGCCGGCGCCGACGCTGGGCGAGGTGGCCTGGCGCACGCCGGTCGTGCGCAATGGCATGGAGGTGCCGGTCGAGGAGAAGGTCGACCTGCTGCTGGGCGTCAACGCCGCGGCGATGGGCGCCGGTGCCAGCTTCGTCAGCTCGCGGATGTTCGTCATCAACGAGCAGAAGTACTTCGCCTCCACCGACGGCTCCTACATCGACCAGGACGTGCACCGGATCTGGGTGCCGTTCACCGTGACCGCGATCGACAAGGCCAATGGAAAGTTCCGCACCCGCGACGGGCTGTCGGCACCGATGGGCATGGGCTACGAATATCTCGATGGCGACCGCTCGCAGCGCTTCGAGCTGCCGGGCGGCGTGGTCGCCTACGGCCGCAGCTACGACATGCGCGAGGACGCGATCGCGGCCGCGCGCCAGGCGCAGGAGAAGCTGCGCGCGCCCTCCGTGCAGCCGGGCAAGTACGACCTGGTGGTGGATCCGTCGAACCTGTTCCTCACCATCCACGAGAACGTCGGCCACCCGCTCGAGCTCGACCGCGTGCTCGGCTACGAGGCCAACTACGCCGGCACCAGCTTCGCCACGCTCGACAAACGCGGCAGCTACCAGTGGGGCAGCGACATCGTCACCCTGTTCGCCGACAGGACCCGGCCGGGCAGCCTCGGCGCGGTCGGCTACGACGACGAGGGCGTGCCCACCAAGCAGTGGGACCTGGTGCGCGACGGCATCCTCGTCGACTACCAGGCCACCCGCGACCAGGCGCATATCCTCGGCAAGACCGAATCCGATGGCTGCTCCTATGCCGATTCGTGGTCGAGCGTGCAGTTCCAGCGCATGCCCAATGTCTCGCTCGCACCGGGCAAGGCGCCGCTGACGGTGGCGGAGATGATCGCCGGCGTCGAGCGCGGCCTGTACGTGCACGGCCGCGGTTCGTACTCGATCGACCAGCAGCGCTACAACTCGCAGTTCGGCGGCCAGCTGTTCTACGAGATCCGGAACGGCGAGATCGCAGGCATGGTCGAGGACGCCGCCTACCAGATCCGCACGCCGGAGTTCTGGAACGCGTGTTCGGCGATCTGCGACGAACGCGATTTCCGCCTCGGCGGCTCGTTCTTCGACGGCAAGGGGCAGCCGGGACAGGTGTCGGCGGTGTCGCACGGCTCGGCCACCACGCGTTTCGACGGCATCAACATCATCAACACGGCGAGGAGCCTGTAGGCGATCCACCTTGCCGGCGGCCGTCGCCGCAGGCGCCACCAGCCCGATCCGTGCACCATGCCGGAACCATCGAGCGTCGCGAGCAGCCACGTGAGGCCATCGCGACCACCGCTGTACCACCGCCGCGGCAGCCGTCGCGCGCATATTTGGGGAGAACTGCCTTGCAACGACGCGACTTCCTGGCCCTTGGCGGCCTTGGCATCGGCGGGCTCGTCCTGCCATCGGTGTTCGGGCGCGCGATCGCCGCCGACGAACTCGTCACCACCATCGACGTGGCCACGAAGAAACGGCTCGCCGACGCCGCGCTGCAGGCGGCCACCGGCTCCGGCGCCAGCTACTGCGACGTGCGCATCGGCCGCTACCTGCGCCAGTTCGTGATGACCCGCGAGGACAAGGTGCAGAACGTGGTCAACACCGAGTCGACCGGTGTCGGCGTGCGCGTCATCGCCAACGGCGCCTGGGGCTTCGCCGCCACCAACACGCTCACCGATGACGGCGTGGCCGAGGCCGCTCGCCAGGCCACCGCCATCGCACGTGCCAACGCGAAGATCCAGACCGAGCCGGTGCGGCTTGCGCCGGCGCCGTCGCTGGGCGAGGTCTCGTGGCGTACGCCGATCCGCAAGAACAGCATGGACGTGCCGGTCAAGGACAAGGTCGACCTGCTGCTCGGCGTCAACGCCGCGGCGCTCGGCGCCGGTGCCAGCTTCGTCAACTCGATGATGTTCCTGGTCAACGAGCAGAAATATTTCGCCTCCACCGACGGCTCCTACATCGACCAGGACGTCCACCGCATCTGGGTGCCGATGACCGTCACCGCGATCGACAAGACCAGCGGCAAGTTCCGCACCCGTGCCGGGCTGTCGTCACCGATGGGCATGGGCTACGAGTACCTCGATGGCGACGCGTCGCAGAAGTACGTTTCGCCCAACGGGGTGGTGAACTACGGCACCTCCTACGACATGCGCGAGGACGCCATCGCCGCCGCGAAGCAGGCACAGGAAAAACTGCGCGCGCCGTCGGTGAAGCCGGGCCGCTACGACCTGGTGCTGGATCCGTCCAACCTGTGGCTGACCATCCACGAGAACGTCGGCCACCCGCTGGAACTCGACCGCGTGCTCGGCTACGAGGCCAACTACGCCGGTACCAGCTTCGCCACGCTCGACAAGCGCGGGAACCTGCAGTACGGCAGCGACATCGTCACCCTGTTCGCCGACAAGACCCAGCCGGGCAGCCTCGGCGCGGTGGCCTACGACGACGAGGGCGTGCCGACCAAGCGCTGGGATCTGGTGCGCGACGGCACCCTGGTCGACTACCAGACCATCCGCGACCAGGCGCATATCGTCGGCAAGACCGAGTCCGACGGCTGCTGCTATGCCGATTCCTGGTCGAGCGTGCAGTTCCAGCGCATGGCCAATGTGTCGCTGGCGGCAGGCAGGACGCCGCTGACCGTGGCGGAGATGATCCGCGACGTCGAGGACGGCATCTACATCGTCGGCGACGGTTCGTTCTCGATCGACCAGCAGCGCTACAACGCGCAGTTCGGCGGCCAGCTGTACTACGAGATCAGGAACGGCGAGATCACCGGCATGGTCGAGGACGTCGCCTACCAGATCCGCACGCCGGAATTCTGGGGCGCGTGCGCGGCCATCTGCGACGAGCGTGATTACCGCCTGGGCGGCTCGTTCTTCGACGGCAAGGGCCAGCCGAGCCAGGTCTCGGCGGTCTCGCACGGTTCGGCGACGACCCGCTTCAACGGCATCAACATCATCAACACCGCCCGCTCGCTCGGCTGACCAGGAGATTCCGCAACATGACCATCCATACCGAAGAGCAGGCGCGCACCATCCTCGAGAAGGTCGTCGCACTGTCCACCGCCGACGAGTGCACCGCCACCCTGAATGGTGGCGTCGACGGCAACATCCGCTTCGCGCTCAACAATGTGTCCACCAGCGGCATCGTCAGCAACGTCGAGCTCGCCGTGCAGGTCGCGTTCGGCAAGCGCGTGGGCACCGCCACCGTCAACGAGTTCGACGACGCCGCGCTCGAGCGCGTGGTGCGGCGCGCCGAGGACCTCGCCCGCCTCGCCCCGGAGAACCCCGAGTTCATGCCGGCGATCGGCAAGCAGAGCTACCGGCCGAGCCCGACCTTCAGCGAATCCACCGCGGCGATCACTCCCGAGTTCCGCGCCCAGGTCGCGGCGGATTCGATCCTGCCGTGCCGCGAGGAGAATCTCGTGGCCGCCGGCTTCCTGCTCGACAGCCGCAACTTCACCGCGTTCGCCAATTCCAATGGCAACTTCGGCTACCAGCAGGGCACCAACTTCAACTACACCTGCACCGTGCGCACCGCCGACGGCACCGGCTCGGGCTGGGTTGGCCGCAGCCTGAAGAACGCCAGCGACTTCGATGCCAGCCGCGACATCCGCGTCGCCATGCGCAAGGCCGCCGAGTCGGCCGATGCCAAGGCGCTGGAACCCGGCAAGTACACGGTGATCCTGGAGCCGCACGCGGCCGCCGGGCTGATCTCCTTCATGATGCGCTTCTTCGACGCGCGTACCGCCGACGAGGGCCGCAGCTTCCTGTCGAAGGCCGGCGGCGGCAACAAGCTCGGCGAGCAGATCTACGACCCGCGGGTGAACATCTCGGCCGACCCGTGGCATCCGGATGCACCGGTGATGCCCTGGGACGAGGAAGGCCTGCCGCGCGAGGCGATGCCGATCATCCAGGACGGCAAGGTGGTCAACCTCAACTACTCGCGCTACTGGGCGCAGCAGCAGGGCAAGCGCGCGGTGGGCAGCCCCGGCAACCTGATCATGGCCGGTGGCGAGGGCACCACCGCGGATCTCGTGGCCGGCACCGACCGCGGCATCCTGGTCACCCGCACCTGGTACATCCGTATGGTCGATCCGCAGACCGTGCTGCTGACCGGCCTGACCCGCGACGGCACCTTCTACATCGAGAACGGCCGCATCGTGCACCCGGTGAAGAATTTCCGCTTCAACGAATCGCCGGTGATCATGTTGAACAACATCGACGAACTCGGCCGACCGGTGCTGGTGTCGGGCGACGAGTCGAGCTTCGCGATGATGCTGCCGCCGATGCGCCTGCGCGACTTCACCTTCAGCTCGCTGTCGGACGCCGTCTGACCGTGCAGGGCGCGCCTCCATCCGCACAACGGGTGGGGGCGCCCGGCCAACGCCACCCATGAACCGCGCGCAGTTCCTCAAGGCCCTGCTCGGCAGCGCCGCTCTGCTGGCGCTGCCACCGGCCCTGCGCGCGCAGTCGGCCGCCTACGACTTCTGGTTCACCCGCCTGAAGTACGACTCCGGCGACTGGGACGTCGATGCGCGGATGCCATCCAACGTCATCACCTCGCTGATCGACTACACCAGCCTGCGCGTGGACCCGGAGGAGCACGTGGTGGAACTGGCCGATCCGAAGATGCTGGCGGCGCCGTTCTGCTATCTCGCCGGGCACAAGCTGGTCGAGTTCAACCCGGCCGAGCGGCGCAACTTCGAGCGCTACGTGCGCAACGGCGGCTTCGTCTTCGTCGATGACTGCAACCACGACATCGACGGGCTGTTCGCGAAGTCGTTCGAGGCGCAGATGGCATCGATCTTCGGCGCCAGTGCATTGCGCAGGCTGCCCGCCAACCACGGTATCTACTCGAGCTTCTTCCGGTTCCCCGACGGGCCGCCGGCCACCAGTTTCGAACTCAATGGCTGGGGCGACGACCTGGTGCACGACTACCTCAAGGGCATCAGCATCGACGGCCGCCTCGGCGTGCTCTACAGCAACAAGGACTACGGTTGCGAGTGGGACTACGACTGGCGCAACAAGCGCTTCCTCGCCGAGGACAACACGAAGTTCGCGGTCAACATCGTCGTCTATGCGTTGACCGCCTGAGCCCATCTTCGCGGCCGATGACCGCTTTCCCCCCATTCCCGGACCCGCCCATGAGCACACCGATCACCGAATCCGACCTCGACGCCTGGCGTGGCCGCCTCGACGACCTGCGCGCCGCGATCGGCCAGGCGGTTGTCGGCCAGCACGACGTGGTCGAGCAGCTGCTGGTCGCATTGCTGGCGGGCGGCCACGCCCTGCTGGAAGGCGTGCCAGGCCTCGGCAAGACCCTGCTGGTGCGCACGCTCGGCGATGCGCTGGCGCTGGACTTCCGCCGCGTGCAGTTCACCCCCGACCTGATGCCGAGCGACCTGCTCGGCACCGAGTTGCTGGAGGAGGACCACGGCACCGGCCATCGCGCGTTCCGCTTCCAGCCGGGGCCGGTGTTCACCAACCTGCTGCTGGCCGACGAGCTCAACCGCACCCCGCCCAAGACCCAGGCCGCGCTGCTGGAGGCGATGGCCGAGCACACCGTGAGCTATGCCGGCACCACCCATCGGCTGCCGGCGCCGTTCTTCGTCCTGGCCACGCAGAACCCGATCGAGCAGGCCGGCACCTATCCGCTGCCCGAGGCGCAGCTCGACCGCTTCCTGCTGCAGATCGTGCTGGGCTATCCCGACGAAGCCGAGGAGCGCGACATCCTGCTGCGCACCACCGGCAGTGCGACGGCCGCGGTGCCGCAGGTGATGACCGGCGACGACGTGCTGGCGCTGCAGGCGCTGGTGCGCGAGGTGCACGTCGGCGCCGAGCTGGTGGCATGGATCGCACGGCTGGTGCGTGCGAGCCGCCCGGGCGATGGCGCACCGCAGGCGGTGCGCGACTACGTGCGCTGGGGCGCCGGGCCGCGTGCCGGGCAGTCGCTGGTGCTGGCGGCAAAGGCACGCGCACTGCTGCGTGGGCGGCTCGCGGCGACCCGCGAGGACGTCGTGGCACTGGCCGCGCCGGTGATGCGCCATCGGCTGCTGCTGTCGTTCGCCGCCGAGGCCGAGCAGCGCAGCACCGACGACATCGTCATCGCCCTGCTCGACAGCGTGCCGTTCCCGGGTACGCACTGACCGCGGACATGCTCACGCTGTCGCCCGAACTGCGCGCACGCCTGCGCGGCCTGCGCATCGCGCCGCGCCGGGTGCTGGCGCGTGGCGGCATCGGTCAGCATCGCGGCCGCGAGCGTGGCAGCGGCATGGAGTTCGCCCAGTACCGCGCCTACGAGCCGGGCGACGAACCGAAGGCCATCGACTGGAAGCTCTATGCGCGCAGCGATCGCCTGTTCGTGCGCGAGGCCGAGCGCGAGAGCCCGTTGACTGTGTGGCTGCTGCTCGATGCCAGCGGCTCGATGGGCCAGGCCGACGAGGCGCGCCCCGGTTCCAGCCGATTCGACACAGCATGCCAGCTGGCCCTCGCCATTACCGAACTCGCGATCGCGCAGGGTGACCGCACCGGCCTGCTGGTGGTCGGCAATGAGCGCATCGATGGCGTGGATGCCGGCAGCGGGCCGCGCCAGCGCGATCGCCAGTTGCTGATGCTCGATGGTGCGCGCGCGGGCGGTGCCTGGCCCGCCAGCGAGCGACTTGCGCCGGTGTGGGAGCGCATCGGTGCCGACGACATGGTGGTGTTGCTCGGCGACCTGTTCGACCCGGTCCCGGTGGAGCTGGCCACGCGGCTTGCGGCCGCACGCCGCGAAGTGCTGGCGATCCAGCTGCTGACCACCGGCGAGCGTGATTTCGACTACCGCGGCGGACGCCGTTTCGAGGATCCGGAAACCGGCGAGGTGCTGCCGGGTGACGGCCCGGCATTGCGTGCCGGCTTCCTCGAGCGGTTCGGCGCCGCGCAGGCCGTCCTCGCCGCCCGGTTGGATGCCGCGGGCATCCGCCATGTGCGGCATGTGCTCGACGAACCGCTCCACGCACCGCTGCGCGCGCTGTTCGCGCTGCAGGGCCGCGGCTGATGCCGACGCTGCTGCTGCCGGCCGGCCTGTTCGCACTGGCGGCGCTGCTGCTGCCGGTACTGGTGCACCTGGCGCGCCGGCAGACGCTGGTGCCAACGCCGTTCGCCGCCCTGCGCTGGCTGCGCGCGAAGGCCAGGCCGCGGCGGCAGGTGCGGGTCGACGAATGGCCGCTGCTGCTGCTGCGCCTGCTGCTGCTGGCGCTGTTCGCCCTGTGGCTGGCCCGGCCGGCAACACCGGAGACCGCACCGGTGCAGCGCTGGAGCGTGCTGGTGCCCGGTGTGGATCCGGCCGCGTTGCCGCCGGCCCGCGCCGATGAGCAACGGCGCTGGCTGGCGCCGGGCTGGCCCCGGGTCGATGCCGTCGGTGCCGGCATGGTGGCTGTAGGGGCGACCGGCAGCCTGTTGCGCCAGCTCGATATGGAGCTGCCGGCAGGCGTGGCGCTCACGGTCCACGTGCCCGATCCGCTGGACGGCGCGGATGCGCAGCGGCCACGGCTGTCGCGCGCGGTCGACTGGCGTCCGCTTCCACGGCTGCAGGCCGACCCGCCGGGTGCACCGGCACCGCCGCGGCTGGCGATCCGCCATGACCCGGAGCATGCGCAGGCGACGCGTTACCTGCGCGCGGCCGCGTCCGCATGGCGTGCGCCCGATGGGCGCGACGACGTGGATACGGCCGGCCCGGAGCTTGCGGTGCCGGACACCGCGGACACGCTGGCGTGGCTCGTTGCAGGCGAGGTGCCCGCCCCGGTGCGTGACTTCGCCGCAGCCGGCGGCACCGTGCTGCTCGCCGCCGATGCGACCTGGGCCACGGCACCTCTCATGGCGCCGGCCTGGCGCGATGCCGATGGCGTGGTGCTGGCGCAGGGCCGACGTCACGGACGCGGGCGCATCCTCCATCTCCAGCGTCCGCTGCGCCTGGCCGACTGGCCGCAACTGGGCGATCCGGCCTTCCCTGCGGAACTGCGCCGCCAGCTGCAGCCGGTGCCACCGCCGATGCGTGCGCCCGCCGCCGACTACGCGCCGCAGCAGGACGACCTGCGCTGGCCTGCCGCATTGCAGGACCTGCGCGGCCCGCTGCTGTGGCTGATCCTGCTGCTGTTGGCGATCGAGCGCTGGCTTGCGACCTCGCCACGCCGGGCGGCTGCGCCATGAGTGGATCGGCGCTGGCACGGCTGCGGCAGGCGCGAACGCACGAGGTGCTGGTGGCGGCACTCATGGTGCTGCCCTGGCTGGCGGTGCTGGCCGTGCTTGCCTGGCGGCTGGGCGGGCCCATCGCCGCGCTGGTGTGCGGGTCGATGGCTGCCGCTGCGCTGGGTGCCACGATCGTGCGCCGGCTGCAGCGTTTCGACCGTGGCTGGCTCGCCTCGATGCTCGATGCGCGGCGCACGGACATGGACGACAGCGCGGCGTTGCTGTTCGTCGATGCGGACTCGTTGCGGCCGGTGCAGCGCCTGCAGCGTGCGCGGCTCGACGCGCGCCTGCGCAGCGAGCCACCGCCGGACCTGCGGAGCCCATGGCCGCGGCGTCCCCTGGTGCTGTCCTGGGGCCTTGCCCTTGCCGTGCTCGCGTTGCTGGCGTGGTGGCCATGGACCGGCGTGCGGCCTGCGACGGCGTTGCCCGGGCAGGGCGACACCCGCGCCGCCGCCGCGGTACCGCGCCTCGATGCAGCCGAGGTCCGCATCGAGCCGCCGGCGTACACCGGCATCGAACCGCATACCGTGGCGGTTCTGGATGCGAAAGCACCGGCGGGTTCGCGGCTGACCTGGCGACTGCGCATCGCGCCGCAGCCCACCGGTGTCGAGCTGGAATTCCTCGACGGCGAGCGCGTCGCGCTGCGCCACGAGGCGGGGGCCTGGACGACAACGCTGCGGCTGCAACGCTCGCGCCTGTACCGCGTGCGCGTTGCGGGCAGCCGCGCAGAGCCGCTGCCGCCGCTGCACCGGCTCGACGCGGTGGCCGACCGCCCGCCACAGGTGCGCGTGCTGGCGCCGGAAGCGACGCTGCAGCTGCGCAGCGATGGCCAGCGCCAGTGGCGGCTGGCGTTCGAGGCCAGCGACGATCACGGCGTGGCGGTGCAGGCGCAGCTGCGGATCGTGCGCACCGAGGGCAGCGGCGAGAACCAGACCTTCCACGAGCACGTGCGCACCCTGGCCGGGCAGGGTGGGCCGCGGCTGCGACGCTACGCCACCACCCTCGACATCGCCACGTTCGGCCTGCAGCCGGGCGAGGATCTGGTCGCGCGGCTCGAGGTCCGCGACCAGCGCCAGCCGGAACCACAGGCCGGTCGCAGTGCCAGCGTGATCCTGCGCTGGCCGCCGCCGGCACCGCCCGATGTCTCCGGGCTGGAAGGCCTCGCCCGGCAGGTCCTGCCGGCGTACTTCCGCAGCCAGCGCCAGATCATCATCGATGCCGAGGCGCTGATCGCCGAGCGCGCGCAGCTCGACGCCGCGCGTTTTGCCGGGCGCTCGGATGCGCTGGGCGTCGACCAGCGGCTGCTGCGGCTGCGCTACGGACAGTTCCTCGGCGAGGAATCCGAAGGCGCACCACGTGCGCCGCCCGGTGCCGGCGCACAGGCCGCTCCGCCGCCGCGTCCGGCCGTCTCGCCCGGCGGGATCTTCGCCGACGGCTCGGATGCGCTGCCGGAGGCCGGCGCGTCCGCCGGAGACCACGACCATGCAGGCGCCGCGCCCGCCCCGGCACCGCCCGCGGCGCACCACGATCACGATGACCACGACCATGCCGACGGCGTTGCCGAGGATGGTGTGCCCCGGGACGGCGTGTTCGGTCGCGCCGGCGACGTGGTCGCCGCCTTCGGCCACACCCACGACATCCCCGAGGCGGCGACGCTGCTGGACCCGAAGACGCGCGAGATCCTGCGCCGTGCCCTCAACGAGATGTGGCAGTCGGAACTGCATCTGCGGCAGGCGGATCCCTCGGCGGCACTGCCGTATGCCAACCGGGCGCTCGGGCTGATCAAGCAGGTGCAGGAAGCCGACCGCATCTACCTGGCCCGCGTGGGTGCGCAGTTGCCGCCGATCGACGAAACCCGGCGTCTCGGCGGTGATCGCGAGGGCCTGGCGTCGCGCGGGTTGCCGCCGCTGGCGACGCCGGCCGACGACGCGCGGCTGCAGGGGGCCTGGCAGGCGCTTGCGGATGCGCAGGATCCGGCGCCGGTGCTGGATGCACTGCAGGACTGGTCCGCCCACGCGCCGCTCGATGATCCACTGGCAGTGGTTGCGGCCATCGACGCCGTGCGCAACGACCCCGGCTGCGGCGAATGCCGCGACACCCTGCGTGGGCTGCTCTGGCACGCGATGCGGCGCCCCGCCGCGGGGATCGCGCCGCGCGCGATCGACGACGGCGGCGCGCGCTACCTGCGGGCGCTGCAGGATGCAGCGGCGGAGCCGGCGCAATGATGATGTCGACCCCTTCGTTGGCGGTCACCGCCACCCTCGTCGCGGCGCTCGCGCTGCTGGCGGCCGTGCGCATCCTGCACTGGCAGCGACGCGCCGTGCCGGGCGCCCGATCGCGCGGCTGGCGCCTGGCCCTACTGTTGCTGGCGCAGCCGGCCTGGGCAGTGCTGCTGGTGCTGGCCATCCATCCGCCGGCGCGGCTGCATCCCGACGCGACGCTGACGGTGCTGGCCGGAGGCGAGGCAGCAGTGCCAGCGGTGCCGCCCGGCAGCCGCGTGGTGGCGCTGCCGGAAGCCGTGGCTGGCGCCGACGTGCCACGGGTGCCCGATCTCGCCACCGCGCTGCGCCTGCATCCCGACACCCGGCTGCTGCGCGTGCTCGGCGACGGGCTGGTCGCGCGCGACCTCGACGTGCCCGCCGACGTTGCGGTGGAATTCGAACCACCGGCGCCGATGCCCGGCTTCACCGATCTCGTATGGCCGGGTACCACGGTGGCCGGCGGCATGCTGCGGGTCTCCGGTCGCGTGCATGGGGTCGCCGACGGCCGCGTGGAACTTGTCGCTCCCGCGGGCGTGCGCGTCGACAGCGCGGCCATCGATGCGCTCGGCCATTTCGTCGTGCAGGCGCCGGGCTTCGCCCCCGGGCCCGCACGCTTCGGGTTGCAGCTGCGCGATAGCGCCGGGGCCGTGGTCGAGGAGGCGCCGTTGCAGCTCTGGATCGCTCCTTCCGTGGCGCCACGCGTGCGGATGCTGGCCGGCGCCGCGAACGTGGAGACGCGCTTCCTGCGGCGTTGGGCAACGGATGCGGGCCTGCCGCTGCAGATGCGGGTGGCGCTGGGCGCAGGCCTGGTCCTGGGCGAGCGTGGCGGCATCGATGCCGCCGCGCTGGCGCAGACCGATGTGCTGGTGGTGGACGCGCGCAGCTGGTCCGGTCTCGGGGCTGCCGGTCGCGCCACGGTGCTGGCCGCGGTGGAGTCCGGGATGGGGCTGCTGGTGCGGGCCGACATGCCGGGCGTGCCGGCGGGCCTTTCAGCCCCCGGTTTCCGACTGTCCGGAGGGCAGGGCACGGTACCGGTCCGGCTGCCCGCGACCGGTGTCGGCGACGCCGACGCACTGCGGGCACGATCCGGCGCCGGCAGCGCCGATGCACCATTCGACCTCGAACAGGCACGCGCACCGGTGCCTGCGCTGCAGAAGCGACGGTTGCAGGTGGAGGGCGCCCAGGCCGCGGCGATCGGGCCCGGCGGCGAAGGCGGGCCATGGGCCTGGTGGCGACCGCACGGGCAGGGCCGGGTCCTGGTGTGGACGCTGCAGGACAGCTACCTGCTGGTGCTGGCAGGGCGTGCCGACCTGCATGGCGCGTTGTGGAGCGAGGCCGTGGCGACGGTTGCCCGGGCACAGACCGCGCCTGCGATCCGCGTCGATGCCCCGGCATTCGCCGACCGGCGGGTACGCCTGTGTGGTGCCGGCACGCAGGCACGGGTGCTGGCGCCGGATGGCACGAGCTCGCCGCTGTGGCCGCACCCCGATGGCGGCGACCATTGCGCCGGTTACTGGCCGCACCAGCCGGGCTGGCATCGCGTGCTGGAGGGCGATGTGCTGCGCACCGCGTTCCACGTGCATTCCGCGGATGCGTGGCCCGCCCTGCGTGCGGCACAACGGGCCAGCGCCACACTGGCCCTGGTCGGCCACTGTGACGGCGACTGCCCGGACGCGCCTGCGGTGGCGGGCACGCGGCGCGTCCCCGGCCCGGCATGGCCATGGTGGCTGGCCTGGCTGGCCGTCTCCGGCGTGCTGTGGTGGTTCGAGCGCAGCCGCCAGGGGCGCGACCGCGATGACGACGCCGACCCTGCCTAGAGACGCAGCACCACGTCTGTGCGGTATGCGGGGTCGCCCCTTTCGGCGAGGGCGCCGGACCCGGGGGCAGGCCACGGCGGCGGTCAACGTGCGTTGCCTGGCGGGTGTCGACCTCGACGCAATGAACGTCGTGCGGATCAACGGCGCCGCGTTCCGACCCCGCGCCGTGCGCGCTCAGCGCGTGTCTTCCTCGTCGTCCTCGAACTCGACGATCGCGCCCATCTGGTAGGCCAGCTCGGTCACCGCCTCGCGCACCTTGCGTGCGGTGGAATCGTTGGGCGCGTCGATCTCGATCTCGTGCATGTCCGGCCCGCGTTCCTCGGCCAGGCCGGCGGAGCTGGAGTCGTCGTCGTCCATGTGCGGCATGAGGTCGGCGATCTCCTCGACGTGTTCGATGCCGTCCAGGCTCTGCAGCAGGTTCATGATGCCGCGGACGGTATCGTCCTCGCCGGTGATGCGGATGCGGAGCATGGGCATGGACGACAGCTCTCTCGTTCGGAATGGACCCGCAGGCTAGGGACGGATTCGGGAAGGCGGCGTGAGGGCATCGTCGCTCGCGGGCTCAGCCCCGCGGTGGCGTGCGGACCGGCACCGGGACGTTGCACAGGTCGATGTGCCCGGCAGGATGCAGGTACCACGTGTCGCGCCGGTTGCGGCGCGACTCCACCACCGCGTCGAACAGCGGGGTGTCGGTGCGCAGCACCTGCAGCGGAGTGCGTTCGGCCTCCGGCACCGTGGAGGCGAGACGGATCGATCGGATCGGCGTGGCCTGCGACGCATCCTCGTAGAAGCCCAGCGGGCCGCTGCCACGCGGCAGCGCGCTCAGCAGTTCCATGCCCTGCAGCACCCGGCCGACCTGGGTGATGTTGCGGTCGAGCTGGCGCGGCGCCTGGCCGATCACCACGTACAGCTCGGTGCCGTTGCTGGAATCGGCGGCCATGCCGCGGCCCGCGCCCAGCACGCCGTAGCAGTGCGCCATCCACGCCAGTCCCTTGTCGGGGTCGCGCGCGGCCGGCATGCCATCGGCGAAGCCGGCTTCCGGCGCCCAGCCATCCGGGTCGGGCAGCCGATGGAAGGCCAGGCCATCGGCCGGGCGCTCGAATTCCGCCGGCAGCTGCGCGAGCGCATCCCCCAATGGCGGGGCTGCGGCCCCGTCCTCGACATTGGCGCCGAACTGCACCACGAAGTTGTCGTGCGAACGGTAGATGGTCTGTCCGTCCCAGAAGCGCTGCCGGGCCAGGGTGCGGATGTTGCCGACGTGTGCGGGTGCGAACCGCGGCGCGAGTTCGACCACCACGCGGCCGGCGTCGAGATCGATATAGAGCAGGTTGTCGGGATCGGGCGTGCGCCAGTCGGCGGCCTGCGAGGCATCCAGCAGCGCCTGGGTGGTGGGCGGCGGAGGCGGATCGGCCGCGAAGGCGGGCGTCAGCAGCAGGGCGGCGCACAGCATCGACAGGCGCAGGGCAGGTCGCGACATCTTGGATCCCCTCGGACGGTGAGGGTCGATTCTCGCCGGAACGCAGCAGCGGTGCGCGCCCCGACTTCCGGCACATCCACTAGTGTGAACTTGGCAATAGCATCCATCTCGACATAGCGAGCCTGTGCCGGAGCCATGACCAGCTACGAATCCGCCGTCGACCTGCAGTTGCGCAAATTCCAGAAGGAACTGAGCGCGGGCACGGTGTCGCTGGTACTGCTGGCGGTGCTGGCCACGACGCCCGCGCCGATGTACGGCTACCAGATCGCCAAGCAGCTGGAGGGCGTGGACGGCGGCGCGTTGGCCGGCAAGCAGAGCGCGCTGTATCCGGTGCTGCGCAACCTCGAGGCCGCGGGCCTGCTGGCCAGCCACGTCGAACCTTCGGTATCGGGCCCGCCGCGTCGCTATTACCGCATCACCACCGCCGGGCGCGAGGTGCTGGACCGCTGGACCAGCGCCTGGACCGCCACCCGCGATTCCGTCGATACCGTCCTCAAGGGAGTGCCACGATGAATGCCAGCAGGTTGCCGACGACGATCCCCGAATACCTCGAGCACCTGCGGCGCTCGCTGGCCGGGGCCGATCCTGCGCTGATCCAGGATGCGCTGTACGACGCCGAGGAATACCTGCGCTCCGAGCTCGCCGAGAACCCCGGCCGCAGCGAGGCGGAGGTGATCGCCGCGGTGGCCTCGAGCTATGGCGCGCCGGACGAGGTCGCCGACATCTACCGCGACACCGAGGTCACCGTGCAGACCGCGCTGCGAGCACCGATGCCAAAGGCCCGGGAATCGCTGGCGGGGCGCTTCTTCGGCGTCGCCGCCGACCCGCGCGCCTATGCATCGCTGTTCTACATGGTGCTGGCGCTGGCCACCGGCATCTTCTACTTCACCTGGGTGGTGGCGGGACTGTCACTGTCGGCGGGCCTTGCGATCCTGATCATCGGCATCCCGTTCGTGATCCTGTTCTTCGGCTCGGTGCGCATCCTGTCGCTGGTGGAAGGCCGCATCGTCGAGGTGATGCTGGGCGAGCGCATGCCGCGCCGGCCGCTGTACAACGCGCGCGGGCGCGGCATCCTGCAGCGCATCGGCGACATGTTCACCGACCCGCGCAGCTGGAGCACGCTGCTGTACATGCTGCTGATGCTGCCGCTGGGCATCGTCTACTTCACCATCGCAGTGACGATGGGGAGCCTGTCACTGGCGATGCTGCTGTCGCCGCTGGCCCTGCTGCCGGGTGCCGACTACGCGGTGTGGTTCTGGGGCGTCGACCTCGTCGAGGACGCCGCATGGCTGCTGCCGCTGGTGTCGCTGGCCGGCGCGCTGCTGCTGTTCGTGACCCTGCACCTGGCGCGGGCGATCGGCCGCATGCACGGCCTGTTGGCCAAGCACCTGCTGGTCAAGACCGCGCAGTACGCGTGAGAGGCGCCGGGCGAGGGTGGTCTTCGCGCGGCTGCCCGCGCCTTCTGCCCGTATTCCAACCTCCCAGTGAACGGGAGAGGGCTCCTGCAAACCCGTTGCGCGCAGCGCCCTCAGGCTGCGCCGCCGCGCCGGAGCGGGGTGACCTTGCCGCCGACGCCGTGGATGCGGCCACGTGCGCCCGCATAGCGGGCGATGAAATCGCGCACCTGCGGATATACGCGCGTGCGCCAGCGGCGGCCACTGAAGATGCCGTAGTGACCGGCACCGTCGACGGTGATGTGCGCCCGGTGCGCTCCCGGCACGCCGGTGCACAGCGTATGCGCGGCGCGGGTCTGGCCGAGGCCGGAGATGTCGTCGAGTTCGCCTTCGATGGTGAGGATGGCCGTGTCGCCGATCGCCGCCGGCGTCACCCGCTCACCGGCCACCTGCCACTCGCCGCGGGGCAGCAGGTGGTCCTGGAAGACGATGCGCACGGTGTCGAGGTAGTACTCGGCCGGCATGTCGAGCACGGCGTTGTACTCGTCGTAGAAGCGCCGGTGCGACTGCGCGTCGTCGAGGTCGCCCTTGACCAGGTTCCGGTAGAAGTCCCAGTGCGACATGAAGTGGCGCTCGGGATTCATCGCCATGAAGCCCGAGTGCTGCAGGAAGCCGGGATACACGCGTCGGCCACGGCCCGGATAGTTCGCCGGCACCTGGTGGATGAGGTTGTTCTCGAACCACCACAGCGGGCGCTGGGTGGCGAGGTTGTTGACCGAGGTCGGCGACTGCCGGGCGTCGATCGGGCCGCCCATCAGCACCAGCGAGCGTGGCGTGGTTTCGCCGCGCGCGGCCATCAGCGACACCGCGGCCAGCACCGGCACGGTCGGCTGGCAGACGCTGATCACGTGCAGGTCGTCGGCGCCGATCAGGCGGATGAAGTCCTCGACGTAGGCGACGTAGTCGTCCAGCGTGAATGCACCTTCGTCGCCCGGCACCATGCGCGCATCGACCCAGTCGGTGATGTAGACCTTGTGGTCGCGCAGCAGCGTGCGCACGGTGTCACGCAGCAACGTCGCGTGGTGGCCCGACAGCGGCGCCACCACCAGCACCGGCGGCTGCCCTTTCATCTCGCCGATGGCACCGGCATCGTCGCTGAAGCGCTTGAAGCGCAGCAGCCGGCAGAATGGCTTGCGGGCGACCTCGCGCTCGACCACCGGATACACGCTGCCGTCGACCTCGACCGAATGGATGCCGAATTCCGGCTTCTCGTAATCCTTGGCCACGCGGTGGAACAACTCGCTGGCCGCCGACACCTGTTCGGCGCCCGGCAGCATCGCCAGCAGGCTGCCGGGGGCGGAAAACGCCCGGGCGTTGGCTTCCGCCCAGTAGGCGTGGGGCGCCAGGAAGGCGCGGCCGAATTCGTGCAGCTGGTAGAGGAACATGGGGCGATCGCGCCTCGCGGGCATCAGGTTGCTGCGTCGCAGCATATCGGATGAGCCTGCATCCCGCCTGTCTACACGCGGTCGACGACCTCCAGTGCAGTGGCACTTTCGGCAAGCGCCGGCGACAGCCAGCAGTGCGAACCCAACGGGCGGAAACCCGCCGCCGCGAAGCGCCCGCGGTAGAAACCGGCGGGTCGTCGCAGGTAGCCGTCGTCGTCGCCTTCGGCGTCGTCCTCGCGGGTGAACGTTTCCAGGAAGGCGATGCCGCCGCAGAGGTCGGCAACGCCGCCCAGGCCGCGGTCGATCTCGCGCGCGGGCAGGTAATGCAGCACGTCGCTGCACACCACCAGGTCCGCCGGCGGGCAGGGGCGCAGGAACTCGAAATCGGCGAAATGCGCGAGGTGCAGGTTGCGTCGCGCGCCGTAGCGCTCCACCGCGTAGAGGCTGCTGTCGAAGCCGATGTAGCGCAGCTTCGGCCGCAACTTCAGCAGTGGTGCGCGCCACGCGCCTTCGCCGCAGCCGATGTCGAGCACGCTGCGCAACGGGCGTTCCAGGTGGTATTCGGCGGTGGCCACGGCAAGCGCCACCTTGCGCATCAGGCGTCGGGTGCCGCCGATGCCGCCATTGCGGTACCAGCGATCGAAATAGGCGCGGTCGTATGTCTTGTCCATCCCGTTACGATACCGGCACCGGGCACGCGCCCGACCACCCATGGCAGAGGACACCGCGCATGCAAGCGTATTTCTGGGTCAAGACCTTCCATCTGGTCTTCGTCATCGCCTTCATGGCCGCCGCGTTCTACCTGCCGCGCATCCTGGTCAACATCGCCGAGGCCGGTGCCGAGCCGGCGGTGCGCGATCGCCTGGTGCTGATGGGCCGGCGCCTGTACCGCTTCGGCCACTCGATGTTCGGCTTCGCGTTCGTGCTGGGCCTGGTGCTTTGGCTGGGCTATCGGGTGTTCGATGGCTTCCCGACCATGGTCGGCCCCGGCACCGGCTGGCTGCACGCCAAGCTGCTGCTGGTGGTGCTGCTGATGGTGCATTTCGTCGTCGCCGGGCGCTGGCTGAAGGGCGCGGGCGCCGGACGCGCGGTTCCGACCTCGCGCGCGCTGCGCTGGTTCAACGAGTTGCCCGTGCTGGGGCTGGTCCTGGTGGTGTGGCTGGTGCTGGCCAAGCCGTTCTGATCCGTCCGACGGCCGGAGTGCTGCGCGCCCGTGGTGGGCCGCCGGGAACGCCGTCGCGACGTCCGCTGCAAGGCAGAAAAAAACCCCTGCAGGTGCAGGGGTTTCATCGGTCAGGGCGGCGGGTTCAGTCGACCGCGTGGGAGATCGCTGCGGGACGCGCCCGCGTGTCGTGCAGCGGCACGCGCGCATGATCGATACGGTGGTGGCGCGCATGGCGGTTGCGCCGGAACAGCCACACCATCGCCAGGATGACTGCCGCGGGGATCGCGACGAGCAACAGCAGAACGAGCCCATTCCAGGGGTCGAAACCTCCCATACCCAACTCCTCCCTCGTGTCGGGCCGTCATCGCGAGCGGCGGGAGCGCCGGTCTTTCCGTGACGGGTCCACCCGCCCGATCCTACCCGGCCCGCGCGGCGCGTGTTGCTGCACTGCCGCGAACTGTCAAGTACTACTGCATGAACCAGCCATGGCTCACGGTGATGCTCTGGCCGGTGAGCGCGTTGGTCTCGAACGCGGCCAGCATCAGCGCCACGTTGGCGACATCGTCGACCGTGGTGAACTCGCCGTCCACGGTGTCCTTGAGCATGATGTTCTTGACCACCTCGTCCTCGCTGATGCCGAACTCGCGCGCCTGCTCGGGGATCTGCTTCTCCACCAGCGGGGTGCGCACGAAGCCGGGGCAGATGACGTTGGCGCGCACGCCGTATTCGGCGCCTTCCTTCGCCACCGTGCGTGCCAGCCCGAGCAGCCCGTGCTTGGCGGTGACATAGGGCGCCTTGAGCTTCGATGCCAGGTGCGAGTGCACCGAGCCCATGTAGATGATCGTGCCGCCTTGGCGGCGCTTCTCCATGTCGCGCAGGCATTCGCGGGTGGTCAGGAACGAGCCGTCGAGATGGATCGCCAGCAGCTTCTTCCAGTCGGCGTAGCTGAAGTCGGTGATCCGGTTGACGATCTGGATGCCGGCGTTGGCGACCAGTACGTCGACCCGGCCCCAGGCATCGACCACGCTGGCGATGCCGTCGATGACCTGCTGTTCGTCGGTGACGTCCATCGCCACGGCCATCGCCTCGCCACCGCCGTCGCGGATGCGCGCGGCGGCCGCGTCTGCTCCGTCGTGGCGGAGATCGGCAATGGCGACCCGGCCGCCCGCCTGCGCATACACCTCGGCAATCCGCAGGCCGATGCCGCTGGCCGCGCCGGTGACCACGCAGACCTTGCCGTCGAGTCGGTTCATCGCTTTTCGCTCCTCACAATGATGTGTGGAGGATAGCGAAGCGGGATCCGGTGGCCTGTCGTACCAAAGGGCAGGGCGTGGCCGTGCCCTGCCGCGTGCCGTGCGGTCCTATTCCATCCGCGCCCGCGGCCCGAATCCGAAGTCTGCCGGATCCGGCAGTTCCACCGGCACGCCATCGGCCGTGCACAGGCCCTGCGCGCACAGCCGCTCGCGCAGGCGCGGGGTGGCCTGCACCATGAAGTGGAACAGCACGTGCTGTTCGACATTGCCGCGCACCGCCTGCGCCCCCGGGCCGCGCGCCCAGATGCCGACGTCCTCGCCGCCGTGGGTTTCGCTCGACAGCGGCAGCGTCGCTTCCTGCATGTAATCCGGATGCGTGGTGTCCACGTCGCTGAGGTCGGGGCGGCCACGGGCGGCCTCGAAGCCGCTGCCGACATGGAAGAACGTCTTCGGGCCTTCCGGCTGTGTGCCGCTGGCACCGCTGTAGCCAGGGCCGTTGGCGTAGCCCAGCGTGGTGTAGGGCAGGCCCAGTGCGTCGCGCGCGTAGCCGGTGGTCGCATCCTCGCCGCTGCTGCCGATGACCTTGCCGAGGATCGGGTTGCCGCGCGCCGGGTAGCCGGCAAAGGTGAGCGTGTGCGCGTGGTCGGCGGTGACCAGGATCAGCGTGTCCGCATCGTCGGTCGCATCCACGGCGGCCTGCACGGCCTCCGCCAGCGCGATGGTGTCGGTGAGGGCACGGTGCGCATTGCCGTAGTGGTGGGCGTGGTCGATGCGGCCACCTTCCACCAGCAGGAAATAGCCGTCGCCGGCGTCGCGCAGGCGGTCGATCGCCTCGGTGGTGAGTTCGGCCAGGCTGGGCTCGCCGGGGTCAGCGGGGCGGTCGTGCTCGAAATGCAGGTGGTCGTACTCGAACAGGCCCAGCACCGGGGTGCGCCCGCGCGCGGCGTCCAGCTGGTCGCGGTTCCAGACGTAGGCCCCATCGGGGTTCCGGGCCTGCCAGTCGGCAATCAGGTCGCGGCCGTCCAGGCGCAGCCCGACCTTGTCGTCCCACTCCGGGTCGCGCTCGCCAGCGGGCATGAAGTAGCGGCGGCCGCCGCCGAACACCACGTCGGGGCCGCGTCGGGGCCGGTCGACCAGCTGCCGGGCCAGGTCGGTGCACCCGGCATCGATCGCATCCTGCGGCAGGTGCACGTCGCCTTCCCAGTTGCGGTCCGGTGAATGGCCGTAGGTCGCGGCAGGCGTGGCGTGGGTGATGCGGGTGGTGGTGACGATGCCGGTCGCCATGCCGGCGCTTTCGGCGAGGTCGCGGATCGACAGCAGCGCATTGCCGGCGAGGTCGCTGCAATCACCTCGCGCGCGCGCCTGGCCCACGCCGATGACGCCCGCGCGGCTCTTCGCGCCGGTGGCCATCGCGGTCATGGTGCCGGCGGAGTCCGGCGTCTGCATGTCGGTGTTGTAGGTACGCGCGAACGCGGTGTGCGGAAACGCCTCCCAGCTCAGCAGTCTTTCCTCGCCGGAGCCACCGTCGCGCTGCCCGGCAAGGATGCGCGCCGCCGCGACCGTGGTCAGGCTCATGCCGTCGCCGACGAACAGGATCACGTTGCGCGCGCGACCGTCCATCGCGCCGCGCTCGGCGGCCGCGGCGGCGCCGCTGCGGAACCACCAGGCGGCGGTTTCGCCTGCCGGACGTTCGATCTGCGGCACCGTGACCGGTGCGGCCGGGGCGTCCGGATGGGGGGCGCGCTGGGGTGCGGCGCAGGCGGCCAGCAGGGCCGCCACGCAGAGCAGGGAAAGCTTTTGCATGGGCTGGGAAATGGAACGTCGACGCAGGGAAGCCGGCCATTATGCCGTCCGTAGTGCTCTTCAGTGTTGCAGCCAGACGACTGCAGCATGGCAGGCGCTCCGGTATCGTCGCCCCCTTGTCTGCTGTCGGGCCCGGCGCCCGGGATACCCGCATGTTCGACTGGTGGTTCCGTATCGCGTTCTGGAAGCGGGTGGCGGGCGGCTTCGTGCTCGGCGCGCTGGCCGGCTGGCTGCTTGGCCCTGCCGCCGGGACCTGGCTGCAGCCGCTGGGCACGCTGTACGTCAACCTGATCCGGATGATCGCGGTGCCGCTGGTGTTCTTCGCGGTGATGAACGCGGTCTCGGCGCTGCACGGCCAGCAGTCGATGGCGACCCTGGGCGGGCGCACCTTCGGCTGGTTCGCGTTGACCGCGACGATCGCGGTCGGCGTGGCCCTGGCCGCGGCGTTCCTGTTCAACCCTGGCATCGGGGTGACCCTGACCCCGCCGGTCGACTACCAGCCGCGCGAGGTGCCGACGCCGGTGCAGGTGCTGCTCGACATCGTGCCGACCAACCCGTTCGCGGCGCTGGCAGAGGGCCGCATCCTGCAGGTGATCTTCTTCGCAGGCCTGGTCGGCTTCGCGCTGGTGAAGCTGGGCGACCGCACAGAGGGGCTGCGGCGCCTGGTCGGGCAGGGCAGCGACGTGATGATCCAGGTCACCCGTTTCGTCCTGGAGATGACCCCGATCGGCACCTTCGGCCTGATCGCCGGGCTGGTCGGCACCTACGGCTTCGAGCGCCTGCTGCCCCTGGGCAATTTCGTGATCGCGCTGTACGCCGCCTGTGCGTTCCACATCGTGGTCGTGTACGGCGGGCTGCTGCTGACCCACGGGCTCAACCCGCTGAAGTTCTTCCGCGGTGCGGGCCCGGCGATGCAGGTGGCGTTCGTCAGTTCGTCGAGCTTCGCCGCGATGCCGGCGGCGATCCGTTCGGTCACCCATGGCCTCGGCGTCAACCGCGACTACGCCGCGTTCGCGGTGCCGCTGGGCGCCAGCATCAAGATGGATGGCTGCGGTGCGATCTATCCGACGCTCGCGGCCATCTTCGCCGCGCAGTACTACGGCATCGAGCTGAGCTTCGCCCAGTACGTGGCGATCCTGCTGGCCTCGGTGCTGGGCAGCTTCGGCACCGCGGGCGTGCCGGGGACCGCCGTGGTGATGGCGACCGTGGTGCTGAGCGCCGCCGGCCTGCCACTGGAGGTGCTGGGCATCCTGCTGGCGATCGACCGCATCCTCGACATGATGCGCACGATGACCAACGTCACCGGGCAGATGCTGGTGCCGGTGCTGGTCGCGCGCGAGACCGGGCTGCTCGATCGCGCGGCGTACGAACGCGCCGGCAGCAACCTCGGCGTGGGTGGCGAGGACGCCGACGCACCGGCCGCGGCACCGGTCGATCGCAAGGGCTGATCGCCGCGCCGGTGCGGCCAGCCGCGGCCGCGGCGGACCGCGCGCTATAGTCGGCGCTCGGGCCCTGCGGAGGGCCGACGGGGAGTACCGCATGCGTTCGAGATCAGTCCTTGGCGGCGCACTCGCGCTGCTGGCATGGCTGGCGATTCCGGCTGCCGCACAGCAGCCCGATCGCTGGACGATGCCGATCCGCACCCACACGCTCGACAACGGCCTGACCGTGGTGGTGTCGGAGGACCGCAGTTCGCCGACCGTCGGCGTCAGCGTGGTCTACCACGTCGGCATGCGGCTGGAGCCGCAGGACCGCACCGGCTTCGCCCACCTGTTCGAACACCTGATGTTCCAGGGTACGCCGACCGCGCCCAAGGGCGTGTTCGACCGCGTCATCCAGGGCGGCGGCGGCATGCTCAACGGCTCCACCCGGCCCGACTACACCAACTACATCGAGACCGCGCCGGTGTCCGCGCTCAAGCCGATCCTGTGGCTGGAAGCCGACCGCATGAAGACGCTGGACTTCTCGCCGGCCAACCTGAAGAACCAGCAGGACGTGGTCAAGGAGGAGATCCGCGTCAACGTGCAGAACCAGCCGTACGGGCTGTTCTTCGTGTTCGACATGAACCGGCTGGCGTTCTCGAAGTGGGCCAATGCCCACGACGGCTACGGCAGCTTCAAGGATCTCGAGGGTGCCACGCTGGCCGACGTCGAAGCCTTCCACCGCGACTACTACGGCCCCAACAACGCGGTCATCGGCATCGCCGGCGACATCTCCGCCGAGGAGGCCTTCGCGCTGGTGGAGGAATACTTCGGCGACATCCCCGCACGGCCCACGCCGGACCGCCCGGACGTGTCCGAGCCGCTCAATACCGAAGGCAGGCGCGAGGCGCAGGCCGATGCACTGGCCCAGGTGCCGGCGCTGGCGGTCGGCTGGAAGATGCCAGCGCGCGGCAGCGCCGACCACGCGCCGATGGCCGTGCTGTCGCAGCTGCTGGCCGGCGGCGATGCCTCGCGGCTGTACCAGGGCCTGGTCAAGGGCCGCGAGCAGCTGCTCAACCTCGACGGCGGCATGGGCTGGCCGTTGGGGCACGCCTGGGACTACGACGGCCCGACCCTGATGACGCTGTTCGCGCTGTACAAGCCCGACGTCGATCCCGATGCGGTGCTGGCGGCGATCGACGAGGAGATCGCGCGCATCGTCAGCGAGGGCGTGCCGGAAGAGACGCTGGCCGCGGCCAAGACCAAGATGCTGGCCGACTACGTCAATGCGCTGGAGCCCTTCATCTCGCGTGCCGACGAGCTCGCCAAGGCGCAGCTCCTGTGGGGCGATGCGCAGACCCTCAACCGGGTGCCGGAATGGGTGCAGGCGGTGACCGTTGCCGACGTGCAGCGCGTGGCCCGCACCTACCTCACCGAGGCCAACCGGACCGTCATCGACCGCGTGCCGGCGCCGATGGCCGCCGCGCGCGGCATCGCCCCGCCGACCGCCCCGGCACCCGCTGCCGCCCCGACGCAGGACTGAAGGACACCGCCATGGCTATCCAAGACCGTTCCGCCCGCGGCGCCAGCATGCTGCGTCCGCTCGTCCTCGCCCTCGGCGCATGCCTGTTCGCCGCGGCCGCCCATGCCCAGCAGCCCGGCGCCGCACCGGCCACCGCGCCGCCAACCGAACTGCCGGCGGGCCTGCCGGACTACGATGCCGACCGCCCGCTGCCCGAACTGGGCCTTATCGAACAGCGCCTCGACAATGGCCTGACCGTCTGGGTGCTGCCACGCCAGGGCGGCCTGCCGAAGGTCAACTACGTGCTCGCCGTGCGCGGCGGGCTTGCCAGTGATCCGGCAGAGCTGCCGGGCATGTCCAACCTGCTGGCCGGCCTGTTGCAGGAGGGCACCGCCACGCGCAGCTCGGTGCAGATCGCCGAGGAGCTGCAGCGGCTGGGTGCATCGATGAGCGCCAGCGCCAGCAGCGACGGCCTGCTGGCCATGGCCTCGGGCCTGTCCTCGTCGGCGCAACCGCTGGCGGAACTGTTCGCCGACGTGGTGCGCAATCCCGCGTTCCCGGCCAACGAGGTGCAGCTGGCCAGGACCAACGCGTTGCAATCGCTGAAGGCGATGGAGGCCCAGCCCGGCTACCAGGCCAACCGCGCGATGGGTCGAGTGCTGTTCGGCGACCATCCCTACGGCAACACGCTGCCGACCGAGGCCGGCATCACCGGCACCGATGTCGCGCAACTGCAGGCCGCGCACGCGCAGCGCTTCCGCCCGGACCAGGCCCTGCTGGTGATCGCCGGGCCGGTCGACGGCGACCAGGCGCTGGCGCTCGCGCGCTCGGCATTCGGTGACTGGCGTGGCGAGGGCGGGGCGCTGCCCGCGGTGCCGGCTCCCGACTACCCGGCGGATCCGCAGTTCGTGCTGGTCCCGCGCGCCGGCAGCGTGCAGTCGGCGGTGCGGATCGGCCGCCCGGCGTTCGATGCCGATGACGAGCGCGCGATCCCGGCGGCGCTGGCCAACACCATCCTCGGCGGCGGGTTCGACAGCCGGCTGATGCGCAACCTGCGCGAGGACAAGGGCTACACCTACGGCGCCGGCAGCAGCTTCGGCCTGCGCGCGCAGGGCGGTGCGTTCCAGGCCCAGGCCGACGTGCGCAACGAGGTCACCGGCGCGGCGATCGGCGAGTTCCTGAAGGAATTCGAGGCGATGCGCACCAGCGCGGTCGGCGCCGACGAACTGCAGCGCGCCAAGCGCTACACCGCCGGCACCTACCTGTTCCAGAACCAGCTGCAGGGCGCGGTGGCCTCGGCGCTGGCGTCGAACTGGCTGCTCGGCCGCCCGGCCGACTATCTCAGCAGCTACGTCGGCAAGGCCCAGCAGGTCACCGCACAGCAGGTGCAGGCGGTCGCGCGCGAGTTCTTCGACCCGAAGACCCAGAGCATCGTGGTGGTGGGCGACGCCTCGGTCGCCGAGCAGCTGGCGGAATACGGCGACTTCGGCGCCGAGTGACCGGGCAGGCCACCGGCGGCTCCCGCCGGTGGCCCTGACTCTCTGGCAACTTGGCGGCCAGCGCGGCGCCGCTGATCCCGCGGATGCATCGCGCAGCAGGCGCGAGCGCGTGTCAGCCCGGTTGCGCGACCACCGCGCCGGTGCCACGCCGCGACGCCCACCACGCGAACACCGCGGCGGTAAAGAACATCAGCAGGCTGTAGACCGCCGCCGGCACCGACATGGTGGCGTTGCCGAGCACGTTGAGTGCGATGTAGATCGCAAGCGTGCCGTTGTGGATGCCGATCTCCATCGCGATCGCGATCGCCTGCCGGCGCGGCAGGCGCAACGCGACCGGCGCCAGGTAGCCACTGGCCATGCTGGCGAGGTTGAACAGCAGGCAGGCCAGGCCGACCGCGGCGAACCAGGTCAGCAGCGTCTGCCAGGCCTGGGCCACCGCGGCGGCGATCAGCAGCACCAGCACCAGCACCGAGAGCGCGCGGATGGGTTTTTCCATCCGCGCGGCGAAGCGCGGTGCGCGAGCGCGCACGGTCATGCCGATCGCCACCGGCAGGATGATGATCGCCGCCACCTCGATGATCTTCTGCACCGGCGGTGGCACGTACTGGCCCGCGCCGAGGAAGAACCGCATCGAGAGGTCGAGGATCACCGGCAGGGTGACCAGGCACAGCACGCTGTTGATGGCGGTCAGGGTGATGTTCAACGCCACGTCGCCGCGCGCCAGGTGGCTGTAGATGTTCGCGGTGGCGCCCCCGGGCGAAGCGGCGAGCAGCATCAGCCCGACCGCGAGTTCCGGCGGCAGGCGCAACAGCAGCGCCAGGCCCAGCGCGACCCAGGGCAGCACGCCCGTCTGCAGCAGCAGCCCGGTCAGCACCGCGCGCGGGTAGCGCGCCACGCGGCGGAAGTCGTCGATGGTGAGCCCGAGGCCCAGGCCCAGCATGATGACGCCGAGCGCAAGTGGCAGCAGCAGCGTGGTGATCACGGTGGATGGCATGCGGTTCCCCTCCCCGGGAACGGTTGAAGCCCGGGCGGCCCGTCAGCGATGCCGCGGCCGGGCAGCCCGCGGACGACGTGCCAGCAGGCCACCCGCCCAGGCCAGCGGCACTGGCAGCAGCAACCCGCCGGCGATGACCCAGGCCGGATGCGGCAGCGCCATCACGTTGAGGATGACCCCGCCCACGATCAGTGCGCCCACCGCCAGCGCCGCCATGCCGGTGCGCGCGACCGACAGCCGGGCGGCAACCCAGCCACCCGTCAGTGCCGCCAGGCACCAGCCCAGCAGCACCAGTGCCAGCTTGCCGGGCGGCGCCTGCGCGACCAGTCGTGCGAGGTCCTCCTCGCCAGCAATGCGGGCGTCCAGCGGCAGCGGAAACAGCGATGCGGCCAGCGCCTCGATCGCCAGCATCAATGCGATGGCGACAACCAGGCCGGCCAGGATGGCGAGCAGGGTGCGGATCATGGCCAGTCTCCCCGGGGCGTTGCGCGAGGATCACCGCCCGTGCCGCGTCGGGCAAGCCGCAGTGCAGCGTCCGGAGCCGCTCCATCCCGACCCGCGCTGCCGTCGCGTGCCCGGCGGGGTGTACGGCCCCGCCCGGAGGAGTCTTGATCAAAAAAAAGGTTCTTCGCGGATCAGCGGGGAGCCTTCAAGGACCGCCCTTACCCTTGAGGCCTGATTTTCAGGGCTCAGGGGTGAGGTCATGCTGGACCGCAAGACGATTGAGAAGC
>NWQL01000004.1:0-50080 GCA_002798175.1 Lysobacteraceae bacterium NML91-0213 | reverse complement strand
GTCGAAGGCATCAACAACACCATCAAGGTCATCAAGCGCCGGGCCTACGGCTACCGCGATCAGGAGTACTTCTTCCTGAAGATCCGCGCAGCCTTCCCCGGTAATACGCGATGAACCAAAAAAAAGGCCGCCAGGAGGCGGCCTGTACGAGGAGATGCGTGGCTCAGACGCCGGCGACGCGCCGGGCCTGCATGAACTTGCCGGCCCAGTACCCGGTATCGAGGTCGGACACGGTCACGTCGCGGCCGCTGCGCGGGGCATGCAGGAAGCGGCCTTCGCCGACATAGATGCCCACGTGGTCGATGCGGCCGCCGCGGCGGCTGAAGAACACCAGGTCGCCGGCGTCGAGCTGGTCGCGGTCGACCCGCTGGCCGGAGTTGGCCATGTCGCGCGAGACGCGCGGAAGTTCGATGCCAAGGGCGGTACTGAAGACATAGCTCACCAGGCCGCTGCAGTCGAAACCACGCTCGGGCGAGGTGCCACCCCAGCGGTACGGCGTGCCGAGCAGGGTCATCGCACGCTGCAGTAGGACCTGCACGCCACCGCGCGGCTGTGCCTTCGATTCCTGGCGGACCAGGTCGGCGGCGGCGATCAGCTGGTTGACGTCGGAGGCGAACAGCACCTCGGGACCACCGGCGGGGAGCGGGTCGGCCAGCTGCTGGCTGACGGTCGCCACCATCGGCGACTGGTCGGCGGAGTCACCTGCCAGGCCGGGCGCCGCAACGGCGGGCAGGGCGAGGCAGAACAGCGCGCTGGCGAGGATGAAGGAGGAAATCCGCCGGGTCTGGCGGGGCGCGGTGGCGGCGGTCTGGCCGTGATTCGGGGTTTCGGCTGTCGTCACGCGTCAAGTCAGGAATGTAGGCGTGGCGTGATGGTGCACGACGAAGCCGGCCCGTTTGTTAAGAGCCCGTCAATGAATACGAGAGATTTCCTGAATGAATACGGCCCGACGTCAAAGAATGCGACGTGCGCCCGAATAATTGTCACGCCAGTAATGGCCATCGAGGTGATCGAGGCGGACGGTGCCGCCGCTGCTCGGCGCGTGCACGAAGCGGCCCTCGCCGACGTAGATGCCGACATGAGTCACGTCGCCGCGGCTGCCGAAGAAGACCAGGTCGCCGGAGGCGAGGCGGGTCGGATCGATGCGCGGACCCTGCACCGCGGCCAGTTCGCGCGAGGACCGCGGCAGGCGCAGGTCCAGCATGTCGCGATAGACGTAGTTGACCAGCCCGCTGCAGTCGAAGCCGCCTTCGGGCGTGTTGCCGCCGAAGCGGTAGGGCGTGCCGACCAGGCTGATCGCGCGGATCACCACGGCATTGGCGGCGGCGGGATCGGACGGGGCGACGACGCTGTAGCTGCGCGGCGCGGCCGGCGCCGGCGCGGGTCGCACGTCGCGGCCGCCACAGGCCGCCAGCAGCGACACGATCGAAGCCGCGCTGGCCCAGGCCATCAGCGGGCGGGGGGCGCGGGTTGGCGCGGCGCGGCGGAAGCCGGGATAATCGTCGCTCATCGAGGCCGCATCTTGGCCGATCGGCGTGGCGATTTGAAGTCGCGGCGCCGTCTCTCCCGCATTCCCATCCATCGCGGCCCCGCGTCGCGCCAGCAGGATCATCCATGAAGATCGAAAAAGACCGCGTCGTCCGCTTCCACTACACCGTCGCCGAGGCCGGCCAGGAGCCGGTGGAAAGCTCGCGCGACCGCGGCGAGCCGCTGGCGATCCTGTTCGGCCACGGCAACATCATTCCGGGCCTGGAGAAGGCCATGGACGGGCGCGAGGCCGGCGACAGCTTCAAGGCCGACGTCAAGGCCGAGGACGCCTACGGCGAGCGCCGCGACGGCCTGACCCAGCGCGTGCCGAAGAAGCATTTCGGCAACCAGCGGCTCACCGCCGGCATGCAGGTCGTGCTCAACACCAACTTCGGCCCCCGCGCGGTCACCGTGCAGAAGGTCGGCATGAGCGTGGTCGACGTCGACCTCAACCACCCGATGGCCGGCAAGGACCTGCAGTTCGACATCGAGATCGTCGAGGTGCGCGAGGCGTCGGCGGAAGAGATCGAGCACGGCCACGTGCACGGCGAGGGCGGCCACCACCACTGAGGCTTCGCTGCGGCGACGCTGTTGCAGAGGGCCCGCCGCGTGCGGGCCCTTTGCATGCGGGATGCAGGCTTGCCGGCGCTGCGGTGCTCCGGCAAGGTCGCCGCTTGAGTGGGGATCCCTATGAGCCAATGGGCGCCAATCGACGACCGCGCGCGCATCGGGGTGCTCGATGCGCTGCGGGCACTCGCCCTGCTCGGCATCCTCGTGGTCAACCTCGAAGCGTTCAACCGCCCCTGGGCCACGCTGGCCAACGGCGTGCGCGACGGCCTGGTCGGGGTGGATGTGGCCGCCGCCTGGGGGATCCAGGTGTTCGTGGCCGGCAAGGCCTGGCTGCTGTTCTCGCTGCTGTTCGGCATCGGCTTCGCGCTGCTGCAGCAACGCGGCGTGTCCGACGCGGTCTGGAAACGCCGCACCTGGGGGCTGCTGGTGATCGGCCTGCTGCACGGCGTGCTGCTGTGGCCGGGCGACATCCTGCGCACCTATGCGCTGGCGGCATTCCTGCTGCTGGCGCTGCGCGGCCTGCCGCCGCCGCGGCAGCGCGACCTCGGGCTGGTGCTGTACCTGGGCATCTGGGGGATGTTCGCCGCACTCATGGCGCTGGCCGGGAATGTCGCGCCGCCATCGGAAGGTGACGCCGCGGTCGCGGCACGGGTGTATGCGCAGGGCGACTGGCTGGCGGTCACCGCCCAGCGCCTGCGCGACCTGTCGACGATGCTCGGCTCCGACCTGATGTCGGTGCCGGCGGCACTCGGGATGTTCCTGATCGGCGGCTGGCTGCTGCGCAGCGGCCGTATCGGCGATGTGGACCTCCACCAGCGCTGGCACCGGCGGATGGCCGCGATCGCGCTTCCGGCGGGACTGGTGGCGTCGGTCGTGATCGTGTCGACCTTCGGTCTCAACGTGACGGATGCAGGTGGATACGCACGCTGGATGCTGGCGCTCGCGCTGCTGCAGGTCGCCGCGTTGCCGATGGCGCTGGGAATGCTGTCGCTGGTGGTGCTGGCGTGGCGCGACCGGCGTTGGCGCCGCGCGCTCGACCGCCTCGCACCGGCCGGACGGATGGCGCTGACCCACTACCTGCTGCAGTCGCTGGTCGCGTCCACGCTGTTCTATGGCTACGGCTTCGGCCGGTTCGGCCAGTGGGGCCCGGCGGCGCTGCTGGCGCTGGCGCTTGTGATGCTTGCGCTGCAGGTGCTGGCGAGCCACTGGTGGCTGGCACGGTTCCGGTTCGGGCCGGTTGAATGGGCGTGGCGCTGGTGGACCTATGGCCATCGCCCGCCGCTGCGGCGCGCGCCTGTCGACGCGTAGACTTGGACGATGGAACGAAGCAACGACGTACTGATCGTGGGCGGCGGCGTGGTGGGCCTGGCATGCGCGCTGTCGCTGCTGGAAGCCGGCCGTGGCGTGCGCATCCTCGAGGCCGGCAGCGCCGGCTGCGGCAGCTCGCACGGCAACTGCGGCACCATCACCCCGAGCCATGCCGCGCCACTGGCTGCGCCCGGTACGGTAGGCAAGGCACTGGGCTGGATGTTCACGCCCGATGCGCCGTTCTACGTGAAGCCTCGGCTGGACCCGGTGCTGTGGCGCTGGATGCTGGGCTTCGCCTGGCGCTGCAACCCCAACGACTGGCGGCGCGCCATGGTTGCGCGCGCCGGCATGCTGCAGGCCTCGCGGCAGGCGCTCGAGCAATGGATGTCACGGTTCGGCCTGGACTGCGAGTTCGAGGCCTCCGGCGTGGACTACGTCTACCGCAGCGAGCGCGACCTGCTGGCGTTCGAGCAGGAGGCCGCCGACCTGCGCGCGCTCGGCATCGACGTCGACATCATCGATGGCCCGACCTACCTGCGCGGCGAGCCGGCCCTGCGCGAGGGCGTGGCCGGGGTGGTGCGCTTCCCGGGCGACGCGCGCCTGCGCCCGGACCGCTATGTCGCCGAGCTGGCGCGGGTGGTGCGCGCCGCGGGGGGCGTGATCGAGGAGCACTGCGCGGTGCAGGCGATCCGGCCGGATGCGGATGGGGTCGGCGTCGACACCGTGCGCGGTGAGCTCCATGGGCGCGACGTGGTGGTGGCCGCGGGCTCGTGGTCGCCCGGCGTCGGCAAGGCGCTGGGGTTGCGCATCCCGGTGCAGCCGGGCAAGGGTTATTCGATCACCTATACCCGGCCGGCGCTGGCGCCGAAGCGGCCGATCGTGCTCAAGGAGCGCAGTGTCTGCGTGACCGTGTGGGACAGCGGCTACCGTCTTGGCAGCACCATGGAATTCTCCGGCTACGACACCAGCCTCAACCGCCGCCGGCTGGACGCGCTCGAGCGCGGCGCGGCTGAATACCTGCACGAGCCGGTGGGGCCGCAGAAGCTCGAGGAGTGGTACGGCTGGCGGCCGTTGTCGATCGACGACATGCCGCTGATCGGGCGCGCGCCCGCGCACCGGAACGTCTGGCTGGCCACCGGCCACGGCATGCTGGGGGTGAGCATGAGCGCGGCGACCGGTCGGCTCATCGCCGAGCTGGTCACCGGCAGCGAGCCGCATCTCGATCCGAAGCCGTTCGACCCGGCGCGCTTCGGATGAGCGCGCGCGACCCGCTGGGATTCGACCTCGTCGTCATCGGTGGCGGGTCCGGCGGACTGGCCGGCGCGTTCCGGGCCGCCGCGCTGGGTGCACGCGTGGCGCTGCTGGAACCGGCTGAACTCGGCGGCACCTGCGTCAACGCCGGCTGCGTGCCGAAGAAGGCGATGTGGCTGGCCGCGGAACTCGCCCATCGCATCGGCCAGGCGGCGGACCTCGGGTTCGACGTGCCCGCGCGCCCGGCGTTCGACTGGCAGCAATTCATCACCGACCGCCAGCGCTATATCGCCGGCATCCATGCCAGCTACCGCAAGCGCCTGGACGCCGCCGGCATCGTGTGGATGCCACAGCGCGGGCGGCTGCTGGATGCGCGCACGGTCGAGACCGGCGATGGCGTGCGCCTGCGGGCCCGACACGTGCTGATCGCCACCGGCTCGCAGCCGGTGCGACCGGATTTCCCGGGGGCGGAGCTGGGGGTGGTCTCCGACGACTTCTTCCACTGGAACGGGGCACCACCGCGCGTCGCGCTGGTGGGTGGGGGCTACATCTCGATCGAACTGGCCGCGGTGCTGCAGTCACTGGGCAGCAGCGTGGAGATCCATGCGCGCTCGTCGCGCCTGCTGACCGCGTCGGATGCGGAGATCGTCGAGCAGCTCGAGGAGCACTACCGCCATCTGGGCATCGGCCTGCACCTGGGCGTGGAACCGGCCGCGCTGGAACGTGCCGGCGACGGCATCGTCGTGCGTGGCAGCGACGGGGCGTGCCGCGGACCGTATGACAGGGTGCTGCTGGCCATCGGCCGGCGTGCGTGCACCGAAGGCCTGGGGCTCGACGCGGCCGGCGTGCGCCTCGACGACCGCGGCAGCATCGAGGTCGATGCGCGACAGGACACCAGTGCCGAGGGCGTGCATGCGGTGGGCGACGTCACCGGCAGGGCCACGCTGACGCCGGTGGCGATCGCCGCCGCGCGCCGGCTGATGGACCGCCTGTTCGGCGGCCAGGCCGATGCGAAGCTCGATTACGACAACATCCCCACGGTGGTGTTCTCGCACCCGCCGCTGGGCGCGGTGGGGCTGACCGAGGCGCAGGCGCGCGAAGCGCATGGCGATGCGGTGCGGGTCTATCGCACGAAGTTCCGGCCGATGCTGCATGCCCTGGCCGACAGCCCGCTGTGCAGCCTGTTCAAGCTGGTCTGCGTGGCCACGGGTGACGCACCCGCACAGCAGCGCGTGGTCGGCATCCACCTGCTGGGCGAGGCCGCCGACGAGATCCTGCAGGGCTTCGCAGTGGCGCTGAAGATGGGCGCGACGCTTGCCGACCTGCACGACACGGTGGCCCTGCATCCCACCAGCGCCGAGGAGCTGGTGCTGCTGCGCTGAGCCGTGCCGGACCCGGCGGTGTGCGGCTTACACTCCTGCGATGACCGACGACATCTTCCATCTCCACCGCGGCAACGCGCCGCTGCTGGTGAGCATTCCCCACAATGGCACCCGGGTGCCGGACGCGATCGCCGCGCGGCTGACGCCCGAAGCCCGCCAGGTGCCGGATACCGACTGGCATGTCGAACGCCTGTATGCCTTCGCGCGTGAGCTGGGGGCGTCGATCCTGGTGCCGGTGCACTCGCGGTACGTGATCGACCTCAACCGGGCCGAGGACGACACGTCGCTGTATCCGGGGCAGAACACCACCGGGCTGTGCCCGGTACGTCGCTTCGACGGCGGCCCGGTGTACCTGCCGGGGCAGGAGCCGACCCCGGCCGAGATCGCGGCCCGCGTCGATCGCTGGTGGCGGCCCTATCACCACGCGCTGGCCGGCGAGCTCCAGCGGCTGCATGCCGCGCACGGCCGCGCGGTGTTGTGGGAAGCACATTCGATCCGCGGCACCCTGCCATGGCTGTTCGAGGGCCGCCTGCCGGACCTCAACCTGGGCACCGCCAGCGGTGCAAGCTGCGCTGCGTCCCTGCAGGGGCGGCTCGATGCCGTACTTGCCGCCCAGGACGACTACGACGTCGCGGTCAACGGCCGCTTCAAGGGCGGATACATCACCCGCCACTACGGGCGCCCCGGAACCGGCATCGATGCGGTGCAGCTGGAAATCAGCCAGCGCTGCTACATGGACGAATCCAACTTCGCGTGGGACGCGGATCGCGCGGGACGGTTGCAGCCGCTGCTGCACCAGTTGCTGGTGACGGCGCTGGACGCAGCGTAGTGCGCATGCCGGCAGCGGCCTGCGGTACGCGCCGTTAACGCGCACCGCACGCCGCGGCCGCCATCCTCCGCGCGATGACCGGTCCCGAAACCCTGCGCGCGCACCGGCCGATGCTCTGGCTGGTCGCGGCGGCGGTGTTCATGCAGATGCTGGACACCACCATCGTCAATACCGCACTGCCATCGATGGCGGCCGACCTGGGCCAGTCGCCGCTGCGCATGCAGGCGGTGGTGGTGGCCTACGCGCTGACCGTGGCGACGCTGATTCCGGCGTCGGGCTGGCTGGCCGATCGCTTCGGCACCCGCAGGCTGTTCCTGGTCGCGATCGTGGTGTTCACGCTGGGCTCGCTCGCCTGTGCGCTCGCGCAGAGCCTCGACACGCTGGTGGCCGCGCGCGTGCTGCAGGGCGTGGGCGGGTCGATGCTGCTGCCGGTCGGGCGGTTGGCCGTACTGCGCTCGGTGCCACGACAGGATTTCCTCGCCGCGATGACCTTCGTCACCGTGCCGGGGCTGGTGGGGCCGCTGATCGGGCCGTCGCTCGGCGGCTGGCTGGTGCAGGTGGCCTCGTGGCACTGGATTTTCCTGATCAACCTGCCGCTGGGGGTGGCCGGCGCGTTCGCGGCGATGCGGCTGATGCCCGACCTGCGCGCGCCGGTCGCACGCTTCGATGGGGTCGGCTACGCCCTGCTGGCGTTCGGCATGATCGCGGTGTCGGTGTCGGTCGACGCGCTGGCAGGCGAGACCCCACGGCGTGGCGCGATCGTGGTGCTGCTGCTGGCCGGGCTGATGGCGCTGGTCGCCTACTGGCTGCATGCGGCGCGCACGAAGGCGCCGGTGTTCCCGCTGGCGCTGTTCCGCGTGCGCACCTACGCCGTGGGCTTGCTCGGCAACCTGTTCTCGCGCCTGGGCAGTGGTGGCATGCCGTACCTGATCCCGCTGCTGCTGCAGGTGGCGCTGGGTTACCGGCCGGCGCAGGCCGGCATGATGATGATCCCGGTGGTGCTGGCCGGCATGTTCTCCAAGCGCATCGTGGTGCCGCTGGTGCACCGCTTCGGCTATCGCCGGGTGCTGGTGGTCAATACCGTGCTGACCGGTGTGGGGATGGCAAGCTTCGGGTTCATCGGCCCGGGGCAGCCGCTGTGGCTGCTGATCGTGCAGTTCGCCTGCTTCGGTGCGGTCAACTCGCTGCAGTTCACCGCGATGAATACCCTGACCCTGCGCGACCTCGGCGGCGAGCAGGCCAGCGCCGGCAACAGCCTGCTGTCGATGGTGATGATGCTGGCGATGAGCCTCGGCGTCGCCACCGCCGGCGGCCTGCTGGCGGCGTTCTCGGCCGATGCCGGTGCACAGGGCACCGCGCCGGTGCTGGCTGCGTTCCGCTGGACCTTCGTCTGCATCGGTGTGGTGACCGCAGCGTCCGCGGCGATCTTCGCCCAGATCGGCAACACCCGGCGCATTCCCGACCGGGTGGTGGAGACCACCGAGCAGCGCTGACCACCGCCGGGCTGTCGGCCGCGCCCCGGGGATTCCCGCCACATACCTATGGGCTGGCCTATCCGGCGGTGGGCGAACCCGCACTGGCCGCGCGCATCGCCGACCTGCTCCATGCCGGTGGCGAGCCGGCCGATATGGACCCGCGGCGCGGCTTCGACCGTGGCATGTTCATCCCGCTCAAGCTGGCATTCCCTGCTGCGGGCGTGCCGGTGGCGCGGCGGCCGTCGCCACAGCGTGCGCGGATGACGCGCCGGCGCTCAGACCTCCAGCGTGGCCAGGTCGCCCTTGGTCTCCAGCCACGCCTTGCGATCGCCAGCGCGCTTCTTCGCCAGCAGCATGTCCATCAGCCCGCGCGTGGCGAAGTCGTCGTCGACGGTGAGCTGTACCAGCCGCCGGGTATCGGGATGGATCGCCGATTCGCGCAACTGCGAGGGATTCATCTCGCCCAGGCCCTTGAAGCGCGTCACGTTGACCTGGCCCTTGATTTTCTCGCGCTCGATCTTCTCCAGCAGCAGGCGCTTTTCCTCCTCGTCGAGCGCATAGAACACCTGCTTGCCGACGTCGACGCGGAACAGCGGTGGCATCGCCACGAAGATGTTGCCCGCGGCCACCAGCGCCGGGAAGTGCTGCAGGAACAGCGCACACAGCAGGGTGGCGATATGCAGGCCGTCGGAGTCGGCGTCGGCGAGGATGATGACCTTGCCGTAGCGCAGGCCGGAGATGTCGTCCTTGCCGGGGTCGCAACCGATGGCGATGGCGAGGTTGTGCACCTCGTCGGACGCGAGCACCGACGTGCTGGCCACCTCCCAGGTGTTGAGGATCTTGCCGCGCAACGGGAGGATCGCCTGGAAGTCCTTGTCGCGCGCCTGTCGCGCGCTGCCGCCGGCGGAATCGCCCTCGACCAGGAACAGCTCGGTGCGCGAGAGATCCTGGCTGATGCAGTCGGCAAGCTTGCCCGGAAGCGCAGGGCCCTGGGTGACCTTCTTGCGGACGATCTGCTTCTCGGTCTTCAGCCGCGCGCTGGCGCGCTCGATCGCCAGCTGCGCGATCCTCTCGCCGAGCTCGACATGCTGGTTGAGCCACAGGCTGAAGGCATCGTGCGCGGCGCCCTCGACGAAACCGGCCGCCTGGCGCGATGACAGCCGCTCCTTGGTCTGGCCGGAGAACTGCGGGTCGGTCATCTTCATCGACAGCACGAACGACACCCGGTCCCAGACATCCTCCGGGGCCAGCTTCACCCCGCGCGGCAGCAGGTTGCGGAAGTCGCAGAACTCGCGCAGCGCATCGGTGAAGCCGGTGCGCAGGCCGTTGACGTGGGTGCCGTGCTGCGCGGTCGGGATCAGGTTGACGTAGCTTTCCTGCACCAGTTCGCCGTCGGGCACCCAGCCCACCGCCCAGTCGACGGCTTCGGTCTCGCGCGCGAGGCGGCCGACGAAGAGTTCCACCGGCAGCACGTCGCGGCCGGCCAGTTCGCCACGCAGGTAGTCGCGCAGGCCGTCCTCGTAGTACCAGCTGTCCTGCTCGCCACTGGCCTCGTCGGTCAGCTTCACGGTCAGCCCGGGGCACAGCACCGCCTTGGCGCGCAGCAGGTGGCGCAGCGCGCGCAGGTTGAACTTCGCGGTGTCGAAGTACTTCGGATCCGGCCAGAAGCGCACGCGGGTGCCGGTATTGCGGCGGCCCACGCTGCCCACCACCTCCAGCGGCGTGGCGCGGTCGCCATCGCGGAAGGTGATGCGGTGTTCCTGGCCTTCGCGCTTGATGTGCACCTCGACCAGCGTCGACAGCGCATTGACCACGCTCACGCCAACGCCGTGCAGGCCGCCCGAGAAGGTGTAGTTGCGGTTGTTGAACTTTCCGCCGGCATGCAGCCGGGTCAGGATCAGCTCCACGCCCGGCACGCCCTCGTCGGGATGGATGTCGACCGGCATGCCGCGGCCGTCGTCGGAGACCTCGCAGCTGCCGTCCCTGTAGAGGGTCACCTCGATGCCGCGCGCGTGGCCGGCAAGCGCCTCGTCGACGGCGTTGTCGATGACTTCCTGCGCGAGGTGGTTGGGGCGCGTGGTGTCGGTGTACATGCCGGGCCGGCGCTTGACCGGATCGAGTCCGGACAGCACTTCGATATCGGCGGCGTTGTAGCGGTTGTTCATGCGTTGCGGCGACCTGTCAGGCAGTCGCGCATGGTACTTGCCGGTCGCGGTTCCGCGCACACCAGCAACGGCCCAGCACGGAAACCGTTTGCAGCACAAGCCGGGGAAACCCGGGATTTCCGGGGCAAAGCCGGCTTTTTTGTAAGCGCGGCATCGCGTTCGTGTTAAGGCGATGTTGTTCAGCCGGCGGCTGGAATCGCTGTGCTCATTTGGCGCTGCCGCAGCACGGCACTTTCCGCCGCAAATGCTGCGTGACTGTCAAACGGAGACACCTCATGAAAAAGCACAACATCCTCCTCACCGCCCTGGTGGGCGCCGCGCTTGCTTCGCCGATGGCCTTTGCCCAGGAGGTCGACCAGGAGGCCCTGCGCGACGCCGAGCGTGCCGCGGCGCAATCGGCCGAAGCGGCAACCGCCGCCGAGGTGCAGGCCGAGCAGTCCGCATGGGCGGCCGAGCAGCAGGCGGAGCAGGCCGAGACGCAGGCGGACGTCGCCGAGCAACAGGCCGAGGAGGCCGAGCAGGTGCGCGAGGAGCTCGAGGAAGAAGATCCGGCCTGACCCGGCACCGCGGCGCATTCGCGCCGCACGAGATCGATCTGCGGGCGCCATCCGGTGATGGCGCCCGCGTCGTTTCCGGCACGGACAGCCGGCGGTCGGGCGGGCGGTGCCTGCAACCTGTAGAATGGGGCTTTCCAGCGACCGCTGTGCCCATGACATCCCCTCTGCGTCCCGTCACCCCGCTCGTGTTCGTTACCGGCGGCGTGGTTTCCTCCCTCGGAAAGGGCATCGCCGCCGCGTCGCTCGCCGCCATCCTCGAGGCGCGCGGGCTGCGGGTGACGATGATGAAGCTCGATCCCTACATCAACGTCGACCCGGGCACGATGAGCCCGTTCCAGCACGGCGAGGTGTATGTCACCGACGACGGTGCCGAGACCGACCTCGACCTCGGCCACTACGAGCGCTACGTCAACGTGCGCCTGTCGGGGAAGAACTCGATCACCACCGGCAAGATCTACGAGTCGGTGATCCGCAAGGAGCGCCGCGGCGACTATCTGGGCGCCACCGTGCAGGTGATCCCGCACATCACCGACGCCATCAAGCGCGCCATCGACGAGGCCACCCAGGGCTACGACGTGGCGCTGGTGGAGATCGGCGGCACCGTGGGCGATATCGAATCGCTGCCGTTCCTGGAGGCGATCCGCCAGATCCGCACCGATCGTGGTGCCGAGAAGGCGGTGTTCATGCACCTCACGCTGGTGCCCTACATCGCCGCCGCCGGCGAGCTCAAGACCAAGCCGACCCAGCATTCGGTGAAGGAACTGCGGTCGATCGGCATCCAGCCCGACATCCTGGTGTGCCGCAGCGAGCAGCCGCTGCCCGATGGCGAACGCCGCAAGATCGCCTCGTTCACCAACGTGCCCGAGCGCGCGGTGGTCTCGGCGGTGGACCTCGACAACATCCACAAGCTGCCGATGTGGCTGCATGCGCAGGGCCTGGACCAGCTGATCGTCGAGCGCCTGCAGCTGGGCGGCCAGGCCGCCGATCCCGCCGACCTGTCGGAATGGATCGACGTGGTCGACGCCGCCGAGAACCCGGTGGACGAGGTCACCATCGCGGTGGTGGGCAAGTACGTCGACCACAAGGACGCGTACAAGTCGGTGGGCGAAGCGCTCCGGCATGGCGGCATCCGCCAGCGCACCCGCGTCAACCTGAAATGGGTCGAGTCGCAGGACCTCGAGCGCCACGGCGCCGCCGCGGTGCTGGCCGGCGTTGACGGCATCCTGGTGCCGGGCGGCTTCGGCGACCGTGGGTTCGAAGGCAAGGTGCTGGCGTCCAGGCACGCACGCGAGACCGGAACCCCGTACTTCGGCATCTGCTACGGCATGCAGGCCGCGGTGGTGGACGTGGCCCGCAACCTGGCCGGGCTCGAGGGTGCCAATAGCACCGAGAACGACCGCCAGACCCCGCACCCGGTGATCGGCCTGATCACCGAGTGGCGCACCCGCACCGGCGAGGTGGAAACGCGCAGCGAGGACTCCGACCTGGGTGGCACCATGCGCCTTGGCCTGCAGGAGCAGCGGCTGAAGCCGGGCACGCTGGCGCACCGAATGTACGGCAGGGACGTGGTCGGCGAGCGCCACCGCCACCGCTACGAATTCAACAACCGCTACCGCACCCAGCTCGAGGACGCCGGCCTGGTGATCTCGGCCAAGTCGATGGACGACCTGCTGGTGGAGATGGTCGAGCTGCCGGACCACCCGTGGTTCCTCGCCTGCCAGGCGCATCCCGAGTTCCTGTCCACCCCACGCACCGGCCATCCGCTGTTCGTCGGCTTCATCCGTGCCGCGCGCGAGCGACGCAGGACGCACGCGCCGCTCGACGTGCAGGAAGCCACCGCATGAGCGCATCGCGCCGTGCACCCGTGAACGCCTGGCGCGCGGCGCCGGCACAAGGAGCCTGCCCATGAACCTGTGTGGATTCGACGTCGGCCTCGACCAGCCGTTCTTCCTGATCGCCGGCCCCTGCGTGATCGAGAGCGAGCAGTTGCAGCTCGACGTGGCCGGCCAGCTCAGGGAAATCACCTCGGCGCTGGGCATCAACTTCATCTTCAAGTCGAGCTTCGACAAGGCCAACCGCACCTCGGGCACCGCGTTCCGCGGCCCGGGCATGGAGGAAGGCCTGCGCGTGCTGGCCGAGGTGAAGCGGCAGATCGGCGTGCCGGTGCTGACCGACGTGCACGAGTACACGCCGATGGACGAGGTCGCGTCCGTCGTCGACGTGCTGCAGACGCCCGCCTTCCTGGTGCGCCAGACCGACTTCATCAAGAAGGTCTGCGCTACCGGCAAGCCGGTCAACATCAAGAAGGGCCAGTTCCTGTCGCCGTGGGACATGAAGCCGGTGGTGGAGAAGGCGAAGTCCACCGGCAACCAGGACATCATGGTCTGCGAGCGCGGCGCGAGCTTCGGCTACAACAACCTGGTCAGCGACATGCGCTCGCTCAGCGTGATGCGCGACACCGGCTGCCCGGTGGTGTTCGACGCCACCCATTCGGTGCAGTTGCCGGGCGGGCAGGGCACGTCCAGCGGCGGCCAGCGCGAGTTCGTGCCGGTGCTGGCGCGTGCCGCAGTCGCGGTGGGCGTGGCCGGGGTATTCATGGAGACCCATCCGGACCCGGCGAAGGCTCTCTCCGACGGCCCCAATGCCTGGCCGCTGGGCCAGATGCGTGCGCTGCTGGAAACCATGCAGGCGCTGGACCGTGTCGCCAAGCAGGGTGGCTTCCTTGAGTCCAGCCTGGGCTGAGCCCTCACCCCGGCGTGCGCTGCGCCTGCTGATGCTGGTGGCCCTCGCGGGCCTGGCGTCGATGGCTCAGGCCCGGCAGCCGGCGCCGGTGGCGACCACGGCGCCGACCGCGGCCGGGATCGCGCCACTCGATGCCGACGAATGGAACCGCTTTGTCGTTGCCATCGACGCCCTGCGCGGGTGCGTGGAGCGCAGCCGCGACCGGCGCACGCCGGCACAGGCGGTGGCGACCCTGCAGGCGCTGGGCCTTGCCGGTGAAATGCGTGCGCAGGCGCTGTTGCTGCTGCCGGCACAGGCGCCGTCGCGCGCGGCGCTGGCAGCGGCCGCGGACGACGCGCAGGCGATCATGCGATCCTTCCAGGCCATTTCCGGCTGGGAGCCGACGCGGCCGATCGAGCAGGCGCGCGCGCTGGCCTACGTCTACCATTTCGAAGCACAGGCCACCGCAGGCGCCTGCCTGCCGTCGGCCGATTTCCTTTCCAACTACCACAAAGCGCTGAGCTGAAATGAAAATCGCATCCGTCCATGCCCGCGAGATCCTCGACAGCCGCGGCAACCCCACCCTCGAAGCCGAAGTGACCCTGGAGGACGGCAGCTTCGGCCGCGCCGCGGTGCCCTCCGGTGCCTCCACCGGCACCCGCGAGGCGGTGGAGCTGCGCGATGGCGACCGGACCCGCTACCTCGGCAAGGGCGTCAGCCGCGCGGTGGCCAACGTCAACGGCGCGATCGCCGATGCGCTGAAGGGCTTCGATGCCGCCGACCAGGCCGGCCTCGACCGCCGCCTGATCGACCTCGACGGCACCGAGAACAAGGCGCGCCTGGGCGCCAACGCGCTGCTCGGCGTGTCGATGGCCAATGCCCACGCGGTGGCGGCGGCGAAGAGGATCCCGCTGTGGAAGCTGCTGGCGGGTGATCGCGCGCCGGTGCTGCCGGTGCCGATGATGAACATCATCAACGGCGGTGCGCACGCCGACAACAACGTCGATTTCCAGGAATTCATGGTGCTGCCGGTGGGCTTCGGCTCCTTCGCCGAGAGCCTGCGCGCGGGCACCGAGATCTTCCACGCGCTCAAGGCGGTGCTGAAGGGCCAGGGCCTGTCGACGGCGGTCGGCGACGAGGGCGGCTTCGCCCCGGACTTCCGCAGCAACGTCGAGGCGCTCGACACCATCCTCGAAGCGATCGGCAAGGCCGGCTACAGCGCCGGCGACGACGTGCTGCTGGGCCTGGACGTGGCCTCGAGCGAGTTTTACGAGAACGGCAAGTACAACCTCGTCGGCGAGAACAGGCGGCTCACCGGCGAGCAGTTCGTCGACTTCCTGGCCGACTGGGTCGCGCAGTACCCGATCGTCACCATCGAGGACGGCATGGCCGAGGACGACTGGACCGGCTGGAAGCAGCTGACCGAGCGCGTCGGCGACCGCGTGCAGCTGGTCGGCGACGACCTGTTCGTGACCAACCCGAAGATCTTCAGGGAAGGCATCGAGTCGAAGACCGCCAACGCGATCCTGATCAAGGTCAACCAGATCGGCACCCTGACCGAGACGCTGGAGGCCATCGCGATGGCCGACGCGGCGAATTACGCGGCGGTGGTCTCGCACCGCTCGGGCGAGACCGAGGACACCACCATCGCCGACATCGCCGTGGCCACCACCGCCACCCAGATCAAGACCGGCTCGCTGTGCCGCAGTGACCGCGTGGCGAAGTACAACCAGCTGCTGCGCATCGAGGAGGCGCTGGGGGCACAGGCCCGCTTCGCCGGCCGCGACGCGTTCGTCTCGCTCAAGCGCTGACCGGAGCCCTGCATGCGCGTGCTGCGCATCCTGCTGGTACTGCTGGTCGTCCTGCTGGGCTGGCTGCAGTACCGGCTGTGGTTCGGCACCGGGGGCAACCGCGACGTGGCCGAACTGCAGGCGCGCGTGGACCAGCAGGCGCGGCAGAACTCCGGGCTGGCCGAGCGCAACGCAGCGCTGGCGGCGGAAGTGGCCGACCTGAAGTCGCCCACCGGCGAGGCCGCGGTGGAGGAGCGCGCGCGCAGCGAGCTCGGCATGGTGCGCCCGGGGGAGGTGTTCTACCGGGTGGTCGATGCACCGGCGCCTGCAATCCCGCCGGCGCCACCGCGCGCGGCCGGCGATCCGGAGGATCCGGAGCCGGGCGAGGCGCCCCTGCAGGAGTCTCCGCCGCCATGACCATGGAGCACCCGCGCGGGCGGATCTGGGCGATCGTGCCAGCGGCAGGCCGCGGTACGCGGTTCGGCGGCGAGCGGCCCAAGCAGTACCTCGAAGCCAGTGGGCAGCTGCTGCTCGAGCATGCGCTGCGGGCGCTGTTCGCCCACCCTGCGGTGCAGGGTGCAGTGGTGGTGCTCGCGGCCGACGACCCGCTGTGGCCGGGCTGGCAGGAGCTCGACGGCCGGCCGCTGCTGACCTGCACCGGAGGTGCGTCGCGTGCAGCGTCGGTCCGCGCAGGCCTGGATGCGTTGCCCGCCGACGTGCGCGCCGATGATTTCGTGCTCGTGCACGATGCCGCGCGGCCGAACCTTGCACTTGCCGATCTCGCCGCGTTGCTCGAACGCGGCCGCGAGGACCCGGTCGGCGCGATCCTCGCGGCGCCGGTGCGCGACACCCTCAAGCGTGCCGGCGACGATGGCGGCATCGACGGCACCGAACCGCGCGAGCGGCTGTGGCGCGCGCTGACGCCGCAGCTGTTCCGCCGCCTGCAGCTGCACCGCGCGCTGCGCGCGGCCGAGGAGGCCGGCGTCGAGATCACCGACGAGGCGATGGCGATGGAGCGCCAGGGTGCGCGGCCGCTGCTGGTCGAGGGCGCCGAGGACAACTTCAAGATCACCACCCGGGCCGACCTCGAGCGTTTCGAGTTCGTGCTGTCGCGACGCGGATAGGGCACGTCGCCGCGTTGCGCGGCACACCATCGCGTCGCGTGGCACGCTGCCGCCCGCACCTGTACAGGAATACCGTCTCATGCCAGCAACTCCGGGGATCCGCATCGGCCAGGGTTACGACGTCCATGCCTTTGGCGAGGGCGACCACGTCGTGGTCGGCGGCGTGCGCATCGGCCACCAGCGTGGGCTCGTGGCACACAGCGACGGCGACGTCGCCATCCATGCGCTGTGCGACGCGATGCTGGGCGCGCTGGCGCTGGGCGACATCGGCGTGCATTTCCCGCCGTCCGACCCGCAGTGGAAGGACGCCGACAGCCGCGCATTCCTGCGCCATTGCAACGCGCTCATCGGCGAGCGCGGCTGGCGGGTGGGCAACGCCGATATCACCGTGATCTGCGAGCAGCCGAAGATCGGCCCGCATGCACCGGCCATGCGCGAGGCGATGGCGGCCGATCTCGGTGTCGACGTGGACGCCATCAGCGTCAAGGCGACCACCAGCGAGAAGATGGGCTTCATCGGTCGCGGCGAAGGCATCGCCGCCCAGGCGGTGTGCCTGCTGGTCGCGGCGTGACCCGCGCCGCGGAACTGCCGTATGCGCTTGGCGGACCGGTCGTCGACGCGCGCATCCGTGTCCGGGACGAGGACTTCCGTGTCGACGAGGTCGATGCGTTCGAACCCTCGGGCGCCGGCGAGCACCTGCTGCTGACCATCGAGAAGCGCGGCATGAACACCGCGTTCGCCGCGCGTGCCCTGGCGGCCTGGGCCGGGATCGAAGTCGATGCGGTCGGCTATGCCGGCCTGAAGGACCGGCACGCGGTGACCCGCCAGCGGCTCACCCTGCACCTGCCCGGTCGCGAGGCTCCGGCGCTCGACACGCTGCAGGTCGAGGGCCTGCGCGTGCTGGCGATGCACCGGCATTCGCGCAAGCTGCCGCGCGGCGCACTGGCCGGCAACGCCTTCGTGCTGGTGTTGCGCGATGTCACCGGCGATCGCGACGCCGCGCAGGCGCGGCTTGCCGCGATCGCCGCGAGTGGCGTGCCCAACTATTTCGGCGAGCAGCGCTTCGGCCGCGGCGGATCCAACGTGGCGCAGGCACTGGCGATGTTCGCCGGCAGCGGGAAATCCGGCCGGCGCATGCGCCGCGAGGAGCGCTCGATGCTGCTGTCGGCGGCGCGCTCGGAGCTCTTCAACCGCGTGCTGGCCCGGCGGGTGCAGCAGGAATGCTGGGACCGCGCGCTGGAGGGCGAGGTGTGGATGCTCGACGGCAGCCGCAGCGTGTTCGGCCCCGAGCCGCTGGATGATGCGCTCGACGCACGCCTGCAGGCCGGTGACATCCATCCGACCGCACCGCTGTGGGGCCGCGGCGAATCACGTGCGACCGGCGCGGCGCTGCAGATCGAGACCGCTGCGCTGGGCGATGCCGACGCGCTGGCACTGCGTGCCGGGCTCGAGCGCGAAGGCCTGAAGCAGGAGCGCCGTGCCACCCGCCTGCGCCCGCAGGGGTTCGAGTGGGACTGGCGTGCCGACGACGTGCTCGAGCTGCGCTTTGCGCTTCCGCCCGGTGCCTATGCCACCACGGTGCTGCGCGAACTGGCGACCACGGCCGGCACGCTCGACTGAGCGGGGCACGGTTTCCCGGCTTGCCGGGGCGCGTGCGCCGTCCGTCGGAATGTGCAGGCAGGGCACTGGAGGGCGCGCAACGTCGGCGTATAAGCGGAGGCGTGGCCCCGCCGGGGCGGGGCAGGAGCAGCCGTCATGCGCACCCTGTACCGCCTGGTTCCATTGCTGCTGGTGCTCGCGTTGTCCGCCTGTGCCAGTAGCCAGCCGATGGCGCGGTCGTCATCGCCCACCGCGTCGCCCAATCGCCCCAACCTGATGCATGACGATGCCGAGTACATCGCGCGGGTCAATGCGGAGGCGCGGCGTCGTGGCCTGCTGGTGCACTGGATCAACCCGCCGCCGAAGTCCACCGCCGTCAGTCGCGTCGACTGAGCAGGCGCGCGTCCCGACGCGTCATTGCAGCTGCGGCCACCCGGCGCGCCGGGTGCACTCGCATCGTCGGGTCACCTGGGCCGGCGCCGCGTCCTAGCGTGGACGCAGCAGCACCAGCACGGCGCCGGTGCCGCCCTGGGCGGCCGGCGCCGAGTGGTAGGCGATGACATCGCCACGCTGTCGCAGCAACCGGTCGACCAGATTCTTGATCACCGGGGTGCCGTCGGCGTGCCGGCCCTTGCCGTGGATCACCCGCACGCAGCCGTAGCCGTGATCGCGAGCCTCGGCGAGGAACTGCCGCAGCATCGCCTCCGCCTGGGCGACGTTGGCGAAGTGCAGGTCCAGTTCGTCCTGTGCGGCGTACTGCCCGCGCGCCAGCCGCTTGAGCACCCGTGGCGGCACATCGTCGCGGCGGTACGCGAGGCTGTCGCCGGCCAGCAGGCCGGCCTCCAGCGGGCCGCCCTCCAGCATCCTGCGGAATTCGCCGCGCGCATCGTCCTCGTCACGCTCCGCCATGCGCGCAAGTGGCCGCGGGCGGGGGCGTTGCAGCCCCGGCGCCGCCGGCTCCGGGGTGTGCTCGCGCACCGGGCCGATCGCCGCGCGGAACAGTGCGGCATCGTCGTCCTCGGGCGGTGGCGGGTGATCGGCGGTCACGCACGCAGTCTATCCCGCCGATGGGACCCCCGCCGGGGAGAGGTCGCACGGCACGCATGACGCATCCGGCACGCGGTCGACGGGCATCCGCCCGCGGGGCGGTGCCGGCCACATCCGCTATCATGTCGCGCATCCATACGATGCGAGGCACGGCAGAGCGGGTTCATGCGAGTACTGGTGAGCAACGATGACGGCGTGGACGCGCCGGGCATCCGCATCCTTGCCGAGGGCCTGCGTGGCGCCGACCACGACGTCCTGATCGTCGCCCCCGACCGCGACCGTTCCGGCGCCAGCAACTCGCTGACGCTCGACATGCCGCTGCGTGTGATCCAGGTCGACGACACCACCTGGCGCGTGCATGGCACGCCCACCGACTGCGTGCACGTGGCGATCACCGGGATGCTCGAGATCGAACCCGACATCGTCGTGTCGGGCATCAACAACACCGCCAACCTCGGCGACGACGTCATCTACTCCGGAACCGTCGCCGCGGCGATGGAAGGCCGCTTCCTCGGCCTGCCGGCAGTGGCGATGTCGCTGGTCACCCGCGACCACGTCGGCCAGCACTACGAGACGGCCGCGCGCGCCGCGGTGGAGATCGTCGAGCGGCTGAAGGCCGATCCGCTGCCGGCCGACACCATCCTCAACGTCAACGTGCCCGACCTGCCGTGGTCGGAGATCGCCGGCTTCGAGGTCACCCGCCTGGGCAACCGCCACCGTGCCGAGCCCTGCGTGCCGCTCGAGGACCCGCGCGGGCGCATGTGGTGGTGGATCGGCCCCGCCGGTGCCGAACTCGACGCCGGCCCCGGCACCGATTTCCACGCCGTGCGCACCGGCAACATCGCGATCACGCCGATCCACGTCGACCTCACCCGCTACCAGGCGCTCGAACAGGTGGCCAGCTGGGTCGGCGGACTGGCCGACGAGCTGCGGAACGGCAAGCCATGATGACGCCGCGCCTGCGCCTGCAGCCCGAGGCCCTCGGGGTCGGCATGACCTCGCAGCGCGTGCGCGACCGGCTGATCGAGCGCCTGCGCGACGAGGGCATCACCGACGAGCGCGTGCTCAACGCGATCCGCACCGTGCCACGCCACCTGTTCGTCGACGAGGCGCTGGCCACCCGCGCCTACGAGGACACCGCGCTTCCGATCGGCCATGGGCAGACCATCTCGCAGCCGTGGGTGGTGGCGCGGATGACCGAGGTGCTGCTGGAAACCGCGATGCCGCAGAAGGTGCTCGAGATCGGCACCGGGTCCGGCTACCAGGCGGCGATCCTGGCCGCGCTGGGCATCGAGGTGCACACCGTCGAGCGCATCGGTGAACTGCTGCGCATCGCGCGCAAGCGCTTCCGCTCGCTCGGCCTCAACGTGCGCAGCAAGCACGACGACGGCCGCATCGGCTGGGCGGAGAACGGCCCGTTCGACGGCATCATCGTCACCGCCGCCGCGCCCGCGCTGGTGGATGCGCTGACCACGCAACTCGCCCCTGGCGGCGTGCTGGTCGCGCCGGTGGGTGGCAGCGGGGGGCAGACGCTGGTGCGGCTGCGCCGGCTGGTCGATGGCAGCATCGAGCGCACCGACCTCGCGCCGGTGAGCTTCGTTCCGCTGCTGTCGGGCGTGCTCGGCTGAGATGTCGCCATCGCGTTCATCCGTGTCGCGGCACTCTTCGGCGCGCCCGCCTTCCATCCGCAATCGCCGTGAGGACACCGCACTGATGCCACGCCACGCCATCCGGATCATCGCAGCCATCGCCGTGCTGGCCATGTTGAATGCGTGCGGCAGCAGCCGGGTGGTGCGCGAAGGTGGCAGCGGCCCGGTTCGCGCCGGTGCCTCGGTGCCGCGGCCGGGGCAGACGGTGACCGTGCAGCGTGGCGACACCCTGTACCGCATCGCTACCAGCAATGGCGTCAGCGCGCTCGACCTCGCCACCTGGAATGGCATCGCCGCCCCCTACACCATCTATCCCGGTCAGCGCCTGCGTCTGTATCCCGGTGGCGCGACCGCTTCGCGCCCCGCATCCACGCAGGGTGGCGCCAGCACGACGCGCCCATCCACGAGCACGCCCGCCACGCCTCCACCGGCGCCGGTGCGCAGCAGCGTGGCCTGGCGCTGGCCGGCCGATGGCCAGCTGATCAGCCGCTTCACCCAGGGCGATCCGACCAGGCAGGGCATCGGCATCGCCGGGACCAGTGGCCAGGCGGTACGCGCCGCCGGCGATGGCGTGGTGGTGTATTCGGGGTCCGGCCTGGTCGGCTACGGCGAGCTGATCATCGTCAAGCACGACGACAACTGGCTGTCCGCCTATGGCCACAACCGTTCGCGGCTGGTCAACGAGGGGGAGCGGGTCCGCGTGGGCCAGCAGATCGCCGAGATGGGCCGCAGTGGCGCCGCGCGCGACATGCTGCACTTCGAGATCCGCCACAACGGCCGCCCGGTGGATCCGCTGTCGTACCTGCCGCGGCGCTGAGGCCGCAGCCGCGCAATCAGCCCGCGGAAAGCACGAACGCCGCCACCACCCGGCGTCCCTCACCGGCCAGCACCTGGTAGGTGCGCGCCACCGCGTCGTTGGCCATCGTCTCCATGCCGACGCCGCGCGCCAGGCTGGCAGCCAGCACCTGGGCCGGCGGGAACACCTGGCGGTCGCCCGATCCGAGCAGCACGACTTCCGGCTCGAGGGCGAGGATCGGTTCGAGGTCGGCGACGGTCAGGGCATCCACCGACACCACGCCCCAGTCCTCCACCAGCGTGTCGGGCGCGACGATGAAGCTGCGGTCCAGGCGGCGGTCGTTGACCAGCGCCACGCTGCCATTGGCGCCGCGGAGGAAGTAGTCGAAATCCGGGTTTTCGAGGGTCAGCTGCATGGGATCACCCCGCTGCGATGGCGCCGCAACGTTGCCGGGCCGGCGCGGTCAGGCGCGCGGCAGCACGATGCGGCGCTTGTCCTTGGCCGGACGGTAGAGGATGGCGACATTGCCGATGCGCTGCACCAGCGCCGCGCCGCTGCCGGCGACCAGGGCATCCACCAGCGCGTCGCGCTCGTCGCGGTCGGCCGCAGCCACCTTCACCTTGAGCAGCTCGTGGTGTTCGAGCAGGCCGTCGAGCTCCGCCAGCAATGGATCCGTGACGCCCTTGCCACCCACCTGGAGAAGGCTGCGCAGGTCGTGCGCCTGGCCGCGCAGGAATCGGATCTGGGAGGCGGTAAGCGCGATACTCATGCAGTGCGACGACGGGCGGCTGAAGGGAGCGCAGGGTATCATGCCCGCCCACCCCCTCCGGACCGGCCGGCGCTTGCGCGTCGCCGTCTTTCCATGGCGTCGCGCAGCAAGAGCAGTCAACGCTGGCTCAAGGAACATTTCTCCGATCCGTTCGTGAAGCGGGCGCAGTCGGAAGGCATGCGCTCCCGCGCCGCCTACAAGCTGGAAGAGCTGGTCGAACGCGACCGCCTGCTCAGGCCGGGGATGACCGTGGTCGACCTCGGCGCCGCGCCGGGTGGCTGGTCACAGTGGGTACGCCAGGCCCTGGGCGACAGCGGCCGGGTCATCGCCCTGGACATCCTCGAGATGCCGCCGTTGGCCGGCGTCGAGTTTCTTCATGGGGATTTCAGGGAGGATGCGGTGTTATCGGGGCTCGAGGCCATGCTCGATGGTCGCCCGGTAGACCTTGTGTTGTCGGACATGGCCCCCAACAAGAGTGGTATGGACGCCGTCGACCAGCCCCGCGCGATGCACCTGGCCGAGCTGGCGATGACCTTTGCCGACGACCACCTGCGCCCCGGTGGCGCCTTCCTCATCAAGCTGTTCCAGGGCGTGGGCTTCGATGACTACGTCCGCGACCTGCGTCGCCGCTACGAGAAAGTGGTGATCCGCAAGCCGGCAGCGTCGCGGCAGCGTTCGCCCGAGGTCTATGCACTCGCGCAGGGCAAGCGCGCGGTGATGAAGTAGCCACGGGACGGGATGTTCCGTCCAGTAGCCAGGGTGAGGTGGCCGGCGGTAGTACCATCGGTCGGTGACACGCGGTTCCACCGCTCAATTTCGGAAATGCAGACAACCCCATGAACGATCTCGTCAAGAATCTGATGCTCTGGGTGGTCGTCGCCGTCGTCCTGATGGTGGTGTTCCAGAGTTTCAGCCCGCGCACGGTCGGCACCCAGGAAGTGGTGTACTCGCAGTTCATGGAGGAAGTGCGGCGAGACCGCGTCAACAAGGTCGACATCGCCGAGGACGAGCGCACGATCACCTTCGAGCGCGCGGACGGCTCGCGCGGCACGGTGATCGCGCCCCGCCGCGACGAAGGGCTGATGAACGACCTGATCAACCACGGGGTCGAGATCCGCCAGGCGCCACCGTCGACCGGGCCGTCGCTGCTCTACATCCTGATCAACTTCCTGCCGGTCCTGCTGATCATTGGCTTCTTCCTGTTCATGATGCGGCAGATGCAGCAGGGCGGCGGCAAGGGCGCGATGTCGTTCGGCAAGTCGCGCGCGAAGCTGCTGTCGGAGGACCAGACCAAGGTCACCTTCGCCGATGTCGCCGGCTGCGACGAGGCCAAGGAGGAAGTATCCGAGCTGGTCGAGTTCCTGCGCGATCCGTCGCGCTTCCAGCGCCTGGGCGGCAAGATCCCGCGCGGTGTGCTGATGGTCGGCCCGCCCGGCACCGGCAAGACCCTGCTGGCCAAGGCCATCGCCGGCGAGGCCAAGGTGCCGTTCTTCTCGATCTCCGGTTCGGACTTCGTGGAGATGTTCGTCGGCGTCGGCGCCAGCCGCGTGCGCGACATGTTCGAGCAGGCCAAGAAGCAGGCGCCGTGCATCATCTTCATCGACGAGATCGATGCCGTCGGCCGCCATCGCGGCGCCGGCCTGGGCGGCGGCCACGACGAGCGCGAGCAGACGCTGAACCAGCTGCTCGTCGAGATGGACGGGTTCGAGGGCGGCGAGGGCGTGATCGTGATCGCGGCGACCAACCGTCCCGACGTGCTCGACCCGGCGCTGCTGCGCCCGGGCCGTTTCGACCGCCAGGTCGTGGTCGGCCTGCCCGACGTCAAGGGCCGCGAGCAGATCCTCAAGGTGCACATGCGCAAGGTGCCGCTGGCCGACGACGTCGACGCCATGGTGGTGGCGCGCGGCACGCCGGGCTTCTCCGGCGCCGACCTTGCCAACCTCGTCAACGAGGCCGCGCTGTTCGCCGCGCGCGAGAACTCGAAGGAGGTCCGCATGGACCACTTCGACCGCGCCCGCGACAAGATCCTGATGGGCGCCGAGCGCCGCTCGATGGCGATGAGCGAGGACGAGAAGACGCTGACCGCCTATCACGAGGCCGGCCACGCCATCGTCGGCCGCCTGGTGCCCGAGCACGACCCGGTCTACAAGGTCACGATCATTCCGCGCGGCCGCGCGCTCGGCGTCACCATGTACCTGCCCGAGGGCGACAAGTACTCGATGAACCGCGTGGCGATCGAGTCGCAGCTGTGCTCGCTGTACGGCGGGCGCGTGGCCGAGGAGCTGATCTTCGGCGAGGACAAGGTGACCACCGGTGCGTCGAACGACATCGAGCGCGCGACCAAGATCGCCCGCAACATGGTCACCAAGTGGGGCCTGTCCGACGAGCTCGGCCCCATCGCCTATGGCGAGGAGGACGACGAGGTGTTCCTCGGGCGCTCGGTGACCCAGCACAAGTCGGTGTCCGACGATACCGCGCGGCGCATCGACGAGGTGGTGCGGAGCATCCTCGACAAGGCCTACAACCGCACGACCGAGATCCTCACCGCCAACATCGACAAGCTGCATGCGATGTCGAAGCTGCTGCTCGAGTACGAGACCATCGACGTGCCGCAGATCGACGCGATCATGGAAGGCCGCGATCCGCCGCCGCCGATGGGCTGGAGCAAGTCCGGCCGGGGTGGCGACGATGGTGACGGCCGTGGCGGCGAACCGCGTCCGGCCGCGCCGATCGGTGGCCCCGCCGAGCAGACCTGAGCGGAGGCTGCACGCCTCCGCAAACCGTGACTTTCACGGTTGCATCACGCGGAATGAAAGGCCAGAGTCGACCTCTGGCCTTTCTGCCATCCGGAGTGCGTGCATGAGCAACGACCAAGCGGTCATGGACCCGATGTGGCTCCTCCTGGGCCTGGCGCTGGGCGCCGCGCTGGGCTGGTTCGCCGGCAACATCGTGCTCGGGATGGCGTTCGGCATTCCGTGCGGGATCATGGCCGGCGTGTTGGCGCGCGGCCGTCGCATGCGCCGCATCGAACCGGACCGCCCCGGCGTCGCCCGGCGGCGCTGATGTTCGATACCGTCGCCCAGCTCGATTGCCGTGGCCGCGTGCTGCGGCTCGATCGCCCGCAGGTGATGGGCATCGTCAACGTCACCCCGGATTCGTTTTCCGATGGCGGACGCCATGACGACGTCGATGCCGCGGTCGCGCACGGCCTGAAGCTGGTGGAGGAGGGCGCGGATGTCCTCGACATCGGTGGCGAGTCCACCCGGCCCGGCTCCGACGAAGTCCCGGTGGAAGAGGAAGTGCGGCGGGTGGTGCCGGTCATCGAACGGCTGCATGCGCGCACCGGCGTGCCGATCAGCATCGATACCTCCAAGCCGGAGGTGATGCGCGCCGCGGTCGCCGCCGGCGCCGGCATGATCAACGACGTCTACGGACTGCGTCGCGAGGGCGCGCTCGACGCTGCGGCCGAAAGCGGCGCGGTGGTGGTGCTGATGCACATGCTCGGCAAGCCGCGGTCGATGCAGGAGGCGCCGCACTACGACGATGTCGTCGGCGACGTGCACCGCTTCCTCGCCGAACGCATCTTTGCCGCCGAGATGGCCGGTATCGCACGCAGGCAGATCGTCGTCGATCCCGGCTTCGGCTTCGGCAAGACGCTCGAACACAACCTCACCCTGCTGGCGCGGCTGGAGAAGTTCCTCGAGCTGGGCGTGCCGGTGCTGGCCGGGCTGTCGCGCAAGCGCAGTATCGGCGAGCTCACCGGCCGCGACGTGCCGGACACCCGCGTCGCCGGTTCGGTGGCCGCCCACCTGATTGCCGCGCAGCGCGGCGCGTTGCTGCTGCGCGTGCACGACGTGGCCGCCACCGTCGATGCGCTGAAGGTGTGGAACGCCGTGGCCGCGGTGCCGATGCCGCGCGCGAGCGCAGCGCCATCGCCCGCGATCCGCTGGCCCGACGAGCCCTGAGCAGGGCCGCACGCGGCTCGAAGAACGCTTGACAAACCGGGGTGTTGCGTCGATCCGCCGTGCGCGGCGGTGCTGGTCAATTTATGGCCAGGGCGGTCCGGGACCGCGCTGCTGCAGGCCCGTTCGATGTTGTCCACAGGCTGTCCCGGACGCTTGTCCACAGGCTCTGTGCATAAGCGCGTCGGGCGCAGGCACCAGCCCGAAGGACATATGACCCCGCCGGGTGGGGTGCGCTAGGCTGGCGCGCTTGCCGTGGGCCCACGGCAGTGTCCTGCGCCAACCCGGGGGAAGCCGCGTGCTCAGAGCCAACACACCCACCATCGTCATGTTCCTGGTCTATCTGGCGGCGATGGTCGCGATCGGATTCGCCGCCTGGCGCTCGACGAGGACGTTCGACGACTACATCCTCGGCGGCCGCAGCCTCGGTCCGGGGGTCACCGCGTTGTCGGCGGGTGCGTCGGACATGAGCGGCTGGCTGCTGATGGGCCTGCCGGGTGCGATCTTCGCCAGCGGCGTGTCGGAGTCGTGGATCGCCATCGGCCTGATCCTCGGCGCCTGGCTCAACTGGCGCTTCGTCGCCGGGCCGCTGCGCGTGTACACCGAGCGCACCGGCAACGCGCTGACGCTGCCGGACTTCTTCACCAACCGTTTCGAGGACCACAGCCGCATCCTGCGCGTGTTCACCGCGCTTGTGATCCTGGTGTTCTTCGCCATCTACTGCGCGTCGGGCGTGGTCGCCGGAGCCCGGCTGTTCGAGAGCGTGTTCGGCCTGGACTATGCCGAAGCGATCTGGTGGGGCGCATCGGTGACCGTGCTCTACACCCTGATCGGCGGCTTCCTCGCCGTCAGCTGGACCGACGTCGTGCAGGGCATGCTGATGCTGTTCGCACTGTTGCTGGCGCCGGTGCTGGTGTTCATGCACACCGGGGGGTTCGAGGCCAGCATCGAGCTGGTGCGCGCGCACGACCCGCTGCAGCTCGACTGGTTCCGCGGCGGTGAGCTGGGGCTGGTCGGCATCATCTCGCTGCTGGCGTGGGCGCTGGGCTACTTCGGGCAGCCGCACATCCTGGTGCGTTTCATGGCGGCGGAAAGCGTCGAGACCATTCCCGCCGCGCGCCGCATCGGCATGGGCTGGATGATCCTGTGCCTGGCGGGCTCGGTCATCGTGGGCTTCCTCGGCATCGCCTATTTCCAGGCGCACCCGGACCACGCCGGCCCGGTGGCGGCGAACCCGGAGCGGGTGTTCATCACCCTCGTCGAGCTGCTGTTCAACCCGTGGGTGGCCGGGCTGATCCTGGCCGCGATCCTCGCCGCGGTGATGAGCACGCTGTCGAGCCAGCTGCTGGTGTGCGCCAGCGTGCTGTCGGAGGACTTCTACCGTGGCTTCGTGCGCAAGGGCGCCTCGCAGCGCGAACTGGTCTGGATCGGCCGCGCGGCGGTGCTGCTGGTGTCGGTGGTGGCGATCTGGATCGCGCGCGATCCCGACAGCCGGGTGCTGGGGCTGGTGTCCTACGCCTGGGCGGGGTTCGGCTCCGCGTTCGGCCCGGTGCTGCTGCTGGCGCTGTTCTGGCAGCGGATGACCCGCGACGGCGCGGTCGCCGGAATGATCGCCGGCGCGGTGATGGTGATCTTCTGGAAGGAGATCGTGGTCAACCGCTACGACTCCGCGCTGTACGAGATGATCCCCGGCTTCATCGCCGGCACGCTGGCGGTGATCGTGGTCAGCCTGCTCGGTCGCGCGCCGGGAGCCGACGTGCAGGCGCGCCACCAGCAGGTGCGCCTGTCGCTGCGCGAAACCGGGCACTGACGACGGGGTCGTCTTCGATGCCGGCTGAACACCGCTGCCCACCCGCGCTCGCGATCATGGGCCCGACAGCGTCGGGCAAGACCGCGCTGGCGCTGGAGCTGGCGCAGGCGCATGGCGGCGAGATCGTTAGCGTGGATTCCGCGCTGGTCTACCGCGGCCTCGACATCGGCGCGGCCAAGCCCGACGCCGGCGAGCAGGCGCGGGTGCCGCACCACATGCTCGACCTGCGCGAGCCCTGGCAGGCCTATTCCGCGGCCGAATTCGCCACCGACGCGCGCCGGGCGATCGATGACATCCTCGCGCGCGGGCGCTTGCCGGTCCTGGCGGGAGGCACCGGGTTGTACTTCCGGGCGCTGCTCGATGGCCTGTCGGACATGCCCATGGCGGACCCGGCCATACGCGCGGCACTCGCCGCCGAGGCGGCCGCGATCGGCTGGCCTGCCATGCATGCGCGGCTGGCGGAGGTGGATCCCGAGGCCGCCGCGCGCATCCATGCCACCGATGCACAGCGCATCCAGCGTGCGCTCGAAGTCCATCGCATCAGCGGCCGGCCGATCAGCGCCTGGCAGCGCGAGCGCCCGGCGGCACCCGGTCTGCCCTGCCGCGTCCAGCGGCTGGTGGTGGCGCCTGTCGATCGCAGCGTGCTGCACGCGCGCATCGCCCGGCGTTTCGACGCCATGCTCGCCGCCGGCTTCCTCGACGAAGTGCGCCGGCTGCGGGCACTGCCGCAACTGCGAACGCACCCCGCGCCGCTCGACCTGCCGGCCCTGCGTGCGGTCGGCTACCGGCAGGCGTGGGAATACCTCGACGGTTCGTACGATGCCGAAGGGTTCCGCGAGCGTGCCATCGCCGCCACCCGCCAGCTGGCCAAGCGCCAGTACACCTGGCTGCGGGGCGAGCCGGGTCTGCAATGGTTCGATCCCGCCAGCGACGCGCGTGCCCTGCGCGATACCGTCGCCGCTGCAGTGCAGCCCTGAGATCCGGGCTTTCGCACCGCAGACCCCGGTTCGTCGGGTGGGGACTTGTGTACCATCGGCCGCCTGCCGCCGTTTCCGGGGAGACGGGTCGGGCAGGGCACCACGCAACCACAACAACAAACACGTTGGGGAAACACCATGTCCAAGGGACAGTCCTTGCAGGATCCTTTCCTGAATGCACTCCGGCGCGAGCGTGTGCCGGTCTCGATCTACCTCGTCAACGGCATCAAGTTGCAGGGCACGATCGAGTCGTTCGACCAGTTCGTCGTCCTGCTGCGCAATACCGTCAGCCAGATGGTCTACAAGCACGCCATCTCCACCGTGGTGCCGGCGCGCAACGTGCGCGTGGGCCCGGGCGGCGGCCACGTGCAGTCCGACGGTGCCGAAGGCACCGCTGACGAGGCCGAGTAGGCCTGACCGGGCATCGCGCGCCAGCGCTCCCACGGCGAACGCCCGTGGGGGCCCTGGCCGCGCCCGTTGCCGCGATCGGGGCAGCCCGCAGTCGACCTGTCGACAGTTGCGCGGCCCGCTTCGCCGGTCTTGAACCTGGGGCTTCACGCCCGCATCTTGCTGCTTCATCCCCGTTTCCCGGAGCACGCACCGCGTGTTTGAACGCAGCAAGAAAGGCGAGCACGCGTTGCTGATCCAGCCGCATGCCGGTGGTCCCCCCGACGACGGCGCGCTGGAGGAGTTCGCGGAACTCGCCCGCTCCGCCGGCGCCGCCGTGGCGCATGTGCTGACCGCGCGCATCGACAAGCCCAACCCGGCCACCCTGATCGGCAGTGGCAAGCTCGACGAGGTCAAGGCCGCCGCCGATGCCGCCGGCGCCGACCTGGTGCTGGTCAACCATCCACTGTCACCCGGCCAGGAGCGCAACCTCGAGAAGTTCCTCGAGCGCCGCGTGGTCGACCGCACCGGGCTGATCCTCGACATCTTCGCCCAGCGCGCCCGCAGCCACGAAGGCAAGCTGCAGGTCGAGCTCGCCCAGCTGCGGCACATGGCCACCCGGCTGGTGCGCGGCTGGACCCACCTCGAGCGCCAGCGCGGTGGCTCGATCGGCCTGCGTGGGCCCGGCGAAACCCAACTCGAGACCGACCGCCGCCTGCTGCAGAAGCGTGTCGAGCAGCTGCAGAAGCGGCTGGAAAAGGTCGAGGTGCAGCGCACCCAGATGCGCCGCGCGCGCGTGCGCAGCGAGCTGCCGCGCGTGGCGCTGGTGGGCTACACCAACGCCGGCAAGTCGACGCTGTTCAACGCGCTTACCGGCGCCGACTCCTACGCCGCCGACCAGCTGTTCGCCACTCTCGACCCCACCGTGCGCCGCATCGGCCTGCCCGGCGGCAACGTGGTGCTGGCCGATACCGTCGGCTTCGTGCGCGACCTGCCGCACGAGCTGGTCGCCGCGTTCCGCTCCACCCTGTCCGAGGCGCGCGAGGCCGACCTGCTGCTGCACGTGATCGATGCCGCCGACCCGCTCAGCGCCGAGCGCATCGCCCAGGTGGACGAGGTGCTGGAGGAGATCGGCGCGGGCGAAATCCCCCAGGTGCTGGTGTTCAACAAGATCGACCGCATCGAGGGCGCCGAACCGCGCCACGACCGTCCCGACAACGCCGCCGCCGACGAGGCGGTGCACCACGAGCGCGTCTGGATCTCCGCCCGCGATGGCGATGGCCTGGACCTGCTGCGCGACGCGCTGGCGGTCCGGCTGGACCTGCGCCGCATCGTGGCCGACATCGAACTGCCCGCATCCGCCGGCCGCCTGCGTGCGCGCCTGCATGCGCTCGATGCGGTGAAGGCCGAGCGCCACGACGAGCACGTCTGGCAGCTCACCATCGACCTCGCCTACGCCGACCTCGCGCGGCTGGCCGCGGACGAGGGCGGCGAACCGCTGCGCGGACTGCTGGAACCGGTCGAGGCCGACTGGTGACGCGGCACCGTGGTGGCGGCGGCCGGCATCCTCTTCCGCACACCTTGTAGAATGTGCGTCCCCTGCGTCCGCGCGGGGTGCATCCCAGATTGGAGCAGGCATGGCCTGGAACATCCCCGGCAAGAACAACAGCGGCGGATCCGGCGGCAACAACCGCGGTCCGTGGAAGCCCTCAGGCGGTGGTCGCGGCGGCGGTGGCGGGCTCGATGGCCTGATCAACCAGCTGCGCAACCTGTTCGGCGGCGGTGGCGGCGGCAACCCGCTGCGCTGGGTCGGCATCGCGATCGTGGTGCTGCTGCTGATGAGCAGCTTCACCCTGATCGGCGAACAGCAGCGCGGCGTAGTGCTGCGTTTCGGGACCGCCGTGCGGGTGATGCAGCCCGGCCCCAACTTCAAGTTCCCGTGGCCGATCGAGCGGGTGAACAAGGTCAACGCCACCGCGATCAAGACCTTCACCAATACCGTGCCGGTGCTCACGCGCGACGAGAACATCGTCATCGTGTCGCTCAACGTGCAGTACCGCGTCGGCGATCCGGAGCTGTACCTGTTCGGGACCCGCGACGCCGACCGCATGCTCGAGCAGGTCGCCCAGGGCGTTGTGCGCGAACAGGTCGGCCGTTCCGATCTCGACACCGTGCTCGGTGCGCGTGGTCCGCTCTCGGCGGTCGCATCCAAGCAGCTGCAGGATTCGCTCGACATCTACCGCACCGGCCTGGTCGTGACCGAACTCAACCTGCAGGACGCGCGTCCGCCGGAAGAGGTCAAGCCCGCGTTCGACGAGGTCAACAGCGCCCAGCAGATCCAGGAAAGCCTGGTCAACGAGGCCCGCGCCTACGCCGCGCGCATCGTGCCCGAAGCGCGAGGCGAGGCATCGCGCACGCGCACCGTGGCCGAGGGTTACAAGACCGCCTCGATCGCGCGCGCCACCGGTGATGCCACCCGCTTCAGCCTGCTGCTCGACGAGTACCGCAACGCCCCCGAAGTGACCCGCAAGCGCCTGTGGCTGGACACCGTGTCCGGCGTGCTCGCGGAGAACCGCACCATCGTCGGTGGCGATGGCCGCCAGCTGATCTACGTGCCGATGGCCCAGGGCAGCACCGGCGGAGGCGGCAACGCGTCGTCGGGCAATGCCGGCAACAGCGGCCCGGCCGTGCTGCCGGCGGAAATCCTCGCCCCGGCCACCAGCAACGAGGCGCAGACGCCGCGCCCGCCCCGCAATACCCCGCGGCCCGTCCGTGGTGAAGGAGGTTCGCGATGAAATTCCGCGCACTCATCCCGCTGCTGGCGGTGGTGCTGGTGCTGGGCCTGATGGGCTCGGTATACGTGGTGCGCGAGGGCCAGGTCGGCCTGGTGCTGCACCTGGGCCGCGTCAGCCGTACCGACATCCCGCCGGGCCTGCACTTCAAGATCCCGCTGGTGCAATCGGTGCGCGTATTCGACCGCCGCTTCAACGCGGTCGATTTCTCGCCCGAGCGATACCTGACGTCCGAGCGCAAGGACGTGGCCGTCGACTTCGTCGCCATCGTGGCGATCTCCGACGTCGGCGACTTCTACCGTGCCACCGGCGGCGACGAGCGCCTGGCCGCCGAGCGCCTGGCGCCGATCATCAAGGATTCGCTGCGCAACGAGATCAACGCCCGCACGCTGACCCAGCTGGTGTCCGGCGATCGCGGCGAGGTCATCGCCAAGCAGCTGGAGACGATCAACAACGGCGCGCGCACGCTGGGCATGCAGATCATCGACATCCGCCTCAAGCAGATCGACCTGCCCGCCGACAGCGACGTCATCCAGCAGGTCTACAACCGCATGCGCGCCGAGCGCAAGCAGGTGGCCAGCCGGCTGCGCGCCGAGGGCGAGGAGCAGGCGCGCCTGATCCGCGCCCAGGCCGATCGCGACCAGGCGGTGATCCTGGCCGAGGCCGAGCGCGACGCGCAGACGCTGCGAGGCGAGGGTGATGCCGAGGCCGCGCGCCTGTACGGCGAGGCGGCCAACCGCGACCCGTCGTTCTTCGCCTTCCAGCGCAGCCTCGAGGCCTACCGCAGGTCCTTCGAGGACGGCGAGTCGGTGATCGTGCTCGAACGCGACGATCCGTTCCTCCAGTACATGCGCAGCGACCGATGAGCGACCTGTGGGCCGCGCTGTGCCTGGTGGCGGTGCTGGAAGGGCTGGTCCTGTTCGCGATGCCCGGTGGCTGGAAGCGCACCATGGTGCAGATCCTGCAGCTGCCGGACAGCCACGTACGCAGGCTTGGCGGCATCACGCTCGTGGTCGGGCTGGTGGCGCTTTACCTGGTGCGCGGCGCCGGCTGAGGCGCCACGTTCAGGGGCCGGGCTGGTACCGGCCCGGCAAACCCGGATAATGTCGAAAAGCCGGCAGGGCATCAGCGCCCGCCGGCTTTTTCCGTGTCCGGCCCCGCGTGCGTTCGCTCCCCGATGGAGCCAACGCGACCTGCGCAGCGCCGGCCACGGTCCCTTCCGCGGCCCCGATGGCCGCACGCAATGCAGGAGTTCGAGATGGGTCAGTCAGTGGTGGTGATCGGTGCGCAGTGGGGCGACGAGGGCAAGGGCAAGATCGTCGACCTGCTCACCCAGGACATCGGCGGCGTGGTCCGCTTCCAGGGCGGCCACAACGCCGGCCATACCCTGGTGATCAACGGCAAGAAGACCGTGCTGCACCTGATCCCGTCCGGCATCCTGCGCGACGACGCGCTGTGCCTGATCGGCAATGGCGTGGTGCTTTCGCCGGCGGCGCTGATCAAGGAGATCGGCGAGCTCGAGGCCGCCGGCGTCGAAGTGCGTTCGCGGCTGAAGATCAGCCCGGCCACGCCGCTGATCATGCCGTACCACATCGCCCTCGATCAGGCCCGCGAGAAGGCCGCCGGCGGCAAGGCCATCGGCACCACCGGCCGCGGCATCGGCCCGGCCTACGAGGACAAGGTCGCGCGCCGCGGCATCCGCGTGGCCGACCTGCATTACCCGAAGCAGCTGGAGGAGCTGCTGCGCACCGCGCTCGACTACCACAACTTCGTGCTCACCAAGTACCTGGGCGTGGACGCGGTGGACTTCCAGAAGACCTACGACGAGGCGCTGGCCTTCGGCGAATACGTCGAGCCGATGAAGTCCGACGTCGCCGGCATCCTTCATGACCTGCGCCGGCAGGGCAAGCGGGTGCTGTTCGAAGGCGCGCAGGGCGCGCTGCTCGACATCGACCACGGCACCTACCCCTACGTCACCAGCTCCAACACCACCGTTGGCGGTGCGCTGGCCGGCGCCGGCGTGGGTGCGGATGCGATCGACTACGTGCTCGGCATCGCCAAGGCCTATGCGACGCGCGTCGGTGGCGGCCCGTTCCCGACCGAGCTCGACGACGACGTCGGCCAGGGCCTGCGCGACCGCGGCCAGGAATACGGCGCATCCACCGGCCGACCGCGCCGCTGCGGGTGGATGGACATCGTCGCGCTCAAGCGCGCGGTGGCGATCAACGGCATCTCCGGCCTGTGCATCACCAAGCTCGACGTGCTCGACGGCATGAAGACGCTGAAGATCTGCATCGCCTACGAGTACCACGGCAAGCGCACCGAGTACGCCCCGCTCGACGCCCAGGGCTGGGACGAGTGCACCCCCGTGTACCTGGAGTTCCCGGGCTGGGAAGAGAGCACCCACGGCGTGACCGAGTGGGACCGGCTGCCCGCCGCGGCGCGCGCCTACCTGCGTGCACTGGAAGAACTCGCGGGCTGCCCGATCAGCATCGTCTCCACCGGCCCCGACCGCGCCCACACCATGGTGCTGCAGGATCCCTTTGCCTGATCGCAGCGTCCTCCATGCAGCACAGGACCCCGCGCAGGCGGGGTTCCTGCCGATGCAACCGCTGAAATACCTCGGCGGCTACCCGCCGCAGGTGCTGGAGCAGGTGCGCGAGCTGATCGCGCAGGACCGCCTGGGCGCGCTGCTGTCGGCGAAGTACCGCGAGGCCCACGCGGTGCGCAATGACGGCCAGCTCTACGCGTACGTGCAGGCGCTGAAGGAGCGCCACATGCGCAAGGCCGCGCCGCTGGGGAAGGTGCTCTATGACGGCAGGCTGCAGGTGCTCGGGCATACGCTCGGCACCCACACCACCATCTCGCGGGTGCAGGGCAGCCGGCTGAAAGCCAGCCGCGAGATCCGCATCGCCAGCGTGTTCCGCGATGCCCCCGCGGCGTTCCTGCGGATGATCGTGGTGCACGAACTCGCCCACATGAAGGAAGCCGAGCACAACAGGGCCTTCTACCAGCTGTGCACGCACATGGAACCCGACTACCACCAGCTGGAGTTCGACCTGCGGCTCTACCTCACCTGGCTGGAATCGCGATCGCCGGTGCCCGCGCCCGGGTAGGCATCGTCATCGCGAAGTTATCGCGAGGCTGGTAGCGTGCGCGCTCCCTGAATAGGCTGCCGCTGCCAATGCGCCGATTCCCGCGTCTTGCCCTCGTTCCGATCCTGTTGCTTGCCCTCAGTGCGTGTGGCGATGACGCCCCCGCCGAGGCCGTGCCAAGCCTGACCGTGGTCCTGGCCACCCCGCAGCAGCGCGAGGTCACCCGCGAGGTGGTCGCCTCGGGTGCGGTGGAGGCGTGGGAGGAGGTCTCGGTGGGAGTGGAGCTGTCGGGCCTGCGGGTGGCCAGCGTGGAGGTGGAAGTCGGCAGCGTGGTCGCCGCCGGCGACGTGCTGCTGCGGGTCGACGACCGCACCCTGGCCTCGCAGCTGCAGCAGTCCCAGGCCTCGGTGCGCGAGGCCGAAACCAACCTCGAGACTGCGCGCCGCCGCGCCGCACGCGTGCGCGAACTGGCCGACGAACGCCTGGTCGCGCTGCAGGACGCCGAGCAGGCCGAGGCCGAACGCGATAACGCGCAGGCGCGGCTCAACACCGCGATCGCCAGCCGCGACGCCGCGCGTGTGCAGCGCGACTTCACCGTGGTGCGCGCGCCGGTGGACGGCGTGGTGTCGGCGCGCAGCGTGCAGCCGGGGCAGGTGGTCGGCGCCGGCGGCGAGCTGCTGCGGCTGATCCGCGACGGCCGGCTGGAATGGCGCGCCGAACTCGCCGAGGCCGACCTGCTGCGGGTGGATACCGGCACCCCGGTGCGGGTGGAATCGCCGACCGGCTTCGTCGAGGGCCGCGTGCGCACGGTATCGCCGGCGCTCGACCCGCAGCGCCGCACCGGCACCGTCTACGTCGACCTGCCCGACCCCGGGCCCTTGCGCGCCGGCATGTTCGCGCAGGGGCGGCTGGCACTGGGCCGGGCGCAGGCACTGCTGGTGCCCAACGAGGCCATCGTGCGCCGCGACGGCCGCGCCTATGCCTTCACCGTCGAACCCGACGGCCGCGTGCGCGAGCGCGGGGTCAGCGTCGGCACCACCCATGGCGACATGATCGAGATCCGCGACGGCCTGAGCGTGGAGGACCGCGTGGTCGCCCGTGGCGCCGGCTTCCTCGGCGATGGCGACCTGGTGCGCGTGGTCGACGGCGCCGACGCCGCTGATGCCGCTAATGCCGAGGCCGCCAGTGCCGGTGCAGCCGCCGGCGGCGACGCCGCCACCGCGCCCGCCACGCCCGCCGGTGCGGGCGCCACCCGCGAGGCCACCCGCGACGCCGCCACCGGGACGCTCGCCGAATGAACTTCTCCGCGTGGTCGATCCACCGGCCGTTGCCGGCGATCCTGGTGTTCATCCTGCTCACCGCCGCCGGCCTGGTCGCCTTCAACCGGCTGGCGGTGTCGCAGTTCCCGGACCTCACCGTACCGGTGGTCAATGTCACCGTGATGCTGCCCGGCGCCAGCCCCAGCACGCTCGAGACCCAGGTCACCCGCAAGATCGAGGACGCCACCGCCAGCATCCCCGCGCTGCGCAACATGGCGTCCATCGTCAACGAAGGCGTGTCGACCACCATCCTCACCTTCGAGATCGAGAAGGACGGCACGCTGGCCAAGGACGAGGTGCGCGACGCCATCGACCGCGTGCGCATCGACCTGCCGGCCGACGTCGAGCCGCCGATCGTGTCGCTGGTCAACGTCACCGGCGGCGACATGCTGACCTATGCCGTCACCGCCGATGGCTGGAGCGACGAGGAGCTCAGCTGGTTCATCGACGACACCGTGTCCAAGCGGCTGTTCGCGGTGCCCGGCGTCGGCGCGGTGCGCCGCATCGGCGGCGTCGACCGCGAGATCCGCGTGGCGCTGCGGCCCGAAGCGGTGCAGGGCTTCGGCGCCAGCCCCGCGCTGATCAGCCAGCAGCTCGCGCGCATCCAGCAGGAGCAGCCCGGCGGGCGCACCACCGTGGGCGGAGGCGAGCAGGCGGTGCGCACCCTCGGCACCGTCGATTCCGCCGCCGACCTCGCCGACTTCCCCATCTCCATGCCGGACGGCCGCAGCGTGCGCCTGTCGACGCTGGCCACCGTGAGCGACGGCCACGCCACCGTCAGCCAGCGCACCACGCTCGATGGCCGGCCGGTGATCGGCTTCGCCGTGCAGCGCACCACCAACACCAGCGAGGTCGACGTCGGCAACGCCGTGCGCGAAAGCGTGGCGAAGCTGCAGCAGGAACAGCCGCGCGTGCGCGTGGTCGAGGTGGCCTCGACCACCCAGGTGGCCGAGGACTCGTTCGACTCCTCGATGCACATGCTCTACGAGGGCGCGGCGCTGGCGGTGCTGGTGGTATTCCTGTTCCTGCGCGACTTCCGCGCCACCTTCATCAGCGCCGTGGCGCTGCCGCTGTCGATCATCCCGACCTTCGCGATGATGTACTGGCTGGGCTTCAGCCTCAACATGATCACGCTGCTGGCGCTTGCCGTGGTGGTCGGCATCCTGGTCGACGACGCCATCGTCGAGGTCGAGAACATCGACCGCCACCTGCGCATGGGCAAGGCGCCGAAGCAGGCCGCGCTGGAGGCCGCCGACGAGATCGGCCTGGCGGTGATCGCGACCTCGTGCACGCTGGCGGCGGTGTTCATCCCCGTGGCCTTCATGCCCGGCATTCCCGGCAAGTTCTTCCGCGAGTTCGGCTGGACCGCGGCCGCGGCGGTGATGTTCTCGCTGCTGGTGGCGCGCCTGATCACGCCGATGATGGCGGCGTACATGCTGAAGCCGCTGCCCGAGCACAAGGGCGACTCGAAGCTGATGCAGTGGTACCTGCGCTTCGTCGACAACGCGCTCCAGCACCGCAACCGCACGCTGGTGGTCGCGCTGGCGATCTTCATCGGCTCGCTGGCGCTGCTGCCGCTGCTGAAGGTGACCTTCATCCCGCCCACCGACGGCATCCAGAGCAACGTGCTGATCGAGCTGCCGCCGGGCACCGCGCTTGCAACCACGGAAGAGGTGGCCGAAACCGCGCGCCGGCGCATCGCCGACATCCCCGAGATCGAACACGTGTTCGTCACCGCCGGCAGCAACTCGGGCGCCAACGGCCACGCGGGCGACCTCACCAGCGCCGAACTGCGCAAGGCCACGCTCACGATCCGCTGGAAGGACGACCGCGACCTGACCCAGTACGAGCTGGAAACGGTGGTCCGCGAGCGACTGGCCGACCTGCCCGGCGTGCGCCTGAGCTTCCAGGGTGGCGAGCCCGGGCGCGCGCTGCAACTGGTGCTGGCTGGCGACGACCCGGTCAAGCTGGCCGCGGCCGCACGCGACGTGGAGCGCGAGATCCGGCAGCTGCCCGGCCTGGGCACCGTCGGGTCATCGGCGGCGCTGGTGCGGCCGGAAGTGATCGTGCGCCCGGACCCCGCGCGCGCGGCCGACCTGGGCGTGTCCACCGCCGACATCGCCGCTGCCACCCGCGTGGCCACGCGCGGCGACTACGAACAGTTCCTCGCCAAGCTCAACCTGCCCGAACGCCAGGTACCGATCCGCGTGCAGCTGGACGAGCGCGCGCTGTCGGATCCGTCGCTGCTCGGCCAGCTGCGCGTGCCCACCGCCACCGGTGGCAGCGTGCCCCTGTCGTCCGTGGCCTCGATCACCATCGCCAGCGGGCCGTCGCAGATCGACCGCTTCGACAGGCGTCGCAACGTGACGATCACAGTCGACCTCAACGGCATGGCGATGGGCGAGGTGGAAGGCCAGATCGACGCGCTGCCCTCGCTGCAGAACCTCCCGCCGGGCGTGGACCGCCAGGCCGCCGGCGACAGCGAGATCTTCGCCGAGATGTTCGGCGGCTTCGCCATGGCCATGGTGGCCGGCATCTTCTGCGTCTACGGGGTGCTGCTGCTGCTGTTCAACCACGCCAGCCAGCCGGTGACGATCCTGGTCGCGGTGCCGCTGGCCGCGGGCGGCGCGTTCGGCGCGCTGCTGATCACCGGCCTGGACATCTCGCTGTCGGTGCTGATCGGCCTGATCCTGCTGATCGGCATCGCGGTCAAGAACTCGATCCTGCTGGTCGACTACGCCGTGATGGCCGAGGAAAAGGGCATGACCCGCCACGAGGCGCTGATGGACGCGTGCCACAAGCGTGCTCGGCCGGTGATCATGACCACGCTGGCGATGGGGGCGGGCATGATGCCGATCGCGCTGGGTCTGACGGCGGATTCAAGCTTCCGCATGCCGATGGCGGTGGCGGTGATCGGTGGGTTGATCACCTCGACGGTGTTGAGCCTGGTGGTGGTGCCGGCGGCGTACACGCTGGTGGATGATGTGGAGGAGCGGGTGCTCGGGAGGTTGCGGCGGAGGGCCGCAGACGCCAGTGAGGTTGCGGCGCCACCATGACTGGCATCACGATGGCGGCGGCCGGTGCAATGGAGTGTAGGCATCATGCCGCGAAGCAATAGCGCCGGCCGGCACCATGCGTTAATGCGTAAGCACGGACACCGGAGGCTCTCCGGCCCCCGGTGTCCGTGCTATTAGTGTCACTGTAAGTCTGACAGGAGGAGATAGAACTATGGCGAAAATCATCGGCGTATCGAAGTTTGAACGGCTCTTTCGGGAGGCAGCCGGCCTGGACGTGGACAAGAACGACCTGGCGCGGCTGAACGATTTCGTGCGGCAGAAGGTCTACGATCTGTTGCTGGCGGCGCAGGCCACGGCCAAGGACAACCAGCGAGACGTCATCCAGCTGCACGACCTGCCGCTGACGCTCGGCTTCAAGGAGAGCATGCGGGCCTTCGACGGGCTGGACACCGCACTGGAGCTTCAGCCTATCCTGGATCAGCTGGTAGCCCTGCCCCCGCTCGACCTGGCCTACAGCTATGAGATGGAAGCGGAGTTGCCGCGCCTGGTCGGCGGGCTGACGGTGGCGCTGGCACGTGCCTTCAAAATCCTCGATCCTAAGGTCAAAAACCCGCAGAGCGTGCACTGGGAGCGGGCCATGGCTATCTTTGACCTGCTCTTTTAGCGTGCCGGACAAGACCTCGATTCGGGTTGCGCGTGGCAGGTCCAGCACTGCGTCAGCGGGAGGCCTGGCCGCAGCAGATTCGGCAACCATGAATCACTGCTGCGCCGCCTGCAATCGCTCGCGCAGCGGCTGCATCTACAGACGCTTCCTCAACAGCCTGAAGGCGGCGAAAAAGTCTCTCAGTGATGAAATGCTGCATGGACCTGCGCCTTGCTGCCACAGTCGAATCGGGAACTCTCATCCCCGTTTTGCGGGTTGTCCGCCGGTTTCTGGCCAGCTTCAGGATTCATTGTCATGCGCCGCAGTTGTTGTGCTTTGTTGCTGAATGCGACGCGGTGCAACAATTCTAGACCTGACCCTCTGCGCCGCAGTCGAATCGGGAACTCTCATCCCCGTTTTGCGGGTTGTCCGCCGGTTTCTGGCCAGCTTCAGGATCGATTGTCATGCGCCGCAGTTGTTGTACCCGGAGGATCACCCTGATGCCGTCAGCGGGGCACTCTGCTGAGGGCTGCTGGCGCGAGAGCGGGGGTTTTTAGAGGTGCCCTCAGGTAGGTGATTTGCTACGCTGCGCCGCGCCGATGTCTTACCCATGCGCGGGAGAAATGCCGATGGGCGGCGATGAGGCCGCGCGGAACACTGTGCAGCCGTCGATGCGCAGGATCGTTCCGTGCTGTGCCTCACCGCACCGGAGGGACGCGCCGCGCCGCGTGTCGCCCGTGCCGCAAACACCGCGCTGGCGGCCGCGCCGAGCTACGCACGCCATGTTCCCGAGCGCACGCTGCTGTACGCGCTGGTCGAGGCGCACTACCCGGACTTCATCGCAAGTCTTGAGGCGCAAGACCGCTCGCTGCCCGAGTATGTGCGCGAGGAGTTCGAGACCTACCTGCGCTGCGGCGTGCTCGAGCACGGTTTCCTGCGCGTGGTGTGCGAGCAGTGCCGGGCCGAGAGGCTGGTGGCCTTCTCCTGCAAGAAGCGCGGCTTCTGCCCCAGCTGCGGGGCGCGGCGCATGGCCGAGAGCGCGCGGCACCTGGTGGAGGAGGTGTTTGGCCCGCGGCCGGTGCGGCAATGGGTGCTGAGTTTTCCGTACCCGCTGCGCTTCCTGTTCGCCAGCAAGCCAGAAGCCATTGGCCCGGTGCTGGGCATCGTGCAGCGCGTGATCGCCGGCTGGTTGGCCGATCAAGCCGGCATCGACCGCGCCAGCGCCCAGTGCGGTGCGGTGACCCTGATCCAGCGCTTCGGCAGCGCGCTGAACCTGAATGTTCACTTCCACATGCTGTGGCTCGACGGCGTGTACGACGCGAACGTCGAGCCCCCGCGGCGCAAGCCGCGCCTGCGCCGCGCCCCCACCTCTGCGCAACTGACGCAGCTCGCCAACACCATCGCGCATCGCGTGTGCCGGCACCTGTCGCGCCGCGGCTGGCTCGAAGGCGAAGACGAATCCGTGTTCCTGTCCGACAGCGCGGGTAGCGACGACGGCATGGATGGGCTGCGGATGAGTTCGATGACCTACCGCATCGCCACCGGTCGCGACGCTGGCCGCAAGGTCGTCACGCTGCAAACATTGCCCGGTGACGCAGGCTCGCTGGAGGGCGATGCCGGCAAGGTCGGCGGCTTCTCGCTGCATGCCGGCGTGGCCGCGGAAGCACACGAGAGCCACAAGCTCGAAAAGCTGTGCCGCTACATCACGCGCCCGGCGATCAGCGAGCAGCGGCTATCGATCTCACCGCAGGGAAGGGTGCGGTATCAGCTCAAGACGCCATGGCGCAATGGCACCACGCATGTCGAATGGGATGCGGTGGACTTCATCGCCAAGCTGGCGGCACTGGTCCCGCCGCCACGCGCGCATCTCACCCGCTTCCACGGCGTATTCGCCCCGAATGCAAATCTGCGCGCGCAGCTGACGCCCTCGGGGCGCGGCAGGCGGCCTGCGGGCGATGCGGCGCCGGTTGACGCAAGCGCCCACGACGAGCCGCGCAGCCCCGAGCAGAAGCGCCGTGCGATGAGCTGGGCGCAACGGCTCAAGCGGGTCTTTTCCATCGACATCACCACCTGCGCCCACTGCGGCGGCGCGGTGCGGATCGTCGCCAGCATCGAGGAACCCACCGCCATCCGCGCCATCCTCGCCCACTTCGAGAAGCACGGCGCGCTGGAGCAAGCGCACTACCGGCCCGCAGCGCGCGCGCCGCCGCCGGCCGCGTGACGAGGTGCCGGCCACACAGCCGGCAGCCAAGCCAGAGTCCGATCCGATGCGGCCACGACCCCGCAGGGCTGCGCTCGGCCCTGTGCCGGGATTCGGTGAGAAATGGCTACGCACTGAGCCGCTGCGTGGCCCCGCGATGTCGAAAACCCACGCATGAACCCCCGATCTGTGCCCGATCTGTGCCCAAAGCGGCGCTTGCGCGGCCGCTTCCTACCCGCCAGACTCGCAAAAAAGGGCGGTTGAACTTCCTATACCCGATCCTGCTGATCGGCATCGCGGTCAAGAACTCGATCCTGCTGGTCGACTACGCCGTGATGGCCGAGGAAAAGGGCATGACCCGCCACGAGGCGCTGATGGACGCGTGCCACAAGCGTGCGCGGCCGGTGATCATGACCACGCTGGCGATGGGGGCGGGCATGATGCCGATCGCGCTGGGTCTGACGGCGGATTCAAGCTTCCGCATGCCGATGGCGGTGGCGGTGATCGGTGGGTTGATCACCTCGACGGTGTTGAGCCTTGTGGTGGTGCCGGCGGCGTATACGCTGGTGGATGATCTGGAGGAGCGGGTGCTCGGGAAGTTGCGGCGGAAGGCCGCAGATGCCAGTGAAGTTGCGGCGCCACCATGACTGGCATCACGATAGCGGCGGCCGGTGCAATGGAGCGGCAGGTGTCGACAGGCAAGGCTGGCAGGCTGGGTGGGGCATACCGTCGGCGATCCCGCGCCGCGCACGGACGGGCATTCGGTCTGGCGTTGGGTCTGGTCCTGCTTGTACCGGCCACCTCGGCACTCGCGCAGGATGCGGACGCACTCAGCTTCGATCAGGCGCGCGAGCGGTTGGAACGGGTCTCCGACGCGCTGGCTGCCGCGGACGCCAACCTGCGCGCCCGGCAGGACCTGTCCGATGCGACCGCGCGCCTGCGGCTGCCGGAGATTTCGCTCGAAGCGCGCTACCTGGAGTTCCAGAAGACGCTGAGCTTGCCGCTGGGTTCGCTGGCGCCAGTGGGCGAGGCGTTCGGCATCGAAAGCCCGTTGCGGTTCCAGGAGCGCGACCGGCGATTGCGTCCGGTGTTGACCACGGTGCTGCCCCTGTACACGGGCGGGCAGATCCCGGCCGCGCAGGCGGCGGCCGCGGCCGCCCTGCGTGGGGCGGACGCGGAGCGGGCGCAGCAGTCCCAGAAGCTGACGTCGCAACTGGTCCAGGCCTACTTCGGCCAGGGCCTGGCCGAGCAGGCGCTGAGTGTGCGCCGCGAGGTGCGCCACGGCATGCGCCAGCACCTGGCCCATGCCGAATCGCTTGAACGCGAAGGCTTCGCCACGCGCGCGCAGGTGTTGCAGGCGGTCGTCGCGCGTGATGCCAGCGAGCGCGAGTACCAGAAGGCGCTCAACGACCGCGACGCCGCCGCCCAGGCCCTGGCGCTGCTGTTGCGCAGCGATGGGCCGGTGACGCCGATCACGCCGCTGTTCGTGGTCGGCACATCGCCGGGCACGCTGGAGGCGTTCACCCGGGCCGCGCTTGAGCGGCATCCGCAGCTGGCGCAGCTGCGGGCGCTTGACGACCAGGCGGGCGCAGGCGTGCGTGTGCAGGAGGCGTCACTGAAACCGCAGGTGTACCTGTTCGGCCAGTACGACCTGTACCGCGAGGATGCGCTGCTGACCGACACCGATTGGGCCTTCGGCATTGGCCTGAAGTACACCTTCCTGTCCGGGCGGGATCGCCCGCGCCAGATCAGTGCTGCGCGCGCGCAGCAGGAGCAGGCGCAGGCCGCACTGCGCGAGGCGCAGAACCAGATCAGGATCGGCGTGGCACAGGCCTGGAATGCGCTGGAAACGGCACGCCAGCAGTTCCTGCTGCTCGACAGCAGCATCGAGCAGGCGCGTGAGAACCTGCGCCTGCAGGAACTGGCGTTCCGCGAGGGGCAGTCGACCTCGCTCGATGTCATGGACGCCAGGCTCGGCCTTGGCGCCGCACGGGTCGAACACGCGCACGCCGCCTACGACTATTGCGTGGCATTGGCGCACCTGCTCGAGCTGGGTGGCCAGTCGGCGCGCTTTGGCGAGTACATCCGCAAGGCAGACCACAGGGTATTTCCCCATGAATGAACCCGCTCCGTCGCCGCCGCCGCCACCCGTGGCTGCGGATGCACCGTCCGGCCGCCGTCGCCTGCGCCTTGTCGCCCTGGGCGTGATTGCCGTGATCCTGGTCGGCGGCCTGTGGCTGGCGTTCCGCAGCCCGGCGGACCTGGTGCAGGGCATGGCCGATGCCGACAGCATCAACGTGTCGGCCAAGGTGACCGCGCGGGTGTCGGCGCTGCTGGTGGCCGAGGGCGAGCGGGTCGAGGCGGGGCAGGTACTGTTCGAGCTGGACAGCCCCGAGATCGCCGCGAAGAAGCGACAGGCCGAAGCCGCGCTCGCGGCCGCGCAGGCGCTGGCGGACAAGGCCGAGGAAGGCGCGCGCGTGGAGGACATCCGCGCAGCGGAGGCCAACTGGCGGCGCGCCCAGGCCGGACACGAACTGGCGCGTTCCACCTTCCAGCGCCTGGAGCGGCTGCATGCCGAGGGCGTGGTCACCCGGCAGCAGCGCGACGAGGCCCGTGCGAAGGCGATCGATGCCGAGCAGCAGGCGCGCGCCGCGCAGGCGCTGTACGAACAGGCGCAGGCCGGCGCCCGCGAACAGGACAGGAGCGCCGCGCAGGCGCAGGTGCGGCAGGCCGAAGGCGCCGTGGCCGAAGTGCAGGCGGCCGAAAGCGAAGTGCGCGGCCGCGCGCCGACGGCCGGCGAGGTGTCCAAGCGCCTGGTCGAAACCGGCGAGCTGGTGGCGGCCGGCTATCCGGTCTTCACCCTGGTCGACCTCGACCACATGTGGGTGGCGTTCCACCTGCGCGAGGACCAGTTCGCGGGCCTGGAGGTGGGCCGCCGCCTGCGCGCTTCGATCCCGGCGCTGGAGCGCGAGGACGTCGAGTTCGAGGTCTACCACATCAGCCCGGCCGGCGATTTCGCGACCTGGCGCGCGACCCGGCAGTCGGCCGGCTATGACGTGAGGAGTTTCGAAGTGCGCGCGAGGCCGGTCGCGGAAGTCGCAGGCTTCCGGCCGGGCATGAGCGTGCTGTTCGCATGGCCGCAACGCTGACGCGGCCCACGGCACGCGAGGCGTTCGTCCGTTCGGCGTTGCGCGAGTGCGCACGGCTGCGCGCCGATCCCTGGGATCTGGCGTTGGCCACGTGGGTCCCGCTGCTGGCCCTGGCGCTGCTGGCCTGGATGTTCTCGGCCGGCGTGCCGCGCGAACTGCCGGTGGCGGTGGTCGATCATGACAACAGCGCGGCCAGCCGCGAACTGGTGCGCAGGCTCGATGCCGTGCCGGGCGTGCGGGTGGCCGCGCGGCCGGCGGACCTGACGCAGGCCTGGTCGGAGGTGCGCGCGCTCCGGGCGTTCGCGGTGGTGCACGTGCCTGCGGGTGCCGAGCGCCAGGTCCTGCGTGGCGGCAGCGCCGTTGTTTTCGCCTACTACAACGCCAGCCACCAGACGGCAGGGCAGGCGGTGCTGCGGGGGATCGGAGAGGCGGCGCAGGCGACCAGTGCGCATCTCGTACGCCGTGGGGTGGCGCGGGTCGGCGGGGCGCAGGCGGTCCGCCAGCCGCCGCTGCGGGTGCAGGCCACCGTGCTGGCCAACGCCGCACGCAGCTACGAGCACTTCCTGCTCGGCCTGCTGTTCCCGGCACTGCTGCACCTCGCCGCCTGCCTGGCGATGGTCGGCGCGCTCGGGCGCGAACTGCGTGACGGCAGCGCGGGCACATGGCTGGCCGAGTGCGGCGATCGCCTGCTGCCGGCGGTGGCCGGCAAGCTGGCGCCGTACCTGCTGCTGTTCACCGCCTATGGCACGCTGTCGCTGCTCTGGCTGGCCGCGATCCGCGGCGGTGTGGCCGGCAGCGCGGTACTGCTGGTCGCCGCGCAGGCGGCGATGTACCTGGCCTACGGCGGCATCGCGCTGCTGCTGGTCGGGGCCACCCGCAATATGGGCACGTCGCTGTCGCTGACCGGACTGTATGCGGGCACGTCGCTGGCGTTCTCGGGCGCGACGTTCCCGGTGCAGGGAGCGCCGCTGTTCGCACAGGTCTGGAGCCAGCTGCTTCCCTTCACCGCCTACCTCAAGCTGCAGGCGCAGCAGCTCGACCTGGGTGCGGCATGGACGGCCTCGCTGCCGTTGCTGGGGACCTTGCTGCTGTTCGTGCTGGTGGCCGGCGGCGCGGGGCTGCGCCTGTATGCGCGCGGAGCGCGCGATCCGGCCTCCTGGGGGCAGCGATGAACCAGGTCAGGGCCGCCTTCCTGGAGACTCTGCGCGCCGTGTTCTCGGACCGCTACGCGGTGGTGACGCTGATCGGCGCCGTGGTGCTGTACTCGTTCTTCTACCCGGTCGCCTACCGGCACCAGGTGGCTTCGCAGTATCCGGTGCTGGTGGTCGACCTCGACCATAGCGCCATGAGCCGCGCCCTGGTGCGCAAGGCGGGCGCGGTGCGCGCGGTGAGGATCGTCGGCGATGCGACCTCGGTGGAGGAGGCCCGGCCAAGGATCGCCCGCGGTGAAGCGCAGGGCCTGCTGGTGGTGCCCGCGGGGTTCGAACGCGGGATCCTGCGCGGCGGGCAGGGGCAACTGGCGCTGTACGGCAGTGGTGCGTTCCTCGGTCGCGGCGGCGTGGTGCTCGAGGGCCTGGGCGAGGCCGCCGCCGCGTTCGCGCGCGAGGCCGCCGTGGTGCAGGCAGGTTTCGCAGGTGCGCCCGGCGCAGCGCCGCTGCAGGTGGTGGCGCGGCCGCTGTTCAACACCCGCGAGGGTTACGGCAGCGCCGTGGTGCCGGGCGTGGCACAGCTGATCGTGCAGCAGACACTGCTGATCGGCATGCTGGTCATGGCCGGCACGCGTCGCGAACGCCTGGGTCGGCTGGCGTTCTCGCGCCGCGGCCTGCTCGGCATCGCCGCCGCGTTCGCGCTGATCGGCGTGTGCAGCATGCTGTACTACAACGGTCTGGTGATGTGGCTCCAGGACTATCCGCGTGGCGGCAATCCGCCCGGTACCCTGGTGGGCGGAGCGCTGTACGTGGCCGCGGTGGTGGCGTTCGCGCTTTTCGCAGGCAGTTTCTTCCGCACCCGCGAACGGCCCTTCCAGCTGATGCTCGTCACCGCGCTGCCACTCTTCTTCCTGTCCGGGCTGTCATGGCCGGCCGTGGCGATGCCACAGCCGCTGGCGTGGCTGGCGAGGCTTGTTCCCTCCACGCCCGGCATCAACCTGATGGTGAAGTTCAACCAGATGGGCGCAAGCTTCGCCGAGGCGCTTCCCGAGTTGTGCAACCTCGCTTTTTTGACACTGCTGTATGGCGCGCTGGCGGTATGGCGCTACGCCCCGGGGCGGGACGACGCCTGACGGGCCGGTCACGGAGCACGGGGCCGGGGCGGCTTCTGCGCGGGTATCGGCGATGGTCTGCGCGCTGGATGTCCTGGCCGACAATATCGATCCGGCCGAAAGCTGCAAGGCCTTCCGCGTCCGCATGCCGAGCGCCGATGCCCTGCTGCGCAACCGCGGCCTGAAGTGACTTCGGCGGGTGCGGTAACGAAAAGGCGACCCGGGCGACCGGGTCGCCTTTTTCATGCTGCGGACGACGCACCGGAGACGCCGCGTCATCCGCCGCGCGGCCACGCACCGGTGCTCAGTCGCCGGCGGTCTTCCGGGTGCCGGCGCCCGCGAACTCCGGAAACGCCTCCTCCAGCGAGCCTTCGTCCGGCAGCACGTAGAACACGCCGCCGCGCGCGAAGGTGGGGCTGACGACCTGCTCGTAGAACGCCGGAGACACGTTGATGCAGCCGTGGGTGACCCGGTTGTCATCCGGCGTTGGCGAGGCCAGGCGCTCGGGGCGCTTTTCCTCCGGCACGCCGGTCGCGGTCGGGTGGATCGAGACCGCGGAGTCGTAGTCGACCCACAGCACGCGGCCGGCATCGATGGACGGACCGTAGCCGCCGACGAAGCGGCCGGCCGGGGTGGTGCGGTCGCGGCCGGGGATCTCGCGCAGGGCGAGGCCCGCGATGCCGGGGGCGGTGTGGTCGCCCACGGCGGAGCCGAACAGGCCGGGCGCGGCGCCGCGCAGGCGGCCATCGCCGCCGAACACGAGGATCTGGGCGGCGGCCTTGTCCATGATCGCGAAGGGATAGCCCTGACTGTCGCCGGAGGCGACGACCCAGCCGGCCAGTTCGATCACCGTGTCGGAGACGTCCTGGCCGCGGGGCAGTTCGTCCAGTGACGTCACCGGCGGGGTGCCGTCGTCGCGCGCGCTGGCGGTGGCGCCCACGCTGACCAGCGCCAGCGCCAGCGCAACCGCGCGCCGGCCCGGGTGGGGGAGGGAGTGGGGGAAAGTACGGATGGGAAGCTCCTCGGGGGCGGAACACCATCCAACGCGGGGATCCGCGCCGCGCAGGCGACGGATCCCCGCGCCGGTCGGTCAAGCGGAGTGCGTGCTCACCCGCGCGGCACGCGGCGCGGCGACGATTCCAGCTGCTGCACGCGGCCTTCGATCTGGTCGAGGCGCTGGTTGGCGCGCTGGGCGCCCTGATTGGCGGATTCGGCGCTCTGGGCCGCGCCCTGCACCTGGGTGTCGAGGCGGTCGAGGCGGGAGTCGCCGCGGCAATGTCTGACGCGAAGATCAGAACGCACCGATACGAACGTGCGAACACAGGCGCAACACTGAGCAGCCGTCCCCGCACCGGAGCGCTGCGTGCCGCGCCTCGCCACATCCCGGCGGCAAGCCGCGGGATGCGCGCCACTGCCGTCCGCCCACACCGGTTCGCGGTACGCGCGCCACGCGCCCGAGCGCACGCTGCTGTACGCGTTGGTAGAGGCGCACTACCCGGACTTCATTGTACGGATCGAAGCGGAGGGCCGCTCGCTGCCCGGATATGTCCGCGAGGCGTTCGATGCCTACCTGCGTTGCGGCGTGCTCGAGCACGGCTTCCTGCGGGTGGTGTGCGAGCACTGCCGTGCAGAGAGGCTGGTGGCCTTCTCCTGCAAGAAGCGCGGGTTCTGCCCGAGTTGCGGCGCGCGACGCATGGCCGAGAGTGCGCGGCACCTGGTCGAGGAGGTGTTCGGCCCGCGGCCTGTGCGGCAATGGGTGCTGAGCTTTCCGTACCCCTTGCGTTTCCTGTTCGCCAGCAAGCCAGAAGCCATTGGCCCGGTGCTGGGCATCGTGCAGCGCGTGATCGCCGGCTGGTTGGCCGGTCAAGCCGGCATCGACCGCGCCAGCGCCCAGTGCGGTGCGGTGACCC
>NWQL01000003.1 GCA_002798175.1 Lysobacteraceae bacterium NML91-0213 | reverse complement strand
CGCTGAGGAAATCCACCGCGTACCGTGCGACAATCTTATACATCTTGTCTGGCGTCAAGTGGCCTCGAGTGACGATGCATCCGGGTACCGGCCCTTCAGGCCAAGTCCGCTAAGGCACTGATCGAGCCATAACAAAGATACGCTGTGTAATTCTTATACTTTTACTGCGCCTTTCCGGACTCGGTCTCATAATCCCACCAGATTCCGAAGCCCCGCCAACGCGGGGCTTTTTTCGTTGCGGTGCATGCGCGCGGGTACCGGCGACACCGGCCCAGCCGGGGCCAACGCGGCCAACGGCGCGACCTGCACCCCGCGGCACCGACGATCCCCTCTTCCTGTCCGAAGCGAGGTCCGAATGGCCGATTCCAATCGCCGCCACCACCCGTCCACTGCCTCCGACGCGCCGGTGCATATGGCGGCGGTACGCGCGCGGGTCGGACCGGCCGCACTCAGGGCGCGGGTCCGCATCACCACCTGCGGCCTGATGGCGGGAACCGCGCTGGTGACCAGCACGCTGCTGTCGGCCGCGGCCATCGTCGCGGTGTCCACGCGCAAGCTGCCGCCGGGTACGCTGCCCGCGGGGATGCGGCGCAGCCGCTGGTAGTGGCAGCGTCCGTGCGCCAATGCGCCGCGGCCTGATCCCGGTCAAGGCGCCGTGGCCGGCGCCTGCGGATCATGGATCGTATGGATCGGATCCCGCTGTCGCTGGTGGATGCAGCCGCCGTGCCCGAGGCCGGGGTGGAGATCGAGGCAGCCGCGGTGGCCACCGGTCTCGGGCTCGACGAGGCCGCGTTCCGGCGGCTGATGGAGGTGGGCAAGGTCTCGGTGCTGTGCGAGCGCGGGGTGGGCGAGCATGCCGGCCAGTTCCGGGCCACGTTCTATTCCGGCGACCGCCGGTTCCGGGCGGTGCTGGATGCCGGTGGGCGGATCCTCGAGGCAAACGGTCAGGGCTGACCGCCGCCGCCGCCGCGTGCGCGCGGATGGGCTTCGTCGGAGACGATCGCGCCATCCACCAGGGTGACGGTGCGGTCGCAGGTGTCCGACAGCCGCGGATCGTGGGTGACCACCAGCACCGCGCAGCCGTAGCGCTCGTTGAAACGCCGCAGCAGCGCGAACACCTCGGCCGCGGTGCGGGTATCGAGGTTGCCGGTCGGCTCGTCGGCCAGCAGCAGCGCCGGACGGGTCACCAGCGCGCGCGCGATCGCCACGCGCTGCTGCTGGCCGCCCGAGAGCTGGTCGGGCCGGCGATCGAGATACTTCTCCAGGCCCACGTCGGCCAGCAGGCCGCGGGCGGTATCGAGGCGACCGCATCCGGCACCTGCGTCGATGCCAGCCGGGCGCGACCGAAATGGCCGACATCCACGCCGCACCCATGGAAGTACACGGTGGAGTGATGGCGTGCCTTGGCCTCGTACAGCTGGTAGCCGCCGGTGAAGACCACATCGGCGCGCGACAGCAGATAGCGTTCGCGCGCGGCGATGTCGGGCGGTGCGAAGCGGAAGTTCGCCAGTTCGTCCATGCAGTCGTAGACGGTGCCGCGCGCGCCGAAGCGGCCCAGCATCACCGGCGCGCTCATCGGCGAATAGAACCACTGCACCGGATCCGCGAAGCGGTTGGCCAGCAGCGGATGGCGTTGCAGCGCTTCTTCGATGAGCGGCACGAACAGCCGCCAATGGTCATCGCTGTCGCCAGGCGTACCGTGTGGCAGCCGCGGTACCAGCCGCACCACGTCGGGAAACGGCTCGCTGATGTCGAGCCGTGCCTCGCCGTCGTCGGGCAGGGGATCCTCGATGAACAGCACCGCGTGGTCGTTGGCGAGGCGCGAGAACAGCTGCTGCGGTCGCTGCCAGACGAAGTCCCAACGCAGGTGGCAGTGCACCATCAACGGGAAATGACGGCCCTTGTCGGGCGCATGTCGCGGCGCGGACGGCGCAGGCGCCGCACCTCCGCCCCGGGCCGCATGCGTGTACATGCCCTGCGTGTTGTCGAGCCTGGCGGATGTGCGGGTGGTCTGCGGTCCTTCGAATGCCCTTGCCATGTCGGTTGTCTCCTTGCGCGCACCGAGTGTTCCGCCCGAAGACCTCGCGACCGGGTGAAGGGAAAGACGATGGTGATTCAGCCAGCTGAACTTTCACGCGCGAATCTGCGCTGCCACGCGCTCCGCCGACATCCACGCGTTGCGCAGGACCGTTGTGACGGGCGGCGTGAACGATGCAATCCGTGGCGCTTTGCGCGGAAACCCCGGATGCACCGCCGCGCCAGCACTGTCGCAGGCAGGCGTACCGGAGTGCATGCGCCCACTGTCGCGCAGGTCGCTCCGCGGTGGGTCAACCGTGCACGGTGTCCGCCGGCACGCGCACCGCACCGTCCATCAGCACGCGTGCGCTGCGGCTCATCACCGCGCGCGCCACCTTCCAGCCACCGTCGGCGTGTACGGCCTCGGCGCCCACACGCAGCGTGCCCGAGGGATGTCCGAAGCGCACCGCTTCGCGGGCACCGCCACCCGCAGCCAGGTTCACAAGCGTGCCCGGCACCGCCGCGGCAGTGGCGATCGCGACCGCGCAGGTGCCCATCATCGCGTGGTGCAGCTTGCCCATCGACATCGCGCGCACGCACAGGTCGATGTCGCCGGCGGCGATGCGCTTGCCGCTCGAGGCCACGTGGTCCGCCGGCGGTGCGACGAACGCCACCTTCGGCGTGTGCTGGCGCGTCGCCGCCTCGCGCGGGTCCGTGATCAGCCCCATGCGCAGCGCGCCGGCGACGCGGATCGCCTCCAGCCGCACCAGCGCGTCGGCATCGCCGTTGATCGCGGGCTGCAGCTCGGTGCCGGTGTAGCCGATGTCGGCGGCATTGACGAACACGGTGGGAATGCCGGCGCTGATCATCGTCGCCTGCAACGGGCCGATGCCGGGCACGTCGAGGGTGTCGACCACGTTGCCGGTCGGAAACAGCGCCCCACCGCCCTCGCCTTCGCCCTCGTCGGAGGGATCGATGAACTCCAGCACGATCTCGGCGGCGGGGAAGGTCACCCCGTCGAGCTCGAAATCGCCGGTCTCCTGCACCTCGCCGTCGACGACCGGCACGTGGCAGATGATGGTCTTGCCGATGTTGGCCTGCCACACCCGCACCGCGACGGTGCCGTCGCGAGTAACGCGCGCCGGATCGATGAGGCCGTTGGCGATCGCGAACGGCCCGACCGCGGTGGAGAGGTTGCCGCAGTTGCCCGACCAGTCCACGAACGCGGTATCGATCGACACCTGGCCGTAGAGGTAGTCGACGTCGTGGTCGGGCTTCGAGGACTTCGCGATGATCACGCACTTGCTGGTCGACGAGGTCGCCCCGCCCATGCCGTCGGTGTGCTTGCCATAGGGATCGGGCGAGCCGATCACCCGCATCAGCAGCGCATCGCGCGCCGGACCCGGCACGCGCGCGGCTTCGGGCAGGTCGTCGAGGCGGAAGAACACACCCTTGGAGGTGCCGCCACGCATGTAGGTGGCGGGGATGCGCAGTTGCGGCGCGTGGGTCGGACTGGTCATCGGTTGTCCCTGTGGTGGCACTTTCCCGGCATGCGGGAAGGTGCGGGGTTCAGGCCGCCTTCGCCGAGGCGAGGAAATCCTGGGCGAAGCGCTGCAGCACGCCGCCGGCCTCGTAGACCTCGACATCCTCGTCGGAATTCAGGCGGCAGGTCACCGGCACTTCCAGCATCCCGCCGTCGCGGCGGTGGATGACCAGCGTCAGCGTGGCGCCGGGCGCGCGGGTGCCGACGACGTCGAAGGTCTCGGTGCCGTCGATGCCCAGGGTCAGCCGCGTGGTGCCGGGCTTGAACTCCAGCGGCAGCACGCCCATGCCGACCAGGTTGGTGCGGTGGATGCGCTCGAACCCTTCGGCGACGATCGCCTCCACGCCCGCCAGCCGCACGCCCTTGGCCGCCCAGTCGCGCGACGAGCCCTGGCCGTAGTCGGCGCCGGCGATGATCACCAGCGGCTGCCTGCGCTGCATGTAGGTCTCGATGACCTCCCACATGCGCATGACCTCGCCTTCCGGCTCCAGCCGCGCCAGCGAGCCCTGTTTCACCACCCCGTCGACCACCGCCATTTCGTTGATCAGCTTGGGATTGGCGAACGTGGCGCGCTGCGCGGTGAGGTGGTCGCCGCGGTGGGTGGCGTAGGAGTTGAAGTCCTCCTCCGGCACGCCCATCGACGCCAGGTACTCGCCGGCGGCGCTGTCGGGCAGGATCGCGTTCGACGGCGACAGGTGGTCGGTGGTGATGTTGTCGCCGAGCACCGCCAGCGGGCGCATGCCGCGCAGCGTGCGCTCGCCGGCCAGCGCGCCCTCCCAGTACGGCGGGCGGCGGATGTAGGTGGACATCGGCCGCCAGTCGTACAGCGGCGGCACCTTCGGCCCGCTGTCGACCTGCAGCCTGAACATCGGCCCGTAGACGGCGCGGAACTGTTCCGGTTTCACGCTGGCCTTGACCACCGCGTCGATCTCGGCGTCGCTGGGCCAGAGGTCCTTGAGCGTGACCGGGGTGCCGTCGGCATCGTGGCCGAGTACGTCCTTCTCGATGTCGAATCGCACGGTGCCGGCGATCGCGTAGGCGATCACCAGCGGCGGCGAGGCGAGGAACGCCTGCTTGGCATAGGGATGGATGCGGCCGTCGAAGTTGCGGTTGCCCGAAAGGACCGCGGTGGCATACAGGTCACGGTCGATGATCTCCTGCTGGATCGCCGGATCCAGCGCACCCGACATGCCGTTGCAGGTGGTGCAGGCGAAACCGACGATGCCGAAGCCGAGCGCTTCGAGTTCCGGCAGCAGCCCGCTTTCCTGCAGGTACAGCTCGACCGCCTTCGAGCCCGGTGCCAGCGAGGTCTTCACCCACGGCTTGCGCGTGAGCCCGCGCGCATTGGCGTTGCGCGCCAGCAGGCCCGCGGCGATCACGTTGCGCGGGTTGGAGGTGTTGGTGCAGCTGGTGATGGCGGCGATGATCACCGCGCCGTCGGGCATCAGTCCCTGTGCTTCCTGCTCGCGCGCGGTGGTGAGGTCGGTGGCGATGCCGCGCTCGGCAAGCGCCGAGGTCGGCAGGCGGCGATGCGGGTTCGACGGCCCGGCCATGTTGCGCACCACGCCCGACAGGTCGAAGCGCAGCACGCGCTCGTAGCGCACGTCGCCAAGGTCGTCGGCCCACAGGCCGGCGGTCTTTGCATAGGTCTCGACCAGCGCGACCTGCTGGTCCTCGCGGCCGGTCAGACGCAGGTAATCGAGCGTCTGGTCGTCGATGTAGAACATCGCCGCGGTGGCGCCGTATTCCGGGCACATGTTGGAGATCGTGGCGCGGTCGCCGATGGTCAGTGCAGACGCGCCCTCGCCGAAGAACTCGAGATACGCACCGACCACGCGCTCGGCGCGCAGGAATTCGGTGAGCGCCAGCACCACGTCGGTGGCGGTGATGCCGGGGCCGGGGCGGCCGGTCAATTCGACGCCGACGATGTCGGGCAGGCGCATCCACGACGCGCGGCCGAGCATCACGTTCTCCGCCTCGAGCCCGCCGACGCCGATCGCGATCACGCCCAGCGCATCGACATGCGGGGTGTGCGAATCGGTGCCCACGCAGGTGTCGGGGAAGGCGACGCCGTCCTTCACGTAGACCACCGGCGACATCTTCTCCAGGTTGATCTGGTGCATGATCCCGTTGCCCGGCGGGATCACCTCCACGTTGCGGAATGCATGCCGGGTCCACTCGATGAAGTCGAAGCGGTCGGCGTTGCGGCGGTCCTCGATCTCGCGGTTGCGGGTGAACGCATCCGGTTCGAAGCCACCGCATTCCACCGCCAGCGAGTGGTCGACGATCAGCTGCACCGGCACCACCGGGTTGACCTGCGCCGGGTCGCCGCCCTGTTCTGCGATCGCATCGCGAAGGCCGGCAAGATCGACCAGCGCGGTCTGGCCAAGGATGTCGTGGCAGACCACGCGCACCGGCCACCACGGGAAATCGAGATCGCGGCGGCGTTCGACCAGCTGGACAAGGTAGTCACGCAGACGTGCCGGATCGGCGCGGCGCACCAGGTTCTCGGCATGCACGCGCGCGGTGTAGGGCAAGCCCGCCCAGGCGCCGGGCTGGATGTCCTCGATCGCCGCGCGGGCGTCGACGTACTCGAGCGGGGTGCCGGGCAACGGCTTGCGGTAGGGGTTGTTCATGGCACGGGACTCCGGTGACAGCCTGGATGCGCGCAGGCGCGGCGCGCAGGCCGTGGCCGGACCGCACCGCGACGCATGGCGGGTGGATGCCGGTGATTTTAACGCGTGGCACCCGAACCGCCGGCGACCACGCAGGCCTTGGCCCTTGAATCGCGCGCCACGGCTGCGCGCCCGCCGCGCGCGGTATCCTGCCGCGCCCTTTCCCACCGATCCGCCATGGATATCTTCAAGGTCTTCACCGTGGAGGCCGCGCACCGGCTACCCAACGTTCCCGAGGGCCACAAGTGTGCGCGCCTGCATGGCCACTCGTTCCGCATCGAGATCCATGTCAGCGGCGAGCCGGGCGCCGACAGCGGCTGGATCATGGATTTCGCCGACCTCAAGACGGCGTTCCGCCCGCTGTACGACCAGCTCGACCACCACTACCTCAACGACATCGAGGGACTGGAGAACCCGACCAGCGAGCGGCTGGCGCTGTGGATCTGGGAACGTCTCAAACCGCGCCTGCCGCTGCTGAGCGAGGTGGTGGTGCACGAGACCTGCACCTCAGGGTGTCGTTACCGCGGCTGATCGACCATCCGCGGGCGTCCGTGCGCCCTGGCACGTAGAAGACCCGGCCATCCCGCGGCTGTACGGGGCCGCTCTGCCATGTTGCAATGCAGCATGGATGTGGTATGGTGCACTGCACAAACCGGCGCCCCCTGCCGGCAACAGCAGGATGTCGAACATGAATACGATCAACGAGCAATTCACCAACGCGACCCGCCAGTACGCGGACACCGCCGCCCAGGTCAACCAGCTGGCGCTGCAGAACTTCGAGAACGTGTTCGGCCTGCAGCTGAGCACGCTCGAGACCAATGCCCGTGCCGCTTTCGCCTTCTGGAACGAGCTGGTCGAGGCGCGTGATGCCGACGCCATGCGCAACCTGTGGCCGAAGGGCGTGCAGGTGGCGCGCGAGAACCTTGAGCGCTCAATCGGCGCCGGCCAGGAAGCGGTGGCGCGCACCGTCCAGGCCAACGAGGCCATCGGCCAGATCGCGAAGGGCCAGCTGGACTCGGCCACGGCACAGGCGCAGGCCACCGTGCAGACCGCGGCCCGCCAGGCCGGCAGGTCCAGCAAGGCCTGATCCACCCGGCCGGCACAGGCCGGCGGTTGCGTGACCCTGAAGACCCGGCCGTCCTGCGGCCGGGTCTTTCTGTTTCTCCATTGGGCTGCAGCGCTGGCTGCACAGCGCGCGGCCTGCCGTGCAACCGACGATCCGGAACAGGGAGCTCGTCACGCTCACCGGGACCGGCGACGACCGAAGCCATCCGCGGGCGGGCGCGCCGGTGCTAGTCGCGCCGCCCCCCGCACCGCGGAGCGTGCTCCCCCGCCCGAGCCAGGGTCTGGACAACCCCCTGTGAGCGCGGTGGGTCGCCCGCATTCCCACCGAGCACTTCGATCCGGAAACGAAAAGCCCCGCCACCGGCGGGGCTTTCCCTTGACGACGCGAACCCTCAGCCGACCGCGCTGGAATCCGCATGGTGCTGCGCCTGCACCGAGCGCGATGGCTGGTCGAGCCGATCGCCCAGCACCCGCCGCACCACCACGAAGAACAGCGGGATGAACAGCAGGCCCAGGAAGGTCGCGAACAGCATGCCGCCGATCACGCCGGTGCCCAGTGCGTGGCGGGCGTTGGCACCCGCACCGGTGGACAGCGCCATCGGCGTGACGCCCATGATGAAGGCGAAGGACGTCATCAGGATCGGACGGAAGCGCAGGCGCGCGGCCTCGATCACCGCCTCGCCGAGCTTCCTGCCTTCCACCAGCTGCTGCACCGCGAACTCGACGATCAGGATCGCGTTCTTCGCCGCCAGGCCGATCACCGTGATCATGCCGATCTTGAAGAAGATGTCGTTGGACAGTCCCGGCCGCAGCATGGTGAACAGCACCGCGCCGAGGATGCCCAGCGGCACGATCAGCAGCACCGCCACCGGGATCGACCAGCTCTCGTAGAGCGCGGCGAGCGCGAGGAACACCACAACCACCGACAGCACCATCAGCAGCGTCGCGGTATTGCCGGCGATGATCTCCTGGTACGACATGCCCGCCCAGTCGGCGCCGAACCCGGGCGGCAGTTCGTTGGCGACGATGTCCTCCATCGCCTGCATCGCCTCGCCGGAACTGCGCCCCGGGGCGGCGCCACCGACGATGTTGACCGCGGCGTAGCCGTTGTAGCGGGTCAGCGACGGGGTGCTGGTGATCCACTCCGCATCGACGACGTTCGACAGCGGGATCATCGCCGGGCTGCCGTCCGCGCCGGTCTGCGGTGCCGGGGTGTAGAAGCGGTCGAGCGAACCCGGATCGGTGCGGTAGGGCGCGTCGGCGCGCATGTTGACCCGGCGGATGCGGCCTTCCGAGAAGTAGTCGTTGACGTACACCGGGGCCAGCATCAGCTGGATGGTGTTGTAGATGTCACCCACCGACAGCCCCATCGCCTCGGCCTGCACGCGGTCGACCGTGAGCTTGAGCTGCGGCGCGTCCTCGAGCGTGTTCGGGCGTACGCCCTGCAGCAGCTCCGGCTGTTGCGCCGCGGCACCGAGCAGCTGGTTGCGCGCGGCCTGCAGCGCCTCGCGGCCGGCACCGCCACGGTCCTGCAGGTACATGTCGAAACCACCGAACTGCCCCAGGCCCTGGATCGTGGGCAGGTTGACCACGAAGATCTGTGCGTCGCGGATGCCGTACAGCGCACCATTGGCCTGCTGCAGGAAATCGTCGACCGTGCCCTCGCGCTCGCCCCAGTCGGTGAGCTTGATGAAGGCCATGCCGACGTTCTCGCCGCCACCGACGAAGCTGAAACCGGCCACCTGCATCATGCTTTCGTAGCCGGGCAGCTGTTCCAGCGTGGCGCGCACCTGCTCGAACACCGCCTGGGTGCGCTGCAGGGTGGCATCCGGCGGCAGCTGCACGATCGCCATCGCATAGCCCTGGTCCTCCTCGGGAACGAAGCTCGACGGCAGGCGGGTGAACAGCAGGCCGGTGATCGCCACGATCACCACGAACACGATCATCCATTTCGGCGCATGCCGCACCGCGCTGGTGACGTGGCCCACGTACACGCCACTGGTCTTCTCGTAGTAGCGGTTGAACGTGCGGAACACCACGTTCTGCTTCTTCTCGCCGGGCTCGTGCTGCTTGAGGAACGTCGCGCACAGCGCCGGGGTGAAGCCAAGTGCCAGGAACGCCGAGAAACCCATCGAGATGGCGATGGTGAGCGCGAACTGCTTGTAGATCTCGCCCGACGCACCGCCTTGCAGCGCGCTGGGGATGAACACCGCCGCCAGCACCACGGTGATCGCGACCACCGCGCCGGTGATCTGCCCCATCGCCTTGATCGTGGCCTCGCGCGGCGGCAGGTGTTCCTCCGCCATGATGCGTTCGACATTCTCGATGACGATGATCGCGTCGTCGACCACGATGCCGATCGACAGCACCATCGCGAACAGGGTCAGCTGGTTGACGGTGAAGCCGATCAGCGACAGGCCAAGGAAAGTGCCCAGCAGCGCGACCGGGATCACCAGCGTGGGGATGATCGTCGCGCGGAGGTTCTGCAGGAACAGCAGCATCACCAGGAACACCAGCACCACTGCCTCGAGCAGGGTGACCAGCACTTCCTGGATCGAGATGGTGACGAAGGTGGTGCTGTCGAACGGGCTGAACCACTCAACGCCCTCGGGGAAGCTGGCCGACAGCTCATCCATGCGAGCGGTCACCGCATCGGCCACGGTCAGCGCATTGGCGCCGGGCAGCAGCTGGATCGCGAACGCTCCGGTCGGCACGCCGTTGAACCGGGTGTCGAAGCCGTAGCCGGAGGCGCCGACCTCGAGCCTTGCGACGTCGCGCAGCCGCACCGTGGAGCCGTCCGCATCGGCGCGAAGGATGATGTTCTCGAACTCTTCGGGCGAGCTGAAGCGGCCTTCCGCCGACACCGTGGCGGTGAAACCCTGACCGGCGGGCGCGGGGTCGGAGCCGATCGAGCCGGCAGCGAACTGCACGTTCTGCGCGCGCACCGCGGCCAGCACCTCACTGGCCGACATCCCGAAACCCTGCAGGCGATCCGGATTGAGCCAGATGTTCATGGCGTACTCGGAACCGAACTGCTGGGTGCTACCCACGCCCGGCACGCGCGAGATCTGCTCGAGGACGCTGGCGCCGATGAGGTTGTTGAGCGCGTTGCGGTCGATGGCGGGGTTGCCGGAGCGCAGCGCCACCACCATCAGGAAGCCGGCGTTCGCCTTGGCCACCACCACGCCCTGCTGGGTCACCTGGGTGGGCAGGCGCGGCGTGGCCAGCGCCACCTTGTTCTGCACCTGCACCTGGGCGATGTCGGGGTCGGTGCCGGTCTGGAAGGTCAGGGTGATGCTGGCGCGGCCCGACGAGCTCGAGCTCGAACTGAAGTACAGCAGGTTGTCGATGCCGGTCAGCTGCTGCTCGATGACCTGGGTCACCGCCTGCTCGGTGGTCTGCGCGTCCGCTCCCGGATACACCGCGCCCACGGTGACCTGCGGCGGCGCCACGTTCGGGTAGGACTCCACGCCCATGTTGAGCACGGCGATCAGGCCCGAGAGCGAGATCAGGATCGAGATGACCCAGGCGAAGACCGGGTGGTTGATGAAGAACTTGGGCATGGCGGATCAGTCCTGGCTGTCGGCCGGAGCCGCGGCCTCGCGTGCCGCGGCACCGGCGGCGTCGCCGTGGGCGTCACGGGGACCGGCGCCGCCATCGCCGCCGGCCGCACCCGTGGCAGCGGCCCCGCCTGCACCGTCCGGGGCGGTCGCGGCGTCACCTTCGGCGGTGGGGGCGGCCGGCCCCTGGCCCGCCGTGTCCGGCTGCCACGGCACCGCGACCGCCGGGGCATCGGCGCGAACGCGCTGCAGGCCGGAGACGATCACCTGGTCACCCGGGGACAGGCCCTGGCTGACCACCCACTGGCCGTCCTGTGCGCGGTCAACGGTGACATCGCGGCGCGCGACCATGCCGTCCTGGCCCACCACCATCAGGTAGCCGCCGGCCGGATCACGCTGCAGCGCGCCCTGCGGCACCAGGTACAGGCCCGGCTGCTGGCCCATCGTCGCCTTGAGGGTGACGTAGGCGCCCGGCAACAGGCGGCGGTCGGGGTTGGGCAGGGTCGCGCGCAGCGATACCGCGCCGGTGGCGGGATCGACCACGTCGCCGGAGAAATCGACCTCGCCGGCGTGCGGGTACACGCTGCCGTCCTGCAGCAGCACCTCCACCACCACCCTGCCGTCGCTGTCCAGCTGGCGGCCGCGCAGGTCCTCGAGCTCGGCCAGGCTCAGCGAGAAGTTGACGTACAGCGGATCGATCTGGTCGACGGTGGTCAGCAGCGTGGCCGTGCCCTGCCCGACCAGCGCGCCCTCGGTGACCTCCTGCTTGCCGGCACGTCCCGAAATCGGCGCGCGCACGGTGGCGTAGCCGAGATTGATCCGTGCCGACTCCACCGATGCGCGTGCAGCCTGCACCGCGGCCGTGGCGCTGCGCTCGGCGGCCAGCGCGTTGTCCAGGTCGGAGCGGGAAATGAAATTCTCCGGGGCCAGCCGCCGCGCACGCTCGGCCATCGAGCGGGCATTGGCGGCGTTCGCCTCGGCCTGCGCCAGCGATGCCTGGGCGGCGCTGAGGTCGGCCTGGAACGGGGCGGGGTCGATCACGAACAGTACGTCGCCCTCGTTCACGTCACTGCCTTCCTCGTACACGCGCCGCTGTACGACGCCGGGCACGCGGGCGCGCACGTCGGCGCTGCGATACGGGGCCAGGCGGCCCACCATGTCCTTGGTCATCGGCACCGTCGACGGCTGCACCGTCAGGACCCCGACCTCGGGCGGCGGCGGCGCCTGCTGTTCCTGTTCGCCACCGCAGGCGGCAAGCAGGAGGGCACTGGCGGCAAGCGCGAGCAGGCGCGGACACATCGACATGGGGGAGCTCCGTGGAAAGGGATAACCGGCACCCCGACGGAGCGCCTATTGCTATACCAGTGAGTACAGGAAAAAAAGTCTAAGCAGTCGCGTGCCGGAAGTCACCAGAAAACGTCGGCGATCCTGCATCCGCCACGGTGTCGGCAGGGTGCATGGCCCCCGCAGCATGGCCGGGTAACGTACCCCGTGGGGCAACCCCCCGCAGGCCAACGCAGTTGCACGGCCCCAGGGGACAGCCACCCGGCCCGCGCCGTCAGCCGGCTGTCGCACCCGGCGTGTGCGCCTGCACGACAGCCGCCGCGGCCGCGGCAAGGTGCATGGCCAGCGACGCCGGATCGGCACCCGGCGCATGGGGCAGCACGCCCAGGCACGGGGCCGGCAGGGCCGCGCGCAGCAGGGCGAGGTAGTCATCGCGGCGGTCGAACCGTGGGTCCACCGCGCTGCCGATCCAGCCGACCAGGCGGCAGCCATCGGCCTCGATCGCCTGCGCGCTCAGCCGGGCGTGGCTCAGGCAACCCAGGCGCAGCCCGACCACCAGCAGCACCGGCACCCGCAGCGCCCGTGCGAGGTCGGCGTGCTCGATATCGTCGCCGAGCGGCGACAGCCAGCCACCGGCCCCCTCCACCACCACGCAATCGGCGGTCGCGGCCAGCCGCGCATGCGCTGCAAGCACCGGGGCCAGTTCGACCGTCGTTCCTGCCAGCCGTGCCGCGAGCTGCGGGGCGGTGGGTTCCGGCAGCGCCCACGGGTTGACGTCGGCATACGGTGGGCGCGGCGTGCTGGCCTCCTGCAGTGCCAGCGCATCCTCGTTGCGCGGGCCGTCAGCGGTCGGCTCGCAGCCCGCCGCCACCGGTTTCATGCCGACCGCGCGCAGGCCCCGCGCCCGCAGTGCGTGCAACAGCGCCACGCTGACCAGGCTCTTGCCGACGCCGGTATCGGTCCCGGTCACCAGCACGCCGCGGGCGGGCACGGACAGCCGGGCCGTCGCGGCGGTCGTGGCCCGGCGCACCGCCAGCGCGTTCACCGGGCCGGTCAGCCCGAGCAGGGCGTACAGCATTCCCGGCAGGCCCACGCGCAGCGAGGTGTCATCGGCGGGGGTGGCGAGCGCGGCGAGCACCGAGGCCGTCGCCACCACGGTGAACCAGCCGAAGATCGCGAGCTCGCCAACCACCTCGGCACGCGCCCCCGCATCGAGGCCCAGGCGCTCGCGGTTGCGCCAGCTGTGGCCGTACAGCGCCGCCATGCACAGCGACATGCTGGCGAAGGCGAGCCCGTAGACCAGGAACATGAAGCTGATGTCGGCCGCGCCGTCGAAGGCCATCGGGTACGGCAGCCAGCCACCGCTGGCCCAGGCGAAGAACACCCCGAACTGCAACCGCAGCGGGTACACGTAGACGAGTACGGTGAACACCAGCGCCAGGCTCAGGACCACGTCGGCGACGCCATCACGGTTGTGGCGACGACTCCAGCGCGCGTGCGAGGCCCAGAACATCGCGATCATCGCGAAGCAGGCGGCGAAGGCGGGGATCGACTTCAGCGCCTGCACCAGCGCCGCGGTGGAATCGGGGATCGCATCCACCGAGATCACCAGCAGGGTCACGGCGAACGCGAATGCCGCGTCGACGAAGGCGTCCAGGCGCGTGGCGCCACCGCGTCCGCCGGGCCGGCCCCGTGCCTGCGCGCTCTCCGCCATTGCCTTCCCTCCGTCCAACCGCTCCGGTCGCCGCGGTAGACTGCGGCGCATGTTCACATCGCAAAGTCTAAGCGGCGACAAGCCGCAGCAATACGCCCAGCTGGCCGACCAGGCCCGCGCCCTGCTGCATGGCGAGCACGACCGCATCGCCAACGCCGCCAACCTGTCGGCGCTGGTCTACCACGCGCTGCCGGACCTCAACTGGGTGGGCTTCTACTTCTTCGACGGCACCGAGCTGGTGGTCGGCCCGTTCCAGGGCCAGCCCGCCTGCGTGCGCATCCCGCTCGACAAGGGCGTGTGCGGTGCCGCCGCGCGCACGCGCACTACCCAGCGCATCGACGACGTGCATGCTTTTCCCGGCCATATCGCCTGCGATGCCGCGTCGCGCTCGGAGCTGGTGGTCCCGCTGGCCGATGGCGATCGGCTGATCGGCGTGTTCGACATCGACAGCCCGAAACCGTCGCGCTTCGATGCCGACGACCAGGCCGGGCTGGAGGCGATCGCCGCGATCTTCCTGGAATCGCTGCGGTGAGCGGCGCCCGGTCGCGCGATCCCGGGCTGCGCAATATCGGCCCGAAATCGTCGGCCTGGCTGCGGCAGGTCGGGCTGCACACCCGCGAGGACCTCGCGGCGGCTGGCCCGGTCGATGCCTACATGCGGGTACGCCGCGCCGGCTTCCGGCCGAGCATGAACCTGCTGTACGCGCTGGAAGGCGCGCTGCAGGACTGCCACTGGCAGGAGATCCCGGACGCCCGCCGCCAGCAGCTGGTCGGCGAGGCGCAGGCGGCGATCGCCGGCTTGCCCGATCCGCGGCGCCCGGCCGCGGGCCCGGTCACCACCACCCGCCACGACGAGGATGTCGACGGCGGCGCTCAGGACTGGCCGGACGCGCCCGACGGCGACTGATCGCCGTGACGCGGCATCGCCGATAGCGGATCGCCCCCCAGCAGCGCCGCGACGGCGCCCCGCACGCTGGCGCGCGCGTCCTGCAGCCGCCGGCTGTCGGGCACCAGCCGGGGGCGCCGGTCGAGCGTCTGCGCCAGGCCGAGCCCGAGCAGCGTCGCATGGGCCTCGCGCAGGCCGCTGCAGGTGTCAACGGCGAGCACGCCGGCCCCGCACAGGGCGTCGAGCAATGCCGGCGTTGCCCGTGGCGACAGCAGCGCCGGAATGGCGTGTGCGTCGCGCAGCACCAGGTACTGCAGCAGGAACTCCAGGTCGACCAGGCCGCCCTCGCCCTGCTTGAGGTCGAACACGCCGTCGCGGCTGCGATCGAGCTCGCTACGCATGCGCTGGCGCATCGACACGATGTCGTCGCGCAGTACCCCGGCGTCGCGCATGCGCCCCAGTGCGGCGGCGCGCACGCGTTCGAACTCGGCGACCAGGGGCGCATCGCCGGCCACCGCGCGCGCGCGTACCAGCGCCTGGTGTTCCCAGGTCCAGGCGCGCTCGCGCTGGTAGTCGTCGTAGCTGCCCAGCGAAGACACCAGCAGGCCACTGGCACCGTCGGGGCGCAGGCGGATATCGACCTCGTACAGCCGGCCGGCGCCGGTGACGGTGCCCAGCAGCGCCACGATCTTCTGCGCCAGCCGCGCATGCCAGCGGATCGCATCCAGCGGCCGCGCACCGTCCGACTGCGCGCCGGGCGGGGCGTCGTAGAGGAACACCAGGTCGAGGTCGGAGCCCACGCCGAGCTCCTCGCCGCCGAGGCTGCCGTAGCCCAGCACCGCGAACGTGGCGCCGTCGATGCGGCCATGGCTGTCATGCATGCCACGGCGGGCCAGTTCCAGCACCGCGGCGACCACGCCATCGGCCAGCCACGCCAACTGCCGCGCACTGTCCTGTGCGCCCTGGCGGCCGTCGAGCATGGCCAGCGCGATGCGGAAACTCAGCGTCTGCCGCACCTCGTTGAGCGCGTACAGCGCTGCCTCGACATCGTCGCGCGCGAGCACGGCCCGGCAGGCGGCATGCAGTTGCTCGCGGCCCGGCAGCGGGCCCTCGATGCGCGCATCCAGCAGTTCGTCGAGCAGCAGCGGGTGCATGGCCACGCGCTCGGCCAGGAACGCGCTGCGGGTCATCAGGTCCACCAGCCGCGCCAGCGCCGCCGGCTGCTCGTCGAGCAGGGCGAGATAACTCGACCGGCGCAGCACGTTGTGCAGCAGGGCCAGCAGCCTGCGGATCGCTTCCAGCGGACGGTCGGCCGGCGCGCTGGCCTGCAGCAGCACCGGCATCACCCGCTCCAGCCGGGTCCGGGCGATATCGGGCAGGTCGCGCACGCCGGGCGAGCGGGCGAAGTCGCGCAGCGCCGCATCCACCGCAGGCGCATCGCCGAAGCCGGCTGCCTCCAGCTGTGCGGAGGCGCCGCCTTCGGGAAGCGCGCGCCAGTAGCCGGCCAGGTCGCAGTCGGCGGCGACCGCGGCCTGTTCGCGATGCAGCAAGGCATCGAAGGTCGAGGCCACGACCTGGCGGTGATCGGCGAGGGTCTGCGCCAGCGCATCCCAGGTCAGGCCAAGGGCGGCGGCAATGCGCTCGCGGTCCAGCGGGTCCGCGGGCAGTGCATGCACCTGTGCGTCGCGCAGCATCTGCAGGCGGTTTTCCAGCCGCCGCAGCCAGCGGTAGGCGTCCACCAGCGCCTGCGCGGTCTCGGCAGGCACGTGGCGTGCAGCGGCGAGTGCCTGCAGCGATGGCTGCAGGCGCCGGCCACGCAGGGTGGGATCGCGCCCCCCGTGGATCAACTGCAGCACTTGGGCGAAGAACTCGATCTCGCGGATCCCGCCGCGGCCGCGCTTGATGTCGTCGGCAAGCTCCTTGCGCGCCACCTCGGCGCTGATCGCCGCCTTCATGTCGCGCAGGCCGTCGAGCGCGCCGAAGTCGAGGTAGCGGCGGTAGACGAAGGGTCGCAGCTCGGCCAGGAAGGCCTCGCCGGCCTCGATGTCCCCGGCCACCGGACGCGCCTTCTGCCAGGCGTAGCGCTCCCAGTCGCGGCCCTCGCGCTGGAAGTACTGCTCCATCGCGCCAAAGCCCAATGCCAGCCGGCCGGCGCCTCCGAACGGGCGCAGCCGCAGGTCGACGCGATGGCAGAAGCCGTCCACGGTGACCTCGTCGAGCAGCCTGGCCAGCGCCTGGCCCAGCCGCATGCACCAGGTCTCGGCGGCCAGCGGACGCGGCCCGTCGCTCTCGCCCTCGTGTGGATAGGCGTAGACCAGGTCGACATCGGAACTGAAGTTGAGCTCGCCGCCACCCAGCTTGCCCAGTGCGAACACCACCAGCCGTACCGGATGTCCCCCGGCATCGCGGACCACACCGTGGCGGGCGATGAACTCGGCCTCCAGCGCGTCGTGCGCCAGTTGCAGGCAGCGCTCGGCCAGCGCGGTGGTGCCGGCCAGGGTGGCATCGACGTCATCGAGGTCGAGCACGTCGCGCCAGACCAGCCGCGCGGATTCGGCGGCCCGCCAGCGCCGCAGCGCGCGCGCCCAGTCCTCGCGGCTGCCGGTGGACAGGTCGGGCGCCGGCAGCGGGTCGGCACCGCCATCCTCCACCAGTCGCGCCAGCAGGTCGGGCTGCTGCTCGAGGGTGTCGACCGCGAAGTCGCTTGCAATGGCGACCCGTGACAGCGCGTCGCGCAGGGCCGGTTGGGCCGACGGCGGCTCGCCCCCGGCCATGCGGGCAGCGCGATCGATGCGTCCTATTGCACGAGTGGCGATCTGCGCCAGCGGGTTCTCGGTGGATCCGGATGCGTTGGGCATCGGCCGATTGTGGCATCCACGGCCTTCGCGGCGCGCCGTGCAACGCTGGATGGTGCACAGCGCGGCACGCAGGCACATGCGCCGGTGCGACGTTCACTCCAGCGCGCAGGCGCAGGAACAAAAAAGCCCGCTGCCGGTAAACCGGTAGCGGGCTTTGCTCCCTCCCCCACGTCGGGTGCGGAGCCATCGTGAACGAAGTGTTATCCGGGATGCACGCTGCACTGCAAAACGATACTGGCCAGTACAAAAATCGAATAAAAACAGACACCTGCGCATGGTGTCGGGGCACATGCCGTGTAAACGATTACGCGCTAGGCGGGCCGGGGCCGCCGGCGCAGGTCGCGCAGCAGTTCGCGGGCGGCATTGCGCCCTGGCAGGCCGGTGACGCCGCCGCCGGGGTGGGTGCCGGAGCCGCACAGATAGAGGGCCGGCACCGCACCGCGGTAATCGGCCTGGCCGAGCAGCGGACGCGCGGAAAACAGCTGGTCCAGGCCAAGGGCGCCGTGGAAGATGTCGCCGCCGACCAGGCCGAATTCGCGCTCCAGGTCCAGCGGCGACAGTGCGCTCCAGCCGAGCACGCTGCGACGGAAGTTGGGCGCGACGCGATCGACGATGTCGATCATCAGGTTGGCGACGGTGTCGCGGTGCATGTCCCAGCCGCCGTCGACCTCGGGATTGACGTGCTGGCAGAACAGGCTCGCGACGTGCTGTCCGGGCGGTGCCAGGCTATCGTCGAGGGTGGAGGCGATCACCAGCTCGACCACCGGTTCGCGCGCCCAGCCGGGGTTGTGCGCCTTCGAGCGTGCGTCGAAGTACGCGCGTTCGAAGTACTCCAGCGAGTGGCCGACGAGAATGCCGCTCTGGTGGTGCGGCTGCAGCGCGGTGCCCGACGCGCAGGCGAAATCCGGCAGCTCCGCGAGCGCCACGTTCATGCGGAAGGTGCCGGACCCGCAGCTGTAGCCGTCGATGCGCTGCGCGGTGTCGTCGTCGAGTGCGCCGCGGGGCACCAGCCGCTGGTACAGCAGCTTCGGATTGACGTTGGCGACCACCGCGCGGCGTGCGTGCAGTTCGCGGCCGTCAGCCAGCACCACCCCGCGTGCGCGGCCATCGGCGACCCGCACCTCGGCGACGTCAGCGCCGGTGTCGATGCGCACGCCACGTGCTTCGCACTCGCGTGCCATCGCCTGGGTGATCGCGCCCATCCCGCCGATCGCATGCCCCCAGGCACCCTGCCGGCCGTTGACCTCGCCGAACACGTGGTGCAGCAGCACATAGGCCGATCCCGGCGTGTACGGGCTGGCGAAGTTGCCGACGATCGAATCCCAGCCGAGCGCAGCCTTGAGCGGCTCGCATTCGAACCAGCCGTCGAGCAGGTCGCCGGCCGATTTCGTGAACAGCGCCAGCAGGTCGCGACGGGTGGCAAGGTCCAGGCCACGCAGCTGGCGGGCCATCTCCCAGCTCGCCAGCCAGTCGGCGACGCCCATGCCCCCGCCGGGATTGGGCGGGGTACGCCGCATCAGCTGGCGCAGGACCGCCACCACGCGCGAGAGCATCGCCTCGTAACCCGCCAGCCGTTCGACGTCGCGCGGCGCATAGCGTGCGACCTCGCTGGCGGTGAGACCGCCGCCGAGCCGGAACGCGCCTCCGTCGGGCAACGGCAGGAAGTTCGAGAACGGGCGCTCGACGATGCGCAGCCCATGCCCGGCCAGGCGCAACTCGCGGATGACCGCGGGATCGAGCAGGCTGACGGTGTAGCTGCACGTGGAGTTGCGGAAGCCGGGATGGAACTCCTCGGTGACCGCGGCGCCGCCGACGATGCCGCGGCGCTCCAGCACGCGCACGTCGAGCCCGGCTGCGGCCAGGTAGGCGGCGCAGACCAGTCCGTTATGGCCGCCACCGATGACCAGCACATCGTGGGCGGCCGCCGCGCTCACGCCTCGGGGGCGCCTTGTGCGACCAGTGCCAGCACCGCATCGGCAAGCCGCGCGGCGGCGTCGGGGCGCCCCGCGGCCGCTGCGCGCGCCGCCGCCTCCGGCAGGGCCACGGAGGATGTGAACAGTGCCTGCAGTCGCGCGGCGAGCGCGGCGGGATCGAGCTCCGCTTCCGCCATGCACCAGCCAGCGCCCAGCTGCTCCAGCGTGCGGGCATTGCGCAGCTGTTCGTCGGCCGATCCCCCCTGCGGGATCGGCACGAAGATCGCCGGGCGGCCGATCGCCAGCAGGTCGGCGATGGTGGTGGCACCGGCGCGGGTGACCACCAGGTGTGCATCGCGCAGGCGCGCGCCCATGTCATCGAAGAACGGCCGCACGTCGGCATCGATGCCGGCGCCGGCGAGCTCGTCCGCGATCGCGCCGGCATCGTCGCCCGCCACCTGCAGCGACACCCGCAGCCGTGCACGCAGCGCTTCCGGCAGCGCACGCAGCGCGGGCGGTACCACCCGGCCGAACACCGCCGCACTCTGGCTGCCGCCGACCACCAGCAGCCGCAGGGGGTCCGCGGCCGACAGCAGCGGATAGGGCGCGCGGGCATCCAGGATCGCCCGGCGCACCGGGTTGCCGGTCTCGACCACGCGACCGGCCGGCACGCCGGCAAGACCGCCGGTATCGGCGAACGACGTCGCCACCCCGGAGGCGAACCGCAGCAGCTGCCGGTTGGCCAGCGACAGCCGCGTGCCCTGCTCGTGCAGCAGCAGCGGCAACCCGCAGGCGCGCGCACCCAGTGCCGGCGCGAAGCTCGGATAACCGCCGAATCCGACCATGGCCTCCGCGCCACGGCGCCGCAGGTCGCCGCGTGCGCGCCAGGCCGCACCGAGGATCGTGGTCGCCGCGGCCAGCTTGCCGCCGATGCCACCGGCCAGGCTGCGGGCGGGCAGCACCACGTGCGGCAGGCCATCGAGTGCATGCGCATAGCGCGCACCGCGCGCATCGGTATAGATCACCGCGTCGTGCCCGCGCGCGACGAGTTCGCGTGCAAGGGCCTCGGCCGGGAACAGATGGCCACCGGTTCCGCCGGCGGCCATGGCGATGACATGTTTCAACGTGCTGTCCGTGTGCGTTGCGGCCCGCGATTATGGACGTCCCGCGCCCGTGCCTCAGCGCGCGGGCGCGAAGAACATCAGGTAGACGAAGCGGCCGTTGTCGAGGCTGTCGCCGAACGCCTCGCCCGCGGTATGCCAGAACCAGGGCCGCAGCAGCACCAGCCGGTTGAAGCGCATCGGCACGCGCATGGTGAGCTCCCAGCGCGACATGTCGTTGCTGTCGCGACCGATGATCGCATCGTGCAACTCGGCGCCGGTGCGGTAGCCCATCGCCTCGATGCCCTCCTGGGTCATCGGCGCCTGCTCGGTGCCGGTTTCGATGTGGCGGTAGAACTCGGTTCCGCCGCGGCAATCCTCGGGGCGGCTGAGATACAGGATCCCCGACCACCACGCGCCCTGGTCGATGTGCACGCGCCCGGTGCCGACGTCATCGGCCAGGGTGATGCGGAACTTGCCGTGCGATTCCGGCGGGTCGATCGCCCGCAGCGGCTCGCCGGCGAGCCGCGACACCGCCTGGTCGAGCTGCGGCAGCAGCAGCCGCTCCTGTGAATTGCGCCCCGGGAACGCGCCTTTCTGCGGCGGGTAGGTCATGCGCAGGCCGGCCTCGCGCAGGCGCCAGGCGTCCTGCGCGCCGAGGAAGTCGTCGACGACGATCAGTGAAGTGCTCATCCGCGCAGTCTGGGAAGGCCCGCGCGTGGGTGCAAGTGGATGCCTTGCCGGGGCGTCAGTGCGCAGGCGCCGCGCGCTCACCGCGCAGGCGCCCGAACAGCCACACCGCGCCGAGCACCAGCGCACCAACCGCCAGGCCCACCACCAGGCTGGTCAGCGCATCGGCGGCGAACCCGGGCAGGCCGGCATGTTCGACCGTGTCCATCAGCCGGTGCAGCAGGTCGATGTTGTGCACGAAGATGCCGCCGCCGACGAGGAACATCGCGATGGTGCCGAGGATGCCCAGCGCCTTCATCAGCCACGGCGCCGAATACACCAGCGCGCGCCCGGTGGCCGGCACCAGCGCACCCGGCCGCTGGCTCATCCACAGGCCGGCGTCGTCCATCTTCACGATCGCGGCCACCAGGCCGTAGACGCCCACGGTGACCGCCAGCGCCACCACCGACAGCGTCACCGAGCGGGTCAGCAACGGCTCGTTGGCCACCACCGCCAGCGACAGCACGATGATCTCGGCGGACAGGATGAAATCGGTGCGGATCGCGCCGCGGACCTTCTGCTTCTCGAGTTCCTGCGGCGTCTCCTGTGAGGCCAGCAGCGCCTGCGCGCGTTGTTCGGGATCCGGACGCCCGCGGCGGTGCGACAGCTTGTGCACGACCTTCTCGAAGCCCTCGTAGCAGAGGTAGGCGCCGCCGACCATCATCAGCGGCACCACCAGCCAGGGCAGGAACTGGCTGATCAGCAGCGCCGCCGGTACCAGGATCAGCTTGTTGACCAGCGAGCCCTTGAACACCGACCACACCACCGGCAGCTCGCGGTGCGCGCGCACCCCGGCCACCTGCTGGGCGTTGAGGGCGAGGTCGTCGCCCAGCACGCCCGCGGTCTTCCTGGTCGCGGCCTTGGTGAGCAGGGCGACGTCGTCGAGCAGGGTGGCGATGTCGTCGAGAAGGGTGAGCAGCGAAGCGCCGGCCATCGGAGGCATCCACGGTTGTCGGCGCGGATTGTGGCATCCGTGCGTGATGCACGGCATGACGCCGCTGTCGGCCCACGCACCACCACCACCGCAAAGAAAAACCCCGCCTCGCGGCGGGGTTTTCCTGTGTTGCGGTACAGCCGGATGGCGCTGGATCAGAAATCCATGCCGCCCATGCCGCCCATGCCGCCGCCGCCCGGCATCGCCGGCTCTTCCTTCTTCGGCAGCTCGGCCACCATCGCTTCGGTGGTGATCATCAGGCCGGCGATCGACGCCGCGTTCTGCAGCGCGGTGCGGGTGACCTTGGTCGGATCCAGGATGCCGAACTCGACCATGTCGCCGAACTCGCCGTTGGCGGCGTTGTAGCCGTAGTTGCCCGAACCGTCCTTGACCTTGTTGACGATCACGGAGGGCTCTTCGCCGGCGTTGGTGACGATCTCGCGCAGCGGGGCTTCCATCGCACGCAGGGCGATCAGGATGCCGTGGTTCTGGTCCTCGTTGGCGCCACGCAGGTGCTCGATCGCTGCCTTCGCGCGCAGCAGTGCCACGCCGCCGCCCGGGACCACGCCTTCCTCGACCGCTGCACGGGTGGCGTGCAGGGCGTCTTCGACGCGCGCCTTCTTTTCCTTCATCTCGACCTCGGTGGCAGCGCCGACCTTGATCACCGCAACGCCACCGGCCAGCTTGGCCACGCGCTCCTGCAGCTTCTCGCGGTCGTAGTCGGAGGAGGTCTCCTCGATCTGCGCCTTGATCTGCTTGATGCGCGCTTCGATCGCCGAGGTGTCGCCGGCGCCGTCGATGATGGTGGTGTTCTCCTTGGTGACCTGCACCTTCTTGGCGCGGCCGAGGTCGTTGATCGTCGCCTTCTCGAGCGACAGGCCGACTTCCTCGGAGATCACGGTGCCGCCGGTCAGCACGGCCATGTCTTCCAGCATCGCCTTGCGACGGTCGCCGAAGCCCGGGGCCTTGACGGCGCAGACCTTGACGATGCCGCGGATGGTGTTGACCACCAGGGTCGCCAGGGCCTCGCCCTCGACTTCCTCGGCCACGATCAGCAGCGGCTTGCCGGCCTTGGCCACGCCCTCGAGGACAGGCAGCAGGTCGCGCACGTTGGAGATCTTCTTGTCGTGCAGCAGGATGAACGGGTCATCCAGCTCGGCCGACATCGACTGCTGGTTGTTGATGAAGTACGGCGACAGGTAGCCGCGGTCGAACTGCATGCCCTCGACCACGTCGAGTTCGTTGTCCAGGCCCGAGCCTTCCTCGACCGTGATCACGCCTTCCTTGCCGACCTTCTTCATCGCCTCGGCAATGATGTTGCCGATGACTTCGTCGGAGTTGGCCGAGATGGTGCCGACCTGGGCGATCGCCTTGTCGTCAGCGGTGGGCTTGGAGAGCTTCTTCAGCTCTTCCACCGCGGCCTTGACGGCCTGGTCGATACCGCGCTTGAGGTCCATCGGGTTCATGCCGGCGGCGACCGCCTTGGAGCCCTCGCGGATCAGCGCCTGCGCCAGCACGGTGGCGGTGGTGGTGCCGTCACCGGCGTTGTCGGACGTGCGCGAGGCGACTTCCTTCACCATCTGCGCGCCCATGTTCTCGAACTTGTCGGCCAGCTCGATCTCCTTGGCGACGGACACGCCGTCCTTGGTGATCGTCGGCGAGCCGAAGCTCTTCTCGAGCACGACGTTGCGACCCTTCGGGCCGAGGGTCGCCTTGACGGCGTTGGCAAGCGTGTTCACGCCGCGGACCATCTTGGTGCGCGCGTCTTCGCCGAAGCGGATTTCCTTGGCAGCCATGACTCTTTACCTCTGAATGTCTTGGGTGGAATTCGTGGGGATGGGAAGGAGCGCCGCGATCAGCCGAGGATCGCGAAGATGTCGTCTTCCTTCACCACCAGGTAGTCGGTGCCGTCCAGCTTGACCTCGGTGCCGCTGTACTTGCCGAACAGCACCTTGTCGCCGACCTTGACCTTCGGCGCGCGCAGGCTGCCGTTGTCGAGCGCCTTGCCCTCGCCCACGGCCACGACTTCGCCCTTGATCGGCTTCTCGGTGGCGGAGTCCGGAATCACGATGCCACCGGCCGACATCTTTTCTTCTTCCATACGCTTGATGACCACGCGGTCGTACAGCGGCTTGATGTTGCTCATGTCAATCCCCTTAAGTGATTGATTGGGTTGAAAAATTGCGGCGATCCTAGCACTCCCCACCGGAGAGTGCCAAGGCCGCGGGCGGCAAGGCCCGGCAATCCGGGCACGGGCTGGAAGTTGGAGGCGGTTCAGCGGCTTTCAAGGGCCGCGGATTGAAGTTCCCGCGCGACGCGAAACGGCGGCGTCCCGCCTGGCCGGCTCAGAACCGCCAGGCCGCCACCACCATGGTCTCGCCGTCGTTGGGCTGGTGGATGCTGGCATTGGAGATGTGCCGCGCCAGCACCGAGAAGCGGTCCCAGCGCCACCCCACCGTGCTGATGAACTGCGGATCACCCGACAGTGCATCGGTATGCCCGGTCTGCACGCCGACGCCGAAGCCCAGCGTCAGGCCGTTGTCGGTGCGGTCGTAGCGCAGGCCCGCGTGGCCGACGGTCACGTCATCCTCGAGGTCGTAGCGGGTGTCGTCGCGACCGCGCACGTGCACGACACCGAGCTCCCAGCGCAGCAGGGCGTTGTCGAGGGTGCGGAACTCCGGAAGCCAGGCGGCGGCGACCACCGGGGTGACCTCGTTGTCGCGCGTCCACGACGGGCCCGCGCTCAGTTCGAACTGCGACTGCGCGACGGCCGGGAACACTGCGGACGCAGCAAGCGCGACGGCGCACAGCGCCGGAAAACGGATCGTGGACATGGGGGAGTCGAATAGTGAACCGGGGAGTCCAGATTGTAGGTGGCGGCACCGTGAGCGCGTGGCGAGGGGCACGCCGTGCTTAAGCGGGCGGCGAGTGAGCGTGGGCTACCCTATGCGGCCCACCCGCTGCGCCCGGCTGCCGTGACCGTCCTGCTCTGCCTGTCCACCTGCCCGGATCGCGCCATCGCCGACCGGATCGCCGACGCCCTGGTGGGTGAAGGATTGGCGGCCTGCGTCACCCTGCTGGCCGGCGCACAGTCGGTCTACCGCTGGCAAGGCCGCGTCGAGCGCGGCGAGGAAGTGCAGTTGCTGATCAAGACCACCCGCCGGGCATTCGGCGCGATGCGCGACCGTCTGTGCGTACTCCATCCGTACGAGGTGCCCGAGCTGGTCGCCTGCGAGGTGGCCGACGGCCTGCCGGCGTATCTCGAGTGGATCGCGCGCGAAGCCGTGGGGCCCCGATCCTGATGCGTACCGCGGGCTGGTGGCGGGCACTCGCGCTGGCGGCGCTGGCGGTCGTGGCCGGCGGCGCAAAGGCAGCCGTCGACATGGACGACCTGCTGCCGGTGGACGAGGCCTTTGCACTGCGCGTGCACGCGCCGGACCGCGAGCGCATCGAATTCGACTGGACCATTGCCGAGGGCTACTACCTCTATCGCCACCGCATGGGCGCGGAGGCCGAGGGGTTCCCCGCCGACGGCCTGCAGCTGCCCGACGGGAAGCGTCACGTCGACGAGTTCTTCGGCGAGGTCGAGACCTATCGCAGGCGCATGCGCGCCAGCCTGCCCGGCAACGCCGCGGACGTCCGCGACCGGGTCGTGGTGCGGGTGCGCTTCCAGGGCTGCGCCGATGCCGGTATCTGCTACCCGCCGCAGACGCGCGAGATCAGCGTCGCCCTGCCCGCCCCCGCGACCGCAAGCGGCAGCGCAGGCTTTGCCGCGCTCGGGCGCAGCCTGCTCGGTACCGGCACCACGACCCGAGGCGTCGCCGACGCCCTGCGCGCCCGCGCGCTGCCGCTGCCCGAGGCGGAGGCGTTCGGTTTCGACGCGATCGCCGATGGCGGCGACCGCCTGCTGCTGCGCTTCGTCCCGGCCCCCGGGTATTACCTGTATCGCGACCGCAGCGACTTCAACGTCCGCGGCGATGGCATTGCCGCGGGCAGCCCGCGCTGGCCGCCGGGCGTCGACCACCAGGACGGGTACTTCGGCAACGTGGTGGTGTACTTCGATCCCGTCGAGGTCGCACTGCCGCTGCAGCGTGGGCACGGCGATGCCGCCACGGTGGCACTGACCGCGACCTTCCAGGGCTGCCAGGCCGACGGCATCTGCTATCCGCCGATGACCCGCACGGTGGAGATCGCGGTACCGGCGTCGACGACCTGGTCCGCGCCCGGCGCGGCACCGGCTACCGGCACGGTCGCCTCCGCAGTCACGGTGACCGGCGGGGATGGAGCTCCGGCGGGGCCCGCCGAGACCGACGGCGCCGGCCCGGGCGCCGCCCGCGAGCTGCCGCCGGCGTCGTCGAGCCCATCCACTCCGGCCGCCGCACCCGCGGCCGGCGACGGGCTACCCTCCCCGGCCCGGGCCGGCGGCAATCTTGCCGGCGCGCTGCTGCTGGCACTGCTGGGCGGCCTGCTGCTCAACCTGATGCCGTGCGTGCTGCCGATCCTGTCGCTGAAGGTGGTCGGGCTGGCCGCGAGTGGCGGCAGTCGCGCACGCGCCCGGCGGCATGCGCTCTGGTACACCGCCGGCGTGCTGGTGGCCTTCGCGGCGGTGGGCCTGCTGGCGATCGGCCTGCGCGCGACCGGGCAGGCGCTGGGCTGGGGCTTCCAGCTGCAGCAGCCGTGGTTCGTCGCCGCGCTGGCCTACCTGGTGTTCGCGGTCGGGCTGGCGCTGTCGGGTGTGTTCACGCTGGGCGGCAGCGTCGGCGGCGTGGCGCAGTCGCTGGGCAGCCGCACCGGGCCGGCCGGCGATTTCTTCACCGGCGTGCTCGCCTGCGTGGTCGCCAGCCCCTGCATCGCGCCGTTCATGGGTGGCGCACTGGCGTTCGCGTTCGCGAGCTCGGGCGTGGCCGCGCTGGGCGTGTTCGTGGCCCTGGGCCTCGGGCTGGCGCTGCCCTTCCTCCTGGTCGGGTTCGTTCCCGCGCTGGCCGACCGGCTGCCGCGCCCGGGCCCATGGATGGAGACGCTGAAACAGGCGATGGCCTTCCCGATGTATCTCACCGCGGTGTGGCTGGTCTGGGTGCTCGGCCGGCAGCGCGGCGTGGATGCGATGGCGCTGGTGATCGCCGGGCTGGCGCTGCTGGCGCTGGCGCTGTGGTGGTTCGAGCGCCGCCGCTGGACGGGTGGCCGCATCGCCCCGGCGCTGGCGCTGCTGCTGGCGCTGGCGGCGCTGTGGCCGGTGGCGGGGGTGGAGCGGTTCACCCCGCCTGCCGCTGCCGATGCCACGCCGGAGTCGGGCGCCATCACCTATTCCGCCGAGCGCCTGGCCGCGTTGCGCGCCGCCGGCACGCCGGTGTTCGTCAACATGACCGCCGACTGGTGCGTGACCTGCAAGGCCAACGAACGCCGCGTGCTCGCCCGCGCGCCATTCCGCGACGCGCTGGCGGCCACGGGCGCGGCCTACATGGTCGGCGACTGGACCCACACCGATGCGGAGGTCACCGCCTTCCTCGACGCCCACCGCGCGGTGGGCGTGCCGCTGTACGTGGTCTACCCGGCCGATGGCGGCCCCGGCGAGGTGCTGCCCACCCTGTTGACCGATAGCATCGTGTTTGGCGCGCTGGCGCGTGCCGCCGCCTCCGGGACTGCGCCGTGAGGACCGGCGTGGTCCTCGCCGTGGCGCTGGCCGCCGGCCTGCTCGGCCTCGGCGCGGCCCTGCTCGGTTCCGGTCCCGGCCCGCTGTTGCGCACCGACGCCGGGCAGCGGGTTGCCCAGGCGGCGCTGCAGGCGGGGGCTCCCGCCGCGCCCGATGGCGTGGCCACCGCGCGACGCGGCGAGGCGGTGCCAGCGTTCACCGTGCCCGCGCTCGATGGCGGTGCCTATACGCTGCCCGCCGATTTCACCGGCCGGCCGCTGCTGGTCAACCTGTGGGCGAGCTGGTGCGCGCCATGCATCGAGGAGATGCCCGAACTCGACCGCTATGCGCGCAGCCAGGGGGCGCAGGGCACCCGCGTGCTCGGCATCGCACTGGACGATGCCGACGCCGTGCGTGCCTTCCTCGCGCGCATCCCGGTCGACTACCCGCAGGCACTGGACGTGCCCGGGCCGGCCGATGCGGGGGTGCGGCTCGGCAATCCGCGCGGCGTGCTCCCCTATTCGGTGCTCATCTCCGCCGACGGGCGCCTGCTCAGGACCCGCATCGGCCCGTTCGAGCCCGGCGAGATCGACGGCTGGGCGCACCACTGAGCAGTTCCGCCGACCATACGCCGGCGACTGGTCGCTGATTCAAACAACCGTTCAACTTCGGCCAAGTTCGGCGAACTGGACACCATTCCCGCCATGCAGCAGACTGCGCGCCTTGTTACCCCGGCACGCTGCATGGCGACCCTGCTGCTTCTCCACGGCCCCAATCTCAACCTGCTCGGCACCCGCGAGCCCGGGGTCTACGGCAGCACCACGCTGGCCGCGATCGACGATGACCTGCGCCAGCGCGCGGCGGCCGCCGGACATGCGCTCGACAGCCTGCAGTCCAACGCCGAACACGTGCTGGTGGACCGTGTGCAGGCAGCGGCCCATGACGGCACCGCGTTCGTGCTGATCAACCCCGCCGCGTTCACCCATACCTCGGTGGCGCTGCGCGACGCGCTGCTGGCGGTGGCGATTCCCTACATCGAGATCCACCTGTCCAACCCGCATGCACGCGAGCCGTTCCGCCAGCACAGCTACTTCAGCGACCGCGCCGTGGGCGTGGTCTGCGGCTTCGGCGCCGACAGCTACCGCTACGCCCTGGATGCCGCGCTGAAGCACCTGGCGTCGGCCTGACCCCTTTTCCCATCCCGATGCCCGGCCTGCCCGGGCGCGCAACCACGAGGCCCCTATGGACCTGCGAAAGATCAAGAAGCTCATCGACCTGCTCGAGGAGTCCAACCTCGCCGAGATCGAGATCAAGGAAGGCGAGGAATCGGTGCGACTGTCGCGCAACCCGACCGGCACCCCGGTGACCTATGCACCCGCGCACGCCGCACCGCAGCCCACGCGCCCGGCCGAGCCGGTGATGCCGATGGCGTCGCCGGTGGATGCCGCCACCGGCGGTGGGCGCAGCGCCGAGACCACCGGCGCGGGCCCGGCGATGCCCGAAGGCCACCGGGTGCTGTCGCCGATGGTCGGCACCTATTACGCGTCGCCGTCGCCGGACAAGCCGCCGTTCGTCACCGTCGGCCAGCAGGTCAAGGCCGGCGAGACGCTGGGCATCATCGAGGCGATGAAGATGTTCAACCCGATCGAGGCCGATGCATCGGGCACCGTGCTGGCGATCCTGTGCGAGAACGGCCAGCCGGTGGAGTTCGACCAGCCGCTGTTCGTGATCGGGTGAGCGGGCATGCTCGATAAAGTCGTCATCGCCAACCGCGGCGAGATCGCGCTGCGCATCCTGCGCGCGTGCCACTCGCTGGGCATCCGCACGGTCGCGGTGCATTCCACCGTGGACCGCAACCTCAAGCACGTGGCCATGGCCGACGAGTCGGTGTGCATCGGCCCGCCGCCCTCCAACCGCAGCTACCTCGACATGCCGGCGATAATCGCCGCCGCCGAGGTCACCGACGCGCAGGCCATCCACCCCGGCTACGGCTTCCTGTCGGAGAACGCCGACTTCGCCGAACGCGTCGAGCAGTCCGGCTTCATCTTCATCGGCCCCAAGGCCGAGACCATCCGCCTGATGGGCGACAAGGTCGAGGCGATCCGCGCGATGAAGGAGGCCGGCGTGCCCTGCGTGCCCGGCTCCGGCGGGCCGCTGGGCGACGACACCGCCACCAACATCCGGATCGCGCGCGAGATCGGCTACCCGGTAATCGTCAAGGCGGCCGGCGGTGGCGGCGGACGCGGCATGCGCGTGGTGCACACCGAGGCGGCGCTGGCCAACGCCATCGCCACCACCAGGCAGGAGGCCAAGGCGGCCTTCGGCAACGACATGGTCTACATGGAGAAGTTCCTCGAGAACCCGCGCCACGTGGAGATCCAGGTGCTGGCCGACGGCCAGGGCAACGCCATCCACCTCGGCGAGCGCGACTGTTCGATGCAGCGCCGCCACCAGAAGGTGGTCGAGGAAGCGCCGGCCCCGGGCATCACTCCGGAGATGCGCGAGGAGATCGGCCACGTGTGCGTGGAAGCCTGCCTGCGCATCGGCTACCGCGGCGCCGGCACCTTCGAGTTCCTGTTCGAGGACGGGCGCTTCTACTTCATCGAGATGAACACCCGCATCCAGGTCGAGCATCCGGTCACCGAGATGGTCACCGGCATCGACCTGATCCGCGAACAGCTGATGATCGCCGCCGGCCGGCCGCTGTCGATCCGGCAGGAGGACGTGGTGATGCGCGGCCACGCCATCGAGTGCCGCATCAACGCCGAGGATCCGGAAACCTTCCTGCCGTCGCCGGGCCTGATCCAGCACTTCCACGCCCCGGGCGGGCCGGGCGTGCGGGTGGACTCGCACGTGTACGAAGGCTACCGCGTGCCGTCGAACTACGACTCGATGATCGGCAAGCTGATCGTGCACGGTGCCGACCGCGAGCAGGCGATCTGCCGCATGCGCGTGGCGCTTTCGGAAATGGTGATCGACGGCATCCGCACCAACATCCCGCTGCAGGCGCGGATCATGCGCGACAAGGGCTTCCAGGCCGGTGGGCAGAACATCCACTACCTGGAAAAGCGCCTGGCCGAACGCCGCGACAAGTCGCTGACGATCGGCTGAGCGGTGCCACGTCGGCAGCGGCGGGCCGACCGCGCGGGCTGCGCGGTCGGCCGGGTCAGTCGCGCGCGCTGCCCCGCGCGGCGCCGCCCTGCACGCGGCGCACCTCACCGGCCGAGGCCGGCAACAGCTGCAGGCGGCCGGTCGCGGCGACATCATCGGGCGCCGGCTGCTGGGTGCCGGGAATCGGCCGGATGCCGGTGCCCGAGGAGCGGCTCACCACCATCACGTACTCGCTGGACCCGTCCGGCCACACCACGCGGAAGATGCTGCCCGGCGGCAGGGTGGCGAACGGAGCGCCGCTCTGCGCGCGGTACGCCGCCGCCAGCTGGGTCGCGCCGAGGCTGCGGGTGTGCTCGGGCGACTCCACCGATGTCGACGCCACCTGCGACAGCTCCCGGTAGTTGTCGGCGAGTGCGTCGATCATCACCCCGGCCGCGGTGACCGAATAGGCGGCAAACACCGCCACCCAGACCCATTGCCGCACCCGCCGCGGTGCGCGGCCGCCCGTCTGTCTGTTCATTGCTCCCACCTCCAGGACACACGCTGCGGCTGCACGCCCTGCAACAGTGTGTCCACCATGTCGTCGAGCTTTTCCGCCCCCTGTCGCGGAATTGCAGCGTCGTGGACGAACGTTTCGAAATCCTGCGTCGCCTGCGTCGGGCAGATGCCGCCGCTGGCGCAGTACTGGGTCATCAAGGTCGAGCCCGGACCACAGTCGAGCCCCCGGCGGCATGCCGCGACCTGCCACGCCAGTTCGGCCAACGGCGTTCCGGCGACCAGGCCGGCAAACGCGCTCCGGCCGCTGGCGGCCACGCCCATGCCCGGAGACAGCGCGGCGAACGCCTCGGCATCGCCCGACTGCTGCACCCGTTCGACCAGGTCGCGCAGGTACTCCGGGCTCTCGTCCAGTGGAGCCTCCATCGCCAGCAGGCTGGCCTCGGCGGCCAGGTGTCCGGCCAGCGCGGCGTCCTCGCGCTGGCGTATCACCCCGGCCATCGTCAGTGCATCGATGGGCGCAAAGCGACCGCAACGCTGCGCGACCCGTTCGCGCGCGGCGCGCAACGCAACCCCGGCGCCGCCGCCCAGCTGTGCGAGCAGGTCGGTATCGCGGGCATATCCCGCCGGCGATGCGGCGTAGCCGGCGCAGTAGTCGTGGATGCGGCTGTTGACCCACAGCGCGTCGCCATCGCCCGCCAGCACCGCGGGAGCAAGGTCACGCGACAGGGCGTAGAGGTCGGGCGCGTGTTCGAAGGCGGCGGCCAGTGCGTGGCCATCGCGGGCGGGTGGCGAACGCGGCACCGGTGCAGGGGCGACCGGCTGCGCCCGCGCCGCCGTGATAGGGCGGGGATCCACCGCCGGCATCCGTGCGCTGGGGCTTCTCCCGGGCAACGCGACCGGACTTCGCGCTGTTTCCGCGACCGGCGGGGATGCGGCCTCGCCTTCGTGCATCCACGCGAGCGCGGTCACCAGCAGTGCCGCCAGCGCGACCAGGACCACGCGCGCCATCGCGGTTCCGGACGCGACGCCGCGCCCGGAAACCAGGATGTCCACCAGCGCGGCCAACTGCCGCATGCAAGCCTCCGTCGTCACGCCGCGCGGCAGCGACGCCCGGCGTGGCGGCATGGTACGCCATCGCCCCGCGCGCGCCGGGGTTTACCCTGCCCGGTCCGGGAGCCAAGATGCGCGGCCCCCTGCCGGTCCCCGCCATGCCGTACCTCGAACTTTCCCTGCCCTGCACCGAGGACGAACAGCCGCGCTACGAGCGCGCGCTCGACGACGTCGGTGCACTGTCGGTGACCCTGCTCGACGCCGATGCCGAGACCGGCAACGAGCGCGCCATCCTCGAACCGGGGGTGGGCGAAACGCCGTTGTGGCGTTCGCTGGTGCTCAACGCACTGTTCGCCGGCGATGCCGACCCGCTGCTGTTGCTCGCGGCGCTGGAAGCCTTCGACCCGGCCCTCGACTGGAGCCGCGCCTCGTTCCGCACCGTCGAGGACCAGGACTGGGAGCGCGCGTGGATGGACCAGTACGTGCCGCTGCGATTTGGCGCACGCACCTGGATCGTGCCGTGGAACGCGCCGCTGCCGGCCGACGCCGAGGGCGGCGACGCCGCGGTGGTGCGGCTCGATCCGGGCCTTGCCTTCGGTTCCGGCACCCATCCCACCACGTCGCTGTGCCTGCAATGGCTGGATGGCCTGGCCGCTGCCGGCGAGCTGCAGGGCCGCCCGGTGCTCGACTACGGCTGCGGCAGCGGCATCCTCGCGCTGGCAGCGCTCAAGCTCGGCGCCGCGCGGGCGCTGGGGATCGACAACGACCCGCAGGCGCTGCTGGCCAGCCGCGACAATGCCGACCGCAACGGAGTCGGCGCGCAACTCACGGTCACCACGCCGCAGGCGGCGCCGCCCGGGCAGTTCCCGGTGGTGGTGGCCAACATCCTGGCCAGTGCGCTGGATGCACTGGCCGAGCCGATTGCCGGGCGCGTGGCGCCGGGCGGCCGGCTGGCGTTGTCGGGCATCCTCGATGGCCAGCAGGAAGAACTGCTGCGCCGCTACCGGCCCTGGTTCGAGTCGCTGGCCGTGAGCCACGAAAGTGACTGGGTTCGCATCGACGGGGTGCGCCGCCGTGATTGAATAGCGCGGTTCCGGGGGGATCGCGGTCCGTCATGTTCATCAACTGTCCGAACTGCAATGCGCTGGTCGCCACCGACCTGGTGACCGACCTGCCGCCACCGCAATGCCCGCGCTGTGATGTCGGCCTGCGCGACGCCCAGGCGCCGGCTTCCGCGCCCGCTGCAAGCGATCCCGCGACGCCCGCCTCCCGGGCGCCGCTGCACGGGCCGGCATCGATGCTGCCCGACGCGTCGGTGCTGCTGGCACCGCCCGCTGCGCCAACGCTTCCCGCATCGGCACCGGAACAGGGCCGCCGGCCCGCGGTCCGCTTCGTGCCACTGCACGAGCCACCGCGCGGGTTGCCGCCGACGCCGTTGCAGGAATCGCGTGCCGGGGCTGCCATCCACGAGGCCGACGACGGCATCCACGCCGCCGACACCCCGCCGGCAAGCGCATCCGGGACCGTTGCCGGCGCCACCGACCATGCCGCGCCGGCGCCGATGCCGCCGTTGCCGGCGCCACCCGCAGCGGATGCCGGGCATACGCCCGCCAGCACGCCGGCGATGGAGGTCATCCCCGCCGCTGCGGACGTAGGCCCGCCCATTCCCGAAGCAGCAGCGCCAGCGCCATCCGCAGCGCCGCCTGCCGCGTCGGACCCGACCGCTGCGCCGATGCCCGCGGCCGCCGCACCGGTGTCGGCGCAGGCCACGCCCCCGGCACCCGCGGGTCGCGCCGAGCCCAGCTTCCTGCGCCCAGGCCCGTCCGCGGCGCATGCCATGTCGCCACGCGAACGCCAGGTGCTGCGTGTGGCGATTCCGGCGCTCGCGGTACTCCTGGTGGTGCAGCTGTTGCTGGCCGATCGCGTGCGCCTGGCCGCCGACGCCACCTGGCGGCCGTGGGTCGCCGCGGCATGCACGCTGGCGCGCTGCACGTTGCCTGCCTGGCATGCGCCCGAGGCGATCGCACTGGTGCAGCGCGACGTGCGCCCGCATCCCGGGCAACCCGGTGCGCTGCAGGTCAGCGCCACGCTGCGCAACGATGCCGCGTACCCGCAGGCCTGGCCGATGGTGCTGCTGACCCTGTCCGATGTCGACGGCCGCCCGATGGGCGCGCGCTGGTTCACCCCCGAGGAGTACCGGCCGGCCGATGCCGCCGAGACCCTGGCGCCGGGCGCCGCAGCGGCATTCCGGATCGACGTGGTCGAACCCTCCCCGCACACGGTCGCGTTCAACTTCGCGTTCGGCTGAGCGGTTTGGACTTCGGGGCGAGCGGCGCGCTAGACTCGCTGACCCCGTCGCGGGTCCGCTGCCGTGGGGAGGCAGGGGCTGCCGACGGCGCCGTCGCAGTTGCGGAAACCGCCTTGAACACCGCCGATCGTCCAGAACCGTCCAATCGCGCTGGTCAGCGCACGCCGTTGCGCGAGCACGTCGCCAATTCCGTGCGGCGCTATATCGGCGATCTCAACGGCAGCGGCACCGACAACCTCTACGAGGTCGCGCTGCGCGAACTCGAGATCCCGCTCTTCGTCGAGGTGCTCAACCACTGCGAGGGCAACCAGAGCCGCGCCGCGGCGATGCTGGGCATCCACCGCGCGACCCTGCGCAAGAAGCTGCGCGACTACGGCCTCACCGTCGTCGACTGATCCCGGCTGCTGGCGACGGCACGCACCGCGGGCATCCGCGACACCACCGGTACAATGGCGGCCCGTTCCTGCTGCGGATCCCGCGATGTCCGTCGATCTCATTCCCGTGCGCCGGGCCCTGCTGTCCGTCTCCGACAAGGCCGGCCTGGTCGAACTGGCGCGCGCCCTCGCCGCGCGCGGCGTCGAACTGCTGTCGACCGGCGGCACCGCGAAGGCGATCCGCGAGGCGGGACTCGAGGTCCGCGACGTCGCGGACATCACCGGCTTCCCGGAAATGATGGACGGCCGGGTCAAGACCCTGCACCCGATGGTGCACGGTGCACTGCTCGGCCGCGCCGGCATCGATGATGCGGTGATGGCCGAGCACGGCATCGCGCCGATCGACCTGCTGGTGCTCAACCTCTACCCGTTCGAGGCGATCACCGCGCGCGCCGACTGCACGCTGGCCGAGGCGGTCGAGAACATCGACATCGGCGGCCCGGCGATGCTGCGCTCGGCGGCGAAGAACTTCGCCCGCGTGGCGGTGGCGACCTCCCCCGACCAGTACCCCGGCCTGCTGGCGGAACTGGATGCCAATGACGGCAGCCTGCCGGCAGCCAAGCGCTTCGAACTCTCGGTGGCGGCCTTCAACCGCGTGGCCCAGTACGACGCCGCGATCAGCAACTACCTGTCCGCGGTCACCGATGCCTCGGCGGCGGTGCCGACGCGCACGCCGTTCGCCGGGCAGGCCAACGGCAGCTTCATCAAGGTCATGGACCTGCGCTATGGCGAGAACCCGCACCAGCAGGCCGCGTTCTATCGCGACCTGCACCCGGCGCCGGGTTCGCTGGCCACCTTCCGCCAGTTGCAGGGCAAGGAGCTCAGCTACAACAACATCGCCGACAGCGACGCGGCCTGGGAATGCGTGCGCCAGTTCGACACGCCGGCCTGCGTGATCGTCAAGCACGCCAATCCCTGCGGCGTGGCGGTCGGCGTGGCCTGTGGCGATGCCTACGAGCTCGCCTACGCCACCGATCCCACCAGCGCCTTCGGCGGCATCATCGCCTTCAACCGCACCCTCGATGCGGCGACCGCAAAGGCCATCCTCGACCGCCAGTTCGTCGAGGTGCTGATCGCTCCCGACTACGAGGACGGCGCACTGGAGTACGCACGCAAGAAAGCCAACGTGCGCGTGCTGAGGATTCCGTTCGCACCCGCATCGCCCGGCTTCATCGATACCAGGCGCATCGGCTCCGGGCTGCTGCTGCAGACCATGGACGACCGCGTGGTCACCCGCGACGAGCTCACCGTGGTGACGAAGGCCTCGCCCACCGAAGCGCAGTTCGCCGACCTGCTGTTCGCGTGGAAGGTGGCGAAGTTCGTGAAGTCCAACGCCATCGTCTACGCAAAGGACAACCGCACGATCGGCGTCGGCGCGGGGCAGATGAGCCGGGTGTACTCGGCACGCATCGCCGGCATCAAGGCCGCCGATGCCGGCCTGCAGGTGGAAGGCTCGGTGATGGCCAGCGACGCATTCTTCCCGTTCCGCGACGGCATCGACGCGGCCGCGGAGTGCGGCATCAGCGCGGTGATCCAGCCCGGTGGCTCGATGCGCGACGGCGAGGTGATCGCCGCGGCCGACGAGCACGGCATCGCCATGGTGTTCACCGGCGTGCGCCACTTCCGCCACTGACCGGCGGGCGCCGCGCCGGCACCGCAGCGCCGGTCAGTCGCCGTCAGGCAGCGGACGCGCCCAGCGGCGATAGCTGGCGGTGATTTCCGTACGCAGGCGCTTGAACGGCGCGCTGCCTGGCGCGGCGCCCACCTGGGCGGCGATCTCCGACCACGGCTGTGACGGCGCGCGCTCGCGCAGGTTGGCGACGGTACGGCAGGGCCGTCCGCTCACCCGACCAAGGGCGCATGCGAAATACAGCTCGCCTGCCGACCACGCCGCCTCGCCCGCAAGCAGTTCCGCGGCCAGGGCCCGTGGTGTGCCGTGGTAACGCACCAGCTCGTCGATGAAGGCATCGCGGTGGCGCGCGGCGTAGCGGTCGATGTCGAGCAGCGTGGCGTCGATCCACGCGTCGCCGGTGGCCGGCCCGGCGGCAACCTCCCCGATGGCCGCGGTCCCGGCGGCCGCATCCGCCGGGGCGCGATCCTGGGCAAATGACAGCGGTGCGAGCGCCAGCAGCAGCGCCAGCACGCCCGTCCGGCGGGGACGTCGATCGATGGGGTTCATTGCGTCACTCCTGCCACCGGCTGCAGCTCGTGTGCCATGCGCTGCGCACGACCATCCGCCCCGCGCGACTGCAGGCGACCATCGCCAAGCAGCGCATAGGTGCGCAGGCTGCCTCCGTCGCCCTGCAGGCTGATCAGGGCGTCCTGGTACTGCCACGCCCCGGCGTCGGCAAAGGGTTCGCCATTGCCGCCAAGCAGGTAGGTCTCGGTCATTTCGAACCGTTGCTCGCCGCCCATGCGCGACAGCACCAGCACGGTGTCGATGGCGTCGCAGTCGGCGCACTGCTGCATGCCCTGCCATTCCACCCGCTCGGCCTGGGCAAGCGGATCCGGCGCGGGCGACCCGCACGCCGACAGCAACAGGGCCATGGCCGGAACCGCGAGGATGCACGTTGGGTTAGGCATGCGGGGATTGTGCCGTACCTGCACGCGACGGCGGCATGCACGCGGCCCAGACGTGGCGCTGCCTAGGCTGGCCAGGCACTCGAATGATCGTGATCGGAGCACGCGTCATGGCCACCACCGGATCCCCGCCCGCCCCTGCCCGCCCCCGCCTGCGGCGCTGGATCATCGGCACTTCGGCGCTGCTGCTTGCGGGCGCGGGCTACGCGATCGTCTTGCACCAGCTGAGCGAACAGGTGGTCGCCGGAGTCGAGGCGAGCCTGCGGGTGGCGCCGGCGGTCGAGGACCACCACCACCGGGCCGACTGACGGCCCGGCGGCGGCAGCTGCCGGTCGTCTGCCACGAGGCTCTCCGCCCGGTGTTACCAGCGGCGACCGCGCGATTTGCGGTCGTAACGCGGGTCGTAGTACTGCGCGGTGCAGCGACCGCGGCTGTCGCAGCGCACATTGCGCGACGGCGCATGGCGGGAATTGTTGCGATGCCCCGGCGGGATCCCATGCACCGGGTGGCGACCGCGGTAATGGGCGACGTGCGCGTTGCGCGGTGCATAGCGGTAATAGACCGGACGGCCGTAGCGGTCGCGTTCGACGATGACCCGCTCGTCATACCCGCCGTGGCGGTAGTGCGGCGTGCCGCCGCGCAGGATGACATCGGCGGCATCGACGATCACCCGCACCAGGTCGTCGCTGGCACGGGCCGGCGTCGGCATCAACGAGGCGGCACCCAGTCCGAGTGCGAGCGCGAGGGGCGCGATCCAGCGGGAAATGGCGGGCATGTGGTGCTCCTTGGTTGCGAGGGCGCCACGACCGCCGCGGCGCGCAGGTCCAACCTGCCTCGCAGTGGGTGAACCGCAACTGGATCCGGCCCAGGTTGCGGAATTCCGTTCAGACGTAACCGCTTACAGGAGCGTTGACGCCGGCATCCGGCGCTTCAAGGGTCAGCCTCGAGCGATGGCCGCCTTGTCCAGGCCGTGTACCGCCGCGGGCAGCGCACCGATGCCGGCGATCTCGCGCCATCGATCAGCGGCCGACTGATCGATCTCCGCCTCGCGCTCGTGCTCCCAGGTCAGGTGGTAGGGCACGTGCACCGCCCAGCCACCGAGGCGCAGCACCGGCGCGATGTCGGAGCGCAATGAATTGCCGACCATGCAGAACTGCGCCGGGGCGAGGTCGAATTCGCCGAGGACCCGGTGGTAGGTCGTGTCGTCCTTCTCGCTGACGATCTCGATGCGGCCGAACAGGTCGGCGAGGCCGGACTGGCGCACCTTCGCTTCCTGGTGGAACAGATCACCCTTGGTGATCAGCACCACCGCATGCTCGCGTGCGACGGCTTCCACCGCTTCGCGCACGTCGGGCAACAGTTCCACCGGATGGCGCAGCATGTCCTTGGCGATGGCCACGATCCGGTGCAGGTCGTGCGCGCTGACGCGCTGCGCGGTGATGTCCACCGCGGCCTCGATCATCGACAGCGCCATGCCTTTGACGCCATAGCCGAACAGCGCCAGGTTGCCCTTCTCGATCGCGAGCAGGCGCTCGCGCGCACGTGCATTGTCGAGGTCGATGTAGCCGCCGATGATGCGTTCGAACTCGTGCTGCGCAGCGGCGAAGTAGTCCTCGCTGCGCCACAGGGTGTCATCGGCATCGAAACCGACCAGCCGGATGCCACTGGCAGCGCCGCCGGGGGAAGACAGGTTATGCATCGGGCGATTGTAGGGGCTGGCCGATGCGGCACGTGCAGGCGACCCACGGCACGAAGGCGGCCGCAGCCGCCTTCGCATCGATGGCAGGGCTCGCCTGCCGGGGTCATTCCTCGCCGGTGGGACCCGCGCTCTGGGCGGCCGCGAACGTTCGGTATTCGTCGGCCGTCAGCTGGCCGTCGCTGTCTGCATCCGCCTGGTCGAACACCGCCGCCAGTGCGGAATGTGCGGTCGCCTCGTCGCGGCTGAGGTTGCCATCGCCATTGCTGTCCAGGTCGGCCCAGGTGAGCTGGGTGCCGGAGGCGCCGGTCTGCGCACCGGTCGTCGTGGTGGCCGTGTCCTGCGCAAACGCCAACGGCGCTGCGAGCACCGCGCCGGCGGCAAGCAGGAAGGCGAACGGTTTGCGGTTGCTGGTCATCGGGAACTCCTGTGGGGTCGGTTCGGGACGGCGGCGATCGGTCGCCGGTCCACGGGCCGCACTCTGGTCGCGCCGCGATGAACGCACGCAGCGCAACCACCACGCTGTCCAACGCGTGCTTAACCCCGGGCGCATGCCGATGGGCTAGGTCCCGACGTGACCGGTGTCGCGCCGGGCGGCCCGGAGCGCGTGACCGCAGGCCATCGGCGCCGCGCGCCGCGACACCGGGCGCCGCGGCAAGAAGGCCTGTGGCCTGAATCCAACACAACGTTTACAGGGATTGCTCCAACGCGGCGTCCCCCGCGCCTGTTCTGCCGGCATGTCCTGCCGGCATGTCCTGCCGGCCATATGCACGCGCTACCCTTGCTTTCCACACCCCAGCCGGATGCCCCGATGACCCGACACCTGCTTGCCGCCGCGTGCATCACCGTACTTGCCGCCTGCAGCGCCGACACCAGTGCCGGCGCAGACAGCGCCTCTCCCCCCCCGGCCGCGGAGGCCGCGCCCGCGATGGCCGGTGCAGCCCGCACGATCGTCCTGCCTGCCGCCGATGGCCGCCCGTTCGTCACCGAGGAAGTCGCGCGTTTCAACGAGCCCTGGGCGATGACCTTCCTTCCCGATGGCCGCCTGCTGGTCACCGAAAAGCCGGGCACGCTGAAGCTGTTCGACCCCGCCAGTGGCCGCAGCGGCGCGATCACCGGGGTGCCGGAGGTTGCCTACGGTGGCCAGGGCGGGCTGGGCGACGTGGTACTGCACCCGGGTTTCGCCGACAACGGCCTGGTCTACATCAGCTACGCCGAGACCGGCGACGGCGGTGCCGGTGGCGTGGTGGCGCGCGCGCGCCTGCAGCTCGACGGGGATGCCGGCGCGCTGCACGACCTCGCGGTGATCTGGCGCCAGGTGCCGAAGGTGTCCGGGCAGGGCCACTACGCGCACCGCATCGCATTCGACGGCGACGGCATGCTGTGGATCACCTCCGGCGAGCGGCAGAAGTTCGATCCGTCGCAGGACATGGCGTCCAACCTCGGCAAGGTCATCCGCCTGCATGACGACGGCAGCGTGCCTGCCGACAACCCGTTCGCCGACCAGGGCGGCGTGGCGGCACAGGTGTGGTCGCTGGGCCATCGCAACCCGCTGGGCCTGGCCTTCGATGCCGACGGCAGGCTGTGGGTACACGAGATGGGCCCGAAGAACGGCGACGAACTCAACCTTATCGAGCGCGGCGCCAACTACGGCTATCCGGTGGTCTCGGATGGCGAACACTACGACGGCCGCCCGATTCCCGACCACGCCACGCGGCCCGAATTCAACGCCCCGAAGGTGGTGTGGACGCCGGTGATCTCGCCGGCCGGTTTCGTCATCTATGACGGCGACCGGTTCGCGGACTGGCGCGGCAACGGCTTCATCGGCGGGCTGTCGTCGCAGGCGCTGGTGCGGGTGGCGTTCGACGGCGACAGTGCGCGCGAGGTGGAGCGCTACCCGATGCAGACCCGCATCCGTGAAGTGGAACAGGGGCCGGACGGTGCGCTGTGGCTGCTCGAGGACGGTGGACGGGGCGCCAGCGGCCGGATGTTCCGACTGCTGCCTGCGAGCGACGCCGACGTACCGGAGGCCTGATCGCCCCGCGATCGCATCACCAAGCCAGGACAGCAGAAGGGCCCGCATCGCGGGCCCTTCGCATATCAACCGACCGCCTCTGCGGGGTCAGTTGTGGACGCGCCGGCAGCGCTGCTCGACGACGCGATCGCCACGCGCTTCCTGCCGGTTGCCCTGCACGTTGCGCCCGATCGCGCCGCCCGCCACCGCACCGCCCACGGTCGCGATCCTGCGGCCGCTGCCGCTTCCGATCTGGTTGCCGACCAGTCCGCCGATCACGGCGCCCGCGGCGGTGCCGGCGATGCGGTTGGGATCGCTTCCGGAACGCTGCACCTCGACGTCCTCGCAGACGACGCGGCTGCCATCGTTGAAGCGACGGCCCTCGTCCTGCGGACCGTATGTCTGGGCGTGCACGGTGCCGATCGCTGCCAGCGACAGCACGGCGGCACCGGTAAGGCAGCGGAACCTGTTCATGTCTTTCTCCGCGTAGGGGTAGGGCGATGGTGCGTACGCTGCTGCCTACAGGCGGTGAAACGCGGGCGTTGAAGATGGCTGCGGCCTTAATCCCGCGCATGGCTATGATGCGGGGCCGTCCGGAGTAGACCCATGCACGACTGGCATCACCTGATCCGCGAGGTCGCCGATTTCCCGCGACCCGGCGTCCGCTTCAGCGACATCACCCCGTTGCTCGCCGACCCGAGTGGGCTGGCCGCGGCGATCGAGGCGATGGCAGCGCCATGGCGCGACGCGGGGATCGACGCGGTGGCAGGCGTGGAGTCGCGGGGCTTCATCATCGGCAGCGCACTCGCACTGTCGCTGGGCACGGGATTCGTGCCGATCCGCAAACCGGGCAAGCTGCCAGCACGCACCCTGCACGAGGACTACGCCCTGGAATACGGCCGCGACCGGCTCGAGATCCATGCCGATGCACTGCAGGCCGGCCAGCGCGTGCTGCTGGTCGATGATGTGCTCGCCACCGGCGGCACCCTGATTGCCGGCGCGCGCCTGCTGCAACGGCTCGGCGTGGACATCGTCGGCATCAGCGTGCTCGTCGAACTCGAAGCACTGGACGCCCGCGCACGCTGGCCGCATGCGGGCATCGCGCTGCACGCCGCAGTGCGCTTCTGAGGGCCCGCGACAGCCTCGTCCGCAATCCTCAGCGCAAAGAAAAAGCCCCGGCATGCCGGGGCTTTTCCGTCCAACCTGCTGCACTCAGTTGTGGCGGGCCTGCAGCGTCACGTTGCTGTAGGCACGCACGCCGACCAGTTTGATGTAGTACGTGCCGGCCTGCGGCGAGGCCACGCGCACCGTCTCGCTGTTGCCCGGACGCGTGGAGCTCCAGTCCGCGTCACCCGCGGCCGGTTCCTCGTCGAAACTCACATACAGCGACACATCGCCACTGCCGCCGCTGGTGCTGATGCTCAACGGGCCGCTGACGCCTGCCGGCACCTCGATCGCGTACAGCACCTCGGAACCCGCGGCACCGCTCAGGTCCGGAACCGGCACCTTGTTCTGGATCGTGGTTGCATCCGGCCCGCATTCCTCCACCGCCGGATCACAGGGTTCCTCGGTGGCCTTTTCCAGCAGTGCCGGCAGGTCGAGGATGCCCGCGCCCATCGGCGTGGAGGCCGGGATCGCCACCGGGAACGCACGCGCGGTATCGGCGAGCAGGTCACGCATCGCCTGCCAGTTGAGCGGCTCGTCCACCACCGACTGCACCATCGCCGCTGCGGCGGCCACGTGCGGCGACGCCATCGAGGTACCGGCCGAGCCCCGCAGGATCCAGTTGCCCGGCTCCGGGCCCTGCGCGCCGCCGTTGGTCACCTGCCAGACATAGCCGTTCGGGTTGCCATCGACCGACCCACCGCCACCCGGTGCGGAGATGTCGATCCGCGCGCCGTAATTGGAGTAGCCCGCCTTGCCGCCGTTGATGCGGGTGGCGCCGACGCTGATGACGCCGTTGCAGGCCGACATCGTGTAGTTGGCCGCATTGCCGTTGGCATTGCCCGCGGCCACGACGATGATCGAACCGGCGGCGTTGACCTGGTTGATCGCGTCCTGGTAGATCGCCGGGCAGGTGGTCTGGCCGCCGCTGCCGAGGCTCATGTTGAGCACTTCCGCCGGATTGGTGTTGTCGGGCAGGCCCGGGACGCTCAGCCCCGCGGCCCACAGCATGCCGTCCGAGATGTCGCTGCCGAAGCCGCCGCAGGAACCGAGCACGCGGATCGGCATCACCTGCGCGCCGTGCGCGATGCCGGCCAGGCCGGTGCCGTTGTTGGTCTCCTGGGCAATGGTGCCGGCGACGTGGCTGCCGTGCCACGAGCTCGAGGCCGGCCCGTGCGGCGGTGCGCCGAGCGGAACGCAGTAGTTCTCCTCCTCCCAGTCACCCAGGTCCCAGCCACCCGGCACGCGGCCGTTGGCGGCGCGGCGCGAGACGCGGGCGTCGCTGATCATGTCGTAGCCCGGGATGACGTTGTTCTGCAGGTCCAGCGTGCCCTGCACGATGCCGGTATCGAGCACGGCCACCACCACGCCCTCGCCGGTGGAGATTTCCCAGGCTGCCTCGGCGCCGACGCCACCGGCGGGATTGTTGAAGTTCCACTGGTACTGCGCGTAGTTCGGATCGTTCGGTGCCGCGGTGGGGCCCATGGTGCCCATGTGCCGGTACAGCAGGTCCGGCTCGGCCGACACCACGGCCGGATCGGCCGCCAGTTCGCGCAGGAAGCTTGCCGATTCAGACGCGCTCAGCGGCCGCGACGTGGTCACCACGTGCCAGCCGGGGGCAGCGGTGCGGCGCAGCACCTGTGCGGAGACGGCGCTGCGCGCGGAGGCGTTGGCGGTGGCCTGGAGGGGCCGGTCCAGGCCGGCGCGGCCCAGTGCGTTCTTGAGCGCGGCCGCCTGCGAGCGCGCCGCGGAGTCGCGGTACTTCACCACGTAGCGGTCGCCCGTGGTGGCCACCGCGGGGGCCGTGGACGGCTCGCTGACGCGGGTACCGGAAATGCGGTCGGCGGCGGACACGCCCATGCCAACGCTGCCGACGAGGATCGCCGCGGCGACCGCCATGCTGATCTTGCTCTGCTTCATCTCGTTCCTGCCTCTCTTGAGTTGGGTGCTGCACGTGTGCGATCCGTCGTCGCGCCGCCGCGGACCGCCTTGGAAATCCCTGCGGTGTCAGGTGGCCGACCGGCGGGCCGGCCACCCCGTGTCCATCACCAGCCGAAGCCCGCGCCGATACCCACCGACTTCTCGTCACCGCTGAAGGCGCCGCCCACCGTCACCGTCGCGCGCTCGCTGATCGCACGCTGGTAACCGACCGACAGCGCGCTTTCGCCGCTCTGGAAGCCGACACCGACGCCGACGCGGTTCTGCGTGCGCACGCCCGCGGCGCTGGTGGCCATGTTGAGCATCGCGGCGTTCATCGCGCCCTGGCGGTCCATGCGGCGGTCGACGTCGTCGAAGCGGCGTTCCACGTCGCCACGGAAAGCCTCGAAGTTGTCGTCCCAGGCGGCGAACTTCGCATCCGTGTAAGCATTGGCCGAGCTCAACGTCTGCGTCGCACGGGTGTCGGCATAGGTCTTGGCCTCGGCAACGCCGCTGTTGAGCTGGCCGACGTTGGCCGCGTCGGTCGCCTGCGTGCCCGCGGCGACATTGGCGATCTGGCGCTCGCTGCCGGCACTGCCGACCGACACCGTATTCGCCCGATCCGCCACCGCCCCCTGCCCCAGCGCTACCGCGCCCTCGGCCGTGACCGTGGCACCCTGGCCCAGTGCAGTCCCCGAGGCCGCGGTCACCGACGTCCCCTCGCCCACTGCCACGGCGTTGGTGGCATTGGCGGCGATCGTGCTGTTGGCGCCAACCGCCGTGCTTCCATCGGCATTCACCCGCGCGTTGCCGCCAATGGCGGTGTCGTTGGGCCCGTGTGCGTAGGACTCGCCACCCAGGGCAACCCCGTTGGCGCCACCGGCCTGAGCGCCATCGCCGATCGCCACGCCGTTCGTGCCTTCCGCGATCGATGCTGGCCGGTCACCTCCAACGGCCACCCGATCGTTCGGAGCGAGAGCGCCTTCGATACCGTCGACCTTCGCCTTCAGGCCCGTAAGCTCGATATCGAGTGCCGTGAACGTGGCGCCGATGTTGGAGTAGCTGGTGCCCTGGATCATGTAGCTCGGCGCAGCCAGGGTGCCGAAGGCGGTAACTGCGGCGCCGCCACCGAGGATGTCCGCCGCCGACTGCATCGCGCCATGCAGCTGCCGCCCATTGATCGCCTCCATGCTGCTGCTGGAGATGGCACCGTCGGCGACATTGGCGACGACAGTCCCTTCCTCGTCCAGGGTGATTCGAGAACGGTCGCCGTCATCGAAGGTCACCGCATTCGCCGCGACCCCTTCGATGCCCTCGATCCGATCGTCGAGGACATCCACGCGGCCTTCCACGGTGCTCACCCGGGTGTTGGTTTCAAACAGCTGGCCGCCGGTCACGGCATCGGTGCTGTCCTCGGCGATATCGCCCTGCGCCAGGTTGGTGAGGCGGGTGCCATCCTGGCCACCAAGGGTCACCACATCGCGACTGCTGTCGTCATAGGTCAGCGCATTCGCTGCCACGCCTTCCACGTCACCGATGCGGACATCGAGATCGTCCACGCGACCCTCGACCACCGTGACACGCGCATCGGTCTCGAACAGCTGGCCACCAGTCACCGCGTCGGAGCTGTCGGCAGCGATCGCGCCGCGCGCAACGTTGGTCACCCGTGTTCCGTCCGCGCCGGCCAGGGTCACCACGCCGCGCGCCGCGTCGTCGTAGACCACCGCACTGGCACCCAGGTCCGCGAGATCATCCGCCACCGCGTCGAGCTGGCCGACGTTGACCGCGTCATTGGCGTTGACGCCATCGGCGACGTTGACGATCCGCCGCGTGGCCGGATGCCCGCCCGTGCCGGTGCCATTGCCGACCGACACCACGTTGGCCTCGGTGGCACGCGAACCGGCGCCCAGTGCGACGCTGCTCTGCCCGTTCGCCCAGGCGTTCAGGCCGATCGCGGTGGCGTTGGTGCCGCCGTAGGCGAACGAGTCCTGGCCGATCGCGGTGGAGCCTGCCGAGGTCGCCCACGCGAACTGGCCCAGCGCGGTGGTGTTGGCCGCGGTGGCCCAGGCGGTGCCGCCGATCGCGGTGGCGTTGAGCCCGCTGGCACTCGCAGCGCTACCCGCGGCGATGCTGGCGTTGCCGGACGCGGTGGCCGTGTTGCCCAGCGCCGTGGCGTTGAGGCCGGAGGCCACGCTGCTGATGCCCACCGCGGTGGTGCGGGTGTTGCTGGCTTCGGCGCCGTAGCCCAGCGCCGTGGCGAAATCGCCGGTGGCCTCGGTGAAGCCGCCGTTGGCGGTGGCTGCCAGGCCGGTGGCCTGGCTGTTGTAGCCGGTGGCCGTGGCTTGGGTATTGCTGGCCACGGCGGCGGCACCGGTGGCGGTCGCGAACGCGCCGGCCGCCTGCGCGCCGGCACCCAGCGCCGACGCACCGTCGCCGGTGGCCGACGTGGCCTGGTCGAGCAGCACGTCGCCCGTCGCCGGGTCGACGTAGTACAGCGTGCCGCCGATCGCGGTGCTGGAGGCGGCCTCGGCCACCGCGCCGTAGCCCGACGCGGTCGAGAACTGCCCGGCTGCCAGTGCACCGGTGCCGAACGCGGACGCGCCCTCGCCCAGCGCACTGCTGCCGGCACCGATCGCGGTGCTGTAGTCGGCTTCCGCATAGGCATCCGAACCCGCTGCGGTGGACTCCTCGCCCACTGCGAAGGCTTCGCCGTCACCGGTCGCGCGGAAGTAGCGGGTGTCGGCGGTGGCCTCCTCCAGCTGGCCGAGGTTCACCGCATCGGTGGCCTCGGTGCCGGCGGCGACGTTGGTGATCTGGCGCTCGGCACCGGCCGAGCCCACCGACACCGTGTCGTCGCGATCCGCCACCGAGCCCTGGCCCAGCGCCACGCTGCCGGCGGCGGCCGCGACGCTGTCCGAACCCAGGGCCAGGCTGTCTTCGCCCAGTGCAGTGGCGAAGTTGCCCAGCGCGGTCGAATTGGTGCCGTCGGCCCAGGCCGCGCCGCCCACCGCGGTGGAGAAGTCGCCCGATGCTTCGGTCGGGATCAGGCCGAAGAAGGCACCGCCCACCGCGACCGCATTGTCGCCGCTGGCGATCGCGTTGGAACCGATCGCGGTGGCGTCGAAATTGCTGGCCACCGCACCCACGCCCACTGCCGTGCTGCTGTCGGCCGACGCCTCGGCGCCGTATCCCAGTGCCGTCGCACCCGCACCGCTGGCGCTGGCCAGGCTGCCGTACGCGGAGGTGGCGTCGGCCGTCGCTTCGGCACCAAAGCCGGTCGCGGTTGACTGGATGCCCGATGCCAGCGACCCCGCACCCGTCGCGGTCGCCAGCACGCCCTCGGCGACCGCGCCGGCACCGGTCGCGGTCGCGCCGAGCTCGGCGGCATATGCCCCCGTGCCCAGCGCCGTGCTCGCCTCGCCCCAGGCCTCGGCGAACGCACCCAGCGCCACCGAGTCAACACCCGCGCTCAAGCTGCTGAAGCCGATCGCCGTGGCACCCGTCTCCAGCGCGAACGCGCCGCTGCCGAAGGCCGCCGAGGCGTCGCCCTGCGCCTGCGCAGTCGAACCGACCGCGGTCGCATAGTCGCCCTCCGCAAGCGCATCCGCGCCGGCGGCCACCGATTCCTCACCCTCTGCCCAGGCCCGACCTTCGCCGGTGGCCTGGAAGTACTGGCTGGTCTCCTCGGCGATATCGGCCACCGCATTGAGCTGGGCGACGTTGACCGCATCCGTGTCCGCGCTGCCGGCGGACACGTTGACGATCCGGCGCGTGGCCGGGGCGCCACCGGCGCCGGTGCCATTGCCGACCGAAACCGTATTGGCCTCGCTGGCGATCGCCCCGTGACCCAGCGCCACGGCGTTCTCCGCGCTGCCCTGCACGATCGCCGCGCGCCCGACCGCCACGCCGCCCGTCGCCAGTGTCTGTGCATTGAAGCCGACCGCCGTGCTCTGCTGCGCGCCTGCGCGGGCATTCGAACCCAGCGCGGTTGCCCCGGTCTGCTGGGCGTTCGCGCCGGCGCCCATTGCGGTCGTGTTGGCCGCAGTCGCGCGGCTGTTGGCACCGACCGACGTCGCACTGGTGGCGATGGCCTGCGACGACGCACCAAGCGCCACCGTGTTGGCGCCGGTGGCCTGCGCGGCCCGCCCGATCGCCACCGCCTGGGCACCGCTCGCCCGTGCCTGGCTGCCAATCGCGACCGCGTTCTGGCCACTGGCATCGGCCGATCCCGCCGTGGCGCAGCGCGCCAGCAGGCTGGAATCGAGCACCAGGCAGTTGCGGTTCTCGCCCACCGACACCGACTGGCCCATCGCCGCTGGCGCCATCAGGGCACCCGCAAGCGCAAGGCCAAGCGCCGCTGCCCGCATGCCGTACCCACGCAGGACGACGTCGGACGCGCGCACGCCGGCGCTGTCGCCGGAGGCGAGCTCCGATGCCACGACCAGCTGGTTCAGCGACTTGTTCCAGACCTTGCGGTAGATGCGGTTCATCGATGCGTTCCTTCGAGAGTGGTGGGCGCCACGCGCAGGGCGCGCAGGTGGCAATCAGGAAAAGAGGCAGACCCTCTGCCGGCGGGCAGCTGCACGTCCCCGTGCGTATCTGCACGGGCTGCATGCAAAGCTGAACTCCCCCTCAACGGAATGTTGACGCCCGATACTGCCGGCGCCTGACGCGGAGAGTCAAGCGATGACCACGAAGGCCGCTTCAAGCCCGTCATGTGACGGCTTTCGTCACAAACTTGACTGCGCACATGCTCAGGTTGCGTGACGCAGTTCGCAATACGACGGGAATATGTCGCAAGCGGGGCGCGCGGCATGTGCGGATTCCGCGCATCCTTGCCACCGGACAAAAAAAACCCGCCTTTCGGCGGGTTCTGTGTGGGTGCGGCGGCGGATCAGCCGACTGCGCGCCGGGCGTTGCGGAACATCCGCAGCCAGGGCGAGTCGTCCGGCCAGTCGGCGGGATGCCAGCTGAAGTTGAGCGTGCGCAGGGTGCGCTCGGGGTGCGGCATCAGGATGGTGGCACGTCCGTCCGCGCTGGTCAGGCCGGCGATCGCATCCGGCGAACCGTTGGGGTTGGCGGGATACGTCACCGTCGGCAGACCGGCGTTGTCGAGATAGCGGAGCGCCACCACCGCCTGGCCGGCATCGCCATCGCTGTCGAAGTGCGCGCGGCCCTCGCCGTGGGCGATCGCGACCGGGATGCGCGAACCCTCCATCCCCTGCAACAGCAGCGACGGCGACGGCTCGATGCCCAGCAGCCCCAGCCGCGCCTCGAACTGCTCGCTGCGGTTGCGCAGGAAGCGCGGCCAGTGCGTCGCCCCGGGAATGATGTCCCTGAGCTGCGACATCATCTGGCAGCCATTGCACACGCCCAGCGAGAACGTGCCCTCGCGCGCGAAGAACGCCGCGAATGCGTCGCGCAGGTCGTTGCGTTCGAGGATCGAGGTGGCCCAGCCACGGCCGGCACCGAGCACGTCGCCATAGCTGAAGCCGCCACAGGCCACCAGGCCCTGGAAGTCGCCGAGCTGCACGCGGCCGGCGATCAGGTCGCTCATGTGCACGTCGATCGCGCTGAAGCCGGCGCGGTCGAAGCCGACGGCCATCTCGGTCTGGCTGTTGACCCCCTGCTCGCGCAGGATCGCCACCCGCGGCCGCACGCCGCGCGCGATATACGGCGCGGCGATGTCGTCGGCCGGGTCGAACCCGAGCACCGGCTTCAGGCCCGGATCGTCGAAGCGACGCGCGGCGGTACGCTCCTCGTCGGCGCAGTCCGGGTTGTCGCGCAACCGCTGCAGCGCATGGCTGACCGACCACCACGCATCGAACAGCGCCTCCCAGCGCCACTCGGCCAGGGTCTCGCCCTCGTCGAGAACGCGGACCGAAGGCGCCGTGGTCGGCCGGGCGATGCGCTGCGCGCACTCCACCAGCCCGTGCCGCGACACCAGGTCGGCGAATTCGGCGCGATCGGCCACCGCGATCTCGACCACCGCGCCGAGTTCCTCGTTGAACAGCACGCGGAACACGTCGTCGATGCGGTCCTCGCCCCAGCCGGCGAGGTCGATGTCCAGGCCCACGTGCGAGCAGAACGCCATCTCGCACAGCGCCGCGAAGGCGCCGCCGTCGGACCGGTCGTGGTAGGCCAGCAGCAGATCCTGTCCGCGGGCGTCGCGCACCAGCTCGAAGAACGCGCGCAGGCGTTCGGGCTGGTCGAGATCGGGGCAGGCGCCGCCAAAGGCGCCATGGCATTGGGACAGGATCGAGCCGCCCAGGCGCTGGCGGCCGCCACCAAGACCGATCAGCCACAGTTCGGTATCGCGACGACGCGACAGCAGCGGGGTGAGCTGGCGGCGCACGTCGGCGACCGGCGCGAAGGCGCTGACCACCAGCGACACCGGCGACACCGCCTTCTGCGTGCCGTCCTCGCCCTGCCACTGCGCCTGCATCGACAGCGAATCCTTGCCGACCGGGATCGACAGGTCGAGCGACGGGCACAGCTCCATGCCGACCGCGCGCACCGCGTCGAACAGGCGGGCGTCCTCGCCGTCGTGGCCGGCCGCAGCCATCCAGTTCGCCGACAGCTTGACCTGCTCGAGCGAGGTGACCGGCGCGGCACACAGGTTGGTGATCGCCTCGCCAACCGCCATCCGCGCGGCCGCGGCAGGGTCGATCAGCGCCAGCGGCGTGCGCTCGCCGACCGCCATCGCCTCGCCGGCATGGCCGTCGTAGCCGGCCAGGGTGATCGCGCAATCGGCGACCGGCATCTGCCAGGGACCGACCAGCTGGTCGCGGACGGTCAGGCCACCGACATAGCGGTCGCCGATGGTGATCAGGAACTGCTTCGAGGCGACGGTGGGGTGCGCGAGCACCTTGAGGCCGGCCTCGTGCAGGTCCAGCGCGCGGTTATCGAGCACCGGCCAGCGGGTCAGCGCCGGGCGCTCGGCATCCCGATGCATCTTCGGCGCCTTGCCGAACAGAACGTCCATCGGCAGGTCGATCGGATGGTCGGTATGCGCCGGTGCGTCGGCCGCGTACACCGCCTCCACCGTCGCGCCATAGCCCACCACCAGCCGCTCCTCGGCGGTGGCATGGCCGACCACCGCGAACGGGCAGCGCTCGCGTTCGCACAGCGCGGCGAATTCGGCCACCCGTTCCGGCGCGATGCCGAGCACGTAGCGTTCCTGCGATTCGTTGCTCCACAGCTGCATCGGCGACAGCGACGGGTCGTCGCTGGGCACGCGGTCGAGATCGATGACGCCACCGACGCCGGAGTCGTGCAGCAGCTCCGGGATCGCGTTGGACAGGCCGCCGGCACCGACGTCGTGGATCGACAGGATCGGGTTGCGCTCGCCCAGCGCCACGCAGCGGTCGATGACCTCCTGGCAGCGGCGTTCCATCTCCGGGTTCTCGCGCTGCACGCTGGCGAAGTCGAGCGCCTCGTCGCTGCTGCCGCCCGCCACCGAGCTGGCCGCACCACCGCCCAGTCCGATCAGCATCGACGGACCGCCCAGCACCACCACCGCCGAACCCGGCTGCAGCGGCAGCTTGGTCACCTGGTTGCGGTCGATCGTGCCCAGCCCGCCGGCCAGCATGATCGGCTTGTCGTAGGCCCAGGTGATCCCGGCGTCGGGCTGTGCGAGCTCGAAGCTGCGGAAGTAGCCGGTGAGGTTGGGACGGCCGAACTCGTTGTTGAATGCGGCGGCACCGAGCGGGCCGTCGAGCATGATCTCGAGCGCCGGGGCCAGCCGCGGATTGAGCGCGCGGGGCTGCTCCCAGTCCTGCGGCAGGGTCGGGATGCGCAGGTGCGATACCGAGAAGCCGGCCAGCCCGGCCTTGGGCTTGCCGCCGCGACCGGTCGCGCCCTCGTCGCGGATCTCGCCACCGGCGCCGGTCGACGCGCCCGGGAACGGCGAGATCGCGGTCGGGTGGTTGTGGGTCTCGACCTTGATGCAGAACGCGCTGTCGACCAGCGGCTCGGCGCGGTACTGACCGGTCTGCGGGTCGGGGCGGAAGCGCCGCGCGGGAAATCCTTCGATCACGGCGGCGTTGTCGCTGTAGGCGGTCAGCGTGTAGGCCGGGGTCTGCGCGTGGGTATGGCGGATCATGCCGAACAGCGACTTCGGCTGCGCCTCGCCATCGACCGTCCAGCTGGCGTTGAAGATCTTGTGCCGGCAGTGTTCCGAGTTCGCCTGCGCGAACATCATCAGCTCGACATCGGACGGGTCGCGACCGAGCTGCGCATAGCGCTCGCGCAGGTAGGCGATCTCGTCCTCGGCCAGGGCCAGGCCCAGGCGCTGGTTCGCGGCGTCGAGGGTGTCGAGCGGGATGCGCTCGAGTGCGCCGCGCACCGGCACCGCGAACAGGCCGGCGGCCTCGTCGTGGCCCGCGAGCAGCGATTGCGTCATCGGATCGTGCAGCAGCCGCTCGATCGCCACGGCTTCGCCGTCCTGCCAACCGGCGAAGTCCAGGCGCATGCCGCGCTCGACGCGACGCACCGGCAGGCCGGCGCCGCGCAGCAGTTCGGTGGTCTTGCTCGCCCATGGCGAGATCGTGCCCAGCCGCGGGGCGACGAAGCGCGAGACCGCGCCCTCGGCCAGCGGCTCGACGCCATCGCGCGCCTGCAGGATGCGCTGCAGGGCCGCCGGATCGGGAATCGCCCCAGGCTCGGGATCGACCCAGTAGACGTACCAGGCGCCGAGCAGGCGCAGGTCCGGTGCAACGGCGAGCAGGCGGGCTTGGAGGCGCTCCAGTCGGAACGCTGACAGGGCCGGCAGGCCCTCGAGGACGATCATGTCCGGCAGCTGGTGGGACGGGCCGGCTATTGTAGCGGACCCCGCGCCGCCGGCCGGGCGGCATGCTCCGGTCGCCGGTGGGCCTGGCGGGCGGACGCCGGGCGCGGGCGGCGGTTCAGCCGCCGCTCGCAGCCGTAGCGCCGGCGTTCTTCGCCAGGTCGTCCAGCGCGGCGCGCAGTGCCGCCGGCGGCATGTAGCCGGGCAGCTGGGTGCCGTCCTCGGCGATGATCAGCGGCGTGCCGGTCAGGCCGATGCGCTGGCCGAGTTCGTAGTGCATGGCCACCGGGTTGGTGCAGCGGCGCGACGGCACCGTCCTGCCGGACTTGGCATCGGTCAGCGCCTGCTTGCGGTCCTCGGCGCACCAGACCGCTTCCATCGTGCGGAAGTCCTCGCTGGCCGGGCCCATGCGCGGGAACGCGACGTACTGGATGGCGATGCCCTGCCGGTTGTACTCGTCGATCTCCTGGTGGAGCTTGCGGCAGTAGCCGCATTCGACGTCGGTGAAGACGGTCACCGTGTGCACCGGGGCCGGCGGGCCGAACACGATGCGGTCGCTCTCGGGCACGTCCGCCAGCAGCGCGCGGCGCACCTTCGCCAGCCCGACCTCGCTGAGGTCACGACGCTGCTCGATATCGAACAGGCTGCCCTGCAGCAGGTAGCGGCCGTCGTCGCTCACATACAGCACCTGCCCGCTGACGATCACCTCGCGGAAGCCGGCGATCGGCGCCGCGCCCACGGCATCCACCTCGACGCGCGGGTTGATCTTGCGGATCGCATCGACCGCACGGCCATCGGCGCTGGCCGGGTCGACGTCGAGCCGGGACGCCGGGGCATCGGCGGCGACGTCGACGTCGCTCTCGGGTGCCGGCGCCTGCGCGCAGGCGGTCAGGCTGAACGACGCGATCAGCATCGCAGGCAGCAACAGCTTCATGGCTGGGGTCATCGTGCGGATCCGACCGCGCGCGGAGGCGGTCTCGAAGGCGTTGGATTGTCGCATGCCCCACCCGGACGCCCGCTGAGTGCTCAGGCCCGCGGATGGTGGCGCGCATGCAGGCGCTTGAGCTGCTCGCGTGCGACCAGGGTGTAGATCTGCGTCGTCGACAGCGAGCTGTGGCCCAGCAGCATCTGCAGCGCACGCAGGTCGGCGCCGTGGTTGAGCAGGTGGGTGGCGAAGCTGTGGCGCAACGCATGCGGGCTGATCCGTGCCGGGTCGATTCCGGCCAGCGCGGCGTAGGCCTTGACCAGCGACCAGAAGCGCTGGCGCGACAGCGGCTGGCCGCCATGGACCAGGAACAGCAGCCCATCCGCCGGCTGCGCGCGCCCTGCCGGGGCACTGCCGGAGTCGATCCGCACGGCCAGCTGTGGCCGCGCGCGCGCGAGGTACCGCTCCAGCCAGTGCTGGGCTTCCTCGCCCAGCGGCACCAGCCGCTCGCGGCTGCCCTTGCCGGTCACCCGCAGCACGCCCTGGCGGAGGTTGATGCCATTGGCGGCCAGCCCGACCAGCTCGCTCACGCGCAATCCGCAGGCGTACATGAGTTCGAGCATCGCGCGATCGCGCAGGCCCTCCGCGGCATCGGTATCGGGCGCTGCCAGCAGCGCTTCGATCTGGCCCTCGGTCAGTGCTTTCGGCAGCAGGCGGCCCTGCCGCGGTGCATCGAGCAGCGCGGTCGGGTCGTCGCTGCGCTCGCCGCGCACCACCAGGTTGACGAAGAAGGTCCGCAGCGCCGACAGCAGTCGCGCATTGCTGCGCGCGGTGAAGCCGTGGCGGGCACGCCATGCGAGGTAGTCGAGCAGGTCGGCCCGCGCGGCCCGCGCCACGCCACCGCCGCGACCGTCCAGCCAACGCGCCAGCAGCACGAGATCACTGCGATAGCTCTCCAGCGTGCTTCGCGCGAGACCGCGTTCGGCCCATACCGCATCGAGGCATCGATCGATGGCCTGCGCATCGGCATCGGCCAGCGGCGGCAGCGACATGGACGCGAGGCGACGGTCAGCGGGCGTGGGCATGGCCCGCAGGGTAGCGGGTGGGGCCGTGGTTGCAGCGGAATCCGCGCGGATCCCGCGGAAGGGGCAAGGGCGTCGGGTACCAGCCGGCACCTGGCGAGGCAGGAACCTGCTTCCGTGCCGGCGGTATCCTTTCGCGATGAGCGAACACGATGCCACTGCCACGCGCCCGCGCCCCTGGATCGGATGGCGCCTTGCGGCGCTGTTCTACGACCTGTGGCCGGCGCTTGCGATGTGGTTCGCGCTTGGCTTCGTGTTCGCGCTCGGCCACACGGTCCTCGGCCGGCACGATCCACGCGAGAACATCGCCCCGCTGGGCGCATTGCAGTGGCTGCTGTGGGCCTGCTGCTGGATCGTGACCGGGCTCTATGCGGTGGCCAGCTGGCGCCGCGGTGGGCAGACGCTCGGCATGCGGCCGTGGCGGTTGCGGCTGGTCACGCTCGACGGCAGCCCCGCGCAAGTGCCGATGCTGTGGCGGCGTTATGCGGTCGGCACGTTGTCATTGCTGGTCGGCGGGCTCGGCTTCTGGTGGGCATGGCTGGACCGCGACGGCCTGACCTGGCATGACCGGGCCAGCGGCACGCGACTGCTACGCACACCGAAGCGTTGAGATCCCGCCTGCGGCAGAGCCGACGCGGGACCCGGTCGCGCCCCTCGCCGCATCCACGTGGCGGGGCCGCGACGCGCCTTACAGCCGCGCGCGCTGTGCCGCCAGCCCGTCGCGCTGCGCCGTCCAGTCGGCCAACCGCTGGCGTTCCTGGTCCACCACCGCCGCCGGCGCGTTGGCGACGAACGTCGCGCTGCCGAGCTTGCCATTGCACTTCGCGATCTCCGCCTCGACGCGCTTGAGCTCCTTGTCCAGGCGCGCGCGTTCGGCGTCGAGATCGACCAGCCCTTCCAGCGGCACGAACAGGCGCAGCTCGCCGACCACCGCGGTGGCCGCCGGCGGCGGGTCGCCTTCGACGCGGTCGATGCGCTCCAGCCGCAGCAGGAACGACAGCGACGCGGCGAAACGATCGAGGCGCGCGGCCTCCTGCGCACCCCCGCCCTGCACCAGCAGGGCGACCTGGCGTGCGGGCGGCACGCCGAGCTCGCTGCGCACGCGGCGCAGTGCCGACACCATCTGCTTGAGCCATTCGATGTCGCCGGCGGCCTGCGCATACGCCGCCGCGTCGATGTCGCCGGCCTGCGGGTACGCCTGCAGCGAGATGGTCGGGGATTCGATCCCCAGCCGCGGCGCCACCTGCCGCCACAGCTCCTCGCTGACGAACGGAGTCAGCGGGTGCAACAGGCGCAACAGTGATTCCAGCACGTAGAGCAGCGTGTGCCGGGTGCTGCGCGCGGCATCGGCATCGTCGCCACTGAGCGCGGGCTTGGCGAGTTCGAGGAACCAGTCGCAGACCTCGTTCCAGGCGAATTCGTACAGCGCCTGGGCCAGCAGGTCGAAGCGGTAGCCGGCGAAATGCTCGCCGGCCTGCGCGCTGGTCTGCGCCAGGCGCGCGAGGATCCAGCGCTCGGCATCGGTGCGCGGCTGCGGCACGCCTTCGAAGCGCGCGCCTTCGGTGTTCATCAGCACGAAGCGCGTGGCGTTCCACAGCTTGTTGCAGAAGTTCTTGTAGCCCTCCGCGCGGCCGAGGTCGAACTTGATGTCGCGGCCCGGCCCGGCCAGCGCGGCCATGGTGAAGCGCAGCGCATCGGCACCGTGCGCGGCGATGCCCTCGGGGAACTCCCTGCGCGTGGCCTTTTCGATCTTCGCCGCCATCTGCGGCTGCATCAGCCCGCTGGTGCGCTTGGCGACCAGGTCGTCGAGCGCGATGCCGTCGATGATGTCGATCGGGTCGAGGATGTTGCCCTTCGACTTCGACATCTTCTGGCCGTCCTTGTCGCGGACGAGACCGGTGATGTAGACGTCGCGGAACGGCACCTGCCCGGTGAGGCGGTCGGTGACCATGATCATCCGCGCCACCCAGAAGAAGATGATGTCGAAGCCGGTGACCAGCACGCTCGAGGGCAGGTAGGCGTCGAAGCCGCGCTCGCGCATGGCAGCCGCGTCGGGCCAGCCCAGCGTGCTGAAGGGCCACAGTGCCGACGAGAACCAGGTCTCCAGCACGTCGCTGTCCTGGCGCAGCGCGACGTCCGCGCCCAGGCCGCTGCGCGCGCGCGCGTCGGCCTCGTCGCGGCCGACATGCACGTTGCCGGCATCGTCGTACCAGGCCGGGATGCGATGGCCCCACCAGAGCTGGCGGCTGATCGTCCAGTCCTGGATGTTGGCCAGCCAGTGGCGGTAGGTGTTGATCCAGTTCGGCGGCACGAAGCGCACCTCGCCCGGCTGCCCGTCCACGCCTTCCACCAGCTCCAGCCCGCGCCGGCCCATCGCCTCCATCGCCACGAACCACTGGTCGGTGAGATACGGCTCGATCACCTGGCCGCTGCGGTCACCGCGCGGCACCTGCAGCCTGTGCGGCTTCGTCTCCACCAGCAGGCCGGCCGCCTCGAGATCGCCCAGCACCGCCTTGCGCGCGTCGTAGCGGTCGAGGCCGCGGTAGGCCTCCGGCGCGTTGTCGTTGACGGCCGCGGTGTCGGTGAACAGGTTGATCATCGGCAGGCCGTGGCGCTGGCCCACCGCGTAGTCGTTGAAGTCGTGCGCGGGTGTCACCTTGACCACGCCGGTGCCGAACGCGCGGTCGACGTAGTCGTCGGCGATCACCGGGATCCGCCTGCCCGCCAGCGGCAGCTGCACCGACCCGCCGACCAGGCCCGCGTAGCGCGGGTCCTCCGGATGCACCATCACCGCGGTATCGCCGAGCATGGTTTCCGGGCGCGTGGTGGCGACGACCAGGTAATCGCGGGTCTCGCGCAACGTCTCGTTGCCGTCGGCGTCCACTTCGACGTGCTCGTAGCTCGCCCCGTCGGCCAGCGGGTAGCGGATCGACCACAGGAAGCCGTCCTCCTCCTCGCTCACCACCTCGAGGTCGGACACCGCCGTCTGCAGCACCGGATCCCAGTTGACCAGGCGCTTGCCGCGATAGATCAGGCCCTCTTCGTGCAGGCGCACGAAGGCCTCGACCACCGCGGCGGACGGCGCCTCGTCCATCGTGAACACCTTGCGCGACCAGTCACCGGATGCCCCCAGCCGGCGCATCTGCCGCTCGATGGTGTCGCCCGACTGCGCCTTCCACTCCCAGACCTTTTCGATGAAGCGCTCGCGACCCAGCGAATCACGCGTCTCGCCCTCGCCGGCGAGCGCGAGATTGCGGCCGACCACCATCTCGGTGGCGATGCCGGCGTGGTCGCTGCCGACCTGCCACAGCGTGCGGTAGCCACGCATGCGGTGGTAGCGGATCAGCGCGTCCTGCAGCGTGTGCTGGAACGCGTGGCCCATGTGCAGGGTGCCGGTGACGTTGGGCGGCGGCAGCAGGATCGAATAGGCCGGGCCGTCGCCCTGCGGCGCGAACACGCCGGAGGCTTCCCACTCCGCGTACAGGCGGGACTCGAAGGCGCGGGGGTCGTAGCTGGAGGGGAGCTGCTCGGTCATGGGCTGGCGGTTCGCAGTGGTGGCCGCCTTCCCCGCGGGAAAGCGCCGGAAAAACAGACGGGCGGACCCGCCGGATGCCTCCCCTCGCGGGGAGGGCGCTTCACATGTCGTGCTTGGCCGGCTCGATGCCGCGCGCGCGGTACTGCTTCCAGCGTTCGCGCAGCGGCTCGCGGGCGGCGGGATCGGCCGGAACCACCTCGAGCACGCGCTCGAAGCCGTCGGGCACCGCCGCATCGCGCAGGTTGATCACCAGCGCGCGCACCGGCGGATCGAACTCCGGCGTGGCGATCAGCACCGGGCACTCGTCGTCCTCCTCGTCACCGGCGATCTGGTGCGGGATGTACACGTCGTCGCCCATGTCCCAGAGCTGGTCGTCGATGGCCTCGGCCTGGGCCTGGTCGCGCGCGAGCACCAGCGTCCACTGGCCACTGTCGTAGGCCTTGCGCGCAAGTTCGGCGACCAGCCGCAGGGGCTCGTCGCGGAAGCGCGGTCTGGCAATGAGGTAGAAGTCGGCGCGTGGCATCGGAGAGCCGTTCGTGGAAGCGGAACGGGACCGCCGGCGTCCGGCCGTCCCGTCCCGTGGCCGTCAGGCGGCCTGGTCCATCAGCCACTGCGACAGCAGGCCGACCGGACGCCCGGTGGCCATGCCCATCTTGCCGCTGTCGCTTGCACTGCCGGCGATGTCGATATGCGCCCAGCGCTGGCCTTCGGTGAAGCGCGACAGGAAGCAGCCGGCGGTGATCGCCCCGCCCCAGCGGCCGCCGATGTTGTAGACATCGGCGAACGCGGAATCGAGCATGCCCTGGTATTCGTCCCACAGCGGCAGGCGCCAGGCGCGGTCGAACACCTGCTCGCCGGCGGCCAGCAGTTCGTTGGCGAGGTCGTCGTGCTTGCTCATCAGGCCGCTGGCCTGGGTGCCCAGCGCGACCATGCAGGCACCGGTGAGGGTGGCGACGTCGACCAGCGCCTGCGGCTCGAAGCGCTGCGCATAGGTGAGCGCATCGCACAGGATCAGCCGGCCCTCGGCATCGGTGTTGCCGACCTCGATGGTCTTGCCGGACATGCTGGTGATGATGTCGGACGGGCGGTAGCTGTTGCCGTCGATGGCATTCTCGACCGCCGGCACCACCACGCGCAGGTTGATCGGCAGTTCCAGCCCGACCGCCGACACGAACGTGCCCAGCACGGTGGCCGCGCCGCACATGTCGAACTTCATTTCCTCGATGCCGCCCTGGGTCTTGAGGTTCACGCCGCCGGTATCGAAGGTGATGCCCTTGCCGACCAGCACGTAGGGCCTGGCGTCGCCGCCGTTGTTCCACTCCAGCACGATCAGCCGCGGGGTATTGGCCGAACCACGCGCCACCGCCAGCAGCGAACCCATGCCGAGCTCCTCCATCTGCTCGCGCTCGAGCACGGTGCAGGACGCCTTGTCGAAGCGCCTGGCAAAGGCCTGCGCCTGTTCGGCCAGGTAGGCCGGGGTGCAGATGTTGGGCGGCAGGTTGCCGAGTTCGCGGGCGAATTCCACGCCGTTGGCGATCGCGCGGCCCTGGGCCAGCGCGGCGGCGTCGTCACCGGCGATCGCCAGCGCCTTCAGGCCGGTCTCGTCGCGCTTGCGGTTCTTGGCACCGAGCGTCGCGGTGTAGCGGTAGGCGGCATGGCTGGCGGCGACCACCGCCTGGCGCACGCGCCACGCGGCGTCATGGCCGGGCACTTCGAGCTCGCTGAGCGTCAGCAGCGCGCTGTCGACCGGGCCGGTACGCAGCGCACGCACCGCGTCGGCGACCGCCTTGAGGTACTGCGGGGTGGCGAACTTGTCGGCTTCGCCCAGGCCCACCACCAGCACGCGCGGCGCGGCGACGCCATCGAGGTCGTGCAGCAGCGCGGTCTGGCCGGGCTTGCCGGTGATGTCGCCACGGTCGACCAGGCGCGACAGGCGCCCGCCCGAGGCGGCGTCGATCGCGCTGGCAGCCGGCGACAGCTGCTTGCCGGCGAACACGCCGACCACCACGCAGCCGGTATCGACGGCAGTGGACGCTTGCTGGTTCAGGGTGAATTCGAGGGTCATCAAGGAGATTCCGTGGGGTTCTGGAGGCCGGCCGCGGACGTGGCACGTTCTTTATCCGCATTCCCTACAATGGAGCGCTTGACCGCAGCCGAGGACCGGTGGCCTGGCGGCCGGCCCGCATGAAAAAGCGCCCGGAATGGACCCCGTAGTCTAAAGCAACCCGCCAGACGATGCCCAAGCTCGATACCTACCTCTTCCGCGAATTCACCCAGGCCACCTTCGCGGTGCTGGTGGTGCTGATGGTGGTCAGCCTCGGCGGCGTGTTCGCCGACGTGCTCGGCGACATCGCCCGCGGCCGGGTACCCGCCGGGATGATGCTGTCGCAGCTCGGCCTGCAGGTGCTGAACTACCTGCCCCTGATCCTGCCGCTCGGGCTGATGATCGGCCTGCTGCTGTCGGTCGGCCGGCTGTACCGCGATTCGGAGATGCCCGTGCTCACCGCCACCGGCGTGGGCCCGGGGCGGCTGCTGCGCCCGGTGCTGATGCTGGTGGTGCCGATGGTCACCGTGATCGGCCTGTGCTCGCTGTGGCTGGGGCCGTGGGCGCGCGACTACTCGCAGCGGATGATCGCCGAGGGCAACCGCAGCCTGCTGCTGGCGGGGCTGGAGGCCGGGCGTTTCGTGGAGCTGCCGGGCGGACGCGGCGTGGTGTACGTGGGCGGCATGTCCAACGACGGCAGCCAGATGGCGCGCGTGTTCGTCTACCAGCAGGACGAGGAGCGCATGGACGTCACCACCGCCGCCACCGGCACCCTGCACCTCGAGGACAGCGGCAACCGCTTCCTCGAACTCGGCGACGGCTTCCGCGTGGAAGGTCCGCTGCGCGAAGGCCTGGACTTCCGGATGATGCGCTTCGCCAGCAACGAGCTGCAGCTGCCCGAGACCGACGGCCGGCGCGACGACGACGACCCCGGCACCAGCCCGACCACGGCGCTGTTCGGCGACGCCCGCCCGGAGGCGCAGGCGGAACTGCACTACCGCATCGCGCCACCGCTGCTTGCCCTGGCGTTCGCCCTGCTGGCGGTACCGCTTGCCCGCAGCCCGCCGCGGCAGTCGCGTTACGGGCGCACGATGCTGGCGTTCCTGGGCTACTTCGTGTCCATCAACCTGGTGATGCTGGGGCAGGACTGGATCGCCGAGGGCAAGCTCGCGCCGGGCCTCGGGCTGTGGTGGCTGCTGCTGCCGCTGCTGGGCTTCGCGACCTGGGCCTATGTCCGTGATGGCCGGCTGCGCCGCCCATGGAGGCGCGCGGCATGAACCTGCTTCCGCGCATCCACACGCTGTATGTCGCCCGCGTGGTGACCGTCACCGTGCTGCTCACCTGGGCGGTGCTGGTCGGCGTGGACCTGGTCATCAGCGGCCTGCTGGCCGAGATCGACAATATCGGCGAAGGCCAGTACGGCGTGGTGTCTGCACTGACCTATGTGCTGTACACGGTGCCGCGGCGCGCCTACATGATGTTTCCCACCGCGGCCGTGATCGGCACGCTGATGGGCCTGGGCCAGCTGGCGGCCAGTTCGGAACTGACCGCGCTGCGTGCGCTGGGGTTGTCGCGTCGGCGCATCAGCCTGGCCGCGGCGGCGCCGCTGGCGCTGCTGACCGTGCTGATGATGGTCAACGGCGAGACGCTGGGGCCGTGGGCGCAGCGCGCCGGCGACGCGATGAAGGCCGCTGCGCGTTCCAACGACATGGTGGTTGCGCGCTATTCCGGTCTGTGGGCGCGTGAGGGCAATACCTTCCTCAACGCACAGGTCGGCCAGCAGCGCAACGAGGATGGCCGCCAGTGGCTCGAACTCGGCGATGTGCGCCTGTTCGAATTCGACGGCGACGGCCGCCTGGTGTCGGTGGCCCGCGCCGAGGTCGCCGAGCACACCGGCGATGGCTGGCTGCTGCGCGACGTCGACCGCACCTGGTTCGAGGAGCGCGCGGTCACCCGCACCGAGGCGATGGAGGAGACCTGGGCCTCGCAGCTCGACGCCGCGGCGCTGGCGACCGCCGGCAACCTGTGGCGGCCGCGCTACCAGACCGCAGCCGACCTCAAGCGCGGCATCGATTACCGGCAGCGCAATGCACTCGACGCCTCGGAATACGAGGAGCACTACTGGGGCCGCTGGTTCTACCCCTTCAACGTGCTGGCGCTGTGCCTGGCGGCGATTCCGTTCGCGTTCGGAAACCTGCGCAGCGGCGGGCTCGGCCGCCGGCTGTTCGTGGGCGTGGTGTTCGCGCTGGGCTTCTGGCTGCTGCAGAACCAGTTCGTGCGCATGGCCAGCGTCTACCAGTTCGACTTCCGCATCGCCTACATGATCCCGCCGCTGGCGATGCTGGCGATCTCGTTCCTGCTGTTCCGCCGCCGCAGCGGCTGAGCCGCGGCGATCAGCCCTCGGGCAGCAGCTCGATCGCCATCACGATGGCGTCCTCGCGGCCGTTGGTGGCCGGGTAGTAACGCGGCCGCCGGCCGATCTCGTTGAACCCCTGGGCGTGGTAGAGCGCGATGGCCGCCGGATTGGACGGCCGCACCTCCAGGAACACGCGCTGCGCGCCATGCCCCTGGGCCAGTCGCAGCACCGTCTGCAACAGGCGTCGCCCGTGGCCCCGGCCCTGCGCGGAAGGGTCGACACAGAGGTTGAGCAGGTGCGCCTCGCCCGCCGCGATGCTCAGCACCGCGTAACCGATCACCCCGGCGCCCCCGTACAGCAGCCAGGCCGGGTACCCGGCGCGGATGCAGTCACGGAAGATGCCCGGCGTCCACGGAAACGGATACGCGCGGCGTTCCACCGCCATCACCGCATCGAGATCGTCCTCGCGCATCGGCCGCAGCGCCGGCACGCCGGCACGGTCGGCGGCCGGCGCGTTCACCGGCTGCGCTTCCGCAGTGCACGCAGGCGCGGCCACAGCGCGCGCTTGGCTGCCGGTGTACGCAGCGCCTCGGGCGCCGGCCATTCGCTGCACAGCCGCGCGGTGTCGCGATCGCCAGCGGCGCGGCCGATCGCGCGCAGCAGCGCACGATGCAGCGGATGCAGCGCGGGCGGACGGTCCGGCGCGGTGGAAGGCGCGGGTGGCGCCGCCTCCTCCGCGGCCGCAGCCGGTGGCCCGGCATCGGCCCGGCGGTAGAGCCGGTAACCGAGCTCGGCAAGCGCCTCGCGCTGGAAGCCGTCCCAGCTCATGTCGCCGCGGACGGGCTGCGCCGCCGGCGCCACAGCCACAGGACCGGCCCGGACAGCAGGTACAGCGTGCTCGCGGCCAGCAGGGTCTTGGGCGGATCGATCCACAACGCGATCAGGATCGCCACCGCGATCGGCAGCGCCACGAACGGCACGCGATCGGCCTTGGGCCCGGTGCCGCCGCCCTTGAAGCTCGAATAGCGGATGCGGCTGACCATCGCCAGCCCGGCGACGACGGTCACCGCCAGCGCCGCGTAGCGCAGGTCGACGCCGCGCAGGCCCAGTTCGTGGCAGGTCCACACGAAGCTCGCCATGACCCCCGCCGCCGCCGGGCTTGCCAGGCCGACGAACCAGCGCTTGTCGACGGTGCCCACCTGGCTGTTGAACCGCGCCAGCCGCAATGCCGCGCAGGCGGCGTACAGGAACGCCGCCAACCAGCCGATCTTGCCCAGCGTCGGCCCGTCCAGGCGCATGTCGATCAGCGCCCAGTGGTACATCACCAGCGCCGGCGCCATGCCGAAGCTCACCAGGTCGGCCAGCGAGTCGTACTGCACGCCGAATTCGCTCTGGGTATTGGTCAGCCGCGCGACCCGGCCGTCGATGCCGTCGAGGATGCCGGCGACGAAGATCGCCACGCAGGCGGCCCCGAAACGGCCCTGCGACGCGGCGATGATGGCGAAGAAGCCCGCGAACAGCCCGCCCGTGGTGAACAGGTTGGGCAGCAGGTAGATGCCGCGGCCGCGCGATGGCGGCGGGGCGATGAGGTCCCGATCGTGATCCATCGCGCAAGTCTAGCGGCTGCCGGGCCGCGCGCGTTGCGTGCCGCTTGCGCCGGCGACGGGGCGGTGCTGCAATCCGGCGCACGTCACCGACCCCCAAGGAGCTCCACATGCGCCATCCGCTCAACGGCCTCGCCCTCGGGCTTGCCGCCGCGCTGCTGGCCGGTGCCGCCGGCGCACAGGACATCTACCAGTGGAAGGACGCGCGCGGCGTCACCCATTACTCGGAAGCGCCACCGAGCGGCGGCGAGAAATACACCCATCGCCGGGTCACCCAGTCCGGCGCCAGCCCGGCGCAGGCAGCCAGCACCGCCGCACCTGCAACGACCGCGACCGCCAGCGCTGCCGGCACCGGTGATCCACGCGCCGAACAGTGCCGTACCGCCCGCGCCAATATCGAAGCGCTCAATGGCGCCGGCCCGGTGCAGCAGGACGATGGCAGCGGCAACCCGCGCACGCTCAACGATGCCGAGCGCGCCGCGCAGCTGGAATTCGCCCAGGCCGCCGCACGCGCCTACTGCGGCTGACGCCGCCCCGACGGGTCCGGCACGCCGGGTGCGCACGGAGAACCCGCCGCGTCCGGTCGCGGTGCAGGTCGCGTGGCACAATGCCCGCCCCCTGATTTCCCGACGCCTGCCATGCGCCTGTCGCAGTTCCATCTCCATACCAGCAAGGAAACTCCCGCCGACGCCGAGATCGCCAGCCACCGGCTGATGCTGCGCGCCGGGCTGATCCGCAAGCTGGCCGCGGGCCTGTATACCTGGTCGCCGCTGGGCCTGCGGGTGCTGCGCCGGGTGGAGGCGGTGGTGCGCGAGGAAATGGAGCGCGCCGGAGCGGTGGAACTGCTGATGCCTTCGGTGCAGCCGCGCGAACTGTGGGAGGAAACCGGGCGCTGGGAGAAATTCGGTGGCCAGCTTCTGAAAATCCAGGACCGCAAGGAATCCTGGTACTGCTACGGCCCGACCCACGAGGAAGTCATCACCGATTTCGCGCGTTCGGAACTGGCGAGCTATCGCCAGCTGCCGGTGACGTTCTTCCAGATCCAGACCAAGTTCCGCGACGAGATCCGCCCGCGGTTCGGGGTGATGCGCGCGCGCGAGTTCCTGATGAAGGACGCCTATTCGTTCGATATCGACGATGCCGGCATGGCAGCGCAGTACCAGCGGATGTACGACGCGTACGTGCGCGTGTTCACCCGCCTGCAGCTGGAGTTCCGCGCGGTGGAGGCCGATACCGGCGCCATCGGTGGCAGCGCCTCGCATGAATTCCATGTGCTGGCCGATTCCGGCGAGGACGCGATCGCGTTCTCCACCGCCTCGGATTACGCCGCGAACGTGGAACTGGCGCAGGCCGCGGAACCGGCGCCGCGCCCGGCAGCGGCCGAGGACATGCGGCGGGTCGAAACCCCCACCCAGAAAACCTGCGATGCCGTGGCCACCCTGCTGGGCATTCCGCTGGCCCGCACCGTGCGCACGGTGGCGGTGGTCGGCGACGACGGTTTCGTCGTGGTGCTGATACGCGGCGACCACGCGCTCAACGAAATCAAGCTGGCCAAGCTGCCCGGCCTCGGTGATTACCGGATGGCCACGGAGGCGGAAATCGCCGACCACCTGGGCAGCGAACCCGGCTTTCTCGGCCCGGTGGCACCGGCGCGCACGATCCGGGTGGTCGCCGACCGCGAGGTCGCGGCGATGGCGGATTTCGTCGTTGGTGCCAACCAGCCGGGTTATCACCTCGCCGGGGTCAACTGGGGGCGCGACCTGCCCGAGCCCGACCTGGTCGCGGACCTGCGCAACGTGGCCGAGGGTGACCGCGCGCTGGACGGCGGCGAAATCCGCATCGCGCGCGGCATCGAGGTCGGCCATGTGTTCCAGCTCGGACGCCGCTATGCCGAGGCGATGGGTTTCAGCGTGCTCGACGAACAGGGCAAGGCGGTGGTGCCGGCGATGGGCTGCTATGGCATCGGCGTGTCGCGGATCGTGGCCGCGGCGATCGAACAGAACCACGACGACGCCGGCATCGTCTGGCCGGAGCCGATGGCGCCGTGGCAGGTGGCGGTGTGCATCATCAATCCGAAGCAGAACCCGGACGTCGACGAGGCCGCCGAGGCGCTGTACCGCGAGTTGCGCGCGGCCGGACTCGACACAGTGCTCGACGACCGCGGCCTGCGCCCCGGCCCGATGTTCGCCGACATGGAACTGATCGGCATCCCGCACCGGGTGGTGGTGTCGGAGCGGGGCCTTGCGGCAGGCACGTTCGAATATCGCGCCCGCCGGGGCGGCGACCCGGAACACCTGGACCGCGGCAACCTGCGTGCACGGCTGGGACTGGGCGAATAGTCCGCACGCGGGCGAATCCGCGCGACGGGGACATTCCGGGGAGCGGTAACTCCGAGTCGCAAGAAAAGCCGGCAATTGCCGGCTTTTCTGCATCTACGGCGCCCGGCGCCCGGCACACGGCACCCGATACCCGGATTCCATACCCGGCCCCGGGACAGACCGGGGTTTCGCCGGGGATACACCTGCCTTACCATCGCCACGCAAACTGTCAGGACGACTCCCATTCCCAATCACATTCCGGAGCAGCAGATGGCGATCGATCTCAATACCCTTTCTCCCCGTGAACTCGAAGCGCTGATCGCCCAGGCGCGCAAGCGCAAGACCACCCTGCAGAAGCGCAAGCCGGCCGCGACCGTGCGCCGCAAGGTCGAAGCGCTGCTCAAGACCGAGGGATATACCGTTGCCGAGCTGTTCGGCACCGGCAGCACGCCGGGCAACAATGCGCCCCGCGCGCGCAAGGCCGCTGGGGCGGGCAAGTCGGCCGCGGGCCGCAAACTCGGCAAGGTGCCGCCGAAGTACCGCAACCCGGCCAACAAGGAAGAAACCTGGACCGGCCGCGGCAAGCATCCGCGCTGGCTGGCGGCGGAACTGGCGGATGGAAAGAAGATCGAGGATTTCCTGATCCAGTAATCGATCAGCGAAAACGCGGAAATAAGCGCCGGCCCTCGTGCCGGCGCTTTTTTTGTTCTTTTTTCGATCGAAGGGGGCTCCGCGTGATTCCGGGCAGCCCGCCACGGCCATAGGGGATGCCCGGCGCGATATCCCCGCCCCGGGAAGCGCAGCCACCGGTGCACGCGACGGGCGGCGTGAAGTCCGAAAGAAGCACATGCAGGCGCGGACACAGCCAGCGGCTCGCCATCGCCCCTGGGAACCTGGAGATGACCCGTTCTTTCGCGCACGCCCGGCGAAGCGCGGACACGATGACCGCCAGCAGTCCGGTTACAGGCTTTTGCGCGCCGGCAGCAGGAGGTTTCCGAACATCAGGCCCGCCACCAGCGCCAGGATGATATTCAGCACCCCGAGCATGGCCTGCTGCCCCACGGCCACGTCCTGCTGCTGGAACAGGCTCATCAGGCCGCGCAGGCTGGCGCTTCCGGGCACCAGCATGATGAGGCCCGGCACGCGGATCACCGCCCCGGGGCGATTGGCCCAGCGCGCGTAGCCGTTGCCGGCCGCGGTCACCAGCAACGCGGAGGCGAACAGCCCCACCGATGCGCCCAGCGCCAGACCCACATACCGCGAGATCAGGTAACCGCCGATCGCCGCCGCCATCACCAGCGGATAATCGCGTCGCGCCGCCCGGAACAGCACCGCGAACGAGAACGCCGCAACCAGCATCGCCGCCCATTCCACCCAGTCCGGCTGCGGCCGCCATGCCCGCACCTGCGGGTCCACGCCAGCCAGTTGTGCTGCGGTCAACGCAATCATCGTGCCGACGGTGAGTTTCATCACCGTGGTCAGCGCACCGGCGAACCGCACGGTGCCGGAAACCAGGTGCTGGCTGGTGAGCTCGTTGACGGCGTTGGTCAGTGCCATACCCGGCAGCATCACGATCAGCGAGGCGATGATCACGGTATTGAGGTTGAGCGGCGCCACATACCCGGCCACCGCGATCGCCACCAGCCCCGCGATCATGCCCGCCAGCGCATCGGCCGATTCGCGCATCCGGGCGCTGCGACGGGTCACCGCGTCGAGCTGGCCCAGCAGCACGCCGATCGCCGATGCGGTGGCGATGTCGAGCCACGGCAGCCGCCACAACCCGGCGATGCCGGCCGCGACCATGCCGTAGGCCAGCACGTGGAACAACCGGCCGCGCCAGTCCGGCCGGCGCAGGTCCAGCGCCAACAGGGCGGCATGTCCCTCGGAAAGGTCGAGCCGGCCGGCCACCACCTCCTCGGTGATGCGGTCCACCTCGCGCAGCTTGGACAGGTCCAGGTCGCCGGGGGCGGCGCGGATCACCCGGGTGGTGTCGCTGTCGCCCGGCGGCCGGTGCGGATCGTTGAAGGCCAGCACCATGCCGGTGGGGTTCACCCAGGGCTCGCACTGCAGCTGCAGCTGCTCGCAAACGTCGGTCACCGCGCCTTCCAGGCGCTGCGCGGTGGTGCCGTAGGCATGCAGGTGCTCCGCCAGTTCCACCACGAAGGCGATGCGGGCGGCATATCCATAGGTATGTGCGGGCGTGCGATCCATCGCCAAAGGATCGCACGCGCGGTGCACCGGTTGCTGCGATGCACAGCTTCACGGGCCGATTGCGTACTCTATGCGGCGCCTCCCACGCGCCGCCCGGACGCTCCACGCGCATGCCTGCCGCCGCATGAAATCGACTGCACCCAGCATCGATGCCGACTCCGACGGTCGCGTGGTCCTGCGCGGCCGTTGGACGCTCAGCCATGCCGGCACGATCGACGACGCGCTGCGCGATGCACCGGACCCGGTCAGCGGGGTCGATGCCACCCGGATCGAACGCATCGACTCGGTCGGCGTGCTGCAGCTGCTGCGCTTCGCGCACAAGCGCGGCATCGACTTCGAACAGTTCCGCTTCCGCGACGACCACCGCGCACTGGTGGCGGCGATCGAGGACGTGCACGACGACCGTCCCGCGAAGAAAAAGGAATACGGTTTCGCCGCCGCGCTCGGCCGGCTCGGCTACGCGATGGTCGACAACGGCCGCGAGATCATGGCGCTGATCAGCTTCCTTGGAGAGAACCTCGCCAAGCTGTTGCGACTGGTCAGGGAACCGTCGCGGTTCCGGCTGACGCCCACGGTGGCGCACATGGAACAGGTGGGCCTGGACGCGGTGCCGCTGGTGGTGCTGCTGTCGTTCCTGGTCGGCGCGGTGATCGCGTTCCTGGGCTCGACGATCCTGGCCGAGTTCGGCGCGCAGATCTTCGTGGTCGAGCTGGTCAACATCGCCTTCCTGCGCGAGTTCGGCGTGCTGCTGACCGCGATCATCCTCGCCGGCCGCACCGCCAGCGCGTTCACCGCGCAGATCGGTGCGATGGTCAGCCGCGAGGAGGTCGATGCGATCCGCACCCTCGGCCTCGACCCGATCGACCTGCTGGTGCTGCCGCGGGTGATCGCGCTGATGGTGATGCTGCCGCTGCTGACCTTCCTTGCGATGATCGCCGGGCTTGCCGGTGGCCTCACCGTGGGCGTCTTCAGCCTCGAGATCCCGCCGCAGGGTTACCTGTCGCGGATGCAGGACACGTTTGAACTCAGGCACATGATCGTGGGCCTGGCCAAGGCGCCGGTGTTCGCGCTGCTGATCGCGCTGATCGGCTGCCTGGAAGGCCTGCAGGTGGAAGGCACCGCGCAGTCGGTCGGCGAGCGCACCACCTCGAGCGTGGTGCAGGCGATCGCGCTGGTCATCGTGCTCGACGCGCTGGCCGCGATCTGGTTCATGGAGATGGGCTGGTGAACACGGACCGACGCGAGGCCGCCGGCACGCAGGACGCCGATGACGACATCATCGTGCGCGTGCGCGGGCTGGAGAACCGCTTCGGCAGCCAGGTCGTGCACGAGGGCCTCGATCTCGACGTGCGGCGCGGCGAGATCCTCGGCGTGGTCGGCGGCTCGGGCACCGGCAAGTCGGTCCTGATGCGCGCCATCCTCGGCCTGCGCACCCCGAATGCCGGCCGCATCGAGGTGTTCGGCATCGACGCGATCGATGCCGACGAGGCCGGGCGTTCCTATATCGAGCGCCACACCGGCGTGCTGTTCCAGGACGGCGCGCTGTTCTCGTCGCTGACCGTCGGCGAGAACGTCGAGGTGCCGCTGAAGGAGCACTACCCGGGCCTCAGCGCCTCGCTGCGCTACGAGCTGGCGCTGCTGAAGGTGAAGCTGGCCGGGCTGCCGGCGGATGCCATCGACAAGCTGCCGTCGCAGCTGTCGGGCGGCATGCGCAAGCGGGCCGGTGTCGCCCGTGCGCTTGCTCTCGACCCGCCATTGATGTTCCTGGACGAACCCACCGCCGGCCTCGACCCGATCGGTGCCGCGGCCTTCGACGAACTGATCCGCACCCTGCAGCAGGCACTGGGCCTGACCGTGTTCCTCATTACCCATGACCTGGACACGCTGTACGCCATCTGCGACCGCGTCGCGGTACTGGCCGACCGCAGGGTGCTGGCGATCGGCCCGCTGTCGGAGGTCGAGCGCGTCGACCACCCGTGGGTGCAATCCTATTTCCACGGCCCCCGCGCACGCGCGGCACGTGCCGCCGACAGCGCCAACGCGCCTGCACTGGAAGCCTGAGCATGGAAACCAAAGCCAATTACGTCCTGATCGGCGCCTTCACCATCGCGGTGGTCACCTTCGGGCTGCTGTTCGCGCTGTGGGCGGCCAAGTACGCCTCCGACCGCAGCTGGCAGGACTACGCGGTAGTCTTCAACGAGCCGGTGACCGGCATGTCGGAAGGCAGCAGCGTGCAGTACAACGGCATCGCGGTGGGCAGCGTGCAGAGCCTGCAGCTGGCCCCCGACGATCCGCGCCAGGTGATCGCCCACCTGCGCCTGGATGCACGCGCGCCGGTGCGCACCGACACCCGCGCACGGATGTCGATGACCGGCCTGACCGGCTCGCCGATCATCCAGCTCACCGGCGGTAGCCCGGAGCTGCCACGACTGGTCGATGTCTCGGACCGCGAGATCCCGATCATCCTCACCGAGCCCTCGGCGCTGCAGAACATCTCCGACACCGCCAACCGGCTGGTGGAGCGGCTGGACCAGGTGCTGAGCGAGGAGAACGTCGCGCGTATCTCGCAGACGCTGACGCATATCGAACAGGCCACCGGCTCGATCGCCGCCGGCCGCGAGGACATCCGCGAACTGCTGGTCTCCGCGCGAGCCGCCAGTGCGCAGCTCGAGCAGACGCTCACCACCACCAACCAGGCGGTGCAGAGCATCGACCGCGAACTGGTCCAGGAACTGCCGGGCATGGTCGACCGCCTCAACAGCTCGCTGGCGCGCTTCGATTCCGCCGCCGGCGGCGCCGACGCGATCCTCAACGAGAACCGCGCGGCCATCCACAGCTTCGCCAACGACGGCCTGTCGCAGCTCGGGCCCACCCTGACCGAGCTGCGCAGCCTGGTGCGCGACCTGCGCCGCATCAGCGACCGCCTCAATGGCAACCCGACCCGCTTCCTGCTTGGCGGAGACGCACCCAAGGAGTTCGACCCCAATGAATGAGAACCAGGGAGCCCGCATGCGGGGTGGAGAGGCACTCCTGCAAGGGATTGGCTCGCGTGCCGATGCACCCGCTCGCGGTCATGCGCGGGCCGGGGCGCGCAGCGGAGGATGGGGTGAGGGCTGCGCGCCTGCCCGGAGTGCTTCCCACGTCCTCGCCGCCTGCCTCCTGCCCGTCCTGCTCGCGGGCTGCAGCCTCCTCGGCGGTGGTTCACGCGAGCCGGTCACCACCTGGTCGCCGGTGGTGGAGACGCGCACGGACCCCGCGTGGCCGGCGGTGGACTGGCAGCTCACCATCGTGCCGACCACCGCGCCGCGGGTGGTCGACAGCCCGCGCATCTCGGTGCGGCGCACGCCGTCGGAACTGCAGGTGTACGCGGGTTCGGTGTGGGCACAGCCGTCGTCGGAACTGGTCGAACTGGCGCTGCTGCGGACCCTGGAGGCCTCCGGTCGCATCCCGGCCGTGGCGACCGCCGGCGCCGGCATCCGCGCCGACTACAAGCTGGTGCTGGACCTGCGCCGCTTCGAGTCGGACTACGCCGGGGGCGACATCCCGAAGGCGACCATCGAGCTCGGCGCACGCCTTCTGCACAACCTCGACCAGCGCGTCGTCGGCTCGCGCACCTTCGTGCAGACGGTAGCGGCGACGGACACGTCGGTGCAGAGCGTGGTCCACGCGTTCGAACAGGCGCTCGCAACACTCGGCCACGACGTCGCCGGCTGGACGCTGGTGAGCGGCGATGCCGATGCGCGCGCACCTGTGCCCGCATCCGGCCGCGCGCAGCGCTGACCGTACCGCCAGGCCGTCAGCCGACGGCGGCGTCGGTGTCCGGGCGGAACGACAGCGTGGCGATCACGCCCCGCTCGGCACCCGGCACCACCCGCACGCTCCAGCCGTACAGCGCGCACAGCCGGCGTACGATCGACAGGCCGATGCCACCGCCCTGCGAATGCTCGGCGTGCGACCCGCGGTAGCCGCGCTCGAACAGGCGCGCGGCATCCTCCGCGCTCAGGCCCGGGCCGGTGTCGATCACCTGGACCGCATCGCCCTGCACGCGCACCACCACCTCGCCCGACGGCGTGTACTTGACCGCGTTGCCGATCAGGTTGCCCAGCGCCACCGCCACCGCGGCCTCCGGCGCGTCCACCACCAGCCCGCCCTCGCCTTCCAGCCTCAGTTCCAGCGGCTTGCCGCCGACCTGGGCACGGTGCGCGTCGAGCAGCTGTTCGGCGGCACGCGCGATGTCGGTGCTGCCGTGGCCGCGCTCGTTGCGCGACAGCAGCAGCAGGGCGCTGATGAGGTCGGTGCACTGCTGCTCGGCGCGCTGGATGCGCAGCAGCCGCGCCCGGGTCTTGTCGTCGAGCTCCGGGCGTGCGAGCAACAGCTCCACCGCACCGCGGATCACCGCCAGCGGCGTGCGCAGCTCATGGCTGACGTCGGCGTTGAACTCGCGGTCGCGCTGCACCACCTCGGTGAGGCGCCCGGCGTAGTCGTCGAGGGCACTGGCAAGCTGGCCGACCTCGTCGTCGGCGAAGTGCGATGCCAGCGGCACCGGCTGCGCGGTTCCGCCCGACTGCCGCAGGCGCTGGGCGAGCTCCGACACCGGGCTCATCACCCGCGAGGCCGCCCACCAGCCCACCAGCAGCGACAGCAGCGAGAACACCAGCACCGAGCCATAGATCGCGCGCTGGAACTGCACGTCGCCACGCATGGTCTGGGTCATGTCGTAGGCGAGGAAGAACCACTCCTCCGGGGTCTTGCGCACCGCCAGCTTGTACGCGAACGGCTGGCCGAGCTCGTCGACGCCCCCGAGCGTGTGGATGCCGGTACCCAGCTCCACCCATTCGGGGAAGTCGCGGCGCAGCCGGTCGATGCGGTCCGGGGTGAACACGTAGCCGCGCATCTGCTGCACGGGGAGATCGGGGCTGCGCGTCGGATCGCTGTAGTAGAGGTGCGCGTACTCGTCGATGTTGCGGTTCATCACGTCCTCGACCAGCGCGTTCTCCACCCGGTTGCGCGCGTACTGGGTGGCGAACGCGAACAGCAGGGTCAGGCCGAGGCCCAGCAGCAGGAACGAGAGGATGATGCGGCTGCGCAGGCGCCTCCGGTACCGGCGCGCGCCCCGCAACGACGCCTTCGAGGCGTGCCGGTCAGCTGCCGCCATCGGGCGCGGCGATCCGATAGCCGATGCCGTGGCGGGTCTGGATGTACGGGGTGTCGAACGGCTTGTCGATCACCGCGCGCAGCCCGTGGATATGCACGCGCAGCGAATCGGAATCGGGCAGCTCCTCGCCCCACACGCGGGTCTCCAGATCCTGGCGGGTCACCACCGCCGGCGAGGCTTCCATCAGTGCCTGCAGGATCTTGAGCGCGGTCGGATTGAGCTGGAGCAGCTTGCCCTGCCGGCGCACCTCGAGGGTGTCGAGGTTGTATTCGATCTCGCCCACTTCCAGCACCCGGGTCTGCACGCCGCGGCCGCGACGCGACAGTGCGTTGAGGCGGACCTCGACCTCCTGCAGCGCGAACGGCTTCACCAGGTAGTCGTCGGCCCCGGAGTCGAAGCCGGCGAGCTTGTTGTCGAGCGAATCGCGCGCGGTGAGCATCAGCACCGGGGTCTGCTTGCGCGCGTCGTTGCGCAGCTTGCGGCAGACCTCGAGGCCATCCATGCCGGGCAGGTTGAGGTCGAGCACGATCGCATCGAAGTCGTGCACCACCGCCAGGTGCAGGCCGGTCACGCCATCGGCGGCGAAGTCGACGGTATGGCCACGATCCTCCAGGTAGTCGCCCAGGTTGGCGGCGATGTCCTGGTTGTCTTCGATCACGAGTATGCGCATGGGGGACCGTTGTGTTGAGGGGCGGACATACTGGGCTGCAGGTCAACGCGGTGCCGTGAACGGCTGCAGCCACGACCGCAGTCGCGGCACGCGGAGCCGATTCTGGCACACGGGCCGGCCGCTGGCCGCGGCCCACCTGCGCCCCTCGGAAGGGCACAAAAAGACCCAGGCGGGGGAACACCGCCTGGGTCGAAAGGGTTACCGCCCCGATGACCATCGCCTTGACCGGTTGCCCGGCTGCCGACCATGTGCGGCGAACATTACGGCAGCCCCGGTTACATCCCGGTTAATCCGTTGGTACACCGGTGTTACGACGGCGCCTGCGTGGGACCCGCGACGGGCGCGCAGCCGCGTGCAGGGCCACGTGATCGACCACCAGGCCGGCCACGTCGATGCCGGTGGCTCCCTCGATGCCCTCGAGGCCCGGGGAGGCATTCACCTCCAGCACCAGCGGGCCGCGTGCCGAACGGATGAGGTCCACTCCGGCCACGCGCAGGCCCAGCCCCTGTGCAGCCCGCACCGCCAGCGCCTGCTCGTCAGCCGACGCGGTGTCGGCGGTGCCGGTGCCGCCACGGTGCAGGTTGGAGCGGAAATCGCCGATCGGGGCCTCGCGCCGCATCGCCGCGACCACGCGATCGCCGACCACGAAGCAGCGCAGGTCGCAGCCGGCCGCCTCGCCGATGAACTCCTGCACCAGGAAGGTCGCATGCAGGCCGCGCAGGGTCTCGATCACGCTGCGCGATGCCGAGGGCTTCTCGGTCAGCATCACCCCCGCGCCCTGGGCGCCCTCGTTGAGCTTGATGATGTGCGGCGGCGATCCGAGCATCGACAGCAGGTCATGGGTGTCGTCGGGGTTGTCGCCGAACACCGTGATCGGCAGGTCGATGCCCTGTGCGGCGAGGATCTGGTGCGCACGCAGCTTGTCGCGCGCGGCGCCGATCGCCGCGGACGGATTCGGCGTGTAGGCACCCATCAGTTCGAACTGGTGCAGCACCGTATTGCCGTAGCGGGTGACCGAGGCGCCGATGCGCGGGATCACCGCGTCGAAGTCGGCAATCGGCCGGCCCTTGTAGTGCATCGCGAAGCCGTCGCAGGCGATGCGCAGGTAGCAGCGCAACGGGTCGAGCACGCGCACGGTATGTCCGCGGGTGCGTGCGGCCTCCACGAGGCGGCGGGTCGAGTACAGCCGCGTGTTGCGGGACAGGATGGCGAGCTTCATCGACCGTGCCGGGATTTCGGGCGGCCGTTATATCCCACCGCGGCGCGTTGCAGGATGACCATCGCCGCGACCGCGGGTCCACGGTTCAGTGGCCGGATTGCCCTGACATGGCAATGCCCGCCCTCCCGGGCGGCCGCCCGCCTCAGCGGCAACCGTTGCCTTCCACCCGCAGCTGCGCGGCATACATCGCCGGTTCGCGGACGCGCCCGGCTTCCGCATTCGCCCGCGCCTCGTCGAGATAGATGCGCGCGCGCCCCTGCGCGTCGAGCTCGAGGGTGTCGGTGCCGGGCTTGCGCCAGATCCTGGCCACCGCCACCAGGCCCTTGCAGGCCGCGCTCGGGATGCGGATCTCATCGTGGTAGAGCCAGCCCTGTGCGGCGTCGGGGCTCACCTCGTCGGCATTGACCAGCCGCGCGCGTGGCTGGCATTGCGGCGACGTCTGCTTGACCGAGAACCGGTACGGGGGCTGGGCCTGGCCGGTGAAGACCCCTTCGATGCGCGCGCAGGCTTCCGGGATGGTGCGCAGCGTGTGCGCAGCGCCGTCGGCCTGTGGGGTGGCCGGCTCACGGGTGATTTCCGCGGCCTGTTGCGCGGCAGCAGCGGGCATCGCCAGCAGCAGGGCGAGCGCGAGGCAGGTGGTGGGAGACATGGAACGCTCTCGGCAGCGGGCGGGGGGGCACAGGCTGTCACGGCGGCGCTGAATCGTGCTTCCACATCACCGGTGTCCGGGCGCGCGCACCGCCCCGCGTGGCTGTGCCATAGTCGGGCGGCATCACCGCTGTGCGAAGGGGATCTGTCCTCGACTGTGCGGGCAGCCCCAGGCATTCCAACTCTGGGAGGGGTTACATGCTCGAGCAACACGGTTTGTGGATGGCGCTGGCCTGCGCCGTCATCGCGATCCTCTACGGGGTCGTTTCCGCTGCCTGGATCAACCGGCAGCCGGCCGGCAACCAGCGGATGCAGGACATCGCCGGCGCGATCCAGGAAGGCGCGCGCGCCTACCTCAACCGCCAGTACCTGACGATCTCGGTGGCCGGCGTGGTGCTGTTCGTGCTGATCGGCATCTTCCTGGGCTGGTCGACCGGCGTCGGCTTCCTGCTCGGCGCGGTGCTGTCGGGCGCGGCGGGCTACATCGGCATGAACGTGTCCGTGCGCGCCAACGTGCGCACGGCCGAAGCGGCGCGGCGCGGCATCGGCCCGGCGATGGACGTGGCGTTCCGCGGTGGCGCCATCACCGGCATGCTGGTGGTGGGCCTGGGCCTGCTGGGCGTCGCCGGTTACTGGTGGCTGCTGCCGCGCTTCGGCATCGGCGGCGAGGCGGCGCTGCATGCGCTGGTGGGGCTGGCGTTCGGCAGCTCGCTGATCTCGATCTTCGCGCGCCTGGGTGGCGGCATCTTCACCAAGGGCGCCGACGTCGGCGCCGACCTGGTCGGCAAGGTGGAAGCCGGCATCCCCGAGGACGACCCGCGCAACCCGGCGGTGATCGCCGACAACGTCGGCGACAACGTCGGCGACTGCGCCGGCATGGCCGCCGACCTGTTCGAGACCTACGCGGTCACGGTCATCGCCACCATGCTGCTGGGCTACCTGATGGCCGATACCGTCGGCGGCAACGGCGTGCTGTATCCGCTGGTGCTGGGCGGCGCGTCGATCCTCGCCTCGATCATCGGCACCTTCTTCGTCCGGGTGAAAGCCGGCGGCTCGATCATGGGTGCGCTGTACAAGGGCGTGATCGTGTCGGGCGTCATCGCCGCGGCGATGTTCTGGCCGATCACCACGCAGCTGATGGCCGACAACAGCCACGGCGCCGACAACCTGTACTGGTGCGCGCTGATCGGCCTGGTGCTCACCGGTGCGATCGTCTGGATCACCGAGTACTACACCGGCACCCAGTTCAAGCCCGTGCAGCACATCGCGCAGGCCTCGACCACCGGGCATGGCACCAACATCATCGCCGGCCTCGGCATCTCGATGAAGTCGACCGCGTGGCCGGTGATCGCCGTCTGCCTCGCGATCTGGGGCTGCCATGCGCTGGCCGGCCTGTACGGCATCGCGATCGCCGCCACCGCGATGCTGTCGATGGCGGGCATGATCGTCGCGCTCGACGCCTACGGGCCGATCACCGACAACGCCGGCGGCATCGCCGAGATGGCGGAACTGCCGCCGGAAGTGCGCGAGATCACCGATCCGCTGGATGCCGTCGGCAATACCACCAAGGCGGTGACCAAGGGCTATGCGATCGGCTCGGCCGCACTGGCGGCGCTGGTGCTGTTCGCCGACTACACCCACAACCTGCAGGCCAACAGCCCGGGCACGGTGTTCGCCTTCGACCTGTCCGACCACTACGTGATCATCGGCCTGCTGATCGGCGGCCTGATCCCCTACCTGTTCGGCGCGATGGCGATGGAAGCGGTGGGCCGCGCCGCGGGCAGCGTGGTCGAGGAAGTGCGCCGGCAGTTCCGCGACATTCCCGGGATCATGCAGGGCACCGCCAAGCCGGACTACTCGCGCGCGGTGGACATGCTGACGAAGTCGGCGATCAGGGAAATGATCCTGCCCTCACTGCTGCCGGTGGCGGTGCCGATCGTGGTCGGCCTGCTGCTGGGGCCGCGCGCACTGGGCGGGCTGCTGATCGGCACCATCGTCACCGGCCTGTTCGTGGCGATTTCGATGACCACCGGCGGCGGCGCCTGGGACAACGCCAAGAAGCACATCGAGGACGGCCACTTCGGTGGCAAGGGCAGCGAGGCGCACAAGGCCGCGGTGACCGGCGACACCGTCGGCGACCCCTACAAGGACACCGCGGGACCGGCGATCAACCCGCTGATCAAGATCATCAATATCGTGGCACTGCTGATGGTCCCGCTTCTTTAGAAACGAAGCGCGAAGACGCGCCGCGCTGGAAGTCCGCGACGCCCGGGTCGACGCGGCTCCCGCCCGGCACCACCCCCCCTCTCCCGCTTGCGGGGTGAAGAGGCACGGCTGCGAGCCCTTGGCTCGCGTGCCGATGAACGCCCTCGCGGTAACGCGAGGGCCGGGGCGCGGAGCGGGGGTCGGGGTGAGGGGAAAGCGCGAGAACCCCCTCATCCGCCCCCGCGGGGCACTCCCGACCAGCGGCGTCTCAAGTGCAGGCTCTTCTCCCGCAGGCGGGGGGAGGGTCAATCAGCCGCGGCCCTCACCCTCGAACGCACCGATCGCCACGTCGTACCACGGCGTGCACAGCTGCTGCTGGCTGTCGACCACGTCGAAGCTCGCGCGCCAGACGCTGACGCCGCCGACATCTTCCCGCATGTCGAACAGATCCGCGTCGAACGGCGCCACGCCCAGGCACCAGCGCACGCGGCGCGGTTCGGCGTCGGTGGGGGGGGCATAGGCGAAGTTTCCTTCCAGGCTGGCACCGGGCTCCAGGCGTGCGGCCATCGGCGTCGGTGGCGAGGTCGGCGCCGGGTCCGGCAACGGCAGCGCGACGTGGCGCAGGGTCACCTCGCCCGGGCGTTCCTCGACGAAGGTCGGCTCGCCGACCGCGCCCGGCTGCTGGCGCCCGGTGAGCGCGGCGTGCCGATGGCCACGGTCGAACACCGCCACCGCCTGCGTGCCGGTGTTCTCGACGCGGTAGCGCACCTGCACGGTGCCGCTGCGTGGCTCGTAGGCAAAGCCGGCGGCAAGGCGGACGGGGCCATCGGCCACCGTGGCCAGCTGGATGGAGTCGGGCATGGATTCGGTTCCTGAGGGCGGGACGACCGGTGCCTGGGCGCAGGCGGCCAGTGGCAGCGCGGCAATCAGCGCCAGGGCGAACGCGGGACGCGGTGATGTGCTCATGCGGGGCAGCCTAAAGTACGACAGGCGGCCCGCCAATGCGGACCGCCTGCCTGGACATCATGGAAGGAACGGCACGGAGAGAGGCGTGCCGCCGCCCCTGCCTACAGGCGGTAACTCGGACGATCCGGCATGCCAAGCTCGCGGCGCAGGCCGTTCTCGGTCAGGTGGATCGGGTTGTGGGTGGTGGGCGGGGTGCTGGGATCGCCATCGAAATCGAAGGCGGGAGCGGAGGTCTCGAGGCCGACCGCCTGGCGCTCGGCGTTGCGGATGCCGCGGTCGGGGCCGGAGCCGGTGTAGGTGCCCGGCTGGAAGGTGCCGTTGACGCCGTTATAGGCGTGCGACATCTCGTGATAGAGCACCACGGTGGGGGCCGGGAACGCATCCATGTGGAAGGATGGGTTGTAGCCGATCGTCACGTTGCCACCCACGCCGGGACGGCCGTTGACGATCTCCGCCCCACCCCGTCCAAAGGTCTGGGCATAGCCGTTCTGCTCGTTGGCCAGCTCCTGGATGGTCACCCGGTTGCCCTTGTTCTCGACCGCGGCATCAAGCTCGGACAGCATCTGGGTGCCCGCCGCCGAGCTGCGCAGGAAGTCCAGCTCGGATTCCACCCGCTGGCGGAACTGCTCGGAGCCGGTCACCGCGATGGTCTGCCCGGCGCTGGTATCGATTTCGACATTGACCACGGTCGGGCGCGCGCCGGTGGCGGCGTTCACCAGGTCGCCGACCTCGGTGTAGACCAGGTCGTTGGCCCCGGCGCCGTTTATGGTGTCGTTGCCGAGACCCGCATAGGCCGAGCTGCGACCGGCGGCGTCGACATGGATGACGTCGTCGCCACGGCCACCGGACAGGATGTTCTGGCCGGCGCCACCGAAGATCTCGTCGTTGCCCAGGCCGCCCTCGATGAAGTTGAAGCCGCTGCCGGCGCGGATCACGTCATTGCCGGCACCACCGAAGATGATGTTGTCGCCGTCGCCACCGATCAGGATGTCGTCGCCATTGCCGCCATCGATGTCGTTGCGGCCACCGATGGTCTCGATGGTGTCGTTGCCGTCGCCGCCGAAGATGCGGTCGTCGCCCATCCCGGTGCGGATGATGTCGTCGCCGGCACCGGCGTCGATCACCAGGTTGACGGTGACGTTGGGGGCGGCGGTGATGGTGTCGTTGCCGCCACCGGTGCGCAGCGTCAGTTCCTGGCGCTCGGTCAGGCGCACCGCATAGGACTCGCCATTGACCTCGACGTCGAGGGTGCCGTCGTCGCGCTGGCTGATGCGCACGTCGTCGTCGCCTGCGCCGGTGGTCGTGGTGAACACCACCTGGTCGCTGGTGATGCCGTAATCGGCGACGGTCTGCTCGCGGGTCACGCTGGCCTGCTCGCCCACGTGCAGCTGGGAATTGGTGATGCGCTTGCCATCGGGGGTCTGCAGGCCCGGCAGGCTGGTGCCGCGGTCGTTGCCCTGGATCGCGATCGCGTTGTCGGCGACGTTGACCGCGCGGTCGGCCACCTGGGCGGGTGCGTCGGTCGAGCGGAGCGGAGCCTCGTTGAAACGGTTCTGGCTGGCGTCCTGCGCCTGCTGGCCATCCCAGTACCCCTGCGTGGGCTGCAGGGCGGCGGGGCTGGCGGCATCGAGCTGGGTCATGTCAAAGGTCCGTGCATCGGGGGCGTGGTGCATATGGATACGCGGCAGTACGGGACCGGCCAAGCTGGGGCGTACCCCACGCTGGGGTCGACCCGAGGCCGTGCTGCGGCGCAACAGCGGGCGGCGTAGAATGCGCGGTTTCCCCTTTTCGACGTGGCGCCACCGCCACGTCCGCCATCGGAGTCGATACATGGGCCTGGACCGCGTCAGCACCGGCAAGAATCCGCCGCACGAGATCAACGTCATCATCGAGATCCCCAAGGACGCGGAGCCGGTGAAGTACGAGGTGGACAAGGCCAGCGGGGCGATCTTCGTCGACCGCGTGCTGTCCACCCCGATGCGTTACCCCTGCAACTACGGTTACGTGCCCAACACCATCTGCGGCGATGGCGACCCGGCCGACGTGCTGGTGATCCTGCCGCTGCCGCTGGTGCCGGGTTCGGTGATCCGCTGCCGCCCGGTGGGGGTGCTGAAGATGTCCGACGAGGCCGGCAATGACGAGAAGATTCTCGCCGTGCCGGTGGAGAAGGTGTTCGCCGGCTATGCGCATGTCGACGACCTCGACAAGGTGTCGGCGCACTGGCTGGAGCGCATCGGCCACTTCTTCGAGCATTACAAGGACCTCGAGAAGGGCAAGTGGGTCAAGGTCGACGGCTGGGGCAATGCCGCCGAGGCGAAGAAGATCCTCGAGGACGCGATCAGCGCCTGCGCCAACGAACAGGCCTGACCATTCCGGCGGCACCGTCACACTTTGACTTGTGGCACGGGTCGCACGGGCCGTCGCGTTGTTAACATCCTTCGCACGCGCGGGTCCGTCGGGCCCGCGCAGTTGCCAGGGGGAGTTCCGAAGTTGCGCATCCTGTTCGTGGGCGGCGAAGACAGCCTGCCGCCCGATCTGATCGATCTCGTCGGCGGCATGGATGAAAGCTGGGACGTGCAATGCGTCGGCGACGGCGCCACCGCGACCGCGCTGGCCGCAGACCTGCCGCAGGACATCGTGGTGGTGGCCCCGATGCTGCCGGACATGCCGGCCGCCACGCTGCTCGGGCAGATCCGCACGCTGCGCCCGGAGACCTCGCGCATCGCACTGGTCCGAAGCAGCGAACCCCCTCCGGCACGCGTGCTGTCACTCGCCCACCGCTTCCTGCCGCTGCCGCTGGGCGAGGAAGTGCTGCTGGAGGCGATCGGCAGCCTCGAGGAACTGCGCGACCTGCTCGGCGATCCACGCCTGCGCGAACATATCGGCCGCATCGACCAGCTGCCCTCGCCGCCGCACACCTACCTGGCCCTGATGCACGCGCTCGAGGCCGACGACGACACCAGCGCGACCGACATCGCACGGCTGATCTCCGGCGACCCGGCGATCGCGGCCAAGGTGCTGCAGCTGTGCAACTCGGCCTACTTCTCCGCGGGCCGCAGCATCACCGATCTGCGCATGGCGGTGACCCGGCTGGGCATTGCCACGCTGCGCAACCTGGTCCTGGCCAGCGAGGTGTTCGGGCAGGCCACGCAGCCCGGTGTCGACCGCCATGCACTGCAGCAGCGAGCGCTGCTCGCCTCGCAGCTGGCGCGCCGGCTGCTGCCGGAGTCGAGTGCCGAGCTCGGTGCCACCGCCGCGCTGCTGGCCGACATCGGCCTGTTGCTGCCGGGCGTCCATGACGGGCGCAGCGTGGCCGACGCTGCATGCGAAGGTGCCCCCGACGGCGATGCCCCCCTCGGCCATGCGGAAGCGGGCGCCTACCTGCTGGGCCTGTGGGGCCTGCCGATGCCGATCATCGAGGCGGTCGCCTTCCAGCGCGCACCCGCGCGTGCCGGCACCCGCAGCTTCTGGGTGACCGGTGCGGTGCACGTGGCCACTTCGCTGGTGGCGCGCGTCGGCGTCGACGAGGATTACCTGCGCCGCACCGGCGTGCTCGACCGCCTCGGGGACTGGCGCACGCAGGCCGACCGGCTGTTGGGCACGGCGCCCCAGCCCGCGTAGCGGATTCCTCCGCGGCGACGGCTGCCGCGCGTACCTCCTCCCGCCCGGTCCCGGCGTTCCCTGCGAACGCCTGGCGCGCGGCTGCGCGCCCGTGGTGGTTCGCGGGGCCGGGCGCAGGCACCGGGTCCGGGCCTTTCCGTGGCCGTCCCGCCGGCCACGCGGGTTGCTCCACCGCGAAGACAAAAAAAGGGCGGGCCTTGCGGCCCGCCCTCCTTCAGCACGTTTCCGATCCGCGGATCAGAAGCGCTGCACGTAGCGCATGTAGGTGAAGCGACCGATGTCGAACTCGGGGTAGTACGGGAACGCGGTGCTCACGTTGCCACCCGAGTACATGATCTGCGCCTCACGCTCGAACACGTTGTCCACGCCCACCGAGATGGTGGCGTTCCACGGTGCGGTGTAGGCCACCTGGAAGTCGTGGAAGGTGTTCGAGCCCAGCTGGTTGCGCGGGGACGTCTCGCCATTCGCATAGCGATCCGGCTCCGAGCACGGACGGTTGGCCACGCAGCCATCGTTGATGCCCGAGTAGTAACGCGTGGTCCAGCCCACGTTCCAGTCGTCGTTGATCGCCCAGTTGACGTTGAGGTTGGACTTGACGCGGAAGATCCCCGGGTCGCCGACCTGGCCCACCATGATGTTGTCGCCGGCGGCGTTCTGCGCGGCGGTCTCGTACTTGCTGGTGTAGGTGGTCGACCAGTTGAAGTGGAAGCCACCGAACGCGGTGTCGAGCATCCGGTACTTCAGGCCGACGTCCCAGCCCTCGGTCTTCATGCTGCCGAGGTTGGTCAGGCCATAGAACATGTTGCTGATGTGGCCGTCGCCCGCACGGGTGATGCCGGCACAGCGGCTGGAATCGCCGATCACGTAGCAATCGCGCAGGATGCGATTGACGCTGTCGGAGATGATCATGTTCTCGATCTCATAGCGGTACCAGTCGACGCTCACGTCGAGGCCGTCCACGAACTCCGGGCTGTACACGATGCCCGCGGTGATGCTCTCCGAGGTCTCCGGCCCGAGGTTCGGGTTGGAACCCGAGATGAACTGGTCCGGGGTCTGGCACGGCCACGCGGTGCAGGGCTCCAGGCCCTGTCCGAGCTGCACGTAGCCGACCGGCACGCCGGCCGCGTTACAGGCCGCATTGCCGTTGACGCTGCCCGGCACGCCGACCGAGCACGGATCGGTGTACGACTCGAAGCTCGCGCCGGTACCACCGTACAGGTTGTCGATGCTCGGGGCGCGGAAGCCTTCGGCCCACGTACCACGCACCGCCACCGCATCGGTCGGACGCCACAGCACGCCGAACTTGCTGTTGATGGTGTCGCCGAAGTTGCTGTAGTCGGAATAACGCGACGCGATGTTGAGGGTCAGTTCCTGGGCGAATGCCATGTCCGCGAGGATCGGCACGTTGAACTCGAGGAAGACCTCGTCCACCTCGTACTCGCCCAGCGTGGTGCTGGCGGCGAGGCCGGTGTAGTTGCCGCTCTGCGCGAAGGCGTCCGGCACGAAGCGGCCTTCGTCCTTGCGGTGCTCGATACCGACCGCGAGGCCCAGGTCACCGGCCGGCAGCTCGAGCAGCGAACCGCTCAGGTTGGCCGACAGGATCTTGGTCTTGGTCTCGCCGGTGTCGGTGTAGTACGGGAACAGGAAGTCCTGCACCTCGGCGTTGGCGAGCGAACCCTGGCCCGCGACGCCGTACGGCAGCAGCGGGTTCCACGGACGGCAGTCGCCGAGGCCGACCGGATCGGCTGCGGTACCGCACTGCGCGATGCCGTCGGCATTGATGAAGGACGGACCCAGCGCCTGTGCGGTGGCCAGCAGGCTGGCGTCGCCGTGGCCGGTCTTGGTCACTTCATTGCGGTTGTAGGCGTAGTTGACGTCCCAGTCCCACGGCTTGTCGGCGATGTCGAAGTAGCCGCTGACGCCGCCGGAGAAGCGGGTGGTCTTGAGTTCGCTGCGGGTGGTGCGCGGCACTTCCCACAGGCGACGGCGGAACTCGATGTCCTCGCCCACCGGGTTGAACGCGCTGTCAGCCGACAGCGGGGTGCCGAACGCGGCCGACTGGTACGGGTAGCCCGCGATCATCTGCTCGGTGGTGCGCTTGTTGAACAGCAGATCGGCGTTGAGCGTGATGCGGTCGGTCAGGTCGTAGTTGATGTTGGAGAACACCGACTCGCGCTTCATGCCGGTCGAGACCAGCATCTGCTCGTTGGAGTTGGCGTACTCCGCAGGCGTGATGGCGACGTAGTCCGCGGCGTTGGCCGGGTTGCCACCCGGACGCAGGGTGCGCCAGGTCTCGGTGCCTTCGTCGTACCAGGAACCGAACTGGCTGACCGGGCTCCAGCCCGAACCCGGGTAATCCGGGCCGGCGTTGCCGTAACGGCTGAAGAAGCGGTCGCCGCCGTAGACCGGGTCGGCTTCCATCACTTCGGCGCTGACAGTGATGCCGCTGCGGTCGTTGGCGACGCCAACCGTTGCCGAATAGGTGGTCTCGGCACCGTCGCCCTGGCCGTACTGGCCGTACTGGACGGAGGCTTCCGCACCTTCGAAGCGCTTGCGGGTGATCACGTTGACCACGGCCGCGATCGCGTCGGAACCGTAGATCGACGAGGCGCCGTCCTTGAGGACGTCGATGCGCTCGATCGCCGCCATCGGGATCTGGCTCAGATCCTGGTAGCCGCCGGTGGTGGCGCCCAGGCGCACGCCGTTGAGCAGCACCAGGGTGCGGTTGGCGCCCATGTTGCGGATGTCGATGTAATAGCCACCGACGTTCTCGCCAGACGCCAGTGCGTCAGCGCGGGAAATGGCCGGCGAACCTGCCGACGGGATGTTCTGCAGCAGGTCGGCGACCGAGGTATGGCCGCTGCGCTCGATGTCCTGGCGGCTGACCGTAAGGATCGGCTGCTGGTTCTCGATCTCGACGCCACGGATGCGCGAGCCCGTCACCGAGATGCGGTCGAGCGTGGTCGCCCCACCGGCGGCGTCCTGCGCTTGCGCGGAGGCGGCGACCGGGAGCAGCGCCGTCAGGATGGCAGCAGGCAGCAGGCCCGGCCGCATCGCTGGAATGCGAGCTTTCATTGATTCTCTCTCCAGAATTGCATTAGTGATGCGTTAAGACGCATCCGAACGTTACGGCGCCGTGTGCGCGCATGCTTTGCAGCGCGGGCCCTATGACTTTGCGCAATCTGTCCGGAGTGGTTTTTGTCACCCATCGGACACGCAGGTAGGCCATACATGTCGGCTGCCCGGCGGCTGCCGACACATCGCTCAGGCTGCGACCTGCCCGCGGTCCGCGCCGCCATGACGGGCGCGGTAATCGGTGGCGGTGGTGCCATGCCGGGCACGGAAGGCACGGGCGAAACTGCAGCAGTTGTCGAACCCGCACGATGCCGCGACTTCCCCCACCGTCATCGACGTGGTGGTCAACAGTTCGGCCGCACGCTCGAGACGCAGTCGCGCCGACAGTGCCTGCGGGCTTTCCTCGTACAGGCTCTGGAACGCCTTGGAGAAGTACCAGCTGGAGAAGTTGGTGAGGTCGGCGAGTTCGCCGATCCGGACCACGCGGTCGTTGTGCCCTTCCAGGTACAGGCGCGCGCGCTGCATGCGGCCGAACACCTGGCGCTTGCGGCTGCGCGAACGACCCGGGCACAGCTGCACCCGCGTGGCAAGGCCGCGCTGCGAGCGCGCGATGTGCAGCAGCACCGGCCGCAGCGCGCCCGCGCTGCCATCGGCACGCGCCGCACGCCACAGCTGCAGGGCCACCCGAAGTTCGCGCGCCGGCAGCGCGCCACGGCCGGGATACAGCACGGTGTCGGCCGCCTGCTCCAGCAGCTTGAGGTCGGCGCCGCGCAACACCACGCCGATGACCAGGCTGCTGTCGTCGGTGTGCAGTACCGGCACCGAGTCGCGCTCGAACACCATCCACTCGCCGCGGCGCAGGTGGAAGCGGCCTTCCTTGCATTCCACCGTGGCGCTGCCGCGCAGCACCACCCAGGCCGAGCAGGCCGCGGCGGTCACGCGTGCGCCACCCATCCGCGACAGGCCCACGCAGTGCGGGCGCGGAACGGTGGCATCGTCGAGATCGATCTGCAGCATGCGGCCGCGATCGGCCCAGTCATTGCTCATGGTCATGGAGGCATCCAGCGTGGGGAGCCTCCGTTTTGCCGGTAATGCGCGCGACCTTCAGGAAATCCCGCCGAATCCTGTGCGAAATCTGGCGGAAACTCTTCCGAAACCGTTACGAAACCGGTTTTCCCCGGAATTTCAGCAGGTTGACGATGCCCAGTGTCGACACCGGACGACGCTTCGGGAGGTGGGTGAAGCCGATTTCCATGCCATCGTCGATCACCATCGCCAGGTACAGCGTGCCGTCGCGGGTGCTGCTGCTGAACCCACTGGTGGCGGCGCGGCGCTCCGCACTCAGGCACAGCTGGCGGGACCCCTCCGGTCCGCCAAGGCGGTTGAGCTGGGTCCGGCAGCCCGGTGCCGACACCACGTAGTCGACCGCGCCATCCACCGATGGCGACCAGCCACGGTAATGGACACGCCGCGGATGATGCGGATCCACCTGGCGCACGCTGTCCGGGTGCAGGTCGATCGACGCTTCCCACAGCCCATCACCGGACAGCCGCGTGAACAGGATGCGGCCGGCCGCCGGGTCATGGAGGAAATGCGAGACATCGTCCAACGCCCGCAGCTGCCGCCAGCCACGCTCGTCGGCCACCAGCAGAGCAAGCTGCAACGGGCCGTTGCCGGCCTGCGCGGCCACCACCAGCCGGTGCGGATCCAGCCGCAGGGCCTGCACCGGGTTGCGTACCGGCACCTCGAGCCGGCGGACATCGCCGCTGGCGGCTTCCACCTCGTAGAGCACGGTCGGCGCGCCGGGGTCGGTGGAATCGCTGACGCCTGCCACCAGCAGATGCCGGCCGTCGATCGACCAGGTGGGCGCATGGCTGCCCACCGGCGTGATTCCGGGCACCGGCTGGCTGGACTGGCCCCGCAGGTCCGCCAGCCAGAGTTCATACGGTCCGGCGCGATCGGATGCGAATGCCAGCCGGTCGCCATCGGGGGATACGGCCGGGGTGTTGTCGCGGCCGTTGGAAGCGAACAGGCGCTGCTTGTCGATGCCACCCGACGCATCCACCGCGACGCGGAACAGGCCGAAATGCAGGTTCCTGCGCACGAATGCGAGCGCGCCGCTGGCAGGAACCATCGACGGCGCCTGGGCATCGTCGAAGCCCAGGTCCGAGATCGCGCCGCTGCGGGGATCGAGCCCGTACAGGCGCACCTCGGAGTCGACGCGCCGGCCGAACACCACCTGGCCGCCATCGGCCCAGGCCCAGCCGCGCAGTTCGGTGTTGAGGTGGGTCAACTGCTCCGCACGTCCGCCGCCTACGGGCACGCGCCAGAGGTCGCCAAGCTGCGGGTTGCGCGCGAACAGGATCCAGGCACCGTCCGGTGACACCCGCGGCGCATGGTCGATGGCCCCCGGCGCATGGTCGTAGGCGAGCGGCTGCCAGGCCCCGGTCGCCAGGTCGAGCACGCGCAGGCCGGGCGCGGCGAACCTGCCATCCATCGTGCCGAACAGCAGGCCGGCCCCATCGGCGGTCCAGTCGAAACTGACCGTCTGCGCCCCATCGCAACGCGCCACTTCGCGCGCGTCGTTGCCGCGCACATCGGCCACCATGACCGCGCAGCCCGTATCGCCTGAGCGGCGCAGGAAGGCGATGTCACGACCGTCGGGCGACCAGCGCGGCACCGAGTCGGTCGCATCCGTGCCCGCGGGCGCAGGCGCCAGCACGCGGGCCGGCGCGTTATGCGTCGGCTGCACGAGGATCACGCTGCCGGCGGGGCCGGCCGCGCCATCGGCAGCAGTCGCGGCATAGGCGACCTGGCGGCCATCGGGAGACAGCGACGGCGAACCCTTGAAGCCCATGCTGGAGGTGATCAGGCGGGTGGCCCGCGGCCCGGTGGACGCATCGTCCTGACCATGACCGCGCACGCCGGACCAGAGCACCACGCCCACGGCGGCAAGCAGCAGACAACCGGCGACCGCCACGGCGATCCACCACCGTCGCGCGGGGGCGGACCGCGGCTCATGCACCTGCAATGCACGCGGCACCGGTGCGTCAGGCAACGCCGCCTGCGCCGCGCCCTGCAGCTGCGTTGGCGGGGACGACGCCACCACTGCGGCGCGATCCGCATCCTGCCCCGGCACGGTCACGTCGCGCAGCAACCGGTAGCCACTCTTGGCGATCGTCTCGATATAGGCGCGGCCCTCGTCGGGACCGCCGGCGCCGCTTCCGAACGCCTTGCGAAGCTGGGTGATGGCCTGGGTCAGGACATCATCGGTCGGCATGGTTTCCGACCAGACCTCGTCCAGCAGGGCCTGCCGCGTCACCACTTGCCCGGGCTGCGCCGCCAGCACGCGCAATACAGCCAGTGCCTTCGGGGTGATACGCACCGGGCGGCGCGCACCGGGCATCGTGACCTCGCGCGTGAGCGCGTCTACCGAAGCATCGCCCACACGCCAGCGATCCAGATCGACAGGGCGCACTACGTCCAACTGCTTTCAATCGTGTACCAGGGGAACGCGATGATCACGCCCCGCGACTGAACAGCGACAAGGCAACGGACCGATCCGGCACATCCAACACTTGCGTTCGACAAACACCTGTGTTCCCGCACGCGGCAGTGGACGACCACAGCGCGTGCGTGAATACGGGGGCCGGTGCCTACATGGCGGAGGAGGTGCCGCCCACCCGGTGCGGGTAACGCGCGAAGATCTCGGCGATCGTCGCGTTGACCCGGGCATCGCGCTCGGCGGGGCTGTTCCGGCCCACCCGGCCAACCGCGATTCCCTCCCACACCAGCCGGTTCTGGCGGCGGTCGATGATGTCCACGTTCATCGTACCCTCGGTGTAGCGGTGCACGTGGGTGCGTTCGTTCCAGTACGGCACCGCCACGTAGCCGCGCCCGCGATAGCTGTAGTAGTAGGCGTAGTCGACGGTCGGCGTGGTGGAGACGTCAGTGCGCCGCTGCAGGTAGGCGTTGACGTTGACCCAGATGTCCGGGTCCTGCGGCTGGTAGCGGTAGCCGCGGCTTTCCATCTGCGCGCGGATGGCCGCCTTCGCGACTTCGCTGGTGGCGGTCTCGTACCCCTGGCTCTCCAGCGCGAGCGGCGTGTAGAAGGCCCAGGTCCGGTACTGCGAGAAATCGGCACGCGGGTCGGCCTCGGTACTGACCCGGGGGCCGGTCGCGCAGCCGGCGAGCAGGACGAGCGCGCACAGGCCCAAGAGCCAGGCGGCGGGACGACGGGGGGTACGCATGGCGGTTCTCCTGGATGGCACCGGCGGGCTGGGACGGGCGGCCGCGCCGCTCCGTGGCATGACCGTACCGGTAGCGCCGTCGAGCCCATGCGACGGCGCCACCGGCATTCAGCACCGGTTGGCATCATTCCGGCAGGTACACCTCGCTGCCGGCGGCACGGAACTCGGCCGACTTTTCCTGCATGCCCGCGGCGAGCGCGGCCTGCGCGTCCATGCCCTGGGCCGACGCGTAGTCGCGCACGTCCTGGGTGATCTTCATCGAGCAGAACTGCGGGCCGCACATCGAGCAGAAATGCGCGGCCTTGTGCGCATCCTTCGGCAGCGTTGCATCGTGGTATTCGCGGGCACGTTCCGGGTCGAGGCCGAGGTTGAACTGGTCCTGCCAGCGGAATTCGAAACGCGCCTTCGACAGCGCGTTGTCGCGCGCCTGCGCCCCGGGGTGGCCCTTGGCGAGGTCGGCGGCATGCGCGGCGATGCGGTAGGCCATCAACCCCGCGCGCACGTCCTCGCGGTCGGGCAGGCCGAGATGCTCCTTCGGCGTCACGTAGCACAGCATCGCGGTGCCGTACCAGCCGATCAGCGCCGCACCGATCGCGCTGGTGATGTGGTCGTAACCGGGGGCGATGTCGGTGGTCAGCGGGCCCAGGGTGTAGAACGGCGCTTCGCCGCAGGTGGCGAGCTGGCGCTCCATGTTCTCGCGGATCAGGTGCATCGGCACGTGGCCCGGGCCCTCGATCATGGTCTGCACGTCGTGCTTCCAGGCGATGCGGGTGAGCTCGCCAAGGGTGTCGAGTTCGGCGAACTGGGCGGCATCGTTGGCATCAGCGATCGAGCCCGGGCGCAGGCCGTCGCCAAGCGAGAAGGCCACGTCGTAGGCCTTCATGATCTCGCAGATCTCCTCGAAGCGTTCGTAGAGGAAGCTCTCGCGATGGTGCGCCAGGCACCACTTGGCCATGATCGAGCCGCCGCGGCTGACGATGCCGGTCACCCGCTTCGCGGTCAGCGGCACGTGCGCCAGGCGCACGCCGGCGTGGATGGTGAAGTAGTCCACGCCCTGCTCGGCCTGTTCGATGAGGGTGTCGCGGAAGATCTCCCAGGTCAGCTCCTCGGCGCGGCCATCGACCTTCTCCAGCGCCTGGTAGATCGGCACCGTGCCGATCGGCACCGGCGAGTTGCGGATGATCCACTCGCGCGTCTCGTGGATGTGCTTGCCGGTGGACAGGTCCATCACGTTGTCGGCACCCCAGCGGATCGCCCACACCAGCTTCTCCACTTCCTCGGCGATGCCCGACGACACCGCCGAGTTGCCGATGTTGGCGTTGACCTTGGTGAGGAAGTTGCGGCCGATGATCATCGGCTCGCTCTCGGGGTGGTTGATGTTGCACGGAATGATCGCGCGGCCGCGTGCGACCTCGTTGCGGACGAACTCCGGCGTGACCCGCGCCGGGATCGACGCCCCGAATGACTGCCCCGGATGCTGCGCGGCCAGGCGGGGATCGCCCAGCGCATCCAGGCGCTGATTCTCGCGGATGGCGATGTACTCCATCTCCGGGGTGATGATCCCGCGCCGGGCGTAGTGCATCTGGGTGACATTGGCGCCCGGCAGCGCGCGGCGCGGCCGCGGGCGGTTGCCGAAGCGTATCGCGTCGAGCTTCGGGTCCGCCTCGCGCCGGCGGCCGAAGTCGGAGCTCGGCCCGGGCAGTTCGACGGTGTCGCCCCGCGCGGCGATCCAGCCTTCGCGCAGCCGCGGCAGCCCGCGGGTGAGGTCGATCGATGCTTCGGGATCGGTGTACGGGCCGGAGGTGTCGTACACGGCAAGCGGCGGGTTGTCCTCGCCGCCGAACAGCGTCGGCGTGCGCTCGAGGACGATCTCGCGCATCGCCACGCGCACGTCGGCACGCGCGCCGTTGACGTGGATCCTGCGCGAACCCGGGATCGGGCGCACGACGTCGGCGGACAGCTGTTCGGCCTGGCGGGCCAGATCGGAAGACACGGCATTCATGGCGGGGTCCTGCTTCGAAGGGATGGCCGCGGTCGCGGGCGCACGAAGCAGGAGCACACGGATCCCCGGCATGCGGGGACCACGCGAAGCTTCCCTACGGCGGTATCAACCGCATCAGGTTCGAAGGGTCTGTCTCAACCGGCGCCATTGCACCGGTACCCCCGCTTCGGCGGCGATTGGAGCATGGCCACCGCGCAAAGGCCAGCCGGACGGCACCCACGCAGAACAGCGCCGGCAGCAGCCGCGTGCAACGGTGCCTTGCTGCTGCGCAGCGGCCCCGCCGGGCCCAGAATGTACCGATGACATCCAGCGCAACCCGACCACCCACCCGTGCCGAAGCCTTCTCGCCCGCGGGCGTCGGCAATATCGGCGTAGGCTTCGACCTGCTCGGCCACACCATCCATGGCCCGGGTGACCGCGCCATCGTGCAGCGCGTGGCGGCCCCGGGCGTGCGCATCACCGCGATCCATGGCGACGCCCCCGGCGCGTCGACACTGCCGCTCGATGCCGCGCGCAACACCGCCGGACGCGCGTTGCTGTCGTTGCTCGAGGCTGCAGGCGCGCGCCATGGCTTCGAGCTGGAACTGCACAAGGGCATCGCGCTCGGCTCCGGCCTCGGCGGGTCTGCGGCCTCTGCCGTCGCGGCGGTGGTGGCCGGCAACGCGCTCCTCGATGTGCCGCTGCCGCGGATGGCGCTGTACCCCCATGCGCTGGCCGGCGAGGCCGTGGCCACCGACAGCGTGCAGGGCGACAACGTCGGCCCGATGCTCACCGGCGGCGTCGCCCTGGCAACGCCGGACCTGCTGCTGCCGCTGGATGCGCCGGAACTCTGGTGTGCGGTGGTGCATCCGCATTTCGTGCTGGAGACCCGCCATGCCCGCGCGGTGCTGGCCGAACCCTATCCGCTGGCGCAGGTGGTGCGCCATGGCACCCATCTCGCGCTGTTCCTGACCGGACTGGCGCAGGGCGACCACGCGCTGATCGCGGCGGGCCTGAAGGACATCCTGGTCGAACCGCGCCGCGCGCCGCTGGTGCCCGGCTTTGCCGCGGTCAAGGCGGCGGCGCTGGACCACCACGCGCTGGGGGCGAGCCTGTCCGGCGCCGGCCCGAGCGTCTTCGGCTGGTTCGCGTCGCGCGAGGATGCGCAGCGTGCGTTGCAGGCGATGCGCGCTGCGTTCGCCGATGCCGGCCTGGACAGCGAAGGCTGGGCCGGCCCGGTCAACGGCCCGCGCGCGGAACTGCTCCGGAGCTGGAGCGGCGACTAGCGTGCAATGGCCCCGATGCGGCCTCCGGCCGGCATCGCGCGCCGCACCCGTGTCGTCGGCCTAACGCCGTTCCGGTACCGGCACCCGGAACCACGCCGCGTACAGCGCCGGCAGGAAGATCAGGGTCAGCACCGTGGCCACGGTGAGCCCACCCATGATCGCAACCGCCATCGGCCCGAAGAACACGCTGCGCGACAGCGGAATCATGGCGAGGATCGCCGCCGCCGCGGTCAGCACGATCGGCCGGAAGCGGCGCACGGTGGCGTCGATGATCGCGTCCCAGCGCTCCTGGCCGGCGGCGATGTCCTGCTCGATCTGGTCGACCAGGATGATCGAGTTGCGCATGATCATGCCGGCCAGCGCGATCGTGCCCAGCATCGCCACGAAGCCGAACGGCACCCGGAACAGCAACAGGAACAGGGTCACGCCGATCAGCCCCAGCGGCGCGGTCAGCAGCACCAGCAGGCTGCGCGACATGCTGCGCAGCTGGATCATCAGCAGCGTCACCACCACGAACAGGAACAGCGGCAGCCCGGCCTTGATCGATTCCTGCCCACGTTCGGAATCCTCCAGCGTGCCGCCGGTCTCGAGCAGGTAGCCCTGCGGCAGTTGTGCGCGGATGTCGTCGAGGGTGGGCAGGATCTGCGCGACCACCGTGGGCGGCGTGGTGTCGTCGCGGATGTCGGCGCGCACGGTGACGGTGGGCAGGCGATCACGGTGCCAGATGATGCCGTCCTCGAATGCGTATTCGAGCGTCGCGATCTGCGATACCGGCACCGGCTGGCCGGACGGCGTGGGCACCGCCAGGCTCGCCAGCATGTCGAGGTCGGCGCGCTCGTCGCCGCTGCCGCGCATCAGCATCTCGATGAGCTCGTTGCCCTCGCGGTACACGCTCACCGGCAGGCCCGACAGCGAGCCGGCGAGGAAGTGCGCGACCTGCTGCGAACTCACGCCCAGCGCGCGTGCACGGTCCTGGTCGATCACCAGCCGCACCACCTTGCTGGGCTCGTCCCAGTCGAGGTTGACGTTGGTGGTGTGCGGGTTGGCGCGGACGCGTCCGGCGACTTCGCGGGCGATCGCGCGCACGCGCTCGATGTGCTCGCCCGAGACCCGCAGCTGCACCGGGTAGCCCACCGGCGGACCGGTCTCCAGCCGCGTCACCCGCAGCTGCAGCTCGGGGAAGCGCGGCGTGACCTCGTCGATCAGCCAGCCGCGCACCTGTTCACGTGCAACGGGGTCGGTGGTCATCACCACGAACTGGGCGAAGTTGGCCTGCGGCAGCTGCTGGTCGAGCGGCAGGTAGAAGCGCGGCGAGCCGGTGCCGACGTAGGCCACGTAGTTGGCGATGCCGGGGCGGCCATCGAGCATCGCTTCCAGCCGCTCGGCCTGGGCCCGGGTCGCGCGCAGCGAACTGCCTTCGGCAAGCTCCAGGTCCACCATCAGTTCCAGGCGGGTGGAATCGGGGAAGAACTGCTGCGGCACGAAGCGGAACAGCAGGATCGAAGCCACCAGCATCGCCGCGGTGGCACCGATCACCAGCCAGCGATGGGTGAGCGACCACTCCAGCCAGCGCCGGAAGCGGCGGTAGAACGGGCGCTGGTAGGGATCATGGTCGTGCGCACCGACGGGCTTCGGCGCCAGCACGTCGGCAAACGCCGGATGCCGGTCCGCCGCGCGCTCGCGCCAGGCACGGATCCGCGCGGCCAGCGACCCGGGCTTCGGCGGCTGCGGGTTGGCCAGGTCCGGCAGCATGCGGTCACCAAGGTAGGGGATGAACAGCACCGCCGCGATCCACGACACCACCAGCGCGATGGTCACCACCTGGAACAGCGAGCGCGTGTACTCGCCGGTACTCGACGCCGCGGTCGCGATCGGCAGGAAGCCGGCGGCGGTGACCAGGGTGCCGGTCAGCATCGGGAACGCGGTGCTGGTCCAGGCGAAACTCGCCGCCTTCAGCCGGCTGTAGCCCTGCTCCATCCTGATGGCCATCATCTCCACGGCGATGATCGCGTCGTCGACCATCAGCCCCAGCGCCAGCACCAGCGCGCCCAGCGAGATCTTGTGCAGGCCGATACCGAAGTAGTGCATCACCGCGAAGGTCATTGCCAGCACCAGCGGGATCGACACCGCCACCACCAGCCCGGTGCGCAGGCCCAGCGAGACGAAACTCACCAGCAGCACGATGACCACCGCTTCGGCGAGCACCTTGACGAACTCGCCCACCGAATCGCGCACCGCCTGCGGCTGGTCGGCCACGCGCCGGAGCTGCATGCCGGCCGGCAGCGTCTGTTCCAGCCGCGCGAACTCCGCTTCCAGGGTGCGCCCGAGGCGCAGGATGTCGCCGCCCTCGTGCATCGACACCGCGATGCCGATCGCGTCCTCGCCCATGAAGCGCATCCGCGGCGCGGCCGGATCGGCGAATCCCCGGCGCACGGTGGCGACGTCGTCGAGGCGGATGGTGCGGTCGCCGGCGCGGATCGGGAACGCGCGGATGGCATCGACCGAATCGAAGGCGCCATCCACGCGCAGCTGCACGCGTTCGCTGCCGGTCTCGTAGAACCCGGCCGGCGACACCGCGTTCTGCTGCGCGAGCGCCTGCTGTACCGCGGCCAGCGGGATGCCCAGCGTGGCCAGCCGGGTGTTGCTGATCTCGATGAAGATCTTCTCGTCCTGCAGGCCGATCAGCTCGACCTTGCCGACGTCGGGCACGCGCTGCAGCTGCAGCTGCAGGCGGTCGGCGTAGTCCTTGAGCACCGCGTAGTCGAAGCCCGCGCCGGTGAGCGCGTAGATGTTGCCGAAGGTGTCGCCGAACTCGTCATTGAAGAACGGGCCGATGACATCGGCCGGCAGGGTGGCACGGATGTCGCCGACCTTCTTGCGCACCTGGTACCAGAGCTCCGGGATGTCACCCGAGCGCATCGAGTCGCGCGCCATGAACACGATCTGCGACTCGCCCGGCCGCGAATACGAGCGGATGAACTCGTAGTCGCCGGTCTCCATCAGCTTCTTCTCGATGCGCTCGGTGACCTGCCGTGACACTTCTTCCGCGGTCGCGCCCGGCCACACCGTGCGGATCACCATCGCCTTGAAGGTGAACGGTGGATCCTCGGACTGGCCCAGGCGCAGGTACGACCACGTGCCGACGATGGCCACCACCAGCATCGCGTAGACCACCAGCCCACGATTGGCGAGTGCCCATTCGGAGAGATTGAAGCGGGTCATCGCAACGTCTGCGCTGTTACTTCGCGCGACATGGGGCAGCGATGCATCGCGCCACCCGCTGCGTCATTTCGCGACCCCTGCGGAATTGGCGTCGACCGGCTCAAGGCGTCTGTTCCTGCACCAGCAGCAGGACGGAGTGCAGTCCTGTTGTCCCCCCACCCTATCCCCTCCCCCGCAAGCGGGAGCGGGGCGTTTGGGCCATGCGGGAATGGCCCTGATCGGATCATGGCGTCTGTTCCTGCGATCGCGTGGTGGAGGATGGCTCTATGGGGGCGTTGTTGCGATCGACGGCGACGACCGGCTGGCCGTCGCGCAGCAGATGGCCGCCGGCGGCGATCACCAGCGCATCGTCGGGCAGGCCCGCCAGCACCGGGACCCGGGATTCGCCGAATGCGCCCAGGGTCACCGCGACCGGGCGCGCGACGCCGTCGGCCACCACCCAGACCCGCGGCGTGCCGTCATCGCCGCGTTGCACCGCCGACAGCGGCACGCTGCGATGCCCGGCGCCGGTGGCCTGCAGATGCACGCGCGCGCTCTGACCGAGCGACACCTCGCCCGCTGCCGGGTCCAGTTCCACCCGCGCGGCATAGCTGCGCGACTGCGGATCGGCGGCCGGCGAGATCTCACGGATACGGCCGGGCAGTCGCACGCCCGGCCGCGCCCACAGTTCCACCTCGACCGGCTGGCCGACGGCGAATCCGCCGACACGCGCCTCCGGCAGCGCCACCGCGACCTCGCGCGCGCCGTCGGCAGCGAACCGGTAGATGGTCTGGCCGGCAGCCACCACCTGCCCGGCCTCGGCCTCGCGGGTGGCGATGACACCGTCGGCCGGCGCGCGCAGCCGTGCATAGGCGGACTGGTTGCCCGCCACTTCCGCCTGCGCGCGGGCCGCGCGTGCCTGCTCCTCGGCGGCACGCAGGGCGGTGGCCTGGGCCTCCAGCGCGGAGCGGCTGACCAGCTGGTCGGTGGCCAGTGCCTGGTAGCGGGCATGTTCGGAACGTGCGCGCGCAAGCTCGGCCTCGGCCGCCGCGGCCTGTGCACGCGTGGCCCGTGCCTGATGGGCGAGGTCGGCGGGGTCGAGCTCGGCCAGGACCTGCCCGGCCTGCACGCGGTCGCCGGCATCGACCATCCGCCGGACCAGCTGGCCGGCGACCCGGAACGAGAGTGCCGCCTCCTCGCGGGCGCGGATCTCGCCGGCAAGCGCCAGTCCGCCAGCACCGGCCTGGATCGGAGCGGTATCCACCAGCACCGGCCGCGGCGGCTCGGGCGATGGCCCGGATCCGCATCCGACCACGGCCAGAAGCATGGCCAGGACGGGCGCCATCGACCAACGCAGGTATCGCGCACCCATGGGCCGTTACCATTAATGAACTGGCGCGTAGAGTATAAATAGCAAACCGATTGGTCTAGTATTTATCCGATGTCCCAGCCCGCTTCCAGCCCGCCGGTGGCGAAGCCCCCCGCCAGTCCCGGCCGCCCGAAGGACATGAACAAGCGTGCGGCGATCCTCCACGCCGCCGAGTCGCTGTTCGTGGAGCACGGCTACGAGGGCACGAGCATGGACCAGATCGCCGCCGATGCCGGCGTGTCCAAGCTGACCGTGTACAGCCATTTCGGCGACAAGGACGCGCTGTTCGCCGAGGCCGTGCGTTCCTACTGCGAGAAGCAGCTGCCGACCTCGGCCTTCAACCCCGATCCCTCCGTGCCGCTGCGTGAGCGCCTGCTGGCCGTCGGCCGCGCCTACTTCGCCATGATCAGCGCCCCGCAGGCGATTTCCGGCCACCGCCTGCTGTGCTCGGCGCAGATGATCGAGAAGCGCGTGGCGCGGCTGTTCTGGGAAAGCGGGCCGCAGCGGGTGCAGGACAAGTTCACCGCGCTGCTCGAACGCCGGATGGCCGCCGGCGACCTCGCGATCGACGACGTGCCGCGCGCAGCGGCGCATTTCTTCAGCCTGCTGCGCGGCGAGCTGCACCAGCAGATGGTCTACGGCGTGTGTTCGCACGAGACCTGCGAAGAGCAACGCGAGGCGCATGTCGCCTCCGCCGTCGACATGTTCCTGCGCGCCTACGGCACGTTGCCGTGACGCCCGTCGTGGTGACTTCCGGCACTCGGTACCCGGGCGACCCGCGGCGATCCTCCTTCCCACGCCGGCAACCGCTAAAATGCGCGGTTCCCGCGCCCCAGAGCCATTGAGATGACGATCGATTACGCCTCCGCCCGCGCCGCCATGGTCGAACAGCAGGTCCGTCCGTGGGACGTGCTGGACCGCCGGGTGCTCGACGTGCTCGCCGCCATGCCGCGCGAGCTGTTCGTGCCGGCACCGTGGCAGGCTGTGGCCTATGCCGACTTCGAGATCCCGCTCGCGCATGGCGAGCGCATGCTCAAGCCCGTCGTCGTCGGCCGCGCGCTGCAGGCCCTGTTGCTGCAGCCGGGCGAGGACGTGCTCGAGATCGGCACCGGCAGCGGTTACGTCTCCGCCTGCCTCGGCCAACTTGGCCGCGACGTGATCTCGCTGGAGCGCCACGCCGACCTCGCGGCCGCCGCGCAGGCGCGGGTGCGCGAAGCGGGGCTTGCCAACGTCGACGTGATCCATGCCGACGCGCTCGCCTGGGACAGCGAGCGCCGCTTCGACGCCATCTGCGTCAATGCGGCCGTCGACCAGGTGCCGTCACGTTTCATCGGGTGGCTGCGTCCGGGTGGCCGGATGTTCATCGTGCGCGGCCGCGCGCCGGTGATGGAGGCCGTGCTGGTCCATCGCCAGGGCGAAGACGTCAACGCGCCGCGCATCGAATCGTTGTTCGAAACCGAACTGGACTACCTCGCCGGCACCGAGCCGGTGGCTGAATTCCAGTTCTGATCCAGCAGCCTGCGCCACCCCGGCGCGGACTGCAGCGCCGGCGCGCGAACGCTCCGGCCCTCCACTGACGTCAAGGACTTCCCATGCTGCGCCGCCCCCTTGCCCTGTCCCTCGTGCTGCTCTCCGCCCCGGCATTCGCCCAGGACCTGGTGCAGACCTATGAACTGGCACGCGCCGGCGATCCGCAGCTGTCGATCGCCGAGTCGCAGCGCGACATCTCGCGCGAAGGTGCGGTGCAGGCACGCGCGCAGCTGCTGCCGCAGATCGGCGGCACCGTCGACCTGTCACGCCGCTACGTGGCCGGCACCGACGGCGACCAGCGCTCACGCAGCATCGGCGCCAGCGTCAACCAGACCGTGTTCGACCTGGGCCAGATCTCGAACTACCGCGCCCAGCGCCAGCTCGACACCGCTGCCGGCTTCGACCTGCAGGCGGCCAACCAGACCCTGATCACCCGTACCTCGGCGGCCTACTTCAACGTGCTGGTGGCGATCGAGACCCTGGCCGCCGCCGAAGCCGCCGAGGAGGCGCTGCAGAAGCAGTTCGACTTCGCCAGCCGCCGGCTGGAGGTGGGCCTGGCGCCGATCACCGACGTGCACGAGGCTCGCGCGCAGTACGACGCCGCGCGCGCCCAGGTGATCCTGAGCCGCAACGACCTCGAGGATGCCTACCAGGCACTGGCGGAGATCACCGGCGTGCCGGTGCGCAGCCTGCGCGCGCTGCCGGAGGACTTCCAGCCGGAAGTGCCGGCCGGCGGTGACGTGGAGAGCTGGGTGGCCGCCGCCATCGAGCAGAACCCGTCGCTGCGGGCTGCCGAGTACGCCGTGCGGGCCGCGGAGATCGGCGTCACCGGCGCACGCGCCGGCCACCTGCCGCGGCTGTCGCTGGGCGCCGGTTACAACAACCAGGCGTACTGGGGTGACCTCGCCGGCGTGGGCGATCCCGCCAACCCCACCGGCGCGCGCCGCAGCGAAGGCCACAGCGTCGGCCTCACCCTGACCGTGCCGATCTTCAACGGCGGCGCCACCCAGTCCGGCGTGCGCGAGGCGATCGCCCGCCGCGACATTGCCGAGGACCAGCTCACCCAGACCCGTCGCGCGCTCGAGCGCAACGCCCGCAACGCCTACCAGACCGTGGTCGCCGGCGTGGCCGAGGTCGAGGCGCGCCGCCTGGCGGTGATCTCGGCGCGCAGCGCCTACGAGGCCTCGCAGGTCGGCCTGGAAGTGGGCACCCGCACCGTGGTCGACGTGCTGATCAACCAGCAGGCCCTGTTCCAGGCCGAGCAGCAGTTCGCACTGGCGCGATACAACTTCCTGCAGAACCGGCTGCTGCTCGAGCAGGCCGTCGGCACCCTCGACATCACCGACCTGCAGGAGATCAACCGCCTGCTCAGCGTCGAGGCCGACAGTCCGACCACGGCGCCGACCGCGCCGATCAACAGCTCGCAGCAGTAACCCGCGAGGGTCGCGCGACAGCCTCCTGCAAGGCCCCCGTCACCGGGGGCCTTTGCATATCCGCCTCTTCAGCGCGACGGGTACGGCGGCGCGGGTGGCGCGTCCAGCCGCGCGAGGTCGCCGTCCACCAGCGCCAGCGTGCGCCGCAACGCGCCGCGGCCATCTTCCACCAGCGTGCGCGCGGCGGTTGCCATCGCGGTGCGCGCGGACGCGTCGTCGAGCAGCGCCTCCAGGGCGTTGCCGACGCCAGCAGCATCCTGCTCGACCCGCACGGCGCCGGCACGGCCGAGCTGGCGGGCGATGTCGGCGAAGTTGTGCAGGTGCGGTCCGGTGACGATCGCCGTCCCGGTCGCCGCGGGCTCGAGCAGGTTGTGGCCGCCGATGTCCTGCAGGCTGCCACCGACGAACGCCACCTGCGCGCAGCCGTAATAGCGCATCAGCTCGCCCAGGGTGTCGATGACGAACACCGCGTCGCCTGCATCCGGCCAGCGGGTGAGCGTACGCGTCGCGGTGGCGAAGCCGGCGTCGATCGAGGCCTGCACCGCGGCGCGGAAACGTTCCGGATGGCGGGGCGCCCACAGCAGCAACAGGTCCGGCCAGCGCACGCGCAGGCGTGCGTGCAGGGCGACGACGATGGCTTCCTCGTCGGGATGGGTGCTGGCCGCGATCCACACCGGCCGCGCGCCCATGCGCTGGCGGAAGTCGGCTGCGAATGCCGCCCAGGCCGGGTCCACGAACATCTCGAACTTCAGGTTGCCGGTTACGCTGACCTGGTCGGCACGGGCGCCGAGGTGGACGAAGCGGCGGCCGTCATCGGCCGACTGTGCGGCCACGCCGCGCAGGGTGCGCAGCGCGCGCCCGACCAGCGGCCGCAACAGGCGGTAGCCACGCAGCGACCGCGCCGACAGCCGCGCGTTGACCACGTACACCGGGACGTCGTGGTCGCGACAGGCGAACAGCAGGTTCGGCCACAGCTCGGTTTCCACGATCAGGCCCAGCTGCGGGCGGTAGTGGTCGAGGAAGCGACGCACCATGCCGCCGAGGTCGTAGGGCAGGTACACGTGCTCGACCCGGTCACCCCACAGCGCACGCACCCGCGCCGAGCCGGTCGGGGTGATGGTGGTGACCAGCAGTCGCTGGTGCGGGTGTTCGCGCAGCAGCGCATCGATCAGCGGCGCCGCCGCGTTGACCTCGCCCACCGACACCGCATGCACCCACAGCGTGCCCGCCAGCGGCGGCGTGGCGTACACCGCGTAGCGCTCGCTCCAGCGATGCAGGTACTCCGCCTGGCGGAACCCGCGCCAGATCAGGTGATAGACCGTGACCGGCACCAGCACGTAGAGCAGCGCGGAATACAGGACGCGCAGGATGCGCTCGGTGCGGTCGGCAGACATAGCGTGCAAGGATAACCGCGCGCGCGGCGGGTGCCGGCAGCGGCCTGTGCGCGCGCCTGCGTCGACCCGCGGACATGGGCGCGCCGTTAGAATCCTGCGGATGGCTTCCCCGTCCTCCAGCGCCGACGCGCGTCCGCCGCTGGGCCCCCGACAGTGGCCGGCGTGGGCCGGTATCGGCCTGGCGGCGCTTGCCGCACGCCTGCCGTGGCCGGCGCAGCGCACGCTTGGCCGCCTGCTGGGCGACCTGTTGCGGCTGCTCCTGCGCAGCCGGCGCGACATCGCCCGCCGCAACCTCGAACTGTGCTTCCCGGCACTCGATGACGCCAGGCGCACGGAACTGCTGCGCGCGCATTTCCATGCGCTGGGAACCGGGTTCTTCGAGTTCGCCCGCGCCTGGTGGGGTACGGTGGCACCGATGCGGCGCGACGTGGTCGTCGAGGGCCTGGAGCACCTGCAGGCCGCGCGCGCCAACGGTCGCGGCGTGCTGCTGGTGTCAGGCCACTTCACCACCCTGGAGATCTGCGGGCGGCTGCTGTGCGACCACGTGCCGCTGGCAGGCATGTACCGGCCGCATGCAGCCGGGGCGATGGAGTGGGCGGTGCGGCGCGGCCGCCTGCGCTATGCCGAAGCGATGTTCACCAAGCAGGACCTGCGCGGCAGCGTGCGACATCTCAAGCGCGGCGGCGTGCTCTGGTACGCACCCGACCAGGACCCCAGCCGCGGCGACGCGGTGTACGTGCCGTTTTTCGGCCAGGCCGCGCACAGCCTCACCTCCACCCACCAGCTGGCGCGGATGGCCGGGGCAGCGGTGGTGCTGTTCCAGCACGAGCGTCGCGCGGATGGGGGCTACACGCTGCGGCTGTCGCCGGCGCTCGAGGATTTCCCGTCCACCGACGCGCATGCCGATACCGGGCGGGTCATGGCCGGCATCGAGGCGATGGCCCGGGCCGCACCGTCGCAGTACCTGTGGATCCACCGTCGCTTCAAGCGTCAGCCCGACGGCCGCGACGTGTACCGGGACGCAGGCTAGGCGCGGCCCGGATCCGCGGGCGTGTGCGGAGGCTGCACATGTGCCGGCTGCGGCCTCGCCAGCAGGCTGCCGGCATACAACGCGGCCAGCAACAGGGTCAGCCCGCCCCAGAAGGTCGAATAGAACGCCAGGTGGGTGTTGAGCGGGAACACGGTGACCGCCAGTGCCAGCATCGCCGGGCGTGCGCGTTCGCGCGCGGCGGCATCGGCATAGCGCCATGCGCGCCACGCCATCGCCGCGCCGGCCAGCCACAGCAGCAGGCCGAGCACGCCGGTCTCCGCGCCGACCTCGAGCACGATCTGGTGGGCGTGCAACGCCGGGCCATCGCCCCAGGCCGCGGGGGTGCCTGACGCCGCATCGCATCCGTCGAACGCCCGGCGGAAGCCACGCACGCCCACGCCGTTGACCGGCGACTCGCCGACCATGCAGACCGCGGCCTGCCAGATCCGCGCGCGCCCGGACAGCGCCATGTCCACGCCCGACCCGTCGGCGGTGAGCAGGTGCGAGGTGCGCTCGACGCGCTCGCGCACCTGCGGCGAGACCGCGGTCAGCGCGACCAGCGTGGCTGCGCCTGCCGCCAGCACCAGCAACAGCCGCTTCCAGCCCAGCAGCTTCCAGCCCGAGAACACCAGCACCAGCGTGTAGGTGATCCATGCCGCGCGCGCACCGGCCAGCACGATCACCACGCCGACCGCGGCCGCGGACACGATCCAGCCGGCCGTACCGAACCTGCGCCCCGCGGCATACAGCAGGAACGGCGCCAGGCTGGCCAGCACCACGCCGATCTTGAGGTTGCACGGCCCCAGCACGCCGCTCAGGCGGTCCACCGCGGCCACGTCCTCGGCACTGCACATCGGCCGCGAACTGACCAGCTGCTTGGCCGCGTCCAGCCCCCAGAACAGCGGACTGGTCCCGAACAGGCCTTCGGCCAGCGCATCCAGGGTCCACACGCCGACGATCACCGCCATCCCGGCCAGGGTGATGCGCAGCCCGCGGTTGTCGGCCACCGCCGCCGCGACCAGCCACAGGAACGGCAGGTAGCGGATGTCCACCAGTGCCTCGCGCATGCTGCGCGCCGGATCCACCGCACCCACCACCGAGAACACCTCGGGCAGCCAGTACGCCGCGAACAGCACGGTGGTCAGCGCCCAGGCCTGCACGCTCAGCAGCGCCTTGCCGCCGCGGAAGCGCGCCATCAGCAGGCGCACGATCGCGATCAGCGCACCGATCACCATCACGCCTTCGGCGTAGCCGGGCATCGGCCACAGCGCGACGAAGGCCAGCACCCAGTGCGGGGCCCAGCGCCAGCCGGGCGCGTCGGTGGCATCGGGTCGGGAATCGCTGACGGCGTCGGTCATGGGCAGAGTTCGGAATAGACGGCGAGCGTGGCGGACTGCATGGCCGCCAGGGTGTCGGGGATCGTAGCAATCGCAGGACGGGTGGCCGGATCGAGCAGCGCGCGCGCCGCGCGCGCGAGCGCGTCCGCATCGAACGGCCGGACCGCGCCGGCGGGCAGCAGTTCGGCCAGCAGGTCGCCGACCCCGCCATGCGCCCAGCCGACGACCGGACGCCCCACCGACAGCGCTTCGAGCACGGTGCGGCCAAAGGCCTCGGGCTTGCGCGACAGCTGCAGGACGAGGTCGGACGCGGCATAGGCGCGGGCGATGGCGCCGGTGGGTGCGGTCAGCACCAGCGCATCGCCGACGCCGGCGTCTGCCGCCGCCTGTTCCAGTTCGGCGATGTAATGCTCGCGCCCCGGCTCGCGTGCACCGGGCATCCACAGCCGCGCGTCGGCACCCTGCGCACGCAGCCGGCGCAGCAGTTCGATGGCATCGCCATGGCCCTTGAGCCGGGTGCCGCGCCCGGGCAGCAGCAGCAGCGGGCCGGAACCGGCCAGCGCCGGGTGCTCCCGCGCCACCGCCTCACGCGCGCCGGCATCCGGCCAGGGAGCGGGCGGGAATGCCGTGGGGTCGATGCCGCGCGCGATTACCCGCAGGATCGCGGGATCGGTCGCCGGGTAGTGCGCCAGCACGTAGCGGCGCACGGTTTCCGAGACGCAGATCACCCGCTCGCCGCGGGTCATCACCGCGCTGTAGCGCGACGGCGAATTGAGCCCGTGCACGGTGGTGACCAGGCGCGGGCGCGTGGCGGCCGGCATCCCCTGCAACGCCCGCCAGCCCAGCCACGCCGGCAGCCGCGAACGCGCGTGCACGATGTCCGGGCGCATGTCGGCAAACAGCCTGCGCAGGGTGCGCGCGTGCCGCAGGGTCAGCAACGACTTGCGGCCGATATCGACCGTGACGTGTCCGGCGCCCAGCGCCTCCAGCGCCGGCACCAGGCGGCCACCGGCCGACACCACCACCGCGCGATGGCCCGCGGCCACCAGCGCCTGGGCGACCTCGAGCGTGGAGCGTTCGACGCCACCGGCATCGAGCGCCGGCAGCAACTGGACGACGGTCAGCCGGCGCATCGGGCCGGACGGCATGCGGCGCTCAGTCGACGAGGACGAAGTGCGCGCCGCAATACGGGCAGTCCGCCTTGCCGCCTTCCGACTCGATGGGCAGGTAGACGCGCGGGTGCGAGTCCCACAGGCCCATCGCCGGCATCGGGCAGCTCAGCGGCAGCTCGCTGCGGCTGACCTCGTAGCGACGCTCGGCATTGGCCTGCTCGGGGCGGGTGTGCTCGGGATGAGGTTGCTCGGTGGAGGCGCGGGCTGCGGACATGGCGGCGGAATCGACGACGGAACCGGCGCCCAGTCTACCGCGGCGCGCATCGGTGGTCGCCCTTGGCCCGCCCGGGTGGCCTACAGCCAGCCCTTCTGCCGCGCCAGCCGGTAGGCCTCGATGCGATTGCCGACGCCGAGCTTGCCGATCGCCTCCGACAGATAGTTGCGCACGGTACCGGCCGACAGGTTCATCCGTGCCGCGATCTCGCCGGCCGACAGGCCCTCGCCGGCCAGCCGCAGTGCCTGGCGTTCGCGCTCGCCCAGCGGATCCGGCTCGGTCCAGGCCTCCAGCGCCAGCTGCGGGTCGATCGCACGGCCGCCGCGCTGCACCTGGCGCAGCGCCTGTGCGAGTTCGCTGGCGGGCGCGTCCTTGAGCAGGTAGCCGGCAACGCCGGCATCCAGCGCGCGGCGCAGGTAACCGCCACGCGCGAACGTGGTGACGATCACCACCCGCACCGGCAGTTGCTGGCGCTGCACCCGTGCCGCCAGTTCCAGTCCGGTCAGGCCCGGCATCTCGATGTCGGTCACCAGCACGTCCGGGCGGTGGCGCTGCAGTTCCACCCAGGCCGATTCGCCATCGGCGCATTCGGCCACCACCTCGAAATCCGGTTCCATCCGCAGCAGCGCGGCCAGCGCGCCACGCAGCAGGGCCTGGTCCTCGGCAAGCAGGATGCGGATGGGCATGGCGGCACCGGCAGCGGGTACGCCGGACAGTCTAGGCGGAGGATCCACCGCGGGTGCGGCTATATCGACGCGGGCGCGCCCTGCGTGGCGCCGATCGCCTCTGTCGGCGACGGCGGCTGCGCCAACGGCACCCGCACCTCGATGCGGCAGCCGGCCCTGCTATCGACCACCAGGCTGCCGCCCAGCGCCTGCACGCGTTCGCGCATGCCGGCCAGCCCGTTACCGGCTTTCAGCGGCCCGCCGCGGCCGTCGTCGCCGATGCACAGCACCGCATGCCCATCCTCGATCGCGAACGTCGCCCGCGCCTGTGTTGCACGCGCGTGGCGATGCACGTTGGTGGCCGCTTCGCGCACGGTCAGCGCCAGCGTGGTTTCCACCCGCGGCGACAGGATCGCCTGCGCCATGTCGGTATCGAGGCTGTAGTCGAACGCCACGCCATCGGCTTCGAGCAGCAGCCGTGCCGAGGCGAGTTCGCCGGCAAGCCCGGCGGCGCGAATGCCGCTGACCGCCCGCCGCACCTGCCCCAGCGCGTCGCGCGCGGCCTGCGCGACGTCCTCGATCTCGCGCCGCGCGGTGACCGGGTCACGCTCGACGAGGCGCGCCGCGAGGTCGGACTTCACCGCCACCATCGACAGCGTGTGGCCCAGCAGGTCGTGCAGGTCACGGCCGATGCGTTCGCGCTCGGCGGTGGCGGCCAGCCGGCGCACCTCGCCCTGCGACAGCTGCAGGGCCGCGTCGCGCGCCTCGTTGAGGCGCTCGACATGCACCACCAGGCCGACGATCAGGGTCACCACCGGCATCCACACCATCGCCTGCCACGGGTAGCCAAGCACCGCGGCCCAGCCCAGGAAGGCCATGTTGAGCAGCAGCAGGACGACCGCTTCCACCCAGGAGGCACGCATCCGCGAGAGCAGCAGCAGGACGCAGCCGAACACGAAATAGCTCATGCCCGACGGGTACCATGGCAGCAGCAGCAGGCACAGCGCGACCATGCCGATGGCATTGCGCCATGCAGTGGCGACAGGCGCCAGCAGGACGCGGGCGTAGAGCGCGAGGAAAAGCGGATACGACAGCAGCGTCAGCAGCCACCAGCGTGCGTCGTAGCCGGAGGGGGTGAACACCGGGGTCACGAACACCCAGGCCGACCACATCACGTGCACCAGCTCCGTCCACGCCGGACGGCCGCGGCGCAACGTGCGCGCCATCAGCGAATCGGCGGCCGGGGCCAGCCAGCGGGATCGGAAGGTGGACATGGGCGACTTCCAGCAGTGCTCGGTGGTGGTGGCCGGTCAGCGCAGTTCGACCTGGTCGAGGAAGAACTCGAACCCGCCGGCCGGCTGCCCGGCGGTGAACGCGACCGCACGCAGCAGCGCGGGATCGGCACCGGGGAAATCGGCGAGCGGCAGCCGCACCTGCGTCCACTGCGGGCCGGCGACAAAGGTCTGCGTGCTCGGCATTCCCTGCATCGTGGGGCCGGAGAACAGCATCGCACTGTAGCGGCGGCCATCGCCGCGCACGTGGAACACCAGTGCCTCGCGCGCCGACATGTCGACCGGTTGCATCGGTTCCGCGGCCGGCATCCAGGTCATCCCCGCCCACGGGAAGGCGAAACCGGGCCGGACCTCGCCGTGGATGCGCAGTGCACCAGCCGTCCCCTGCGCACCGCCGCGCACCAGTGCGTGGGCGACGTCGGAGCCGCCCCCGGCCATGCGGTCGGTGCTGGGCTGCCAGCTGCCGAACGCCGCCGCGACCACGTCGCCATCGAAGTCGGCAACAAGCGTCTGCGCCGGTGCCGCGGCCGCGACCGCACCGGCAGCGGCATCGCGTTCGACCCGATGGCCGTTCTTCCACACCGTGGCGATCGCGCGGGTGGCGGTGATGTCGGTGAGCGGATCGCCATCCACCAGCAACAGGTCGGCGCGCAGGCCGGGCGCGATGCGTCCGCGGTCGGCCAGGCCGAAACGGCGTGCAGGTACCGCGGTGGCCGCCGACAGTGCCTGCCCGGGAGTCAGCCCCGCACGCACCAGCAGCGCCAGCTCGCCATGCAGGCTGGCGCCGTGCGCGGTGCCGGGATTCGGCGCATCGGTCCCGGCCAGGATGTCGACCCCGGCGGCGTGCAGCAGGCGCACGCTGTCGAGGGCACGCGCCAGGCCGGCGGGCGCCGGCGCGCCGCCATGCATGCGCGCGGCGAGCGTGGAACGCTGTTCGGCGGTGAGCAGTCCACCCAGCCGGGCATCGTCGGCGAGTGCCGTGCCCTCGCCCATCCCCGCCACCGACGCCAGCACCGACAGCGTCGGCACCAGGAAGGCATCGCGCGCGTGCATCGCCGCCGCCAGCCCCGCGTCGGCCGCATGGTCGACGAACAGGTGCACCAGCCCGTCGGCGCCCGCATCGACGGCGTGGCGGGCGTCGGCGAGGGTGGAGACATGCACCACCGCCAGGCGCTCGCGTGCGTGCGCCGCCGCGATCGCCGCGTGCACCTGCGGCGCGGCAAGCGTCGGCAGTCGTCGCGCCGTCCCGTAGGCCGAGAAGTCCTCGACGATCAGCTTGATGAAGTCCGCGCCCTCGGCGATGCGCTCGCCGATGAAGGTGTCGATGTCGGTGCCCGCATCCACGGTCGGCACCGGGAAGCCGTACTGGGTGCCATGTCCGCCCGGCGCGGTCACCGCGTAACCGGCAGCCCACAGGTCGGCCTGGCCGGTCGCGGCAAGCGATTCGCGTTGGGTCCGCAACGCCTGCGCACGCGCCGGCATGCCATGCATGTCGAACGCGGTGGTCACGCCGAAACGCGCGGCATCGCGCTGGGCATCGCCCCAGGCATGCACGTGGGCATCGATCAGCCCGGGCAGCAGGGTCCTGCCGCTGCCGTCGACGACGTCGTAACCCATGGGCACCTGCAGGTGGGCGCCCAGCGCTTCGATGCGGCCCGCGCGCACCAGGACGGTCGCGACGCCCAGATCGCGCTCGCCGTCGAACACGCGTGCGTCGCGGATCGCGAAGCCACCAGGCGACGCCGGCGGGGCGGCCTGCGCGTCGCTGTTGCTGGGCGCCAGCAGCAACACCGACGCGGCGAGCGTCGCCGCCAGCGCACCCACCGCCACCATGTCGATCCAGCGTTTCATCCGCATTCTCCCGAAGAACGTGCAGTCAGCGCGACAGGCGTCGCAGGGCAAAGTGGGTGAACACCGCGGCCGGCACCAGCAGCGCGAGGACATGCAGCCACAGCGCTCCCCCGCTGTCATGGCCGACCACCTTGAAGGCGATCTGGCCCAGATGCCAGGCCGGCCACACCGGCGCCAGCCGCGCGAAGAACTCCGGCAGCATCGACAACGGCAGCCACAGCCCGGACAGGAACACCATCGGCAGGAACAGCACGTTGACCACGGCGATCGCGGCATTGCCACCGACCAGGCTGCCGATCAGCAGGCCGAGCGCGGCGAACGGCAGCACGCCCAGCAGGTTGGCCACCAGCAGCAGCACCCAGCCCGATGCCGGCAGCGACACGCCTCCCAGGGTGCTGCCAACCACGGCCAGCAGCAGGCTGATGACCAGTGCGAACGCCATCGCCGCCACCACCTTGGCCAGCAGCCAGCCGCCGGCGCGCGACGGCAGTGCGCGGCGCAGGCGCAACAGCCCCTGCTCGCGCTCGTTGGCCACGCCGACGCCGATGCCGAACAGGGTGGCGCCGATGGTGCCGAACACGCCGTAGCCGGCAAGCAGGAACGCCGGCGGCGCGCCCATCCCCGACAGCAGCACGCCGAACAGCAGGTAGAACAGCACCGGGAACAGCACCGCTGGCAGCACGTACGCGGGCTCGCGCAGCAGCTTGCGGAGCTCGCAGCGCACTTCGACCATGCACGCGCGCAGCATCGGCGCCCGCGTCGCGGTGGGGCTGGAAGGTGACGTGGCAACGGTGTTCATCGGGCGGCCTCGGGGACGTGCGGACGGGTGAGTTCGACAAACGCTTCGGCCAGGCCGGCGCGGGTGACCTCGAGATCCTCCAGCGCGGGGTCCGCCTCGAGCAGGCGGCGCACCACCGCTTCCGCGGCCGCGGCCACCAGCTCCAGCCGGCCGTCGCGGACCTGTACCTCGCGCACCTGCGGCCAGCCGGCCACGGTCTGCGGCGCCAGGGTGGTGGTGCAGCGGATGCGCCGGCCACCGACCAGCGCGCGCACCTGCGCGACGCTGCCATCGGCGAGCACCCGTCCACGGTCGATCACCACCACGCGATCGGCCAGCGCTTCGGCTTCCTCGAGGTAATGCGTGGTCAGCAGCACCGCGCAGCCCTGCGCGGCCATCGCCCGCACCGCCGCCCAGACCTGGCTGCGCGCGCCGATGTCGAGGCCGGTGGTCGGCTCGTCGAGGAACAGCAGCCGTGGCCGCCCGCACAGCGCGATCGCGAACTGCACCCGCCGCTGCTGGCCGCCCGACAGCCGCCCGTAGCGTCGGTGCAGCAGGTCGGCGATGCCCGCCAACGCTGCGGCCTCGTCGACGCGCATCGGCTGCGGGTAGTGGCAGGCCGCCCATTGAACGAGCTCGCCCACGGTCAGCCGATCCGGCAGCACCGCACTCTGCAGCATCACCCCGACCTCCAGGCGCGACGCCGGGACGCACGGATCCATGCCGAACAGCCGCGCCTTGCCGGCTGCCGGCGTCTTCAGGCCGAGCAGCAGGTCCACCGCGGTGGACTTGCCGGCGCCGTTCGGCCCGAGCAGCGCCAGCACCTGGCCGGCCTGCAGCTCCAGGTCTAGGCCCTCGAGCGCACACACCGCGCCGTGCAGGAAGCGCGCGCCCTGGAGCCGCGCGGCAGGATGGGTGGAAGACATGGCGCTACTCCGTCGGACCTGGCCACAGCCTGGACCTGGTGCCGCGTCGGCGGCAGTCGCCGGTGTCAGGCGATCGACATGACACCCGTCACCTGACATCGCGCCGCGCCGCCGGCGACACTGCCGGGGCGGAAGTGACTTCCGGCCACTCACACCCGGCCGCGCTGCGGTCACACTGTTGCGACTCACGCCGTCTGGGCCCGCATGAACACGAAAGCCGATCTGCTGAAGGAACTGCGCATCGACCGTCGCCCGGAGCCGCCGCCGTCGCGGCGTGGGCTGTGGATCTCGCTCGGCATCGCCGCCACGGTGATGGTGCTGGCGCTTGCCGCATGGTCACTGCTGGGCCGCGAGCAGGCGATCGCGGTACGCACCGCGCCGGTGGTGGCCAGCGGCGGCGCCGGCAGTGCGCCGGCCTCGGTGCTGGACGCCAGCGGCTACGTGGTCGCGCGCCGCATGGCCACGGTGTCGGCAAAGATCACCGGCCGCGTGCACGAGGTGCTGATCGAGGAAGGCATGGCGGTGGAGGAAGGCCAGGTACTGGCGACGCTCGACCCCATCGATGCCGACGCACAGCGCGCGCTGTCGTCCTCGCAGCTGGCCGCCGCGCGCAGCCAGGCCGGCAGCGTGCAGGCACAGCTGGCGCAGGCCGAGGCCGAGGCGCGGCGGCTGGACGCGCTGGTCGGCCAGCAGCTTGTGTCACGCTCGCAGTACGACCAGGCGGTCGCCCAGCGCGACGCGCTGCGCGCGCAACTGACCACCGCGCAGCGCAACGCCCGCGTTGCCGCCGACCAGCTGGCGATCGCCGATCTCGGCGTCGACAACACCGTGGTGCGCGCACCGTTCGCTGGCGTGGTGGTGGCCAAGGCGGCGCAGCCGGGCGAGATCGTCTCGCCGCTGTCGGCCGGCGGCGGCTTCACCCGCACCGGCATCGGCACCATCGTCGACATGGATTCGCTGGAGATCGAGGTCGACGTCGGCGAGGCCTACATCGGCCGCGTGCAGCCGAAGATGCCGGTGACCGCCACCCTCAACGCCTATCCTGACTGGCGCATTCCCGCCGAGGTGATCGCGATCGTGCCGACCGCCGACCGGGGCAAGGCCACGGTGAAAGTGCGCATCGCGCTGAAGGAAAAGGACCGCCGCATCGTCCCGGACATGGGCGTGTCGGTGAGCTTCCTCGAACAGCCCGCAACCGCACCTGATGCCGCGGAAGCCGCGACGCGCACGCTGCGGGTGCCGGCCGCCGCCATCGTCGAGCGCGATGGCGCCACGGTGGCCTTTGCGCTCGCGGATGACCGCGTGCAACGGCGCGTGGTCAACGCCGGCGCCACCGTTGGCGCGCAGCGCGAGGTGAGCTCCGGCCTGGTTGCCGGCGAGGACGTGGTGGTGGATCCGCCGGCCGAGCTCGAGGATGGCAGCCTGGTGGTCCGCCAGTAACGCGACGCAGCCGTGGCCCGCCGGCCACGGCATCCCGGGCGCCGCGCGCGCCGTCCCGCCCGCCCCGCGGGCATGCAACGAGGCATCGGCATGGCGACCCTGGTTTCGATCCGCAACCTCACCAAGACCTACCAGCGTGGTTCCGAGAAGGTGGAGGTGCTGCACCACATCGACCTCGACATCGAGCGTGGCGACTTCGTCGCGCTGATGGGCCCATCGGGCTCCGGCAAGACCACGCTGCTGAACCTGATCGGCGGGCTCGACGCGCCGAGTTCCGGCGAGATCACCGTCGATGGCCAGCGCATCGACCGCATGGGTGGCGGCCAGCTGTCGAGCTGGCGCAGCCGCAACGTCGGCTACGTGTTCCAGTTCTACAACCTGATGCCGGCACTGACCGCGCAGCGCAACGTGGAACTGCCGCTGCTGCTGACGAAGCTCTCCGGCGCGCAGCGCAAGCGCAACGCCGGCATCGCGCTGGAGCTGGTGGGTCTTTCCGACCGCGCGAAGCACAAGCCCAACGAACTCTCCGGCGGCCAGCAGCAGCGCGTGGCGATCGCGCGCGCGATCGTCTCCGATCCGGACCTGCTGATCTGCGACGAACCCACCGGCGACCTCGACCGCCAGTCCGCCGAGGACATCCTCGGCCTGCTGCAGGAACTCAACCGCGAGCACGGCAAGACCATCGTCATGGTCACCCACGACCCGAAGGCCGCCGGCTATGCATCGCACACCCTGCACCTCGACAAGGGCTCGCTGGTCGACCAACCCGCGCACGCGGCCTGACGGAGGACGCCGGCATGAAATACATGCATCTGGTGTGGGCGGCGCTGTTCCGCCGCAAGACCCGCACCTTCCTCACCCTGGCCTCGATCATGGCCGCGTTCCTGCTGTTCGGCCTGCTCGACGGCATCCGCACCACGTTCGGCCAGCTCGGCCAGAACGCCGACGGCGCGCAGCGGCTGCAGACCGGTTCGAAGCTGTCGTTCATCGAGACGCTGCCGCTGTCGCTGCGCACGCGCATCGCCCAGGTCGACAACATCGAGGCGGTCACGTACGCCAACTGGTTCGGCGGCGCCTACCAGAACCCGCGCAACCAGCTGTTCACCTTCGCGGTGGCCGACAACTACCTCGACCTGTATCCGGAGGTCGAAGTGGCCCCCGAGGCGCGCGAGGCGTTCTCGCGCACCCGCACCGCCGCACTGGTCGGGCAGGCGCTGGCCACGCGCTTCGGCTGGAAGGTCGGCGATCGCGTCCCGCTGCAGTCGACGATCTTTCCCAACGCCGACGGCACGCTCAACTGGGAATTCGAGATCGTCGGCATCATGCGCGCGCGCGATGGCGCCGAGTCGGGCTTCACCGACGGGCTGTTCCTGCTGCGCTACGACTACTTCGCCGAATCCACCCCGTACGTGGATGGCGACGTCGGCTGGTATGTCTCGCGGGTGCGCGACGTGCGCCACGCCGACGCAGCGGCCAAGGCCATCGACGCGCTGTCGGCGAACTCGCCGCACGAAACCAAGACCATGACCGAGCAGGCGGCGTTCGCCTCGCAGCTCAAGCAGATGGCCGACATCGGCCTGATCGTCGGCTCGATCATGGGCGCGGTGTTCTTCACCCTGCTGCTGTTGACCGGCAACACCATGGCGCAGGCGGTGCGCGAGCGCACTTCCGAACTCGCGGTGCTGAAGACGATCGGTTTCTCCAGCACCAGCGTGCTGCTGATGGTGCTGGCCGAATCGGTCCTGCTGGTGGTGCTGGGCGGCGTGCTGGGCCTCGGGCTGGCGGCGATCGCCGGGCCCGCGCTCGGCCAGGGCAGCGGCGGTGTGCTCAACCTGCCGCCGGTGGGTCTGGAGAGCTGGCTGCTGGGGCTGGCGCTGATGGTCGCCATCGGCCTGCTGGTCGGTGCGTTGCCGGCGATCCGCGGCATGCGTTTGAACATCGTCGACGCGTTGGCCGGGCGATGACCCGGTACGGATCCACCCTCTCCCGCCTGCGGGCGAGGGTCACAGCGGAGTAACGCACATGTCCAAGATCAAATCCTTCCTGAGCGGGCTGCTGCTGGCCATCGTCGTGGTGGCGGGCGTGGCGGCGTGGATCCTGTTGCCCTGGCAGGCGCTGCTCGGCCTCGCGCTGGTGCTGGCCGGCTGGATGCTGGCCACGCGCAGCGGTCGCCAGGCCGGCTCGGTCACCCATGTCGGCATCAGCACCCTGTCGCAGCGGATCGGCGCCTCGTCGGTGGTGGTGATCGGCATCGCGGGCGTGGTCGGCGTGCTGGTCGCGCTGCTGGCGATGGCCGAGGGCTACCGGCAGACGGTGGCCGCCACCGGCAACGAGGACACCGCCATCGTGCTGCGCGGCGGCTCGGCGGCCGAGGTGATGTCGGTGATGGAGCGCGAGGCACTGGTGGCGATCGCGCAGGCGCCGGAGATCGCCCGCGACGCCGACAACCGCCCACTGGCCTCGGCGGAGCTCGTGGTGGCGGCCAACCTGCCACGCCGTGGCCAGGCCGACGAGGATGGCAGCGTGCAGCTGCGCGGCGTCGACCCGGTGGCCTGGGCGGTGCGCCCGGGCATGCGGATCGTCGAGGGCCGCACCTTCGAATCCGGCCGCCGCGAGCTGGTGGTCGGCCAGGGCGCGCGGCGGCAGTTCGCCGGGCTCGACCCCGGCAGCGAGGTGCGCCTGGGCAGCGATGTGTGGACGGTGACGGGCGTGTTCGCGTCCGGCGACGCGCTGGAGTCGGAGATCTGGGCCGACGCCGGCATCGTGGCCACCACCTATCGCCGCGGCAGCAGCCGCAACTCGGTCACCGCGCGCCTCGCCAGCCCGGATGCCTTCAGCGCGTTCAAGGCGACGCTCGAGGCCGACCCGCGGCTCAAGGTGGAGGCCGACACCACCGCGGAGTACTTCGCGCGGCAGTCGGAAGGCATGACCAGGGTGCTGCGCATCATCGGCATCGTGGTCGGCTCGATCATGGCGGTGGGCGCGGTGTTCGGCGCGCTCAACACGATGTTCGCCACCGTCGCCGCGCGCGCGCGCGAGATCGCCACCCTGCGTGCGATCGGCTTCCGCGGGCTGCCGGTGGTGGTGGCGGTGATGCTGGAGACGATGCTGCTGGCGGCACTCGGTGGCGCGCTCGGCGGGCTGCTCGCCTGGCTGGTGTTCAACGGCTACACCGCGTCGACGCTGGCCGGCGGCGTCGGCCAGCTCACCTTCGAGTTCCGGGTCACGCCGGAGCTGTTGTGGAATGGCCTGAAGTGGGCGCTGGCGATCGGCTTCGTCGGCGGCCTGTTCCCGGCGGTGCGTGCCGCGCGCCTGCCGGTGACCGACGCACTGCGCGCCGCTTGATGGACGGCACGACGTCGCCCGCGGACCTGCGGCAGCTCCCGGGCCCGGAGCTCGAGCGCCGCTATGCGCAGCTGCACCGCGAGGTCTTCGCGCTTTACGAGGAGGCCGAGGCGACGTCGAACGCCTCCGGCGGCGCACGCGACGCCGCCAATGCACGCGCCCGCGCGCGCGCGCAGCCGCTGATCGAGCAGGCGCGCCTGCTGCACGCGGAGCGCCTGCGCCGGCTGCGCCTGCGTGCGCGGCGCTGGTGGTGGGCGACCGGGACGGTCACCGCCGCCGGCACCGTACTCGTGCTGTGGCTGCTCGTGCGCGGCTGAGCCTCGACGCGCGTTGCGGTTGCCCGTTGGCCGGAGCCACCCGGGCTAGAGCTGCTGCGCCACGATGCGCCGGCGCGCCTGCAGGTAACCGTCGATCGCGAACACCGCGAGCCCGGCCCAGATGAAGGCGAAGCCCATCGCGCGGTCGATGCCGAACGCCTCGCCGAAGAAGAACACCCCGAGCAGCAGCTGCAGGGTGGGCCCGATGTACTGCAGCAGGCCGACCACCGTCAGCGGCACGCGCCGCACCGCATAGGCGAAACAGATCAGCGGGATCGCGGTCAGCGCACCGCCCAGCACCAGCAGCGCGTCGGTGAGCCCGCCCCAGTGCAGCGAGAAGAACCCGCCACTGCCGGACCACTCCAGCCACGCCAGCACCAGCACTGCCGGCCCGAACACGAACAGGTTCTCGACGCCGAGCCCCTGCACCGCCTCCACCGCGGCGAACTTGCGGATCAGCCCGTAGATGGCGAACGAGCCGGCCAGGCACAGCGCGATCCACGGGAAGCTGCCGTAGTTGAAGGTCAGCCACAGCACCCCGCCGGCGGCCAGCGCCACCGCCACCCACTGCGGCAGCGAGAGACGTTCGCGCAGGAACAGCACGCCGATCACCACGTTGAGCAGCGGGTTGATGAAGTAGCCCAGGCTGGCCTCGACCACATGCCCGCTGTTGACCGCCCATACGTACAGGCTCCAGTTGGCGGCGATCAGCAGGCCCGAGGCCGCCAGCATCGCCACCAGCCGCGGCTGCGCGATGACCTCGCGCAGCCAGCCGCGTCCACGGCTCACGGTGAGCCAGGCGGCGACCAGGATCGCGCACCACACCGCCCGGTGCAGCACGATCTGCAGCGACGGCACGTGCCGCAGCAGGTGCCAGTAGAGCGGCATCAGCCCCCAGATGACGAAGGCGGCAACCGCGATCCACAGCGCGCGGCGATCATGGATCGGGCTCATGCCGGCTTCGCCGTGCGCGTGCGCGCCAGGGTGATCGCCACCACGCCGGCGAGGATCACCAGCATCGCGCCGATGTCATGCGCACTGAAGCGTTCGGCCGCCAGCCACGCACCCAGCACCACCGCGATCACCGGGTTGACGTAGGCGTAGCTGCCGGCAAGCGTCGCGCGCACGTGGTGCAGCAGCCAGATATAGGCGCTGAAGGCGACGATCGAACCGAAGCTGAGCAGGTATGCCACCGACAGCGTGCCCTGCAGGGTGGGCAGGGTGGTGAAGCGCTCGCCCAGCAGCGGACCGGCCACGAGCATGGCCGCGCCTCCGCACAGCATCTGTGCCGCGGCAGCCATGAACGGCGCAGGCAGGTCGCGACCGCGACTCCACACCGACCCATAGGCCCAGGCCACCGGCGCGACCAGCAGCGCAACGAGCCCGATCGGATCGGCGGTCAGCGAGCTGCCGGCGTTGAGCCACAGCACGCCGACGAAGCCGATCCCCAGTCCCAGCCACTCCAGCTGCCGTGGGCGCTGCCCCTGCATCGCCGAGAACAGCCCGATCCACAACGGCGCCGAGGCCACGGCCACGGCCGCCAGCCCGGACGACACCGTCTGTTCGGCCACGCACACCAGGCCATTGCCGAGGCCCAGCAGCAGCACTCCCATGAACGCCGCATTGCGCCATTGACCCCGGCTGGGTGCCGCCATGCCACGCCAGCGCAGGAACGCATACAGCACGCTGCCCGCGATCAGGAACCGGATGCCGGCCATCAGCAACGGCGGGTAGCCCCCTTCCAGCGCGAACTTGATGCCGAGATAGGTGGAGCCCCAGATCACGTAGACCAGGGACAGGGCAAGCAGGACGGCGAGCGGGGATACGTCGCGCGACACGAGCGGCGGCGCACTCATGGGAGATCCGGTCGAGGGGGAAAGGAGGGGCGGCACCGGCATGGCCGGCGGCGACATGGTACGCGGTCGACTGTGTCCGCGGCGGGACACTACGTCCGGGATCCGCGTCTGGCCGGTGGCCGGTTCGGGAGGACCCGCTGCAGCCGCGTCAGCGGGCCACCATCGCCTTCCATGGGCGCGGACGCCACCCTGAAGGCGGCGCCCGGTGGTGCGTCAGCCCCCGGCCGTCAGCGCGCCCAGCTGTTGGGTCGCGTGGACTCCGGCAGCACCTGCGCCTGCAGGCCACGGTCGCTGTTGAGCAGGTGCATCGCGTCGGCCAGGATCGCAGCCGATTCCTTCAGCAGCGGATCCGGACGCTCCTCGGCAGCCTTCTCGCGCGCGGTGTCGAGGGCGATATCGCGCTCGTTGGCGAACAGGCCGTCGTCGGTATCCTCGGCCAGCGGGTCGAGCGGCAGGCCGAGCTCGCGGCGCTGCGCCTGGCGGTCGCGGCGCTTCTGCTCCTGGCGCTCGCGTTCGGCACGGCGCTCGGCCTCGTTGAGCACCACGTACTTCTTCGCCCGTTCGGCGCGGAACTCCTCGACGTCTTCCACCCACCAGCTGAATTCCGCGTCCTCGGCGATGCGCGCCTCGTGCAGCGCGTTGAGGCGCGGCAGCAACGGTGCGAAGTCGCCATACCGGGTATGCGGCACGGCCGCGATGCGCGTCCACGGCAGCGCGTTGTCGTAGGTGCTTTCGCCGAACTCGCTGGCGTCCACGGTCACCGGGAACGTCACGTCGGGCACCACGCCCTTGTTCTGCGTGCTGCTGCCGCCCGGCAGGAAGAACTGCGCCACGGTGAGCTTCACCGAGCCGAAGCGCTGCTGTTCGTTGCCCGGCCAGCGGTCCAGGTCGACCAGGTTCTGCACCGTGCCCTTGCCGAAGGTGGTCTCGCCGATCACCAGGCCGCGGCCGTAGTCCTGGATGGCACCGGCGACGATTTCCGAGGCCGAAGCCGAACCACGGTTGATCAGCACCGCCAGCGGGCCCTCCCAGGCCACGCCCGGGTTGCGGTCGGCTTCCACGCTGACCCGGCCGCCGGACTCGCGCACCTGCACCACCGGGCCGGTATCGATGAAGAGGCCGGTCAGCTCCACCGCCTCGTTGAGCGAACCGCCGCCGTTGTTGCGCAGGTCCAGCACCACGCCATCGACGCCGTCGGCCTTGAACGCCTCAAGCAACTTCGCAACGTCGCGGGTGGCCGAGGCGTAGTCGCCGTCGCGGTTCCGGCGGCCCTGGAAATCCTGGTAGAACGCCGGCAGCTTGATCACGCCGACGCGGGTGTCGGCGGCATCGCCGGCGCCTTCGATCTCGATGATCTCCGACTTCGCCGCCTGCTCCTCCAGCCGCACCCGCGCGCGGGTCAGCACGATCCGCACCGGTTCGCTGTCCATGCCGGCCTCGGCCGGAATCACTTCCAGCCGCACCTGGGTGTCCTTCGGGCCCTTGATCTTCTCGACCACGTCGTCGATGCGCCAGCCGACCACGTCCTCGACCGGGCCATCGGTACCCTGGCCGACGCCGACGATGCGGTCGCCGACGCGGAACTTGCCGCTCAGCGCGGCCGGCCCGCCGGGAATCAGCTCGCGGATCACGATCACGTCGTCCTGGCGCTGCAGCTGCGCGCCGATACCTTCAAGCGACAGCGACATGCTCTGGTTGAACAGCTGCGTGCTACGCGGGTTGAAGTAGTCGGTATGCGGGTCGATCGACGCCGTATACGCGTTGAGGAAGCTCTGGAACGCGTCCTCGCCGTTGAGCTGGGCCACGTTGTTGGCGAGGTTGCGGTAGCGACGGTCGAGGGTCTCGCGGATCTGCTCCGGTTCGCGACCGGCCAGTTGCAGGCGCAGCCAGTCATTGCGTACCGACTGCTGCCAGACCGCGTCCAGCGCCGCGGTATCGGCAGGCCACGGTGCCTCCTTGCGGTCGTATTCCCAGCGGTCGTCGCCGGTGAACTCGAAGATGTCCTGCTTGAGCAGGCCACGCGCGTGCTCGACGCGCTCGGCCACGCGCTCCTTGTAGAGCGCGAAGATCGCGAACGCCGGCTCCAGCTGCCCCTTGCGCACCGCCATGCCGAGCTCCGGCGCCAGCGGCTCGAAACGCGCCACGTCCGCGGCGGTGAAGAACATCTTCCCGGAGTCGAGCGCCTCCAGATAGCGGCGCACGATGTCGCGTTCCATCCCGGCATCGAGGGGACGTGGCCGATAGGCGTAGCGGCTGTCGGACAGCAGGCCATGCACCAGCTGCGCGGTGCGTACCTGGTCGACGCTGGGCGAGGCCGGGATCGCCGACTCGCCGTCGGCCCGGGCCATCAGCGCAAGCGGCACCGACAGCGCGAAGGCGATCAGGGCGGCGGAGATCAGGCGACTTGCTTTCATGTAGGGACTCGTTCTGGCCGGCCGCGCTGTGCGGTCCGTCACTGCAGTGTGGACGCTGGATAGACGCGTTCCAGTGCCGAAAGTTGCAGGCACGAAGCCACGCCATGACGCGGATTCACTCTAACCGCGGCCAGTCGCCCGCAGGTGAACGCTGGTTGCGCCCGCGAAGGGCCGTCAGGCCGCCGCGACCCCGCCTTCGACGGCACCGGCAAGGGCGGCCTGGCGATCGGCGTGGTACGAGGACCGCACCAGCGGGCCGGAGGCGACGTGGCTGAAGCCGATCCCCATGCCGTACTCCTCGAGTGCCTTGAACTCGTCCGGCGTCCAGTAGCGCAGCACCGGGTGGTGGTGCGCCGACGGCTGCAGGTACTGGCCGATGGTGACCATGTCGACATCGTGCGCGCGCAGGTCGCGCAGGGTGCCCTGCACCTGCTCCATGGTTTCGCCCAGGCCGAGCATGATCCCGGACTTGGTCGGCACCGACGGATGCTGCGCCTTGAACTTCTGCAGCAGGGTCAGCGACCACTGGTAGTCCGCACCCGGGCGCACGTTGCGATACAGCTCCGGCACGGTCTCGACGTTGTGGTTGAACACGTCGGGCGGGTTCTGCGCGAGGATCTCCAGCGCGCGCTCCATGCGCCCCTTGCCGCGGAAGTCCGGGGTGAGGATCTCGATGCGGGTCGACGGCGTGCGCGCGCGGATCGCTGCGATGCAGTCGACGAAATGCTGGGCACCGCCGTCGCGCAGGTCGTCGCGGTCGACCGAGGTCACCACCACGTACTTCAGCCCCATGTCGGCAACGGTGCTGGCAAGGCTGAAGGGCTCGGTCGGGTCAGGCGGCTTCGGCCGGCCGTGGGCGACGTCGCAGAACGAGCAGCGCCGGGTGCACACCTCGCCCAGGATCATGAAGGTGGCGGTGCCATGGCCGAAGCATTCATGGATGTTCGGGCAGCTGGCCTCCTCGCACACCGTGACCAGGCGGTTCTCGCGCAGCTTGGACTTCAGCGCGGCGACCGCGCCGTTGGACGGAATGCGCACGCGGATCCACGACGGCTTGCGCAGCACCGGCACATCGGCGAACTGCACCGGCGAGCGGTTGATCTTGTCGCCGGCCAGCTGCTTGGTGCCGGGCTGCAACCCGCTGTCCGCGGGTGCGAGCACCTGCAGGGGAATGGTCCGGTCGGCGGTTTCGGTCATGGCCGTCTCGTGAAGTGTCGGGAGAGTCGGCGGCGTCAGGCCGCCTGGAGGTCCAGCGGGCCTGCAGCGGGTTCGAGCCGCAGGCCGAACTGCGACGCCAGGGCGTCAAGCAGGACGGGTTTCACGGCATCCATGCCCGAAGGCCCGCCCAAGTCTAGCACCGAGGTCACCTGCAGCCCTTCGTAGCCACAGGGGTTGATGCGCGAAAACGGCTCGAGGTCCATGGCCACGTTGAAGGCCAGGCCATGGAAGGTGCAGCCGCGGCGCACACGGATGCCCAGCGCCGCCACCTTGGCCCCGGCGACGTAGACGCCGGGCGCGCCATCGCGACGCGACGCGCCGATGTTCCACTCGCCCAGGGTGTCGATGACCGCCTGCTCGATGCGCTCGACATACTCGCGCACGCCGACCTTCAACCGCCTCAGGTCGAGCAACGGGTAGACCACGATCTGCCCCGGCCCGTGGTAGGTCACCTGCCCGCCACGGTCGACGTGGATGACCGGGATGTCGCCGGGCATCAGCACGTGTTCGGCCTTGCCGGCCTGACCGAGGGTGAATACCGGTTCGTGCTCCACGACCCACAGCTCGTCCGGTGTGTCGACGGTGCGGGCATCGGTAAAGCGCTGCATCGCCCGCCACACCGGCCCGTAGGGCTGGCGGCCGAGGTCGCGGACGAGGGCGGAAGGGGTGGTCAAGACGGCATCGGCGGACATGGGCCGGCCATTATCCCGCAGCGTCACCCGTCCCGGCGGCGCGCGCCCGGAACGCCGATTTCCAGCACGGAGCCGGCGATACGCCTCAGAGCGTCCACTTCACCTCGGGATGTCCGCGCAGGGCCGCATGCGCGGCCTCGTATTCCTCGCGCGAACTGGCGCGGAAGCTCAGCCGCACCGACACGAACAGGCCGCCGCTGGATTCACGACTACGCACCGACTCCTCCAGCACGGCAAGGCCCGCGGCCTGCAACAGCCGCGGGATCTCCGACTCCAGCCCCGCGCTTGCCGCACCCATCGCGGTGATCTCGAACACGCCGGGGAACTGGAACCCGTGCTCGGGGTTGTCTGACCTGATGTCCATCGGCCAATTGTGGGTGCGGTGGGGGCGGTTTCCAAGGGAGTGCGGCGCGTCCACGCTCCGGCGCTGACCCCACATGCCTGCCGACCGATAATCCGGCTCCAAGGATGGGCAAGACTCGCTGGCCCGCGCGGGCCGCGTCCAGAGCCAGCGGCCGGTGGTTGCCACTGGCGCATACGCCGGGCTGTTCTGGTCGACTGATCCTGACGCGCTCGGTGTGACTTCAGCCGGTAAACACGCGCACCGCTCCGGGATCCGTTCCGGCGAAGCCGGGGCCGCCTCCAGGCGACCCCCGTGGTCATCGGCGGCAGGAGCACGCGTGGCGGGGCGATGCCATCGTTGATCTCGATCCGAACATTTTCGTCGGAGTAGAAATGCGCCCCGAACGCCAACGGCTTTACCGGCAGCGGCCGGCGTACTGCACGTGGTTCTCGCGCCAACCGGCACGGTACCGATGAGCCATTCCCCGCCCCCCAGGACACATGGGGGAACGCCCATCCCAGCTGCTCGCACAGGCGACGAGATGAGGCCGGTCAGCCCGAATCCGGGTGAACACTGGAAGACATCAATCGCGCCCCTTCCTGAGCGAGGCGAGGATGCGATCCCAGAGCGCGATCGCCACCGCATCCTGCATCTCCGGTGTGCCGGTAGCCGCTTCCTCATCCCCGGTCGAAAGGCTCACCAGGATCTTGGGGCTGTTCCTGTTTGGGTTGCGCGTCCGGGTCTCCGCATAGAACCCATGCATCCGTTGGCCATTGACGGTAAATGCGCCAAGCCACTCGTTGCCCACATCACCGGCAAGCGGACGAGGGCCAGCCCGCAGCTTCTCCGGGCGGATGCCCAGGCCTTCCAGGTTGGCTTCGCCACGCTCGACGAGTCCGGGCTGGTCCTGCGCCTGTTCGAAGGTGTTGATGTCGAACTGAAGCTTCACCGGTACGCCTTCCAGGCTGCCTGCGTAGGTGATCCCTGCTTCCTCGTAGTCGCCACCAAGATCGAAGGCCGCGTCGCCAATGCAGAAAGCTGTCCCGGTCTGGTCAGAGCCACGTATCGCCGACAGCCTGGAAATCAGCTTGGACTGAATGCCAGCCAGCGTATCGGTTGAATAGGACGTTTCGGCCAGGACGACGTGGGCGTTGCCGGTCAGCGCATGGAGCTCCAGCCGGATGGCTTCGGTTGAATCGGCGCTGGCATAGGATGAAATCAGTTCCACCGCAGGACCGATTTCCTGCCGCGAAACGAACATGGACCTGTCCGTTGCGAAGTTCTGCGACTGCCTGAGCTCTGCCTCGCGCGCAAGGACGGCCGGTTCAAACGCGTCGTCGCCGCCGATGTCGATGTCGATCACCGTCGCATCGACTTTCGTGAAATTCTCGTCGTGCCCGAAATAGAACGTGGCATCGCCTCCACTGTCTACGGGTTTCTGCAGCCGCCTCAGCTGCGCCGGAATGTCGATCGTGTAACGGCCTACGCAGATGGTGCGCATCCTGATATCCGGTTCGTTTGTCATGCCTGGATTCCCGCTGTTGCCTGTGCACCCTGCAGCAAGCAGGCCGACCAGGCCAAGAAGTACGGACTGGAAGAAGCGCCTTGTCACGTCGCGAGCTTCGCCGACGCAGCGATCTTCTGGATGCAGAACAGCGTCGCGTACTGCGCCTGCGGATTCTTGAATGAAGGTTCGTGTTCGAACCCTCTCATCCGGAACTGCTGGCGGATGCTGCCTGCCGGCGCGGCGGTCAGCAGCGGTGCCCGTCCAGAGCTCGTGGGAACCGTGCCATCACCGCCACCATCCTGCATCGCCGCGCTGATTTCCCAGTAGCTCGTCTCGTAGGTACCGCCACCGCCCCCCCCACATGCCGCCACCGTAGTCCGGCACGTATTCGGTCTGCCCGCCGACGTAGAGCGGGTTGGATCCGGAGTCCCTCACACCGTCGAACCCCATGTCGCGCACCTGCTGGCTCGAGGGCCTGGGCGCACGGTCAGGCGTCAGCCCTTGTTTCATCTGCCACTGCACGCGCTCGAAGCTCGGGACGCCGGGGTCCGCACCATAGTAGACGTAGCTGTTCACGTGGTACTTGCCCCGGATCTGCTGATGGAAGCCCTTTGCGGCATTGATGTTCAGTACGTACTCGTCCCATGACAGAGGGCGACCGCCCTGGGGACGAAGCCATTCGGGCCTGACCAGTCCCCACCACCGGTCGCGTCGCAGATAGATCTCAGCGTGGGGATCCGCGGTAGGCAATGATTCGACCTCGCGACCATCGGCGCCCCTGATCTTGAGCCAGCCCCGCTGGTATTCCGCCGACGGAAGCAGCTGCAGCGCACCGGGCGCTTGGGCAAAAACTGCAGTCACTTCTCTGCCATTGCTACCGATCACCAGGCCAGCAACGAAACTCTCGTCCCTCATGCCGATCTTGCAGCGTCGGTAGGCGACAGCCGCGCCAACCGCGGGCATGACGCCGTGGACGATGCCTGCGATCTTGTCCTGCATCCCCACGATCTGTGCACAGCGACGGGCGACCAGCCCCCCATGGAATGAGTGATCAGGATCACCTGGTCGCACTTGAATCCGTTACGGTTGTTGGCACTGATGACCGCCTCGATCCTTGAGCGCAACCGATCCGCCGCTACCGAGTTGGAAGCGAGCCAGTTGTAGCCACACGCGTAGACGGGCATCCGGAACTTTGAACGCTTGAGCAGATCGTCTGACATCACTGACTCGGCACCGGTCGGCCCGGAGGACGCCGGTTCCGCATAACGGCGCGGATCGAACTCGCGCATGTGCATCGCGATGCCGGGATGCAGAACCGGCTCCGGCCTGCGCTGTCCTGGGACAGGAGCGGCGCTCACCGCGGTGTAGTAGAAGTCCTGCCAGTTGGCGGGGTTTGAGCCTTGCCCATTGAGGCGTTCTTCCAACCACAACAGGAAAGCGTGATAGCTCCCCTCGGAGATCTCTCCCCAGAACCGCTCGTCGCTGTACTGTTGCTTCCTCGAAACCGAACCAACGGGCTTGCCGGGCACCGAACCGCGCGGATCGACGGCGGTACGCGCCGGATGCATCAGCCGTTGTCTCGTCGCCGGGCCGCTGAAGCTCATTCGCCTGGCCAGCCCGAGCGGCGCGCCCATGGAAGTATCCAGTCGCCAGACCTTGTCCCGACCCTGGTCGTTGCTCATGAGGTTCGACCCCATGATCCCGGGGACGAAAATCACCGGCAGGATCTTGTCCTGGACCACCAGCCTGACCATGTCATTGATGGCAGTACTGGACAGCGTCAATTCGAAAGTCGGGTTTCCGGAGCTGCCGAAGAGCGCGTCCGCGTTGCGCTGGAGGCTGTCGTTTCCTTCGCTGCTGGTCATTCGGCCGGATCTCCTTCGGGCCGCTGCAGGATCTCGATCACGACTCGTTCGAGCCCCATTCCCTGCTGCACGGGTATGCGGCCGTCGTCGCCGGTCACACCGCGAATGATCGCGCCATCGGCGCGCGTGAGCTTGTAGGGCATGTTGCGGATCAGATCGCCAGCCGGGTCACGCAACTCGAAGCCTTCGTTGAACTTCGACTCCGGCCAGCTGTTCATCTCCCGCGACAGCTGCGCCGGCCCCACAAAACTCTTCTTCGCCGCATGCACCTTGATGCTGCCCGGACACGCGATGGTGATGTTGCCGCCTTCGATGGTGAGGCTGGCACCGCCGGCGGTGGCGAGGTGGATGGTCCTGCCAGCGGCGAGGTCGACTTCGGCGTTGGCGCTGACGATCCGCAACTGGTCGCGGCTGCGGATGCGGATCTGGTCGTTCTGGGCCTGCAGGTCGATCTCGCCCTCGCCGCTGACGAGGCTGAGGGTGTTGGCTTCGGTCTGGCCTTCGACGGCTGCGGCAAGCACGCCGATCGCCTGGCCGGTGTGGATGCGCAGGTCGCCGGCGACCGCGAGGTTGCTGTTGCTGCCACTGGCGAGGGTGATGGTTTCGCCGGCGCTCCAGTGCAGTGACTGCCCGGCGATCAGGCCGATGCCGGCGGGTGCGGTGAGGCCGACGATGGCAACGCCGGTATGCGGCACGCGATCGGCCCCCGCGGCCGGGCTGCGTTCGGCAGCCGCGGCTGCAGCATCATCCCATGCGATGCCGGGCACCGTGGTGCGCACGGATGCCCGAAATGCGGCCAGTGGTGCGAGGTCGGCGATGAGGTCCGACTGTGCACTTCGCTGCACGCCTTCATGCGCGGCCAGTTTGACGGTCTGATGGGTGGTCGCGGCGCGTGAGAAGGTCTCGCCCAATCGCGCAAGCTGGTCGAGCAGCGCGGCCGGAGCGACGGCGGTGCCCGCGGGCGCGGCGCTGTCGATGCCGTAGGCGCCCAGCCACAGTCCGCGCTCGGCACGGATCGCGCCCCAGGCATCGGTGCGCAGTTCGAAGCCCTCTCCGCGGAAGCTGCCGCGGTAGTTGTCGGCCTGGTGGATCAGGTGGCCCAGGTTGGGCTGGCTGCAGGCGTGCGTGGTCGACAGCTGCAGCCCGCTGGCGGATGGTCGGGAGGATCCGGTCCCACAGTGCCACCGCGGTCGCATCATCCATCTGCGTTGCTCCACCCGGATCCTCCTCCCGCCCCGTCGTGAGGCTCACGAGAGCGCGCGGCGCTGTTGGCACCGGCCGGTGTTCTCCGCGTAGAACCCGTGCAGCCGGCGGCCGTCCTCGACGAAGGTCCCCAGCCGCTCCTCACCCGGATCGACGGCCGCCGCGTATGCCTCTTCCCCGGCGACGTCGCGGACAGTGACATCCAGCTTGGTCAGGTTCTCGTCCTGTCCGAAGTAGAACGTGGCGTCGCCGCCTGCGTCCAGCTGCCTGGCATCGCGCCCAAGCGCGGCCGGCACTTCGACAAGGTACGGGCCGAGACATACCTCGTGCATCGGGACATCCAGTTCCTGTGCCGTGTGGCGCTCCATGCTGTTCTGCGTGCAGCCCGTCGCAAGGAAACCGAGAGTGACCCAGCTCGCGGCGTGGATGAGCCTCACGATCAAGCGGCCGGCCTTGTGCGAGCGGCGATTCTTGTGAATCAAAAAAAGGCGAGCCTGCATATAGTCAACGGAGTCGCGAGGCATCAGCAGGGCCGTTGACTCGAGTCCGCCCCGACTCCAGATGGTCGTACCCACGGTACTCCACCACACATCAGTTCAACGCCGGCTCGGGGGTAGCCGTGGACTCTGTATCGACCACGTCGACGGTTCCCGGCGTGTATTTCTGTCGTCCGAAATGGATCGTCCGCCAAACGGTGAGGTCACCAGTGAACCAATGCGAGATGGAGTCATGCCCATAGCCGTCAAAAAACTCCTCGACAGCCGCCGGGAGTGGCTCGGGGTTCTCCCAGGCCGCGAGCATGACCTGCTCGCTCATCGTCAACCGGCGACCTCGTGTCCGCTTTCTCCGCAGGCTGTCCATACGTCTGGCGAGCGTAGCCGTCTCCCTGTCCAGGCCGCGGCGCTGCTTTCTCACTTCTGCACGGCGATCCCGGCGCTCCCGGATCAACGCATCGAGGCGATTCCATTCTGCCTGCTCCGCAGGCGTAGGACGCTGAATCATCGGCTCTGCGTACGGGTCGGGCAGGTGTCGCTGCGCGCGTGACAACGTGCGCAGTTCGTCATCGAGTGCCGCTTCGCGTTCGCGCAGCCGCTGCGTGGACCCGGTGTTCCCACCGGCATCGACGCGTATTTTCAGCCAGCGATGCAGGAGTTCCATGTGCGCGGCCTGCACGTCCTCCATCCTGCCGCGCTTCTGGCGCACGGCCTGCAGGTAGCCGTTGTAGGCGGCGCGCAGGTCCTCCTCGCTCTTGTCGAACTCGGCCCTGATTTCAGGGAGCAGATCGTCGAGATCGCGCAACAGGACGCCGCCCTCGCGCGCCATGTCGTACAACTCGTTCAGCGCGAAGCGGGCGATGCCGTTCTTCCGGCCCTGGTGGGCGGCGTCGTAGCCGCCGCCGACGTCGGAATGCACGCCGGGGTACCAGATCTCGATGGTGTTCGACGGGTAGCGCGCGTCGTCGCGGGTGGAGTCGAGCGGGAACTGCGGACGCAACTCGTGCGCAGCGGTCATGTGCACGCACTGCTCGACCAGCGCCGGCAGCTTCACGTCGTGCGCCCACAGATTGTGGCCGTTGTTCTGGTTGACCATCGCACCGGCCATCCAGCGCCACACCGAGCAGACCGTATCGAAGATGCCCAGGAAGCCGACCCGCAACGGCACCTGCCGGTACCGGAAACTCCCGTCGGACTGCCGCTCGCAGCGTGCGGCCAGGTCGCGGACAAACGCGCGCGCCTGGGCGGCGCCGCGCGAGAAGCCGAACACCGAGACGTTGACCACCAGGATCCGCATCTGCTCGGGCTGCTTGTCGATCAACCCGTCCAGCTGTTCCAGCGCGTACGCCACGCGCTCCGCACCGCCACTGCCGATCGCCAGCCCCCTGGTGCCGCCCTTGTCGCCGACTTCCGGGCAAGGGGTGCCCACACCGGCCAAGTAAATTCGCTCAATGCTCTCAGTTCTGTCGACATGCGCATCATGCAATCGCGCGATGTTGGAAAGCGCGCGTCGATCCTCCGGCTTGCGCATTTCCTCTTCACGATTGTTGCCGGTTCCGTCGAAGAACACCGACAAGTGCAGCACTTGCGTGCAACTGCTCCCCGCCTCGTCCGGTTCCACGATCGCACAGGTCAACGCCTGCTGGCGGCGCGTCCGTTCCGCATCGCCGAGCGGGCGGGTACCGCGGGCAAGCCGCGCGATGCGAGCACTGGGATCCGCATTCACAACGGGTTCGGGCGAACCCGGCTCTAAGTCGACTTGGCCGGGAATTTCGGTCGGATCGTGGTTATCGCCTGCCATGTTCCCTGTGTCCTTCTGGTACGGGAATGCGCCTGAAATCGAAGGCGTTGTCTTTCCGGTCGATTAGTTCTGCCTCGACACGGCCATCCGGGTAGAAGTGCAGGATGAGTTCCTTCGGATCGTCCGGATACGGAAACTTCAAAGGAACTTGAGCATGCCGGACGACAAGCTCGCCATCATCGACGTACTTGTTAGTGACCAAGTCGTAGTAGCTTGCGGAGATGCTCCATGTAACATCCACGGACTGCGGCGTACTACGGTCACGAGGCGGGCGTGGCCCCATTGCGGTACCACCGTTCGTATATGCGGATGCACTCCCCAACCACATCCCATCCACTGTGATGTCTAGAAGCCCCCTGTCGGTGTAGTTGAATGCGAACAGGGTCAGCGACCTTGCAGGCTGTTCGCGGTTCTTTGCGAGAGCGACCGCACAGCCCGTCAGCAGAACTGCTGCAAGCAGCAGCGCGATCCACATCAACGTCCTCGAGTTGTCCATCGGACCTCGTCTCCCGTAATACCAGGCTCTTCTCTCAGCTGTTGGAAAGTCAGCTTCACACCATTCTTCGCCAGCTTACCGTTGCCCATATCGCCTATGCCCTTCAGGAATGGGAATGCGCCTGAAATCAAAAGCGTTGTCCTTCCGACCAATCAGTTCCGCTTCGACACGACCGTCCGGACAGAGGTGCAGGATCAACTCCTTCGGATCGTCCGGATACGGAAACTTCAGGGGAACCGTTGCCCGCTTTTCTTCGACCGGCATGCGCGTATATGTATCGCTAGCCATGTCATACAAACCAGAGACCCGCCACGTCACGTTTACAGAGTGTGGTGTGCTGCGATCTCGGGGCGGACGTGGGCCCATGGCGGTACCGCCGTTCGTATACGCAGATGCACTTCCGAGCCACATGCCGTCGACCGTGATGTCGAGGATCGCCCGGTCCGTGTAATTGAACGCGAACAAGGTCAGCGACCTGGGCTGTTCGCGGTTCTTCGCGAGAGCCGTCGCACAACCCGCCAGCAAAGCTGTTGTGATGAGCAACGCAAGCCAGATCAGCGTTCTCGAACTGTCCATCGACCATCGTCTCCTGCGGGGGGCTCTACTCTCGGATGTCAAGCACGTCATGGGTGCGGCCCTGCACTTCCAACGTCCTTCACCCGCTCGGCGCTGGCCATTCGCACGCGGGCCGACTGCAATGCGCGACGGCTCACCGGTGGGCATTCCTGCAGCCTGCGTCCCGTATTTCCGGACTTCCTGTCACTCGTCCCACGTCACCTCTTCCTTTGGCCAGACCTCGTCGACGATCTCCTTCGTGGTGCGGCGTCCGGCCCCAAGATCCCGCAGGCGCTGCCGCCATGCTGCCTCCTCATGGAAGTCCTCGCCCAGCAGCAGCGCCCACGTGCAGACCATATGCAGGTGCTGTCCATCGCGCACTCCATAGCCGGCGGCCATACGCATGGTGTCGCGCAGAAAGCGGTACCGGTCATCGGGTGAGACGCGTGCGATCAGACCCGGGTCCGTGAGATTGAAGTGGTCGATGAGGGTGTACGGGTAGCTGTCGTTCATCAACTGCCGTCGCTGTGGATCATCGAGGGCGAGCGGGGGCACATAGGGGTCGACATCCTCTTCCAGCAGATCGATCTTCCCCCATCTTCTTTCAGGCATCACATACCACCATGAGCGTCCCAACGCGAAGAATGACGCGCGCTGTTCATCGGTCATGACGCTGTGTAGCAGGGGAAGTACGCGCCCGTCATAGAAGCGGGCGATGAATTCCTTGCCGTTCGGGAGGCGTGCATCCAGCCTGCGCGTCAGGCGTTGTGCCAATTCCGCCCGGGACAGCGACGTGTCCAGAACCGTGGCCCCTCCGCTGTACCTCGCCGGGCCGGCCAGTTGTCGAAACAGCGATCGCAAGGAGCGCCCTCCGTTCAGCGACACGAGAAAGACGGAGGTATCCGCAGAGCGGTCGGCCAGGAGTCCATCGAAAAGTCGGACATAACCGTTGACCACGGTCGAGTGCGTCAACAGCACGGCCAGCCCCGTGAACTGTGCCCCGTCAAGCAGGAGGAATCTCTGCGCAGGCTGTGCGGTGGGCCACTCCTGATCCGGAAACAGATCGCTCATGCATTTCCCTTCGGAGTAAAGGGAGCCGCACGCTGCGCCGCAAGCAGCAGGCACTCCTTGCACACGCTCTGCGGGAATACGGGCAACGGGCGGCGCATCTTCGTCGGCCCCACGAAACTCTTCTTCGCCGCATGCACCTTGATGCTGCCCGGACACGCGATGGTGATGTTGCCGCCTTCGATGGTGAGGCTGGCACCGCCGGCGGTGGCGAGATGGATGGTCCTGCCAGCGGCGAGGTCGACTTCAGCGTTGGCGCTGATGATCCGCAAGTGGTCGCGGCTGCGGATGCGGATCTGGTCGTTCTGGGCCTGCAGGTCGAGCTTGTAATGACCCAGCGGTTTCTGCTCAGGTCAGGCCGCTAAAGCATAAGCCTCAGCGGGGGTCTTCATGCCCAGCGCCTGATGTGGGCGCCGGTGGTTGTAGAACTGGATCCAGTCACCGATCACGCGGCTGGCGTGCTGCTGGCTTTCGAAGCGGTGGCGATGCGCGCACTGCTCCTTCAGGGTGCGGATGACCCGCTCGATCATCCCGTTCTGCTGCGGGCAGTGCGGGGTGATGAACTCTTGCCGCAGGCCGTAGCTGCGCACCAGCCGGGTGTAGTCGCGACTGGTGAACACCAGGCCATTGTCCGAGCGCAGCAGGAACGGTGCCTGCACCCGGCCCAAGGTTCCGAACCGGGCGATCAGCGCCTGCTCCAGCGCCGCGGCCGCGGTACTGGCCTTGCCGCTGCGCGAGAGCTGCCAGCCCAGCAGCTGCCGGGTGTAGCAGTCGATCACCAGGGCCAGGGTCAGCCAGCCGTCTCGACCGCCCCAGATCCGGCACAGGTCGGTCGCCCAGCGCTCGTCCGGGGCTTTCGCCACCGACGGCAGTGCTTGGATCCGCGGGCGCGCGCCCACCGCGCGCTTGCGGACCTGCCAGCCCATCAGCTGGAAGATCCGTTGCACCGTGTTCTTGTTCATGTCCAGGAGGCCCGCCACCGTCCGGTAACCAAACGACGGCTCGGCCTCGATCAGGGCCTTGATCGGCTCCGCCAGCTCAGGCTGGATCTTTGGCGGTGCCTTGGTCGGCCGGTAATACACCGTGCGCCGCGCCACGCCAAACCATCGGCACAGCTTCACCATCGAGACCTCGAAACCGTCGGCCCGCAGTCCCTGCTGGATCGAGACCATCAGGTCTCGTCCTTGCCCAACAGGGACGCCAATTTTTTTCGAGCGCGCAGCTCCAGCATGGCTTCGCCGTAGGCTTCCTGCAGGTCCTTGAGCTGCCGCTCGTACTGTTCGCGGACGTCCTCGGGCTTGGCCCGCAGTGCGTTCTCCATGCCGCGCTTGCCGTCGTCGACCCAGCTCTCGACCTCCGACGGGGTCAGGTCGAACTGCCGGCTGGCCTCGGCCACCGTCGTCTTGCCCTGGATGATCTCCAGCACCAGCGCCGACTTCCGCCGGGCCGTCCAACGCTTGATCTCTTCTTCCATCACTTGGCTCATCGTGCTCTCCGAGAAAAGGTAGCACCTGAGCAGGAAATCACTGGGTCATTACAGTAGTAGCCTTTCTCGTTGAGCTGCATCTGCGCGTTCCATAAGCCGATGAGATATGCGCTCGCTCCCAGCATCAGTGCGAGCCAAGACGCTCCGATGAAAGCTGCGGAAGGCTTGCTGTGTTCCATGGTCATCTCCTTTGACATTTGTGTTCTGAATGGCGGGTATCAGTACGTGATGCCACATCATCTTTTGCCTCTGCACCAATGCCCTATTGGCTACCCGGCCTACCGCAGGCCATGGCGGAATGTCCTCGTCATACCATCTGGCTGGCTTCGACAGACCCGTCGTACTGCACCTTTATGATGTCTGTCAGTGAGACCAGCCTATGCGGCTCTCTCCTCGCTGCCTCGCGTATCGATCCTTGCATACTCGGCCTCGAAGTCGCCGCCCACGTAGATGCAACGGGGATCGGAGGGGAGCGTGACATCGCTGGCGAATCCCGCTAGCGAGTCGTGGACGTAGTTGTCGAAGAACGCAATGATCTCCTCGTCGCGCAATCCACGACCATGGATGAATTCGTCTTCGTAGGCTTGCACCAGACCGGCGTAGTGGGGCCTCAGCTTCGTCCAGCCCTGCTGGACACGATCACGGATCATTTTTGCATCGCGCATCAGCTGACTGTCATACACCAGCATGTTGTCGACGCTGCCGCCCGGAATCCCGGCCCATCTCGCCTGTGCCCTCAGATAAGGGTCGTCCGCCGCAGCCTTGGCGGCCTGCGCCGCCTCATTCTCCGACCTCGCGCGGGCCAGTTCTCCGCGGGGGTCTCCAAAACGCGCTGAACGCTGCATGGCACGATGGTACGCGCGCTCTGCCTGTTCAGCCGCCTCATGCGCCGCCACGCGCTCCGGACTGTCGCGCAATGCGTTCATCTCGCGCTCGGCGGCGGCCTTCCGTCTCGCGTAGTCACGCTCTCGCGCGCGTATCTCCGACTCGTTGCGGACGCGGTCGATACTGGGCACCTCCGCCCTCTGCAAGCGGGCGATGCGCTGGAATCGCCAAGCAAAGTACAGACGCATGTGCGCCAGCACGCCCTTACCCAGCGATCGCCCGCCGTTACCCGCCCTGGCCATGTAGTGGCGCCAATGGCCAAGCGGTTCGGGTGCGATCTGGAAAGAAGCTTCAAGACTGGTGTCGTGGAATTTCCCGACGGCTTCCAAGGGGACCTGCGCCTGCAGGGCGCGACGGTGCATCTCGAGCAGTGGAATGTTACTCAGCATCTCGGCACGCCCCTTGCTGCGTGCCTGAAAGCCCGGCAGGTACCCTCCTCCCAGGTTTGAATGCATGCCGGGGTAGAGGATCTCCTCGCAGTTGCGAGGATAGCTCTGGCGCTCACGCACCGAATCCAGCGGGAATGAATTCCGCTGCTCATGCGCCGCCACCATGTGCACGCAGAGCTCGGCAAGGTCGGGGATCCGCAAATTGCTGGCCCAGTCCATGTGCCCGTCAGGATTGCCCGGCGTCGGGTCTGCGCCTGGTTCGCCAAATGCCAATCCCAAGGGACCGGAAATCGCATCATCGCCGCGCGCACGCAGGCCCCGCTCCAGGGAGAGGCGAGTGGTCGCGACTCTGAGCGACAGGGCAGTCGACGCGGTCGCCGGCATTCCGACCGATGCGACGGTATCGAACAAACCCATGAAATAAAGTCGGAAGGGCACCTTCGGGCCGTCCCACTCCCATCCCTGGTTCGATCGGGTGGTTCGTGCCGCCAGACGGCGGGCGAATGCACGCGCCAGTGCAGCGCCGCGCGAGAAGCCGAACAGGGAGACGCGTACCTCCTCGATATTCCGTACCGGATACTTGGAAAGCGTGAGATCCAGCTGACGCATCGCCCATTTCAAGCGCTCATCACCCCAGGCTCCCATCGCCAATCCGGTGCGGGTGTTGCCCGGATCGCCGATCTCCCGAAAATAGGTGCCGATGCCTGGAAGGTAGAACGAGAAGACACCGGCTGCTTCATCGTCCAACGGGTGCGCGCGGAACAACCGCGCCACGTTGCTGTCCTGATGCAAGGGTTGGTCCGCATCACGGTTATTGCCAGTCCCGTCGAAGAAGAACGCGATATGCAAGGGAATCCTGCATTGCGCGCATACAGCCGGGACATTCCCCGGATTCCGGCGCGCGCGCGGCATAGGGGCGGGCAGCGTCGAGTCGGCGGCCTGCTCGGGGTCAGAGACATAGCGCATGCCGCGGACGTTCGGCGGAAACGAGGGGCCGAGATGATCCGGACTTCCGGGATTCGCGCTCATGGAAACTTCCTTGTCAGTGACGGCTGGTACCAATCATTCGGAATAGGTTTTCATCTGCTCGTCGGTACACTGCGGCCAATCAGGCACACCGGGACGACGACCTGTCGTCGGGTCATAGGGCAAATCGAGTCTCGGCTTCTCCCAGGCCTTCGCCATCGCAACCTCTACGTGGCCGTCCGGAAAAAAATGAACCTGGAATGCTTCTGGTTGCTCCGCCGGGAGTTCTGTCAGCAGTACAACTTCTTCCTGCCATAGCGATCGATACCTGTCGAATACTCCTCCGCCTTCTTCGACCTGGTATCTGCACATATCCGAAATCCAGCGGATTGTGTAAGGTTTTGGGAGTTCGCGGTGCAACAGGTCATACCAGTCGACGCAACAGGCGGATTTGCCGCCGCCAGCTCCGCCTCGACTTACGAATAGATTGCCTCCCCATGTGCCGTTCACATGGAAACTGCTGATCGTACGGTCGGTGTAGTTGAAACCCTGAATGGGCAACTGCGTCGGCCCGCTACCGCGATAGACGCCGGAGCCGGAATGTGAGTCGCTGCCATGAGGATTCGATCCCGCCTGACAAGCCACCAATCCTGCCAGGAGCCCGGCCCCGAGAAGCGCGGCAGGCCAGTGCGCCCTCACATCGACACCCTTGTCCGACGCACCAGCATTTCCTCAAGATCCATCTCGAGAGGTACGTCTCCCTTCGTGATGAATAACCTGGGTCTCCAGAGCAGTTTCACCGCCATGGATCGCGGTTCGGCATCCTGCGGAGCCAGCGGAACAGTCACGAATTCGATATAGCTTATGTTCGTGGCGTAATCGTTCCGGCCGAACTCGTCGTCCTCCCTGAGTTCATGCCGCATCCGGGTAATCGTGACGCTGGGCTCCTCGCACTCGTTGCAGGCTTTGAACTCCGCCAGCGCAACTTGCGGGTTGAACTCGGCCTCGTACCACCCGGCGAGCTTCGGACTCATGTAGCGACGGGCCTCGGCCCGGTCCCGATCCACTGACTCCCGGATGCGATTGAAGCGCCCCTGTACATAGGCAACCAGCGCCTGCTCACGATCTGGCTGGAGCGCCGGTTCCATCATCACGAATTCTTCGTCATATTCCTGGCTTTGTGACAGGGCCGCGCCTGGGGCACTGCACAGACCGGAAGCCAGCAGGAGGGTGGCCAGTATCTTCATCTTCAAGCTTCTTCTCCAATTCCGGATTCCAACACGACAGTCGAAAGGCTCGCCTCGGAGGACCGCATGCGTTCCCAGACGACCTGCCATTCGGTCTGTTGATGAAAGCCTTCGCCATGCTCCATGGCGAACTCGCAGTAGCGAAGGAGATCGATGAACCTCGTGATGCCGCAGCCTGCGGCGTTCGAGCACTGAATGGACACGAAGTCCAGCCGGTTGGCCGGATCGATCCGGTAGAACGCGTCAGGCTTGCGCAAGCCCAGCAGCCTTACCAGTTGATGGAGCTCCGAGATCGATTGCAGCGCCCGGTGCTGCCCGGCGGAAACCCGCAGCGGGGGTGTAAAGCAGTCCGCTTCACCAGGCGGCGCGAGCGGCAGGGACTTCAGATCGAAGGAACTGTCCAGATAGTGCCACGTGCTTCCCAGGTCAAAGAGGTGATGCGTTTCCGGCCCACTCCACTCCTTGTGAATCGCGGGAAACAGGCGTGGGTCGTAGTAACGGAACAGGGCATCACCTTGATCCAGACGTGCGGTCAGGCGCCTGGACAGGCGGTGCGTCATCTCCGAGGTCGGCAGCGCGCTGACCAACCAAGACACGCTGTCGGACAGGAGCGCTTGAGCCACGCTGAAGCCCAACAGGACTTCATTGCACTCCGCACCTGAGCCAAGCGGGATCAGCCAGGCAGCAAGCGATTCCGCAGCCGCTTCCGGCTGGGAAACGAACAGGTTCCGGGCCGTCCCTTCGCGTTTGAGCAACGTCACCCAGTCAGACGCATGTTCTGCGGCCGCAAGGTCGACAATTGCATACAGTTGCCCGCTCCCTGCCCGGGCCACGTCCAAGAGTGACGCGGCCAACGCGTCTGCCTTGGGACGGGCATGCTCGGGCAGTCCCAGATGCGATTTCAACGTCATCGCAGGACGAACGCCTGCGCCGACTGGGTGGCGCGCAGGATGCACTCTTCGCAGACGGTCTTGGGGAACTGCGGCAACGGATAACCCCTCTGCACCGGCCCCACGAAACTCTTCTTCGCCGCGTGCACCTTGATGGTGCCCGGGCAGGCGATGGTGATGTTGCCGGCGTCGATGGTGAGGCTGGCGCCGCCGGCGGTGGCGAGGTGGATGGTCCTGCCAGCGGCGAGGTCGACTTCGGCGTTGGCGCTGATGATCCGGAGCTGGTCGCGGCTGCGGATGCGGATCTGGTCGTTCTGGGCCTGCAGGTCGAGCTCGCCCTCGCCGCTGACGAGGCTGAGGGTGTTGGCTTCGGTCTGCCCTTCGACGGCGGCGGCAAGCAGGCCGATCGCCTGGCCGGTGTGGATGCGCAGGTCGCCGGCGACCGCGAGGTTGCTGTCGCTGCCACTGGCGAGGGTGATGGTTTCGCCGGCGCTCCAGTGCAGCGACTGCCCGGCGATCAGGCCGATGCCGGCGGGTGCGGTGAGGCCGACGATGGCATCGCCGGTATGCGGCACGCGATCGGCCCCTGCGGCCGGGCTACGTTCGGCAGCCGCGGCTGCAGCATCATCCCATGCGATGCCGGGCACCGTGGTGCGCACGGATGCCCGAAATGCGGCCAGGGGTGCGAGGTCGGCGATGAGGTCCGACTGTGCACTTCGCTGCACGCCTTCATGCGCGGCCAGCTTGACGGTCTGATGGGTGGTCGCGGCGCGGGAAAAGGTCTCGCCCAATCGCGCAAGCTGGTCGAGCAGCGCGGCCGGAGCGACGGCGGTGCCCGCGGGCGCGGCGCTGTCGATGCCGTAGGCGCTCAGCCACAGTCCGCGCTCGGCACGGATCGCGCCCCAGGCATCGGTGCGCAGTTCGAAGCCCTCTCCGCGGAAGCTGCCGCGGTAGTTGTCGGCCTGGTGGATCAGGTGGCCCAGGTTGAGCTGGCTGCAGGCGTGCGTGGTGGAGAGCTGCAGGCGCAGCTGGCCGTCGCTGTCATCGAACAGCAGGCGGTTGTGGCCGTTGCCACCCCACTCCTTGGACTGGATGCCCCACAGCGCGCCGCCGTGGCGATGCGCGTCGTCGCCCCCGCCCATGCCGTGCCACACAGGCGCGTTGCCGCCGGCCAGATTGGCCTGCGCGCTGGGCCGATGGTCGGTGGCCTGCGCGTAGGCGCTGCTGTCGGCGTCGGCGGGCGTTCCACCCGGCGTTGCCGGCACGCCGGCCTCGCCGCGGCCGTTGTAGAGCGCGCCGACCACGACCGGACGGTCAATGTCGCCATCGAGGAACGCCACCAGCACTTCCTGGCCGATGCGGGGCAGGAACTGGGCGCCCACGCCGGGACCCGCGTAGCGCTGCGCCACGCGCAGCCAGCACGAAGCACGGGCGGTGTCGGCGTCGCTGTCGTGCATGAAGTGGAAGCGCACGCGGATCCGGCCCAGGCGGTCGCAGTGCACTTCCTGCGCACCCGCCGGCGTGGAGCTGCCCTCGCCATCGACGACGATCGCGGTCTGGTAGCCCGGGGCGGTCGGCCGCGGATTGAGCCGTACGCCGGTGCCGTCGGCCAGCATCGGCCGCCAGGGCAAGGTGCGCGACACGGCTTCGAATTGCGCGGCGTAGCCCACCGCTTCGGCACGTTCGCACAGGGCCGGCGGCAGGTCCGGGCCGGCCGGGGCAGTGCCGAGCAGTTCCTTCACCTGCCCGCGCAGATCGACCGGCAGGTTGTTGATGCCCAGCTGGCGGACGGCAGTCAGCACCAGTTCGTCCGCATCGGCGGTGCCCGCGGCGGCCTGGGCGAGGCGGAACCAGGTGCCGGCCCGTAGCGTCCGTGCGGTGGCCTGGCCGATCCGGAGGTCGCGTTGCGCCTCGTCCGCCTGCGCCATCAGCGCGGCATAGCGCTGCGCCTCACTCGCGTCAGCGAACGCGTAGGGGCCGACCGGGTCGTAGGCCTCCAGTGCAACGTCGCCTGCAACACTGCGCATCGGCAGTTCGACTCCAAGCGCGCGGGCACGCTTGTAGTCGTCCGTGAGGAGCGTCAGCCGATCGCTGCCGATGCGTTGCTGGCGGCCGATCGCGAGGATGCTGTCCTGCGCTTCGGTGGCATCGCTGCGATGGAAGCGGATGCCGCCGTGGGTGGCCGAATCCGGGTCCTGCTGCAGCAGCGCACTGTCGGCAAACAACGCCAGCGCATGGCCGGCAGGTGCGTCCGGATCCTCCTCGATGCGCCAGCCCAGCCCTTCCTCCGCAAGCAGTCGCGAGACGAATGCGTAGTCGCTCTCGCGGTACTGCACGCAGTAACTGCGTGGACGTGCGTCGGAAAGGAAGCCGACGACTTCCTCGCCCACCGTCCAGCGCGCCAGTGGTGCGTAGCCGGCGAACACGCTTTCGACGATCTCCACCACGCTGCGGTCCTCGAACACGCGGCTGTGGCGGCCCTGGGTCAACAGCCAGGTCCAGGGCACCAGTTGCAGGCGATAGCGCGCGAGGCCGCCATCGGCGCCCAGCAGCACGGCTTCGCGCACCAGTCCGCTGCGCACCGCTTCGCCGCCGCCAGCCAGCCGCGTCAGCAGGCGCGCCGGGCGACCCAGCCAGTCTTCCAGCGCAAGGCCGGCATTGGTGGACAGCACGTCCACCTGCCATTCGAACCCGTGCGACAGGCGCTCCTCGCCCTGCCAGCGTTCGACCAGCAACGGGGCAGCGGAAGCGAGATCGAGCCGGTACAACCGCGTCGCATCGTCGATGCGGGCCAGCGTGGCCAGGGCGGTACGTGCGGCGATGGCATCCATGCGGGTGACTCCGGGCGGGCATCCTGCCCCCTGCCGCGCATCATGCCATCCGCGGCGGCGAGATCAAGCCGACGCGATCACGCGCCGGCACCGGCCGGCGGCCACGCGGGCCACCGGGCGGATGGTCACGAGCTGTCCGGCATTGCCTATTCGGCGTTCCACCACATCAGGAACTCGTGCCACAGCCGCTTGAAGAAGCCGGCCTGTTCGACCGCCTGCAGTGCGACCAGGGGGCGTTCGGCGATCACCTCGCCATCAAGGCTGACCTTGACCGTGCCCACCGCCGCGCCCTGCTCCACCGGCGCCACCAGCGTGGCCGGGATGTCCATGGTCGGCTTGAGCTGCTGGTACTTGCCGCGCGGCAGGCTCACCGTCAACGGTTCGGCAAGGCCGAGCTGCAGTTCGTCGCTCTGCCCCTTCCAGATGCGCTGGGTGCTGATCGTCACGCCGGCCTCGTAGAGGGTGTGGGTCTCGAAGAAGCGGAAGCCCCAGTTGAGCAATGCCAGCGAATCGGTGGCGCGCTGCGCCTCGCTGCTGGACCCCATCACCACCGCGATCAGGCGCTGGTCGCCGCGCTTGGCCGAGGACATCAGGCAATAGCCGGCAGCCGAGTGATGTCCCGTCTTGATGCCGTCGACGCTGTCGTCGCGCCACAGCAGCAGGTTGCGGTTGCGCTGGGTGATGCCGTTGACGGTCATCTCCTTGATGCTGTTGTGCGCGTATTCCTCGGGGTAGTCGCGGATCATCGCACGGCCGAGCAGGGCCAGGTCGCGCGCGGTCGAGTAGTGGTTCTCCTCGCTCAGGCCGTGCGAGTTGACGAAGTGGCTGTTCTTCAGGCCGATGCGCTGGGCGTAGGCATTCATCAGCGCGGCGAAGGCGTCCTCGCTGCCGGCGACGTGCTCGGCCAGCGCGATCGCGGCATCGTTGCCCGACTGCACCGCCATGCCCTTTTCCATGTCCAGCAGCGAGGCGGTCTGGTTGACCGGGAAGCCGCTGTAGCTGCCGTCGGTGCGCGCCCCACCCTTGCGCCAGGCGTTCTCGGTCATCATCACCTGGTCGGTCGGCGACACCTTGCCGGCCGCCATTTCCGCAGCCACGACATAGCTGGTCATCACCTTGGTGATGCTCGCGGGTTCCACCCGCTGGTCGGCGTTCTCGCCAGCCAGCACCTGGCCGGTCTCATAGTCCATCAGCACCCAGGCCGAGGCGGTGATCGCCGGCGGCGGTGGCGCGGGCATCGCGTCGCTGAGGGCGGGCTGGGCCGGCGCTGGCGCCGGAGTCTGCGCGACGGCGAATCCGAGCGCCGAGACCGCGAAGGCGGCCGCGAACACGAGGGCGGGACGGAAGCTGGGGATCTGGAACTTCATGGACAACAGGCTCGTGGAAAGCGGGCTCGTGGTCGGCAGGTGCGCGGTGCGTTCGGCCCCTGCGGCCAACCCGATGGAATGGCGCGAAAGTCTACTCGCGAACGATCTGCGGCTGGCCGAAGCCGAGGCCGGCGCAGCGGGCGGTCACATCGGCCACCTGGTGCGAGGCCACCGGCCCCACGCGCAGGCGCCACACCGGCTTGCCCGCCGCCAGGCCGTCGACCAGCTGCGCCTCGCCGACCCCTGCGCCGCGCAGCATCGACAGGGCCCGCTCGGCGTTGTCGCGGGTGCCGAAGGCGGCGACCTGCAGGATCACCGCGGCACCGCCCGACACCGGAGCGGCGGCGGGCGGTCCGGCAGCGGCCGGTGCGTCCACGGCGCGCGGGGGCGGCGTCGCCGGGCGCCCGGTGGCGACCCGGATCTGCCGCTCCTTCATCCACGCGTCGAACTCGCCCGCGGTCATGGCGCGGCCGTTCTGGTGCATGTCGAAGCGCCACTCGCCGGCCGGGGCCGGGGTAACGCCGGTGGTCGCCGCCAGCGCGGGACGCTCGCCGGCGTGTGCGCTGGCCATCGGCAGGGCGGCCACCACGCGGTCGATCGCGCTGGCAGCGGGCGGCGTGGCGGTGGCCGGCGTCGCCAGCTCCGGCGCCGCCGGCGGCAGTGCCTGCGCATAGCGTCCGGCCTCGTGTCGCGCGTTCTCGCCCGGGCTCAGCGCGACCACCTCGACCTCCGCGGTGCCGGCGCGGTGCATGTCGAGCTTCACCGCCGCGGCCCAGCTGAGATCGACCACCCGGCCCTCGTGGAACGGTCCGCGGTCGTTGACGCGCACCACCACCGAGCGGCCGTTCTCGAGGTTGGTCACCCGCGCGAAGCTCGGCAGCGGCAGCGACTTGTGCGCCGCGGTGAAGGCGTACATGTCGTACACCTCGAGGTTGGAGGTGCGCCGGCCATGGAACTTGTTGCCGTAGTACGACGCCCGCCCACGCTCGCTGAAACCGGTGGTGTCGTCGAGCACGTGGTAGGACTTCCCGAGCACCTGGTAGGGGCTGCGGTTGCCATAGGCCGAACGCGGCTCGTCGACCACCTCCGGCTCCGGGATGGCATCGACATCGGGGATGTAGTCGGGCGCGCTGTCGCGGATATGCGGGGCGTACAGGCCACCGGCGACGTAATCACCGCGCTTGCCCGGGTCCTCCTGCGCCGGCGCGTACGGCGAACGGCGCGCACCCGCGGCGGTAGCGGGAGCCGGGCGAGCGGCAGGTGCGGCGTCGGGCGCTGCGGCCTTGCGCGGCGTGCCGCTGCAGGCGCCAAGCAGCAGCACCGTGCCGGCGGCCGCGAGCCACCTCATGGCCCGGCCGCTCCCGCGCGGATCGCCTGCGCCAGCTGGTGCACCGCCAGCGAGTACATCGGCGAGCGGTTGTAGCGGGTGATCACGTAGAAGTTGCGGTAACCCAGCCAGTACTCGGGGCCGCTGTCGCCATCCAGCGTGATCAGCGTGGCACCCTCGGCGACCGGTTCACCGGCACGCGGGGTATAGCCGCGCGCGGCCAACGCGGCCAGCGGGTGCACCGGGTCCACGGTCTCGGGCCGGAAGTCCTCCGCACCCGACGCACGGTCGGCACGTGCCACCACCGGGGCGCCGCGCTCCCAGCCGTGCACCACGAAGTAGTTGGCGATCGACGCGAACACGTCCGGCAGGTGGGTCAGCAGGTCGCGGCGGCCGTCGCCGTCGCCGTCCTTCGCCCACAGGCGGTAGCTCGACGGCATGAACTGGCCCATGCCCATCGCGCCGGCGTAGCTGCCCTTGAGCTGGAGCAGGTCGAGCTGCGGCTCGGCCTTCTGCAGGGCGAACAGCTGGGCGAGTTCGCCGGCGAAGAACGGCGCACGGCGCGGGAAGTCGAAGGCCAGCGTGTACAGCGCATCGACCACACGGTAGTTGCCGGTGACGCGCCCGTAGCTGGTCTCCACGCCGATGATCGCGACGATCATCTCGGCCGGCACCCCGGTCTCCGCGGCCACCCGGTCCAGCGCGGCACGGTTCTCGCGGTAGAAGCGGATGCCGCCGTTGATGCGCTGGTCGTTGATGAAGATCGGCCGGTAGTCGCGCCACGGGCGCACCGCTTCGGCCGGCCGCGACATCGCGTCGAGGATCGGCTGGCGCAGCTGCGCCTGGGCGAGCACGTCGCGGATGTGCTGCGGATCGACACCGTAGGTGCTGGCGGTGTAGTCGACGAAGTTGGCGATGCGTTGCGCGCGCGGGATCGCCGGATCGGTCACCGGTTCCGGCGCCACCGGGCGCTCCGGCGGTTGCGGCACCGGCGGCAGCGTCGTTGGCGCGGACGCGACCGCAGGCGGCAGCGAGGCCGCGGCGGGCGTCTGATCGACGTGAGGTGGGTTGGCCTGCGTCGCACAGGCGACCAGGGCGAGTGGCAGCAGGCTCGCGGCAAAGCCGCGGAAAACAGGGGCGCGTCGGGTCATCGGCGCGAGGTTAGCACGCACGTCGCGCACGTCGAACCGGGGACGGGCGCGATGTTCAGCCTGCCTGGGCGGTCTCAGGCGCGGCGTGCGCCGCCATGCGCGCGCACCGACATCACCACGCCCAGCCCCGCGAGCAACGACACCGCGGCGGTGCCGCCGTACGACAGCAGCGGCATCGGCACGCCCACCACCGGCAGCAGGCCGGAGATCATCCCGCCGTTGACCAGCACGTAGACGAACAGCGACAGCCCCAGTGCACCGGCAACCAGCCGGCCGAACCCGTCGCGCGCCTGCGCCGCGATCCAAAGGCAGCGCGCGACCACGAACAGGTACAGCGACAGGGTGACCATCACCCCGAGCCAGCCGAACTCCTCGGCCAGCACCGCGAAGATGAAGTCGGTGGTGTGCTCGGGCACGTAGTTGAGGTGCGACTGGCTGCCCTGCCCCCAGCCCATGCCGCGCAGGCCCCCGGCGCCGATCGCGATCTTGGACTGGATGATGTTCCAGCCCGCGCCGAGCGGATCCTGCTCGGGATCCAGGAACATCAGCAGGCGATTCTTCTGGTAGGGCATCAGCAGCCAGAACCACGCCACCGGCGCCGCGGCGGCCAGGGCGCCGAACGCGGCCACGAACCACCACCACGACATCCCCGCGAGGTACAGCACGAACACGCCGCTGGCCGCGACCAGCACCGCTGTGCCGAGATCGGGCTGCAGCATGATCAGGCCGGTCGGCAGGGCGACGATCGCCAGCCCCACCAGCACTCCGGTGAAGCGCGGCGGCAGCGGCGCGCGGTTGAGGTACCACGCGGTCATCATCGGCAGACTGAGCTTCATCAGCTCGGAGGGCTGCAGGTAGAACACGCCGAGGTTGATCCAGTGCTGGCCATGGCGGCCGGTGCCCATGAACAGCACCGCCACCAGCGGCAGCAGCGACAGGCCGTAGCCCAGCGGGGTGATCCCGCGCAGCGCCACCAGCGGCACCCGCGACAACAGCCACAGTGCACCCAGGCCCACGCCATAACGCAACGCCTGCGCGGTGAGCATCGCCTGGCTGTGGCCGCCGGCACTGTAGAGCACCGCCAGGCCGATGCCCATCAGTGCCATCAGCGCGCCCAGCAACGGCCAGTCGAGGGTGCGGGTAAAGCGCTGCAGCAGGTCCAGCAGCCAGCGCAGGATGACGCTCATGGCGTGGCCCCCGCCGCCGGTGGCGCCTGCACCTCGGCTGCGGGCGGCGCGGAGACGCCCTCGGTGGTGGCCGGCGATGCCGCGGCTGCACCCGTGACCGAGGGAGTGATCGCGTCGGCGCCCGGCCCTTCCGGCCCGAGGATCCATGCATCGAAGATGCGCCGGGCGATCGGCGCTGCCGTCGCACCGCCGTAGCCGCCGTGCTCGACCACCACCGCCAGCGCGATGGTCGGGTTGTCCGCTGGCGCGTAGCCGACGAACAGTGCCTGGTGGCGCAGGTGGTAGGGCAGCGCGCGCGGGTCGAGGTTGGCGCTGCCGCGGCGGCCGATGCGCTGCGCGGTGCCGGTCTTGCCGGCCATGCGATAGCGCGCCCCCTGCGCCATGCGGGTGGCGGTGCCGCGGCCGTGGATCGTTGCCTCCATGCCTTCCTGCACCGCGCGCAGGTGCCCGGCGTTGTCGCTGATGCGCGGCGCGCCTTCCACCGGAAGCGGGCGCCACGGCTGGTCCCAGGCGGTCTTGCGCTCGGCCACCAGTCGCAGCGGATACAGCGTGCCGCCATTGGCGATCGCCGCGGTGCCGCGCGCCAGCTGCAGTGCGGTGCTGATCCAGTAGCCCTGTCCGATCCCGGCGATCACCGTCTCGCCGGCGTACCAGGGCTCGCGGCTGCGGCTGGCCTTGTACGCCAGCGACGGCACCACGCCGGTGTTCTCGCCGACCAGGTCGATGCCGGTCGACTGGCCGAAGCCGTAGCGGTGCATGTAGTCGGCGAACCGCTCGATGCCCATGTCGTAGGCGAGCTTGTAGTAGTAGTAGTTCACCGACCGCGAGATCGAATCGCGCAGTTCGGTCCAGCCGGCGCCGCGCGAGGCATCGCGATAGCCGCGGCGCTGGCCGGGAATGAAGAACTCGCCGGTCGAGAACACGCCGTCGGTGGGCGTGCGCAGCCCGCTGTCGACGCCGGCCAGTGCCACGAACGGCTTGATCGTCGAGCCCGGCGGGCCACCGCCCAGCACGTTGCGGTTGAACAGCGGCCGCGCGGGGTCGTCCATCAGCCGGCGGTAGTCGGTGTGCGAGATGCCGTTGACGAACAGGTTCGGGTCGAAGCTCGGCAGGCTGACCATGCCCAGCACCTGCCCGGTGGCCGGATCCACCGCCACCGCGGAGCCGTGCATCTCGCCGAAGGCATCCACCATCGCCTGCTGCAGGTCGAGGTCGATGGAGAGCCGCAGGTCGGCGCCGGCGGTGGCGGGCACGCGCCCCAGCGTCGCCAATGCCCGGCCCTCGACATTGGTCTCGACCTGCTCGTAGCCGACCACGCCGCGCAGCGCCTCCTCGTAGGAGCGCTCCAGCCCGGTGCGCCCGGTATGCGGGAACAGCACCTGGTTGGCGCCGTAGCGGCCGACGTCGTCCTCGTCGGTGCGGCCGACATACCCGATCACGTGCGCGAACAGCGCGCCATACGGATAGCGCCGGTTGAGATAGGGCACCACTTCCACGCCGGGAAAGCGCCAGCGGTCCACCGCGAACCGCGCGGCCTCGTCGTCGCTGACGCGCAGCTTCAGCGTCAGCGCACGGAAGCCGCGGTTGACCCGGCGTTCGGCGCGGAAGCGCTCGACCTCGGCCGGATCGAGTTCGAAGATCTCCGCCAGTCCGTCGAGCAGGCGATCGAGGTCGCCCGCTTCCTCGGGCGTGACCTCGAGGCGGTAGGCCGGCACGTTGTCGGCGAGGATGCGGCCCTGGCGGTCGTAGATCAGCCCACGCCCCGGTACCACCGGCCGTGGCTTGATGCGGTTGGCCTCGGAACGGCGCGCGTAGTCACCGTGGTCGATCACCTGCAGCTTGAAGTACCAGCCGGCCAGCCCCGCCATCGCCAGCACCACGGCCACGAAGCCGACCAGCGCACGGCGCCGGAACTGCTCGGACTCCGCACCGGGGTTGCGCACACGGCGCTGGCGGCGTGCGTGCATCATCTCAGCCGGGCTTCCGGCGGCTCAGCCGCAGCGAATCCAGCAGCACGAACAGCGGCGGCCACAGCAGCATGCCGATCACCGGCGCCAGCCAGTAGCTCCACGGCAGCTGCGGAATGCCCATGGCCAGGTGCACCGCGGCATTGACCACGCGGTCGTTGAGCAGCAGGCCGCCGATCGCCAGCGCCTGCTGCGGCACCGGGAAGAACCGCAGCTGGGTGCGGAAGCGCTGCAGGATGAAGGCAAGGATCACCAGCCGCATCGCCTGCTCGCCGAGCAGGCTGCCGAACGCCAGATCGGCCAGCAGGCCGACGCCGAAGGCGAACCCCAGCCCCTGGCGGCCTTCGCCCTCGATCACCCAGTAGGCCACCACCAGTGCCAGCCAGTACGGCCGCAGCGGCTGCAGCAGCTCCGGCAGCGGCAGCAGGCCCAGCAGCAGCGCCAGCAGCACGCTGACCGGCAACACCCAGCTGTTGCGCGCACGCCTCATGGCGTGGCCTGCGTGCTGGCATCGGCCGGTGCCAACGCGGCAATCGCGGTGGCCGGGCTGACTTCGCGGCCGCGCATGCGCGTGGTCCCCACGGCCGTCCACTCCGGCGCGCGCCGCGACGCCGCCGGCAGGGGTCCACGCCCCTCGCGCAGCAACAGCACGTCACGGCCGCGGTCGATCTGCGCGGTCGGCATCACCTCGCCGACCAGGAACGCGCGGCTGTCGTCGGGTGCCAGCGTGGTGATGCGGCCCACCGGGAAGCCGGGCGGGAAGCGCCCGCCCAGGCCCGAGGTCACCAGCACGTCGCCGGGCTCGACATCGCTCGACAGCGGCACGTTCGGCAGCCGCAGCAGGTCGGCGCGCCCCTGGCCGTAGACGATCAGGCGCACGCCGGTGCGCACCACCTCCACCGGGATCGCGTGGTCCGGGTCGGTCAGCAGCAGCACGGTCGAGGTGGTGGGCGTGGTGGCGATGATCTGGCCGAGCACGCCACCGGCATCGATGACGCTCTGGCCGACATGCACGCCTTCGCGGCTGCCCGCGCGCAGGGTCAGCCGCTGGCGGGTGGGATCGAGGTCGATATCGAGGATCGGCGCCAGCTGCACGTCCATGCGGCCATCGTCGGTGGCGTCGAGCATCGACCGCAGGCGCTGGTTCTCGGCCGCGGCGGCCTGCATGCGCGCCAGCCGCGCGTTGACCACCAGCAACTCGTTGCGCAGGCGATGGTTGTCCTCGGCCAGCAGGCTGCGGGTGACCGCGTCCTCGCGCACGCTGCGGCCCAGCCGCGAAGGCAGCCCCGCCAGCCACCACAGCGGCTGCATCGCCACGCTGGCCTGTGCGCGGGCGCGCGACAGCCACTCGCCGTGGTGGTCGGCCACCAGCAGCCCGACCGAAATGGCGAGGAAGGCGAGAAGGCGGAGCGTGCCGGCAACATCGCCGGAGCGGGGCGCAGCAGGACTGTAGGACACCCCAGAATTACCTGACCATTTCCAAGGAAGGGTTTCGCAATGCCGTTCGCGAAGTTACCGGAGCGGCTCCCGCACGGCACCGACTCCCCCTCTCCCGCCTGAGGGAGAGGGACGGGGTGAGGGGAAAGACCATGTCTGCCCTCACCCCACCCCCTCTCCCGTAAACAGGAGAGGGGCTCCAAAGCGCCGCGCCGCGAGGCCTACGGGCGCACCGGAGGCGGGCGCGGCCAACAGCGCCCCGAGCGCCCGCTCAATCCGCAGTAAAGAACTCGTTGCCGTGCAGGTCGAGCAGTTCCAGCGCGCGGCCACCGCCACGCGCCACGCAGGTCAGCGGATCGTCGGCCACCTGCACGTGCAGGCCGGTCTCCTCGCTGATCAGGCGGTCGAGGTCGCGCAGCAACGCGCCGCCGCCGGTCAGCACGATGCCGCGTTCGGCGACGTCGGCACTCAGCTCCGGCGGCGTCTGCTCGAGCGCCTGGCGCACCGCGGCGACGATGCCCATCAGCGGCTCGCGCAGTGCCTCCAGCACCTCGTTGGAATTGATCTTGACCATCTTCGGCACGCCCTCGGCAAGGTGGCGGCCGGAGATCTCGGTCTCCTCCACCTTCTCCTGCGGGTAGGCGCAGCCGAGTTCGATCTTGACCCGCTCCGCGGTCGCCTCGCCGATCAGCATGCCGTGGTTGCGGCGCACGTAGTTGATGATCGATTCGTCGAACCGGTCGCCACCGATGCGGGCGGACTGCGAGTACACGATGCCGTTGAGCGCGATCACCGCCACCTCGGTGGTGCCGCCGCCCACGTCCACCACCATCGAGCCACGCGCCTCGGTGACCGGCATGCCGGCGCCGATCGCCGCCGCCATCGGCTCCTCGATCAGCGACACGTCGCGTGCGCCGGCCTCAAGGGCGGAGTCCTTGATCGCGCGCTTCTCGACCTGGGTGGAGCCGGCCGGCACGCAGATCAGCACGCGCGGGCTCGGCCGCAGCAGGCGCGACTTGTGCACCTTCCGGATGAAGTGCTTGAGCATTTCCTCGGTGTAGGTGAAGTCGGCGATCACGCCGTCCTTCATCGGCCGGTGGGTGGTGATGTTGCCCGGCGTGCGGCCCAGCATCTGCTTGGCCTCGCTGCCCACGGCGGCCACCACTTTCTGCCCGCCGGCACGGTCCTGGCGCACTGCGACCACGGACGGCTCGTTGAGCACGATGCCCTGGCCACGCACGAAGATGAGGGTGTTTGCGGTGCCCAGGTCGATGGACAGGTCGTTGGAGAACAGACCGCGGAACTTTTTGAACATCTGGGAGAAGGGTCCGGTGAGGGTGGCGCGGCGGGGGAGGTCGCGCGTCAAGGGGGCGTCAAGCCTAGCAAAAAAGGGCCGCCGGCAGTGGCCGGCGAAGGCCGGAAAAGCGTGCGGTGGCCATGGTTTAGCGCTCCTGCCCGGGATCGGGCCCGGAGGCACGAAGGGGCCAGCGGCGCAACTGCGGTGTACCCTACGCGGCTTTACGTTGCCCTGAGCGCTTGCCGATGTCCGTCCTGATCTGCGGATCCCTGGCCTACGACACCATCATGGTGTTCCCGGACCAGTTCAAGAACCACATCCTGCCGGACAAGGTCCACATCCTGAACGTCTCGTTCCTGGTGCCGCGGATGCGCCGCGAGTTCGGCGGCTGCGCCGGCAACATCGCCTACAACCTCAAGCTGCTGGGTGGCGACCCCGTGCCGATGGCCACCGTCGGCCAGGACTTCGGGCCGTACCGCGAGTGGTTCGAGGAGAACGGCATCCGCCTGGACCAGGTCAAGGTGCTCGACGACCTGTTCACCCCGCAGGCGTTCATCACCACCGACCACGACAACAACCAGATCACCGCCTTCCACCCCGGCGCGATGATGCGCAGCTACGAGAACCACGTGAAGGACGTGGAAGGCGTGAGCTTCGGCATCGTCAGCCCCGACGGGCGCGACGGCATGCTGCAGAACGCCGCCGAGTTCGCCGAGATGGGCGTGCCCTTCATCTTCGACCCCGGCCAGGCGATGCCGCTGTTCAACGGCGAGGAACTGCGCAGCTTCATCGAGCTGGCGGACTACGTGACCGTCAACGACTACGAGTCCAACCTGCTGCAGGAACGCACCGGCTGGAGCGAGGGCGACATCGTCAAGCGGGTCAAGGCCTACATCACCACCCGCGGACCGAAGGGTTCGGAGATCCACACCGACGGCAAGAGCTACCACGTGCCGCCGGCGCACGAGCGCCGGGTGACCGACCCCACCGGCTGCGGCGACGCGTTCCGCGCCGGCCTGCTGTTCGGCATCCAGAAGGGCTACGACTGGGAAACCATCGGCCGCATCGGCAACCTGATGGGTGCGCTGAAGGTGGAGCACCCCGGCACCCAGAACCAGCGTTTCGACTACGACGAATTCGCCGGGCAGTTCCGCCAGCAGTTCGGTTACTCGCTGGCCTGAGGCCGGTTGCCGGGCTGGCCGCGCAGTGACGCGGCCGGCCCCGCCTCAGTCCCAGCCAGGCATGCGTGCGCGATCCAGGCCGCCGACCTCGAACTCCGCGCTGCGGGTGCCGCCGGCCTTGACCGGGAATTCGATCGACAGCGTATTCGCGCCGTCGAGCAGCCGCCACAGCGCGGCCTCGTCCTCGATGAACATCGCGATCGCCTCGTCGGTGTCCGGACGGCTCGCCGCCATCCGCCGGGGCTCACCGCCGTCAACGGCGACGTTGACCCGGCAGCCGCGATAGCAGTCGAAGTCGCCGGCCTGCAGCACCAGGTAGCTGCTGCGGCCCCATTCCGGATGGTCGCGGAAGATCAGCTGCACCCGGCGCGTACCGGTGCCATCGGTATCCACCATCTCGCGTGCATCGATCGCCGCGGAATGCTGCTGGCCGCCCGTCACCGCGATGGACTGGTAGCTCCACAGCGCCGCGGTGCGGGTGGCTTCGCGTGCGGCGTCGGCACGCGCGGCGACGTCATCGAAACGCTCGCGCACGCGCGCCGCGGCCTGCGTGTCGGGCCAGCGCATGAACAGCACGTCGCCCTGCGCCCTGGCCAGTGCCCAGTTCTCTTCGGCGACGGCCTTCTCGAAGCCCTGCTCGGCTTCCCGGGCCTGCTGTTCCGCGGCGGCGGCGCGCGCCTCGGCCTGGGCCGCGGCGGCGGCCTCCGGATCACCGCAGGCCGACAGCGCGAATACGCCAAGGAGCACGGGAACGAGCAGGCGGAGACGGGACATTGCAGGGATCCGGCAGCGGGGACGACGCAAGCTTAGCGGCTGCCAAAGGCGGCCACCGCAATGGTTGCCCTCGCCCCGGCCCCTCTCCCCGCGGGCGGAAGAGGGGTCGATTCGCCGGTATGGCGTTACTTGCCCAGCCCGGTCGTGGCCTGCGCCGGGTCGACCGGTGCCTTCGGCTTTGCCTCGTCGATGATCCGCTGCACCGACGTGGCGGTGATCGGATGGCTACCCGGACGCGCCTGCTCGAACACCTGCTTCGCCAGCGCCAGGCCCTCGGGCGTCTGCACCAGCGCGGTGTAGATCGGCAGGATCAGCTTGCGGCGGCCCACCGTCTGCAGGAACTGCGTCATCGGCTCGAACGCCAGCATGTAGCCGCTGCGCACCGCCAGCGGGTACCAGCGCATGGCCAGTTCGCCATTCGGCGTGCCGGTGAAGCGGTAGGCGGTGTCGAGCTGCGCCATCTGCTCCTGGCTGAGCGTGGCCGGCATGCCTTCGAGGAAATGGATCCACTCCTGCGTGGTCCATTCCCCGGTCAGCTGCTGCGGCGGAAGCTGCGCGCTGCCCAGCCACGCCAGGCGCGCGGAATCCACCAGGCCGAGCTTCGGCGACAGCACGTCGGGCGCCGAGGCCGGAATGCCCGGCGCGTACAGCCACTCCTGGATCTCGGCCTCGGTCACCGCGTCCGGGTGCGCGTTGAACAGGTGCTCGCGGGCGTAATCGAGGAACTGCTCCGTGGTGATCGACCGGAACGCGAAATGGTCGAAGTAGCCACGCAGGAACGCGTCGAACACCTCGCGGCCAAAGCGCTGCTCGAGGAACTGCAGGAACCACGCACCCTTGTCGTAGGACACCGCGCTCAGCGCATCGTCGGCATCGAGCTCGGTGCCCGGCTTCACCGCCAGCGCCTGCGTCGCCTCGGGCATGTCGCCGATGTTGGCCTTCAGCGCGTCACGGGCGATGACGTATTCCATGTCGCTGAATTCCTTGCCGTACAGCGACTCGACGATGCGGTTCTCGACGTAGCTGGTCATGCCCTCGTTGAGCCAGCCGTGCTTGGCGCTGGCGAAGGTCACCAGGTTGCCGGACCAGCTGTGGGCGAGTTCATGCGCGATCAGCGACACCAGCGAGCGGTCGCCGACGATCACCGTCGGGGTGATGAACGACAGCCGCGGGTTCTCCATGCCGCCGAACGGGAACGACGGCGGCAGCACCAGCAGGTCGTAGCGCTCCCAGCGGTACGGGCCGTACAGCGCTTCGGTGGTGGCGATCATCTTCTCGGTGTCGGCGAATTCCGCCACCGCGCGCTCGACCATCGCCGGCTCCGCCCACACGCCGGCGCGCGCCGAGATCGGCTCGAACACCAGGTCGCCGGCGGCGATCGCCATCAGGTAGGACGGGATGCGCTGCGGCATGCGGAAGCTGTATTCGCCATCGCGCTCGGCGGCCGGGTCGTTGTCGGCGCTCATCAGCACCATCACGTCCGGGCGCGTGCGGATCGTCGCCGAGTAGGTGTAGCGCACCGCCGGCGTGTCCTGCAGCGGCACCCAGCTGCGCGCATGGATCTGCTGCGACTGGCTGAACATGAAGGGCAGCTGCTTGCCCTCGGTCATTTCCGGGGTCAGCCACTGCAGGCCGGATGCACCCGGCGCGGTGCGGTAGGTCACGCGGATCTTCGCGTTGCGCTCCGGCGCCTGCACCACCAGCCGGCTGCCGAGGCTTGCGTGCGCGGCATCGAGGGCGAATTCCAGCGGCTGCCATTGGCCGTTGGCCTCGGCTTCCACGCGCTCGATGGTGAGCTCGCGGGTATCGAGCGCGAGCTCGCCGGCGGTGTCGTCCTTCCACTCCAGGGTGTAGGTCGCGGTGCCGGCGAGCGTGCGGGTGTCGAAGTCGAGGTCGAGATCCAGCGCGAGGTCATCGATGACCACGCGGGCGGGTTCGGCGTAGGAATGCTCGTCACGGTCGGCAGCGGCCATCGGGGCCTCCTCCGCGGGGACCGGCGTCGCCGCGTCAGGGGTGGGTTCGCGGCTGCAGCCGACGAGCGCGAGCGCCGCCAGCGACAGCGCGCAGGCGATGGAACGGAATGGGCGCATCGGGGATTTCCGTGCAGGGGGACCGCACGATTCTACCCGCCGGGCGCCAATCGCCGGCTCAGGCCCTGTAGCCGTCGTGCACCGCGACGATGCCCGCCGACAGGTTGCGGTAGCGGGTGCGCGCGAACCCGGCGCCGTCCATCATCGCCTTCAGCTCGTCCTGCGGCGGGTGCTTGCGGATCGATTCGGCGAGATAGCGGTAGCTGTCGGCATCGTTGGCGAACAGCCTGCCCAGCCGCGGCAGCACCTGGAACGAGTGGAAGTCGTAGATCGGGCGAAACCATTCCGGCTTGACCTCGGAGAACTCCAGCACCCGCGCCTGGCCACCGACCTTGAGCACGCGGTGCATCTCGCGCAGCGCGGCGTTCTTGTCGGTCACGTTGCGCAGGCCGAAGGCGATGGTCACCAGGTCGAAGCTGGCATCCGGGAACGGCAGCGTCTCGGCATTGCACTGCACGTATTCGAAGCCGCGCACGCGGCCACGGTCGGTCATGCGATCGCGGCCCACGCGCAGCATCTCGCCGTTGATGTCGCCCAGCACGATGCTGCCGGTGTCGCCGACGCGGTCCTTCAGCAGCGCGGCGATGTCGCCGGTGCCGCCGGCGAGATCGAGCACGCGGTCGCCACGCCTGACCTGCGCGGTGGCGGTGAAATAGCGCTTCCAGACCCGGTGGATGCCGAGGCTCATCAGGTCGTTCATCAGGTCGTAGTTGCGCGCGACCGAGGAGAACACCTGGCCGACCAGCTTCTGCTTCTCGCCGGTGGGCACGTCGCGGAAACCGAAATCGGTGGTGCCGGGCTTGTCGGATTCATTCATGCCGCGATTATCGCACCGCCGGCGCGCCATCGCCGTCATGCGACACTGCCCGCCCCTCGCACCCTGCCCCGCCATGACCACGCCCGACTACCGCGCCCTGCTCGACACCGCCATCGCCGAAGCCCGCCAGGGCCTGGCCGAGGGCGGCATCCCGATCGGCGCGGCGCTGTATGCCGGCGACGGCCGCCTGCTGGGCTGCGGCCACAACCGCCGCGTACAGGAGGGCGACCCGTCCATCCACGGCGAGACCGACGCCTTCCGCAAGGCCGGCCGCCAGAAAAGCTACCGCGACGCGATCATGGTCACCACGCTGGCGCCGTGCTGGTACTGCAGCGGGCTGGTGCGCCAGTTCAACATCGGCACCGTGGTGGTGGGCGAGTCGGTGAATTTCGCCGGCGGCATCGACTGGCTGCGCGAGGCCGGGGTCAACGTGATCGACCTCGCCGACGAACGCTGCATCACGATGATGGGCGACTGGATCGCCGCCAACCCGGCGCTGTGGAACGAGGACATCGGCGAGGACTGAGCGCCGGAGGAGCTGCACGATGTCGACATCGCCCATTCCCACCGACGGCCACGTGCTTGCCGCGGTCGACGGCTCTCCCTCCACCGGCGCGGTGGTCTCGCTTGCCGCGTGGGCGGCGCGCCGGCTCGGCACGCCGCTGGAATTGCTGCACCTGCCCGACGATGGCGGGCCCGCGCCGCTGGATGCCAGCGGCAGCATCGGGCTCGGCGCCCAGGACGCACTGCTGCAGGAACTGGCCGAACTCGATGCGCGACGCGCGCAGCTTGCGCAGGCGCGGGGACGGCAACTGCTCGAAGCCGCGGCGTCGAGCGCCGATACCAGCGCTGTCGAGGTCATCACCCGGCAACGCCATGGCCGCCTGCGCGATGCGCTCGTCGAGGCCGAAGCCGACACCCGGCTGTTCGTGATCGGGCTGCGCGGCACCCGTGGTGGCGGCTCCGGCCAGGACATCGGTGGGCAGGTGGAGCCGGTGTTGCGTGCGGTGCAGCGCCCGGTGCTGCTTGCCCAGGCAGTGCCGGCGGAGCGGCCGATCGCACGCGTGCTGATCGCGTTCGACGGCAGCGAGACCTCGCGCCGTGCGGTGGAGCGGGTGGCCGCGAGTCCACTGCTGCGTGGCCTCGAATGCCACCTGCTGCTCGCCGGCGGCGACGCCGCACAGCAACGCGGCTGCGAGGAGATGGCAGGCACCCTGGCCAGCGCCGGTTTCGCGCCGCAGCTGCATCGTGCCGGCCTGCCCGCCGACGATGCGATCGTCGCCCACGTGGCCAGGCTCGACGCCGACCTGCTGGTGATGGGCGCTTACGGCCATTCGCGGCTGCGCGAGTGGTTCCTCGGCAGCACCACCGGCCAGGTGCTGCGCCGCAGCCCGGTCCCGTTGCTGGTGCTGCGCTAGTCCGTCTGCTTCGCCCATCGTCCCCGCGAAGGCGCGACCCATGGACGTTGCCGGCAACGCCGCGGGCGAGCTGCCTGCCGCGGCTCACGCCACCCGCGCACGCAGCACCCACGAGGACAGCGCCACGCAGGCCAGCGCCACCAGCGCCCCGGGCCACGCGCCCAGCAGCAGTGCGGCGCCGAGGCCGGCGAACAATGCGATGCCACCGGTAACGATGGCCGTCGTCGCGCCGGTCGCGGCCACGTCCCGTCGCCGGCCCATCTCATAACGCACCACCACCGCCATCACGGGCGCCAGGCACGCCGCGCACAGCAGCAGCCAGCACAGGCGCCCCAACCAGAAGCCCGGCATGCCCGGGTCACCCGCATCGATCGGTAGCCCGGTGCGTTCGCCGATCCATGCCGCCGGCAGTTCCGCCAGCTTGTGCCAGAGATACAGCGGCATCCCCAGCGCGCCCAGTATCGCGACCGCACGCTGCAACGGATGCCGCTGCAGGAACCGGCGTGCAGGTGATTCGGCCAGCAGCACCGCGCCCACCTGCAGCCACACCACGCCGACCAGCGCCAGCGTCGGCGGCAGCATGTTGTTGCCGGCCAGCTGCACGCCCACCATCGCCACCGGATAGCCCGCGGCCATCGCCGCCGCCAGCCACGCGACCGCCAGCGCAAGCAGCCACGCGCCGTGACGTGCGCCGCCAAGGCGTCCACTGCGCCATGCGATGCCCAGCTGCTGCGGCAGCAGCCACACCGCCAGCAGGTTGATCCAGCCGATGCCACCTGCCCTGGCCTCGACGCGTGCGCCCAGCTGCAGCAGGTCCGCGGGATGCCGCACGCCGGCGCGCAGCAGATCGGCGAGCACCGCAACCACGAGCAGCGCCCCGACGGCTTTCAGACCGAAGCGGCGGTCGGCGCGCACGCACAGCGGCAGCAGCGCCTGCACCGCCAGCAGCATCGCCAGGAACCACAGGTGGATGGTCAGCGAGGTGTTGAACGCCTGCAGCAGATGGCCATCGAGCAACCACGCCAGCAATGCGACGGCGGCCAGCACCAGCAGATAGGTCAGCGTCGGCCGCGCCAGCCCCAGCGCGCGCCCTGCCCACCAGCGCCGCTGCGATTCGCCCTCCCCCAGCCTGCGCAGCACGCCGCCGGTACTGACCGCCGCGGAGACGAACACGAACAGGGGCACCACCTGCACCAGCCACGTCAGCGCGCCGGCCGGCTCCCAGTTGCGCAACAGGTGATCGATGCCGACCAGCTGCCCGCCTTCCACGCGCGGCAGCGTCGCCATCCAGTGCCCGAACACCACCACAAGCAGTGCGCTGGCACGCAGTGCATCGGCGTACAGGTCGCGTGCCGTGCCGGTCCGGGGGGGTGGGGCGTACGTGTCCCTGCTCCCGCCTGGGGGAGAAGGCGCCCCATCGGGACGGACGAGGGCGTTTCGCTCCAGGGGTCGCGCCATGTGTGGAGCATAGCCGCACGGCCCGACGCGGCCTCAACTGCTGGACTGCAACGCCGCCTCCACCAGCGGCCGCGCCCACTCCGGCGTGGCCGTGAGCGCCTGCAGGTCATCCGCCTGCGGCCAGACCACGCGTCCGGCCTCCATCTCCAGCAACAGGCGCGGGTCCGGGACGACGGCACCCGGCGCGACGTCGATGCTGTTGTCGTAGACCTGCAATCGCGCCAGCCGCGGCATCAGCGCGATGAGGTTTTCGCGGGCGCGCATCCAGCGTGCGCGGATCAGGGCCTCGGGGATGTCGTGGCCGCCGGCGGCGACGCGTGCCTGCACGCGAGCGATGTGCTGCCCGGGCGAGGCGAGGCCGCAATACCACACCAGCACGTCGTGGCTGCGCGCGGCGTCGGCGATGCGCAGGGCGACGGTGGTGCCGCCCAGCGTGGTTTCGAACGCGTGGTGATGGCCGGCGGCGAGCGCGGCATCGAGGCGGCGCATGCCCTCCTGCCAGGAGGCGGCATTGGCGTCGGCGATCGTGCAGCCGCTGCGCCGTGCGAGTCCGGCGGCGAAGTCGTCGGGGTTGAACCAGTCCAGGCCGGCGCGCTGCAGCAGATGGCCGCCGATCGAACTCTTGCCGGCGCCGTTGACGCCGGCCAGCACGTAGAGGACGGGGCGCGGCATCGTCAGCCGCCGGCATCGTCGAGGACGGCAGGTTCGCTCCGCGCCGGGTTCAACGCGGGCGGCCCGCGCGCACCTTCCCGCCGAGCGTGGCGGGACCGTCCATCACCGCCCGCAGGCGCGTGCCGGCGTCGCCAGCCTGCAACACCGCCAGGCGTTCATCGAAGCGGGCACGCAGCTCCTCCAGCGCGCCACGTTGCGGTGCGCCGGCAGCCTGCAGGGCGCGCAGCATGGCGTCGTACTCCTCCGCCGACAGGATCACCGCCTCGGGGGTGTTGTGGTTGGTCACCGCCAGTCGGCCTTCGCGGGCGACGGTGCGCATCACCCCGCGCCAGCCGAGCTTCTTGACGTCGGACGCGGGCGCGCGCGGAAGGTCGTCGAGGCTGTCGAGTTTCAGGGGCAGGGACATGGGGCACCTCCGGGATAGGGCCATAATACCCATATTTCCCCTGCGGCGCCCCAGGACGGGCGGTCAGAGGATGTAGCGGCTCAGGTCCTGGTCCTTCACCAGCTCGCCCAGGTGCGCATCGACATAGGCGCGGTCGATGATGACCGTACCTCCCTTGTCGGGTGCCTCGAAACTCAGGGTGTCGAGCAGGCGCTCGAGCACGGTGTGCAGGCGGCGCGCGCCGATGTTCTCCTGGGTTTCGTTGACCTGCGCGGCGATCTCGGCAAGGCGGTCGACGGCGTCATCGGCGAACGTCAGCTCCACGCCCTCGGTGCGCAGCAGTTCGACGTACTGCGTGGTGAGCGCCGCCTTCGGTTCGGTCAGGATGCGCACGAAGTCGTCCTTGGTCAGCGCGCTGAGCTCGACCCGGATCGGGAAGCGGCCCTGCAGCTCCGGCACCAGGTCGCTGGGCTTGGCCATGTGGAACGCGCCCGAGGCGATGAACAGGATGTGGTCGGTCTTCACCGAGCCGTACTTGGTGCTCACCGTCGAGCCTTCCACCAGCGGCAGCAGGTCGCGCTGCACGCCTTCGCGGCTGACGTCGCCGCCGGTCACGCCGCCCTCGCTGCGCCGCGCGACCTTGTCGATCTCGTCGATGAAGACGATGCCGTGCTGCTCGCAGGCCTCGATCGCGGCCTCGCGCACGTCGTCCTCGTTGACCAGCTTGCCGGCCTCTTCCTCCACCAGCAGCGGGCGCGCCGCCCTGATCGTCAGCTTGCGCTTGTGGGTCCTGCCGCCGCCGAGGTTGGCGAACATCTGCCGCAGCTGCTGGCCCATTTCCTCCATGCCCGGCGGGGTCATGATGTCCATGCCGGCGCCCGACGCGGCGAGGTCGAGTTCGATCTCGCGCTCGTCGAGGTCACCGGCGCGCAGCTGGCGGCGCAGCTTCTGCCGGGTCTCGGATTCCTTCGCCGAGGGTTCGGCGCCGATGTCGACGGTGGTGCTCGGCTGGGTGCCGAAGCCGAACGCGGGTGCGGGTTGCTCGCGGCGCGGCAGCAATGCATCGAGGATGCGGTCCTCGGCGCGCTCCTCGGCCTGCGTGCGCACGCGCTGCTTGGCCTGTTCGCGATACAGCTTGACCGCGGTATCGGCCAGATCGCGGATGATCTGCTCGACGTCCTTGCCGACGTAGCCGACCTCGGTGAAGCGGGTGGCTTCCACCTTCACGAACGGCGCATTGGCAAGCGTGGCCAGGCGCCGCGCGATCTCGGTCTTGCCGACGCCGGTCGGCCCGATCATCAGGATGTTCTTGGGCATGACCTCGTTGCGCAGTTCATCTGACAGCTGCGCACGGCGCCAGCGGTTGCGCAGCGCGATGGCCACCGCGCGCTTGGCGGCGTTCTGGCCGACGATGTGGCGGTCGAGTTCCTGCACGATCTCGCGCGGGGTCATGGTGGACGAGGTGGTGGCGTTGTGGGGCATCAGAGTTCTTCGACGACGATGTTGCGGTTGGTGTAGATGCAGATGTCGCCGGCGATGTTGAGCGCCTCGGTGGCGACCGTGCGTGCATCCAGGTCGGTATGCGCCAGCAGCGCGCGCGCGGCCGACAGGGCGTAGGAGCCACCGGAACCGATGGCGATGATGCCGTCGTCGGGCTCGATGATGTCGCCGTTGCCGCTGATGATCAGCGAGGTCTCGCGATCGGCCACGGCCAGCAGCGCTTCGAGCTTTCCGTAGCGGCGATCGGTGCGCCAGTCCTTGACCAGCTCCACCGCCGCGCGCACCAGCTGGCCGCCATGCTGCTGCAGCTTCACCTCGAACAGCTCGAACAGGGTGAACGCATCGGCGGCGGCACCGGCGAAGCCGGCGAGCACCTTGCCGTCGCCAAGCCTGCGCACCTTGCGCGCATTGCCCTTCATCACCGTGTGGCCAAGCGTGACCTGGCCATCGCCGGCAACGACCACGCGATCGCCCTTGCGGATCGACACGATGGTGGTGGCGTGGAAAACGTGGGGGTTCTGGCTGGGATCCATGCGGCGCTCCGGGGTCGAACCCACTGAGTGGGGGCCCGGGGGCGCGGACGCAAGTCCGTCGCTCAGTCGCTGTCGTCCGCGTTACGGCGCCGCTTCGCACGTGGATGCGCGGCGTCGTACACCTTCGAGAGATGGCCGAAGTCCAGGTGGGTGTAGATCTGGGTGGTGGCGATGTCGGCGTGGCCCAGCAGTTCCTGCACGCCGCGCAGGTCGCCGGACGATTCCAGCACGTGGCTGGCGAAGGAGTGCCGCAGCAGGTGCGGGTGCACGCGCTTGAACAGCCCCTGGCGCCGGGCCAGCTGGCGCATGCGCAACTGCACCGCGCGCGGGGTGATGCCGCCACCGCCGCGGCCGGGGAACACCGGCGCATCCGGGGCCGCCCCGCCCTCGGCGGCCCAGTCGACCAGCGCCCGCACCGCGTAGGAACCCACCGGCACCAGCCGCTGGCGACTGCCCTTGCCGAGCACGCTCACCAGCCCGTCCACCAGGTCGAGATCGCGCCAGCGCAGTGCGCACAGTTCCGACACGCGCAGCCCCGACGAATAGAACAGCTCCAGCATCGCGCGGTCGCGCCGGCCCAGCGGCGCTGCTGCATCCACCTCCACCAGCGCCTTGGCTTCATCCGGGTCGAGCACCTCCGGAAGCCGTCGCGCCGCCTTCGGCGCGCGCACGCCGGTGCAGGGGTCGGCGTCGATGCGGCCATGCCGCAACAGCCAGCGGTAGTAGCTGCGGCAGGCCGACAGCCGCCGCTGCAGGCTCTTCGGCGACAGGCCGCGGCGATGTTCCGCGGCCACGAACGCGCGCAGCCCCCGGTTGTCGACCACTGCGGGCGCGGTGGCCTGCGCCCGTGCCCAGCTGGCCAGCGCCTGCAGGTCGCGGCGGTAGGCGTCGAGGGTGTGTGCGGAGACGCGCTTCTCGACGCGCAGGTGTTCGAGAAACGCGGTCACGTCGGCCGGCAGTGGAGCGGGCGTGGTGGCGCTGCCGTGCATCGGCGTTGCCTCAGCCCGCGAAGCGCTGCATCGCGGCGGCAAAGGCTTCGCCCATCATGCGCAGGAACAGCGTGCCCATGCCGGGATAGAAGCGGTTCGCCTCGCGGCTGCCGACAGCAATCAGGCCGAGACCCTCCAGCGGCAGCAGCGCGGTGGACTGCACGTCCTCCACGCGCGGCCCGTACAGCAGCGCCTGCTTGTCGGGATGCAGGCGCCCGCACAGCGGCTCGCCTTCGCGCAGCGCATCGGCGAACGGGCGCAGCAGGGCGTCGTCGCGCGGCACCACCTGCACCCAGTCGCTGCCCTCGAGGCCCGCCACCGGTGCGAACAGCACCACCCGCACGAGATCGCCGTTGAAGTCCTCCGCAAGCGACGCCGCCAGCGCACGCACGGTGTCGGCCGGCGTGGCCTGCCGCATCAGCGCCAGGGTCAGCTGGTGGGTGCGGACCGCAAGGCGCTCGTTCTCCTGCGAGATCGCGAACAGGTCGTGCAGGCGCCGCGAGAGCTCACGGTTCTTGTCGCGCAGCACCTCCAACTGGTACCCCGCCAGCGACGCCGCCGGGCCATCCTCGCGGGGGACCACCAGCGTCATCGCAAGGTCGGGGAACTGCTGCAGGAACTTCGGATGGCGGCGCAGCCAGGCTGCCACCTCGTGCCCGCTGATCTTCTCGACGGTATCGCTCATCCGATCCACTCCCCTTCGAATACGAATGCGGCCGGTCCGGCCATGGTCAGTTCGGCATCGTCGCGCGGCCATTCGATCCGCAGCGTGCCGCCGGGAAGCGCGACGTCGACGGCGCGATCCACGCGGCCGCGACGCATCAGCACCGCGGCCGCCGCGCTGGCCCCGCTGCCGCAGGCACGCGTCTCACCGGCGCCGCGCTCGTACACGCGCAGGCGCACGCGGCCGGCATCGATCACCTGCGCGAAGCCGATATTGGCCGAGTCCGGGAACGCACGCTGGCGCTGCAGCCGTGGGCCCAGCGTGCGCACCGGGGCGATGTCGACATCGTCCACCTCGAGCACAGCATGCGGGTTGCCCATCGACACCGCGCCGAATTCCACGGCTGCCCCGTCGACGTCGAGCACGTAGCGGTCCTGCGCCGTGTCGAAGCCCGCCAGCGGCACTCCGGCCGGGTGGAAGACCGGCACGCCGAGCGCGACGCGGAACCGCCCGCCGCCAAGGTCGTCGACCGCGTGCGTTCCGGCCGGGCTGTCGAGCAGGAAACGCGGCGACGGGGCTGCACCATCGCGACGCAGCCAGGCGGCAACGCAACGCGCGCCATTGCCGCACTGTCGCGACGGCGAGCCATCGCTGTTCCAGATTCCATAGGCGGCGACCGCGTCCGCCGTACGCGGCGGCTCGATGGTCAGGATCTGGTCGCAACCGACACCGGTGTGGCGATCGGCCAGCGCGCGGCACCGCGTCGCGCCTGGCGGTGCGCTGCCGTCGCGCAGGTCCAGCACCACGAAGTCATTGCCGGCCCCGTGCATCTTGCTGAAACGCAGGGCGTTCATTGCAGCAGGCGGCGCATCACGCGGCGCCGTCGCCGTCCCCGGTCGGCGGTGCGGTAGCGCCTTCGCCCACGCCGGTGGGTACCGGCACCGTACCGCTGCCATCCACCGGCGGCGTGGCGCCATCGCCCTCGACCGGCGGCACTGCGTCATCACCATCGACCGGCAGCACATCGCCGGCGTCGTCGATGGGCGCGCGGTCAGTGGGCGCGCTGCCGGTGTCGTCGACCACGGCCGCTTCCGGCGGTGGCAGGAACAGGTCGCCCTTGTTGCCGCAGGCGGACAGCGCCAGGCACAGCGCGACAAGGCAGGCCGCGAACGGCGGCAGGAGGCTTCGATTCATGGCCGCAGTGTAGCGGCAGCCGGCACCGCGAGGAACGCGCGGTGGCACCCGTGCGTGCCGGTCGCAGCGGAGATCCTCAGGCCCGCGGCGGTGGCGCCGGCGGTTCCGGTCGCGCCCACAGCCAGGCCGCGACGCAGGCCATGCAGGCGACCGGCAGCGCGGTCATCCACCAGCGATGCGCGGCGAACAGCGGCATCACCACCAGCAGCACCAGCGCGCAGACGGCCATCATCGCGCTGGCCATCCACTTGCCGCGCCGGGCCACCGCGCCATGCAGTTCCCAATCCACGATCGCCGGGCCGAACCGCGGATGCGCCAGCAGCCGGCGGCGCAGGCGCTCGGAGCCGCGCGCCGCCGCCCAGGCCGCGATCAGGATGAACACCGTGGTCGGCAGCCCCGGCACGAAGATCCCGACCACCCCGAGCCCGAGGCTGGCATAGGCCAGCAGCCACCAGGCCCAGCGGAATCGGCTGCGTGCTTGCATGCCGGCATCATAGGCCGTGCCCGTGCACGGCCATGTCGTGGGCGGGCCGCGCGCAGCGCGCCGTCAGCCCTCGACCTGCAGCTGGGCCAGCAGAAAGGCGTACATTTCCGACAGCTCGCGATAGCGGCGGAAGCGCCCGGACTTGCCGCCGTGTCCGGCGTCCATGTTGGTGCGGAACACTATCGGGCCGTTGCCGGTGTCGAGGTCGCGCAGGCGCGCCACGTACTTCGCCGGCTCCCAGTACTGCACCTGCGAGTCCCACAGGCCGGTGCCGATGAACATCGCCGGGTAGGCCTGCGCGGTCAGGTTGTCGTAGGGCGAGTACGACAGCATGTAGTCGTAGTACTCCTTCCGCTCGGGATTGCCCCACTCGTCGTATTCGTTGGTGGTCAGCGGGATGGTCGGGTCGAGCATCGTCGTGACCACGTCCACGAACGGCACCTGCGACAGGATCACCCGGTAATCCTGCGGCGCCATGTTGGCGATCGCGCCCATCAGCAGGCCGCCGGCACTGCCGCCATAACCGGCCACGCGATCCTTCGCCGCGTAGCCGCGGGCGACCAGGTCGCGGGTGACGTCGATGAAGTCTGTGAAGGTATTGACCTTGTTGAACAGCTTGCCGTCGTCGTACCACTTGCGGCCCATCTCCTGGCCGCCGCGGATGTGCGCGATCGCATACACCATGCCGCGGTCGAGCAGGCTCACCACCGGCAGGTTGAAGCCCGGGTCCATCGACATGCCGTAGCTGCCGTAGGCGTACTGCAGCATCGCCGCCTCGCCGTTCTTCTCGAAGCCCTTGCGGTAGACCAGCGACACCGGGATCTTCGTGCCGTCGCGCGCCTCGCTCCACACGCGCTCGGTCACGTACTGCGACGGGTCGTAGCCGATCACCGGCTGCTGCTTGAGCAGGCGCCGCTCCCCGGTCGCCACATTGACCTCATAGGTCGTGGCCGGGGTGGTCAGCGAGGTGTAGCTGTAGCGCAGCCACTGCGTGTCGGGCTCGGCATTGACCGCCAGGCCCATCGAGTACGCCGGCTCGTCCGCGGCGACGTGCTGTTCGCTGCCGTCGGCCTTGAGCACGCGCACGCGCTCGAGCGCGTCGGAGCGCTCGCCGATCGCGGTGAAGCCGTCGAACAGCTCGAAACCCTCGATGAAGACCTCATCGCGATGCGGCACCCAGTCGGACCACTGCGTGCGCGAAGTCGCGTCGCTGGGCGCGGTGACCAGCTTGAAGTTGGCCGCGCCGTCGGCATTGGTGCGGATCACCCAGCGCCCGCCGTGGTGGTCGGCGCTGTACTCGAGGTCGCGCTCGCGCGGGGCGAGCACGGTGAAGCGTTCCGGGTTGGCGGCGGGTGCATAGCGCAGCTCGTCGGACACCGTGCTGCCCACGCCGATGACGATGTAGCGGTCGTCGCGGGTGCGGTCGATGCCCATGTAGAAGCTGTCGTCCTCCTCCTCGTACACCACCACGTCGTCGGCCACCGGGGTGCCCAGCACGTGCTTCTTCACCCGCACGGTGAGCAGCGTCTCCGGGTCGTTCTCGACATAGAACAGGGTGCGGTTGTCGTCGGCCCAGACCAGGTTCGCCGAGACCCCGGTAATGGTCTCCGGGTAGTCCTGGCCGGTCTCCAGGTCGCGGAAGCGCGCCGTGTACTGGCGGCGGCCGTTGGTGTCCTCGGCATAGGCGAGCACGCGGTTGTCCTGGCTGACCGCGTAGTCGCCGACGTTGTAGTAGTCCTTGCCCTCGGCCAGCACGTTGACGTCGAGCAGCACCTGCTCGCCGTCGAAACGCCCGGCATCGTTGGCGGCCATCAGGCCCGCGGCATCGAGGCCCTGCGCATCCGGGCGGCGCGCGTACACCGGGTAGTCCTTGCCGGTCTCGAAGCGCGAGTAGTACCAGAACCCGCGCTCGCGATAGGGCACCGAGCTGTCGTCCTGGCGGATGCGGCCGACGATCTCCTCATACAGACGGTCCTGCACCGCCCTGAGCGGTTCCATCACCGCATCCGCGTAGGCGTTCTCGACCTGCAGGTAGTCGATGACCGGCTTCGCCTCACGCCTGTCGTCGCGCAGCCAGTAGTACTCGTCGGCGCGCACCGCGCCGTGCGGGGCACGCACCTCGTGCGGCTGGCGCTGGGCATCGGGCGGCGTGGGCAGGTCGGCGGCGTTGAGGTTGGCGGTCATGAGCAGTGCGGTGGCCAGCAGGGAGAGATGCTTCATGGATGGGGATCCGGATGCGGGATGCAACGCGGCCGCCCCGGAGGGCGGCCGCTGTGGGAAGTGGCAGCGCCTACTTCAGGTGCTGCCAGAGGAAGGTGTAGTACAGCGCGTCCATGTGCGCGGCCTGGCGGTTGTTGGCCGCGCCGCCGTGGCCGCCCTCGATGTTCTCGTAGTAGCGCACGTCCTTGCCGGCCTCCGACATCAGCGCGTGCATCTTGCGCGCGTGGCCGGGATGGACGCGGTCGTCGCGGGTCGAGGTGAGGATCAGTGTCGGCGGGTAGTCCTTCGACGCATCGAACAGGTGGTAGGGCGAGAAGGTGCGGATGAATTCCCACTCCGCGGGCACGTCGGGATTGCCGTACTCGGCCATCCACGAGGCGCCGGCCAGCAGCTTGTGGTAGCGCTGCATGTCCAGCAGCGGCACCTGGATCACCACTGCACCGAACAGCTCCGGGTACTGGGTGAGCATGTTGCCCGTGAGCAGGCCGCCATTGCTGCCCCCGCGGATGCCGAGGTGCGCCGGCGAGGTGACCTTGCGGTCGATCATGTCCTGCGCGACCGCGGCGAAGTCCTCGTAGGCCTTGTGGCGGTTGGCCTTCAGCGCCGCCTGGTGCCAGCGCGGGCCGTATTCGCCGCCGCCACGGATATTGGCGACCGCGTACACGCCCCCTTGCTCGAGCCAGCCCTTTCCGACGCCGCCGGAATAACCCGGGGTCAGCGAGATCTCGAAGCCGCCGTAGCCGTACAGCAGGGTCGGATTGCTGCCGTCGAGCGCCATGTCCTTCGGCCGCACCAGGAAGTACGGCACGCGGGTGCCGTCCTTCGAGGTGGCGAAATGCTGTTCGATTTCGTGCCTGGACGCGTCGAAGAACGCCGGCATGGTCTTGAGCGTCTCCGGCGCCTTGCCCGGTTCCACCAGCGCCAGCGTGCTCGGGGTGAGGTAGTCGGTGACGGTCATCCACAGCGCGTCGGACTCGTCGCTGTCGACCGCCGACACGGCCACCGTGCCGAACTCCGGCGCACCCTCGAACGCGCTGCGGGCCCAGCCATCGGGGCCGGCGGTCAGCACGCTCAGGCGGTTCTTGACGTCGTCGAGCACGTTGAGCACGACGTGGTTGCGGGTGAACGTGGCACCCGCAAGCGAAGTGGTGCCGGTGGGTTCGAACAGCACCTCGAACTCGCGCCGACCGGCCATGTAGTCGTCGAACTTCGCCGCCAGCAGCGAGCCTGCCGGATAGCTGCGGCCGCCGGCTTCCAGCGGCTCGCGCAGCTCCAGCGTCAGCCACTCGCGGTGCACGCGCTTGTTGGTGGAGTTCGGCGCGTCGATCTTCGTCAGCGTGCCGTCGGCGTTTCGCAGGTACAGCTCGTCGTTGTAGAAGGCGATCGTGCGGCTGACGAAGTCACGCTCGAAACCGGGCGTGTGGTCGCGCATCGCGGCGATGTACATGTCGTCGGCGCGACCCTCATACACCACGGTGGCCTGCTCGATCGGCGTGCCGCGCGTCCACTGCTTGACGATGCGCGGGTAGCCCGACGAGGTCATCGAGCCATCGCCGAAATCGGTGTAGACGTAGACGGTGTCGCGATCGATCCATTGCAGGCCGCCCTTGGCCTCGGGGCGGAAGAACCCGCCTTCCACCCACTGCTTCGTCGACAGGTCGAACTCGCGGGTGACGTCGGCATCGGCGCCGCCGCGCGACAGCGCGACCAGGCAGCGGCTGTAGTCCGGGCGCAGGCAGTCGGCGCCATGCCACACCCAGTTCTCGCCTTCGGCCCTGTTGAGCGCGTCGAGGTCGAGCAGCACTTCCCACTGCGGCTGCGGCTTGCGGTACTCGTCGAGCGTGGTGCGGCGCCAGATGCCGCGCTCGTGGTTCCGGTCGCGCCAGAAGTTGTAGTAGTACTCGCCTTGCTTGTAGACAGCCGGGATGCGGTCGTCGGAGTCGTAGATCGCCAGCAGGTCGGCTTCCAGGCGCTTGAACTCGGGCGTCGCCGCGAGCTCGGCCTCGGTCTTCGCGTTCTGCTCGCGCACCCAGGCCAGCTGGCGCTCGCCTTCGACGTCTTCGAGCCATTGGTGCGGATCGGCCACGTCGGCGCCCTCCTGTGCGTGTGCGCCCGTGGCGAGCCCAAGTGCCAGGCCGGCAGCCAGGCAGAGTCGGGAGAGAGTCGGCATGTACGGCACCCCGGAAACGGTCAAAGCGGGCACGCTATCACAGCGTTCGCGGCCGCCGGGGTGCCGGAAGTCCCGTGGCGCGGGCCCGCTCAGGCCGCCTGTGCCTGCGGGCGCGGCCGGGTGGCGCGGGTGGCCCGACGCCGCTGCGCCTGCTGCGCCGGGCGCCGGCGGGCTGCCCCGGTCGCCACGCCCGGCGACGGTGCATGCAGGCGGTCACGCACCACCAGCGCGGCCAGCGATGCCGCCGGCAGCACCAGCAGCCACAGCGGCAGCAGGCCGATCGGCGAGGCGCCACGCGCGGCGGGCAGCGAGAGCATGGCCACGGCGGCCAGGAACATCAGGCCCAGCAGCAGGGCGTACAGCAGCGGCGAGGAGACAGGATCACGGTGGCTTGCAGGGCGCATGGCGGGCTCCGGAGGAAGATGGCATGGCCATCCTCCACCGGGGTGATCGCACCGGCTGCGACGCCGAGCGGCCGGTGGTGCACGCAGGCGCCTGCGCGTGATCATCATCCGGCGCTGCGCGCCGTACCGCGGGGTCAGTTCCCGTAGTTCGACAGCGCCAGCGCCAGCAGCGAGCGCGCCTGCTCGCGCAGCGGGGCGGGCTCGACGATCTCGGCGTCGGCGCCGTAATGCAGCACGTCCATCAGCAGCTCGCGCGGCGAGCTGTAGGGCACCCGCAGTTCGTAGCCGCCATCGGGCAGCGCGCGGCCCTGCTGCTGGGAGTGCCAGTGCTCGTCGGCCACCCAGCGCGCGGCCCGCGCGTTGAAGCGGATCAGCGCCCAGCCCTTGGGCTCGCCGGAGAAGATGCCGTAGCTGCCGGCCAGGTGGCGGTCGAGCTCGGCCTCGTCGATGTCGCTGGCGGCGCCGTCGAGCACCCGGGCCCCGCTGACGCGGTCGACCGAAAAGCTGCGCAGCGCCTCCCGGCCGTGGTCCCAGGCATCGAGATACCAGTTGCCGCGGTAGTGGGTGATGCGCTGCGGCGACACCGTGCGCCGGGTCTTCTCGTCGGTGGAACGGGCGCGGTACTCGAAGCTCAGCTGCTTGCGCTCGAGCACCGCCGAACACACGAAGCGGAACGCCTGTTCGTCCATCCGCCGCGAGCGGTGCGGGATCACCCGCACGCGGTCGACCGGCCACTGGCGCCCGGACGAGTGCTCGTCGAGCAGCTTCTCGATGCGCTGCTGCAACGGCGCCAGCGCGTTGGACAGCATGCCGCCGCCACTGCGCGACAGCAGTTGCTGCGCGGCCAGCAGCGCGTGCAGTTCGTCGGAACTCAGCCACAGGCCGGGCAGCTCGAAGCGGTCGGCCTCCTCGGCGTCGTAACGGAAGCCGGCCTCGCCGTCGCCGATGATCGGCGCCATCAGCGCATCGCGCAGGAAGGCGAGGTCACGGTAGACGGTGGCGCGCGAGCAGCCCAGCTCGTCCTGCAGCCGCGCCACCGTGACCGGGTAGCGCGAGTTCCTGAGCGTGCGGTGCAGGGCGAGGATGCGTTCGTATCGGTCCATGCGGGCGATTATGCGTTGCCCCGGTCCACGCCGTGCAACGAAGGTTTAACCGCACCCGGGCTAGTCTCGCCGCGCACACGGGCGGGGACAGGGAACGGGCATGGCCGGCAGGCGGCAGGCGCAGGGAATGCGTGGCACCGGGGTCGCGGCGGCACTGCTGGCCGCGGCGCTGCACGTGGTGGTGATCAGCTGGCTGATGGAGCAGCGGGTCGCGCCGCACGCCAGGTCGGCGCAGGCGCTGCAGGTGACCTGGATCGAGCCTGTCGCGACGCCCGTCGATGCGGCCACCCGGGAGCCCGGTGCCCCGCCGGCACCGGTGCGCGCGCCGGCGCGCGTGCGCAGCAGCGGCATCGTTCCCGCCACCGGCGTGCCGGGGCCGGACCCGGTGCCTGGCGAAGCCGCCGACAGCCCGGGACATGCACGCGGCCACGCGCTGATGCACGAGGCCCGGGCCTGGGCGCAGCGGCAGCCGCTGCAGGCGGAATTCGTGCCCGATCCATTGCGCCACCGCGAAATCACCGCGGACGGGCCATTCGCGATGCGCGACCCGGTCACCGTGGCCGACGTCGCCAACGCCATCGGCCAGCTGCTGGGTGGGCCGGGCTACACCACCGACCCCTGCCCGCGGGTACGCCGCAACATCGGCGTGCTCGGCAGTGGCGGCAATTCCGAGCTGCTCGACGAGGAGCTCCGGCGCCTGCGCAAGCTGTGCCTGTGACTCAACGCGAAGGCGTCGCCAGCCGTGCGTGCACGGCATCGGCCACCTGCAGGGCCTGGCCGCGCAGTTCCGGCATGGCGATGCTTTCCCAGAGGCTTCCGGCACGCAACGCGCCCAGCGTCCACAGGCCCGGCAGCGGGCGGCCATCACGGTCGAACAGCGCGCCGTCGACGCCGGTGTCGATGCCGATCCCGTGCGGCCCCGGCCGTGCCAGGCCCTGCGCCAGCAGGTCCTGCAGCAGCGGGCTGCGGGCGCGGGTGATGCGCTTTTCCATGCCGGTGGCGTTGACCACGACGTCGGCATCGATCACCGCGTCGCTGCCATCCTCGCGGCGCCGGTAGAGGATCCGCGGGCGCGGACCGACCTCCAGCGCGCGGGCGCGTCCGGCGTGCAGCACGAAACGGCCTTCCGCGGCCAGCGACGCGACCACCGCGGCCGCCTCGGGCGCGATGCGATGGCGATGGATATCCCACTGCCGCACCGCGTGGCGCAGGAAGCGCCGCTGCTCGGCCTCCGGCCAGGCGGTCCACAGCGCCTGCACGTGCGGACGCAATGCATCCAGCACGCCCTGCCAGGGGCGACCCGCCGCCGCCTCGTGCCGTGCCCAGTCGCGCAGCGCCCGCAGCCGCCCCCGCACGCCCAGCGGCAGCAGTGCCGTCCAGTCGCCAGCCGCCGGCGCCGCCACCGCATGCGCCAGCGGAAGCAGGCCATTGCGCGACAGTGCGGTGATCCGCCCGCGGTGATCGCCGGCATGCAGGGTGAGCAATGCATCGACCATGCTCAGGCCGGCACCGACGATGCAGACATCGGCATCGCCATCGATCGCCGCGACCGCCTCGTAGTCCCAGGCCTCCACGACCTGGCCCACGCCCAGCGCATCGGCACCGGCCAGCGGCAGCGGCAGCGGCGCGGCCAGGTTGCCGATCGCCAGCACCACCATCCGCGCATCGACGTGGCCGCCATCGGCCAGGCGGATGCGGTAGCCCGCGGCAACGGGCGTGATCCCGGCGGCCATCGCGGCGACGCGCTGCAGGCGGGCAGCGCCGGGCGCGGATTCCAGCAGTGCCTCCAGGTAGGCGCCATATTCGCGACGCGGCATGAAGCGCGATGCCAGCGCCGCCGCCCCGGCATCGGCATGCGCGCGCTGGCGCTGCAGCCAGGCCACGAAATGTGTCGGATCGGCGTTGAACGCGCTCATCCCGCCTGCACGCACGTTGAGCAGGTGTTCGCCGCGCGCGGTGGAATACGCCGCGCCTCGCGCCAGCACCGCGCGCGGCTCCACCAGTGCCACCGACGGCGCGCCGTCCACGCGATCGAGGAGGTGCGCGGCAACCAGCGCACCGCTGGCACCGCCGCCCAGGATGGCGACGTCGACGTGGCATGCGGAAGAAGTGGTCAAGGCGGTACCTGGGCGATGTTGCGGGCCGCGCAGTATCCCATCCACGGCGCGTCGCGGCGGCCGCCTGCACGCGGCATCGGGCATGCTTCGCATTCTTCAGTCCACCCGCGTACGCGATGCCCAGCCTGCAGCTCTGGATCACCCTTGCCGTGATGGCCGCCGCCATCTGGTTGTTCATCACCGAGAAACTGCGCGTCGACGTGGTCGCGCTGCTGGTGATGACCATGCTGCTGGTGGCCGGCGTGCTCATCCTGCCGGAAGCCCTGTCGGGCTTCAGCAACCAGGCCACGGTGATGGTGGCGGCGATGTTCGTGCTGAGCGGGGCGCTGCAGCGCAACGGCGCACTGGTGGCGGTGGGCGAGCTGATCTCGCGCATCCGCTACCGCTGGGTGTTCCTGCTGGTGATGATGGGCCTGGTGGTGGCGGTGGCCGCCTTCATCAACAACACCGCGACGGTGGCAGTGTTCCTGCCGCTGATCATCGCCGCCACCACCGCCAACCGCTGGGCGCCGTCCAAGTTCCTGATCCCGCTGTCGTACATGTCGCAGACCGCCGGCGTGTGCACGCTGATCGGCACGTCCACCAACCTGCTGGTCGACTCCATGGCGCGGGAGAGCGCCGGGGTGGGCTTCACCATCTTCGAGTTCGCGCCGCTGGGCATCATCTTCGTGGCGATCGCGGCGGTCTACCTGCTCACCATCGGCTGGTGGCTGCTGCCCGACCGCGGCACCCCCGACAGTGACGACGCCCACCATATCGGCCGCTACGTGGCCGAGCTGCTGGTGCCGGAGGATGCAACGGTCATCGGCAAGCGCCCGGGGCTCGCGGTGCCCGAAGGCTTCGACGACGTCGACGTGGTCGAGGTGCTGCGCGGCGGCATGGCGGTGACCGACCCGCAGCGCGGAATCGAGGCCGGCGACCGCATCCTGCTGCGCGGCGAGTGGAAGCACATCCAGGCCGCGCGCAAGGCGATGAAACTGGCGTTCGACCGCAACACCCGCGATGTCGACGACGGGGGCCGCGATGGCCGCATGCTGATGGAGGCGATGGTCGCGCCCGGCTCGCACCTGGTCGGCCACACCCTGGCGGGCATGCGCTTCGGCCATACCTATCGCGCCCGCGTGCACGGCATCCACCGGCGCCGGCTGACGATCCGCCAGCCGCTCGACCGGGTGCAGCTGGCGGTCGGCGACGTGCTGCTGATCGACGCCCCCGCCAATGCCGTCGAAGCGCTGCGCGTGGACCGCGGCCTGATCGTGCTCGACGAACGCGAGCAGCCGAAGGTCGACGTCATGCGTGCGCTGGCATCGGCGGCGATCATGGCGCTGGCGATCGGCGTGGCCGCGCTGGGCTGGCTGCCAATCGTCGCCTCGGCGCTGCTGGGCTGCCTGGCGCTGGTGGTGTTCCGCCTGCTCGACCCGGACGAGGCCTATGCCGCGATCGACTGGCGGGTGATCCTGCTGCTGGCCGGCATCATTCCGCTGGGTATCGCGCTGGACAAGACCGGCGGCGCGGCGATGGCGGCCGACGGCATCCTGCGCGTGCTCGGCCCCTATGGCCCGCTGGCCACACTGGCGGCGATCTACCTGATGACCTCGATCCTCACCGAGTTCATGAGCAACAACGCCTCGGCAGTGCTGGTGGTGCCGATCGCGCTGGCCACCGCGGCCTCGATGGGCATTGACCCCAAGCCGCTGCTGATCGCGGTGGCGTTCGCCGCATCGACGAGTTTCGCCACGCCGATCAGCTACCAGACCAACACCATGGTCTACACCGCGGGCGGTTACCGCTTCGGCGATTTCGTGCGCGTCGGCATGCCGCTCAACGTGATCTTCTGGATCGCCGCGATCCTGCTGATCCCGCGCTTCTTCCCGTTCCATCCCTGACGCCGGGCATCCCGCGCGGCAACTGTGACCACCAGCGTTGGGCGGAGCGGCCGCGGCCGGGTATCGTCGGCGGGGCCGCGCGGCAAGGGGCAACGCGGGGATCGCGGCCAACCCGACGATGCGGATGCGGAGAAGCGCCACCCCATCGCACCTGTTCGTGCCCGGAGACCTTCGATGCGCCGACCACCCGCCCTGCTGTTTCCGCCCCTGGCCGCGGCCGGCCAGGGCCTGCTCGCCTGGCTGGGGATTTCGGTGATGCTGCTGCACGCCCGCGCCGACCTGATGCCGGCGCTGTATCCGCTGCAGGCCAGCTCCCTGCTGCTGGGCGGGGTGCTGGTGGCGATCGCGCTGGTGGGCGCGCACCTGCCGGTACCCGCCGGCCTGGCGCAGCCGCCCTCCGTCCGGGCACGGCGCACCCGGCTTTTCGCAACGGTCGCGCTGGGGGTCTCGGTGCTGCTGTTCACGGTGCTGCGCTGGGTGCCCGCCGGTCCCGACCGTGCGCTGGTGCTGGGGTTGCTCGGGCTTATGCTTGCGGCGGCGGCGCTGCTTGCCATCGCCGGGGCCGCTCTGGCTGCGGACCACGGCGGCGCGGACCCGCTGCGGATCCCGGCGCGGATGCTGCTCGCGCTGACGCTGGGCCTGGCCCTGCTGTTCTGCCTGATGGCATGGCAATTGCCGGCGGGCCACGGTGACGCCGGCATGCTGCTGACCCTCGCGGTACTGGGCCTGCTGCTGGCGGCCTGCCTGCTGGTGCGCTGGCGCGACCACGACCGCAGCGCGCCCGCCGGTGCGCACGTGCGCGGTGGGCGTCGCATCCATGCCGCCCTGCTGACGGCACCACTGGCGTGCTGGGCGCTGGCGAGCGTGGCGCCGGCGATGCTGTGGCTGCTGGCGGCAACCGCGGCCCTGCTGGCTGCCGGCGTCCTCGAGCACGCGGGCACCCGCCAGCGGTTTGCAACGGAATACGCGGGGGGATGATACTGTGCCGGCGTGTAACCGCTTCCACTGAGGACTGCCCATGTTCCCCGGCTGGTGGCTCGCCGTGGTCGGGCTACCCGTATTCACCCAGCCGCTTCCCGAAGCGCCCCTGCAGCCGGCAGCGATCGCGGTGCTCGGTGGCCAGGTGTCGGTGCGCTCGCTGTGCTACCAACTGGTGTGTCCGGATGCCGAGTGGCAGGGCACGCGTCCGCGTGCGCTGGCGGCACCACCGCCGCCCGGCGCCCGGGTCAGCCTGCGCCGGCAGCAGGCGGCGACCCAGCGCCTGCGCAACCGCCGGCTGATCGGCCTGTACGCACCGGCGGTGGCACGCGACCGGGTGATCGCCTATGCCCGCAACTGGCGTGTCGACACCACCTACCGGCTGGACGCGGTGCGCGAACAGGACACCAGCCTGCGGGTGGAACTGGGCACCGGCTACCGCATCGAGCCGTACACCGACTACGGCACCGCGGTGCCCGGCCTGGTCGCGCGCGGCGGCTTCAGCCTGCAGCAGCGCTTCGGCAACCGCGCGCTGTGGAACCAGCGCGTGCTGTTCGAGACCGGCCGCGAGAACACCTATGTGCGCCAGAGCGTCGGCCTCGACCTGCGCCTGGCCGATGACTGGATGCTGCACTCCAGCGTGGAGATGTGGCACGACACCGCCGCCAACGGCGGCGAAGGACGCACCGAGAAGACCGGTTCGGTGCGCCTGCGCTACGCGTTCTGACCGACCCCGGCGCCATTTCCCCTCGGAGGTTCCATCGCCATGTCGTACCTGTTGTCCATGCTGCTCGCCGTCGCCACGCCCGCCGCCGATAACACCGTCGAGGCGGTGACCGCGGACAGCGGCTGGACCGGCACCGGCGAACTCGGGATGGCGATGGCGCGCGGCAACACCCACTCCGAAAGCCTCAACACGCGCTTCGTGTTCCAGCGCGAGGATGCCCGCCGCAAGCACCAGGTGCGCGCGTCGGGCCTGCGCACGCGCAGCGAGGTGACCGCTGTCTACGAGGAGGATGGCGAACCGGAGACGCGTGCGCAGATCACAGCCAACCGTTTCGACGTCGGCGCGTCGACCTCGATCAAGTTCGATCCGCGACGCTATCTGGTCGGCGCGGTGCGCTACGAGAAGGATGACTTCTCCTCCTACGACTACCAGGGCACCGCCTCGGTGGGCTACGGCCACCACTTCATCCGCAACGACACCACCACGCTGCTGACCGAGATCGGTCCCGGCTACCGGCGTGCCGACACCCGCTCGCGCGGGGTGGAGAACGGGCCGCTGCTGCGCGGCCTGCTCGACTTCAGCACCCGCCTGACCGTCACCACGACCCTGGTCAACACGCTGCTGGTGGAAGCCGGCGACGCCAACACCTATGCGCAGAACGACTTCGGCGTGTCGGTGGCGATGAACGCCTCGCTGGCTCTCAAGGCGGGCTTCCAGGCGCGCCACAACACCGAGGCCAGCGACGCCGATGTCAGCCGCACCGACCGCCTGACCACGGTCAACCTGGTCTATACCTTCAGGTAGCCGCCGGCAGGAACTCGCCGGCACCGCCGTCGAGCAGCGCGCGCGCCACCGCCACGCCCACCGCCTGCGGTTCGCCAGCCGCGCCCTGGTACTCCGCGCGCACGCTGCGGCCATCGGCGGCGTCACCGACCATCCCGCGCAGCAGCAGGCGATCGCCGTCGAGCATCGCAAGCCCCGCCACCGGCACATGGCAGCTGCCATGCAGCGCACGGTTCATCGCCCGCTCGGCCTCGATGCAGGTGCGCGTGGGCGCGTCCTCCAGCGGCGCCAGCAGCGCGTGGATGCGTGCGTCGCCCGCCAGGCATTCCACCGCGATCGCACCCTGCGCCGGTGCCGGCAGCCAGTCCGGCGCGTCCAGGCGCGCGCGGATGCGCGTTTCGAAGCCGAGCCGCTGCAACCCGGCACAGGCCAGCACGATGGCGTCGTATTCGCCGGCGTCGAGCCGCCCCAGCCGGGTGTTGACGTTGCCGCGCAGGTCGCGCAGCACCAGGTCCGGCCGCAGCGCGCGCAGTTGCGCCTGCCGCCGCAGCGAGGAAGTGCCCACGCAGGCACCCTGCGGCAGCGCAGCGATGTCGTCGTAATGGTTGCTGACGAACGCATCGGCGTGATCGGCACGCGCCAGCACCGCCGGCAGCGCGAACCCGGGCTCGAGTTCCATCGGCACGTCCTTGAGCGAATGCACCGCGCAGTCGGCCTCGCCGCGCTGCATGGCGAGCTCGAGTTCCTTCAGGAACAGGCCCTTGCCGCCGATGGCCGCCAGCGAACGGTCGAGCACCTCGTCGCCGCGCGTCGACAGCGGCACCAGCACCACCTCGAGCCCGGGATGCAGCGCGCGCAGGCGCGCGGCGACGTGTTCGCTCTGCCACAGCGCGAGCGGGCTCTTGCGGGTGGCGATACGCAGGGTGTTGTCCATGCCGCGCATTATCGCAGGCGTTGCAGGCTGCACCCGCCACCCCGGGTGAACGTGGGCCAGGTGGCTGCGAAGCAGGTCGCGGGCATGTGCGACCGCTGCAGACGCCGCCTGCGCGGTTCAGAGGGCGCGGATCACGTCCTTGACCTGGGACACGCAGCGGCGGCTGACCTCCAGCGGTTGCGGCACGTGGCGCAGCACCGCGTGCACCTGGCCGTCATGGCTGCGGCGCAGCTCCACCAGTTCGTGGCGCGACACCAGGCAGTTGCGGTGGATGCGCATGAAGCGCTCGCCGAATTCCTGCTCCAGCGATTTCAGCGATTCCTCGATCAGGTCCTCGCCGCGCGCATGGTGGACCACCACGTACTTTTCCTCGGCCTGCAGGTAGTGGATGTCCTCGACCGGGATCAGCCGCAGGCTGCCGCGCAGGCGCGCGCACAGGTGGGTGCGGGCACGCGCGCCGCCTTCGCCGGCGGACTGGCCCCGCCCCAGGGTGAAGGTGCGGGCGCGTTCGATGGCCACGTGCAGCCGCTCCGGACGCACCGGCTTGACCAGGTAGTCGACCGCGGCGGCGTCGAAGGCCGACAGCGCGTGTGCGTCGTAGGCGGTGCAGAACACCACCGCCGGGCGCGGGTCGAAGGCGGCCAGGTGGCGCGCCACTTCGAGGCCGTCGATGCCGGGCATCGCGATGTCCAGCAGCACCAGGTCGGCGTCGTGCGCGGCGCAGGCCTCGAGTGCGGCCTGCCCGTCGCCGACCTCGGCAACCACGTCGACGCCTGCTTCGGACGCGAGCAGCGCGCGCAGGCGCTCGCGAGCCAGCGGTTCGTCGTCGGCAATGACGACCTTCATGATCACGACCGCGCCCCTTCGCTCCCCAGCGGCAGATCCAGCGTGCAGACATAGTAGCCCTCCGCCCAGCCGGAGGTCATCCGCGCCGGCGGCCCGAATGCCCATGCCAGCCGATGGCCGATGCTGCGCTGGGCATGGCCGGCACCGCGGGTCGGCTGCTGCTGCGGCGGCAGCGACGGATTGCGCACGTTGATGTGCAGGCGATCGCCATCCACGCGCAGCACGATCGCCACCGTGCCGCCTGCCGGCAGCCGCGAGATACCGTGCAGCACGGCGTTTTCCAGCAGCGGCTGCAGCACCAGCCGCGGCATCGGCAGCGTCCATGGCAGCGGCTCGGTGCGCGTCCAGGCGACCTGCAGGCGCTCGCCCAGGCGAAGTTGCTCGATGGCGAGGTAACGCTCCGCAAGCTCCACTTCCTCGGCCAGCGTGGCCTGCCCCTCGCCCGCCACCAGCGCGGCGCGGAACAGGTCGGACAGGTCGAGCACCGCGCGCTCGGCCACCTGCGGATCGCGCCGCAGCAGGGTGGCGATCATGTTCATGCTGTTGAACAGGAAGTGCGGGCGGATCCGCGCCTGCAGCGCGTCGGCCTCGGCGCGGGCATTGGCCTGCACCTGCGCCTGCCAGCCGTCGATGACATAGAAATAGCGCAGCGCCAGCGCGCCGATCAGCGAGGTCACCGCGGCCGAGCCGATGGTGAAGCGCCAGAACCCGGGCCAGTCGCCGGTGGCGCCCACGCTTGCATACAGCCCGTGCACGACCGCTGCCGCCAGCCACGCCACGCCCGCGGCCAGCGCCACCGCGGCCAGCGCCCCGGTGCGCGGCGGCAGGCGCGACAGTGTGCGCCGCGACACGCACAGCAGTACGCCCACCGACAGCGCCAGCCACAGCGCATAGCCGCTGATGGAGAGGAACTGCGGCAGGCTCCAGCTGCGGCTGCCATCGGGCACCAGCGCCACCACCACCACCACCAGCTGGGCCAGGCCCAGCAGCGCGCCCAGCCGCCGCAGCCGGCACAGGTCCGGCAGCCAGGGCTCGCGTACGGGGTCGGTCATGCGTCCGTGCTGCCTGGGTCCGCCGCCGCGCTCAGCCGGCGAAACGTGCGGTCAGCCAGTCGGCGAGGTCGACGATCTCTTCCATGCTCACCGAGTGCGGCATCGGATAGGTGCGCCAGTCGACCTCGAAACCCAGCCCGCGCAGCAGCTGCGCGCTCTGCAGGCCGCCCTGCAGCGGCACCACCGGATCCTGGGTGCCGTGGGCCATGAACACCGGCTGGCGGTTCGCGCCATCCACCAGCGCGGCCTGCGCACCGTTCGGGGCCGGCAGGTAGGTCGACAGCCCGACCAGGCCCGCCAGCGGTTCGCGACGCCGCAGTCCCGCGGCCAGCGCCACCGCGCCGCCCTGCGAGAACCCGGCCAGCACGATGCGCGACGACGGCACCCCGCGCGCGTTCTCGCGCGCGATCAGCGTGTCCACTTCCCCGACCGATGCCAGCACGCCGGCCTCGTCGGCACGGTTGGCGAGATCCATCTCGACGATGTCGTACCAGGCGCGCATCGGCACCCGGTTGTTGATGGTGACCGGGCGCACCGGCGCGTGCGGGAACACGAAACGCAATGCCGGCCAGTCCCGGCGCACCAGCTCCGGCACGATCGGCACGAAGTCGTGGCCGTCGGCGCCCAGGCCGTGCAGCCAGATGATCGACCACTGCGGATCGGCGGCGGTTTCGCGTTCGAGGACGTCCAGGGGCATGGCGGTTCCGATGACGGGTCAGCGGCAAGGGTAATCATTCGCCCGCGCCGCGGCACGCCACCGCGGGCTTCAGCCGCGACGCGGACGCCTGCGCCGGCTGGCATCGGACGGATGTGGCTCGGCGCGCAGCTCGCTGGCACGCACCAGCACCTGCGGCGGCGAGAGTTCCTCCGGGGTGGCGAAGATGCGCCGGCGCTTGAGCCACTGCCCGGCCGCGCGCGACGAGGTGAGCCGCACGATCGGGATCGAGAACAGCAGGCCGGCGATCACCGGCGACATCCAGGCCGCAAGCCCCGGCGACACCCCCAGCGCCATCACCAGCGCGACCAGCCCCAGCACCGTGGCACCGCCATAGCTGCGCACCAGCGCCGACAGCGGCTGGCTGCCGTCGTCGCGCTGCTGCGAATCCCAGCCGGAGTCCTTGCCGGCCAGCACCTCGGCCACGCCGCGGCACTGCACGTACATGGTCACCGGCGCCATCAGCGCGGCGAGCACGGTTTCCAGCAGCACGCCCACCGCGGCGCGCGCCGCGCCGCCACAGCCGCGGCGCATGTCGCGGTCGACCACGGTGGCGAGGTATCCGAACAGCTTGGGCGCCAGCAGCATCGACATCGTCAGCGCGAACACCCACAGGAAGCGGTCGGGATCCTGCTCCATCCAGTAGCGCGCCGCGGAGTACTGCTGGCCCGGCGCCAGCGCCAGCAGCGGCAGCGCCAGCCCGACCAGCATCAGCATCGCCCACAGCGGCGCGGTGAGGTAATGGCCGATGCCGATCAGCATGTGCCAGCGGCTGACCCAGTGCAGGCCCTTCGCCGGCAGCACGCCGCCGTGCTGCAGGTTGCCCTGGCACCAGCGGCGGTCGCGCACCAGCATGTCGGTGAGCGTGGGCGGGCCTTCCTCGTAGCTGCCACCCAGCCCGGGCACCATGTGCAGTGCCCAGCCGCCGCGACGCATCATCGCCGCCTCCACGAAGTCGTGGCTGAGCACGTGGCCGGAGAACGGGGTCGGCCCATCGAGTGCCGGCAGGCCGCAGTGTGCGGCGAACGCACGCGTGCGGATCATCGCGTTGTGGCCCCAGTAGTTGCTCTCGGCGCCGTGCCACCAGGCCACGCCATAGGCGATCACCGGCCCGTATACGCGCCCGGAGAACTGCTGCATGCGCGCGAACAGGGTGCGCCCGTTGACGATCACCGGCAGCGTCTGCACGAGCGCGACATCGTCGTGGCGCTCGACCGCGTCCGCCAGGCGCACCAGCGTTTCGCCGGTCATCAGGCTGTCGGCGTCGAGGATCAGGAACTTCGGCCACGCCGCGCCCCAGCGGCGTACCCAGTCGGCGATGTTGCCGGCCTTGCGTTCGCTGTTGTCCTCGCGCAGCCGGTACCACAGACGGATGCGGTCGCCCAGCCGCGCGCGCAGCGCCTCGAATTCGATCAGCTCGGCCTGCTGTATTCCGGGCCTGCGGGTGTCGCTGAGCACGAACACGTCGAACATGCCGGCATGGCCGGTCGCGATCAGTGATTCGCAGGTCGCCTGCAGCCCCGACATCAGCCGAGCCGGATCCTCGTTGTAGGTGGGGATCAGCAGCGCGGTGCGTTCGCGTGGCGCGGGCAGCGGCGCACGCGGGTCGAGGCCCAGCCGCGCCGGTCGCCGCTGCAGCATGACCAGGAAGCCGGCCAGGGTGCCGACGAAGGACTGCACGATCCACGCGAACAGGGCGATGAAGATCGCGATCAGCAGGCCCTCGGCGACGCTGATGCCGCCACCGCGCAGCAGCCACCAGATCTGGTAGGCCGCCACCAGGGTCAGCAGCGCGGCGCCGCCGATGACCGCGGCGCGCCGGCTGGCCATGCCGCGCGGCGTGGTCGGCAGGCGTCCGGCCGGGGGCGTACCGGTGCGCAGGCACTGCACCGGCATCGGCAGTGGTGCGTCGGGCGGCAGTACGGGTGCGCGGACGGTGTCCGTCGACTCGGCGCCGGTCATGCGCGGGGCGTCCCGGCCAGCAACGGCATACGGATGCAGACGCGACCTGCCCGCATCACGCCGTCCACCGGTACAGCCAGGTCTCGCCGAGCACGCGTCCCGCGGCATGCAGCCGCGCACGCAGCTCCACGGTGGTCGCGGCGCCCGGCACCAGTTCGAAACTGGTGCGCCAGCGCCCGTCTTCCGGATTGCGCTGGACCACCACATTGCGTACCTCGCCGGCGTTGGCCGAGACCTCGAGTTCCGGCGCGCCGGTGTCGGCCAGCGCATCGAGTGCGCCGCCCTGCCAGTCCAGTACGAACAGCCGCACGCCCTTCGCGAACGCGGCGCCGGCGCGGGTTGCACTCACCAGCGCCAGTGCCGGATCCCAGCTGTGCATCGCTTCCCAGTGCAGCACGTAGCGCCAGCGCGACTCGCGGCCTGCGGGCAACGGCTGCGCCGGCCGCCAGGCCGCGACGATGTTGTCGTGGAACTCGTCGGCGGTGGGGATCTCGACCAGGTGCACCTCGCCTTCGCCCCAAGGGTCGCGCGGCTCCACCCACAGGCTGGGGCGACGCTCGTAGTCGGCCTCGGTGTCGAGGAAGTCCTCGAAATCGCGCTTGCGCTGCATCAGCCCGAAGCCGCGCGGGTCGCGGTCCTGCAGGCCGCTGACCTGCAACGTGGACGGGTTGGCCAGCGCGCGCCAGACCTGCTCGCCGCCGCCGGTCCACAGCGCCAGCCCGTCGGAGTCGTGCACCGCCGGCCGATAGTCGTCCACGCCCACACGGTCGCTGGCGTCGAAGGCGAACATGCTGGTCAACGGCGCGATGCCGACCGCATCCAGCTCCACCCGCGGATACAGGCGCGCATCGACCTCGATGCGCGTGCGCGGGCCGTCGGCGGTGATCACGAAGCGGTACGCGCCCGCGACGCTGGGGCTGTCGAGCAGTGCATGCACCACCGTCGACGCACTGCCGGCCTGCGGGCGCTCCAGCCAGAACGCGCGGAACACCGGGAATTCCTCCGGGCCCGGATCACCGGTGCCCAGCGCGAGACCACGCGCCGACAGCCCGTAGGCCAACCCCTGCGCCACCGCGCGGAAATAGCTCGCACCGAGAAACGCGGCAAGTTCGTCGCCATCGGCGCGCGCGCCGCCGGCCACGTGCAGGCGGAAACCGGCGAAGCCGAAATCACCCCCCGCATCCACCGGCGCATGGCGGCCGTAATCGAACAGGTCCGGGGCGAACGCGATCGGCGCGGCCTGTCCGTCGGCCACTTCGTACATGTCCACGCGCTGCGGGAACAGGAAGCCGCGATGGAAGAACTGCACGGTGAACGGCACCCCGCGGCCGGCCCACAGCGCCCGGTCGCCGCGGTAGCGCAGGTCGCGATAGCCGTCGTAGCCCAGTGCCTGCAACGGGGCCGGCAACGCCTGCGCTGGCGCCTGGTATGGCGCGGCGGCAGCAGCGCGCGCCAGCGCGGCGACGGTATCGTCGTCGAAGGACCGGACCGGTCCCGTTGTCGGGCCCGCCGACAGGACTCGGCCACTGCTGCCTGCAAACACGGCGGCGATGGCGGTTGCGAGCAGGAAATCGCGTCGCTGCATGGGTCGGTTCCGGATCGGACGGCCGGCATCATGCACCCGTAAACGGTTACGTATCGACCACGCACGCTGCACGTCATGACGTCGCGTGCGCATCCGGGTTGTTACACCGACCGCCATGGACATGATCGGACGCAGGCGATGGGCGATCGCCGAAGGCTATATCCCCGGCCAGAGCACCGGCCCCGCCCCTGAACTCGAAAGCCACGAGGCCTGCTGCATCCTCAACAGCGGCGACAGCGTGGCCAAGGTCACCCTAATGCTCTACTTCGAGGACCGCGAGCCGGTCGGCCCGTACCGGGTGGCGGTGCCGGCGCGGCGCACGCTGCACCTTCGCTTCAACAATCTCGACGATCCGGAACCCGTCCCGCGCGATACGCCGTATGCGAGCGTCATCGAATCCGACGTGCCGATCGTGGTGCAGCACACCCGGCTGGACTCGCGCCAGGCCGAGAACGCGCTGATGACGACGATGGCGTTTCCCTGCGACTGAGCGGTCGCGACGCGGATCATGCGGCGAGCCGGAACTCCGGCAGCGCGCCCAGCTGCGGCCGCGCGTACAGATAGCCCTGCTGCAGGTCGATGCCGAGGTCGCGCAGCGCCGCCGCCTCGTCGCGGGTCTCCACGCCCTCCCCGACCACCGCCACGCCCAGTTCGGTGCACATCCGCGTGCCGTGGTCGACGATCGTGCGCCGCGCGCGGTCGCCATCGATGCCGCGCACCAGCGCCATGTCGAGCTTGACCAGGTCGGGCTGGAACTGCGCCAGCAGGTTCAGCCCGGCGTAGCCGGCGCCGAAGTCGTCGATCGCGGTGCGGAAGCCCATCGACCGGTATGCGTCGAGGATCCCGAGCAGGTGCTCCGGGCGCGACACGTACTCGCGCTCGGCGACCTCGAACAGGATCCGCTCCACCGGCCAGTCGGCACGACGCGCCGCGGCCAGGGTGCGGCGGATGCAGTTCTCCGGCTGGTACACCGCGTTGGGCAGGAAGTTGATCGACAGCGTCTGCTGCATCCGCAGCGACGCCGCGGTGTCGATCGCGGTGACCCGGCAGGCCTGGTCGAAGGCGTACATGCGGTCCTCCGCGATCGACGAGATCACCGATCCCGCGGACGCCCCGTCGGCGCCGCGCACCAGCGCCTCCCAGGCGAACACCCCGCCCTGGTCGAGGTCGACGATGGGCTGGAACGCCATCGCGATGGCGACCGGCAGCTCGCGGCCCTCGCCACAGGCTTCGCACGCGGACTGGCTGGACATGGACGCTCCGGAAACGATGGCAGGACAGCGGTATCGGCCGCGGCCGGCTGCAATGTAGGCCGCATCGGTGACGAGGATGCCAGGCAGGCAACCGGGGGCGGCGAGGCCCGGGTGAGGGCAGGCATGGCCGGCGACGCCGTGACGCACCGACGCATGCGGATCGTGCCGCCGCCGCCCGGGCTCGCGGCGACGCGGCCGGACGCGGGATCGCGCGCCGGCGCGGTGGGGTGTGCGGATCAGTCCGCCAGCCGCTCCAGCAGCCCGCACAGGCTCTTCAGGTCCTGCGCGTTGTGGTCGCCCACCCGGCGCAGCGTGGCCGCGCTGCCACCACGCAGGTACTGCAGCCAGGCCGCGGGCGCCTGCGAGCCCGGCAGGTCGTCCTCGCGCACCACGCCCAGCAGTTCGCGCTCGGCGGTGGCCAGCCGGCAGTTCGGCCACACCGTGCGGTAGCGCCTGCGCATCGGATGCAGCAGGTCGATATGGCCGCAGGCCGGCAGCGGATCGGCCAGCCGCGCCAGCCGGTAGCGGGTGGTCAGCAGCGGGCGGTCGTAGCTCTTGCCGTTGTAGGACAGCAGCACCGTGCGCTCATCCAGCCAGCCGGCGAAGGTGCGCAGCATCGCGGTCTCGGCGGCCAGCGTGGCGATCAGCAGCTGGCGCAGGCGCAGGCCACCGTCGTGCCAGTCGGCGGCACCGATCATGAAGGCGCGGGTGCCGGTGCCACCGGCCAGGCCCGTGGTCTCGGTGTCGAAGGCGAGCACGCGGCCGCGCTCGACCTCGCCCTGGCCGATGCCGTGCAGGGAAAGCGAGTCGCTGTGCGGCCATGGCGTCCACGCCTCGGTGTAGTACAGGCCAGGCGCGATCTCCTCGCCCTCCAGCCGGCGATCGGCCGCCGGCGCCGCGCGCAACGGCGCCTGCGGGCGCAGGTTGAGCAGGCGACGCAACTGCGCGGCGGGGTCGGCGCGACGCGCGGGCGCAGGGACCGGCGCCATGCCCTGCACCGCGGCAATGCGCTCCGGCCCCGCAGGCGCGTAGCCGGCAGCCCGGGCCTGCACGTCATCCCCGCGCAGGCGGGGATCCAGGGACGTTGATCCTTCGTCGTTCCCGCCAACGCGGGGATCCACAGCCGTCGAACCCGCCTGCCGGCGCAGCCCGGCGAGCCTGCGTGCCAGTGCGCTCATGCGTCGACTGCGCCCAGCAGGGCAAGCACGCGCTGCGCGGTGCGTTTCGGCGAATCGGCACCCTCGCCTTCCTGCGCTTCGAGCACCGGGCCGACGCAGGCCGGGCAGCCGCCGCGGCAGCCGCAGTCACGCACCAGTTCCACCGCGCGCGCATGCAGCTCGGCACGGCGCTCGAACAGCGGCAGCGACAGGCCGACGCCCCCGGGGTAGTTGTCGTAGAGGTACAGCGTCGGGGTGAAGCCGCGCACGTCGTCGGGCGAACCGGGCTGGCCTTCCGCATTGCGCCACTGCCCGCGCCCGGCGCCATCGGCGCTGGCGAACCAGGCGCCATCGCCGCTGCCGACCGCCTTCTGCAGGTCCTGCGCCTCGGCCATCACCAGCAGCTGCGCGACCAGGTGCAGCGCATGCGCGGCGCCGAGGAAGCCGTCGAGCGCGTGCTGGCGGCTCTCGAACGCGGCATCGAGCACCGCCTGCGGCAGCTGCCACCACGCGGCGGTGGTGTGCAGCTCCTGGTCGGGCAGGTTCACCGGCCCATAGCCGATGTTCTCGTGGGTGTGGAAGCGGATCTTCTTGTAGCCCGACACGCGGCGCACCACGTGCACTTCGCCGTGGCGTGCGAGCCCGGCACCGGCGGTGGCGCTCTCGGCCTCGTCGAGCACCTTGAGCTTGGTGTAGTCGATGGCGTCGGTGTAGTAGTCGACGTGGGTGCGGCGCACGTAGGCCTTGCGGCCCTCCCAGTCGAGGCGCTCCACCTGGAACGGCTCGGACTGGATCATGTGGATCGCGCCCTCGTAGAGGGTGAGCGCGGCGGCGGAATAGTCGACCTCGGCGACGATGGTCTGGCGGCCGTCGGTGCGGTCGACGACGACGAAGTTGCCGTCGGCCACCGAGCGCAGGTTCACCGCCTGCGCGGGATAGCTGTCGGCGATCCACTCCCAGCGCGCGGCCTCGTGGTGCAGCACGCCGGACTCGGCCAGCACCTCCAGCCACGGTGCCGGTTCGACGGGTCCGAAATAATCGCCATCGACGAACGGCAGCTCGAACGCCGCGCAGCGGATGTGGTCCATCAGGATCAGCGGCTGGTCGGGTTCGATGCGCGCCTGCTCGGGGTTGGCCCCGGCGAAGAATTCCGGATGTCGCACGATGTACTGGTCCATCGGCTGCGAGCTCGCCACGAGTACGCCCAGCGAGGGTTGCTGGCGGCGGCCGGCGCGGCCGAAGCGCTGCCAGGTGGCCGACACGCTGCCCGGATAGCCGTTGAGCACGACGACGTCCAAGCTGCCGATGTCGACGCCGAGCTCCAGTGCGGAGGTGCTGACGATGCCGTCGATGTCGCCGGCGCGCATCGCGCGCTCCACCTCGCGGCGCTCGGTGGGCAGATAGCCCCCGCGGTAGGCGCGGATGCGGCGCGGCTTGCGCGGGTCGTGGTCGAAGACCTCCTTCAGGTACTTGGTCAGCACCTCGACCATCAGCCGGGTCTGGCAGAACACCAGCGTCTTCAGCCCTGCCTTGATCGCAAGGCGGGCGATGCGGTTGGACTGCGAGCGCGCCGAGGCACGCAGGCCCAGGTCCGGGTTCACCACCGGCGGGTTCCACAGCAGCACGTGCTTGTCGCCTCTGGGCGCCCCGGATTCCAGGATCGCGACCACCTCGTCCTCGATCAGCGCGCGGCCGTGGTCGGCGGCATTGCCGATCGTCGCCGAGCACAGGATGAACTGCGGGCGCACCCCGTAGAACGCGCACACGCGCTTGAGCCGGCGGATCACGTTGGCCACGTGCGATCCGAACACGCCGCGGTAGGTGTGCACCTCGTCGATCACCACGTACCTGAGGTTCTCGAAGAACTGCGCCCACTTGGTGTGGTGCGGCAGGATGCCCTGGTGGAGCATGTCCGGGTTGCTGACCACGATGTCGCCGTTGAGGCGGATCGCCTGGCGCGCATCGCCGGGGGTGTCGCCGTCGAAGGTGGCCGCGCGCAGGCCGAGTTCGCCGGCGCGGTTCAGCTCCAGCAGCTCGGCCACCTGGTCCTGCGCCAGCGCCTTGGTCGGGAACAGGTACAGCGCCTTCTTCCCTTCCGCGAGCGCCGCGGCCACCACCGGCAGCGTGTAGCACAGCGACTTGCCCGACGCGGTCGGCGTCGCCACCACCAGATGCTTTCCGTCACGCGCGGCCTGCCAGGCCTGTGCCTGGTGGGCATAGAGCCGGTCAACCCCCCGCGCGCGCAGCGCCGCCGCCAGCGCCGGCGGCAGGTCGTCGGGGAACGGGGCGAAGCTGCCCTCTTGCCCCGGCACCACGAAGTGCCCGGTGATGCGGTCGCCGTAGCGGCGGGTCAGGCGCTGGGCGAGCTCACCGCCGCCGGGGGCGGCAAGCGCCTGCGTACCGGCGGGGGTGGCAACGGGATGGTCGGAAGCACGGAGGATGGCGTTCAAGCGGCAGCATCGGTTACGTCAACGGGCCGCCGTTGTACGCGAGGGCCGTCTCGCCCCGTGCGACTGGTGAGAAAGCGCCACGTAGGCGGGCCTGGGACCCCTCTCCCGCCTGCGGGAGAGGGGCAGGGGTGAGGGCAACGAGTGCGACGACAGAGCGATGAAGCACCCTCATCCGCCCTTCGGGCACCTTCTCCCGCAGGCGGGAGAAGGGTGGCTCTTTATTCCACCCCCGGCCCCAGCAGCTCGAAGCGCACCGGCTCGCCGGCTACCGACGAGGGCGCCAGCCAGAGGTCGAAGGTGCCCGGCTCGGCCTCGAAACGCAGGTCCGGCCCGGTGAAGGCGAGCTGCGCGCGGTCGAGTTCGAAGCCGACCTCCACCGTCTCGCCCGGCGCGATCGCGACCTTGCGGAAGGCCTTCAGCTCGCGCACCGGGCGCACCCGGCTGGCGACGCGGTCATGCACGTACAGCTGCACCACTTCCTCGCCGGCGACGTCGCCGGTGTTGGTCACCGCCACCGTCGCGGTGAGCCTGCCGTCCCAGGCCAGCCGTGTGGTCGACAGCCGCGGCGTGGCGTACTCGAACGTGGTGTACGACAGCCCGTGCCCGAACGGATACAGCGCGGCGTTGGCGCATTCGCGCCAACGGTTCTTGAACTCGGTGACGCCCGGCAGTTCCGGCCGCCCCGAGCGCGGATGCGCATAGAAATACGGCTGCTGGCCGGAATGCTGCGGAAAGCTCAGCGGCAGCCGCGCCGACGGGTTGTACGCGCCGAACAGCACGTCGGCGGTGGCGGGGCCGGTCTGGCTGCCGAGGAACCAGCAGGCAAGGATCGCCGACGCATCGCGCACGCCGCCCTCCAGCGCCAGCGCGCGGCCGTGGCGCAGCACCACCACCACCGGCGTGCCGATGGCGATGACCGCGTCGGCCAGCGCCTGCTGCGCCGGCGGCAGGGTGATCGACACCCGCGACTGCGCCTCGCCGCTGTAGCGCTGCGGCTCGCCCAGCGCCAGCACCACCACGTCGGCGGCGCCGGCGGCGGCCACCGCCGCCTCGATGCCACCGGGGAGCGCCTCTTCCAGCCCGCTGCCGGCGCACACGGTGAGTGCATCGGCATCGTCGAGCGCGTCGCGGATGCCGGTGGCGAGATCCACGTAGCGTTCGCGGTCGCCGAACAGCACCCAGCAGCCTTCGAGGTTGTCGCGGTCGGCGGCCATCGGCCCAACCAGCGCGATCCTCTGCCCGGCCCGGCGCAGCGGCAGCACCCCGCCCTCGTTCTTCAGCAGCACGATCGAGCGGCGCGCGGCATCGCGTGCGAGCGCCTCGTGGGCGGCGCGGTGCGTGGTGTCGGCTTCGCGCTCTGGATCCAGCGAGCGGTAGGGATTGTCGAACAGGCCCAGCCGGTCCTTGAGTTCCAGCACCCGGCGCACCGAGGCGTCGAGCTGCGCCGTGTCCACGGTGCCGTCGCCCACCAGCGCCGGCAGATGCTCGCGGTAGAAGCCGCTCTGCATGCTGATGTCGAGCCCGGCGGTGAATGCCAGCCGGGTGGCATCGTGCTCGTCCTCGGCGTAGCCGTGGGCGATCAATTCCATGTCGGCGGTGTAGTCGCCGATCACCAGACCCTCGAAGCCCCATTCCGTGCGCAGCAGGTCGGTCATCAGCCAGCGGTTGGCGCTGGCCGGAATGCCGTTGATGTCGTTGAAGGCGCTCATCAGGGTGAGCGCGCCGGCCTCGATGCAGGCGCGGAACGGCGGCAGGTGCACGTCGCGCAGGGTCTGCTCGGAGAGGTCGACCTGGCTGTAGTCGAGGCCCGCCATGCCGGCCCCGTAGGCGGCGAAATGCTTGGGCGTGGCCAGCAGCGCATCCTCCGCGCGCAGGTCGTCGCCCTGGAAGCCGCGCACGCGCGCGGCGCCGAACACGCATCCCAGCAGCACGTCCTCGCCGGCACCTTCGGCACCGCGGCCCCAGCGCTGGTCGCGGGCGATGTCGACCGCCGGGGCGAAGGTCCAGTGCAGGCCGGCGGCGGTGGCCTCGATCGCCGCGGCACGGGCGGTGCGCCGGGCCAGGTCCGGCTCGAAGCTCGCCGCCTCGCCCAGCGGGATCGGGAACACCGTGCGCATGCCGTGGATCACGTCGGCTGCAAACAGCAGCGGGATGCCCAGCCGCGACTCCTCCACCGCGATGCGCTGCGCCTCGCGCCCGAGCGCCGCGCCGACGCCGTTGAACAGCGTGCCTACGCGCCCGGCGCGCACCTCGGCCAGCACTTCCTGCGCACTCTGCGCGGCGGTCTCGGGATTGACGTCGGCGGCAAAGGGCCGGTGCATGTCGGCGAAACAGCCGAGCTGGCCGACCTTCTCCTCCATGGTCATCCTGGCAAGCAGGCTGTCGATGCGCGCCGAATCCGCCACGTCCACTCCGTTGTAATCGGTTACATTCGCGCTATGGTGCCACGTTCCGGGCGGATGCGGGATCCGGGGCGACCCCTGGGCGCCGACCGGCCGGCGGGCGCGAGCGGGGTCAGCCCGCGGCGAGGAGTTCGACGTCCGGACGCCCTGCCGCCACCGCCTGTGCACCCGTGGTGCGAAAACCACCGGACACCTGCAGCGCCGCGCGCTTGCGGGCAAGCAGGCCGGCGTCGAGCTCGAATCGCCGCAGCGCGCGGTGATCGATGCCCGTGGGCGTGGCATGGCCGTCGGCGGCGAGGACGCCGAGCCGGGTGCAGCCGGTCGTGCTGCCCGCCATGGCCAGCGCGCGGGCAACGGCTGCGTCCGCGCCGGTCGCGTCGGGGGCGAGCACCACGTCGCCGGGCTGGAGCAGGCGGCGCAGGCGATCAGCGAGCGCATCGGGGGCCGCGCGCAGGTTGTCGATGGGCAGGCGGAAGCGCTCGATGCCACCGCTGCGCACACCGAGAACGTCCAGCGCCGCATCCAGCCGCGTCCGCCACGGCCGTGCCTGCCCGGCCCGCGGGTGGCCGGGTTCGTCGTCTGTCAGCACCCAGGCCCAGACCGGCAGGCCATGCCGGGCGGCGGCGGCGAGCAGCCCGCCGGCGGCCGCCAGCCCGTCACCGGGGCGCGGCGCCACCAGCACCACGCGCCCGGCCGCGGCGAACAGCGCGTCGGCATCGAGCAGCGGCAGCCGATCGCACCAGGCGGGATGGGCAACGACCACGTCGTTGGCGGGTGGCAGCGACGCGGCGCGTACGTGCGCGGGCAACCCCGTCGCGACGGACGCAGGCGACACCTGGGGGATGCTTGCATGCATGGCGCGGCGATCGGGGGAAGGGACAGGCAACCCTAGGTCCACGGCGGTGAGCGCCGCGCCAACGGCCCCTGCAGTGGATGCGCCGGTGCACGTCCATGGATCCCGCAACCACCCTCAACCGGCGTGCACGCGATAGCCGTTGCGGCCGGCGTCCTTGGCCGCGTACAGCGCGGCATCGGCCTGCGCCATCAGCGTCACCGCGTCGATCGGCCGGTTGGCGTAGGCGATGCCGATGCTGGTGGCGATGGCCAGGGTGGTGCCGCCCGCCGCGATCGGCTGCGCGCCGGCCTCGATGATCTTGCCGGCGATGGTCTCGGCGGTGCCCGGCACGGCGTTCTCCACCAGGATGGTGAATTCATCGCCACCCAGCCGCGCCACCAGGTCGGTCGCGCGCACGGAAGCCTGCAGGCGCGCGGCGAACTGCTGCAGCACCGCGTCGCCGATGGCGTGGCCATGGCCGTCGTTGATGCGCTTGAAGTGGTCGATGTCCATGCACAGCACCGCCACCGGCGTGGCATGGCGCTGCAGCCGTTGCAGCGCCTGGTCGATGCGGTCGTCGAACTGGCGGCGGTTGGCCAGGCCGGTCAGCGGATCCACCCGCGCCAGCCGTTCCAGCTCGCGGCGGCTGGCCTCCAGCGCCTGCTCGGCGGCCACCCGCGCGGTGACGTCGCGGGCATTGAGCAGGATGTCGGCGTGCGCGCCATCGTCGGCGGGGATGCGCCGCGACACCGCCTCGATCCACACGTAGTGGCCGTCGCGATGGCGCACCCGGTACACGTGCGTGCGGGGCTCGCCATCGGCCAGCACCCGTGCCATCGCCCGCCGCTGCAGCACGCGGTCGTCGGGGTGCAGGATCTCCCAGCCCTCGCCGGCGATCTCCCCGGGCGCCCAGCCGAACATCCCGGCGCTGGCCGGCGAGACGTACAGCAGCCGGCCCTCGGCGCTGATGCGGGCGATGACATCGTGCGAATGGTCGGCCAGGGTGCGGTAGCGGCGCTCGCTGTCGGCCAGCTGCCGCACCAGGCGCTGGCGCTCGCTCATCGCCAGGCTCATCGGGATGGTCATCAGGCAGCCACCGGCGAGGTAGAGCTGCAGCAGCGCGATGCGACCGCCGTCGTCGAGCCCGGGCAACCATAGCGGGCCGTGGCCCAGGTGCGTGAGCCAGGCGCCGGTCAGGCCCAGCGCGATCACCCCCAGCGCGGCACCGGCGAAGCCGTGCCGCACCGCCACCAGCAGCAGCGCCGGATACGCCAGGAACAGCACCGGAAACGGGGTGAGGAACGCCGCGACCGACACCGCCAGCAGCAGGCCCATCGTCGCGGCGAGGCTGGCGCCGCCGCCCACCGTGAACATCTGCCGGCCGCGACGCTGCACCACCAGCGTGGTGGTGGCCACGATCACCATGCCCAGCACGTGCGCGGCATACCAGCTCCCGAACGCAGTGCCGAACGGCTGGTCGTGCATCCCGTGCGCCACCGCGGCCGCCGCCAGCCCGGACACCGCGCACGCGGCCAGGGTCGCGGCGATCGCGACACCACCCAGGCGCATCCAGTCGCCGGGCGCGCGGACGTCGGGCACCCGCCTGCGGATGAGCCCCGCCACCAGCAGCGCCTCGGCCGAGTTGAACAGTGCGATCAGCGCCGCGTACGACGGCTCGTCACCCGCCAGCAGCCGCGCCGGCAGTTCGGCGGCATAGGCCACGGCCAGATAGCCGGGCCAGGTGCGGGTGCGCCGGCTCAGCAGCCAGCCGGCCAGGAGGCCATTGCCCACCCACACCGCGGCCAGTTCGCCGGGGCCGCGCGCAAAGGTCAGTGCAAGCCAGGCGGTGGAGGCGATCAGCACCGCCAGCAGCAGGCGGTCGACGCGGTAGGTCCGGGGCAGGTGCAGGCGTTGCAGCATGGCGTGGAGGCGGGAAGCGGACTGCGACTCTAGCGCAGCCCGCCATTCAGCCCCCGTCAGCGCCAGTGGCTCACATCGGCGGCGGATGCGCGCCGGCGATCTCCGCGATCATCCGGAACGAGCGCAGGCGGTGCCCGAAGTCGTAGACATCCGACACCACCATCAGTTCGTCGGCCTCGGTGCGTCCGGCCAGCGCCTGCATGCCGGCGCGCACCGTGTCGGGCCCGCCGATGATGCTGTGCGCCAGCATCTGCGCCGCCTGCGCCTTCTCCATCGGCGTCCAGTACTGCTCGATGTCGTCGATCGGCGGCTGGGTGAGGTTGCGCGCGCCGCGGAAGAGATCGGCAAACGACATCTGCTGGCTGGTGGCCAGGCGCCGGGCTTCGGCATCGGTGGGCGCGGCGATGATGTTCACGCCCACCAACGCATACGGCCGGTCGAGCTGCGCAGAGGGTTTGAAGCGCTCGCGGTAGATCGCCAGCGCCTGGTCGAGCATCTGCGGGGCGAAGTGCGAGGCGAAGCCGAACGGCAGGCCCAGTTCGGCGGCCAGCTGCGCACCGAACAGGCTGGAGCCGAGGATCCACAGCGGCACCTCCGTGCCCGAGCCCGGCACCGCCTCGATGCGCTGCCCCGGCTGCACCGGGCCCAGCCAGGCCTGCAGCTCCTGCACGTCCTGGGGGAAGTTGTCGGAATTGCCCGGCGGCCGGCGCAGCGCGCGAAGGGTGAGCTGGTCGGTGCCCGGCGCACGGCCGAGGCCGAGGTCGATGCGGCCGGGAAACAGCGTGGCCAGGGTGCCGAACTGCTCGGCGATGACGTAGGGCGCGTGGTTGGGCAGCATCACCCCGCCGGCGCCGACGCGGATGCGCTGCGTGCCGGCAGCCACGTGCGCGATCACGATCGAGGTCGCCGCGGTGGTTACTGCCGGCATGTTGTGGTGTTCGGCGATCCAGAACCGCTCGTAGCCCCAGCCCTCGGCCTGGCGCGCGAGCTCGCGCGCCTCGTCGAGCGCGGTCCGGCGATCGCCGCCCTCGCGCACCCGGCCGAGTTCGAGGATCGACAGCTTCGGCATCGGAGCGGCGCTCATCGGTCGCACCCTGCGAACGGGTTGGCACGGGGCACGGCGTGGAACGCAATCGTCGACATGACAGCTCTCCGGAAGACGGCGCCGCGGCGCGGATGCGCGGGCGCGTGTCCGTACAGGGATGGGGGCCGCGGGTGCGGGGATCAACCGCTGATGCCCACGCGCGCCACCGGGCTCCATTCACATCAGGCCCGCACGCCGTCCGCGTATGCGGAGCAGGCCGCTCTTTCCCGGCGGTGCAAGGATGCAACGCCGGGCGGAATCACCGGCGTGCGGTGGGTACCGGCCGTCTCGCCTGCCGCGACGCTCACGGCGATACTGGTGCGGCCACGTTGGTCCCCGGGCACCCCGCCCGGCCGGAGAGTCCGTTTGACGACATCGCCGCCCACCCTGTTCTCGCTGGTTCCTCCGGGTCTGTTCAGCCCGCTGGCCTCGGCTAACCGCGAGCACTACTGGCTGCTGCTGTGCCGCCTGTTCGACGAGTTCTTCGGCCCTGACGCACCGCCCCCGCCCAGCCAGGGCTATCCCCGCCGCGAGATCACCTCGGCGATCGAACGCTACCTGCTGGGCGATGATCCATGGGAGGCCGAGGATGGACAGGCGCCGGACACGCCGCTGGCCATCCGCGCCAACACCATCTACGAGCGTTTCCGCCAGGCCGGCTGGCTGCGGCAGGAGAAGCTCGGCGCGCGTGAAATGGCGTCGATGACGCCTGCGGTATCGCAGTTGCTGTCGCTGCTGCTCGAATTCACCGAGCGCGGCCCGACCTTCGTCTCGGCGCGGATCCGCTCGATCGAGTTGCAGCTGCAGCAGGTGCTCGAAGGCCGCGCCGGCGGCGACACGCTGGACGAGGCCGCCGACCAGGCGCGCCGGCTGCTGGCCTCGCTGGCCTCGATGAGCCTGCAGGTGCGCGACCTGATGCCGGAGCTCAGCCGCTCGGAAACCACCGCGCAGTTCGCGCGCCAGTGGTTCGAGCGCTACGTCGGCCGCTTCTTCATCGGCGACTACGCCGACCTGCACAAGGCCGACCACCCGCTGGCGCGGCGCAGCGCGATCCTGGCGATGGCGCGGCAGCTGGAGACCGGACCGCTGCGCGACCGCCTGCTGGCCTGGTACGGCGAGCACTTCGCCGACGGCGACGCACAGCGCGCGGAAGCGCGGCTGCAGCGCGCCCTGCGCCGACTGCAGGAGCTGGATCGCATCGACGAATACCTGGCGCGCCTGGACGAGGACATGCGCCAGGCCAACCGCCGCGCGCTGGCCTTCCTCGACTACCGCCTGCGCGCACCGGACCGGCTCGACGCGCTGCTGCGCCGCGCCTGCCGCGGCGCGCTGCGGGCGCCGGAGGAAGACCTGCGCATGCCGGTGGCGCCCGGCGCGCTGATGGACGAACACCAGCTGCGCCCGCCCCGGCGCAAGCCACGGCCGATCCCGCGCAGCGCCAACAGCGTGCAGCGGCCCACCCCCGAACAGCTGGCGCGCCTGGCCCTGCTGCGGCGGATGAAACGCGCGCGCCTGGTCACCGCCGACGACATGGCGCGCTACGTCGGCCGCTACCTTCCTGCCATCGGCAGCGTGGAGTCGTCGCAGCTCGGCATCGCCTCGATCCAGGACCTGCGCGCCTACCAGACCCTGCTGACGCTTGCCCAACGCAGCCGGCGCATCGGTGGCCTGCGCCGCGACGATCCGCTGGCCCGCCTGCTGCAAGGCGTCCGCGTTGAAGTGCTCGACGCCGGCGAACCCGGCGACAACGGCTTCCTGCGCGCGCCGCGCTTCGTCCTCCACCGCCCCGCGCCACTGCCACGGACCGCCGCATGAAACGCAGCTGGAACACGCTGAGCCAACTCACCAATGGCACCTATACCGAACAGGACTTCGAGCGCGTGGCCTACCGCCTGGTAACCGAGCAGGTGCTGTATGCCGCCGACCAGCGTACGCGCGTGGCCTACCAACTGGTGGAGGAGTTCCTCGACGACTTCGCGGCGGCGCTGGCGCCGCTGGGCATCCGTCTGGAGCGCAACGGCAACCACCGCTACATCGTCGCCTGCCCCGCCACGGCGAAGGCACGCCGGTGCGCCTGGACGAGACCCTCCTGCTGCTGGTCCTGCGCCAGCGCTACGACGAGGCCATGCGCCAGGGCCGCATCGAAGAACACGGCGAGGTGGTGGTGGAACTGCCCGACCTGCAGGAGGCCTACCCGGCGCTCACCGACCGGCCGATGCCAGAGATCGGCACGCTGCGCGCGCTGGCCGCGACGCTCAAGCGCTGGGGCGTCTGCCGCCTGGTCGAAGGCGAACCCGACGAACTCCAGCCCTTTCACCTGCTGGTGCGCCCGGCCATCGTCGACATCGTCGGCGAGCAGTGGCTGCAGCGCCTTGACCAGCACACCCTCGACGACGACCACGATGACGCCGGCCTGGCCACGGAGGACGACGATGCAGCAGCTTGAACGGATGCACCTGCTGCAGTTCTTCCTGTTCGAGGCGCAGACCCTGCAGTTCGACCGCACCAGCGCGATCATCGCCCCCAACGGCGCCGGCAAGAGCGCGCTCCTCGACGCGCTGCAGATCGTGCTGCTCGGCGGCGACCGCCGCTACATCCACTTCAACGCCCAGGCCGGCGGCAAGGCCCGCGCGCGCAGCATCCGCGACTACTGCCTGGGCGTGTACCGCAGCGGCGACGACGGCCGCAAGCGCCGCACCGCCACCACCTACATCAGCCTGGTGTTCCGCGACCAGGACAGCGGCCTGCCGCTGACCGCGGGCATCGCGCTGGGCGCGTCGGTCGACGAGCCCGACCACCGCCAGCACGGCCTGTACCTGCTGCCGGGGGTGGTCCTGGAACTGGAGGACCACGTCGAGAGGATCAGCGGAAAGGAGCTGCCGCTGGAATGGAGCCGCTTCCGCGAGCTCGCCGGCCGCCGCTGCCGCGAGGCCGGCACCAGCCCCGAGTTCCACGCCAGCGGCGAGCGCTTCGTCAAGGACCTGCTGACCCGCCTGCGCGCCGCGCCGGGCGCGCATCCCGACCTCAACGCCTTCCGCAAGGCCTTCCAGAACGCGCTGAACCTGCAGCGCGTCGAGGACGTCGACCTGTTCGTGCGCACGCTGGTGGCCGAGGACCGGCCGACCGACGTCGCCCGCTTCCGCGCCCTGCTCGACAGCTTCCGGCAGATCAAGGAGCGCATTGAGCAGCTGCAGCACCGCATCGAATCGGCGGCGAAGGCCGATGCGCAGTACGGCCGCATCGCCGCCCAGGCGGTGCGCGCGGCCTCCTATCGCGCGCTGGCCGCCGCGTACGAGCGCGATCTGCTGGGCGAGCAGGTCGAACGGGCGCAGGAGGAATTCGATGAAGCCACCGCTGGCCTGGCGGCCACGCAGCGCGCACTGGCCGACGCACGCGTGCAGCGCGAAAGCCTGCGCGCCGAGCACGGCCGGGCGCAGGCGCTGCTGCAGGGCAGCGAGGGCTACGGCGGGCAGGCGCAGCTGGACGAACTGGCCAGCCGCGACCGCGACCGGCTGCTGCAGCTGCGCGACGGTCTGCTGCGCGACATCGTGGCGGTGCGCGAGCAGCTGGCCGCGGTCGACCGGCTTGGCCTGCCCACCGTCGACGGCACCGTGCTGGCCCGTGCCCAGGCCGCCTGGACGCCGCTGTACGACGCGCTGGCCGCGCTCGAGGGCGACGCCGCCCTGCCCTGGTCGCCCGAACAGCTGCACGCGCGGGCGCAGGGCGCGGCAGTCGCGGCCGAGCCGCTGGTCGCC
>NWQL01000002.1:554753-673605 GCA_002798175.1 Lysobacteraceae bacterium NML91-0213 | reverse complement strand
GACCGCGAGGCGTAAGACGGGCATGTTTATGCAGGTTCATCCGGGGCTCCTGGAGGGGTGGCTGATTCGCACCTCCAGTCTTCCGGGATCACCCCGGATGAACAACCTACTGAGAGATCACAGCTAGTGCCGCAGCCCGCGTTTGCCCGGTCGCCGGGTGTCGTGGGTCGGGGTGACCTCGACGGTCAGGCTGAAGCTGCGCTCGTCGCCCCCGAACAGTGCGCCGACGCCAACCACCTGCCGGTTGAGTTCCTTGCCTTCCTCGTCGCGCACCACCAGCACGACCGAATACTCCCATGCGCCACCTTCCGCCGGGTGGCGGATGGTGCCTTCCACCTGCAACGCCTTGCTGGATGCACCGGCCACGCTGGCCGGTGCATCGAAGCGCAGGTAATGCCGGCACGACGGACAGATCGTCGCGCTCTGCAGGATGGTGGTCTTGCAGTGCGGGCAGACGCGGGTCGCGCCGGCCTCGCCGGGCCGGCCGTTGCTCACGGGGTGGCGGGTTCGAGTCCGGCCCTGTCGGTCTTCTCGGCACGCGCGCCCCTGGCCGCGGGCGGGGTCTCCCAGCCGCATTCGACGTGGCCGCGGATCTTGGAGCCGGCAGCCACGGTCAGGGTGCCCGCCTTGAGGTCGCCGCTCATCACCGCGGTTTCGAGCAGCTCCACGCGCTGGGCGGATTCGATATTGCCTTCCAGTTCGCCGGCGACGATGACCTTCTCGGCACGCACGCCGCCATCCAGCTTGGCCCCGCGCTCCAGGGTGACGTCTCCCTGCACATTGACGTCGCCCTTGAAGCGCCCGGCGATGCGCACGTGACCGGTGCCCTCGATCTTGCCCTCGATGGTGAGGTTCGAGGCGATCAGCGATTCCTTGGCTTCGGGCTGGGTGCTGCGCGGCGGTGCGCTCTGGGTCGGGCGGAACTCGGCCGCGGCGGGCGCGGGCGGCGGGTTGTCGCGCAGGGCAGTGGGCGCGGGTTCGTTGGCGAAGGACGGAACGTCCTTCCTGCTTTGACCGGGGGGATTGAAGATGGCCATGGAATTCCTCGGCAGGACGGTGGCGGGCGAGCCGGTGGAAGCGCGCGGATGACGCGCAACGGCGGAGACGCTGGCCGAGACTAGCACGCAGCCCTGACCACTCCGCTGTGACCAGTTGCCCCGAACGGCCCGCCCGGACAACGCCTTACGCGCGTCAATTCACCCATGACCTGCGCTTCATGCACGCGGCCTGCACGTGGCCCGGGCGCGGTGGCTACATCCGGAATACGCCGAAGCGCGCAGGCTCCACCGGGGCGTTGAGCGCGGTCGATAGCCCGAGTCCCAGTACGCGACGGGTATCGGTCGGATCGATGATGCCGTCGTCCCACAGGCGCGCCGTGGCATACCACGGGCTGCCCTGGTGTTCGTACTGCTCGCGGATCGGCTGCTTGAAGGCGTCCTCCTCGTCGGCGCTCCAGCTGCCGCCCTTGCCTTCGATGCCGTCGCGACGCACGGTCGCCAGCACGCTCGCCGCCTGTTCGCCGCCCATCACGCTGATGCGCGCGTTGGGCCACATCCACAGGAAGCGCGCGCCGTATGCGCGGCCGCACATCGCATAGTTGCCGGCGCCGAAGCTGCCACCGATCACCACGGTGAACTTCGGCACGCTTGAACATGCCACCGCGGTGACCATCTTGGCGCCGTCCTTGGCGATGCCGGCGTTCTCGTACTTGCGGCCGACCATGAAGCCGGTGATGTTCTGCAGGAACACCAGCGGGATGCCGCGCTGGTTGCACAGCTGGATGAAATGCGCGCCCTTGAGCGCGCTTTCGCCGAACAGGATGCCGTTGTTGGCGACGATACCGACCGGGTAGCCGTGCAGGTGTCCGAACCCGGTCACCAGGGTCCGGCCGTAGCGCGCCTTGAACTCCTGGAATTCGCTGCCGTCGACCACGCGCGCGATCACCTCGCGGATATCGAACGGACGGCGCGTGTCCTTCGGCACGATGCCGTACAGCTCGTCGGCCGGGTACAGGGGATCGACCGGCGTGCGCACCGCCACCGGCACGCGTTTGGTACGGTTGAACCCGGCGACGATGTCGCGGGCGATCTGCAGCGCATGGCGGTCGTCTTCGGCGAAGTGGTCGGCGACGCCGGACACACTGGTGTGCACGTCGGCACCGCCAAGCGATTCGGCATCGACCACTTCACCGGTGGCGGCCTTCACCAGCGGCGGGCCGCCGAGGAAGATCGTGCCCTGTTCCCTGACGATCACCGACTCGTCGCACATCGCCGGCACGTAGGCGCCGCCCGCGGTGCAGCTGCCCATCACCACCGCCACCTGCGGGATGTTCTCCGCGGACAGGCGCGCCTGGTTGTAGAAGATGCGGCCGAAGTGCTCCCGGTCGGGGAACACCTCGTCCTGCAGCGGCAGGAACGCGCCGCCGGAGTCCACGAGGTAGACGCAGGGCAGGCGGTTCTCGCGTGCGATCTCCTGCGCGCGCAGGTGCTTCTTCACCGTCATCGGGAAGTAGGTGCCGCCTTTGACGGTGGCGTCGTTGGCGACGATCACCACTTCCTGGCCCATCACCCGGCCGATGCCGCAGATCATCCCGGCGGCTGGCGCGGAGCCGTCGTACATGTCCTCGGCCGCCAGCGGAGCGATCTCGAGGAACGGCGAGCCCGGATCCAGCAAGGCCAGCACGCGTTCGCGCGGCGGCAGCTTGCCGCGTGCGGCGTGCCGCTGCTGCGCCGCCTCGCCACCGCCGGCCGCCGCCCGCTGCAGGCGCTGCCTCAGCTCTTCGGCCAACGCGCGGTGGTAGTCCGCGTTCTCGCGGAAGTCGGCGGAACGCGGGTCGAGTTCGGTCGCAAGAACGGGCATGGCATCGGCGCGGTGTGCGAAAGGCCGACAAGGATACCCGTTGCCCGATGCGCGGCTGCCCGATGGGGCGGGTGGCTCCCCGTGCCGCCGGTTCCGCAGCCGGAGAGCCAGAAGAAAGGCCCACGCGAGGTGGGCCCTGGAAGACGCAGGCCGGAGTCCGGCCGCGAATGGGATGGCGAAGCTCAGTCGCCGTCGGTGCGCGCGTCCCGTGCAGCGGCGTCGGCATTTTCGGCAGCGCGATCCAGTGCGTCGGAGGTATTGCGCGCCGCGGCAGCGGCACCCTCGGACACTTCGGCTGCGGCCTCGCGGGTCGCGGCTTCGGTACGGGCGGCAGCTTCGCGGGTGGCCTCACGTGCGTCGGCGGCGGCTTCGCGCGACTGCGCGGCCGCGGCGTCGGCGCCGGCGGCGATCGCGTTGCCGGTCTCGTCGAGTGCCTGCGCGGCATTCGCGCGGGCGCGCTCGGCGGCCGCGTCGGCCTCGGCGGCGTTGGCACGCGCTTCCGGCGAGTCGCTGTTCTGGCAGGCCGACAGGGCCAGCGTCGATGCAATGGCAAGCACGATCAGTTTGCTGTTGAGCATGGGTCTTCTCCGCGCCGGTGGCGCTTGGTGGTAGGCGGGCGCAGTGTTTGCGGCCAGCGGTGAAGAGTGCGTTGAAGGTAGGGCCGCCTGTTCAGCAGATGCCGCGGGCAAAAAAAGAGACCGCCCTTGCGGGCGGTCTCCGGTACTACCAGCTGCAGACTGCGGATCCGGAGATCCGCGGTGTGCGGCTTACTGCCCGTCGGCAGCCTGCTCGGCGTTGTCCGCAGCGTCCTCGGCCACGTCGGCCGCGGTCTCGGCAACGTCGGCGGCAGCGTCGGCGGCGTCGTTGGTCGCAGCAGCGGTGGCGTCCGCAGCGGCGTTGGCAGCAACGTCGGCGGCGACAGCGGCGGTGTCAGCGGACTCCTGGGCGGCGTCGGCGAACGGCGCAGCAGCGGCGTCGGCCTGGGCCTGGGCTTCTGCAGCGGCGTCGGCGGCGTCAGCAGCGGCGTCCTGGGCGGAGTTCTGGTTCGAGCACGCGGCCAGGGCGAAGCCCATGGCGAGGGCGAGCAGAGCCTTGTTGATGGACATGGTGAATTTCCTCGTCGTTGTTGAAACAAACGCGCTCGATGCGCGCCGGGCAACATGATGACAAGCCGATGATGGCTGTCAAGCGCGCGTTTGGAATCTTTCGTAAAGAGGTCGTTAACCCTGTTCCGGCAGCTCGATGGCGATCGCCGTCGCCTCGCCGCCACCAATGCACAGGGAAGCGATTCCACGACGGAGATTGCGCGATTTCAGCGCGTGCACCAGGGTCACCACCAGGCGTGCACCGGAGGCCCCGATCGGGTGGCCGAGCGCGCAGGCACCCCCATTTACATTCAGCTTCTGGTGGGGAATTCCGAGGTCCTTCATGGGGGCCTTGGCCACGCTTGCGAAGGCTTCGTTGACCTCGAACAGGTCCACGTCGTCCACCGTCCAGCCGGCCTTTTCCATCACCGCGCGGATCGCGGCCACCGGTGCGGTGGTGAACCACTCGGGGGCCTGGGCGTGGCCGGCGTGGGCGACGATGCGCGCCAGCGGGGCCAGCCCGCGCTTCGCCGCTTCCTCGGCCGACATCAGCACGGTCGCTGCGGCGCCGTCGGAGATCTTCGACGACGACGCTGCGGTCAACCGGCCCTCCTTGCCGAACGCCGGGCGCAGGCCGGGGATGCGCGACGGGTCGATCTTCCCGGGCTCCTCGTCGGTGTCGACCACGGTGTCGCCCTTGCGGCCCTTGACCGTCACCGGGACGATCTCGGCCTTGAACGCGCCATTGCCGGTGGCGTCCTGGGCGCGGCGCACGCTCTCGGTGGAGAACTCGTCGAGCGCTTCGCGGGTGAAGTCATAGGCTTCGCACATGGCGTCGCCGAACACGCCCATGGCCTTGCCGTCGTAGGGGTTGGTGAGGCCGTCCCATGCCATGTGGTCGAGCATCTCGGCGCTGCCATAGCGCACGCCGGTGCGCGAACCGTTGAGCAGGTGCGGGGCATTGGTCATCGACTCCATGCCACCGGCCACGACCACCGTGGACGAACCGGCCCGGATCAGGTCATGGGCGAACATGATCGCCTTCATGCCCGAGCCGCAGACCTTGTTGATGGTGGTGGCACCGGCGGCATCGGGAATGCCGGCCGCGCGCGAGGCCTGGCGTGCCGGGGCCTGGCCAAGGCCTGCGGGCAGCACGCAGCCCATGATGACTTCGTCGACCTGGTCGGCCGCGAGGCCGGCATGTGCCAGCGCGCCCTCGATTGCGGCGGCCCCCAGGGTGGGCGTGGGCACGCCGGTGAACTGGCCGAGGAAGGAACCGATGGCCGTGCGCTTGGCGCCGACGATGACGACATCTTGCATGGGGAACTCCGGAAGCGGGCCGCGTGGGGCGGACGGATGGCGGCATTATCCGGCGCGCGCCGGACCCCGGCAAACCTGAAGGCGTCATCCCCGTTGCGAACGCGCGCCACGGTTCAGCCGTTGCGCGGTGGCGGTTGCGCGCGGTGACGGTATAGATTCGCGTGATCGCGCGCGGCGCGGCACACGACGAAGGGAAGGGGACATGACGAAGTACAACGGAATGCATGCATGGCGCCTGCTGCGCCGCTCCGGGCTTGCCGTGGCGGTCGTCGCCACGCTCTCGGCCTGTGGGGGCGGTGGCGACACCATCCGGCCGGAGGTCCCGCCGCCGGTGAGCCCGCCACCCACCACGCCGCCGCCGACGCCGCCACCGACCGTCGTGCTGCCGCCGGATCCCGCCTACAGCCGCCACCTCGAACTCACCAATGCCTATCCGGCGCTGCAGGCCGGCCTGACCGGCGAGGGCATCGTGGTGGGCGTGCTCGACACCGGCGTCAACCGCAACCACCCGTCGCTGCGTGGGCGCGTCACCGACAACCTGGTCTTCGTCAACCGCAACATCAACGACATGTCGGTGGACGACAAGGACGGGCACGGCACGGCGGTGGCGCAGGCCATTGCAGGCACGCCGTTCGGCGCGTGGCCGGGCGGCGTCGCGCAGGGGGTCAGCATCGTGTCGGCGCGGATCATCAACGACGAGCCGCCGGATGACGACGGTTCGGGCGACGGCAATCCGGTCAGCGGTGCACTCGGGCTGGAACCGATCCACAACGCGCTGATCGCACGCGGCGCGCGGATCATGAACAACTCCTGGGGCGGGCTGTACTGGGACGACGTCAACGCGACCGCGCCCATCGCGGCCGAGTACCGGCGCTTCGTCACCCAGAACGACGGCCTGGTGGTGTTCGCCGCGGGCAACCGCGATCCGGATTCGAACACGTCGACCGAGCTGACCGACCTGGCCGGCCTGCCCAGCCAGGCAGGTGCCAACAACAGCCGGCCGGCGGCGGACCTGGAGCGTGGCTGGCTTGCGGTGGTGGCGGTCGATACCGACAACCCCTCGCAGCTGGCGTCGTTCTCGCGCACCTGCGCCTACGCGCGCAACTACTGCCTGGCGGCGCCCGGCACGGTCATCGTCACCGGCACCGACGACGCGCCGGACGATCCGGAATACTGGCGCTGGCGCGGCACGTCGTTCTCCGCGCCGCTGGTTTCCGGCGCCGCGGCGCTGGTGTGGGAAGCATTCCCGTACTTCAACAACGACCTCGTCCGGCAGACCCTGCTCGGTACCGCGACCGACATCGGTGCGCCCGGGGTGGACGACGTGTTCGGCTACGGCCTGCTCGACATCGGCAAGGCGATCCAGGGCCCGGGCCGCTTCGACTGGGGCCGGGTGACCGTGGACTTCGATGGGCTGGAATCCGACTGGTCCAACAACATCTCGGGCAATGGCGGGTTGACCAAGCGCGGCGACGGCCGGCTCGTGCTCACCGGTGACAACACCTACCGCGGCGAGACCCGCGTGGAAGAAGGCACGCTGTGGGTGGGCGGTGCGCTGCGCAATTCCAACGTGGCCATCACCGGCGGCGGCACCCTCGGCGGCGGTGGCCGTGTCGATGGAAACGTCGACAACCAGGGCACGATGGCGCTGGATGCCGGCAACGGCTTCATCGTCGGCGGCAACTACGTGCAGGGCCCGAATGCGCGGCTGTCGGTCACGCTGGGCCATGGCGCGCTGCAGGTGCAGGGCAATGCCGGCCTCGGCGGCACCGTGCACGTCGCGGGGGCACGGCAGGGCTATGTCACCCGTGACCGCGAAGAGGTGCTGCGCGTGGGCGGTACCCGCACCGGATTCTTCGACGGTGGGGTGACCTACGACGCCAACCGCGTGTTCTTCCAGGGTTCGCTGAGCTACGACTTCCAGAGCGTGTGGCTCAACATCACCCGGTTGGACGTGCTGGCCGCCGCCTCGGCGATGGGCAACATGACGCCTGCCTCGCTGTCCGCGGCCGAACGCGTCGAAGGTGCCTTCCGGCAGATCGACGGGCAGCTGGATGCCGGTGGCCAGGGGCCGATCGCCGAAGGCTTCATCCGCACCGCCGGCGACTTCCAGTCGCTGGCCGATGCCACCGCCGCACGCACGGTGCTGTCGAGCCTGTCCGGCGAGCTGCACGCGCTGGCGTCCAACGCCACCTTCGACCAGGTGGACATCGGCCGGCGTGCGCTGGCCTCGCAACTCTCCGGCAGCCTCGAGCGCCCGCAGGCCGTCGGCGGCTGGCAGAAGCGCCTGGGCTCGGGCGGGGAGGGCGGCTTCGCGGCCGGGCAGTCGTCGTTCGACGGCTGGATGCTCGGTCAGGATTTCCGCCTCGCCGACGGCACCATCGCCGGCTTCGCGTTCGGCGAGATGCAGGCCGACAGCCGCCGTGCCGACAGCAGCGATCGCGGCCAGGACCGCCAGGTGCAGGCGCAGATGTATGCCGGCAAGGCGTTCGGCAATGCGCACGTGCTCGGCCAGGCCGGCGTCGGCCGTTTCGATCGCGACCTGCGCCGTGACCTCTACACCGGCGCGCAGTGGTCGGGCGTGCACAGCAACTACGGTGGAGACATCACCACCGCGGCCATCGAAGGCGGCTACCGCTTCGACCTCGGTACCGATGCGCAGCTCACGCCGTATCTCGGCGCCGAGTACACCCGCGTCGACAGCGACGGGTTCCGCGAGCTGGGCGCCGAAGGCTTCGGCCTGCGCACCGACGCGTGGACCTCGAGCCGCAGCCAGGCGATCGCCGGCCTGCGTGGCGCGTGGCAGCTGTCGCGCATCAGCGTGCACGGCTACGCCGAATGGCAGCACACGTTGTCGGCGCAGGGCCTCGACATCGACGCCAGCTTCGTGGGCGTGGATGCGTGGTCGGCCCTGCGCGGGCTGCAGCCGGGCCGCTCCGGCGGGCTGTTCGGCATCGGCGTGGATGCCTGGGCCGGCCGCCATGCGCGGGTGAATTTCGGCTACGACCAGCGCTTCGGCCCGCGCGGCGACGACCGCATGCTGTCGATGCGCTACGTCAAGGGGTTCTGGTAACCACAGGGCGCTTGGGCGTAATCCCTCTCCCGCGTGCGGGAGAGGGTGTCCCGAAGGGACGGGTGAGGGTCGTCGTCGGCCTCATCCCGGTCGGTGGCCCGGATAAGCGAAGCGCGTCCGGGCATCACGTCGCTAGCTGCGGTCTTCGAACAGTTCGCGGCCGATCAGCATGCGGCGGATCTCGTTGGTGCCGGCGCCGATCGCGTACAGCTTGGCGTCGCGCAGGATGCGGCCGGTGGCGAACTCGTTGATGTAGCCATTGCCGCCTAGTGCCTGGATGCCTTCCAGCGCCACCTGCACCGCGGATTCCGATGCATGCAGCAGGCAGCTGGCGGCATCCACGCGGCTGCGGTGGCCGGCGTCGTAGTCACGCGCGACCTGGTAGGCGAATGCGCGGCTGGACTGCAGCGCGGTGTACATGTCGGCGATCTTGGCCTGCATGATCCCGAAGGTGCCGATCGCCTGGCCGAACTGGCGGCGCTCGCGCACGTAGGGCAGGGCGATGTCGAGCGCGGCCTGCATCAGCCCCAGCGGGCCGCCGCTCAGCACCACGCGCTCGGTGTTGAGCCCGCTCATCAGCACGCGCACACCGTTGTTGACCTCGCCCAGCACGTTCTCCGCTGGGATCTCGCAGTCCTCGAACACCAGCTCGCAGGTGTTGGAGCCGCGCATGCCCAGCTTGTCGAGCTTCTGCGCGGTGGAAAAGCCCTTCATGCCCTTCTCGACGATGAAGGCGGTCATGCACTTCGAGCCCAGCTCGCGGCTGGCGGTGCGCATGTAGACGACCAGCACGTCGGCCTCGGGGCCGTTGGTGATCCACATCTTGTTGCCGTTGGCGACCCACACGCCATCGCGGAGCTCGGCGCGGCACGACATCGAGCCGACCACGTCGGAACCGGCGCCCGGCTCGCTCATCGCCAGCGCGCCCTTCCACTCGCCGCTGCACAGCTTCGGCAGGTACTTCCGCCGCTGCGCGTCGTTGCCGTTGGCATGGAGGTTGGACACGCACAGGTTGGAATGCGCGCCGTACGACAGGCCGATCGAACCGGATGCGCGGGAGATTTCCTCCATCGCCACCAGGTGGGCGAGGTAGCCCATCTCGCTGCCGCCGTACTCGCCGGGGATGGTCAGGCCGAGCAGGCCCATCTCCCCGAGCTTGGCCCACAGTTCCTGCGGAAAGGCGTTGTCGCGGTCCACCTGTTCGGCCAGCGGGGCGATCTCGGCGTCGGCGAAGCGGCGCACGGCCTCGCGCAGGGAATCGATGTCCTCACCTAGTGGGAAGGGGCGCATGGTGGTTCCTCTGGCTGCGTCATCCCCGCGCAGGCGGGGATCCATGGACATGTGTTGCGTATCGTCGCCCGCGCGCGGGATCGACGGTGTGCAATGGGGGGGCGGAAACAACGACGGGGCACCAGGCCCCGTCGTCGTGTCACGGCAGTACGGCTTACGCGCCGCCGCGGATACGGCCTTCGAAGCGCGGGGCGCTGCGGCCCAGCGGCAGCTTGAGCTTGCCCATGATCTCGATGCGCTCCTCGGCCATGCGGTCGGCGGCCTTGTAGGTCGGGATGCCGTCGCGCCGGGCGATCTCGAAGATGCGCGCCACGTTGTGGTAGATCGTGCGCATCTGGCGCATCGCGCGCTCTCGGTTGTAGCCGGTCATCTCCAGCGCCACGTTCATCACGCCGCCCGCGTTCACCGCGTAGTCCGGGGCGTAGAGGATGCCGCGCTTCTCGAGCTCGTCGCCGATGGCGTTGTTGGCCAGCTGGTTGTTGGCCGCACCGCAGATCACCTTGGCCTTCAGCCGCGGCAGGGTCTCTTCGTTCACGGTGCCACCCAGCGCGCAGGGCGAGTACACGTCGGCGTCGACGTCGTAGATCTCGTCCAGGCCCACGGCCTCGGCGCCGTACTCGCTCACCGCCTTGTCGACCAGCGCCTGGTTGATGTCGGTGACGAAGATCTTCGCGCCGCGCTCCTTGAGCAGCTTCACGAACTCCATGCCGACATGGCCCAGGCCCTGCACGGCGTAGGTGTAGTTGCCGACTTCCTCGTTGCCGAACTTCGCGTTGAGCGCGGCCATCAGGCCCTGCAGCGAGCCGTAGGCGGTGAACGGCGAGGGGTCGCCCGAACCACCGTGGACCTGGTGCACGCCGGTGACGAACTCGGTCTCCTTGTAGACGTGCTCCATGTCGTTGACGTCGATGCCGACGTCCTCGGCGGTGATGTAGCGGCCGCCCAGCGACTGCACCGCCTTGCCGAACGCGCGGAACAGCGCCTCGGACTTGTCGGTGGCCGGGTTGCCGATGATCACGGCCTTGCCGCCGCCGATGTCCAGGCCGGCCACGGCGTTCTTGTAGGTCATGCCGCGCGACAGGCGCAGCACGTCGTTGAGTGCTTCCTGCTCGCTCTTGTAGGGCCACATGCGGGTGCCGCCCAGCGCCGGGCCCAGCGTGGTGTTGTGGATCGCGATGATGGCCTTCAGGCCTGCATCCTTGTTGTGGCAGAAGACGACCTGTTCGTGGCCGTAGGTATCAACATGTTCGAAGATCATCGCAAACTCCGCTGCGGCACGATTCGCGGGCGAACCGTTCCGGTCGCTGTGGGTGATGGGGTTGCTGCCAGGCGGCGGTCGCAGAACGGGCCGCCGGATGGGGCCGTATTCTACGCGGGTGTCCGGGCAATTGCCCCTACGCCGCCGTGTGGTGTGGCGCGGCGGGAGGGCAGGGCGTGGCCGGGCGCGCTACAGCTGGGATTCGATCGGCAGCCAGGTCATGAACCAGACCAGCAGCCGCTGCCACCAGGTCGATTCCGGCTCGTTGCCCAGCACTTCCGGCGGGGTCGCCGCGGCATCCAGCCAGCGCAGGCGGCCCTCGCGGTTGATGTGCACCCAGTACGCCAGCTCCGGGCTGGACAGGTGCACGTAGAGCTCGCGCAGCGCCGCGCCCAGCGCCGGGTCGTCGAAGAACAGCCCCATCTCGGTGTTGAGGTCGATCGAGCGCGGGTCGACGTTGAACGAACCGACGAAGCCGCGGCGGTCGTCGACCACGTAGGCCTTGGTGTGCAGGCTGGCGCCGCTGCTGCCGAACACGCTGGATTCGGTGGCCACGCCCGGCTTGGTCTCGTACAGCGCCACGCCGTGGCGCAGCATCTGCTTGCGATAGCGGCTGTAGCCGCTGTGCACCGCCAGCACGTCGTTGGCGGCCAGCGAATTGGTCACCACGCCCACGTGCACGCCGGCGCGCACCAACTGCGCCATCGCCGCCACGCCCTCGGGCCCCGGCACGAAGTAGGGCGACACCACCAGCGCCTTGCCGCGCGCACTGCGCAGGTCCTCGAGGATCGGGGTGATCAGCCAGCCGTCGCGGCGGTCGCCATTGGCCTTGACCGGCGGGTCGGACATGATCCGCAGGCTGCTGCTCCAGTACGGCTCCAGCGTCTGCAGGAAATAGCGGCGCACGCTGTCGGAGGTATCGACCAGGTCGAGGAAGCGCTTGGCCTCGGCGCTTGCCACTTCCTCGCGGATGCCGGCCATCACCTCGTCCAGGCGCCGCGGCGACTTGCTGCTGAGCGCCCTGATCGGCACCACCGCCTGGCTGTTCCAGAACTGGTCGAAGATGGTGTTGGCGGAATTCACCTCCGGCCCGAACACCACGGCGTCGAGGTCGCGGAAGTTCACGTCCTCGGCGGCGTCGAAGTACTCCAGTCCCACGTTGCGCCCGCCCACCACCGCCACCCGGCCATCGGCGATCCAGGCCTTGTTGTGCATGCGGTGGGTGATGCTCCACACCCGCTGCACCATCTCCAGCAGGCGGCCGAGGCCGTCGCGGTTGCGGAACGGGTTGTAGACGCGGATCTCGATGTTGGGGTGCTGGTCGAAGGCCAGCAGCGCGGCGTCCTTGCCGCGGGTGTTGATGTCGTCGAGCAGCAGGCGCACGCGCACGCCGCGCTCGGCCGCCTGCCACAGCTCGTGCAGCAGCAGGTGGCCGGCGAGGTCGTCCGCCCAGATGTAGTACTGCACGTCGAGGCTGCGGCCTGCCTGGCGGGCGCTGAGCGCGCGCGAGGCGAAGGCGTCCAGGCCGTCGGGCACCAGGATCACCCCGCTCATTCCCGGGTTGCGGTCGAGCAGCGGCATCAGTTCGCGGTCGATGGCGGTGGCGTCGCGCGCCAGCGGCAGCGTCCACGAGGGTTCGCCGGTGGCCTGTGGCGTCAGGTGGTCGGCCAGCAGCAGGCCGCTGGCGACCAGGGCCACCAGCCCCACCAGGCCCCAGGCGAAGATCTTCTTCAGGCGCGTGCGCATGTCGTCCCCGTATCGATGGCTGGATTGTAGGCGCAGCGGCGTGCAGGGCAGCGCGGTGCAGGGCGGGCCGCGATTGGTGGCACGCGTCGCGGACCGCGCGACGCCGCGCGCGCATGCTCGATGCGGCCCGGCGCCTGCTGTCCCGGCACCGTCGCCCAGTACGTTGCTTCCTCGCGTCCGCCGTTCGCCTGCCTCATCGCACACCTGCCGCCGGAGGGATCCGCATGTCCGCACGCACCGCACGCCAGCCCGGGCGCCTGCTCGACGCCCGCCCCGATACCGCCGATTTCCGCGACCGCATGTTCGAACCGACCCTGGTCGACGTGCCACCGACCCTGCCGCTCGACCTGCACCTCAGGCGCCGCGTGCCGGTGCTCGACCAGGGCGGCGAGGGCGCCTGCACCGCGTTCGCGCTGGTCACCGTCGCACACACGCTGTTGCGCAGCCGCCGCCCGCGGCCGGTGGCCACCCGGCTCAGCCCGCGCATGGCCTACGACATGGCGCGGCGCTACGACGAATGGGAGGGCGAGGACTACGCCGGCTCCAGCTGCCGCGGCGCGATGAAGGGCTGGCATCGCCACGGCCTGGCCACCGAAGCGGTGTGGCCATGGAGCGACACCCAGGAGCCCGACGCCTACACCGAACGCCGCGCCCGCGACGCGCAGCGCCATCCGCTGGGCGCCTACGCACGCGTCAACCACCGCGACCTCGTCGCCATGCACGCCGCCATCGCCGAGACCGGGGTGCTGTACGCCTCGGCCGCGGTGCACGCGGGCTGGCTGAAGCCGCCGGCCAGCGGCGCGGTCGCCTGGCGCCAGCAGGAGGTCACCGGCTACCACGCGTTCGCCATCGTCGGCTACGACGCCCGCGGCTTCTGGATCCAGAACAGCTGGGGCCGTGGCTGGGGCCGGGCCGGCCACGCCCACGTGAGCTACGACGAGTGGCTGGAACGCGGCACCGACACCTGGGTCGGCCGGCTGGCGGTGCCGGTGGAGGTGCGACGTGCCGCCACCACCGCGGTGTTCAACTCCGCGCTGGCCGCGCAGTCCACCGGGTACTCGCAGGCCGACCTGCGCCCGCATATCGTCAGCCTCGGCAACGACGGCCGCCTGCGCAGCGGCGGCCGCTTCGGCAACAGCCAGGACGACATCCGCAACCTGGTGCGCAATGACCTGCCGCGCATCACCCGCGGCTGGGCGCGCAAGCGGATCCTGCTGTACGCCCACGGCGGGCTGGTGCCGGAGCAGGCCGCGGTGCAGCGCATCGCCGACTACCGGCAGCACCTGCTGGCGCAGGAGATCTACCCGCTGGCCTTCGTCTGGAAGACCGACTTCTGGACCACGCTCGGCAACGTGCTGCGCGACGCCGCGCGCCCGCGCACCGAGGGCCTGCTCGACCGCACCCGCGACCTGCTGCTCGACCGCCTCGACGACACCCTCGAACCACTGGCCCGCGTGCTCGGCGGCCGCGTGCTGTGGGAGGAGATGAAGGAGAACGCGCTGCTGGCCACCACTGCCGTATCGCGCGATGCCCGGGGCGGCCTGCAGGAAGCCGGCGGCGCCGCGCAGGTGGCGCGCCTGCTGCACGACTGGCAGCAGCGCGACCCCACGGTGGAGATCCACGTCGCCGCGCACAGTGCCGGTTCGATCCTGATGGCGCCGCTGGTGCAGCTGCTCACCACCGAAGGCCAGATCGCCAGCGGCCCGGCCGCCGGCATGCTGGGCCTGGGCGCGAAGATCGAAAGCGCGCACCTGTGGGCGCCGGCGCTCACCACGGAGCTGTTCCTGCAGACCTTCGGTACCGCGCTGCGCGAGCGCCGCATCGACCGCGCCAGCCTGTTCACCCTGACCGACCGCGCCGAACGCGACGACCACTGCGCGCGGGTCTACAACAAGTCGCTGCTGTACCTGGTGGCGCATGCCTTCGAGGCCACCGCGCGCAACTGGATCGACCGTGGCCGCCGCCACGGCACCCCGCTGGCCGGCATGGCGCTCTTCATCGAACACGCGGAGTTCGGCAACCCGGAGATGCGCGCGCTGATCCGCGACGGCCTGCTCGACTGGATCCAGGCCCCCACCGTCGACGAACCGTCGGGCTCCGCCGATGCGTCGGAAGCCAGCAACCACGGCGCCTTCGACGACGACGCCGCCACGCTGTGCGCCACCGTCACCCGCATCCTCGACATCCCGCGCACGGAGAGCGGGGCCGTCGACATCCACCGCTCCAGTGCCGGGCTCGACGAACGCCGCCGTCGTCTGTACCGCGCGATCTGCGAAGCGCCGTAGCCGGTCCAGCGGCCCTCACCCCCAGCCCCTCTCCCGCAGGCAGGAGAGGGGTGCAGAGCAGCCACGCGCTGGTTTGCCGGCCGCCTGCGGGCGCGGTGACAGCAGCCGCGTCGCCGCTTCAACCCCTCTCCCGCGAGCGGGGTGAGGCGGCACGCTTGTGAGCCATCGGCTCACGTGACGGCGAACGCCCGAGCGGTGACGCGAGGGCCGGGGCGCGGAGCGGGGTGCCCCGAAGGGGCGGGTGAGGGCGCTTTTAAGGGCGCTTTCCGCCCACGCATTCACGCACCCCGCACGATGCCGCCGACACCATGCAACGCAACCGGTTCACGCAGCGCGCAGGGTCCACCCGGGTGGAACACGCGCCGCGCCACCGGTCCCTTTCTCTCAAGGAGCCGCCATGATCAAGTGGGCCATCATCTTCGCCATCATCGGTCTCATCGCCGGCGCGCTCGGCTTCTCCGGCGCCGCGGGCACCATGATGGGCATCGCCCAGTTCCTGTTCTGGGCCGGCATCATCATCGCCGTGATCCTCTTCATCCTCGGCGTCACGGTGTACAAGAAGGTCACGCGATAGCCCACACACGGTTGCCCGCAGGCACCCGGCACCACCCGAAGCCGCCGGCCCCCCGGCGGCTTCGTCGTTCCCGGCCCCGTGGGAGCGGCCCTGGCCGCGATCCCCGCGCCACCCGGCTTCGCGCGCAAGCGCGCTCCCACAGGGCCCGTCCACACGACGCTCCGAGGCCGCGCTCCCATGCCCCGTGGGAGCGGCCTCGGCCGCGATCCCCGCGCCACCCGGCATCGCGCGCAAGCGCGCTCCCACAGGGTGCGCGTCCACACGACGCTCCGAGGGCCGACCTCCCATGCCCCGTGGGAGCGGCCTCGGCCGCGATGCCCGCGCCTGCCGGCTTCGCGCGCAAGCGCGCTCCCACAGGGTGCGTGTCCACATGACGCGCCGGGGGCCACGCTCCATGCCCCGTGGGAGCGGCCTCGGCCGCGATGCCCGCGCCTGCCGGCATCGCGCGCAAGCGCGCTCCCACAGGGCGCGCGTCCACACGACGCTCCGAGGCCGCGCTCCCATGCCCCGTGGGAGCGGCCTCGGCCGCGATCCCCGCGCCTGCCGGCATCGCGCGCAAGCGCGCTCCCACAGGGTGCGCGTCCACACGACGCTCCGAGGGCCGACCTCCCATGCCCCGTGGGAGCGGCCTCGGCCGCGATCCCCGCTCGCTGTCGGCATCGCGCGCAAGCGCGCTCCCACAGGGTGCGTGTCCACATGACGCGCCGCTGGCCACGCTCCATGCCCCGTGGGAGCGGCCTCGGCCGCGATGCCCGCGCCTGCCGGCATCGCGCGCAAGCGCGCTCCCACAGGGCGCGCTCCCACGCCGCAGCGCAGGGACGCCGCATGCGGACCCTCTACAATGGCGGGCATCGTTTTGACGCTTCCAGGGAGCGCGCCATGAGCACGCCAGCCAGCAACGCCCTCGACCAGATCCCCGCCGCGCAGCCCGACGCCACCCCGCTGCGCTTCGTCACCGCCGCCAGCCTGTTCGACGGCCACGACGCCGCCATCAACATCATGCGGCGCCTGATCCAGGCGCAGGGCGCGGAGGTGATCCACCTGGGCCACAACCGCTCGGTGGAGGACGTGGTGCGCGCCGCGCTGCAGGAGGACGCCGACGGCATCGCGCTGTCGAGCTACCAGGGCGGCCACGTCGAGTACATGAAGTACATGGTGGACATGCTGCGCGAGCGCGGCGCCCCGCATATCCGCGTGGTCGGCGGCGGCGGCGGCACCATCACGCCGGAGGAGATCCGCGAGCTGGAGGCCTACGGCGTCGAGCGCATCTACCACCCCAACGACGGCATGAAGCTGGGCCTGGTGGAGATGATCGAGGACGTGGTGGCGCGCGTGTCCAAGGCCCGCGACAGCGTGGCCACGGAAGCGCGCGCGCCGGCCAGCACCCGCCCGGCGCTGGAAGACGAGATCGCGATTGGCCGCGTGCTGTCGGCCATCGAGGACGGCCACTACTCGGACGCCGAGCTTGCCATGCTGCGCAAGCAGTGGGCCTCGGGCGAAACCGCGCACGCCGGCCCCACGCCGGTCATCGGCATCACCGGCACCGGCGGCGCCGGCAAGAGCTCGGTGACCGATGAGCTGCTGAACCGCTTCCTCGCCAGCTTCCCCGAGATGCGCATCGCGGTGATCTCGGTGGACCCGACCCGCCGCCGCACCGGCGGCGCGCTGCTGGGCGACCGAATCCGCATGAACTCGTTGAGGTCTCACCGCGTGTACATGCGCTCCATGGCCACGCGCCGCCAGAACGTAGCGACCAATGCCGTGCTCAAGGACTGCATCGGCTTCCTGAAGGGCCTGGGCTACGACCTGGTGATCGTGGAGACCGCCGGCATCGGCCAGTCGGACTCGGAGATCGTGGACCTGGTCGACTTCCCGATGTACGTGATGACGAGCGACTACGGCGCGGCGAGCCAGCTCGAGAAGATCGACATGATCGACTACGCCGAGCTGATCGTGCTCAACAAGTACGACAAGCGCGGCGCCGAGGACGCGCTGCGCGACATCCGCAAGCAGTGGAAGCGCAATCGCGTGGCCTTCCAGACCGCGGACGAGGACGTGCCGGTCTACCCGACGATTGCCTCCCAGTTCAACGACCCCGGCGTCAGCTGGATGTTCGCCAACCTGTGCCGCCTGCTGCGCGAGAAGGGGATAAAAGGGGGTCAGAGTGACTTTTCCCCCGACCACCCCATCGCTGGCCGTGCGCATGAAGGGGAAAGTCACTCTGACCCCCTTTTCTCCCCCCGCTGCGACTTCAACCCGCAGATCGACACCAGCCTGCGAGAGCCGCGCGCCACGGTGCTGATCCCCGGCAGCCGCATCCGCTACCTGGCCGAGATCGCCGAGCAGGGCCGCGCCATCAACGCCTCCATCGAGAAGCAGGCCGAGGCCGCCGACCGCGCGCAGGCGTTCTGGCAGTCGCTGAAGGAACTGGGCGACGACAAGCTCCCCAAGCAACTCGACCTCTACAGCGGCGAGGACCTCCTCGGTTCCAGCGCCAGTGCTCGTGTGGGAGCGGCTTCAGCCGCGATCCCCGGCGGGTCCAGCGAAACGATCGCGGCTGAAGCCGTTACCACGCACATCGACCGCACGCTCCTGACCCTCCGCCAGCGCTACAACGACGCCGTGCAGTCGCTGACCAGCGAGAACCTGCGGAACCTCCGCGAGTGGCCGCAGCGGCTCAAGTCGATCACCGACGAGGTGAACGAGTACCAGGTGCGCGGCAAGACCATCCGCGTGGAGAACTACCGCGAATCGCTCAGCCACCAGAAGGTGCCCAAGATCGCCGCGCCCACCTACCGGAGCTGGGGCGAGCTGCTGACCTTCCTCGGCAAGGAGAACCTGCCGGGCAGCTACCCCTACACCGGCGGCGTGTACCCGTACCGCCGCACCGGCGAGGACCCGATCCGCATGTTCGCCGGCGAAGGCACGCCCGAGCGCACCAACCGCCGCTTCCATTACCTGTCCGTCGGCCAGCCGGCCGCGCGCCTGTCCACGGCCTTCGACAGCGTGACCCTGTACGGCGAGGACCCGGCGCCGCGCCCGGACATCTACGGCAAGATCGGCAACTCCGGCGTCAACATCCCGACGCTCGACGACATGAAGAAGCTGTACTCCGGCTTCGACCTGTGCGCGCCCACCACCAGCGTCTCGATGACCATCAACGGCCCCGCGCCGATGATCCTGGCGATGTTCATGAACTGCGCCGTCGACCAGCAGGTGGAGAAGTACCTGAAGGCCGACGACGCCCGCTGGGCGGACGCGCAGAAGAAGATGGACGCTTTCTTCGAAGGCCGCGAGCGCCCGCGCTACCACGGCGAGCTGCCGCCAACGAATGACGGCCTCGGCCTGGGCCTGCTCGGCATCACCGGCGACCAGCTGGTGGACGCCGAGACCTATGCCCGCATCAAGGCCGAGACCCTGAAGACCGTGCGCGGCACCGTGCAGGCCGACATCCTCAAGGAGGACCAGGCCCAGAACACCTGCATCTTCAGCACCGAGTTCGCCCTGCGCATGATGGGCGACATCCAGCAGTACTTCGTCGACAACGGCGTGCGCAACTTCTACTCCGTGTCGATCTCCGGCTACCACATCGCCGAGGCCGGCGCGAACCCGATCAGCCAGCTGGCCTTTACGCTCAGTAACGGCTTCACCATCGTCGAGTACTACCTGGCGCGCGGCATGAAGATCGACGACTTCGCGCCCAACCTGTCGTTCTTCTTCTCCAACGGCATGGACCCCGAGTACACCGTCATCGGCCGCGTGGCCCGCCGCATCTGGGCGCGCGCCATGCGCGAGCGCTACGGCGCCAACGAACGCAGCCAGATGATGAAGTACCACATCCAGACCAGCGGCCGCTCACTGCACGCGCAGGAGATCCAGTTCAACGACATCCGCACCACGCTGCAGGCCCTGTACGCCCTGTTCGACAACTGCAACAGCTTGCACACCAACGCCTACGACGAAGCCATCACCACGCCGACCGAAGAGAGCGTGCGCCGCGCCGTGGCGATCCAGATGATCATCAACAAGGAAATGGGGCTCAACTTCATCGAGAACCCCTGGCAGGGCAGCTTCGCCGTGGACTACCTGACCGACCTGGTGGAAGAGGCCGTGTACAAGGAGTTCGAGGCCATCAGCGAGCGCGGCGGCGTGCTGGGCGCGATGGACACCATGTACCAGCGCGGCAAGATCCAGGAAGAGAGCCTGTACTACGAGCACAAGAAGCACGACGGCAGCCTGCCGCTGGTGGGCGTGAACACCTTCCTGCCGAAGGAGCACGCGGGCGAAGTGACCACCGAGATCGAGCTGATCCGCTCGACCGAAGAGGAGAAGGGGCAGCAGATCGAGAACGTGCGCCTGTGGCAGCAGTCACGCAACGCGTTGGCGCCGGCGGGGGAGACCGGGCACAGCCACGTGGTGGAAGACGAGGCCGCCGCGGCGACGGAGCCGCGTGACGGGCACGGGCTGGGCTATCTGCAAAAGACGGCGCGGGAGCGCAGGAATGTGTTCGAAACGCTGATGGAGGCGGTGAAGACGCATAGCCTGGGGCAGATCAGCCATGCGCTTTATGATGTGGGTGGGGAGTATCGGCGGAATATGTGACGGCACAAGACGGTAATCCTGTGATGGGGTACAGATACTCACTATCGCTGACGAGTCAGTTCCCATTTTGTGGGATTCCTTTGAGGCTAGACACGTATTCAGCGTGTCAATTCGCCTGCCGATACTGCTTTGCAAGCGCGCGGGGAGGGAATGTCCCCGCATCGCGTGCCGCGGTCGCCGACCACAGCTCGTTTGCTCGTCGTTTAGAGAGGGTGTCGAAAGGCTTCGTTTCCTCTGTCGTCGACGAATTTCTTGCTGAAAAGATACCAATCCATTTGGGAGGTATGTCCGATCCGTTTCCTCCGATGGAATCCGGCCTTGGCGTCACGCTTCTCCATTTGCTTGCAGCCAGAGAGTTCCAGCAGCCCATCGTCGTTAGCACTAAAGGATGCGGAGTTGCTTCGGATCGCGTAATTGAGGTCCTGGCCGGGGGGCCGTTTGCTGTTCAAGTGTCGTTGAGTACATTAGACGACAGCTTGTCTGCCGCCGTGGATGCTGGAGCTCCGGTTTCCAGCGAACGGCTGAGGACAATGCATCTACTTTCAAGTGCGGGGATACCGGTCGCTTGTCGTATCCAGCCGGTACTTCCGGGGAGAGAATCGGAAGTCTTCGATTTAATCGAGGCGTGTGCGGCAGTCGGGGTGCGTCATGTCGCTGTTGAGCACTTAAAGCTGCCCATCGAGCGAGACTGGCCGAATAGAAAGAGACTCGACAGTGCGCTAAGGATGAACGTCAAAGAGCGGTTTGAGCTGTATGGGGCTAAGCGACATGGCCGAGAGTGGGTGCTTCCGGTCAGCTTGCGTTTACCAGCTGTGCTCGAGTACAGGGATCATGCTAGGCGTCTCGGGATGTCCTTCGGCGCGGCGGACACAGACCTTTTGCATCTAAGCGACGGAGCAGTGTGCTGCAGCGGAGTCGATCTGTTGGGCCTTGGCCAAGGTTTTCGCTTTAACTATCTCGAGGCTATCCGTTCGGCCAAGGCGCATGGTCGCGTTGAGTTGGCATCTATCGAGGAAAAGTGGCGGCCGTCGCGGAGCATTGCGATGTACGTCAACTCGACTTCCAGGTCACGACCCAGCTGCACGGTCGAGACCGAGGTCCGAGCGAAGTGGAGCTCGGGCTCACACGGCGTGACGCCTGCGAGCTTCTATGGAGTCGAAGCGCACAATCCGGGTCAGCATAACGGTTCCGCCGTTCAATACCTCCTAAATGACGAAGTGCGGGCGCTAATGGCGCCGCCGGGTGATCATATTGTGGAGCATTCGCGAAATGGCCGTATCCAAGAAGAAAGCATTACTTGACCAGCACCGGACTCACTGGCAGTGGTACCGTGATTTTTTTTCAGTAGCCATTCTCCGGTACTTCGTGATTTGGTTTTCACTAGTCCCCCTTGTTCTACACGTTTTTCAATCTGTACCTGCAGAGGTCCATTGGCGGACTTGGTCAATTGACATCCGGCCGTCGCTTCCGTTTAGCTGGACGATTCTGTGGATTGCGTCGGTCGCCTACACTGCGGCCTTGGTGATCTTTACCGTTCGCTGCCCCGACTTCATTAAGAAGTACCCGACATTCGCCCACTACAAATCGTTTGGGCATTCCCCGAGATGGCTAGTGTGGCTTACATTCGACGTGAAGAACAAAGGTGGAGCACCTTGGGAAAAGCTTTTTAGTCGACTTGAGGCTAAGAAATATTTGGAAGTAACTGAGCGGAACGGCGCTATTCCTGTGGAGCCGGAGGTGCTGGAGTGCGGTACCCGCCTTAGTTTTTGCAGAGATGGCAAAACGTATGTGTTCGTAATGCCAAGGGGCACTCCCGAAGTCACAGAAGTAGCAGAGCAAGAGGTTTTTTGGGAAATATTTGGTGCTCACTCGGGGGGGCAAAGGGTATGGCGCGGGATAATCATTGGTTTGCTATTCTTTGCGTTAGCACTGTTCGCGGTTGTGTTGGTCCAGCACGTTTGGGCTGCACTTCCGACTGCGCTAGCGAACTTGCTTGAGTCACTTTTTGGGATGTGGGGGTGGGTTCTGAGCCGAGTTTCGGTGCTGTAAGCTGTCGGATCGGAAAAAAAGGGGGCGGCTTGGAGTGGCCCTGGTTCCTGGGCGAAGCCTTCGTGCAGTGGGCCAAGCTCAACGGCATGGCCATCCGCTACATCCAGCCCGGCAAGCCCAATCAGAACGCCTACATCGAACGCTTCAACCGGACCTTCCGCGAGGAGGTCCTGGACCAGCACCTGTTCACCCGCCTCGACGACGTACGCGAGGCGGCGTACTGGTGGATGCTCGAGTACAACGAGGAGCGTCCCCATGACGCGCTCGGCGACATGACGCCGGTCGAGTACCGTCAAGCCGCCGAAGGTTCTACTTTTGAAATGTCTGCTTGACGGGGAAGCTTACGGTTCGATCTCGACGCCGAGCTCAAGATCTGGATCTCGGGTACTCCGACCCCGATCCAGACCCAGTTCAACAAGCAGGTGAGCATCTACAAAGTTCAGGCGGTGCTGGCGTCGTACGTGCTGCGGTAGTGTTTCGCTGGAGCTGACGGGGCTGCCCGGGCTGCTGTTGCCGCAACCTGTCATTAACCCGCCCCGGTGTCGGCGAGACACCGGGGGAACATGGCTCAGGCACCGAGAGCGATTTCGGCACATTCCGCGACCAGGCGGTCGACCTCTGCCGGGCGCCAGGTCTCGACATACTTTCCCGCGCCCTTGGCGTTGATCACTTTCATGAACTTCCGGAACCCGGCTTCCGAGGTCTTCAAGGCATCGTTCTTCGCCAGCTCCCGGATGATGCCCTGCGCCAGCGGCAGGCGGGCACCAACCGTTGGGCGCTCGACAAAGTTCGCCCTGAGGTCTGCACGGGAGAGAATCAACTCCATGGCTTGCTTGGGGTCCTCCGGCATCAGCATCGAAGCAATCTGATGGTTCCACCAGAGCCGGGCAATGGCGTGATCGTCCCGACAGCCTGTCCACGTGGCTGCGAAGAAGTGCGTGCGGATGGCCTGCGCCAGCTTTGCATCGGCGATGTTGGCGAGCCATCGCGCGCGCGAGTAGGCAAGACCTTCGATGTGGCTGAGACGGATCCAGATCCGGTTCTCTCTGGCAAGCGAAGGCGTCAGGTTGGAAAGCGCGCCGATAACAGGGTCAGGTTCACTTATTCGCACGCCGTGGCTACGTCGTGTAACTCTTCGAAAACGGGGTCAGGTTCACTTCTTCGGGGAAACGGCTCAGGTTGGCGTCTGAAGGGCCTGGATGAGAATTCGCAAGCGGCGTAACGGTGCATAGGCGCGCGGTACATTTCTAAGGGGCGGTATGGATACCAATCGAAAGATCCCACTCTTTGGGGTTCGGCGCTTTGCGCGCGAGCTACTCACCGATCTGGCGGTCGTCTCAAAGGATCGAGACGACATGCATGCCACGCTTTCCCGCATTGGCGGACTTGATCAGCTGGAGCGTGAGCGCGAACTCCAGCGATTGAATGACGAGATCTCAGCGGCCGCGGCTGCGTGGAAGACGCAGCTCACCGAGCTGGGTGCTGAGCGCGATCGGCTTACAGCGGAAGTCATTGGGCTGCGAAAAAACGGGGTCAGGTTGAAAAAACGGGGTCAGGTTCACTTATCCCGTTGGGGTCGATGATCTGGCCGGCCGATGCGCCGGTCTAACACCAGCGAATCGCTGGGTCTTGGCTTCGACTGACTAAAAAGGGGTCAGAGAACATTTCCGTTTGAATTGCTTCGCGAGTTGGGGCGCATCGTCGGAAAAATTCTCTGACCCCTTTTGCGTGGGTGGCCGGGGAAAAGGGGTCAGGTTCCATTTCCCATTTCCAGCTCATCGCCGTGAAGCCCGCGGCCGTCCCGCTGGTCGGACTTCAAGCGCGCGTCCAGTGAGTGCCTCGATTTCCTTGCGGAAGCGGGCGCTGCCCCAGGGCTTCTGCTGGCGTGTGTGCCGCGCAATGGCGTCGCGCAGGTCATCGGGAATGCCGGTGGCGATCAGCTCGCGATAGGACGCCCGGCGTGTTTCATCCGTCGTGCCGAGCGCGGTCCACGCCGGATGAGGGTGCAGTCTTGGCTCACGCCGGCCAAGCGCGTTGGCGTGATAGCTGCTCCACGGGTAGTCGTCCGGCGCGCTGCACATGGCGGCGCGCACGGGGTTGAGTTCGATGTAGCGATAACAGGCAAGGACGTAGGCATCGCTGTCGACCAGCGCGGACTTGAACCGACCTTCCCAGAGTGTGCCGGTGCGCCGGTAGCGCGCGTTGAAGCAGGCGACATAGCGTCGGCCGATGGCCTGCATCATTCGTGAGGCACCGCCGGGTTCGGCGGGCGTCACCAGCAGGTGCACGTGATTGGTCATCAGCACGTAGGCGTGGACCTCGCAGGCGTGCTTGAGGGCGGCCTGGCCGAGTTCCTGCAGATACTGCGAGTAGTCGACGTCGTGCGCGAAGCAGGGTTGGCGATCATTGCCGCGCTGGACGATGTGTTGCGGAATGCCGGGCAGGTCGAGTCGCGGAAGTCGGGCCATGGGGCGTCGGGAGGCGGGGCGTACTCCCAGCCTCGCCAGGCGCGCGACCATCGTCTGTCGGCAACGGCCATGGGCGCGTCGGAATGCAACCTGACCCCATTGGGGAAGCGGACTCAAGTTCTGCACAGAACGGCCGATGAGGCCACGGTGGTTCCGTCGGCCGTGATGTCGGAGTGCCGGCCGCGTATCTCTCCGGCACCTGCGCTGCATGGGCATCTCCGGTTGCGTCTTCGGCTGTGGGCGCCCGGCCATCCGCCTCCTTTCGCCCCGACCTCGAACGTCTGATGATCGCCACGCTTCTCGTCGGCATGCTGTGCGTCTATCTGCTGAGCTTCTCGGTGCTGTTCCTGCTCATCAGCAGGCGCCTGGGGCGCGAGAAGATGGGGATGGATGCATTTGCCGCGGGAAATCTCGCCCTCGGGGCCGCGTACGTGCTGCAGCTGCTGGACGGACCGGCCGGGTCGAGCTGGCTGAGCGTGGTCAATCACGCCTGCACGCTGGGCGCGCTGCTGGCCTACAGCGTCGGCGGCCTGCGCTTCTTCGGTCGGTCGATCCCGCTGCTCGGGCCGCTGGTGGCGCTCGTCCTGGGGTATGTGGCCGTGCAACTGCTGGTGGAGTGGGCCTGGGGTCCGGTGGCGCGCTATGCGCTGTTCTCGGCGGCGTGCGCGCTGTGGTTCGCGGCCATGGTGGTCGTGCTGCTGCTGGGCCTGCGCACCTTTGCCCGTGCGCTGCGTGCCGAGGCGCTGCTGCTGGCCGCGTTGATCGGCGGCATCGGCGTGTTGAACGCGGTCAAGCTGGTCAAGCTGCTGAAGGGTGGACTGGCGGCGCTGAGCATGGATGGCCAGTTCCAGGTGGTCTTCTACGTCTACATGTGCTCGCTGGCGACCATCATTCCGCCGTTCGTCGTCTGGCTGGTGCTGCGACGCCTGACCGACCGGCTCCGCGACGTGGCGGCGCGTGATCCGCTGACCCGGTTGCTCAACCGCCGCGGCTTGACCGAGGCGCTGGAACCGCATCTGCGACGCTCCGGCGGCGGCGGGCGCCTGCTGCTGATCGACGTCGACCACTTCAAGCGCATCAACGACCGGCACGGTCACCAAGCCGGCGACGCGGTGCTGTGCGCCATCGTCGACGTCTTGCGCGCGGCCGTCCGTGAGGGCGATCTGCTGTGCCGGATGGGCGGCGAAGAGTTCGCGGCGGTCTGCCTGGGGGCCGACGCCGCCGCTGCGGGGCGGGTGGCCGAGCGCATCCGCCACGCCGTGGCGTCGACCGTCGTGCTGCAGGGGCCGGACTGCGAGGCAGTGCGCTGTACCGTCACCGTGGGCATCTCGGGCGCGTTCACCGACGAGGTGTCGTTGGCCAAGGCGATGCGGGTGGCGGATGCGGCGCTCTATCGCGGCAAGCGCGCAGGGCGCAACCGTGTGTGCGAATGATGGTGTTGGAAGAACGGGGTCAGGTTCACTTCTTGGGACGAACGCCGCGTCGAAGAAGCATGAGTCGGAGCCAGGTCAGCTCCTGCGGAAATAAACGGGTCGGGTTTACTTATTCCGCGGTTCGAACGCAAGCTGGACGATGCACGAATAACGGGGTCAGGTTCACTTCCCCTGCGTGGCCTTGCGTGGACGGTGCGCCGGCCGGGTGCCGGCGAAGCGGCGGGTTTTCGCTTCCACCATGGCACGGAAGTCGTCGCGGCCCCAGGCGCGCTGTTGCTGCAGGTAGAGCCGGATCTCGTCGAGCTGGTCCGCGGGAACGGCCTCGTCCAGCAGTCCGCGATAGGCAGCGATGCGTGCTGAGTGTGACGTGCCCAGCGCGTGCCACGCGGGATGCGGGGTGAGCCTCGAGTGCGGGCGCTGGCCGAGGTTGGCCGCGCAGCTCGACCAGCGGTAGGCCATGGGGTCATCCGTCATCCGTGCGCGCACCGGATTGAGTTCGATATAGCGATAGCAGGCGAGGACGTACCGCTCGCTGTCCACCAGACATGCCTTGTATCGACCCTCCCACAGGGTGCCGCTGCGTGCATGGCGGGCGTTGAACAGGCCGACGTACTGGCGCCCGAGGCGCTGCATCAGCTGGCTGATCGCGCCGGTTCCGGGTGGCGTGGCCAGCAGGTGCACGTGGTTGTCCATGAGGACGTACGCGTGCAGCTGTACGCCGGTGGCGGCCAGCGCCTCGCCCAGCAGCGTGAGATAGCGCAGGCGGTCGCCGTCGTGGAGGAAGCAGGGCAAGCGATTGTTGCCGCGCTGCACGATGTGCTGCGCCACGCCGGGCAGGTCGAATCGTGGCAGACGGGCCATGTCATGGGTCGTGGGCGGTCGCTGACGGTGGGGCGATCACCGCCCGCCGCGTCGCAGCATCAGGCTTCCCGACGTAGGCACGTCGGAAAAGTGAACCTGACCCCGTTCAGAGCCTGACCCCGTTCAGAGGCCCAGCCGCGCCCGCAGCACCGGCAACGCTTCCTGCACCGCCTCGCGCCCCGCCGCGATGGCCTCGGCGGCGCGGTGGAACTCCAGGATGCCGATATGCGCCACGCGCGGGCGGATCAGCGCCTCGGGCGGGTCGCCGGCCATGCGGCTGCGGCTGATGCGCACCTGCATGATGTCGATGCTGGTGGTGATCACGTCCAGCATCGAGGGCTGGCCGGGCGCGCGCCCGGGCGGCACCGCGGCGGCGTGCGGCGCGCTGCGTTCGAGCAGGTCGGTGGACAGGTCCACGCCGATCACGAAGTCCGCTTCCATCGCGCGTGCCAGCGACACCGGCACCGGGTTGACCAGGCCGCCATCCACCAGCAGGCGGCCTTCGTGCAGCACCGGGCTGAACAGGCCGGGCAGGGCGATCGATGCGCGCACGGCGTCGAGCATCGAGCCGCTGCGCAGCCAGACCTCGGCACCGGTCCGCAGGCTGGTGGCGGTGGCGGCGAAGGGCAGGGCCAGGTCTTCGATATCGCGGTCCTGGAAGCAGGCGCGGAAGAAGTCCATCAGCCGCGTGCCCTTGAGCACGCCGCTGCCGAGCTGGAAATCCATGAGCGAGAACATGGTCCGGCGGGTGAGCGTGCCCACCCACTCTTCGAACTCGCCCAGCGCACCGCCGGCATGGATCGCCCCCACCAGGGCACCGATGGAGGTGCCGGCGATGAGGTGGACCTCGACCCCCAGCGCTTCGAGTTCGCGGATCACGCCGATATGCGCCCAGCCGCGCGCGGACCCGCCGCCGAGTGCGAGTCCGATGCGGCGCGTGTGCGCCGGGGGCGCGGGCTCCGCCACGATGCCGGGGGTGACGCGCGTGGAGAGGATCAACGCGACCCCCCGGATGCGCCCGCAACGGGGCGCGGGGTGAGGGCGGCGATGGCCATCAATGCGCGCATGCGGGCTCTGTAAGGGTGCTTATTCATGCGGGGAGGATAGTCCGGCACGGTGGCGGTTGAGCCATGCGGCGAGGCCATCAGTGGCCCTGGTCGTCCTCGTCCACCAGCCCCCCGAGGCACGCCCGCCGCTTGAACATGGGCCCGCCTGGCGGAAGCGCGCTGAGGCAACTGCTCGAGGCATCCAGCGCATCGATGCGCTGCCTGGCGTGTTCGAGCTGGCAGGTCATCCCGTGCACGGCCGGCCAGTCGCCACCGGCGCCCGAGAGCATGCCGATGAGCGTGCAGTCGGCCTCGCGGTAGGCAAACCAGCGTTCCTGCTGCCAGCGCACGGCCCGGGCCAGCCGCGAAGGCCTGTCGGCGTTGCCATCGAGCGTGGCCAAGAGCCGCTCATGGGCTTCGGCGAGGGCTGTCTGCGCGGCGGCCCACTCGTCGTTCACTACGTACTGCGTGTGCACCGCGCTACCCGGCGGCGCGGCGTCGCGCGCATCCTGTGCGTGTGTGCAACCGGCCATGGCGAGCAGGGCAGCGGTCACGCGGGCCGCAAGCGGCAGCGACCGGCTCATCGCATCCCACCCGGCGCCGGCGGCAGGCGGACTTCAAGATGACAGGTGGAAGCAGGTTGCAGGTCCAAGGCGGGGCTCCACGTGCTGGCGGTCGGGCCCACCTGTCGGCCATCAAGGCGGAGCAGGCGGGGCAGGGCCATCGTAAAGTCTTGCCGCCATCGTGCGATAACGTGGCGACACCCACTTCATGGAGATCGCGATGGGACTTCTGGACGGCCTGCTCGGCAACGCGTCGAAGATCGAACCTGCACAGATCCAGCAGGAGTTCGCCAAGGTGCTCGCGCCGGGCGAGAAGGTGGAACACGCCTACAAGCTGATCCGCGACTACTTCGTCTTTACCGACAAGCGCTTCGTGATCGTCAACAAGCAGGGGTTGACCGGCAGCAAGGTCGAGTACCACTCGATTCCCTACCGCAGCATCACCCACTTCAGCGTGGAAACGGCCGGCTCGTTCGATCTCGACGCCGAGCTCAAGATCTGGATCTCGGGTACTCCCACCCCGATCCAGACGCAGTTCATCAAGCAGCTGAGCATCTACGAAGTCCAAGCCGTGCTGGCGTCGTACGTGTTGCGTTAGAGGCCTGGTTGGCGGGGTCGGGGGACCCCGCGCCGTTAGCGCCACCTGGGCAGTGACCCACCCGTACACACTGACCCGGTGTCGGCGAGACACCGGGGAAGGGGAGGTTCAGGGGCTGAGAGCGATCTCGGCACATTCCGCGACCAGGAGGTCGACCTCTCCTGCGTGCCAGGTCTCGACATACTTTCCGGCGCCCCTGGCATTGATCGCTTTCATGAATTTGCGGAAGCCGGCTTCCGAGGCCTTCAAAGCATCATTTTTCGCCAGCTCCCGGATGATGCCCTGTGCGAGCGGCAGACGCGCACCGACGGTTGGGCGCTCGATGAAGTTCGCCCTGAGGTCCGCACGGAAAAGGATCAACTCCAGGGCTCGCTTGACATCCTCCGGCATCAGCATCGACGCGATCTGATGGTTCCACCAGAGCCGGGCAATGGCGTGATCGTCCCGACAGCCGGTCCAGGTGGTTGCGAAAAAGTGCGTCCGGATGGCCTGCGCCAGTTTTGCATCCGCGACGTTGACGAGCCACCGTGCGCGTGCGTAGGCAAGACCTTCGATGTGACTGAGCCGGATCCAGATGCGGTTCTCTCTTGCGAGCGAAGGCGTCAGGTGGGCGAGCGCGCGTCCGACGATCAGAGAGTTCGCGACCTCCGCATCGGCGCCCTTATCCGGGCTCAGGTCCTCCAATTGATCCAGATCCGCGGATATCGAAAGCGGGATGCGCCAGTCGCCGGATGCTTCCAGATCGTCGAACCCGGTGCTCAGATAGCGCTCCAGATGTTCTTCCACGTTGTCTGCGAGGAAATCGGCCGTCTGTTGGCCGACATAAAGCAGCTTGCTCACTGGTCTCCCTCCTTGAACATTCCGTGCAGGAGGCCCAGTGGAGCGTCCAGCAGTTCCTGGCCGGCGAAAGCCAGGTCGGTTCCAGCGTCGATCGTGATGCCCTCGTGGCTGCAACGCGCTTCAATCACCCGATGCCACCGGTGTGCTTCGTAGCCGGGATTGCGCATGGCATCCAGCGCGGTCATGACCACTGGAAGGAAGAGCGACGGCAGGAGGATGTCGCGCATGCTCGTCCCGCGAAGGCCGTAGATCGTGGTGTAAAGCTTCGGATGCACCTCGATACGGATGGCTTCGTTGTCCAGTCCCACATGGAAGATGCCTTCTTCCACCTGCTCATTGGAGACAAGTTGGAAGATCGACTCCATCGGCAGCAGCTTGTCGAGCCCGGCTTCGAACGAGTGGATTGTGCTGACGGCAACGACGTCGCCAAGCCGCAGGAGTCGCGTGTGCTCGGGATAGTCCTCCGCGATGGATTCAGACGCGAGACGGACGTTATCACCCGAGGCTGCGATCACCGCCTGTACAGCCACGCGGCCACGCAGCTCACCCTGGTCGAAGTGGAGCGTGAACGACGCCAGCTCTGCCGGGAAGAAGTGCTGGTAGTACGTTTCCAGACACTCCACGACGATGCCGATCGTTGCCTGCCTGGAGTCCACAAGCTGTCGGACAAATGCATCGTCAAGGGTGCATTGGCCTCCGATCCGGATTGTGCCGGTGTCAGGGCTCTCCTCGACATCGAGGGTGATGTCGAAGATCCGGTCGCCATAGTCTTCGGTGTGCGGTGACAGGATGGGGTGGGCGAAGGTGGTGGATGGCCTAATCAGCATGAGGCGCCTCCTCGACCCTGGTCAGGACGACACGGATCGGGCCGGTGTACGGCTCCGGGAATTCGACCATGACGGTCTTCCTTTCGCCTTCTTTAAGAGGGATGGAAGGCGTCCTGGCACACTGGCGGCCATTCAGAGTGACGATGTCCAACGGTTCGTCGCTCGCAGCGCCGATCAGCAGGACTTCCAGGCGTCCGAGTCCGGATTCGTCCGGCTCAAGGCTGATGGCGCGTCGGTTCGACGCTGCAGGATCAGGTACGTGGCTACGTAGCCCATGGAAGCCGATCGTTTTGCCTCCGCGTCCGCCCTGCAGGCCGCGGCCGCGTCCGGGGCGGTTGCCGGTCGTTTTCCCATCCTTCGAGCCCTTCGGCTTTTGACCGCCCGCCGAGCCGCTGTCTCCTTCCGCACCAGCGCCAACGCGGCGACGGCTCGTCGAGGTGGTCTTGAGCTTGATGCGCTCCGGATTGGTCTGGGTGTTGGCCGGGTCCTGGATCTCCTTGCCCGTTTCGGGAGAAGAGAAGAACCGGTTCATCTCATCAAGGAGCATCTCCGCCTCAGGCGGCGTGGAAGTCTCTTCCCGGATCACGTCGCGCAGCCACTTGCCCAGCTTTTTCATGCTGGTCCTGGCAAGGCTTCGTGCCTTGCTGTCGTCCAGCCGGTCCGCCGATAGCTCGTCGTGACGGGGGTTCTCGAGTTCGCGGACGCGGCCACTCGTCCCGATATCGAGCGGTTCGACAACTCCGACGAAATCCCGTGACAGGCTGAAGCGGGCGAGGGGATGCCCGAAGTGTCGAAGGTTGTCGGTCAGGTACATTCCGTTGCGAAGGAATCCGATCTTCCTCGGCAGATTCGGGCTCTCGAGCAGCCGGAACCTGAAGTTTCCGAATGAGCCGAAGGACTCTTCAAAGACTTTGGTTTCCGGCGACGTCAGTGCCTGGTACATGGCTGCGGCGAAGGACAGGTCGGCCGCGGATCCGGTCTCCTCGGAAGCCTTCTTGATCGCATCGCTGTCGAACAGCTCACCAAGGGTGTCCCGGGACACGACGATCGGCTGATCACCCTGTCGGATGACCTCGAAAGAAACGCTGCCCTCGTTCACTGCCGCGAAAAAGTTTCGCACCAGCGATTCGACCATCTGCCACTCCCAGCCGTCTTCATGCTGGAAGCCGATCGACGCCACGGTGGTTCCGGGCTCGGAGCGATGGAGCCACGTCGGCAGCGTGTGCGGATCCTGGATGGCCCGGAATTCGCTGAGCCCGCAGTAACCGATGCCACGTTTCTCCTTGCCTTGCGCATCGGTATGGGAGACGAGGATGGACTTGCCCTGCGCCAGATATGACGGGCGGTCGCTATCCCGGTGCAGAGTGGAATAGAACACCGTCCGCAGCTGCGACACGGCAAAGGCGGCGTTCTTGCCAATCCCGAAAGAGCCGCCTGCGTCCGCGCTGCTCTTCTGGCTGACACCTGATCCCTTCACGAGCGCGTGGAATGGCTTGCCGGGGATGGAAGGGCCAATGAGACCAGTGGTGCCGTAATCCTCCACTGTGAGCACACTCACTGAAGGTCGTCGGAGTACGCCGCTCGCGATCTCGAAGAAGAGCGTGTCCTTGCGGATGCTACGTTTCCTGGATCTCGCGAGACAGGCCTCGACGGTCTCCTGGAGGCTTCCGACTTCCGGGATCGACTCGCGGGGTACAGTCTGCTGCCGGAACACCATCCGGATGGGCAGATGGGACCCGTCATTGGCTTTCAGGCTGGCATCAAGGCTGTTCTGGGCACTTTCCCGCGCGAGACCCGGATAAGGCGACCCTTTGAACGTTTCGATGCCTGCATGACCCAACCCTTCCTCTTCCTGTCCCTCGTTGGTCAGGAATCTCCACTCCAATGTCATCGGAACCCCCTGTTCCGTCAGTGTATGCAGTCAGTTACGTCCTACTTCCGTAGCGTTGGCCGCTCCTTGCGGATCGACCTGTCAAAGAAATCCCTGAAGGACAGTACGCTTTCCTGCCCCTTGTAGAAGGCCTCATCGCTGTTCTTCAGCATTTCGGGGACCACGAGGCGGATCCCCAGTCCGGCCATCTCCCGGATGGAAGCTGCGGTGACACGATCGTCGACCGTGGCAAGGAAGACATCGCAATTGAGCTGTTCGCTCGACACCTGCTTCCAACGCTCCCGGAGCGTCGTTTTCGCAGCAAGCACCAGAGCCGCCGAGCGCTCCCGCTTCTTCTGCTTGAGGGTCGTGAGATCGGGCATCACGAAGTCCGGCCGCCGCCCTCCGGTAACCGCCTGCTCTTGGAACCGCACCTTGCCTGCCCGTAGCGCCGCGGCAATGTGGTGCTCGAAGGAGCGGCCGGCACGGGTCTTCCGCTGCTGGCTGGCGCTCAGGAGCACTGCATCGATGTCCGGGTATCTGCGAACCACCGTCGAGGCAAGGTCGGATCCACCGACGAGGATGGCCAGGAGTTCGGAGGCGCGTCGCCTCAGCTCGTGCGCCCGATAGAGGCGGTACTCGATCTCCCGGCTGATTTCCATGATGGCGTCGCCGGGTGTGCCGATCTGCCACGGGTCGAAAGACTCGCGGCCGTTCGCCTGCAGCCACTCATTGCGCGCCTCCGTTGCAATCGTGGCCGGGTCGGGAATGACCGAGAACCGTGCGGCCAGATCGTGCAGGGTGCCGTTGCGGATAGCGGAGCGGAACTGCTCGATGAGGTCTTCCAGCTCGTCCCGGTCGGCGCGGTGCGCCGCGGCAAATCTGTCGGCCTCGAAAATGCCGTGGTGGAAGTCGACTCCGAGATCCAGCACGGTCTCCAGCAGCTCCGCTTCATCACCAGCGGAGTCGAGGACCACGGCCCACCAGCTGCAGTCAGCAACCGGGCGGGCAAGCCTCCCGGCGAGGAAGAGGGAGGCGGGGGTCAGTTCGCTGAAAAGAACCCGGGGGAGTCTGGTGAGGTGCGCCTCAGGACCCTTGTTGCTGTAGTGGCGGAGGTTGGATCGGGTCACTTCACCCGTCTGCGGCCACAGCACGTTCAGACCGGCAACGAAGATGTGGGGCTTGGCTGCGTTGGTCGCCTCCAGGACAGGAAAGAACCCGGACGCCCTCAGTTCGGTCGGGATGTACAACCCCGCCTGGTGCTTCCCGCGATCGTCCGCCCATGACGTGTCGTTACGCGACAGTTTCTTGACCAGCAACTGGTCGCTGTCATTCACAAGTGCCTGGATCTTCCACCAGAGAGGTGAGCCGTCCGCGGCTTCTTCAGCAACGCGAGCGGTTTCCCCAAGCTCAAGCATCCCTTGCCTTGTCATTCGAATCCCCGTTCCGAATGCGATCTGCCAACGCGATGATGGCGGCGCCGCGCGCCTCCGTCGAGAGCCCTCGCAACTGGCACTCCCATATGGTCTTCACGCGCCAACCCATCGCGATCAGTTCCGATTCCTTCCGCCTGTCCCGTTCCACGTTGGCGTTGATCTTCGCTTCCCAGAACTCCGGCCGCGTCTTCGGCAGCCGGAAGAGGTGACAGCTGTGGCGATGCCAGAAGCAGCCATGCACGAAGACCACGGTGCGGTACTTCGGCAACACGATGTCCGGTCGCCCCGGCAGGCCCGCACCGCCGAGGCGGTAGCGGAAGCCAAGAGCGTGCAGGCCTCGACGGACCTCCAGCTCGATCTTTGTGTCTTGTCCCCTGATGCGTGACATCAAAGCGGAGCGCTGCTCCGGGCCGATGATGTCCGCCAACGTCAGGCCACCCGGCGCTCGAGGCAATCCTCGCCGATGGTGTCCAGACGCGGCACGATCAGCTCCGCGACCGCGCCGATCACGGGCACGACCACCGAGTTGCCGAACTGCTTGTACGCACGGGTGTCGGACACCGGAATACGGAACGTGTCGTCATATCCCATCAGACGTGCGCATTCGCGCGGCGTCAGTCGGCGCGGGTTCTTCCGCGCGCCCTGGTCCACGAGGATCTCGGAACCATCCTTGTAGTAGCGCGCCGACAGGGTGCGTGCCGTGTCCTTCTTGGTGACGAGGCCGAAGCCGAAGCCGTTGCCCTTCTCGCGATGCTTCATCGCGTAGTTCTGCAGGTAGGCCCACAGTTTGTCCGAGAGGGTGTAGCAGTCGCGCACCTTGCCCTTGGAACCTTCGATGTATGGAGCGCCGTCGGTTTCCGAACCATCCTGAGGATGGAGGATCGAGGCGAGCTTCGGCCCCTCTGCGAGCGGCGGGAGTTCGAGTTCGTCCCAGCTGAAAGGCACCGGCTCGCGGAAGCCGACGATGATGATGCGCTCGCGATGCTGCGGCACGAAGTGCTTGCCGTTGATCACCCGGGTGTGGACGGTGTAGCCGAGCTCGTTCTGCAGCACGTCGATGATGGTGGAGAACGTGCGGCCCTTGTCGTGGCTGACCAGGTTCTTGACGTTCTCGAGCAGGAAGGCCTTCGGTCGCTTCTCGGCGATGATCCGGGCCACGTCGAAGAACAGCGTGCCCTGCGTCTTGTCGGCGAACCCGTGCGGTCGCCCGAGCGCGTTCTTCTTGGAGACGCCGGCGATCGAGAACGGCTGGCAGGGGAAGCCGGCAAGCAGGACGTCGTGGTCCGGCACATCCTTCTCGTCCACCTGTGTGATGTCACCGGCGAACATGTGGTCGGGACCGTCATGGAAGTTGGCTGCGTAGGTCTTCTGCGCGTAGGCGTCCCATTCGCTGGTGAATACGCAGCGCCCGCCAAGCTTCTCGAACGGGATGCGGATGCCCCCGATACCGGCGAACAGATCGATGAAGCGGAACGTGCCTGGTTCGGAAGTGGGCTCGCCCAGCGGCAACAGGCGCTGGCGGATCGCGTCGGCGATGTAGGGCTTGGGTTCCGTCTCGCGAACCTGCCAGCGCCGGACAGTCTTGGGGTCCACACCGAGCGCCAGAGCGACCTCCTTGTGACTGAACTGCCTGAGGGCGCGGTCGAGCAGGGTGTAGACGTCCATGGAGCACTCCGGGAAAAGTCGGGACATTCTGTCTGGAGTTGTCCCGTGGGGGAAGGGGCCGAAAAAAGAGCGCCTACATGTGGCGCCGCGAGCGGGGAGATCCTGCCCGTCCTTCGTCGCAGGCCCTGCGATCAGGTCTGACCGGATCTTTCTTCTGCGCGATGGGGCCGACAGCAACAGCCGGATCCCTACCGATCTTTCAGAAAAATCCGACACTACGCCCCGCCATTTCAGTGCACCCCATCGCCGAATTCCCCCTTGACCCTCTGCAATACTCCCTCCCGCTCCGTCGCCTCCGGCACGGGCGTACGCCACGGAGTGGCGGGGCAGGGATGCGCGGGCGGGCGCCCGCGTGACGACCACACGGAAGCATAGGGAGATGGATGTGTCGCAGAACCTGATTTCACTGGATGTCACGGACGAGCAGGTGCAGGGCGTGCTGGCCGCGCTCGAGCAGATCGAGGCGGCGTTGCCGGACCTGTTGTCGATGGAAACCGGCGACCGCCGCGGGCTGATGCTGATGGGCCCGAAGTCGGAGGTGTTCGCGCGGCAGACGCTGCGGGTGCTGGAGCAGAACCCGCAGATCGTGCCGCCGAGCTTCGACCTGGCCGCCGCGCAGGCGGACCTGGCCGCGTTCGAGCGGCTGCAGCCGCTGATGGAGCGGGTGTCGCGGCTGTCGCGCAGGCTGGAGGACAGCGTGGCGGCGCTGGGCAGCGACGTGATGGATGCCGCGCTCGATGGGTACAGCCACATCAAGCTGTCCGGCGGCTCGCACGGGCTGGACGACCTGCGGCGCGAACTCGGCGGCCGCTTCAGGAAGCGCTCCACCGCGCGCCGGGAGCCGGTACCGGCCTGAGCCCCGCCGGCGTGTAGGAAAAGACCGCCTCCGGGCGGTCTTTTTTTGCCCGCGGCCCTGTCAGCCATGTCCCGGACCTCATCCATGAGGTCGTGGACGTCATGCGTGAGGTCCGGGACCTCATCGTTGATATCGCCGACGTCATCGATGACGTCGCGGACCTCATCGTTGATATCGCAGACCTCACGCGTGACGTCGCGGACCTCATGCGTCATATCGCCGACCTCATCGATGAGGTCGTGGACGTCATCGATGAGGTCCGGGATATGAACGATGATGTCAATGACCTCATCGATGAGGTCATTGACCCGATCAGTAGAACAATCGGGCGCGGGTTTCAGGCTTCTCCGATGGATGACCCAACGACCCGTATGGACCCGCTTCGCCAAGTTCCTCCGGGCGATGCGCTGGAAGTCTTCGCACGGATCAGCCGCCTCCGCCGTACCCGTGCCGCTGTTCGCAACGCGCTGCTCGACGGGCGGTAAGGCGACCGCCGGCCTTGCCCGGCCCTGCCTCGTCTGGATGACGGGCGCCGCTTCATTCGATCTTTGCGGCCCGGCCCACAGGATCGGGGCTCCCCTGTCAGGAGCCTCATCCATGGGCCTGTTCTCGAAAATCTCCGACCGCATCTTCAACCGCAGAAAGGCGTCCGCGCCGGCCGCGGCGCCCGCCGCTGGCACGCCGGCGCCGGTCATCTTCACCGGCAGCAAGGACGACCCGAAGGTCTCGCCGCCCGCACGCAATCCCGCGCCGGCCGCCACGCCCGCGCCCGCGCAGCCGGCGGAGCAGGTGGATGTGGAGGCCGTGCTCACCGGCATCGCCGAAGAAAAGGGCGGCAAAAGCGACTGGCGCAATTCCATCGTCGACCTGCTGAAGCTGCTGGACCTCGATTCCAGCCTCGACGCGCGCAAGGAGCTCGCCACCGAACTCGGCGTCAACGCCGGCGCGCATGGCAGCGCCGAGCAGAACATCGCGCTGCACCGGGCAGTGATGCGCAAGCTGGCCGAGAACGGCGGCAAGGTGCCGGATGAGCTGAAGGACTGACCGCGACCGCGTTCGCGGCGTCGCCCGGGCGCCGCGATCCGCCGTCGTGCCCGGGAACTCGTCCCGCAGCGCCGGGCAGGCGGCGGTTCGTGCCTGGACCCCCTTGGCAGGCGCCGGGCGTTGAGCGCTAAGGATCCGTCACAGGTTCTGGAAGAACCCCTGGACCAGGGACTCGATCTGCGGCGCAAGCATCCACACCAGGACCAGCGCTGCGAAGAAGCCGAGGAAGCGCACCTCCCGAGGGTGCGTGCGAACGTATGAAGCGATGCGGTTGCCCATCTGATGGAGTGCAGACACTGTGTGCTCCCTGTCTCGTGGTCGGGTCCGAGCCTACCCGACCCTCGCCGAAGTACGCGTCGAAGGCGGCGCGCACACGTTCGGTGGGCGCGTCGTGGTTGGAGGTCAGCGGGTACTGGTCGTAGTAGCGGAACTCCGGCGGCTTGGGCGAGCGCGCGGCCTCGCATTCGGCGCGCACGATGCGTTCGACGGCCTCGTGCAGGTGCTTCTCGACCTCTCGGTCGAACGCGCGGGTTTTGAGCTGCAGCACCGCGGCGTCCGGGATGATGTTGGACTTGCTGCCGGCGTGGAAGCTGCCCACGGTGACCACCGCGGTCTCCTTCGGCGCCACCTCGCGCGCGACGATGGTCTGCAGGCGGGTCACGATGGCGGCGCCCAGCACGATCGGGTCCACGCCGAGGTTGGGCATCGAACCGTGCGAGCCCTTGCCGTGCAGGGTGATCTCGATCGACGCCGCGGCGGAGAACAGCGGCCCGCTGCGGATGCCGACCGCGCCACCGGGCAGGGTGCCCAGCACGTGCTGGCCGAGGTAGACCTCGGGTTTCGGCAACAGGTCGACGATGCCGGCATCCACCATCGCGCGTGCGCCGGCGGCGTTCTCCTCGCCGGGCTGGAACACCGCGAGGAAGGTGCCCCGCCATCGGTAGCGCATCGGTGTCGCCGCGCATCGCGACCACCGGCCCCTCGCCGTTCTCGATGATGCCGACGACCCCGGTCTCGCCGATCCGGACGACCCTGATGCCGGCGGCGCGCAGTTCGGCCTCGATCCTCTCCGCGGTGCGGTGTTCCTGCAGGGACAGTTCCGGGTGCCTGTGGAAGTCCTTTTACAGCGCCTCGCGGGCCGCGCGGCTGGCGCCGAGGTGGGACAGGATGGTCTGGATCGACATCGGCAGGCTCCGTTGGCGCGACGCGCTGGACACGCCCGGGCCCGGGCGCGATGGGTGGAGGTCAGGACGCGAGCGTGCCGGGGTTGACGACCGGTCGAGCGGGGCACCCACTGTTCTTGCTGACAAACGGCTCGCCGTGACCCCGGGCCGCGCCCGCAGGATCGACCGGCATGGCGGGCTAAAGGCCCCGGCCCACCGGTCGATACCGTCCCGATGCCGCGCCGACTGCGCGCGCGCCACGGATTTCGAGCCATGCAATCCATCGACATGCTCTTCGCCTATCTGATCGGTGGATTCGGAGCGTGGGCGGCTGCGCTGATGATGCTCGTCGCGGTACAGGGCGACCGCCTGCACCGCGGGGTGCTGTCGCGCTGCGCGTGGGGCTTCGCCCTGTTGGGCGTGGGCATGGTGCTGAGCGGCGTGGTCGATCGTGCCGAACGCTGGCCGATCCTGGCGCTGGCGATGTCGGCGCTGGTGGCGACGCTGGTGATCTATCGCGCGCTGCGTGAACTGGTGGGCGCACCGGCGGTGCCCAGGCGCCGGCGGGTGGGCGAGATCGCGGCGCTGTCCATGGTGCTGTTGCTGGCGTGGATGGCGGGTGCCCGCAGCTTCGCGGTCGTGTTCCACCTGGTGTGCCTGGCGGTGGCGCTGGGCATCGTCTGGGCGGTGCGGCGCGCGCTGGTGGCGCCGCGCAATGCGGCCGAGGCGGCGATGGCGGTCACGCTGCTGTTCTATGCCGGCACCTGGGTGTTCGCGCTCGATGCCGCGGTGCGCCACGTCGGGCCCGAGCACCGCCACCTGCTCTACGTCGAGCCGCGATTCCTGGTCGCCTATGGCGTGATCTACGCGCTGGTGCCGTTGCTGGTGGGCGCGCACGTGCTCAACCTCGCCAATGCGCGGCTGGACCGGCGCCTGCGCCAGCAGGCCAGCACCGACGAACTCACCGGACTGCTGACGCGCCGCGCACTGAACGAGCGCGTCGCCGGCTGGCATGCCGACGTGCTCGAGCGTGGGCGCCTGCCGGCGGTGCTGCTGATGGATGTCGACCATTTCAAGCCGATCAACGACACCCACGGCCACGAACGCGGCGACGAGGTGCTGCGTGCGGTGTCGCGTCGCCTGCGTGGCGCCCTGCGCGAAGGCACGCCGCTGGCACGCTGGGGCGGCGAGGAGTTCCTGGTGCTGCTGGACGCATCGGACCTCGACGAAGCGGGGGCGACCGCCGAGCGCCTGCGTGCCGCGATCAGCGCGACGCCCTTCGCGTTCGGCGAGGAGCGCATGCGGGTCACGATCAGCATCGGGGTGGCGGCCTGGCCCGATGGCGGCGTCTTCGCCCGCGCCGTTGCCGCAGCCGATGCCGCGCTGTACAGCGCAAAGCGCGAAGGCCGCGACCGGGCGCGGGTGGCTGTGCGGGAGGACTAGCGGCGCGCCGGTCGCCGGCGATCGCGCCCGGCACGCGCTGCATCGACATCGTCTCGACGCGGCAGCGATAGCCTCGACGGGTCCTTCCACGTGAGCCCGCCATGCGCGTTGTCCGCTCCGCATCCGTCGCGTCGCTGCCGCTATCGCTTTTCGCCGTACTGGCCGTCACCGCCTGCGCCACCCCGGAGCAGGCACCGCCCGCATCCGCGGGCGACCTTGCCATCGAAGGGACGGTGGTCGCCATCGACACCCGGCCGTGGACGTACGACGGCCACGCGGTCGTCGATGTGGATACCGGCGGGCGGGGCCGCGTTGCGGTGCAGTTGCCGGCACGCTGGAACCTCTGCCAGGCCGCGCCGGTGGACGTGGAGGCGCTGGCCGTGGGCATGCGGGTGCAGGCCGTGGGCGCAGTGGAGGAAGAAGGAAAGCTGACCGTCTGCAGCGACGCCGCGCACCGGCTGGTGCCGCTTGCGGCGGCCGGCGATGCCACCCGCGGCGGCGACGGATCCGCGATCGTGCTTGCCACGCTGTCGGCACGGGACATCGGGACCGCCGCGCTAGCCGGCGAACTCGGTTGCAGTTTCTCCGCCGCGGCAGGCAAGGCACCGCTGCTGCTGGCGATGGGCGACGTGGCATCGCGGGAACCGGCGCGCGGGGTGGTCAGGGTCGGCGATTACGTGGAGGCCGTGGCGGCGCCGGGTGGCTTCGACGGCATGTTGCGCGGTGCGCGCTTCACCGGTGCCGGCAAGACGATCGACATCGCGATCACCGGCGAGGCGACCGGTGGCGGCGAATCGCCCGCGCATCCGGCCACGCTCACCTATCACCGGGCCGATGGCGCGCAGCGCAGCTGGACGGGCTGGTGGCAATGCGGTCCGTGAGTGCCGGGCAGGCCGAATCCCGAAGCGGCCCGTGCAGTGGCCGCTGACCGGGGCCAATGCACCCCGCCGTGCGTACTTCAGCGGGCTGCGCAGCATCCGGACGGCCACGCACTGCCGGGGGAGTTCACCCGCGCGGCCGGCGTCGCTACGATGCGGCGATGAAAACCACGACCCTGTTGTTGCTTCTTCTCGGCTCCGGCGCTGCGACTGCCGCGGAGCCGCATCACGCCCACGCCCATCAATCGGCGCCACGGATCAGTGGCCTCGATGCCGCGCAGGTGTCCGGCCTGCTTGAAGGGCGCGGCCTGGGCTATGCGAAGGCGGCCGAGCTCAACCGTTATCCGGGGCCGATGCACGTGCTCGAGCTGGCGCGTGAGCTTTCGCTGACGGAGGCGCAGGCCGAAGCCACGCGCGTGATCCGCGCGCGGGTGGACACGCAGGCGAAGGCGCTGGGCGCACAGCTGGTGGCGGCGGAAGCGGAGCTCGACCGCCTGTTCCGGAGCGGCAGCGCGGATGCCGCCAACGTGACGGCAGCGCTCGACACCATCGCTTCGCTGCAGGCGCGACTGCGTGGTGCGCACCTGATCGCGCATATCGAGCAGCGCAGGCTGCTCACGCCGGAACAGGTGGATCGCTACATGCAGCTGCGCGGCCATGACGGCGATGCACACGGCGGGCACGGGCACGCGCACTGACGCCCGACGCTGCGCGACGCGCACACGGGGACGCGGGGCCGGAAGCAAAAAGGGCGGCCCGCATGGAGCCGCCCGGTTGATGCGATGGGGCGTGGATCAGCCGACCTGGATCGAACCGCGCATCACTGCCCAGTGGCCCGGGAAGCTGCAGAAGAACTCGTACGGGCCGCCACCCTGCAGGGCACTGACCGGGAAGGTGACCGACGTGGTCTGGCCACCGCCGATCAGTTCGGTCGCGGCGATCACGCGGGCGTCGCCCTGCGGCACGTAGCCGCCATCCACGCCTGCGGCCATGCCGTCGGTGGCGATGCCCGCGCGGTCGGATGCCTGCGAGACCACCACGTTGTGGCCCATCGCTGCCACCGGTAGCTGGCCGGTGTGCTCGAGGGTGATGGTGAACTCGCTGCACGACGACGGCACGGTGATCGAGCCGACGCTGAACTGCATGGCGTCGTCGCCCTGGATGGTCGTCGCGCAGTTGGTGACCGTGGCTTCCGGCTTGTTGCTGGCCGGGGCGGCATCGGCCCCGGCAGTCGCGGCCGGATCCTGGCTGGTGGCCATGCCGGCATCGGTGCCCATGCCATCGCCGGGCACGCTGCCGGCATTGGCGTTGGTGGTATCGGTCGCGGGTGCGGTGGCCGGAGCCGGCGTCGTTGCGGCCGTGGTGTCCTGTTGGTCGGCGCCGTCGCCGCCACAGGCCGCCAGCGCAAGCGCGCAGGTCAGGCTGAGGGTGGTGAGCTTGGGATTCATCGGAACCTCCTTCGTCAATGACCCGGCCATGATGGCCATCCCCCGATAGCGCTGGGTGAAGATGGGCGCGGTACGTCCGAAGATGACGTTGGCGGTCCTTCCCGGCTTGCATGAAGACCAGCTAAATGACAAAGTCGGGCACGCCGTATCCCACTCGACCCGTCCGGGGAGCAGTCGAATGAAGGCGAGCAAGCTGGTGTCACCCGTCCGGTGGCTTGGAGTCGTGGTGTTGCTGCTGATGGCAGTGGCGGTGGTCTATGCCGGTTACACGGCGATTTCCTACTGGCCCACGATCGCCGTCTGAGGAGCGACCCATGAACAAACGGCAGTCGCGCATCTTCGCCATCGTTGCCACGGGCATCGCCGCGCTGGCCTTCATCGGCCTTACGCTGCACAGCCACACGCGCTTCGATGAACTGACCAACGCCGCCGACATCACGCCCGAAATCACCCATGGCAAGGATGTCTGGCACAAGTACAACTGCATCAACTGCCACACGCTGTTCGGCGAGGGCGCGTACTACGCGCCTGACCTGACCAAGATCGCCCAGCACCGTGGCGAGGCCTATCTCAAGGCCTATATGCGTGATCCCTCCCAGTTCTACGACGAGCAGCGGCACCGCCGCCTGATGCCCACGCAGAACCTCAGCGAGGTCGAGATCGCCAACCTGGTCAAGTTCCTCGACTGGGTGTCCAAGGTCGACAACCAGGGCTGGCCGCCGCGGCCGATCCTCGTGGCTGGTGGCACCATGAACGTTGCCGCGCAGGGCGCCGAGGCCGGCGCCTCGCAGGCGCAGGACGTGCGTCCGGTGGCTGCCGGCAACGATCCGCGCGCGCTCGGCGAGCACCTGTTCCGCACGGTGCAACCGGTGTGCACCGCCTGCCACTCCCTGCAGCCCGACGTGACGCTGGCGGGCCCGTCCATGGCCGGGATGGCCACCCGCGCGGAGCTGACGCTCGCTTCACCGGAGTACACGGGTAGCGCCAGCGACGTGGAGGGCTACATCCGCGAATCGATCGTGGCACCCAGCGCGCACCTGGTGCCGGGGCCGATGTTCTCGGCCGAGGGCGTGTCGTTCATGCCCACGACCTACACGGAGAGCCTGACCGACGAGCAGATCGACCAGCTCGTGGCCTTCCTTGGAACGCTCAGGTAACCCGCCTGGGGAAACGCACGCTCAGCCAGAAGCACGTTCAGCTGAAAGCACGCCGGCGCGCTGCGCCGCACGGGGAGATCGTCCATGCGTTACAAGTCGCAATCGGTGGCCTACTGGTACTTCGCGGTGGCGATGGTGCTGTTCGGCCTGCAGATCGTGTTCGGCCTGCTCTCGGCCGCCAAGTACCTCGGGCCGGATCCGCTGCTGTACATCCTGCCGTTCGACGTCACCAAGACCATCCATACCAACCTGCTGATCGTGTGGGTGCTGACCGGCTTCATGGGCGCCACCTATTGGCTGGTGCCGGAGGAATCGCGCACCGAACTGCACAGCACGAAGCTGGCCTACATCCAGCTGATCCTGTGGACGCTGATGGGCGTGACCGCGGTGATCGGCTACCTGTTCCGCTACGGCACGGGCAACAAGCTGCTGGAACAGCCGCTGCCGCACAAGATCGTCATCGTCATCTGCATGCTGATCTTTCTCTACAACATCGGCATGACGATCAAAAAGTCGGGGCGCCTGACCACCACCGAGGGGGTGCTGCTGCTGGGCCTGGCGTTGTCGGCGGTGCTCTATATCCCCGCGCTGCTGCACTACGAGAACTACACCGTGTCGATCTTCTACCGCTGGTGGACGATCCACCTGTGGGTGGAAGGCGTGTGGATGATGATCATGGCCGGCTTCCTGGCCTACCTGCTGATCCGGTTGTCGGGCGTGGATCGCGAAGTGATGGAGAAGTGGCTGTACGTGATCGTGGGGCTGGTGTTCTTCGCCGGCATCCTCGGTACCGCGCATCACTACTACTGGGTGGGCGTGCCGCAGTACTGGCTGCCGATCGGCGGCTTCTTCAGCGCGCTGGAGCCGCTGGCGCTCGCGGCGATGGCGATCTACGCCTATGCGGCGATGCGCCGCGGCGGGGTCAAGCATCCCAATACGCTGGCGCTGCACTGGACGATCGGCAGCGCGATCTTTGCCCTGTTCGGCGCCGGCCTGCTGGGTCTGGCCCATACCTGGCCGAGCGTCAACAAATGGACCCACGGCACCCTGATCACCGCGATGCACGCGCATTCGGCGTTCTATGGCGCCTACGCGATGATCATCATGGCGATGATCACCTACGCGTTGCCCGGGCTGACCAACCGTCCGCACAACCGCTATTCGCCACTGGGCTACTGGGCGTTCTGGCTGCAGGTCTCGGGCATGTTCGGCATGACGCTGTCGTTCGGCACTGCCGGCATCGCCCAGGTGTACCTGGAGCGGATCATGGGCATGGGCTACCTGGATGCGCAGCTCAAGATCCAGGTGCACTTCCTGATGCTGATCCTTACCGCTACGGTGTTCGCCACCGGCGTTGCGATGTTCATCTACGACTTCTTCCGCTACCGGCCGCAGTTCGTGGTGACGGACGGGGCGATGCCCATCGACGATGCGGTCGAGCCGGACCTGCGGGCACAGGCGGGGCGCTGACCGGTGGATGCACGCGCCGGGCAGGCCGCCGCCGGGCCGTACTACCTGCCCACCGGCAACGAGGTGGAGATCGTCGAGCAGTGCCATGCCGGCGGGCTTGCGGTGCTGCTCAAGGGTCCGACCGGTTGCGGCAAGACCCGCTTCGTCGAGCACATGGCGTGGCGCCTGGGGCGCCCGCTGATCACCGTGTCCTGCCATGACGACCTCACCGCGAGCGACCTCATCGGCCGCTTCCTGATCCGCCACGACGACACCGTGTGGCAGGACGGCCCGTTGACCCGGGCCGTGCGCGAGGGCGCGATCTGCTATCTCGACGAGGTGGTGGAGGCACGCCAGGACACCATCGTGGTGCTGCATCCGCTCACCGACTACCGGCGCATCCTGCCGATCGACCGCACCGGGGAGACGCTGGAGGCCGCGCCCGGCTTCCAGCTGGTGATCTCCTACAACCCCGGCTACCAGCGCATGCTCAAGGACCTCAAGCCGAGTACGCGCCAGCGTTTCGTGGCCATCGAGCTGGGCTTCCCGGAGCCGGCGGCGGAAGCGGCGATCGTCGCGCGCGAGAGCGGGGTGGAGCGGGGCACCGCGGTGGCGCTGGTCGAACTGGCGGGGCGCCTACGGTCGCTGCGTGATCGCGGCCTCGCCGAGGTGCCGAGCACCCGCCTGCTGGTGGCCGCGGGCCGGTTGGTGGCATCCGGCATCGGCGTGCGCGATGCCTGCAACGCGGCGGTGATCGCGCCGTTGAGCGACGACCCGACCCTGCTCGGCGCGATGCGCGAACTCGTCGACGCGATGTTCCCGTAGGCATCCCGCACGATGGCCGAGGCCGAAGACCTGGTCGTCGACGCCGCGCGTCACGCGACCGTTTTCATCCGCGATACCTGGCGCCGCAATTACGGGCGTGAACCCGATGCGCCGATCGCGCTCGCCTCACTTGCACATCGCCTCGACCTGCTGATCTGCGCGGCATGCGGCACCAGCCTGCCGGTGCGCCCGGCCCTGCCACCTGCGCGGCCGACGCTGCTGCACAGGGTGTTCCACCCGCGCGCCTGGCCGCGCCACCTGCAGGCCGTGCCGGCCACCAGCGGTGACGCGCTGTGGCTGCCGGCTCACCTGGGCACGTGTGACGCGTCCGACGCGTCCGCGCTGTACCGCGCGATGGCATTGCAGCAGGCAAGGCGGGCGATGCGCGGTACCGCGCAGGCGCTGCTGGCCGAATCCGATCCGCTGCTGCGCGATACCGCGCTGGTGCTGGAGGCACGGGCCGCAGAACGGGAGATCGCGCGTGACTTTCCCGGGCTGGTGCCGGACCTGCAGCGTTTGCGCAGGCAGGCGCTGGCGGCACGGCCGCCGCTGGATGCGTTCGCGCCGGCACGCCAGCCGCTGGAACTGCTGGTGCGCGCGATCCTGGAGCGTGACATCGAACCGGATGCGTCTTCAGGAGCCGGCACTGTCGCCGTTTCGCTCGCGTGCGCACGGCAGCTTCTGGCGGAATGGGCAATCGATGCCGACGATGCGCGCCGGCTTGGACCGATGCCGCTGTATCGGGACTGGTGGACAGGCGAACTGCGTGCAGGTGGCGGCACCGCGCGGCTGGTGGACGGCACGGCTGCGGATACCGTGGCCGACGACAACCAGGGCAAGGTGCGCAGTGCGAGGATGGAGCGTCGCCCCGATGAGCGTGATCCCACCGGGGACGAGGACAAGGCCGGTGATCCCGGCGTGTGGATGATCCAGCAGGATGCGCCGCATGAAGTCGCCGAGGATCCGTTCGGCCTGCAGCGCCCGGTCGACCGCGACGACGAAACCAGCGCCGACGAGTACGGCGACATGCTGTCCGAGCTCGCTTCCACGCGGATGGTGGCCGCGCCGGATCCTCCGCGCGAGGTGCTGCTGTCCGACGATCCGCCCGCCAGCCGCGCGCAGCTCGAGTTCAACGCTCGGGGCGAGGGCGACACGCGCTTCCGTTACCCCGAGTGGGACCACGCGAACGCGTCGTATATCGAGCACGGCACGACCGTGCGGATACTGCCGCCGGTGCATGGCAGGTCCGCCTGGGTCGACACCACGCTGTCACGCCACCGCTCGCATCTCGATGGCATCCGCCGGCAGTTCGAGGCACTGCGCCCGGAGCGCGTGCGCCTGCGCCGCCAGAGCGACGGCGAGGACATCGACATCGATGCCTGCGTGGAGGGGCGCGCGGACATGCGAGGCGGGGGCTACCTGCGCGAGGGCCTGTACGAGACGCGCAGGCCCGGGCGGCGCAGCATCGCAGTGACCCTGCTGGTGGATGCCAGCGGTTCCACCGACGGCTTCATTGGCAGCGGCCGGCGGGTGATCGACGTCGAACGCGAAGCGCTGCTGCTGGTCTGCATGGCGCTGCAGGGACTGGGCGAGCCGTTCTCGGTGATCGCGTTTTCGGGCGAGGGCCCGCACGGCGTGACCATGCGCATGCTCAAGGACTTCGACGAGGCCTACGGGCAGGACATCGCCCTGCGCATCGCCGGCCTGGAGCCCGAGAACTACACCCGCGCCGGTGCCGCGATCCGCCATGCCACGTCACTGCTGATGCGCCAGCCCGCGGAACACCGCCTGCTGCTGATGCTCTCCGACGGCAAGCCCAACGACGCCGACCGCTACGACGGTCTGTTCGGCGTCGAGGACATGCGCCAGTCGGTCAACGAAGCGCGCCTGCAGGGCATCTTCCCGTTCTGCCTCACCGTCGACCTGCAGGCCCCAGGCTACCTGCCCAGGGTGTTCGGCCCCGGCCACTACGCGCTGCTGTCCACCCCGGAGCGACTGCCGCTGGTGTTGCTGGACTGGACGAAGCGGTTGCTGGCCAGGTGAGCCGCGCCCGGCCCGCGGCGGGATCAGGCGCTGTGATTGCGCGCACCATGGACTAGTCTGTAGCGCCTCTTCCTACCGGTGCTGTCGATGAAGTTGCAGCTGTCACTCGAGTGGTTCCTCAATCCCGATCACCTGCCGATGATCGCCGGCATCGACCTCGGCTGGTATCGGGAGGCCGGCCTGGAGCTGGAACTGCTGGTGCCCGACGATCATTACGACGGGCTGGCGGCGACCGTCAGTGGCGACATCGCCTTCGCCTGCAACGAGCCGTTGCACATGATCGATGCGCATCGCCCCGGCCTGAAGGCGCTGGGCTGCTTCTTCGAGACCGACGGCGGCATCCTGCTGCAGCGTGCGGCGGGGCAACGGCTGCTCGAGGGTGGCGCGGTGCGGCTGGCATCGCCGGTGGCCGGCGGGGTGACCGATGCGATCGCGGTGGAGATCCTGTCGCGCTGGTGCCAGCGCCAGGGCGCCGGCTTCGATGCGGGGCAGGTGCGGATCGAGGAGGCGGGCTTCGCCCACCTGGACAACCTGCGTGCCGGTTACGACGGCGCATGGCTGTGCTTCGCCAACTTCGAGGGTGTGGAGGCGCGCCTGGCCGGGATGGATGCGCACTTCATCGCCACCCATGAGGTCGGCATGCACAACTTCTCCGCGCTGGAGCTGTTCACCTCGCAGGGCTTCCTGGCCGAGCACCCGGACGTGGTGGCCACGGTGACGCGGCTGATCGGGCGGGGCGCGCAGCTGTGCCGGGACGATCCGGCCCGCGCCGCGGCGATCTGGTACCGCTACAGCCGCACCGAGCCGACCGCGCTGATGGACGCGATCATCGCCGACACCTGCCCGCGCCTGGTGGCACCGGTGACGCGCGACCCGGCCCGCTGGCTGGGCATGTGGGAACAGTTCGATCGCCTGGCCCTGAGCCAGGTCGACCGCGAGGGTTACGACGCGCTCTACAGCTGAAACCGGGGCTTCGCCCACCACGGCCGCAGCGCGGCGGCCGGCTTGTGCTCCCGCCAGCCTCTGCCAGACTTCCGTCCAACCCCGCCGTGGCGATGCCGATGTTCCGTGGATGCAGGATCGCGCTGTTGCTTGTGCTGGCCGCCGTGATCGTCGGCTGCGCAGGCGTGCCACGCGGCGTGGAGCAATTGCCGCCACGCGGCACCGTGCACCAGCGCATGCTTCATCCGTTGCCGCGCACCGTCGTGCGCGCGCGCGAGCTGACCCGTGCGGAGGCCGCGCGGGGCCCGGTGCCGGCGTTCGAGTACGCGTACATGCCGCCGCGCTCGCCGGCGCTGCAAGCGCTGCATGAACGCGTGCGCGATGCCGGCATGTGGCATCGACTGCCGGAGCTGCAGGCGATGGACGGCATGTTCGCGCTGCCGCGGCGGCTGCGCTATGTCACCGCCGAGTGCGGAGAGTTCGGCGCGTTCTACCTGCCGGCCGAGGCCGAAGTGGTGCTGTGCTACGAGACGCTGGGCACGCTGTACGAGCGCGGCCAGGAGCGGCAGCACGACCTCGGGCTGGATGCCGGGTACCCGCAGCGCTACGTGCTCGCCAACGTGCGCTTCATCGTGCTGCACGAGACCGGGCATGCGCTGGCGCACCTGCTGGACCTGCCGGTCACCGGCCGCCAGGAGGACGCGATGGACCAGCTGGCGGCGATCCTGATGCTGCGTTTCGCCGGCCTCGACGAAACCCCCGGGCAGGTGATCGACAACCTGCAGATGGCGGCGGACTGGCTGCTGTCGCGCAGCACCGGCGCCTACAACCTGTTCGCCTACGCGGCCGAGCACGCGCTGGGCGAGCAGCGGTACTTCAACCTGCAGTGCCTGATCTACGGCACCGACCCGGAGGAATTCGCCGGGATGGTCGACGCCGGCGACCTCACCGCCGCACGTGCGGCCAGCTGCCCGCGCGAGACCCGCCTGGCCAGCCGTGCCTGGGTGCGCCTGCTGCTGCCGCACCTGGCACCCGGCTACGAGGTGTACGGGGAGGAAGCTGCGCGCTGGCTGCAGGAGCGGCGCTGAGCGGACGCCACGCGGTCGTTGTCCTGACGGTCACGATGCACGCACGCTGACACGCCCACCGCTCGCCACCGCCTACAGTGCGTCTTCCTGCATCCCACGGAGCCCGCATGCGCCGACCGCCGCACAACCCCTACGACCTCAGCCGCCTTGACCTCGACGACATCCTCGGCACCATCAACGACGAAGTGCGCAAGCGGTTCGGCGAAGGCAAGGTGGCCGATTACATCCCGTCGCTTGCTGACGTGCCCCAGGACCGTTTCGGCATGGCACTGGCGTTGCTGGACGGCACGATCCACGAGGTGGGGCATGCACGCGAGCGCTTCTCGATCCAGAGCGTGTCCAAGGTCTACACGCTGACGCTTGCGCTGGAAGCCATCGGTGACCGGCTGTGGGAGCGGGTGGATCGCGAGCCTTCCGGCGACCCGTTCAATTCGCTGATCCAGCTCGAACACGAGAAGGGCATTCCCCGCAATCCCTTCATGAATGCCGGTGCGCTGGTCACCGCGGACGTGGTGCTTTCCGGCTTCGACGATGCCGAGGCCACGCTGCTGGAATTCATGCGTGCGCGCTCGGGCAACCCCACGGTGGGCACCGACGAGGTGGTGGCGAAGTCGGAGCGCGAGAGCGGCTACCGCAACGTGGCGCTGGCCAACTTCATCCGCAGCTTCGACAACCTGCACAACGATGTGCAGGACGTGCTGGATTTCTACTACCTGCAATGCTCGCTGCAGATGGATTGCGTGGACCTCGCGCGCAGCGTGCAGTACCTGGCCGACGGCGGCCGCTGCGGGCCGTCGGGCGCGCAGGTCACCACGAGAGAGGGGGCCACACGCATCAACTCGGTGATGATGACGGCGGGCACCTACGATGCCGCCGGCGATTTCGCCTACTACGTGGGCCTGCCGGCCAAGAGCGGCGTGGGCGGCGGCATCGTCGCGGTGGTGCCGCACGTGATGGGCCTGTGCGTTTGGTCGCCCGCCCTGGACAGGAAGGGCAACTCGCTGCTCGGCCGCTACGCGCTGCACAGGTTCACCCGGATGACCGGCCTGTCGGTGTTCTGAGGCACGACGTCGAGGCCGCTTCACACCATTGGCGCCTATGCTTGCGCCATGAAGCAGCTGGCTGACACGTTCTGGAACCTCCGCGGGGTGTACCGCGTCGGCGGGGTGCTCGATATCGGCACGCATATGTCGGTGGTGCGACGGCCGGACGGCCGCTTCGTGGTGATCGACGGCTGCGCCCTTGACGACGCGCAGCGCGCGGCCCTGATGGCGCTGACCGGTGACGGCGCGCAGGTGGCCGCGGTCATGCACGTGCATCCCTTCCATACCCTGCACGTGGAGGCCACCCATCGGTTGTTCCCGGCGGCAACCCTGTACGGCACCGCGCGGCATCGCCGCAGGGCGCCGTCGTTGCCGTGGGACGATGCGCCGGTGGAAGCCTGGGGCCGCGAGCACCCGCTTGCGGACGTCTTCGATCTGTCGGTGCCGGATGGCGTGGACTTCGTCTGTCCGGATGAGCGCGTGCACGTGGCCTCGGTGCTGGTGCGTGATCGGCACGCGCGCATCGTCCATGTGGACGACACGCTCAATGTGATGGCCGGGCCGGGGATGCTGCGCCGCGTGCTGCCGCAGTCATCGCTGCGCATGCATCCGATGCTTTCGAAAGGTCTGAAGCCCGGGGTGGGCGCCGCGGATGCCTATGCCGCATGGGCGCGGGACCTGGCTGTGCAGTGGGCCGACACCCGCATCGTGTGCGCCGCACATTCGGCCGTGCGGCGTCTGCCGGAGGGTGGCTTCGCGGACGAGATGCATGCGGCGCTTGGGAAGGTGTCACGCACGCTCGAGCGGCATCGCGCGCGATACGGGTAGCGGGCCTGCCTGCCGGCAGGCGCGCGTTGACGCCTGCCGGAATCGACGGATCGCGCGCTCAGTAGCCGCGTTCCTTCTCGATGCGCGTATCCAGCAGCGCCTTGAGCTTGTCGCAGGCGCCGCGCACCGCACGGTCGATGTCCTGCTCTTCGTGGCTGGCCGCGACCGGGTCGTCGTTCTGCAGCCGCGCTTCGATCGCACAGCGCTTGTCGTGCCCGCCCTTGATGGAGTTGGTGTCGGACAGGAACACCTCGATCCGGCTCAGGCGCGGAAAGAAGCGCCCGAGATGCTGCTCGAGCATGCCGTTGATATGCGCCTCGAGCGCATCGGTGCCGTCGATATGGTTGTCGGTGTTCAACTGGATGATCACTCAGCGGCTCCTGTGGTTGCGAAGGGATGCGGCCACCATCGCATCCACTGTTTGTGCCGTATGTGAAGCGCGGTCGGCGGGATTGGCAATGGAGACTGCAGGGACACGGCACCGTCGCCGGCGGCGCGCGCATCGATCACGCCATGCGATCGGCGCGCAGGACAGGTTGCGATCGCCGCCTGCCGCACCCATCAAGGGTCCACCCCCCCCCCACGTACACGGAGTCGCCATGTATTCGCACCTGCTGTCGCCGGTCCAGTCCGGTCCGCTCGCGCTTCCCAACCGCGTCGTGATGGCGCCACTGACGCGCTCGCGCGCGGGCCAGCCCGGCGACGTGCCCACGGCGCTCAACGCCGAGTACTACGCACAGCGCGCCAGCGCCGGGCTGATCGTCTCCGAGGCCACGCAGATCTCGCCGCAGGGCCAGGGCTATGCGTGGACGCCTGGCATCCACAGCGACGCCCAGGAGGCAGGGTGGAAGCAGGTGACCGATGCGGTGCATGCGCGTGGCGGGCGGATCGCCGCGCAGCTCTGGCACGTCGGCCGCATCTCGCATCCCCTGGTGCAGGCCGATGGCGCGACACCCGTGGCACCGTCGGCGATCGCCGCGGAAGGTGCGACCGCCTTCGTCGTGCGGGAGGACGGCACACCCGGCAACGTCCCCACCGCAACGCCACGTGCGCTGGAAACCGCCGAGATCGCCGGCGTCGTCGCCGACTACGCCGCGGCCGCGCAGCGCGCCGACCGTGCCGGCTTCGACATGGTCGAGGTGCATGCGGCCAACGGCTACCTGCTGCAGCAGTTCCTGTCGACCAACAGCAATACCCGCGACGACCGCTACGGTGGATCGCTGGAGAACCGGGCGCGGATCGTGCTGGAGGTGGTGGACGCGGTGATCGGCGTGGTGGGTGCCGGCCGCGTGGGCGTGCGGCTGTCGCCGCATTTCACCGGGCATGGCATCGCCGATGCGGAGCCCGAGGAAAGCGCGTTGTACCTGGCCCGGGAGTTCAGCCGCCGCGGCATCGCCTACCTGCACATCGCCGAGCCGGACTGGGCCGGCGGCCCCAGGCTCAGCGACGCGTTCCGTCGCGCATTGCGCGAAGCATTCAACGGCGTGCTGATCTTCTGCGGCGGCTATACCGGCGAGACCGCCGATGCGCTGATCGCCTCAGGCACGGCCGATGCAGTCGCGTTCGGACGGCCGTTCATCGCCAATCCCGACCTCGTGGAACGCTTCCGCGCCGGTGCCGCGCTCAACCAGCCCGATCCGTCGACCTTCTACGGCGGCGCCGAACGCGGTTATACCGACTACCCGACGATGGACCAGGCCGGCCAACCCGCATGAAACCTCTGGAGCAGGCACTCCGAGACGGGGTGCCTGCGCTGCCGGGCGCTGCTCAGAAGCGCTCGCCCACCGGCAGGTAGCGCCACATGCCCACGGGCATCTTCGCCAGCGCGATCCGGCCGATGCGGATGCGGCGGATCGCCACCACGTCCAGGCCGACCTCCGCGCACATATGGCGCAGCTGCCCGCCCTGGACGCCCTTGAGCGCGAAGCGCAGGCGGATCTCGTTCTGCCAGCTGACCCTGCAGCGCGGGATCGCGCGACCGCCGTACTCCAGGCCGTGGTTGAGGCGTGCCAGCCCCCACGGCGACAGCTCGCCGCGCACCTCGACGATGTACTCCTGCTCGATTTCGTCCCGGTCCTCGGTGAGGCGGCGCCACACCCGCCCGTCCTGGGTGAGCACCATCAACCCGCTGGCCTCGGCATCCAGCGGCACCAGTGGCGTCAGGCGATGGAAGTGGCGCTGCAGCATGCGCACTGCGGACGGATCTTCCGGCCAGCGGCTCTCCGGTTGCACCAGTGGTGCGGCCGGTTGCGCGCCGCTGATGGTGTCGTAGCCGGCCGGCTTGTGCAGCAGGATGGTCGCCGGCTCGGCGGCTGCCAGTTGTGCCGCCGGGTCGACCACCACGGTTTCGCCCGTCACCCGGAACGCAGGATCCTCGACCACTGCGCCGTCCACCGAGACCCAGCCACCCTTGATGTACTGCTCGGCGTCGCCACGGGAACACCCGGTCAATTCGATGACGCGCCTGGCCAGGCGTACGGGTTCGGACATGGAAGGCTGCCTTGGATCGGGGCGCGCAGTGTACCGGCGGCCACCCGGGCCGGTCGTGGTGCCGCAGCGGCGGGGCTATCCTGCGCCGATGGCCGGGTCGGTCCCCATCCTCGAATTCGCGCATCCGGTGTTCCTGCCCGGCCGCAACACGACCGTGCGACGCGGAACCCGCTGGCACGGCGTGCCGTTCGCCCGCCTGCGGCTGGGCGACGGTGGCCTCACGCCGCCGGTGTCCCTCCACACCGAGGTGCGGGTATTCCGTGAGCTCGATGCGCACGCATTGCGGTTCGAGCACGACCCTGCCTGCCGCACGCCGGAAGGCCTGCTCGCGGTGCTGCGGATCCACTATCCGGGATTCGGCGAGGACGACGCGGTGACGCTCTGCCATTTCGACCTCTGACCCGTCGCCGCCGCCCGCGACGTATCCGTGCGTCAGCGGCGCAACCAGCTGTGCAGGCGCGCCAGCAGCAGTTCGACATCACCCAGCCGCGCACGCGCGGCCCGTACGCGCACCGCTTCCGCGGGCAGGTCGGTGCTGATGTCATCCACGCCAAGGTCGATATAGCGGGCCATGCGCTCGGGGTCGTTCACCGTCCAGGCCTGCAGCAGGTAGCCGCGTCGGCGCGCGTCGGCCACCGTGGCGGTGCCGACCTGCAGGTGGTTGAGGCCCAGCATGTCGAAGTCGGTGCGTCGCGCCGTGCCCGGCAGCGCGGCGTTGGCGAACAGTGCCAGCTGCACGTCCGGCGCTGCCTCGCGCGCGGCCCGCACCAGGTCGGGCGACAGCGAAGCCAGCACCACCGCGTCGGTCCAGCCACCGCGTGCCACTTCCCGCAGCGTGGCATCCAGCAGCGCCGCCGCATTGCGCGCGTCGGGTTTCAGTTCGACCAGCGCAAGCGCGCGACGGTCGATGAAGAGCAGTGCCTCGCCAAGCGTGGCGATGCGTTCTGCGCTGAACGCCGGGTCGAACCAGCTGCCGATGTCGATATCGCGCATGGCGGCAAGGGGCAGGCTTTCCACCGCGCGCGGATCGTCGGCCACGCGGCGGAAGTCGCTGTCGTGGAACACGACCACCTGTCCGTCGGCGCTCAGGCGCACGTCGAACTCGATCGCGTCGGCGCCGGCGTCGATCGCCGCCTGGAACGCGGCGAGGGTGTTCTCCGGCGCCAGCGTGGAGGCGCCGCGGTGCGCGGTCACGGTCACCTCGTTGCGCAGGTTCATGCTGGCCACCGCCAGCGATGCCTGCACCAGCGCCACCACCAGGAACGCCGCCTCCGCGCCCCAGACGAAACGGCCGGGATGGGGCGGGGTGGCATCCACCGCGCGGTTGCCACGCGCGCCACCGAGGCGGTGGAACAGCGCGCGCACCAGCAGCGTGTTGAGGGTGGTGCCGAGCAGCAGCATGCCGAGCACGGTCGCGGCGTACAGCGTGAGATAGACCACCATGCCGGCGTTGGCCAGTGCCCGGTGCGGCGGGATCCAGTCCAGCATCGGCGTTGCCGCGCGGTCGTACAGTGCGGTGACGAGCATCGGCAGTGCAGCCACCGCCAGCGCCACGCCCACCACCAGCACCGCGATGCGCAGGTGCCGGCCGCGGGTGAGATCACGGCTGCGCAGCAGTGCCGCCACCGGCCTGCGGCCTTCCAGCACCAGGGCCGGGGTCGCCAGCAGCCAGCGGAAATACAGCGTGGCGTGCAGCAGCAGGCCTGTGGCCAGCACCGGCAGGAAAGCGGCGAGGAAGCCCCACAGCGCCGGCGGCCGCGTGGCCACGACGAAGTAGGGGTCGTAGCCGCCCAGCAGCAGCCAGTACAGCGCGCCGCCGATGGCCAGCCACGGCACTGCGAGCACGGCATGCGCGGTCACCTGCAGGGCGGCCAGCAGCGCCAGCGGCAGCGCGCGGCGCAGCATGCCCAGCAACGCCGCGGCGGCGGTGCGGTAACGGCAGCCGCGACTGGCCGACACCAGCAGCATGCCGGCCTGCTGCAGCATCACCACGTACCAGGACAGGGCGCCGGCCAGTGCCAGCCACGCCAGTGCCAGCAGGTCGCGGGACAGGTCGCTGAAGTTTCCGCCGAGGGGCCCCTCTATCCAGTGCAGCAGGGCGGCCAGCGACCAGGTGGTCAGCGGCGCCGCGGCGATGGTGGCGAACGCGGTGAACAGCAGGTACCAGGCGAGCATCGGCCGCAGGTGGCGGCGCAGGTCGCGGCGGATGTCGTGGACGAGGATGCCGTGCAGCAACCGGCGGTCGTCGGTCACGACGGCGGGCGCACGGCCGCCGCCGTGGTGTCCGCCGTCGCGCAGGTCGGTGCCGTTGTCCATCGCGGAAAGTGTAGTCACCGTGCGCGAAGCCGGAGTCGGTAGACTGCGCGCGCCCACCTTCCTGCCGGTCCGATGATCACCAACGACGTCCTGCGCAGCATCCGCTACATGCTCGACCTGGGCGACCAGCAACTGATCGACATCGCGCGGCTGGCCGATCCCGCCTTCGACGTGGACCGCGACACCGTACGCGCGATGCTGCTCAGGGAGGACGAGCCCGGCCACGTCGCCTGCACCGACGCGGTGCTGGCGCACGTGCTCGATGGGCTGATCGTGCGCCTGCGCGGCCGCGAGGACGGCAAGCCGCCGCGGCCGGTGGAGAAGCGCATCACCAACAACCTGGTGCTGAAGAAGCTGCGGGTGGCGTTCGAGCTGACCGATGCCGACATGCATTCGATCTTCGACGCCGCAGGCTTTCCGGTGACCAGGCCGGAACTCTCGGCACTGTTCCGCCAGGCCGGCCATCGCAACTTCCGCCCCTGTGGCGACCAGCTGCTGCGCAACTTCCTCAAGGGCCTGACCCTGCGCGTGCGCGGCGGCTAGCTGGCGGCCCGGATCGGGGCCGTGTCAGCGCAGGTCCAGCTCGTGATGGATCAGCACCACGCACTGTGACGCGAACAGCATCCTCGGCCCGAGCGCCAGTTTCCGCGCGCCCATGCGTTCCAGGCCGGGAACGGCCTTCTTCGGCATCGGGATGTGGTCGGTCAGCAGGAAGCAGGGGTTGTCGGCGAAGACCTGCTGGCGGATCGGCGTGCCCTTCGGGTCCATCAGGAACAGCTGGTGGTCGGCGGACAGCGCCTGCACGAGGCGCTCGAAGCTGGTGGTGCTGACGGTGATGCCGGGTTCGACCGCGCGCGTCTCGTCCTTGCCCATGCCGCGCGAGGCATCCAGCGCGCCGGCGATCCGGCCCAGCAGGGTGCGCTCGTCGAAGCCGCCGATGTCCTTAATGGCATTGGCCTCGAAGCGGATGCTGCGCGAATAGTCGCGCGTGCTTTCCAGGACCAGGTGCACGACCACGTCGGGACGATGCGATTGCGCGACGAACACGGCGTTCATCAGCGTGTGCGCGAGGATCTCGCTGTGCGCGTCCCGCCCCACCGAGGCCAGCAGGGACTGGCTGTCGGTCGGTGCCGCGCGTGCTCTGAGGACGAAGGTTCGCATCCGGGGCCTGGTGGTGGCGGTATTCGCGCCATGGCGGCGCGCCGGCCGCCATTGTCTCCGCAAACCGGCCCGGCCGGTCCACCCGATCGGAGTACCTGCATGCTGCGCCAACTGCTGCCACGTGATCTCGGCTTCGAAGTGCCGCCGCGCGACGAGGCATCGCTGTTCCGCTGGTTCCTGGCGAGTTTCCTGTTCGGCAACCGGATCCCGCAGGCCGCCGCGGCGCGGACCTGGCGGGTGCTGGTGGTGACGCACGGCCTCGACACGCCGCGCAGGCTGTGTGCGTGCAGTCATCGGGACCTGGTGCGGATGCTGGGCGAGGGCGGCTACCGGCGCTACGACGAATCCACCGCCGAGCGCCTGGCGCTGCTGTGCAGGAGGCTGATCGACGAGTACGACGGACGCATCCTCGGCATTGCCGATGCGGCAACGGACCGCGCGGACTTCGAACGCCGGCTGCTTGCGTTCAAGGGCGTCGGCCCGGTGACGCTGGGCATCTTCATGCGCGAGGCCGGCCCGGCGCTGTTCGACGCCTGAGCGTGGGGGCTACCGGCGCATGTCCCGCCATTGCAGGCGTTCCCCGGCATCGAGAAAGGTCCACGCGACGAACCGGCTCTGCTTGCTGCCCTGGGCCATCGCGACTTCACGCACCTCCGTCGCGCCGGCCTCGCGCAGCTGCCGGCGCACGCCGGGCAGGTGGGCGGACTTCGCCACCAGGCTGCTGAACCACAGCACCTGCGCGCGGTAGCCGCGGCTCTCGCGCACCATCCGGCGCAGGAATTCCGCCTCGCCGCCCTCGATCCACAGTTCGTGGGCATGACCACCGAAGTTGAGCGCCGCAGCCGATGCCGGCTCCGGCGTACCCAGCTGGCGCCGCTTGCGCTGGTTGGCCTGCGCGGCCTCTCTGGCCGACGCGTGGAAGGGCGGGTTGCACAGGGTGAGGTCGAAGCGGTCGTCATCGCCGATCACGCCGCGGAATACCTGGCCGCGGCGCGGCTGGTGGCGCAGGGTGATCGCGCGGTCCAGCCGGTTCGAGTGCACGATCGCCGCGGCCACCTGCAGCGAGGTCGCGTCGATGTCGGTGCCGACGAAGCGCCAGCCGTACTCGGCGTGGCCCAGCAGGGGGTAGATGCAGCTGGCGCCGACGCCGATATCGAGCACGCGGATCGACAGGCCGCGCGGAATCCCGCCATCGGTTGCCGCCAGCAGGTCGGCCAGGCCGTGCAGGTAATCGGCGCGCCCGGGGATCGGCGGGCACAGCGCGCCATCGGGCAGGTCCCAGTGCGCGATGCCGTAGTCGCCATGCAGCAGCGCCCGGTTGAGTTCGCGCACCGCCGCAGGGTCGCTGAAATCCAGGCTGGTGTCGCCACGCGGGGTGGTGACCAGGTACGGCGCCAGGGCAGGGCGAACCTGTACCAGGCGGCCGAAGTCGTAGCGGCCCTGGTGGCGGTTGCGCGGGTGGAATGCGCGTGCCGCGCCGCCCGTGCCGGATGTCTTCGCCGTCATGCCGCGGTCAGTCATCGTCGTCCTGCGCGTCGCGGCCCTGCTGGCGGATCAGTGCCAGCTCGCGTGCATCGTTGATGGCGTCGCGCACGCCGTCGAGGTCGATGGTGCTCTCGTCGAAGGTGAACTGCCCGCTGAGTTCGGTGTCGGGCTGCAGGGTGCCGGCCTCGAACAGGGCCCACATCTCCTCGCCGTACCAGGTGTCGAGCAGCTCCGGTGCCCAGCGGCCGAGGGTGGCGGTGAGGTTGTTGACGTCGCGCAGCAGCATCGTGCGCGCGGCGTTGTTGCCGGCCGCGCTGACCACCTGCGGGAAGTCGATCACCACCGGACCATCGGGCCCGACCAGCACGTTGTAGGCGGACAGGTCACCGTGGATCAGGCCGCAGCACAGCATCCGCACCACCTGGCGCACCAGCACGGCGTGGAATTCGCGCGCCTGCTCCGGGGTGAGTTCCACCTCGCCCAGGCGCGGTGCGGAAAAGCCGGCGTCGTCGGTGACCAGCTCCATCACCAGCACGCCGTGGAAGAAGCCGTGCGGCTCCGGCACGCGCACGCCGGCTTCGCGCAACTGGTACAGCGCGTCGACCTCGGCGTTCTTCCATTCCGCTTCCTGCTGCCGGCGGCCGTAGCGGCTGCCGGTGGCGACCGCACGGGCCTCGCGGCTGCCGCGTGACTTGCGGCCTTCCTGGTACTGCACGCGCTTCTGGAAACTGCGGTGCGCCATGTCCTTGTAGACCTTGGCGCAGCGCACGTCGTCGCCGGAGCGCACGACGTAGACGGCGGCTTCCTTGCCGCTCTTGAGCGGGCGGATCACTTCGTCGATGACGCCTTCTTCGAGCAGCGTCAGCAGGCTTGCAGGTGTTTTCACGGGGCCCCGGGGATGGGTCGCGCGGGCAGGGCCCCGCGACGGGCGTGCAGTGTCGCCGAAAGCGGCTGCGAGTGCGGCCTGTGCATGAGGCGGGAGTTCACGTTCGGGGGTCCGGGAGGTCGTGCGGAGAAAGGGTCATTTCCCGACTCCGGGATGTTGTGCGGCTGAAGTGCCTGCGCGGCAACGCGCAGCGGCGGCGCCCCAAGCGTCGGGTGCCCCGGGGGACTTCGTCTGGCGTCGCGCCGCCCGTCGCGCGCACCGGGGGGTGTGCTCCCCCGGCCGGAGTCCGCGTCCAGCTGCCACGGCCGGCCGCCGGCCATCCATGGCCGGCTGGGAGCACACCCCCCGGTGCACGCGACGGGCCCGGGCTTTCGCAGGCTTCGGACGGAACAGAGGGCAGCCGGCCCGCGGTTCCGCAAGGCATCCCGGGCTGCAGGAGCGGTCTCCGCCGTGATGGGCGGGGAATCGCGCGCGAGCGCGCTCCCACAGTCTTCGTGTCGACGCGACGCCAGGTCGGGGGCCCGCCGTGGCCACAGGGGGATGTCCAGAGCCGGCCATGGATGGCCGGCGGCCGGATGTGGGAGCAGGACGCGGAGATATCCGGCTGGGCATCCCCCTGTGGCCGCGGCGGGCGGCCCGCGCCCTCAATCCGCATGTGCTCCGGCGCTTGTCTGGCTCGCGGCTCCGGCGCTTCCGGCTTCCGCCCTCCCGGCATCCGCTTCCGGGGCGCGAGCCTGCACCCTCCGAGGGAACTACATCGGGAAAGGAGCAAAGAAAAGGCCCGGTGCATGCCGGGCCTTGCGAGCGTCGCTGGAGCGGGGTCAGACCGGTGCAAAGGCCTTGGTCGCGCTCTTCTCGCGCTTCTCGGCCTTCTTTTCCTTCATCGTCTTGGCCGGTTTCTTCTTCTGCTCTCTCTTCTGGTTGAGGCCCTTGCTCATTTCGTCTCTCCTCGGCGCATCGGCGCTGGACTGCGGTGCAGTCGGCCGGCCGAGTATGCGCCTGCGATCGCCTGGCGGGGCGACGACGCGGTAGTGGCGTGCCGGCCCCTCAGACCAGGTCCTCGCCGGTGCGGCGCGCGCGGCGCAGGTCCTTCACCACGCCACGGCCGATCACCACCATCATGATCGCCACCAGTACCGGCCACAGCAGCACGTAGAGGGTCATCAGAAGGACGTTCATCGGGGGGTCTCCGTTTGCTGGAACGCGCAGACGCGTTCGCCAATGAGGTCGAAGTCGAAGGATTCACGGTTGCGCAGGCTGAGCAGGGTGCACACCACCGTGCTGATGCCGTAGGCGTTGAGCGAGCTCAGCAGCACCACGTAGTCGCGCAGGAAGCCGACCATGAAAGGGGCAAGCCCGATGGCGGCCGCTGCGCCCACCGCAAGGCCCAGGCGCTTGCCACAGAAGCCGAAGGCCATCAGGCCCAGCACCACGCCGGCGCCGATCGCCGCGAACAGCTCGAACACCACCACCAGCAGGCCATCCAGCGGCAGCAGCTGGAAGCGCAGCAGGGCGAACACCACCAGCGACACCAGCACCGACGTGGTGAACGCGCGATTGTCGATGCGCCCCCAGTAGACGCTGGCGATGACCGGGAACACGATCGAGCCCCACAACGCACCGACGAACACCAGCAGCGAAAGGATGTCCACGCGCATGCTGGCGAAGATCAGCCCGGCGGTGGTGGCCACGATCATGGTGATGCGGCCCACCAGCAGCATCGTCGCCGGGTTCACCCGCCCGTTGCGTGCCAGGTTCCTGCCGTAGACATCGGTCATCACGATCGCCGACAGCGCGGAAAGATCGGAGTCGGCGGTCGAGGACAGCGAGCCGATCACCATGATGAAGAACACGCCGATCATCACCGGGCCGAGGTAGCTCGAGGCCATCTGCGGGATCAGGTTGTTGTGGTCGCCGGCGCTGGGCTCCATCCCCGCCAGCAGGGCCACCACCCCGAGCATGCCCAGCCCGATCACGGTGGCGCCATAGGTGAGTGTGGCGGCGACGAACGTCGGCCTGATCAGGTCCTCGCGCACCGCGAACAGGCGCTGGGCAATGGTCTGGTTGCCGATCGCATAGGCCAGCACGGTGACGAAGTAGGGCGCGCCCTGTTCGAGGAAGGCGGTCCTGGAGAAGAACGACGCCTGCTCGCTGCTCAGCCGCTCCCACCCCTGGGCGATCACGTCGCTGCCGCCGGCATTGAAGAACACCAGCGGGATGATCAGTGCGGCCGCGCCGAGCATTGCCGCGACCTGGGCGACATCGGTCATCACCGAAGCGCGGAAGCCCGACCACAGCGAGTACGACAGCGTGCCGAGGCCGGCGATCAGGACCCCGTGCACGAAGTCCAGCGGCGAGAGCATCGCCACCAGCGCGCCGGCCGCGGTGAAGTTGGCCATCAGGCTGATGATGCTGCCGACGATGTTGGAGCCGGCAAGGATCATCTGGCTGCCGCGTCCGTGGCGCGCGTGCATGATCTCGGCCAGCGTGTGAGCATGCGGGGCGAGTTCGCGGAAACGGCGCCCGAACGGATAGATGAAGAGGATCATCAGCGCGCCCCACAGGCCATAGTGGATCGGCCCGGAGATGCCGTACTTGTAGCCGGAGGTCGCGGCCGCATAGAACGAGGCGGCCCAGATCCATGTCGCGGTCATGCTGGCGGCGGAGACGCCGAAGCCCACCGCGCCATTCGAGGTCATGTAGCCGTCGACGTTCTCGTGCCGGCGGCCGATGCGGGTCGACATGAGGAACGTGCCGCCGTAGCAAACGCGGCCGATTTACCGCTGTTTCCGGTGGTCAGGCGTCGCGCTTCAGCATTGCGGCCAGCGCAGCGAACGGTTGCGTGGTGGCGGCCGCCACCGCGTCCTCGGCACGGGTTGCAGCGACGCCGGTGTGGTCGTTGTAACGGGAATGCTCGTTGTCGTGGCAGTACACGCACAGCAGTTCCCAGTTGCTGCCATCCGCGGGGTTGTCGTCGTGGTTGTGGTTGCGGTGGTGGACGGTCAGTTCCGACAGGTTGGCGCGGGTGAATTCGCGCGCGCAGCGGCCGCAGACCCACGGATACATGCCAAGCGCGCGTTCGCGGTATCCCCTGGCGCGCTGGTCGGCATCACGGCGCGCCTCGGCGACGATGCGGTCGAGTCGGGCGTTGTCGGGCAGGCGAGGAGGCGTGGCCATGGTGGGTCGCATGACGTGGGGACGCGGTCGAGCATAAGCCCGCGGCGCGCCTCCGGCACAGGGCTGCAGGCCCAACCGGCGGGCCATATGCTTGCCCGATGACCACGCCATCGAACACCGCGCGCGCGACCCGCGACGGGATCCCCGCCAGCCGGCTGCAGCTGCCACCCGGCCCGTGGGCGACCGTGCTGGATGCGCTGTGCGCCCGCTTCCCGCAGGTGGGGCGCGCGACGTGGCTGGAACGCTTCGCGCGCGGTCGCGTGCTTGATGCAAGTGGCGCGTGCCTGCGCGCAGCCGCGCCGTACCGGGTGGGCGCGGAGATCCAGTACTTCCGCGAGGTGCCTGACGAGCCGGCGATTCCCGTTGTGGAGTCCGTGCTGCATGTCGATGCGCACCTGGTGGTGGTGGACAAGCCGCACTTCCTGCCGGTCGCACCGACCGGCGCCTACGTGCGCGAGACCCTGCTGACGCGGCTCGTGCAGCGCCTCGGCAACCCGGCACTGGTGCCGCTGCACCGCATCGACCGCGACACCGCCGGCCTGGTGCTGTTCTCCGCGGACCCTGCAAGCCGCGGCGCCTACCAGGCTCTGTTCCGTGAGCGCTCGATCCGCAAGGAGTACCGCGCGTTGGCGCCGCCGCTGCCGGCGTTGCGTTTCCCGCATGTGCGGCGCAGCCGGCTCGAACGCGGTGAACCCTTCTTCCTGATGCGCGAGACAGACGGGGAACCCAACAGCGAGACGCACATCGACGTGCACGCGCGTGGCAGCCGGACGTGGTGCTACCGGCTGCAACCGGTCACCGGACGCAAGCACCAGCTGCGCGTGCACATGGCGGCCCTGGGTGCGCCGATCATGGGCGACCGGCTCTATCCCGACCCGCGCAACCAGGAGCGCGACGACTACGCGCGGCCTCTGCAGCTGTTCGCGCACGCGCTGGAGTTCGACGATCCACTGAGTGGCGAGCGTCGGCGGTTCGCGTGCGCGGAGTCGCAGGCCGGCGTGGCCGAGGGCTGGACGCCGGCGCGGACACGGTAGTTCACGTCGGCGGAACGCGCGGGTGCGAAATCATCATGTGCCGTCGACGTAAGGAGCTGCCGGATGTCCGACAACCCACTGACCGGAGAGGTCTCCAACAGCAAGCTGGCCGCGGTGTTCGACAGCGCGTCCGTCGCCCGCGAGGCGGCCGACGCCGTGGTGCAGGTGCTGGCGCTGCATCCCACCCAGGTCAAGCTGATCACGCCCGACGAACCCGACGCGGCCATCAAGCTGGAGCCGGAGGGGCGTGGCATCTGGCGCACGATCCTGGTGGCGCACATGCGCATGGGCCTGTTCGGCGCCGCCGCCGGCGCGCTCGCGTTCGCGATCATGATGTGGCTCGGCGTGCCCTTCGTGGTGCAGTCACCCGTGGCGGCGTCGCTGGTGACGATTGCCTTCGGTACCGTCGGGGGACTGATGCTCGGTGGCCTGGTCTCGATGCGGCCCGATCACGACCGCTATGTCGATGCCACGCGTTCGGCCATGGCCGCGCAACAATGCACGGTGGTCGTGCATGCGCGGTCGAAGGAGGAACAGCAGCAGGCACGCGAACTGCTGGCGGCCCGGGGCGGCAAGGTGACCGCCACGCTGTAGCCACGGGCTCCCCGGTATGGCGCTGCCGTGATGCCGCGCTCATCTCCTTGAATGGCACTGGAGTGGGAATGCTCTCGCATCCGTCAATACACATGGCGGTCCGCGGCGTGTTCCTAGTCTGTGTCGCAGCCACTTCCGGCGCCGCATAGAGTCCTTCCTGCATGTCCTCCTGTCCGCGTGCCCTCCGCGACACCATCCGCTCCGCCGCCGCCGGAGCTCCCGCATCCGCCGATGGGCGCGGGCTCCTCACTACCCGTTTTCTGGAGTTCGTCGCCGACCCGGCCTTTCCCTGTGTCGGTTCCAAGGCCGCTCTGGCCCGTGGAGCGATCGAGACCTGCGAGATGGGCCGCCTCGGCGATCGCGGCAATGACGCATCGCTGCTCGACAGCCTGGCGGCATTCGCCCAGCGCGTCGACGGGCTGGACCCCGACGACAGCACCATCCATTCCTTCGTCGCCCTGTTCGACGGGCCGCGCGATACCGACGAGCGCCGGTTCGAGGCGCTGCTGTGGTCGCAGCTGCAGCGCCTGCACGAGATCGATGCCCGCCGCGGGACGCCATGGGCGGCGGATGTCAGCCGCGACCCCGACGACCCGCGTTTCAGCCTGAGTCTTGGCGGGCATCCGTTCTTTGTCATCGGCCTGCACCCGGGTGCGTCGCGGCTGGCCCGCCGCTTCGCGTGGCCGGCGCTGGTGTTCAATTCGCACCGCCAGTTCGAGCGACTGCGCGCGGATGGGCGCTACGGGAAGATGCAGGCGGCTACCCGAGCCCGTGACATCGCGCTGCAGGGCTCGATCAATCCCAACCTCGCCGACTTCGGCACTGCGGCCGAAACCCGCCAGTACAGCGGCCGTGCGGTGGAAGAGGGTTGGACCTGCCCGTTCCGGGTCAGGAGCCGCGCATGAGTGCCGCGCCGGGCCGCCTGGATGCCGCACCCGAACGGATTCCGCCATGCTCGGGCCGGGCGCTGGAACTCGAGGCCGGCGAAGAGCTGATCGTCATCGACCCGATGGGCCAGCAGGTCAGCGACCTCACCGCTTTCGCCCGCGACGACCTCGCTGAGTACCTCTCGTCCGGTCGGTCGATCGACTATGCATCCAGGCTCTGGCTCAGCACCGGCGACGTGCTGTACTCCAACCGCAGCCGGCCGATGTTCACCATCCTCGAAGACACCTGTGGCCGCCACGACTTCACCCTGACCCCCTGCTCGAAGCGCATGTTCGAGGTCATCTACGGCGAGACCGAAGGGCGCCCCGGCTGCGAGGGCAATCTTGCCGCGGCGCTGGCGCCCTATGGCATCGGCACCGACCGGATCCCGGTGGCCTTCAACATCTTCATGAATGTCACCGTCGACGCCGGCAGCGGCAGGATCGCGGTGCTGCCGCCGTTGAGCCGGGCAGGCGACTTCATCCGCCTGCGCGCGGAGATGCCGATGGTGGTGGCGATGACCGCATGTTCGGCGGGCCAGTCCAACAACTTCAGTTACAAGCCCATCGATTACCTGGTGGAACGCAGGTCACGCCACCTGCCGGAGGCCTGATGACCATTGCCCTCCAGTGCAGCTGCGGGCATCTGCAGGGAACGCTGGAACCACGCGATGCCTACGCGCGGGTGGTGTGCTATTGCCGCGACTGCCAGGCCTATGCGCGCCTGTTGGGGCGCGAGGATGTGCTCGACGCATGTGGCGGCAGCGACATCGTCGCCATGCAGCCCGCGGGGCTGCGTTTCACCGCGGGCGCGGACCGGCTCACCTGCCTGTCGCTGAGTCCCCGCGGCCCGCTGCGCTGGCATTCGGCCTGCTGCAATACCCCACTGGCCAACACCGCGCGTGACCCGCGGCTTCCCTACGCGGGCGTGCTGGTGGCGTGCATCACGGCCGACCCATCGGCCACCGACCGTGCCTTCGGCCCGGCGCGCGTGGCAGTCAACACCGGGTCCGCGACGCGGGCGGTGCGGCCGACACGGCGCCACACGGCGGCCGCGGTGTGCCGGATCGGCGCAGGCGTACTGCTGGCGAAGCTGCGGCACCGGCATCGTGACACGCCGTTCTTCATCGCCGGCACCTCGCGGCCGGTCGTGGAGCCGCGGATCGTTGCCAGAGCGGAGCGCGAGGCCGCAACACCGGCGGACCACGGCTGAACGGGCATCGTGTGGGTTTGCGCGGGCCCCAGGGGCGTGCGGGCGGCCTGGGCCGCCCGCATCCGGTCAGCGCAGCGGGACGTCGCCGACCTTGTCGTCGTAATCCTTCTTCGGATCCGCGCCCAGCAGCATCCTGACGCCGGCCAGCAGGCTGCTCTCGTTGAGCCAGACATGTGCCTCGGCCGCGTCCATGCGCAGCAGGCGCAGCTTGGGATCGTCCTTGCCGTCCTCGTACCAGGCGGCCACGAAGGGGTTCCACAGGCGGTCGATCACTGCGCGGTCGTTGTCGATCACCACCTGGCCGGTGATGGTGGCGAACAGCTCGTGGTCCTTCGATGCGAACGACACCGTGGCGGCGTGGCCGGCGCCACTGCCTTCCAGCGACTGCGCAAGCTCGGTTTCGGTCGAGGTGAAGAACCACAGCGGCGCACGCTGGTCCTCGGCCATCGCGGTCATCGGTCGCGGCGCGACGCCCGTTGCGCCAAGCATCACGGTCCGGTCCTTGTCGAGCGCTTTCCAGAACTTCTTCTCGAGATCGCGGGTGTCGGTCATGGGTATCTCCATCGGTCGGAAGCCGACAGGGTCCGGCCGGTGCCGTGACGGGACCGCCAAAGACCGGCGCGACGGCAGGCGCGGCTGCGTGGGTGCAGCAAGCTGGTTCGTGTTGCACGATGGCCACATGCACAGTCCACCGACCCGGCCCCATGCCCCCGCCTGCGATCGCAACCGCGAGCCCATCCTCGGCGTGCTGCGGGATCACTTCGCCGATCGCAGGTGCGTACTGGAGATCGCCAGCGGCACCGGCCAGCATGCGGTGCACTTCGCCGCCGCGTTGCCGTGGCTGGGCTGGCAGACGTCGGATCTCGCCGACAACCTGCCCGGCATCCGCGCGTGGCTCGCCGAGGCCGGTCTGCCGAACACGCCGCCCCCGCTGGTGCTGGACGTGCTGCAGCCGGCGTGGCCCGTGGTGGCTGCGGATGCGGTGTTCACCGCCAACTCCCTGCACATCATGGGCATGGACGCGGTGGAAGCGTTCTTCCGCGGCGTCGGCCGGGTCCTCGCCAGCGCGCCGGGCGGGGTGCTGGTGGCCTACGGTCCATTCAACTACGACGGCCGCTGGACCAGCGACAGCAACCGCGACTTCGACGCCTGGCTCAAGGCGCGCGATCCACGCTCGGGCATCCGCGATCTCGAGCACTGCAATGTGCTGGCCATGGCCGAAGGCCTGCGGCTCGCAGCCGACGTGGCGATGCCGGCAAACAACCGCTGCCTGGTCTGGCGCCGCGGCTCCTGAGCGCCGCGTCGCGATCGATCACGATCCGGCTGCAGCGGTGTTCCTACGCTGCCGGGCCGGACGGCAGCAAGCGGGTGGATGGTGCGGTTGATCCCAGAAACACCAGGCATGGCTCGGATCGCGGGCGTGCGCCCGCGGGCGCGCGCGGGGATGCGAAGCCTCGTCCGCGTGGCGTTGCTGTGTGCCGCGGGTGTCTCCGCGGCCTGCAGTGGCGCGGACCCGCCGGCCGGAGCCGTGGCGACGCCGATGCCGGCGCAGGCATCCCCCCCGGCCATCGCGTTGGCGCCGGATCCGGTGGAACTGCGCACCAGGCTGGAAGCCGTGCTCGACTCGGCCGCGGCGATCGGGCCCTTGAAGGCGGTGGCCATCGCGCACGGGGGCGACACCGTCGCCGAGCGCGGCTACCGCGGCGCGACCCCGGATACCCCCACGAACATCAAGTCCGCCTCCAAATCGGTGATGTCGGCACTGGTCGGCATTGCCATCGACAGGGGCGTGCTGGATGGCACCGATCAGCCGATCGCTCCGCTGCTGCGCGCCGACCTGCCGGCGGATCCGGACCCGCGGCTGGCACGGGTGACCATCGGCCACCTGCTGTCGATGCAGGCCGGACTCGGCCGCACGTCGGGAGCCAACTACGGGCGCTGGGTGTCGAGCCGCAACTGGGTGCGTGCGGCACTGGCGCAGCCGTTCGTGGACGAACCCGGTGGCGCGATGCTGTATTCGACCGGCTCGACGCACCTGCTGTCGGCGATCCTGGCGGGCACGACCGGGCAAACTACGCTGGATCTCGCCCGCGAATGGCTGGGCCCGCAGCAGGGCTTCGCGATCACCGCCTGGGACCGTGATCCGCAGGGCATCCATCTCGGCGGCAACAACATGGCGATGAGCACCCGCTCGTTGCTGGCATTCGGTGAGCTGTACCGCAATGGCGGGCGCAGTACCGACGGCCGGCAGCTGGTGTCGTCCGGGTGGATCGATGCATCGTGGCAGCCGCGCACCGCCTCGCGCTTCACCGGCGATGCCTATGGCTATGGCTGGTTCCTGCGGGAGATCGCCGGTGAGCCGGTGCGCTACGCCTGGGGCTACGGCGGGCAGATGCTCTACATCGTGCCGTCGTTGCAACTCTCCGTGGCGATGACCTCCAACGACAGTGAAGCCTCCGCACGCACCGGCCACCGCGATGCGCTGCATGCGCTGATGGCCACGATCATCACCACCGTGCGCGACGTACCGGCAGCGCGGTAGGTCGGCTCCGACCCGCACGCCGGCGAGCCGGGTCAGCCGGCCAGTGACCGGTCCAGCCTGGCCCCGGCCTCGCGGATCCGGGCGAGCAGCGGCTCGCGATCCTCCAGGCCGTCCATGCCGTCCAGCAGGGCGTACAGCACCTCGAGGTCCTGGCGGCGTCCAAGCCGGTCGCTCAGCGCGTGCAGTTCCCCGGCCCGGCCCGCATGCCGGCCGCGGTCGCGGCCGGATACCAGCCCGGGCTTGATGCCGCCGACGGCCTCCACCTGCATGCGCAGCTTGCGTACGCGGCGCCGCCAGCGATGCAGGGCGTCGGGATGGGGATCACGACGGGCGCGCCGGCGTGCCTTGTCCACGCGTTGCTGGCCACGCTCGAGGCCACGGCGCAGGTCACCGGCTTTGAGGCGGTGCCACGGTGCCGCCTCGATGCGCGCCAGTGCACGTTGCACCCAGCGGCGGCGTCGTTCGAAGCCCGGGTCCTGCACCAGTGCCGCGGCAAGCAACGCATCGCGACGCTGCGCCAGCCGGACGATCACCGCCTCCCAGCGCCCGTCGTCGCGGGCGAGGCGCTCCGCGGTGCCGATCGTGGCGTGGGCATCGCGCAACGCGGACAGGCTGTCGCCGGTGCGCTGCAGGATGCGGTCGGCGCCAGCCAGCCCCAGCCGCGGCTCGACCAGCTGCAGCAGCGCGCGCAGGCGCCGGATCGCCTTGCGCGCGTCGTGGATCGAGGCGTGCACGTCGCCCTGCGGCACCAGCGCGGCAAGGATCGCGTCGGCTTCCGCGCGGGCCAGCGCCAGCGCGCGGGCGGCGGTCCCCGTCGGCACGGTTCCGGTCACGTGCCCGTCCATGGCGATTGCCGCGCCCGGCTGCGGCTGCGTGCCGGCGGCGGCGCGGTGTCCGCCAGCACGGGATCGCCATACCGCCGCTGGCACGCGTCGCACCAGAACGCACGGCGCTGTGCCTGGCCCAGGTGCTTGCGATAGCTCAACCGGTTGCCATCGCGTGGACAGGTCGACTTCGTGTGCACCTGGTAGTTCTTCTTCAGCACGAAGGCCTTTTTCCAGCGGTAGAAGTCGAAGCTGTACTCGCGCGCCTGGGCCACGAGTTCGGAGAGTTTGCGCGGTGGCAGGGCGCCGACCCGGCTTTCGGGATGCACGCGGATGCGGTGCAGCACCTCGTTCTTGATGATGTTGCCGACGCCGGCGAACAGGTCCTGGTCGAGCAGCGCATCGGCGGCCAGCGTGTCCGGCTGTGCCCTCAGCCTGCGGCGCGCGGCGGCGGCGTCCCAGTGATCGCTCATCACGTCAGCGCTCCAGTCGTAGCTGTCGTCGAGGTCGCCTTCGATGTAACGCACCGAGCAGGCGTAGAAGTTCATCACCTCGCCCTTGCTGAAGCCCAGCGACAGCCGTGGGGGTGTCGCCTTGTCCTCGTTGATGCGGTAGCTGCCGAACAGCAGAAAATGGATGCGCAGGGCGAAGCCGTCGAACTGCAGCAGGAAGTGCTTGCCCCAGGTGCGCACCGCCAGCACCTTGCGGCCGCGCATGCGCTCGATGTCCTGGCTGCTGTTGCCGGAGACCCGCAACACCTTGCGCCCTGCGAAACGGGCGGCGGCTTCGCGGAGGATGACGAGCGAGGGACCCTCGGGCATGCGCGCGAGTATCGCGATGCCCGATGAGGCAGGCGTCAACGGCGCATGCGGGCCGGCCGGCGCGGCATCGGCGATGCCCGACGCGGCACCGCGACCCTCAGGGGACCACCCGCAGCACTTCGCCGCCCATCGGGGTGATGCCGCGGTTGGCGACATACAGCGCCCGGTCGGGGCCGATGGCCAGGCTGGTCGGACGATCGAGGTTCCCCAGCACCAGCGAACGGCTGCCATCCGGCGCCACCCGCAGCAGCTGGCCCCGGCCGGCGAAGAACACCGGGCCACTGGCGTGCTGCAGCACGTACAGGCTGCCGTCGGCCGCGAATTCCAGGTCGATGATGGTCTTGAAGCCGCTGGCCCAGACCGTCGGATAACCGCCGGGTGCGATGCGGAACACACTGGCCGCGCCGTCGGCGAACGGCACGCCGGTGAGCTGGCCGACGTACAGCGCGCCATCGGGGCCGCGCACCACGCCGGTCGGTACCGCATCGGTGCCGGCCGCGGGCCGCGACGGGAAGGTGGCCACGGTGGTGATGCCGCCTGAGGGCGCCACGCGCAGCAGGGCGTTGCCGGCGGCATCGGTGACGTAGTGGGCCGCGGCCTCGGAGAGCACGCCGAACGGGTTGGTCTCGACCGGCCCGCCGGCGGGGTTCTGCCTGGCCTCGTGCGCGGACACGTCGGCCACCACCCGCCAGGTGCCGCCGGGGGTGAAGCGCAGCAGGTGGCCGAACACGCGGCCTGCCGCGCCGAACTCGGCGCGCACCGAGGGTGCGACCCCGGCAAAGCCCATCGTCACGTAGCCGATCATGCCGTGGAACGAGATGCCGTTCGGTCCAGCCGCCTCGGTGGCGGCCGGGTCGGCAATCGACGGCAGGCCGCTGATGATGCGTTCCTGCCGGCCATGCCGCAGCCGGCTGATGGCACCACTCGGGCCGTGGCAGAACGCAGTGCCGCGGATGGAGATGCAGGGGCTGGTCCCGCCGTGGCCGGCCTCGGCGACGTACAGGCTGCCATCGGCGGCGAAGGCCAGCCCGCGCGGATTGTCGAGCCCGGACATCACCACGTCGACGGATGCGGCCAGCGCGGGGCCCGGCAGCAGCAGGGCGGCAAGGACGAACGTGCGCATGGGAGATCTCCTGACCGGACACCGGTGCATCCGGGCCAACGCAACGGCGGCCGGCGGCCGGACAGTGCGGTGCGCATCCACGTGTGGCCGTCGCCACCGCGGTCGTACGTTCGGCCGACTGCGTCGGGCGCCGGCACACCGGCTTCCGGCTGCCCCGGATGCGGCCATCACAGGAGAACACCACGATGAGCTACCACACCGGGTCGGTCGCGGCCGTCCCCACCGCCAACCGCCAGCAGTACCTCGAGCACGCCCGCCAGTGCTGGCCGCTGTTCCAGCGGCATGGCGCCACCCGCATGGTCGAGACCTGGGGCGAGGACGTGCCGCACGGCAAGCTCACCGACTTCCACCGTGCTGTGGATGCGAAGGACGATGAATCGGTCACCTTTTCCTGGATCACCTGGCCCGACCGCGCCAGCGCCGATGCCGCGTGGCAGGCGATGTCCGCCGATCCGGCGATGCGCGACATGCAGATGCCGTTCGATGGCAGCCGGATGTTCTGGGGTGGTTTCGAGACCGTGTACGGGCAGGGCGACACGGTCGGAGGCGCCTTCTACCAGGGCTTCGTGCTGGCGGTGCCGGCGGAGCAGAAGGCCGCCTACGTCGACATGGCCGCCAAGGGCTGGGAGATGGCGCGCAGGACCGGCGCACTGGGCGTGGTGGAGGCCTGGGGCGAAGACGTTCCGCACGGCAAGCGCACCGACTTCTACCGCGCGACCCGGGCGCGCGACGATGAGGTCATCGTGTTCTCGTGGATCAACTGGGCCGACCGCGCGGCCTGCGATGCGGCGGCCAGGGCGATGGAGCAGGAAGCCGGCGACATGTCGCAGTGGGAGATGCCGTTCGATGGCAGCCGCATGTTCCGGGGCGGCTTCGCCACGCTGTTCGACTCCGCCTCGCCATCGCGTTGACGCCCGGGCCGGTATGCAGGGGGCCCGCCCCTGGATACCGCTCGATGCCCGCACGCATCCGCACCGCCGGCTGTCTGCCCGGCATCATCGCCTCGGTGGTGCTGACCGTGGTGTTGAACCTGTTGCTGCGCGCGTGCATGGCATGAAGGCGCCCGGGCGTGGCCGCGGCGGCCGGCTGCTGGTCGGCTGTGCCGGCTGGTCGATTCCATCGCAGCACATGCACCTGTTCGGCCCCGGAGACAGCCACCTGGCGCGCTACGCAACGCGCTTCTCCGTCGTGGAGATCAACTCGACGTTCTACCGTCCGCACCAGCCGCGCACGTTCGAGCGCTGGGCCGGCAGCGTGCCGAAGGACTTCCGGTTCTCGATGAAGCTGCCGCAGGCGATCACCCACGATGCACGCCTGCACGGCACGGGGGATGCGCTCAGCGCGTTCCTGGATTCCATCGCCGGGCTCGGCGCGAAGCTCGGCGGGTTGCTGGTGCAGCTGCCGCCAAGCCTGCGCTTCGATGCCCGCACCGCCAGCACCTTCTTCTCCATGCTGCGGCGTCGCAGCGATGCGCCGGTGTCCTGCGAGCCGCGCCACGCGAGCTGGTTCGAGCCGGCGGTGGATGCGCTGTGGCAGCGCTACCGGGTCGCGCGGGTGGCCGCCGACCCGGCGCGCCTGCCGGCGGCGGCGCAGCCGGGTGGATCGCACGGCGACTGGCGGTACTGGCGCTGGCACGGCGCGCCGCGCATCTACTACAGCGCCTACGACGACGTCGCCCTGGGCGCACTGGCCACGGCGATGCGCACTGGCGCGGCCGGCGCTCCGTCGAACTGGTGCATCCTCGACAACACCGCCGGCGGGCACGCCATGGGCGATGCGGCGCGCCTGCAGGACCTGCTCGCGGCTCGCCAGTAGACCCGCGCCGGGCGCGGTTCGCCGTTCAGCGCCGCAGGCTTTCGGCGACGAGGTCGAGCACGCGGGTGCGGCCGCTTGCGATGTCGATGCCCGCCAATGCGGGATGCGCAGGGCCCGCGTCGGGCCCCGGGGTGGCGCCGGGCGCCGGCGGCACCGTCCCCAGCAGCACCAGGTCGCGGTCGCCGCGGAGCACCGCGTCCAGCCGGTCGAACGGCAGCGGGGCCTGCCACACCGGCGTGCCCGACGGCCCGGCGATGCGGCTCAGCTGGAGGCGCCCGGCGGCGCCGAGCCTGTCGACATGGATCACCAGGATGCTGTCCGGCGCGCGGTACCACAGCGGGTGTTCGGCCAGCGGATGTTCGCGCAGCAGGCCGGCGCGCAGGAAGGCGGGCGCGTCGGGCAGGACCGCGTAATCGGAATAGCGGGGCCGGGTCCCCCAGTTGTCGGGCATGTGGGCAGGCCAGCCCCGCGGTGCCGCGGACACCTCGGTGACCCGCGCCGACCACAGCCGGTAGGGCACGGCTTCGGTCTCCACCAGGCGGGACGGCACATGCTGCGACTCCAGGTGATCGAACATCACCCCCGCCTGCTCGTCTGGACCACGTCCCGGCACCACCGGCGGCCTGCGGTAGAAATCGGCCTCCCTGTCGGTGAGCACGCCGAGCCAGCGGTCGCCGATCCGTGCGCCGCGCAGGCGGAACGCCGCGGCGCTGCCGTGCCCGGTCATCGCCGGCGGGGTCACGCGCGTGGGGTCGGGCAGCGGGGTATCGCGTGGCGCCGCCTGCAGCGTGGCGGCATCCACGCGCCACTGGCTGGCGTCATCGAGGGTGAGCTGCAGGCCATGGCGCCCGAACGCGATGAAGCCCGGTTCGTCGACCCGCCGGCCGGCGAAGTGCGGGTTGTGGCGGTCGAGCAGCGCGCCATCGGCGATGTCGTGGCCGTCGGCAAGCGCCACGCCTCGCGGGCCATCCACGCCCAGCCACAGCACGTCGCCATCGGCGCCGAGGATCGTGAAGGCACGCAGGTCGCGGCCCAGGCGATCGCGCCCGGAGAAGCTGTGCACGCGGCGGCGCCAGGCCACCTGCACGGCGATGGGGTCGACCGCCCAGAGATCGACGTGCAGGTACTCGCGGCGGCGCGAGCCGGAGCCGCGGCGGCTGCGCGAGGTCACCGTCTCCGATTGCGTGGACAGCAGGTAGACCAGGTCGCGTCCGCCCTGCGCCGTGCGCAGCGGGGCCGACTGGAAACGCGCAGGCTCCAGTTCGCGCACTTCGCCGGTGAGCAGGAACTCGCGCACCACCGGCCCGCCGCCCAGCCGCCACACCGCGACCAGCGCCACCACGACCACCGCCAGCGTCGCCAGCCCGAGGCCTGCCAGCACCCTGGCCGCGCGGGTCTGCATGAAGCTCCGGCGGGAGCGTGGAGCGCCGACGGGTGGGCGATCGTTGCTGGGCATCGCCGGGGACTACGCAGGTTGCGCGCGCGGTGGGACAGTCCCATTCCCCGGGGGCAGGGCCTGCAGGACACGGACGCCCCTGGCCTGTTGCCATCTCGGTCCGTTCACGCCGTTCGCGGAAAGGTCCCGTTTCCCCGTTCCAGGAGTTGCAACGATGACGACCGAAGCGCGTGAACACCTGCTCGACTGGCTGCGCGATGCGCATGCGATGGAGTTGCAGGCCGAGAGCATGCTCAAGGCGCAGGCCGGGCGGATCGAGAACTACCCCAAGCTGAAGATGCGCATCGACGAGCACCTGCAGGAAACCCTCGGCCAGCAGCGCCTGCTGGAGGAATGCATCGAGCGCCTTGGTGGCTCGACCTCGGCGGTCAAGGACACCATGGGCAGGATCGCGGCGATGGGCCAGGCCATCGGTGGCATGACCGCGTCCGACGAGATCGTCAAGGGTTCGATGGCCAGCTACGTGTTCGAGAACATGGAGATCGCCTCGTACACCACGCTGATCGCGGCCGCCGGGGCGATCGGTGACACCCGGACCCAGCGCGCCTGCGAGCAGATCCTCGAGCAGGAGATCGCGATGTCGCGGTGGCTGCTCGAGCACCTGCCCGAAACCACCCGCGAGTTCCTCGCCCGGTCGGAAATGCCGGGCGCGACGGCCAAGAAGTAGCCGGCCACGGGGCGCAATGCCCCGGTGTTGCACGCCGCGGAAGGCGGTGCGATTCAGGCCGTGGCCGCGACCGGCGCCCAGCCCGGCTGGACCCGGTCGCGGCCTGCGGCCTTGGCGAGGTAGAGGCAGCGGTCCGCTTCGGCCAGCAACCCGCTCAGGGTGGCGTCGGAAGACACCGTTGCCATGCCGATACTGACCGTGACCCGCAATTCATCGGCGCCTGCCGGGATCCTCAGCGCGGCGATACGCTGGCGCAGCGCCTCGAAGTAGGCGCCGGCGCCATCCTCCGGCAGGTCCGGAACCAGCATGCAGAATTCCTCGCCGCCGAAGCGGGCGACCAGATCCTGCGGCCGCGCGTGTCCCGCCAACGCGGCCGCAATGGCGCGCAGCGCCTGGTCACCGGCCTCGTGCCCCCAGGTGTCGTTGATGTGCTTGAAGTGGTCGATGTCGAGCATCGCCACGGTTGCGCTGCGATGCGCGGCCTGCAGCCGCGCCAGCGCGGCCTCGCTCTGCTCGAGGAAGTGGCGGCGATTGGCCAGGCCGGTCAGGAAGTCGCGGGTCGCGAGGTCCTGCAGGCTGCCGATCAGCTCCAGCTGGTCGATGTTCTGCGACACCCGGCAGAAGAACTCCTCGCGCGAGAACGGCTTGCGCAGGAAATCATTGGCCCCGTTCTTCAGGAACAGTGCGACCAGCCCCGGATCCTCGGTGCCGGAGACGCCGATCACCGCCAGCCGGTCGCGGGTGCGCACGCTGCGCATGCGCCGCGCCAGCTCGATGCCCTGCATGCCCGGCATCTCCTGGTCGACCACCGCAAGCCGGATCGTCGAGTCCGCCTCCAGCGCGGCGAGCGCGGCATCGCCGTCGGCGGCCTGCACCACGGTGTAGCCGTACAGCTCGAGCAATGCGGCCGCATAGCCGCGCGCCGCCGCGGAATCGTCCACCACCAGTGCCGACACCCGGCGGTTGCGATCGAGCCGCTGCACCAGCCACAGCAGGTAGTCGAGGCTGCCCGGCGCGTTCTTGAGCACGAAGTCGATGATCTGCCGGCGCAGCACGCGGCGGCGCAGGTCCTCGTCGTAGACACCACTCACGACCACGGTCGGCAGCCCGCGGTCCAGGAAGAAGTCCACCACCGCGTCGCGGTTGCCGTCGGCGAGCACCAGGCCGGTCAGCGCCAGGAACCAGTCGTCGTGCGCGCGCAGTGCATCGCGGGCCTCGGCGAGCGAGGCGGCCACGGTGACCGGCAGCTCGAGCTTCTGTTCGATGGCTTCGGCGACCATCCGCGTGTAGCTGCGCGAGTTTTCCACCAGCAGGATGCGTTGCGGCAGCGCTGCCGACGGCGAACGCAGTGGAAGGACGTGCATGCCGCGGCATCCGGGTCGTTGCGAGGGTCGCAGCCCGTATCGGCGCGGCGGGTGGGGACTTGAGGCCGGCGCCGTGAAACCGACGCCTCCATCAACCCGACCCCCCCGGGGCGGTATCGCTCAGCGCCCCTGGCGCCTGCGGAAGTCCGCCAGCACGCGCCTGGCGGGCAGGTGCGCACCGGCGCATGCGCGCGGTCGACCATCCGCCGTACCGCGCGCCGGTCCTCGTCGTCGCCGAGGCTGACCGCGTAGATGTAGGTCATCGTCGCGCGCAACCGGTCCAGCGGCCGCTCGAGGGTGGCGCTGTGGCGCGCCACCCCGCGGCCCACGCCGGGATCGGCCATCTGCCAGGCCACGGCGGCGCCGGCACCAAAATAGATGTACGCCTCGCGGTTGATCCCGGCCAGGTCGGGCGCGATGGCCCCGGATGTGCCTGCCATCAGGCCGCGGCGTTGCCCTGCGGGGTTTCGATGAGCCCGTCCAGGTCGAACCCGCGCTCGCGGGCGGTGGCGAGGTAATCCTCGTAGGTCGCCGCGTCGACGTGCGGCTCGCGTGCCAGCAGCCACAGATACTTGCGATCCGGGCTGCCGACCAGGCTGAGGCGGTAATCCGGGTCCAGCCGCAGGATCCAGTAGTCGCCCCTGGTGAACGGGATCCAGCGCAGGCCGTCGGGCAGGAAGCTGACCTTCAGCCGGCTGTTGCTGTCGTCGACGGGCGTCGCCTCGCCGATCGATTCCTGCGGCTCGCCCTTGCCGTCGATGGCGCGGTTGGCCACGCGCACCTTGCCGTCCTCCTGCAGGCTGTAGGTGGCGGTGATGTCACGGTAGTCCTCCGGCTCGTGGCGCATCGGCAACCGCGCGATCTCGTACCAGGTGCCGAGGTAGCGCTGCAGGTCGACCGACGGCACGGTCGCGGGTTCGTCATGGTGGCTCATCGGGGTCTCCTCGTTGCGGTACGCCTGTGTAGGCAGGCGCCGGTGAATCCGCCGCATACGCGCGGCCTGCCATTCAGCCAGGTCGTCGTGATGGCCGCGGCAACGGCCCCTGCACAGCGCCGCGTTACCTTGGGGCCAGCGGGCACCGGCCCGGGATTGAACGAGGAGGCTGCAATGAAGATCTGGATCCACGCGCTGGCCGCGGGGGTGATGCTGACCGGCTGCTCGGCCGAGCGCTGGGCCGAACGCGATGCGGTGGTGGCCTGCGAGCGCATGCTCGGGCAGCTGCTGGCCGACTCCGGCTCGGCGGTCATTCCCGAGCCGCAGGCGCGCGCGGCGGAGGGCGACGACGGCTTCCTGGTGTCATGGGACGCCGGCAGTGGCCTGCAGGTTGCCGGCGCCGAGGGCGGCGCCCTGCGCGAGGCCACCGCGAGGTGCCATTTCGGCCTGCAGGGCGATGTGGAGTGGGTGGAGCTGGACGGCGAGCGGATCTTCGACCCGCTGACCCGCCAGGATGCGGCGCAGGGCCAGCGCGATGGCGCCAGCGACCTGGACGACCGCGCCGGCCCGTGACGCGACGTCACGCGACAGCCTGAACGCGCTTCAGGATCCTCGCGCGGGCGACGACGCCGGCGGCCGGCGGCCGGCCGCGATCGCCGACAATAGCCGGATGATGGAATCCGCCACTGTCCCCGTTGCTCCGCCCGCCGCCGACACGCCCGCACCGGCCGATGCTCCGGTCCGTGTCCTGACCGAGGCGATGAAGGACGCGGTGCGCCAGGCCTACCAGCGGCTGCAGGAGAACACCCCGGGCTTCAGCCCCCGCCGCGCGCAGCGGCAGATGATCGGCATCGCCTCGCGCGCGCTGGCCACCAGCGGTGGCGTGGCCGCGATCCAGGCCCCGACCGGCGTCGGCAAGAGCCTCGGCTACCTCAGTGCCGGGGTGCCGATCGCACTGGCGAGCCAGCGCAAGCTGGTGATCAGCACCGGCACCGTGGCACTGCAGTCGCAGCTGTTCGATCGCGACATTCCGGCGTTCCTCAGGGCCACCGGGCTGGAGGCGAGGGTGGCGCTGGCCAAGGGCCGCACCCGCTACCTGTGCCCGCGCAACGCGCTGGAGCTGCATGCCGGCCCCGGCCAGGCGTCGATGTTCGGCGACATGCCGGCGGAGGAGGGCGAGCGCCTCTACGACCGCCCGCCGACGGTGCTGGAGATCGACGCCGCCGGCCGCCTGCTGGAGGCGTTGGCGGATCGCTCGTGGGACGGCGACCTCGACGATGCGCCCACGCCGGTGTCGCCAGCGCTGCGCGGCCATATCACCACGCCCGCGTCCGGGTGTGCCGGCAGGCGCTGCAGCCACGCCGCGCAGTGCCCGGTGCTGCGCGCGCGCCAGAACGTGCGCGAGGCGCAGATCGTGGTCACCAACCATGCGCTGCTGCTGTCGTCGCTGACCCTGGGCGAGATCGAGAACGGCCAGCCCCTGCTGGCGCCGCCCGGCGAGATGCTGCTGGTGCTAGACGAGGCGCACCACCTGCCGGGCGTGGCGATCGACCAGGGCGCGGCACGCGTAGGCCTTGGCGAGGCCGCGCGACAGGTGCGGCGCACGGAGGGCCTGATCGCCAGTGCCTACCGCACGCTGGACAAGGACACCATCGGTCGCCTGCTGCCGGGGGACGTGATCGAGCTGGCCGCGCGCCTGGCGAAGGCGCTGAAGGCGTTCCGCAACGAACTCGACCAGGCCTGGACGCCGGAACCGGGCGAGCGCGAACCGCAGTGGCGCGCGCCGATGGGCCGGTTGCCGGAAAGCTGGATGCCCTCGATCGACGCGCTCGCCGACGACACCCGCGAGCTCTACAACTGGGTGCACGCCGCGCAGCAGGCGGCGTCGAAGGGCAAGCCCGACGAACCGCTGCGCGAACGCCTGTTGCGCACGCTGGGTCCGGTGGTCGAGGCGATGGCGCAGCAGGATGCGCTGTGGGCCGCCTGGCGCCGCGAGGACCACGCAGGAGGCCAGCCACCGATGGCGCGCTGGATCGCCATGGACCGTGACGGCGAGCTGCACTGCCACGCGTCGCCGGTATCCGCGGCGCAGGTGCTGCGTGCGCTGCTGTGGCGCGAGGTGGACGCGGTGGTAATGACCAGCGCCACGCTGGCGGCGGGCCATGACTTCCGTGCGTTCGCCGCCGAGAACGGCATCCCGCCGCATGCGGAGATGGTGTCGCTCGATTCGCCGTTCGACCTGCAGCGGCAGGCGCAGCTGGTGGTGCCGCGCTTCCCGGTGCCGCCCGACGACCGCGAGGGCCATCCACGCGAGGTGGCGCGCTGGCTCGATCGCGAACTCGACTGGAACCGCGGCAGCATGGTGCTGTTCACCTCGCGCTGGAAGATGGAAAAGGTGGCCGAGCTGCTGCCTGCCGCCCGCCGCACTTCGGTGCTGGTGCAGGCGCATGGCAACAAGAACCGGCTGGTCGCCGAGCACCTGGAGCGCGTCGCCGCCGGCAGGGGCTCGGTGCTGTTCGGGCTGAACTCGTTCGGGGAGGGGCTCGACCTGCCCGGCGAGGCCTGCACCACGGTGGTGATCACCCAGGTGCCGTTCGCGGTGCCCACCGATCCGCAGACCGCGACGCTCGGCGAGTGGCTGGAAAGCCGCGGCCACAATCCGTTCAACCTGATCGCGGTGCCGCACGCGCTGCGCACGCTGACCCAGTTCGCCGGGCGGCTGATCCGTACCGGCGACGATACCGGGCGCGTGGTCATCCTCGATTCGCGGCTGCTGACCCGCCAGTACGGCCAGCGCATCCTCGATGCGCTGCCTCCGTTCAAACGGGTGATCGGCTAGCCGAAGGCGTGCCGCGGCTCAGGCCGCAGGCACCACGAGCGCAAGCCACCGGCGCAGCAGCGCCTGCAGTGGTTCGCGCAGCGTGGCGACCGGGCCACGCGCCATCAGGTCGACGCAGGCGCGGTCGTGGCCGAGCCAGGTGAGTAGTGCCTGCGGATCCGCGATCGCCTCGCGGGGCACGGTGCGCATGTTCCTGGCGCCGAGGTGCAGGATCAGCTGCAGCGCGGGCGTCCTGCCGGCCAGGCGCATGGTGGCGAAATGATCGCCATCGAGGTGGAAGCTCGGCGCATTCCACTTCACTGCTTCGCCGATGGCCGGGTCGACGTCGAGCACCAGTTGCCGGAGCGCATGGATCTCCGCCAGCCGGGGGTGGGCGAGACGTGCCAGCCAGGCATCGACGGATGCGTCATGGCGGGGGTCGCGCGTGCGATCGGGCATGGGGCTTCTCCTGCGGATGGCGGGGCGAGGGTGATCACATGCACGCGCGCGGGCGCCGGACACGCGCCGGACGGCCGCGGTGGCGGTGCTAGAGTCCGGGTCCCCCATGCCACGGTGATGCCATGTCCTCGAACCCGGTTTTCTATCCCATCGGCACCCCCGGCGTCGCCTGGGGCGCGGCGGAGCGGGCCGCGTGGCTGGCGCGCCAGCGGCGCCTGCGCAGCCATGCCGATGACGTGGTGCAGGCCATCGACGGGCTGCGTGGTGACTGGGACGTGGTCGAATACGGCACGCTGGACCATCCGCCCCAGACCTACCCGTTGCTGGCGCTGCGCAGCCGCGACTGGAACCCGGCACGCCCGCTGGCGCTGGTGACTGGCGGCGTCCACGGCTACGAGACCAGCGGCGTGCGCGGCGCACTCGCGTTCGCGCGCTCCCATGGCCACGAATACGCCGGGCGCATGGACCTGCTGGTCGTGCCCTGCGTCAGCCCCTGGGCCTACGAGCGCATCCATCGCTGGAACGCCGATGCGGTCGACCCGAACCGCTCGTTCCGCGCCGACAGCCCGGCGCCGGAATCCGCCGCGCTGATGGCACTGGTGGCACCGCTGCGCGACCGGGTGCTGGTGCACGTGGACCTGCACGAGACCACCGATACCGACGAATCCGAATTCCGCCCCGCGCTCGCCGCGCGCGACGGTGCCGCGTTTGTGCCGGGCAGCATTCCGGACGGCTTCTACCTGGTCGACGACAGCGAGCGTCCGCAGCCCGGCTTCCAGGCGGCGGTGATCGAGGCGGTCGCCCGGGTCACCCATATCGCACCCGCGGACGAGCGCGGGGAGATCATCGGCTCGCCGGTGGTCGCGCCCGGGGTGATCGAGTATCCGGTGCAGCGCCTGGGCCTGTGTGCCGGCATCACCGGCGCGCCCTATGTGACCACCACCGAGGTCTATCCGGACAGCGCCAACGCGACGCCCGCGCAATGCGACGCCGCACAGGTCGCGGCCATCCGCGCCGCGCTCGACTACGCGCTGGCACATCCCATCGCGCGCTGAGCCGCACCGTCGCGCCCGGGCGACGGCGTCAGGGGCTGGAGTACCATGCGCGCCGGGGAACGGAAGGCGGTGCGCAACGGATGGATGCAATCGTGGCAACCGGGCTGGTGGCGGCCGTGCTGGGTGCGCTGGCGTGGGGCTGGTCGCGTCGCGGTGGCGGGGTGCCGGCCGGCGATGGTGCAACGGCCCCGCCGCAAGTGGACGGTGACGCCGCACCCGTCGCGCAGGCGGCGGCGTCAGCCCCGGACTGGGCGCATGCACTGCTGGAACTCGCGCTTGGCCCGGTGACGGGCGAGGGCGCGACGCAGGCGCACGCCGTTGCCATCGCGGCTGCGGCGCGCTCGCTGGAGCGCTTCGCATCGGAACCGCGGCGCCTGCCGCGACGACCGCAGCTGCTGCCCCAGCTGCTCGGCGCGCTCAATGACGATGCCTCGTCCGCGGCGCAGCTCGCGGCGCTGGTCAGCCGCGATCCGGTACTTGCCGCGAACCTGCTGAAACTCGCCAACAGCGCGCTGTACCGGGTCTATCCGGCCCCAGTGGACAGCCTGGAGCGCGCGGTCACGCTGATCGGCATGCAGGGCATGCGCCAGCTGGTCGCGCTCGCGCTGATGCAACCGGTGATGCATGCCGATGGCGGGGTGTTCGGGCGCCTGCCTGACCTGGTCTGGGAGCACACGCAGTACGCCACCCTCGCAGTCCGCGAACATGCGCAGGGCGCGGACGTGGATGCATTCGCCGCGCAGCTGCTGGTGCTGCTGCAGGGGCTGGGCGCGATCGTGGTGGTGCAGGCGCTGCGCGACGAGCATGCACGCCGCGGCCTGGCGGCACTGCCGTTGCCGGCAATCCTGGACCTGCTGCAGCTGTGGGCGCCCCGCATCGGCCGGCTGGTGGCGCAGAACTGGGATCTGCCGGCCCGCACCTGGAAATCGCTCGAGGATTCGGGCGCCGGCAGCGACCTTGGCCTTGTGGTGGACACGGCATGTGCAACCGGCGTGCGGGCGCTGGCCACGGTGCGCGATGCCGACACGGCCAGGGCCGTGGCACCGCTGGCGCTGGCGGTGTCCTGACGCGGGCTTAAGACCGCGCGCGGAAGCGCCGCCCGCAGGCGGCGCTTCGTCCTCACGGCAGCGGATCAGGAGTCGCGCTGTCCGCCACCGGTGGACTGCGACGCGTCCGCCGGCAGGGTGCCGATGGCGTGCCGCTGGTCGTCGCCGGCCCGGCCGCTGACGCGGACGAGGTTCTCGACGTCCTTCACCCCGCCGCAGGCTTCGGCCAGGTCTTCCGCGCGGTGTTTCATCCAGCGGTGCGGGACGGTGCCGGTCAGCGTGGCCACGCCGTCGCGCACTTCCACCGAGATGTCGGACGCGTCGATATCGTCATCGTCGGCCAGGCGCTCGCACAGGGCTTCCATGATGCGTTCGTCCGAGCGCGTATAGCCCTTCGGTCCGCGGCCGCGGTGACCGCCGCGCAGGGTGGGGTCGCCACTGCCGCCGCGCCAGGGCTCGCCGCCATTGCGGTGGCCACCGGTACGCCGTGGATCGTCGGCACCGCCCTGGTACATCGAGGAAATGTCGCCGCCCCGGCCGCGACCCATTGACGAGGTGTCGTACTGCTCCAGTCGTGGATGCGACACGTAGCGGCCCTCGCGGGATTCCTCGACCGGTGGCCCGACATGCCGTAGCCGAAGCCGCCATGCGGGGTCCGCTGCCTCCGTATCCGCCCTGCGCATAGGCCCCGCGGTTGTAGCCGCCTTCGCCGTGGCCATAGCGCTCCGACAGCTGGCGGGTGTAGTCGCCATCGTCGCGCCCTCCGTGGCGACCGCCTTGCTGGTGGCGACCTTCGGCGTGGCGCTCGTGGTCACGGTCCCGATGCTGCGGATCACCGGCACCGGCACGTCCGCGCGCGGCCCATTCGTCCGGACGGCTGAACTGGCGGTCCTCGTTGTCCTGCCACTGCCCGCGGTGGCGATGGTCGTGTCGATCGTGGTCGCGATTCATTGCTGTCTCCTGTCGGCGGCGTGCGCCGTGCTGGAACCGGTGGGACGTGGTCCGACTATCGGCGCAGCGGCGCGCAGCGGATGCATCGGTGATGTCGAGAAATCGTTCAACGCGGCGCGTTCATCGCGCCACGCCCGGCAGTGCCGACCCGCGCGCACGGCTGCAGTCACTCCCACTTCCGGCAGGGGCCGCGGCGATGGCGTGGATGCAGACTCGCCGCACATCCCTGCCGCGGAGCCCGCCATGCGCACGTCCCGTCGTGACCTGTTGAAGCTCGCCGCGCTGGCCGCCGCGGCCGGTGCATTGCCCGTGCTCGCCGCATCCAGGGTCGACCCGGCGGATCGCCCGCTGCGCATCCTGATCCTCGGCGGTACCGGCTTCACCGGACCGTTCCAGGTCGACTACGCGCTCGCCCGCGGCCACCGGGTGACGCTGTTCAACCGCGGCAAGCGCCCGGTACCGGAGTGGCCGGGCGAGGTCGAGCAGTTGCACGGCGACCGCAACACCGGCGATCTCTCCGCGCTCGAAGGCCGCGAGTGGGACGTCTGCATCGACAACCCGACCACGCTGCCGTTCTGGGTGCGCGATGCAGGGCAGGCGCTGCGCGGCCGGGTGGGCCATTACATCTTCGTCTCGACGATCTCGGTGTATGCCGATGGCAGCCGTCCCGGCATCGACGAGGACGCGGCGCTGGCCGCCTACACCGGCGTCGACCCGCTCGCCGAGACCATGGACAGCTTCCGGGCCGACATGGCCGGACTGTACGGCCCGCTCAAGGCCGCGAGCGAAGCCGAGGCGCGCAGGCAGTTCGGCGATGCGGTGACCGTGGTGCGCCCGGGTTACATCGTCGGGCCGCGTGACGACACCGGCCGTTTCACCTACTGGCCGCTGCGGGTAGCCGAGGGCGGCGAGGTGCTGGTGCCCGGTGACGGTCGTGACCCGGTGCAGTTCATCGACGGTCGCGACCTGGCCGAGTGGGTCATCCGCCTGGCCGAGGCGCGCACGACGGGCATCTTCAACGCGGTGGGGCCGGCGCAGCGGATGGACACCGACGCCTTCCTCGCCGGCATCCGCACGGCGACCGGCGGCGATGCCCGCTTCACCCATGTGCCCGCGGACTTCCTGGCCGCGCGCGGAGTGCGGTTCGGGGCCGACCTGCCGATCTGGTTCCCGCAGGATCACGAGTACGGCGGTTACGGCCAGGTGGACAACTGTCGCGCGGTCGCGGCCGGGCTCACCTTCCGCCCGCTGGCGACGACCGTGGACGACCTGCTGGACTGGCACCGCGCCCTGCCGGCCGAACGCCAGGCCGAGCAGCGCGCCGGCATGCCGCGCGCGCGCGAGGCGGAGCTGCTGCGCGAGTGGCATGCGCGGCAGGGCGCCGCTGCCGGCTGACCGCGCGGGCAGGCCGTGCCCCGCGAGTGCAGGCTAAGATCGGCCGATCGTGGCTCGGGGAGGTGGCGGATGCGCTTATCGCGATCCGGTTGGAGCGTGGGTTTCCTGCTGGCGATCGCCGGCCTGGCATGGGCACCCGCACAGGCATCGCCGCGGCCGCAATGGCCGTTTTCCACCGACGCGGTCTTCGATGCCTCCGCGGTACCGGCCTATGCGCGTCGGCACGACGAGGTGTACGCGCGCATCGATGCCGACCTCGACGACCACATCGCCCACCTCCAGCGCTGGGTGCGTCAACGCTCGATCAGTGCGCTCGACGATGGCGTCGATGCGATGGCGCGGCTGCTGGCCGACGACCTGCGTACGATCGGCTTCCACGAGGTCGAACAGGTGCCCACGCCGGGACACCCGGGCGTGCTCGCGTATTACGACGCCGGCGCGCCACGCACGCTGGTGGTCTACATGATGTACGACGTGCAGCCGGTGGAGCCCAACTGGCGCATCCCGGATCCGTTTGCCGGCGAACTGGTCGAGCACGAGCTCGGCACCGTGCTGATGGCACGCGGCGCCACCAACCAGAAGGGGCCGCAACGCGCGTTTCTCAATGCGGTGGACGCGATGCTCAGGACCCACGGCACGCTGCCGGTGAACCTGTACATCGTCGCCGAAGGCGAGGAGGAACTCGGCTCGCCGAACTTCGGCGCCGTGCTGGAGCCATGGAAGGACCGGCTGCGCAACGCCGATGGTGCGTTCTTCCCGATGAACATCCAGGCCGCCGACGGCAGCGTCGCGCTCAACCTCGGCGTCAAGGGCCTGGTGTATTTCGAGCTCGAGGCACGCGGGGGTGAACATGGCGGCCCGGTGCGTTCGGAGGTCCACGGTTCGCTGAAGTCGCTGGTGGACTCACCGGCGCTGCGTCTGGTGCAGGCGATCGCTTCGCTGACCACACCCGACGGCAACACCATCGCGATCGAGGGCTATTACGACGGGGTGCGCGGGCCGACGCCGGACGAGCAGCGGCTGGTCAACACGCTGGCCGCGGATGCCGACGACGCGGCCCAGCAGCGGCTGTACGGGGTCGCGCGCTGGATCGATGGCGTGACCGGGCGCGACGCCATAGTGCGCAACCTCTACGATCCCACCCTCAATCTCAACGGCATCTGGAGCGGTTATTCCGGCGAAGGGGTCAAGACCGTGCTGCCGCACGTGGCCACCGCCAAGCTGGATTCGCGGCTGCCGCCCGGACTGGAGCCCGAACACGCCTACCGGATGATCCGCTCGCATCTGGACGCCGCAGGCTTCGGCGACATCGTGCTGCGGCCGCTGGCCGGCTACCCGGCCGCCGCCACCGGCGTGGACACGCCGCTGGTGCAGGCCGCGATCGGCGTCTTCAACAAGTACGGCGCCACGCCCCGGGTGTCGCCGTGGCTGGCGGGGAGCGCGCCGTTCTACCAGTTCACCCGCACGCTCGGGCTGCCGTTCGTGTTCGGCGGGCTGGGGCATGGCTCCGGCGCGCATGCACCCGACGAATACATGCTGCTCCATCCGGCCGCCGGCGTGCGCGCCGCCGGCCTTGCCGACATCGAGAAGTCCTATGTCGACCTGCTGCACGCATTCGCGGACGCGCCGGCTCCGTGAGCGCCGCGGCGCCGACCGTGCCGTGGCCATCGGGCTACCAGACCCGGCGCGTGGCGGTGCGACCACTGTGCGTGGATGACCTGGACTTCATCGCCGCGTTGCATGCCGATCCGGCGGTGATGCGCCACGTCGGCGATGTGTCCGCGGGCGACGCCACGGACATCGCGCGCCGCCTGCTGCGCGCGGCACAGCGCATCCCCCCGACGATGCATGCCTGGATGCTGCAGATGCCGGAATCGGGAGCGCGCATCGGCCTGATGACGGTTGCCCCGACCGCGGAGCCGTCATACGGGGAGCTCGGGCTGATGTTCCACCCGCGACGCTCGCAGTGCGGATACGCCACGGAAGTGGTCGCGGCCCTGCTGGAACACGTCCACGCCGCAGGCGGCGGGCTGGTGGCCCGCCACCGGCCGGACAACCTGCCGGTCCGGCGGCTGATGTTGCGCCTCGGCTTCATTCCACGCGCCGGGCAGGGCGGCTATGTCCGCTGGCGGAGCCGGGCCGACGCAGCGCCCCGCCGGAGTGCTGTCGCGCGCTGACAAAGAGTGATCTAATTCACGTTCGCAAGTGTCGGGGGACACGGGGATGGGCGGTCGGGGGCGGCTTTCCTGTGTGGGGCTGGGAATGATGCTGGGAGCGCATCTGGCACCGCGTGCCCGTGGCGAGATCACCACCGCGGACGTGGTGTTCGTCGCCGCCGCGGATCCCGTGGTCGAACGCTGGGTGCAGCGCATGCACGCCGACGTGCGCAGCCTGCAGCCCTGCTATGGCGAGGGGCGTTCGCGACACGCGGCCTATCGCGACATGGTGGCGATGATGATGGCCGAGGTGCGACGCGGGGCCCGTGTCTGCGGTGCGTTCTATGGCCATCCCGGCGTCTTCGCCAGCGTGCCGCACCGCGCCGTCGCACAGGCCCGGTCGGAGGGCTTCGAGGCATGGATGGAGCCTGCGGTCTCGGCCGAGGACTGCCTCTATGCCGATCTCGGCATCGACCCGGGCCAGTCCGGCTGCCTGCACCTGGAGGCCAGCCAGTACCTCGCCTATGTGCGGCGCATCGATCCCAGCGCGTATCTGGTGCTATGGCAGATCGGCGTGGTCGGCGACCTCGGTGTCAGCCTCCGCAGCACCGGCGCAATGGAACGCGCGCTGCTGGTGGAGAAGCTCCTGGGCGACGGCTATCCACCGGACCATGAGGTCATCCTCTACGAAGCGGCGACGCTGCCGGTCGACCAGCCACAGGTGGTCCGCCTGGCGCTGGACGCGCTGGTGGAGGCCGATCCGTCGATGCAGTCGACGCTGGTCATCCCGCCGGCGCGACCGATGGTGCGCGACGAGTCGATGATCGGGAGGCTGCGCCAGTGCGGCCGGTCGACGGTGCAGCGTGCGTTTGCCGGAAGTCGGGGTGCAGGTACGGAGCACGCGGCCGTGCCGGCCTGAGAACAGGATCCACCACCTGTACGTGCGCGGGTGGGTGGGGCCGTAGCGTTCAACCAACGAAGGGGAAGGCGGATGTTTGACGAGGAGCTGGGCAGGCTGGAGATGCTGGGGCAGTCGCCGCAAGGCAGCGTGGTCGACGGGATGGCGGCGCTGGTCGCGTCGGTCCGCAACGAGCGCGCGCGGCACGGAGCGCTGATGTGCATGATCATCGCGCCGGATGAGGGCGAAACGGAGTTTCCCGAGGAGCGGACCGATGAAGGACATGACGACGGCAAGCGCGACCCCGCCGAACGCGAGGACCGTGCTCCGGAGTAGCGGGTCCACGCGCGGGCGCATGCTGCCCGCACTGTGCATGCTGCTTGCGATGCCGATGGTGGCGGTGGCCGCGGGTGCGGCCGCTGCCGGCGACGACGCGGTCGAGGCGCTGCTGGTCGAAGCCGGCAGCGTCAAGACCTCGGACGTGGCGCGTTTCCAGCAGCTGCTCTCCGAGCTGGATGCGCGCGCGCACGATGCCACCCCGCAACAGCGCCAGCGGTTGCAGATCCTGCGCGCGTATCGCCATGCGCTGCTCGGTGAGTCCACGCCGGCGGTGACGCTCCTGGAGGACGTGCTGGCCGAAAGCCGCGACGTGGATATCCGCTTCGAGACAGGCGGGCTGCTGTCGAACATCCATGCCGCCAACCGCCGCTTCGAGGACTCGTTGCGCATCCTCGAGGACGTGCTCCCGCTGCGCGACCATATCGGCGACCTGGAGACCCGGCATCGCGGCATGCTCAACGCCGGCGTGGTCTACAACCAGGTCGGTGAGTACCGGCTCGGTCAACAGCTGGCGCAGGCGGTGATCGATTCACGGCCGCAGCCGCGCAACGCCTGCGCGGCGGAGAACCTCGTCGCCGAATCCGCGCTGGGAATGGAGCAGGACGTCGACGAGGCCCGCCTGCGTGCAAACATCGCCCACTGCGACTCGATCAACGAGCGCGTGTTCGCGGCCTTCGCGCGTGCCCATCTGGCCCGATGGCTGGCGGCGAGCGATCGCGTCGACCATGCGATCCGATTGCTGGAAGGCTATCTTTCCACGGTCGAGAACATCCGTTACCCGCTGTTGCAGGGTGTCTACCACGCGTTGCTGGCGGAGTATCGCCTGCGCGAGGGCGCCAGCGAGAAGGCGGAGACCCACGCCCTGGTGGCGGTGGAACGCACGCGCGGGATCGGCAACGCCGAGCCACTGGTCTCCGCGTACGGCACGCTCTACCGCATCGCGGGCGGGCGTGGCGACGCCGCGGCCACGCTCGAGGCCTACAAGGCGTTCGTGGATGCGGAGCGACGGCACCTCAACGACGTGAAGTCGCGCGAGATGGCGTACCAGATCGTGCGCCACCAGTCGCAGCAGCAGGCGCAGCAGATCGAACTGCTCAACCAGAAGAACGCGCTGCTGGAACTGGACCAGAACAGTACGAAACAGCGGGCCCGGTTGTGGCTGGTGGTTGCCGGCCTGCTGGCATTCCTGCTCGCCACCACCGCGTACTGGGCCTTCACGACCAAGCGCCTGCAGATGCGCCTGCGACGGCTGGCCGAGCTCGATGCGTTGACCGGTGTCAGCAATCGCCACCACTTCAGCGAGAAGGCGGGCCGCTTGCTTGCGACGTGCAGGCAGGACCACCGGGTGGTCGCGCTGCTGACCTTCGACCTCGACCACTTCAAGCAGGTCAACGACCGCTTCGGCCACGAGGCCGGCGACTGGGTGCTGCAACAGGTCGCGAAGGCCTGCGCGGAGTTGTGCGGACCGGGCGATTGCATCGGGCGCCTGGGCGGCGAGGAGTTCGCCATGCTGCTGCCCGGTTGCGATGCCGCGACCGGGCGGCGGGTGGCCGAGGATGCCCTGGCGCAACTGGCCGCAGTCGACACCCGCCAGCGCGGTTACGACCTGAGCATTGCCGCCAGCTTCGGCATCACCGACACCACGCTGTCGGGCTACGACCTGACCCGGTTGATGTCGCATGCCGACCGTGCGATGTACGCCGCCAAGCGCGCCGGCCGGGCACGGGTTGCGGTGTTCGACGAGGACAACGTGCGCGCGCTGATGCCGCGCCCCGGCACCCCCGACGCTGCGGTCGACCTGCGCGAGCGACGCGTCCAGCCGGTATAGGCCGCGGAATAGGCCGCGGAACCGGAAGAGGTTGGCACCGGCGCGCGTTGCGGCGTACGGGCGACGGGGGACGGCCTCGATGGTGTTGGCGGCGGGTCGGGCACGGCCCTACCGGCCGCCGGCGGGGCGACCGGGACTTTTGGCCTAGGGCTTGCCCACGGGCTGCGGGTACTCTGGGCGGCTGGGGCAATCCGCGCGCCCCGCTTCCACGACCGGAGAACCCGATGAAGAAGTCCCTGCTGTCCCTTGCCACCGCGCTGGCGCTCGCCGGTGCCGCACCGCTGGCCGTCGCCCATGACAACCACGCCTGCATCGATGCGTCCTGCGACGTGGTGTCGCTGTTCCAGGCCGCGCCCGAAGGGCAGGGCGGCAACGCGGGAGTGATCGAGGCGCGCCGCTTCGGCAGCTGGGGCATCGATACCGCCGGCATGAACACCGACGTGAAGCCGGGCGAGGACTTCTTCGCCTACGTCAGCGGCAGCTGGGCCGAGAACACCGAGATCCCGGCCGACCAGTCGATGTACGGCTCGTTCCTGATCCTGCGCGACCTCTCTGAAGCACGCGTGCATCGCATGCTCGAGGGCTACCAGCTCGGCGATCCCGCCGGCACCGGCAACGCCGCCAAGCTTGCAGCGCTGTACCAGGGCTTCATGGACGAGGCGGCGGTGGAGGCGCTGGGCGCGCAGCCGCTGCAGCCGAAGCTCGAGGCGATCCGCGCCGTCGACGGCAAGGACGGCATGGCGCGCCTGATGGGCGAGCGCAACGCGACCTTCGGCGGCAGCTTCTTCGGCCATTACGTCGGCGACGACCAGCGCAACCCCGACGTCTACACCCTGTACCTGAGCCAGTCCGGCCTGGGCCTGGGTGACCGCCAGATGTATCTCGACGAGAAGTTCGCCCCGCAGCGCGAGCGCTACGTGGCCTACATCGCCGAGCTGCTGCAGCTTGCCGGCTGGGACGACCCGCAGGGCAACGCGCAGAAGATCATGGCGCTGGAGACCGCGATCGCCGAGGCGCACTGGACCCGCGCCGAAAGCCGCGACCGCGACAAGACCTACAACCCGGTGAAGTTCGCCGAGCTCGACACCGTCGCTCCGGGCTTCCCGTGGCAGACCTACCTCGCCGCCGCCGGGGTGGACTACGCCGACGCCGGCGTGATCCGCCAGGACACCGCGTTCCCGAAGATCGCGAAGATCTTCGCCGATGCCGACCTCGATACCCTCAAGGCCTGGCAGGCCTTCCACACCACCGACAATGCCGCGCCGCTGCTGTCGAGTGACTTCGCCGACGCGCATTTCGAGTTCCGCTCGAAGTTCCTGTCCGGCCAGCCCGAGCAGCGCGCACGCTGGAAGCGCGCGGTGGCCCACACCTCGTCGGCAATGGGCGAGGCGATCGGCGAGGACTACGTGAAGCTGTACTTCCCGCCGGATGCGAAGGCGAAGATGGACGAGTTGGTCGCCAACGTGAAGGTGGCGATGGGCGCGCGGCTTGACCAGCTGGACTGGATGAGCCCGGCGACCAAGGCCGAGGCCCGCGCCAAGCTCGAAGGCTTCGGCCTCAAGATCGGCCATCCGGACGAGTGGCGTGACTACAGCGGCCTGCAGCTGGCCAACGGCGACGTGTTCGGCAACGCCGAGCGCGCGATGGCGTTCGAGTGGGATTACCGCAAGGACCGCATCGGCAAGCCGGTGGACAAGACCGAGTGGGGCATGACCCCGCAGACCGTCAACGCCTACTACAACTCGGTCAAGAACGAGATCGTGTTCCCGGCGGCGATCCTGCAGCCGCCGTTCTTCGATCCGGACGCCGATCCGGCGGTCAACTACGGCGCCATCGGCGGCGTGATCGGCCACGAGATCATCCATGGCTTCGACGACCAGGGCCGCAAGTCCGACGGCGCCGGCCTGCTGCGTGACTGGTGGACGGCCGAGGACGCGGCCAAGTTCGAGGCGCAGGCGGCCAAGCTCGGTGCGCAGTACGAGGCCTACGAGTTCCCGCAGCTGCCGGGCATGCACATCAACGGCCGCGTGGCGATGGGCGAGAACATCGGCGACCTCGGTGGCCTGACCATCGCGCTGGAGGCCTACCGCCGCTCGCTCGACGGCAAGCCGGCGCCGGTGATCGACGGCTTCACCGGTGAGCAGCGCCTGTTCATGGGCTGGGCGCAGGTGTGGCGCACGCTGTGGCGCGACGATGCGCTGCGCCAGCAGCTGGTCAATGGCACGCATTCGCCGGGCCACATCCGCGCCTTCGCCCCGCTGCGCAACATCGATGCGTGGTACGAGGCGTTCAACGTGACCGAGAACGACCCGCTCTACATCGCACCGGAAGACCGCGTGCGGATCTGGTAAGACCGTCCAGCGGATGACGGAGGCCGGAACGGTCCGGCCTTCCCGCCACGTTGCCAACGACAGGGCCGGGTCATTCCCGGCCCTGTCGCGTTGCATCGGGCCGGCTACGTCATCAGTCGGCGGAGGGCGGGTGGTAGAACCGTTCAAAGATCCTGCGGCCTTCCTCGGCCATCGCGTCCCGTTCGGCCGGGCTGAAGCCATCGCCATACCGCTCCGGGCCTTCGCGCCAGAGGCGGTCGCGACGTTCCCGCTGCGCCTGGCGCATGGCGGCATCCGGCGTGCTGTCCATGTTGCGCTGGGCGATCGCCAGGTCGCGCGCATATCCGTACACGATGCCGGCACGCCGGTCCTCGGGGTACAGCAGGCTGTCGCCGGAAGCCCGGTTGAGATGGTTCGCGTAGGTGATCAGGGCGGAGACGTCACCCGCCTGCACCGCGTCCTCGAGCCATCGGCGCACCTGCGTGCGGCGGCGTGCCACCTCTTCCACGTGACGGATCACCTGTTCGCGGGTCCGGAATCCGGCAAGCGCGTAGTCGACGTACCAGCTGCGCGCACCGGGATCGCCCGACAGCGCAAGGCGCTCAGCCCGCTGGAAGCTGCGTTCGATCGTGCCGGCAGGCAACGCACTGCAACCCTCGTAGGTCTGCAGGCGTTCAAGCAGCTGGCGTTCGATGTTGGCCTGCCGCATCCCGTCGGGTCGGGATTCGAGCCAGGTCTGTTCGCGCTCGAGCTCCTGCAGCAGTCGTTCGGGCGTGTCCTCGGCCAGTGCCTTGTGGCAACGCGACAGGCGGCTGGCGACCAGCAGGGTCGCCTCGCGGTCGCCCGCCGCGGCACGCGGCTCGAACTCGGCCAGGAATTCCTCAAGCGGTAGCGACGAGCGGCGGAAATGCTCGGCCATCTCGGCATCATCGGCCACGTGGGGCGTCTGCTGCTGCGCCCGCATCCGGGCCGGCCCAAGCGCCTTGCGCAACGCGTCGAGCGAGGCGTCCGGCGCGTCGCCGGCCACGGCCAGCTCCGTCACGCCAGCAGTGGGCGCCGGGGGCTCCGCAGCCTCGCGCTGGCAGGCCGCCAGCAGGCTGATCGCGACGACGACACACAGGCGGCTTCGATGTCTCATCGGGGCTCTCCGCTCTGCCAGTCGTGCGCGGCAAGCAGTTCCAACGCGCGCGACCGGGCCTTTTGCACCGTGTCGGTGGAGTGTGCCTGCAGCAGCGTTGCCTCCATGTCCGCGCGCAGGCTGTCCGGCAACCGCTGGCCGGCCGGCGTGCCCAGGTAGGCGAACCAGTAGGTGAGGGAACGCATGGGATCCTCCGGCAGCCAGCCATTGGCGGCGTACGCCACCGCGGCGTTGCGCAGTGCATCCGCTTCGCCGGCGCGGATCGCGGCCTCGAGCATCGTGCCGGCCCGGTCGCGTCGGCGCGCCACCTCCGCAGCGTGCTCCAATAGCGCCGCCTGGTTCTGGAACTCCTCGAACGCGACCTGTGGATACAGCGCCATCGCGCCGGGGTGCCCCTGGGCGGCGGCACGGGCGATATGGTCGTATGCGGTGCCGGCGGGTGGCGTCTTGCGCAGGCTGTCGGTGCCGGTACACAGGCGCTCTCCCTCGGCATGCGCATACAGGAACAGGTCGATGCTGCGCTCGTCGCCGAGCGGTCGGCCGGCGATCCTCACGCTGTCGCCAGCCTCGGCGATGGCCTGCGCGAGCATGCGGGTGAGTTCGCCGCCGGGGACGGGCCGGTAGCGCATGCAGTACGCCAGTGCGCGGCCAATGCGGAACGATGCCTCCGGATCGCCACGCTGCGCGGCGTCCTCCAGCACCGCCCGGGTGGCGTCGAAGGTGCCCGGTGGCAGCGGCGGATGCCGATTGGCGGCAGGGGCCGTGCCGTGCGCGGTGCCTGCAGCCGTCGTCTGCTGGGCGGGCGCGCCGGGCTGGCGGGCACCCAATGCCCACCAGCCGAGCGCAGCGATGGCGGCGACCGCGACGGCGGCAGGAACCAGCGATCGCCGCATCGCCATCACCCCTTCGCCTTCGCGATGTAGTCGTCCACCTCGCGCTCCAGCAGGTCGAGCGGCACCACGCCGGTGAGCAGCACGCGGTTGTGGAACTCGCGCGGGTCGAAGCGCTCGCCCAGCGCGTCGCGGGCCTTGTCGCGCAGGCGCACGATCTCGAGCTGGCCGATCATGTATGAGGTCGCCTGGCCGGGCATCACCACGTAGCGATCGACTTCCGACGGCGGGATGCCGTAGTCGATCGCCTGCTGGTGGGTCCAGCGCATCGCGTGCAGGCCGGTGTCGGCGACCAGGCGGCGGGCGCGGAACAGCGCGGCGTCAAGCTGGCCCAGCCGCCCTTCGGGATCGCCCTCGTACCAGCCTTCCTCGGTGGCGAGCCGTTCGGCATACAGCGCCCAGCCCTCGCTGAAGGCGGAGATGCCACCGAGCGCGCGGGTCTGGCGGAACTTCGGGAGTGCCTGGTTTTCCACCGACAGCGCCACCTGGAAGTGATGCCCCGGCACCGCCTCGTGGTAGACCAGCGTGCGCAGGCCGAAGCGGGTCAGGCGATCGGGACGCAGCGGCATCTGGTAGACACCCGGACGCGAACCGTCCAGCGGCGGCGCGGTGTAGCTGGCGGCGGCGCTGGCCCAGCGGTACTCGGGATAGGGCTGGGCGATCACCGCGGTCTTCGGGCGGATGTCGAAGAGGGCGTCGGCACGACGCTCGGCGTCGCGCATCATGGTTTCGATGTCGTCCATGATCGCCTTGCGACCGGCGTCGTCATTGCTGTAGGCGAGGTCCTTGCGCAGCGCGTCGATGCGCTCGCGGACCGTGCCGTCGGTGCGGCCGATTGAGCGCAGGATCGCGTCCATTTCGCCTTCGATGCGCTCCACTTCGCGCAGCCCGATCTGGTGGATCTCCTCGGCGCTGAGCGCGGTGGAGGTGAACCGGCGCAGGTGGTACGCGTAGGCATCCGCGCCGCCGTCGAAACGCCACAGTCCGGCATCGTCGGTGGCCGCGGACAGGCGCGACTCCAGTTCCGCGATCGCGCGTTGCCAGGCGGGATAGACGCTGTCGCGGACCACGTTCGTCGCGTCGGCGACGTAGGTTTCGCGCGCTGTGTCGTCGAGGCCTTCGATCGCGGCCAGGCGTTCGTCGAAGGTGGTCACCAGCGGGTTTGCCGCCGGCGTCGGCGAGATGAACTGGCGCATCTGCGCGATGGTGGCGTCGAGGATGAAACGCGGCGGCAGGATGCCGCGCTCGGCCAGCTCGCGCGCACGCGCCGTGGCTTCGTTCATGCGGACGTCGAACTGGCGCAGGCGCGCGAGGTAGTGGTCGGCGTCCTGGGCGCTGCGCACCGGATGGACCACCGTCATCAGGTTCGGCAGGCCGACGTTCGCGCCGCTGAACTGCTGCAGCGGGAATTCGTAATCGGCATGGCGCTCGCCTTCCACGATGGTGCGCAGCTGCCACGCCATCAGCTCGGCGGACACTCGCTCGGTCGGGTCCATGGCCGCGGTGTCGAAGCGCGCGAGTTCGGCCAGGCCACGTTCGGCCAGCGCCACCGTCTCGCGGCGGAATTCGCGGGTCTGCGGCGTGAGCTGGCGGTCCATCTCGGCCTGCACGGCGGGATCGTCGAAATAGCGGCTGGCGGTGGCGGCGGAAGGCTGCCGTCGCATCCACTCGTCGGTGAACGATTCGAAGAAGGCCGCGACGCCCTGCGCCGACTCGCTGGCGGATGCGGCGGTCGGATCGGCCGCGGTGCCACCCTGCTGGGAAGGTGCGGAACAGGCGGCGAGCGCAAGCGCGGTCGCAAGCGCGAGCCCCAGCGGGGCATGACGGAAGCGGATGGACACGGCATCTCCTGCGTGACGGTGAAACGTCCGATTCTAGCGGCGTCGCATCCGTCGTCCGGGGGCCGTTCGGCATACGTCGGGGGGCTGCGAAAACGTCGCCGCCCAGCGCCGCGGTTGCGCGCGTCCTCGCACGTCGGGTGTCGACAGCAGCGACGCCGTCGAATGCATGTCGGGCACGTCATGCGGCAGGATCGAAGCACGCTGCGTCAACCGCGCTTGCCTGCGCGGACATCGGCGGCGACAGTCCCGCTGCCGTTCTCCCGCGTTTCACCCGGGCGACGCGAGCATGACGCCCGATCACGAGGAGAACCCGATGCACAGGATCCTGCTTGCCACCAGCCTCGCCGTGTTGCTGGGCGCCTGCGACGGCACCCCGACGGAGACCGCGCCTTCGCCCGCTGCCACGTCCGATGTCGCGTCCGATGCGGCGCCGCATGCATCCCCGGGCGTCGGCGTTCCAGCAGACGACGCGGGCGTGCCCGACAGCGTGGTCATTTCCACCAATGAGCCGTTCTTCCAGGCACGGGTGGAGGAGGGCGTGTTGACGCTCACCGGCGTCGATGCCGGCGAACGGCGGATCCCGGTGGAGCGTTCGGAGGTCGACGGCGGCGTGCGGGTGATCGTTGCCGGCGGCGTGGAGGCGCGCGTGCGCGAGGCGCCGTGCGAGGACAGCATGTCGGGCGCGTCGTTTCCGCTCAGCGGGGAACTGATCGTCGACGGCAGTGGTCCGCATGCAGGTTGTGCCCGGCCTGCGGCGATGCCGCCGCCGGGCGAGCCAGGTGCGGTGGCCGACCACGACGGTGCAGCGATCCCCAGCGCCTTCATCGGTCGCTGGGCGCCGCACGCCGACGCCTGCTCCGACGCCCATGGACTGGAGCGCATCACCATCACCGCCGAAGGCCTGCGCTTCTACGAAAGCACGGCCACGCCGCACCACCTGCGCACCCACGCCGCGGACGATGTCTCCGCCACGTTCGCCTACGAGGGGGAGGGCCAGCGCTGGGAGCACGAACAGCGCCTGCGGCTCATCGATGCGGACACCCTCGAGGTCACCGGCCCGGACGACCTGCGCTTGCGACGCGTGCGTTGCCCGACATGAGCGATGCGCGCCACTCGCGGTGGGCAAGGGTCAACGCATCGCGGTGACAGATCTTCCGTGACGGCGCCGGCGCGTCGCGCCATCGTGCCAATGCAGAGCCGGGCGTGTGGGTCGAGCTAGTCGGTCGATGCGCTGAGGGCGCGCAGGCGCGAGGCGGCGCGCGCGATGTTGGCGCGCGTCGTCTCGAGCTCCAGCTGCATCCCGCGCGGGAGGATCGCCTCCGCCTCTTGGCGCAGGCGGTCGGCCTGGTCGAGGCGAGTGGTGTCCAGTGCCGCGGCACGATCGCCAGCGGCCTGCAGCTCTTCGGCCTGTGGCAGGCCGTAGCCCGGCACGCCCGCCAGTAGTGCGGCCGGCCGGACCAGCAGGCCTTCGGCGACCAGCACCTGCTCCAGCAGCCCGCGGGAACCGGTGGCATCCGCATCCGGGCGCGCCAGGCGCCGCTTGAGCACGTCGCGCGCACGCCCTTCGGTCCGTCGCAGCGCCGCTTCCTCCAGCACCAGCAGGGCCGCGGTGGCGCGCAGGTCGCCCTGGTCGAGCCACGGCGAACGTGCATCCGCGGCGAGGTCCAGCCAGCCATCGGCGTCGCCGACGGGCAGCCCGAGCGCGCTGTCGGCGACCTCGAACAGGTCGCGGTAATGCGCATCCGCCGCCGGGAAGTGATAGCCCAGGCGCACCGCTGCGCCGGCGTCGTCCAGCAGGGAGGCATCCGCGATCCCGCGCCGTTCGAGCTTGCGCAGCAGGCCGTTCGGCGTGATCGCGGCGAGCCGCTCCGAAGCCAGCCGCGGCACCGCGTCGTGGAGCAGCTTGAAGGTCTCGGTGGCGCAGTTGTTGCCGAGGAAGGTGTAGCGCCCGTCGTAGGTCCAATGCAGCTGCGCGGCACGTTCGACGACCGCGGCGATCTCCGCCGGCTGCAGCCGCAGCGGCACCGAACGCAGGCCGCGCAGCTCGACGTGGGTGTACTCGTCCACCACCTGCGACAGCGGCAGCACGAACAGGCGCGAGGGATAGTGGCCGGTGAGTCCGCGCCAGCTGGAGATCTGCACGTCGTCGACGAACGCGCGGAACGACAGCACGCGGTGGTGGTCGAGGTCGAAGCGGCAGTCCGGGCCCGGCGCGCGCCCGGGTGCGCAGACCACGAGCCGCAGCATGCCGTGGCCCCAGCGGCTCATCGGAGCGCGCGTGGGCTCGGCGAACAGGTATTCCACCGCATACACCCGTGCCGGCTCCAGCGCGTGCAGTGGCGGGGTGGTGCCGAGTCCGCCGGTCGTCACGAACGGCAGGGCCTCCGGGCATGGTGCTGCCGGCGGCCCGGCACCATCGACCCCCAGCCGTGCGGCGAAATGGCGATGCAGTGCTGGGCGCCGGCACCGGTAGCGGGGGTCGAGGAGGAAGTGCTCCAGGTTGACCGCAACGAACTCCTTCGGGCTGTGCAGCTCGTAGGGGTCCGGGCTGCGATCGCGCAACCGGTTGTCGGCATCGCGCAGGCCGAAGCGCCGCGGCCGCAGCTGCCAGCCGGCAAGATCGAGCAGTCGCGGATCGCGTGACAGGCCGAGCCGGGCATCGAGCACGTGGCCGATCTCGTGCAGCAGGGCCGCAAGGGCGGGATCGGCGCCGTCATCGCCGACAGGTGCAAGCACGAGCTCGCGGGGCAGCTGGATGTCATGCCCGCGTTGGCGGCCGTGCACGTGGACGGGCAGGGTATCGGCCGGATGCAGCCGCAGCGGCGGCAACTGCGCCCGCAGCGGCGCCGGCACGACGGCAGCCGCGCGTTCCAGCAGTGCGGCGGTGGCGGCGCGGGTGGTGGCGTCGGTGGCTGGCGCGGTGATCGGCAGCGCCGCGGCGTGCGCGGGGCCTGCCAGTACCAGCGCAAGCGCCCACCGCGTCCGGCGGGCGGCGCCCGCACGGCGTGTGCGGTTCACAGCGCGAGGATGCTCCTGGCAAGCGCAAGATCGCTGGCATCGCGCGCGGCATCCGACTGCATGCGCAGGTGCCGCAGTGCCGCTTCCAGGCGCACGCCGCGGATGCGGCCGTTGGTGGCCACGAAGCTCGCGGCATCGCCGCGTGCCTCCACCAGTACCTTGTCGTTGCCCGAGGTGCTGCCGCTCGAGGCCGATACGCCGCCCGACGTTGCGCCGGCCGAGGTGCCGGCGAAGCTGGAGGCGGCGGCGGGTGCCGCCAGCAGGGCGAGGAGAAGGGCGGGCGTGGCGGCAATGCGGCGCATGCTGGGATCCGGAAACAAGGAGTGGCGGCGCGCAGCCTAGCGCATTGCCGCGCCGGTGCCGCTGGCCGGGGTCGCGTTTCCGCCAGCCACCAGCCATGCCAGCATGCCTTCGGCGGCAACCACGCCGCTGGCGAAGCAGGCGGTCAGCAGGTAGCCGCCGGTGGGCGCCTCCCAGTCGAGCATTTCCCCGGCCACGAACACGCCCGGGCGCGCCTGCGCCATCAGGGCATGATCGAGCGCCTCCAGCCGTACGCCGCCCGCCGTGCTGATCGCCTCGGCCACCGGCCGGGGTCGTAGCAGGCGTACCGGCAGGCGCTTGAGCAGCGCAGCCAACGCCTGGGGATCGCCCGGTAGCGCCGTGCCTGCGGCCTCGCGCAGCAGGCCCGCGCGCACCCCGTCAATGCCGGCGCTGCGCCGCAGGTGTTCGCTGGCGCTGCGCTTGCCGCGGGGGCGGGCGAGATCCGACGCCAGGCGGGTGGCTTCGCGTCCCGGTGCCAGGTCCAGCCACAGCGTCGTGCCACCGTCGCGATGGATCGCCTCGCGCAGATCGGCGGCGATCGCGTAGATCGCGCTGCCTTCGATGCCGGTTGCGGTGATCACGCACTCGCCCTGCAGCTGCTGCGCGGTGCCGTGCGCGTCGTTCCAGTGCAGCACCACCGGTTTCAGCGGCGCGCCGGCATGGCGCTGGGCGAAGTGCGCGCTCCAGTCGGCATCGAAGCCGCAATTGGCCGGCTGCAGCGGCGCGACCGCGATGCCGGCCTGTTGCAGCGGTGCGACCCAGGCGCCGTCGGAGCCCAGTTGCGGCCAGCTCGCCCCACCCAGTGCCAGCAACGTCGCGCGTGCGCGCACGCGGCGTTCGCCCTGGGGGGTCCCGAAGTGCAATGCGCCGTCGTCGTCCCAGCCCAGCCATCGATGCTGCACGTGGAAGCGCACGCCGGATTCGCGCAGGCGCCGCACCCAGCCACGCAACAGCGGGGCGGCCTTGAGATCCGCGGGAAATACCCGCCCGGAACTGCCGACGAAGGTCTTCACGCCGTGCCCGCGCGCCCAGTCGCGCAGCGCATCGGCATCGAAGCGTCGCAGCCAGCGCGACACCGCCCCGCTGCGCGTGCCGTAGCGCGCGACGAAGGCATCGAACGGTTCGGAATGGGTGAGGTTGAGTCCGCCCTTGCCGGCGATCAGGAACTTCCGGCCCACCGAGCCCTTGGCCTCGAACAGGTCGACCTCGACACCGGCGGCGCGCAGGATTTCGGCGGCGATCAGGCCGGCGGGACCGCCGCCGACGATGGCGACGCCGGGTACGGCGGAGTCGTGGCTTTCGGGCATCGCGCCATTATCGGCGCTCGATGCCGATCAGGACACCGTCACGTGGCGGGTCTGGCGTTCGGCTTCCAGAGCATCGAGATGTTCGGTGAGCGTGCGCGCATGCGCCGCGGCCTCGTCGGCGGCGGCCGCGCGCAACTGCGGCGAGCAGCGCAGCTGCAGGCCGGCTTCGCCCGCGGGATGGCGACGCGCGATATGGCGCAGCATCGCCAGCACCATGGCGGCGCTGTCGGTGCGTGCGGCGGTGCGTCCATCGAGCAGCAACAGCCACTCGCCATCGCGCAGCGCCGCGGCGGCGATGGTCTCGCCGCCGGGTTCGGCAAGGCGTGCCTGCAGGCGCAACGGATCACCCAGGCGACGGATCGGCCGCGCCGGTTCGGCCTTGCGTCTGGCATCGCGACGCGCCTTGGAAAATCGGGACATGCAGTGGATCCGCTCGCAGCGCCATCTGGCCGGCACCCATCGTAACGGGGCGGTGGCAGGGGCGCAGCTGAACGACGCACGGGCATCGCATTGCCGACGTCACATGCGGCCCCATATGGTGGAATCCGGGATCGATGCGGAGGCGGTGACATGGCAACCGGATGGGCCAACGACGGCGCGGTGCAGGAACAGATCGACGCCACCGTCGAGGATGCAATCAGGCGTGCGCGCAGCCAGCTCCGCCAGGGGCCCGGGCTGACCCACTGCGAGGAATGCGAAGCGCCGATCCCCGAGGCGCGGCGCCAGGCGGTGCCAGGCGTGCGGCTGTGCGTGCGCTGCCAGGAGGCCGAGGACCGCGAACAGCGGGCGGCCAGTGGCTACAACCGCCGTGGCAGCAAGGACAGCCAGCTGCGCTAGGCGAGGGCGGGACTTCCGCCGCGGCCTGTTCCCCGGCGCAGTGACCATCGATCCGCGTGTCAGTCGTCCAGCTCCAGCGCACCGCCGCGTGCGGGTGCAAGGCGCGTGTCCGCGGCCTGCGCCCGGACGCCTGGAGACCGCGGCAATGCCGGCGGCGTGCCGTGCCAGCGCCGCACGGTGCGCTGGAAGAACAGGTTGTTGGGCACCAGCAGGATGGTGCCTGCGCCTTCGGCCCCGGTCTCCTGGAGCGTGGTGTAGACCAGGTTGATGTCCACCACGCGGCCGCGCAGGCCCGGTTTCTCGCCGTTCTCCAGCAACTCGACGTGGTCGAACAACCGGAAGGGACGGGTAGTGAAGATCAGGATCGTGCAGAAGATGTTGGACAGCACGCTCCAGGCGGCGAAGAAGGCGACCGCCGCCACCGCCGCGAAGCCGGTGAACGCCGTCCACAGCACGGTGCCGGAGACGCCAAGCCGCTCGAGGATCAGCATGGTGGCTGCGGCATAGATCACGAAGCCGAACACGCGCCGGGTGCCCACCACGAGCTGCGGTGGCAGGTCGTAGCGTGCGTTGATGCGCAGCACGACGCGGTGGACCAGTCGCTGCAGCAGCCACGCCACCAGCAGCACCAGCGCCACCTGGGCGACGGGCACGATCACGCCCAGCCATTCCACCAGCCAGGCAGGCAATCTTTCGCGCATCCGCGGGTTTCCATTGTCGAGGGCCGGCCATTGTAGAGGGCGCGTGCAGTCCGCCGGCCGTGGATACAATTGCATGCGAAGGCCCGGTCGTCGGGCCTCGCGCGGTGGTCACCCTGCAGCAGACAACCGACGGGCAGCCATCACCGGGTCGCATAATGGCGACCCGCTTCCACTGCATGCCACGCGATGCGCACACCGATCCTGATCGCTCTCCTGCTGTCCGCATCCGGCGGCGACGTGGCAGCCAGTTGCATCAATGGCCGCGTGCTCGACGCGAACGGCAACGGTGTCGCCGCGGTCCGGGTCTCGGATGGGCGGCAACTGGTCGCGTCGGGCGCCGATGGCCGCTTCGGCTTCGACGCGCCACCGCAGGCTCCGGTCTTCGTGATCAAGCCGGCCGGGTACGTGGTACCGGCCAAAGGCGACGGCCTGCCGGACTTCTGGCGCCTGCCCGATGCCATCGACTGCACGTTCGTGCTGCGTGCGCAGCCGGTCAATCGCGATGCGCTGGAAGTTCTGGTGTTCTCCGATCCGCAGACCAGCGACCTGCGCGAGGTCGGCTACTACCGCGACGACGTGGTGGCACCGCTGCAGGGGCGCCATGCCGCGGCGCTGGGGGTGACCCTCGGCGATATCGCCAACGATGATCTGTCGCTCTATCCGGCGATCAACGCGACGACCGCGCAACTCGGCGTGCCGTGGCTGCACGTGGCCGGCAACCACGACCTCGACGCCGGCGATGACGATGCCTCGCTGCGCAGCTTCCGCGCCATCTACGGCCCGGACACCTTCGCGTGGGAGGAACCGGAAGCCGTCTTCGTCGGCCTCGACAACGTCATCGCGCAGCCGCAGGGCCGGCCGGGCTACATCGGCGGCCTGCGGCCCGGACAGTTCGACTTCCTCGAGGCCTATCTGCCCACCGTGCCCCACGATCGCCTGCTGGTCGTGCTGATGCACATCCCGCTGTTCGACGCCCCCGCCGGGCGCGAGACGTTCCGTGACGCCGATCGGCGCCGCCTGTATGCGCTGCTGGCCACGCACCCGCGCGTGCTGGTGTTGAGCGGCCATCGCCACACGTTGCAGCACGTGTTCCACGACGCCGGCTCGGGCTGGCCCGGCACGCAACCGTTGCACGAGTTCAACGTCGGTGCGGTCAGCGGCGCATTCTGGAGCGGCGTCGCCGACGAGGCGGGGATTCCCGACGCGACGATGGCCGACGGCACGCCCAATGGCCATGCCACGCTGAGCGTGCGCGCCGGCGGCGAATACGCGCTGGGCTGGCACCCGGCGCGCGTGGGGGCGGCGGGAGACGTCACCGCGGCGATGGCGCTGCATGCGCCGAAGCGACTGCGGCGTGGTGCCTATCCGGCCTGGGGCGTGTACGCGAACGTGTTCATGGGCCTGCCCGACACGCGCGTCGAGTTCCGTGTCGGCGACGGCGCATGGCAGCCGATGCGGCGCGTCGAAGCCCCGGACCCGCGGATGACGCTCGAGAACGCACGGGACGACCTCGCCGATGTCCTGCGCGGGCGCGACCGCTCGCCGGAAGCCGTGCCCTCCACGCACCTGTGGCGTGGCGCGCTGCCGACCGACCTCGACATCGGCAAACACCGCATCGAGGTGCGTGCCTTCGACCGTTGGCATGGCGAGCAGCGCGCGAGCACGTCGTACCGGCTGGAGGCGTGGCCCTGAGGCCTGCCGCCGCCCGGCCGCGACCCCGATCCGGGCGCGCGCTCAGGGCGTCGGAACGTCCGGTGTCGACGCCGCGTCCGCGGGTGCGACGAACGGCACCGGCGGTGCGGGCTGCAGCGTCGCCTGCCAGGCCTGCAGGCGGCGCACGATCCGCGACCCGACGGAGATCTGCGGCAGCGACGGAGGGAAGCCGGCCTGGCGCTCGCGCTCGGCGATCGCCCGGGTCGCGACGTCGTAGCCGCCGATGAAGCCGGTATCGGCGTTGAGGCCATCGACCAGCCAGGCGCCGCCGAAATAGGTCAACGCCGAATCCGCGCCGCAGCCGAACGACGGTCGCTCCGCACTGGCCGCGGTGATCAGCAGCGTGTCCGGTCCCTGCAGGTCGGGGATCAGACCGCCGGAGTAGCAGGCCGAGATCACCAGCACGCGATGGCGGATGCCGGCGTCGTCGAGCGCGGCACGCAGGTCCGGCGCCGCGATGTCCTCATCCACCATCGGCGGCAGGATCGCGGCGAGCGCATGGTCCTCGCTGCCGTGGGTGGTCAGGAACAGCAGCAGGATGTCCTCCGCCGGATCCATCGCCCGGCCGAGGCCGGCCAGCGCGTGGCGGATGCTGGCGCCGGTGGCCAGCGGCCGCGGCGTGCGCTCGAAACTGTCGGGATGGTTCACCAGCGACAGCGTGCGACCGCCATTGTCGAGGCGGGTGGCGGCGACCCGCTCGAGATGCAGGATCTCGTTGCGGAAGACGTCTTCCTGCCCGTCGCCGGCAATGCCCAGCACGTAGAGGTCGGCCACGCCCGGCCGTTGCGGCGGCATCGCCGCGAGCGCGGCGTCGATCAGGCGGCGGTCGCGCGCCTCCCAGCCTTCGTCGGCGGGTCGCGCGCAGGCCGGCAGCGCCAGCAACGTCGCCAGCAGCAGGGCGGACAGCCGCCGCGCGGTCGGCGCGGACGGCGTGTTCACGCGGCGGCGAGCTCGTCGAAGCGCTCGACGCGCCGATGGCCGTTGGTGGCCTCGCCGGTCCGCGGCTGCGGATAGTCCTGGCGACGGTCGAGCAGGACCGTCTGCAGGCCGGCGTCGCGCGCGGCGTCGAGTTCTTCCACCACGTCGGACAGGAACACGATCCCGGCCGCCGGCACCTGCAGCGCCTCGGCGATGCGCGCATAGCTGATGGCCTCGCGCTTGCCACCGGTCTCGGTGTCGAACCAGGCCGAGACCAGGCTGGCGAGATCGCCGGCGTCGCTGTGGCCGAAGAAGAGTTTCTGCGCCGGGACCGAGCCCGAGGAGTAGACCGCGATCCGGCGGCCGTCCGCGTGCCACGCACGCAGCGCCTGCGCGGCGTCGGGATAGACGTGGGCGGTGAAATCGCCGGCGCGGTAGCCCTCCGCCCACAGCATGCCCTGCAGCGCCTTGAGCGCGGTGTGCTTGCGGTCGGCGTCGATCCAGTCCTGCAGGATCGCCACCACCTCGGCATCGGTGGACACGCCGGCCTCGCCGGCGACGGCATCGACCCAGCGGCGCACTTCGCGGTCATCGGCGTTGGCGGCGATGAAGTCCGCAAGGCGCTCGCGCGCATACGGAAACAGCACCTCCTTGACGAAGGAAATGCTGCTGGTGGTGCCCTCGATGTCGGTGAGGATGGTCTGCGGGAGCGTGGCCATGGAGGACTCAGTTCTGCCCGTAGCGCGGGAACTTCCGCGCGATGTCGGTGCCGGTGAAGTGGCCGATCCAGCCATCGGGCTGCTGGAAGAAACGGATCGCCACGAAGTTCGGTTCCGGGCCCATGTCGAACCAGTGCGTGGTGCCGTCGGGCACCGCGATCAGGTCGTCCTTGACGCACTCGATCTCGTAGACGCGGTCGTCGACATGCAGCGTGAACAGGCCCGAGCCGGCGACGAAGAACCGCACCTCGTCCTCCTTGTGGAAGTGCTCGTCGAGGAACTTCGCCCGCATTTCCTCGCGCTTCGGGTTGTCGGGCGCGATGCTGATCACGTCGACGCTGTTGAAGCCGCGCTCGGCGACCAGGCGGTCGATGTCGTCGCGGTAGGCGGCGATCACTTCCTCCTGCGACGCGCCCGGCGCTACCGGCTGGCTGGCCTGCCAGCGCTCGAAGGTCACGCCGATGCGGGCGAGCTCGCGGGCGATCTCGTCGCCGTCATGGCTGGTCAGCAGCGGAACATCGGGGGCATTGTCGGCGAAGATGCGCAGTCGGCTCATGGGGGCTCCAGGCGTGCGGGGAGGGCTGCTCAGGTTAGCAACGCAGTCCGGCATGGGGGTGCGGCCGGCGGAACACAAGGCCGCCCGCGGCGCAACGGCGGTGTCAGCCGCGCACGCCCAGGCGACGCAGGTCGAGCTCGCAACCGATCAGGAACTCGAACGCCTCCAGGTGCCGGCGTGCCTCGGCCATGTCGCGGCCCCAGGCGTACAGGCCGTGGCCGTCGATCAGATAGCCCCACATCGGCCCATGGTCGAGCAGGGCGTCGACCTGCGCGGCCAGCGTGGGCATGTGCTGGCTGTTAGGCAGCACCGGCAGGTCGATCGCGGTCTCGTGGGTGGCGTTGCCACGGAAAGCCTTCAGCAGCTCGTAGCCCTCCAGGTGCACGCGGCCTTCGCCGGCGAACAGCCGCGAGGCGACGGTCTGGTTGTGCGAATGGGTGTGCAGCACGCAGCCGACCCCGGGGTCGCGCCGGTACAGCTGGGTATGCAGCAGGGTCTCCGCCGAGGGGCGGTGGTCGCTGCCCACGGCCTGGCCATCGAGGTCGACGACCATGATGTCGGCCTCGGTGAGACGACCCTTGTCGCGCCCGGACACGGTGATCGCGGCATGCGCGGCATCCAGGCGCTGGGAGAAATTGCTGCTGGTGGCGGGCGTCCAGCCCAGCGCGGCAAGCTCACGGACGTTGACGATGATCGCGCCGGCGGCATCGGCCAGCTGCTTGGTGTCGTATGGAACGGCGCTCATGGCAGGACTTCCTCGAACAGACGCCACTATACCGCCGCATGCAGGGGACTGGCGTGCGTGCTCCCGCCTGCCTAAGCTGCCGCGTCCCGGGGGAGTTGGCCATGTCGTCCTCAGCAGCACCACGTCGCAGGCTTCCGTTGCACTGGAAGATGCTCATCGGTTTCATCGCCGGCCTGGTGGCCGGGCTTGCCGCCTATCTCACCAGTGCCGACGCGGAGTGGGTGCAGGCGGTCACGCGCTACGTGACCACGCCGTTCTCCACCATCTTCCTCAACCTGATCTTCATGCTGATCGTGCCGTTGCTGTTCTCGGCGCTGGTGGCCGGCATCGCCGAGATGGGCGACGTGCGCTCGCTCGGCAGGATCGGCTGGAAGACGCTGGCCTACACGGTGGCGCTGTCGACGATCGCGGTGGTGATCGGCCTGGTGGCCACGAACTGGCTGCGGCCGGGCGCGGGCGTGGACCCGGTGCTGGCCAGTTCGCTGATCGCGGAGAACACCGAACGCACGCAGCAGATCGTCTCCAGCGTGGACGAGACGCCGCGCGGCATGGACATGCTGCTGTCGATCGTGCCGAGCAACGTGATCGACGCCGCGTCCAGCAATGCCTCGATCCTTGCGCTGATGTTCTTCGCGGTGATGTTCGGCATCGGCATCGTGCTCACCGACGCGGAGAAGACGCTGCCATTGCGGCGGGTGATCGACGCGGTGTTCGAGGTGTCGATGACGCTGATCGGCCTGGTCATCCGCCTGGCGCCGTACGCGGTGTTCTGCTTCATGTTCAACCTGGCCGCGATCTTCGGCTTCGAGCTGCTGATCCGCCTGGGTGCGTTCGTGGGCGTGGTGGTCGGTGCGCTCTCCGTGCACATGTTCGTCAGCTATTCGATCGCGCTGAAGCTCGCCGGCCATTCGCCGCTGGCGTTCTTCCGCAACATCCAGGAAGCGATGCTGATGGCGTTCTCCACCGCCTCCAGCAACGCGACGCTGCCGACTGCGTTGCGGGTCGCCGAGGACAAGCTGCAGCTGCCGCCGCGGGTGTCGCGTTTCGTGCTCACCGTGGGCGCGACCGCCAACCAGAACGGCACCGCGCTGTTCGAGGGCGTGACGGTGCTGTTCCTGGCGCAGTTCTTCGGCGTCGACCTCACGCTGGGCCAGCAGTTCATGGTGATGCTGGTGTGCATCCTCGGCGGCATTGGCACCGCCGGCGTGCCTTCGGGGTCGCTGCCGGTGATCGCGCTGATCTGCGCCATGGTCGGCGTCAATCCGATCGGCATCGGCCTGATCCTGGGCGTCAACCACTTCCTCGACATGTGCCGGACCACGCTCAACGTGACCGGCGACCTGGCGCTGGCGGCAATCGTCTCCAGGGGCGAGCGGGTGGATGCAGGCCCGGTGTTGCCGGACGAGGTCACGGTCGAACGCGTATGACGCCTGCGTTGCGCCCCGGGCGCGGCCCGGCCGGGCGGTAGCTTCGGGCGCTGCTACCGCGTTGGCGTCGCACCGGGTGCCGGGTTGGAGCCGCCTCAGGCGGTCTCCGCACCCCGCCGTGCGAAGCCCCGATAGGCGGCCCAGGCCAGCAGCGCGATCACCAGCGAGCCGATCAGCGTGTCAACCGGGGTCGACCACACCAGCAGGCCGCAGGCCACCAGCGCCCCCATGCCGAGCAGGCGTTCGCGACGCCCCGAGGGCCGTTCGCGGGTGCCCAGCAACAGGGCGACGCCGGCGGTGGCATAGGCCATCACCACCAGCATCACCACCATCTCGATGATGACCTCGAACTGCGCACCGACGGTGGACGCCATCGTCACCACCGCGATCGCGCTCATCGACAGCGCCACGATGAACAGTCCCCAGCCCGCCGAACCGTTCGCGCGCAGGCGGCCGAAGATGGACGGCAGGTAGCCGCGTTGCGCGGCGCGCGCGCCGGTCTCGCCGGACACCAGCATCCAGCCGCCGAGGGTGCCGGTGGCCTTGATCGCGGCCGCGGCGGCGATCACCGGGATTGCCCAGGCGCCGAACATCTCGCCGGCGACCAGTGCGAACGGCGCGCTGGAGTCGGCCAGCACGTCGGCCGGAACGATCCCCATCATCAGCACCGACGACACCAGGTATACGGTGCCCGCGATCAGCACGCCGCCGATGGTGGCGCGCGGCACGTTGCGGTCGGGGTCGTCCACCACGCCGGCCACCATCGCGCCTGTCTCCAGGCCGATGAAGGCCCAGAAGATCGGCGCCAGCGAGCCGAACACCACCGCCGCATCCGATTCGCCGGAGACATTCCAGGCCGCGCGGTAGATGCCCTGGTCGAAGCTTGCCCAGCCGGCGATCAGCACGGCGGCCACCGGCAGCAGCCCGAACACCACGCAGAACGACTGGAAGCGGGCAATCGGCCGCGGACCCATCATGTTGAGCGCGAACATCAGCCAGATCAGCAGCAGCTGTCCGGCCAGGCGCACGCCGTAGCCATCCTCGATCGGCAGCAGCAGGATCAGGTATCCGAACGCCGCCACCGCGATGGCGTTGTTGCCGATCCACGACGACACCCAGTACAGGGTGCTGGTGAGGAAGCCGAAGTCACGCCCGAGCACCGGGCGCACGTAGTCGTCGGGCGAGTTCATTTCCGGGTGCTGCCGCGCCAGGCGGGCGAAGGCCGCGCCCAGCACCACCGCCAGGCAGGTCGCCAGCAGCCAGCTCAGCGCGGTGATCGCGCCGGAACGGGCCAGCGTGGCCGGCAGCAGGAAGAACCCCGAGCCGATCATGTTGTTGGCGACCATGAAGGTCGCAAGCACTGGGCCGATCTTCTTGGCCGTGGAGACGGTGGACATCCGCGCATCCAGCTGGAAGGGCACCCTGCAGGTGCGGGAAACACGCCCCGGCCCGCACGCGGCGGGCCGGGGCGGTCGTGCATCAACGGGTGTTGAGCTTGCTGTTGCGGCGGCCGTAGAAGAAGTAGATCAGCATGCCGACGAAGGTCCACGCGGTGAACAGCTTCCAGTGCTCCAGGAACGACTGGGAGAACAGGAACATGCAGGCGAGGAAGCCGAGCGGGCAGATGATCGTCGCCGCGGGCACGCGGAACGGACGGTGCAGCTCCGGACGGGTGCGGCGCAGCACCAGCACGCCCAGGCACACGGTGGCGAACGCGACCAGGGTGCCCATCGAGACCAGCTCGCCCAGTACGCTCAGCGGCATCAGGCCGGCCAGCAGGCAGGCCGCGATGCCGACGATGATCGTACCGACGTAGGGCGTGTGGTGCTTCGGGTGCACCTTGCCGAAGATCTTCGGCAGCAGGCCGTCGCGCGACATCGTGTAGAAGATGCGCGGCTGCGCCATCAGCATCACCAGGATCACCGACGACAGGCCGGCGATCGCGCCGATCTCGACAGCGGTCTTCAGCCAGGCGAGTTCCGCGTAGGGCTCCAGCGCCGTCGCCACCGGTTTGGCGGTGTTGAGGAGGTTGTAGGGCATCATGCCGGTCAGCACCGCGCACACGGCGATGTAGATCAGTGTGCACAGCGCCAGCGAACCCAGGATGCCGATCGGCATGTCGCGCTGCGGATTCTTCGCTTCACCGGCCGCGGTGGAGACCGCGTCGAAGCCGATGTAGGCGAAGAACACCACGGTCGCGGCGCGGAACACGCCTTCCATGCCGAACTGGCCGGGGCCGGTGTTCTCGGGAATGAAGGGCGTCCAGTTGGCGGGGTCGACGTAGAAGATGCCCACCCCCAGGAAGGCGGCGATGACGGTGACCTTGATCGCCACGACGATGGCGTTGGCGAACGCCGACTGGGTGATGCCCACGTAGCACAGCCCGCTCACCGCGGCGACGATCACCACCGCCGGCAGGTTGAACATGTTGGCGGTGCGGACGAAGCCGCCGTTCTCCCAGGCGATCGGGGCGCCGGCGAGTTCAGCGGGGAAGGGTATCCCCAGCGTCGACGTGAGGAAGCTCACGAGATACCCGGACCAGCCGACCGCCACCGTGGAGGAGGCGAACAGGTATTCGAGCACCAGGCACCAGCCGATGAACCAGGCGACGAATTCGCCCAGCGTGGCATAGGAATACGAATACGCACTGCCCGAGACCGGCAGCAGCGCCGCAAACTCGGCATAGCACAGGCCGGCCAGGGCGCAGGCGATGCCGGCGATGACGAAGCTCAGCATGATCGCCGGGCCGGCGTGGTTGGCCGCGGCCTGGCCGGTCAGCACGAAGATGCCGGCGCCAATGACCGCGCCGAGCCCGAGCAGCACCAGGTGCTTCGCGGTGAGGGTGCGCTTGAGTTGGGCTTCGCCCTGGAGACTCCCTTCGACTGGTTCACCCGCGTCCACCCGCGGTGCGGCTTCGACCGGTTTGACCCTGAAGAGGTCTCTGAGCATGTTGTTCCCCAGCGTTGAATGCGAGCGGGACGTCGGCAGCCGACGCCTGCGGTGCGCGCTCCCCCCGGGAACGCAACCGCCGTACCTTGCCAAAGCTGCAACGGGATCACAAGCGCGTGAAGCCATGGATAATCGTGCGCTTTCCGCCACTCCGTATGCCATTGGTCATGCCTGTCGACACACCGTCGCGGACGCTGCTCGCGGCCTTCGCCGATTACGCGCGCCGCTGGCCGGAAGAAGCCGATGTGGCCGGCGCATTCATCGCACTGGTCGACGACGTCGACGATCCCTTCGTGCGCGAACGCCTCGCCGGCCACTTCACGGCGTCGGCGTGGCTGGTCAGCATGGATGGCACGCGCACCCTGCTCACCCACCACCGCAAGCTCGACCGCTGGCTGCAGCCGGGCGGGCATGCCGACGGCGATCGCGACCTTGCGGCCTCGGCGCTGCGCGAAGCCTGCGAGGAAACCGGGCTGAGCGGGTTGACGGTGGAGCCGGCCATCTTCGACCTCGACCGGCACTGGATCCCGGCGCGCACCGACGTGCCCGGGCACTGGCACCACGACGTGCGTTACGTCGTGCGGGCGGGTACCGATGAGAACTTCGTGGTCAGCGAGGAGTCGCATGCGCTTGCATGGCGACCGATCGATCGCGTTGCGACAGACAACGCGGCCGACCCCTCACTCCGGCGGATGGCGCGCAAGTGGCTTGTGCGGAAGGAGAGGGAAGCGGCATCCCTCACGTCGTGACGCGGCGGGATGGACGCGCGTCCAGGGCCGCGTACCCGCTCGCTCCAGGACGAACTTCTCGCCTCAACCCACGGTGTTGGTCGTATCGCGCTTCTCGCGCGGCGGCAGGCTGTCGTCGCCATGCACCAGGAACCACACGTTCTCGGCGATGTTGGTGGCGTGGTCGCCAATGCGCTCGAGGTTCTTGGCGATGAACAGCAGGTGCGTGCACGGTGTGATCGAGCGTGCGTCTTCCATCATGTAGGTCAGCAGCTCGCGGAACAGACCGGTGTAGCGCGCGTCCAGTTCGGCGTCGGATTCCCGCACCCGCTGCGCGGCGTCGGCGTCCAGGTCGCGATAGGCCACCAGCACCTCGCGCAGCTGGCGCACGGCAAGCTCGGCCAGCCCGTTGAGGCCGCGGGTCAGCGGCAGCGGCGGTGACTGGTTGAGTGCCACCGACCGCTTGGCGGCATTGGCCGCGTAGTCGCCGATCCGCTCGATGTCCGACGACACCCGCAGGGCCGCGAGGATCTCGCGCAGGTCGCGCGCCAGCGGGCCGCGCAGCGCCAGGCGCATGACGTCATGGCTGATCTCCTTTTCCAGCGCATCGATCGCCTCGTCGTTGGCGACGACGCGCGCCGCGGCGCTGTCGTCACGACGCTCGATCACGTCGAGTGCCGCTTCCAGCTGCGACGCAGCCATTTCGCCCATCCGCAGGATCTCCGCCAGCAGGCGCTGGCGTTCGTCGTCGTAGCTCTTGACGATATGGTTGTGGGGCTGCGTGGTCATGGGAGGTTCCCGAGAGGGGTGGTCCGGGCGGCTGCGAAGCGTGCGGGCACGAATGGCAACGTCAGCCGAACCGGCCGGTGATGTAGTCCTCGGTCTGCTGCTTCGAGGGGTTGGAGAAGATCGCCTGCGTGGTGTCGTGCTCGATCATGTCCCCGAGGTACATGAAGGCGGTGAAGTCCGAGACGCGCGCGGCCTGTTGCATGTTGTGGGTGACGATGACGATCGTGTAGTCGCGCTTGAGCTCCTCCACCAGTTGCTCGATGCGGCTGGTGGAGATCGGGTCCAGCGCGGACGTCGGCTCGTCGAGGAGCAGCACGTCGGGCCGCAGCGCCACGGCGCGTGCGATGCACAGGCGCTGCTGCTGGCCACCGGACAGGCCGAGCGCGTTCTGGCCGAGCTTGTCCTTCACCTCGTCCCACAGCGCCGCCTGCCGCAGGGCGAGTTCGACGCGCTCGTGCATCTGCGCCCTGGACAGCTTCTCGTGGTGGCGGATCGCGTAGGCGATGTTCTCGTAGATCGTCATCGGGAACGGCACCGGCTTCTGGAACACCATGCCGACCTTGCTGCGCAGGCGGTTGAGCGGATACTTCGGCGCGAGCACGTTCTCGCCGTCCAGCAGCACCTCGCCGCTGGCCTGCATGCCGGGATAGAGGGCGTAGATTCGGTTGAAGACGCGAAGCAGGGTGGATTTGCCGCAGCCCGACGGCCCGATCATCGCCGTGACCCGCTTCTCCGGAATCTCGATGTTGATGCCCTTGAGCGCGTGGAACTTGCCGTAATGGAAGTCCAGGTTGCGTGCGGCGATCTTCACCGGAGCATCGGCCTGCGTCGCGCGTTCGGGCGTCGCGAGCTGGATCCGCTGCGGCGCGTGGGCGGTGGATTCGTTCATGGACAGGTCCGTCGCGAGGAAGGTCATGGCGGGTCAGTCGTTGGTGATGCGGTTGCGCAGCAGCAGCACGCGTGCGAGCAGGCTGACAACCAGCACGAACGCGGTCAGCACCAGTGCGCCGGCCCACGCAAGCTGCTGCCAGGATTCATACGGGCTGCCGGCGTACTGGTACATCACCACCGGAACGCTCGCCATCGGACGCATGATGTCGCTGTTCCAGTACTGGTTGCCGAAGGCGGTGAACAGCAGTGGCGCGGTTTCGCCCGAAATGCGGGCCAGGGCCAGCAGCACGCCGGTCACGATACCTGCCATCGCGCTCCGGTACAGCACCTGCACGATGACCTTCCACTGCGGAATGCCCAACGACAGTGCGGCCTCGCGCATCTGCGTCGGGACCAGGCGCAGCATTTCGTCGGTGGTGCGTACCACCACCGGCAATACGATGAAGGCCAGGGCGATCGCGCCGGCGAGTCCCGAGAAGCGGCCCCCGGTCTGCATCACGAACAGGGTGTAGACGAACAGTCCGAGCACGATCGACGGTGCCGACAGCAGGATGTCGTTGACGAAACGCACCACGATGCCGATCTTGCGTGCGCCGCCGTACTCGGCGAGCCACGTTCCCGCGGCCACGCCCAGCGGCGTGCCGATGCCGATCGCCAGGGCGCACATCACCGCACTTCCGAAGAACGCGTTGAGCAGGCCGCCTTCGACCATCGGCGGCGGCGTCATCTGCGTGAAGAGCTCGATGTTGATGCCGCCGGCCGCCTTGGCCACCAGCGTCCAGAGGATCCAGCCGAGGAAGAACAGGCCGAAGCATGCGGTGAGCACGGACAGCACGATGGCGATGACGTTGCGGATGCGCCGGCGCAGGTAGAGCGCATCGGATCCGCGCGCGACGTGGCTCCCGTTCGCGGCCATCATGTGCCCTCCCGGCGCGACAGTTGCATGAGCATGAACCGGGCGATCGCGAGCACCACGAACGTCACCAGGAACAGCACGAAGCCGAGCAGCAGCAGCGCCGAGCGGTAGGTCTCCGTAGCCTCGCCGAAGTCATTGGCGATCAGCGCCGCGATCGTGGTGCCCGGCTCGAGGAGGGACGGCGTCAGGCGGACCGAATTGCCGATGACGAACGCCACCGCCATCGTCTCGCCCAGCGCACGACCCAGGCCGAGGAACACGCCGCCGATCACCGCGGACCGGGTGTAGGGCAGCACGATGTCCCAGCTGACTTCCCACTTCGTCGCACCGAGCGCATAGGCGGATTCCTTGAGCCGCGTGGGGACCGTCAGGAACACCTCGCGCATCACCGACGAGATGAACGGGATGATCATGATTGCCAGGACGAAGCCGGCGGTGAGCATGCCGATGCCCAGCGGCGGGCCCCGGAACAGCACGCCGATGCCGGGCACGGTGCCGAGGTGGTCGTTGAGCCAGGGAGTGACGTACTCGGTCATCACCGGCACCAGCACGAACAGACCCCACATGCCGTAGATGATCGAGGGAATGCCGGCGAGCAGTTCGATCGCGGTGCCGACCGGGCCACGCATCCAGCGCGGCGCCACCTCGGTGAGGAAGAACGCGATCCCGAAACTCACCGGCACGCCGATCAACATGGCGATCATCGCGGTGACGATCGTGCCGTAGATCGGCACGAGGGCGCCGTACCTGTTCTCGACGGGGTTCCAGTCGGCCGAGTAGAAAAAGCTCAGCCCCTGGCTGGCCAGTACGTCACGCCCGCCCCACAGCATCGAAAGCGCGGCACTGGCCAGCGCCACCAGCACGAACACCACGGTGCCGGTGAGTACCCAGCGGAACAGGCGGTCCGCACGTGCATCGCGGATGTCGCGACCGGTGGGGGCCGGCCGCGACTCGGGGATGGAAATCGCGTTCATGCGCAGGCTGTCGGCCGGTCCTTACTGCTGCGGCTGGAAGCCGAACTCGCTCTGCCAGTACGCCTGCACCTGCTGCACAAGCGGCTCGGGCAACGGCACGTAGTGGAGCTCGGCGGCCTGGGTCTTGCCGTTGGCGAACGCCCACTGGAAGAACTCGAGCGTCGCGCGCGCGCGCTCCGCATCGCGCGGCTGCTTGTGCATCAGCATGAAGTTGGTGGCGGTGATCGGCCAGGCCTCGGCGCCCGGGGCGTCGGTGATCACCAGGTTGAAGTCCTGCGCGTTCGCCCAGTCCGCGGTCTCGGCGGCCGCGGCGAAGCTTGCTTCACTGGGTTCCACCCAGTTGCCGGCGGCATTGCGCAGCGAGGCGTAGGGCATGCTGTTCTGCAGCGCGTAGGCCAGTTCCACGTAGCCGATCGAGCCGCGGATCTGCTGCACGTACGAGGCCACGCCTTCATTGCCCTTGCCGCCCACGCCGGTCGACCACTGGACCGTAGTGCCTTCGCCGACCCTGGACTTCCATTCCGGGCTGACCTTGGACAGGTAGTTGGTGAAGTTGAACGTGGTGCCGGAGCCGTCGGAGCGGTGGACGATGCTGATCTTGCCGCTGGGCAGCGAGGTGCCCCCGTTGAGCGCCACGATCGCCGGATCGTTCCACGTGGTGATCTCGCCCAGGAAAATGCGCGCAAGGGTCGGGCCGTCCAGGCGCAACTGGCCGGGTGCGAGGCCTTCGATGTTCACCACGGGGACCACGCCGCCGATCGCGGACGGAAACTGGCCCAGGCCCGCCTGCGAAAGCTCATTGCTGTCGAGCGGACGGTCCGAGGAACCGAAGTCGACCGTGCCGGCCTTGATCTGGGCGATACCACCACCCGATCCGATCGACTGGTAATTGACGCGGTGGCCGGTAGCGGCGTTGTAGTCCGCCGACCACTTGGACACCAGCGGGAAGATGAAGGAAGCGCCGGCGCCGGAAATCTCGGCCACCACGCGATTACCGCTGCCCCGGGTGGCGGTGCCGTCCGCGGAGGGTGCACCGGTTGCGTTCCCGGCGTTGTCGGAAGGCTGGCAGGCAGCCAGGCCGATGGTGATCGACAGGGCCAGGGTCGCCAGACCGGCTCGGGAGAGGTTCATGAGCACTCCGGATTCATGGAAGGCCGGCTGACCGGCGGATGCGCATATAAAATGATGTTTTTGTTTCAGCTTGATTACATTGCCGGGCGCGGACCGCCGACCATGCGGCTCCGGCGCACCGGCCATGGCCGGTGCGCCGGACCATCTACCGCCCCTGGCGCAAAAAAAAGGTTCATCGCGTATTACCGGGGAAGGCTGCGCGGATCTTCAGGAAGAAGTACTCCTGATCGCGGTAGCCGTAGGCCCGGCGCTTGATGACCTTGATGGTGTTGTTGATGCCTTCGA
>NWQL01000002.1:383474-554732 GCA_002798175.1 Lysobacteraceae bacterium NML91-0213 | reverse complement strand
GCCCCCAAGCTTCTCAATCGTCTTGCGGTCCAGCATGACCTCACCCCTGAGCCCTGAAAATCAGGCCTCAAGGGTAAGGGCGGTCCTTGAAGGCTCCCCGCTGATCCGCGAAGAACCAAAAAAAAACGGGCCCGGAGGCCCGCCAAGGGAGGGGAGAGAGAAGAACGCTGTCGATTGCCTGCCTGCTGGCGCAACGGACGTCCAACGCCCGCCACGTGGTGCCGGGCGTGCGGGCAGGTCTGACAGGCGAAACGCAGCCGACGCGAACCGGGCGTAGTGCTTCATGGACACGACGTGCTCTGGTGCGGCGGGTCGATTCCGCTCGCGGCACATTCAATCGCGGGCTGATGATCGGACCATGGCAGCAGGATGACCAGGCCGTGACACCGCCTGGGCGATGCCGTAGCCGGTCGTCAGTAGCTCCGGCACTGCCGGAACCGCACCTGCGCGGCGCTGCCCGGGGGAGGCGTCAGCTGGATCCGGGACGAGGAGATCGCCGAGTGACGGACGATCAGCGGGCATAGCGCCTCGAACGCCTGGTCGGCGTCGGTATCGAGCAGATGGACCTCCAGCGTGGACTGGGTGGTCCAGAGGGCGCGGTCGACCATCGGCAGCGTCGCGATCGCGGTGATGGCGGCCTGGCGTTGCTGCTCCGGCGACAGATCCGTCGCTTCGGCCTCGAGGGTATCGCCGGATGGTGCAGTGGGCGGACCCGATGCAGGCACCGACACCGTCGGCGCCGCGGACGCTTCCGTGCGCGGCGGGAGCAGGGTGGGCACCACCATGAACGTCGCGATGCCGGCCAGCAGCGCCGCCAACCAGACCATCAGCGTGCGCTGGCGGGCGCGCTGGGCGGCGCCTGCGCAGATCGCCTCCAGCTGGGCAGGCTTGACCAGCTCGCGCACTTCCGGCCACAGGGTGGCGCCATCAAGCAGTTCGATGCGCTGGTTGGCAGAAGCCGCGCGCGCGTTGTCGTCGATCCGCCCCTGGGTGACCAGCAGTCCACCGGTCGCATTGGCCATGTGCACGTCGCTGACCAGCTCGTTGACCGTCAGTTTGCCGATCACGTAGGCGCTGCCGTGCTTGCACGCCAGTAGCCAGCGTTCCTGACCGCGGCCCAGGGTGTACTCGCTGTCGCCCGAAGCGACCTCCCTGTCCAGAACGCGGGTGAATCCGCGACGGGCCATGGCCTCCAGCACCAGGTGCAGGAATTCCCGCCAGGACATCGCCGCAAGCGCACGGATGCCCGCGGCGGTCTCGTCGCGGCGCATCAGCACGCCGCGCACATAGACGGTTCCCAGGATCCCCACCGCCGCCATCACCGCCAGTGTGACGACCCACTGCAGTACTGCACTCACGACAACCCCTTTTCGAGGCCGGTCCCCTGCGGCCGGCGGTCGGCAGGATAGACGGATTCGCGCTGGGGGTTAAAGGCGCCGCCTGCGGCGGCACCTAGTCGAGCGTGACGTCTTCGTCGTCAGGCGCCGGTGACCGGACCCTTGGAGGTCGACGGCAGCGGGGTGGCGGATGCGCCGGCGGGGCCTGCCGTGCTGCCGGTGGCGGTAGGTTCCGCTGCCGCGGTCGACAGCGACGACGTGGCGGCGCCCGGCGCGACCGCAGAGGTCGCGGTACCGGCGGGGGTCGCCTTTGGGCGGCCGCGGCGGGCGCCTGGTGCACGTGGCGTGGCGGCGGTGTCGTCGGCACTGGCGCGGCGTGCCTTCTCGCGGCGCGCCGCCGCATCGCGCGCGCGCAACTCGGCCGTCAACGCCTCGATGCGCGCATTGAGCTCGGTGACATCGCGACGGGTCGGAACGCCCATGCGGGTGAGGGTGCGCTGCAGACCGCCGTCGAACAGGCGTTCGAGGCGCTCCCAGCCGGCGGTGACCTGTTCCCGGGCGTCATCGATGGTGGACCCGAGACCATCGCGCACATCATCGGCATGTGGACCGGAATCACCGCGGGCACTGCGGTCGACCTCACGGCCCTCGCGTACCAGGGTTTCGAACAACCGGCCGCCTTCCTCCTGCGCGCGCCCGAGCGCGCCGAGTCCGGCGAGCCAGATCTGCTGCGCCGATTCGCCGAGGGCGCGCTGGAACGAGGTTTCGGGCGGCGGTGGCGGCGGGGTCGCGGTGCGGGTGTCGTCGGCTTTCTTGTACGTCGCCATGCTGGTCTCCAGCGTCGTGTGACCAGCCGATCGTGTCGTACCCGGCATTAGCGCGGCGTCTAGAGGCGTCGTCGATGCCCGTATGCCGGCAGGTCCGGTGACGGCATGGGCCGGAGGGCGGGGGGGATCCCCGCCCGGGTGCCTCAGGCGCTGAATTCCTTTTCCAGCACCCGGCGGATCTCGGCTTCGATCGGGCCGCGCATTGCCGACAGCAGGAAGCCGAGCTTCGCTGTGACCCGCACCTCGTCGCCGGCCAGCGCGATCGCACCGTCGACGCCCGAGCGCTGGAAATTCAGTACGTCGCCGTTCCACGCACAGCGCACGTCGAACTTCTGCGCCAGCTTCGCCGAGATCTCCTCGACCGCGGCGCGTGCCTGCGGCAGTGGCAGCGCATGGGGATGGCGGATATCGATATCGGACATGGTGCACCTGGTGCCGGGAGGGACGGCCATTCTGGGTGCAGGCGGGGGGCGGACTCCAGCCATGCGCGTGCTAGATTCGCCGCGCATGGAAATCCTCAGACTCCGCTTCATCGCCGGCGATCAGCCCGACCTGCCGCTCGATGTCGGCATGCATCGCATCGGCCAGCTTCCCGGCGGTGGCATCGGCCGCATCGACGGCGACCCCATCGCGATGCTGTGCGTCGACCGGCGTGGCGTCTGGCTCACCGTCGGCGAAGGCCGGCGCGGTGTGCACGTCAACGGGCGCCCGGTGCAGCGGCTGGCGATGCTGCGGCGTGGCGACACCCTGCATATCGAAGGCGCCGAGCTGCGCCTGCTGGGCGGCGCGCCCGTGCGCAGGCCCGGCGTGGGCGAACTGGCCACGCCGGCGGACGCCGCGGCCGGGCTGCACATCGTGCTGCGTGCGATCGGCGGCCGCCATCACGGGCGCAGCTTCACGCTCGATCGCCCGCGGCTGGTCGGCAGCCACGCCGAGGCCGACATCCATATCGACGACCCGGCCTTCGCCGAGCGCCACGCCCGCGTGGAACTGGTCGGCGGGGAAGTGCTGTTGCGCGACCTCGGCTCCGCGGACGGCAGCATCGTCAATGGTGAGAGCGTGCGCGACGCGCTGCTGCAGCCGGGCGACCAGGTGGTCTTCGATGCATACCACCGGTTCGTCGTCGAGGCGCCGCTGGGCGGCGGCTCGCGCGAGCAGGCGTTGCCGGAGGTGGAGCTGCCTCTGGACGAGGATGCCCTGCCGCGGCGGCGCCCGTGGCCGTTGCCATGGTTGCTGCTGACCGCGTTGCTGATCGCCGGTCTGCTGAGCCTGCTGCTGCTCTACGGCGCCGACTGACCCGCGCGGTCTGCGGAGGACCGCCGCGCACCGCGTGCCCCGGGGCGCAGCCGGCGCCACAGCCGCCAGGCCAGCAGCAGCGCCAGCAGCACGGCATACAGCAGCGGCTCGCGGATGTCGGACTTCACCACCCACCAGAAGTGCAGCACCGCAAGGCCGGCGACGGGATAGACCAGCCGGTGCAGCCGCTGCCATGCGCCGGAAAGGCGGCGCATCCAGCCACGCGTGGAGGTGACCGCCAGCGGCACCAGCAGCAGCCATGCGAGAAAGCCGACGGTGATGAACGGCCTGCGGGCGATCTCGGTCGCAACGCCGGCCCAGTCCAGGCGCAGGTCCAGCACCAGCCACGCGGCGAAGTGCAGGCTGGCATAGAAGAATGCATACAGCCCGAGCATGCGCCGGAAGCGCAGCAGCTGCGCTTGCCCGGTGAGTTGCCGCAGCGGCGTCACCGCCAGGGTCACCAGCAGCAGCCGCAGGGCCCACAGCCCGAGGGTATGTTCGATCATCGCCACCGGGTCGGGGCCCAGCGCGTCGATGTTCGCGCCGGTCTGCACCTGCCAGGCGCGCCAGGCCAGCAGCGTCACCGGGGCGAGTGTCAGGGCATGCACGCCGGCCTTGGCGGCGATCAGCCAGCCCGGCGTGGCCCGGCGGTTCGTGGATGCCTGCACGCGCGGTCAGTACCAGCGACGCAGGTCCATGCCTGCATACATCGACGCCACCTGGTCGGCATAGCCGTTGAACGGTCGGGTGGCGATGCGGTTGGCGAACAGCTTGCCCTCGGTGCCGCTGATGCGGCGTTCGCTGCCCTGGCTCCAGCGCGGATGGTCGACATCCGGATTGACGTTGGCGAAAAAGCCGTACTCGCGTGGCTGCAGGTCGTTCCACGCGGTGGGTGGCATGCGTTCGACGAAGCGGATCGCCACGATCGACTTGATGCTCTTGAACCCGTACTTCCATGGCACCACCAGCCGCAGCGGCGCGCCGTTCTGCTGCGGCAGCGGCTTGCCGTACATGCCCGTGGCCAGCAGTGCCAGCGGATGCATGGCCTCGTCGATGCGCAGCCCCTCGCGGTAGGGCCAGTCGATCGAGCGGTAGCGCATGCCGGGCATCTGCTCGCGGTCGGCCAGCGTAGTGAACGCCACGTACTTCGCTTTCGACGTGGGCTCGAAGCGCCGCAGCACGTCGCCCAGCGGCACCCCCAGCCACGGGATCACCATCGACCAGCCTTCCACGCAGCGCAGCCGGTAGATGCGCTCCTCGGGCAACATGCCGCGCAACAGGTCGTTGAGCTCCAGCGTGCCGGGACGCGCGCATTCTCCGCCCACCTCCACCTGCCACGGCGAGGTGCGCAACGTGCGTGCGGCGCGCGACGGATCCGCCTTCCCGGTGCCGAACTCGTAGAAGTTGTTGTAGGTGGTGGCGTCGGTCTCGCGGGTGAGCACCTCGTCGGTGGAGAAGCCGGCCGCGACCGAGGCCGGTGACGGCGGTGGCCCGGCGGGCGCGGGCGGCGCTTCGGCCTCGGCACACGCCGACAGCCCCAGCGCCGGAAGCGCACCGAATGCGGCGAGCAGGCGGCGACGCTGGCGCCACACCGCTTCGTCGGTCACCTCGGAGTCTCTGATGCGCAATGCGTCGCGCAGCGTGCGTCGGTCGCGTGCCATGGCAGGGGTTCCAGCCGGGCGGGGCACCCGGTCGCGCGCAGTGTGCACCTGTGGTCGTTGCATGCACGCGAACGCGCGTCCTGCCCGTGCAACGCTGCGGCATACTAGGCCACCGGCAGGCGCACAGCCGGCCGGCTCCCCACCGAAGGATGCCGCCACCATGTCGCGTGCCTACAACTTCAGCGCCGGCCCGGCCGCGCTCCCCGAGCCGGTCCTGCAGCAGGCCCGCGACGAGATGCTCGAGTACGGCGATGCCGGCGCCTCGATCGTCGAGCTGAGCCATCGCGGCGAGGAATTCATCGACGTGGCGCGTCGGGCCGAGGCCGACCTGCGCAGTCTGGTCGGGATCCCAGACGACTACGCGGTGCTGTTCCTGGGCGGCGGCGCCACCACCCAGCAGGCGCTGATCGCGCTCAATTTCGCCGCCCCGGGCCAGCCGGCCGACTACGTGGTCACCGGTCACTGGGGCCGCACGGCGCTCAGGCAGGTCGCGCCCTACGTCGACCTGCGCATCGCCGCCAGCAGCGAAGCCGATGGATTCCGCAGCATTCCCGCGCGTTCGCAGTGGGCACTGTCGGCTGACGCGGCGTACGTGCATATCACCGCCAACGAGACCATCCACGGCGTCGAATTCCGCGAGGTGCCCGAGACCGGCCCGGTTCCGCTGTTCGCCGATTTCAGCTCGTCGATCGCCTCCGAGCCGATCGACGTCCGCCGGTACGGGCTGATCTATGCCGGTGCACAGAAGAACCTGGGTCCGGTCGGGATCGGCGTGGTGGTGGTCGATCGCGAACTGCTGGCGCGCGCCGGCCAGCCGCGTGCGGAGATCTTCGATTACCGCGCGCACCTCGCCGCGGAATCGATGCTCAATACCCCGCCAAGCTGGAACTGGTACCTGCTCGGGCTCACCGTGCGCTGGATGCTCGACGAGGGCGGCGTGGAGGAATTCGCACGCCGCAGCGCCGAGAAGGCGCGCCTGATGTATGAGGCGGTCGACGCATCCGGCGGCTTCTATCGCAACGAGGTCGACCCGGCGGTGCGGTCGCGCATGAACGTGCCGTTCTTCCTGCACGATCCGGCACTCGACGGGGATTTCCTCGACGGGGCGCGCGAGGCGGGGTTGATCGGCCTGCGTGGCCACCGCGTGCTGGGTGGCATGCGTGCATCGATCTACAACGCGATGCCGGTCGCCGGCGTGCAGGCGCTGGCCGCCTACATGCGCGACTTCCAGCAGCGGCGTGGCTGAGGGCATGGGCAGCGGGAAGCCTGCGCACAGCGCACTGGAGGAACGTGCGGCGGCCGCGTCGACCCGCGACGGCATCGCTGCCACGGGGATGACGTCCTGGACCGCAGGGCCCGGCCGGCCGCTGCGCGGCACGCTGGACATCCCCGGCGACAAATCCGTATCCCACCGCGCGATCATGCTGGCATCGCTGGCCGACGGAACGTCGCGCATCGATGGCTTCCTCGAAGGCGAGGACGCCCGCGCCACCGAAAGGATCTTCCGGCAGCTCGGTGTGTCGATCGAAGTCCCGCAGGCGGGCAGCCGCATCGTGCATGGCGTGGGCATCGACGGTCTGTGTCCGTCCGCTGCCGCGCTCGACTGCGGCAACGCCGGCACCGCGATGCGCCTGCTCGCCGGCCTGCTGGCGGGCCAGACGTTTGACAGTCTGCTGGTCGGTGATGCCTCGTTGTCGAAGCGGCCGATGCACCGCGTCACCGTGCCGTTGTCGCGGATGGGCGCACGGATCGACACCGGCGACGGCGGGGTGCCGCCACTGCAGGTACGTGGTGGCAGGCCGCTGCAGGGCATCGAATACACCGCCGACATCGCCAGTGCCCAGGTGAAGTCCGCGTTGCTGCTGGCGGGGCTGTTCGCCAAGGGCACCACCACGGTCATCGAGCCGCAGCCGACGCGCGACTACACCGAGCGCATGCTGGCGGCGTTCGACTGGCCGATCACCTTCTCGCCCGGGCGCGCCAGCGTGCCGGGCGGTCATCGGCTGCGTGCGACCGATGTGCACGTGCCGGCGGATTTCTCCTCCGCGGCGTTCTTCATCGTCGCCGCGACGCTGGTGCCGGGCTCGGAACTGCGGCTGCGCCGCGTCGGCATGAATCCGCGGCGCACCGGGCTGCTGCACGTGCTGCGGCTGATGGGTGCGGACCTCACGGTGGAAACCTCGCAGGAGCAGGGCGGCGAGCCGGTCGCCGACCTCGTGGTCCGGCATGCGCCGCTGCAGGGGATCGAGGTGCCGGTGGAACACGTCGCCGACATGATCGACGAGTTCCCCGCACTGTTCATTGCAGCCGCCTGCGCGCGGGGCGTGACCCGGGTGCGCGGGGCCGCGGAGCTGCGCGTCAAGGAATCGGACCGCATCGCCACGGTGGCGGCGGGACTGCGCAACCTGGGCATCCGCGTGGACGAGGCCCCGGACGGCGCCCGCATCCACGGCGGCCGGCTGCAGGGCGGCCGCATCGACAGCCATGGCGATCACCGCGTGGCGATGGCCTTCGCCGTTGCCGCGCAGTGCGCCCGGGATGTGGTGCTCATCGACGACGTGGCCAACGTGGCCACGTCGTTTCCGGGCTTCGTGGAGCTCGGGCAGGCCGCGGGCTTCGGCCTGACGTGAGCAGGGGCGGCCGAGCCGCCCCTGCCTTGCACCGGGTGTCGGCAGTCCGCCGCCTCAGCGCTGCGCCGATGCGTTGGCGTCGAGACGGAAATCCACCGGCACCTGCACGGTCGACGCGATGGCCTTGCCATTGCGCATGGCGGGCGAGAAGCGTGCATCGCGCACCGCGGCCAGCGCGGCACGGTCGAGTTCGCGCGAGCGGCTGGACTCGATGATCTCGATGTCCGCGGTGCGGCCTTCCTCGTCGACGGTGGCCCTCAGCATCACCAGCCCTTCCTCGCGCGCGCGCAGGGCGGCGGCCGGGTAGCCGGGTTCGATCGGCATCATCGGGCTGGCGTCGCGGGTCACGCCGGTGGAAGGCGCAGGAGCCGGGTCGCGCCGTGGACGCTCGCTGGCCGGGGGCGGCGCGGTGCCGTCCCCGATTTCAGGCGTGGTGCCGATCGGTGTCGGAGGCGCCTCCGGGGCATTGACCGGCCCGCGCTGGCTGTAGAAATACCAGCCGATCGCGACCAGCGCGATCAGCAGCAGGATCCACAGCAGCGGGCTGGAACTCTTGCGCGGCAGCGATTCGCGGGGAGGTTCGCCGGTGGGTCGGCGCACGTCGTCCGGATTGCGTGGATCATTCATGGGTGAGCCCTGTTCAGGTGGGGCTTCGAGCGTTCCACAGCCGATGTGCGGGGCGCGTCACGGCAGGGCGACCGGGTCAGCCGCGTCCGCTGACGAACTCCACCGGCACCTGCACCTCGTCTTCCACCGGAGTCCCGTCGCGGAGTGCCGGTTCGAAACGCCAGCGCTCGACCGCACGCACCGCGGCACGGTCGAGTGCGGGATAGCCGCTGCTGCGGGCCACGCCGACGTCGCGCGGCTGGCCGTCGATGCCGACCCGCGCACGCACCAGGACCTCGCCGCTTTCGCCCCGGCGCAACGATGCGCGCGGATAGCTCGGCTGCTGCCGGCGCACCGGCACCGGGCGGGTCACCACGGCAGCGGCAGCTGCCGGCGAGGGCGCCACGTCGGCGGCGGCACGCGGGGCTCCCGGAGCCACCGGTTCGGCGTCGAGCGGGCGTGCCGTGCCCGCCAGGCCCGGGTCGGCCGGTGCCGGACCGTACAGCCCGGGCATGTCGCGATCCCCGCTGGCAGGTTGCGGCGCAGGCAGTGCACCCGATGCGTGTGGCCGGGTGGGAGCGGCAGGATCGGCATCCACGCCCGGCAGGACCGGGGCACGGTTGCCGAAATACACCAGCGCGAACAGCAGCAGGCCGGTGGCGAAGGCGATGCCCATCGCGATCGCGATCCGGGCTGGCAACGGCAAACGGGCGAGTCGCAAGGCGGGATTCTTCCAGTGGCAGTCGACGCCGCGGCATTCTTGCATACGCCGCGGATGCGGCCGCTGCCGGTGCAGGCGATAATCGCCGGTCTTCGCCTTCGCCTGGACGTACCCATGCTCGATCCCGCCCTGTTGCGTGCCCGCCCCGAGGACATCGCCCGACGCCTGCGCGAGACGCGCGGCTTCGAGTTCGACGCGGGTGCACTCGAGCGGCTCGAAGCCGAGCGCAAGCAGATCCAGGTGCGTACGCAGGAGCTGCAGAACCTGCGCAATACCCGCAGCAAGGCCATCGGCCAGGCCAAGGCGAAGGGCGAGGATGTCGCCGCGTTGCTGGCGGAAGTCGCCGGCTTCGGCGAGGAGCTCAAGGCCAGCGAGGGGCGGCTCGAGGCGATCCGTTCCGAGATCGACGCCATCGTGCGCACGCTGCCGAACCTGCCCGATGACGGCGTTCCGCTGGGCAAGGACGAGTCGGGCAATGTCGAACAGCACCGCTGGGGCGAGGTGCCCACGTTCGATTTCCCGGTGCGCGACCACGTCGAGCTCGGCGCGCGCCATGGCTGGCTCGATGCCGATGCCGGCGCCAAGCTCAGCGGCGCGCGCTTCACCGTGCTGCGCGGAAGCCTGGCGCGCCTGCATCGCGCGCTCGCGCAGTTCATGCTCGACCTGCACATCAACGAGCACGGCTACGAGGAGACCAGCGTGCCGCTGATCGTCAATGCGGAGACGATGGAGGGCACCGCGCAGCTCGGCAAGTTCGTCGAGGACATGTTCGCCACCCGGGTCGGCGACAGCACGCGCTACCTGATTCCCACCGCCGAGGTGCCGCTGACCAACCTCGTGCGCGACGAGATCGTCGAGGCCTCCGATCTGCCGCTGCGCATGACCGCGCACTCGATGTGCTTCCGCGCCGAAGCCGGCAGCCATGGCCGGGATACCCGCGGGATGATCCGCCAGCACCAGTTCGAGAAGGTCGAGATGGTGTCGGTCACGCGCCCCGAGGACAGCGATGCCGAACACGAGCGGATGACCCGCTGCGCCGAGACCGTGCTCGAACGCCTGGGCCTGCCGTACCGCCGCATGCTGCTGTGCAGCGGCGACATGGGCTTTGCTGCACGCCGCACCTACGACCTCGAGGTCTGGCTGCCCTCGCAGCAGACCTTCCGGGAGATCTCGTCGTGCTCCAACGTCGGCGACTTCCAGGCCCGACGCATGCAGGCCCGCTGGCGCAACCCCGAAACCGGCAAGCCGGAGCTGGTGCACACGCTCAACGGCTCCGGCCTCGCGGTCGGACGCACGCTGATCGCGGTGATGGAGAACTACCAGCGCGCCGACGGCAGCATCGCGATTCCGGAAGCACTGCGACCGTGGATGGGCGGCGCGTCGGTCATCGAATAAGCACGTTCGGGCCATCTCCTCGGCCAGCGCCTTCGGGTCGGGGTCGCTGCCGGCGCCGGTTTTCTGTTGTTGTGCATCCGGGACGGACGTGATTCGATTGTGCCCATCGTTCCATCAGGCGCCGCGCATGCAGGACCTCAATGATCTGTACTACTTCGCCGTGGTGGTCGATCACGGCGGATTCGCCGCGGCCGAACGTGCGCTGGGCATCCCCAAGTCACGGCTGAGCCGGCGCATCAGCCAGCTCGAGAACGAGCTCGGCGTACGCCTGCTGCAGCGGTCCACGCGCCGCTTCGCCGTTACCGACGTGGGGCAGAGTGTGTACCGGCACGCGCAGTCGATGCTTGCCGAGGCCACCGCGGCGCGCGAGGTCGTCGATCGCCTCAGTGCGGAACCGCGCGGCCTGGTGCGCGTGAGCGTGCCGGTGTCGATCGCGCAGCAGTCGATGCCGAAGCTGCTGCCGGATTTCCTTGCGCGCTACCCGCAGGTACGCGTACAGCTGCACGTCAACAACCGCCGCGTGGACGTGATCAACGAGGGCTTCGACGTGGCCGTGCGCGTGCGCTCGAAGCTCGACGACGATGGCAGCCTGGTGATGCGCAGCTTCGGGCACGTGCAGGAACTGCTGGTGGCCAGTCCGGAATACCTCAAGCGCGCGGGGCGCCCGCGCGAGCCCGACGACCTGCGCGAACACGTCACCATGACGATGGGCGAGGACGAGGTGAAGCAGCGCTGGGAGCTGCACGGCGGCGACGGCCAGCTGCAGCGCATCGACCTCAAGCCGCGGGTGGCGGGTTTCGACTTCCCGATGCTGATGTCGCTGGCGCGCCAGGGGCTTGGCATCACCATGCTGCCGGAGACCATCTGCGCGGATGCCGTGCGCAACGGCGAACTGGAAGTGGTCCTGCCCGACTGGACGCTGCCGCAGGGCATCGCCCATGCGGTGTTTCCCTCGCGTCGCGGCCTGCTGCCGGCGGTGCGGGTGTTCATCGACCATCTCGCCGAACGCCTGCCGCCGCTGCTCGCGGAGTCGACCCTCGACTGCAAGCATCGCGCAAGGCCGGGCGAGGCACCCGTGGCAGGTACAAACGCGGCGGTTGCGCGTGCGACAATGACCTGACCGCGCCGCCGGATCGACACGCAACAACCCGGTGTCCGGGCGACGGCCGGAGGCGGCGGGCCGCTGACCGGGCGCGGCGCATCACACCGGAGAGATGGCCGAGTGGTTTAAGGCAGCGGTCTTGAAAACCGCCGAAGGGTCAAACCTTCCGTGGGTTCGAATCCCACTCTCTCCGCCAACCTTACTGATCCTCCTTGCGATCCCCCCTCTCCATCGCTAGCCTCGTGCGCGGGGAAAGCAGAAGGAGGGGCCAAGGATGACCATCCGTGTCTTTCTGGTAGACGACCATGCGCTTGTCCGTACCGGCATGCGCATGATCCTGGCCAGTGAAGCCGACATCGAAGTGGTGGGCGAGGCGGAGACCGGAGAAGCCGCGCTGCCGGAGATCCGCCGTCTGACGCCGGATGTGGTGCTGTGCGACCTGCACCTGCCGGGCCTGAGCGGGCTCGAAGTGACCGAGCGGATCGTGCGCGGCAAGTACGGGCCGCGCGTGATCGTGGTGTCGGTGCTCGAGGACGGCCCGATGCCCAAGCGGCTGATCGATGCCGGCGCATCCGGCTACGTGGGCAAGGCCGGCGATGCCAGCGAACTGGTGCGCGCGGTACGCGTGGTCGCGGCCGGCAAGCGCTATCTGGCCACCAGCATCGCGCAGAACATGGCGCTGTCCGCGCTGGCCGGCGACGACAGTCCGTTTGACCTGCTGTCCGCGCGCGAGCTCGAGATCGCGATGCTGCTGATCCAGGGATTGCGGCAGGAGGAGATCGCACGCCGGCTCAGCCTCAGCGCGAAGACGGTCAACACCCACAAGACACGGATGTTCACCAAGCTGCAGCTGCAGGACACCATCGCGCTGGCGCGACTGGCCGGGCAGTACGGTCTGGCCGATCCGACGCACGCGCTCTAGCGCCTCGCAGGCAATGAAAAAGGGCGGCCCGAGGGCCGCCCTTTCCGTTTGCCATCGCCGATGGTCAGGCGTTGCGCGACGGACCCGTATCCGTGTCGGTCGGCTCGGCCGTGGCCTGTCCACTGCCATCGCCATCGACACCTGCCGGTTCCATGGCCGGGACCTCGCCCGGGGTGGGATCCGGGTCGGCAGCCGGCTCCACGGGCGCGTCCGGGGCGCTGGTCTTCGCATCGAACAGTCCAGGCATCACCGGGTCGGTCGCGGGTGCGGCCGGGGATGCCGGCGCGGCGGGCGGTTCCGTCGCTGCAGGCGCGGACGCTTCCGGCGCGACAGCAGTTCCGGCGACCGCGTCATCGGCGGGGGTCGGGTTGACGATGGCGGGCTCCACAGGTTCCGTCGGCACCGGTGCGGTCGGCTCCGCCGCGGCGGTGACGGACTCGACTGGTGCCGGTGCAACGTCGCTTCCGTCGACCTCCGCCTGTGCGGCGGGCTGCGACGACGGCGCCGTGGCCGTGGCAGTCGGGACCGGGTCGGTCGGCTGTTCCGGCTCGCTGGTCGGCGTCGCGGTGTCCGCGGAGCCGGCTTCGACAGCCTCGACGGAAGCGGGGGAGGGCGCCGTTGCGGGCTTCGTGGCGGCCGTTTCGCTGGCCGTCGGCTCCGCCAGCGATGGCAGCTCCGCGCTCGCGGTGTCCCGCTCGGATTCCGGGCCACCCTGGTCGTGGTTGGACCGGTAGCGGTCCGGCGCCGCCGGCCTTGCCGGTGACAGGTCGGCCTTCACCGTGTCCGCTACCGGCGCCGGTGCCGACGGCGATGCCGAAGCGGCGGCGGCAGCGGTCATTGCCACGGCCGTGGCCGCGACGCTGGCGGCTGCCCGCTGCGCGGGCTCGGCGGCGGGTGCGGTGTCGGACACAGGCGAGGTCGCGCGATCAGCGGTTGCGGCCGGCATGTCGTCGAAGTCGAACTCCGGCTGCGAGCCGTCGACCGCAGGCGTCGGGCCATCGGAGACGGCATCGTCATCCTGCATCGCAGCGTCGTCACCGCTCGCGGCCTGTTCGCCGTTGCCACGACGACGGCGGCGACCACCGCGACGTCCACGACGGCGGCGGCTGCCACCGTCGCCCTCGCCACTGCCGTCGTCCGGGGCCGTGCCGGCCTGGTTGCCGTCAGCGCCCGGGGTTGCATCGGCGACATCGGCAGCGAGCTGCACGTTGGTATCGATCGCCGCGGGTGCGGTGGTGGTCTCCACGGTTTCGACCGGGCTCGCGGCCGTCGGCCTGGTGGCCTCTGCCGCCGTGACGGCTACCGCCGCGTCGTCGCGACGCCGTTCCTCGGCCTGCCCACGCGGAGCACCCGTCTCGGTCGCCTCGGACCTGCGACCGGCCTGCTGCGGTGCCGCCTTCGGCTGCTTCGGCGGGCGCGGCTGCTGCTGCTTCTGCTGTCCGCCCTGCTGGGCCTGCGCGGCTGCCTGCTGTGCGCCCTGCGCGCCCTTGGCAGCCTTCTCGCCCTTCTCTGGACGCTCGGACTGCGCATTGCGCGCGTCGCGGCCACCCTGTTGCATGTTGCGCTCGGCCTGCGCCGGCCTGGGGCCACGCCGGTCGTCACGGCGACCATTGCCGCCACCGCCGTCGCGTCCCTGGCGGCGGTCACCGCGGCGGCCACCACGCCCGTTGCGATCCCCGGACGCGTCATCGCGGTCGGCCTGCGTGCGGGTGCCGCGATTGCCCTGGGTGGGCGCCGCCGGCTCCGCGGCGAACAGGCGCTTCAACCAGCCCACCAGGCCCACGGCGGGCGCAGGTGACGGCGCCGCGACGGGCGCCGCGGGAGCCGCTGCGGCCACCGGGGCCGGCATTTCCTCGCGGGGCTCGCGCACCGGCGCCGGCTGTGCCGGGCGCACGTTGGTGACGGCCGGCGGCGGCACGTTGAGGTTGTTCTTGTTCAGCGCGATGGTCGCCAGCTTGCGCGGGGTGCCGCGCTGGTAGCTGGGCTTGCTGGTTTCCTCGCCGAGCTCGTTCTCGCGGATGCGGGTGACCTCGTAGTGCGGGGTATGGAGCTGCTCGTCGGCGACGATGACGATCGGCGCCTTGTGGCGCTTCTCGATCTCGGCCAGCGCACCACGCTTCTCGTTGAGGAGGTAGTTGGCGATCTCCACCGGCGCCTGCACCAGCACCTGGCCGGTATTGTCCTTCATCGCGTGCTCTTCGGCCACGCGGATGATCGACAGCGACAGCGACTCGATGCTGCGCATGCGGCCATGGCCATCGCAGCGCGGGCAGACGATCTGGCTGGACTCGCCCAGGCTCGCACGCAGGCGCTGGCGGCTCATCTCCAGCAGGCCGAACTTGGAGATCCGGCCCAGCTGCACGCGCGCGCGGTCGTACCTGAGCGCGTTCTGCAGGCGGTTCTCGACCTCGCGCTGGTGCTTGGACGACGACATGTCGATGAAGTCGATCACCACCAGGCCGCCAAGGTCGCGCAGGCGCAGCTGGCGGGCCACCTCGTCGGCGGCTTCCAGGTTGGTGTGGAACGCGGTTTCCTCGATGTCGCCGCCGCGCGTGGCCCGGGCCGAGTTCACGTCGACCGCGGTCAGCGCCTCGGTCTGGTCGATCACCAGCGCGCCGCCGGAGGGCAGGCGGATGGTGCGCTCGTAGGCGTTCTCGATCTGCGACTCGATCTGGAAGCGGTTGAACAGCGGCGTGTCGTCGGTGTAGTGCTTGAGCTTGCGCAGGTTGTGCGGCATCACCTGCTCGACGAACTCGCGGGCTTCCTCGTACATCTCCGGGGTGTCGACGAGGATCTCGCCGATGTCGGCGCGCATGTAGTCGCGCAGCGCGCGGGTGATCAGGCGCGATTCCTGGTAGATCAGGAACGAGGCCGGCTTCGACAGCGCGGCGTCGCAGATGGCCTTCCAGATGCTCAGCAGGTAGTCGAGGTCCCACTGCAGCTCTTCCGCGTCGCGGCCAACGCCGGCGGTGCGGATGATCACCCCCATCTCGTCGGGGATGGTGAGCTTGTCCATCGCCTCTTTCAGCGCCGCGCGGTCCTCGCCCTCGATCCGGCGCGACACGCCGCCGGCGGTGGGCGAGTTCGGCATCAGCACCATGTAGCGGCCGGCCAGGGAGATGAACGTGGTCAGGGCGGCGCCCTTGTTGCCACGCTCTTCCTTCTCGACCTGGACCACGACTTCCTGGCCCTCGCGCAGCAGTTCGCGGATGCCGGCGTTGCGGTGGTCGACGCCCGCCTGGTAGTAGTCGCGGGAGATTTCCTTGAGCGGCAGGAAGCCCTGGCGGTCGGCGCCGTAGTCGACGAAGGCGGCTTCCAGCGATGGCTCGAGCCGGGTGATGCGGCCCTTGTAGATGTTGGACTTGCGCTGTTCCTGCGACGGCTGCTCGATGTCGATGTCGTAGAGCGTCTGTCCGTCAACGATGGCCACGCGCAGTTCTTCGGCCTGCGTGGCGTTGATCAGCATGCGTTTCATGGGTGCGTTCCTCGCGCGCTGCACCGCGCGGAACGCCGTGGGGCGTCTCGCCTCTGGAGACTTGGACCGCGCCACCCGGGCAGGAGCCCGGTGGGCAGGGCAGACATGCCCCGGCGCCTGGCGGCGCGGCCTTGGGTATTCCAGCGCTGCGACACCACGGCGAACCGCGGGAGCGCTTGTTGTTCGTTGTCTGTTTTAAGGCCGGAGGCGGGTCGGCTGGGCCGTCGCCACGCGGGTCATGTTCATTACACCGGAACCTCGCGGGCCGGACGATGGCCGGGCCTGCCGATGAGCCGCTAACATGTCCGCCCCGGGGGCGGTGGCCGCGCACTGCATCGGAATCGAAGGAAGGTGGGCTTTCGGCCCGCGCGCGCGGCGCCGGCCATCTCGGCCGCACTGCCCGCAACTTCCTGCGAAATCAAACCCTTATATCGCGCGGCGAGTGTAGCAGATCAAAATCGCCGATGTCCCATTCAGAAACCCCCCAACGCGCCGGTGGTGCCCGCACCGTGCGGGTGCCCGACGACCGTGACGGCCAGCGCCTCGACAACTTCCTGCTGGGGCAGCTGAAAGGCGCGCCGCGCAGCCTGGTCTACAAGCTCGTGCGCTCCGGCCAGGTGCGCGTCAATGGCGGTCGCGCCAAGGCCGAGCGCAAGCTCGCAGGCGGTGACGAGGTACGGATCCCGCCGGTGCGGCTGGAAGAGGCCGGCGCCAGTGGCCGCCCCGCGAAGGGGCTGCTGCAGGCGATCGAATCGGCGATCGTGTTCGAGGACGCCCGCCTGCTGGCACTGAACAAGCCCTCGGGCATCGCCAGCCACGGCGGCAGCGGGATCAGTTTCGGCGTCATCGAGACGCTGCGCGCCTTGCGGCCCGACGAGCCGTTCGAACTCGTGCATCGGCTCGACCGCGATACCTCCGGCCTGCTGGTGATCGCCAAGAAACGCTCGGCGCTGACCACGCTGCAGGCACTGATGCGCGAGGACGACGGCGGCATCGCCAAGCGCTACCTCGCGCTGCTGGCCGGACGGATGCCCGACGGCACGATGACCGTCGACGCCCCGTTGCATGTCGGCCTGCGCCAGGGCGGCGAGCGCCATGTGCAGGTCAACGACGCCGGCAAGCCGTCGACCAGCCACTTCCGGGTGCTGGAGCGCCGTGGGGGCCACTCGTGGTGCGAAGTCCGCATCGAGACCGGCCGCACCCACCAGATCCGGGTGCACGCCCGGCATATCGGCCACCCCGTGGCCGGCGACGACAAGTACGGCGATCCGGAGGTCAACCGGCGCCTGCGCGAGCAGATCGGCCTCAAGCGCCTCGCGCTGCATGCCGCGTCGATGGAGTTCGCCCTCGAGGACGGCCGCGTGCCCTATGTGCTGCATGCGCCGCTGGCGCCGGAGCTCGCAACCGTGCTCGACGCGCTCGGCGGCTGACCGTCCCCGGTCGCAGCTGAAGGAAACCTCAGCCGACCAGCGCGTCGGCCTTGGCCGCGCAGATGAAGTCGTTCTCGGACAGGCCGCCGACATCATGCGTCGACCAGCGCACCACGCAGCGGTCGTAGTGCACGCCGAGGTCGGGGTGGTGGTCTTCACGGTGGGCGATGAAGGCCAGGGCATTCACGAAGGCCATGGTGCGGTGGTAATCGGCGAAGCGGAACGTGCGCACCAGCGCGTGGCCGTTCTCGGCCAGTTCCCATTCCGGAAGCTCGGGCAGCAGTTCGCGCAGGCGCGCTTCCGGCAGCCGGTGTTCGATGCCCCTGCGCGGGATGCAGTGGGCCTGTGCAAGCGGCACGAGATCGGACATGGCGGGCTCCTCGGTAATCCAACCGCAGGCCAACGGCGCAGGGCTGCGCACGCCGGCGTTCCGGAAAAGGTGGGACGGGAGGGCTAGAATACGCCGATGATCCAGATCTCCGACAGCGCGCAGACCCACTTCCGCACCCTCATCGAACGCGAGGGCCTGCCCGGCCTGGGTGTTCGCCTGGCGGCCATGCATGCAGGCACCCCGCGTGCCGACGTACGACTCGAGTTCGCCGAACCCGGCGACCTGCGCGGCGACGAGTGGGCGGTGGATTGCGAAGGTTTCACCCTGTGGCTGGAAGCCGACAGCGTGCGCTGGCTTGACGGGGCCGAGATCGATTACGCCGCGCAGGCCACCGGCGGCCAGCTGCAGATCCGCGCGCCGAAGATCAAGGGCGAGGTGCCGGCGGATTCGGCATCGCTGGTGGAACGCGTGCGCTGGCTGGTGGAACACGAGATCAACCCGCAGCTTGCCCAGCACCGCGGTCACGTGTCGGTGGTGGAAGTCACCGGCGACGGCGTGGTGGTGCTGCGCTTCGGCGGCGGCTGCCATGGCTGCGGGATGGCCGACGTCACCCTCAAGCAGGGCATCGAGAAGACCCTGATGGAGAAGGTGCCGGGGGTGACCGCCGTGCGCGACGCCACCGACCACGACACCGGCGACGCGCCGTACGTGCCGCGCGACGTCGCCTGACAGGGCCCCGGCGCGAGTGTTTTCCTCCGCCGAACTGATTTCCGCGCTGCACAGGCGCCAGCGCCGCTCGATCCGTCCACCCGTGCCTGCCGGCGAGTTCCCTCCCGGCTGGCAGGCCTGGCTGGACGCGATGCAGGCCCATCCCGGCCGGGTGCGCGGCGCGGCGGCTGAAGACATCGTCGCGCGGCTGGCCGCGCGCGAGCCGCGTCCGCTGCCACCGGGCGAGGTGCTGGAGAACCGCTGGCAGGTGTTCACCGTGCTGTGGCGGCAGCACTGGGAGCCGGCCCCGGACGACGAGCGTGGCACGCGGCGGCTGTCCGGCGCGGTATCGGGCGTGCTGCACCTGGTCGGGCTGTTCCTGCTTGGCTGGCTGATGATCGTGCCGCCGTGGGCGGGCCCGACCCAGGCCGGCGACGACAGCGTCATCGAGGTGACCTGGATCGGTGAGGGCACTCCGCGCGACGAGGGGGCCGGCCCGCCTTCGTCGACCGACGCTGACCGGAGCGACGAACAGCAGGCTTCGTCGGCTTCGCCAGCCCCGCCGGTGGCATCGCCGGAACGCGCTGCAGCGATCTCCGCGCAGGAGTTGCCGCCGCCGACCCCCCAGCCGGAACCGCAGCCGGCGGTCGCCGAGCAACCGCTGGTGGTCACCGAGACGCCGACCCCGGACACCACCTTCGTGGTCCCGCCACCGCCGGAGGTGCCGGTGCTGCAGCCAACGCTGCGCGAGCGCACCGTCGCGTTGCGCGACCGCGAGATCCCGGTGCAGGATCCGGTGGAACTGGCCCAACCGGCCTTGCCCGCGTTGCGGCCGGTGGAAGTGGACGCCGCGCCGCGCATCGAACAGCCGGTGGTGGAGCTGGCCGAACGCGAGGTCGTGGTGCCGGTGCGCCGCCCCGAGGCACCCCGGATCACCGCACCGTCCGTGCAGGCGCCTGTCGTGGAGCGCGACGCACAGCCCGCCCCGGTGCGTGACATCGCGCTGCGCGAGCCGTCACCGGGGCAGGGGAGTGCCAGTGCCGACGCGGCGGCATCGGGGCCCTCGTCTTCCGCAATCGCCAGTACCGGCGCGACCCCGTCCAGCGATGCGGGCACGCGGCCCGATGCCACCGCGGCCGGAGCCGGCGCGACCGCGTCGCCGGCCCCCGGGGCGATCCCGTCGTTGCGTCCCGGCGACGACTGGGACACCGCCGCGCAGGATCGACCGGGTGGGCAGGCAGGCACCGCGGGCCTGTTCAACCGCGATGGACGCCCACAATTGCCGCCCGGTGCCGGGCGCGTCGGCGGTGGCCTGCCACCCGGCACGATCACCGAGGATTACGAGAAGATCGACCGCATGGGCACCTGGCTGCGCCGGCCACCTTCGGGTTTCGAGCCGACCTCGCTGGACCGCTTCTGGGTGCCCCACGAGAACCTGCTCGAGGAATGGGTACGACGCAGCATCCGTACCGTGCTGATCCCGATCCCGGGAAGCAGCAAGTCGATCCGCTGTGACGTGGCCCTGCTGGCGTTCGGCGGCGGCTGCGGCATCACCGACCCCAACATGCAGGACGTCGAGGCCGGGGCGCGGCCGCCGCCGGATATCCCGTGGAAGCCGGAACTGCAGGAAGGCGACGACGCCCGGTAGCCCCAACGAACGACGGAGCCCTGCGGCTCCGTCGGCGGTGGCGCTGTGTGGTGCCCGGTCAGCGCGACGAGTGCGTGGCTTCCAGCGTCACGATCTGCGCGGGCCGCGAACCGAAGTACGCCGCCAGATCGGCGATTTCCTGGTCATTGAGCCCCGAGGCCTGGTTGGCCATCAGCGCGTTGGAGCGCTCGCCGGCGCGATACGCCTGCAGCGCATGGGCGAGGTAATCGGCGTACTGGCCGCCCAGCTTGGGGTAGGTGGGATCCAGCGGCTCGTTGCCATCGGGGCCGTGGCAGTCGATGCAGGACTGGCCGGTGGCCTCGCCCTTGGTGTGTGCCAGCGCCTCGCCCTGCTCGACGCGGCCCTTGGGCAATCCGGCGGACGAGGAGCGGTTCTGCGCGGTGGCGGAGTTTTCGCTGTCGTTGCCGCCGGAGCAGGCGGACAGCAGCAGCGCGGTGGCGATCGGAAGGGCGATGAGATGCAGACGGGTCATGGCGCGGCTCACTGCTGCAGGCTGGACAGGAACGCCGCGATGTCGGCGATGTCCTGGTCGGAGAAGCTCTTGGCCTGCACTTCCATCGTCGGATGCCGGCGCCCGCTGTTGCGGTACTCGGTCAGTGCGTTGACCAGGTAGGGCTCGGGCTGGCCACCGATCTTCGGCACGCGATAGTTGGGATACGCGTTCTTGTAGTTTGGAATGCCATGGCAGCCATGGCACGTATAGGTGAGCATGCGGCCGTTTTCGAGATCGGGTGTGCCGGTGGCCGGCTGCGGCTGCTGCGCGTGGGCCGCGCCTGTGGCGGCAAGGGCAAGGCAGGCGGCAAGTAGCGGTCGCATCATGTTGTTCCGCATTCCTGTTGGCTGGTTTCGCGTGGCGTTGGCCGGAAGGGATCGGGCGCCCGCTTCCCCTGGCGCGCAATCGCCCGAGTATAGCCTGCGTTCACCGTGCATCCCAAGATGCGCGTCGGTTGCCTCCGGGGTCTCGCATCTGTGCCCGCGCTGGCCTCGCATCCGGCGCGGCGGCGTTGGTGGAGGCATGTGCATGCATCGGCCCGTTCGTGATCGCTTACGATGCGCGCCCGGTGTCGGGGGGCGTCGCTCGGCGTTCGCCCTCGTCGGCCGGAAGGGGCGATCAATCGGAACTGCGGCTGCAGCAGGCGGACCCGGGGGTGTCGTCCGCGTTGCCGGTGGGTCGCCACGAGTCACCATGACCTTCGGCGGATAGCACGCACTGGTTCTGGTGATATACATAACTACAACACCAATCACACACGTTTTCGGGGATCCACGGACATGCGTTCGTATCGTGTAGCCGCCATGCGCTGGCGCCAGGGCCTGACGGCCATCGGAATGGTTTTCCTGTTCGCCATGCTGGCCGGTTGCGGCAAGGGGGCAGGGGACGCCGCCGCCAAGGAACAGGCGGACCCTGCCGCCACGGCAGTGCCGGTTGAAACGGCGGAGGCCTCGCGGCGTGCGATCGCCGCCAGCTACACCGGCACCGCACCACTGGAAGCGCAGGCGGAAGCGCAGGTGGTGGCGAAGACCTCGGGCGTGGCGCTGCAGGTGCTGGTGGAGGAGGGCGACGTGGTCCGCGCCGGCCAGCCATTGGTGCGGCTGGATCCCGATCGTGCACGCCTGAACCTGGCACAGCTGCAGGCGCAGCTCAGCAAGCTCGAAAGCAATTTCAACCGCTCCGACCGGCTGGCTTCGCAGCAGCTGATCAGCGCCGGCGACCACGAGCAGCTGAAGTACGACCTCGAGAACGTGCGCGCGGCCTACCGGCTGGCGCAACTGGAGCTGTCCTATACCAACGTGGTGGCGCCGATCCCGGGCGTGGTCGCCTCGCGTTCGATCAAGACCGGCAACTTCGTGCAGATCAACACGCCGATCCTGCGCATCATCGACAACTCGCGCCTCGAGGCCACGCTCAACGTGCCCGAACGCGAACTCGCCACCCTGCGTGCCGGTCTGCCGGTGCGCCTGCAGGTCGATGCACTGCCCGGCCGCGAATTCACCGGCACCGTCGACCGCGTGGCGCCGGTGGTGGATGCCGGCAGCGGCACGTTCCGGGTGATCTGCGCGTTCGCCGGCGACGACCTGCAACCCGGCGCTCTGCAACCCGGAATGTTCGGCCGCATCCGCATCGACTACGACCAGCGTGCGGACGCGTTGACCATCCCGCGGCTGGCGCTGCTCGACGACGAGGGTGATCCTTCGGTGTACGTGGTGCGGGAAGGCAAGGCGGTGCGCACCCCGATCGAGCTCGGCTATGTCGACGGCAACTTCGTCGAGGTGCGCAAGGGCCTGGAGCCGGGCGACGCGGTGGTGACTGCCGGCAAGGTCGCGCTGCGCGATGGCGGTCTGGTGCAGGTGATCGGCCCGCGCGTGGCGGCAGCGGCGACCGCCGCACCCGACGACAGCAGCGGCGAACGCCAATGAACCGGATCGATGACGACATGGCTGGCGCCCCCGCAGGCACCGGCCCGGGGCCGCACGCCCGGGGCGGGGTGATCGAATTCTCCACCCGGCGTCGCGTGACCGTGGCGATGGTGACGGTCAGCCTGCTGCTGTTCGGCCTGCTGGCGCTGGGCAACCTCAAGGTCAACCTGCTGCCCGACCTGAGCTTCCCGACGCTGACGGTACGCACCGAATACACCGGCGCCGCGCCGTCCGAAATCGAGGCGCTGGTGAGCCAGCCGGTGGAAGAGGCGCTTGGCGTGGTGAAGGGCCTGCGCAAGATGAAGTCGGTCTCGCGCACCGGGCAGAGCGACGTGGTGCTGGAGTTCGCCTGGGGCACCGACATGGACCAGGCCGGCCTCGAGGTGCGCGACAAGCTCGAGACCCTGCAACTGCCACTGGAAGTGGCACCGCCGGTGGTGCTGCGCTTCAATCCGTCGACCGAGCCGATCCTGCGCGTGGCGCTCAGCGCCACCGGCGAGGACGATGCGGTGCGCCAGCTCACCGGACTGCGCCGGTATGCCGATGACGATCTGAAGAAGAAGCTGGAGCCGGTGGCCGGCGTGGCCGCAGTGCGCGTTGGCGGCGGTCTCGAGGACGAGATCCAGGTCGAACTCGACACCCAGATGCTCGCGCGCATCGGCCTGCCGATCGAGACCGTGATCCAACGGCTCAAGCAGGAGAACGTGAACCTGTCGGGCGGGCGCCTGGAGCAGGGCACCCAGCGTTTCCTGGTGCGCACGGTGAACCAGTTCGCCGACGTCGAGGAGATCCGCGGCATGCTGGTGGCCACGCAATCGGTGGCCAGCGGTGGCGGCGGTGGGGCCGACGAGGTCGCACGGATCGCCGCGGCCTCGGGCGATGCCGCGGTGATGGCGGCGGCCATGCAGGCGCAGAGCGCCGGCAGCGGTGCCAGCCGTGCAGTGGCCGATGGCCGACCGGTGCGCCTGCGCGACATCGCCGAGGTGCGCCAGGGCTGGCGCGAACGCGAGTCCATCATCCGCCTGGATGGACGCGAAGCGGTGGAGCTGGCGATCTACAAGGAGGGCGACGCCAATACCGTCGCCACCGCCGACGCCGTGCACGCGCGGCTCGAACGCCTGCGCAAGGAAGTGCCACCGGGCATCGAACTGACCGTGGTCGACGACCAGGCGAAGTTCATCCGCGCGGCTATTGCCGACGTCAAGTTCGATGCGGTGCTGGGCGGCACGCTGGCGATCCTGATCATCTTCCTGTTCCTGCGCAGTGGCTGGAGCACGTTCGTCATCGGGCTGTCGTTGCCGGTGTCGATCATCACCACGTTCTTCTTCATGGACCAGATGGGACTGAGCCTCAACGTCATGTCGCTGAGCGGCCTGGCACTGGCCACCGGCCTGGTGGTGGATGATTCGATCGTGGTGCTGGAGTCCATCGCCAAGGCGCGCGAGCGTGGGCTCGGCATCCTGGCCGCGGCCATCGAGGGCACCCGCGAAGTGAGCATGGCGGTGGTGGCCTCCACGCTCACCCTGGTGGCGGTGTTCCTGCCGCTGGTGTTCGTCGAGGGCATCGCCGGCGAGCTGTTCCGCGACCAGGCCATCACCATCGCACTCGCGGTGTCGATCTCGCTGGTGGTCGCGATGACGCTGATCCCGATGCTGAGCGCACTCGGGGCACAGTCACCGATGCAGTTCCCCGACGAGGCGCCGCATCCGCAGTGGCGGCCCGACCGCCGCTGGCAGAAGCCGGTGGCCGCGACGGGCCGTGGCATCGGCGCGTCGATACGCGGGGTCTGGTTCGCCATTGCGTGGACGGTGGTGCGCGCCTGGCGTGGGGTGGTTGCGCTCGTTGGCCCGGTCATGCGCAAGGCCAGCGACCTCTCGATGGCGCCGTACAACCGTGCCGAGCGTGGTTACCTGCGTCTGCTGCCCGCCGCGCTGGCGCGGCCGGTGCTGGTGATGGGCGTGGCGGCGGCGGCGTTCCTGGCCAGCCTGGCGGTGGTGCCGATGCTGGGCACCGACCTGATCCCGCAGCTGGCGCAGGACCGCTTCGAGATGACCATGAAGCTGCCGCCGGGCACGCCGCTGCGCGAAACCGACCGGGTCATGGCGGACGTGCAGCGCACGCACGCCGACGAGGACGGCGTGGCGGTGCTGTTCGGCTACAGCGGGTCGGGCACGCGCCTGGATGCCAGTCCGACCGACAGTGGCGAGAACGTCGGCAAGCTCACCGTGGTGATGGCCGATGGCGGCAGCCGCGCACTCGAAAGCACGCTCAGCGATGCCCTGCGCGCCACGATGGCGCGCTATCCCGGTGCGCAGGTGGACTTCAGCCGGCCCGCGCTTTTCAGCTTCTCCACGCCGCTGGAGATCGAACTGCGTGGCCAGGACCTGGAAAGCCTCGCGGTCGCCGGCCAGCGGATGGCGGAGCTGCTGCGCGCCAGTCCGAACTACGACGACGTCAAGTCCACGGTCGAGCAGGGCGCGCCGGAGATCCAGATCGTGTTCGACCAGGCACGCGCGGGTGCGCTCGGCCTGACTACCCGGCAGATCGCCGATGCGGTGGTGCGCTCGGTGCGCGGCGAGGTGGCCACGCGCTACAACTTCCGCGATCGCAAGATCGACGTGCTGGTGCGCGCGCAGCAGGACCAGCGTGGTTCGCTGGAAGCGATCCGCAACCTGGTGGTGAACCCCGAGGCTGCGCGACCGGTGCGGCTGTCTGCGGTGGCCGACGTCGTCTCCACCACCGGGCCGTCCGAGATCCATCGCGCCGACCAGGTGCGCGTGGCGGTGGTGTCGGCGAACCTGCGCGGCATCGACCTCGGTACCGCGGTGACGGACGTGCAGCGCATGGTGGCCGACGCCAACGCGGCCGGCGCCGGCCTCGGCGCGGGGGTATCGATGCATATCGGCGGCCAGGGCGAGGAGCTCGCCAGCTCGCTGCGGTCACTGCTGTTCGCATTCGCGCTGGCGATCTTCCTGGTGTATCTGGTGATGGCTTCCCAGTTCGAATCGCTGCTGCACCCGTTCGTGATCCTGTTCACCATCCCGCTCGCGGTGGTGGGCGCGGTGCTGGCGCTGCTGGTGACCGGCAACACCATCTCGGTGGTGGTGTTCATCGGGCTGATCCTGCTGGTGGGGCTGGTGGTCAAGAACGCCATCATCCTGATCGACAAGGTCAACCAGCTGCGCGAGGAAGGCGTGCCCAAGCGCGAGGCGATGGTGGAGGGCGCGCGTTCGCGCCTGCGGCCGATCGTGATGACCTCGCTGTGCACGGTGTTCGGCTTCCTGCCACTGGCGCTGGCGTTCGGCGAGGGCGCCGAGGTGCGTTCGCCGATGGCGATCACGGTGATCGGCGGGACCATCGTGTCGACGCTGCTGACGCTGGTGGTCATCCCGGTGGTCTACGACCTGATGGACCGTCGCGGTGATGCCTGGTATCGCGCGCGCGGCCTGCGTGCACGCGGGGCCACCGATGCCGCGCTGGTCGCCTCGACACAGGCACAGCACGCATGAGCGTCGCCGAACTCAGCCTGCGCCGGCCGGTCACCACGGTGATGCTGTTCGTGTCGCTGTTCGTGGTCGGGCTGATCGCCTCGTTCCGGCTGCCGCTGGAGGCACTGCCCGACGTCTCGGCGCCGTTCCTGTTCGTCCAGCTGCCGTATGCCGGCTCCACGCCGGAGGAGGTCGAGCGCAACGTACTGCGGCCGGCCGAGGAAACGCTGGCGACGATGAGCGGCATCAAGCGGCTGCGCGGCCGCGCCGAATCCGAGGGCGCGACCGTCATCATGGAATTCGCGGACTGGGAGCGCGACGTCGCCATCACCGCGTCCGAGGCGCGCGAGCGCATCGACGCGATCCGCGGCGAGCTTCCCGACGACTTCAGCCGCTACTTCGTCTTCAAGTTCTCCACCTCCGACCAGCCGGTGCTGCGCGTGCGCCTCGCCGGCGATACCGACCTCACCGGTGCCTACGACCTGATCGACCGCCAGCTCAAGCGGCGGATCGAACGTGTGCCGGGCGTCGCCCGCGTGGACATCAGCGGCGCGCCGCCCAACGAGGTCGAGATCGCCATCGATCCGGAGCGGCTCGGCGCGCACGGCGTGGAACTCAATGCGCTTGCGCAGCGGCTGCGTGCGGCCAACTTCTCGGTTTCCGCCGGCCTGATCGAGGACGGCGGGCAGCGCCTGCGCGTGCAGCCGGTCGGGGAGATCGACGATCTCGAACAGCTGCGCGAGATGTCGATCAACGACAGCGGGCTGCGCCTGCGCGATGTGGCCGACGTGCGGCTGCGTCCGCAGCGCATGGACTACGGCCGCCGGCTTGACGGCCGTACCGCGGTGGGCATCGACATCTTCAAGGAGCGCGACGCCAACCTGGTGGAGGTGTCGCGCGCGGCGCTGGCGGAAATCGACCGCGCGCGCACCGAGCCCGGCCTGGAAGGTATCGACGTCAAGGTCATCCAGAACATGGGCGAGGAGGTCACCGGCTCGCTGCTGGAGCTCGCCGAGGCCGGCGCGATCGGCCTGCTGCTGTCGATCATCGTGCTGTTCTTCTTCCTGCGGCACTGGCCGTCGACGCTGATGGTCACGCTGGCGATCCCGATCTGCTTCGTGATGACGCTGGGCTTCATGCACTTCTTCGGCGTCACCCTCAACGTGCTGACGCTGATGGGCCTGCTGCTCGCGGTGGGCATGCTGGTCGACAACGCGGTGGTGGTGGTGGAAAGCATCTACCAGGAGCGCGAGCGCTACCCGGACCGCCCGGCGCATGCCTCGATCGTGGGAACCCGCAACGTCGCGATCGCCCTGTCGGCCGGCACGCTGTGCCACTGCATCGTGTTCCTGCCCAACCTGCTGGGCGAGACCAACCAGATCAGCATCTTCATGGCGCAGATCGCGATCACCATCTCGGTCTCGCTGCTGGCGTCGTGGCTGGTTGCCGTCAGCCTGATCCCGATGCTGTCGGCGCGCATGCGCACGCCGCCGGCGATTGCCAGTCCGCACGGGTTCATCCCGCGCCTGCAGCGCCGCTACGCGCGCTTCCTGCGCTGGACGCTCGAGCACCGTGGCTGGACCGTGGCGGGCATCGTGCTGGTGGTGGCGGTCAGCATCGTGCCGATGACCAGGACCCAGATGAACATGTTCGGCGACTCGCAGGGTGGCAACGAGATCACCGTCTACTACCAGTGGAAGGGCAGCTACAACCGCGAGCAGCGTTCGCAGGAAGTAGCGCGCATCGAAAAATTCCTCGACGAGAACCGCGAGCGGATGGGCATCACCCAGATCTACTCCTGGTACAGCGAGCAGGGCGATGCCGGAACCGTGGTGACGTTCGGCGAGGGCAAGGTCGACCTGCGCGCGAAGAGCGACCAGCTGAGCAAGGAGCTGCCGAAGTCGGCGCGCGCGGAGATCGGCATCCAGGGTGCCGGCGATGGCGGCCAAGGCGGTGGCGGCGCTGGCCAGAACGTGCAGGTGCTGCTGGTCGGCGACTCTTCGCAGACACTGCGCGAACTGGCGCTCGACATCCTGCCCGTCCTCGAGAGCAGGCCGGAACTGCGCGACGTGCGCGTGGATGTCGGTGACACCAACCAGGAGCTGACCGTGCGCGTGGACCGCGACCGCGCCGCCGCCTACGGGTTCAGCGCGGAACAGGTGTCGAGCTTCGTGGGCATGGCGCTGCGCGGCGTCCAGCTGCGCGAGTTCCGCCGGGGAGAGACCGAGGTGCCGGTGTGGGCGCGCTTCGCCGGCGCCGAGAGCTTCTCCGCCGAGGACATCGCCACCTTCACCGTGCGCTCGCCGGACGGAAGCACGGTCCCGCTGATGAGCATGGTCGATGTGACCCTGGTCCCCGGTGCCAGCAGGATCGACCGCACCGACCGCCAGACCACGCTTGCCATCCAGGCCAACCTGGAAGGCAAGGCGACCATGCAGGACGCGCGCAAGGCGATGGAGCAGACCATGTCGGCGATGTCGTTCCCGGCGGGGTACAGCTACAGCTTCTCCGGCAGCGGGTTCGAGGAGGACCAGCAGGCGATGAAGCAGATGCTGTTCAATTTCGTACTGGCGCTGGTGATGATCTACGTGGTCATGGCCGCGGTGTTCGAATCGCTGCTGTTCCCCTCGGCGATCATGAGCTGCGTGCTGTTCTCGATCTTCGGCGTGTTCTGGCTGTTCTGGATCACCGGGACGTCGTTCACGGTGATGGCCTTCATCGGCGTGCTGGTGCTGATGGGCGTCGTGGTCAACAACGGCATCATCATGGTCGAGCACATCAACAATCTGCGCCGCCGCGGCATGAGCCGCACCGATGCACTAGTGGAGGGCAGCCGCGAACGCCTGCGCCCGATCCTGATGACGATGGGGACGGCGATCCTGGCGATGATCCCGATCTCGCTCAGCGACACCGTGGTGCTGGGCGGCCTCGCGTACTCACCGATGGCGCGGGCGGTGGCCGGCGGGCTGGCCTTCTCCACCGTGGTCAGCCTGCTGTTCCTGCCGACCATCTACGCGCTGCTGGACGATCTTGCCGCAGGCACGACACGGGTGCTGCAGCGTGCACGCCGTCGACGCGGAGAGATCGAACCGCCGCCGTTGGCGGTGGACGTGGGCTGATGCGGATGGAACGGGCGACACGCCGGCTCCGTGGCAGGGGGCTGCGGGATCAGCCGCGCGCGGCGGTTCGGGACCGCAGGGCGGAGGCGATCCGAGGTGGCGTTGCCGCCGGCGCGTCAGCCGAACATCTGGCGCGCGATGCGCAGGCCGGCCACCCATACGCCGACGCTCGAGCCGACGTTGGTCAGGATGAAGTTGAGGATGGTCCGTGACACCCGGTTGCGGTACCAGCCACGCAGCGTCACCGCGTCGTCGCGCAGCGCAAGAAAGTCACCGTAGGCCGGCTTGCGCAGTCGCGCCTCGATCAGCGCACTGAACAGTCCCGGCGAGATCCCGGGTGGACGGAACGGCTTCAGTGGCGCGGCGATGGCGGCCGCCAGCACGCCCAGCGGGTGCGCCGCGGCGGCGATCGCCCCGAGCGCGGCGAAGCCGGCGGTGATCAGCACCCAGTCGACGACCATCTGCCTGCCGAGTTCGGCGCCGCCATGCCAGAAGCCCCAGCCGATCATCGCCAGGATCAGCACCATCACCCCCGTGGTCACCCAACGCATGCTGCGTTTCGGTGGCACGTGTTCGAGCCGCGCGCGCAGGTCGGCGGGGTGGTCGGCGTCCTCGGCAAGATGGCGGGCAAGCCCGGCCAGGTGCCCGGCACCCACCACCGCCAGCACCTCGCGCGAGCCATCGGGTACCTCGCGCAACCGCGCGGCCATGTAGCGGTCGCGCTCGGCGATCACGCTTTCGTACAACGCGGGGCTGGTCTGCGCGAACTCGCCGAAGCTCGATTCAAGCATGTCGCCCTGCTTGAGCTTCTCGATCTCGTCCTCGCCCATCTCCTCGCTGCTCATCAGGCCGGCGAGCAGGCTGGAGGCGAGCTTGAGCTTGCCGAAGAAGCCGAGCCGGCTGGACGCGCGGCGGAAGGTCAGGCCGACATCACGGTCGATCAGCTCCACCGCGAGCCCGCGCTCCTTCGCGACCGCCACCGCGCGCTTGAGTTCGGCACCGGGCTCGATGCCCAGCTGCTCGGCCAGCCGCCGCTGGTAGGCGGCAAGCGCGAGGTTGGCAGCGAACATCGCCACGCGTCCCTTCCTGATCACGTCGACCAGGTTGAGGCTGGCCAGCGTGTCGGGGTCGGTCAGCGCCTGCAGGCGCCCGGCGTCGAGTTCCACCGCGACGGTGTCGAAACTGCCGCTATCGATCGCGTCCTCGACGGCATCGACGCTGGCCCGCGACACATGCGCGGTGCCGAGCAGGGTGTAGCGCACGCCGTCGCGTTCGACGATGGCATGCGGCTGGCTGTGCCACAGCCGGGACGCGGCCTGGGTCATCAGGAGGGGTTCCGTTCCCGCGCGCGGGTCAGTCGATGTAACGCTTGAGCAGGTCGCCATAGGCGTCGATCCGGCGATCCCGCAGGAACGGCCAGATCCGCCGCACGTCCTCGCTGCGCTTCATGTCCACTTCGGCCAGCAGGATTTCCGGCCCGGTTCCGGCCTGCGCCAGGAATTCGCCCTGCGGGCCCAGCACGTGGCTGTGGCCCCAGAAATCGATGCCCGATGCGCCAAGCGGCGACGGCTCATGGCCGACCCGGTTGCACGAAAGCACCGGCAGGCCATTGGCCACGGCGTGGCCGCGGTGGCTGAGGATCCACGCGTCGCGCTGGCGATCCTTTTCCGCCTGCCCATCACCGGGGTCCCAGCCGATCGCGGTGGGATACAACAGCAGTTCCGCACCGGCCAGCGCCATCAGCCGCGCGGCTTCGGGATACCACTGGTCCCAGCACACCAGCACGCCGAGGCGGCCCACCGCCGTATCGACCGGCTGGAAGCCCAGGTCGCCCGGGGTGAAGTAGAACTTCTCGTAGAAGCCCGGATCATCGGGGATGTGCATCTTGCGGTACTTGCCGGCAATGCTGCCGTCGGCGTCGAACACCACCGCGGTGTTGTGGTACAGGCCCGCCGCGCGGCGTTCGAACAACGAGCTGACCAGCACCACCCCATGCTGCTTCGCCAGCGCGGACAGGCGATCGGTGCTGGGGCCTGGAATCGGCTCGGCCAGGTCGAACTCGTCAACGCATTCGTGCTGGCAGAAGTAGGAGCCGTTGTGCAGCTCCTGCAGCAGCACCAGGCGTGCACCGGCGGCGGCGGCCTCGGCCACGCGCTGTTCGATGACCGCAAGGTTGGCGGCGGCGTCGCCGTGGTTGCGCTCCTGGATCAGCGCGACGGAAAGGGTGTTGGTCTTCATGCGGACAGTCTAATCCCCGAGGGCTGTACGACCGTTGATCACGGCAGTGTGTCGATGGTGCATCCTGCAGCGACGGATGCCTGTTGCGGCCGGGCAGTGGGCTCAGCCGATCACGCCGGCCGGCAACTGCATGGTCAGGCAATGCAGGCTGCCGTTCTGCCAGATCAGCGGGCGGCAATCGATCTGCACGATCTCACGACCCGGGAACGCCGCGGCCACCACCTCGCGGGCGCGTTCGTCGGCAGCATCGCCATAACCCGGCATCAGCACTGCACCGTTGAGGATGAGGAAGTTCGCGTAGGAGGCGGCCAGGCGGCGATCGCCATCATGGATCGGGCGCGGCCATGGCAGCGGGAAGCTGCGATAGCTGCGGCCGTCGCGTGTCCGCAGCGCGGCGATCTCTTCGCCCATCGCGCGCAACTCCTCGAAGTGGCTGGCATCGCCGGCGTCGTCGCAGGCCTGGTAGACGATGGCGTCGGGTGCGGCGAAGCGGGCGAGGGTGTCGACGTGGGCATCGGTGTCGTCGCCTTCGAGGTATCCGTGGTGCAGCCACAGCACACGATCCTGCGCCAGCGTCTCCATCAGCCGCGCGTCCAGTTCATCCTGCGGCAGCGTCGGATGGCGTTCGCGCAGGCACTTCGACGTCGTCAGCAGGGTGCCCTGGCCGTCCGTTTCGATCGCGCCGCCCTCGAGGGCGAAGTCGATGGTCTGCACGCCGTGGCCGGAGAAAACGCCCATCGCCGCCAGCCGGCGCACCAGCGCGTCGTCGTCGCTGGCCTCGAACTTGCCGCCCCAGCCGGTGAAACGGAAATCCAGCAGGCGGAAGCCATCGCCGTCGCGCAGGGTGATCGGACCGGAATCGCGCAGCCAGGTGTCGTTGTAGGGCACCGTGAGGAAGCGCACGCGCGCCATGTCGATCCGCGCCGATGCCAGCCGCGCGCGTGCATAGGCCTCCACGTCATCGTCGGCCACGCATAGCAGCACCTGCTGGAAGCGGGTGATCGCGGCGACCAGCGCGATATAGGTCTCCTCGACCTCGCCCAGGCGGGCGGCCCAGTCGGTGCCGGCGTGCGGCCATGCCAGCAGGATCGCGTCCTGGGGTTCCCATTCGGCGGGAAAGCGGGCGGTGTCGGTCATGTCGGGTCCTGCAAACGAAAGAGCCGGCCGCTGGGGCCGGCTCATGGAAGACGCGGTGCGATCAGCGGATGGCGGGCCTGGGCCCGATCTCGTTGGCCGCGGCCTTGTTCAATACCGCGTTGACCACGCGGTCGCGCTCGAAATACACGGTGAAACCGGGATACACCCAGCGATTGATCGTCGGCCAGTCGCGCTTCTGGCCACCGCGCGGGTCCAGGCGTTCGGCCGGGGCGCCGTAGCGCGCTTCGACCTCGGCCATGCGCATGCCCTGGGTCGGCAATGCGACCCGGGACTGCGCCTGCACGCGCTCGATCAGCAGCACGTCCGCGGATGCGGAACCTGCCATGAGGAGGAGAAGACACGACACGGCTGCGATGCTGCGGACTTGCATGGCACGGCTCCTGAACGGGACGGCCGATTGTAGGGGCAATCCCGGCCGGGTCGCGTGGCGGGGGGCACAAAAGACGCGGGCCGCACTGGGCGGCCCGATCGTCAACCCATCGGCGCGCATGGCGCCGTGGACGGCTCAGCGCTGGCGAGCCTTGAAGCGCGGGTTCGACTTGCAGATCACGAAGACCTTGCCACGACGACGAACGACCTTGCAGTCACGGTGGCGGGTCTTCGCCGACTTCAGGGAGGACAGGACCTTCATGATGGAACCTCAGGGAAAGTGATGGCGACAGGAAACCCGCGATTCTAGCGGACATGCCGCAACTGCAGCAATACCTGTTCCGGATCGCGCGGGTGGTGCCGGCACCGGCATTAGAATGGCGCCCCTCCAATGGCGAGCCCGACCATGCCCCTGTCCGACCCCTCCGCGCCCGTTCTCGCCATCGATGGCCCTTCGGGCTCCGGCAAGGGCACGATCAGCCGCGCGGTGGCCGGACAGCTGGGCTGGCACTACCTCGACTCCGGAGCGCTGTACCGGGGCGTGGGCGTGGCGGCCGGCTGGAATGATATCGACCTCGCGGACCCGGCCGCGCTGGTGCGCTGCACGTTCGACACCCGGATCGCATTCAGCGACACCCCGGGTGGCGAGCCGCGGGTGCTGATCAACGACGTCGACGCCACCGACGAGCTGCGTACGGAAACGGCCGGCGCCGCGGCTTCGGCAATCGCCGCGATCCCGGAGGTCCGCTCCGCCCTCAAGGAGCGCCAGCGCGCGTTCAGGCAGCAGCCCGGGCTGGTGGCGGATGGCCGCGACATGGGGACGGTGATCTTCCCCGATGCCCGCTGGAAGGTGTTCCTGACCGCGAGCGCCGAGGAACGCGCCGAGAGGCGCTATAAACAGTTGATCGGCAAGGGGGTTTCCGTTACATTGGACGGTCTGTTGCGCGAGATCCTCGCACGTGACGCCCGCGACGCGAACCGTCCGGTGGCGCCGCTGCGGCCGGCCGATGACGCCGTCCGTATCGATACCACCGGTGTTGGCATCGACGAGGTGGTCGCGCGCGTGCTGGCGGTGGTGCGGGGGTAACCGCCCACGGCCGGTCGCGCAGCGGAACAGCCCGTCCGGCATCCGTGCCGCGACGGAAATCCACCAACTGCAACGGCCACCGCATCCCGCATCGGCCGACCTACGGGTGGACCGCGGCCTGCAGGCGGAGTTCCCGCCGGCACCGCGCGTCCGTGTCCTCACCGAGTAACCTCCCAATGACCGAATCATTCGCAGAACTGTTCGAGCAGAGCCAGGCCAACCTTGCGAAGCTCAAGCCCGGCGCCATCGTCACCGGTACCGTCGTCGACGTGCGTACCGACGTGGTCGTGATCAACGCCGGCCTGAAGTCCGAGGGCATCGTGCCCATCGAGCAGTTCCGTAACGACGACGGCGAGATCGACATCGCCGTGGGCGACACCGTCAAGGTGGCGCTGGACTCCCTGGAAAACGGCTTCGGCGAGACCGTGCTGTCGCGCGAGAAGGCCAAGCGCGCGATGGTGTGGGACGAGCTGGAAGAAGCGCTCGAGAAGAACGAGACCATCACCGGCAAGATCAGCGGCAAGGTCAAGGGCGGTTTCACCGTCGACATCAAGGACGTCCGCGCGTTCCTGCCGGGTTCGCTGGTCGACGTGCGTCCGGTCCGTGACCCGGTGTACCTCGAGGGCAAGGAACTCGAGTTCAAGCTGATCAAGCTCGACCGCAAGCGCAACAACGTCGTCGTCTCCCGCCGCGCGGTGGTCGAGAGCGAGCACTCCGAGGAGCGCGAGGCGCTGATGGAGAAGCTGGTCGAGGGTGCCAAGCTCAAGGGCGTGGTCAAGAACCTCACCGACTACGGCGCGTTCGTGGACCTCGGTGGCATCGACGGCCTGCTGCACATCACCGACATGGCCTGGAAGCGCGTGCGCCATCCGTCCGAAGTCGTCGAAGTTGGCCAGGAACTCGACGTGCGCGTGCTCAAGTACGACCGCGAGCGCAACCGCGTCAGCCTCGGCCTCAAGCAGCTGGGCGAGGATCCGTGGGACAACATCGCCCGTCGCTACCCGTCCAACACCCGCGTGTTCGGCAAGGTTTCCAACGTCACCGATTACGGCGCGTTCGTCGAGATCGAGCCGGGCGTCGAAGGCCTGGTGCACGTCTCGGAGATGGACTGGACCAACAAGAACGTCAACCCGCAGAAGGTCGTGCAGGTCGGTGACGAGCTCGAGGTCATGGTGCTCGACGTCGACGAAGAGCGTCGCCGCATCTCGCTGGGCATCAAGCAGGTCACCTCCAACCCGTGGGAGACCTTCGCGGCCATCCACAAGAAGGGTGACAAGGTCGAGGGCCAGATCAAGTCGATCACCGACTTCGGCATCTTCATCGGCCTGGACGGCGGCATCGACGGCCTGATCCACCTGTCCGACATGAGCTGGAACACCAGCGGCGACGACGTCGCGCGCAACCTCAAGAAGGGCGACACCGTGCAGGCGGTGGTGCTGGCGGTGGACCCGGAGCGCGAGCGCATCTCGCTGGGCGTCAAGCAGCTCGAGCAGGATCCGTTCGGCCAGTTCATGGCCTCGCACCCGAAGGGCTCGAAGGTCAGCGGCACGGTGCGCGAAGTCGACGCCAAGGGTGCACTGGTCGACCTCGCCGAGGGCGTGGAAGGCTACGTGATGGCGCGCGACATCAGCGACCAGCGCGTCGACGACGCGTCGCAGGTGCTCAAGGTCGGCGACCAGATCGAAGCCAAGTTCGTGGGCATGGACCGCAAGGGCCGCACGCTGCAGCTGTCGATCAAGGCGAAGGACGAGGCGGAAACCGCCGAGACGCTGGCCGAGTACAACCGCAACGCTGCCGAAGCCTCCAGCGGCACCACCAAGCTCGGTGCACTGCTGCGTGAGCAGCTGCAGGGCAAGGGCGAGTAAGTAGAAGCACGCGACGGCGGCCCGGATGTCCGGGCCGCCGTTTCGCATCCAGCGTCAGACCGGGGATATGACCAAGTCGGAACTCATCGAGATCCTCGCCGGGCGGCAGGCCCACCTCAAGGCCGACGACGTCGACCTGGCGGTGAAGTCGCTGCTCGAGATGATGGGGGCCTCGCTGGCGCAGGGCGAGCGGATCGAGATCCGCGGGTTCGGCAGCTTCTCGCTGCATTACCGCCCGCCACGTACCGGCCGTAACCCCAAGACCGGCGACGCGGTTGCGTTGCCCGGCAAGCATGTGCCGCATTTCAAGCCGGGCAAGGAACTGCGCGAGCGCGTCAGCAGCGTGATCCCGCTACCGGGCGACGGCTGAGCGACCGGCGTCGTCCTGCCTGGGGTGTCGGGCATCCATACACGTCATACTTCGGCGGCGCGGCGTTGTGCAGAACGCGTGGCGCCTGCCCGCGCCCGACGCGCGGACTGAAAGGAGTCGAGCCGATGGCCTTTATCAGCGAGTGGTTCCTGTTCTTCCTGTTGCTGCCACTGGCCGCGCTGAGCGGCTGGATCATCGGCCGGCGAGGCGGGGAGCGGCATAGCGACACCCAGGTCAGCCGCCTGTCCACCACCTATTTCCGTGGCCTGAACTATCTGCTCAACGAGCAGCCGGACAAGGCGATCGAGCTGTTCCTGCATATCGCGGAGCTCGACAAGGACACCTTCGAGACCCAGGTCGCGCTCGGGCATCTGTTCCGCCGGCGTGGCGAGGTCGACCGTGCGATCCGCCTGCACCAGGGGCTGGTGGAGCGCGCCGACCTCAATGACCAGCAGCGGGTGCAGGCCCTGCTCGCACTGGGCGAGGACTACATGCGTTCGGGCCTGCTGGATCGCGCCGAGACGGTATTCACCGAACTGGCAGCGCTGGATGACCGCGCGCCGCAGGCACTCAAGCACCTGATCTCGATCTACCAGGCCGAGCGTGACTGGCCCAAGGCGATCGAGAACGCCACGCGCTTCGAGGCGGTGACCGGCGAACCGATGGGCCGGCTGATCGCGCATTTCGAATGCGAGCTTGCCGAACGGTTGCGCTCCAGCGGTGATTTCGATGGCGCCCGCGCCGCGGTCGCGCGCGCGTATGCAGCGGACTCCAAATCGGTGCGCGCCGGCATCCTGTCCGGGCGGCTGGAATTCGATGCGGCCAACTACGGGGCCGCGATCAAGGCCTTCGAGCGCGCCGGTCGGCACGATACCGAATTCCTCCCCGAGATCATGCCGCAGCTGATGACCGCCTATGAGCGCATCGGCGATGCACCGGGAGCGAAGTCGTACCTGAGCGAGATGTCCGAGCATTACCGCGGCATCGCCCCGGTGCTGGCCCTGACCCGGCTGATCGAGGCCGAACAGGGCGTGGACGTCGCGCGCGAGTACCTGGCGGACCAGTTGAAGGACCGGCCGTCGGTGCGGGGCGAAGCGGCACTGATCGACCTCACCCTGGCCGGCGAGGGCGGCAACCCCGCGCACACGCTGCGCGACCTCAAGCACATCACCGACCAGCTGCTGGTGCGCAACCCGAGCTACCGCTGCAACCGCTGTGGCTTCGGTGCGCGCAGCCACCACTGGCAGTGCCCGAGCTGCAAGGAGTGGGGCACGATCAAGCCGCTGCTCAACTACGCCGTCGTCTGACCATCTTGGGCGCAATCACGCTCTATGGCAGCGCGGCGCTGCTCTCCGCGGCCCTGACCTGGGCCGCGCGCCGGTACGCGGTCGCCCGGCGCCTTGTCGACCAGCCCGGAGAACGGCGCAGCCACCAGGCCGTGACGCCGCGGGGCGGGGGCATCGCGATCGTGGGCGTGATGCTCGTCGGCCTGCTGTGGGGCGGGCCCGCCTTGCAGATGGCGATCGCATGGCCGGCAGCGGTCGGGTTGGTCCTGGTCGCCGGCGTCGGCTGGTGGGACGACCATCGCCCGCTGTCGGCGCGTCTGCGGCTTGCAGCGCACATCGTTGCCGCGGTGCTGCTGGGCGCGGCCTTCCATCGCGCGGGCCTGCAACTGCCCGGCTGCATCGTTCTCGGCGCTGCAGCGGTGGTGCTGGTCAACGTCTGGAACTTCATGGACGGGATCAATGGCCTGGCGACAAGCCAGGCCATCCTGGTCGCGGCGACGGCGGCGATGCTGGCCGGCCCGGCGTCGCCGGGGTGGTCACTGGGCTGGCTGCTGGTGGCCGCGTGCATCGGCTTCATGCCGTTCAACTTCCCGCGGGCACGCATCTTCCTCGGCGATGTCGGGAGCGGGGCCCTCGGCTATCTGCTGGCGCTGCTGGCGGGACTGCTGGCCATCGGGCACGGTGACGGCTTCGCTCGCAGCGAGGTCGTCTGGCTGTTGCTGCTGCCGGCCAGCGCATTCCTTGTTGATGCTTCACTCACGCTGGGCAGGCGCATCCTTCGGCGTGAGCGCTGGTGGGAACCCCATGTCCAGCATGCCTATCAGGCACTGGCACGACGGACGGGTCATACCGCCACGACACTCGCGTATGGCATGTGGAGTGCGGTCGGGCTGTGGCTCGCATCGACACTCGGCGGGAATGGGCCCGTGGTTGGGTTTATGATGTGCGCCGCCGTTGCAGCCTGGCAGGGAATGGGGGCCTGCTGGTGGTGGTACCTGCAGGACTTTGAGCGCCGGATGACAGCACGAGGCCCCCGCACATGATTTCCTGGCACGAGCGCGCCGGCGCATGGCTGCCGCGTGCGGGCATCATTGCCCATGACCTGTTCATGGTCTGGCTGTGCTGGATCGTCCTGCACCAGTTCCGGCTGTCGATGCAGCCGGTACCGATGGAAACGCCGCTGTGGTCGACCGCGACGCTGATCGTGGTCGCGGCGCAGGGCCTGGTGCTCTGGCGCGTCGGCCTGTACCGCGGGGTATGGCGGTTCGCCAGTGTTCCGGACCTCGTCAACATCCTCAAGGCCAGCGTGTTCGGCCTGCTCGCGATCCTGATCGCGCTGTTCCTCTACAACCGGCTCGAACTGGTGCCGCGTACGGTGCTGGTGCTCTATCCGGTGGCATTGACCGCGCTGCTCGGCATGCCACGGCTGCTGTACCGCAGCTGGAAGGATCACAGCCTCGCGCGCACCGACCAGAGCGCCACGCGCGTGCTGATCCTTGGCGCCGGCCAGGCCGGCGAAGCGTTGTTGCGCGACCTGCGCCGCACCGGCACCTACCAGGCCGTGGGCTTCCTGGACGACGCGGCCAAGCTGCGCGGGAGTTTCCTGCAGGGCGTGCCTGTGCTGGGGCGGGTGGAGGACGTGGCGCGCATTGCTCCGGAAACCGCCGCGCGGTTGCTGATCATCGCCATGCCGTCGCTCGACGCGGCGAACATGCGCCGGGTCGTTGCCCTGTGCGAGGAGACCGGGCTTCCCTTCCGCACCGTGCCGCGGCTGGATGACCTGCTCGAAGGGCAGTCGTTGCCGGGAGAACTCAAGGAAGTCGCGATCGAGGATCTGCTCGGACGCCAGCCCGTGCTTCCGGACTGGCAGGCGATCCGCGGTTGGCTCGGCGGCCGCAGCGTCCTGGTGACCGGCGGCGGCGGCTCGATCGGTGCCGAACTGTGCCGGCAGTGCGCGCGGAATGGTGCCCGCCAGATCACCATCGTGGAAATGGACGAGCTGGCGCTGGCGACGATCCAGGCGCGGCTGCGACGCGACTTTCCGCATATCGAATGCCTGCCGGTACTCGGCGATTGCGGCGATCCTGCAGTGATGCGCCACGCGCTGTCACTGTCCACGCCCGAGGCGGTCTTCCACGCCGCGGCATACAAACAGGTCCCGGTACTCGAGGGGCAGCTGCGCGAGGCGGTGCGCAACAACGTGCTGGCGACCGAGACCGTTGCTCGTGAAGCATCGGCTGCCGGCGTCGGTTCGTTCGTGCTGATCTCCACCGACAAGGCGGTCGATCCGGCCAATGTACTCGGAGCCACGAAGCGGCTGGCGGAGACCGTGTGCCAGTCACTTGCGGAATCGGCGCAGACGCGCTTCGTGACCGTTCGGTTCGGCAACGTACTGGATTCGGCCGGCAGCGTGGTGCCGCTGTTCCGCGAGCAGATCCGCGCGGGCGGCCCGGTCACCGTCACCGACCCCGGGGTCACCCGGTATTTCATGACCATTCCCGAGGCCTGCCTGCTGATCCTGCAGGCGGCGGCAATCGGCTCGCGGCACGCGGTATACACGCTGGACATGGGCGATCCGGTCTCCATCCGCCTGCTGGCGGAGCAGATGATCCGCCTCGCCGGCAAGCATCCGCAGCGCGACGTGGCCATCGTCTATACCGGCCTGCGCCCGGGCGAGAAGCTGCACGAGACCCTGTTCCATGCCGACGAGCGCTATCGTCCAACGGCGCATCCGAAGATCCTGCAGGCGGATGCGCGCGCGGTGCACAGTGATGATGTTCTTGCCGCGACCCAACGTCTCCGTCACGCGTGCGAACGCTACGATCTCGCGGAACTCGCCGCCACCCTGCGCATGTCGGTACCGGAATTCGTCCCGGCCGACATCCCGGACACGCAAAGCTCCCGCACGGTGGTCGAATTTCCCGCCCGACACGCACGCAGAACATGACCCAACGCATCCGCAAGGCCGTTTTCCCCGTTGCGGGACTCGGCACCCGCTTCCTTCCCGCCACCAAGACTGTTCCCAAGGAAATGCTGCCGATCGTCGATCGGCCGCTGATCCAGTACGCGGTCGATGAGGCGATCGAAGCGGGCTGCGACACCCTGATCTTCGTGACCAACCGCTACAAGCACGCGGTCGCCGATTATTTCGACAAGGCGTACGAGCTCGAGCAGAAACTCGAGCGCGCCGGCAAGCTCGAGCAACTGGAACTGATCCGGCACGTACTGCCCAGGGGCGTGCGCGCGGTATTCGTGACCCAGGCCGAAGCACTCGGGCTGGGGCACGCCGTGCTGCAGGCCAAGCCCATCGTGGGTGACGAGCCGTTCGCCGTGCTACTGCCCGATGACCTGATCTGGAACCGCAACGGGCACGGCGCTCTGCGCCAGATGGCCGACCTCGCCGAGCGGGAAGCGGCAAGCGTCATCGCGGTCGAGGATGTCCCGCGCAGTGCCACGGGCAGCTACGGCATCGTGGCGACCGAAGGGTTTTCCGAGGGTTTCGGCCGGATTTCGGAGATCGTCGAGAAGCCCCAGCCGGAGGCCGCGCCCTCGACACTGGCGGTCGTGGGCCGTTACGTACTCGACGGCAGCATCTTCGACCTGCTCGAAAACACCACGCCCGGTGCGGGCGGCGAGATCCAGCTTACCGATGCGATCGCGGCGCTGCTCCGCAACAGGCCGGCGCTGGCCTACCGGTTCCAGGGCACCCGCTTCGACTGCGGCCAGCACCAGGGCGTCGTTGAAGCCAACATGCGGTTCGCGCTCGACAACCCCAGGCTGCGCGAGTCCACCCTGGCCGCAATGCGTGCCGCGCTTGCCGACGCGCAGGCAGGCGATGCCTGAGGGCGAGGGCACGACCGCACAGCAATGAAAAAGGCGCCCGGAGGCGCCTTTTTCATGGGGCAGGGAACTGGTCAGAGCGCCTCGAAGATTCCCGCCGCGCCCATGCCGGTGCCGATGCACATGGTCACCATGCCGTACTTCTGTTGGCGACGGCGCAGGCCATGCACCAGTGTCGCGGTGCGCACCGCGCCCGTCGCGCCCAGCGGATGGCCCAGCGCGATTGCGCCGCCCAGCGGATTGACCTTGTCCGGATCGAGCTCCGAATCGCGGATCACCGCCAGCGCCTGGGCGGCGAATGCTTCGTTGAGTTCGATCCAGTCGAGCTGATCCCTGGTCAGGCCCGCCTGCTTCAGCGCCTTGGGGATCGCCGCGATCGGGCCGATGCCCATCACCTCGGGACGCACGCCTGCGACCGAGAAACTCACGAAGCGGGCGAGGGGGGTGAGCCCGTAGTCCTTGACGGCCTGTTCCGATGCCAGCAGGACCGCACCAGCGCCATCGCTCATCTGCGAGGAGTTGCCGGCGGTCACCGTGCCGCCGAACTGGCCGTTGCGAAACACCGGCCGCAGTTTCGCCAGGCCTTCGATCGAGGTATCCGGGCGCGGCCCCTCGTCGTGTTCGACGAGCAGCTGCTTCACCCGCACGGCGTTGCCGGCGAGGTCCGCCTGACGCGACACCACTTCCAGCGCGGAGATCTCGTCGTTGAATTCGCCCGCCTTCTGCGCGGCCAGCGCCTTCTGGTGCGAGGCCAGCGCGAACGCATCCTGGTCCTCCCGCGAAACCTTCCATTCCTCCGCCACCTTTTCGGCGGTAATGCCCATGCCATAGGCGATGGCGACGTGGTCGTCCTTGAACACCGACGGCGACAGCGCGACCTTGTTGCCCATCATCGGCACCATCGACATCGATTCGGTGCCGCCAGCCAGCATCAGCTCGGCATTGCCCAGGCGGATCTGGTCCGCGGCCAGAGCCACGGCCTGCAGGCCCGAGGAGCAGAAGCGGTTGATGGTCTGGGCGGCGATGGTGTCCGGCAGGCCGGCCAGCAGCACGCCGATGCGGGCCACGTTCATGCCCTGCTCGCCCTCGGGCATGGCGCAGCCGATGATGGCGTCGTCGATGCGATTGACGTCGATGCCCGGCGCCTGCGCGACCACGGCCTTGAACACGTGGGCGAGCATGTCGTCGGGACGGGTATTGCGGAACACGCCCTTGGGCGCCTTGCCGACCGGGGTGCGGGTGGCGGCGACGATGTAGGCGTCCTGGATCTGCTTGCTCATGGAATTCTCCGGAATCTGGTGACGGGAACGGATCGGCGGGGCGGGGCACGTCGGCCCCGGGCCGGATCAGTTCCTCAGCGGCTTGCCCGTCTTGAGCATGTGGCCGATGCGCGCCTGGGTCTTCTCCTGCTGCGCCAGCTCGACGAAGTGCCTGCGTTCGAGCCTGAGCAGCCACTCCTCGTCGACCAGCGAGCCGCGGTCCACCTCGCCGCCGCTGACCACGGTCGCGATGCGGGTCGCGATCTCGTCGTCGTACGGGCTGATGAAGCGGCCCTCGAGCATGTTGACCAGCAGCATGCGGAACGTGGCGATGCCGACGTCGCCGGCAACCTGGATGCGGCGCTCCGGCAGCGGCGGGCGGTAGCCACCCTCGGCCAGGTTGCGGGCCTCGGCCTTGGCCACGTGCAGCAGCTCGTAGGCGTTGAACACGATCCGGTCGGTCGGGCGCAGCAGGCCCAGCTCCTTGGCCTCGACGGCCGAGGTCGACACCTTGGCCATGGCCACGGTCTCGAAGGTCTTCTTCAGCTCCGCGAACACGTCGCCGCCCGGGCCGGCCGCGCGCGAGGCGCGCACCGCCAGTTCCTTCAGGCCGCCGCCGGCCGGCAGCAGGCCCACGCCGGCCTCGACCAGGCCGATGTAGCTCTCCAGGTGGGCCACGGTGCGGGCGCTGTGCATCTGGAACTCGCAGCCGCCGCCCAGGGCCAGGCCGCGCACGGCCGCGACCACCGGGACCAGCGCGTACTTGATGCGCTGGCTGGTGCGCTGGAAGTTGGCGACCATCTCCTCGAACTGGTCGACCTTGCCGGCCTGCAGCAGGCCCAGCGCGCCAGCCAGGTCGGCGCCGGCGGAGAAGGGCTCCTTCTGCTGCCAGATCACCAGGCCCTGGAAGTCGCGCTCGGCGATGGAGATCGCCTCCTGCAGGCCGTTGAGCACGTGGTCCGAGACGGTGTTCATCTTGGTCTTGAACGAGACCACGGCGATGCCGTCGCCGTCGTGCCACATGCGCACGCCGTCGTTCTCGTAGACCGTGGTGCCGGCGTCGAACTTCTCGCCCAGCAGCGGATCGGGGAAGCGCTGGCGCTGGTAGACCGGCAGCGACGAGCGCGGCACCAGGGCATCGGCCGACGGGCTGTAGCTGCCCTCGGCGGCATGCACGCCTTCGCGGCCGTCCAGCACCCATGCCGGCAGCGGGGCGTCGCTCATGGCCTTGCCGGCGGCGATGTCGTCGGCGATCCACTGCGCCACCTGCTTCCAGCCGGCGGCCTGCCAGGTCTCGAACGGGCCCAGCGACCAGCCATAGCCCCAGCGGATGGCCAGGTCGACGTCGCGTGCGGTGCTGGCGATGTCGGCCAGGTGGTAGGCGCTGTAGTGGAACAGGTCGCGGAACGCCGCCCACAGGAACTGCGCCTGCGGGTGCTGGTTCTCGCGCAGCCTGGCGAACTTCTCCGCCGGGTTCTTCAGCTTCAGGATCTCGACCACCTCGTCGGCGGCCTTGCGGTCGGCGGCGCGGTAATCCTGCTTCTCCAGGTCCAGGACGATGATGTCCTTGCCGACCTTGCGGAAGATGCCGGCACCGGCCTTCTGGCCAAGCGCGCCCTTGGCGATCAGCGCCTGCAGCCAGTCGGGCGACTGGAAGTAGCGGTGCCACGGATCCTGCGGCAGGGTGTCGGCCATGGTCTTGATGACGTGGGCCATCGTGTCCAGCCCAACCACGTCGGAGGTGCGGTAGGTGGCCGACTTGGGCCGGCCGACCAGCGGCCCGGTCAGGGCGTCGACCTCGTCGAAGCCCAGGCCGAACTGGCGGGTGTGGTGGATCACCGACAGGATCGAGAACACGCCGATGCGGTTGCCGATGAAGTTCGGGGTGTCCTTGGCATGGACCACGCCCTTGCCGAGCTGGGTGGTCAGGAAGGTTTCCAGGCCCTCGAGCACGGTCTTGTCGGTGGTATCGGCCGGAATCAGCTCGGCCAGGTGCATGTAGCGCGGCGGGTTGAAGAAGTGCACGCCGCAGAAGCGGTGGCGCAGCTGCTCCGGCAGCACCCCGGCCAGGGCGTTGATGCCCAGGCCCGAGGTGTTGGAGGCCAGCACCGCGGTGTCGTTCACGAACGGGGCGATCTTCCGGTACAGGTCCTGCTTCCAGTCCATCCGTTCGGCGATGGCCTCGATGATCAGGTCGCAGCCGCGCAGCTGTTCCAGCCCGGTGTCGTAATTCGCCGGCGTGATCGCGGCGGCCAGCGCCTTGCTGGCGAGCGGAGCAGGGCTGAGCTTGCCGAGATTGGCAATCGCCTTGAGCACCACTCCGTCGGCAGGCCCTTCCCTGGCGGGCAGGTCGAACAGGACCGTGTCGACGCCGGCATTGGTCAGGTGCGCCGCGATCTGGGCCCCCATGACGCCGGCACCCAGCACCGCCGCACGGCGGACAAGCAGTTTCTCAGACATTGTTCCCAACTCCTTGATATTTAACGATAGCGGTGCATTGAAGCGGGCCGGCGCCGGTGTGCTCAGCTGCGAAAGCCGGCGGCCGCGAAGCGGATCAGTTCCCCGGCCGCGCGACGTCGATGGGTGTCCTCGTCGACCCCCGGCGGGCGGCGTATCAGGCCGAAATCGGCCATCGCATAGGTCAATGCCCCACCGAGGAAGTCCAGCCGCCAGTAGAGCTGCTCCTTGGCCAGCCCGGGCACGCAATCGGCGATCGCCCGTGCGAACTCGCGCTGCACATGTCCATATCGCTCGGACAGGAAGCCGCGCAAGCCGTCGTTCTGCTCGGCATAGGCCCGCGCGATCACCCGGATGAACGCGCCACCCCCGTTTCGACCGGCAGCCAGGGCCAGTGCAGGCTCGACGAATGCCGCCAGAATGGCTTCCAGTTCGCCGGGACGGCCGCGACGGGCCTCCTCCAGCATTGACAGACGATGCCCACTCATCTCGTCCATGCGGCGGCGGAACACCTCGTTGACCAGGTTCTCCTTGCTGCCGAAGTGGTAATTCACCGCGGCGATATTGACGTCAGCGCGGCTGGTGACCTGGCGCAGCGAGGTGGCACCGAATCCCTGCTGGGCGAAGAGTTCCTCCGCTGCTCCGAGGATGCGTTCCTTGGTCGAGAACTGGGTGGACATCGGCTCACATGATCAAACGCTTGTTTGGATACTAGGTCGCAGCCTGTCCGGCGGTCAAACGACAGCTCCCGGTCCGGCACGAAGCCTTCAAAACCGCACGGTTCTGGGCTAGAATCCGCCCCAGCCAGATCGGCTAAACCCGCGCGCCGACGCGGGTTTTTCCATGCAACCGAATTCGCGGGTCGCCGTTCGCGCGGCCCCTCACTCCCGGAGATCGTTTATGGCGCTTGAGCGCACCCTGTCCATCATCAAGCCCGATGCCGTCGCCAAGAACGTCATCGGCGAGATCTACAGCCGTTTCGAGAAGGCCGGCCTGAAGGTCATTGCCGCACGCATGACCCAGCTGTCGCGCAAGGAAGCCGAAGGCTTCTATGCCGTGCACCGCGAGCGTCCGTTCTTCAACGCGCTGGTGGAGTTCATGATCTCCGGCCCGGTGATGATCCAGGTGCTCGAAGGCGAAGGCGCGATCGCGAAGAACCGCGAGCTGATGGGCGCCACCAACCCGAAGGAAGCCGCGGCCGGGACGATCCGTGCCGACTTCGCCGATTCGATCGACGCCAACGCCGTGCACGGCTCGGACGCAGCGGATACTGCAGCGGCCGAGATCGCGTACTTCTTCGCATCGACCGACGTCCACGCACGCTGAGTCGCCTGCCGCGGGTTGCGCCCCCCGAGGGCGCGATCCGCGGCAGCACCCACGCCTCGAATCTGGAATCCAGTGACCGACTCCGCCACCAGGCAGAACCTCCTCGAGCTTGATCGCGAAGGGCTCGAGCTCTTCTTCGTCGAGACCCTCGGCGAGAAGCGCTTCCGTGCGCACCAGGTCATGAAGTGGATCCACCACCGCCACGTGACCACGTTCGCGGAGATGACCGACCTGGGCAAGGCGCTGCGCACCAAGCTCGAGGCGCATTCCGAGATCCGCGTGCCCGCAATCCAGTTCGACAAGCCGTCGGTGGACGGCACGCACAAATGGCTGGTCGGCATGGATGGCAGCAATGCCATCGAGACGGTGTTCATCCCCGACAAGGGGCGCGGCACGTTGTGCGTGTCCTCGCAGGTCGGTTGCGCGCTGAACTGCCAGTTCTGCTCCACCGCCACCCAGGGCTTCAACCGCAACCTGTCGGCGGCGGAGATCATCGGCCAGGTGTGGATCGCGGCGCGTCACCTCGGCAACGTGCCCCACAAACAGCGCAAGCTCACCAATGTCGTGATGATGGGCATGGGCGAGCCGCTGATGAATTTCGACAACGTCGTGCGCGCGATGAGCGTGATGCGCGACGACCTGGGCTATGGCCTGGCCAACAAGCGGGTGACGCTTTCCACCGCGGGCCTGGTACCCATGATCGACCGGCTCGGCGAGGTCAGTGACGTCTCGCTGGCAGTCTCGCTGCATGCACCGAACGACGAGCTGCGCACGCAGCTGGTGCCGCTCAACAGGAAGTACCCGATCGCCGAACTGATGGACGCGTGCGTGCGCTATGCGCTGCGCAAGAAGGGCGAGTCGGTGACCTTCGAATACACCCTGATGAAGGGCGTCAACGACCAGCCCGAGCATGCGCGCGAGCTGGTTGCACTGCTGCGCGCGTTCGATCGCGCGGTGCAGATGAAGGATGCGGCGAAGATCAACCTGATCCCGTTCAACCCGTTCCCGGGTACGCGTTATGCACGCCCGGACGACGAGGTGATCCGCGCATTCCAGAAGCAGCTCAACAACGCCGGCATGATCGCGCCGTTGCGCCGCACCCGCGGCGACGACATCGATGCCGCCTGCGGCCAGCTCAAGGGGCAGGTCGCCGACCGCACCCGGCGCCAGACGGAGTTCAGGAAGCAGTTGCAGGCGCAGGGAAATGCCGATGCGGCCGCCTGAGGCAGCCGTCCGCCTGCTCATCCTCGCGGCCGCGGTCGCGTTCCTCGCGACCGGTTGCTCACGCCTGACCTTCGTCAAGGCGGACGCGAGCCGGGGGAAAACCCACCAGGTGGCGCCCGATTACAGCTTTCGCACCACGGCCGAGGACCGGCGCCGTAGCGAGGCCGCCGCCCTCGTCAGCCGCGCCGACCGCGCGCTGGTTGCCGGCGAACTGGATGCCGCCGCGGCCCATGCGCGTGACGCCCTGCGGGTGGATGCGAAATCCTCGGACGCCCTGACCCTCCTTGCCCTGGTCGCATCGCGCAGGGGGCGCGCGGAGGAGGCGGGCGAGTACTACCGCCGTGCTGCCGGCGCAGCCCCGGACAACGGCCTGGTGCTCAACAACTACGGCGCGTGGCTGTGCGGAAACGCGCGTGCTGCCGAGGCCATGACGTACTTCGACCGGGCCATCGCCGACCCGCGCTATGGCCGGGTCGCCGATGCGCTGGCCAACTCCGGCGCCTGTGCCGAGGCGGGCGGACAACCGGGACGGGTGGAGCGCGACCTCCGGGTCGCCCTGGAGCTTGATCCGGCCAACGCCGTGGCATTGTCAGCGATGGCCGAATACCAGTACCGTAGTGGCCGTTTTCTCGAAGCACGGGCGTTTTCCGAGCGCCGCCTCGCGGCAGCGCCTCCGACACCCGGTGCGCTTCTACTTGCGTCACAGATTGAAACAAGCCTCGGCGACATGGCCGCCGCCGAACGCTATCGTCAGCGCCTGGAAACGGAATTTCCGCGCGCGCTGTCCGAATCATCCGGGGAAAGCAGTCAGCTATGACATCTGCAGCGAATCCAGGCCACTCCGATGGCCACGGGAACCGCCTGCGGGACGCCCGCCAACGTGCCGGCCTGAGCGTGGCCGAGGTCGCGTCAAGGATGCGTGTACCCGCACGGGTGGTGGAGTCGCTCGAATCCTCCGACTGGAGCAGGCTGGGGGCGCCTGTGTTCATCCGGGGACAGATCCGCAGTTACGCGCGCGTGCTTGGCGTGCCGTCCGACAGCCTGCTGCCGCCAGAGGCGCAGCAGCCGATGGAGCCTTCGCGGCTGCAGCCCCGTACCTATACGTCGCCGCTGCAGCGCTATGCGGAGCAGGCCGCGCGCAAGCTGGTCTACGTGGTGATCACCGCGGCCATCGCGGTGCCGGTGTGGATGGTGACCCGCCAGCACGTGGACGGCGGTGGCCAGCCGGTCATCGCGCTGGACGTCGACCCGTCGAGCATGGGCAACGGGAACGATGCGCCGTCGCCGGCATCGCGCGTGCGCACGCCACAGCGCCCGCTGGTGGCGTCGATGGCACCGCCGGTGCAGCGGGCGGTGCCGGCAGCGCCGGCCTCGCCCCGGTCGCTCTCGCTGGAATTCCGCGGCGACAGCTGGATGCAGGTGATCGGCCCGGACGGTCGCGAGATCGAGCAGGCACTGCTGCGCGCCGGGGATTCCCGCACGTACGAGCCGGGCCAGGTCGGGCGCGTCGTGCTCGGCAATGCAGGTGGCGTCGAGGTGCGCCGCAACGGCGAGATCCAGGATCTCGACGGATTCAAGCGGGCGAACGTTGCCCGCTTTAAGGTATCCTCCGACGGCTCGCTCGCGCCGGTCACCGAGTGATCCGCACGCCCGCCGGGCGTATCCCACCGGCCCGCGTGCATGCGGGCCCCATAGAAGAACAACAGGTCGCGCGCCCCGCGTGCGGCGAGAGACAGCATGGCGATCGACGATCTTCCGGACGAACACGAACAGGGTGAGCGCGTCCGTACCTGGCTGCGCGAAAACGGCTTCGGCATCCTCGCAGGCATCGTGGTGGCATTTGCCCTCGTGGGCGGCTGGCGCTGGTGGCAGGGCAACCAGCACGCCCAGCGCGTGGAGGCCGGCATGACCTACCAGCGTCTGGTCGCCGACCTCGCCAGTGGCGATCTCGCCGATGCACAGCGCCAGGTCGAGGCATTGCAGGGCGGCAGCTACGGCGTACTCGCCGCGCTGGACCTGGCACGCGCACAGGTCCAGGCCGACCAGCACGACGCCGCCATCCAGACGCTGCAGGGCACGGCGGCGAATGACCCGGCGCTCGAACCGATCCGCCGCCAGCGCCTTGGCCAGCTGCTGATCGATGCCGGGCGTGCCGAAGAAGCCGTGGCCCTGCTTCGCGATGCAGGCGATGCCAGCGGTCTGGAGACGCTCGGCGATGCCCATGCCGCGCTCGACCAGGACGCCGAGGCCCGCGCGGCGTACTCCCGCGCGCTCGCACAGACCGACGTCGCCTCTCCCGGCCGCGGCCTGATCGAAATCAAGCTCGCTGCCGCGGGCGGCGAACCGACCCCCGACGAGGCCTCTTGATGAAGTCTGCCAAGCGTTCTGCCGCGTTGCGTGGCGCCATCCTCATCCTGGGCGCGCTTGCGCTGAGCGGTTGCGGCACCATCCGCGGCTGGTTCAGCAGCGACGACGACAAGCCCAACACCACCGAACCGGCGCCGCTGGTCGAGTTCACCGCCACCGCGACGCCGACGCGGATCTGGACCGCGAACGCGGGCAAGGGCGAGGGCGCCATCGGCGTCCGTCAGGCCCCGGCGGTCGGCGATGGCCGTGTGTATGCCGCTGCCGTGCGGGGTGGCGTGCGTGCGTTCGACCTCCAGAGCGGTGCGCAGGCCTGGCACTACGCCTCCGACCTCCGGCTGTCCGGTGGCCCGGGCCATGGCGAAGGCCTGGTCGTGGTCGGCGGGCTGGACGGCGAAGTGGTTGCGCTGGACGCGGCCACCGGCACCGAGCGCTGGCAGGCCAAGGTCGGCAACGAGGTGCTGGCGGCGCCTGTGATCGGGCAGGGCACGGTGATCGTGCGCTCCAACGACGGCCGGGTCACCGCATTCGACGTCGCCACCGGCGCGCGGCGCTGGTTCTGGGTGCGCGAGCTGCCCACGCTGACCGTGCGCGGCCATGGTTCCGCGTTGCTGGGCCCCGGCGTGGTGTTCGTCGGCAATGACGATGGCACGATGGTCGCGCTGAGCCTTGCCGACGGCCGGGTGCTGTGGGAACAGCTGGTCGGTCCGCCGGATGGCCGGACCGAACTCGAGCGCATGGCCGACATCGATGGCACGCCGGTCCTGGATGGCACCGCGGTGTTCGCCACCAGCTACAAGCGCACCACCATGGCCATCGACGGCCCGACCGGCCGTCCGCTGTGGGTAAGCGATCGTGGTGGCTCCGGCCGCCTCGGCCTGGCGCCCAACCTGCTGACAGTCTCCGACCCGGCGGGCACGGTCTGGGGCCTGGACAAGCGCAGCGGATCGGCGATGTGGCAGCAGGACGGGCTCGCCCGCCGCGACCTCACCTCGGCCGTGGTCCATGACAACCATGTCGTGGTCGGCGACTACGACGGCTACCTGCACTGGCTGCAGCTCGACAGCGGGCAGTTCGCCGCCCGGGCCCGTGCCGGTCGGGATGCCCTGCGAGGCACCCCGGTGGTGGCCGACGGGATCCTCGTCGTGCAGAACATCGACGGCGACCTGAGCGCCTGGCGTATCGGCCAGTAACGGCCGCGCGCGCCGCGGATCCTGCACTCGACGGGCAGGATCCCTAAGATGGTCATCGGCCGCATCGCTGCGGCCGATGCCGTTTCCATCTCCCGTCTTTTTTCCGCGGATTGCCCACATGCTGCCTCTCGTCGCCCTGGTCGGGCGCCCCAACGTCGGCAAGTCGACGCTGTTCAACGCGCTCACGCGTACCCGTGACGCACTCGTGCACGACGAGCCCGGGGTCACCCGCGACCGCAACTACGGCATCTGCCGGCTGGAGCCGGAACGGCCGTTCGTGCTGGTGGATACCGGCGGCATCGCCGGCGAGGAGGAGGGCCTTGCCGGCGCCACCGCGCGGCAGTCACGCGCGGCGGCCGAGGAAGCCGACCTGGTGCTGTTCGTGGTGGACGGGCGCGAAGGCCCCTCGGCGCTCGACGACGAGCTGATGCAGTGGCTGCGCCGGCATTCCCGGCCGACGCTGCTGGTGGTCAACAAGACCGACGGCATCGATGCACGCCAGGCGATCGCCGAGTTCTCGCGCTACGGTTTCGACGACGCCACCGCAGTGTCGTCGGCACACCGGCTGGGCCTGGACGACCTGCTCGACGACCTGCTGGAGCGGCTGCCCGAGGAGGGCCATGGCGAGGTCCTCGACCAGGATCCGGAACGGGTGCGCATCGCCTTCATCGGGCGCCCCAACGTCGGCAAGTCGACGCTGGTGAACCGGCTCCTTGGCGAGGAACGGATGATCGCCTCGGATGTGCCCGGTACCACCCGCGACTCGATCTCGGTGGACATGGAGCGCGACGGCCGGAAGTACCGGCTGATCGACACCGCGGGCATCCGCCGGCGCGGCAAGGTCGAGGAGGTGGTCGAGAAGTTCTCGGTGATCAAGACCCTGCAGTCGATCGAGGAATGCCAGGTGGCGGTTGTCATGCTGGACGCCAGCGAGGGCGTGACCGACCAGGACTCGACCGTGCTGGGCGCGGTGCTCGACGCCGGGCGTGCACTGGTGGTTGCAGTCAACAAGTGGGACGGCCTGAGCACGTACCAGCGCGAGCAGGTCGAGGCGCTGCTGTCGCGCAAGCTGGCGTTCGTGCCGTGGGCGGAGCATGTGCGCATCAGCGCCCTGCATGGCTCGGGCCTGCGCGAGCTGTTCAAGGCCATCCACCGGGCCCATCTGTCGGCCACCCGCGAACTCGGCACGTCCGAGGTGACCAAGGCGCTGGAAGCTGCCTACACCGCCAATCCGCCGCCCACGGTGCGCGGGCATGTGCCGAAGCTGCGTTTCGCGCATCCGGGCGGCACCAATCCGCCGACGGTGGTGATCCACGGCAGCCGCCTGAAGTCGCTGCCGCAGAGCTACCACCGCTACCTGGAGAACTTCTTCCGCAAGCGCTTCAAGCTGGTGGGCACGCCGGTGCGCTTCGCCTTCCGGGAGGGCGAGAATCCCTACAAGGACCGCAAGAACGAGCTCAGCGATCGCCAGGTTGCCCAGCGCCGTCGCCTGATGCGCCACGTCAAGCGGAAGTGACCGCGACACGATGATGCCGGCGTCCGACGGATTCCCCACCCGCATCGCGTATGACGAAGCCTGCCGGCTGATCGACGTGGTGGCGGCACAGCACCGGCTGTCCCCGGAGCGCCTGCCGCTTGCACGCGCGCATGGCCACGTGCTGGCCGGGGACGTGCACGCGGTGTTGGCGCAGCCGCCATTCGACAACGCCGCCATGGACGGCTTCGCCTACCGTCATGTCGACCTCGCGGTGGCGGCCGGCAAGGGCCTGCTGCCGGTCGGAGACCGCTTCGCCGGGCCGGTGTCGCAGCTGGCGGTGGGGCCCGGGCAGTGCGTGCGCATCACTACCGGCGCACCGCTGCCAACCGGCGCCGACAGCGTGGCAGCAAAGGAAGACGTGTCGCTGGTGGACGGTCGCGTGCGGATACCACCGGGCGAATCCGCCGGGCGATTCGTGCGCCGCGCCGGGGAGGACTGTCGAGTCGGCGACCTGCTGCTCACACGCGGCGACGTGCTCACCGCGACGCGGCTGGCGCTGTGCGCCGCCCAGGGCATGACCGACGTCGCCGTCCACCGGCGGCCGACGGTGGCGGTGTTCACCACCGGCGATGAACTCGCCGAACCCGGCATGCCGCTCGGCCCGGGGATGATCTACAACGCCAACCGCGTGCAACTGATGGCGCTGCTGCGCGAGGCTGGCCTCGAGCCGACCGCGTGGCCGACGCTGCCCGACGACCCCGGCCAGATGTATTCCGCGCTGCTGCATGCCGGTCACGCGTTCGACCTGGTGCTGACCTGCGGCGGCGTGTCCGCGGGCGAGAAGGACCACCTTCCGCAGCTGTTGCGCGAGCGTGCGCACATCGTGTTCTGGACGGCGCGGCTGAAACCGGGGATGCCGGTGCTGCTGGCCGAAGGCGGCACGCTCGGCAACGCGCTGTTCCTGTGCCTGCCCGGCAACCCGGTGTCGGTGCTGGCGACCTGGCTTGCGCTGGGGCGGCGGCTGGCCGACGGCCTGCAGGGCAGGGCGCCGCGCCCGCTCCGCAGTGCACGTCTGGCGCGCGACTGGGACAAGCGCCACGGGCGGCTCGAGTTCCTGCGCGGCCGGCTGCGCGACGATGGTAACGGGCTGCTGCAGGTGGAGCCGAATGCCGCCGATGCCTCGCACCGGATGCGTGCCGCCGCCGACTCGGACGCGCTGATCGTGCTCGAGGAAGGCACCCGGCACTATCCGGCCGGCACGGCGGTGCCGGTCATCGCGTACTGAATCAGCACGTCGCATGCCTGCACGGTGCTGGTCGCTAACCGCGGGTTGCGGCCCGGCGGGCGATAATCACCGCCATGAGCATCGAGGAAATCACCCCGCGCGAGGCATTGCGCCGCCAGCGTGCCGGCGCGCGGCTTGTCGATGTGCGCGAGCAGCACGAGCGCGACCTTGGAATGGCGGAAGGTGCGCGGGGCATCGCGCTGGGCGAACTGGAGGGCCACATTGCCCGGACGGCCCAGGCCGGCGACGAGGTCGTGCTGATCTGCCAGTCCGGTGCGCGGTCGCTGCAGGGCGCGCGGCAGCTGCAGGCACTTGGGTACCGCCGGCTTGCGTCGGTGGTCGGGGGCACCAGCCGCTGGCAGGGCGAGGGGCTGCCGATGGCCGCGCCGGCGGCGCATGTCGACCTCGATTTCCACGATCGGTACGCGCGCCATCTGCGCCTGCCCGAAATCGGGGTGGAGGGCCAGCGACGGCTGGAACGCGCCCACGTGATGATGGTCGGCGCCGGCGGGCTCGGCTCCCCTGCGGCCTACTACCTGGTCGCTGCCGGTCTGGGCAGGCTGCGCATCGTCGACGACGACGTCGTGGACCGCAGCAACCTGCAGCGGCAGATCCTGCATACCGACGCCCGCATCGGCCACGCCAAGGTCGCCTCGGCGGCAGTGGCACTGTCGGCGCTCAACCCGCGCGCGCGCATCGAGCCGGTGGCGGAGCGGGTCACCAGTGGCAACGTCGAAGCGCTGCTGGAGGGCGTGGACGTGGTGATCGACGGCGCCGACAACTTCCCGGTGCGCTACCTGGTCAACGATGCCTGCGTGAGGCTGGGCAAGCCGCTGGTCTACGGTGCCGTGCACCGTTTCGAAGGCCAGACCAGCGTGTTCGACACCGGCGGCCGCCGGGGCGAAGCGCCGTGCTACCGCTGCCTGTTCCCGGAGCCGCCGCCGCCGGAGGCCGCGCCGAACTGCTCGCAAGCCGGCGTGCTGGGGGTGCTGCCGGGCGTGATCGGGCTGCTGCAGGCCACCGAAACCCTGAAACTGCTGCTGGGCATCGGCGAGCCGTTGCGCGGCCGCCTGCTGCATTTCGATGCACTGGCGATGCGTTTCCGCGAAACCCGGCTTGCGCCGGACCCCGACTGCCCGCTGTGCGCACCGGGGCGGGACTTCCCGGGCTATATCGACTACGCGGCATTCTGCGCGGGCGTGACCTGACGCCACGACCTGTCGACGGTCTTCACGGCGAAGTAGGCAGGATCGGGGGCCTCTTCCGGTCCGTCGGGGTCATCGCATGCCGTCACGCTGGTGGTCGTTGTTGCTGCTGTACGCCTGCCTGCTGCTGCCCGGCGCCGTGAGCGCCGCGGATCCCTGTCCACTGCTGCGCGCGCAGACCAACGCGGTCGATTTCGCTACCCGCATCGCGGCGATCGCCTGCCACGAGCACCAGCTCTGGTATCGCCCTTTCATCGACAGCGAAGGCCGCGTGGCCGGATCCAGCGTGCGCGAGGCGGAGGCCAGCCAGCTGGCCAATGGCGAACATGCCTGGCGCCGCGTGGCCGGCTACTGGCATGGCAGCGGCCTGATGGGCGCCGTGGCCCAGCGCCCGGGCGCGGCGGAGTGCGGGCATGCCGGCACGGGAGGGGCAGCGCTGCCCGCATGCCGGACCTTCATCATCGATACGCCGTGGTCGGCGGCGTTCGTGTCGTGGGTGGTCCGCCAGGCCGCGCTGCCGGGCTTCAATGCTTCGGCGAGCCACGTGTCCTATGTACGCGATGCCTATCGCGCGCCCGACGACAGCCCATACCGCGTGGTCGCGCCCGAGGCGGCCACCCCCGCGCGCGGCGACCTGCTCTGCTATGCGCGCTCGGCCGACCGGACCTTCGGCTTTGCCGGGCTTGCACAGCTGCTGGCCACCAGCGACGAAGGGCTTGGCATGCATTGCGACATCGTGGTGGATGCACAGCCGAGGCTCGGGTTGGCATGGCTGGTGGGTGGCAACGTATTCGATGGCGTCACCATGCGCGTACTGCCACTCACTGCGGGCGGCCGGTTCCGCGACCTGCCGTCGCGCAGCCCCGCCGATCCGCCGTGCAGCCCGGACCTTCCCGCGCAGTGCAATGCCAACCGGCAGGACTGGACGGTGCTCCTGCAGTTGCGGCCGCCGGAGGCGCTGGCAGGCCTGGTGCCGCCGCCACCGCCCACGCCGGCGGCAGCAGCGCAACCCCTGCCGGCAGGGTTTCCGACGCAGCCGGCCGGGACGCCTGCCGGTTGCTGCGTCCACTGCGTGGCCGGCGACACCCGCGTGCCGCGCTGCCCCCGTGTACCCGCCGGAGCGGCGGACTGAGCGGTCGCCACAGCAGCGTCGCCCGCCGAAGCCGGGTTGCCCCGTACGTGCGTGGTGACGGCTGCACCACGGCCGGGCCGGCAGCCACGGCTGGTGGTGGAGGCGACCGTGCCAGGCCGTGGGTCGATCAGGGATGCGCCCGCCGGGCCGCCTCGAATGCGGCCAGTTGCCCGGGCGTCGCTTCGCGCTGGTGACGGGCCTTCCATTCGGCGAACGGCATGCCGTAGATGCGTTCGCGCGCGGCTTCCCGGTCGAGGGGAATGCCACGTTCATCCGCCGCCTCGCGGTACCAGTCAGCCAGGCAGTTGCGGCAGAAGCCGGCCAGGATCATCAGGTCGATGTTCTGCACGTCGGGCCGGTCCAGGTTGAGGTGCTGCAGCAGGCGACGGAACGCCGCGGCTTCGAGTTCGGTGGTGGTGTCGGTCATCGCCGGGCCGTGTCCGGATGGCGGGCCAGCATCGCGCGCGATCGCGGCGCCTGCAAACGGCGGCTGCCATCGGCGACAATGCGCCCCCGCGTATCCGACCGATCCGATGACCCAGGCCCCCAGCCACACCGCCCGCATCCTCGATGGCCGCCGCATCGCCGACTCGCTGCTCGATGAGCTGCGCCTGCGGGTGGATGCGAGGGTCGCGTCGGGAAAGCCGCGGCCGACGCTCGCGGTGGTGCTGGTCGGGCAGGATCCGGCCTCGCAGTCGTACGTGCGCAACAAGCGCCGCGCCGCGGAGAAGGTCGGCATCCGCGCGATCGACATCGACCTGCCTGCCGGCACCAGCGAGGCCGAGCTGGAGGCGCTGATCGACAGGCTCAACGCCGATCCGGAGGTCGACGGCATCCTGGTGCAGCTGCCGCTGCCGGGTATCGCCGACGCCAGCCGGCTGATCCAGCGCATCGACCCGCTGAAGGACGTCGACGGCTTCCATCCGGAAAACGTCGGCCAGCTGGCGCTGCGCCAGTTCGGCCTGCGCCCGTGCACGCCGCGCGGAATCACCACGCTGCTGGCCTATACCGACCGGCCGGTGCGCGGGCAGAGCGCGACGATCGTCGGCGTGTCCAACCATGTCGGCCGGCCGATGGCGCTGGAGCTGCTGATCGCCGGCTGCACGGTGACCAGCTGCCACAAGTTCACGCCCGCCGACGTGCTGCAGCGCCACGTGGGCGAAGCCGACATCCTGGTGGTGGCCGTGGGGCGTCCCGGCATCGTGCCCGGTGAGTGGGTGAAGCCGGGCGCGGTGGTGATCGACGTCGGCATCAACCGCCTCGATGACGGGCGGCTGGTCGGTGATGTCGGCTTCGAGGCGGCCGCCCGGCGCGCCAGCTGGATCACTCCGGTTCCAGGCGGGGTGGGGCCGATGACCGTGGCCACGCTGATGCAGAACACCCTCGAGGCGGCGGAAGCATCCGACGCCTGAGCCAGCCGCTCCGCGCGGATCTGGGCAACGGGCGTTATTGCCGTGGATGCGCGCGGCGCAAGGCAGGTCGGCGCGGCACAGGCGGAAGGTCCGGCCAGGTGCGGCGCGATCCAGATGCAGCGCGATCAACCGCGGGCGCCCACCCACGCTTCTGCTCCGTGTACATCCGCGTAATCCGCGGCCGATCGCCGCATCCTCCCCCTGCGTAGGCGGCGCCAACGCGGTACAATGGCGCGCTTCTCCCCCTGCGGAACGCCCATGCTGCGCATCCAGGCCGAAGCACTGACCTACGACGACGTCTCGCTGGTCCCGGCGCACTCCACCGTCCTGCCCAAGGATGTTTCGCTCGCCACTCGCCTGACCCGCGACCTCCGCCTGAACATGCCGATCGTGTCCGCCGCCATGGACACGGTCACCGAGGCGCGCCTGGCCATCGCCATGGCCCAGCTGGGCGGCATCGGCATCGTGCACAAGAACATGTCGGCCGAACGCCAGGCCGCGCAGGTGCTGCAGGTCAAGAACTTCGAGGCCGGCGTCATCCGCGAGCCGTTCACGGTCAGCCCGCAGACCTCCATCGGCGAGGTGCTCAAGCTCACCCGCGCGCGCAACATCTCCGGCGTGCCGGTGGTCGACGGCGACCAGCTGGTGGGCATCGTCACCGGCCGCGACATGCGCTTCGAGAAGAAGCTCGACGATCCGGTGAAGAACATCATGACCCGCAAGGAGAAGCTGGTCACGGTGAGGGAAGGCGCCAGCGATGACGAGGTCATCGAGCTGCTGCACCGCCATCGCATCGAGAAGGTGCTGGTGGTCAACGACGAGTTCCAGCTGCGCGGGCTGATCACCGTCAAGGACATCCAGAAGGCGCAGGACAACCCGAACGCCGCCAAGGACGTCTCCGAGAGCCTGCTGGTCGGCGCCGCGGTGGGCGTGGGCGGCGACACCGAGGAGCGCATCGAGCGCCTGGCCGCCGCCGGCGTGGACGTGATCATCGTCGACACCGCGCATGGCCATTCGCAGGGCGTGCTCGACCGCGTGGCCTGGGCCAAGAAGCGCTACCCGCAGCTGCAGGTGATCGGCGGCAACATCGTCGCCGGCGACGCCGCGCTGGCGCTGATGGATGCCGGTGCCGACGCGGTCAAGGTCGGCGTGGGCCCGGGGTCGATCTGCACCACGCGCATCGTCGCCGGCGTCGGCGTGCCGCAGATCACCGCGATCGACATGGTCGCCTCGGCGCTGCAGGACCGCATCCCGCTGATCGCCGACGGCGGTATCCGCTACTCCGGCGACATCGGCAAGGCACTGGCGGCCGGCGCGTCCACGGTGATGATCGGCGGCCTCTTCGCCGGCACCGAGGAGACGCCCGGCGAGACCGAGCTCTACCAGGGCCGCAGCTACAAGAGCTATCGCGGCATGGGCAGCCTGGGGGCCATGGAAAAGGGCTCGAGCGATCGCTATTTCCAGGACGCCGCATCCGCCGACAAGCTGGTGCCCGAGGGCATCGAGGGCCGCGTGCCGTACCGCGGCCCGCTGTCGGGGGTGATCCACCAGCTGATCGGTGGCCTGCGCGCGACGATGGGCTACGTGGGTTGCGCGACCATCGAGGAAATGCGCAGCAAGCCGCAGTTCGCCAAGATCACCGGCGCCGGCCAGCGCGAGAGCCACGTCCACGACGTGCAGATCACCAAGGAACCGCCGAACTACCGGATGGGCTGAGATGGCCCGTCGTCACCGCACACAGCCCTCCGACGCGGGCCCACGCCCGCCGCGCAAGCGGCGGCTGGGGCTCGGCATGGCCGCACTGGCCCTGGTCGTGGTCGTGCTGATGGGCCTGCAGTGGTATCGCGGACATCAGCTGGTGCGCTCCTGCACCGGCAATGGCGGCAGCTGGGATGCCGAACGCCACGCCTGCACCTTCGGCGGCCCTGACCGGGCGCCGTCCTCCTCAACGCCTGCACCTCCCGAGCCTGCTCAGCAATGACCGATCTGCACTCCGACAAGATCCTCATCCTCGATTTCGGCGCGCAGTACACGCAGCTGATCGCCCGCCGGATCCGCGAGATCGGCGTCTACTGCGAGGTGTGGGCCTGGGATCACGACCCGTCGGAGATCGCCGGCTTCGGCGCGAAGGGCATCATCCTGTCGGGCGGGCCGGAGTCGACCACCGTCGACGGCTGCCCGACCGCGCCGCAGGAAGTGTTCGACAGTGGATTGCCGATCCTGGGCATCTGCTACGGCATGCAGACGATGGCCAAGCAGCTGGGCGGCGCCACCGAGGCCGCCGACGCGCGCGAATACGGTCACGCCGAGGTCACCATCGTCGCCCCGGACCGCCTGTTCGAAGGGCTGTACGACCATCCCGGCACGCCGCGCCGGCTCGATGTGTGGATGAGCCATGGCGACCACGTGTCGCAGGCGCCACCCGGTTTCACCGTCACCGCAGCCACCGACCGCGTGCCGGTGGCCGCGTTCGCGCACGATGAAAAGCCCTGGTACGGCGTGCAGTTCCACCCCGAGGTCACCCATACCAAGCAGGGGCGGGCGCTGCTGGAGCGGTTCGTGGTCGACATCTGCGGCTGCCGCACGCTGTGGACGGCGGCCAACATCATCGACGACCAGATCGCGCGCGTGCGCGAACAGGTCGGCAGCGACGAGGTGATCCTCGGCCTGTCGGGTGGCGTGGATTCGTCGGTGGTCGCGGCGCTGCTGCACAAAGCGATCGGCGACCAGCTCACCTGCGTGTTCGTCGACACCGGCCTGCTGCGCTTCCAGGAAGGCGACCAGGTGATGGCGACCTTCGCCGAGCACCTCGGCGTGCGCGTGGTGCGCGTGGATGCGCACGAGCGCTACTTCAACGCGCTGGCCGGGGTCACCGATCCGGAGGCCAAGCGCAAGGTCATCGGCAACCTGTTCGTGGAGATCTTCGACGAGGAAGCCGGCAGGCGCACCAATGCGAAGTGGCTGGCGCAGGGCACGATCTACCCGGACGTGATCGAATCGGCCGGCAGCAGGACCGGCAAGTCGCACGTCATCAAGAGCCACCACAACGTCGGCGGCCTGCCCGAGCACATGAAGCTGGGCCTGGTGGAACCGCTGCGCGAACTGTTCAAGGACGAAGTGCGCCGGCTCGGCGTCGAGCTCGGCCTGCCGCACAAGATGGTCTATCGCCATCCGTTCCCGGGCCCCGGCCTGGGAGTGCGCATCCTCGGCGAGGTACGGCAGGAATACGCCGAACTGCTGGCGCGCGCCGATGCGATCTTCATCGAGGAACTGATGCGCTCGGGCCTGTACGACCAGGTCAGCCAGGCCTTCGCGGTATTCCTGCCGGTGAAGTCGGTCGGCGTGGTCGGCGATGCGCGCGCCTACGAGTGGGTGATCGCGTTGCGCGCGGTGGAGACCATCGACTTCATGACCGCGCACTGGGCGCACCTGCCGTACGACTTCCTCGGCCGGGTGTCGAACCGCATCATCAACGAGGTGCGCGGCGTGTCGCGCGTGGTCTACGACATCAGCGGCAAGCCGCCGGCGACGATCGAGTGGGAGTGACGCGTTGACGGCACGCGCGGCCGAGCGGCGCGCGCCGGTCCACAGGCTGTCGACGCGGAGGTGTCCACCATCGGCCACCTTCCCCGGCGAGTCACGCTGATGCCGTCCGCACCCGACACCCTGCTGCTTTCGCCGAACCAACGCATCCCCAACAACCCGCGACTGCCGGTGCTGGTGTATCGCCACGTGGCGCGTGGCGCCGACGGGGAGGGCACGGCGTCGGCGTTCGAGCGGCTGTTTGCCGCCAATGGCTGGCCGGCGCAGTGGCGGGCCGGAATCTTCGATTACCACCACTACCATTCCACCTCGCACGAGGTGCTGGGCGTCGCGCGTGGCACTGCAACGGTGCTGCTGGGCGGCCCGGAGGGCGAGCGGGTGGAGATCGGTCGTGGCGACGTGGTCGTGCTGCCGGCGGGCACCGGTCATTGCCGCGTGCGTTGCAGCAGTGATTTCCTGGTGGTCGGCGGCTACCCCGCAGGCCAGCAGGATTACGACCTTCGGACCGCACCGCCGACCGACGAAATCCGCGAACGCATCGCCGCGGTCCCGGTGCCACCGCAGGATCCGGTGCAGGGCCGGGATGGCGCACTGGTGCGCCTGTGGCCTGCCGGCTGAGGCTCGACGCGCGTCGCCACGTGCGTGGAGGCCCGGGCGAACGCTGCGGCAGGCGATGTGGGAGCAGGACGCGGCGATAGCCGGGCGGGCGCCCCCTGTGGCCGCAGCGGGGAGCATGACTCCCGACAGGCGAACCCTGCTCCACGGAAAAACCTAGAATTCCCGCTCTCTTCCGTCACCCACCGCTGTCTTGAACCACGAACCCCGGATTACCGCAGAAGTGCCAACGCACGCGTCCGATGACGAGCGCTGGATGCGCCATGCGCTGGCGCTGGCCGAGCGTGCGGAGCGCGAGCACGACGAGATTCCGGTGGGCGCGGTGCTGGTGTCGGCACAGGGCGAGGTGATCGGCGAGGGCTGGAACCTCAACATCAGCCGGCGTGATCCCACCGCGCATGCCGAGATCGTGGCGCTGCGCGAAGGCGGCCGGCGGCTGGACAACCATCGCCTGCTCGGCTGCACGCTCTACGTCACCCTGGAACCCTGCGCGATGTGCGCGATGGCCATGGTGCATGCCCGGGTGGCGCGGGTGGTCTACGCCGCCACCGATCCCAAGACCGGGGCCGCGGGCAGCGTGTTCGACCTGCTTGCCGACCCCCGCCACAACCACCGTATCGAGGTCACGGGCGGTGTTCTGGCCGGGGAGGCGGGCACGCGCCTGACGAACTATTTCCGCCGCAAGCGCGGCAAGCCGCCCCTGTGACGTGATCGCCCGTCAGGGCGCAGGCGGTGGACGACGCAGGCGATGCGCCCGCGCGTGGGCGTCGTCCATCTCGTGGTTGACCGCCGCCACCGCAAGCGACGCCTCCCGCGCCAGCAACACGCTGGCGGTCAGCATCGCCAGCACCCCGAGCACGGCGAGCAGCGTCGGCAGCTGCGACAGCCGGTGCCCGAGCAGGGCATCCCCGGCGATGCTGAGGCTGGTGCCGACGAAGCAGCTGATCGCCACGTAGAAGAGCTGGCTTGCACGCAGCAGCATCCGGCTGCGGGTGCGCTGCAGGGCGATGCGTTCCTCGATCACGACCCGTTCGGCCGGGTCATCGTTCTCGCCGAGTTCGCGCATCAGCCCGCGGGCGCGGTCGACCATCCGCGCCAGGCGCGAGTTGGCCGTGGTCAGCAGCGCCGCCGTGGCGGTCAGGAACAGCGCCGGCGCCAGCATGGACGTCAGGATCGCGTAGTGGCTGATGGGCAGTGTCGGCATCGGCATGGACAGCGGAAGTGGTGGGATATGATGCGACGTCCTTCGATGACACGCGAAACAAAGGATGGCGATGGACCAGGTGGGTGAGGGCAGGTTGATCTGGATCGACCTGGAGATGACCGGGCTCGACACCGATCGGGATGCGATCCTGGAGATCGCCACCATCGTCACCGATGCGCAGCTCAACGTACTGGCCGAGGGCCCGGACTGCGCCATCGCCCAGCCATTGACCGTGCTCGAGGGCATGGACGAGTGGAACCGCACCCAGCATGGCCGCTCCGGCCTGTGGCGCCGGGTGCTGGAGGAAGGCGTACCGCTTGCGGAGGCCGAGGCGCGGACGCTGGCGTTCCTGCGCGAGTGGGTGCCCGAGCGTGCCTCGCCGATGTGCGGCAACTCGATCTGCCAGGACCGCCGTTTCCTGCACCGGCTGATGCCGTCGCTGGAGCGCCACTTCCACTACCGCAACCTCGACGTCAGCACGGTCAAGGAACTGGCGCGCCGCTGGGCGCCGTCGGTGCTGCACGGGGTGCGCAAGCAGGCCGCGCACACGGCGATGAGCGACGTCAGGGATTCGATCGCCGAGCTGCGCCACTACCGCGCGCACATGGGCATCTTCGCCGCCAGCTGATCCGGCCGGTCAGGCCTGCGGCCGGCCCGCCAGGGCCAGCAGGCGCGCGGCGATGGCATCCAGCGCCACGGTCTCGCTCGCCGCGCCCAGCTTCACCGCCGCCCCGGGCATCCCCCAGACCACGCTGGACGCCTCGTCCTGCACCAGGGTGGCGGCGCCGGCCTCGCGCATTTCCAGCAGGCCACGCGCGCCGTCGTCGCCCATGCCGGTGAGCAGCACGCCGATCGCATTCGCGCCCGCGGCGCGTGCGACCGAGCGGAACAGCACGTCGACCGCCGGTTTGTGGCGGTTGACCGGTTCGCCATCGTCGATGCGAAGTCTCCAGCCGGCACCATTGCGCAGCACGCCGAGGTGGCGCCCGCCGGGTGGCAGGTAGGCATGGCCGCGCAGCACCGGTTCGCCGTCGCGGGCCTCGCGCACCGTCATTGCCGAATGCCGGTCCAGCCGTTCGGCGAAGGCGGCGCTGAAACTGGCGGGCAGGTGCTGCGCCAGCACCACTGCCGGCGCATCGGCCGGCAGCTGTTCGAGCACCACGCGCAATGCCTCGGTGCCGCCGGCGGACGCGCCGAGCGCGATCAGGCGCTCGTTGCTGCGCGCAGGCATGGCCCGCACCGGTAGCGGCACCGACGTGGCGACCGCGCGCGCCGGGCGTGCCGGCAGCCGCACCCGTGCCCGCGCGGCCTGCTTCACCTTGTCGACGATTTCCTCGGCATAGCGCTGCAGGCCGCGGGCGACATCCAGTCGCGGCTTCGACACCACGTCCACCGCACCCAGGGCCAGCGCCTGCAGGGTGGTCTGCGCGCCACGCTCGGTGAGCGACGACACCATCACCACCGGCATCGGCCGCAGGCGCATCAGCTGCTCGAGGAACTCGAGCCCGCTCATGCGCGGCATCTCGATGTCGAGGGTGATGACATCGGGTTGCAGGCGCAGGATCTTGTCGCGGGCGATCAGTGGATCGGCGGCGGTTCCCACGACCTGGATGCCGGGGTCGGTGGCGAGGATCTCCGACAGCATCTGGCGCACCACGGCCGAATCGTCGACGACCAGCACCCGCACCGGCGCGGCATTCATTCGAACAGCTCCACCCCACCGCTCGCGGGCGAGCCGGACAGGCGTGCGCGCACGGCGGTTTCGGTGGCCGCCACCTCGGCCTCGTGGGCATGCGGCAGCCGTTGCACCATCACCCGGCCGCTGTCGGGGAAGAACCACACCTTGCGCGGATGGATGCCACGCAGGTCGGAGGCGACCACCGGGATGTGTTCCGCGGCAAGGTAGGTGCCGACGAAGTCCGCGTTGCGGCTGCCGACCGGGTTGCTGGTGAAACCACGCAGCACGTTGGCGCCCCCGAATACCTTCGCCTCCAGCCGGCGCCGGTTGGCGCCACGCTTGAGCAGGTCGTTGATCAGCAGTTCCATCGCATGGCTGCCGTAACGCGCGGGCGCGCCGTCATCGGCGCTGCCGTCGGGCAGCATGAAGTGGTTCATGCCGCCGATGCCCAGCAGCGGGTCGCGCAGGCAGGCCGCCACGCACGAACCCAGCACGGTGACCAGCGCGGTGCCGTCGTCCACCACCAGGTACTGGGTGGGCAGCAGCTTGGCCGCCTGAACCTGGAAACGCGCATCCCGGTAGCGAAGCACGTCCTCGGCAGCGACGCTCATCGCGCAGGCTCCGCCCGGCGGTACAGGGTGCGGCCGCACGGGCGGATCAGGTCGGCCGCGTGCAGGTAGTTCTCGGAATGGCCGGTGTAGAGCAGGCCGTCCGCGGCGAGGTGGGTCACCAGCCGCGAGAGGATGGCGCGTTGCGTCGGCTTGTCGAAGTAGATCATCACGTTGCGGCAGAACAGCGCCACCACGTCACCCTCGACCTCGTAGCGCGGCTGCAGCAGGTTGAGCGTTTCGAAGCGCACCAGCGCCTGCAGCTCGGGGCGCACCCGGCAGCGTCCGGCCTGCGGCCCCCTGCCACGCAGGAAGTAGCGGCGCAGCAGCGCCGGTTCCAGCGAGGCCACGCGTTCGAGCGGGTAGACGCCACTGGCGGCGGTCGCCAGCACCTGGGTGTCGATGTCGGTGGCGAGGATGCGCACCGGCGGGGTAAGCGTGCCGAAGGCCTCGCACGCGGCGATCGCCATCGAGTACGGCTCCTCCCCGGTGGATGCCGCGCACGACCACAGCCTCAGCGGCCTGCGCGTGGTGGGCGAGGCCGCGTGCGCGGCCAGTTCCTGTTCCAGTCGCTCGAAATGGTGCGGCTCGCGGAAGAACGCGGTGAGGTTGGTCGTCAGCGCGTTGATGAAACCCTGCAGTTCGCCGTCGTCGCCGCCATCGATGCGGTCGAGATACTCGCGGAAGCTGTCGATCCCGAGCGCGCGCAGGCGCCGCGACAGGCGGCCGTAGACCATGTCGCGCTTGGCCGGTCCGAGCGCGATGCCGGCATGGCGATGGATGAGCTCGCAGACGCGACGGAAGTCGCGGTCATGGAACACGAACTCGCGCGCTTCGGATGCCGCGGGGAGGAGGGAACTGGCCGACATGGATCCGTCTCGGAGGGCGCCACGTTATCGGCCAGCGCCGCCGAAGCTGAAGCGGGTGCACCGGCCCGGGATCGATGGGCCGGACAGCGGAACGCCGGCACGGGGCCGGCGTTTCACATGCGACGTTGCAGTGGTGCTCAGAACTCCTGCCAGTCCTCGCCGACCGTGGCGAGCGCGGGCTCGACGCGCTTGCGCGCCGGGGTGGCACGCGCACGCGCTTCCTGGGCGGGCGCGGCGGGGCGGGTGGCCGCCACCGGGTCCGCGGGGGCATCCGACGCCTGGATCCGGAACACCGAGACGACGTCCGCCAGCTGGCCGGCCTGCTCTTCCATGCTGCGTGCGGCGGCCGAAGCCTCTTCCACCAGCGCGGCGTTCTGCTGGGTGGTCTCGTCCATCTGGGTGATGGTCTGGTTGACCTGTTCGATGCCCGACGCCTGTTCCTGCGAGGCCGCGGAGATCTCCGCCATGATGTCGGTCACGCGCTGCACCGAGGCCACCATCTCGACCATGGTCCTGCCGGCTTCCGACGCCAGCGCGGAGCCGTTGCCGACCTTGCTCACCGAGTCCTCGATCAGGCCCTTGATCTCCTTGGCCGCGGTGGCCGAACGCTGCGCCAGCGAGCGCACCTCGGCGGCGACCACCGCGAAGCCGCGACCCTGTTCGCCGGCGCGCGCGGCTTCCACCGCGGCATTGAGCGCGAGGATGTTGGTCTGGAAGGCGATGCCGTCGATCACCGAGATGATCTCGGCGATGCGGCGCGACGCCTGCTCGATCTCGCGCATGGTGCCGACCACCTGGCCGACCACGTCGCCGCCACGAGTGGCCACGCCGGCCGCGCCGATCGCCAGCTGGTTGGCCTGGTGGGCGTGTTCGGCGTTCTGCTTCACGGTGGAGGTCAGCTCCTCCATCGAGGCCGCGGTTTCCTCGAGGTTGGCCGCCTGCTGCTCGGTGCGGCGCGACAGGTCGTTGTTGCCGGAGACGATCTCGCTGGACGCGGTGTTGATGGCACGCGAGGCGCGCTGGATGCTGCCGACCAGGCTGGTCAGCTGCGTCATGGTGCGGTTGGCATCGTCGCGCATCTGCGCGAACACGCCCTGGTATTCGCCTTCCATGCGCGCGGTGAGGTCGCCCTCGGCCAGCGCCTGCAGCACCTGCGACACGCCGGCCGCGGTGCGCCCGTTGGCGTCGAGCAGGTCGTTGAGCTGGCTGGCGAGCTGCAGGTAGAAGCCCTGCTTGCCGTCGAGGCTGATGCGCTGCGACAGGTCGCCGGCGGCGGCGCCGTTGATGACCTGCGCCAGCTCGCGTTCCACGTGCACCTGCGGGGTGCGGTCGCGCCACTCCACCACGTAACCGAGCAGGCTGCCGTCGGCATCGTCGACGCGGGCCACGGTCTGCACGAAGTGCGCGTTGCCCATCGTGATCTCGCCCTGGTGGCTGCCCTGCAGGCGCTCCAGCATGCCGGCGATCGCGCCCGGATCGCGGTGGAAACCGTCGATGCTGGTGCCGACGAGGTTGTTGAAGTCGAAGTGCGGGAGGTCCTTGTGGATCTCCGCCTCGTACTGGCCGAGCAGGGTGGTCACCGCCTGGTTGGCGTAGATGATGTTGCGCTGCGGGTCGGCGATCATGACGCTGGTCCCGGAGCTGTCGAGCGCGGTGCGGATGCGCAGGTTCTCGCCGGCAACCTGCTGGTCGCGCTCGATGCGTGCGCGCAGGTCGCCCTGCATGTGCTGCATGGCCTTGAGCAGGTCGCCGATCTCGTCGGCGCGGTCGGCGTCGATCTCGTTGTCAAGCTGGCCCGCGGCCACCGCGTTGGCCACGTCGACCGCGCGGCGCAGGCTGCGGGTCAGTGCCGCGGCCACGAACCAAGCGATGGCCAGGCCGCCCGCGACCCCGGCCAGCAGCATGATCACCGTCAGCGTGTTGGCTGTGGCGTAGGTGCGTTCTGCGCCCGCGTGTGCGGCCTCGGCACGCACGTTCTCCTGGGCCACCAGGGCATCGACCGCGGCCACCGAAGCGCTGTGCAGGCGATGGGTGTCGCCCAGGAAGGTATCGAGCGCGTCCTCGGGCAGGTCGAGGTCGATCATTTCATTGACGTCGCTGTACGACTGCCTCGCCTCCGCCCAGCTGGCGGCCGCGGCCTCGTACAGGCCGCGTTCCTGCGAATCACCCTCGGGAAGCGCCTCCTCGTAGCGCTGCAGGGTTTCGCCGATGCGCCCGTCGAGTTCGCGGGTCTGCTCGCGTGCCTGGGCCTTGACCGCATCGCTGGCGCGGATCAGGCCGCGGTAGGCGTTGTTGCGGTACTCCGCCAGCAGCAGCTTGGCCTCGTTGGCGGTGGCGACCGAGGTCATGGTGCCGTTGACCAGCTGGTTGGTCTCGCGCGACAGCGACGCCATGCCGGTAAAGGCCACGATGCCCTGCACGACCATCAGGACCAGCACGATGCCGAAGGCCAGCATCAGCTTGTAGGAGAGCTTGAGGTTGTTGAGGCGCTGCATCATGGCGAAGGTGTCCGTTGGAGCGGGTGACTGGCGCGTGGCATGCGGGTGCATGCCACGCAGCCTGCTTGCAGGTGGATCAGCGGATGTCGGCGAGCTTGATGCTGGACGGCGAGCTCACCGCGATCTCGGCACGGCTGGCATCGCGCTGGATGTTGCCGACCACGCAGATGTCCTTGCCCTGCAGTTCTTCCGGCGACGGGCGGAAGTTGCCGCGGATGCTGCCGGGGATGCGTGCGGAGAAGGTGTGGCGCGGAAAGCTGCCACCCATGTACAGGAAGGTGGGCTCGCCTTCGGTGTTCTGCGCATGGCGGGCACGGTCGACGCGGCCGCAGACCATGCCGGTCTTGCCGACGTGGCGCACGGCCTGTTCGGCGGGAATCATGTCCTGGGCGGCAACCGGTCCGGCGGCAAGGACGATGAGCGCGCCGACGGCAGCGGCGAGCAGGCTCTGGGTGTTCATGGAACGGCTCCTGGGGAGTGGATCTGGTTGGGGGAGCGGCGGCACGCGGCCGCCGTTGACCCCGCTATCGGCACGCGGCCGCGGGGCTTTAGCAATGCCTACGCCGCGACGTCCTCGAGGACGTCGGCGCCGATGTCCGCCCAGTCGATCAGCGACTGGATGTCGAGCAGGATCACCATCTGTTCGTCGGTGGTGCCGATCGCGGAAATGAAGCGCGTATCCACCGCGGCGCCGAGTTCCGGCGTGGCGCGGATCTGGTCCACGCCCAGCTGCACGACATCGGAAACCGCATCGACGACGATGCCGGCGGTGCGACCATCGAAATTCAGCACGATCATCACGGTGAACGCGTCGTAGCGCGCTTCCTTCAGCCCCAGCTTCATGCGCAGGTCGAGCACCGGCACGATCGCACCGCGCAGGTTGACCACGCCGCGGATGTAGTCCGGCGTGTCCGGCACGCGGGTGACCGAGTCGTAGCCGCGGATCTCCTGTACCTTGAGGATGTCGAGCGCGTAGTGCTCGTCGCCCAGGGTGAAACCGAGATACTCGCCGGGCCCGGGAAGGGTGTCGGAAGTGCTCACATGCCGCTCCTGCAGTTGCATGGCCGCCGGTTGCCGGCCTGTGCCTGCGTGATCGGCCGCGCGCCGCGGAACTTGAGCCCGCCGCTTTTCAGACAGCGCGGCGCTCGCGCGCACTGCGCTGGCGCTCGACGCGGAAGATGTAGTTCTGGATCGCACGCTCCGCGGGCGGCGGCAGCCGTTCGAAGCGGCAGCCGATGCGCAGGCGCGGGGTGCCGTTGCGGGTGTGCTCGACGTAGCTGTGGGCCACCGTGAGTCCGACCATGATCGGCGCGGCATCGGGCAGCAGCAGCGTGCACTGGCCGAGGCGGCCGGTACCGGGAAGCACGAATCCTTCGGTCGCGGCCAGGGCCAGGCCGCCGGCGCTGAGGTCGAGCACCCGCAGCTCCACGCCGTCGCTGCCGCGTTCGGGATCGGGCAGCCGGCAGTGCACAGGCTGCATCGGCGGGATCTGCAGGCGGTAGGTCTCGCGGCGCTGCAGTTCGATCACCGCGGTGGGCAGCGGTGCGACGAACGCGGTGTAGCCTTCGTTGTCGACGCGACGCAAGCGCTGCACCCGGAAGCGGATCTGCACCCGGTCCAGCTGCGAGGTGCAGACCAGGTGGTGCGCCTGCAGCAGGCGCTGGTTCAGCGGCTCCTGCGGATGCCCGTCCAGCAGCACGGTGTCGCTGTCGACCGCCAGCACCGCGGTGGGACAGCTGATGGCGCCCGGCACGATCTGGGCGGTCACCAGGGCCCGGGCCGCCACCAGTGCGCCGAGCAGCCGTCGCACATCGGCCGGATCGCGCTTCTCGTAGCGCAGCTGCTCGCCGTCATCGGCATCGGCGGCCTCGACCGGCTGGTGGTCGCGGAAAGCATCCATGCAGGCCGCCGGCCGCGCCGCTCAGGCCGCCTGCGGCAGGCGGCGGCTGCGGGCCAGCCCACCCACGTCGACGATCAGCGCCACCCGGCCATCGCCGAGGATGGTCGCGCCGGAAATACCTTCCACGCGGCGGTAGTTGCGCTCGAGGCTCTTGACCACGACCTGCTGCTGGCCCAGCAGCGCGTCCACCTCGACCGCGAGCCGGCAGCCATCGCCCTCGATCACGACGGCCACCGGTGCGTCGGTGCCGGCGCGCCCGTAGCCGTAGGTGTCGCCCAGCGACAGCAGCGGCAGGAACTCGTCGCGCACCCTGAGCATGCGGCCCTGGCCCTTGACGGTACGCACGTCGCCCGGGCCCGGCTGCAGTGCCTCGCGCACATGGGTCAGCGGAAGCACCAGCGTTTCGTTGCCCACCGCCACGGTCATGCCGTCGAGGATGGCGAGCGTCAGCGGCAGGCGGATGGTGACCCGGGTGCCGCGGCCGAGATGGCTTTCCAGCTGCACGCTGCCGCCAAGCTGGCGGATATTGCTGCGCACCACGTCCATGCCCACGCCGCGGCCGGACAGGTCGGTGACCGCATCGGCGGTGGAGAAGCCGGCCTGGAAGATCAGGTCCCACACCTGCGCGTCGGTGGGCTGCTCCGGCACCGCCAGGCCGCGTTCGCGGGCTTTGGCGAGGATGCGGTTGCGGTCCAGGCCGCGTCCGTCGTCGCCGACCTCGATCACGATATGGCCGTCCTGGTGCGAGGCGGCGAGGGTGATCGTGCCGGTGGGCTCCTTGCCGGCGCCGCTGCGCGTGGCCGGATCCTCCAGGCCGTGGTCGATCGCATTGCGCACCAGGTGCACCAGCGGATCGGCGATCTTCTCGATCAGGCCCTTGTCGAGTTCGGTGGCCTCGCCGCTGGTCTGCAGCCGCACCAGCTTGCCGAGGCGCCCGGACAGGTCGCGCACCAGGCGCGGGAAACGCCGGAACACCGCATCCACCGGCAGCATGCGCACGCCGATCACGGCGTCCTGCAGGTCGCGGGTGTTGCGCTCCAGCTGCTCCAGCGCGGCCTGCATGCGCTCGCCGAGCGCACCGTCGAGCCCGGCGCCCAGCTGCTGCAGCATCGACTGGGTGATGACCAGTTCGCCAACCAGGTTGATCAGCCCGTCGATCTTGTCGACGCCGACCCGGATCGAGGTTTCCGCATCCGCGCCCGCGGCCTTCGACGCGCCGGCCGTGGTGGCGGTTTCGACCACCTGCTCCTGGATGGGTTCGATCTGAAGCCGGCATTCGTCGGCCACCCACGCGAACACGTCGTCGATGGCGGCGCGCTTGACCGGCGAGCGCAGTTCCAGCGTCCAGCCGATATGCGCCTGCAGCGGATCGAGCGCGTCGAAGGCGGGCAGCGTGTCGAGCCTGGCGTCCACCTTCAGCGGGCCGAGTTCCTCCAGTTCGCGCAGGATCCGCAGCGGATCGTTGCCGCTCATGAACAGCGAGGGCTCGGGCTGGAAGCCGATCCGCCAGCCGATCAGCCGCCCGCCGGCGTCGGCCGCTACCGGCACGTCGGCGGCCGGTGCGGTCGCGCCCCCCAGCACCGCGGCGAGCCGCTGGTGGATGGCGCGTACCTGCGCCTGGTCGGCGGGACGCTGGTGCTCGGCCTCGTCGAGCAGCGCACGCAGCACGTCGACCGAGGCCAGCATCGCGTCGACCGCGGCGGCTTCGATCGCGCGTTCGCCGGCGCGGATCTGGTCGAGCAGGGTTTCCAGCACATGGGTCAGCTCCGCCGTCGCGGCGAAGCCGAACGTGGCCGCGCCACCCTTGATCGAGTGCGCGGCGCGGAACACCGAATTGATGAGCTCGGCCCCGCGTTCGCCGGCGTCGAGCGCAAGCAGGCCGGCCTCCATCGCGTCGAGCCCTTCGCGGCTCTCCTCGAAGTAGGTGGCGTGGAACCGCTGCAGGTCGATGCTCAAGGTCGGGCTCCCGGTGTGGCGTGGATCAGCTGACCACGCGGCGCACGGTGGCCACGAGCTGGTCCGGGTCGAACGGCTTGACCAGCCAGCCGGTGGCGCCGGCGGCACGGCCGTCGGCCTTGCGGTCGGCCGAGGATTCGGTGGTGAGCATCAGCAGCGGGGTGAACTTGTAGTCCGGCAGCTGGCGCAGTTCGCGGATCAGCGCGATGCCGTCCATGTTGGGCATGTTGACGTCGGTGATCACCGCGTTGAACCGTGCGCTCTGCGCACGGCCCAGCGCGACCTGGCCGTCCTCGGCCTCCTCGACGGCATAGCCGGCCGACGTGAGGGCGAACGAGACCATCTGGCGCATCGAGGCGGAATCGTCGACGACGAGAATACGGGCGCTCATGGGGTTCTCTCCATGGGGGAAGTGGGGTGTGCCGGGGCGTCCGCGATGGCGAGGGTGCGCTCCAGGCCCAGGGTGCGGGCGGCAGTGCGCAACGGCTCGCCGATGTCGGCCCAGCGCGTTTCGCGGGCATGCAGGCTGCGTGCCTGCCACCAGGCCGCGAGGACCTGCAGGCTGGCGGTATGCACGCGCTGCACGCTGGCAGCGTCGACGGCGATGGGTGCGTCGACGGCCACATGCGCGGCGAGCATGTCCTTGAGCCCGGCACTGCTCTCGATGCCGAGGTCGGATTGCAAGGTCACCGTGTCCAAAGATCAGCCCCCGGGTTGCGGACGGTTCGCAGCGGTAACGGCCGGGCGCCGGCGATCTTTAGCCCGCGGATCGTTCAGTGCGGGCGCAGCGGCATCTCGAGCAGGCGGCTGGCATCGAGCAGCAGCATGACGTCGCGGCCGATGCGGGCGATGCCGTGGATGCGGCGGTCGCCGACCGGCGCCAGCCGCGACGCATGCGCGTCCTCGACCTGCGCGTCGCTGATGACCACCACGTCCTCGACCCCGCATACGCGCAGCCCCAGCACCTCGCCGCGCTCTTCCAGCACGATGATGCGGGTGCTGCCGGAATCGACCGCCGCGGTTTCGCCGAGCTGCACGCCGAGGTCGATCACCGGCACCACCTGTCCGCGCAGGTTCATCACCCCGGCCACGCTGGGCACCGCGCCGCGCAGCGAGAGCAGCGGCATCGGTCGCACCACCTCGCGGATCTTCAGCAGTTCCAGCGCATAGGCCTGGCCGCCGCAGCGCAGTCGCAGCCAGCGGGCGCTGCGCTCGCCGCGCCGGCGACGGCGGTCGCCCTGGAGGGGTGCTTCTGCTGTCGCGGCGGATGCGGTACGGGCCGGGGCAGGGGCCGCCTCGGGCGGTGGCGCTGCGGGTGTGGCCCCGGCGGGCACTGCCCGTGTGGCGGGAGCGCACGCTGCGCTGGCGATGGCCACCGGCTCCGGGGCCGGGCCGGTGCCCAGCAGCAGGTCCACGTAATCGTCGACCTCGCGCAGGGCGTTCATGCCGCGCGCTCCAGCTGCTGCTCGCTGGCCAGCAGCCAGTCGAGTGCGCGCGCGTAGGCGGTCATCGCGCGGCCACCGGGCTCGCCGTTGAACACCTGCTGCGCCAGGGCGTCGGCATTGGCAAGCTGGGTGTCGACCGGTACGGCCTCGTCCCAGACAAGTCCGCGGTATTCCTGCTGCAGCTGGGCGAGGGTGTCGCGGCCGGCACGCGTGCGGCGGTCGAACAGGGTCGGCAGCACCGACACCGGCAGCGGGCGCTGGCGGGAGCGCTCCACCATCGCGCCGGTGCGCACCATCCCGGCCAGGCCATGCAGCGCCAGCGGTTCGCACTGGGTGGGCACGATCAGGCGGTCGGCGGCGGCCAGCGCATTGACCATCAGCAGGCCGAGCGTGGGCGGGCAGTCGAGCAGCACCACGTCGTGCCCGCCGGTGTGGCGGGTGATCGCCTGCGACAGCGCCAGGCCGAGGCCCGGCTGGTTGGCGCTGCGCCGCTCCAGCGTGGCCAGCGCGGTCTGCGCACAGACGAAGTCCAGGCCCTCGACCGGCGCCGGGCGCATCACCCCGGCCAGGGTGGCCGGCGGCGCGCCGAACAGGTCCACCACGCCGGCGGGCTGCGGATCGCTGGGGATGCCGAAGGCGCGGGTCAGCGAGGCATGCGGGTCGAGGTCGACCAGCAGCACGCTCAGCCCGCGCAGCACCAGGCTGCGTCCGAGCGCGAGCGTCGTGGTGGTCTTGCCCACGCCTCCTTTCTGGTTGGCGATCGCCCACACGCGCATCAGCTGTCTCCTCGCATCGTCATCGTGGCCCCACCTGGCGCTGCGCTCGCCACTGCGGCCTCGTTCGTACCCGCGGGGGGCGGGTGGTCCGCGGCGCGTGCGCCGGCGGCATCGGGTGCCGCCAGCACCATCAGCACCACCCGGCGGTTGGCGTTGCGGCCGGCGTCGGTGGTGTTGTCGGCCTTGGGGCGGTGTTCGCCGTAGCCCACCATCACCAGCCGTTCGGGGGCCAGCTGTTCGCGCACGAACAGGTGCACCACGCTGGCCGCGCGCGCCGCCGACAGTTCCCAGTTGGAGGGAAACTGCAGCGTGCGGATCGGCCGGTTGTCGGTGTAGCCCTCCACGCGGATCGGGTTGGGCGCGTCGCGCAGCAGCGCGGCGAGCTTGGTCATCAGCCCCTGTGCGGCAGGGTCGAGCGAAGCCGAGCCGGTCGGGAACAGGATGTCGCTGTTGATCTCCACCTCGAGCCAGAGGTCGGTGCGGTGGATGCTGATCATGCGCGCGCGCACCAGCTCCGACAGCGCGTCCTCCAGCTGCAGCGCGATGCGCGACAGCTGCCTGCGCGATGCTTCCAGCGCGGCCGCGTCCAGGCCTTCGCCGGTGCGGTCGCTGCGCATCTTCGATTCCAGCATCGGCTGCAGCGGCGAATCCAGCACCGGCGACACCGCCTGCGGGCCACGGCGGGCGCCGCTGGGGATCGGGGTGGGCCGGCCGAAGTCGGATTCACGGCGGTCGCTTTCTCCGATCTGCACCGGGTCGATGGTGCGCGGAGTGCCGTTGAAGGCATTGGCCAGCGACTGCGACATCACCCGGTACTTGCCTTCGTTGAGCGACGAGATCGCATACATCACCACGAAGAAGGCGAGCAGCAACGTCATCAGGTCGGCATAGGGGATCGCCCATGCCTCGTGATTGGCGTGTTCCTCGTGTTGTCTGCGGCGTGCCATGGCGGTCTAGTGCAGGAAGCCGGCCAGGCGGGCTTCGATGTTGCGCGGGTTCTCGCCCTGGGCGATCGCGATCAGCCCCTCGATCACCAGTTCGCGCTCGCCGCTGCGGCGGCCGATCACGCTCTTGAGCTTGGCCGCCATGGGCAGGAACAACAGGTTCGCCGAGGCGATGCCGTAGATCGTCGCGGTGAACGCGGCGGCGATGCCCTGGCCGAGCTTGCTGGGGTCGGCAAGGTTCTGCATCACCGCCATCAGCCCGAGCACCGCGCCCACGATGCCGAGGGTGGGCGCGTAGATGCCCATGCTTTCGTAGATCTTGGCGGCCGCGAGGTCGTGGTGCTCCTCGCCGCCGAGCTCGATGTCGAGCATGTGGCGGATGGCCTCGGGCTCGAGCCCGTCGACCAGCATCTGCAGTCCCTTCTTCAGGAACGGATCGGTCTGCGCCTCGACATGGCTCTCCAGCCCCAGCAGGCCCTGGCGACGGGCGACGTTGCTCCATTCCAGCAGCTGCGCGATCAGCGCCTGGCGATCGGCCACCGGCGGCTTGATCACCCAGCGCGAGATCTTCATCGCGCGGGTCAGCACCGGGCGCGGGGCATGCAGCAGGATGGCCGCGACCGTGCCGACGATGACGATCACGAATGCGGCGGGCGACCACAGACCGGCAAGCCCGGCACCCTTGAGCACGCTGCCGCCCAGAAGGGCGCCAAGCGCGAGCACGAGTCCGACGACGCTGAAGATATCCATGGTGGCGATATCGGCGTGGGAGTGCGCGACTTGAGTCGCGCGCACGGCCGGTCAGTCCGTCCGCAACGCATCCACATCGAGGATCAGCGCCAGCCGGCCGTCGCCGATCAGGGTGGCGCCTGCATAGCCGCGCAGGCCACGCAGTGCGCGCGGCAGCGGCTTGATCACCACCTCCTCGCGCCCGCGCACCTCGTCGACCACCAGCCCGAAGCGGGCATCGCCGCGCTGCAGGACCACGATGGTGAGCAGTTGCGTTTCCGGTGCCGGCTGCCGCAACCAGTGGCGCAGGTCGAGCAGGGGCAGGGTGTGCGAGCGGCGATCGAGGGCGGCGCGGCCGTCGAACCAGTTCACCGCGTGGGTGGGCGCATGCAGCACTTCCTGCACCCGCGCCAGCGGCAGCGCGTAGGCATCGCCGGCCGCCTGCACCAGCAGGGTGGGCAGGATCGCCAGCGTCAGTGGCACGCGCAGCGAGAAGCGGCTGCCGCGGCCGAGTTCGGAATGGATCTGGATCTGGCCGCTAAGCTCGCGGATGCGCGACTGCACCACGTCCATGCCCACGCCGCGGCCGGAGATGTCGCTGACCTCGCCGCGGGTGGAGAAGCCTGGCATGAACACCAGGTGCAGGCATTCCTCCGGGCTCAGGCGCGCCGCGGATTCGGCATCGATCAGGCCCTTCTCGCGGGCCTTGCTGCGCAGGCGTTCGGGGTCGATGCCGGCGCCGTCGTCCTGCACCTCGATGCCGACGTAATCGCCCTGCTGCTGGGCGATCAGCCGCACCTTGCCGGCGCGCGGCTTGCCGGTGGCCTCGCGCAGTGCCGGTGCCTCGATGCCGTGGTCGATGGCATTGCGCACCAGGTGCACCAGCGGATCGGCCAGCGCCTCGACGAGGTTGCGGTCGAGCTCGGTCTCGGCGCCGACCAGTTCCAGGTCCACTTCCTTGTCGAGCGCGCGGGCGACATCGCGTGCCACCTTGGGAAAGCGCGAGAACACCTTGCCGACCGGCTGCATGCGGGTGTGCATGACCGCGCCCTGCAGGCGCGCGGTGGCGTTGTCGAGCGTGCTGACGGCGCGGTCGAGTTCCTCGTCGCGCAGGCGCGCGCGCAACGTCTTGAGGCGGTTGCGCGCCAGCACCAGTTCGCCGACGAGGTCGACGATGGCATCCAGGCGGCGGGTATCCACGCGCACGGTGTGCTCGCGCTCGGCATTGGCCGCGCCGTTCGCGGGCTGCGCAGCGGCAGGCCTGGCCGCTGCGGGCGGGGCGGGTGCTGGCGGCGCCGCGCGCACGGGCAGGGGCTTCGCTGCGGCAGGCGCCGCTGCGATGGCCGTGCCCGGCGGCGCGGACCCGTGCAACCGGTCGAGCAGCGCTTCGAACTCGTCGTCGCTGATCGCGTCGGTGTTGGCGGCAGGGCTGGCCGAACCCGGTGCGGCGTTGCCATGCAGCTGGTCGAGCAGGGCCTCGAACTCGTCGTCGCCGATCATGTCGCCATTGGCGGCAACCCCCGGCGTGGCGGCGGCCGTGACCGGGGCGAGCGAGAAGCCGTTGACCACGGACGCCGGTGCGCGCGGCACCTCGCTGCCGGAATCTATCGCATCCACCATTGCCTGCAGCCAGTCCAGCGACTGCTGCGCGGCATCGAAATGGCGCGGCTCCAGCGTCGCCTGGCCGCTGCGCGCCGCGCCCAGGGTTTCCTCGGCGGCGTGGCAGAGCTCCACCAGCGGGGTCACGCCGAGGAAGCCGGCGCCGCCCTTGAGGGTGTGGAACGCGCGGAACACCGCGTTCAACTGTTCGCGGTCGCCGGGGGACTGCTCCAGCGCCACCAACTGGCCGCCGAGGTCGTCGAGCAGTTCGCGGGCCTCCAGCACGAAGTCCGCGGCGATTTCCGGCGAGGCGTTCACGGTGTCAGAGGCCCAGGTTCGACAGCAGGTCGTCGGCGTCGCTCTGGCCCACGGTGCCGGCATCCAGGCCGCCGACGGCCGGGCCATGGCCGCGGTTCGGGCAGGCCGGTTCGTCCTTCGGGGGCAGGCCGAGTTCGCCGAAGCCCTCGTGCACGCCGCGCACGATCGAGGCCACGCGGCGGATGATCTGCCCGCCCAGGTCCTGGTGGCTCTGCGCCAGCGCCATTTCGCGCAGGTTGTCGCGCAGTGCCTCGACCGTGCCGGACTGGCTGTCGTCCAGCGGCCCGTCCTTGAGGCGCGCGACAAGCGCACGGCTGTCGTCGATCAGGTCGAGGGTGCGGTGCGTGGCCTCCTCGGTCATCGCCACCACGTGGTCGAGGCGCGCGCAGGCATCGTCGAGGTTGCCACCCGACGGCGCCGGCGGCAGCGCATCGAGCGCCTGCTCGAGCTCGCGTGCGAGCCGGCCGAGGCCATTGCCCACCGTATGCGTGCGCGACGCGGCGATGGCGTCGACATGCCGGCGCCAGGCATCCTCGTCGCCGCGCTCCAGCGCATCCAGCGCGTCCTGCAGCAGGCGCGCGACCGGCAGATCCTCGCCGACCGCCGCGCTCATGCGCCGGCCCCGAGGCGTTCGAACACCTTGGCGAGCTTTTCTTCAAGGGTCTGCGCGGTGAACGGCTTGATGATGTAGCCGTTGACCCCGTTCTGCGCGGCTTCGATGATCTGCTCGCGCTTGGCCTCGGCGGTCACCATCAGCACCGGCAGGGTGCGGAATTTCGCATCTGCGCGGATCTCGCGCAGCAGCTCGATGCCGGTCATGCCGGGCATGTTCCAGTCGGTGATCACCAGCTCCACCGCGTCCTGGCGCAGCACGGCCAGCGCGCTGTTGCCGTCCTCGGCCTCGACGGTGTTGTTGAAGCCGAGGTCGGTCAGCAGGTTCTTGATGATCCGCCGCATCGTCGAGAAGTCATCGACGATCAGCACGCGCATGTTCTTGTTCAATGGGGGCTCCAGTAAAACGATGGCATCAGTCGTCGTCGCCGATGCCGGTATCGGCGAGTTCGAACGCGGTCAGTCGCCCGCGCAGCCGCACCACCGCCTGGCCATGGATCTGGCACACGCGTGATTCGCTGACGCCGAGCACCGCGCCGATCTCCTTGAGGTTGAGTTCCTGCTGGTAGTACAGCGACAGCACCAGCTGCTCGCGTTCGGGCAGCAGGCCGATCGCGGCGGCGAGTTCGCGGCCGAATTCGCCGCGCACCAGCGCCTCCTGCGGGGTCGGGCCACCGCGGCGCGCCGGCTCCACCTCGCCATGGTCCTCGACGTGCGAGTCCAGGCTCAGCACCTGGCCGCGCGCGGCGTCCTCCAGCAGGCGCATGTAGTCGGCCAGCGGCAGGCCGAGCTTGTCGGCGACTTCCTGCGCCGCCGCGGCGCGGCCGGTGGCCTGTTCGATCGAACGGATCGCAGCGGCGGCCTCGCGCGCGCGGCGGTGCACGGAACGCGGCACCCAGTCGCCGCGGCGGATCTCGTCGATCATCGAGCCGCGGATGCGGATCGAGGCATAGGTCTCGAACGAGGCGCCCTGGTCGGCGTCGTAGCTGCGCGAGGCCTCGAGCAGGCCGATCATCCCGGCCTGGACGAGATCGTCGATCTCGACGCTGGCGGGCAGCCGTGCGGCCAGGTGATGGGCGATGCGGCGCACCAGTTCGGCGTGCTGGACGATCGGGTCCGGCGCGCTGCTGCGCTGGATGTCCTGGTAGTGGCGGGCGGCCATGCTCATGCCGGCACCCCCTGGCGCAGCATCCGCTCGACGAAGAACTCGACGTGGCCGCGGGGCGCGGTCGGGGCCTGCCAGCGGGCAGTGCGGCGCGCGATCTCGGCAAGCGCCAGCGCCGACGGGCTCGACGGGTAGGCCCGCACCACCGCCTGCTGGCGCTGCACCGACATCCGCAGCCATTCGCACTGCGGTACCGCGCCGAGATAGTTCAGCGAGACATCGCCGATGAAGCGCTCGCATACGCGCGAGAGTTTCTCGTACAGGCCGCGGCCCTCGGCCGGGCTGCGCACCATGTTGGCCACCACCTGTACCTGGCCGACGCCGCGCTCGCGCGCCAGCACCTTGATCAGCGCATAGGCGTCGGTGATCGAGGCGGGCTCGTCGCAGACCACCACCAGGGTGTCCTGCGCGGCCTGGCAGAAGGTGAGTACCGAATCGGTGATGCCGGCGGCGGTATCGACCACCAGCATGTCGAGATCACGTTGCAGGTCGTTGAAGACGTTGACCAGCCCCGCGTGCTCGGCCGGGCGCAGTTCCGCCATGTGCCGGCGGCCGGACGCGGCGGGCACGATCATCACCCCCGCGGGCCCGTCCAGGATCACCTCGTCGAGGCTGCAGCGCCCGGCGACGAGGTCGGCCAGCGTGTAGCGCGGCGACAGCCCCAGCAGCACGTCGACGTTGGCCAGGCCGAGGTCGGCATCCAGCAGCAGGGTGCGCTTGCCGAGCCCCGACAGCGCGATCGCCAGGTTCGCCGACACGTTGGTCTTGCCCACGCCGCCCTTGCCGCCGGTGACGGCGAGGGTGCGCACGGGGGCGGGCACGGGCGGAACGGCAACGGACATCGGCGGCAGGGTCTCAGGCGACAGCATGGCTGTGATCCGGGGCGGAATGCTCGGATGCCATGGGCTTATCGGCATCGCGGCGGAGATCTTCAAGGCGAAGCACCAGATGGGCGGCATTGGCCCGGCTCAGGTCTTCCGGGATGCGCTGGCCGTCGGTGGTCCAGGTCAGCGGCAGCTGGTGGTCGACCACCACCGACAGCGCGCTGCCGAGGCGGCTGGTCTCGTCCAGCTTGGTCAGCACCACGCCCTGCGGGCGGGCGTGCTCGAAGCGGCGGACGACTTCATCGAGGTCGGCGAAATGGGTGTTGGCCGGCAGCACCAGCAGGGTGCGCACCTGGCGCGCGGCGCGCAGCCAGTTGAGCTGGCCGGCGAGTGCGCGGTCGCGCTGGCTGAGGCCCGCGGTGTCCACGAGCACCAGCCGGTAGTCCTGCAGCTTCTGCAGCAGTTGCAGCAGGCTCGCTTCACTGTCGGCCTCGTGCACCGCGATGCCGAGCTGGCGGCCATAGCTGTGCAGCTGTTCGCGGCCGCCAATGCGGGCGGTGTCGGTGGTCACCAGGGCGACGTCGCGGGGCTGGTACTGCGACGCATAGAGCGCGGCCAGCTTGGCGATCGTGGTGGTCTTGCCGGCGCCGGTCGGGCCGACCAGGGCGATCACCCCAGCCTCGTGCAGCGGATCCACCGGGCAGATCGGCAGTTTTCGCGAGATCAGGCCGAGCATCAGCCCGCGGGCGCGGTGTGCCGGCGTGTCGGCGGGGATCTGCAGCACTACGTCGCGGGTGATGCCGGCATCGAAACCGTAATCCTCCAGCAGCTCCATGGCCTGCGCGCGCACCGGCGAGCCGCGCAGGCGCTCGTCGGTCAGCCGTGCCATCTCGCGTTCGATCATGCCGCGCATCTGCGCCAGCTCGTCGCGCATGCGCGCCAGTTCGCCGTCGCTGGCCGGCACCGGCGGCGTCGGCACGGCGGCAAGCACCGGCGCGGGCGGCGCGGGCGGTTCGGGCACTGGCTCGGGAATCGGGGCAACCGGCGGGCGCGTCCGCGCCAGCAGTTCGGCGAAGGCGGGGCCGTCGAATTCATCGGCGACGTCGAGCGCGCTGGCGGGCGCGGCGGGTCCGGCCGGTGCGGCGGGTGGCGCCAGGTCGCGCAGCCAGCGTTCCGCCGGGGCCAGCGGGCGTTCCGGCGGGGCGGCGACCGGCGCCTCGACCGCGGCCCGCGGCTGCGCTTCGAGGGCGCGCTGCAGGCAGGCTTCGTCGTAGTTGCTGGCCGCCACGATCTCCACGCCCTCGTCGGTGCGGCGGTTGGAGAGGATCACGGCATCGGGACCGTGGGCGTCACGCACCATCTGCAGTGCGGTGCGCATGTCGGCGGCGACGAAGCGGCGGATGTTCATGACTGTTGCCCGTGTTGCGGAAGGGGTGACGCGTTTTTCAACTGATCGTGCCCACCAGCTTCAGGCGCCGGTCTTCGGGCACTTCCGTGTAGGCCAGCACCGACAGCCCGGGCACGCTGTGGCGGACCAGGCGCGCCAGCGCGGCGCGCACCTGGCCGGGCACCAGCACCACCGCCGGTTCGTTCCTGGCCTCCTGCTGGCCCGCGCAGTCGGCGAGGCTCTGCTGCAGGCGTTCGGCCAGGCCCGGTTCCAGTGCGGCACCGGCGCCCTGCGCGGAGTCCTGCAAGACGCGTTCCAGCGTCGGCGCCAGCGTGTACACCGGCAGTTCGGTGGCCGGGCCGGCGATCTCCTGGACGATGAAGCGGCCCAGCGCCGTGCGCACCGCGGCGGTAAGCTGGGTCGGGTCCTGGGTATGCGCGGCGTGCTCGACCAGCGCCTCGGCGATGCGCCTGAGCTGGCGCACCGGGATGCGTTCGATCAGCAGGTTCTGCAGCACCCGTACCACCACCGCCAGCGGCAGCGATTTGGGGGTCAGGTCCTCGGCGAGCTTCGGCGTGCTGCGCGCAAGCGTGGCCAGCAGCTGCTGAACTTCCTCGTGGCCCAGCAGCTCCGGGGCATGTTCGCGCACCAGGTGCGAGAGGTGGGTGGCCACCACCGTCGCGGGATCGACCACCGTGTAGCCGGCGGCTTCGGCCTGGGCGCGCTGCAGCGGCAGGATCCACAGGGCGTCGAGCCCGAATGCCGGGTCCTTGCCGGGAATGCCCTCGATCGGGTGCAGGGTGCCACCCGGGTCGAGCGCCAGCAGGCGCTCGGGATGGATGTCGGCGGTGGCCACCGGCACGCCGTGCACCAGCAGGCGGTAGGCGTTGGGCGCCAGCTCGAGGTTGTCGCGGATATGCACCGGCGGAATCAGGAAGCCGATGTCCTGGGTGAGCTTGCGGCGCACCGCCTTGATCCGCGCCATCAGTTCGCCGCCCTGGGCCTTGTCGACCAGCGGGATCAGCCGGTAGCCGACTTCCAGGCCCAGCGGATCGACCGGGCGCAGGTCGTCCCAGCCGAGCTCGGCGGTGGCGGCCTGTTCCGGCGAGGGCAGGGCGGGATCGGGATTGGCCGCGGCCACGGCCGCTTCCGCCTCGCGCTTGCGCATGTACCAGGCCGCGTAGCCGACCAGCGCGGCAAGGCTCAGGAAGGCGAGGTTCGGCATGCCGGGAATCAGCCCGACCACCAGCAGGATCGAGGCGGCGATGGTCAGCGCCTTGTGCTGGCCGAACACCTGGCCGGTGACCGCACCACCCATGTCCTGCGAGCGCGAGGCGCGGGTGACCAGCAGCGCCACCGCCGACGACACCAGCAGCGCCGGGATCTGCGAGACCAGGCCGTCGCCGATCGACAGCAGCGTGTAGGTGGCCGCGGCTTCGCCGGCCGGCATGCCGTGCTGGAGCACGCCGATCGCCAGGCCGCCGATCACCGTGACGAACAGGATCAGGATGCCGGCGATGGCGTCGCCACGGATGAACTTGCTGGCGCCGTCCATCGCGCCGTAGAAGTCGGCTTCCTGGCGGACCTCCTCGCGACGTGTCTTGGCTTCCTCGCGGGTCAGCAGGCCGGCATTGAGATCGGCGTCGATCGCCATCTGCTTGCCGGGCATGGCGTCGAGGATGAAGCGCGCGGTCACTTCCGAGACACGCCCGGCGCCCTTGGTGATGACCACGAAGTTGATGATGGTGAGGATCGCGAACGCCACGATGCCGACGGCGAAGTTGCCGCCGACGACGAACTCGCCGAACGATTCGATCACCTTGCCGGCGGCGCCCGGGCCGTTCTGCCCGTGCAGCAGGATGACCCGGGTCGACGCCACGTTGAGCGCGAGGCGCAGCATCGTGGTGATCAGCAGCACGATCGGGAAGATGCTGAAGTCCAGCGGCCGCTGCACGTAGATCACCGCCAGCAGCACCACCAGCGAGATCGCGATGTTGAAGCTGAAGAGGATGTCGAGGATGGTCGGCGGCAGCGGCACCACCACCATCGCCAGCAGCGCCAGCACCACCAGCGGCGCGCCCAGGCCATTGCGCAGCATGTCGAAGAAGCGCTTCGGCCCCGGCTGCATCAATGCCGCGCTCATCGCGGCGCCCCGCGTGCGCCATCAGCCTCGTCGACCTCGATGTCGGCCAACTGCGGCTGCGGCGTGCCCGCCCGCCAGTTGCGCAACTGGTAGACGTAGGAGAGCACCTGGGCAACGGCTGCGTAGAGTTTCACCGGGATCTCCTGGCCGATCTCCGCCTCCCGATACAAGACCCGTGCCAGAGACGGTGCCTCGACCAGCGCGACCCGGTGCTTGCTGGCGACCTCGCGGATGCGCAGGGCCAGTTCGTCGACGCCCTTGGCCACGACTTTCGGCGCGCGCATGTTGCCGCCGTCGTACTTCAGTGCCACCGCGTAGTGGGTCGGGTTGACCACGATCACGTCGGCCGTGGGCACGTCCTCCATCATCCGGCGCTGCGACATCTCCTGCTGCAGCTGGCGGATGCGGCCCTTGACCTCCGGGCGGCCTTCCGACTCCTTCATTTCCTCCCGCAGCTCCTGCCGCGTCATCATCAGCTTCCGCCGCCAGTTCCACTTCTGGTAGGGCGCATCCATCAGCGCCAGCAGCAGCAGCGCGCCGGCGGTGGCCAGCAGCATCCACAGCGCGAACTGGAGCCCACCGCGGGCAGCGTCCTCCAGCGGCTGGTTGAGCATCGACCGCAGCCGGTTGAGTCCGGGCCACAGGAACAGCGTTGCCGCGCCGCCGACCAGGGCCACGCGCAGCAGCGACTTCAGCAGTTCGGCGAAACCCTCGGCGCCGTAGATGCGCTTGAGCCCGGCCAACGGGTCGAGCTTCTTCAGGTCGGGCACCAGGCCCTTGGTGGCGAAGTTGAAGCCGCCCATCGCCGCCGGCGCGACGAAACAGGCCAGCAGCGTGACCAGCAGCAGCGGCGCCAGGATCCACAGGAAGCCGAGCATCAGCTTCGCCGCATGGCCGAACAGCAGGTGCGGCGATTCCAGCAGCGCGAGGTCGGGGGTCAGCGCCGTGCGCATCCAGTCCAGCGCACGCGCGGCGAAACCGCCGCCCATCGCCAGCAGCGCGGCCACGCCGGCACCGAACACCGCCACCGTCGACAGCTCGCGCGAGCGCGGGACATTGCCTTTCTCCCGGGCCTCGCGCAGCCGTTTTTCACTGGGCTGTTCGGTCTTTTCCTGCCCGTCCTCGTTTTCCGCCATTGCTCACGGCCGCTGCTGCCCGCATGCGGCGTTGCAAGGCACGTGCCGGGAACGGGTCAGGCCGGCAGCGGCACCTGGACGCGCAGGAGGTCGGCGAACGCCCCGGCCGGCGCCGGCCGCCCGAGCAGGAAGCCCTGCAGGCCGAAGCAGCCGAGCGCGCGCAGGTGGTCGCGCTGGCCGGCGGTTTCCACGCCCTCGGCCACCACGTCGAGCTTGAGCGCGTGGCCCAGGGCGATGATCGAGGCGACGATAGCCGCATCCTCGCCATTGGTCTCGAGCTCGCGGACGAAGCCACGGTCGATCTTCAGCTCCGCCGCCGGCATCCGCTTGAGCTGCAGCAGGCTGGAATAGCCGGTGCCGAAGTCGTCGATGGCGATGCGCACGCCCATCGCGGTGAGCGTGGCCAGCGCGGCCATCGTGGCCTCGGTGTCCTTCATCGCGGTCGACTCGGTGATCTCCAGGGTCAGTGCCGCTGCCGGCACGTCATGGCGGGCCAGCGCGGCGGCCACGCGGGCCGGCAGATCAGGCGACAGGAACTGCACCGCCGACAGGTTGATGGCGACATTCCACTGGCCCAGACCCGCCTCGCGCCAGCCGCGGATCTGCCGGCAGGTCTCCTCGATCACCCACTCGCCCAGCGGCAGGATCAGGCCGCTGCGCTCGGCGAGCGGGATGAAACGATCCGGCGGCAGCAGGCCGAGCGTCGGGTGCTGCCAGCGCAGCAGCGCCTCGGCACCGGTGAGCATGCCGCCCTCGCCGCCGAACTTCGGCTGGTAGTGCAGCACCAGCTCGTCGCCTGCGAGCGCGCGGCGCAGGCCGGCCAGCAGTTCGAGGTGCTCGTCGGTGCTGGCCTGCATGGTCGGCTCGAAGAAGCGATAGCCGTTGCGGCCCTGGTCCTTGACCACGTACATCGCCGCATCGGCATGCGCCATCAGCATGTCCTCGTGGCCGGCATCGTCGGGATACAGGGCGATGCCCACGCTGCCCGACACCGTGAGCTCGCGGCCATCCACGTGCACGCCGCGGCCGACCTCGGCCACCACCTGCGCGGCCAGGCGCGCGGCCTCTTCGGGTTCCTCGATATCGGCCAGCAGCACGAATTCGTCGCCGCCCAGCCGGGCCAGGGTGTCGCTGCCGCCGAGCAGCTGCCGCAGGCGGCTGGCGACCTCGCACAGCAGGCGGTCGCCGGTCTGGTGGCCATAGCCGTCGTTGACCGCCTTGAACCCGTCGAGATCGACGAACATCACCGCCAGGCGATGGCGCCGGGCGGTGGCGCGTTCGATCGCCCACGCGGCGCGGTCGCGCAGCAGGATCCGGTTGGGCAGGCCGGTCAGCGGGTCGTGCAGCGCGGCCTGCAGCAGGTCCTCGTGGGCACGGCTGAGCGAGGACGACAGCGTGGCGGTGCGCTGTTCGAGCCGGCGGTCGAGCACCGATACGATCAGCGCGATGCCCAGAATCGCCACCGTCACCACGATCACCACCAGGGCCAGCCAGTCCTGGCGCACGCCATGCAGGGTGGCGCCGCAGAAGCTGCCTTCGGGGAAGCCCGCCGCGGCCATGCCGGTGTAGTGCATGCCGACGATCGCAAGCCCCATCGCCAGAGACGCGAGCACGCGGTGGCCGAAACGGCCGCGGCCCTCGGTGCGCAGGCGGAACGCCAGCCACAGCGCCGCACCGGCGGCCAGCACCGCGACCGCCACCGACGCCAGCAGCCAGCCGCGATGCCAGACGATGCCCGGCTGCATGCGCAGCGCGGCCATGCCGGTGTAGTGCATGGCGGCGATGCCCAGTCCCATCAGCAGGGCGCCGGCGAGCAGCCGCCGCCGCGGCAGCTGCGGCCGCGAGACCAGCCACAGCGCGAACGCCGAGGCGCCGACCGAGATCAGGATCGAATACAGGGTGAGCGCGAGGTCGTAGCCCAGCGGGATCGGCAGCTCGAACGCGAGCATGCCGATGAAGTGCATCGACCAGATGCCCAGGCCCATCGCGCAGGCGCCGCCGGCAAGCCAGGCGCGCGCCGCGCCGCCGCTGCTGGTCGCCACCCGGCCGGCCATGTCGAGCGCGGTGAACGACGCCAGCACGGCGACCGCGAACGAACACAGCACGAGGAACCCGTTGTAACCACCGATCAGCATGGCGCCGCACGCAAGAGGAATCGGACCGGTATCGGCGCCACCGGGGGCAGCTTGAAGGTGCAGGCGCGCCGGGTTCAGCCGCCGGTGGGAATGCGCCCCGCGGCGTCGAACGCGGCGTCGTAGAGCCGCTGTACCGGCGGGCCCATCTCGCCGGCCAGCATCGCGATCAGGAACAGTCCCACCAGCACCGAGATCGGCAGGCCGAGCTGGATCGGGTTGAGCGCGGGCGCCGCGCGCGACAGCACGCCGAACGCGAGGTTGATGGCAAGCATCGCCACCATCACCGGCAGCGCCAGGGTCACCGCGCCGCGCAGCACCAGTGAGAAGAACTCCGGGGCCACCTGCAGGGTGGCCCGCACGTCGGGCAGGGCGGTGCCGATCGGCAGTGCCTCGTAGCTGTGCACCAGCAGCGCGATCAGCGCCAGGTGTCCGTTGGCGGCAAAGAACAGCAGGCCGAACGCGAGGTAGAACCACTGCGAGATGACGCCGGATTGCACCCCGCGCAGCGGGTCCGACATCTGCGCAAAGGACAGGCCGGTGCCCTGCGAGATCAGCTCGCCGGCCAGTGCGCCGGCCTCGAACACCAGCCGCAGCATGAAGCCCATCGCCGCGCCGACCGCCAGTTCGCGCGCGATCGACAGCACCGTCGCCGCATCGAAGCCTGAAAACGGCGGCGGTGCCGGCAGCAGCGGGGCGAGTGCGAGGCTGATCACCAGCGCCGCCATCACCCGGATCCGCGCCGGGATCGCGCGGGTGCCGATCAGCGGCATCGCCATCAGCAGCGCACCCACGCGCAGCGCCGTCCACAGCAGGGTGCCGATCATGCCGAAGGCCTGCTGGCCGTCGATCGCCATCTGGGTCGCGGCGTCCATCCTCCGCTCCGCTAGCCGATCAGATGGGGGATGCGGTGGAACAGGGTCACGGTGTAGTCGACCAGGTAGCTCAGCAGGAAGGCACCAAGCGCGAACAGCGCCGCGGTCAGCGCCGCCGCCTTGGCGATGAAGGCGATGGTGGGCTCGTTGACCTGGGTGGCAGCCTGCAGCACGCCGACCACCACGCCCACGACCAGCACGGTGACCAGCAGCGGGCCACCGACCCACAGCGCCACCTGCAGTCCCAGGCGCAGCTCGGTGAGGGCGAGTTCGGGCGTCATCGGCTCAGACCGCGTTGAAGCTGGCGGCGAGCGTGCCGACGGTGAGCACCCAGCCGTCGACCAGCACGAACAGCAGGATCTTGAACGGCGCCGAGACCAGCATTGGCGACAGCATCATCATGCCCATCGACATCAGCACGCTGGCCACCACCAGGTCGATGATGATGAAGGGGATGAACACCAGGAAGCCGATCTCGAACGCGGTCTTGAGCTCGCTGGTGACGAACGAGGCGACCAGCACCTGGAACGGCACCTCGTCCGGCCCGGCGTAGCCGCTATGGCCGGCGAGGCCGGCGAACGTCATCAGGTCGGTCTCGCGCACCTGCGCCAGCATGAAGGCACGCAGCGGTGCACTGCCGAGGTCCCAGGCGGCACGGAATTCCAGCTCGCCGTTGAGCCACGGGCCGAAGCCATTGGTCCATGCGGCTTCCCATACCGGGGTCATCACCAGCGCGGTCAGGAACAGCGCCAGGCCCACCAGCACCTGGTTGGACGGCGTCTGCCCGGTGCCCATCGCCTGGCGCAGCAGCGCCAGCACCACGATGATCCGGGTGAACGCGGTCAGCACCAGCAGCATCGACGGGATCAGGGTGATCGCCGTCATCAGCAGCAGGGTCTGCAGCGGCAGGCTCACCGGCGCATCGCCGATCTGGCCGACGGTCACGCCGGGCAGCGACGGCAACTGCGGGGTGGCCCAGGCCAGCGATGGCAGCAGCAGGCAGGCGATCGCCACCAGCGCCGCGACGCGGCGCATCCAGCGGGAGGTCATGTCAGGAATCCTTGCGCAGGCGTTGCGCGAGCAGTTGCTTGAAATCGGGAAGCTGCTTCAGCGACGGCAGCCGGGCGGGCGTCGCCTCCGGCAGGTGCTCGGGCAACAGGTGCAGCGTGCGCACGCCACCGGCGCCGATGCCGATCAGCAGCTGCTCGCCGCCGACCTGCACCACCGCCGCACGCTCGCGCGCACCCAGCGGAATGTTCGCGACCACGCGCAGGCCCTCGGCCTGGCGGAAGCTGCTGCCCGGCATGCGCTTGAGCACCCAGGCCAGGCCGAGGATCAGCCCGACCACCAGCAGCAGCGCGATCACCGCACCGCCCAGGCCGGGGGCCTGCGGTGCATGCGCGCCGATCGCGACGGGCTTTGCCGGCGTGGCGACTTCGGCATGCAGCTGCGGCGGCGACGCCACCGGCAGGGCGGCGGTGCCGGCATCCATCGCCGTGTCATTGGCGGATGCAGCCGCGACGGACGTGACCGCCGCCGCGGTGGTGGCGATCGTCGCGGCCTGCGCGCTCGCCTGCACGATGCCGAGGCTGCCGGCAACGATCACCGCAGTCTCCGGATCCGTTCGCTCGGGCTGACCACGTCGGTCAGGCGCACGCCGAAGCGGTCGTTGATCACCACCACCTCGCCATGCGCGATGAGGGTGCCGTTGACGTAGACGTCGAGCGGCTCGCCGGCGCCGCGCTCGAGCTCGATCACCGAGCCGCGGTTGAGCTGCAGCAGGTTGCGGATCGGCATGCGGGTGCGCCCGACTTCCAGCGACAGCGCCACCGGCACGTCGAGGATGACGTCGAGGTTGAGATCGCTCGCATCGTCGGGGTTGTCGGCGCGCAGGTCGTCGAAACGGGCCGGCTCGGCGGTGGGGAAGACGGTGTCCTGGGTGTTCATGCGGGCAGGTCCTGGGGGTCGTTGCGGCGCTGCGGCTGGGTGCCGGGCGGGTGGGTCCGGGTGATCTTCACGACGTTCTGGCCATTGGCCGACCCGAAGCGCCCGGTGAACACCGGGATGTCCTCGATGCAGATCGGCACCTCCTCGGGCAGGTCGATCGGGATGATGTCGCCGACCTTGAGGCGGGTGAGCTGGCGCAGGTCGATGCGGCGCCGGGCCAGCACGCTGGACACGCTGACCTCGGCCGACATCAGCTGCTCGCGCATCGACACGTTCCAGCTCTCGTCGCGGTCGACGCGGTCGGACTGGATGCCGGCGTCGAGCAGTTCGCGGATCGGCTCGAGCATCGAATAGGGCAGGGTGACGTGGATCTCGCCGCCGCCGCCTTCCAGGTCCACGTGGAAGCGGCTGACCACCACGTACTCGCGCGGGGTGACGATGTTGGCGAAATGCGGGTTGATCTCGGAATTGAGGTACTCGCACTCCACGTCCAGCACCGGTGCCCAGGCCTCGGCGAGATCCGCGAACGTCTGCTTGAGCATCAGCTGGATCACCCGCATCTCGGTCGCGGTGAATTCGCGGCCCTCGATGCGGGTGGGGTAGCGGCCGTCGCCGCCGAAGAAATTGTCGACCACCGAGAACACCAGCTTCGGCTCGAACACGACCAGCCCGGTGCCGCGCAGCGGCTTGAACTTGATCAGGTTGAGGTTGGTCGGCACGTAGAGCTGGTGCAGGTAGTCGCCGAACTTGACCAGGTCGATGCCGCGCACCGAGATGTCGGCGGAGCGGCGGATCAGGTTGAACAGGCCGATCCGCCACAGGCGAACGAAGCGCTCGTTGACCATCTCCAGGGTCGGCATGCGGCCGCGGATGATCCGGTCCTGGCTGGCGAAGTCGTAGGTGCGGGCGACACCGGGATCGGGCGCCGGCTCGGTATCGACCACGCCGGAGTCGACGCCGTGCAGCAGCGCGTCGATCTCGTCCTGGGACAGCAGGTCGTGGGTGCTCATGGCCGATGGCCCCTCACTGGGTGACGAAGCTGGTGAACAGCAGCGATTCGGCCTGCGGGGCGCCGGTTTCCTCGGTCATCAGCGCCTGCACTTCCGCCAGCGCCTGGTCGCGCAGGCTTTCCTTGCCTTCGCGAGTGGCGACGCCGTCGTAGGTCTGCTGGGCGAACAGCATCAGCAGGCGCGCGCGCAGCGCCGGCTCGTGGCGGGTGAGTTCCTGGGTCGCCAGCGGGTCGCGCGTGACCAGCTGCACCTCGACCTGCAGGTAGCGCGGGCCCATCGGCGTCTCGTCCAGGTTCACCACGAACGGTGGGGACATCGGCAGGTACTGCGCCGGCGCGGGTGGACTGGGCGCATCGCCCTTTTCGGCATGCGCATTGAAGTACCAGAAGCCGGCGCCGGCCACGCCAAGCAGGGCCACCACGGCGACGATGGCCAGGGTGATGCGGTGCGAGGAGGACGAAGGCTTCTTGCGGGAAGGGTCTGCAGCGACGGCCACGTGGCGGTACCGATGTGGATTCGACGGGTCACATGCAATCGGCGTGCCGTTGTTGCGTCGGGTTCCCGTCGCCCGACCGGTTGGGGGGGCGGCCCGGCGAGGGCGCGCGTGGCGCGATCATCCGGGCGATCGTCGAGGAGCAGCATCCCGATTTCGCGGTGATCATCGCCAACGAATACGGTCGCCCGGCCGAGTGCGAAGGCCGGCGCATGAATGCCGCGCTGCTGCTGGAAATCTCCGCCTAGGCGACCCGCGATCCGCAGATCGCCGCCGCCCTCGACGATTACGACAGCACCGTGCGCGACGCGCTGCGCGACTGGCTGACCCGCCCGCGGGAGGCGGGCGGCCATGCGCTGGCCGGCGATGCCGCATGCCGGCGCGCACTGATGCTGCAGTGCCTGATCGAGGGCTTGAAGCTGCGCGAGACCCGCGAACCCGGGCTGGACCGTGCACTGCTGCTGGCCGCACTGCAGGACGTGGTACCGAGGATGCTGGGCCGCTGGGGTGATCAGCGCGCGGCGCCGGCCTCGCAGGCCGCTGCGCGTGCTGCCCGGTGCACGCGGTCAGGCGTAGGCGTCAAGCAACCCGGCCATGCTGCGCCGGGCGACCGGTGGAGTCGCCGCGCCGGTGCCGGGCTCGCTGTCGCCCGTATCGCCCGCCATGGCTGCACGCTCCTCCGCGCGGCCATTGCTACCGGACTGCGCGCCGACATCGGCGTGGGCAAGGTGGAAGCCATGCTCGCCGAGCAGGTCGCGCAGGCGCGGCAGGCCCTGTTCCAGCGCCTGGCGGGTATCGACATGGGCGCTGAGGAATTCGGCGCTGATGTGATCGCCATCGAGCTGCAGGCGCACTTCCACCGGGCCCAGGCCGTGCGGGGTGACCTGGATGCGCGCATGGCCGATCTTCTGTCCCGCCATCCACTGCAGCTGCGCACCGAAGCGGTCGCCGAAGTCCTCGGCATGCACGTTGGCGGGCGGCAGCGGCGTGGCCAGTACCGGCGGTGGTTCACGCAGCGCAGGCGGCGCGCCTCCGGCCACTGCAGGCAGCGCGAAGGCGGGTGGGGCCGGTGCGGCGTCGTCGGCGTGCGCGGCCTCGGCCGGCAACGGGATCGCAGCGGCAGCCTCGTCGAGGCCAGCGGCCATGCTGGCCACTCCCGGCGCGCCGGCGACGGTGGCCGGCACGGCCGGGGTAACGGGCAATGGAGCGGCGGGCACCAGCCCGACCGGCCGGGTGTCGGCAGCGGCGGGCGACGGGTCGTGCGCTGCACCGGCAGCAACGGCCAGTGCTTGCGCATCCGCGTCCACCGGCATCGTGATGCCGGGCAGGCCGGCGAGACCGGCCGGTGGCCAGGGCAGGGGCGCCGCCGGGGCCGGGGTGATGGCTGCCGGGTGCTCCAGGGACGCATCGGGCTGTTCCGGGGAGACCGGTTCGCGTTCCGCGGGCGATGCGCCGGTGCCGGCCTCCGCAACCCCGCCATCGGCCGTGGCCGACACGCCCTCGAGCGCGCGTGCGAACTCGCGAGCGCCGCCGGGCGATGTCGACGCGGGTACGGACGGCGGCGCCTTCGCCGAAGAGGGCAGCACCGGCATCCCCACCGGGGTCACGAGCCTGCACCCTCCGCGGCAAGCGCGGCCAGGCGCACCCGGCGTGCGCCGAGATCGTCGAGTTCGCGCTGCGAGCGGCGTTCGTCGACCACCCGCTCCTGCGCGCGATAGCTGGCAGCGAGCTGTTCCAGTACCTGCTTGTCGCGGCTGGCCAGCAGCAGGCGGCTGCGCTCGACCTCCACGGTCTGGCGGTGGTTGTCAACGGCGCGGCTCTGCTGCTCGACCGCGCTCTCCAGCCGGTCGAGGAAGGCGCGGCGGTTGGCCAGCTGCGCGGGGCTGGTGGCGGCCAGCTGGCTCTGCCCGTACTCGGCGGCATAACGGCGCAGCTCGTCGAGCCGAGACTCGTTCTGTTGCAGCGCCCGCTGGCGGTCGGCCAGCACGCGGGCGACGGCGTCCTCGTTGTCCTGTGCGCGGTTGAGCAGTGGATCGATGCGTGTGGACGATTTCATGCGGGGGACTCCTCGGTGTGCAGCAGGCTCGCGAGCGCGTCGCGGCTGTGGTTCAGATCGGCGGCGCGGGCCACGTCCTGGCCCAGGAAGGCCATGATCTCGGGCCAGCGCGCCAGCGCCTCGTCGACGGCCGGGTCGTTGCCGCGCTGATAGGCGCCGATGGCGATGAGGTCGCGGTTGGCGTTGTAGGCGGAGACCAGGCGCTTGAGCGCGCGGATGCGGTCGCGCCAGGTCTCGTCGGCGATCTCGGTGACCACGCGGCTGACCGACGATTCCACGTCGATCGCCGGGTACAGGCCGGCGTCGGCAATCCGTCGCGACAGCAGGATGTGGCCATCGAGGATCGCGCGCGCGGCGTCGGCGATCGGATCCTGCGGATCGTCGCCTTCGGTCAGCACGGTGTAGAACGCGGTGATCGAGCCGCGGCCCTTGGCGCCATTGCCGGCACGTTCGACCAGCGCCGGCAGCTTGGCGAACACGCTGGGCGGATAGCCGCGGGTGGTGGGCGGCTCGCCGACCGACAGGCCGATCTCGCGCTGCGCCTGGGCGAAACGGGTCAGCGAATCCATCAGCAGCAGCACGTTGAGGCCCTGGTCGCGGAACCACTCGGCGATGGCAGTGGCGCGGTAGGCGCCATGCAGGCGGGCCAGCGGCGGGCGGTCGGCCGGTGCGGCCACCACCACCGCGCGGCGCAGGCCTTCCTCGCCCAGCGTGCTTTCGACGAAGTCGCGCACTTCGCGGCCACGCTCGCCGATCAGGCCGACGACGATGACGTCGGCCGCGGTGTAACGGGTCATCATCCCGAGCAGGGTGGACTTGCCGACGCCGGAACCGGCGAACAGGCCCACGCGCTGGCCGCGGCCGATCGGCAGCAGCGCGTTGATCGCGCGCACGCCGACATCCAGCGGCTGGGTGATCGGCTCGCGCGCGAGCGGGTTGATGGCGACGCCGGCCATGCCGACGCTGCCCTCGGCGCGGATCGGCCCCTTGCCGTCGAGCGGGATGCCGTCGCTGTCGATGACGCGACCGAGCAGGCCTTCGCCGACCTCCACGCCGCCGCGACGATGCAGCGGCACCACCCGTGCATTCGGCAGCAGGCCGTGCAGTTCGGCGCTGGGCATCAGCGAGGTGCGGTCGCCGGCAAAGCCGACCACCTCGGCCTCCACCCAGCCCCCGTCGACCTCCACCCGGCAGGTGGCGCCCATCGGCGCCTCGCAGCCAACGGCCTCGACGGTCAGCCCGATCGCGCGGCGCAGGATGCCTTCGCGGATCAGCCCCCGGCCGGCGGCCGGGTCGGGTCCGGTGGCGGCCAGCCGTGCGGCCAGGCGAAGGTTGCGTGCACCCAGCCAGCCGGCCGGATCAGCCGGGCGCGCGGCGTCGTGCAGGCGCGGGTCGTCCTGCGGAAGCATGCTGCCGGCCGAAAGCCCGCCGCTCATGCGCGCGCCCCGGCGCGCCGCAGCACGGTGTCGAGTGCGCCACGCAGGCGGGCGTCGAGGCTGCCGTCGATACGCACGCTCTCGGCATGCACGCGCAGGTCACCGCGTGCCAGCGCATGGTCGGCCACCAGGCGGGTGGCCGGCGCCAGCGACAGCAGCGGGGTCAGCGCGGCGATGTCGTCCGGGTGCAGGCGCACCTCGACCTCGCGCGCGGCGCCACCGACGGCCGCCACCGCCTCGCCGACGAGATCGGCCAGCAGCGCGGGATCGGCTTCGTAGACGCGCCCGACCAGACCACCGGCAACGCGCACGGCCAGGTCACCGAGCGCTGCGACCACCTCGTTCTCGAGGCGGGCGAGGGGACGCGAGAAGTTGTCGAGGATGCCTTCGATCTGCGCGGTCAGCCGGCGGATTTCCGCCTGGCCCTGCGCGAAGCCTTCCGCGTGGCCGCTCGCGAAACCTTCCGCGTGGCCCTCGCGCTGCGCCTCGTCGCGGATCTGCTGGATTTCCTCCAGCGACGGCGGACGCGGGAGCTCGACGGGCTCGGCGAGCGGGGCATCGGGCGTGTCGGACACGGCATCGAGTGCAGGCGCCAGCCAGCGCACGGCCGCGCTCATACCATTTCCTCGGTGGCGCCACCGCCGAGCGTGACCGCGCCCTCATCGGCCAGCCGTCGCACCACGGCCAGGATCTCCTTCTGCGCAGTCTCGACATCCGACAGCCGCACCGGGCCGCGCGCCTCCATGTCCTCGAGCAGGATCTCGGCGGCACGCTGCGACATGTTGCGGGTGATCTTCTCGCGCACCTTGGGGTCGGCGCCGCGCAGGGCCACGCCCAGGCGCTCGCCGGAGACTTCGCGCAGCACCGTCTGCAGCTCGCGGTCGTCGAGGTCGATCAGGTCGTCGAACACGAACATCAGGTCCTGGATACGCTGGCCCAGCTGCGCATCGACCTTGCGGATCGCGGTCAGCAGCCCCTGGTCCTGGCCGGTATCCATGTAGTTGAGGATGTTGGCCGCCACCTTGACGCCACCCACGGCCGAGGACTTGAGGTTCTGGTTGCCGGCGAACTGCCGTTCCATGATCTCGTTGAGCTCGTTGAGCGCGTTCGGCGGGATGCCGTCGAGCGTGGCGATGCGCAGCAGCACGTCGGCACGGGTGCGCTCGGGCATCAGCTTGAGCGTGTCGGCCGCCTGGTCGGGATCGAGATGGGAGAGCACGATGGCGATGATCTGCGGGTGCTCGTTGCGCACCAGGTCGGCGATCGCGCGCGGGTCCATCCACTTCAGGGTGTCGAGCCCGGTTGTATTGCGGCCCAGCAGGATGCGGTCGATCAGGCTGCCGGCCTTGTCGGCACCCAGCGCCTGCACCAGCACCGCGCGGATGTAGTCGTCGGCGCCCACGCCCAGCGAGGTCTGCCGGTCGAGCGCACCCTGGAAGTCGTCCATCACCTTGCCGACCTGTTCGCGGCTGACCGCGCCGACGGTCGCCATGGCCAGGCCGAGCTTCTGCACTTCCTTGGCGTCCATGTGCTTGAGCACCTCGGCCGCGTCCTCCTCGCCCAGCGACAGCAGCAGCACGGCAGCCCGCTGCACGCCGGTGAGTGCCTCGCTGTTAAACGGCTGCTTCATCACCCAACCATCCCTTCACGACCTGGGCCACGCGCTTGGAATCGGTACGGACGGCCTCGCGCGCGTGGCGCAGCCGGTCCTCGTAGGCGTTGGACGGCAACGCGATCGGTGCGCGCGCACCTTCGTTGCCGATCTGCGCGGTGTCTTCGGCCAGCGCCGGCAGTTCGTCCTCGACCAGCCGCACCGCGGCGGTCTGCGGCTCGGACTTCAACTTCGGCGCCGGATCGTTGATCTGGCGGATCGCCGGGCGCACCACGCCGAACAGCAGCGCCAGCACCACGATCGCGCCGAGCAGCAGGCGCAGGCCATCGCGCAACTGCGGCATCTGCCACCACGGCAGGCCGCTGCCGGAGTCCTCGGCCTGCTCGCGCACGAACGGGGCGTTCATCACCGAGACGACGTCGCCGCGCGCCTCGTCGAATCCCACCGCCTGGCGGACCAGCGCTTCGACGCGCTGCAGTTCAGCGGCGGTGAGCGGCTGCAGCGAGGTGGTGCCCTCGGCGCCTGGGCGCGGCACGTGGTCCACCAGCACCGCGGTGGTGACGCGACGGATGCGGCCGGGCGGCTGGCGGGTGTGGCTGAGGGTGCGGTCGAGCTCGTAGTTGCGGGTGGCGCTGCGCGAGGATTCGGTCGGGTTGCCGCCGGTGGCCGCGGCGACGGCGGCGTCCACCGCGGCCGGGTCCTCGACCGTCTCCGGCAGGTTGCTGGTGGCGCCCGGGATGCCCTGCGCGCCGGCGCTGGCCGCGCTGTTCTCGCTGACCTGTTCGCTGCGCAGTTTCGGCGGCTCGGCGTTGAACTGCTCGCGGGCTTCCTCGATCGCCGAGAAATCCATGTCCACGGTGACTTCGGCATTGACGCGGCCGGCACCGGTCATCGGCTCGAGCAGTTCGCGGATGCGCTGGTTGAACGAGGTTTCCTGCCGGCGCACCTGCTCGAACTGCAGCGTGCTCAGTGCCGCGGCGGCATCCTGGCGGTCGTTGCTGAGCATGCGGCCGTTCTGGTCGACCACGGTCACGCGCTCGGGCGCAAGGTCGGGAATGCTGGACGCGACCAGATGCACGATCGCATCCACCTGGCCGCGTTCGAGCGCGGCACCCCCACGCAGCTCCAGCACCACCGAGGCGCTGGCGGCCTCGCGCTGGCGGGTGAAGGCACTGGGCTTGGGAATGGCCAGGTGCACGCGGGCATCGCGCACCGGGCGCAACGCGCTGATGGTGCGCACCAGTTCGGTCTCCAGCGCGTGCTGGTAGCGCGCGGTCTCGACGAACTGGCTGACGCCGAAGCCGGGATCACGCTCCATCATCTCGAAGCCGAGACGCCCGGATTCGGTGAGGCCGGAGCCGGCCAGCTTGAGGCGTGCGTCATGGACGTTCTGCTCGGGCACCGAGATCGCGCCGGTGGACTGGTCGATGCGGAACGGGATCTGCGCGGTGCGCAGCAGGTCGGTGGCCTCCGCGGTGGCCTTGGCATCGAGCCCGGCGTACAGCGGCACGTAACCCGGCTTCTGCGACCAGAAGAACACGATCAGCCCGAGCGCCACGGCGCCGGCCAGCAGCAGCATCTTCCCCAGGCGACGTGCCAGTTGCATCTTCTCGAGCCGATCGAGGACCTCGACCGCCTTCTCGCCAGCCTTGTCCGCGCGGAGCGCTTCCTTCGACAACGTGATCGCCATGGTGTCCGGTGGTCCCCTGGATCTGTTCGGGCCGCGTCAGAGCGGCATGTTCATGACGTCCTGGTACGCCTGTACCAGCCGGTTGCGTACCTCGACGGTGGCGCGGAAGGCGACCTGCGACTGCTGCGCCGCGACCATGACCCTGGCGAGGTCCGCGCCGGGCTCGCCCAGCTCGAACGCCCGGACCAGCTCGCCGCTGCGCTGCTGTGCACCGTTGACGCCTTCCAGCGCGTTGCGCAGGGTGGCGCCGAAGCTCGGCGTGGTGCCGGTGGCACCGCCGACGCCACCGATCCCGCCCTGCAGCCCGCCGGGCGCGGGGATCGCATCGGACCGCGGCACGTCGGCACCCACGGTCTGGCGCACCTGGCCCTGGTAGCTGCGGATCTGCGAGAGGACGGAATCGATCGAGTGGCTCATCGACATGCTGCCGGCGGGAGTCCGTCTTCACCATGCAAGCCGCGTGCCGCGATGCGATTGCGCCGGCAGCGCCGTGGGTCGTCGACGGGGGCTCAGGCGGCCAGGTCGCGCTCGATGCCGTACTTGCGGAGTTTTTCCGCCAGTGTCGTGCGGCGCAGGCCCAGCAGTTGCGCGGCATGCGCCACCACGCCGTCGCTGCGCTCCAGCGCCTCGCGGATCAGCCGCAGTTCGATCTGCGCCATGTGGTCGCGCAGGTCCAGGCCGTCCTCGGGCAGATGGGCTTCGTTCGCCGTTTCCAGCACCACCGCGGTGGCGTTGGGCCGCGGCGCGACGTCACCAGCCGCGATGCGCAGCGGTGCGGACGGCGCGGCCGCGGGCGTCGCCTGGGCCAGGTGCTCGCGATAGCGCTGCGGCAGGTCCTGCACGCGCACCAGTCCGCCCGGGTTGAGCACCGCCAGCCGCTCGACCAGGTTGCTCAGCTCGCGCACGTTGCCCGGCCAGGCGTAGCCGGCCAGTGCATCGAGGGTTTCCGCCGCGAAGCGGATCTCGCCGCGGCCGTTGCGCGCCAGCTGTGCGGCGATGGTGCGCACCAGTTCCTGCAGGTCGTCGCGGCGCTCACGCAGTGCCGGCATCTCGATCGGGAAGACGTTGAGGCGGTAGAACAGGTCCTCGCGGAAGTGGCCCTCGCCGATGCGGTCCTCGAGGTTGCGATGGGTGGCGGCGATGACGCGCACGTCGCACTTGATGGTCTGGTTGCCGCCGACGCGCTCGAAGCAGCGCTCCTGCAGCACGCGCAGCAGCTTGACCTGCATCGGCAGGCTCATGTCGCCGATCTCGTCGAGCAGCAGGGTGCCGCCCTCGGCCATCTCGAAACGGCCCTTGCGCGCCGACAGCGCTCCGGTGAACGCGCCCTTCTCGTGGCCGAACAGTTCGCTTTCCAGCAGCTCGGGCGGGATCGCGCCGCAGTTGATGGCGACGAACGGGCCATCGCGGCGCGCCGAGCGGGCATGCACGGCGCGCGCGGCCACTTCCTTGCCGGTGCCGGATTCGCCCAGGATCAGCACGGTGGTATCGAACGGCGCCACCTGGTCGATCAGCCGGCGCAGCCGCTGCACGGGTTCGCTGGTGCCGGTGGGCCCACCGCCCTGGTCCGCCGCGGCCTGGGCATCGGCATCGATGCGCTTGAGGCTGGCCATGCGCAGCAGGTTCTCCAGCTGCGCATGCCGCAGTGGTGCTTCCAGCGCCCACACGCCGGCTTCGTGCAGGCCGTGTGCCGCGGCGAACGCAGCGGGCTCGGCATCCAGCAGCAGCACCGGCGGCGGCACGCTGGCCTGCGCCAGCCAGGCGAAGAAGGTGCGCGCGGCGTCGGCGTCGTCGAGGTCGCCGACCAGCACCGCCATCCAGTCGTTCTGGCGATGGCGTGCCGGCGCGATCTCGGCGGGCTCCGACACCCAGCGCGGGCGCAGGTCCATGAATTCGAGCAGGGTGCACAGGCGCTCGGCGCGGTCGCCGTTGGCGTCGATCACCAGGATGCGGGGCTCGCTCATGACAGGTCTCCGGCACCGCCCTGCGGGGTGTGCAGTGATTCCAGGATCTGCATGACTTCCTGGACATAGGACAGCTTGCTGACGAAGTTGTCGGCACCGGCACGGGTGGCGTGCTCGCGGTGCTCGGCGTCGTCGAAATGGCTGGCAATGACGATGTAGGGCGGGTCGTCCTGGGCCTTGATCAGGCGCGCGGCCTGCAGGCCGCCCATCTCCGGCATCGCCAGGTCCATCAGCACCACGTCGGGGCGCAGCGCCTCGGATCGCTCGATCGCTTCCAGGCCGTTGGCGGCGGTGCCGACCACCTGCAGCCAGCCGACCTTGCGGAAGTGCCGCAGCGCGGCGTTGATGAAACCCTCGTGGTCGTCGACCAGCAGGACCTTGATCGTATCCATGATGTGGAGCCTCAGCCCGTCCGGGCCAGCAGGGAATGGGAGCGGGCATTGCGGCGCAGGCGCGCCGGTGCGATGTCGAGCTGTTCGCGGTACTTGGCCACCGTGCGCCGCGCGATGTTGACGCCCTGGCGGGCGAGCAGGGCGGCGATGGCATCGTCGGCCAGCGGCCGCTGCGCCGGCTCGGCGTCGATCAGGCGCTTGACCATGGCCTTGACCGCGGCACCGGACACGTTGGCGCCATCCAGGCGCACCGCGAAGAAGCGCTTCATCTCGATGGTGCCGCGCGGCGTCTGCAGGTACTTGCCGGTGGTGATGCGCGACACCGTGGATTCGTGCATGCCGATGGCATCGGCGACTTCCTTGAGCGTCAGCGGCGCCATCGCTTCCTCGCCCTGCTCCAGGAACGCGGCCTGGCGCTCGACGATCACCCGCGCGGTGCGCAGGAGGGTGTCGTAGCGCATCGACAGGCCGCGGGTGAACCAGCGTGCTTCCTGCAGCAGTTCGCGCATCGGTGCGGTGGCGGCGCCACCTTCGCCTTCGGAGACCGCACGCTCGTAGCCGGCATTGATCGACACCCGCGGCGTGGAGCGCGGATTGAGCGCCACGCGCCAGCCGGCATCGGCCTTCCACACCACCACGTCCGGCACCACGGCCTGGTCGGTCTGCGGAGCGCCGGCCTCACCGGGTTTCGGGTCGAGCGACAGCACCAGCCGCACCGCTTCATGGGCGTCGGCCTCGTCGCAGCCAAGGCGGCGCGCAACGGCGCCGATGTCGTGAGCGGCCAGCGCATCGAGCGCGTCGCGGACCAGGCGTGCGGCAAGCGGACGTGCGGCAACGCGGCCGGGCAGGGCGGCAAGCTGCGCAAGCAGGCATTCGCGCAGGTCACGGGCGGCCACGCCGGCGGGGTCGCCGGCCAGCAGCCGCTGGCGCACGGATTCGATCTCGGCGGCACGGCGATCGAACAGTGCGCAGGCGCGCCGGGTGAGGGTATCGAGCGGGGCGGTCAGGTAGCCCGCGTCGTCGCAGTGTTCCAGCCAGTAGCCGGCGACGGCCAGGTCGCGGGCGTCGAGTTCATGGGACAGCCGTTGCAGGATGCGCAGCTGCGGATCGGTGGATTCCCCGGCGGCGATGCGCTGCATCCCGTCGTCATCGGCATCGTTCCAGCTCGCGCCACGCACGTCCCACATCGAGGCTTCGGGCAGCTCGTCGAAGGACGCCACCTCGGCCTGCGCATCGGCCGGTTCTGGCATCGCGCTTGCAACGGGTTCCTCGTCGAGTTCCAGCAGCGGGTTCTGCTCCAGCACCCGGCGAATTTCCAGCTCGAGCTGCAGACCGTCGAGCTGCAGCAGGCGGATCGACTGCAGCAGCTGCGGGGTCATGTGCAGCTGCTGGCCGAGCTGCATCGAAGTGGTGGCACTGGCCTTCATGGCGACTCCGGAAACCCGCATCATCGTGGGCGTGTGGAGATATCGTGAAGCCGGCGCGACGGAACCAGTATCAGGAGGAACCCGGCGCGAGCCGGTGATCGACCGACGCAGGTCGGGGATTCCCTTACGCCTTTGCCGCCAGCTCCGGCAGAATTCCGACGGCGGTCACGGAACGGCGGAGAAAAATTCCCCGCGTCATCCCCGCGAAGGCAGGGTTACCAACAGCCGCAGGCTGGTCATGCGTGGACGTCGTCGTCCACGCGCCCATGCTGATTTGCGGCTTCGCCTCACCCGGTCAAGGTGGCGGGCGGCTCCGCGAGCTGCCGTTACACCACTTCCTGCAGGTGCCGCGCCGCCAGCACCACCAGCTCGTTGGCGCGACGGCAGCCGAGCGCTTCCATCATCCGCGCGCGGTGGGTCTCCACCGTCTTGACGCTGATGCCGAGCTCGGCGCCGATTTCCTTGTTGCCCAGGCCCCGGCCGATCATGCCGAGGATCTGGCGCTGGCGCGGCGACAGCGCATCCACGCCCACCGCTTTCTCGCGACCGAACATCGGCGCCATCATCCGCGACGACAGCCGTGGACTCAGGAACACCTGGCCCGACATCGCGGTGCGCAGCGCGAGCTCCAGTTCAAGCGGCGCCGCATCCTTGACGATGAAACCGCAGGCGCCGCGCTCGATCGCCGTGCGCACGTGCTGCGAATCGTCGTGCATCGACATGATCAGCACCCGCGTGGCGGGCAGTTCGTTGCGGATGGCGACCATTGCCTCGATGCCATTGCGGCCGGGCAGGGACAGGTCCATCAGCACCACGTCGGGGCGATGGATCAGGCTCAGATCGAACGCCTCGTCGGCGCGGCTGGCCTCGCCGCAGACATCGACATCGCCGAACCCCTGCAGCAGGCGGGCCAGCCCCGCGCGCACAAGGGTGTGGTCGTCGACGATCAGTACGCGCACCGGTGGGTGTCTCCCGCGGCCCCCTGGCCGAGTTGCCCGGCCAAGGATACGCGACCGTGCGGATCAGCGGCGGCGCTGCTCGGCGATCTGGCGGCGGTGCAGGCGGAACAGGTGGCGATCGAGCGCTTCCTCGAGGTCCGGGCGCAGCTCGCCGAATGCGAGCCACACGCGGTGGCCCGAGACCTCCAGCACCCTGGCCGGCAGCTCCAGATGGTCGGGCAGCCAGTCGGCCGGCTGCAGCCGCACCAGCACGTCGGTCGCGGACTGCACCGGCGGCGTTTCGGCGAAATCGATGCGCAACCCGCGCCGCGACCAGCGCAGGTTGCGCTCCGGCATGCCGTCGACCTGTCGCGCCAGGCGGCCGAGCAGGGCAAGGATGAGGTCGAGCTTGGCGTCCATGCGCTGCGCGAGCAGCGGCAGGTCACCGTGTTCCTCGCCTCCATCGTCCTTGCGCAGGTCCTCCACCTGGGCGAGGCCCGACAGCAGCGTGACCGCCTGCGCCTGGCGGCCGGCACTCGCGGATGCGGCGATGGAGACGGGCAGCGCGAGCTCGCAGCTCAGTGCCTCGGCGAACAGCATGTGCTCGGCGCTGGCACCGCCGGGCGCGCCGGTGGATGTCACAGCGCGACTCCGACAGAGGCATAGGCACGCAAGGCATGGCCGGCGCGCTGGGCGCTGCGGGCTTCATCGCCGAGCGCGTCGCGCAGCCCGTGCATCGTGGTCAGCAGCTCGTTCTGCATCCGCAGCAGGGTACGCAACCCATCCATCGGAACCGAGTTGCCCATGTGCTCGATGTAACCGCGCAGTTCGCGATCGTAGCTGGACATGATGGTCTGCGCCCGCTCGAGATCCCGGCTCTCCAGTGCCGCCTCGAGGGTGGCAAGTTCCGAGGCGAGGTGTTGCAGGGGGGGCAGGCTCATGCGCGTGCCCCGGACATGGCCTGGGGTGCCGTGGCACCGGGCTGGATCGCATTCCACGCGGTCTCGATCTCGAGCAGAAGCGACAGGCATTCCTGCAGGGCGCCCGCGTCGTTGTTGAGATTGGCTTCGGTCAGGCGGCGCATCAGATAGTCGTACAGCGACGACAGGTTGGCCGCGATCTCGCCGCCGGCCTCGTGGTCGAGCGACCCGTTGAGATGCCCGACGATCGCGCAGGCCTCGCCGATCGCCTTGCCCTTGCGCGCCTGGTCGCCGTTCTGCAGGCAGGCCTCGGCCAGGCGGATGCGCTCGCAGGCGCCGGCCAGCAGCAGTGCAATCAGCCGATGGGGATCGGCCTCGGCCACGCTGGTGGCGACGGCCATCCGGCGGTACTGGTCGGCATACTGGCGGTTGGGTGCATACATGGCGGGTGTCCTGGTCGCGACGCCGGGCAGCCGGCTATGACCCTTATCGGCTGGCGGTGCGGGCGCTTGAATGGCTACTGCTTGTCGACCGACGCCAACAGGCTGTTGAGGGAACTGCTGCTGCCCTGCATCTGCACGATCATGGCCTCCATGGCGGTGAACTGGCTGGTGTAGAGGTCCGCCAGGCGCGTCATCCGAAGGTCGAGTGCATCCAGCTGCTTCTCGTACTCGGCCACCTGCTTGTTCAGGCCCTCGGTGCGCAGCACCAGGCTGCCGCTGATGGAATCGAGGTTGTCCTTGAGCAGCTTCGACATCGCCGTGGCGTAGGCACCGTCCTTGCCGAACATCGCCACCACCGCGCCGGGCTCGGCCGCATTGGCGGTGGCGAAATCGCCGGCATCGAAGGCCAGCTGGCCTTCCTTGTTGCTGGTGATGCCCAACGCCTTCAGGCCCTCCATCTCCACGCCGGCGATGCCGCGCAGCTGGGACTGCAGGGTGCGCACCAGGGAATCACCCGTCAGCGCCGCGGCCGACTTCGTCGCCGCGTTGTAGCTGCTGGTGGTCCGCAGCGCGTTGATGACGTTGTTGTAGGCGGTGACGAAGCCTTCCAGGTTCTTGCCCAGCGCCTCGTTGTCGGCGCCGATGCGCAGCGTCTGCGCGGTGTCGGTGGTACGGGTGAGCTCCAGCACGGTTCCCGGCACCAGGTCGGCCACGCTGTTGCTGGCCGACACCCGCTCCAGCCCGTCCACCCACACCCGCGCGTCGGTGGCGGCCACGGTCTGCGTGAGTCCGCCCGGCGTGCCGGTGGTGAGTGCGGCCAGGCCGCCGTCTCCGCCGGCAGCGGTGACGGTCAACGCGTTGACGGTGCCGGTCTGCGCCGCGGTGAACACCAGGCGCTGTTCCGGGTTCTGCCCGTCGCCGGTGGTGACCACCGCGGCGGACACGCCCTTGCCGCCGGCCGCACGGTTCACCTCGGCGGCGATCTGGGCGAGCGTCGCACCTTCGGCGATCCCGACCTCCAGCGTGCTGTCCTCGCCCCAGGCGAAGCTCAGCGTGCCGTGGCCGACTGCCGCATCCGCCGCATGCCCGGCCGAGGCCAGCTTCTGCGCGGTGGCCAGGCTGTCCACGCGCACGCTCCAGCTGCCGGCCGCGGCGCCGGAGGAGGTGGTGGCAGTGAAGCCTGCGTCGCTGGGCAGCGTGGCCTTGAACGCCGGTCTGTCGGCACTGCCCGACAGTTTCTCCAGTGCCGTCTGCAGGCCGTTCATCGCGTTGCGGATCTGCCCGACCGCCGACAGCTTGGCGTTGACCGCCGCACCCGCCGCGTTGATGCGGTTCTGGGTGGGCGCACGCGAACTCGACACCAGGCTGGAAACCAGTGAGGGAATGTCCAGGCCGGAGCCCACCGCATTGATCGCCATCGGAATGTCCTTGCTGACGCAGCGCCGTCGCGACGACGGGGGTCGGAGGGGTTATCGGCAGCGCACGCCGTGGCTTGAGCCGTGCCGTGCGGGCCTACCCCAGCGCAGTGCCTGCAAGGCGCGTGCCGCCCCTCCGTGCAGAACGCAGAAAGGGCCCCGGAGGGCCCTTTCTGGTGACAGCTGGATCTGAAGCCTGGGGTGCTGATTACTGCAGCAGGCTCAGCACGCTCTGCGGGGCCGACTTGGCCTGCGCCAGCATGGCGGTACCGGCCTGCTGCAGGATCTGCGTGCGGGTCAGCTCCACGGTCTCCTTGGCGTAGTCGGTGTCCTGAATGCGGCTGCGCGAGGCCGAAAGGTTTTCGGAGTTGGTCTGCAGGTTGGAGATCACCGAGTTGAATCGGTTCTGGATGGCACCCAGTTCCGCCCGAGCGTCGTTCAGCGTGCCGAGGTTGGTATCGATCGCGTCGATCGCATCATCAGCCCCGGTGGCATCGATACCGCTGATATCGAGCGCGCCAACCGCGGTCGCGATGGCACTGATGTTCTCGAGGGTGATATCGATCTTGTCGTGAGCTTCGGCGCCGGCGCCGACCTGGATGCTGATCGTCTGCGCACTATCTAGCAGGTTCGTTCCGTTGAAGGTGGTGTTCTCCACCACGCGCGTAATTTCCTCCTGAAGCTGGGCCACTTCTTTCTGGAGTGATGCGCGGTCGTCTTCGTTGTTCGTACCGTTGGCGGCCTGCACGGCCAGCTCGCGGATGCGCTGCATGTTGTCGCCGATCGACTTCAGCGCGCCTTCGGCGGTCTGCGCCAGGGAAATGCCGTCGTTGGCGTTGCGGGCGGCCTGGTCCATGCCGCGGATCTGTGCGGTCATCCGCTGGCTGATGGCGAGGCCGGCGGCGTCGTCCTTGGCGCTGTTGATGCGCAGGCCCGAGGACAGGCGCTGGATAGTGGTCGACAGGCTGGCGGAGTTGGTGTTGAGGTTGCGCTGCGCGTTGAGGGCAATCGAGTTGGTGTTGATGACGGACATGATGCTGGTCTCCTGGGTTGGGAATCCGGCACGGGAACAGGGCCTGGCCGGTGACTCCGCAGGGTGGTTGCCGTTTGGTTCGGCCCTGTCCTCTGCTGTGAGCATTAACGGCGTGTCGTCGTCAAGCTTTAATGCTGCGTTGCCGGCGATCCGCGTGCCCTTTCGGTCACGGACCCATTAACGGCAGGGTGGGGCGGGGGTTTAGCCCCCTCGTGGGAGCGCCTTCAGGCGCGATGCCCGGGCAGCCGGGAATCGCGGGCAAGCAGGAACTCGCGGGCAAGCCTATTCCAGCGGACGAGCAGGGAATCGGGGGCAAGCCCGCTCCCACGGGGGACTCGGGAATCGCGGGCGAGCCCGCTCCCACGGGATGGCGGCTTGCGGCCTCAGCGGATCAGGTTGAACAACGACAGGCGCTGCATCTGCACGAAACTCAGCTGCGCGGCTTCGATTGCCACCTTCTCGAGGTTGAAGCGGGTGATGGCGTCGGCATAGTCCAGGTCACGCAGGCCGAACAGGGTCTCCTGCACGGTGACGCCGAAACTGGCGCGTAGCTCATCGGCCTGCTCCAGCGCGGCCAGTTGTGCACCGCCGGCCGCACGTGCATCGATCATGTGCGCTTCCGCCGCGGCGATGTCGCGCAGTGCGCTGCGCAGTGTTTCCTGCTGCGTTGCGCGCTGGGCATCGGTGCTCGCGGGCATGGTCAGACCCTGCAGCAGGTTGTCGATGGTCGCGAACACATCGCGCGTGCCTGCGGGGCCGATGTCAAACGCGTCGCCCGCGGCCGGCGCGCCGGTGATGGAGATGCGCAGGCCATTGACGTTAATGGGCTCGCCGGGCACAAACGTGCCGCTTGCGACCGCCACGCCATCCGCATCGTGGATGTCATAGGCGCCATCGGCAGCGAACACCACGCGGTAGCGGCCGCCATTCCACTGCTCGGCATCGGTGACACCGAAGCCCGCCACCTGGCCGCTGCCGGTGTTGCCAGCCACGGCGGCGGCGTCGACGCGTCCGTCGCCGGTGCGCACGCGCAGGAAGATCTCGCTGCCGGGCAGGGCGTCGGCGGCGAACATCGACGGGGCGATCTCGACACGGCGTTGGGTCTGGTCGCCGCTGTAGGCGACGCCCCCGGCGGCGCGGGCGAACGGCGGCGCGCCATCCTGGTTGCCGCCGAACAGGTAGCGGCCGGTGCCGTCGGCGGTGTTCGCGATGTCGAACAACGCATCGCGCAGGCTGCGAACCTCCGCGGCGATCGCGCGCCGGTCACCCTCGGCCAGCGCGCCGTTGTTGGCCTGCACGGTGAGCACCTGCAGGCGACCCATCACTTCGCCGGCCTGCGCGAGTGCGTTTTCCTGGGTGTTGAGCCGGTGGCGCACGGTGTTGCTGTTGGCGCCGAAGCGTTCCAGTTCCGCCAGCGTGCGGTCCAGCCCCACCGCGCTGCCGGCGCCGACCGGATCGTCCTTGGCCGTGGTGAGCTTCTGTCCGCTGGCCAGCTGCTGCTGGAGCTTCGCCATCGTGGCCTGCCTGGACTGCAGCGTACCGATGGACTGCTGGTACAGCATGCCGGTGGAGATCCGGTTGTTCATCGGCGCACGGCTCCCAGCAGGGTCTGGAACATGGAATCGGCGGTGGAGATGATCTGCGCGGCGGCCTGGTAGGCCTGCTGCAGGCGAAGCATGTTCGCGGCCTCCTCGTCGAGGTTGACGCCGGACACGCTGTCGCGCGCGGCCTGCGCCTGTTCGTGCAGCACGCCCTGCGCTTCGGCGGCGTATTCGGCCTTGCGTGCGGCGGAGCCGACCGCGGTGGTCAGGCCGGAGATCGCGCCGTTGAGGCTGAGGCTGCCGCCATCCAGGCTGCGGCGGTCGTCGAAGCCGGCGAGCAGGGCGGCGTTGCCGTTGTCGCTGGAACCGGCGCCATTGCGGCGCACGCTGAAGCTGTCGCCGGCGGCGGGCACGCCATCGAGCGTGAACGACCAGCCGTTGACGGTGATCGTGCTGCCCGGCGTGTAGGGGTAGGGGCCGTCGCCGTTGACCTCGTACTGGTCGCCGTCGAGGAATTCGATCTGCACGTCGGTCGTCAGTGCCGCGTGGCCGGCATCGACCACGCGCAGGCCCGTGGGCTTGCCGCTGCCGAGGTTGTCCAGCGCGGCCTCCACGCGCACCAGCGAAGCGGCGGCGATGCGTGCGGGGTCGGTGATCGCCACGCCGATGCCGCCGGCCGCCTGGGCGGTCGGCTGCAGCAGGAAGCGGTCGTCGGCCTGCGGCGTACCGCTCATGACCAGTGCCAGGCCGCCGACCCGCAGCGGATCGGCTTCGGTGCCCACGCCGGTGGTGGGAACGGCCACGCCGGTCACGGCGTCGGTGGCCAACCAGTCGCCGTCGCGCCACTGCAATACGAGGTTGCGGCCGTCGACCGCGCCGATGTCGGCAACGCTGGCGGAAAGGCGCGCATCACCGGCATTGCCGGCATGCGCATTGGCGGTGGGCGGCGGAAGCCGGAAGAAGTCGCCGCCCATCGCGCCGTGCTGGTCCATGCCGGCCGCGTGCCCGGCGTTGAATTCCATGGCCAGTCCGAGCGCGATGCGGCCGAGCTCGGCCTGCGCCGGGTCCAGCACCTGGTTGCGGAACTCCAGCAGGCCGCCGATGCGCCCACCCATCGTCCGCTCGTCGATGCGGATGGTCTGGCCCTGCGACTGCAGCGCGAGCTGCAGGCGCTCCGGCCGGTACGGGTCGGCCACGGTGGTGAGCTGCGACGGTTGCGTACCCACCACCAGCGCCTGGCCACCAGCGGTGAACACGTTGAGCGCACCGCCGTCCTGCGGTACGGCGGTGCCGCCGGTGTAGGTGACGAGCTGGCTGACCAGCTGTTCGCGGCGGTCGAGCAGGTCCGGCGCCGCGCTGGTGGCGCTGCCGATCTGCGCGTTCATACGCGCGATCTCGCTGGCCAGGCGGTTGATCTCGTCGGCGCCGGCCAGCAGACCGCCGTTGACCTCGCGGCCCAGCATGTCGAACTGGCCCTGCAGCTGGCCGAACCGCGTGGTCAGCGCATTCGCCTGGCCCAGCATGTTCTGGCGCTCGGCGGGCGCGGACGCGTTCGACGACAGCGCGCTGACCGAATCGAAGAAGCCCGACCACAGGCCGGCGATGCCGGTGGCCTTGTCGGATATCAGCGCATCCACGCGGTTGGCCATCGACGACAGCTGCTGCAGGCGCGCGAGTTCGCCGCCGCTGTCGATCAGCCGCGCATTGGCCAGCTCGTCGGCCACCCGGCGGATGTCGCTGATCTGGGTGCCACGCCCCACGTAGCCGACGCCCACGTAGGCGGGGCTGCGTGCTTCGAAATCGACCTGCTGGCGGCTGTAGCCGGGCGTGTTGATGTTGGCGACGTTGTGGCTGACCGTCGAAAGCGCCCGCTGGAAGGCGATCAGTGCGCTGGTGCCGGTGGAAAGGACGTTGGGCATGGCGTTCCTGCGTCAGCGAAGGACGGCCTGGCGCGCCGCATGGGCTGCGCTGGCGAGGACATTGGCGGGTTGCACGGCCGTGCCGGCGAGGTTGCGCGCCTGCGTGCCGATCGCAGACAGCGCGCGTTCGAGCGTGGGGCCGTTGGCGATCGAGCTGATCTTGTCGGCGTAGCGTGGGTCTGTGGCGTAACCGGCCTGCTGCAGCGCGGATGCGAAGCGGCGCACGTCGCCGCCCGATTCCAGCGCCTGCCGGTAGCGCGGGTTGTGTTTGATCATGCGCACGTAGTCGGCAAAGCTCTCCGCCGGCGAGCCGTACGCGCGGAAGTCGGCGCGCTCGGTATGGCGCACGCCGTTGCTGTATTCATGGGTGGTGGCTGCGGCCCGCTCGCCCTTCCAGCCGGTGGCCTTGATGCCGAACAGGTTGTTGGCGGTATTGCCGTCGCTGCGCTGGATCACCCGCCGGCCCCAGCCGGTCTCGAGCGCGGCCTGGGCGACCAGTGCCCGCGCGTCCACGCCGAGCTCGCGCGCGGCCTTCTGCGCTTCGCCCCAGATCGAGGCCACGAAGCCTTCCGGGCTGCGCGGGCCGAAGCTTGCGGCCACCGCGCGCGCAGCGGGCTCGATGACCGCGTCGGCCACGACGGCCGGTGCGCGGCCGACCGCTGCGCCGACCGCCTGTGCCACATCACCGATGGCATCCATGGCCGGCTGGGCGCGGCGCATCAGATTGTCGATGAAACCGTCCATCGGCGATCGTGCCGCGGCATCGGCTGCAGGTTCGCGGCCGGCGATCAGGTCCAGCGCCTGCGTATTGAGTGCGTCCGGCACCGCATCGAGGCGGTGCATGGCCTGCTGCAGCGGCAGGGCGGGCACGTCCGCGGCGGCGGGCTGCAGGCCGGTGTCGAGCGCGGGCGCCGGGTCTGCGCCGCCGCCGAGCTGGCGTGCAATCACCTTGGCCAGCCCGAGGCCTTCGCCTTCGGTCAGCGACTTCGCCAGCCGCTGGTCGTAGAGGTCGCGGTAGAGCTGGTTCTCGCCGGGAAACAGTGCATCGCCGAAGCTGGCGTCGCGCATGCTCTTGATCATCATCTGCGCGAACACGCCTTCGAACTCGCGCGCGACCTGGTCGATGCGCGCGGCATCGTGGCGCTGGGCGGGGTTGAGCTCGATGGGCGTACCGGAGATGCGCATGTCAGATGACCTCGAGCTCCGCGCGCAGCGCACCGGCCTGCTTGAGCGCTTCGAGGATGGCGATGAGGTCGCCAGGCGCGGCACCGACCGCGTTCACCGCGCGCACGATCTCGTCGAGCGAGGTGCCGCCGGCGAACTTGAACATCCGGCTGCCGTCCTGGTCGACGGCAATGTCGGACTGCGGGGTGATCACGGTATTGCCGCGGCCAAATGCATCCGGCTGGCTCACGCCGATGCTCTCTGTGATCGTCACCGACAGCGAGCCGTGGGCGATCGCCGCCGGCATCACCTTCACCTGCGCGCCCATCACCACGGTGCCGGTGCGCGAATTGACGATGACCTTGGCGGGTGCGGTGCCCGGCGACAACTGCACGTTCTCGACCTCGGCCAGGAAGCCGATCCGCGCGGCGGGGTCGTACGGTGCACGCACGGCGACGGTCACGCCATCCACCGCACGCGCGGTGCCCTTGCCGAAGCGTGCGTCGAGTGCCGCGACCATGTTGGAGATGGTGCTGAAGTCGGCGCGGTTGAGGTTGAGGGTGAGCTCGCCGCCGTCGCCGAAGCCGCCGGCGACTTCGCGCTCCACCATCGCGCCGTTGGGAATCCGGCCCACGCTGGGCACGTTCACCGACACCCGCGAGCCATCCCGGCCCTGCGCGCCGAAGCCGCCAACCACCAGGCTGCCCTGGGCGATCGCATAGACCTGGCCGTCGGCGCCCTTGAGCGGCGCCATCAGCAGGGTGCCGCCACGCAGCGACACTGCGTTGGCGATCGACGACACGGTGACGTCGATGGTCTGGCCGGGCTTGGCGAACGGCGGCAGCTCGGCATGGATGGCCACTGCGGCGACGTTCTTGAGCTGCGGGTTGACGTTGGCGGGCACGGTCACGCCGAGCTCGTTCAACATGTTGCGCAGGCTCTGCACGGTGAAGGGCGACTGGCTGGTGCGGTCGCCGCTGCCGTCCAGGCCGACCACCAGGCCGTAGCCGACCAGCGCATTGCCGCGCACGCCGCCGACCGATGCAAGGTCCTTGATGCGCTCCTGAGCAAGCGCGGGCATCGCCAGCGTGGCGAGCAGCAGCAGTGCGCTGGAGAGCAGGCGGAGCGGGGTGATCGTGGACATGACGGGAGCCTGTTGGTGGCGCGATAGACACGGGGCCCCCGGCTTCGCGGGGGCGACGTGGTCAGTAGGGATAGAGACGCGAATGGAAGAACCGGCCAAGCCAGCCCATCGCATTCGACTGCGCGATCGCGCCGCGGCCGCCGTAGACGATGCGCGCATCGGCGACGCGGCTGGACGGCACGCTGTTGTCCGGGCCGATGTCGGCCGGGCGCACCACGCCCTGCACTTGGACGAGTTCATCGCCCTGGTTGAGCCGCAGGTTCTTGCTGCCCTCGACCACCAGGTTGCCATTGGGCAGGCGCTGCACCACGGTCACGGTCACGCTGCCCTGCAGGCGGTTGCTCTGCGTGCTGCGGCCGCTGGCGTCGAAATCACGCGTGCCACTGGCCGATGCGCTCAGCACGTCGCGGCCGTTGACCGTCACCGGACCGCCGAAGAGTTCCGGCACGCCGATCCCGATGCTGCTTTCCTTGCCCACCTGGGTGGCGGCATTCGTCTGCGCCACGGTGCTCTCGACCAGCTGGATTGTCAGCAGGTCGCCGACCTCGCGCGCACGCTTGTCGGCGAACAGCGACAGCCCGGCGTTGCCGCCACCGGCCTGGTAGATCGCGCCCCGGCTTGCATGGACAGGGGCCACCGGTGCGGGCTGCACCTGCGCGATCGGCGGGTAGGGGCGCACGTCGCCGGCGGCGACGCAGCCGGCCAGCAGCATCGGCGCCAACATGGCGCCCACGACGGAACGAAGCAGGAAGAAGTTCATCGCGGTGCTCAGACGTTGTTGTTGAGGTAGCCCAGCATCGAGTCGGTGGTCGAGATCGCCTTGGCATTCATCTCGTAGGCGCGCTGGGTCTCGATCATGCTGACGAGCTCCTCCACCACGTTGACGTTGCTGCCCTCCAGCGACCCCTGCTCGAGCTGCCCGAGGCCGTTGAGGCCCGGCGTGCCGTTCTGCGCCGGACCCGACGCAGTGGTCTCGACATAGAGGTTCTCGCCACGTGCCTGCAGGCCGGCGGGGTTGATGAAGTCGGTGATAGTGAGCGCGCCGATCTCCAGCGCCTGCGCCTCGCCGGCGACCTGCACGCTGATCGTCCCGTCCTTGCCAATGGTCATCGACTGCGCGCCTTCCGGCACCTGGATGCCGGGCTGCACCGGATAGCCGCTGCTGGTGACAAGCTCGCCCTGGGCATTGACCTGGAAGCCGCCGTCGCGGGTGTAGGCGGGGGTGCCATCGGGCGTCAGCACCTCGAAGAAGCCGCGGCCGTTGATCATCACGTCGAGCGCGCGACCGGTCTGCTGCGGGTTGCCCTGCTGGAAGTCCTTGGCGGTGGAGACCACGCGCACGCCGGTGCCCAGCTGCAGGCCCGAGGGCAACTGCGTCTGTGCGGAGGTGGCGCCGCCGGGCTGGCGCACCTGCTGGTACAGCAGGTCCTCGAAATTGGCGCGGTCGCGCTTGAACCCGGTGGTATTGGTGTTGGCGAGGTTGTTGGCCACCACCGACATCCGCGTCTGCTGCGCGTCCAGTCCGGTCTTGGCAACCCAGAGAGCCTGGTTCATCGAGTTTCCTCAGCGGGCGCGGAATGGCGCCGTCGCAGGGACAGATGCAATCGGTGTGCCAGACGACGGGCACGAGGCGATCCGACCGCCACCAAGCGCCCGGAACGCCCTCATCCGCCCTGCGGGCACCTTCCCCGCAGGCGGGCGAAGGGTGGCAATGGTTCCTGGAAAAGAGAGCGCCCGACTCCCACAGCCCGAAGAAGGTCGGGGGTGGGTTGCTCCATGGGCGATGGATGGAACCCATCTCTCGTTTACGGGAGAAGGTGGCGCGAAGCGCGGATGAGGGTGCCGTTCCCCGGTCAGCCGCCCAGGCGCAGCAGGCTGTTGGCGGCCTGGGCGTTGTCGTCGCCGCGCTGGATCAGCTTGACCTGCATCTCGAACTGGCGCTGCAACTGGATCATCTGCACCAGCGCACCTGCTGCATCGACGTTGCTGCCTTCCAGCGTGCCGGTGGTCATCACGTCGCCCGGCGCCTGCGCCAGCGGCTGCTGGGGCGTGGCATTGCGCATCAGCCCGTCGAGGCCACGAGCCAGCCGGTCGGGGGTGGCGTCCACCACCCGGATGCGGCCGACCACGGCCATGGTCTGCGGGCCTTCGCCCAGGGGGACAATGGAAACCGCACCGTCATGGCCGATGTCGAGCGCCTGGTGGGGCGGCAGTGCGATCGGCTGGCCCTGCTCGTCGAGCAGCGGATGCCCACCGGCGGTGACCAGTTGGCCATTCGGGGTGAGCGCCAGGTTTCCGGCGCGGGTGTAGGCTTCGGCGCCATCCGGCGACTGCACCGCCAGCCACCGGTCGGGCCGCAGCGAGACATCCAGCGGATTGCCGGTGACGCGCTGCGCGCCGACCCGGCTGTCGAACCCCTGGTCGACATGCAGCGCGTCGATGCGCGAGGCGTGCCCCGGCCCCTCGACGCGGTAGGCACGGGTATTGGCCAGCGCTGCCTTGAAGCCCGCGGTGTCGGCATTGGCGAGGTTGTGCGACACCGTGCCCTGCGCCTGCAGGGTGGAGCGCGCACCGGTCATCGCGACGTAGAGGGCTTTGTCCATCGGGCGGCTCCGGAGGGTGCGGGAACGGTCGGTCAGCGGTGCCGGGGCGATGCGGCTGCGGTGCCGCCCCGGGCGCGGCTTACCTGATGTTGATCACCGTCTGGGTGACCTGGTCCTGGGTGGAGATCATCTGCGCGTTGGCCTGGAAGTTGCGCTGCGCGGTGATCATGTTCACCAGCTGCGCGGTGAGGTCGACGGTGGACGACTCGAGCGCGCCGGCCTGGATCCGGCCGAAGTCGGAGCTGTCCGGCGCGCCGGTGCGCGGTGCGCCGGAGGCATAGCTCTCGGCCCAGGTGTTCTCGCCCTGCGCCTGCAGGCCCTGCGGGTTGACGAAGGTGGACAGCGCGATCTGCCCCAGCGGGCGGTCGGCACCATTGGAATAGCGCGCGAACACCACGCCATCGCCGGAAATGCTGATCTCGTTGAGCTTGCCGGCGGCGTAACCGTCCTGGCGGGTATCGCGCAGCTGGAAGCGCTCGCCGTACTGGGTGGAACCCGTGAGGTCGAGGTCGAGCTCGAGCACGCCGGCGCCGGTGGAGGGGGTGAACGGGTCCAGCGCGATGCGGCCATCGGCCGGGGCCACCAGCGCGCCGGAGTCGGAGAACGCAAGCGTCACCGGCGCGCCGGCCGGCTGGCCGTCGACGTAGTTGTGCACCTGCCACTCGTTCGGGTTGGCGGTCTTGACGAAGTACGAGGTCTGCACGTGGCTCACGCCCAGCGAATCGAACACGGTGATGCCGCCGGTGGAGGCGTTGTAGCTGTTGGGTTCGCTGGGGTCGAAGCCGGTGATGGTCGGCTGCGCGGCATTGCCGGGCAGGGTGAACATCAGGTTGACCCGGGTGCTCTGCTGCGGCGGGCTGTCGGTGGTCAGCAGCTGCAGGTCACCGACGCGGCCGATATCGAAACCGGGCGCGCCCTCGCGCGGCGGGTAGACCTGCAGGCGCGCACCGTCGGGCGTGCCGACGAAGCCCTGCGCATCGGTCTGGAAGTTGCCGGCCCGCGAGTACACGCGAGCGCCGTTCTTGTTCAGGGTGAAGAAACCCTCGCCGTCCACCGCCATGTCCAGGCTGCGCCCGGTGGGATCGATATTGCCCTGCGAGAACTGCTGCGCCACGTTGCTCAGCTTCACGCCGGACCCGACCGCGTTGCGCGCCAGGCCGTAGGTGCTGTTGGAGAACAGGTCGGCGAACTCCGCCCGCGACTCCTTGAAGCCGGTGGTGTTGACGTTGGCGATGTTGTTCGCGGTGACGTTGAGGTTGGCGTTGGCCGCGTTGATGCCGGACAGCGAAGTATTGAAGCTCATGGCGGACTCCGTGAGAGGGTCGTGCGCGGGGAAATCAGGAAATGGAGAGCGTCGTCAGCCGACGCGCAGGACGTGGCCGACCGACGCGGTGCCGAGACCCTGGACATCGAGGTAGAGACCATCGGCACCCACCGACACGCTGTCGACGCGACCGCGTACGTAGGTGCTGAGAGCGGTGCTGTTGCCGTTGGCGGCAACGTGCTTCGCGGTGATCGCGTACTGCCCCGGCGGCATGCGCTCGCCGGCCGCGTTGGTCCCGTCCCAGGCGAAGGGCACCTCGCCCGCGGCATCGGCCGGCACCACGATCTGCCGCACCGGCTGGCCGTTGGCATCGGTGATGTCGAAGGTCACAAGGCCCGGCGCCGGCGCCGCGACCAGGCCGCTGGCATCCCCATCGGTGCCGAGCGCAACCCTGGCCGAAGGCAGCACCACCTCGCGACCGACCAGCGCCGCGCCACGCATCAGCTGGTCGCCGGCCATCGCGTTGGCGAAACCGCTGACTGTCCCGTTGAGCGCCTGGATGCCCTGCACGGTGGAGAACTGCGCCATCTGCCCGAGGAAAGCGCTGTTCTCCATCGGATTGAGCGGGTCCTGGTGCTTGAGCTGCTCGGTCATCAGGCGCAGGAAGTCGGCCTGGCCGAGCGATTCGCTGCGCTTGTCGGCGCCGGCCTTGCCGGCGGCGCCGCCGAGGCCGAGGTTGTTGAGCACGTCGCCGGAAATGCTGGTCATCGTCAGGACTCCAGGGCTCAGCGGCCCATGCTCAGGGTCGCCACGGCGAGCTCCTTGGCGGTGTTGAGCATCTCCACGCCGGCCTGGTAGCTGCGCGAGGCGGAGATCATGTTGACCATCTGCGCCACCGGGTCGATGTCGGGCGCGTACACGTAGCCCTGCTCGTCGGCCAGCGGGTGGCCGGGCTCGTAGCGCTGGATCGGCGCGGTGTCGCGCTCGACCACGCCACTCACCTCGACCCCGGTCAGCGCCGGATCACTGCCGTGTGCAGTGGCGCGGAACACCGGCTCCAGCGGCTTGTAGACCTGCTCGGGCGAGCCGGCGACGGAGCCGGCATTGGCCATGTTGCTGGCCAGCGTGCTCAGGCGCACCGACTGGGCCTGCAGGGCGGAGCCGGCGACGTCGAAGATCGGCAGGTTGCTCATGGCTTACTGTCCGGTGATGGCGGTCAGGAGGGTGCGCACCTTCGATTCCATGAAGCTCAGCGAGGCGCGGTATTCGAGTGCGGCGCGGCCGTAGGCGGCGCGCTCGGCATCGGGATCGACGGTGTTGCCGTCCAGGCTGGGCTGGGCGGCCACGCGGGCCGTGGTGAACGGCTGCAGGGCGTCGTCGAGCCCGGAAACGGGGATGTGCCCCGGGCGCGCCTCGTGTGCGGGCGCCACGCGGCCACCGGCTTCCCGGGTGCGCGCGGCCGCGGCCAGGGCGGCGTTGAAGTCGAGGTCGCGCGCCTGGTAGCCGGGGGTGTCGGCGTTGGCGAGGTTGCTGGCGATCAGCTTCAGCCGCTGCTCGCGCAACGGCAGTGCATCGGCCTGCAGGCCCATGTAGGTGGAGATCAGGTTGGACATCGCAGCCCTCCGGCAAACGCTCGCCGTGGGCTGTGCAAGTGGTGTGCCAGAGATCGGCCGGTCAGGCGACCCGGCGCCCACCGGCGCCGGCGGCCACTTCGTTCAGCCGCTTCAGCACGTGCTCGGCCAGCTCGTGCGGGCTGTACTTCGCCACGAAGGCATTGGCGCCTACGCTCTGCACCATCGAGGTGTTGAACACGCCCGACAGCGAGGTGTGCAGCAGCACGAACAGGTCGGCGAGACCGGCATGGCGGCGGATTTCCGTCGTCAGCGTGTAGCCGTCCATCGCCGGCATCTCGATGTCGGACACGATCATCGCGTAGCGCTCCGATGGCCGCTCGCCACTGGCATGCAGCTGCAACAGGTGGTCCAGCGCCTGGCGGCCGTCGGAGAGCAGGGTCACGCCCACGCCCAGCTGGTCGAGCACGCTGCGGATCTGCTGCCGGGCCACGCGGGAATCGTCCACCACCAGCACCTGCATCGGCGGCGCGTCGGCGGGCAGGGCGTATTCCGGCGGCAGTTCCGCGTCCATCCGCGCCTGCGAGATGTCGGCCAGCACGCTCTCCACGTCGATGACCTGGATCAGCTCCCCCTGGTAGCGGGTGACCGCGGTGAGATAGCTGCCCTCGGCGCCGAGATCCGGCGGCGGATGGATGTCCTCCACCGCGATATTGACGATGCGCTCGACCTCGCTGACCAGGAAGCCCTGCACCGAGCGGTTGAACTCGGTCACCACCATGTAGGCCGGCGTGTCGTTGGCGCGCTCGGGGTGGGCGATGGCCAGGCCGAGGTCGAGCACCGGCACGCTGCGCCCGCGCACGTCGGCCACGCCCGCGAACTGCTCGGGCAGGCCCGGTACGCGGAACAGCCCCGGCCGGCGCAGCACCTCCTGCACCTTGAATACGTTGACGCCAAAAAGCTGGCGTCCGCCCAGGCGGAAGAGCAGCAACGCCAGCCGGTTGTGGCCGGCGAGGCGGGTGCGCTGGTCGATGCGGTCGAGCAGGTCCTGGGACATGCAGGCGGTATCGGCGCAGGCGGCGTGGACTTGAGCGGGCATTGCGGCACGCGGCTTGCATCGTCGCCGCCATCGTCATGCCGCAGGGATCCCCATGGCCCCGGAGCAAATGCACTGCACAGACCGTCGGACACCGGCATCGCGCCGCCTTCCGGCGCTTGTCGTGCTGTGCCTGCTCGGCGTGCTGCCTGCACCCGCGGGCTGGGCTTCGCAGGGCTTCCAGCCGGTGGAGTCGATCCGTGCCGCGGCCCTCGCGGCGGCCGGCGGCGGCGAGGGCACCGATGCCACGCTGGACCCCGCACTGCGCATGCCGCGCTGCGCGCAGCCGCTGGAAGCCCGCATGACCGGTGCCGGCACCGCCGAGGTCGCCTGCCCGTCGGGCTGGCGCCTGTTCGTGCCGGTGCGCGTGCACCGCAGCCAGACCGTGCTGGTGCTGTCGCGCAGCGTGGCTTCAGGACAGCCGATCACCGCCGATGTCTTCACTGCCGAGCAGCGCGATGCCACCCGCATCGCCGGCGCGGCGATTGCCGATCCGTCCGATGCCGTGGGGCGGGTGGCCCGCCGGACCCTGTCGGCCGGCAGCGTGCTGACCGCCGGCGACCTGGTCGCACCGCGGCTGGTCCGCCGTGGCGACACCATCGCCCTGGTCTCGCGCCGGGGTGGGGTGGAGGTACGGATGGTCGGGCGCGCGCTCGGCGATGCCGGCGAGCACGAGCGGGTCAGCGTCGAGAACCTGTCGTCGCGGCGCGTCGTGCAGGGCACCGTGGACCCCGGTGGCGACGTGGTGGTCGGCAGGTGAGCGCCCGGCAACCTCGCCGGCTTCCGCTGTGCCCCGGTGCACGTGAACGCGATGAACGGGTGTGGGGAATTCCCCTAAAGCTTTTTCGGCACCGGTCGATAATGGCCACGAACCTCCTTAACAACCCGGCGTCAGGACACCTGCCATGACCCAGAAGATTGATGGATTGCCCGCCGCCGCCGTGCGCGGCACCGCCCCGGCCCTGGGCCAGGTCGCCCGTGCCGGAGACGCCCGCAAGGCCGTCGAGGCGCCCGCGGCCGCCGACAGCCTGCGCCTGACCGGCGAAGCCACCGGCCTGCAGGCCCTGCAGCGCGAGCTCTCCACCCGTCCCGCCGTCGACGAGGCGCGGGTGCAGGCGGTGCGCGACGCGCTGGCCTCGGGCAGCTACCGGATCGACCCGGAAGTGATCGCATCGCGCATGCTCGAGCTGGACGCCCAGCTCGCCGGCTGATGTCCGCCGCACTGGCCAGCCTCGAACGCCTCGCCACCGCGCTCGCCGACGAGCGCGAGGCGCTGATCGGCCACGACGTCGAGGCACTGATGCGTTCAACGCGCGAGAAGCTCACCGCACTGCGCGAACTCGAAGCCACCACCGACGGCGAGATCGCCGGCCCGCTGGCGGAGCTGGCCGAACTCAACCGCGCCAACGGCGCGTTGCTCGCCCGGCGCCGCCGCGAGGTCAACTGGGCCCTGCGCCATCTCGGCCGCGTCGAAAGCGCGCCGGCCTACGACGCCCACGGCCGCGCCGAACTGGCGCGGCATTCGCGCGAACTCGCGGTGGCCTGAGCGCCTCGCCCGCCCTTGGCGGACAGATGTCCCGGCCGGGCAGGCAAGGCGGCGCCGGACGGCGCGGCGGTATGATGCGGCGCACTGCCGCAATGCCCGCACCGACGTGATCCCAGTCCCGAGTCCCGCACCGCTTCCCCCCGCCATCCTCGACGAAGCGCTGCTGCGCGTGCAGGAAGGCGTGCTCGTCTACGGTCGCGACGGCGCGCTGGTGCACGCCAACCCGGCGGCACAGGTGCTCTACCGTTCCCACCCGCTGTACTCGGGTGCCGCGCCGCGCATCGAGGACCTGCTGCCGCCACAGGCCATGCAGCGGGTCCGCGAGCAGGGCCGCTGGAACGACTACCTGCCGTTCGGCGAGGGCCGAGTGCTGGCCGCGTGGCTGCATGCGCTGCCCGATGGCGAGCACATCCTGCTGCTGCTGCAGGACCCGGGCCTGGTGCGCGACAGCGACCAGGAACTGCTGCGCCGCCATGCCGAACTCAACGTCCGCCTGACCGCCGCGCAGGAACAGCTGCTGCAGGCCGAGAAGATGGCCTCGATCGGCCAGCTCGCCGCCGGCGTCGCGCACGAGATCAACAATCCGATCGGCTACGTGCATTCCAACCTGGGCAGCCTGCAGGAATACCTCAGCAACCTGTTCGCGCTGGTGGATGCCTACGACCGTGCGCTGGCCTCGCCGGATCCGGCCACCCAGCGCCAGGAGATCGACGCCACCCGCGAACAGCTCGACATCGACTTCATCAGCCGCGACCTGCCGCAGCTGTTGACCGAATGCCGCCAGGGCATCGAGCGGGTGACCCGCATCGTCAAGGACCTCAAGGACTTCTCGCGCTCCGACCGCGACCATTCCTGGAAGCTCGCCGACCTGCACGCAGGGCTGGATTCCACGCTCAACATCGTGTGGAACGAACTGCGCTACAAGGCCACGCTGGACAAGCAGTACGGCACGCTGCCGATGATCGAGTGCCTGCAGTCCGAGTTGAACCAGGTGTTCATGAACCTGCTGCTCAATGCCGGCCAGGAGATCGAGGAACGCGGGGTGATCACCCTGCGCACCGGTGCCGGCGACGGCATGGTGTGGGTGGAGGTGGGCGACGACGGCGCCGGCATTCCCGCCGACGTGCAGCAGCGCATCTTCGATCCGTTCTTCACCACCAAGCCGGTGGGCAAGGGCACCGGGCTGGGGCTGTCGATCTCCTACGGGATCGTGGCCAAGCACCACGGCCGCATCGAGGTCGACAGTGCGCCCGGCGCCGGCAGCCGCTTCCGGGTGGTGCTGCCGACGCGCCAGCCGAAAGCCGCGACCTGAGGCTCAGGCCTGCGGCGATGCCTCGCGGTTGCGCTGGGTGTCGTGGGTGCGGAAGGCCTGGCGGATGTGCTCGCGCAGCTCGGCGTCGTCCCAGGGTTTGGTCAGGAAGCGGTAGATCGCGCCGCGGTTGATCGCGTCGGTCACCGTGGCGAGGTCGGTGTAGCCCGACAGCACCAGCCGGATGGTATCGGGGTAGAGCATCTTCACCCGGCCGAGGAACTCGGTGCCGTCCATCTCCGACATGCGCTGGTCCGACAGGATCACCTGTACCTCGTTGGTGGCCAGCAGCCCGAACGCATCGCGCACGTTTCCGGCGGCGAGGATGCGGTAGCCATCGCGACGGAACAGCCGCACCAGCGCGCGCAGCACGTTCTCCTCGTCGTCGACCAGCAGCAGGGTGCGGTCGGTGGTGCTGGCCGCGAACAGCTCGGAGCGCAGGTAGCGGCGGCGCAGCGCCTGGCCCGCGGCTTCGGCGCTCATCGCCTCGCCGAACAGGTAGCCCTGGAAGATGTCGCAGTCGGCGCGCCGCAGGAACCCCAGCTGCGCCTCGGTCTCCACGCCATTGGCGATCACCTTCATGCCGAGCTGGTGGCCCATCGCGATCATCGCGCGCACGATCGCGGTCTCGCGACTGCCGGCGGGTGCCGCATTGATGAAGCTGCGGTCGATCTTGAGGATGTCGGCCGGGTAGCGCACCAGCGCGCCGAGGCTGGCATTGCCGGTGCCGAAGTTGTCCAGCGTCAGGCCCACGCCTTCGTGGCGCAGCGCGGCGATGGCCTGGTAGACCGCCTGGGTATTAGTGCTGAGCGCGCTCTCGTTGATCTCCAGCAGGACCGCCGAGGGCGGCAGTCCGGCCTGCTGCATGCGCGCGAGCAGGCGGTCCACGAAGTCGGGTTCGAGCAGCTGCAGCGTCGACACGTTGACGCCGACGAAGAAGTCGTCGAAGCCCTGTTCGCGCCACAGCCTGGCCTGCTCGATCACCCGCTCCAGCATCCAGTCGCCGATCTGCACGATCACGCCCAGGCGTTCGGCGATCGGCAGGAAGCGCTCCGGCAGCAGCAGGCCGAGTACCGGCGACTGCCAGCGGATCAGTGCCTCCATGCCGACGATGCGCCCGTCGCGCGCGCTGATCATCGGCTGGAAGCGCAAGCGCAGTTCGCGGTTGGGCAGGGCATCCACGATCTGCCGCGCGATGGTGCTTTCGCTCTGCGCACGATCGAGTGCCGGCGCCGCATGCACCTGCACCGGGTCGTGCACCACGTGCGAGGCGCGCCGCGCCGCGGTCTCGGCCAGCTGCAGCAGCTGCGAGGCATCGGTGCCGTGCTGCGGGCACAGGCTGATGCCGACCTTGGCGCCGAGAAACAGCGTGTACGGCAACACCGTCAACGGCTGCGCCACGGCGGCGATCAGCTGCTGGGCAAGCGCCTGCGCGGTCACCGCCGACGCCTGCGCATCCGGCACTGCCACCACGAACTCGTCGCTGCCGTGGCGCCATACGTGGCCACGGCCCTCGATCAGCGTCCGCAGCCGCTCGCCGACGGTCTCGAGCGCGATGTCGCCCACCTCCACGCCCATGTTCTGGTTGATCGAGGCGAAATGGTCGATGTCGACATGCAACACCACCAGCGGTTCGCCGCCCGCGCGCGCGGCGTCGACCAGTGCGGTCAGCCCGGGGTGCCCGGCGCCCAGACGAGGCAGGGGAGGTGATGCATCCGGATCGGTATTTCGCATGCGGGCATTCTAGCCAGCAGGCTGCACGGCGTGCTTTGCGGTTGCAGCCGGCTCGTACGGAAGCACGGCCTCCACGGTGGTGCCGTTGCCATGCGCGGAGCGGATGTCGAACACACCGCCGACCCCGTGCGCACGTTCGCGCATGATCGCAAGGCCCAGCCCGCCATCGGCGGGCGTGTCGAATCCGCGGCCATCGTCGATGATCCGCAGGTGCAGGCGGTCGCCGAGGTCGTCCAGGCGCAGCGACACCCGCGCCGGCGCCGCATGCCGCAGCGCATTGGTCATGGCTTCCTGCGCGATGCGGAAGCAGGCCTGCTCCACCTCGCGTTCCGGACGCTGCGGCAGTACCGCGATCGCAAGCTCCAGATCCACGCCTGCATGCGTGAACAGCCGCTCGGCATGCCAGCGCAGCGCCGCTTCCAGGCCCAGCGCGTCGAGCTGCGGCGGACGCAGCAGGATCGAGATGTCGCGCAGCCTCGACAGGGTGGCATCGGCCAGCGCAAGCACGTCGTCGAGGTCGTCGCGCCGTCGCGCCGGGTCGTCCTCGTCCATCGCCGCGCTCGCCGACATCTTGATGGCGGTGATCGACTGGCCGATGTCGTCGTGCAGGTCGCGCGAGATCCGGCGCCGCTCGTCCTCCTGTACCGAAAAGATGCGCGCCGCCATCGCCTGCAGCTGCTGGTTGCCGGCGGCGAGTTCGTCGCGCATGCGCTCCGCAGGCGAGAGGTCGCGCATCACGATCACCACGCAGATGGCGTCCTCGTAGCGCGTCTCGGCTGCGGTGAGCGCGGCATTGAACAGGCTGCCGTCACTGCGGCGCATGCGCGGCGCGCGTGCGACGGTATCGGTGGCCGGGCCCGGCACCAGCGCGGCGCGCAGCCACTCGCGCAGCAGCGGCGCGTCGTCCTCGGCCAGCAGCGCCTGGACCGGCAGCCCGGGCATGGTGTCGACCGGTCGCCCGAAGGCTTCGGCGCAGGCGGGGTTGGCATAGCGCACGCGGTCGCCCGACAGCAGGATGACGCCGTCGGGAAGGGCCCGGATCAGGTCGTGGAACTGGCGCTCGCGTTCGCGCAGCTGGCGCCGCGCGGCCTCGGCTTCGGTGATGTCCTGCAGGGTGCCGCGCAGCAGGTGTGGCGCACCGTCGTCGGTGGCGCGCGCGCCGCGCAGCTGCAGCCGCCGGGTGCCGTCCGCGGTCTCCAGCGGGATCACCACGTCCAGCGTCGGCACATGGCCCGAGGCCAGCGCGTCCAGCAGTCCGGACAACTGCTTTCCCCAGCCGGGCAGCGAATCGAGCAGCAGGCCGCGCACATCGGCGCCGTCGCCCACCGGTGAGCGCACGCCGAGCATGCGGCAGGTTTCCTCGGACAGATGGCCATGCCCGGACGCCGGATCGAATTCCCACGATCCCAGGCAGGCCAGCTGCTGGGCTTCGCGCATGCGCCGCGCGCTCTGCGCCCGTTCGCGCTCGGCACCGATCTCGGCGGTGCGGTCGCGCATGCTCACCAGGCGCGCCTCGCGTCCGTCGTGGTCCAGCCGCGCGACATGCAGCTCGACATCGTGCCGGCGCCCATCCGGCAGGCGGATACGCCGGATCGTCGCCGGCCGGCCCTCCTCGCCGGGATGCGGCAGCACCCCCTGCAGGGCGGCGGCATCGGCTGGCAGTGCGTCGTCGGCGCCCAGGCCGAAGAACCTGCGCGCCGCGGGATTGACGTACAGCAGCCTGCCGTTGCCGGCCTCGTGCAACCACAACGGATCGGGATGGCGTTCCAGCAGCTCGCGGTATCGCTGCGCGTAATCGAGCGTCGCGCGGTGGGCGCGCTCGATCCGGTCCGCCTGGTTGCGCAGCAGCAGCCACAGGGCCGCGGCACTGGCCAGCACGAACAGCAGGCCCTTGGCCGATTGCGCCACCCGCACCGCGCCCGGGGGCAGCAGGCCCTCCACGAGGTGATCGCTGAACAGGATCCACGCACCGCTCAGGACCAGGTACAGCAGCGGGATCCACCAGCGGATGCCGGCCAGGCTCCGCCGCACGCCCGCGCCGGACGCGCGTGCCATCCCGCCGTCTCCCTCCCGGGCTGTTGCCATCTGGTCGTCCCCGTCGATCCCGTCCGCGAGTCTAGCCGCCCGCGCAACGGCGCCTCAATTTCCGCCCCCCGCCGCCGCTACCGGAGCACGAGCCCATGCCGATCCACGGCTGGGCGACACGCAACCGGAGCGATTCGCGCAGATGGATCCCGGCGTCATCTCGAGCCTGTTCAGTCATCCGCTGCCCGATGGGCTGCTGCTGCTCGACCGCGATGGCCGCTGCCTGCTGGCCAATGCGTCGGCGCAGGCGCGTGGGCTGGATGCACTGGTCGAGCGCCACGCGCCCTCACTGGCCGGTCTGCGCGCGCGCCTGTCGCAGGGCGAGGAAGCCGTGGACTGCGAACTGCCGGGTGCCGACGGCGCGCTGCAGGCCTGCATGCGCGTGGTCAGTCGCGACCAGCAGGGCGTGGTGGCGTATTCCCTGAGCGTGCAGTTGTCGTCCGTGGCCGGAACCTGGCTGGAGGCGGCGGAGTCGGGCGGCCATGGCCTGTGGGTCTGGGACATCCGCCACGACCGACTGCAGCGCTCGGTCTCCTGGCTGAGGCTGATGGGCCACGAGGGCGCGTCGGCCGCCGTCGGCAGCTTTGCCGATGCCCAGCGCCGCGCCCACCCGGACGACCGCGGCCGCCTGCGCGCGGCGCTCGAGGCCCACCTGGCCGGGCGCAGCCCCGCATACCTGTGCGAGTACCGTTGCCTGCACCGCGACGGCAGCTGGCGCTGGGTACGAGATGCCGGCCGGGTGACCGCCTGGGATGCCAGCGGCACGCCGCTGCGCGTGGCAGGCACGGTCACCGGCATCGGCAGCCAGAAGCAGCTCGAGCAACGGCTGCGCGAGCAGCGCGGGCTGGTCGAGGAAACGCAGCGCCTCGCCGGCATGGCCAGCTGGACCTTGGATGCATCCACCGACGTGGTCTGGTGCACGCGTGAGCTGCGCACCGCGCTCGGGCTCGATGACGGGCTGCGCGTGCGCGCCTGGCTACGGCGCTGCCGCGGCGATCGCCGGGCATTGCGGCAGGCCTGGGAGCGCCTGCGGCAGGGCGAGGAGACCGCCAGCTTCGAGCTCACCGTCGATGCCGCCGCCGAGCGCCTGCACCTGCAGGTCTGGGCATCCCCGCGTTGCGATGGCGAGCGGCTGCTGCGGGTGATCGCACAGATCCAGGACGTCACCGCGCAACGCCGCGCCGACGCCGCCAATCACCGCCGTGGGGAGCTGCTGCGCCGGGTTGCGGAGCTTGGCCGTATCGGCGGCTGCGAGATCGATGCCGCCACCCGCACCCTGTACTGGACCGAAGAGTGCGCGCGCCTGCACGGACACGAGGGCAGCACGATGGCGCTCGACGACCTGTTGCACCACTACACGATCGAATCACGCGATGCGTTGCTCGAAGCCATGTCGCGGGTGGCCGATGGCGCCGACGCGATCTCGCTGGACCTGTGCTTCTACCGCCCCGACGGCGTGCAGGTCTGGACCCGTGCAGTGGTCGAGTTTGACCGCGACGGTGGCAGCCGCGGCCGCCACCTGGTGCTGTTCCGCGACACGTCGCACGAGCGCGAGGCCAATGCACGGATCGAACTGCTGTCGCACTACGACACCCTGACCCGGCTGCCCAACCGCACGCGGCTGCGCGAGGAGATCGAAGCGGTGCTGGCCGCGGCCGACTGCGCCACCGGGCATGCACTGCTGCTGCTCGACCTCGACGGCTTCGGCGGCATCAACGAGGCCCATGGCCACGCCGCCGGCGACGCGGTGCTCAAGGCCGTCGCCGCGCGCCTGCACATGCTCGTGGATGCCGGCGACCTGTTCGGGCGCCTGGGCGGCGACGAATTCGTGGTCCTGCTGCGCCAGGGCGAAGGCCGCGAGGCGATCGCGGCGACCGCCCAGCGCATCGTCACCGGCCTGTCCGACCCGGTACCGGTCGACGGCGAGATCCTGCGCTTCGGCGTCAGCGCAGGCATCGCGATCCGCCCGGCCGACGTCGGCTTCGACGAACTGCTGCGTGCGGCGGGCGCGGCGTTGCACAACGCCAAGCAGGACGACGGCCGCAATCGCATCCAGTTCCACAGTCCGGAGGCGTGGCGCCGTTCGCGCCGGCGCCTGGACCTGGAGCAGGCCATGCGCGGCGCGCTCGAGCGCGACGAGTTCTCGCTGCTCTACCAGCCGCTGTACGAGCTGCGCAGTGGCACCGTCGTCGGCGTGGAGGCGCTGCTGCGCTGGCACCACCGCGAACTCGGCCATTGTCCGCCGGACGAATTCATTCCGATCGCCGAGGCCACCGGTGATATCGCCGCCATCGGTGACTGGGTGCTTCGCGAAGCCTGCAGCCAGGCCGCGGCATGGGCGCGCGCGGGCATCTCCCTGGGACGGATGTCGGTCAACGTATCCGCCGTGCAGCTGCGCGACCCGGGCTTTGCCGCACGCGTGCTGGGAGCCTGCGCCGAAAGCGGCTGGCCGCCCACGCAGCTGGAGCTCGAACTCACCGAATCGGCGTTGCTGCGCGATACCCCGGCGTTGTGGCACTGCTTCGAGGTGTTCGCCCGCGAGGGCGTGGCGCTGGCGATCGATGACTTCGGCATCGGCTTCTCCAGTCTCAGCTACCTCAGCCGGTTCCCGGTGGGGCGGCTCAAGATCGACCGCAGCTTCATCGCCGGTCTCGGCGAAGGTCGCCGCTCGGCCGAAGTGACCCGGGCGATCATCCACCTCGGCAAGGCGTTGCGCATGCAGGTGCTGGCCGAGGGCGTGGAAAGCGCGGACGACGAACGGCTGCTGCGCGAGTACGGCTGCGACGAGGTACAGGGCTTCCTGTACGCGCGCCCGCTGCCGGCGTCGGAAGTCTCGCGCTGGCTGCAGCCGGTGCCAGGGGACGTGATGGCCGCATCCGGGCGGGTGACCGTTCTACGGCGCTGAGCCGGCGGGCCGCAACGAAGCCACCATCGTCAGCCCGCGATCGGTGACCGGCCGGCCCGCCACGGCGCGCATGCCGACGGTTCGCCCACTCACCGACGTACCCGCTCCAGCTCACGTGCCCACCGGTCATCCGTGCACCTGCGCGCCAACTGCGGCCCACGTCGCAAATGCCGCAGGCAACGCCGCGAATCCCGCTGTCACCGGCGCAAACGCTAAAGGCCGGTCGACGGGGGCCGATACCGGGTCCGTAGAGCCCGCCCCTGAGAGTGCCCCATGTACGCACGCCTGCTGATCCGCCTCGCCGCACCGCTGTTCCTCACCCTGATGCTGCCACTGGCGTTCGCGCTCGAATGGCCGGGCGCGGTGCGCTGGGCGATCCTGCTGACCGTCACCGCCAGCTGGATCGGCGTGGGGGTCTGGCTGGTGATGCGCGAGACCCGTCGCCCACCGGAACACACCCGCATCCTGCAGGAGCAGGAACAGCTGCTGAGCGAACTGCGCCAGTTCGTCGGTGCCGAGATCGAGGGCTCGCGGGTCGAGGTGGAACGCGCACGCGACCTCATCCGCCAGGCGGTCAGCGGACTGGGCAGCAGCTTCGACGCGATGACCCGCAAGTCGCGCCAGCAGGCGCAGGCGATGGCACGCATTCTCGACCGCACCGGCGACCAGGACGGCGGCGCCGACGTGGCGCGCTTCGCCCAGCACGCCAGCCAGCGCATGGAGCAACTGGTGGAGGCGCTGGAACAGGTCAGCGGCCAGAGCGGCACCACCGTCACCCACATCGACGAGATGGCCGGCCACCTCGACGGCATCTTCGCGCTGCTGGAGGACGTGAAGTCGATCGCCGACCAGACCAACCTGCTCGCGCTCAATGCGGCCATCGAGGCCGCGCGCGCCGGCGAGGCAGGGCGCGGCTTCGCGGTGGTCGCCGACGAGGTGCGCAACCTGTCGGAGCGTTCCACCGCGTTCAACGAGCAGATCCGCAAGCTCGCGCACTCGTCCAAGGAGTCGATCGCCAAGGTGCGCGACACGGTGTCCGGGATGGCCTCGCGCGACCTCACCCGTTCCCGCGAGGCACGCGCCGAGGCGGCCGGCATGCTCGACCAGGTGGCGGCGATCAACCGTTCGCTCGGTGACGGCATGCGCGAGATCTCCGATTGTGGCCGTGCCATCGACGGCAGCGTGGCCGAGGCGGTGCGCGCACTCCAGTTCGAGGACATCGCCACCCAGGCACTGGGCGGCGTGCATGCGCACCTGGAGCGCCTGAACGCGATCAACCGCGAGGCGATCGACCTGCAGGACCTGCTGCGTCGCAATGGCGGCGTGTTCGACGACGAGCTGATCCGCGCCCTGCAGCGCATCGGCCAGCGCCTGCGCGAGCTGCGCAGCACCTGGGAAAAGCCGCCGCACAAGCCGGTGACCCAGGAATCGATGGGCGCGGGCACCGTCGAACTGTTCTGAGTTGGACCGCTCGTCCGCCCGCGACGACCGCGACGCCCCGGCCACGGCCGGGGTGTTGCCGTGTACGACGTTCACCGCGGGGCAGGGCGTGGACGGCCACGGGGTGCCACTGGCCCGCCGCCGCGAGGACCTGCTGCGCCATCTCGAACTGCAGGCGCTGGCCGAGCTGCAACGGCTGGCGGCTGCGCGGCAGCGGCCCGCCGACAGCCCGGACCTGCTCGCGAGCTTCATCGAATGGGATCTTGCGGTCGGCGGCTGAAGGCCGGTTGCCGGAATGATCCATCGCCGGCGTGCGGCGGTCGGGCACCGGCCTGCCGATGTGGATCGCCAGGGGCCGCGCACGCGATGCCCATCGCGTGCGCTGGCGGCAGCGTCCTTACCAGTGCAGTTGCACGCGCGCTTCGAGGATCGACGGATCGTCGCTGAGGACCAGCCCGGTGGCGGCGTCGCCCGCCCGGCTGGTGACGTTGACGTAGTTGAGCATCAGCTTGGCGTTCTGCCGCCAGTACCAGTTCACGCCTGCGGTCCAGGCCTCCATCCGCCCACCGCGCACGGGGCCGTCGTCGAGGTCCAGGTAGTCGTAACGCAGGCCGAACTGCCACAGGCCCGGGTTCTCGACGCGGGTACGCGGCAATCCGCCGGCGTAGTTCCAGCCACTGCCGCCGGGTGTCCACAGCGCGCTGACGTAGCCGCCTTCGGTGTCGTACGCGCTGGTGCCGATGCGGTCGGCGCGCGACAGGAAGTACTCGCCCTGCAGCTTGACCGGGCCGTCGATCCACATCGCTTCCAGCCCAGTGGTCGCCAGGCGATCGACATCGACCAGGCCGCCGCTGTCGACCAGGCGCACCGCGGCCATGTCGGCATTCGGGCGCGAGCGCAGGCGCAACGCGTCGCTGTCGGTGTCGCGGTCGACATGGCTCAGGCCGAGGTGCAGCACGCGGCCGTCCTCGCGTACCGGCGCCCACCAGCCGCGGGCGGTGTAGCCGGCACCCCCGGCATCGTCGTCGAGATTGCGGCCGAACCAGCCCACGGTGGCGCCGATGTCGCCGGCGTCCCAGGTCCACGATGCACCCAGCCGGCGTCCGGTGGCGAAGGTGCCGGTGGCCGCGGCCTTGGCGATGAAATCGTTGTGGCGCGCCGAGGAGAGTTCCTCGAGGCTGTTGGCCTGCTTGGCCTGGCCCAGCAGCAGGGTCTGCTTCGGCGAACCATCGCCGCCAAAGGCCCAGGTCACGTTGTTGTCGAGGAAGTTGTCGCCCTCGACGTCGTAGCCGAGCACCCAGCCGAAGCCGCCGGGCCCCTGGCCCTTGAGCACCAGCTCGAAGCGGCGGATGCCGGTGGCGCGATCGCGGCCGTCGTCGCGGCCATCCAGGTCGCGCAGGTCGTTGTCGAACCAGTAGCCATCGACCTGGAACAGGCCTTCGAAGGCGACGTCGGAACCGGCAACCGTGCCAAGGGGGATCTCAGCGTGCGCGGGCATGCAGCAGGCCGCGCCGAGTGCGATCGGCAGCAACAGGCGTTTCATCAGGGGTCGTCCAACACGGGGCCGGCCAGTCTAGCGTCTGGCATGTGCAGCCCCGGGGAACGGCGTGTTCCGTAAGGCCGGGCCGCGCAGCGGATTCCGGTGCCGCCGCCGCGTCCCCCGCGCTATGGCACCAGCCGCGCCAGCGATTCCATCATCCGGCCACGCGAGAACAACAGGTCCCACTGGCTCCCGCCGACCTGACGCCACAGCACTGCAGAGCGCACCGCGGCCAGCAGCAGTGCGCGGATCTCCGCCACCACTGCCGCCTGACCGAGGTAATGCGGCGACCCCTGCACCATCACCCGCGGCCGCAGGTGGCTGATGGTGTCGGCATACAGGCTGCCCAGGGCGTTGAGTACGTCGGGGTGGGTGCCGCCATGTGCCTCGGCCTGCGCGGCCAGGCGGCGCAGGCCGTTGCCCACCGCTTCCTGCACCGCGGGTTCGGACGAGAAGCGCCGTTCCAGGCGCATCACGGCCATCGCCAGCTTGGGCACGGCGTCGTCATGGGTCTGGCGGGTGAGGTAATCGCGCAGCAGGCGCAGCCCCGGGTGCAACGGCGGCACGCCGCCGTACACGTCGGCCACGGAGTCGGCGTCGATGCGGAACACGCTGTCGATCACCGCGCCGGCAGCATCGCTGCGCGACTGGCCGGTCTCGGCGGTGGTGCGGACCTGCTGCAGAGCCTGTGCCAGCGCCGCAAGGGCCAGCACGCGATCGTCGAAGGAATCAGTCATCGTGCAAGTTTAACCGCTGCCCCACGCACCTCACCTGCCTGCGCCTGCGTCGATGGCGCGTCGGTGGCGGCGATCACCGCTCCGCCCAGGCATTCGTCGCCGGCATAGAGCACCAGCGATTGCCCCGGGGTCACCGCACGTTGCGGGCGCGCGAAGCGTACTTCGAGGCTGCCGTCATCGCGCACGGCGACGTCGCAGGCCTCGGGCGGCTGGCGGTAGCGCGTCTGTGCAACGGCCACGAAGCGCCGGCCTGGCGGGGCCCCGGCGATCCAGTGCGCGCCCTCGGTCCAGGTGACGTGCGACATCAGCCACCTGCTGTCGCGGTCCTGGTCCACCACCAGCACGTTGTCGGCCACGTGCTTGTCGACCACGTACCACGGCGCCGCCGCGAACCCGCGCACGCCGCCCAGCTGCAGGCCCTCGCGCTGGCCCAGGGTGAAATAGAACACGCCCGGGTGGGTGCCCAGCACGCGGCCGTCGGGTGTCCGCATCTCGCCTTCGCGCGCCGGCAGGTACCGGGCCAGGAAGCTGCGGAAGTCGCGCTCGCCGATAAAGCAGATGCCGGTGGAGTCCTTCTTCGTCGCCGTCGGCAGGCCGGCCGCCGCGGCCAGCTCGCGCACCCGGTGCTTGGGCAGGTCGCCCAGCGGAAACAGCGTCGCGGCCAGCTGCTGCTGGCCCAGCTGGTGCAGGAAGTAGCTCTGGTCCTTGCCGGCATCATGGGCGCGCAGCAGGCGCCAGCGACCGTGGGCGTGGTCCACCCGGGCGTAGTGGCCGGTGGCGATACGTTCGGCGCCCAGCGCGTGGGCCGCATCGAGGAAATGCCGGAACTTGATTTCGCGGTTGCACAGCACGTCCGGGTTGGGCGTGCGGCCCGCGGCGTACTCGGCCAGGAAGTGTTCGAACACGCCCTGCCAGTACTCGCCGGAGAAATCCCGGAAATGGATGGGAATGCCCAGCCGGCCACAGACGGCCACCGCGTCGCGGCGGTCGTCCTCGGCACGGCAGTCGCCACTGCCGTCGTCGGCCCAGTTCTGCATGAACAACCCGGCGAGCGGCTCGCCGGCGTCGCGCAGCAGCAGCGCCGCCACCGAGGAATCCACGCCGCCGGACATGCCGACGATGGTGCGCACGGCGCTCACGGCAGCCAGGCGACGAGGTCGAGCGGATAACGCCGGCCGGCGAGAAAGTCCTCGACGGTGCGCGCCACCAGCGGGCTGCGATGGCGGGCGTGTTCACGCCCCAGTTCCGTTGGCGTAAGCCACAGCGCGCGTTCGATGCCGCGGTCCAGGGGACGCGCAGGGTCATGCGAGACCGGCACCGCTGCGAACGCGAAGCGCAGGAACGGCTGGCCGTCCTCCGCCACCCACTGGTAGACGCCGACCAGGTGCGTCGGGCGCACCGTCCAGCCGGTTTCCTCGACGGTTTCGCGCACGGCAGCGTCCACCAGCGACTCGCCGGGGTCGAGATGCCCGGCCGGCTGGTTGATGACCAGCGCGCCTGCGGCCATTTCCTCCACGCAGAGCAGGCGGCCGCCACCGGCCACCAGGGTCGCCACCGTCACCGCCGGCTGCCCCGTAAGGTCGCGTCGCGTGCTCACAGCGCGTCCAGCTCGCCGGTGATCTCGATCTCGCGGTCGTCGGCCGTTTCCGCGGCGACCGACAGCGCGAGTTCCAGCAGTTCCGCATCCAGCGGCTCCGGCAGCTTGACCACGTAGTACAGCACGTCGCCGGCGATTTCCCAGGCACCCAGCTTGCGGCTCCGACTGTCGCGCAGCAGCGCGTTCGCGGTCTGCGCATCGGGCGCCTGTTCGAGCTGCGCCGCCGGGGAGAACACCTCGCGGATGCGGCGGCCGGCGATCTCCTCGCTGCGCCCCGACACGAACACCAGCTGCGTGCGCGACTCCTGCGCCCACGAGAACACCACCCGGTAGTCGCCATCGCCGTCGACCTCGTAGCCGATGCCGGCCCCGTCGAGCAGCGCGGGCACAGGGTCGGCCGGCGGAACGGGCAGGGGCGGGGGCGGCGCCGGGGGCGGGGACAGCAGCAGGGCGGACAGCAACAGGGCGGCGGGCATGGGGCGGGATCCGGAATGGCGCGTTCCAGCAACGCGCAGCGGCATTCTCCCCCCGGGCCCCGGTGGCGTCCACGGAACGCGGTGATGCGGAACGTATAATTCCGCCATGCCACGCAATCCCGAACACGAGCACGATCACGGCGTAGCCGTCGAAACCGGCCGCCCCGAACTCGCCCGGCCACCGATGTACGCGGTGCTGCTGCTCAATGACGACTACACGCCGATGGATTTCGTCATCGACGTGCTGGTGCGCTTCTTCTCGATGAACCTTGAGAAGGCCACCCAGGTGATGCTGCACGTCCATACACGCGGTCGTGGCGTGTGCGGGGTCTACAGTCGCGAGGTGGCCGAATCCAAGGTGGCGCAGGTGAACGAATACGCTCGCCTGAACCAGCATCCCTTGCTCTGCACCATGGAGAAGGCCTAAAAGCAGGCAGGACCGGCGGACATGGAAAACCGGCGGGCCGGCCCCATCTAGGCCGTAGACTTCCCGGAGGCATCCGCCCCATGTTCAGCAAGGATCTCGAGTACTCCATCGGCCAGTGCTACAAGCGGGCACGCGAAGCCCGCGACGAGTACATGACGGTCGAACACCTGCTGCTGGCCCTGATGGACAACCCCTCCGCCGAGGCGGTGCTCAAGGCCACCAGCGTCGACTTCCAGCGCCTGCGCGGCGACCTCGAGCAGGCCATCGCCACCAGCGTGTCCAAGCTCGACGAAGGCGACGGCCGCGACACCCAGCCGACGCTGGGCTTCCAGCGCGTGCTCCAGCGCGCGGTCTATCACGTGCAGTCCTCGGGCAAGAAGGAGGTCACCGGCGCCAACGTGCTGGTGGCGATCTTCGGCGAGAAGGATTCGCACGCGGTCTACTACCTGAACCAGCAGGATGTCACCCGCCTCGACGTCGTCAATTACCTGTCGCACGGCATCGCCAAGACCGGCGATGGCGAGCCCGCGCCGGGCAGCGAGGACGGCGAGGGCACGGTCGGCGAGGCCGGCGACGGCAAGGGCGACGCGCTGGCCGAGTACGCCACCGACCTCAACGCCGCCGCGCGCGAGGGGCGCATCGACCCGCTGGTGGGCCGCAGCGAGGAGATCGAACGCACCATCCAGATCCTCTGCCGCCGCCGCAAGAACAACCCGCTCTACGTGGGCGAGGCCGGCGTGGGCAAGACCGCCATCGCCGAGGGCCTGGCCAAGCGCATCGTCGATGGCGAGGTGCCGGAGGTCCTGGCGCACGCCACGATCTACTCGCTCGACCTCGGCGCCCTGGTCGCGGGGACCAAGTACCGCGGTGACTTTGAAAAGCGCCTGAAAGCGGTACTGGCCGCGATCCGCAAGCACCCCGGTGCCGTGCTCTTCATCGACGAGATCCACACCATCATCGGGGCCGGCTCCGCCTCGGGCGGGACCATGGATGCGTCGAACCTGCTGAAACCTGCCCTGGCGAAGGGCGAGCTGCGCTGCATCGGCTCGACCACGTTCCAGGAATACCGTGGCATTTTCGAGAAGGACCGCGCGCTGGCGCGTCGCTTCCAGAAGATCGACATCGTCGAGCCCACCACCGGCGAGGCGATCGAGATCCTGCGCGGGCTGAAGCCGAAGTACGAGTCACACCACGACGTCACCTACGCCGACGAGGCGCTGCGTGCCGCCGTTGAGCTGTCGGTCAAGCACATCGCCGACCGCCTGTTGCCCGACAAGGCCATCGACGTCATCGACGAGGCCGGCGCCCGCCAGCGCTTGCTGCCCGAGGACTTGCGCAAGGCGCTGATCGACGTCGAGGAGGTGGAGACCATCGTCGCGAAGATGGCGCGGATTCCCGCCAAGCAGGTCAGCGCGTCCGACAAGGACGTGCTGCAGCACCTCGAGCGCAACCTCAAGATGGTGATCTTCGGCCAGGATCCGGCGATCGAATCGCTGGCCTCGGCGATCAAGCTGGCGCGCTCGGGCCTGGCCAATCCGGACAAGCCGATCGGCAACTTCCTGTTCGCGGGTCCCACCGGCGTGGGCAAGACCGAAGTCACCCGCCAGCTTGCCCACCAGCTGGGCATCGAGCTGGTGCGCTTCGACATGTCGGAGTACATGGAGCCGCACTCGGTCAGCCGCCTGATCGGCGCGCCTCCGGGCTACGTGGGCTTCGACCAGGGTGGGCTCCTGACCGAGAAGATCGTCAAGACCCCGCACTGCGTGCTGCTGCTCGACGAGGTGGAGAAGGCGCACCCGGACATCTTCAACATCCTGCTGCAGGTCATGGACCGCGGCACGCTGACCGACACCAACGGGCGCGAGGCGAACTTCCGCAACGTGATCCTGGTGATGACGACCAACGCGGGCGCGCAGCAGGCATCGCGGCGCTCGATCGGCTTCACCCGCCAGGACCACAGCACCGATGCGATGGAGGTGATCCGCAAGGCGTTCAGCCCGGAGTTCCGCAACCGCCTGGATGCGATCGTGCAGTTCCAGCCGCTGGGCTTCGACCACATCCTGCGCGTGGTGGACAAGTTCGTCATCGAGCTGGAGAGCCAGCTGCACGAGAAGAACGTGTCGATCACCGCGACGCCGGAAGCGCGCGACTGGCTGGCCCAGCACGGCTTCGACCCGCAGATGGGCGCGCGCCCGATGGCGCGGGTCATCCAGGACAAGGTGAAGCGTCCGCTGGCCGACGAACTGCTGTTCGGCAAGCTGGTCAACGGCGGCAGGGTCAGCATCGACGTGCGCGACGGCGAGCTGGTCGTGGAAGCGTCGCCCGAGCCGGAGAAGCTGCTGCCGGCCACGGTCGAGTGACCACGCCGGCGGGTTCCACCGCCGGGAGAAACGCAAAAGGCGGCCGCAAGGCCGCCTTTTTCGGTATCGGGTCGACCTACTTCATGCGGTAGGTGATACGGCCCTTGGTGAGGTCATAGGGAGTCATCTCCACCTTGACCCGGTCGCCGGTGAGGATGCGGATGTAGTTCTTGCGCATCCGGCCCGAAATGTGGGCGATGATCTCGTGTCCGTTCTCGAGCTTGACCCGGAACATCGTGTTCGGGAGGGTCTCGGAAACGGTGCCTTCAAATTCAATGACGTCGTCTTTCGCCATGCGTCCTGTCTGCGTTGGTCGCGGGCGCGGAATCGCAGACCCGGAAAACGCGCCATTCTGTCATGGATGGCGCCGCGGCGCAAAATCACCGGCATCGGGCGGGCGTGCCAGCTCGCGCGCGGCCTGCCTGCCGAAGCGGTCCCGCCAGTCGCCCGCGGGCTCCGGCTGTTCGACCAGCGGGGCGATGGCCGCGAGGAACCGCGCCCGCGGCCACGCCCGCGCGCCCATCCGTTCGAGATGCGGCGTGGGCATCTGCGCGTCGAGCAGCGGCCAGCCGCGGCCGGCCAGATGCCGCGCCAGCGCGGCGAGCGCGACCTTGGAGCCGCCGGGCTCGGCACTGAACATGCTCTCGCCATAGAACATCCGCCCCACCGCGACGCCGTAGATACCACCAACCAGGCGATCGCCGTGCAGCACTTCGACGCTGTGGGCATGGCCGAGCGCATGCAGGCGCCGGTAGGCCTCCTGCATCGCCACCGTGATCCAGGTGCCATCCTGGCCCGGGCGCGGCGCTTCGGCGCAGGCGGCCACCACCTCGGCGAACCGGCTGTCGGCCCGGATCGTCCACGGCGAACCGCGCAGGCTGCGGCGGAAGCGCGACGACAGCCGGACCTCGGGGGTCACGAACACCCCACGCGGATCCGGCGACCACCACAGGATCGGCTGGCCCTCGGAATACCAGGGGAAGATCCCGACGCGATAGGCAGCCAGCAACCGGGTCGGCGACAGGTCGCCACCGATGGCAAGCAACCCGTCCGGCTCGCGCATCGCCTGCGCCGGGGGTGGGAAAGGCGCGTCGGGGTCGGGCCCGAGGATCACCGGGCGGGCGGCGGGCATCATGCACCGTCCGCCTTGTAGGGCGAATGCGAGGCGAGCATCGCCGCGTAGGCGCTCACGCTGGCCACCTCCTGCGCGCACCAGTCGCGCAGGGCATCGGCGAACGCCGGTTCGGCGATCCAGTGCCGGCTGCGCACGAATTCCGGAAGGAAGCCACGGGCGATCTTGTGTTCGCCCTGCGCACCGGGTTCGAACCGTTGCAGGCCCTCGCGCAGGCAGTACTCGATGCCCTGGTAGTAGCAGGTCTCGAAGTGAAGCCCGGGCAGGACGCGGGTGGCGCCCCAGTAGCGTCCGTAGAGGATGTCGCGGCCGCGCAGGCACAGCGCGCCGGCAACGGCGGTGCCCTCGTGCTCGGCCAGGATCAGCACCAGCGCACGCGGCATCGCCGTGGCGAGGTGGCGCAGGAACCCCGGCGTCAGGGCCGGCGAATTGCCGTACTCGGCGAACGTCTGCAGGTAGAAACCGTACATGGCGTCGAGGTCGGCATCGCCGGCCTCGTCACCGTGCAGCACGCGGAAGTGCACGCCGGCCTCGCGTATCCGCCGGCGCTCCTGGCGGATGTTCTTGCGGTGCTTGTGGTCCATCGCCGCCAGGTAATCGTCGAAGGTCCGCCACGTGCCCGGGTTGCGCCAGTGGTACTGCACGTCGAGCCGCAGCAGCCATTCGTCGCCGAAGGCGGCATCCTCGGCGGCGGTATGGAAATTGACGTGCGCGGACGACAGCCCGGATGCCGCGGCCTGGTCCCGCATCGCCGCCACAAGCGCACGCTGCGCGGCAGCGTCCACGGCCAGCAGCCGCGGCCCGGTAACCGGCGAGTAGGGCACCGCGCCCAGCCATTTCGGGAAGTAGTCCAGACCGTGCCGCGCATAGGCATGCGCCCACGCATGGTCGAACACGAACTCGCCATGGGAGTTCGACTTGAGATAGCCGGGCGCGGCCGCGACCAGTGTGTTGCCATGCCACAGGGTCAGGTGCCGCGGCGTCCAACCCCAGTCCGCGCGCAGGCAGCCCGTCGCTTCCAGCCCGGCCAGGAATGCATGGGCCACGAACGGATTGGCTCCGTCATGCAGCGCGTCCCAGGCCGCGGCCGGCAGCGGCGCCAGCCCGTCGAGGATCCGCGTGGAGTAGGGCAGGGCGCTCATCGATGGCACCGGGGCGCAGACGCGCTCGTCCGCGGCATCACGCCAGGCGGCGGCTCCGTGGCAGGCACCGCCCGTTTCGGGATGACGGCACCCATGCCCACATCGCCTCCGTCTTCATCCGCCCCGGCCATGGCGTCCGCGGCGGGAAGCCTCAGCCCTGCTGATCGAGGAAACGCTCCGCGTCCAGCGCGGCCATGCAACCGAAGCCTGCCGAGGTGATCGCCTGGCGATAGTGCTGGTCGGCCACGTCACCTGCGGCGAACACGCCGGGCACCGAGGTCTCGGTGGCGGCGCCGCCGAGACCGGAGCGGATCTCGAGGTAGCCGTTGTTCATCGCCAGCTGGCCTTCGAACAGCGAGGTGTTGGGGGTGTGCCCGATGGCGACGAAGAACCCGTGCACGGCGAGGTCGCGTGTGCTGCCGTCCTGCACCGACTTCACCCGCAGGCCGGTGACACCGGCATCGTCGCCCAGCACCTCGTCGACCACGTGGTGCCACACCGGCTCGATCTTTCCGGCGGCGATCTTCGCGTGCAGCTTGTCCTGCATGATCTTCTCGGCGCGCAGGGTGTCGCGGCGATGCACGAGGTACACCTTGCTGGCGAGGTTGGAGAGATACAGCGCTTCCTCCACCGCGGTGTTGCCGCCGCCCACCACCGCGACGTCGCGGTCCTTGTAGAAGAAGCCGTCGCAGGTGGCGCAGGCCGAGACGCCGCGGCCCTTGTAGAGCTCTTCCGACGGCAGCCCGAGGTACTTGGCGGTGGCCCCGGTGGCGATGACCAGGGCGTCGCAAGTGTATTCGCCGTTGTCACCCTTGAGCCGGAACGGCCGCTGCGACAGGTCGGCGGTGTGGATATGGTCGAACACCACCTCGGTATCGAAGCGCTCGGCATGTGCCTGCATGCGCGCCATGAGGTCCGGACCCGTCAGCCCGTGCGCGTCGCCGGGCCAGTTGTCGACCTCGGTGGTCGTCATCAGCTGGCCGCCCATCTGCATCCCGGTCACCACCACCGGCTTGAGGTTGGCGCGCGCGGCGTAGACGGCGGCGGTCCAGCCGGCGGGGCCGGAACCGAGGATCAACAGGCGGCAGTGCTTCGGGGTGCTCATGTATACTCGCGGCGTTGGAAAACAGGGTATTCCGGGCCGCATAGCTTGGCGGCGCACCCTCGCCAGCACAAGGCGCGCAGGCGCCGGCAACCCGGAACGCTCCATCCCGATACGCGGCCCGCGCCCCCTCCGCGAGTCCGCAGAAACCGCCCGCACTCCACCGGTGCGGGTTTTTCGTAATAGCCGACCGGCAGCGCCGGTCAACACGTGGAGAAGTTGCAATGCGCATTGGCGTGCCGAAGGAAACCAAGACCCTCGAGGGCCGCGTGGCGCTGGTGCCGGCTGCTGCCGGCGACCTGGTGAGCCGCGGACATGAGGTCTGGATCGAAGCCGGGGCCGGCGAGAAATCGCGCTTCAGCGACGACGACTACGCGCGCCTCGGGGTGAAGATCGCCCCCGACGCGGCCGCGCTGTACGAGAAGGGCGAGATGATCGTCAAGGTGAAGGAGCCGATCGCCGGCGACCTCGAGCACCTGCGCCGCGACCACCTGCTGTTCTGCTACCTGCACCTGGCCGCGGAGCCGGTGCTGACCCGCAGGCTGCTCGACATCGGCCTGACCGGCGTGGCGTTCGAAACCGTCGAGATGCCCAACGGCGACCTGCCGCTGCTGGCACCGATGTCGGTGGTCGCCGGCAAGATCGGCGTGCAGGTCGGCACCCACCTGCTGCACCAGCCCGAAGGCGGCAAGGGCAAGCTGCTCGGTGGCATGCCATCGACCGAGCGCGGCAAGGTCATCGTGTTCGGCGCCGGCAAGGCCGGTGGCGCGTCGGCCGCGCTGGCCGCGGCGGCGGGCGCGAACGTGGTGGTGTTCGAGATGCGCCAGGACCGCATGGACGAGATGATGCGCCTGGGCAACAACGTCACCGCGCTGTACCCGTACCGCGACGTCGTCGCCCGCGAGCTGTCGAACGCCGACCTCGTCATCGGCGCGGTGCTGGTGACCGGTGCCAAGGCCCCGCACGTGGCCACCCGCGAGATGATCGCCGGGATGGAGCCGGGCAGCGTGCTGGTCGACATCGCCATCGACCAGGGCGGCTGCTTCGAGACGTCGCGCCCGACCACCTGGAAGGAGCCGACCTACGTGGAGGAGGGCGTGACCCACTTCTGCGTGACCAACATGCCGGGCGCGGTGCCGCAGACCAGCTCGCAGGCGATCTGCGCCGCGATCCTGCCGTGGGTCAACAAGCTGGCCTCGTCGCCGAACTGGCGCGACGATGCCGCGCTGGTCCGCGGCATCAACGTCGAGGGTGGCCAGCTGGTGCACCCGGCGCTCAAGGGCATGTCGCTCTGAGCCACGCGGCCCCCGGCACGCCGGGGGCCTGCGGTGCGTGCGCCGGGGAAACTTCCGGCGTAAGATCAATGCCCTGCACGCCATACCTCAGGTAAGTACGCACGGTGGCACTCCCGCTCCAGGAACGCAGCAGCAAGGGCAAGCGCATGCGCGGCAGCACCGCCGCGGGTGCGGAACCGCCGAATCCGCGCCGGCAGCGGCTGTGGCGTGACATCGCGTTGATCCTGATCGCGCCGCTGCTGCTCTATCTCTTCGCCAGCCTGCTCACGTTCTCCCCGGACGACCCGGGCTGGTCACGTTCGGGCAGCGTCACCGAGCCTCTGCGCAACGTGGGTGGACCGGTCGGCGCATGGCTGGCCGACGTGCTGCTGCACCTGTTCGGCTACATCGCCTACGTGCTGCCGCTGATGCTGGGCGCGATCGCGTGGATCGCGCTGTTCGGCATGGACACCGATGGCGATGGCAAGGCCGAACTCGGGCCGGCGCTGCGGCTTGCCGGCATCGTCGGCTTCCTGGTCTCGGCCACCGGACTGCTGGCGTTGCGGATGCCCAACGTGGCCGACCTCTCGGCAGGCGGTGGCGGCATCCTCGGCCGTCTGGTCGGAAACTCGCTGTATGCCGGCTTCGGCCCGGTTGGCGGCAATCTGTTCCTGCTGGCCCTGGTGCTGGTGTCGGTGACGCTGGCCACCGGGCTGTCCTGGTTCCTGCTGATGGACCGCATCGGCGCCGCGGTACTGAAGCTGCCGGCACTGCTGCGCCGTGGCAGCCACCAGGCCAGCGAATGGAAGAAGACCCGCGAGCTGCGCGAGGAGCGCGAGGAAGTCCGCAAGGCCGATACCGAGAAGCGCGCGAAGCGTGCACCGGTGCGCATCGAGCCGCCCGCGCCGGAGATCGCCGTGGTCGAGCGCAGCGAGCGCGCAAAACGCGAGCAGCAGATCCCGCTGTTCAAGGGTGCCGGTGGCGACCCCAGTGGCCTGCCGCCGCTGTCGCTGCTCGATGATCCCAAGCCGCAGCCGCGCGGCTACGACGAGGACACGCTGGAGACGCTGTCGCGCCAGATCGAGTTCAAGCTCAAGGACTTCCGTATCGACGTCGAGGTGAAGGAAGCCCAGCCGGGTCCGGTCATCACCCGCTTCGAGATGGAACCCGCGCCGGGCATCAAGGTCAGCCAGATCAGTTCGCTCGACAAGGACATCGCACGCGGCCTGTCGGTGAAGTCGGTGCGCGTGGTGGACGTGATCCCCGGCAAGTCGGTCATCGGCCTGGAGATCCCCAACACCCGTCGCGAGATGATCTACCTCTCCGAGCTGCTGCGCTCGAAGGAATACGACAAGTCGGCCAGCCCGTTGACCCTGGCGCTGGGCAAGGACATCAGCGGACGTTCGACGGTGGCCGACCTGGCGCGCATGCCGCATCTGCTGGTGGCCGGCACCACCGGGTCCGGCAAGTCGGTGGCCGTGAACGCGATGGTGCTGAGCCTGCTGTTCAAGGCCACGCCGAAAGAACTGCGGATGCTGATGATCGATCCGAAGATGCTGGAGCTCAGCGTCTACGAGGGCATCCCGCACCTGCTGGCGCCGGTGGTCACCGACATGAAGGAGGCCGCCAACGGCCTGCGCTGGTGCGTGGCGGAGATGGAGCGCCGCTACAAGCTGATGAGTGCGGTGGGCGTGCGCAACCTGGCCGGCTTCAACAAGAAGGTCAAGGACGCCCAGGATGCGGGGCAACCGCTGCTGGATCCGCTGTTCAAGCCGAATCCCGAGATCGACGAGGTCGCCCAGCCGCTCGAGCCGCTGCCGTACATCGTGATCTTCATCGATGAATTCGCCGACATGATGATGATCGTCGGCAAGAAGGTGGAGGAGCTGATCGCACGGCTGGCGCAGAAGGCCCGTGCCGCCGGCATCCATCTGATCCTGGCCACCCAGCGCCCGTCGGTGGACGTGATCACCGGCCTGATCAAGGCCAACATTCCCACCCGCATCGCGTTCCAGGTCAGCTCCAAGATCGACTCGCGCACCATCCTCGACCAGTCCGGCGCCGAAGCGCTGCTGGGCAACGGCGACATGCTGTACCTGCCGCCAGGCACCGCGCTGCCCGAGCGCGTGCACGGCGCCTTCGTCAGCGACGAGGAAGTGCACCGCGTGGTCGAGCACCTCAAGCAGTCGGGAACCGCCGAGTACATCGAAGGTGTGCTCGACGAGGTGCAGACGATGGGCGACGGCGTCGTGGTCGGCGCCACCGGCCTGCCCGAGAGCGGTGGCGGGGCAGGCGACGAAGGCGACCCGCTGTACGACGAGGCGGTCAAGATCGTCACCGAGACCCGGCGCGCCTCGATCTCGGGCGTGCAGCGCCGGCTCAAGATCGGCTACAACCGCGCCGCGCGGCTGGTGGAGGCGATGGAGGCTGCGGGCGTGGTCAGCCCGCCCGAGCACAACGGTGACCGTTCGGTGCTGGCACCGCCGCCACCACGCTGATCCGCCGCGCGGAGGCAGGCTCGCGGACGGCAAATCCGCGTGCGCCTGATCCCGGCGGGTTGCTGCCATCACGCTTGCGCGCAAGCGCGCCGGGTCCGCGTCGGAGATCACCGTGTGGCGACACTGCCGCCCGCACGTTCAGCAAACCGCATTCAAACTCCACGCCACCACCGACACGGGGATCCGACCATGCGCCGCCTCCTGCTTGCCGCCGCCCTTGCCACCTCGCTACTGCCGCTCGGCGCGTTCGCCGGCGCCCGTGATGCGCTGCAGACCTTTACCCGCGACCTCAAGGGGCTTGACGGGCAGTTCAACCAGCGGGTGTTCGACGGCAACGGCCGGGTCAAGGAGAGTTCCAGTGGCCGCGTCGCGCTGTCGGCGCCGCGCCTGTTCCGCTGGGAATACGTCAGGCCGTATCCGCAGCTGATCGTGGCCGACGGCCGCCGCGTCTGGGTGTTCGATCCGGATCTCGAACAGGTGACCGTGCGCCCGCAGGGCCCGGAGGAACAGAACAGCCCACTGGCCGCGCTGGTGGAACCCGGACGTCTGGACCGCGACTTCGACGTCAGCGAGGAGGCCGCGCCGGCCGACGGCCTGCACTGGATGACGCTGACGCCCAAGCGCGACCAGGACGCGAGTTTCCAGTCCGCCCGCCTGGGCTTCGATGCCAGCGCGCTGGTGCGGATGGAAGTTGTCGACGCGCTGGGCCAGCGCACCGAGCTCGCCTTCAGCGGCTGGCGGAAGAACCCGCGTTTCGCCGCGGACACGTTCCGTTACACCCCACCGGCGGGGGTCGACGTCATCGGCGAATGACCCATCGCCGCGTCCGGTCAGCCGGACGCGCGAGATACCCGGCCCGCACGTTGCCATGTCGGGCCGCGGCTAGAATGGCCGCGTGTCCAGAAAGTCCTCCACTCCACCCGGTCCCGACCTGCTGAGCGCGGACAACGAGGCGCTGCGCCCGCTGGCCGAACGCATGCGTCCACGCACGGTCGACGAGATGGTGGGCCAGCGACGGTTGCTGGCTCCCGGCTCGGCGCTGCGTCGGGCCGTGGAGGCGGGCCGCGTGCATTCGATGGTGCTGTGGGGCCCGCCGGGCTGCGGCAAGACCACCCTGGCCCTGCTGCTCGCACGCTATGCCGATGCGGAGTTCCGTGCGGTTTCGGCGGTGCTGTCCGGTTTGCCGGAGGTTCGGCAGGTGCTCGCCGAGGCCACCCAGCGCTTCAATGACGGGCGGCGCACGGTGCTTTTCGTCGACGAGGTGCATCGCTTCAACAAGGCGCAGCAGGATGCGTTCCTGCCGCATATCGAGCGCGGCAGCATCGTGTTCGTCGGCGCCACGACCGAAAACCCCTCGTTCGAGCTCAACTCCGCGCTGCTGTCGCGCTGCCGCGTGCACGTGCTCGAAGCGGTCTCGGCCGGCGACATCGAGGACGCGTTGCACCGTGCGCTCGAGGACGACGCCCGCGGACTGGGCGGGCAGGGCATCCATATCGAGGACGCGGCGCTCGCGGAGATCGCAGGGGCCGCCGACGGCGATGTGCGCCGTGCCCTGACCCTGCTGGAGATCGCCGCCGAGCTCGCCCAGGACGAGGGCGGCCGCATCACCGCGCAGACGCTGGTGCAGGTGCTGGCCGATCGTACCCGCCGCTTCGACAAGGGCGGTGAACAGTTCTACGACCAGATCTCGGCACTGCACAAATGCGTGCGCAGCAGCAATCCCGATGCCGCGCTCTACTGGCTGGCACGGATGCTCGACGGCGGCTGCGATCCCGCCTACCTCGCGCGCCGCCTGACGCGGATGGCGGTGGAAGACATCGGGCTGGCCGATCCGCGCGCGTTGCAGATGGCGATCGATGCCTGGGATACGTATGAGCGCCTCGGCAGCCCGGAGGGTGAGCTCGCCTTCGCACAGTTGACCCTGTACCTCGCGAGCACCGCGAAATCCAACGCCGCCTACATGGCCTGGAACCGTGCCCGCGCCGACGTGCGCGAGCACGGCACCCAGGAAGTTCCCATCCACATCCGCAATGCGCCGACCAGGCTGATGAAGCAGCTGGGCTACGGCAAGGGCTACCAGTACGACCATGACGCCGAGGGCGGCATCGCACTCGACCAGACCGGCTTTCCCGATGCGATGGGCGAGCGCATCTATTACCGCCCCGTACCACGCGGGCTGGAGCTCAAGCTCGGCGAGAAGCTGGACCGCCTGCGCGCGGCACGCGCCGGGGCGCGCGGGGCGCGCGGGGATGCGGCGGATGCCGGCCCCCCGGGCCACGGCGACGACGGCGGGACCGGCTGACGGATCGGCGCGAACCGGACCGTTCGGGAGCGTCAACACGACGCGACGAGCGGTCGCCCTTTCCCGCGCATGCGGGCCATACTCGTTTCCACGGGGGAAAACGTTTGCACGGAGGGGTCCCATGGTCATCCGGAGTCGGCGGCTTTACTCCATCCCACGCGTGCAGCTCGGTGCGCTGTATGCCCGCGAAGCACGCGACCTGCATCCCGATCGCAGCTGGCACGAGGTGGAGCCGGTGATCCGCCGCCTCTGGGAGCGCGAACGCCCCGGCGACTGGCCACGCTCGAGTTCGATGGTGCGCGAGTTCTGGCGCCGGGCGCGCTGATCCGGCACGCCCTGTTCACAAACGCGCTGCCACCCTCGCGCCCTGGCCGTCTGGCCACAGACGGGTAGAGCAGGGGAGGCAACATGGCGGCAACCGGAAAGCCGGGCGCACTCGACCGGTCCTCGCGGATCATGCGTTTTGCGCTCAAGTACTACCGTGCCGGCGTCTTCGGCAATGTCGGCATGACCCGGGTGCGCCCGGAGGACGTGCGCAAGGCGGAAGAGTTCGCCGACGACCTCGAGGCGCTGGGGCCGACGTTCGTCAAGATCGGGCAGGCGCTGTCCACCCGCACCGACCTGCTGGCGCCGGTCTATCTGGATGCGCTCAAACGCATGCAGGACGACGTGCACCCGGTGCCTTTCGCGGAACTGCAGCCGATCCTCGAGGATGCACTGGGCGTGCGCCTGTCCAAGGCGTTCGCGAGCTTCGACGAGGAGCCGCTGGGCGCGGCATCGCTGGCCCAGGTGCACCGTGCCACGCTGCACGACGGCCGCGAGGTGGCGGTCAAGATCCAGCGCCCCGGGGTCGAGGATCTGATCCACGCCGACCTCGCGGTGCTCGACCGCTTCGCACGCGGCGCGGACCGCTTCACCTCGATCGGCCAGCGCGTGCGCTTCGTCGACATCGTCGGCGAGATGCAGCGCGCATTGCTGGCGGAACTCGACTACCTGGACGAAGCGGAAAGCCTCGACCGTTTCCGCGACCGGCTGTCGGTGTATCCGGAGCTGTTCGTGCCGGCACCGGTGTGGGACTACACCTCGCTGCGCGTGCTGACCATGGAATACGCACCGGGCACCCGGGTCACCGACATCAGCGGCCTGCTGCGCACCGAGAACGACTACGGCAGCCTCGCGCGGGCACTGCTCAAGGGCTATCTCGACCAGGTGTTCGTGCATGGCGAGATCCACGCCGACCCGCATCCCGGAAACGTGCTGGTCCTGCACGACCAGCGGCTGGCGCTTCTCGACTTCGGCATGGTCGCCCACGTGCCGCCACGCCAGCGCGAGCGCCTGCTGAAGCTGGTGCTGGCGGCCGTCGACGGGCGTGGCGAAGACGTTGCCGCCGAATCGATCGCGATCAGTTCGCGGCTGGAGAACTTCGACGAGGCACGCTACGTGCACGAGGTCTCGCAGCTGGTGGCGCGCTATGCGGTGCGCTCGGAGCGGCTGGGGCTGTCGGAAGGCCGGCTGCTGCTCGAGCTGGCGCGTATCGGCAGCGACTGCCGGCTGCGGATGCCGCCCGCCACCACGCTGCTGGGCAAGACCATGCTCAACCTCGAGTCGGTCTGCAATGCGCTGGAACCCGAGCTTGACGTCAAGCAGGCGGTGGAGAAGCACGCCTACCAGATCCTGCGCAAGCGCCTGCAGTCGTCGCTGTCGCCGCGACGGCTGGGCATGGAGGCGCTGGAGACGCAGCAACTGCTTCGCGGCGCGCCGCGCAAGGTCGCCGACATCCTGTCGCTGGTGGCCGACAACAAGCTGCGCGTGCAGCTGGGCGGGCTCGAAGAGTCCCACCTCATGGAGAGCCTGCAGAAGATCGCCAACCGCATCTCGACCGGCATCATCACCGCCGCGCTGATCGTGGGCGCGGCGATGTTCGCGCAGATCCGTACGACGTTCACCCTGTTCGGCTACCCGGCGTTCGCGCTGGTGATGTTCGTCCTGGCCGGTGCGCTGGGCATCACGCTGGTGGTGTCGGCGCTGCTGTCCGACCGCAAGGTCCGTCCTCGCGAGGAGCGTGGCCCCTCGGATTGAGCGTGGCCCCTCGGATGAGCGTGGCCCCGCCCGGATCGGGCAGACCCCCGCATCGGCACGTTCAAGCTTTCGCGTGCGATGCCGCTAACTCCGGTGAACGACCGCCGATGTAGTGCCGGGTCGAGCCATCCATCGGGGGAAGGACCACTGCACAGCCTGCGTGCCAGGATCGCGCGCTCCGCCCGGGCACACCTCTGGGCATGGATGGGCGTGTGCGCTTCGATCCTCGCGACACTGCTGCTCGGCCATATCGCGTACGTGCAGGCCGACCGGGGCCGGCTGGAGCGCCATGTCGCGCGCCTCCTCGAGGCCACCATGGCCGTCGCCCACGAATCCACGGTGGCGATCAACTCCAGTATCCGGCTGGAGACGACGCGCTGCGATGCCGATGACCTCGTCGAGCTGCGGGTGCAGGCGTTCCGGTCCCGGGTCATCCGTGACATCGGTCGCATCCAGGACGGACGCCTCCTGTGCACCGCCGCCTGGGGCGTGCTCGCCGATGCCCCGGCCCTGCCGGAGCCGACGCGCCGTGCCGCTTCCCACCACTTCTGGAGCGCCGGGCCGGCACTGCTCGACCGGCGGATCTCCACCGACATGATCGCCGCCGGCGACACCATCCTGTTCGTGGCCCCGGACTGGTTCGGTGGCGCCGCCCATCTCGACGCACGCACCTCGTCGGTGGTGACCACCCGCAACCGCAGGCATGTCCTGCGCGCATGGGGCACCGACATCGCGCCCACCACCAGGGCAGCCGAGGAGGCCTGGTACGACCTCGGCACCGTGCGCGGGCACGTCGCCTGCGACGAGGATTACGACCTGTGCGCGATCGCCCGTACCCGCGGCTCGGGGCTCATCGCGGCATCACCGCAGGTCCTGCTGGGGCTGGTGCTGCTGGGCGGGCTGGCCGGCCTCGGCATCAATTCGCTGCTGGGAATCTCGCGCCGCCGCCGTGCCACGCTGCAGGCGCGCCTGGCACGTGCCCTGCACCGCAATCGCCTGCACATGGCCTACCAGCCATTGCGGAAGATGTCGGATCGCAGCCTCGTCGGGTTCGAGGCCCTGGCGCGATGGACCACATCCGCGGGCGACAGCGTGCCACCCGACGTATTCGTTCCGATGGCCGAGCGCAGCGGGCTGGGCCGGTTGCTGTCGCGGCAGATCGTGGAGAAGGTGCTGGCGGACGTCGCGCCGGTGCTGCGCGAAGCCCCGCACCTGCATATCAGCATCAACGTCGCGGCGGGTGACCTGCTGGATCCGCAGTTCCATGCCTGCCTGGACGCACAGGTGGCGCGCCATGGCATCGCCGCCGGCAGCGTGGTGCTGGAACTCACCGAACGCTCGACGGCGGGCCGCGACGACCTCGTGCGCAACATCGGCCTGCTGCGCGAGCGCGGCTACCTCTTCCATGTCGACGACTTCGGCACCGGCTATACCAGCCTGGACTACCTGGCGTCGCTGCCGCTGGACGCGGTGAAGATCGACCGGCTGTTCACCCAGGCCGCGGGTTCGGACTCGGTGATGGGGCGGATCTTCGAGCCGATCTGCCGGATGGCGCAGGCGCTGGGCGTGCGCGTCGTCGTGGAAGGCATCGAGAACGAGGCACAGGCCGCCTACGTCGCGCGGGTCGCGCCCGAAGCGATCGGGCAGGGCTGGCTGTTCGGCCGGCCCGGTCCCGCATGCGACCTGCGCACGACATGACTGTGCGCCACGGCGCAACTACACTCCGGACGGGGCATGGAGCAGGGCACAGGGATGGGCAAGGGAATTCTCGCGGCATGGCTGCTGCTGGTCGCGGCACCTGCAGTCGCACAGACGATCCACAGATGCACCGGCGCCGAAGGCACGGTGTTCCAGTCCGCGCCGTGCGCAGCCGGACAACAGCAGACGAACAGCTACGGCGGGCAGCCGTATGCGATCACGCCGCAGCGGCAGCAGCAGATCCAGCGCGAACAGAGACAGGCACGCACCCGGGTGCAGCGCAATGCCGCCGTGCGTGAGCGCGGGGCCGTCGGCCGATCAGGCGCGCGCGGCGGCAACTGCGAACACATGAAGGCGCAGCGGGACCAGGCCATGCGGCAGCTCGGCAATCGCAGGACCTACGAGCAGATCTCGTTCTGGGCGACCGAGGTCAGCAGGGCATGCAACCACCGGCGATGACACGCCACGGGGCAGCTCATCGCCGGGGTGGAACCGGGCGGCATGGGGCAGGGGATAGCGTGACCGGCAACGCGAAATCACGACCCGCAGCGGCGTGATCCTGCATTCCTTATAAATGCTTCACACATGGAGTGCTAAACGTCCCGCCGCAACAACCATGGGCTGGTCGAAGGCAGCGTTTTTCGCCGACACCATTCACGTTCCTGGCATCCCCCGTCCATCCGCCAGCGATCCGTGGCCCGACATCCCTGTAGAAGGAGAGTGGAATGACCCCGACCACCAACTATCTGCCGACTGCCCGCAAGCTGGGCATGGCCGTCGCCGTCGCCCTGAGCCTCGGCGCCTGCGCGACCTACGACGACGAGTTCGCAGGCATCAACTCGCGCCTCGACCAGCTCGACACGCGGGTACAGAACGCCGCGCAGAGCGCCGAATCCGCGAACCAGTCCGCCCAGCAGGCCAACCGGCGCCTGGACCAGATCGAGGGCCGCGTCCAGCAGCTCGAATCCTCCCCGCGCCGCGTCCCGCGCGGCTGATCGCCCCCCCCGGGTGCTTGCCCGATTCACCCGGGTCCTGACCTGATGTCCAACCCGGTGGCCCGATGGCCGCCGGGTTTGCGTGACCGGGCCAATTTTCGCTTCAAGGATCGACCCATCCGTACTTCCATGCACATCGCAACGCGCGCCGTGGTACTTGCTCTCGCACTCGCGGGCTCCGGAATCGCCAGCGCCGGGGACGCCACCGTCCAGCCGGTCACCGGCGCCGACCAGCTTCCACCGGGCCAGGATGTGTCCGACACGGTAATCGAGCTCGCGGGGTGGGTGGTCGCAGTCCAGGACAGCCAGGGTTACCCGTTTGCCGTCATCGACAAGGCCGCCGCGCAGGTCTTCGTGTTCAACGGCGACGGTCGGCTTCAGGGCGCGGCACCGGGGCTCTTCGGCTCCGCGGTGGGCGACCACACGGCGCCCGGCATTGCCGGCCTTGCGCTGAAAGAGATCCCGGGCCGCGATCGCACGACACCGGCAGGCCGATTCGTTGGCGGCTACGGCCCGTCGATCGACGCAGGACGCGTGCTGTGGGTCGACTACGAGTCCGCGGTTTCCATCCATCCCACGGCGACCGGCGCCCCGGCCGAGCGACGCGCCGAACGCCTTGCGTCGCCGTCGCCGGACGACAACCGGGTGACCCACGGCTGCATCAATGTCGCACCCGGGTTCTATGAGCAGGTCGTCCGCCCGACGTTCGAACGGGGCGGAGTGTTCTACATCCTTCCCGATGAAGACTCGATCGCGGAGACATTTCCGGAGTTCGCGCAGGCGAGCGGAGCTGCAAGCGGCGGCGATTGACTGCCGCGCGGGCGCCGCAGGGGCTCTGGTCGCTTCGCCCTATACTTCGCATAATGTCGATTATGTTAGTTGTCAGGCCGCTGGGGTGGCCTGTGCCGCAACCGTCTGATTTGCCGGGCTCTTCTTCCGCTTCTGGTCAGCCAGCTGTATTGGACCTATTTCCGCAGCTCAAATTGGCCTAATCCCTTCGCATCGCATTGAACTGCCAAGTGATTTTACTCTGCAGCTTAAATTGACCTAGCGCTGGTGGCGGCAGTTGATTTCCACCCATCGGCGCGGAAGTATGGGGGTAAACCCTCTCTCTTGGCGTTCTAGGCTGCCCGCCGGTAGAACGGCTCTACGCCGCAGCCAGCAACGAATTCTGGGACACCTTGGGCCGGGTCAAACACAGTTAGATCAATCGCGATATCCGGCGGCGAGCGTTGGATCTCGGGGTGCATCGATGTCAGGCACGCCCGAACTGCCCGCTCTGCGCTGCCAGGTCCAACGCCCAGCACGACCAGCAACGAGATCGCATTCTTATCGGCCTCAGGGGCGGTTTGGATCACATAAGCTTCTTCTACGGAGCTCTGTCGTGCCAGGGTGCGCCTGAGCACGGGAATCAACCAGGAAGGCTGCCAATCCGGTGCACCAAACCAAGCAGGTGCGTTGCTTGCTGAGTCCTTATTCAACGGAGCAATCGTTCCGGTGATCAGCAAGGAGTCGACTTCCTCCGGGTACAGCACGGCCCCGCCATCATTCGGGTTGAGCATCAACGTAGCCCCGCGCGTCGCCTCGAGCAGCTCACGGCCAGTAAAAGTCACGATTCGTGCTGATCTGCCAGCGGCCACCGCAGCCTTCGACCGGGATGTGAAGAACGGCAGCGCGTCGAAGCCATCCGGATGCTTGAATTGGATCAACCGAAGCTTCGCCGAGTCATCCGAGATGGGAGCGTGGGCGTACACCCGCGCCCCAAGTAGGCGCTCGAAGAACTCCTGATCTACTTCAGGATTTCCACGAGCACGCTCCAGAAGCTCCTCAAGGTCAGTCTCACTGATCATTTCGAGATGGCCAACGGGCAGTGGCAAAGGCGAGTCTCTATGTGGCGTGCACAAAGGCCCGTAGTCAAGGGACAGCAGGGGTCTTCCTTTTTTTAGCCTCATCACTCTTCCGTTTGACGGCCGGAGTGCTCCGCTTGGCCACCTTCCGAGGCCGTGCCTTGGCCTGCTGCAGCACCGATTCCAGCGCCGCGGGCAAGTCGCGCAGCTGCGTCAGTTGTCCTTCGAGAGCCTCCGCTCTTGCCCGCTGGATGGCGGCCTCCCGAAGTGCTTCACTGGCTTCGAGCCGGACTTCTTCCATCCGCTTGTGGTCAGCCTTCTCGTCGGCGGCGCGCTCCTTCCTGAACGACATCAGCTGCTGTTTCAGGTCCCGCGTCTCCTGTCGAGCACGATCCACCTCTGCATGGGCGCGGTCTTCCGCGGCCCGCACGTGCTGGGCCATTGCCTCGCGCTCAGATGCGGCTTCTTGCTGAAAGGCCTGAAGTTGCCTTTCCAGCTCGCTGCACCGGCGTTCCGAAGCTTCTTCCCGAGCCTTGGTGGCCTCGCATTGAGCGCCCAGCGCCCCAACTTGTTCCTCCAACTGACGAACGAGTCGCTCCAGTTCACCAGTTCGTACGGATGCCAGGTCCCGAGCATGAAGAGCGGACGCCTGCTGCTGCCGTAGTAGCACGGCTTCCTGCTCGAAATCCTCACGATCGCGACGCAGAGCTTCGCGGCTGGCTTCGACCTCTTCCCGCTCGATGACTAAAGCCTCGCTGGCCAGTGCATTGGCGTGCTCAAGTGCCGCTTGCCACCACTTTCCAGCCAGTTCGGCGACGGGTTCAGGCGCCCCCGGCACCTCCAGGCGCGTTTGATGGTGTTGCAGGCGCGCTGCCAGCCCTTGCCACCAGGTCTCCAGCCAACGGACCACTGTATTCGGGGATCCGGTACCCAGGTGGCCCCGGATGCGCTCGACGGTCGGTCGCTCGCCGGCAGCCACGAGCGCGTCAGCAGCGGTGTGGACGTCTACCTCGGTGATTCCACGTGCCATCTCGGGGTTCAGCCGACATACGTGTAAAAATGACTCACAGAATCTGATTTATTTTTGTAAATCATAGGGTTGGCGGATAAAAACGGTGCTTCGATTTGACCTATCTACGGCCACGGCCCTTTCCACCTGATGCCATATCGACCACCGCAGCCTGATCGGGTTTCAGCTGCGCCAATAGCTGCTCCAATGTTTCCAGGCGCACGCCGGCGCGCAAGGCATCGGCTTCGGCCTGCTCGCGACGTTCCCGTTCCTTGATCGCTTCGGCGCAAGCGCTGGTCAGTTCGGTCCGCGCTTTCTCCAGCGCTTGTGCGTCTTCAGCCCACCGCCCCTGCAACGCTTGATGCTCGGCGGCCGTCAGCCGCAAGGCATCCAGCTCCTTTTGCTGGGCCTCGATGCCGCGACGGGCTTCGGCGAGTTCCCGCTCTAGGCGCCCGTGGCGCTCTAGCCACTGGCTGTTGTCGCGATTGAGCTGCAGCAGTTCGTGGTTCTTGGCCGTCAGGGCCTCATTGGCCTGGCGTAGCGCCACCTGCAGCTCCTGTACCTGGTGCTCGTGGCGGCGCTGTTCCTGCTCGCGCTGCTCTTTCACCGAGGTCCGGTAATGCTCCAGCGCTTCCCGGGCGTGGGCATGCTTCTCTTCCAGCGATTTCGCATGGGCTTCATGCTCGGCCACACGGGCGGCCAGGCCGGCGATGCGCTCGCTGAGCTGGGCGATTTCCGTCACCCGCTCCGCCAGGGACTGCTGCGCCGAAGCGTGGGCGGTCCGTTCCTCATGCAACGCGGCCTCGGTTCGCTGCAACTGGTTGCTCAAGGCGAGCGCTTCCTGTCGAGCTTGTTCCAGCGCATCGCTGCGCTCCTGCAACTGCGCGGCAAAGCGCTGCTTTGCTTCGGCAACGATCGCCTCGGCCTCCTCGTGCAGTCGGGCCGCGAGCCGGCCGACCAAGTCCTGCAGGGCTTCGCTGACCGCGACCTTGGCGCCCAATCCTTGCCCTTCTTCCTCCTCCAGTTCCTTCAGGTAGCGGTGGATGGTGGTCTTGGAGCCGGTGTTGCCCAGCGCCACCCGCACTGCATCCACCGACGGGTGCTTGCCCTGCGCCCGCAGGGCGTCGCGGGCCTTCTGCACATCACTCTTGTACAACCCGCCACGGGCCATGGCTGCCTCCTCGGACGATTTCGTAATGTATTACGTACCACGTAATTACATAACAATCAAGCCATGGATAAATCCATATTTTGGTCTAAAGAACACACGGGATAATGTTGAATTATCCCGCCTGATCATTTTATTCGAGTGGGACGGAGGGAAATTCGGTACGAAATACCGATTTCGAGGTGCGGCTGCACATGGCGCGAGAGCGTGGGACCTCAAGCGGCCCGAGAGAACGCACACGCGTTTCCCCTCGCCTGCAGTTGGACGGCATTGCGGCTTTAGGAGACGGCGGGTTCGCATGGAAGGCGCCCTACTTCTCCGGCGCGGTTATCGTCTCGTGGGCCCCGCACAGGGGCTACCAGGGTTGGCTCGGACTAAGCGGAATGGCGATGACCCCGCGGATAGGCCATGGCTTTTGCGCCGATTGCGGCATTGCTCGAACCCGAAACCGTCACGGGTGGTATCTTCGCTATGTCGCGCGCCAGTTGCGTTCAGTGCATGAACTTCCTGCAGTCGAACCCTCTTGAAGTCGCCACGCGGCCATCCTCTTTCGCGCCTGTTGATCTTCACAGTGGGGAACGAATGCGTGTCACAGTGCCCGAAAAGATTTCAATGCCGTTCTGGAACATCCGGACTTCGTTGCCTCGTCGCTTGACTCCGAAGCACTCGTTCTGGCCGGCGGGACGTACCCATGCGTAGCACAGGCAAGGGCCCTTGACCTTCCATGTGCCATTGAACCTTTCGCCCATATCCACGCCGATGACCGATCCGTCGCGACGGAACTGATTGGTGTAATGCACGCCGTCGCTAAGCTCATGATCGGAGAAAAGTGACTGCAGATCCTTGCCTTGGACAGTACGCCAACCTGCGTCCTCGGCAAGGACGATGCCGGGAAGCATGGAGGCCATGAGCCATCCAGACGCGACGATCACCTTCATTCACCGCCTCCTTTGGAGTGAAGCGACTGCCTCTTCCCACATTTGCGGAGTTCGGCGTGCATGGATGTCCCGGCTCATCATGCAACATGCGGGATGATGGTCACCGCGCCCGGCCGGAAGGATCGACAGCTTGACGCGCGATCCCAAGTTCGATGGGCCTTTTCGTTGCGACATGGCGATCTCGACGTTAGCGTACGTACTTGATTGTGACAGCGGTCTTCGCGTCCGAAGCAACCTGCGCCGGCGCTGATTCCAGATCACCGACATGCGCGTTCGCAACGCCAATTCGCGACGCCGCGGCTCCGTGCGTTACTTCACGTGAGAGCTTTTCACGAAGGGGCGTCCACCGCTTACAGCACCGCACTCACTCGACTGGATTCGTCTCTGCGTCGTGCTCCGCGACTTCCGCCAGCGAGAGCCGCTCGTCACCATTGAAATCCACGCCTGCGAAGTGCTGGCTCAGCGAGTGTTCCATAGGCAATTCCTCCGGCCTGAGGTACCCATCGCGGTTGGAGTCCAAGTCGGCGAACTTAGCTCGGATATCTTCCAGGTCGCAACGTTGCTTCAGCATGCCGACTCCGCGCGAACTGAAGTCGGCTGCATCGCCCCAGGCGGCCAGTTCAATGCACGTCGTAGGAGCTGAATTCGCTGGCCGCGACACCGTTCCTTCATCCTGCAAACTGCTGGAGCGGACCTCCGGAGTGGACACGAGCAGAACAAGTGCGAGGAGCAGAAACGTAGGCTTTTGGTCAATTTTCATTGCAGCTTCTCCAGAAAGTGCGTGTGCGGATATACCTCGGTTCCGGCAGTCGCCGGCGTGATGATGACCAGGCGCTGTTTCGTCGCCCAACGCAACCGGTTCAGTGGCCAAGTGCCTGCGACACCCAGCCCCACAGTGCGGCGCCTGCAATCACCGCCGGAATCACCAGCCGCGCCTTGCTGGCGAATAAGATGCTCAGGACGATCGCAAATAGGATCAGAGCCTCCAGGCCCGTCAGGCTTACGCGCAGAAGGGCCAGCGTCGTTCCCGCAATCAGGCCGACCACGCCTGCGGTCACGCCCTCCAAAAAAAGCCGCACGCGTGGCTGATGCACTATGCGTTCCAAGGCATCGTGACCCAAAAGCGTGAAGGCGAAGGCCGGCAGGAAGATGCCCACGGTCATCACCACTGCGCCCCACGGCCCGCCGCCGAGGTAGCCCACGAAGGTCGAAAAGATGATCAGCGGCGCCGGCAGCAATCCCGACAAAGCCAGGCCGTCAAGGAACTGCGCATTGCTCATCCACGCGCCCTGGGTTACGGCATCGCGCTGCAGGAATGGAATGACGGTATAGGCGCCACCGAACGTCAACAGGCCGGCCTTCAACCCGGACCAGAACAGCAGCAGCAGCGGTACCGTCGCCTGCACGACGGCGGTGCTCTCTGCGCCCACATGACTCAGCGCGTCTAGTCCGGCCAGGCCGCCGTTGCGCACTGCGAACACGACGGTCCCGGCGGCCGCCACTCCGATCACGCCCAGCGCGGCGATGCCGAGGCGGTGGCGTGCCATCAGGTAGATGATCCCGCCCACAGCGAGGATCAGCGCGAAGTGCACACCGGCCAACTGCGCACCTGTCGCCAGGATCGCGATCGCCCAGAGCCAGCGATCGGTGACGACGTGGCCGCCGATGCGAAACACGGCGCGCACGATCAGCGCCGCCACCGCCACCTGGACCGCCGCGAAGATGGCCAGCACGCCGTCGGCCTTCAACCCGAAGCGCACGTACGCCCACGATAGCGCGAACATCAGCACGAACCCCGGGAGCATGAAGCCCAAGCCCGCCAGCACACCGCCCCAGCGGCCGCGCGACAGCATCCCGAAATACACGCACAACTCGTGCGCCTCTGGGCCCGGCAGGATCTGATAGACGGCCAGCACCCGGTTGAACTGGGCGCTGCTGATCCAGCGCTCTTGCTCCACCAATTCATGCCGGATCATGCCGATCTGGGCGACCGGGCCACCCCAGGCTAATGCGCCGAAGCGTAGGAACCGCAGGAACAGCCGCAGCCACGGTTCTTGCGGTACCACGTAGGTGGGCGCGTCGTTGGTCTCGCTCGCGGCCACAGGGTTGGTGACTGTGCTCATGGGGCTCCCGTGGTCGTTGTTTGCGTCAGGTCGTGCATCGGATCACCGCGCCGCGGATTTGACTTGGGCACTTTGGGCATCCAGCACACGGCGAAACCCTTGGGCCAGCCCGGCCGCAGGCCCCTTGCCCCAGAAGTGGACGAAATAGAACGCCGGCTGCTCGCCCACCATGTGGTTGTGCAGCGCCACGACGTGGAAGTCTGCCTGGCGCAGTGCACGCAGCACCGGCTGGACTTCGTCGGCGGTCATGATCACGTCGCCGGTGACGGCAGCAAGCCGATCCGACCCGGTGAAGGCCGCCCAGGTCGTCAGGCCCATCGATCCGCCTACCGGCCGGCCGTGCATGCGTCCCTCCCGGCCGATCGTCACCTTCACCACGTCGCCAGTGATTTCCGGTGGATGCCCGATGGCCTTGGAGATGGCAGCGGCATCAATCTTTCCCGGTGTGGGCACGGGACCGCCGAAGCCAGTGGCCGGCTGCGGGCGCTGCGCGCGCACGGCCTTGATGGCGTCCCACACCTCTTTGACGCTGCCGGCCAATCGCACCGGATCGCCGTGACCGCCGATGTGCATGAAGTACACCTTCGGAGAATCGAAGAAGAAATGGTTGTGGAGCCCGGTCACATCGAGGCCGGCCTTGAACGCTGCGTCCATCGCCGCATCGACCTCATCCTCGAAGACGACGGTGTCACCCATCAGCATCGCGTTCTCGTCCGCCGGCATGAACGCGGCCCACGAGCCGAGCCCTGCGGGCGGCGGCAGCCGCATGCCGTCCACGGTCACCGCCACGTCGTCGCGGCTCCACCCGATGCGAACCACCCCGTCCGGTTGCACCTTCGCGACTGCGCCGCTGGCCTCGCCAATCCGGGCGGAGTCGATCTCGGCCGCGTGAACGCTGGCCCAGCCCCAAAGCAGCGACAGCGTGAGGGCCCGCAGGGCACGATGAGCGATGGCGTTCATGACTACTCCTTACATTTACATCGACAAAAAAGATGAAGGGGCACTTGCGCTCGCGACGACAGCGTCTCAATCTGACGGGCGAACTTGGGGTCAGGCAGCGGAAGGCCTGCAGCAAGCCTCCAGTCGCTGCGCCACGGTGTCCCATTGGATGTTCTGGAAGAACGCATCCACGTACTTGGCGGCCGCGGCGCCGTAGTCCATCTGGTAGGAGTGCTCGTACATGTCCATCACCAGGATGGGCAGCGTGGCCGCCGGGCCGTGAGCGTGATCGGCCATCCAGTAGTTCTCGAGCTGGCGGGTGTGGGTGTTGAAGCCGAGTACCACCCAGCCCGAGCCGCCGCCCAGCCCGGTGCCCATCCGGCGGAATTCGGTTTCCCATGCATCGAAGCTGCCGAAGGCTTCGGCCAGGGCCTTGCGACTGCCGGCATCGGCCTGGCCGCTGCCGCCCAGGTTGTCGAAGTAGTACTCGTGCAGCACCACCGAGCCGGTGCGCAGCAGGTGCTCCCGCTTGAGTTCGTTGTAGAGGTACGGCGGCATGTCCGGTGCGGCGAGCGCCTCGGCAAGGTGCTTCTTCGTCACGGCCAGCGCCTTGACCGAGCCGCCGTAGTTGTTCTCCCAATGCGAGCGGATCAGGCGTTCGGACAATCCTTTCAGTTTGGACGGGTCGAACGGCAGCGGCTTGAGCGTGGGGGTGCTGACGGGTGCAAGTGTGGAGGTGGACATGGCGGTGGTCTCCGAAGTCGGAACGGCATGGGCGGCCTTGGCGGCTCCCAGCGCGAGGGGGGCCGCAGCGGCCAGGCTCAGAACGTGGCGGCGTTGCGTGTCGATTGGTGAAGTCATGGTCATCTCGGTGATCACCGGAGCTTGAGGAGAAAGGTGCGGCCCATGCAGTGCGCGCATTGCTGCATCGCGAGCGCGCTTCGATTGAGTGGGAGGCGATTCACGCGGTGCTCCCGTTGCTGCGGAAACTGGCCAGCAGCCCGTCGAACACGGCGCAGGCGCGTTCCAGCAACTGGTCGTCATCGGCCACGGTGTCGCGCAATCCCGCCAGAACGCTTTCCACGCCCGACGCTTCCGGCGGCGGTGCGCCGCCCACGTCGAGGTAATGCACCAGCAGGCCCACGCGTGCGATCGGGCCTTGTTCCAGGCCGAAGCTGGCGGCGAGCACCTCGAAGGTGACGCGGTGGGCGACGTGGCTGAAGGTGGCGCCGTCGAAGTCGAAGCCCAACGCCTCCGGCGGACAGTCAGCCGGGTGGGTGAGCCACAGAATGCGGGCCTCGGGATCGATGAAGCGGCGGATCAACCAAGCGCTGGCCAGCCGATCCACCCACGGACGTCGCCGCGTGGCCCACAGGCGGCCTTGGTAATCGGCGGTGCGCAGCCGCTGGATCGTACCGGCCACAAAGCGCGGCTCGTCTGGCGCCTGCAGGCGGGCACAGGCCATTTCCAGCTCGGCCAGCGTGTCCTCGACCTGCCGCCGCGCTTCGCCCGGGAAGAAGTCGATCGCAGTGATCGACTCGAAGGTCCTGCGCAACTTGCGCGAGTGCTTCAACGCCTCTGACGGCGTAGTGTCGGGAAGGCTTTCACGAAGCCGCGTGGCATCGGCCAGCAGCTCGGTGTAGTCCCGGCTGCGGTCGAACAGGGCTACGTAGGGCGCCTCGTCGGTGGCCTGGGCGGTCAGCAGATGGGTAGCACCGCCACCCCCGGTCACATCGACCGCCACCGCTTCGAGCACGGCACGGTGCTCCGCCGCCGCTGGCAGCACGTAAACACCGTCCCGCAGGGCCGCAGCACCCGCCGCCTTGAGCGAGCGCCAAGCCCGCTGGCGCACCGTGGCATTCTCGGTGGGCAAGGAAAGAACCATGATGAGCCAATTCATTGGTAGAGTATCCTACATGAATGATGTAATTACTACGTCAAAATTAAGCAAGGCAATCGCGCGTGCCGTCGGCGGAGGTCGCAGATGACAGTGGAGCGCTATCTGGAGGCCGCCAACCGCGAAAACACGCAGCGCAGCTATGCTTCGGCACTGCGACATTTCGAGGTCGAATGGGGCGGGCACCTGCCGGCCACGCCGGACAGCGTGGCCCGCTATCTGGCTGATCACGCGGGCGAACTTTCCACCAACACGCTTCGGCACCGGCTTGCGGCCCTGGCAGGCTGGCACCACGAACACGGCTTTGTCGATCCGACCCGGGCTCCGCTGGTGCGCAAGGTGCTCAAAGGCATACAGACCCTGCATCCGTCGGTAGAAAAGCAGGCCGAGCCGCTGCAACTGACCCGACTGGCACAGGTAGACGATTGGCTTGGCGCCGCGATCGCCGCCGCACGCGAGCGCGGCGATCATGCGGACGAACTGCGTCATCGCCGCGATCGCTCGCTGATCCTTCTGGGCTTCTGGCGCGGCTTCCGTGGCGACGAGTTGATCCGGGTGCAGGTCGAGCACCTGCGCCTGGTCACCGGTGAGGGGATGACCTGTTTTCTCCCGCGCAGCAAGGGCGACCGGCAGGCACAGGGCAACACGTACAAGGTGCCGGCGCTGTCGCGGCTGTGCCCCGTGACGACCACGTGGGAGTGGATCGACGCCGCCGGGCTGACCGAGGGGCCACTGTTCCGTGCTGTTGATCGCTGGGGCCACGTTGCGGACGAGGCGCTACACCCCAACAGCCTGATTCCGCTGCTGCGCCGGTTGCTGACGTGCGCTGGGCTGCCTGATGCCGACGAGTACAGCAGCCACTCGTTGCGCCGCGGCTTCGCCGGCTGGGCCAATGCCAACGGCTGGGACGTGAAGGCATTGATGGAATACGTCGGCTGGCGCGATGTGCACTCGGCGATGCGCTACATCGATGGCGGCGATCCGTTCGCCCGCCAGCGGATCGAAGCGAGCTTGCCGGGAACGCCAACGCTGCTTGGGCCTACCTGAGGATACCGAATGGCGTCGATTGAACGGACCGCATACCCGCAATTCAAGCGCAACCCCGTCGTACGCGAACTGGTTGCGGCCTACACGCCGACCGACGCCGAACTGGCCTTTGTTGCCGAGAGTACCCGGCAGCCCGCGCACCGCCTGACATTGGCGATCCTGATCAAGACCTTCCAACGGCTGGGATATTTCCCTGCGTTGGACGAAGTGCCGCCGGCAGTGGTCCGCCATATCCGCGGCGCGCTGAAACTGAGGGTGCAGGTCAAGCCGGCGGTCCTCGCCAACGCCTCGCGCTATCGCTATTACCGCCGGATCCGCCAGTTCCTGCAAGTCCGGGCTTACAGCGATGGCGGCCTGAAGATCGCGGCACGGGCGGTATACGAAGCCGCCGCAGTCATGGACAACCCGGCGGACCTCATCAACGTGGCTATCGAACAGCTCGTGCGCGATCGCGTCGAGCTGCCGGCGTTTTCCACCCTAGACCGCTTGACGCGGCGCATTCGCACGCTGGTCAACGGTCGCTATTTCGCCCAGATCGAAGCGCGGCTGACCGTCGACGAAAAGCAGCGCCTTGAAGGTCTCCTGCAGGTCGAAGAGGGGCGCAAGAAGAGCCCGCTGCACGCGATCAAGCGCCTGCCCAAGCGCGCTTCGCTGCAGCACTTCCAGGAACTGATCGACCACATCGCCGAACTGGGCGAGTTGGTCGGCAGCGAGTTGCACCTCGCTGGCATTCCGGAAATCAAGCGCAGACACTTCGCCGCAGAGGCACGGGCGCTGGATGCCTCCGAGTTGCGCAAGTTTCGTCCCGCCAAGCGCTACGCCGTACTGGTGTGCCTGATCCACCGGGCCCGCGTCCAGACCCGTGACGATCTCGCGGAGATGTTCATCAAACGCATGGGCAATATCCACAATCGCGGCCGCGAGGAGCTTGAGCGGTTGCGGGCACGCTACCGCGAGAAGACCGAAGCGATCGTGGCGACGATGTCGGACGTGGTTCGCGTCCTTGACCATCATCCCGGCGACACTGAGGCGGGCCGGGAAATCCGGCGCCTGGTCAACGCCCACGGCGGCGTGCAGACCCTCCAGGCCGACTGCAATGCCATCGCGGCGCACAGTGGTGACAACCATTTGCCGCTGCTGTGGCCGTTCTACAAGAGCCATCGTGCCACCATCCTGCGGATGGTGCGCATGCTGGATCTGGCCTCGACCACGGAGGATCGCTCGCTCATCGATGCGATCGAGCTGATCCTGACGCAGGAACGGGCCCGCGGCGATTGGCTGGATGAACCGGTCGATCTGGCGTTCACTACCCAACTCTGGCGCAAGAGCATCGTCCATCGCACCGAACAGGGCGAGGAGCGCATCCACCGGCGCCTGTTCGAGGTCTGCGTGTTCTCGTCGCTGGCCAACGAACTGAAATCGGGCGACGTGGCCGTGCGCGGATCGGAAACCTACGCCGACTACCGCGAGCAGTTGCTGCCGTGGGAGCAATGCGAGCCCATGCTGGAGGACTACTGCGGCCAGGTCGGCCTGCCGGCAACGGCCGTGGGCTTCGTCAATGCGCTGCAATCACGCCTGATGCAGGTCGCCGAGCTGACCGATCAGGGCTATCTGGAGAACGGCCAGGTCGTCATCGGCGAGGACGGTATCCCTGTGCTCAAGCGCAGCAAGGCCAAGGAGATGAGCAGCGGCGCCCGTGCCCTGGAGACCGCGATTCTCGACCGCCTGCGCGAACGCAGCGTCATCGAAATCCTGTGCGACGTGGCTCACTGGACACGCTGGACCCGACACTTCGGGCCGTTGTCCGGCTCGGACACCAAGATCGAACAGCCAACCGAACGCTACGTCCTCACCGCCTTCACCTACGGCTGCAACCTCGGGCCGGCCCAGGCCGCCCGGCACCTGCGCGGCGCCGTCTCGGCACACATGCTGTCGTTCGTCAACCGCCGGCACGTGGACGCCAACAAGCTGGCGGCGGCCTGCCGCGACATCATCAACAGCTACGCTGGCCTGCAGCTCCCCAAATTCTGGGGCGACGGCAAGAGCGCCGCCGCCGACGGCACCAAGTACGACCTCTACGACCAGAACTTGCTGGCGTCGTACCACATCCGCTATGGCGGTTACGGCGGCATCGCTTACCACCACGTCTCCGACACCTACGTGGCGTTGTTCAGCCACTTCATCCCGTGCGGCGTCTGGGAGGCGGTCTACATCATCGACGGCCTACTGAAGAACACCTCCGACATCCAGCCCGACACCGTCCATGCCGACACGCAGGGGCAGTCGCTGCCGGTGTTCGGGCTCTCGCACCTGCTGGGCATCCAGCTGATGCCGCGCATCCGCAACTGGCGCGAGTACAAGTTCTTCCGCCCGGACGAGGACATCCGCTACGAGCACATCGAGCCGTTGTTCCGCGACACGGTCGACTGGGACCTGATCGAGACCCACTGGAAGGACCTGATGCAGGTCGTGCTCTCGATCAAGACCGGCAAGATCGCGGCCTCGACGCTGCTGCGCAAACTGGGCAACTACAGCCGCAAGAACCGTCTGTACCAGGCCTTCAAGGCGCTCGGTGCGGCCGTGCGCACCTTGTTCCTGTTGCAGTACATCTCCAACCGCGAGCTGCGCGAGCAGATCACCGCCTCGACCAACAAGGTGGAGGCCTACAACGGCTTCGCGAAGTATTTCTTCTTCGGCGGGGAAGGGGTGATTGCCGACAACGACCCTGTCGAGCAGGAGAAGGCCGTCAAATACAACGATCTGGTCTCCAATGCTGTCATCTTCTACAACGTGGTCGAGCAGACCCGGATCATGAAGTCGCTGATACGACAGGGGTGGAAGATCACCCGGGAGGACGTGGCTTCGCTCAGCCCGTACGTGACCAGCCACGTGAAGCGGTTCGGCGACTACCTGATCGATGTAGAGGCGATTCCGGAACCGTATGAGATCGAACTGGCGTTGGCGGCATAGTCTTGGCGCCAGAAAATATTCTCTAACCAGCTGATTCAATGGATAAAAACGGATCTTGTGAGCGATTTTTACACGTATGTCGGCTGAACCCCATCTCGGTCTCCTACGCGGGCGCCCTGCCCCTCGCTTAACGTACTCGCGATAAGTGATGATTATCGTGGCTATATGAACCTATTCGTAGTGTACAGTACATACTATGATAGATAATTCCCCCAGTACGGGCCTCGTCCAGGGTGTCCACCAACTGGTGCTGCCGGAACAGCTGGCGCAGCAAGCCGCCGACGCGGTGCGCGAACTGCTGGCCGAGGCGGCCGCCGCCAACACCACCCGCAGCTACGCGAGCGCGCTGCGCTACTGGGCCGGCTGGCACGCGGCGCGCTACGGCATCGAGCTGGCCTTGCCGGTGCCCGAGGCGATCGTGCTGCAGTTCGTGGTCGACCATGTCACACGCCGTAGCGCCGACGGCGAGCTGGCTTGGGAGCTGCCGCCGGCGATTGACCAGGCGTTGGTGGCGGCCGGCCTGAAAGCCAAACTCGGCCCTTGGACGCTGAGCACCGTGCGGCATCGGGTCGCCGTGCTGTCGACCGCGCACCGGCTCAAGCAGCTGGTCAACCCGTGCGAGCAACCGGCGATCCGCACCGTGCTCAGTCGCGCCGCCCGGGCCGCAGTCAAACGTGGCGAGCGCCCGCGCAAGAAGACCGCCATCACGCTGCTCGAGCTGGAAGCCATGCTGACGACCTGCGATGGCAGCCTGGAAGGCATTCGGGATCGTGCCCTACTCTGCTTTGGATTTGCTAGCGGTGGGCGCCGGCGCAGTGAGATCGCCGCCGCCGACCTGCGCGACCTGCGCAGGATCGGCGAGGCGGGCTACATCTACCGCCTGGAGCACAGCAAGACCCAGCAGGCCGGCGTCACCGCAAGCTCGAGCCCGGAGAAGCCGGTGCTCGATCGGGCCGCGCTGGCGCTTGAAGACTGGCTTAAGACGTCTGGAATCACCGAAGGGGCAATCTTCCGGCGGCTCTGGAAGAAACGGGTCGGCCCTGCCCTCTCAGCGGCCGCCGTGGGCGAGATCGTGCAGCGGCGGGCGCGCCTAGCGGGGCTTGAGGGGGATTTTGGCGGGCATAGCCTGCGGTCGGGCTTCGTGACCGAGGCCAGCCGCCAAGGGGTGGCGCTGCCGGCGATCATACAGCTCACCGAGCACCGGTCGGTGTCTAGTGTAGTGGGGTATTTTCAAACAGGCGGAGCTACCGCAAATCCAGCTGCTCGACTGCTTGAAGACTGAAGGGCGACGCCATTAATGCTCGTCGATGGAGCGGTCACCGCAGTCCGGACAAACCGCTGTTGGGCCCAGTCGCTGTCGCCCTGCAGGCTTGGCTCGATACCTCAGGCCCGACCGAGGGGCGCTGTTCCGCCGGGGGTTCTACCCCGAAATCTCTACGTGCCAATGGCCCTGCTATCGGGGGTTGGTCACAGTCAGATGTGCCCACCCACGCCTTTGAACTTATCGACAAACGCGGCGATTTGCCGGAATACGCTCTGCTTCTTTGTAAGGTACTGCGGGTTCAAGGGGCTCATTTTAGGCAATAGAGCACTGAGCTCTGTGCCGTTTTCACTGGCGAACTCCCGCCTGAGTGAGGCAGTGATGTAGCGTATGGCGGCATCAACGTTGAGGTTTTCGGCAACGATCAACTCCTGCGCTTCACGCTGTTGCTCTGCTCGGGCAAAAGTGTAGAAAGCCTCAATCACGTTTGCCTTGTCGCCAATCATGTCCAGGTCGGTCTGATTGATGAAGTCAACCACCAGGGACTCTTTTGCGCGTTGCCCGAGGCTTGCACGTATCACGCGCCGCATTTCGTCGACCAGTTCCGACTTGCTTTTGATCTTCTTGTTGTGCTCGAAAATCAGCTCCAGAATATAGTCTAGGTTGATTTCCTGCGACTTCAGCAGATCTACCTCAAAAACCACGTCATCCCAGTCGATGGTCGACTTTTCCTGCTCGGCCCCAGCCTTCTCCCGCCGCAGCCAGTCGCGCACGTCGTTGTAGGTGGATCGGTAGTCCTGGATTTTCCGCTCTGCGGGGAGCGTAATGGCTTGCAGAGCTGTCAGATCCTCATCGCTCAGGTAGTGCTTGGCCTTGAAGGCCTCCACCGCAACAGCATCCGTCAGGTCGATGCTCTGAAGCTCCTTCAGGCTGGCGAACTCGTCGTAGTTCTGCAGGATATTCTCGACGCGCAGGTACTCGCCAAACAGCTTGGCGAAGGCCTTCTTGTCGGACTCCTTCTCAATCGCTGCCGGGTCAGGAAAACGTGCTTCCAGTTCCTCCACTACATCCTTGAAGCCGCGACGCGCTTCACCAGTTACCGCATCGGTGAAGCCTTCCATGTACTCCGTGTAGCTCTTCTCCAGCACCACGTTCTTGGTGTTCTTGTCACCAAACAGGGTGATGGCGTCGATCGTCGCCTGCTCCAGGTCGCGGAAGGTGACGATGTTGCCGAAGGTCTTGGTGGCGTCAAAGATGCGGTTGGTGCGCGAGTAGGCCTGCATCAGCCCGTGGAAGCGCAGGTTCTTGTCGACAAACAGCGTGTTGAGTGTGGGGGCGTCAAAGCCAGTCAGGAACATGCCCACCACGATGAGCAGGTCGATCTCCTTGGCCTTCACCTGTTTGGCCAGGTCCCTGTAGTAATTCTGGAAGCCGTTGCTGTCCACGCTGAAGTTAGTCTTGAACAGCGCGTTGTAGTCGGCGATGGCTGCGCCCAGGAACTCCTTGGCGCTGCTGTTCATGGCCGACACATCAAAGCTCTCGTCCTGGATGTCGCCAATCGCATCCTGTTCCTCGTTGGCCGCGAACGAGAAGATGGTCGCCACCTTCAGTGGCTTGTCGCTGGCCTTCTGCAACTCCCTGAAGCACTCGTAGTACAGCTTGGCGGCATCCACACTGCTGACGGCAAACATGGCGTTGAAGCCCTTGTTGCCCGCATGCAGGCGGTGGGTCTTCTGCCGGAAGTGGGCCAGGATGTACTGGGTGATCTGGCAGATACGGTCCGGGTGCAGCAGGGCCTGCCTGTTCTCGGCCGCACTCAGCTTCTTTTCGTCCTTTTCGGTCTCGATGGCCTTGAACTGCGGACGCACATCGTTGTAGTCCACCTTGAACTTCAGCACTTTTTCGTCACGAATGGCGTCAGTGATCACGTACGAGTGCAGCTCACGGCCAAACACGCTGGCCGTGGTCTCGGCGCCCAAGGCGTTCTCCGGAAAGATGGGCGTGCCGGTGAAGCCGAACTGGCAGAACTTCTTGAACTTCTTCTTCAGGTTCTTCTGGGCTTCGCCAAACTGGCTGCGGTGGCACTCGTCAAAGATGAACACCACGTGTTTGCCGTAGATGGGAAGGTCCGCCTCGCTCTTCATCAGATTGTTGAGCTTCTGGATGGTGGTGACGACGATCTTGTTGTCGTCCTTCTCCAGATTGCGCTTCAGGCCAGCCGTGCTGTCTGAGCCATTCACGCTGTCCGGCGAGAAGCGCTGGTACTCCTTCATGGTCTGGTAGTCCAGATCCTTGCGGTCCACCACGAAGAATACCTTGTCGATGAAGTCCAGCTCCGTGGCCAAGCGCGCCGCCTTGAAGCTGGTCAACGTCTTGCCTGAGCCCGTGGTGTGCCAGATGAAGCCACCACTCTCGGTGTTGCTCCAGTTCTTGCCCTGATGGCTGCTGTTGATCTTCCACAGGATTCGTTCCGTGGCCGCGATCTGGTAGGGCCGCATCACCAGCAGCGTATTGCTGACGTCGAACACCGAATAGTGCAGCAGCACGTTGAGCAGCGTGTGCTTCTGGAAGAACGTCGCCGTAAAGTCCTTCAGATCCTTGATCAGCGTGTTGTCCGCCTTCGCCCAGTTCATGGTGAAGTCGAAGCTGTTCTTGTTGCGCTGCGTCGTGTTGGCGAAGTAGCGGCTGTCGGTGCCGTTGGAGATCACGAACAGCTGCAGGTACTTGAACAAGGACTGCTCGCCGTTGAAGCTTTCCTTGCTGTAGCGGTGTACCTGGTTGAAGGCCTCGCGAATCGCCACGCCGCGCTTCTTGAGCTCCACCTGCACCAGAGGCAGGCCATTGACCAAGATGGTCACGTCATAGCGGTTGGCGTGCGTGCCCGCCTGCTCGAACTGCTTGATCACCTGCACCTTGTTGCGGGAGATTATCTTCTTGTCCAGCAGGTAGATGTTCTGGATGCGCCCGTCGTCAAAGACAAAGTCGTGAACGTAGTCGTCGTGAATCTTGCGGGTCTTCTCGATGATCCCGTCACTGGGCTTGTCCAGCCAGCTTTCCACAAAGCGCTGCCATTCCACATCCACGAACTGCACGTTGTTAAGCGCCTGCAATTGCACGCGCACATTGGCCACCAGGTCGGCAGGGGTCTTGATGGACGAAGCGAACTCATAGCCCTGATTGACCAGATCCTGGATCAGCTCGCGCTCCAGATCACTTTCACTCTGGTAGCTCTCAGAGACCTTCCACTCGCGGGTGTACTGGTCGAGGACGATGAAGGTCTTGGACTCGGCAATCGCCTTGTAATCGTTCATTGTTCAGGCGCTCTGCGGCCGCCAAAAGGCATGACTGTTCTTCAGGTGGTCCAGCAACAACTTGACCGTCGCGCTCTCGGCCGGCGATGGCTGTGCAACGGCCTCATTGGACAGTGTGCTGTGGCTGGTGAAATTAACAATGCGGCTGTAGTACAGCTGCTTGTCGTCTGGTAGAAGCTCAGACCATCTCGGATAGCCCAAAAAGCCAGCGGTTTTCTCGTAGAGGTTGCGCAGCAGGGTGAAATGAAACCGCTCGATCTTGCTGTCGGCTATGGCTTGCTCGATGGTCTGCAGCAGGTGCAGGTGGTACGAGAAGCTCTTGTTGGAATCGCCGTGCTTATCCGTCAGCGCGTAGGTGCCGTCTTCGAAACGCTCAAGCATGTAGCAGGTCTTGGCCTTGAGCTCATTGAACAGCACGTTGTAGAACAGCGGGCTGTGCGTGCTGATGATGAACTTGAGATCAGGCGATTCGCTGGATTTGATCAGCGCAGCTAGGTTGACCGCCAGCTCGATCAAATGGTTTTCATCCAGTGAGCTGGTAATCCCCCCACGGGTTAGCTGACGCCAGAAGTGGAATTTTCTCGTACCCTTTCCCGAGGAGGTTCCATGAAGAAGTCCCGCTTCACAGACAGCCAGATCATCGCCGTGCTCAAG
>NWQL01000002.1:329849-383453 GCA_002798175.1 Lysobacteraceae bacterium NML91-0213 | reverse complement strand
GAGCGGCAGGGCATCCGGATCGAGCATATCCAACCGGGGAAGCCGCAACAGAACGCTTACATCGAGCGCTACAACCGCACGGTGCGCTACGGCTGGCTGGCCCGCTCCCTGTTCGACACGATCGAGCAGGTGCAGGACAGAGCCACCCGCTGGCTATGGACTTACAACCATGAGCGCCCGAACATGGCGCTCGGCGGCATCACGCCGATGCAGAAATTGGCCCTTGCCGCTTAGCTCCACTTTTGGCGACTGCTAAAAATGGGGGGATTACCAGCTCACCGGGTCATCCACGAAGACGTAGGTCAGCCTATTGAAGACATCGGTGGAGCGGTCGGCGACTTCGGGGATGTTCAGCTCGGCGATCACCTGCTCCAGCAAGGCATTGAACACACTCCAGATGAAGTTGCTTTCTTCGCCCTTGGAGATCTTGATATGGGGCTCAGGCGCCTCATTACCGCGCTCAAACGAGAAGCTGACAGAGGAAAAGTCCGCGCTGAAGTGTGGCGTTAGCTTGTCGCTGGTGTAGCGCTGAAAGGCCGTGGTGATGCTTTGGTCCTGGCCTTGTTCCTCCAGCACCCACTTTGTGAACGCATTGGCCTGGATCTTCAGCTTGGGCTCTGCATCCCATTCCAGGTCGTTGTCCCAGTAAAAAAGGTCTTCGGTAAAAGCGCTGTAATAGAGCACCTTCTTGTCGGCCAACGCCGACGACATCGCTTCGTCGCCTTCACCTTTGGGTGCAATCAACTGCTTGAACGCCCGCGACAGCCGCGTTTTTCCTGTACCGTTGAAGGCATAGATCAACTGAACCTTCTTGTTGGCGTCGTGCAGTTGTTGAGCGACCTCCGCGAGCATCTTGCCCATGTCAGGCCTCTACCTCTTCTGGCTTGGGAAAGCTCAACAGCAGGTCTCGGTAGTAGGTGTATTGCTTCTGGCGCAGCTCGATCTCTCGGGGCAGGCCTTCGGTGATGGAGTTGGTGAGCGCGTCGAACTTGTCAAGAATGTTAACAATACGGCCTTGTTCGGCAAGTGACATCTGAGGGTCATTTGGAAATGGAACGGGAATTCTCACTTTCTGCATCCCATTGATCAGCAGTCGGTTAACTTTTCCGCTCGATACATGCTTCGCCTTATCGCTAATGAATCCCGCAGTCTGCATGAAATAGGAAACAAACTTCGGATTCATGTCATGTCGAAAGGCGTAGCTGTCGTCGTGAATTGCAATCTGCTCAGACCCAATCCAGGCAACGGCCTTACCAACATCCTCAATAGTTTCACCCACGCTCGCGATCACGACATCGCCAGGTTTTGCATAGCGAAGTGAATTCGCCAGATCGCGCCTAACCCGCGAATAGACTTGGTCTGCAAACACCCCGTAGCGGGTGTATATCTCTCCGTAGTGAATGGCGGGGATCCCATCCTCAACAAAGTCCGCCTTGGTGAATCGCTTTCCGCGAATAAATTCGCCAATCTTGCCCAATGCCTTCCACTCCACGTCTCCGTCTTCAAAACTCAGCAGCCGATCCCGGTAGTGGCTGTATTGCTTCTTGCGGGCTGTCAGCTCGGCGGTCAGCTCGGCAGTCAGCTCGGCGGTCAGCTCGAAGAAGGTGTCCAGGATACGAACGATTTCGCTCTGGATTTCAAGCGACTTTTGAGGGTTTTCTGGGCAGGGGACGGGAATCTTAAAGTCCTTTACCTTTGCGTCAGAAACGGCAGGGTACGCTGAGCCACTCTGGTTTTCCTCAAGGTATTCCTTGAATCCTTTTGAACCCAACCAATGCAATATCCACTTCGGCAGCACTATCGACGTTTTTGCTCGCAAGACACAATAGCCCGTGCTCGCGACTGCACCAGCATAGTCGTCACCAATCAAGCAATAGCGGAGCTGAGTCGGTCGCGTCGTAGCGAATAGGACGTCATCTTTTTCGACCAGCTTCTGAGCGCGGCTTGGCGCAGTGCTCTTGGTGACTTCGGATGTCTCTAAAATTGCCTTGGTTTCGATACTTACGGAGGTAAGGTCAATGTATTTATGGGATTGATCTGTATCTTTCCACTTGATATTTGATGTGGGCAGGGTCAGCTCCCGCAATGCTATCCATTCGACGGTGACGCCATTGAGCAAATTTTCAAGAAGGCCCACATCGCTCATGCCTCCACTTCCTCGCCCTCAACCTCCGCAACGATGGCATCAATGTCCTTGCGAAGTTTGTCTATTCGTTCCACCGTGGTTCTCAACTCGGCATTGAGCTGGGCAATGTCCACCACCTCGCGGTTGTCCTTGACTTCCACATAGCTGCTGACCGAGAGGTTGTAGTCGTTGGCAGCCACCTGCTCCAACGGCACCATTTTGGCGAAGTGCTCGACATTGGCCTTGCTGTCGAACACCGCCATGATTTCCTTGATGTGCTCGTCCAGCAGCAGGTTGTTGTTGGTGCCCTTCTTGAGCAGGCCGCTGGCGTCGATGAACTGGGTGGCGGTGTCGGTCTTGTGTTTGGACAGCACCAGAATGTTCACGGCGATGGTGGTGCCGTAGAACAGGTTGGGCGCCAGCGATATCACGCTCTCCACGTAGTTGTTGTTCATCAAGTACTTGCGAATCTTCTGCTCCGCGCCGCTCCGGTAGAAGATGCCGGGGAAGCAGACAATCGCAGCGCGACCTTTGCTGGAGAGGTAACTCAGCGCATGCAGCACAAAGGCAAAGTCGGCCTTCGATTTGGGCGCGAGTACACCGGCCGGGGCAAAGCGGTCGTCGTTGATCAACGTGGGGTCGTCGCTGCCGATCCAATTCACCGAATAGGGCGGGTTGGAGACGATGGCATCGAATGGCTTGTCGTCGCCAAAGTGCGGTTCGATCAGCGTATTGCCCAGTTGGATGTGGAACTTGTCGTAATTGATGTTGTGCAGGAACATGTTCATCCGCGCCAGGTTGTACGTGGTGTGGTTGATTTCCTGCCCAAAGAAGCCGTCTTCGATGACGTGCTCGTCGAATTGCTTTTTCGCCTGCAACAGTAACGAACCCGAGCCGCAGGCCGGATCATAGATCTTGTTGATGCTGGTCTGGCCGTGCATCGCCAACTGCGCGATAAGCTTGGACACCTGCTGTGGCGTGAAGAACTCGCCGCCTGATTTGCCCGCGTTAGCGGCGTAGTTGGAAATCAGGAACTCGTAGGCATCGCCGAACAGGTCGATATGGCTGGCATCAAAGCCGCCGAAGTCCAGTTCCGCCACGCCCTTGAGCACAGCGGCCAGCCGGGTGTTCTTGTCCTTGACGGTGTTGCCCAGGCGATTGCTGGTGGTGTCAAAGTCCGCAAACAGACCCTTGATGTCCTGCTCGGAGGGATAGCCACTGGCTGAAGCCTCGATGGCCTTGAAGATGTCTGCCAAGTCGGTGTTCAGACGCGCGTTGGTGTTGGCCTTGGCCGCCACATTGACGAACAGCTGGCTGGGGTAGATGAAGTAGCCCTTGGTCTTGATGGCGTCATCTTTGGCGGCCTGGATGGTCTCGTCATCGTCGGCCATGGCAGCGTAGTCCACGCTGGCGTCCCCGCCGGTGATGTAGGCGATAAAGTTCTCGCTGATGAAGCGATAGAACAGGCTGCCTAGCACGTATTGCTTGAAGTCCCAGCCGTCGACGGCGCCTCGGACATCGTTGGCAATCTTCCAGATTTGGTTTTGCAGGGCTGCGCGTTGCTGAGCACCGGTCATGACTTGTTTCCCATCGAATCGTTCACTTTCCCCTCATCGGCGCCGCCGGCACGCACCCATTCATCCACTTCCGACAGCTGGAATTTCCAGAGCCGCCCCACGCGATGTGCTGGCAGGCCTTTACGCTCCCGCCAGCGATAAACGGTGTCCTTCGCCACGCCCAGATGCTGGGCGACCTGATCAGCGGTCACCCACGGCTCAGTGATCACAAAAGTTGCGCTCCACGTGCATGGCTCAAAGTAGATGAGAATCGGTGAAAGTCTATCAGAGGTGCGCGTCCTGGCTCAGCTAGGGAGGGCGCCAATCAGGCCCTCGGCTGCTCGCTAACGTGCGGGATATCCGGTGCTCAAGGTCGGTTGCTGCAGGCTAGTCTGGGCGCACGCGCGTCCTGGATGTGCTACCCGCTTCGCCAGATCACTCAAAGGCCTCCCCTCCCCGACCCCCGACAAATCTTACGATTCGCGCACAACCAGCAGGCTGCCGCGCCATTTGGCGGTGGTGGATGATGATGTCACCAGCTCAGTGTCTCGGGTTTGTTCCAGCGGCGTGATCGCATAAGGCGTTCAATTCCCTGTTCGACCCACTTGAGTGAAGTAACGATGCTTCGGCTCTGCTCGCGCCATTCATGCACTGCATAGCGAAGTCCAGCGTCCGTTTCGGCCCAGTCAGTCGCTTGGGCGATAGCACCGTTATGTCTGAGCATCCTGGCCACAGTCATCGCCTTGATCAACGGAACTAGGATATGTTCTGGCAGTGCACCAACTTGGTCTGCGTAACCAGTCAAATGCTGGAGCCCAAGTTCCCTCGAGGTCGCTTGGAATCGATCGCAGACTTCGCGAAGCTCTTCTGCCGAAGGTTCAGGCAGCGCCTCCCGCTCGGTCTCGTCGAGTAGAGTTTCGAAGGCGCTTCTAGATTGGGCAATCTCAGGAAGGATGTTGGCAGCCGTCAGAATATGCCGCGCCGTACGCTCCTTCCAGCGTTCAAGGGTGTCCTTGAGAGCAATACCTAGGGCCACCAAGACAGCCGCCCACGTCCCCAATGTGCCTAATGCATTCCAGTCCAAGGTTCACCGCCCTTTTTGCTAGCTCGACGACGCAGGACTACCGCATCACAAGATTCCAATCAATCCCGTATCCCGCGGCTGCCAGCTCTTTGGCCAACTCCTGCTTCCATGCACCATTTGTGTCCATTGTCGACCAGACGACGCCGGCGAAATCGCTTGGAATCTCGAGGTCGCCGCGCTTAAACGTGCATACGTTCTCCCGCCCCAGTCGAGCAATAAAGTAGCCAAGTTCAAGCAGTACGTTCTGGCGGGCGCGAGACTCTAGCTTGTCGGCTCCCAGCGCTCGTCCTTCGTCGTCCGGAGTGAGTAGTACTACTGCGAATCCCACGTCACTATTGGCCTCGACCTTCTCGATGATGGTGCGACCGCGATTGGCCTGTTCATGGAGGATTACCGGATCCAGACCAACCCGCGTCAGAAAACGGGCCACGGCCTCCCTTGATTCGCCGTCGTGACCATGGACGATAAAAACCCGGTTAGATTGTGGAATGATGACTTTGCTCTCAATGCGACCGTGGCTGAGCACGTAAGTCTTGTAATCCCTCACGAAAGGAATGAGCAACTGACGTGTCATTGAGTGGATGCCAGCAACAACGGAACGGCCTGAGTAGAAATACTGATGGCAGAAGCTCAGCGCGTCATCCGGGCGGGATGCCAGATCCTTCACCACCAGTAGCATCATCCCCAATTGCTGGGTGGGGTCATCCGGCCAAACCAGACGGTGGCTTCCCGACATGCCCCCGCCCGTTTTCTCACACTCGTCGAGGAAGGCCTGCAGATCCAGTCCCTCTGAAAGCAAACGGTTGGCTGTCTCAAGGTCGGGATGGCCGAGCAGTTGGTCTAAACGTCGTAGCGGTCGCTCATAGCTCTGGAACTCTGACGCTTGCAAATCCAGAACTGCAGCATTGATTTGCTCAAACAGATCGACTGCGGTCATTCCCCTTCGGCCTCCAGGCGCGCAGCGGCTGCACGATCGATGATCGCTTGTCGGTACTGTTCCTTCATCCCTTCAACAACTTGCGAGACCAGAGGATTGTCCGTCCAAGGACGCGCCTTGGTATCGACCAGCACTTCGACCTCCTGGATCGCGGCTTCAATACTGGCGGGATCGTTAGGGTCGAAATTGACCACTCCAAGTTCGCCATCCAACTCTTCGAAGGCTTTCTGAGCCTGATCCAGCTGTTGGGTCAATGTGTCCAAACCGGAGATTTTGATCATTGAGGCGACCCTAAGGGATAGGTTCCCCTCAACGTTACAGCATCCCAATCGCACATGCTGAGACGCTACGGGTTGGGCGGCAGACGGATGGCCATGTCTGCCGGGACCGACGGCGAGGTGGCTTGGACACACCCGTCGAACACGCTTCGCAGAGCAAGCATGAATTCGCTCCTAGTAAGGTGATCGGACACTTGAAGGACGGTTGCCCCCTGCCCCTGATAAACATCCCTAATCCCCTGCCCCAACGTCCGCTACCGGCCAGAAGCGGACGTTCTGGCTGACCCGAACTGCCGCTTCGAATCCACTCTTTCAGAGGGTCGGCAGGGATTCGTGTAAAAAACGGCCAAAGGTGAGCTAACTGCCTGTCATAGCTGACTTTCTTGGCCGCTCCAGCCACGCGTCAGAACGGAGCATTTCTTCTTCGAGGACCGGACAACGGGCCGTAACTCGTTATTTCACCTCGTCCCGGTAACTCCGCCAAGCCATGCGGAGTACCCGAGCGGAGGACCGCAGAAACATCAGCAACAGTCCACCGGCGATGACCAGATCGGGCCAGCCGGCATCGAACAGCCACACGCCGGCGGCTGCCAGCAGCACCGCAACACCCTCGTACAGGTCATTGCGCGAGCACTCCCAGGCCGATGACATGTTCACGTCGCCAAAGCGGTACGGGGTAAGCAGCCACAGGCACAAGGCGTTGAACGCAAGATTGATCACGGCGGCGATGCCGATGGCCTCGAAGATCGGCACCTCCGGGTGGGCCAGGCGCCAGCCGATCTGGATGGCGACCGCAACCGCGGCACCGAGGATCAGCAATCCCTTGAACAACGCCACCCTGGCCTTGGCGCGCAGGCTCGCGCCGATCACTGCCAGGCTCAGCAGATAGGTCAACGCATCACCGAGGTTGTCGAGGCTGCCCGACAGCAACGAGGACGAGCCGCTGTAGATCGCTGCGGTGATCATCATCACGAAGCTGGCGATGTTGATTGCCAGCACGATCATCAACACGCGCCGCTGCCCCGCCTCCAGGGCGCGGATATCCACCGTGCTTCCGCAGCCGCACGAATCACTCATGATCATGTCTCCGAGTCGAGCGGGCGTCCGAGGATTTGCGGCCCGCTTCCAGGTCGGCGATCCTAAACCCCGGAGTCGCTACAGAGTCAAGCCCATGAAGATCGGAGAGGTCGCGGAGCGCAGCGGGTGCCATCCCGAAACCGTGCGCTACTACGAGCGCATCGGGTTGTTGCCTGCCCCGCCGCGCACGGCGGGCGGGTATCGCGACTACCGTCCCGCCGACGCGGATCGGCTGCGCTTCATCAGCCGCGGACGCGAACTGGGCTTCTCGCTGGAGGAGATCCGCAGCCTGCTGGGCCTGGCCGAAGACGACGGGTTGTCCTGCCAGGATGTCGACCGTCTTGCCCGCGGGCACCTGCTGGACATCCGGAACCGGCTAAACGACCTTCAGCGGATGGCCTCGGAGCTCGAACGGGTGATTGGCAGTTGCAGCGGCGGCGAGCGCGGCCAGTGCGCCATCCTCGACACGCTGCGCCACCCGCCATCCTAGGTCGGCACTCAAGCGTCCTCTTCGCCACGGGCATCCTGCAGGATCTCGATGCCCCCTTTCAGGGCGATCGCCGCCACTGCGAGCCCCACGACGAGGTCGGGCCAGGCCCGCCCGGTCCACAGCACCAGTCCGCCACCCACGAGCACGCCTGCGTTGGCGATGAAATCGTTGGTGCTGAAGGTCGTCGCGGCACGCACGTTCACATTGGCCTGCCGGATTTTCTTGAGCAGCCACACGCATGTCGCGTTTACCAGGCCGGCCCCCAGCGCCATCACCATCATCGTCGTACCAATGGGCTCGGCGTCACCCAGGAACCGACGGCCCACGTCGACCAGGATCCCAGCGGCGAACAGGATCAGCAGCCAGCCGGACACTTTGGCCGCCGACCGTTTCCAGGCTTGTGAGCGACTGAGTGCGAGCAGGGTGATGATGTAGACGGCGCTGTCGGACGCATTGTCCAGTCCATTTGCGATCAGAGCGCTTGAGCCGGCGGCGACGCCCGTGACCCCGAACCCCGCGGCAAGCGCGAGGTTCAGGGCGAGGACGATCAACAGGATCCGGCGCTGGTGCGCGTCGTGTATCTCGATCTTCTCTTCACTCAACTCAGTGGGCCTCCAGTTGCGGCTTCGCTGCGTCGCCGCGATGCAGAAGACGGTAAAGGGTGGGCAGGACAAGCAGGGTGAGCAGCGTTGAAGACACGATCCCGCCGATCACGACGGTGGCGAGCGGACGCTGCACCTCCGCGCCCGCGCCGACATTGAGCGCCATGGGGACGAAGCCGAGCGACGCGACCAGGGCGGTCATCAGCACGGGCCGCAGCCGCCCGAGCGCGCCGTTGAAGACCGCGTCGTCCAGCGACTGGCCTTGTTCGCGCAGGTTGCGAATGAAGGCGATCATGACCAGTCCGTTGAGTACGGCCACACCAGACAGGGCAATGAAGCCGACGCCTGCGGTGATCGACAGCGGGATGCCGCGCAGGGCCAATGCCGCCACACCCCCGGTCAGCGCCAGCGGCACGCCGCTGAACACGATCACCGCGTCCCTGGCCGAGCCAAAGGCCATGAACAGCAGGCCGAAGATGAGGACCAAGGTCACCGGCACCACCACCGCAAGCCGCCGACTCGCCGAGATCAACTGCTCGAACGTGCCGCCGTAATCAATCCAGTAACCCTCCGGCACGTTCACCTGCTGCCCGACGCGCTGCTGCAGCTCTTCGACGAAGCTGCCCAAGTCGCGATCGCGCACGTTGGCCGTGACCACCACCCGGCGTTTTCCATTCTCACGGTTGATCTGGTTGGGCCCCAGCAGGCTCTCGATCTGCGCGACCTCCCGCAGCGGCACGGTCCGCGCGCTCGCCCAACTGGGTTCCAGGCTCGACCGGTCCGCGTTCGCCACGTCGGGCAAGGGGATCGGCAGATCCTCGAGGGCGGTCGGATCGACGCGCATCTGTTCCGGCAGTCGCACCACGATGTCGAAGCGGCGGTCGCCCTCGAACAGCTGGCTGGCCACCTGGCCACCGACCGCAGTGGCAACGGTCTGCTGCACGATCCCCGGATTCAGGCCGAAGCGCGCAAGCGCCGCGCGGTCCGGGACGATCGTCAGCAGTGGCAAGCCGGTTGCCTGTTCGGTGTTGACGTCGACCGCGCCCTCGACCTGCCTGGCAGCCGCCTCGACCTGTTCGGCCACTTCGACCAGCGTGTCCAGGTCGTCACCGAACACCTTGATCGCCACATCCGCACGCACCCCCGAAATCAGCTCGTTGGTCCGCATCTCGATCGGTTGCGAGAACTCGTAGTTGTTGCCTGGCAGCGTGGCCACTGCGGCTTCGATTTCGTCGATCAGCACATCCCTGCGCTTGCGTGGATCGGGCCATTGCCCGCGTGGTTTCACCATCAGGTAGGTGTCCGCCACGTTGGGTGGCATCGGGTCGGTGGCCACCTCCGCCGTGCCAATCCTGCTGAAGACACGCTCGACTTCCGGAACCTGCATCAGGCGTTCTTCCACGGCCAGTTGCATCTTCACCGACTGCTCCAGGCCCGTTCCGGGAATGCGGATCGCCTGCATGGCGAGGTCGCCCTCGTCCAAGCTGGGAATGAACTCGCTGCCCAGGCGTGTGGCGAGTAGCAGGGACACGACGACCAGCATCAGTGCCCCGCCAAGGACCCAGTTTTGCCGGCGAAGCGACCACGCAAGCAACGGCTCATAGCGCCGCCGCGTCCATTGGACCAGTCTGTTCTCCTTCTCCTCGACGCGGTTACCCATGAAGATCGCGATGGACGCGGGAACGAAGGTCAGCGACAGGACCATTGCACCGGTGAGGGCCAGCACCACGGTGATCGCCATCGGGTGGAACATCTTTCCCTCGATCCCGGTCAGCGCGAAAATCGGCAGGTACACCGCGGCGATGATGAACATGCCGAACAGGCTGGGCCGGATGACTTCGACCGTGGCAGTGGCCGTCAGGTCGTTGCGTTCCTCGCGTGTCAACGTCCGCCCAAGTCGGTGCTGCATCTCGCCAAACCGCCGCAGAACATTCTCGATGATGATGACCGCGCCATCGACGATCAGCCCGAAGTCGAGCGCACCGAGACTCATCAGGTTCCCCGACACGCCGCCACGCACCATCCCGGTGATGGTGAACAGCATCGCCAGGGGGATGACGGCTGCGGTGATGAGCGCGGCGCGGAAGTTCCCCAACAGCAGGAACAGGACCACGATCACCAGCAAGGCACCCTCGATCAGGTTCTTCGAGATGGTCTGCATCGTGCGTTCGACCAGCCCGGTGCGGTCGTAGACCGCCGTCGCGGTGACGCCTTCCGGCAAACTTGCGTTCGCATCCTGCAGCTTCGCCGCCGCGGCCCGCGCGACGGTGCGGCTGTTGGAGCCCACCAGCATCGACACTGTGCCCAGCACGACCTCTTCCCCGTTCTGGGTCGCCGCGCCCGTACGAAGCTCCGGACCCTCACCCACCTGTGCCACGTCGGCGACCCGGATCGGCAGGCCGTCGCGTCGGTCCAGCACGATGTTCCGGATCTCGTCGATCCCGCCGACCTGGCCGGGCACGCGCACCAGGTACTGCTGGCCGTTGCGCTCAATGTAACCGGCGCCCATGTTCTGGTTGTTGGCCGCCACCGCGTCGACGATGTCCTGCAGCGTGAAGCCGAGTGCGACCAGCTTGGACGGGTCCGGCGTGATGTGGATCTGCCGCTCGAAGCCGCCGATCGTGTTGACCTCGGTCACTCCCGGTGTGTTGCGCATCTGCGGCCGGATGACCCAGTCCTGCAGGGTGCGCAGGTCGGTGGCGGTCCACGGCGTACCGTCCGGCTTGGCCGCGTCGGGTGCAGCGTCGACGGTGTACAGGAAGATCTCGCCCAACCCGGTCGAGATCGGCCCCATTTCGGGCTCCAGTCCCTCGGGAATCTGCGAGCGGATCTGCTGCAGCCGCTCGGCCACCTGCTGCCGGGCGAAGTACAGGTCGGTGCCGTCCTCGAACACCACGGTGATCTGCGACAAGCCGTAGCGTGACAGCGAGCGCGTGTAGTCGAGCCGCGGCAGGCCGGCGAGTGCCGTCTCGATCGGATACGTGACCCGCTGTTCGGACTCCAGCGGCGAGTAGCCGGGCGCTTCGGTGTTGATCTGCACCTGGACGTTCGTGATGTCCGGTGTTGCATCGATCGGGAGCCGGGTGAAGCTCCAGATGCCTACTCCGATCAAGCCCAGGGTCAGCACCAGCATCATCCAGCGATGCCGGATCGAGAACCGGACGATCCGCTCCAGCAGGCCCGGCTGGAGGGCTACGGCGTCAGTGGTCATGCGCCGCGCCCTCCTTGCCGATGTCCGCCTTGATCAAGTAGCTCTCCGCGACGACCACCTCCTCGCCTTCGCTCAGGCCCGAGAGGATCTGCACCTGCGTGGCATCGCGGGCACCGAGTTCGACGTGTCGGGTCAGGTACGTCTCGCCCTCACGTACGAACACGGCCTCCTGGCCATCCATCGACTGCAGCGCGGTCAGCGGCACCATCAGGTCCACCGGTTCCTGTGCGACCGTGATCCGCGCCTTGACTGCTGTGCCCGGCCGCCATTGGTTGTCGGCGTTGTCGATCGTCGCGCGTGCCACCGTGCTCTGGCTGGCGGTGGCCATGCCCGGCAGCACGCGTTCGAGCGTGGTTCGGACGGTCTCGCCATCGCTCATGCGGGTGACCGCCACCGGCACGCCGGGCTGGATGTGCTGGGCGTCCGCGCCAAAGATGTGGAGGTCGACCCAGAGCTGCGAAAGATCGGCGATTTCGAACAGCGGCGCACCTTCGCTGGCCAGGCCGCCGACCGAGGCACTGCGCTCGACGACCACGCCGGAGATCGGCGCGGCGACGCTGTAGGTGCTCAGGCTCAGGTTGCTCTCGATCGTCGCCAGCACCTGGCCGGCGCGGACCGGGTCGCCGACGTTGGCGCGCAGCGAACGGATCGGGCCCGGGAAACGGGCGGTGACCTGCGCAACGCGACCGTCGACCGGGGTCAGCAGGCCTTGCACCTCATGCTCGTCGGCGATCACGCCGGGGCCGGCGGGCTGCGTCTTGATACCGGACTTTTCAGCGACTTCCGCAGCGATGACCGTGCTGGCGACTTCATCCGCCTCATGGCCGTGTTCGTCGGCCTCCGTTCCGTGGTCGGCGGCGTCGTTCGCATGTGCGTCCTTGGCCGGCTGGTCCGGCTCGCCACCGCAGGCTGCGAGGACCAAGGCCAGCGCCAATGCCGGGATCAGGTGGACAGGCTTCATGGGGTTGCTCCTTGGTTGTCTTGCGGGCCCGGGCCGGCGACGAATGCCTGGCCGGTCAGCCGCTGGATCTCGATCAGGGCGCGCTGGGCTTCCAGCGCCGCCGCCAGCTGTTGCTGCCGTGCGGCGGCGTGCTCCGCCTGCAGGCTCGACCACTCCAGATAACTGGCGGCGCCTGCGCGGTACGCGGTGGCGGCCGCGGCTTCGGCCTTGGCCAGACGTGGAAGCACGTCCTCACCTAGCCGCTGTGCTTCCAGGCGGGCCACCCCGAAGCGGCCATGCGCCTCAGCGAGGGTGGAGTAGAGCGACAGCCCCATGGCCTCCCGTTCGATTTCCAGCGCTGTCAACTCGGCGCGTGCGGCACGGATGCCCGGCTGTGCCCGGCGAGTGGTGCCCAGCGGGATAGAGACACTGCCGACCAAGCCGAAGTCATCGCCCTCCGCCATCCGTCGCACGCCCACCTGCCAGTCGAAGTCGGGGGTCGCTTCGCTGCGTGCCAGCTGCAGGCGCGCCTCGCCAATGCGCTGCTGGTCGACGAACTGCGCCAGCTCGGGAGTGCGTTGCAACCAATCGGCGAGTACCGCGAAGTCCGCGACCTGGGGCACATCCAGCGGATCGCCGCCGACGATCTCAAATGCGGGATTTCGCTCGCCCCACAAGGCCGCGAGGTGCTGGCGGGCGGCCGCCTCACGTTGCCGGGCACGGGCGCTATCCAGTTCGGCCCGCGCAAAGGCCGCCTGGGCGGTGAGTACGACCGACTCGGGCGAAGCGCCAGCCTCGTGACGCCGGCGCGCCGCAGCAACGGTGCGATCGCGCTGGTCGACGCCCAACTGCGCAAGCTCGCCTTCGCGCTGCGCACCGACGACTGCTAGGTAGCGGCGGGCCACTTCGGCCAGGAGATCCAACCGCCGCGCCTCGCGCCCGATGGCCAGCGCATCGATCCGGCTTTGCGCGAGCGTGCGGCGGGCATCGAGCTTGCCGCCGCGCTCCAGCACGGAGGCGAGGCTCAGCGTGATCTCGGCGCCATCCAGGCCGCTGGCCGGGCCGGTACCGAGCACGTTCTCGACCTCGGCTCCAGCGACCAGCGCCGGGCGCAACGAGGAGCGATCCAGTTCGGCTTTCAGGGCCTCATGGCGGGCGCCAAACAGGCGCAGATCGGGGTGTGTATCGGCAACGCGGAGGAAAGCGTCGTCCAGGGTGAGGGGGTCGGCGGCGTGCGTGGGGAATGCCACGGCACACACGGCGACGAACGCGGCCAGGGCCGCTGATCGCAAACGCATGGGGGTTGCTCCGATGAATCGAATTGACGGGAGTCGGCATCAGGCCGACGGCGCGGTCATCCGAAGATCGGAGGCTTGAATGGGCTCGGCAGACGCGAGGCGGCCGGGGGCGACGCTTTTTCGACCCCCATTCGACCGGCGACCGGTTGAGTGGAAAATGAATCCAGAACCGGCAACACGGCCGCGGCTGAACCACAGCAATGGGCGAAATCCAGCAACAGGTGCAACGTCTCCGATCCGTCCTGATCGTGCGCGTCCGCCGCGGCGAACTCCGGGTCCAGATCGTTGGCATGCGGGCCGTGGCTGTGCGCGCCAGACGGATCGTGCGCGAGCTCATGCATCTCGCCGGCGGCTGTCATCACCGGTTGGAACGCCAGCCCCAACGCAAGCACACCCAGCACGACGACGCGCAGGAGCGGCAACAAGAAGCGGGGATGCAGGCGGGTCATGGCCGCGCAGGGTACCTGCGGATGATGGGGTTATACAATTCCGCTGAATGCGTCGAGAGGGCTACAGGGAAAAGGCGCGTTCCAGTTGTCGGCCATGGCACCGCTTGTACTTGTTTCCGCTGCCGCACTGGCACGGCTGGTGATCGCGCAGCCCCGACGACAGTGCGTGTCCAGGAACTGGTGCGCCTGCTGCAGCGGTTCGATTTCATGCGCGGGGACACTGACCTCGCCGGGAGCCGCCGGGATGCCCCGGCTCAGTCTCTTCCTAGGGGCTCTTGCCGTTGCATGGGCTGCTAGCCCTTCGATGGCAGACAACAATACCCGGACTGCGCTCTACGAGGTCATGCGGTCGGGCTTGGCTGCCTGAGTGATCCGTGGGACGAAGTGGTGCGCGATGTTCCAACGAGACGTCCGCTTTGGGTCGAAAGGAGCCATCCGCCCTACCCCCGATAACCAGCCCTAATCCCCTAGCCTGCCCCTGTTGTGTCAACGTCGGTTGCCGGCAAGAACCGGGCGTCGACCATTCTGGCTTTAGTTGTCGACCGCGCGTTCGACTCAGGGCCGGTGAGCAACGGCGGTTCGGCTGTCTGCGACAGCTACCAAGGGCCCCGTCCATTGCGCCACCGGCCTAATAGTCGACCCATGGGCCCTACGGGGATGACCCTCCAATGACATGGCGCCGCGGCAATCCGATCGACGAAATGGTGGCTAGTGTGACCAGCACCGCGGATATGGCGAGACAGGCCTCTATTCCTGCGGTTTGGTAAACCCAACCCGAAAGGACGGTGCCCAGCAACCGGCCCAGTGCATTGGCCATGTAATAGAAGCCGACGTCCAATGACACCCCATCCGCATCGGCATAGCTAACAATGAGATAGCTGTGCAGTGACGAGTTGATTGCGAAGAGGCCCCCGAAGACACTCAAACCCACTAGCAACACCCGCTGCGGCGCGATGCCGAGGAAGAGCAGCATGGCCATCGCCGCTGGGACAACGGCGAGGGCGGCCGCCCAGCCGCACGCCGCGCGACCGTCGGGGACGGCGCCTCTACGACGTCCGGTGAAGTAAGGCGCCGAGCCCTGCACGAATCCGTAGGCGATCACCCATGCTGCCAGGAAGCCGCCCACCTGCCAGAAGTCCCAGCCCAACACTTCGGCTAAAAATACCGGCAACGCGACGACGAACCACACGTCACGGGCGCCGAACAGGAACATGCGTGCGCCTGACAACTGGTTGATCGCCCGACTCTTGGAAAAGATGTCGCGGAACTTCGGCTTGCCGCTGGCTTTGCCGAGATCGCGTTTCAGGGTCGCCAAGCTCAGGAGCCAGACCAGGGCCAGGCCTACCGCCATGAGCAGGATCGCCGGCCGGAAGCCGATGGCCGTCAGCAGCGCCCCGCCCATGAAGAACCCGACGCCCTTGAGCGCGTTCTTGGAGCCGGTCAGCGCCGCGACCCAGCGGTAGAGCGCTCCTTGCTGGTCAGCCGGGATCAGCAGTTTGACGCTGCTCTTCGCGCTCATCTTGTTGAGATCCTTGGCCACGCCCGACAAGGCCTGCGCTGCCATCACCCAAGGGACCACGAGCCAGGTGGTCGGGACCAACAGCATCGCCAGCGCGACCACCTGCAGCGCCAGCCCGATATTCATCGTTCGGTTCAGACCGATGCGGGCGCCCAGCCATCCGCCCACTAGGTTGGTCACGACGCCAAAGACCTCGTAGAACAGGAACAGCATCGCGATCTGCAGCGGGCTGTAGCCAAGCTGGTGGAACTGCAGCACCACCAGCATGCGCAGCGCGCCATCGGTGAGGGTGAACGCCCAGTAGTTGCCGGTGATCAGCAGGTACTGGCGCACCTCCGGGGTCAGCCGTGCCGGCATGGCCCTAGCGGTCCGCGCCGCCGACCAGCCGCACGAGTTCGACGGTTCGGTTCACATAGCCCCACTCGTTGTCATACCAGGCGTAGATTTTGACCTGTGTGCCGTTGATCACCAGCGTCGACAGCGCATCCACGATGCCCGAGCGCGGATCGGTCTGGTAATCGATCGAGACCAGCGGGCGGGTCTCAAAGCCGAGGATCCCGGACAGCTCGCCCTCCGCGGCCGCGCGCAGCATGCCGTTGACCTCCTCGACCGTGGTCGGCCGCTCGACCTCGAACACGCAGTCGGTCAGTGAGGCATTGGTCAGCGGAACCCGGACGGCATGCCCGTCAAGGCGGCCGCGCAACTCGGGGAAGATCTCGGCGATGGCCGTGGCAGAACCGGTCGAGGTCGGGATCAGGCTGCTCCCGCAGGAGCGGGCACGGCGCAGGTCCTTGTGCGGCGCATCCACGATCGTCTGGGTATTGGTCAGGCTGTGGATCGTGGTCAGGCTGCCATGGCGAATGCCCAAGCCCTCGTGGATCACCTTCACCACCGGGGCGAAGCAGTTGGTGGTGCAAGAGGCCGCTGACACGATCCGGTGGCTGGCCGGATCGAATCGCGCGTGGTTGACTCCCATGACGACATCCAGTGTTCCTGCCGCCTTGATTGGGGCGGTCACCACCACGCGCTTCACGCCCTGGTCCAGATAGGGCTGCAACACATCGGGCTTTCGGAACTTGCCGGAGGCCTCGATCACGACGTCGCAGCCGGACCAGTCGGTGGCCGCGAGCTCCTTGTTGCGCGTGATCGGGATTCGCGTGCCGTCGATGACCAGCGCGTCGCCCTCTGCCGCGATCTCGCGGTCCCAGCGCCCGTGGACCGAATCGAAATTCAGCAGGTGCGCCAACGTCAGCGGGTCGCCCGCGGGGTCGTTGATGTGGACGAACGCGATGTCCGTCTGTCCCCAAGCTGCGCGCAGAGCGAGACGGCCCATGCGGCCAAAACCATTGATACCGACGCGGATGGTCATGCGTTCACTTCCGGATTTGAGTGGGATTCGATGGAAAGGCGATCCCAGGCTTCGGGGCGCAAGGAGAGCAAGAGTGAGATCCGCTGCTGCAGCATCTGCAATGCAAGACTGAAAGCTCGCTGGACCAGTTCTTGGCTCCCGTGCACTTCGGCAGGGTCCGGGACACTCCAATGTGCGGTGACTGGATGCCCGGGCCAGTGCGGACAGGCTTCGCCCGCGGCGCGGTCGCAGACGGTGATGATCAGGTCCATTTCTGGCGCATCCGCCGCCGTGAATTCTTCCCAGCTCTTGCTGCGCAGCCCGGATGTCGCGAGGCCAGCGGTTTCCAGCGCATGGAGCGCTCCCGGATGCACATGCCCCTCTGGGTGGCTTCCCGCGCTGAACGCATGCAGGCGGCCGCTACCCAAGCGGTTCGCCACCACCTCCGCGATGATGCTGCGCGCAGAATTCCCAGTGCATACGAACAAGACGTTGTATCGGTCCTTCATGGCGGTCATCTCAGGAGTTGTACGAAGGAATTTTCGGTTGTCGCTTCAGGCCAATGCGATCACGCAATGCTCAGCCGCAACACGAGCGCAGCCAGCGTCGCAAACAGCACGGGCAAGGTCAGGATGACGCCCACCTTGAAGTAGTAGCCCCAGGTGATCCGGATGCCCTTGCGCGCCAGCACGTGCAGCCACAGCAGCGTGGCCAGGCTCCCGATCGGGGTGAACTTCGGGCCGAGGTCGCTGCCGATGACGTTGGCGTAGACCATCGCTTCGCGCACTGCCCCTTCGGCCTGGCTGGCATCGATGGACAGCGCGCCGACCAGCACCGTCGGCATGTTGTTCATGACCGATGACAGGAACGCCGTGAGCAGGCCCGTGCCGAAGGTCGCGGCCCACAGGCCGTGTCCGGCGAACCAGTCCAGCAGCTGCGACAGGTCGTCGGTCAGGCCTTCATTGCGCAGGCCATAGACCACCAGGTACATGCCGAGCGAGAACACCACGATCTGCCAAGGGGCTTCGCGCACCACCTTGCGGGTCGAGATTCTATGCCCCTTGGCCGCCACGCCAAGCAGCGCCAGCGCGCCGGCACCGGCCACGACGCTGATCGGCACGCCAAGCCGCTCGAGCACGAAGAAGCCCACCAGCAGCAGCGCCAGCACCACCCAGCCGGCATTGAAGGTGGCGCGGTCGACGATCGCCGAGCGCGGATCCTTCAGCAGGACCACGTCGTAGTTGCCGGGAATGTCACGGCGGAAGAACCACAGCAGGACGGCGAGCGTCGCGCCCACCGACACCAGGTTGATCGGGAACATCACCGAGGCGTACTCGGCGAACCCGATGTCGAAGTAGTCCGCCGAAACGATGTTGACCAGGTTGGAGACGATCAGCGGCAGGCTCGCGGTGTCTGCGATGAATCCCGCGCCCATCACGAAGGCCAGGGTGGCGGCGGGGCTGAACTTCAGCGCGAGAAGCATCGCGATCACGATCGGCGTCAGGATCAGGGCCGCGCCGTCGTTGGCAAACAGGGCAGCGACGGCCGCCCCGAGCAGCACGAGGTATACGAACAGCCTGCGTCCGCTGCCCCCACCCCAGCGCGCCACGTGCAGCGCCGCCCACTCGAAGAAGCCAGCCTCGTCGAGCACCAGGCTGATCAGGATCACGGCCACGAAGGTGAAGGTGGCGTTCCAGACAAAGCCCCAGACCGTGGGGATGTCGGACACGCTGACCACGCCGGTCAGCAGCGCGAGCGCCGCACCGAACGAGGCACTCCAGCCGACCCCAAGGCCCTTCGGCTGCCAGATGACCAGGACGATGGTGGCGATGAAGATCAGGAGCGCGAGAAGCACGTGTCAGGCCTCGCGTGTCTTGCGGGTTCCCTTGCGGGACGCTCGGGAGCCAGGCAGACACCGACTCTCGTCACCACCACAGCAGTTGCGGGTCAGGAACTCGATGAGGCCATTCATTGCTTCGAAATCAGCGCGATAGATGATGTTCCGACCCTGCGCCTCGCCTTCGATAAGCCCGGCCGACGTAAGTTCCTTGAGGTGGAAGGACAGCGTCGCCCCGGGCAGCGACAGGACGTCCGCGATCTGGCTGGGGGTACTTCCTTCGGGTCCTGCTTCAACGAGCAGGCGAAAAACGGACAGACGGGTGGGCTGCCCGAGCGCAGCCAACGCGGCGGTTGCATCATTCAGTTCCATGTTTCTAGAATACTAGAATTAAGTCAGATCAAGCAACGTTCTCGCAGAGCAACCTTCCCAACCTGGCTCCTGGGGCGGTCGATGTTCCACCGTCCGCAACGCTTGGCGTGGAGGATGTCAGCCACCCGCCCCGAATCCTGATCCTCTACGGCTCGCTCCGGCCCCAGTCCTACAGCCGGAAGCTCGCCGTGGAAGCCGGTCGCCCGCTGCGCCACTTGGGGCCGACGTCCGCGTCTTCGACCCGGACCTGCCACTGCTCGACACCGTCGATGCGGCTCATTCCAAGGTGCAGGAACTCCGGGAACTGTCGCAATAATCCGAGGCGCAGGTCTGGGTCAGCCCGGAACTGCGTGGCACACTCACCGCCGTGTTCAAGAACCAGATCAACTGCCGCTGGAAATCGGCAGCGTGCACCCTACGCAGGGCCGGCCGCTGGCCGTCATGCAGGTCTGCGGCGGGTCGCAGTCGTTCAACGTGGTCAATGCCCTGCAGGTGTTCGGCCGATGGATGCGCATGGTGGTACCCGAACGACCGCTTGGAACACAATCGCCCAGGGCGTTCCGAGATAAGCCAACAGGCGTTGTCGCTGTATTCATCCGGCGTTTACTTCGGGACGTATACTTGAGCACATGCTTTTCCGCGCGCTCATGATGCGGTTGTTCCTGATCGTTGCCTTGCTGGCGAACGGTCCGGGCATCGCTGGCGCGTCCATGCACATGGAGCACCTGCGCGACTTCGCGGGTCACGTCACCTACGTGACCGCGGCGCCGACAGCAGCCGAGGCCATGGCTGCCTGCCACGAGGCCGCGGCGGCTGCTCCGGTAGCCGATGATCACCATCACCCCCAAGCCGCTGACCAGGCCGGGGCTGAATCGCCGTTGGACGACTGCTGTGAGGCGGGGAATTGCTGCCCCTGCATACACCATTGCGCAGCGGCACTTGCCGGGTCGGCACTCGCCGACTTCACCGTCCGGTACCGGCAGACCGCCGAACCCTTCCTGTCGGTTCACGCGTCCGCGGCTCTGAGAAATCTCTTCCGACCTCCGATCGGCTAAGTGTCCCTGCGCGCCTCCCGAGGCGCTGATGGATCCTGTCCGCTGCTCCGCACTGACAGGATAACGCTCGTCCCGCGAGCCTTCGACCTTTCCCGGAGTTCCCATGTCATCCGATTCTTTCGGCCGTGCCGAGGGGCTGTCTGCCCCGTCGCGCCGCCGCTTCGTCCAGGGCCTTGCTGTTGGCGGGGCCGTCGCAACCCTGGGTCTGTGGCCCCGTTCGAGCTGGGCCGTCAAGGCCGAGGGCCTGCCCAACGTGCTCTCGGGCACCGAATTCGACCTGACCATCGGCGAGACGCCGATGAACTTCACCGGCGCCACGCGGCCTGCGATCACGGTCAACGGATCGATTCCCGCACCCTTGCTGCGCTGGCGGGAAGGCACCACCGTCAACCTGCGGGTCCGCAATGCCCTGCCCCGCGGCTCGATCCATGGCGAGCAGGCGTCGATCCACTGGCACGGCATCCTGCTGCCGGCCGACATGGACGGCGTGCCCGGGCTGAGCTTCAACGGCATCAACCGTGGCGAGACCTACCAGTACCGCTTCAACGTCGTGCAGGGCGGCACCTACTGGTACCACAGCCATTCCGGCTTCCAGGAGCAGGCCGGTCTCTACGGGCCACTGGTGATCGAGCCGCTGGAACCCGAGCCCTTCGCCTATGACCGCGATTACGTGGTCATGCTCAGCGACTGGACCGACCTCGATCCGAAGCGCCTGTTCGCCAGGCTCAAGAAGCGGTCTGACTTCGACAACTTCTCCAAGCAGACGGTCGGCGACTTCTTCGATGACGTGAAGCAGCACGGCCTGGCCGCTACGGTCGAGGACCGCAAGATGTGGGGCCAGATGCGGATGACGCCGACCGACCTGTCGGACGTCAACGGCAACACCTATACCTTCCTCATGAACGGGACGACCTCGCTCGGCAACTGGACAGGCCTGTTCCGGTCGGGCGAGAAGCTCCGCCTCCGCTTCATCAACGGGTCGGCGATGACGTACTTCGACGTGCGCATTCCGGGCCTGAAAATGACGGTGGTCGCAGCCGATGGCCAGTACGTCCATCCGGTCACGGTCGACGAGTTCCGCATCGCCACGGCCGAAACGTTCGACGTGATCGTCGAACCCACCGGGCAGGATGCATTCACCATCTTCGCCCAGGACAGCGGCCGGACCGGCTATATCAGCGGCACGCTGGCCGTCAGGGAAGGGCTGCGGGCACCCGTGCCCAACGTCGACCCCAAGCCGCTCCTCACCATGGACGATATGGGCCACGGCGGCATGGGCGGCGGCGGTCACGACATGTCCTCGATGTCACACGGTGCGATGGCCGGCGGTGCGATGGCCGGGATGGACCACAGCGGCCACGACATGTCGTCGATGGCAGCAGGCACGGCCGCCGGAGGGAGCATGGCCGGGATGGATCACGGTGCCGGCGGGATGCAGGAACACCCTGCGAGCGAAACCGGCAACCCCCTGGTCGACATGCAGACGATGGCCCCTGTGCCGAGACTCGATGATCCGGGCATTGGCTTACGCGACAACGGCCGACGCGTACTGACCTACGGCGATCTGCGCAGCACGTTCCCCGACCCCGACGGGCGCGCGCCCGGCCGCACGGTCGAGCTGCACCTGACCGGTCACATGGAGCGCTTTGCATGGTCGTTCGATGGAGTGAAGTTCGCTGACGCCGAACCCCTGCGTCTGAAGTACGGCGAGCGCATGCGAGTCGTCTTGGTCAACGACACGATGATGTCGCACCCGATCCATCTGCACGGCATGTGGAGCGACCTCGAGGACGAGTCCGGCAACTTCATGGTGCGCAAGCACACCATCGACATGCCGCCTGGTACGAAGCGGGCCTTTCGCGTGCGCGCCGACGCGCTGGGTCGCTGGGCGTTCCATTGCCACCTGCTTTACCACATGGAAGCCGGCATGTTCCGCGAAGTGCGGGTGGAGGAATGAACGCCATGAGCCGTTCCAATCGTCACTCCCTAGCCATCGGCCTGACGTCCGTACTCGTTCTTGCAACTGGTTGCGCCCCGGCGTGGGCGCAGGAGACGGACCACGCCGCACACCATCCGGCAGCCAAGCCGGCTGCGTCACCATCGTCGCCAAGGCCCGCGGATCCGCACGCCGGCCACCTACCGACTTCACCGGACAAGAGTTCCGACGATCACGGGACGATGAACCACGGGAACATGCGGCACGGAGCTGCGAATCCTGCCGACAGCGAACACACCGGGATGGACCACTCCACGATGGACCACTCCACGATGGACCACTCCACGATGGACCACTCCACGATGGATCACTCCACGATGGATCACTCCGGGATGGATCACTCCGGGATGGATCACTCCGGAATGGATCACTCCGGAATGGATCACTCCGGCATGGATCACTCGGGCATGGATCACGCTTCCATGGGCCATCAACCTGGTGTCAGCGAGGACCTGCCGCCGACGGCCGAGCCGCGCGAGCCAATCCCGGTTGTCACGCCGACAGATCGGGCTGCGGCGTTCCCGGACCTCGACGAGCACCTGATGCATGGTGAATCGATCAATTCCTACTGGGCGCTTGACCGGCTAGAGGCGTGGGACGCGGACGAGGACGGCACCGGCATGGCCTGGGAAGCACAAGGCTGGTTGGGTTCCGACTTGAACCGGCTCTGGCTGCGCAGCGAGGGCGAGCGTGCAGGTGGATCCACCGAGTCGGCGGATGTGGAAGTGCTGTACGGCCGAGCGATCGCCCGATGGTGGGACGCAGTCGCCGGTGTCCGCCATGACTTCGCCTTCGGCGGCGGGCCGTCGCGCACCTATGCCGCGCTCGGTGTGATCGGTCTTGCGCCGTACAAATTCGAAGTCTCCGCGACGGCCTACCTAGGCGAGTCCGGTCAGCTCGGGGTAGGTGCGGAAGCCGAATACGAAATGCTGTTCACCAACCGGCTGATCGGCCAGTGGCTGGTCGAAGGCGAGGCCTGGAGCAAGGACGATCCGGCGGTGGGAATCGGCAGTGGGCTGAGCAAGGTCGAAGCCGGTTTCCGGCTGCGCTACGAGTTCCATCGACAGTTCGCGCCGTATGTCGGCGTGGTCTGGGAGCGTGCTTACGGCGGAACCGCAGACCTCCGTCGCGCAGCATCAGGCGATGTTGACGACACCCGGATTGTGGCGGGCGTCCGCATCTGGTTCTGACAGGAACTGGCATTGAGCCAGCGTACGCAAGGCTGGCTGAAGTTTCTTCAGCGACACACACACCACTGATTTCGGAGTTCACGCATGAACGTAACACCCGTCACCCTCGCCCTCGCACTGGCATTTGCCGTTGTGTCGCCCGCTATGGCGCAGACAACCCAGGCGCATGCACATCACCCCGCCACTGCGGCAGCGGCGAACGTGGATGTTCCTGCCGCCGCCACGGCCGCCGTCGCCGTGGTAGAGCGGTTCAACACCGCACTGTCCAGCGAAGACCTGGCAACGGTCGGATCCCTGCTCGCTCCTGACGTCCTCATCCTCGAGTCCGGTGGTGCCGAGCACAGCCGCGAGGAATATCTGGGCCACCACGCCATCAGCGACGCGGCGTTCCTCAAGGACGCCCATCGCCAACTCCTGCGCCAGCGCGCACGAACCGCTGGTGAGTTCGCATGGGTGGGAACCGAAAGCGAGCTGCACGCCCAGAAGGACGGCAAGCCCCTGACCGTTCTGAGCACCGAGACAATGGTGCTGAAGCAGACCGCCGACGGCTGGCGGATCGTCCACATCCACTGGTCCTCGCGGACCAAGCGCTGAGCGCAGAACCGACATGAATGCTTACGGATTGAACCGACTGACGTGGGTGGTTTTCGCGGTCGCCGGCCTGGGTGCTTGCACGCAGGCCAGTACGCCTGCGCAATCCACCACCGCGCAGACAGCACAGGTCGTCCCGGGAACACCCGCCGTGACTCCAGCAGCCCTGCCACGCATGACCGTCCATAAAACCCCGACCTGCGGATGTTGCGGTGCCTGGATCGAGCACATGAAGAAAGCGGGCTTCGCGCTGGACGTGCACGACATGGATGACCTGGGCCCAGTGAAGGAGCGACTGGGTGTGCCCTACGCAAAGGGGTCCTGCCACACCACCGAGATCGCCGGATACGTGATCGAAGGCCATGTTCCAGCCGCCGACATCAAGCGCCTCCTTGAGGAAAGGCCGGACGCACGGGGCCTGGTCCTGCCCGGAATGCCGCTCGGGTCGCCGGGCATGGAAGTCCCGGATGGGCGCCAGCAGCCCTACACGGTCGAACTGGTCCATCACGACGGAACCACCGAACCATTCGCGCAGCACTGAGCCATCGGCGAATCAGGGGGCGGTGTAGCGGGCGCGCCGATTCTCGTCCGCGATGAAGCAGGAGATCCACATGACTCACCATTCCGAAGACCACCGGTCCCAGGCCATGAACACGTGCATCGACAACTGCACGCAATGCCATGCGATTTGCCTGGAGACCATCAACTATTGCCTGACCAAGGGAGGTGCACACGCAGCACCGGAACACATCGCCCTGCTGGCGACGTGTGCCGATATCTGTGCCACCAGCGCCGACGCGATGCTGCGCGGTACGAGCGTTCATAACGTCATTTGCGGTGCCTGCGCGGAGATCTGCCGCCAGTGCGCGGATGCATGCGATGCCATGAACGACCCCGAGATGACGCGTTGCGCTGAAGCGTGTCGTCGATGCGCGGAAAGCTGCAGCGCCATGGCAGCTTGATGCATCGAGGGTCCCGCCTGCGATGGCGGGATCCTCACCTCCGATTTCACAAGGCACGGCGCCCACCAACGGGGCTTTGCATCAGTTCACAAAGAGGTCCATATGAAGTCTTCAAGCGTTTTTCGCTCTTTCGCGCTCGTACTCGCAATCGCGGCAGGGCAGTTTTCGCTGCAGGTCGCGCGCGCCCACGCGGCGTTACAGCAGTCCACACCGGCAGCAAATGCGGTCGTGGCCTCCCCAAGCCAGATCGATCTCGTGTTCAACGAGACGCTGATTCCGCGCGCGTCGCGTCTCAACCTGCTCATGAAGCACGGCAGTTCCACTATGCCGATCGAGAACGTCACGACCGAGATCGTCAACAACGGCAAGACCCTGCGTGCCAAGTTGCCTCGTCCGTTGGCTCCAGGTCTCTACACGGTGGAATACCGCGCTGTTGGAGGTGACAACCACCCCATGCCGGGCAGCTTCAGCTTCACGGTGCGTTGAGGAGTCGAGGATGTTCGACCTGTCGGCCTACGCACTGAGATTCCTGGAATACATGGTTCTCATGGTTCTTTTCGGGGTTCCGCTGTTCAGCTGGTATGGTTTGCGGCGACCGGCACTCGCCGACGCCCTGGCCGGATGGCCCTTCATGGGCATTCTGTTGGTGAGTGCCGCCGTCGGGCTCGTGCTCACCGGGGCCGATGTCGTATTCAAGACCGCCGGCATCATGGGAATGCCGATTGCCGACGTTGATCGCGAATCGCTTGGCTGGTATCTGCTCGAAACGTCCGCGGGCCGCGCAGCCATGGCGAGAAGCGTGCTGCTGATCGCCATGGCGTTCTTGCTCGGGTGGCATCGTCGTCGCGGGACGGTGGAGTCCGCCTTCCCGCTGGCGGCGACGCTGGCGGGCGGCGCACTCGCTTCGCTGGCATGGAACGGCCACGCCGCTGCTGGCGAGGGCATGGCAGGTGCGGTCCGGCTTGCCGCGGGTCTCGTCCACCTTCTCGCAGCAGGCGGCTGGGTCGCAGCGGTCTTGATGTTCTTGGGGATGCTCCTGCAAGGCAAGGAAGCCTCCCGCAACGACCGCCTGCGATCCACGCATGATTTTCTACATGGCTTTTCGACGCTGGGCACGATTTTCGTAGCTGCGCTCATCGTGTCCGGTATCGCGCACTACGGTGATCTCACCGCTTGGTCCTTGCCGACGCTGGTGCAAAGCACCTACGGAAACCTGTTGCTTGTCAAGCTCGCTCTATTCGGCGGAATGCTCGGACTGGGAGCGCTGCACCGTTGGGCGCTGGTGCCACGCCTGGGACGGGCGTTGACCAGCGGAAACCCTGCGCAGGAAGTGCGCGCCCTGCGGCAGAGTCTGGCGGCGGAGGCCATATTGGCCACGTCGATCGTGGGCGTTGTTTCCGTGCTTGGGACCCTCAGTCCCATGTAGCGCTGCAACCGTTGTGCATCACTGATTATCCAAGCGCTCCGCAGCTACCAGTACTCATTGTCTCGGAGCAGGTGTTCTTTTCATCAACCATTGAGAGGGCTCTTATGGGAAGTTTCAGTATCTGGCACTGGCTGATCGTGCTTGCAGTCGTGGTGCTCGTGTTTGGTACCAAGCGGCTGAAGCACGCCGGGCACGACATTGGCCAAGCGATCAAGGGCTTCAAGCAGGGTGTCAGCGACGATCAAGTGACGCCGCCAGCCCAGTTGAGCATCGACGCACGGAACGCTGGCAGCCATGACGCCGAGCGCAGCCACCACGACGAAAGTGTCCCGCGCTGAGCACGCGACTCCGGTCCGAGCCCGACTCAAGGCATGTTCGACATTGGCTTTTCCGAGCTGTTCGTCATCGCGGTGGTCGCTCTGGTGGTGCTGGGCCCCAAGCGCCTGCCGAACGCTGCAAGGTTCGCCGGCCTGTGGGTCCGGCGCGCGCGCGCGCAATGGCATTCGGTGAAGTCCGAGCTGGAGCGCGAACTGGGCGAAGAGGAGCTCCGGCGCAGCCTGAGTCAGGCGCGCGAGGAACGCAGCGGCCTGGCCGCGCGGGTAGCACGTGCCGAGCTGTCGGGCCGCCTCAGTCCTTGACCTTGCCATCGTGGCAATCTTTAAGCTTGGTACCACGTCCTCGCTGAAGAGCTAGTTCCATGACCTCCGCTCCCATCCACGCGGTCCTCGATCCACCGAAGCGCGTCGCCACCCGTTTGAGCCTGCCGATCGAGGGCATGACCTGTGCCTCGTGCGTCGGCCGCGTCGAGCGCGCGTTGAAAGCCATCCCTCACGTCCAGACAGCCGCGGTCAATCTCGCCACCGAACGTGCCGACCTCACCTTCTTTGGCCTGGCCGATCCGCGGGCTGCGGTTCGCGCCATCGAGAGTGCCGGCTACACGGTGCGCGAAGAGACCACCGAGCTCGCGATCGAGGACATGACCTGCGCGTCGTGCGTGGGCCGGGTCGAAAAGGCGCTCGCACAGATCCCGGGCGTGCTCGAAGCCAACGTCAACCTGGCGACCGAGCGCGCGCGGGTGCGCCACCTTGCCGGGGTCGTTTCCACGGCGGACCTTGAAGCGGCGGTCGAACAGGCGGGTTACAAGTCCCGCCGCTTGTCCGTCGATACGGCAAGTGCAGGCGATCATGACGCCGAGCGTCGTGAGAGCGAGGCACGGGGGCTGCGGCGGGCTTTGACCATTGCCGCCGTCCTCACCTTGCCAGTCTTCATCCTCGAGATGGGGTCCCACCTGATTCCCGCCATGCATCATTGGGTGATGGGGGTCCTGGGTCAGCAGACGAACTGGTATATCCAGTTCGCGCTCGCCACCCTCGTGCTGTTTGGTCCGGGGCTACGCTTCTTCCGCAAGGGCGTACCAGCGTTGCTGCGCGCTGCCCCCGACATGAATTCACTGGTCGCGGTTGGCACGGCGGCCGCGTACGGCTATTCAGTCGTCGCGACCTTCGTCCCCGACGTGCTGCCCCCGGGCACCGCCAACGTCTATTTCGAGGCCGCCGTGGTCATCGTGACCCTGATCCTGCTCGGGCGCTCGCTGGAGGCGCGCGCCAAGGGGCGAACCTCACAGGCGATCAAGCGCTTGGTCGGACTCCAGGCCAAGACCGCGCGCGTCGAGCGCAACGGCGATACGGTCGAAATTCCGCTCGATCAGGTGGCGACCGGTGACGTCGTGCTGGTTCGTCCGGGCGAGAAGATTCCGGTGGACGGCGAGGTCGTCGAGGGCGCCTCCTATGTCGACGAGAGCATGATCACCGGCGAGCCGGTCCCCGTATCGAAGGGGGTGGGCGCCGATGTCGTCGGAGGCACGATCAACAAGACCGGCGCTTTCAGTGTCCGCGTGACGAGGATCGGCGCGAACACGGTGCTCGCGCAGATCATCCGCCTGGTCGAGGAAGCGCAGGGTTCCAAGCTGCCGATCCAGGCGCTGGTCGACAAGGTCACCATGTGGTTCGTCCCGGCAGTGATGGCCGGGGCCGCGCTGACCTTCCTGGTCTGGCTGGCCTTCGGACCGGAGCCCGCGCTGTCGTTCGCGCTCGTCAATGCGGTCGCGGTGCTCATCATCGCCTGTCCCTGTGCCATGGGGCTGGCCACGCCGACCTCGATCATGGTCGGGACGGGCCGCGCGGCCGAGCTCGGCGTTCTCTTCCGCAAGGGCGAGGCCTTGCAGGCGCTGCGCGATGTGAGTGTCATCGCGCTCGACAAGACTGGCACGCTGACCAAGGGGCGCCCGGAGCTGACCGACCTGGTGCCTGCCGAAGGCTTCGAATACAACGAAGTCCTGGCGTTTGTCGCCGCGGTCGAGACCCGCTCCGAGCACCCGATCGCAGAAGCGATCGTCGACGCCTCCAAGCAGCGGGACATCACGCTCGCACCCGTCGGGGGCTTCGAGGCCACGCCGGGTTTCGGCGTGTCGGCCAAGGTCGCCGGTCGCACCGTCGCCGTCGGCGCGGACCGATTCATGACGCAGATCGGTATCGATGTGTCGGACTTCCTGCCTGTCGCCCAGCGTCTCGGCGACCAAGGCAAGAGTCCGCTCTATGCCGCGATCGACGGCCGGCTGGCGGCGGTGATCGCGGTGGCCGACCCGATCAGGGAGACCACGCCCGAGGCGATCAAGGCGTTGCATGCGCTGGGACTCAAGGTCGCGATGATCACCGGCGACAATGCCGCGACGGCCGCGGCGATCGCCAGGCAGCTCGGCATCGATGAAGTCGCGGCCGAGGTCTTGCCCGACGGCAAGGTCGCGGCGCTGAAGAAGTTCCGGACCAATGGCGCGCGGGTCGCCTTCGTGGGCGACGGCATCAACGACGCGCCGGCGCTGGCCGAAGCGGACGTCGGGCTCGCCATCGGCACGGGAACCGATGTGGCGATCGAGGCCGCCGACGTGGTGCTGATGTCAGGCGACCTGCGCGGCGTGACGAATGCCATCGCGCTCAGCCGAGCGACGATCCGCAACATCAAGCAGAACCTGTTCTGGGCTTTTGCCTATAACGCCCTGCTGATCCCGGTCGCGGCGGGTGCGCTTTACCCGGTGAACGGCATGTTGCTTTCGCCGATCTTCGCTGCGGCCGCGATGGCCCTCTCCAGTGTCTTCGTGCTCGGCAACGCGCTCCGGCTCAAGCGCTTCCAGGCTCCCATAACGGTCGAAACCCGTACGGGGATGCCCCAGAGCGGGGCGGCATTGCCCAATCCGCGCCAGGCAATCGAACATTGATCCCAAGACACGGTGCCGCCTGACTGAACACCAAGACAGGATCGATGTGGCGGACGCCGGCCTAGCGTGTTGAACCAAGCATCCTTGGGTGACCAGGAAAAGAGAATGATGAATATCGGTGAAGCAGCCAAGTTTTCAGGCGTGTCGGCGAAGATGATCCGCTACTACGAACAGATCGGCTTGATCCCCAAAGCTGCGCGCTCTGAGGCCGGCTACCGACACTACAGCACGCCTGACGCTTATAGCCTTCGCTTTATCCGTCGCGCACGAGACCTTGGCTTCTCTGTCGAACAGATCGCAGAACTGCTGGTCTTGTGGCGCGACCGTGAACGCGCAAGCGCCGACGTCAAGGCGATGGCGCTTTCCCATGCCGCCGGACTGAAGACGAGAATCGCCGAGCTGCAGGCGATGGTGCAAACGCTCGAGCATCTGGCCGACCACTGCCACGGGGATGACCGACCGGAATGCCCGATCCTTGCGGATCTGGCCGAGCCAACAGCGGCGGAGTCGCGTTCGCAGGGTCCACATAGGACGCCTCGGTTTGGGGCCGACACGCCCGCCTCCTCGCGTAACCGCGGCGTCAGATGACTCATTCGTGGTCGGACGTGCATTCGCAAGAGTTCTCGGCGCCGTTGTCGGCCAGCCGTGAGCAGCTTGCAAACATTCTGCTGATAGCCGATTGACCTTGCCACGCTGTCAAACCCCATATTGATCCGACACCACAGTCGATCAGGAGATCAAGATGCTTCGTTTCCACATTCCAAACATGACATGCGGCGGCTGCGCCAAGTCCGTCAAGAAGGCACTGCTCAGTGTGGACCCCCAAGCCCGCATCGAAACCGACCCACCGACGCGTCAGGTGAGGGTCGATAGCGACATGGACGGGGGCGCGTTCCTCTCAGCGCTCAGTGAGGCTGGGTACCCGGACGAGCGATCAGCCTGAAGCTGGTTCCGGCCGCCGCCGGCGCGCTCTACTCGCGCTCGGGGATCCCGCTGAGCCCGATGGTTGCGGCGCTCGCCATGAGACTGAGCTAGGTGTCGGTTGTGGCCCGCGCGCTTCGCCTGGCCGGGTCGGCTCCGGTTTCGGCGACACCGAAAGCGGCCATGCCGGTCCAGTCACCCGATCTGCCCGGGGGATTGATCTGGATCAGTTGCATCTGACCGAGCAAAAGGTAACCTCAAGCCATGATCCGCCGTCGTCACCGTAGCTGGTTCCAGCGCACCGCCCTCCTCGCGATGGCGGCATTGCTCTGGTCTCAGCTCGCGCTGGCCAGCCATGGCGGCTGCCTGGATCTTCCGGGCACACCCGCCGCCGCAGTCGCGGCCGGCGCGGATACCCCCCACGACCACGGCCACGGCTGCGACGCGGAGCTTCCCTCGGCGGACAGGGCGGTGTGTGCCGCGCACTGCAGCGAGGGGGGTATTTCGGCCGACAGTGGGCGCATCCCACCGGTCCCGCCGCTGTTTGTCGGAGCGTGGGTCTCCTGGTTCGTCGTGGCCGAGGTCGCCGATGCCGGCCCAGGGGTCACGCCCAGCTGGGTGGAATCGCCCCCCAGGCCCGCCTGGCACCGCCCCACCGCCCATCCAGCGGCCCTCCTGCTGATTTGATGCCCGAACGCTGACTGCTCCGCACGACTGTGCGGCGCAGTGTTGTGCGTTCGTGCCGTGCGCATCACGGCATGTGTTCCTGCCTCGTCCGAGCGACCTGCGTCGCATCGGCCCAAGGACACTGATATGGCATCCCTGTTCGACCGATTGCAGGCCAGGCGCCTGCACCCTCGCCCGCTATTCCGCCGTCGGCCACCGCTCCGGCACCTGCCTGCCTGCGTGCTCGCCGGCGCCTTGTGGGCACTGGCGCTGTCCGCGACCGCCACCGAACCCATCCCGGGGCACAGCCTCGAGTCCATCCGCTCTTGGGTTCTCGAACACAACCCCGAGCTGCGGGCCATGGACTTCGAAACCCAGGCCGCCGAAGCGAGGATCCTTCCCGCAGGTGCCCTGCCCGATCCGATGGCCTCGGTTGGATTCCGCGGCCTCGATCCGGACAAGCCCTGGCGCACCGCCGGTGCCGAGCGCGAGGTGAACTACGCGCTGCGCCAGCGCTTCCCGCTCTGGGGCAAGCGTGGTCTGGCGCGGACCGCGGCCAGCCAGGACGCGGTCGCGGTCGGGCTTGACCGCATCACCGCGGCGCGCGACCTGCTGGCAGAGGCTGAAGCGGCGTACGTGCGCTACTGGCATGCCGATCAGGCCGTGGCCGTGCTCGACCGCCGCATCGCCCTGCTCCGCCAGGTCGAGGAAATAGCCGGCGTGCGCTACGCCCTGGGTCGCGCGGCGCAGCAGGATGCCATCCGCGCCCAGGTCGAGCAGACCAGCCTGCAACGGGAGCGGATCGAACGCCTCGCGACCAAGCAGGAGGCGGCCGCCACCTTGAACGCGGTGCTGGGGCGCCGGTCCGATGCACCGCTGGCGACTCCCGGCGAGGCGCCGCGCCTCGCCGTCCACAGCGCCTCGCTTGCCGAGGCACTGGATGACGCCGATGCGCATCCCGCGGTGCGCTCGCAGCAGGCCCGCGCCGAGGCGGCGCGCACGAACGTGGTGCTGCAGCGTCGCAACCGCTTTCCGGACATCACCCTGGGCGTGGGTGCGATGCAGCTCGGCAACGGCCTCGAAAGCACCGAGCTGATGCTCGAGGTCGAGATCCCGTTCCAGCAGCGCGCCCGCCGCGAACGCGAGCGCGAGTCGCGCCTGCTCGAAGACGCGGCGCTGGCCCGCAGAGATGCCACGTTGCGGGCCGTCGAGGAAAGCGGCGCCTCCGCCTGGTCGCAGTGGACCAGCGCACGCGAGCGCCGCGCGCTGATCGAGAACACGCTGCTGCCGCAGGCCGACGCCACCTGGCAGTCCGCGCTGGCCAGCTACCAGGTCGGCGAAGTCGACTTCGGGACGCTGCTGGAAGCACTCAATGAATGGCAGGGCGCCGACCTCGCACGGGTCGATGCACTGCGTGACGAACTGTTGGGCGCCGCCGCCGTGCGCGCCATCGAAGGAGAGATCCGATGACCCGTGTCCAGACCCTGTCGCTCGCCATCGGCGTCGCACTCGCCGCACTCGCCGTCGGCTGGATGGCGGGCCGCGCCACGAACGATTCGCCCACCGCAGCCACGTCCGCCGAGGCAGCGGCCGCGGAACGCAAAGTGCTCTATTACCGCAATCCGATGGGCCTGGCGGACACGTCGCCGGTGCCGAAGAAGGATTCGATGGGCATGGACTACGTCCCGGTCTATGCCGACGACGCCCCGCCGGCGGCGCCGGGTACGGTGGTGCTGCCCCCGGACAAGGTGCAGGCGCTGGGCGTGCGCACCGAGGCGGTCAAGCGAGGAGCCATGTCCGCCACCGTGCGCACCAGCGGCACGGTCGAGGTCGACGAGACCCGGCAGTACGCGATCGCGCCCCGCTTTGAAGGCTGGGTGGAGCGGCTGTACGCGAACCAGACCGGCATGCGCGTCCGCGCCGGGCAGCCGCTGCTCTCCGTCTACAGCCCACAGTTGGCGGCGGCGCAGCAGGAATACCGGCTGGCCGACGAGACCGCCCGCAGGTTGGCCGGGTCCGATCCCGCGAGCGCGGCATCGATGACCCGCCTGCGCGATGCCGCACGCACCCGCCTGCGCAACTGGGAAATCAGCGACGCGCAACTCGGCAAGACGGGGCTGGTGCTCACCGCGCCCGCGGACGGGGTCGTGATCGAGAAGCCGGTGGTCCAGGGCGCACGCTTCGAGCCCGGCGAAACCATCCTGCGCCTGGCGGACCTGTCGACGGTGTGGGTGATCGCGAAGGTCCCGGCGGCGCAGGCCGCGGGCATCCAGCCCGGCCAGCCCGCACGCTTTGAAACCGTGGCCCTGCCGGGCCAGGTGGCCGAGGGCGCGGTCACCTTCGTGCAGCCCGTCATCGATGCGATGACGCGCACCGTGGATGTGCGCATCGCCCTGCCCAACCCCGACGGCGACCTCCGGCCGGGGCTCTACGGGACGGTGGTGCTGGAGGAGCCGGGTGCTGGACCGGTCCTGACCGTTCCGCGCTCGGCCGTGCTCGACAGCGGCACGCGCCAGGTGGTGCTGGTCGAGACCGGCCCCGGCCGGTTCGCACCGCGCGACGTCACCCTGGGTCGCCGTGGCGGCGATCGCATCGAAGTGCTCGACGGGATCGCCGAAGGCGAACAGGTCGTGGTCTCCGCCAACTTCCTGATCGACGCCGAAAGCAACCTGCAGTCGGCACTCCAGGGGCTTGAGGGTCATGCAGGACACGGCGCGCCTTCGGGCACCACTGAGGATCCACACGCCGGGCACGGTGAGGACGCCGTCGATCCGCACGCAGGTCATGTTGACGAGGTCGCTGATCCCCACGCAGGCCATGCCATACCGGCGACATCGGGAGATCCACCGGCTGCCGCCAGCGATCCTGGCGCGTCCGACGGCCATGACAGCCATGGCGACCATGGAACGATGAACGACCACGGCACACCTGCTCCCGCCACCAGCCACGAGGGGCACTGACATGCTTGGCCGTCTCGTTGAATGGTCGGTGCGCAACGTCTTCCTGGTGCTGCTGATGGCGCTGGCGATTGTCGTCGGTGGCATCTACGCACTGATGAACACGCCGCTGGACGCACAACCGGATCTGTCGGACGTGCAGGTGATCGTGTTCACGGAGTACCCGGGGCAGGCGCCCCAGGTGGTCGAGGACCAGGTCACCTATCCGCTGACCAGCGCCCTGCTCGCGACGCCGAAGTCGAAGGACGTCCGCGGCTTCTCGTTCTTCGGCGCCTCCTTCATCTACGTCATCTTCGAAGAAGGCACGGACCTGTACTGGGCGCGCTCGCGCGTGCTCGAGAACCTCAACGTCGCGTCGAAAAACCTGCCGGCTGGCGTGGCACCGGCACTGGGACCCGACGCGTCCGGCGTGGGCTGGGTCTACCAGTACGTGCTGCAGAGCGACCGCCACTCGCTGGACGAGCTGCGCGCGATGCAGGACTGGTACCTGCGTTACCAGCTCACCACCGCGCCCGGCGTGGCCGAGGTCGCCAGCGTCGGCGGCTTCGTGCGCCAGTACTCGATCACCGTCGATCCGGTCCGGCTGCGCGAGTTCGACATCCCGATTTCACGCGTGTCCGAGGTGATCGCCGAGAGCAACCGCGACGTCGGCGGCCGCGTGATCGAGATGGCCGAGACCGAGTACATGGTGCGGGGCCGCGGCTACCTGCGCGGTATCGAGGATATCGAGAGCCTGGTTCTGCGCGCCGAAGGGGGCGCACCGGTTCTGATCGGCGACGTCGCCCGGGTCGAACTGGTACCCGATGAGCGCCGTGGCATCGTCGACCTGGACGGCGAAGGCGACGTTGTGGGCGGGATCGTCATTGCGCGCTTCGGCGAAAACGCCCTGGCCGTGATCGGGGGGGTGAAGGACAAGATCGCCCAGCTTGCGAGTGGACTCCCCGAGGGCGTCAGCGTCCAGGCGGTCTACGACCGCTCCGATCTCATCGTGCGCGCGATCAAGACGCTACGCACGACGCTGCTCGAGGAGAGCCTGATCGTCGCACTGGTGTGCCTGGTATTCCTGTTCCATGCGCGCAGCGCGCTGGTCGCGATCGTCATGCTGCCCGTCGGCGTGCTGATCGCGGTGATCGCGATGCGCATGCTGGGCATGAACTCCAACATCATGAGCCTGGGCGGCATCGCGATCTCGATTGGCGTGATGGTCGACGCGGCGATCGTGATGATCGAGAACGCGCACAAGCACATCGAGCGCTCCGACGGCTCCCGCAGCCGGACCCAGCTGATCATCGATGCCTGTCGCGAGGTCGGGCCGGCGCTGTTCTTCAGCCTGATGATCATCACCGTCTCGTTCCTGCCCGTGTTCGCGCTGGAGGCGCAGGAAGGTCGCCTGTTCAAGCCGCTGGCATTCACCAAGACCTTCGCGATGGCCGGTGGCGCGCTGTTGTCGATCACGCTGGTACCGGTACTCATGCTGCTGTTCGTGCGCGGCAAGATCGTGCCCGAGCACAAGAATCCGGTGAACCGGTTCCTGGTTGCGGCCTATCGGCCGGTGATCAACGTCGTTCTGCGGCACCGCATGGCCACAGTCATGTTCGCGCTGGTCGCCCTGTTTGCCAGCCTGTGGCCTGCATCGCGCCTGGGCAGCGAGTTCATGCCCACGCTCAACGAAGGCACGCTGCTGTACATGCCCGCGTCGCTTCCCGGCATGTCGGTGACCAAGGCATCGGAGCTGCTGCAGCAGCAGGACCGGATCATCAAGGGCTTCCCGGAAGTGGAGTCGGTGTTCGGCAAGGCGGGTCGCGCCCTGACCGCCACCGACCCGGCGCCGCTGGAGATGTTCGAGACCGTCATCAACCTCAAGCCCGAGGACGAGTGGCGTGAGGGCATGACCACCGACAAGCTCATCGCCGAGATGGACGAGGCGCTGAAGTTCCCGGGCGTCGCCAACTCCTGGACGATGCCGATCAAGGCCCGCACCGACATGCTGGCCACCGGCATCCGCACGCCCGTGGGCATCAAGCTCTTCGGCAGCAACCTGGAGCAACTGGACGCGCTGGCCACCGAGATCGAAGCGGTGGTGCGTGAGGTGCCGGGGACGACCAGCGCGTTCGCCGAGCGCCTGACCGGCGCCTACTACCTCGACATCACCCCCGACCTGGGGCGCCTGGCCCAGTACGGCGTGACCCTGGGCGAGGTGCAGGACGTGGTGGCGGCCGCGCTTGGCGGCGAGATCGTCACCACCATCCTCCAGGGCCGCGAGCGCTTCAGCGCGATCGTGCGCTACCCGCGCGAGCTGCGCGACGATCCGCACCGGATCGGCAGCCAGGTCCTGGTGCCGGTTCCCGGCGGCGCCCAGGTGCCGCTCGGCGAACTGGCGCAGATCGAGGTCAGGAAGGGGGCGCCGAGCATCCGCACCGAGAACGCGATGCTGGCGGCTTACATCTACGTCGATACCCGCGAGAGCGATCTCGGCCGCTACGTGAAGGCTGCGCAGGAAGCGGTCACCGAGCAGGTGCAGTTCCCGCCTGGCTACTACGTGACCTGGAGTGGACAGTACGAATACATGCAACGTGCCGCGGAGAAGATGCGTGTCGTCGTTCCGGTGACGCTGGCGCTGATTTTCCTGCTGCTGTACCTCAACTTCCGCCGTGTCACCGAGTCGCTGATCGTGATGCTGTCGGTGCCGTTCGCGCTGGTCGGCGGCGTGTGGCTAATGTGGATGCTCGACTACAACACCAGCGTCGCGGTGATCGTGGGCTTCATCGCGCTGGCCGGCGTCGCTGCGGAGACCGGTGTGGTGATGCTGATTTACCTCGACCACGCGCTTGAAGCGCGCGCCGCGCAGAGGCAGGCCGAAGGCCGGGCGCTGGATGCACGGGACCTGCGCGAGGCCATCATCGAAGGCGCGGTCGACCGCGTGCGCCCGAAGATGATGACCGTGGTCGCGATCATGGCCGGCCTGCTGCCGATCATGTGGAGCAGCGGCACAGGTTCCGAGGTCATGCGCCGCATCGCCGCGCCGATGGTGGGCGGCATGGTGTCGTCGACGGTGCTGACCCTGGTGGTGATCCCGGCGCTGTATTCGCTGATCAAGCAGCGGCAGCTGGCCAGGAAGCGGCCGGTATCCGCTGCGCTGCCGGCAGACGTGTCGTGATGCGGCCCTCCTTCAACGTGCCAGCGCAAAGGCGGTCCGCGTGCGCGTTGACCCCGCGCTATCGCTGCGGGAGCACTCGGCGCCTTGGTTTGGAGGGAGGCGTGTCTGTCGAGCTTGACCTGTGTGCGGGACACAGGTCTAGCGTGATCAGCATCTTTCCGGGAGCGCGCCAATGACGGGCAAAGACGAGGTGGTGCAGCCGCTGATGACGGTACGCCAGCTGGCACAGCAGGGCGACGTCACGGTGCATGTGGTGCGCAACTACCTGCGGCGCGGCCTGCTGCAGGCGGCCACGCACACCGAGGGCGGATACCAGCTGTTCTCGGTCTCGGAGCTCCAGCGCCTGCGCTTCATTCGCACCGCCCAACAGCTCGGCTTCACGCTGGCGGAGATCGAGGAAATCGTCCGCCACAGTGTTCTGCGAAGGAGTCCCTGCCCGCTGGTGCGCGACATCATCCGGCGCAGACTCGAAGACACCCGCCAGCAACTGGACAACCTGCTGGCCATGCACGGGCGGATGGAGCATGCCGTCCACGCCTGGACTTCGCTGCCGGACTCCATTCCGACTGGCGATGACGTCTGCGCGTTGATCGAAGCCGTAGCCGCGGCGGAAGGCGGCAAGTTCGTCAAATCCACCCCGCGGCGACTCCTTGGACGCCGCCCCACTCAGGAGAATTTGCCATGACTGTTCCCGGTCCTGCCACCGCAGGGTCCCGACGTTGGGCCTTCTGGATCTTCCTGGCGCTGGCCTTGTTCTATCTCGGCGTCGAGCACCGCGTCCACCTTGCGGGAACGCTCCGCTGGTTGCCGCTGGCCATCCTGCTGCTGTGCCCCCTGATGCACGTGTTCATGCACAAGGGGCATGGAGGTCATGGGCGCGACGGCAATGCCGACGACCCACCCCATGGCCACCATCAGAGCCGTCGGAACCGGGCATGGAACGACGAAACGTCCGACACCTCGAACGGAGGACGCTGAGATGCACGCACCTGATTCTGGCTACGGTCTTTGGCTCCTTGCCGCCATCAACGCCGCGTTCTTCATCTTCTTCGCCTGGAGCTTCTACAAGCCGTTGACCCGGTGGGACTGGCGGGGATTCGGGATGTTCTCAGCCTTCGTCGTGGCCCTGTTCGCGGAAATGTATGGCTTCCCGCTGACGCTGTACGTCCTGGGCGGGTGGCTCAGCGCCAACTATCCGCAGGTCAACTGGCTCAGCCACGACGCCGGCCATCTGCTGGAGATGTGGTTCGGCTGGCGCGCCAATCCGCATTTCGGTCCATTCCACCTGGCGAGTTTCATCCTGATCGGCGGCGGGTTCTGGCTCCTGTCGGCAGCCTGGCCCGTGCTGTATCGGGCACAGCGTGAGGGTCGGCTTGCCCGGGAGGGCGTGTATGCACGCATGCGTCACCCGCAGTACGTCGCCTTCGTACTCGTACTGACTGGTTTCCTCCTGCAGTGGCCCACGCTGCTCACGCTCGCCAGCTATCCGGTGCTGGTGTGGGCCTATGCCCGCCTCGCGCGTCGTGAGGAGAGAGATTGCCTGAGCCGCTTCGGCGAGGACTACGTGAGCTACATGCAGGAGGTGCCGGCCTTCATACCGCGACGCCGGCGCGGTCCTGTCCGATCGGCGGGGGAAGTCCGATGAAGGCCGACCGTCGTGTTCCATCCCTTTGTGCTCTCGCAGCCTCGCTGTTTCGCCTCACATCCATTCAAGGAGTCCACACAATGAACAACGTCACACATGCCGCCTGTTTTGCTGGCCCACGCACCAATCTCAATCGCTGGTTCGCCGCGCTGGCGCTGGCGGGCGCCTTTGCCTTCTCCTTCGCACTGCCGGGGGCTGCTTCCGCGAGCGAAGGCGGGTTCCGCCACAACGTGTTGATGCGCGGCCAGGTTCTGGAGACGCAGGACGACACACTGGTGGTCTGCGTCGGCAAGGCCGACGGAGCCCAGGTCGACCAGGTGCTGGATGTGATCCGGCACAAGCGCCGTAACCGCGGTCCCCGGGATATCGGGCCGCGCTTTCGCCGGGAAGCCGTCGGTCAGGTGCGCATCACCGGGCTGTTCGACGACCACTACGCAGAGGCTGAAGTGATCTCCGGAAAGCCCAAGGTCAATGACATCGTCGAGCTGATTCGACCGTGAGCAAGCCACGCGTCCGGCGCGATCTGCGTCGGACGTGTGCCCGCTGTCCGCCATCACTTCCTGCCAGAACCGGAGCTCATCATGACCTCGACTTCCCGCCCGACGCTGCAGTTCCTCGGTGCCGCCGGTACCGTCACCGGATCGCGCTACCTGGTCGAGGCCAATGGCCAGCGCGTGCTGGTCGACTGCGGTCTCTTCCAGGGCTACAAGCAGCTGCGCGACCGCAACCGGGCACCGTTCCCAGTCGATCCGGCGTCCATCGACGCGGTGGTCCTGACCCACGCCCATCTGGATCATTCGGGCTACCTGCCCGCGCTGGTCAAACAGGGATTCCGCGGCTGGATCCACTGCACCCACGCCAGCGTGTCCCTGTGTGGCCTGCTGCTTCCCGACAGCGGGCACCTGCTTGAAGAAGAGGCGAAATACGCAGCCCGCAAGGGGTACTCCAAGCACAAGGAACCTCGACCGCTTTACACCGAGGAGGACGCCCGCCGCAGCCTGAAGCAGCTCAAGGGGCATGACTACGAGCGCGACATCGAGGTCGCGTCGGGCTTCAAGGTCCGCTTCCATCCCGCCGGCCACATCCTGGGCGCCGCACACCTCAGCTTGGACGTCCAGGGCCAGCGTCTGCACTTCAGTGGCGATCTGGGGCGTCAGCAGGAATCGCTGATGAATCCGCCCACGCCGCTGCCCGCCTGTGACGTGCTGGTCTGCGAGTCCACGTATGGCGACCGCGAACACATTCCCATCGACCAGGAAGCGGAACTGGCGCCCATCATCCGCCGCGTTGCCGCCCGCGGGGGCGTGATCGTCATCCCCGCCTTTGCCATCGGCCGCGCCCAGGCGCTCATGCTGCATATCTCCCGGCTGCGCGAGCGCAAGGAGATTCCCCGCGTGCCGGTCTACCTCAACAGCCCGATGGCGATCAACGCGACCCGGCATTACCACGCCCACCATTCCGAACACCACGTGTCCGAAGAGGACTGCCAGCGGATGTTCGACGTGGCCACCTTCGTCAACACGGTGGAAGAGTCGAAGGCGCTCAACCGGCAGCGCGGGCCGATGATCATCATCTCGGCCAGCGGGATGGCGACCGGGGGTCGCGTGCTGCACCACATCGAGGCGTTCGGCCCCGATGACCGCAACGCGATCTTGCTCGCGGGCTACCAGGCCGGCGGAACACGCGGTGCCGCGCTGGCGGCAGGAAAGCGGACATTGCGCATGTTTGGCCGCGAGGTCCCCATTCGCGCGGAGGTAGTGCAGCTGGAAGGCTTCTCCGGCCACGCCGACGCCGGAGAGCTGCTGGACTGGATGCGCACGGCACCGTCCGCGCCGCGCGTCGTCTATCTCACCCACGGCGAGCCCGATGCAGCCGACACGTTGCGCGGGCGCGTGCAGCGCGAGCTGGGCTGGCGCGCGCGCGTTCCGGAGCACTTGGAGCGCGTTGGACTGGAGGATGCGCGATGACCGGACCGGCCGCGGGTCACACCCGGCTGCGCGTCACCCGTGCCGGCATCGACACCTACCAGCAGCCGGTGGTGTACATGCACCGCGACTGTGAGGTCTGCCGCTCGGAAGGCTTTGCCGCGATGACGCGCGTGAGACTGGACGTAGGTGCGCGCACTCTGGTGGCGACGCTGAACGTGGTGGTCGACGCCCGGCTCGGCCTGGACGAGGTGGCGCTGTCGGAGGCCGCGTGGACGCTTCTCGCTCCCGCACCCGATGACTTGGCCCGCGTCCGGCACGCTGAACCCGCCGCGTCGGCAGGCGCGCTGCGCGCCAAGGTGTTCGGCGCGCGGCTGGACGACGCGCAGTACCTCGGCCTGGTGCAGGACGTGATGGAAAGCAGGTTGTCGGACCTTGAGCTTGCCGCTTTCGTCACGGCCAGTGCGGGTGACCGCCTGGACCACGCGGAGACGACCGCGCTGACGCGGGCCATGATCGCCGTTGGGCAGCGCCTGGACTGGGGCGATGGGCCGGTGCTGGACAAGCACTGCGTCGGCGGCCTGCCGGGCAATCGCACCACCCCGATCGTGGTGGCCATCGTGGCCGCGCTCGGCTACCGCATCCCGAAGACGTCCTCGCGCGCCATCACATCGCCCGCGGGCACCGCCGACACGATGGAAGTGATGGCGCCGGTGGCGCTCGACCTGGCGGCGATGCGGCGGGTGGTGGAGCGCGAGGGCGGCTGCATCGTCTGGGGCGGCAACGTGCGCCTGAGCCCGGCCGACGACATCCTGATCCGGGTCCAGCGCCCGCTGGACTTCGATAGTGACGGACAACTGGTAGCCAGCGTGCTGTCCAAGAAGATCGCCGCGGGCTCGACCCATGTCCTGATCGACATGCCGGTGGGTCCGACCGCCAAGGTGCGGAGTGAGGCCGCGGCCCACAGCCTCGGCGCGCGGCTTGCACACACCGCCGGCGCGCTGGGATTGCAACTAGGCATCCATCGCTCCGACGGCACGCAGCCAGTGGGTCGGGGCATCGGGCCAGCGCTCGAAGCGCACGACGTGCTCAAGGTGCTGCGCAACGCCGCCGATGCACCGGCCGACCTGCGCGAACGCGCGCTTGCGCTGTCCGCGGCGTTGCTGGACATGGCGCCGGGCAGCAGCGCCGGCACCGGGCTGGAGCGCGCACGCGACGTTCTGGATTCCGGGGCGGCGCTGGCCAAGTTTCTGGCGATCTGCGAGGCCCAGGGAGGCTTCCGCGAACCGCCGCGAGCGGCATTCACGGCTGACGTTCGGGCGGCCGCATCGGGCCGCATCACGGCGATCGACAACCGCAGGCTGGCCAAGCTGGCCAAGTTGGCCGGCGCACCCACATCGCCCACCGCCGGCTTGGAAACGAGTCTGCGCGTCGGCGATACGGTTGAGCGTGGACAGCCCCTGCTGACACTGCATGCGGAGTCGCCGGGAGAACTCGCCTACGCCCTTGAGCACGCGCCGGCGTTGCAACCCTTTGTCCTCGCGGAGACCCCATGAACCGTGTGCTGATGCCCTTCCCGGCCGATGCAGCATTGGCCGGCACCATGAACCAGGCTATGCAGGCGCGCATTGCACCCGTGGCTTGGCGGCACTTTCCCGATGGCGAGTCGCTGGTGACCCTGGAGGAGTCGCTGGCTGGCGCGGATGTGGCCATCCTGGCCAGCCTGCGCAACGCCGATGCCCTGGCCCTCCCACTGCGCTTCGCCGCCCGGACGGCGCGCGAATTCGGGGCGCGCTCGGTTGGCCTGATCGCACCCTACCTGGGCTATATGCGCCAGGACACCCGCTTCCATCCCGGCGAGGCAGTCAGTACGCCGCTGTTCGCGCAATTCCTCGAGGCAGCCTTCGACTGGCTGGTGACAGTCGATCCGCACCTGCACCGCGTCGAGCGCCTGCAGTCGCTCTACCGGATGCCGACGGCCCACGTGTCGGCGACGCCAGCCGTGGCGCGCTGGATCGCGGAGACCGTCCCCGATGCGGTGCTGATCGGACCCGACAGCGAGAGCGAGCAATGGGTCGCCGACATCGCCGCCCGCTCCGGCATGCCCTATCAGGTGCTCGCCAAGGAACGCCACGGCGACTACGACGTGCGCGTGAGCCTGCCTGACCCGGCAGCCGTCGCCGGCCGGACCCCGGTGCTGATCGACGACATCGTGTCGTCCGGCCACACGATCCTGGAGACCCTCGCGCACCTGCGCCAGCTGTCGCTGCCCCCACCGCTGCTGGTCGCCATCCATCCGGTGTTTGCCGGCGATGCCTATGGCCGCCTGCAGGAGGCGGGCCTGGCTCGCATCGTCAGCACCGACACCATTCCCCACCCGTCGAACGCGATTGCGCTCGGCGCGGACCTTGCCGCTGCGGCCTCGACACTGATGGCTGCTTCGACCGATTCCACGGAGGACCCATGAACCTGCATCTCAACTGCTGCACCGCCGACCAGCTGTCAGCCGCCGAGCGCCAGCGGATCGTTGAAATGGCCGACGCCCATCGGAAGGCCGATCCTGCGTTCGCCCATTGGGCGGCCGGCTACGGCGTGATCCGGCATGACCCGCTCACCCAGCTCCGGGTCCGCCAGATGGTGCACGAGCTGGTCGCCCTGGGCCGCACGCCGGATGCCGGCACCGCATGGCAGCGGCTCGCCGCGGCCGACCGCGTCACCAGCGCCGGCATGTGGCTGGTGGCGCACATGACCTACAGCCAGCGCGTTCGTACCGACGGCGCGGCCCTGGAGGTCGATGATTTCAAGACCACGCCTGAAGGCCACACCGGCGGGTCCCTCAACATGGTGCCCGCCTACGCCGGCTACCTGCTGATGGATTCCCTGGATGGCGTCACCCGCGCGTGGATGATGGGCCAGGGGCACTGCGTGGCCGCCATCGACGCGCTGAACGTGCTGGTTGGCAACATGACCGACCGGCACGCCGAACGTTACGACCGCACCGGCGAAGGGCTGAGCCGGTTCGTAAGCGACTTCTATGCCTACACCCTCAATCCGGACGGAACGCCGGCGTCGCCCCTCGGCTCCCACGTCAATGCGCACACCGCCGGGGGCGTGATGGAAGGCGGCTATCTCGGCTTTGCCGAGCTGCAGTACGTGCATGCGCCGCTCAAGGATGAACGCCTGGTCGCCTTCCTCAGCGACGGTGCGTTCGAGGAACAGCGTGGCAGCGACTGGGCGCCACGCTGGTGGCGCGCCGAGGACAGCGGACTGGTCAGCCCGATCATCATCCTCAACGGGCGCCGCATCGAACAGCGCAGCCAGATCACCCAGCAGGGCGGCGAGCGGTGGCTGGACCGGCACCTGCGATTGAACGGCTTTGATCCGATCGCGCTGGACGGGCGCGATCCGGCCAGCATCGCGTGGGGCATCCACGTGATGGAGTCGCGCCTGCAAGCGGGCGCCGCTGTTCCCGCCGACGTGCGGCTGCCCTATGGCATCGCCGAAACCGTCAAGGGCTTCGGCTTCCCCGGCGCCGGGACCAACGCCTCGCACAACTTGCCGCTGCCGGGGAATCCGGCGAAGGATGCCGCGGCGCGCACGCTCTTCAATGAAGGCGCAGCGGCGCTGTTCGTGGCCGCGTCGGAGCTCGAGCAGGCCGTTGCCGCACTCAACAGCCACGATCTCCAGCAGCGCGTGCGCGAGCGCGACCATGCGCTGGCCGATCGCCAGGTGGAACCGCCCCGCGTCCCGGCGATCGCCGACCGCGGCGCCGGCGGTGAGAGCTCGCCAATGACCGCACTCGACGAGCAGTTCGTCGCCATCGCAGAGGCGAATCCGGGACTGCGGGTGCGCGTGGGCAATCCCGATGAGCTGCGCAGCAACAAGCTCGACCGGACCCTGGACGCGATGAAGCACCGGGTGCACGAGCCCGAGCCCGGCGTCGCCGAATCGCCAACCGGCGCGGTCATCACTGCGCTCAACGAAGAAGCCGTGGTCTGCGCGGCGCTCGGCAACAAGGGCGGGCTGAACCTGGTGGTCACCTACGAGGCGTTTGCACCGAAGATGCTCGGCGCCGTACGTCAGGAACTGATCTTCGCCCGCCACCAGGCCCAGGCCGGGCGCCCACCCGGCTGGCTGGGCGTGCCCCTGGTGCTGACCTCGCACACGTGGGAGAACGCGAAGAACGAACAGTCCCACCAGGATCCGACCATGGCCGAGGCACTCATGGGCGAAATGGCCGACATTTCGCGCGTGGTGTTCCCGCCGGACGCCAATGGCGCTGCCGCCGCCCTCGCCCGCGCCTACGCGCAACGGGGCACGGTCACCACACTGGTCGTTCCCAAGCGTCCGGTGCCTCATGAGCTGACCCCGCAGCAGGCCCAGGCACTGGCCGAGACCGGCGCAACATGCCTCGCCGGTGATCCGGAGACGGCGGCGATCCTGCTGGTGGCCACCGGCGCGTACCAGCTGCAGGAAGTGCGCCGCGCACAGGCGCGTCTGGCCGCACGCGGAATGTCGGCCGCGATCGTCTATCTCGCCGAACCCGGCCGATTTCGCGCCCCGCGCGATCCGGAGGAGGCAAGGTACGTGCACTCCGACAGTGCGGTCCAAGCGCTGTTTCCGGTGGGCCGGCCGCGCGTATTCGTTACCCACACCCGTCCGGAGCCCTTCCTCGGTGCGCTGCGCCGACTCGACACCGGCCCCACCACCACCGCGGCGCTGGGCTTCGTCAACCGGGGCGGCACACTGGACGTGCCGGGCCTGCTGTTCGCCAACCGCAGCACCTGGGCGCACGTGGTTGACGCGGCTGCGGGCGTCCTCGGCGAGTCCCGCGACAACCTGCTGTCCGAAGCGGAGCTGGCGGCCGTGGATGGTCGCGGCGATCCGACCGCCATCCTGCGCGCGGAAGCGGGGCCGGCATCGTGAGCCGGCCGGCCAGGACCTCGCGCTGATGGCGGGCACGGTGCGCCGCGGAGGCCAGATCGCCTGGGCCGGACTGACTCTCGGGGTCGCGGTGTTGCGCCTGCGCCGACGCAGACCCGAACGGCTTCCCGCGTACGTCAGTGCCACCCTGGTGGGGCTGGGTACCACCTTCGTCAAGCTGGGCCAGGGTTTGAGCCTGCGCTGGGACCTGCTGCCGGCGCCCTATCGCGAGGCATTGTCGCGGTTGCACAGCGACGTGCCGGCATTTCCTGCGGACCAGGCCAGACACATGGTCGAGCAGGCGTTCGGCGCCTCCGTCGAAGAGCTTTTCGCCAGCTTCGATGACCATCCGCTGGCCGCCGCGTCGGTGGCTCAGATCCATCCGGCACGCATGCATGACGGTCGCGACGTGGTCGTCAAGGTCACCCGGCCCGGCATCCACGCTCAAGTGCAGGCTGACCTGCGGCTGCTTCGACGCACGCTGCGCGTAGCCCAGTGGATCTGGCCGCCTCTGAAGCGACACCGCCCCCTCGAACTGGTGGACGAGCTGGGCGCATTCCTGCGCGATGAAATCGACATGCGTCACGAGGCGCAGAACATGCGCCGCATGGCGAAGGTGCTCGATGCCCTGCCCGGCATCACACAGCCACATGTCGTTGAGCCCTACGCCACCCGCGACGTGCTGGTCCAGGATCGTAGCCACGGCACCCGCCTGGAAGCCGCTTATGGAACGGCGGCGGCTCCCGCACTGGCAAGGGCGCTGCTCGGTGCCTACGTGCGTCAACTCTTCGGCGCCGGCGTCTTCCATGCCGACCCGCATCCTGGAAACCTGTTCTTCTTCGACGACGGTCGCCTGTGCTTGCATGACTTCGGCTCGATCGGCGTGCTCGACCCTGCATCCCGGCTCGCGCTCGGCGGCCTGGTCGAGGCCATCGCGGCCGACGACGCCGAGGGCGTGCTGGATGCGGCAATCGCCTTGGGCTTCTTCCCGCCGCAGGTCGACCGCCGCTCGCATGTGCGCGAGATCCACCTGATCCTGGCCGAGATGGCCAGCCGTCCGCTGGCGCAGTGGTCCATTGCCGAGGCAATCTGGCGCGTGGCACGCATTGGGCAGGGCGCTGGCTTCCGGCTTCCGGCCCACCTGCTGTCCCTGATCCGGACGCTGTTCCTGGTCGAAAACACGCTGCGGGCACTGGATCCGGATCTGGACCTACTGGGGACGCTGTCGGCACAGGCGGCCGAGATCGCCGAGATCGCCGATGCCAGCCGCCCCGGCGGTAACAGGCCGCTCGCCATGCGGTTGGCCCGCACTGCGCGCCAGTTGCCACAGATCGCCACCGACCTGTTGCGGCAGGCGCAACTGAGCGACGGACGGCCCGCCTTCTCCGTACACCACCATGGCCTGAGTTCCACACAGGAGGCACTCGCGCGCACGGGCAACCGGCTGGCGTTGGCCCTGGTCACCTTGGGCCTGTACGTAAGCGGTGCGCTGTTGAGCCTGCATTCCGACGGCCCGCAAGTGTTCGGTCACATGCCTTTCCTGGCTATGGTGGCTTTCGCTGCTGCGGGATTGCTCTCACTGCGGCTGGTGATGGCCATCGCCAGATCGGGACACTTGTAATAGAACACTGATCTATCTCCCCGCTGGTGCCCGGTGCATCAGTGCATCCAGGAAGGCAGACCCATGACGCAACACAATCATCATCATCAAGATCATCAGGCGCACGGCGAGCAACCGCCGCATCCCCGCACGGGTGCTGAAGGTGACGTCCATGCCGGGCACGACAAGCATGCCGGCCACAGCGTGGCGAGCTTCCGCGACAAGTTCTGGCTCACGCTGCTGCTGACCATCCCCACTCTGATCTGGAGCGGGATGATCCAGCATTGGTTCGACTACACCGCACCACAGTTCCCGGGGTCGGCGTACATCCCGGCGGTGTTCGGCACGATCGTGTACTTCTACGGCGGCTGGCCGTTTCTCCGCGGCGGATACCACGAGCTGAGAAATCGCCTGCCGGGCATGATGACGCTGATCTCGCTTGCGATCACCGTCGCCTTCCTTTACAGCGCGTTGGTCACGCTCGGCGTTGTCGAGGGCTTGGACCTGTGGTGGGAGCTGGCGACGCTGGTGGCGATCATGTTGCTCGGCCACTGGATCGAGATGCGTTCGATCAACCAGGCACAGGGCGCTCTCAAGGAACTCGCGAAGCTGCTGCCTGATATGGCGGTGCGGTTGGATGAGGCCGGTACCGCGAAGGAAGTCCCTGTCGCGGAACTGAAGCGCGGCGACCTGCTGCTCATCAGGCCCGGCGCGAGCATTCCCGCCGACGGCGTCGTGAAGGAAGGGACCAGCGCCGTCAACGAAGCGATGATCACCGGCGAGTCCAAGCCGATGGACAAGTCGACGGGCGACCGGGTGATCGCCGGCACCGTCAACGGACAGGGCTCGTTGCGTGTCGAGGTGACGGGAACCGGCGACGAGACCGCGCTCGCGGGTATCATGCGGCTCGTCGAGCAGGCCCAGACGTCGCGCTCGCGCGCCCAGGCCCTGGCGGACCGGGCGGCGTTCTACCTCACGATCATCGCCATCGTCTCCGCCGCGGTTACCGCCATTGTCTGGCCACTCCTCGGTCGACCGTGGAGCTTCACGATCGAGCGCGTAGTGACCGTGCTCGTGATCGCCTGTCCCCATGCGCTGGGCCTGGCCATTCCGCTGGTGACCGCCATCTCGACCACGATTGGCGCACGGAACGGCCTGCTCGTGCGCGATCGACGCGGCCTGGAAGAGGCCCGTTTGCTGAACACGGTCGTGTTCGACAAGACAGGCACGCTCACGCTCGGTTCGCACCGCGTCGTGAAGACCACTGCCGCCGATGGACTCACCGACGACGAGGTGCTTCGCGTGGCCGCGTCGGTCCAGCGCGACGCTGAACATCCGATCGCGCAGGCGCTGATGACCAGCGCCAAGGAACATGGCATCGACGTTCCGATGTCGCAGGACTTCGAGTCCATGCCGGGACGCGGCGTGCGCGCAGTCGTCGAGGAGCGCTCGCTCCACGTTGGCGGGCCGGGTCTGTTGAGAATGCTCGCTGTCGAACCGCCGGAGACGCTTCGGCGGGCTGCCGAATCAGCGGCAGCCGATGGTCAATCTGCAACCTACCTGGTGGAAGGCGACCGGGTGCTCGCCGTATTTGCGATCGCGGATGCCATCCGTCCCGAATCGTTCGACGCGGTCAAGCGGCTGCACGACGAAGGACTGGAGGTTGTCCTGCTGACGGGTGATTCCACGGCGGTCGCAAACGCGGTCGCGAAGGAACTCAACATCGACACCGTCTTCGCCGAGGTCCTGCCAGAGGACAAGGTGGCAAAGATCGAGGAACTGCAGGCCCAAGGGAAGCGCGTCGCGATGGTGGGCGACGGCGTCAATGACGCGCCGGCGCTGCTCACAGCCGACGTCGGCATCGCCATCGGCACAGGGACGGATGTCGCGGTCGAGGCCGGCGACGTCGTACTCGTGCGCAGCGACCCGCGCGACGTCCCTGCGATCATTGCATTGAGCAAGGCGACCTATCGCAAGATGATCCAGAACCTGTGGTGGGCCGCCGGGTACAACATCGTCGCCATCCCGCTCGCTGCCGGCGTTCTCGCTGCATGGGGGATCATGCTGCAACCCGCGCTTGGTGCAGTGCTCATGTCGCTGAGCACCATCGTGGTGGCGATCAATGCGCAGCTGTTGCGCCGGGCGGTACGGTCCCCATGAACATGAACTGGCGACACCTATGACCACGCGCCGGCTTCTGGCACTCAACGTTGGCTCGTCCACCCTCAAGGGCGCGTGCTATCTGTTGCACGCTGAGGGGCCAGGCGCGCAGCCACGCGTCGTGGAGCGCTCCCGGGCCGAGATTGCCGTCGGCGCGGATGCGCAAGAGCGACTTGCCACCCTGCTCGAAATATTGTCGATACCGGCGCCCGGCCCCGACGTGGTGGTCCACCGAATCGCACATGGCGGCGACCTGCGCAACGCCAGCGAGCTCGACGAAGATGTACGTGCGAAACTGGATGCCTTGGTGCCATTCGCACCCTTGCACCAGCCGGTCGCCCTCGCGTTCGCGCGTGCCGCGCGCCTGCGTTGGCCGCAAGCCCGCCAGGGCGTGGCCTTCGACACGGACTTCCACGTGACACTCGCACCCTGGAGCCAGCGCCTGCCCATCCCCGAAGCATGGGATGCGCTGGGCGTCCGCCGCTACGGTTTCCACGGACTCGCCTTCGCCTCTGCACTGCGAGTCGTGGCCAGCCAGGACGCCGGAATCCTGCGGAGCCGCGCCGTCTTCGCGCATCTGGGGGGGGTTGCAGCGTCTGCGCCGTCCAGGACGGTCGGAGCCGCGACACCACCATGGCGCTCACTCCGCTGGGGGGAATCCCGAGCCCTACCCGCTCCGGGGATCTCGATCCCGGTGCGTTGCTGTATCTGCTGAGGCATGAACGCCTGGATGCGCAGGCGCTTGAAGATGGCCTGTACCGCAGTGCAGGCCTTGCCGGAATCGCCGGGCATGGCGACATGCGCGTGCTGCTTGCCGATCCCGGCCCGCAGGCCCAGCTTGCCGTGGACCTCTTCGCAGTCCGGATCGCGCAGTCCATCGCGGCCATGGCCACGGGAATCGGCGGACTCGACCATGTCGTCTTTTCCGGCGGCATCGGCCACCGCGCGCCCGGTCTGCGGGCGCGGATCATCGCGCGCCTGGGCTGGCTTGGCTTGGCGCTGGCGCCTTGCGCCAACGATGCTGGAGCCACGCGGATCGATGGTGGAAGCGGGCCAGCCATCTGGAACGTCGCGATCGATGAGGAACGCGAGCTGGCCGAATCGGCACTGGCCTGGCTGTAAGCCCCGGCACATCGCCAGGGCCAGCTCAAGCCAGGATCACTCGTCGATCAGTGGCGTCGTGAGCACCGCTGCGAATCCACCACCGGGGGTGCGCATGTTCGTGGTCTGGCCGTGGTACAGCCTCGCCGCGAACAACAGCACACCCGCCTCAGACGCAAAGCAGCGCACGTCGGCCTTGAGAAACTGGCCCCCATGCACGATCCGCATGCTCGGTGGCGCGAAGGTCTGTGCGATGTAGGTCGCCGACGCCATGGACTCCCACGTCCGCCGGGTGAGCTTGTCGCCCCGATAGCTCCCGCGGCTGCCGAACCCTGCTGCAGGCTTGAAGAAGTAGCCGTTGCGCGCTGCCCACAGCGCATCCCGGTTCCCGGGCACGACTTCAACCGTGGGCGGAATCACCTGGGCCAGCAGGGCCGTCGAACCCGCATCGACCCCGAACCGACCAAGCAGGACAGGGTCTCCCAGCACCGCAAGGTTGCGCTTGTCGGCGAACAGTGCGTGGGCACGCGGATGCGGTGTCAGCGCGACTTCCCCTGCCAGGTACGCCTGACGAAGGCCCGTATGCGAAGCTTCCTCAAGCGCGAAATCGGTCAACCGGTTGTAGACCATGTCGATCCGGCCGTGGGCATCCTCAAGCCCGTCCGAACCAAACGACAAATCCTCGGGAGCGCTGATCACGCAGTCCACGCCATGGTCCCGAAACGCGTTCGCGTACAGCTCAAACTCGGGGTAAAGGAACTGCGCTCGCGGAGTGCTGTCCACGATGGCCAGGCGCGACGGCGTGCGCCCGGATTGCTGCCGAGCATCCTCCATCCAGGCCGTGACGGCCGCATCACGCGCTTGGGCCGCGTTGGTCCAGGTGGCCCATGCTGGCGGCGCGCAAGACCGCACGGCATCGAGCAACAAGGCATTGAGGAGCAGACCGCCTGGATTGGTGTTGACCTCGATCAGCCGCGGCCCATCGACCGTCAGGTGAAAGTCCAGACCCAGGACGCCCCCCGCCGAACCCGGATCATGGGTTGCAATGTCAGGGGCCCATTGCAGGACCCGTTGGCTATATCCCGGGTTTCCTGCGACGTCGAAGACCGCCGCCGCGACTCGTCCCATGGCCTCCAACGCGGGCCGATCAACGAACAAGGCATAGGGTGAAAATAAGTGCGCGTGTACGGCGGGATCAGTCGTGAACTCCGGAAAGGCACCCCGGATCGACTCGTGCAGACGGAGGATGTCGACCACTTCGCATGCACACCGCTGGTTGAGCGGCGCGCTTTCCAGGGTGGCACAGTCGATCTCGCAGCCTGTCTGTCCAACTATTATCGGAGTCCGCGGTTCAACCACAACAGGGATTGTTCTGTTGGATCGGTGGACATGGCACTGTTCCGAACGAGCAGAACACACAGCAGTCGCCTTGATGCGGACGCAAAACCGCTCCACAGCCCGTGCACTCATAGAAGAATTGACACGCTGTGATGGGCATTGTCTCGGTCGCCCGATGGCCGCACTCCGGGCAGGTCAAGATGCTTTCCAGCTTGACGTCACTCACCGCCAGTCCGCACCTTGGCCGGGAAGCCTGCTTCCGTGACTGCACGCGCGATTCCGGCTGCATCCGTCTGGCTCGATTCGAACGTCACCGTGACTGTTTCAGCCCGGGTGTCCACCTTCACATCGGCCACGCCCGGCACCTTCTCCAGCGCCTTCCTGATGGTGATGCCGCAGGCGGGACAGGTCATGTTCTCAGCATCGAGCATCACTACGGTTGCGGGCGTCGCAAGAGCGGCACCGACCGACAGAGCAGCCACCAGGGCCAGTATCCACTTGTGCATCGCGCCTCCTACAGAATCCAGACGATGTAATAGGGAAACAGCAGCAACAGGACGATGAGGGCTGTCGCCAACCAGAGCCAACGTCGCCTGCGTCGCAGAGCGTCCGGGGCGATGCAACTGCCATCCACACCGCACCGTGCCGCCGGTCGATACAGCATCCAAAACGCCACGGCCAAGGACAGTACGGCGGCGGCGCTGAACCAGGGCCTCAAGGGATCGAGAGCTGTCAGGGTGCCGATCCAGGCGCCACTGATGCCCAGCAGGACCAGCACCAGCGGCACGACGCAGCAGACCGATGCGCCAATGGCGGCGATGCTCGCGCCAACGATGGCTGGAACAGACGATTTGGCGGGGGTTGTTTGCATCAGAGCATACTAGCCTCTGTACCTAGGTACGGAGTCAAGCCGTGCGTCCGAACACGTTTACGATCAGCCGGCTGGCGGCGGCGGCCGATGTGCACGTCGAAACCGTGCGCTACTACCAGCGACGTAGGCTGCTGCGTCAACCCGAGCGACCCATAGGAGGCGTGCGTCGTTACGACGAAAACGATGTCAATCGGCTTCAGTTCATCCGGCGCGCTCAGATGATGGGATTCAGCCTCGACGAGATCGCTGGCCTGCTAGAGATCACAGGCGAACGTTCTTGCGAGCAGACCCGTCAGCTGACCGAGCGAAAGCTCGTCGATGTCCGTCTACGAATCCGCGAGCTGCGACAGCTGGAGAGGGATCTCGAACAGAAGATAGCGCGGTGCGCCCAAGTGCCGGCGGGAGAGTGCTGCCCGACGCTTAATTTTCTGACGATGGAAAATCCTTACACGGCAGCGAGTTAGCTCACTTCTGGCTGTTCTACGCGAGTTCCGCCGCCCCTCAACCCACCATCTGCCTTACGGGTGAAGGCCGCGCATCCTGACGATCCTTGGCAGCCCAATGGGTTCCGTCAACCGCCCAGAGAGACCAGCGTAAGCTTCCCCGTCGAGCAGACATTTCAAAAGTAGAACCTTCGGCGGCTTGGCGGTATTCGGCCGGCGTCATGTCGCCGAGCGAGTCATGGGGACGCTCCTCGTTGTACTCGAGCATCCACCAGTACGCCGC
>NWQL01000002.1:126798-329828 GCA_002798175.1 Lysobacteraceae bacterium NML91-0213 | reverse complement strand
GATGATCGAGACGATCTGGGTCTCGGTGAAACGGGACTTCTTCATGGAACCTCCTGGCTGGGGAAACATGCCAGAAAGCTCTACTTATGGGGTGTCTGCCGTTCGGGGAAGCTTACGACCCGATTCCGGGCGCACTGCGCGGGAATGCCCGATGAGCTGCCACCAGACCCGGACCGCCGACCCCGCCGACGGCAAGGTCACAGACCCGGTCTGCGGGATGCGCGTCGACCCGGCAGCCACGCCGCACCATGCCGATCATGCCGGAACCCGGTATCACTTCTGCGCGGCACGCTGCCGCGAGCGGTTCCTGGCCGACCCCGACCGGTTCCTTGTGCCGCGGCAGGACTCGCCGCCGGACGTTCCGGCACCTGCCGGCACGATCTGGATCTGCCCGATGGACCCGGAAATCCGCCAGGACCATCCCGGCACCTGTCCGATCTGCGGCATGGCACTCGAACCCGAGATGCCGACGCTCGACGACGGCCCCAGCCCCGAACTCGCGGATTTCCGCCGGCGCTTCTGGTGGACGCTGCCCTTGAGCGCAATGGTGATGGTGCTCTCCATGGCAGGCCATCATCTCGACTGGCTTTCCCCCGCGGCCCGCACCTGGCTGGAACTGGTGCTCGCCACCCCGGTGGTGCTATGGGCGGGATGGCCGTTCCTGCAGCGCTGCGTGCAGTCGATCCGCAACCGCAGTCCGAACATGTGGACCCTGATCGGCATCGGCGTCAGCGCGGCGTTCGCGTACAGCGTCGTCGCCACCGTCGCGCCCGGCCTGTTTCCCGACTCGTTCCACGAACACGGCCGGGTCGGTGTCTACTTCGAGGCCGCGGCGGTGATCGTGTCGCTCACCCTGCTCGGGCAGCTGCTGGAGTTGCGGGCGCGCGACCGGACATCCTCCGCGATCCGCGCCCTGCTCGGCCTCGCGCCGAAGACCGCTCGGCGCCTGCGTGATGACGGCAGCGAGGAGGACATCGCGCTGACCCACGTGCATGTCGGCGACCGCCTTCGCGTGCGTCCGGGTGAAAAGGTGCCGGTCGACGGCCGCGTGGTCGAAGGCAGTTCGCATGTCGACGAATCGATGCTGAGTGGCGAGCCGGTGCCGGTCTTCAAACAGCCGGGCGATGCGGTGATCGGCGCGACGATGAACACCGCCGGCAGTCTGGTGATCCGCGCCGAGAAGGTCGGCTCCGGCACGGTGCTGGCGCAGATCGTGCAGCTGGTCGCGCAGGCGCAGCGCTCGCGTGCGCCGATGCAGCGCATGGCCGACACCGCCGCGCGGTGGTTCGTGCTGGCCGTGCTCGCAGTGGCGGTCGTGACCTTCTTCGTCTGGGGCCTGTTCGGCCCGGACCCGTCGTGGACGTTCGCCATCCTCACCTCGGTGTCGGTGCTGATCATCGCCTGTCCGTGTGCACTGGGCCTCGCCACGCCGATGTCGGTGATGGTAGCCACCGGGCGCGCGGCGCAGGCCGGCGTGCTGTTCCGCGATGCCGAAGCGATCGAGAACTTCCGCCGCATCGACACCCTGGTCGTCGACAAGACCGGCACCCTCACCGAGGGCCGGCCGGCGTTCCGCGAAACGGTTCCGCACACGGGTTGGACGCACGACGAGGTGCTGCGCATCGCAGCGAGCATCGACCAGGGCAGCGAGCATCCACTGGCCGAGGCCATCGTCGCCGAAGCCCGCCAGCGCGGCCTGGCCCTGGAGGCGCCACAGGGGTTCGAGTCCTCGACCGGCATCGGCGTGCGTGGCCAGGTGGCCGGGCACGCGATCGCACTGGGCAACACAGCACTGATGATCGAGCACAACGTCGACCCTGCCCCGCTGGCCGCCCGCGCCGAAACGCTGCGGGCCGAGGGTGCGAGCGTCATGTTCCTGGCCGTCGATGGCGCGCTTGCCGGGCTGCTCGCGGTGGCGGACCCGATCAAGGCGTCGACGCCGGAAGCGATCGCCACGCTGCGTGACGCCGGCCTGCGCATCGTCATGGCCACCGGCGATGGCGAAACGACGGCGCGTGCTGTGGCCCGCAACCTTGGCATCGACGAAGTACACGGCGAGGTGCGTCCGCAGGACAAGGTCGCACTGGTCGAACGGCTCAAGGCGCAGGGCCGCCGCGTGGCGATGGCCGGCGATGGCATCAACGATGCGCCTGCGCTGGCGGCCGCCGATATCGGCGTGGCCATGGGCACCGGCACCGACGTGGCGATGTCGAGCGCGCAGGTCACCCTGGTCAGGGGCGACCTGCGCGGCATCGTCCGGGCGCGTGCGCTTTCAGAGGCGACGGTGGCGAACATGAAGCAGAACCTCGGTTTCGCGTTCGTCTACAACGCGGTCGGCGTGCCGATTGCCGCGGGCGTGCTTTACCCGGTCTTCGGCATCCTGCTCAGCCCGATGCTCGCGGCGCTGGCGATGAGCCTGAGTTCGGTCTCGGTGATCGGCAATGCACTGCGCCTGCGCGTGCGTACGCCAGATGCACGCGCTGCCGCCGGGTACGACGCATCCCGGACTTGATCGCCCTACTCCGCAAGCGCGTATCTGCAACCGCCGGAACACATGCGCAACAAATTTTCACAAAACCTGTTGCGCTTCCCGAAGTGCCTCCTTACAATTCCGCTCCCGACACAACGGGGCCATAGCTCAGCTGGGAGAGCGCCTGCATGGCATGCAGGAGGTCGGCGGTTCGATCCCGCCTGGCTCCACCACGGTACGCACCACAGGCCGGTGCAAACGTGTTCGCAGTACCACGTCCCTATCGTCTAGAGGCCTAGGACACCACCCTTTCACGGTGGCGACCGGGGTTCGAATCCCCGTAGGGACGCCAAGCGACACGACGAACGACGCCCGCAAACGCGGGCGTTTTTCGTTTCTGCCGATTAACGGATTTCCAATCCGTTGCCTGCTCAAATCGCGGGTCGACGTACGGCGCACCTCGTGCGCATCGTGCGGACGCGACCCTGGAGGAGCATGCAACCGCGCAACCCTGCGGCCATCGCCGCGCCCGCCACGCATGACCCGCGCCCTACTCTCGGGCCCACCGCGGCATTCGCGATCACCATCGGCATCGTGGTCGGCGCCGGCATCTTCCGCACGCCGTCGCTTGTCGCAGGTGCATCGTCCAGCGCCACGATGATGCTGCTGGCCTGGCTGGTGGGTGGCGCGCTCTCGGTGGTGGGCGCGCTCTGCTACGCCGAACTCGCCACCACCTATCCGCAGGCCGGGGGTGACTATGCCTACCTGCGTCGCGCCTATGGCAGGCGGCTCGCATTCCTGTATGCCTGGGCGCGGCTGACGGTCATCCAGACCGGTTCCATCGTGCTGCTGGCCTATGTCATCGGCGATTACATGCAGCAGCTGTTCGACCTCGGCCCGTGGTCGTCGACGCTCTATGCCGCCGCCACCGTGCTGGTGCTGACCGCGCTGAACTGGTGGGGCGTGCGCCAGGGAACCACGGTGCAGAACGTGCTGACGATGCTGGAGATCGCGGGCGTGCTGCTGATCATCGCCGCGGGCCTGCTGTTCGCGCCCGCGGCACCCGGCACCGCTCTGGACGGCGTGGCCGACGGCAGTTCGCTCGGCCTGGTGCTGGTATTCGTGCTGCTGACCTACGGCGGCTGGAACGAGGCGGTCTACATCACCTCGGAAGTGCGTGACGCACGGCGCTGGATGCCACGCATCCTGGTGCTCGGCCTGATCGTGATCGCGGCGCTCTACCTGCTGGTCAACCTCGCCTACGTCCGCGTGCTGGGACTCGACGGCATGGCCGCATCGGACGCGGTGGCGGCCGACCTGGTGCGTGCGGCGTTCGGGCCGACCGGATCCACCGTCATGAGCGCGATCGTGGTCGCGGCCGCATTGACCTCGGCCAACGCCACCATGATCACCGGGGCACGCAGCGTGTATGCGGTGGGCCGCGATTTCCCCGCACTCGGCTTCATCGGTCGCTGGGACCAGCAGCACGGCACGCCTCGCGCGGCGATGCTCGCGCAGGGCGTGCTGTCGCTGTTGCTGGTCGGGCTTGCCGCCACCGCCATCGACGGCTTCCGCACCGCCGTGGAATACACCGCACCGGTGTTCTGGCTGTTCTTCCTGCTGGTCGGCGTATCGCTGCTGGTGCTGCGGCGTCGCGACCCGGCGCGTCCGCGGCCGTTCCGCGTGCCGCTGTATCCGCTGCTGCCACTCGTGTTCTGCGCCACCAGCGCCTACCTGCTGTACTCCAGTCTGGCGTATACAGGCATGGGCGCACTCGTCGGCGTCGGTGTACTGGCGCTGGGCGGGGTGCTTCTGCTGTTCCTCGATCCGTCCAACCGCACCCAGGAGTCACCATGAGCTTCTTGAAGACACTCGCCGGCCTGCTGCTGTGCCTGCCCCTGGTGGCGGCCTGCGCGGACGAGGCCACCCCCGCCGAGCGCACCGGCGACGCCTCGATGAGCGCGACCGCAGACGCGCAGGACATGCAACCGGTCACCGCGGCCACCGAGCCGCCCTCCCCCTACGCCGAAGTCGATATCCCCAAACCCAGCCGCGAGCCGGACGTGATCTACGTCCCCACCCCGCAGCCGGTGGTGGACGCGATGCTGGAACTGGCAGGCGTGAACTCCAGCGACGTGTTGTACGACCTCGGCTCCGGCGATGGGCGCATCCCGGTGACCGCGGCCCAGAAGCACGGCATCCGCGCGGTCGGCATCGACATCAACCCGGTGCGCATCCGCGAGGCCAGGGCCAATGCAGAGAAGGCCGGCGTCACCGGCCTGGTGGAGTTCCGCGAGGAGGACCTCTTCGAAACCGACATCAGCGAGGCCACGGTGGTCACGCTCTACCTGCTGCAGAGCCTCAACGTACGCCTGCGGCCCAAGCTGCTGAGCGAACTCAAACCCGGCACCCGCATCGTCAGCCACGCGTTCGACATGGCCAACGAATGGGAGCCCGAGGAAACCCGTGCCGTCGGCGACAGCAGCATGATCTACCTGTGGACGGTGCCCGAACGCTGAGGCAACGAGCGTGCGGGCTCAGGCCTCGGCGAGCGGTTCCGCTTCTCCGGCAGGCACCAGCGTGGCCACGCCGTGGCCGCGCTCGGCCAGGTACTGCAGCCACTTGCCGAGGAAGGTATTCATCCGCATGCGATGGCCAACCACCTCGGCCGGTGGCGGGAACATGCCGATGACGTCCTGCCAGCGGCGGCCGACATAGCAGTGCGTGGCCTCGACCTGGCGGGCGTCACGGTACAGGCGCAGGTAGGCCGACGGGTCCGGCTCGCCGGTCACCGGGTCGACCATGCCGTACGACAGCCGCAACTCGGTGGTGTAGCGGTGCTGGTCGAGCACGTCCAGGTGCACGTCCAGGCCGTCGCCGATGCTCGACAGATACTGGCCGGGCGCAAGGTGGCCCGGTTCGAACAGCCGCACCAGGCGCTGGTGGTTCTCGGCGTACAGGCCCATCAGCCAGCCGAGGCGGCCGAGACGGGGAATACGGGGCTGGCGGAGCATCAGTCGGGACATGTCCCGATCCTACACGGCAGTCCGGCAACCGGGCGGCCGTGGCGCGGCCGGGGGGCACGCGCCACGTTCATGGGGTTCAGGAAAGCGGGCGCGACATCGCTCAGAACATCTCGCGGTTGATGTCGAGGTCCTCGAGGATCCGGCTCGAGATCTCCTCGATCGAAGCATGCGTGGTGCTCAGGATCGGGATCCGCTCCATGCGCAGCATCGTCTCGGCCGCGGCGACCTCGGTGCGGCAGGTCTCGAGTCTGGCGTAGTGCGAGTTCGGCCGACGCTCCTGGCGGATCTGGTGCAGGCGCTGCGGGTCGATCGTGAGCCCATAGAGCTTGGACCGGTACGGCCGCAGCCGCGGCGGCAGGCGGTCGGATTCCAGGTCTTCCTCGGTGAGCGGGTAATTCGCGGCCCGGATGCCGTAATGCAGCGCAAGGTACACGCAGGTCGGTGTCTTGCCGGCACGCGACACCGCCACCAGGATCACGTCGGCCTCGTCGTAGTTGAGCGCGATGCCATCGTCGTGCGCCAGCGCGAAGTTCATCGCATTGATGCGCCGGTGGTAGGTGTCGAAATCCACCATGCCGTGCGCGCGACCCACCCGCGACTCGCGCGCCACGCCAAGCTCCACCTCCATCGGCGCGATGAAGGGCGCGAACACGTCGAGGATCAGTGCCCCGCTCCTGGCCAGCGCGGCGTTGATCGCCGGGTCCACGCACGAGCTCACCACGATCGGCCGGTAGCCATGGTGTTCGCCGGCGCGCCCGATCTCGGCCACCGCCTGTTCCGCCTTCTCCACGCTGTCGACGAAGGGAATGCGGTCGGTGACGAAACGGAAGCCCACGAATTGCGTCAGCAGGCTGTGGCCGATGGTCTCGGCGGTGATTCCGGTGCCGTCGGACACGTAGAACACCGGCCGCACCGGGGAATGGTTCGAGTCCTGCGACATCTCTACTCCGCGCCAATGTTCACGCGGGCTAAAATAGCGCCTTCGCCGGGCCGCGTCCCGCGCGACACCGTTCCGCCTTTCGAACACACCCATGGAGAGCCACCCTTGAGCGCCAATATCCTCTGGCTGCACGACCTGCGACTCGGCGACCTCGCCCAGGTCGGCGGCAAGAACTCCTCGCTTGGCGAGATGATCGGCAACCTGGCCCAGCTCGGCGTTTCGGTGCCGGGCGGTTTCGCCACGACTGCCGACGCGTTCAAGGACTTCATCGCCCACAACAACCTGCACCAGCGCATCTTCGACCGGCTGGCCACGCTGGACGTGGAGGACGTCGGCGCGCTGACCGCGGCCGGTGGCGAGATCCGTGGCTGGGTGATCGACGCGCCACTGCAGCCCGGGCTCGAAGCCGACATTCGCAGCGCCTACGCGAAGCTCTGCGCCGACAACGGCGGCGGCGACGTGGCCGTCGCGGTGCGTTCCTCGGCGACCGCCGAGGACCTTCCGGATGCCTCGTTCGCCGGCCAGCAGGAAACCTTCCTCAACGTCACCGGCGCCGACGACGTGGTGGTCAAGGTCAAGGAGGTGTTTGCCAGCCTCTACAACGACCGCGCCATCGCCTACCGCGTGCACCACGGCTTCAAGCACGAGGACGTGTTCCTGTCGGCCGGCGTGCAGCTGATGGTCCGTTCGGACTGCGGCGCTTCGGGCGTGCTCTTCACCCTCGACACCGAATCCGGCTTCCGCGACGTGGTGTTCATCACCTCGAGCTACGGGCTTGGCGAAAACGTCGTGCAGGGTGCGGTGAACCCGGACGAGTTCTACGTCTACAAGCCGACGCTTGCCCAGGGCAAGCCTGCGATCCTGCGCCGCTCGCTGGGTGCCAAGCAGATCCGCATGGTCTATTCCGACCAGCCGGGCGAGCGCGTGCGCAACGAGGACACGCCAGCCGAGCTGCGCTCGACGTTCTCGATCAGCGACGAGGACGTGCGGGAACTCGCGCGCCAGGCACTCACCATCGAACAGCACTACCAGCGGCCGATGGACATCGAGTGGGCGAAGGACGGCGTCAGCGGCAAGCTGTTCATCGTGCAGGCGCGCCCGGAAACGGTGAAGTCGCGCGGAAAGGCCACCCAGATCGAGCGCTACACCCTGGGCCAGCGTGGCCCGGTGGTCACCGAGGGCCGTGCGATCGGCCAGAAGATCGGCTCCGGCGTCGCCCGCGTGGTGCGTTCGCTCGATGACATGCACAAGGTGCAGCCCGGCGACGTGCTGGTGGCCGACATGACCGATCCGGACTGGGAGCCGGTGATGAAGCGGTCGGCTGCCATCGTCACCAATCGCGGCGGCCGCACCTGCCACGCGGCGATCATCGCCCGTGAACTTGGCGTGCCGGCCGTCGTCGGCACCGGCAACGCGCTCGACACGATCAGGGATGGCCAGATGGTCACCGTGAGCTGCGCCGAAGGCGACACCGGCGTGATCTACGACGGCGAACTGCCGTTCGAGCGCACCACCACCGACCTGTCGTCGATGCCCGACGCGCCGCTCAAGATCATGATGAACGTCGCCAACCCGGAGCGCGCGTTCGACTTCGGCCAGCTGCCCAACGCCGGCATCGGCCTGGCACGCCTGGAGATGATCATTGCCAGCCATATCGGCGTGCATCCGCGGGCGCTGCTGGAATACGACCGACAGGACACGAAGACGAAGGCGGCCATCGACGAGCGCACCGCCGGCTACGCCGATCCGGTGTCGTTCTATGTCGACCGCCTGGCCGAGGGCATCGCCACGCTGACCGCATCGGTGGCACCGAACCCGGTGATCGTGCGCATGTCGGACTTCAAGTCCAACGAGTACGCGAACCTGCTCGGCGGCCGGCAGTACGAGCCGGAGGAAGAGAACCCGATGATCGGCTTCCGTGGCGCCAGCCGCTACGTCGATCCGTCGTTTGCGCCGTCGTTCGCGCTCGAGTGCCGCGCGGTCAAGCGCGTGCGCGAGGAAATGGGGCTCGACAACCTCTGGGTGATGATCCCGTTCGTGCGCACGCTGGGCGAAGGCCGCAAGGTGCTCGACGTGCTGGCCGACAACGGTCTGAAGCAGGGCGAGAACGGGCTCAAGGTCATCATGATGTGCGAGGTGCCGTCCAATGCGCTGCTGGCCGACGAGTTCCTCGACATGTTCGACGGCTTCTCGATCGGCTCCAACGACATGACCCAGCTGACGCTGGGCCTGGACCGCGACTCGGCGATCGTGGCCGGGCTGTTCGACGAGCGCGATCCCGCCGTCAAGAAGATGCTGTCGATGGCCATCCAGGCCGCGCGCCGCCGTGGCAAGTACATCGGCATCTGCGGCCAGGGCCCGAGCGACCATCCGGATCTTGCCGAATGGCTCATGGACGAAGGCATCGAGTCGGTATCGCTCAACCCCGACACCGTGGTCGATACCTGGCTGCGGCTGGCGAAGCTCAAGGCGCAGGGCTGACTCATTGCGACAGCTGTGCGAAAGGCCGGGGTCCGCAAGGGCCCCGGCTTTTTTTGGATGTCCTTCCCGCGTCGGGCCGACGGCAGACGTTTGGACTGCTCGGGCACGCCCGTGAGGTGCTCCGGTGCGATTCGCGCTGCCCTCCGCGCGCACCGGGGGGTGTGCTCCCCCGGCCGGAGTCCGCGTCCAGCTACCACGGCCGGCCACCGGCCATCCATGGCCGGCTGTCCGCACACCCCCCGGTGCGCGCGGCGGACTCAGACCTTCGCTACCTTCGGCGCGACGAGCGGCGGTGTCGCCGACGTCAAAGGCGGTCGCCGTCGGGTCGTGCGCGGGGCATGCCGACCGCCTGGCCGTTGACTTTTGCCCAGATGCGACGACGGTTCGGGCCCGCCGCGGACGCAGGGGGATGCCCAGAGCCGGCCATGGATGCCGGCGACTGGATGTGGGAGCAGGACGCGGAGATATCCGGCTGGGCATCCCCCTGTGGCCGTGGTGGGCCGGCCCCCTGCGCTTCCAACGAGCGGCCCTGCCATCGGGGGAGGACGCTTCCTGGAAGCCGTTGGCCGACGCGCGAAACAGAAACGCCCGGCATTGCCGGGCGCTCCTGTACTGCATCAGCGGATTGAAATAGCGGTCAGGCCGCAACCGTCTCCGCCGTCTCCCGGTACTCCTCGATCTGGTCGAAGTTCATGTAGCGGTAGATCTCCGCGCCATGATCGTTCACCACGCCGATGTCGGCCATGTACTCCTCCCGGGTCGGGATCCGGCCCAGGCGCGAGCAGATCGCCGCGAGTTCCGCCGAACCCAGGAACACGTTGGTGTTGCGGCCCAGGCGGTTGGGGAAGTTGCGGGTGGAGGTGGAGAACACCGTGGCGCCCTCGCGCACCTGGGCCTGGTTGCCCATGCACAGCGAGCAGCCCGGCATCTCCATGCGCGCACCGGCGGTGCCGAAGGTGCCGTACACGCCTTCCTTGGTCAGCTCCGAGGCGTCCATCTTGGTCGGCGGCGCGACCCACAGACGCGTCGGGATGTCGCGCTTGCCTTCCAGCAGCTTGGCCGCGGCACGGAAGTGGCCGATGTTGGTCATGCACGAACCGATGAACACCTCGTCGATCTTCGTGCCGGCCACGTCCGACAGCGACTTCACGTCGTCCGGGTCGTTCGGGCACGCCAGCAGCGGCTCGTGCACCTCGTCCAGGTCGATCTCGATGACCGCCGCGTACTCTGCCTCGGCATCGGGCTCCAGCAGCTGCGGGTTGGCCAGCCACTCCTCCATCCTGGCGATGCGGCGCGCAAGCGAGCGGGCGTCCTGGTAGCCCTCGGCGATCATCCACTTCAGCAGCGTGATGTTGCTGGTGAGGTATTCGATGATCGGCTCCTTGTCCAGGCGCACGGTGCAGCCGGCGGCGGAGCGCTCGGCCGAGGCGTCGGACAGCTCGAACGCCTGCTCCACCTTCAGCTGTGGCAGGCCTTCGATCTCCAGGATGCGGCCGGAGAAGATGTTCTTCTTGCCCGCTTTGGCCACGGTCAGCAGGCCGTTCTTGATGGCGTAGTACGGGATCGCGTTGACCAGGTCACGCAGGGTCACGCCGGGCTGCATCTCACCCTTGAAGCGCACCAGCACCGACTCCGGCATGTCCAGCGGCATCACGCCGGTGGCCGCCGCGAACGCGACCAGGCCCGAGCCTGCCGGGAAGGAGATGCCCACCGGGAAGCGGGTGTGCGAGTCGCCGCCGGTGCCGACGGTGTCGGGCAGCAGCATGCGGTTGAGCCAGCTGTGGATCACGCCGTCGCCCGGGCGCAGCGAGATGCCGCCGCGGGTGGAGATGAACTCCGGCAGGGTGTGGTGGGTCCTGACGTCCACCGGCTTGGGGTATGCGGCGGTGTGGCAGAACGACTGCATCACCAGGTCCGCGCTGAAGCCCAGGCAGGCCAGGTCCTTCAGCTCGTCGCGGGTCATCGGGCCGGTGGTGTCCTGCGAGCCGACCGAGGTCATCTTCGGTTCGCAGTAGGTGCCCGGGCGCATGCCCTGGCCTTCCGGCAGGCCGCAGGCGCGGCCGACCATCTTCTGCGCCAGCGAGAAGCCGCGGCCGGTATCGGCCGGCTGCACCGGCAGGCGGAACAGCGTGGTCGCAGGCAGGCCCAGCGACTCGCGGGCCTTCGCGGTCAGGCCACGGCCGATGATCAGCGGGATGCGGCCACCGGCGCGCACCTCGTCGAACAGCACCTCGGACTTGACCTGGAACCCGGCGATGACCTGCCCGTCCTTCAGCGCCGTGCCCTCGTACGGGCGCAGCTCCACCACGTCGCCGTGGTTCATCCGCGAGACGTCCAGTTCGATCGGCAGCGCACCGGCGTCTTCCATGGTGTTGTAGAAGATCGGGGCGATCTTGCCGCCCAGGCACACGCCACCGGCGCGCTTGTTGGGGATGTAGGGGATGTCGTCGCCGGTCCACCACAGCACCGAATTGGTGGCGGACTTGCGCGAGGAGCCGGTGCCGACCACATCGCCGACGTAGGCGACCAGGTGGCCCCCGCTTCCATCGGTACCGTTCCTGAGCGACAGGATTTCCTGGATCGGGCCGCGCCTGCCGTCTTCCTCCGGCACGAACGGCGCGTCCGGGCGCTTGTTCTTCAGCATCGCCAACGCGTGCATCGGGATGTCCGGGCGCGTGGTCGCATCCGGCGCCGGCGACAGGTCGTCGGTGTTGGTCTCGCCCGGCACCTTGAACACGGTGATGGTCAGCGACTGCGGCACTTCCGGCTTGCTGGTGAACCACTCCGCGTCGGCCCAGCTCTGCAGCACGGCCCTGGCATTCGCGTTGCCGGCCCTGGCCTTCTCTTCCACGTCGTGGAACGCGTCGAACACCAGCAGGGTCTTCTTCAGCGCGTCGGCGGCGATGGTGCCGACCAGTGCGTCGTCGAGCAGCTCGACCAGCGGCGCGACGTTGTAGCCGCCCAGCATCGTGCCCAGCAGTTCGGTGGCGCGCTCGCGGCTGATCAGCGGATTGACCTCGCCGCCGAATGCCAGCGCGGCCAGGTACGAGGCCTTGACCTTGGCGGCATCGTCGACGCCCGCGGGCACGCGATGGGTGATGAGGTCGAGCAGGAACTGCTCCTCGCCCGCAGGCGGGTTCTTCAGCAGCTCGATGACCTCGGCGGTCTGCTGCGCGGTCAGCGGCAGCGGCGGAATGCCGAGCGCGGCGCGTTCGGCCACGTGGTGGCGATAGGCTTCCAACATCTTGCGGGGACTCCGGTGGTGCGGTGGTGGTGGATGGCGCGGGACGCGACGCGGCCGGCGCGTGCGGTCATTCGACCGTGGGCACGATCAGCTTCAGGCCCTTGAAGTAATCGCGGTAGAACTGGTTGTCGCTGGTGATCAGGCCGTCGCACTGCAGCAGTGCATGGGCGCCGATCAGGAAGTCGGACACCGACCGCCCGGCCCCGCCGCCACGCTGGCGATGGCGGCGCTGCATCTCGCCGGCACGCAGCGCGGACTTGGCCTCGATCGCACTGAAGCGCACGCCCATCTCCTCGAGCACGGCGATGGCTTCGGCACCGTCACGCAGCGCGCTGCACACCTCGGCCAGCACCACGTCGCAGACCACCACCGGCCCGACGCTCAGGCAGCGGCGCAGGCTGGCTTCGGCGGCATCGGCCAGCGGCCCGTCGGCCAGCAGGTCGACGAGCACCGGGGAATCGATCGCGATCATGTGTCGTCGCCTGCCCCCGGCCTACCGCGTCCGCGCAATGCGTCGACGGCGGCATCGGTGGTCTCGAAGCCATCAAGCCGGAAACGCCCGCGGGCGCGCGAGACCGCGTCGTCCACGCTCTTGCGCAGGATGATGCGGCCGCCTTCGAGTTCGACCTTGAGGATGGTCCCCTTGGTCAGCCCCAGCGCATCACGCACGGCCTTGGGCAGGGTGATCTGCCCGCGCTCGGCGACGGTGGCTTCCATTGGCTGGCTCCTGCCGCGTGGGCGATCGGGTACGCGGGCATTATACATACCTTGCAATACATACCTGCGCCCGCATACTGACCACTCGAAGCTGACACGGCCATGCGTAGACTGGCAGGCCTTCAGCCGCCACGCCAACGCCATTCCGACAGGAGCCCAGCCATGGCCGATTCGTTCTCCACCCGTGACCGCCTCGAGGTCAACGGCAAGTCCTATGCGTATGCGAGCCTGCCGAAGCTCGGCGAGCGTTTCGACATCCGCGCCCTGCCCTATTCGATGAAGATCCTGCTGGAGAACCTGCTCCGGCACGAGGACGGGGTGACGGTGCTGCCCGCACATATCGAGGCCGTGGCGCGCTGGGACGCCAAAGCCGAGCCGGACACCGAGATCGCCTTCATGCCGGCTCGCGTGGTGCTGCAGGACTTCACCGGCGTGCCCTGCGTGGTCGACCTCGCCGCCATGCGCGATGCAGTCGCCCGGCTCGGCGGCCGGCCGGAGCAGATCAACCCGCTGATCCCATCAGAACTGGTCATCGACCATTCGGTGCAGGTGGACGTGTTCGGGCGCGCCGACGCGCTCGACCTCAACGCCCGTATCGAATTCGAACGCAACAAGGAGCGTTACGGCTTCCTGCGCTGGGGCCAGAATGCGTTCGAGAACTTCAAGGTGGTGCCGCCCAACACCGGCATCGTGCACCAGGTGAACCTGGAGAACCTGGCCCGCGTGGTGATGGAGCGCGAGGTGGAAGGTGACCTCTGGGCGTTCCCCGACACCGTGTTCGGCACCGACTCCCATACCACCATGATCAATGGCATCGGCGTGCTCGGCTGGGGCGTGGGCGGCATCGAGGCCGAGGCCGCGATGCTGGGCCAGCCGTCGTCGATGCTGATCCCGCAGGTGGTGGGCTTCAAGCTGACCGGCAAGCTGCCGGAAGGCGCGACCGCCACCGACCTGGTGCTCACCGTCACCCAGATGCTTCGCCAGCACGGCGTGGTCGGGAAGTTCGTCGAGTTCTTCGGCGACGGCCTGCAGCACCTGCCGCTGGCCGACCGCGCCACCATCGGCAACATGGCCCCGGAATACGGCGCCACCTGCGGCATCTTCCCCATCGATGCCGAAGCGCTGCGCTACCTGCGCCTGTCGGGCCGCAGTGAGGCGCAGATCGCGCTGGTCGAGGCCTATGCGCGCGCGCAGGGCCTGTGGCATGAGCCGGGCCAGCCGGCGCCCACCTACTCGGCGGTGCTCGAACTGGACATGGCCACGGTGAAGCCGTCGCTTGCCGGCCCCAAGCGCCCGCAGGACCGGGTGCTGCTCGAGGACATGAAGCGCAACTTCAACGAGAACGTCGGTCCGCTGACCGCGCAGCGCGAGAAGTCGCGTGACCTGCAGGTCAACCGCTTCGAGAAGGAAGGTGGCGGCCAGCCGCAGGCCGAGCGCCTCGCGGCCAAGCCCGAACGGCCGATCTCCACCATCTGCATGGATGGCTGCAACCACCAGCTGACCGATGGCTCGGTGGTGATCGCCGCGATCACCTCCTGCACCAACACCTCCAACCCGGCGGTGATGCTGGGCGCGGGCCTGCTCGCGCGCAACGCCGTCGCACAGGGCCTCAGGGCCGCGCCGTGGGTGAAGACCTCGCTCGGCCCGGGTTCGCGGGTGGTCACCGACTACCTGAAGAAGGCCGGCGTCATGGACGACCTCGAGAAGCTGGGCTTCTACGTGGTCGGCTATGGCTGCACCACCTGCATCGGCAACTCCGGCCCGCTGCCGGAGGCGGTGTCGAAGGGCATCGCCGAGAACGACCTGGCCGTGGCCTCGGTGCTCTCGGGCAACCGCAACTTCGAGGGCCGCATCCACGCCGAGGTGAAGATGAACTACCTCGCCTCGCCGCCCCTGGTGGTGGCCTACGCCATCGCCGGCACGGTCGACATCGACCTGACCAGCGAGCCGCTGGGCAAGGACCCGGACGGCAACGATGTCTACCTGCGCGACATCTGGCCCACCAACAAGGAGATCGGCGACATGATCGCCGCGACCGTGGGCCCGGAGCTGTTCGCGCAGAACTACGCCGACGTGTTCAAGGGCGATGCGCGCTGGAACGCGATGGAATCGCCCGAGAGCGAACTCTATCCCTGGGACGAAGCCTCCACCTACATCAAGAACCCGCCCTACTTCGACGGCATGACCATGGAGGTCGGCCGCATCGAGGACATCCACGGCGCGCGCGTGCTCGGCCTGTTCGGCGATTCGATCACCACCGACCACATCTCGCCCGCAGGCTCGATCAAGAAGGACTCGCCCGCGGGCCTCTACCTGCAGTCGCGCGGCGTGCAGCCGGCGGATTTCAACAGCTACGGCTCGCGCCGCGGCAACCACGACGTGATGGTGCGCGGCACCTTCGCCAACATCCGCATCAGGAACCGCTTCTTCGGCGGCGAGGAAGGCGGCAACACGCTCTACTTCGGCAGCAACCCGCCGGAGAAGATGTCCATTTACGACGCGGCCATGAAGTACAGGGCCGACGGGACGCCGCTGGTGGTGATCGCGGGCAAGGAATACGGCACCGGCTCGTCGCGCGACTGGGCGGCCAAGGGCACCAACCTGCTGGGCGTGAAGGCGGTGATCGCGGAAAGCTTCGAGCGCATCCACCGCTCCAACCTGGTGGGCATGGGCGTGCTCCCGCTGCAGTTCCTCGATGGCCAGAGCGCCGATTCGCTGGGCCTGGATGGCACCGAGATCTATGCCGTGACCGGCCTGGAGGACGGTGCCGCGCGCCGCGCCACGGTCACCGCCACCGGCGCCGACGGCAGCCAGGTGAGTTTCGAGGTGCACGTGCTGCTGCTGACGCCGAAGGAAGTGGAATACTTCCGCCACGGCGGCCTGCTGCACTACGTGCTTCGCCAGCTCGCCGCGCGTTCCTGAGTCACGCGCATCCGGGTCGGGCGGAAGCCCGGCCCTTGCGCATCGCAAGCGCGTTCCCGGGTCTGAGGCGTTGGGAGCCGGGCGGAAGCCCGGCTCCTTTCATCTGGGGCATCCGGTGGGTCGGATCAGCGAGCCGGGGGACGCACCTGCCAGCGCCGGATCAACGCAGCAGTGGCGTCCATTCGATCGCGGTCATGCGCCACTCGCCATCGCGCAGCCGCCAGCCAGTGCGCACGTCATGGACCTGGCCACTGTCCGGCAGAAGCCGGCTGCTGCCGCCGCTTACCGCGGCGGTGAACGACACCTGCGCACGCGCGTCCTGCAGCTCGATCGACAGTGGCCCTGCGACCACGCCGATGCTGGCGTGCTGCAGGAAGTACAGCGCGGCTGTGCGCCGGGCGCCATCGCGATCCATGCCGCCGGGGCCGATGAAATCCTCATCGAGGTGCCGGGCCAGCGCAGCCGCATCGCGCGCGGCGATCGACGCCTCCATCGCGGCCACCGCCTCCCGTAACGCCACCTCGGGTGGCGGACGCGAGCAGCCCGCCGACAGCAGCAGCGCAAACGGCAGCAGCCACCGGAACCAGTGAGTCATCGTCATTGTGCGCCGCAACGCGATTGCCATCGACCACCACTCCGCCCGTAGCCCATCGCAGGATAGCGACAGCCTCGGCCCATCACACCGCCTTGCCGGGGTACGGTGCCTGTGCTGAAATCGGGCGGACGAAGAAGTACACACGCGGGCAGCAGCACCACAGCCGTCTGACCGCACGATCGGAACAGGGAGAGGAACGCATGACCCACGACCGGCCTTGGCTGGCGCAGTACCCCGCCGGCGTGCCTGCGGAAATCGATGTCGACGAGTTCAGTTCGGTTCCCGCCGTCCTCGAAGGCGCCATGGCGAACTTCCGCGATCGCCCCGCCTTCTCGAACATGGGCAAGGTGATGACCTATGCCGAGATCGACGAGGCGAGCCGCCACTTCGCGGCCTACCTGCTCGGCGAACTGCAGCTCAAGCGCGGCGATCGCGTCGCGATCATGATGCCCAACTGCCTGCAGTACCCGATCGCGACGTTCGGCGTGCTGCGCGCCGGGCTGACAGTGGTCAACGTCAACCCGATGTACACGGTGCGCGAACTCAAGCACCAGCTGGTCGACTCCGGCGCAGTGGCGATCCTCGTGCTCGACAACTTCGGCAGCACGGTGCAGAAATCGCTTGCCGGCACCTCGATCCGCCACGTGCTCACCACGGGGCTCGGCGACCTGCTGGGTGCGAAGGGCGCGATCGTCAATTTCGTGCTGCGCCACGTCAAGAAGATGGTGCCGGACTACAACATCCAGGGCGCCGTGCGTTTCCGCGATGCGCTGTCGCTGGGCAAGCGGCACACGCTTCCCGACGTGCAGATCGACCCCACCGACATCGCCTTCCTGCAGTACACCGGGGGCACCACCGGCGTGGCCAAGGGCGCGATGCTCACCCACCGCAACATGGTGGCGAACATGCAGCAGGCGTCGGCCTGGATCGGCCAGGTCGTCAGGCCGGGCGAGGAAACCATCGTCACCGCGCTGCCGCTCTATCACATCTTCGCGTTGACGGCCAACGGCCTGGTCTTCATGAAGCTCGGCGGCAAGAACCTGCTGATCACCAACCCGCGCGACATGCCCGGCTTCGTCAAGGAGCTCAATCGCGAGCGCTTCACCGCGATCACCGGCGTCAACACGCTGTTCAACGGCCTGCTCAACACGCCCGGCTTCGACCGGGTGGACTTCTCCTCGCTGCGCCTGACCCTGGGCGGCGGCATGGCCGTGCAGCGGGCGGTGGCCGAGCGCTGGAAGCAGGTCACCGGCTGCACCCTGATCGAGGCGTACGGCCTGACCGAGACCTCGCCGGCGGCCTGCATCAACCCGATGACCCTGGCCGAGTACAACGGCTCGATCGGCCTGCCGATCCCCTCCACCGACGCCTGCGTCAAGGGCGAGGACGGTGCGATGCTGGCCGCCGGCGAGGTCGGCGAACTGTGCATCCGCGGCCCGCAGGTGATGGCGGGTTACTGGCAGCGTCCCGACGAGACCGCCAAGGCGATCGACGCCGACGGCTGGCTGCATACCGGCGACATGGCGCGGATGGACGAGAACGGCTTCTTCTATATCGTCGACCGCAAGAAGGACATGATCCTGGTGTCGGGCTTCAACGTATATCCGAACGAGGTCGAGGACGTGATCGCGATGATGCCCGGCGTGCTCGAGGTGGCCGCCGTGGGGGTGCCGGACGAGCGCTCCGGCGAAGTGGTCAAGGTGTTCGTGGTCAGGAAGGACCCCTCGCTGACCGCCGACCAGATCAAGGCCCATGCGCGCGAACACCTCACCGGCTACAAGCAGCCGCGCCAGGTGGAATTCCGCACCGAGCTGCCGAAGACCAACGTCGGCAAGATCCTGCGTCGCGAACTGAAGGAAGAACAGCCGGCGGCACCCGCCGCCTGACGTTTTCCCTGCGGCACGCAACACGAAGCGCCCGTCGATGACGGGCGCTTTCTTTTTGGCTGCGCGCGACTGCAACGCGCATGCGACCGCGCGCGCGTGCTTGCAGTCAGCCGCCTTTGGGAGCATAGAAGGGCCGATCGGCGCCATTCATTTCACACCGGCTTTACGGTGGCATCCGATCCGCCAGGTCCGCCCTTCCATGCCCAAAGAGAACATACCGATGAACAATATCGAATCCCTGCAGCCCGCCAGCCGCTTCAACATGTTGCGCGTGGCCGAGGACGCCGAACGTGGCGTCCACTGGTTCTACATGCACAACAAGGGCAGCACCGGCCGGGCCTGCTTCAGGCCCGGCCTGGTATCGGAGATCCTCAGCCACCAGCAGGTCCTCGGTGATCGCCTGCGGCGCAGCGGTTCCACCGATGGCATCGCCCATATCGTGCTCGCTTCGGATTCGGATGCCTTCAACCTTGGCGGTGATCTCGAGCTGTTCTGCCGTGCCATCCGCGCCGGTGATCGCGCCACGCTGCTGTCCTATGCACGCCAGTGCGTGCTCGGTGTGCACGCGTTCCACGATGGCCTCGGTGCCGGCGCGCACAGCATCGCCCTCGTGCAGGGCGACGCCCTGGGTGGCGGCTTCGAGGCCGCGCTGAGCTGCCACACCATCGTCGCCGAGGAAGGCGCGATGATGGGACTGCCCGAGGTCCTGTTCGACCTGTTCCCCGGCATGGGCGCGTACTCCTTCCTGTGCAAGCGCATCGCACCGCACCAGGCCGAGAAGCTCATGCTCGACGGCAACGTCTACCCCGCCGAACAGCTGTACCGGATGGGCCTGGTGGACGTGCTGGCACCGCGCGGCGAAGGCGTGCGCGCGGTGGAGGAGGTCATCCGCAACAACCGGCGGATCCCGCATGCGCGCGCGGCGATGCACCGCGTGCGTGCGATGCACCAGCCGGTGACCGTAGAGGAGCTGATGACCATCACCGAGGTGTGGGTGGACACGGCCCTGCGGCTTGGCGAGAAATCGCTGCGCACGATGGAGCGGCTGGTGCGCGCGCAGTACCGCCGGCATGGCGACAACGACGTCGCAACCGCCTGATGGCGGCGGATCAGGGGGTGTTGCTGTCCCCTTCGCGGGGCGCGGACATGCGGCCGCGTGCCGCGAGCGCCGACCTTCCCTGCTCCAGCGCGGCGTCAAGGCGGGTGAGCCGCTGGCGCCATTCCGGCGCCATCTGCCAGTCCGCAAGGCGCATCACGTCGCCGCTCAGCGCGGCGACCCGGACCATGCCGACATTGCTGGCCACGCCCTTGAGCGCATGGGCGTGGTCGCGCAGCTGGTCCCAGGCGCCGGCTTCGCCGGCTTCGCGGAACTGCTCCAGCGCACGTTCGGCATCGGCCACGCACTGGCCGATGAACGTGGCTTCAAAGGCCTGGCCCATGCCCAGCGCGACGATCTCGTCGAGCACGCTGGTATCGAGCACGTCGCCGGGCGCCACCGGCGACTGGCGCGCGGTGGCGGTGCTGTCCACCGGCGTCTGCTCGCCACTGGCGATCGCCGCCAGCGTATCCAGCAGCCGCGAGGCCACCACGGGCTTGGCGAGGAAGGCCCGCGCGCCGGCTTCGGTACAGGCACGGATCGATTCGGGGGTGACATCCGCGCTGAGGATGATCACCGGCGTGCGTACACCGCCGGCCTGCATCACCCGCAGCTGGCGCAGCATGTCCAGGCCGGTCACCTCGGGCATGTGCAGGTCGACGATGACGACGTCGTAATCCGAGACCTCCAGCGCCGCCAGCGCCTGCTCGCCATCCTCCACTTCGACCACCCGGTGCCCCGCTTTCCGCAACAGGCTCTGCAGCACCAGCCTGTTGGCGGCGTGGTCGTCGGCAATCAGGATCCGCATCGGCGCCACGCGGGCACGGTGGCGCAGGAACGGGTCGCTGAAGGCGATCACGTTCTCCACTTCGTGCGGCATCGGCTTCTGCCCGGCAGCCGGGTCGACGACCGCCTGCGGCAGCTCGAACGGCAGCTCCACCCAGAAGCGGCTGCCCACGCCCTCGCGGCTTTCGAAGCCGATGGTGCCGCCCATGGCCTCGGTCAGCCCCTTGGCAATGGTGGTGCCGAGCCCGGTACCGCCATGACGGCGCGCCAGGCTGGTGTCGGCCTGTTCGAACGCCTCGAACAGCTTTGCCCGCACCGAGGGCGCGATGCCGATGCCGGAATCGGCAACGTTGAAACGCACCATCACCCTGCCGGCCGTACTCCGGCCTGGCACCAGGGTGATATCCAGGCGCACCTCGCCTTCGTCGGTGAACTTGATGGCGTTGTTGACCAGGTTCACCAGCACCTGCCGCAGTTGCGGCATGTCGCCCACCAGGTAGGGCGGGACATCCGGGGCGATCTCGACCACGTAGGACAGCCCTTTGCCGCGGGCATCGGGTTCGAGCATGTAGCCGATGCTGTCGACCAGTTCGCGCAACGGGAACCGCTCCGAGGCCAGCTTGAGCTTGCCGGCCTCGATGGCGGAAATGTCCAGCACGTCCTCCACCAGCGCCAGCAACGAACGCGCCGAGGCCTGGATCGTGTTGAGGTACTCGCGCTGTTCGGGATCGAGCCGGGTGGTGGCCAGCAGTTCGGACATGCCCGACAGGCCATTGAGCGGCGTGCGGAACTCGTGGCTCATGTTGGCGAGGAAGCGGCTCTTGGCCTCGTTGGCCTTGCGCGCGTCCTCGATGGCGGCGGTGAGCGCGCGCAGCAGCGAGCCGAAGTACAGCGGCACCGCGGCCACGCCCACCAGCAGCCCCCACGACAGCATCGGGTTGTCGAGCCAGTACGCGGTGAAACGGATCACCACGAAGAACGACGCCACCGCCATCACCGTGGCCGCGTACAGGTAGCCGGGGCCGTAGCGCAGGCCGTTGCCGATCGTCATCCACAGGTACACCGCGTACAGCGGCGAGGCCGTCTCCCCCTGCAGGTACATCACCCCGGCGAGCGCGAAATAGTCCGCGAACATGCCGATCCAGCGCCGTACCTGCGAGACGCCGGGGTGGACCAGGATCGCGCCCAGCAGCCCGAGCGAGACCACCAGTTCGCCCAGCAGGATCAGCCACGTCAGGACGAGCGCCGGATCACTCTGGCCGCCGCGTACCTGCCAGCCAAGGTAGGCCGAGAACAGCGAGGTGATGGCGATGCGCACCATCACCTGCATGTGTTCGCTGTCGGGTCGACCCGACAGCCGCGCCCTGATCCATGAGCCGTATGCGTTCATGGCGGACTACTGGAGATGCGGTCCCGGACGCGAAGGCTTGCCGAAACGGTGGATGATCTCCGGCAGCTGTGCCTCGTGGCGCAGCAGCGCATCCACGCAGCGCGGATCGAACAGCACGCCGCGGTTGTCGCGCAGATAGTCCATCGCTTCCTGCAGGCTCCATGCACGCTTGTAGGGACGTTCGGAGATCAGCGCGTCGAACACGTCGGCGATCGCCACGATCCTCGCTTCCAACGGGATCGACTCGCCGGACAGGCCATCCGGGTAGCCGCTGCCATCCCAGCGTTCCTGGTGGCTGAGCGCGATCTTGGCGCTGAGCTGGATGAACCGGTTCTGGCTGCCGGCCAGCAGGTCGTAGCCCAGCTGCGGGTGGCGCTGCATCACCGCGGCCTCCTCCGGGGTCAGCGGCCCGGGCTTGAGCAGCAGCGCGTCGGGAATCGCGATCTTGCCGATGTCGTGCAGCGGCGCGGCCAGCTCGATCATCCGGACCTCGTCCTCGTACAGCCCGAGTTCCTCGGCGATCAGCCCGGACAGATGGGCAACGCGCTCCAGGTTCGCGCTGGTGCCCGAATCGCGGTAGGCGATCGCACGGGCGAGCCGGGTCAGGGTCTCGCGCTCGCGCTCCTCCACCTCGTGCATCGTCGCCAGCAGCCGTTGCTCCAGCGACAGCGCACGCTGTTTGACCGATTCGGCATGCTGGCGCAACTGCAGCAGGTTGCGGCAACGCGCGCGCAGCTCGCGAGGGCGCACCGGCTTGACCAGGAAGTCGATCACGCCGGCATCCAGCGCCGCCTGGCGGATCGGCTCGTCGCCGACCACGGTGACCAGGACGATCGGCACGTCCCGGTGCAGCAGCGGCTTGCGGAACCGACGCGCGAACTCCAGGCCGTCGATGCCCGGCATGCGGTAGTCGAGCAGCAGCAGGTCCGGGCGGTTGTCCTGGCACCACTGCAGGGCCACCTGCGGATCGCCGAAGTCGCGCACTTCAAGCTCGGGACCGATGTCCTCGAGGATATGCCGCAGCATGGTGCGGGCCGAGGTCTGGTCGTCGACGATGACGATATTCACATCCGCTCCTGCAGGGCCGGCCCGTCCGACGCGCCATGGTGGCTGCGCGGCGGCGCGTGGCGCAAGTCCCGTTCATTGGCGTTGTCGGCCCGGTCACAGCCGACTTGAGCAGCGGTTCAGCCGCGAGCGTCGCCCGCCTCGGGCCGCATGTACGGAAACAGCAGCACGTCACGGATCGAATTCGCACCCGTCAGCAGCATCACCAGCCGGTCGATGCCCACGCCGAGGCCGCCGGTGGGCGCCATGCCGTATTCCAGCGCCCGGATGTAGTCGGCGTCGTAGTGCATCGCCTCGTCGTCCCCGCCCTCCTTGGCCGCCAGCTGCGCCTGGAAGCGTGTGGCCTGGTCCTCGGGATCGTTGAGCTCGGAGAAACCATTGGCCAGTTCGCGGCCGTTGACGAACAGTTCGAAACGGTCGGTGTAGCCGGGTTCGCTGTCGCTGGCGCGCGCCAGTGGCGACACCTCGACCGGATGGTCGGTAATGAAAGTCGGCTGCACCAAGGTGTGCTCGACGGTCGCCTCGAAGATCTCCAGCAGCAGCTTGCCCCAGCCCCACGACGGCTTCACCCGGATCTTCAGCCGCTCGCAATGACGCAGCAGCGCGTCGCGATCGGTGCAGTCGGCCACCGAGATCTCGGGGTTGTGGTGGCGCACCGCCTCGTCCATGCGCCAGCGCCGGAACGCCGGTTCGAGGTCGATGGTGGCGCCGTCCCATTCCACGGTGGTGGTGCCGAGGACACTGCGCGCGACCTCGCGGATCATCGCCTCGGTGAGGTCCATGACCTCGTCGTACGTGGCATAGGCCTCGTAGAGCTCCAGCATGGTGAACTCGGGGTTGTGCCGGGTCGACACGCCTTCGTTGCGGAAGTTACGGTTGATCTCGTAGACACGCTCGAGGCCACCGACCACCAGCCGCTTCAGGTAGAGCTCCGGCGCGACCCGCAGGTACAGCTCCAGGTCGAGCGCGTTGTGGTGGGTCACGAAAGGCTTCGCGGTGGCGCCGCCGGGGATGTAATGCATCATCGGCGTCTCCACCTCCAGGAAGCGGCGCTCGTCGAGCCACGCGCGGATCGCGCGGATGATGCGGCTGCGCTTGACGAACACCTCGCGCGCTTCCGGCGTCACCACCAGGTCGACATAGCGCTGGCGGTAGCGCTGCTCGACGTCGCTCAGGCCATGCCACTTGTCCGGCAGTGGGCGCAGCGACTTCACCAGCAGGCGCAACGAGGTCGCCTTGACCGAAAGCTCCCCGGTACGCGTGCGCGTCAGTCCACCCTCGACGGCGACGATGTCGCCGACATCGAACGACCTGAACGCGTCGTAGGCTTCGCCCAGGGCGTTCGACTGCAGGAACAGCTGGATGCGTCCGGACTCGTCCATGATCTGCGCGAAGCTGGCCTTGCCCATCACCCGCTTGGCCATCAACCGCCCTGCCATCGCCACGCGCCGCGGCAGCGCCTCGAGCGCTTCCGCGCCCCAGGTGCCGGCATCCGCGTACTCGGCCTGCAGGTCGCCGGCATAGTCGGCGCGCCGGAAATCGTTGGGATAGGCAACGCCCTGCGCACGCAGCGCGGCCAGCTTGGCGCGTCGTTCCGCGATCAGGTGGTTCTCGTCGTGCGCAGGGGTGTCGGGCGTGGAATCGGTCATGGGAACACTTTCCGGGGAAGCTGGGTTCTGGCCGCGGATGGACGCGGCGTGATGCGAGGTGACGCGGGTTCAACGGCGATTCGTGGACGGGAGCACCCGCGTTGCCGTCACCCTGCCCGCTCCTCGTCCATGCGGATCCGCGTCCATCCGCGGCAACCCCGGTATCCGGCCGCGGCGCGCCGCGGCCGCGGGTTCATGCCGCGTCGCTGCGCTTCGCGCCGACCTGCAGGCCGGCCTTGAGGCTGGCCTCGACGAACTCGTCAAGATCGCCGTCGAGCACTTTCTGGGTATCGCTGCGCTCGACACCGGTGCGCAGGTCCTTGATCCGCGACTGGTCGAGCACGTAGTTGCGGATCTGGCTGCCCCAGCCCACGTCGGACTTGGTGGCTTCCAGCGCGTCCTTTTCGGCGTTGCGCTTCTGCAGCTCGAGCTCGTACAGGCGCGCGGCCAGCATCTTCATCGCCCGGTCGCGGTTGGCGTGCTGGCTGCGTTCGGTCTGGCAGGCCACCACGACGCCGGTCGGCACATGGGTGATGCGCACCGCGGATTCGGTCTTGTTGACGTGCTGGCCACCGGCACCGGACGAACGGTAGACGTCGGTCTTGAGGTCCGCCGGGTTGATCTCGATGTCGATGTCGTCATCGATCTCCGGCGCCACGAACACCGAGGTGAAGCTGGTATGTCGGCGGTTGTCCGAATCGAACGGCGACTTGCGCACCAGCCGGTGCACGCCGGTCTCGGTCTTGAACCAGCCGTAGGCGAAGTCGCCTTCCACCCGGAATGTCGCCGACTTGATGCCGGCCACTTCGCCGCCGGAGACTTCGAGCAGCTCGGTCTTCCAGCCGCGGTTCTCCGCCCAGCGCAGATACATGCGCAGCAGGATTTCCGCCCAGTCCTGCGCTTCGGTGCCACCGGCACCGGCCTGGATGTCGACGAACGCACTGGCGTTGTCCATCTCGCCGGAGAACATGCGCTGGAACTCCAGCTTGTCCACGTCACCGGCATAGCGTTCGACGTCGGCCGTGACCGCCTGCGCGGTGTCCTCGTCGTTCTCGCCCTCGGCCAGCTCCAGCAGTTCCGCCGCGCCCTGGAGACCTTCAAGCAGGTTGCGGATGCCATTGACGGTCTTGTCGAGCAGCGAGCGCTCGCGGCCCAGCGCCTGCGCGCGGGCGGGGTCGTCCCAGACCCTGGGATCCTCGAGTTCGCGTTCTACTTCCTCGAGACGTTCGCGCTTGGCATCGTAGTCAAAGAAACCCCCTCAGCGCTTCCAGCCGACCCTGGAGGTCGGCGATGCGCTGGCGGACGGGATTGAGTTCCATCATGTGAGGCAGTCGCCTTCGGGTACGGCCGGGCATTCTACCAAGCGCGTCCGGCACGGCGCAGCCCACGCACCGATGCCTGCCCTGTCGCGCGTCAGGCGGCCGCCGCGCCAGGGACGCGGCGGCCGTGCACCGTCAGCGCCGCTGGATGGCGATGCGATAACGTCCTTCCGACCTGCCCACCGCGGAGCTCGCCTCGAGGACGTACTCGCCGGCCTGCAGGGTTTCGTCGATGCGCGCATCGAGCCCACCACCGCTGTCGTCGTCCTGCGCCACCGGCTGGCCATCGCGCAGCAGGCGCAGGTAGCTGTCGATCCCGTCCGAGGACTTCATCTCGATGCGATAGCTGCCATTGCGCGGGATCTGTACGTTGTAGCGATCGGTGGCACCCGCCATCAGGCGCACGTCGCGCGGCTGCCCGATGGCGAGCGTGCCGCCGCCGATATCGGCCGGCACGTCGGCAAGTTCGGCCGAAAGCGTGAACAGACCGGCGCCGTCGTTGTAGGAGGCAGCGCGCACGCTGTACTCGCCGGGCTCGAGCACCGAGACGATGCGCGCGTCGAGGCCGCCGCCCGAGTCGTCGTCCTGCAGCAGCACGCTTTCCCCCTCAAGCGCGAGCATGGAATCGAACTCGCTGCTGCGCATGGTGATCGTGGCCAGCTGGCGCGACGGCACCTGCAACCGGTAGGCGACCTGGGCACCCTGGTGCAGTGCGGTGACATCGGTACCCGGCTGCAGCACGCCATCGCTGGCGAGGGTGACGCCCGCCGGCAGCTCGCGCTCGCTCACCGCCAGCCGGTACTGGCCCTGGATCGAGCCGCCGTAGCCGTCGGCGATCACCGTGTAGCGGCCCGGCGCAAGCCGCGCCGTCACCAGCGAGTTGCTGCCTTCGGCGTCGTCGTTCGACAGTGAGACGCCATTGCCTTCCAGCTTGAGCAGGGTGTCGAACTCGTCGGAGTCCATGCGCACCGCGTACACCGCGTCGCGGTCGATCACCAGCGGGATGCGACGCGCACTTCCGGTCCAGTCGGTGATCGTCGCGCCCGGGCGGATCTCGCCGCCGTCGTAGAGCGCGAGGGGCGACACCCGCAGCGTATAGGGCCCGTACGACGACGCGTCGCGGCCGCTGACCGCCAGCAGATAGCGCCCGGCGTCCGGAGCGCGGACCGACATGCTGGTGGATTCGCGTGCCGGCGAGGAGGTCTGCAGCAGCTGGTCCTCGGAGAACAGCGTCAACCGCGCGCGCAGCGGACCGTCCACCGCGAACTCGACGCCCTGACCCGGCGTCAGGTTGATCGAATACAGCTTGCTGCGCGTGCCGTCGCTCCAGTTCAGCGCATCGGCGGTGGTGATTTCGCCGCGCAACTGTTGCCCGACAGCCAGCGAGGTGGGCGTGGGCCCGGCAGCGGCGGCGAGCCCTGCAACACCCGAAAGCGACATACCGACAGCCAGCGCCAAACCCTTCCTGATCATTCCGTATCCCTTCTGCCTGTGGAGGCCGGCACCGGCGGTACCGACATGAACAGGGGGAGTATGCGCCTTCACGCGATCAACACCAGCCTCGTGGTTCGAAGATCAGGCCGGTTCGAGGTGCTCCACGACCAGCTGCACGGCGCCGTTGCCGCGGTAATCGTCGGTTGCCAGCCGATAGGCAAGGTGCACGCGCGAGGCATCCGGCCGACCTTCCCAGCCACCGAACTGGATCGCATCCAGTGGCTCACGGCGGTGCGGCACCCGCAGGCGCAACCGCAGGTGGCGCTGCCCGACGCAGCGCGCATCCAGCAGCTCGAAATGGCCGTCGAACAGCGGCTCCGGAAAGGCCTGGCCCCAGGGGCCCCCGTCGCGCAGGGCCTGGGCGTGCGCATGGTCGAACTCGTGCGGCGCAAGCTCGCCATCGCTGTCGATCACCGCCTGCAGCAACGACGCATCGAGCACCCCGCCGGCATGGCCGCGGAAGGCATGCTCGAAATCGGCGAGCGCGTCCAGGTCGAGGCTGAGCCCGGCGGCCATCGCATGCCCGCCGAAGCGGCCGATCAGGCCTGGCCGGGCCACATCGACCGCCGTCAGCGCATCGCGGATATGGAAGCCCGGAATCGATCGCGCCGAGCCGCGCAACTGGCGGCTTCCCGGCTCCGCCGGTGCGAACGCGACGACCGGTCGATGCAGGCGTTCCTTGAGCTTCGAGGCCACCAGCCCGACCACGCCGGGATGCCAGTCGGGGTCGAACAGGACCACCGCCGGATCGTCCGCGGTCACTGCGGTGTCCAGGGCGCGCGCGGTGAGCGCGGCCTCGGCCTCGTCGACCATGGCCTGCTGCACGCCGCGGCGCTCGGCATTGATGCGGTCCAGCAGCTGCGCCAGTTCGAGCGCACGGGCGGGGTCGTCGGTCAGCAGGCATTCGATGCCGATCGACATGTCCTCGAGCCGGCCCGCGGCATTGAGCCGCGGTCCGATCGCAAAGCCGATATCGGCCGCGGTGAGCCGCGACGCGTCGCGCCCCGCCACCCGCGCCAGCGCCTGCAGCCCGGGACAACCCTGGCCCGCCCGCAGACGCTGCAGCCCTGCGGCCACCAGCGCACGGTTGTTGGCATCCAGCGCCACGAGATCGGCGACCGTGCCGACCGCGACCAGGTCCAGCAGCACGCGCAGGTCCGGGCCGGCGCCGTCGAACGCGCCCCGCGCACGCAGCACGCCGCGCAGCGCCAGCAGCACGTAGAAGATCACCCCCACGCCGGCCAGAGTCTTCGACGGGAACCTGTCGCCGGGAAGGTTCGGGTCGACGATGACGTCCGCAGGCGGCAGCGTGGGCCCGGGCAGGTGGTGGTCGGTCACCAGCACCTGCCAGCCGCGTGCCCTCGCGGCGGCGATGCCGGCATGGCAGGCGATGCCATGGTCGACGGTGACCAGCAGCTCCGGCCCGAGCGCCGCCAGTTCGTCGACCAGGCCGGTCGACAGCCCGTAGCCGTGGACGATGCGGTTGGGCACCGCATGCAGCACCTCGCGCGCGCCCAGCATGCGCAGGCCCCGCACCGCGACCGCACATGCGGTCGCGCCGTCGCAGTCGAAATCCCCGACCACCACGATGCGCCGCCCCGCAGCGATGGTGTCCGCAAGCAGGCGCGCGGCCTCGGCGATGCCGGTCAGGGTGTCGGGCGCATGCAGGTCCACCAGGCGGGGGCGTGCGGCGGAGAAGTCGGACACGCCGCGGGCGGCGTACACCCGGCGCAGCAGCGGCAGCACGTGGTCGGGCCAGGCACCGCTCGCCCCAGCGGCGCGGCGGCGGATCCTGCGCAACGGGGTCATGACAACGAGGTGCGCGGGCGGCGCCAGACGCGCCAGCGCTGCCCGCGGCGCACTGTCAGCCGCTGCCCGTCCGCCAGGTCGAGGACCAGCGACGACACCGCGCCTGCATGCAGCGCATCCAGTGCCGGTGCCAGCCAGTCCTCCGCAAGCTGGCGCAGGTCGCGTCCGTCACGCAGGTCGACCAGGGTATCGAGTTCGGGCGTCGCGAACGCCCGGGGCTCCGCCGTGCTTGCGCCGGCGGCGCCGGCCATGGCGGCCAGCGCGTCGTCGCGGGTCAGCACCCGCGCCGCGGACATGCCGATCCGGTCCGGCAATCCGCCGCCACCCCAGAACCACAGCGAGTTCACCGGTGGCAGCCCGCGTGCCGCGCGTTCGGCGTTGCGCGGGTGGTTGTGCAGGACGATCTGCGCTTCGTTGAGCAGCATGCGCCAGCGACGCGCGTCGGCCCCCTCGGCCAGATGCTCGAACAAGTCGGTGCCCAGTGCTTCGCCCGGCGCAGTGAACGCGGGCAGTGGCGCGCCCTGCGGCAGCCGCAGGTACCAGCGCCCGGGGGCCGGTGCATCGATGGGCATCCCGGCATCGCCGAACAGCGGCTTCAGCGGACGCAGCAGGTCCGCAGCCGCGTCGGCATCCAGTTGCAATGCGTCGCCGTAGCCGTACAGGCGTGCGCCGTTGATGTCGGGGCGGATCCACGCAGGATCCGCGCGCAGCCAGGCGGCGCCGGCGGCGTCGCCGGCATCGCGCTGGCGGCTGACTGCCGCAACAGGCCAGCCCCGCGGGAGGATCTCGACGTGACGCCGCAGTTGCGCGCCCTCGCCGGCATCCCCGCCATCGGCATCGGCACGACCGAGCACCGTCGCGATGCCGGCCGGCAACCGTTGCGCACCGAAATCGGCGCCGGCAGGCAACAGCAGCACCAGTCCCGGACGGGTGGCCATCAGCGCTGGACCGGGGCGAGGCGAATCCGCATGGACCGCGACTCAGCCGTAGCTGACGGACACGATCTCGTACTCGTGCGTACCGCCCGGTGCCTCGATGGTGACCTCGTCGCCCTCGTGCTTGCCGATCAGCGCGCGCGCCACCGGCGAGGAGATGGCGATCATCCCCTGCTTGATGTCGGCCTCCAGGTCGCCAACGATCTGGTAGCGGGTGACCTCGCCACTGTCGGTGTCCTCGAGCTCGACATGCGCACCGAACACGATCTTCGAGCCGGCGTCGAGGGTCGCCACGTCGATGATCTGCGCATGCGACAGCTCGCCCTCGAGCTGCTTGATGCGACCCTCGATGAAGCCCTGCTGCTCGCGGGCGGCGTGGTACTCGGCGTTTTCCTTCAGATCGCCGTGCGCGCGGGCCTCGGCGATCGCGTTGATCACCGCGGGGCGCTGCACCGACTTCAGCTGCTCGAGTTCGGCGCGCAGGCGCTGCGCGCCCTGTACGGTGAGGGGGGCTCTCATGGTGTCTTCAGTTCCTCGTGCAGTTCCTGCAGCGACCACACCGGGCCACTGCCGCGATAGTCCAGAGAATGCAGCAGCGCCCGGGCGCCGGCAATCGTCGTCGAGTAGGTCACCCGCTGCTGCAGGGCCTCGCGGCGGATCGAGAACGAGTCGGCGATCGCCTGCTTGCCCTCGGTGGTGTTGACGATGTACGCGATCTCGCCGTTCTTGATCAGGTCCACCACGTGCGGGCGGCCTTCGACCACCTTGTTGATGCGCTCGCACGCGATGCCGTTGTCGTCGAGCCACTTCGCCGTGCCCCGGGTGGCGACGATGCTGTAGCCGCGGCGCACCAGTTCCTGGGCGACCGGCAGCACGCGCGCCTTGTCGGGGTCACGCACCGACACGAACACCTTGCCGGTGGCCGGCGGTGCCTTGATGCTGGCGGCCTCCTGCGCGCGTGCGAACGCGGCGCCGAAGCTGCGGCCCACGCCCATCACCTCGCCGGTCGAACGCATTTCCGGGCCGAGGATCGGATCCACGCCCTGGAACTTGGCGAACGGGAAGATCGCCTCCTTCACCGAGTAGTAGTCCGGCACGATCTCGGTGGTCACGCCCTGCTCCGCCAGCGTGCGCCCGGCCATGCAGCGCGCGGCGATCTTGGCCAGCGGCAGGCCGATCGCCTTGGACACGAACGGTACCGTGCGCGAGGCACGCGGATTCACCTCGAGCAGGAAGATGGTGTCCTCGCCGTCGCCGTTGGTCTGCACCGCGAACTGGGTGTTCATCAGGCCCACGACCTTCAGCTTGCGCGCCAGCGCGACCACCTGCTCGCGCAGGCGTGCCTGGGTCCCGGCCGACAGCGAGTACGGCGGCAGCGAGCACGACGAATCGCCCGAATGCACGCCGGCCTCCTCGATGTGCTCCATCACCCCGCCGATCAGCACCTGGCCGTCGGCATCGGCGATGACGTCGATGTCCACTTCCACCGCGTTGTCGAGGAAGCGGTCGAGCAGCACCGGCGAATCGTTCGAGACCTTGACCGCCTCGCGCATGTAGCGCTCCAGGTCGGCATCGGCGTGCACGACTTCCATCGCGCGGCCGCCGAGCACGTAGCTGGGGCGCACCACCAGCGGATAGCCGATCTCGCGGGCCAGCACCAGCGCCTGCTCGGCGCTGCGCGCGGTGCGGTTCGGCGGCTGCCTGAGGCCGAGTTCCTCGACCAGCTGCTGGAAGCGCTCGCGGTCCTCGGCGAGGTCGATCGACTCCGGCGAGGTGCCGATGATCGGCACGCCATTGGCCTCGAGCGCGCGCGCGAGCTTGAGCGGGGTCTGCCCGCCGTACTGCACGATCACGCCCTTCGGCTTCTCGACCTCGACGATCTCCAGCACGTCCTCGAGCGTCAGCGGTTCGAAGTACAGCCGGTCGGAGGTGTCGTAATCGGTCGAGACCGTTTCCGGGTTGCAGTTGACCATGATGGTCTCGAACCCGTCCTCGCGCAGTGCCAGCGACGCGTGCACGCAGCAGTAGTCGAACTCGATGCCCTGGCCGATGCGGTTGGGGCCACCGCCGAGCACCATGATCTTGTCGCGGCCGGTCGGCTCCGCCTCGCACTCGTCCTCGTAGGTCGAGTACAGGTAGGCGGTGCCGGTTGCGAACTCCGCCGCGCAGGAATCGACGCGCTTGTACACCGGGCGGATGCCGAACGCGCGGCGCAGTGCGCGGATTGCCTGCTCGTCGGTGCCGAGCAACTGGGCCAGACGCGCATCGGAGAAGCCCATACGCTTGAGCGCGCGCAGGCGGGCCTTGTCGAGCGCATCGATGCCGGCGGCGGCGACGTCGGCCTCGGTCGCGATCAGTTCCTCGATCTGGTCGAGGAACCACGGATCGACGTAGGACAGCCCGTAGACGTCCTCGACCGACAGGCCGGCGCGGAACGCATCGGCCAGGAAGAACAGGCGCTCGGGACCGGGCTCGCGCACTTCGCGGCGCAGCGTCGCCAGGTCGTCTTCATTGGTCAGATCGAGACCGGTGGGATCGAAACCGACCTTGCCGGTTTCCAGACCACGCAGCGCCTTCTGCATCGACTCCTGGAACGTGCGACCCATCGCCATGACCTCGCCGACCGACTTCATCTGCGTGGTCAGGCGCGCATCGGCGGCCGGGAACTTCTCGAACGCGAAACGCGGGATCTTGGTGACCACGTAGTCGATCGACGGCTCGAACGAGGCCGGGGTCTTGCCGCCGGTGATCTCGTTCTTCAGCTCGTCGAGCGTGTAGCCGACCGCGAGCTTGGCCGCGACCTTGGCGATCGGGAAGCCGGTCGCCTTCGACGCCAGCGCCGACGAGCGCGACACGCGCGGGTTCATCTCGATGACGACAACGCGGCCGGTCGTCGGGCTGATGCCGAACTGCACGTTCGAGCCACCGGTGTCGACGCCGATCTTGCGCAGCACCGCGATCGACGCGTTGCGCAGGCGCTGGTATTCCTTGTCGGTCAGCGTTTGCGCCGGCGCGACGGTGATCGAGTCGCCGGTGTGCACGCCCATCGGATCGAGGTTCTCGATCGAGCAGACGATGATGCAGTTGTCCGCGGTATCGCGGACCACTTCCATCTCGAATTCCTTCCAGCCCAGCACCGACTCTTCCACCAGCACTTCGCTGGTCGGCGACAGCTCGAGGCCGCGCTTGACGATCTCCTCGAACTCCTCGCGGTTGTACGCGATGCCGCCGCCGCTGCCGCCGAGCGTGAAGCTCGGGCGGATGATCGTCGGATAACCGACCGTGGCCTGGATCTCGACGGCTTCCTCGAAGGTCCTGGCGACTGCCGCCTTCGGGCATTCGAGGCCGATCTCCTGCATCGCCACGCGGAACAGCTCGCGGTCCTCGGCCATCATGATGGCCTCGCGCCGGGCACCGATCAGCTCGACGCCGTACTTCTCCAGCACGCCGTTGTCGGCGAGGTCGAGCGCGCAGTTGAGCGCGGTCTGCCCGCCCATCGTCGGCAGCAGCGCATCCGGGCGCTCCTTCTCGATGATCTTCTCGACCGTCTGCCAGTTGATCGGCTCGATATAGACCGCGTCCGCCGTATCGGGGTCGGTCATGATCGTGGCCGGGTTGGAGTTCACCAGCACCACGCGGAAGCCTTCCTCGCGCAGGGCCTTGCAGGCCTGGGCGCCGGAATAGTCGAACTCGCAGGCCTGGCCGATGACGATCGGGCCGGCGCCGATGATGAGGATGGTCTGGATATCGGTGCGCTTTGGCATGTCAGCGGCTCTCCATCAGCGCCACGAAACGGTCGAACAACGGGGCCACGTCGTGCGGGCCGGGGGCGGCCTCGGGATGGCCCTGGAACGAGAAGGCAGGCGCGTCGGTCAGCTCGATGCCCTGGTTGGTGCCGTCGAACAGCGAGCGATGGGTCACGCGCACATTCGCGGGAAGCGTCGATTCATCGACGGCGAACCCGTGGTTCTGCGAGGTGATCATTACCCGCCCGGTATCGAGGTCCTGCACCGGGTGGTTGGCGCCGTGGTGGCCATTGGCCATCTTCACCGTGGTGCCGCCGGCGGCCAGCGCCAGCAGCTGGTGGCCCAGGCAGATGCCGAACAGCGGCACGCGCGCAGCGATGAACTCGCGTATGGCGGTGATCGCGTAATCGCAGGGCGCCGGATCACCCGGGCCGTTCGACATGAACACCCCGTCCGGCCGCATCGCCAGCACCTCGGCAGCCGGCGTCTGCGCCGGAACGACGGTCACCTCGCAACCGGCTTCCACCAGCAGCCGCAGGATGTTGCGCTTCACGCCGAAATCGTAGGCGACCACCTTGAAGCGCGCCGCCGGCGTGGTGAAGGCATTGCGGTCGAGATCCAGCTGGCCCTCGTTCCACGCATAGGCCTCGGCGACGCTGACTTCCTTCGCCAGATCCATGCCCTTCAGACCCGGGAACTTGCGCGCCGCCTCGACGGCCTGGTCGATTTCGGCCGGGCCGATGGACGCGGGGCCCGCCAGCAACGCGCCGTTCTGCGCACCGCGCTCGCGCAGGATGCGCGTGAGCTTGCGGGTATCGATGCCGGCGATGGCGACCACGCCGCGCGCTGCCAGCCACTCCGGCAGCGGCGTCTGGCTGCGCCAGCTCGACGGGCGACGCGGCACGTCGCGCACGATCAGCCCCGCCGACCAGACCTGCGTGGCCTCGTCGTCGTGGTCGGTCGCACCGGTGTTGCCGATGTGCGGATAGGTCAGGGTGACGATCTGCCGTGCATACGACGGGTCGGTCACCACTTCCTGGTAACCGGTCATGGCGGTGTTGAACACCACCTCGCCCACGGACAGGCCAGCGGCGCCTACGGAAATACCCTCGAAGACGGTGCCGTCTTCAAGTACGAGGATTGCGGGTTGGGTCACGGCGGTCGCCCAGTGTGGAGGAGATCCTGCACCGCCAGGCCCGCTTCCAGCCAGGGAGAGCGTTCGCTGTCGACGGGCCGCAAGAATCCGCGGACGTGGTGCTGGGCCAGTCCGGGGCGGTGGGGTTCAGGCGAGCGGGAATTTTACCGGCCGGGGTGCCAAAAGGAAACGGCAATAAACATCGTGGAACGCGGAATGGCGGTGCACGGCCACCGCGAGTGGCCTCCTGATCGGAATACGTTCAGCCCGCGGCCAGCAGATCGCGCATGCCGTAACGCCCCGGGGCACGTCCGGCCATCCGCAGCGCCGCCGTCAACGCGCCCTGGGCGAACACATCGCGGTTGGTCGCGCGGTGCACCAGTTCGATGCGCTCGCCGATGCCGGCGAACTGCACGGTGTGCTCCCCGACGATGTCGCCTGCGCGCACGCTCGCATAGCGCGGCGTGGCCCCGCCCTGCTCCGCCGCCGCGCCCAACGCCAGCGCCGTGCCGGACGGAGCGTCGCGCTTGTGGATGTGGTGGAGTTCGAGGATGTCGCAATCCCAGTCGGCCAGCTCGCGCGCGGCGCGTTCGACCAGCAGGTTGAGCACGGTCACCCCGAGACTGAAGTTCGCCGCCCACAGCACCGGGATCCGCTGCGCCGCCGCGTCGAGCGCGTCGAGCTGCGCTTCCGAGATTCCGGTCGTACCCGACACGAACGCGGCGCCACGCGACACGCAGTGCGCGAGCACGCCGTCGAAGCCTTCCGGCAGGCTGAAGTCGATCGCCACGTCGAATGCCGGCACGCCGGCAAGCTCGCGCGACGCAAAGCGCGGCACGCCGTCCTGCACGCGCTGCTCCACCCGTCGCGACACCGCCCCGACGACCTGCAGGTCGTCGCGACCCGCGGCAAGGCGCAACAGCGCCTGGCCCATGCGCCCATTGGCGCCGTGGATCAGCAGTCGGACGGGAGCTTTCGGCATCGTGGCGGACCTGGCGTGCGAGGCCGCATAGGCTGCGCCAGCACCACCGCGACGGCAAGCCTCATCGCAGGACCGGCGACCGCAAACAGGAACGCCGCGGATGGCCGCGGCGTTCGGAGCGCGACAGGTGGCGTGCGCCTCAGGACGACGTCATCCGGTCCCAGAAGCTGCGCACGCCGTCGACGAAGGTGCTCGACTTCGGCGAGTGGCGGCGTGCGCCGTCGCCACTGAAGGTGGCTTCGAACTTCTCCAGCAGGTCGCGCTGTTCGGCGGTGAGGTTGACCGGGGTCTCGATGACCACCTTGCAGTACAGGTCGCCGGGATGGCGGCTGCGCACCGACTTCACGCCCTTGTCGCGCAGGCGGAACACCTTGCCGGTCTGGGTCTCGGCCGGCACCCGGATCTCCGCCTCGCCATCGAGCGTCGGCACCCGCACGGTGGCACCGAGCGCGGCCTGCGAGATGCGGATCGGCACCTCGCAGTGCAGGTCGTCGCCATCGCGCTGGAAGATGTCGTGTGGCTTGACCCGCACCTCGACGTAGAGATCGCCGGCAGGTGCGCCCGGCGGGCCGGCCTCGCCCTCGCCCGACAAACGGATGCGATCGCCGGTGTCGACGCCGGCCGGGATCTTCACCGACAGCACCTTCTCCTCCTCCACCCGCCCCGCGCCATGGCAGCTGCGGCAGGGGTTCGGAATGCTCTGGCCGCGCCCGCCGCAGTGCGGACAGGCCTGCTGCATGGTGAAGATGCCGCGCTCCATCCGCACCTGGCCCCGGCCATGGCAGGTGGAGCAGGTCTCGATGCGCCCGTCCTCAGAGCCACTGCCCTCGCAGTCGCCGCAGCTGGCCAGCGTCGGCACCTCGATGCGCTTCTCCACGCCGCTGACGGCCTCGCGCAGGTCGAGCTCGAGCACGTAGCCGATGTCGGCGCCGCGACGCGGGCCGCCGCGCCCACCGCCGCCACCGAAGATGTTGCCGAAGATGTCGCCGAAGATGTCGCCCATGTCGGGGCCGCCGAAGCCGCCCGGGCCGGCGTTGCCGCCGCCCATGCCGTGTTCGAACGCGGCGTGGCCATGCTGGTCGTACATCCGCCGCTTGCCGCCATCGGACAGGACCTCGTAGGCCTCCTTGCACTCCTTGAATGCCGCTTCGGCCGCGGCATCACCCGGATTGCGGTCCGGGTGGTACTTCATCGCCGCGCGACGGTAGGCCTTCTTCAGTTCCTCCTCGCTGGCATTGCGGGCCACGCCCAGGACTTCGTAGTAATCGCGTTTGGACATGGAGCGCTGTCGGGTCCGTCAGTAAAAGGGGATGCAGGAACACCCGTGCGGCCGCCTGCCGGCGCAAGGAAGAAGCGGAGCCGATGCTCCGCTTCCCCATGCCGGCAACGCGGGCGCCGGCTTACTTCTTCTCGTCGTCCTTGACCTCGGTGAACTCGGCGTCCACCACGTCGTCGGCCGCGGCCGGGCCACCCGGCTGCGCACCGGCCTCGCCACCCTGCTGGCTGCCCGCCGCCGCGGCGAACAGCGCCTGCGCGGCCTCTTCCAGCGCGCGGGTCTTGGCCTCGATCTGGCCCTTGTCGTCGCCCTTCATCGCGGTCTCGACCTCGGCGATGGCGGCCTCGACGCGACCGATCACGTCGCCCGGGACCTTGTCGCCGTTGTCCTTGATCGCGCTGCGGGTGCCGTGCACCAGGGCATCGGCCTGGTTGCGCGCGCCGACCAGCTCATGGAACTTGCGGTCGTCTTCGCGGTGCGCCTCGGCGTCGGCGACCATCCGCTGGATCTCGTCGTCCGACAGGCCGGATCCGGCCTTGATCTCGACCTTCTGCTCCTTGCCGGTCTTCTTGTCCTTGGCGGTGACGTGGACGATGCCGTTGGCGTCGATGTCGAACGACACCTCCACCTGCGGCATGCCGCGCGGCGCCGGTTCGATGCCGGTGAGGTCGAACTTGGCCAGCGACTTGTTGTAGCGGGCCTGTTCGCGCTCGCCCTGCAGCACGTGCACGGTCACGGCGGACTGGTTGTCCTCCGCGGTCGAGAACGTCTGCGAGGCCTTGGTCGGGATCGTGGTGTTCTTCTCGATGATCTTGGTGAACACCCCGCCCAGGGTCTCGATGCCCAGGCTCAGCGGGGTCACGTCGAGCAGCAGCACGTCCTTGACGTCGCCGGCCAGCACGCCGCCCTGGATCGCGGCACCCAGCGCCACGGCCTCGTCGGGGTTGACGTCCTTGCGCGGCTCCTTGCCGAAGAACTCGGCCACGGCCTGCTGCACCTTCGGCATGCGGGTCTGGCCACCGACGAGGATCACCTCGTTGATGTCGGACGCGCGCAGGCCGGCGTCGTTGAGCGCGGTGCGGCAGGGCTCGATCGACTTGCGGATGAGGTCCTCGACCAGCGCCTCGAGCTTGGCCCGGGTCAGCTTGATGTTGAGGTGCTTGGGACCCGACGCGTCGGCAGTTACGTACGGCAGGTTGACCTCGGTCTGCTGCGCGCTCGACAGTTCGATCTTGGCGCGCTCGGCCGCGTCCTTCAGGCGCTGCAGGGCCAGCGGATCCTTGCGCAGGTCGATGCCCTGGTCCTTCTGGAACTCCTCGACCAGGTAGTCGATGACGCGCTTGTCGAAGTCCTCGCCACCGAGGAAGGTGTCGCCGTTGGTCGCCAGCACCTCGAACTGCTTCTCGCCGTCGACTTCCGCGATCTCGATGATCGACACGTCGAAGGTGCCGCCGCCGAGATCGTACACGGCGATCTTGCGGTCGCCACCGGCCTTGTCGAGGCCGTAGGCCAGCGCCGCCGCGGTCGGCTCGTTGATGATGCGCTTGACGTCGAGTCCGGCGATGCGGCCGGCGTCCTTGGTGGCCTGGCGCTGCGAATCGTTGAAGTAGGCCGGCACGGTGATGACCGCTTCGGTGACCTTCTCGCCCAGGTAGTCCTCGGCGGTCTTCTTCATCTTCTCGAGGATGCGCGCGGAAATCTCCTGGGCCGACAGCTTCTTGCCGTCGTTGGTGGCCACCCAGGCGTCGCCGTTGTCGTGCTCCACGATGCTGTAGGGCACCAGGCCGATGTCCTTCTGCACTTCGGCGTCGGTGAACTTGCGGCCGATCAGGCGCTTCACCGCGAAGAAGGTGTTGTGCGGGTTGGTGACCGCCTGGCGCTTGGCGCTGGCGCCGACCAGCACTTCGCCGTCCTTGGTGTAGGCCACGATCGAAGGCGTGGTGCGGTCGCCCTCGCTGTTCTCGATGACCTTGGCCTTGCCGCCGTCCATGATCGCCACGCACGAGTTGGTCGTGCCGAGGTCGATGCCGATGATTTTTGCCATGAGTGGTTCCCTCTGGATCCGTGTTCAATGTCGGGGGCGGCACGCAGGCCGCCGATGCGGGATATCTGGGGGCGGCGGTCGGCCGTTCAAGCGGCCGGCGCGACGCGATGCGGCGTGGACGTCAGTCCCTGGCCACCACGACGAGCGCGGGCCGCAGCAGGCGATCGTTGAGCACGTAGCCCTTCTGGAACACCTGGGCGACATGCCCCGGGGGCACCTCGCCGGCATCGGTCTGGCTGATCGCCTGGTGGCGTTCCGGGTCGAACGGCTCGCCGGCGGGCGCGACCACCTGCAGGCCGTTGTCCCCGGCAACCTTGAGCAGCTGGCGCAGGGTCAGCTCGAGGCCTTCGCGCAATGGGCTGCTGTCGGCCCCGGCCGCGGCCAGGCCGGCGTCGAGGCTGTCGAACACCGGCAGCAGGTCGCCCAGCAGGCGCTCGTTGGCGAAGCGGCGGGCCGCATCGACCTCGCGCGCCATCCGCTTGCGCTGGTTCTCGAGGTCCGCGCGCTCGATCAATGACTGCGCGCGCAGCTGTTCGAGCTCGGCCTGCAGCAGCTGCACCTGCTCTTCGAGCAGTGCCTGCGGCGATCCGGACTCGTCGGCCTGCGCCTGCAGGGTGGGGTCGGGAGTGTCGGGGTGGCTCTCGTGGGTCATTTCCATGTCCGTGGCGGGCGACTGGCCGCCGCTGGCCGGAGCAATGGGGTTGACCCGCGCGGATTCAAGAGGCCGGGTGCCACCGGGCGCGCCGCGATGCGCGCAGCTGGGCCGGCTACGGCGTCCTGCCGCCCGGCTCCAGCGCCGCGCCCAGCGCCTCGGCGGTGGCCTGTACCACCGGCACGATGCGGTCGTATGCCATCCGCGTCGGGCCGATCACACCCAGCACCCCCAGCACGCGGCCATCGGCCGCGTACGGCGCCGTCACCAGCGATACGCCCTCCAGCGGCGCCAGCCCGGTTTCCTCGCCGATGAAGACCCGCACGCCGGGCGCGCGCACGGTGCGTTCGAGCAGCTGCAGGATCTCGCGCTTGCGCGAAAAGGTGTCGAACAGCTCGCGCAGGCGGTCGAGGTCGGACAGGTCCTGCACGCCGATCAGCCGGCTCTGCCCGGCCACCAGCATGTCGTCGCCCTCCTCCGGCGCCAGCGCCTGCTCGGCCAGCTCGACGGTGCGCGCCATCAGGCTCTCCATCTGGCTGCGGGTCACCTGCATCTCGCGCAGCAGGGTGGCGCGGATATCGCCCACCGCCCGGCCGGCAAAGTTCACGTTGAGGTAGTTGGCCACCTGCTCCAGTTCCGAGGCGTCGTAGGGCCGGCGCACCTGGATCAGGCGGTTCTGCACCTCGTTGTCGGCGAACACCAGGATCGCCATCACCCGCTGGCTGTCGACCGCGACGAAATCGATGTAGCGGAAGGCGAACTGCTCGCGCCGCGGCACGCTGACCACGCCCATGAAACGGGTCATCGCCGAGACCAGTTCCGAGGCACTGCCCAGCAGCGACTGGGTGCCGCCGCCGGCGGGCAACTGTTCGCGCAGGCGGGTGACCTCGTGCTCGGGCAGCGGGCGCAGCTGCAGCAGCGAATCGACGAACACCCGGTAGCCCTGCGCGGTGGGCACGCGCCCGGCGGAAGTGTGTGGAGCGGTCAGCAGGCCGCTGTCCTCGAGGTCGGACAGGATGTTGCGGATCGTCGCCGGGCTGACGTCCAACCCGGCATGGCGGGCGAGGGTCTGCGAGCCGACCGGCTCACCGTTCTCGATATGGCGGGCGATCAGCGTGCTCAGCAGATGCCGCGAGCGGGCATCGAGTTCTGACGGTGGCGTGGGCTTGCGGCTCATGGGCCCGGTATACGGCGCGCCCTGCGCAGGCGCAAGCGCGTCTCAACCGCTGCGCCGGCAATCGCCGAGATTGTTGGCCGCAACCCTTCGGCCCTGCACAATCCGCGCATGCTGACCCACCTCGCCATCCGCAATTTCGCCGTCGCCAGTGCCAGCGAACTGGAGTTCGGCCCCGGCCTCACCGTGATCTCCGGCGAAACCGGCGCCGGCAAATCCCTGCTCGTCGATGCGCTCGGGTTCCTGTCCGGGCTGAGGGCCGACAGCGGCATGGTGCGCCACGGGGCCGACCGCGCCGAACTCACCGCCAGCTTCGACCTCGTCGATGCCGCCGGTGCACGCGACTGGCTGGTGGCGGAGGAATTCGACGACGGCGAGGCCTGCCAGCTGCGACGCACCCTGCGCGCCGATGGCGGCTCGCGGGCGTGGATCAACGGCCGCCCCGCCACCCTCGGGCAGCTGGCCGCGCTGGCCGGGCATCTGGTCGAGATCCATGGCCAGCACGAACACCAGGCGCTGCTGTCGCGCGGCGCGCAACTCGTGCTGCTGGACGACTACGGACGCCACGCCGATGCACTGCAGGCGGTCGCCGCGGCCGCGCGCCACTGGTCGGCGCTGCTCGACGAGCGCGACCGCCTGGCCGGCCTGGGTGATCCCGGGGAACGGCGCGACTGGCTGGCCCATCAGCTTGCCGAACTCGAGCGCGAACCGCTCGATGCGGCATCGCTTGCCGAGCTCGATGCCGCGCACCGCCGCCAGGCCAACGCCGCCGGGCTCATCACCGCCTGCGAAACGGTGCTGGCCGGACTCGGCGAGGACGATGCCGTGACCGGTCGCGTGCAACGGCTGCGCGGCGAGCTGGCGCGCCTGCACCGCGACGAACCGCGGCTGGCCGACGTGGACGCGATGCTCGAGGCGGCGGCGATCCAGCTCGACGAGGCACAGCTGCTGCTGCAGCGCGTGCGCGACGATCTCGACGTCGACCCGGAGCGCTATGCCGAGCTCGAGCGCAGCCTCGGCCGGATCCACGATCTCGCGCGCAAGCACCGGGTGGCGCCGGACGCCCTCGAGGCCCTGCGTGACCGCCTCGCCACCGAACTCGAGGAACTGGCGGACGCCGGTGTCCGGCTGCAGCGCCTGGATGGCGAGATCGACGCCGCCAGTGCCGCATGGACCGAAGCGGCCCAGGCGCTGACACGCGCCCGCGCCTCGGCGGCGGCCCGCCTGTCGGCGGACACCACCCTGCTGATCGACGAACTCGGCATGGGCGGGGGACGTTTCGAGATCGCCCTGGAACCGCAGCCTGGCGGCCGACCGGACCCGATGGGCGCCGAGCGCGCGGAATTCCTGGTCGCGGCGAATGCCGGCCAGCCGCCGCGGGCGTTGCGCAAGGTGGCGTCGGGCGGCGAGCTGTCGCGGATCTCGCTGGCCATCGAGGTCGCCGCACTGGGCCTGGATGCGGTGCCGACGATGGTCTTCGACGAGGTCGACTCCGGCATCGGCGGCGCGGTGGCAGCCATCGTCGGCCGCAAGCTGCGTGCACTGGGGGCCTCGCGGCAGGTGCTGTGCGTGACCCACCTGCCGCAGGTCGCGGCACAGGGCCATGCGCACTACCGGGTCAGCAAGCGCACGCGTGGCGAGGAGACCGAAAGCGAGGTCAACCGCCTCGACGAACGCATGCGCCAGGAGGAGCTCGCCCGGATGCTGGGCGGCGTGGAGGTCAGCCGCGAGGCGATGGCCGCGGCGCGCCGGCTGCTGGCGGACGTGGCCTGACGGCCGGGCCGCGCGCGCTCAGGCGCGCTTCTTGCGCACGTAGAGCACCAGCGAGTGCTCGTCGAGCACATAGCCATGCTCGTCGGCAATGCGGTTGAGCAGGGCCACGATCTCCGGACTTTCGAATTCGGTGATCAGCCCGCTGCCCATGTCGACCATGTGGTAGTGGTGGTCGCCTCGATCGAGCTCGTAGAGCGCGTGGCCGCCCTCGAAATTGTGCTTGATCACCAGCCCCGCGGCCTCGAACTGGGTCAGCACGCGGTACACCGTGGCCAGGCCGATCTCGTCGCCCTGGTCGAGCAGCTGGCGGTAGATGCCTTCCGCGGTCATGTGCTGGTGCGGGGTCTTCTGCTCCAGCAGCTGCAGGATCCGCATGCGTGGATGCGTGACCTTTAGACCGGCCTTGCGAAGGTCGAAGGATTCCATGTCGTCTCCTGTCGGCCGCATCGAACAGGGCAAAGCGGTCCGGAACGGTTGCTGCAATCGGCCGGAGTGTATCATCGGCATGTTCCCGACCACCGATGGCCCCATGCGCAGACTCCTCGCTCCCCTCCTCGTCGCCGGCATCCTGTCGGGCTGCGGCATCGTCTACAAGCAGCCGATCTACCAGGGCAGCCTCGTGGAACCCGAAGCGGTCGAGCAACTGCAGGCCGGCATGAGCAAGCAGCAGGTCGTCGGCCTGCTGGGCACGCCGTCGATCGCCGACCCGTTCCACCACCAGCGCTGGGACTACACCGCCACCCAGCGCAACAACCGCCGTGGCCATACCGACATCAAGAACCTGACGCTGTGGTTCGAAAGCGACCGGCTCACGCGCTGGGAGGGCGAGTACTTCCCCGAGCAGAACGAGGAGCTCGCCGCGGAAATGCGCAAGTTCGGCAACCTGCCCCGCGAGCGCAATCGCCGCTGAGCCGCGCGCAAGCGCACACGTGACACCCGATGACCGGCCACGCGCCGGTCATTTCCTTTGCAGGCGTTCGCCTGCGCGCCGCCGCCGCGCGTCCTTCGGATCGGCCACCAGAGGGCGCAGCAGCTCGATGCGGTCGCCGTCGGCAAGTGCTGCCCCGGGCTCGACCCGTTCGCCGAACACCGCCTGGCCGTCGATGCCGTCGAGCGGCAACCCGCTGGCGGCGATTGCATCCGCCACCCGTGCCCCGGCCGGCAAACGCAGCTCGACCTCGTCGAAGCGGCGCGGCCAGGCCAGCACCACGCGGACACGGATGGTCGCGGCGCTCATGCCTCGCGATCGGCGATGCGGACGAAGTCGTCGACCATGCGGTCGGCCAGGCCCTGGAAACCGATCGTCAGCGCCGGCAGCAACAGGCGGCTGCGCGGCTCGAAATCCAGCGTCAGCGTGACCCGGCTGGCGGATTCGTCGATGGCGTGGAAATCCCAGCGTCCATCAAGCCTGCGGAACGGGCCATCGCGCAGCTGCATGTCGATGCGGTGCGGCGCATCCAGCGTGTTCTCGGTGGTGAACCACGTACGCAACGCGCCGAAACCGAGGTCCAGGCGGGCGAGCTGGCGGTCTTCGGTGGATTCCATCACCTCGGCGCGTTCGCACCACGCGAAACGGCGGGGATAGGCGTCGACGTCTCGGACCAGCTCGAACATCCGCGCGACGGAATGCTCCACCAGGGCGCTGCGTTGGATCTTGGGCATGGAACCTCTTCACTGCGGGTGTGTCCACGCCTGCCGGATTCGGGGACAATGCCGGGATGGGCAAGCAGGCGGACAAGGATAAGACAATCGGCGCGACCATCGCGTTGAACAAGCGCGCGCGCCACGAGTACCACCTCGAACAGCGCGTCGAGGCGGGCGTGGCGTTGCAGGGCTGGGAACTGAAGGCCATCCGCGCCGGCCGCGCCAACATCACCGAGGCCTACGCCATCGTCCGCAACGGGGAGATCTTCCTGTTCGGCGCGCAGATCACCCCGCTGATCTCGGCCTCCACCCATGTGGTCGCCGATGCGCGCCGCACCCGCAAGCTGCTGATGCACCGGCGCGAGATCGACCAGTTCATCGGCAAGGTGGAGCGCGACGGCTACACCATCGTGCCGACCTCGCTGTACTGGAAGCGCAACAAGGTCAAGGTCGAACTGGCACTGGCCAAGGGCAAGCAGAAGCACGACAAGCGCGATACCGAGCGCGAGCGCGACTGGAACCGCGAGAAGCAGCGCGTGATGCGCCGGCACAACAAGGACGCCTGACTCCCTTCGAGTCGGGGCATCAGGCCGCGTCGCCGTCCTCGTCCGATGCGTCGGGGAGGGTGAACCAGAAGCAGGCGCCCTCGCCTTCGCGGCCCTCGGCCCATACCTCGCCGCCGTGGCGTTCCACGATCCGCTTCACCGATGCCAGGCCGATGCCGTGGCCCGGGAACTCGTGCTGGGCGTGCAGGCGCTGGAACGGCCGGAACAGCTTGGACGCATAGTCCTGCGAGAAGCCCGCCCCGTTGTCACGCACGAAGAACGCCTCCACGCCCTCCGGATGCATTCCGCGACCGACCTGGATCCGCGCGTGCTCGCGGCCACTGGTGAACTTCCAGGCATTGCCAAGGAGGTTCTGCAGCAGGTTTGCGACCAGCGCCGGGTCGCCATGGGCAACCAGCCCGTCGGCGATGTCGACATCCACTTCGCGCTCCGGCTCGGCCAGGCGCAGGTCGGCCACCATCTGACGCGACATCGCGCCGAGGTCGAGTTCGCGACGGTGGATCTTCGCGCGCGACAGCCGCGCCATCTGCAGCAGCGCATCGATCAGCGCATCCATGCGCGCGGTGGCCGCACGGATCCGCGCCAGGTAGTCGCGGCCGGTATCGTCGACCACCGCGGCGTAGCGCTCGTTGAGCAGGCGCGAGAAGCCATCGATCGTGCGCAACGGTGCGCGCAGGTCGTGCGACACGCTGTAGGAGAACGCCTCGAGCTCCAGGTTCGCCCGTTCCAGCTCCTGCGTGCGCATCGCCACCCGCGCTTCCAGGGTGCGGTTGAGCGCGCGCACCCGTTCCTCGGCGCGGTACCACTCGGTCACGTCGTCGATCTGCACCAGTCGCACCACCTCGTCGCCCGCATCGCCGGGTACCGGCGCGGTGAACAGGCGGACGCGGCGCCGGCTGCCGTCGCTGCGGCGCAGGATCCGGCTGGCCCGGTACACCCCATCGCGCGCGTGCGCACCGGCTTCCTCGCTGTCCACCTCGTCGGCATCGCGGCCGTCGACGAAGAACCCGCCCATGTCGGCCCCGATCAACTGCTCCAGCGGCACGCCGACGATGGCGGCCAGGGCGAGGTTGGCATCCACCACGCGATCGTCCCCGTCGAGCAGCGCCTTGCCGACCGGCGAGTACACCATCGCGCTACGGAACCGGGATTCGCTGCGCCGGTACGACTCGCTCATGCGCGCGGCGAGCTGCCGGGCGTGTACACCGGTGCGCGCCAGCGACCAGGTCACCGCCGCGAGCAGCAGTGCCGCCAGCACGCCGACAATCATCGTCGAGCGTGCCGGCGAATGGCCGCTGATGGGCTCGAGGTGGATGAACTCCAGCTGCCAGGTGCGGCCGTAGAACGCCTGGATGACGCTATGGCGATCGCGGTGCTCGGCCGCTTCGACGCGCGCGAAGTCGGGATCGACGTACATCTCCGCGGCATCGCCGTCGGTGATGTCGGTGATGCGGATCGACATCGTGCGCGGCAGCGTGGCCAGCGACTGCGGTATGAAGTCGTGCATGCGCAGCGGTGCGTAGGTCCACCCGCGCAGGGTGGCCCGGCGCGCTTCCACCGAGGCCGGCAACACGCCGCCCCGATACACCGGGGTGTACAGGATCGCGCCCTCCGGATTGGCGTCGAACCTGCGCTGCAGGATGAGCTTGCCGGTCAGCCGCGACTCGCCGCTGTCGCGGGCGGCCTCCATGGCCACCCGCCGCACGGGCTCGGACAGCATGTCGAAGCCGTCGATCCCGTCGTGCTCGGGAAGCCGTGGCTCGATGTAGACGACCGGCCCGTACGCATCGCGCACCCCGCGCGGGTGCAGCTCGAACAGGCCACCGCCGTCGGCCCGGCGCTGGATCTGGAAATCGCCCAGGCGCTCGCCGGGCACGTAGGCGCCGTAACCCAGTGCATTGGGGCCGGCACGACGGCCGATCTGCAGGCCGTCCACATAGCTGCGCCACTGCTGCGCGGTGGGCCGCTCGACCGACGCGAACAGGGAGGCGCCGCCGCGCGTGCTGAGCTCGTAGGCCAGCAGCCGCTGCGACATCAGGTCCAGTACCTGGGTGGTTTCCTCGGCCATCCGCGCCTTGCGCAGGTCGCGGTCGCGCGCATGCTCGGAGCGCGCGTACAGCAGCACCAGCGACAGCGCCGCCAGCAGCACCACCAGCGCCGCGGCCACGGCGATCCGAGGGTCTTCCCGGAGCCGTCGCGTGCCCGCTGCCGTGCTGGCCGTTTCCCCGATCAACCTGCTGTTGCCTTCGATGAACGCCTCCCCGCCCCCGCCTCTGCACGACTTGTGTCCGCGCAGGCGGCCCCTATACTGGCGCATGTCGGCGACAAACGACATTCCCGGGGGTGCACTGGCTTCGACGGGGGTCGCGAAATTGCCTGGCGCATGCCGAGGGGGTAGCTTTCCTCGTAAATCCAGCTGCAAAACTCTAGTTGCCAACGACGACAACTACGCTCTCGCCGCTTAAGGCGTAAGCCCCGAACCCACTTGTGCCCGTGCTCGTGGATGTAGGGTCATTATCACGGGAACCAGCCGTGGCGGTTGCCTGTCCGCTACGGTTGAACCAACAGGCTGGTTCCGGGATGCGCTTCGCGCACCGTGCTGTTCCGGGACGAGATCCAACGGTGCGCTAAGCATGTAGTGCCGGGGATGGAGTGCCTTCGGACGGGGGTTCAATTCCCCCCACCTCCACCAATAATGAAACCCCAACCGTTCTCGGTTGGGGTTTTTTCTTGCCCAATCGCGCCGGTTCCCGCGTGTTGTTGCGGGTTCCCGCGGAAGCCTGCGGACTTCGCCAGCCGCCCGAATCGGCCGTTCCGGGCCACATTCCACTCCCTCCTGACCATTCCTCGCTCCGACCTCGCTCCCTGGAACTGGCCCGAAGTCCGCAAAGGCCATAAGTCAGCGCTATACAGATCAAAGAGTTACGCGCGGAAGCGCATCCGCGTGGGCAAGATGGAGATCCGTCTTCAGCACGTCTGCCAACGCAAATTGGCCCTGGCAGGACGACCCGCCGGGCTCGCGCTTGCGGCGATGTGGTATCTCGGCAAGAAGGAGGTGACGCCGGCTCTCGTCGAGAAGATTCGGCGCAAGCTGGGATCGAGCGAATTCGAGGTGCTGAAGTCAGCCACCAGCTCAATGCCCGCATGGATGAGCGACGCTATCTTCCGCAACGAGCGGACGGCCGTTCATGCCTGAGTCCTTCCTGCACCTAAAAGCTCAAGAGCAGTCCCAAATCTATCGGGCACTGGCCCCGCAGCTTGCGCGCACGCCCGTCGTACTGGAATAAGGATGTCTGGGTCTGCTGGGTGCTGCAGACCATCTTCACCATGCCCAACCGACTGCCGATGGCCTTCAAGGGCGGCACCTCACTCTCCAAGGTGTTCGGCGCCATTGCCCGCGCCGCACTTCCAGAGGATGCTGGCGGAGGAGTTCGATGCCCAAGCGTTCCAGCATGAAGTCAGCGATGACGGCGAGCAGATGCGGATGCACTACCCGAGCGTGCTGGAGGTACCGGGAGACTATGTGGGCAACAGCGTCCTGATCGAGTTCGGTGGCCGTAACATCACCGAACCGAACGAGGAGCATGAGGTACGGCCCGATATCGCGGAACATGTCGCTGAACTCGATTTCCCTCGATCGACGGTCAGCGTGCTGTCTCCGGCACGTACCTTCTGGGAAAAAGCGACGCTGATGCACGTCGAGTGTCAGCGCGAAGAGTTCCGCACAGGCGCCGAACGCCTGTCACGCCACTGGTACGACCTGGCCATGCTGGCCGATCTTGCCCATGGGCAAGCCGCTGTGGCCGATCGCGCTCTGCTCGCCGATGTCGTCAAGCACAAGAAGGCCTTCTACAACGCGAGCTACGCCAACTACGACGCATGCTTGGCCGGGCAGCTCAGACTCGCCAAATTCATGACGGCTCACGCGGGGCTTCCTCGGTCACTCTGTCATCGCGCTCGCGCAGCAGCCAGTAAGTAGCCCCCAGGGCCAGGGTCGCCCCCGCCAAGGCGGCGATTTTTCCCGGGCTGACATCAGGGTCGAGAATCACGAATTTGCGCGCGAGCGCGATCAGCGCGATCAGGATCACCGTCTTGACCTGGATGATGCTGTCGCGGCGCAATGCCAGGCGCACGATCGAGTGCTTGAACTCCATCGCGATCAACAATGTCATGATCATGCCGAACACGCTCTGGAACACCTTGTGATCGAGCGGATTGAAGGCCTCGATGATGAGCAGGGTGAAGACGATGGAGATCAGTTGAATCAGCGACACAACGATGATCACGGCAATCACCGCCGACAGGACCAGCGCCACGACCTGCTCGAAGCGTTCATAGAAGCTCATGACGGCCCACTGGTCGCGAAAAAGCCGAAATGGGTTGAGACGTTCTGATTTCATAGGAAACTTGCCCCCTTGAAGTTCATAAAGTAGTGGAATTGCGCATTGACGACAGCGCGCCATTGGCAGCGCTGACAGGAACACCGCCGAGGTGCATTACTTGTTCTGCCAGCCCCAGCGCCGGGGCAACGGCTGCCTTGTAGACGTGAACGTTCGGCAGTTCCTTCAAAACAAGGGCTTCGCTCTCACGCCAGCACACAACCACGACGGGCAAAGCCGGGTGACGCTGGCGCACTGCTCGCGCAATACGGAACACCGATTGCGGATGAGGGAGTGTCACCACAACCAGGCGGGCCTGCGACAGCCCTGCGGCGTGCAATGTGTCGGGGCGGCTGGCATCACCATAAATCACGGGGGCACCCGCCGCTCGCGCCGTTGCCGCCTGCTCGGCATCCGACGACGATATAGCCGAGCAGGGCCGGTTTCTTCAGCTTTGCTGCGACCACTGCCGCCAGACTGCACGCGGCAAGCAGGATGAGGGTCGTTCAGAGCAAGTCCTGCATCGTTCAGCGTCCGGACTGCGCGGCCGATGCCCAGCGCACGATGTCCTGCGCCCCCATGGCGCCGGCCTGGCGCGCGATCTCTCGCCCGTTGCGGAATAGCGCCAGGGTGGGAATGCTGCGGATGCCGAACTGCGCGGCCAGATGTGGCTCGGCTTCGGTGTTGACCTTGGCGAGCCGGACCTTGGGTTCCAGCAGGCGCGCGGCCTGCTGGAACTGCGGCGCCATCATCTTGCAGGGCCCGCACCAGGGTGCCCAGAAATCGACCAGCAAGGGAATGTCATTGCGCTCGGCATGACGGGCGAACGTGGCTGCGGTCAGCTCAATGGGCTCGCCGGAAAACAGCGGGCGCTGGCAGCGACCGCAATTGGGGTGGTCGCCCACTTTCGCCATGGGTACGCGGTTGATGGATTGGCAGTGCGGGCAAACAATGTGAACGCTGTCGGTCATGGTGCAACTCCTTCAGGATGGGTGGGTGACGATGGCGCCGCTTGATCAGCAGCGTCGCGGGATTCGCACCGTAGCCCCTGAGTCAACTGGCGGATATCGTTTTCATCGAGGGTTTCGCGCGCCAGCAGCTCGCGTGCGCAGCGCTCCAGCACCTCGCGATTGCGGTCGAGAAGCCCGTAGGCGCGGTCGAACACGCCCATCACGATGTCGCGGATAGCCTGGTCGATGCGCGCCTGGGTGGACTCCGCCACCCGGCAGCCTCCTTGCGCCAGTTCGGGCACATCGAGAAAGCGCGGCCTTTGCGCCTCGAAGGCGATATAGCCCAGCCCCTCGTCCATTCCGAAGCGCGTGATCATGTCGCGAGCAATGCCGGTGGCGCGCGCCAGATCGTCTGCCGCGCCCGTGGACAGTTCGCCGAACACCAGCTTCTCGGCGGCGCGCCCGCCCAGCAGCACGGCGATCTTGTGCTCGAGATCGGCCCGTGTCATCGGAAAACGGTCTTCGGAGGGGCGTTGCAGCGTGTAGCCGAGCGCGCCGATGCCACGCGGAATAATCGAAATCTTGTGTACGGGATCGGTCCCCGGCAACGCCAACGCCACCAGCGCATGGCCCATCTCGTGATAGGCCACGGTCCCCCGCTCCTTCGGGCTGAGCACGCGGTTTTTCTTTTCGAGCCCGGCCACGATGCGTTCGATGTCGGTGGTGAAGTCCTGCAATTCCACCGCCTGCGCTCGGCGCCGTGTCGCGGCCAGCGCCGCCTCGTTCACCAGATTGGCCAGGTCGGCGCCGGAAAAGCCCGTGGTCAGCGCCGCGACCTGCTCCAGATCCACATCGCGCGCGAGGGTGACCTTCTTGACATGAACCTTCAGGATGTCGAGACGCCCCTTCTTGTCGGGCCAGTCCACGAGCACCTGTCGGTCGAAGCGGCCGGCGCGCAGCAGCGCCTGGTCGAGGATTTCCGGGCGATTGGTGGCAGCCAGGATAATGAGTCCCACCAAACTGTCGAAGCCATCCATCTCGGTGAGCAACTGGTTGAGCGTCTGCTCGCGCTCGTCGTGGCCTCCGATCGGCCCACCCACACCGCGCGCACGGCCGAGAGCGTCGAGTTCGTCGATGAAGATAATGGCGGGCGCCTGGGTGCGGGCCTGCTCGAACAGGTCGCGCACGCGCGCGGCCAACACGCCGACGAACATTTCGACGAACTCCGAACCGGAGATGGAAAAGAACGGCACGCCGGCTTCGCCAGCCACCGCCTTGGCCAGCAAGGTCTTGCCGGTGCCCGGAGGCCCCACCAGCAGCACGCCTTTGGGGATGCGCGCACCGAGGCGTCCATAGTCCTGCGGGTTCTTCAGGAAATCGACGATCTCGACGAGTTCGGCCTTGGCCTCGTCCACGCCCGCCACATCCGCGAAGGTCACGCCCGTGTTTTTCTCCATGAACACTTTGGCGCGGCTCTTGCCAATGCTCAGGAAACCGTTCATGCCCTGTTTCTCGGCAAATCGGCGGAAGAGGAAGAACCAGACGCCAAAGAACGCCACTGCCGGCAGAATCCATGACAGCAGATCGCGCAGCCAGGTGCTTTCCACCACCCGTGCATAAGGAACCTCGTATTTGGACACGCGCTCAGCCAGATCGGGCTCGACGCGGGTCGCAACGATGGTGGTCTTGCCACGGGCGTCCGGCGATTTCAGACGCCCGGTCACAGTACGGTCCGATACCAGGACTTCGGCAACACGGCCCTCGGCCAGCGCCTTCTCGAATTCGCTGTACGGCACCGGCTCGACGGTCTGCGCCGCTTGCCAGTAGTTCTGGAGCATCAGCAGCATCAGGGCGGCAACGATCCAGTAGCCGACGTTTCATTGGCCTTTCTTTTCCAGCAGCGTTGTTCTCAGAAAGTCGTTTCGCTACAGAACCGGTGTGAACAAGCGGGCGATACCGTCGCGCACCTTCACGGCAAGGGGGCGAGCATGTACCGCCGCCGGCGTGACGAGGGCTGAGGCGTCGCGCGTGGCATCGAAGAGTGCTTCGAGGTGACCACACAGTCCGGTGTCGTACGCCTCGACATTGAACTCGAAGTTGAGCCTCAGGCTGCGCGCGTCCCAGTTGGCCGATCCCAGGCAGCACCAGACGCCATCGACCAGCATCAGCTTGGTGTGGTCGAAGGGGCCAGGCCGCTCGAAGATCCGTGCACCGTGCTTCATCACCTGCCAGTAATGAGCGCGGGCCGCCCATTGCACGGATGGGTGATCGCCGTTGGCGGGCGTGAGCACCTCGATCCGCACACCGCGCAAGGCGGCCGTATTCAGCGCCGCGATCATCGGCTGATCGGGCACGAAGTAGGGCGTCCAGATGCGGACCGACTGCTGTGCCACACTCAAGGCCCCCATGAATGTCCAACGCATCCGGTCCAGGGTTTCGTCCGGGCCGGCCTCGATGCCTCTGGCCCAGCTTGTACCCAGCTCGGCAGCCGGCGCAGGCCGCCCACCCCAGAAGCGCTCGTCAAGCCGCTCGTCCGTGGTGTCGCACCAATCCTCGGTGAAGCAGCGCCTGAGATCGGCGACGACCGGGCCCTGCAGGCGGAAGTGCAAGTCATGGCAGGCCTGCTCGGGCGCGTCGGGCTGCCAGTACGGGCTGAAGATGTTCATGCCGCCGGTGAAGCCTGTTTCGCCGTCGACCACCAGCAGCTTGCGGTGATTGCGCAGGTGCGCGGCATGCAGCCGTGCGGGGATCAGCGTCGGATTGAACGACGCCACCATTAATCCGCTGCGCTTCAGCAGCCGATAGGCGCTCCGGCGTACCCATCGTGCGGAGACATCGTCGATCAGCACCCGCACCTGCACGCCGCGCGCATGGGCACGCTGGAGGGCTTCGACAAACTGCATACCGATGCCCTGGCCATCGAAGATGTAGGACGCCAGCGCAACGCTGTGCCGGGCCGAGTCGATCGCGGCGAGCATGGCCGGGTAGGCCTGCTCGCCATCGACCAGTGGCTCGATGCGATTGCCACCGGTCAGCGGCTGACCGGTGGCGCGCCCCACCAGATGCGCTAGGCCGGCGAACGCCGACGGCAGCGTGTCCGGAACCTTCTGACAGTCTGGCGTTGGTGATGCGCGGCCAGCGCCCGGGTACAGCCTCCGCGCCCGCCGTTGATAGCGGTTGATGCCGAACAGCAGGTACAGCAGTGAACCTCCAATCGGCAGCAACGCGATCAGCAGCACCCAGAGCGTCGCCGATCGGGGGTCACGCTTGTAGACAACCGCGTGCCCCGCAGCGGCGAGCGCCGCCGCGATGGAGACCAGGGTGGCTGCCGATGCCAGACCATGGGAAGCAGACATGACAGCCCCCTGAATCAGGACGGATCGCTGGCCGGCTTCTTCTTGCGCGAACCCTTGCCGTCGCCGCTCTTCGGCGCGTCGGTCGACTTGGCTTCGGCCGGCTTGGCTTCGTCAGGCTTGTCGGCCTCGACCTCGCTCTTGGGCGGCTCCGTGCGCTCGAAGCCGACCCGATCCGCCTTGTCGTCCCAGCGGGCGACGACGTGATCGCCCTTGCCGATGCCGCCGCCCAGCATCTCGCGCGCCAGCGCCGTTTCCAGCTCGCTGCGGATCACGCGCTTGAGCGCACGGGCGCCGAACTCGGGCTTGTAGCCTTCCTCGGCAAAGTGGTCGATCAAGGTCTGGTCGAAGGTCAGTGTCACGCCCTGGCCGGCCGCGTTGCGCGCCACGCGATCGAGTTGCAGCCCGACGATGTGACGGATCTCTTCCTTGCCCAGGGCATGGAAGACGATGATCTCTTCGATGCGGTTGAGGAACTCGGGTCGGAAGTGCCCGCGCAGCACCTCCATGACCTCGTTCTTGGTCTTCTCGTACTCCTCGCCAGCCGCGCCGCGCGCCTTCAGGCGCCGCTGGATGATGTCCGAGCCCAGGTTGGACGTGGCGATGATGATGGTGTTGGTGAAGTCCACCACGCGCCCCTTGCCGTCAGTCAGGCGGCCGTCGTCGAACACCTGCAGCAGGATGTTGTGGACGTCGGGGTGGGCCTTCTCGATCTCGTCGAGCAGCAGCACGCTGTAGGGCTTGCGACGCACTTTCTCGGTCAGCTGACCGCCCTCGTCGTAGCCCACGTAGCCCGGAGGGGCACCCACCAGTCTCGCCACGGTGTGGCGTTCGCCATACTCCGACATGTCGATGCGCAACAGTGCGCCCTCGTCGCCGTAGATGGCTTCGGCCAGGGCCTTGGCCAGCTCGGTCTTGCCGACGCCGGTGGGCCCGAGGAACAGGAACGTGGCTACCGGCTTGCTGCCCTCGCGCAGGCCGGCGCGCGACAGCCGCACCGCATCGGCGACGGCGCGCACCGCTTCGTCCTGCCCGACCAGGCGCTCGTGCAGACGCTGCTCCAGGTGCAGCAGCTTCTCGCGCTCCTCCACCGTCAGCTCGTTCACCGGAATGCCGGTCAGGCGCGAGACGATCTGGGCCACGTGCTCGGCCTTGACCTCGGCGCTGCCCGAGGCACGCTCGCGCTCCCATTCCTCGACGCGCTTCTTGAGCTCGGCTTCCTTGGCCTCGATCCGCTTGCCGATCTCTGCCGCCTTGTCGTATTGCTTGCGGGCTGCCACGTAGTCCTGCTCACGGCGCAGCTGGTGCAGTTCCGCCTCCAGCTCCTGCACGGCGATCGGACGGGCCGTCGCAGACAGCTTCACCCGGGCGGCGGCCTGATCAAGCAGGTCGATGGCCTTGTCCGGCAGGAAGCGCGCGGTGATGTAACGGTCGGAGAGCTCGGCGGCGGCGATGATCGCTTCCTCCGAGATGCTGACCTTGTGGTGCGCCTCGAAGGTGTCGCGCAGGCCGCGCAGGATCATGATGGCCTGCGCCACGGTGGGCTCCGGCACCGTCACCGGCTGGAAGCGTCGCTCCAGCGCGGCGTCCTTCTCGATGTACTTCTGATATTCGTTGAGCGTGGTGGCGCCGATCAGGTTCAGCTCGCCACGCGCCATCATGGGCTTGAACACGTTGGCCACGTCCAGGCCGCCTTCGCCGCCGCCCTGGCCCGCACCGACGATGGTGTGCACCTCGTCGATGAACAAAATCATTTCGCCCTGGTGCTCGGAGATCTCCTTGAGCACCTTCTGCACGCGCTCCTCGAACTCGCCCCGGTACTTGGCACCTGCGACCATCGCATTGATATTCAGCTCCACCAGGCGCTTGTCGCGCAGCGTCTCGGGCACCTCGCCGGCCACCATGCGCTGCGCCAGACCCTCGACGATGGCGGTCTTGCCAACGCCCGGCTCGCCGATCAGCACCGGGTTATTCTTCTTGCGCCGTGCCAGCACCTCGATCGTGGTCTCGATCTCCTGGGCTCGACCGATGACCGGGTCCAGCTTGCCGTCACGCGCCATCTTCGTCAGGTCGCGGGAGTACTTGTCGAGCTCGGGGGTGTTGGTGGGCGTCTCGGCGCGGCCGTCCTCGGCGCCCTTGCCGACCACCTTGTTGACCTGCTGGCGCAGCGCCTGCGGCGTGAGGCCATAGCGGCGCAGCAGGTTGGCCGCTAATCCTTCGCCTTCTTCAGCCAGGCCCACCAGGAAGTGTTCGGGGCCGACATAGGAATGACCGAGTTCGTTGGAGGCCACGAAGGCGCGGCTGAGTGCGTCCTTGACGCGCGGCGACACGCCGATTTCGCCCTCGAAGGGCTTGTCACCCCGCTTGGCCTCGGATTCGATCTGGCGCTTGAGGTCGTCCACCTTGATCTTGAACTGACCAAGGATGGTCTTGACCACGTCGCTGTCGCTCAGCGAAAGCAGCAGATGCTCGGTATCCACCTCGGGACGGCCAAACTCGGCGGCGTGCCTGGCGGCCTCCTGCAGCAGGGTCTCCGATTGTTCGCTGATGCGGCTGGCCAGCCCGCCACCGCGACGGCGCGGTGCTCCGGCCCCTGCGGACGCCGGTTCGCCGAACGAGGCATCGACCACTTCATCGTCGGTGCCAGCAGTCACGGGCACCGAGTCGTCTCCAATGCGGAAGAAGTCGCTGCCCAGGAAATCCTCGAACAGCCCGCTGCGCGAGCCGAACAAGGCTTCCAGCGGGGAAACGGTGCGCTTTTGCTGGCGTACCAGCTGGCGGTAGTGGTCGTCGCACAGCAGCATGGTGCTTGGGCGACCATTCAGATTGGCTTCTACCCGCACGGTAGCGGGTTGGCCGCAGATTTGGCATTGAGTCCGACTCATCACTTATCTCCCGTTGAATGTATTTGATCAAGGCGTAACAGCTGCAGCGGATGCGCACGGTCGGCAACGGTAATGCCGGCATCGGCCAGACGCGCGATGACAAAGGCAGTTGCCTGCTCGATCCACAATTGCACCGAATCTTCGGCGGCATCAAGCACCTCGGCAATGACAGAAGGAGTGATCCCATCGAGTTCGGCAAGCAGTAGCACCCGACGCCAGGACACAGGTAGCACCTTGAGCATGTCAGTTAGGCAGGCTGCTTCGCTGATGGCTTCCTGCGCCACTTCTTCGGCATCCGTTCCCGTTTCGCTTTCAAGTGCCACCGCTGTCTCGTCTCCGGCCGGCAAGATGTCGGCCAGACGGAGGCTGTCATCGGGCTGGTAGTACTCATAGATTTCTTCTTCCACCATCGATTCGGCCTGGTCCTCGGCGTCTGCCGGAACCGGGAGATCCAACGATAGGCTTTCGCCGAACTGCCGGCTCGCTGCCACTTCACGGTCAATAACCTTGAAGAGGTTCTTCAGGAGTTGCCGGTACACCGCATCCTGTGGCTTGCCCGGTTGCCAGGCCGCCTTGGTCTTTACGATCGCTTCGTCAACGACATCGGCAAGCGTTGGGTAGTCGGCCGGCAAGTCACCGACGGCACGCAGATAAGCCAATTCGCGTCGGGCTACCGTTTCGAGGCGCGCTTTCAAGGGCTCGATACCCGTCTGTGCCGCTTCGATCGTGGCAGACGGCAGGGCGTCGAGTTGCGACTTGAGGGCGCGCAGTCGCTCACGCCGGCTATGCCGTTTGTACTCATGCTGATGTCGCAACCGGTCGAAGTGCTTCTTGCTTGCGCGGAACAAGGTCGTCATGGCCTTATCGCTGGCCACCTCAGCGTCCTTGCCCTCCGCCTGGGCGGCGACGATTTTCTTGCCCGTCAGGTGCATGTGCAGCTTGACCGTGAAGGATCTTTCGCCGCGCTTGCGCTTCTCCAAAGTGGCATGGAGCACGGTGTCATTCGCCCCATGTTTTTGCAGCAGGGGGAGGATCTGCTTGGCAGCGAGCGCTTCGAGGAGCGCGGGCCAGCGATGCCTGATCTCGTCGCCAACACCCTCAAAATAAGTCTGGATTCTCATGTTCTTCTTCCTTTTAAATGAATCTTTTGCTGCCGCCACAACAGTGCCGCTGCGCCCTTGATCGCGCCCAGCAAGCGCACATTGACTTCCCGCGCAAAAAATCGACAAAGGCCCCAACGCCCTGAGTCTATCTCGCGCATGGCGAACGCCCATGATGACCGACGCGATGGCACCGAAGACGGGCGCCAGGGCACCTCCAAAAACTTCGACTCGCCGCCCCTCGGTAAAATTACACTAACGCTCCATTCGGCGAGATGGTCGGTCGCGATACTCACTCTGCAGATCAGCGTTGGGGCTAATCAGGTCAGTAAGAAACTGCGCTCAGGCCGTCACGCCGGTCGGAGCGTTTGAACCGTCCGTTATGCATTCAGATTGATTCCGGCGCAAACGCAGACCCAGAAAAATCAGAAACATACCAAGGAAGGCCGCATAGGCACCCAGCACCCAGCCCATCGCGAGAAAGGTTTCGGCCGGCCTGGTAAACAATAACCAGACCAGCACGCTGCTGAGCGCAATGGATAACAATCCGCTGAGCATGAGCCAGATCTCGCCGCGAATTTCCTTACGCAGGCGCCAGGCGGCAAACACCTCCGCCCAGCCAGTCAGCATCGACCATACGGCGATACTGGTCCACAGGAAGATTGCCAGCACCCAGGTCGCCACGAAGGGAACGACCAGGACCACGATGCCGGTGATGATCCCCACGACACCACGGAAGGCGAACCAGCCCCAGCGCCTGCCACGACGAATCTTGCGCACCGCCGCGACCAGTGAAAACCCGCCATCAACCAGCGAAAAGGCGCCGTAGACCAGGGTCAGCGCCAGCAGCGCCTCGGCCGGCATCAGAAAGGCGAGTACCGCCAATACGAGCGCCAGCACGCCACGCAGCACGAACGCCCACCAGTTTCTGCTCATCGAGCACAGGATGTCGCCACCCGCCCCGATCATCTGTGTTCCTGACATCGTAGTCTCCTGTTCGCTCATTTGCCGCCATCGCGGAGGGGTTTGTCGGTATCGTTTTGCGGCGACGATCCATGCTCTTTGTGATCGAACAGCGCACGAAAACTGGCCATGATGTCATCGAAAAAGCCTTTGCCGTACTGGCCAGATTTAGCTTTTTCCTTGACCGACTTGATCTGGTCGTAAATATCCTTGAAGTCCTTCTTCATGCGACCGTACCCGAGCAACTCCGCCATTTCGAGCTGTTTGCGCGCGTCATCGAGCAGAGCGCCCAAGCGCTTGTCTTCCTCCGCGCTGCGATCGGATTTCTCCACCAGGGACTCGGCCTCCTTCAGCATGGCGCGGGCACGCTCCACCGGTAGCGGAATGACCACGCTGCTGGATACCAGCGTACCCAGCACCGCCTGCAAGGCTGCCTTGGCCTCGTCGATCTTGCCCTGATCGATCAGGGGGGCAACGGCGCTGATGGCTTTGGGATACGTGGCCAAGGGAAGACTCGTGGTCGTGATCACGATCTCGCTGGCCATGCCGGAGAGCAGGTGTCTCGCCTTTTGCACCTCGCCGTGCTTCAGAGCGTGTTCGGCCTCATCAAGGAGGTCCTCGATGGTGTCCGTGCCGGCAAAGACGTCGTGAACCACGGTTTGCACATCCACTGGCGCGAAGGCCAACCTCGGGCTCCGGGCGAGAATCAGCTCCAGCTTTCCGGTGACCTGTGCCAAGGCATCCAGGGCCTTCGTCGTGTCCTTTTCGTCCAATGCCGCCAGGGCATTCTTGGTCTCGGTCAGCGCGGTGACCGCCTCGCCGATCGTCTGCGTGCGTTTCTCGGCAGCCTTGCCCTCGACCACCTGGTCAACGGCGGGTTGCACCGCCTCCACCATAGCGGATTTGGGCTCGGCGACGGCGACTTCACTTGCGTTCCCGCCGGCTTGATCCAAAGTGTTTTCGGTTGCTTCTTTGTTGCTCATTTCTGATACTCCTGAACATTATTTGGATGAGTATTTGGATGAGCGCCGGCAACCCTTGCCGCCAGCGCCCATCCATTTCATAAGAGACTTACATCAAGTCCGACAACTGCTGCTTGATCTTGTCGAACCAGCTCTTGCCGCTCTTGCCGTCTGCAGTTTTTTCCTCGATCTGATCGATCTGTTCGTACATCGGCTTGAACGCCTTCTTGTTGCCGTAACCCAACAGCTCCGCCATCTTGAGCTGGTTCCTGGCCTCGGCGAGTAGGTTGGCCAGTGTTTTGTTGTCCTTGTCCGTACGCTTCTTGTTCTCCGCGAGCGCCTCGGCATTCCTGAGCAGGATCTCGGCACGCAGGACAGGCAACGGAATCACGTCAGTGGTCACCACGAGCGTATTCAGCGCGGCCTGTAATGCTACCTTTGCCTCGACGACCTTACCTGCGTCGATCAACGGCGCGACGGCCTTGATCGCGCCCGGATAAGTGGCCAGCGGGATGCTGGTGGTACGGATCTGAATCTCGCTCGCCAGATCAGCCACCAATGGACGGGCCTTCTGGACTTCACCGTCTTCGAGATAATCCTTCGCTTCCTTGATGACGGCCTTGATGGTATCGAGCTTCGCTATCAGGTCAAAGGTGATGACCTCGACCTCCACCGGCGCCAACGCCAGTTTCGGATCACGCGCCAGAATCAGCTCCAGCTTGCCGGTCACCCTTTCCAACGCAGCCAAGGCCTCGTCGGTCTTCTTCTCATCGAGCAGCTTCAAGGCATTGCTGGTCTCGGCTACCGCGGCGATGGCGTCGGCGGTGATATTCTTGCGCTTTTTCGCCGCCTGCTCCGTTGCCTTCGCATCCACCTGTGGCTGGACCGATTTGCCCACCCCGGTCTGTTCCTGCGGCTTGTGTGGCAGCGCAGTGTCTTGAGCAAAAGCCGGCGACGAGGCAATCAAGCCCAGACTCAGCAGGGCGGCGTAAAGTTTCTTTTGGTTCATGATATTCATTACCATCCTCTCTTTGCTCAGTTGAACGGTTTATTTCTCACCAGCGCTTGTTAGGACTCGATCGCAATCGTTCGTCCCGCTTGGGGTGAACGCAGCTCGCGCTTGTCCATCGTGATGGTTAGCACACCATTCGTGAAATCGGCCTTGATGGAGTCCGGATTGGCATCGCCGGGCAGGTTCAGCGCACGCTGAAAACTGCCGTAGGACCGCTCGATCCGATGGAAGCCACCCTCCTTCTTCTCCTGCTCCTGCCGCTTTTCACCGCGCACCACCAGCACGTCGTTGTCGAGCGTGATCTGAATGTCCTTCTCCTCGACACCTGGAACTTCCACAGCGATCCTGTACTGCGTATCAGTTTCCTGGATGTCCACGGCCGGCTTCAGCATGCCTGGCCACTCTGCCGGCCAACGCGGCATGGCCAAAGTCGGAAAACCAAACCCGCGGAATGCGTCATCAAAGAGGCGGTCGATCTCGCGATGCAATTGCAGGATCGGACTCACTGCACCGCCTGCCACAGGCTGGTCATTGCGCTGCACAGGCAGCGAGGCAGCCGCCTGTTGCTCTTCCTGTTCGTTCTTGAACCAGTTCCAGGGGGCCAACTTTTTCAGATCGAAACTCATGTCACACCTCCAAGAAATAGTTAAGCAAATATCTCAATTCATTTGTCTGCTGATCCATGCCAAGGCACACAGGCCATACGGCGTACGTGTCGGAGTCAAGCTGTTCACCTTCGCGCATCACCTCCTTTTCTTGTCTCGGTTGGCGATCGATCTTCAATCCAGCGATCGATGTCGCTTCGCCGAAACCGCCATGTCCCACCCACTTTGAACGCCGGGATCTCCTCTTGCGCGGCGAGTCGGTATAGCGTGCGCTTGCCAACCTTCAAGTACGCCGCCAGCTCGTCGAGCGTGAAGATCTCATCCGGACCAGTTTTCATGGTTCCATCACGCGACTCTTCAACCTTGCTCATCAACTGCCGATTCTTGCAACCATTTGCAATGGTGCGCGCTTTCTTGCAGACACCAAGGAGCGCAGCACATATCATTGATCATGTCAATAGCGCCCGCCGTTTTTGCCTAGACCCACTGGCGTATACAAAGTGCTGCTGAGCGAAGAGGCGTTGCGTATCAAACCCCTATGGAAACTCTGAACAACTCCCCCGACGTGGGCGACAATAGCGCAACGCGATGAGGGTGACGATCGATGCAGCTGACGTTCGGTGATGCCGAAGGCATGGGCAAGCGCAAGCGGACCCGCAAGGAGATCTTCCTGGCCGAGATGGATCAGGTGGTGCCGTGGAAGGCGCTGCTGAAGCTGATTGAGCCGCACTATCCGAAGATGGGTCGCCCTGGCCGGCAGCCGTATCCGCTGTCAACGATGCTGCGGGTTCACTTCCTTCAGCAGTGGTACGCGCTCAGCGACCCGGCCATGGAAGAGGCGCTTTACGACACAGCGGTGATGCGCCGGTTCGCCGAGCTGAGCGGTTTGGACGACATCCCCGACGAGACCACGATCCTCAACTTCCGGCGTCTGCTGGAGACGCATGACCTGGCGCCGAAGATCCTGGCGCGGGTGAACGCGCACCTGGCACGCAAGGGCCAGAGCCTGCGCGCGGGCACGATCGTGGACGCCACGATCATTGCCGCGCCAAGCTCGACGAAGAACAAGGATGGCAAGCGCGATCCGGAGATGCACCAGACGAAGAAGGGCAACCAGTGGCACTTCGGGATGAAGGCGCACATTGGCGTGGACGAGTATTCGGGGCTGGTGCACCACGTGGAGTGCACGGCCGCCAACGTCGGCGACGTGACCCAGGTGCACAAGCTGCTGCATGGCAAGGAGGATACGGTGTGCGGCGACAGTGGCTACACCGGCGCCGACAAGCGCGAAGAGCTGCAGCACGTTGCCGTCGGCTTCCTGATCGCGGAGAAGCCGTCGAAGCTGCGGGCGATGAAGAACAAGCGTGACCGCAAATACGCCGAGCGCTGGGAGCGCTACAAGGCCAGCGTGCGCGCGAAGGTTGAGCACCCGTTCCGGGTGGTGAAGCGCCAGTTCGGTTACGCCAAAGTGCGTTACCGCGGGCTGGCAAAGAACACTGCGCAGGTGCTGACACTGTTCGCGCTGTCGAACCTGTGGATGGCGCGGCGAGATTTATTGGCGGCTGCGGGATAGTTGCGCCTGGATGGCGGGGAAGCCCGCCAGAACAGGCCGGAAACGGCCGAAATCCGACCTGAAATCGATGAAAATCGCTGCCCGACACAATATTGATGCTCGTGTGGCGGCAAAAGCAGCATCAGGGCGTGTTATTCAGATGATCCTTAAGGACCCCGTCAGCAGTGGCTGAAATGAAAAGGTATTCCCGAGGCATTACTGATTTCCGGCTGCGTCTGTATTGGGAAGAATTCAAAGTGATCCGACTTGCGCTCCCTCCGAAGCATGAGCAGGTGGAGATCGCCGAGTTCATCGAACGGGTGACCGGGAGAATCGAAGTCCTCCAGATCAACGCGGTGCGCAACATATCCTTATTGAAGGAGCGCCGCAGCGCCCTGATCACCGCGGCCGTCACCGGCCAGGTCGACGTCCGCGGTCTATCTGGCGCGTCTGAAGATTGAGCCAAGGAAGCCGGGAGGTCTGATGGCGTACTCCGACTACATCGTGTATGTCGACGAAAGTGGAGATCACAGCCTGGAGGTGATCAATCCGGACTGGCCGCTGTTCGTGTTGTGTTTCTGCATTTTTCCGATCGAGGGATACACGGCGTGCGTCGCGCCGGCCATCAGGCGGCTGAAGTTCGAGCTGTTCGGGCATGACCTGGTGATCCTCCACGAACACGACATCCGCAAGAAGCGTGGTGCGTTCTCGCAACTCAACCAGCCAGCGCGCGAAGCTTTCATGCAGCGACTCAACGGAATCATCGAGGCCGCCGACATGACAATTGTTGCCGTCATCATCGACAAGATCCGCCTGAAGGACCGATACCAGACCCCCTTCCACCCCTACCATCTGGCAATGCAGTTCGGGCTGGAGCGCGTGGACCAGTTCCTGCGGTTGCAGGGACAGGGCGACCGTGACACGTGCGTGGTGTTCGAGGCGCGAGGCGCGAGGGAGGACCGGGAGCTGGAGCTGGAGTTCCGACGGGTCTGTGATGGGGGCAATCGCGACCGGCGCGCTTTGCCGCTGAACATCCACGTGGCGGACAAGAAAGCCAATTCGGAAGGGCTGCAACTGGCCGACCTGACCGCCCGCCCATTAGGGCTGCGCATCCTTCGGCCTGATCAGCCCAACCGCGCGGCAGCCATTCTGGAACAGAAGCTGTTCCGGGGTGCGCGCGACTACGTGTTCGGGCACGGCCTCAAGGTGTTCCCCTGAAAGCAGAAGGGCCCCCGGGAAGTCCCAGGAGCCCAGCGCCGGTCGGGTGGTCCCAACCCATTTCGAAGCCGACCATACGGACCAGAGGCGGTACGGGTCAAGCCGTGTACGACCGGCGGTCCGCCCCCGGGTTCAGGCGGGCGAAGCGCATCCCCAGTGAGACATCCAGAGGCAACATCCAACCATGACCCACACCCTCTCGGCCAAGGAACAGTCGCTGGCCAAGATCTTCAGTGACGAATACATGTTCTCCATCCCCGCCTACCAGCGCCCGTACTCCTGGGGCGTGGACCAGGCACAGGAGCTGCTGGACGACCTGATCAGTTACATGCGCGCGGGTGGGACACAACTCGACGAGAGTCCGCCGTACTTTCTCGGCAGCCTCGTGCTGATCAAGTCCGAGTCGTCGCCCAAGGCGGAAGTCGTCGATGGCCAGCAGCGTCTGACCACGCTCACCCTGCTGCTTGCATGCGTTCGCGCGGTGACGCAGAACGAGAGCGTCCGTCAGGGCATCACCGCCTGCGTCTACCAGAAAGGCAACATCGTCGCGGCGACGGAAAACAACTACCGGCTGACGCTTCGCGAGCGCGACCTGGAGTTCTTCCGCGAGCGCGTGCAGCACGAAGGTGGCATCGAAACGCTGGTGGCGGGAGACGAGGATCTGCCCGACAGCCAGGCGCGCCTGCGCGAGAACGCGCGCCATTTCATGCGGGTGCTGTCGGATCTGGACCCGGAGACGCTGCTGCGGCTGGTGCAGTTCATCGTGACCCGCTGCTACCTGGTGGCGGTCGCCACGCCCGACCTGGATTCGGCATACCGGATCTTCGGTGTCATGAACAGCCGCGGTCTGGACCTGACCGCGACGGACATCCTCAAGGCGGAAATCATCGGTGCCGTGCCCGAGGCTTCGCGCAAAATGTATACGGAAAAGTGGGAAGGGCTGGAGGCCGACCTTGGTCGCGACGCATTCGGCGAGCTCTTCAGCCATATCCGCATGGTGTATCGCAAGGCGAAGCCGGCAGGTACGCTGCTGAAGGAGTTCCGCGCCCATGTGGCGCCTGCCGATCCGCGCGCCTTCGTGGATAGGGTGCTCGAGCCCATGGCGGAAGCTTTCCGCGCGATCAGCGATGCGGACTACGCCAGCACCCGCCATGCCGAAGCGATCAACGATGCGCTGCGCTGGCTCAACCGGTTGGAGTTCAAGGACTGGATGCCTCCGGCGCTGGCGTTCTTCACCCGCCACCGGGCCAATCCGGACGCGGTCCTCGGTTTTGTTGCCGGCTTGGAGCGCCTCGCCTTCGGGATGCTGGTGCGCAAGGCGGGTGTCAACGAACGTATCGAGCGCTTCTCGCGACTGACGGCGGCGGTCGAGGCCGGCGATGCCCTGGGCGAGCCGGGTTCGGCGCTGCAGCTCACTCCGGCCGAGCAGTACGAGATGTACGCGTTCCTCGACGGGCCGCTCTACCAGACCCACTCCGCGCGTGCGCTTGGCGTGATCCTGTTGCGCATCGATGCGCTCGCGTCGGATGGCAGCAAGACCATGCAGCACCAGCACGTCACCGTGGAGCATGTGCTGCCACAGTCTCCGCGCCCGGACAGCCAGTGGGCCAGGTGGATTCCGAGCGAGCAGGTACGGGCTGGTTGGGTGCACCGGCTTGGCAACCTGGCGCTGCTGAACCGGAAGAAGAACAGCGCTGCGGGCAACCGGGAGTTCGACTGGAAGAAGCAGGCCTACTTCAGCCGCGGCGGCGTGTGCCCGTTTCCGCTGACCACACAGGTGTTGCAGCAGCAGGAGTGGACCGCGGACGTGCTGGAAACCCGGCAGGCGGCGCTGCTGGCGCTGGCCGAGGCGCACTGGAAGCTGGGCGATCGGAGTGCACCGGCGCTGGCCGTGCCGGCGCTGGCCGGCGCGGCGGATTCCCCGCTGTTCGAGATCGGTGGCTTGAGCCACCAGCTGCACGCCACCGGCAGGCAGCTGGAAGGCCAGTTCGTCGTGCTGGCGGGTTCGCGGGCCCGCGCCGGCTGGGTGGGCGTGGAGGGCGGCTACAAGGCGCTGCACGAGGATCTGGTGGAGAACGGGACACTCGCGCCGGCGGTGGGGGATGTTCGCGAGTTCCTGCGTGATGCGTACTTCAGCAGCCCCAGTGCGGCAGCGGCGGTGGTGTGGGGCCGGTCGGCGAACGGACGGCTGAGCTGGCGGGTGGCGGCGACCGGCCAGACTTATGCCGAATGGGAAGAGGGCGTGCCCCCCGGCGAGCATGACGACGACGAGGCCGACGACGGTCAGCGCGACGAGATGTACCGCCGCTTCTGGGAGGGTTTCCTGGCCAGGGCCAATGCCCGCGGCACGCTGTTCCAGCGGCGCACGCGCAGTTCGAATCCATGGATGGGCGTCGGAATGGGACGCAACGGATTCCGTCTGAACGTGGCCATGACCCGCGAGGAGGCACGGGTGACCTGCCTGATCCATCAGGCGGACGGCGGCACGGCCCTGTTCGATGCCCTACACGCGCACCGCAAGGCAATCGAAGCCGCGTTCGGTGGGCCGCTCGATTGGGCGGCGCTGCCGGAGCGGAAGCGCTCGCGGATCCGCGCCAGGACGGCGGGTGGGTGGATTGTGGACGAGGCCGAATGGCCCGCGGTGCAGGATGCGCTGGTGGAACTGGCCTACCGGATGGACGCGGTGCTCCGGCCCCACATCGAGGCATTGGACGACTGACCCGGGCGGCGGCCTCGCGCCGCCGGTCTCCCGTGGCCAGCGGCCTTGCGGAGTGTTGTGAAAAAGGCAACAATCGTTGCCCAATGAGCAACACCTCCGCCCGCGCCCTGATGGACCTGCTGTTCGGCGGCACCCGCCAGGCCGTGTTGGCGGTGCTGCTGCTGCAGCCGCAGGCGAGCTTCCACCTGCGCGAGTTGGCGCGCCTGACGGACCGCCATGCCGGCACGCTCGGCCGCGAGCTGGACAAGCTGGTCGAGGCTGGATTGCTGTCGCGCGTGGAGCGGGGTAACCAGGTGCACTACCAGGCCAATCCGTCCTGCCCGCTGTTCGACGAGCTGGCCTCGATGTTCCGCAAGACCCACGGCGTGGTGCCGGCGGTACGCGAGGCGCTGGAGCCACTGGCCGGCGGAATCCAGGTGGCCTGGATCTTCGGATCGACTGCCAAGGGGACCGATACCGAACGCAGCGACATCGATCTGCTGGTGCTGGGCGAAGTGGGCTTCGCCGACCTGGTCAGGGCGTTGCATCCCCTGGAGGCGAGCCTGCGCCGCGAGATCAATCCTGTGGTGTACTCACCGGGGGAGTTCAGGCGGCGGTGCCAGGCAGGCGAGGCCTTTGCCCGACAGCTGCTGGACGGGCCGAAGCTGATGGTGGTGGGAGACAGGGATGACATTGGAGAACCTGCTGGCGATTCGCCAGCTGCAACCGCACACGGCTGATCGAGCAGCGTTGCGCAAGTTGCTGGAGGCCGCGCGTCGCAACCGGGCCGATGCGCAGGTGCCCCAGGTGAGCGCCGACAACCGCTTCGACGCCGCCTACAAATGCGTCATGCAGTGCGCAATGCTCGGCTTGTGGGCCAACGGCCACCGCACCTCCACCAGTCACCCCGGCCACCATCAGACCGCGATCCAGTGCCTGGGCCACACCATGGGCGTCGCGCAGGACGAGATCATCGTGCTGGATGCGCTGCGCCGGCAGCGCAACATCAGCGACTACGAAGGCGATCCGGTGACGGACGCCACGCTCGCCACCTGTCTGCAGCAGGCCGCCCGCCTGCTTGCGCACACGGAGCAATGGCTCCGTGCACACCGCCCGGACGCGTTGGGGGACGCATGAACCTGCACCAGGAGCACCACTTCGAGCGCGAGATCTGCGCGCACCTGGCCGCCCATGGCTGGTTCCATGCCCCCGGCGATGCCGCCCATTACGACCGTACGAATGCGCTGTATCTGCCGGACCTGCTCGCGTGGATCGAGCAGACCCAGCCGGAAAGCTGGCAGGCGCTGGCCCGTACCCATGGTCCGCAGCTGGGCCAGCGCTTGGCCGAGCGGCTGCGCAAGAACCTCGACGAGCGCGGCACCCTGGAGGTGTTGCGGCGTGGCGTGGAGATGGTCGGCTTGAAGCGCCCGCTGTCACTGGTGCAGTTCCGGCCGGCGTTCTCGATCAATCCGGTGATCGAGCAGCATTACGCGGCCAACCGCTTGCGCGTGGTGCAGCAGGTCAAGCATTCGCCCAACCGGCCCAACGACTGCATCGACCTGGTGTTGTTCGTCAACGGCATCGCGGTGGCCACCGCCGAGCTGAAATCCGACTTCACCCAGAGCGTGGGTGATGCGGTGGACCAGTACCGGCTGGACCGCAATCCCCACCCCAAGGGCGGGGTGGTCGAGCCATTGCTGGCGTTCCCCGGTGGCGCGCTGGTGCATTTCGCGGTCAGCCAGACCGAGGTGATGATGACCACTCGGCTGGCCGGCACCGATACGTTCTTCCTGCCGTTCAACCGTGGCAACGCCGGGGGCGCCGGCAACGCGCCGGATCCGGGTGGGTTCGCCACCCGCTACCTGTGGGAGGAGGTGTGGGCGCGCGACAGCTGGCTGGAGATCCTGGGTCGCTACCTGATCGGCAAGCGCGATGAGAAGAAGCAGCTGAAGACGGTGATCTTCCCGCGGTATCACCAGCTCGACGCTACCCGCAAGCTGGTGGCCGATGTCCGCGCCAACGGGGCGGGGCAGCGCTACCTGATCCAGCACTCGGCCGGTTCAGGCAAGACCAACTCCATCGCCTGGACCGCGCACTTCCTGGCCGACCTGCACGACGCAGCCAATGCCAAGGTGTTCGATAGCGTACTGGTGGTCAGCGACCGCACGGTGCTCGATGCCCAGCTGCAGGAGGCGATCTTCGATTTCGAGCGCACCACCGGGGTGGTCGCGAGCATCACCGGCGAGCACGGCAGCAAGAGCGCGCAGCTGGGCGAGGCACTCAAGGGCGGGAAGAAGATCATCGTCTGCACCATCCAGACCTTCCCCTTCGCGCTCAAGGCCGTGCAGGAGCTGGCAGCCACCGAGGGCAAGCGCTTCGCCGTGATTGCCGACGAGGCGCACAGTTCGCAGACGGGTCAGGCGGCGGCCAAGCTCAAGGAACTGCTGAGCGCGCAGGAGTGGGCGGACCTGCAGGACGGCGGCGAGATCGACGCCGAAACGCTCCTGGCCGCCCAGATGGAGGCGCGCAGCGCCCAGTCAGGCTTGACCTATATCGCGTTTACCGCCACGCCGAAGTCCAAGACCCTGGAGCTGTTCGGACGGCGCGGGCCGGACGGGCTGCCGCAGCCGTTCCATGTCTATTCGATGCGCCAGGCGATCGAGGAGGGATTCATCCTCGATGTGCTGAAGAACTACACCCCCTACAGTCTGGCCTTCCGGCTGGCGCACAACGGCCGGGAATTCGACAACACCCAGGTCGAGCGGTCCACGGCGATGAAGGGGATCATGCATTGGGTGCGCCTGCATCCCTACAACATCGCCGCCAAGGTCCAGATCGTGGTGGAGCATTACCGGGAGAACGTGCAGCCGCTGCTCGAAGGACGCGCCAAGGCGATGGTCGTGGTGGGTTCGCGGCGCGAGGCCGTGCGCTGGCAGAAGGCGGCGCGTGCCTACGTGGAGCGACAGGGCTATCCGTTGGGTGTGCTGGTGGCGTTTTCCGGCGAGATCGATGATCCGGAGAGCTACCCGGAGCCGGTGACCGAGGCCAATGGCCTGCTCAACCCCGGCCTGAAGGGCCGCGACATCCGCGAAGCTTTTGCTGGCCCGGAATACCAGCTGCTGCTGGTGGCCAACAAGTTCCAGACCGGCTTTGACCAGCCGCTGCTGTGCGGCATGTACGTGGACAAGAAGCTGGGCGGCATCCAGGCGGTGCAGACCCTGTCCCGGCTCAACCGCGCCCATCCTGGCAAGGACACCACCTACATCCTGGATTTCCAGAACGATACCGACGAGATCCTCGCCGCGTTCCGCACCTACTACGAGACCGCGACGCTTGAGGCGACCACGGACCCGAACCTGGTCTACGACCTGCGTGCCAAGCTGGATGCGGCGGGCCACTACGATGACTTCGAGGTCGAGCGGGTGGCGCGGATCGAGCTGGACCCGCAGGCAAAACAGTCGCAGCTGGCCGCGGCCCTGCAGCCGGTCGCCGACCGCATGCTCAAACGCTACAAGGCTGCGATGGACGCTCGTGCCGTGGCCGAGGCCTCGGGGGATGGCAGGGCCGTGGCTGCAGCCAAGGACACGCTGGATGCCCTGGTCCTTTTCAAGGGCGACATGGGTTCGTACGTGCGCCTGTATGCATTCCTGTCGCAGATGTTCGACTACGGCAACACCGAAATCGAGAAGCGCTTCCTGTTCTACAGGCGGCTGTTGCCGCTGCTGGAGTTCGGGCGCGAGCGGGATGCAGTGGATCTGTCGAAGGTGGTGCTGACCCATCACACCCTGCGCAATCGCGGTGCGCAGCCGCTCAATCTGGCGGTCGGCGGCAGCTATCCCCTTGCCCACGTGGACGCCGTTGGCAGCGGACGTGTGCAGGAGAAGGAGCAGGCCTACCTGCGCGATATCATCGAGCGGGTCAACGGGCTGTTCGAAGGCGAGCTGAGCGATGAGGACCAGCTCCAGTACGTCAACGGCACGCTGAAAGGGAAGCTGCTACAGAACGAGACCCTGGCGAAGCAGGCAGTGGACAATTCCAAGGAGCAGTTCGCCAACTCACCCGACCTGCGCAAGGCACTGGTGGACGCGATCATCGATGCGTTCGAGGTTCATGGCGCGATGAGTGGACAGGCTCTCGCATCGCAACGGGTGCAGGATGGATTGACAGAGATTCTTCTTGGGCCCGGTCAGCTCTATGAAGCGCTGCGTATGCGAACCGGCGTAGAGCAAAGAGCCTAGCTCCTCACGCCATCACTACCGACTTGCCACCGGTCCCCGCCGCACGTTCGCGATCGGTGCGGGATAGTGTGACGCACGCAGCCCAAAGGATGGAGTTCATCGGCAGCAGGTGCCTTGCCTGGCTGTGGATCGGAACGCGGAGCAGGGCGCGCGCGCCGCGCCCCGACTGCGGTCATGGGCCGGCGCTTCCTACCCGGTCCCGGTTCGCCGTCGCCAGGTCTTCCGCGAGCACGGGAAGCGTTTGGTCAGGGGTGCCTTGCCAGCAAGGCCTCGGTCAGGCGCGTCATTCGCCCGCCGAGGTGCGGGAAGTGGCGAGCCGGTGGATTGCGATGCCCAGCACCATGGCCGGGACGAACCAGAATGCTTCGGTCGAACCCACGGCCAGCCCGGCCAGGGCGGGGCCCGGGCAATAACCGGCGAGTCCCCAGCCCACCCCGAAGAGGGCCGCGCCCATGACAAGGCGCGCATCGATGTCGGCGCGCGTTGGCAGCTTGAACGCGCCCGCGAACACCGGGCGTTCGCGGCGAAGCACCGGACGGAACAACGCCAGGGTGGTCAGCATGGCGCCTCCGAGCACGAAGGCGAGGGTGGGATCGAAGTCACCGGTGACATCGAGGAAGCCGAGGATGCGGCGCGCATCGGTCATGCCAGAAAGTGCCAGGCCGAGCCCGAACAGTCCTCCGGAAGCAAAGGCGGCGGCTACGATGCGGGTCATGCCCAGCCTCCGCCGTGGCGGACCAGCCAGGTCGTCAACACCGCGGTCGCCATGAACGTGGCCACCGCCACGAGCGAGCGCATGGACAGGCGGCCCAGTCCGCAGACGCCGTGGCCGCTGGTGCAGCCGTTGCCCAGGCTGGCCCCGAAGCCCACCAGCAGGCCCGCGGCCACCAGCAGCGGTGGTGCGAAGCCCGTGCGCGGTGTCGCCATTCCGGGCAGCAGCGGGATGGCGATGGCGCCCACCAGCATCAGTCCCGCGAGGAAGGCCCAGCGCCAGGCGAGCTCGCCGCGGCGCGGAACCAGCACGCCGGCGAGGATGCCGCTGACGCCGGCCACCCGCCCGGTCAACCAGAGCAGGAGCGTGGCCGACAGGCCGATCAGGACGCCGCCCGCCAGCGCCCACGGCCAGTCCGCGATCACGCGCCGCTCCCCACGTGGTTGAGCGGCAGGCGCAGGTAGCGCACGCCGTTGGCTTCGGGCTCCGGAAGCCCGCCGGCGCGGATGTTGACCTGCAGCGAGGGCAGGATCAGCTTCGGTGCGGCCAGCCCGGCATCCCGTGCCTCCCGCATGCGCACGAAGGCGGCTTCGCCCACGCCGCCTGCCAGGTGCACGTTGCGTTCGCGCTGTGCCGCGATGGTGGTGACCGCGGAGGGCTCGCGCCCGTCGGGGGGATAGTCGTGGCAGAGGAAGACCCGCGTGTCGCCGGGCAGCTCGAACAGCCGCTGGATCGATCCGTAGAGCGTGGCCGCATCGCCGCCGGGGAAGTCGGCGCGCGCGGTGCCGGTGTCGGGTGCGAACAGCGTGTCGCCCACGAAGGCGGCATCGCCCACGACGTAGGTCAGGCTGTCGTCGGTGTGCCCGGGCGTGGCGATCACGCGTCCGGACAGCGTGCCGATGCCAAAGCGGTCGCCGTCGTCGAACAGGTGGTCGAACTGGCGGCCATCGACCGCAAAGCCGTCACCGAGGTGGAACACGTCCCGGAAACGCTCCTGCACCCGGGTGATGCCGCGGCCGATCGCGACCTTGGCCCCGGTGTGCACGCGCAGCCAGGCCGCGGCCGACAGGTGGTCGGCGTGGGCATGGGTTTCGAGGATCCAGTCGACGGTGAGCGAGTGCGCACGCACGAAGTCGAGCAGGCGCTGCGCGGAGTCGAACGCGGTCCGCGCGGTGGGCGCGTCGTAGTCCATCACCGGGTCGATGATGGCTGCGTGGCCTCCGCCGTGATCGAACACCACGTGGGAGAACGTGGACGTGGCCTCGTGGAAGAAGCTTTCCACCCTCGGTTTCATCGCGGGTTTCCATTGTTGTTTAGATAGAGCTAAAGTAGAGGGCACTCCGAGTCGTTGTCAAGGAAATACTAAAATACATGCCCGGGCCTTCGTCGAACGACCCGAACCGTGCCCCCCTGGTGGCTGACATGGCCGCGCACGCCGGCGAGGCCGCCGCGCTGCTGAAGGCGCTGGCACACCCTGCGCGCCTGCTGGTGCTGTGCCAGCTGGTGGAGGGCGAGCGCGCGGCCGGCGAGCTGCAGCCGCTGACCGGACTGAGCGCCTCGGCGCTGTCGCAGCACCTGGCCGTGCTGCGCGACATGGCGCTGGTGCACACCCGGCGCGAGGCCCAGAACATCCATTACTCGCTCGCCGAGGGCCCGGTGCGGGACGTGCTCGATGTGCTGTACGACGCGTACTGTCGCCCGCAGGAGCGGGCTGCCGGGACTGCGTCGCAGCGGCGACGGTCGCCGCGCCCTGCGAAGGGCTCCGGGCAACGCAGCCGCACCGGCTCGCGGTCGCACGATTGACCGCACCATCATTCGCGAAGAGGAGTCCCATGGACGCGAAAGAGAACGAAGGCCCCACCAGGCACCTGCGCAGCGCCGTGCTACATGGCAGCGGTTCGGTGGACGCGAGCCGCGGCGTCGTTGAAGACGGCTCCATCCAGGGCCTCGGCATGACAACCCCGTCGCGGCATCCGCTGTCTTTTGCTGCGGCCGTGTTCGCAGCGTCCATCACGCTTGCCGCCTGCGCCGCCCCGGAGCACGCCGCCGGCCAATCCGCCCACGACGAGGCACCCATGCATTCCCCCGTACTCACCCGCTTCGCCACACCCACCGACGGCATCCACAGCGGCGGCCGGATCAGCGCCGACGACGTACCCGCCCTGCAGGCGGCCGGCATCCGCCATGTGATCAACCTGGCGCCGGCGGCGGAGACGCCGGGGTTTGACGAGGCGGCCGCGGTACGCGCGGCGGGGATGCGCTACGACACCCTGCCCATTGCCGGCGCGGGTGATCTGGACCGCGAGGCGGTGGTGGCCTTCGACCGCCTGCTGCAGGACGCCGACGGGCAGACGCTGGTGCACTGCGCCAGCGGCAACCGCGTGGGTGCGCTGGCCGCGTTGCGCGCGGCGTGGCTGCACGGCGCAGGCGAGGAGGCCGCGGTGGAGGAAGGCCGGCGCTGGGGCCTGCGCGGGCTGGAAGGCGAGGTGCGCGGGCGGCTGGCGCGCGAGCGCTGTCTGGCGGATGCCGGCGGTGCCGCCGACGCGGCGCGCTGTGATGCCGCCGGCTGAGGTGGCGTAGCCAAACACCTGAGGCCTGCCGCCCCGCGGGGCGGCAGGCGTCGCGGCTCAGGCCGCCATTTCCTCGCAGTGGCGTGCGCATTCGGCGCAGGCGTCGGCGCAGCGCTGCATGGCGGGGTCGCCATCGGCCAGCGCGGCGCAGCTTTCGGCGCAGGCGCGGCAGATCGCGGCGCAGGCCGCGCAGGTGTGCACGTGCACATCGGCGCCGCGCAGCATGGTGTCGGCGCTGGTCCGGCAGATGTCGGCACAGGCCATCATCAGCGTCATGTGCGCGGGCTCCACGTGGCGGCCGCCCTGGCGCAGGCAGTGGGCAATGGTCTCCAGGCAGATGGCGTGGCAGCGGGTGCAGGCCTCGATGCAGTCGTCGTGCTGGCCGGGCTGCGTGGACGCATGGTCGTGTGGCATGGGGCTCTCCTGTGGTGGGTAGCCCGGCACACCATGGATGCAGGCCTGTGGACGTGCGGTGGCCGCGATCCCGGCGAGGCCGTCGGTCGCGTTCCGGCACGCGGCTTGCATGGCGAGGGCGATCATTTTTTCGAGCCTCACGATGTCGCACGCCGCACACACCACCGTTGTCGCCGGGCCCTGGGCCGACCGCCCCCAGGCGCCGGTCCGCCGCACGCCCGAGCGCCGCAGCGCCACGGCCCCGGCTGATCCGGCGCAGCTGCGCAATGGACTGGCGCCGCCCCAGCGCGTCACCCTGGAAGCCCTGGAGATCTTTGGCTGGCGGCTGGCGTTCGTGCGCCGCCCGCTGTTCCAGGCACCGGTGCCGGTGCTGTTCGACCAGGGCGGCACCCGCCACGTGGTGATCCGCGACGACGGCACGCTGGACGAGCAGCCCACGCTGAAACTGCGCAACTGACCGCGCGGCGTCGCGGGCCGCCGTGCTCGCGCGACGCGAACCCTGTGCGGCCTAGACTGCGGGCTCCGTCACCCCGGAGCACGCGCATGGCCCAGGTCCCTTCGATGCCCGCCGCCTTCCTCGGCCACGGCTCGCCCATGAACGCGCTCGAGCGCAACCGCTTCACCGAGGCTTGGCGCGCGTTCGGCGCATCGGTGCCGCGGCCGCGGGCGATCCTGGTGGTGTCGGCGCACTGGTACATCAATGCCACCGCGGTCACGGCGATGCCGCGGCCGCGCACCATCCACGACTTCTACGGCTTTCCGCCGCCGCTGTTCGAGGTGCAGTACCCGGCGCCCGGGCTGCCGGAACTGGCGGAGGAAGTGGCCGAGGTGGCGAAGCCGGATTACGTGGGGGCCGACGTCGATGGCTGGGGGTTGGACCACGGCACCTGGTCGGTGCTGGTGCATGCATTTCCCGAGGCCGACATCCCCGTGGTGCAGCTCTCGATCAATGCGCAGAAGCCGGCGGAGTGGCACGTGGCGATGGGCGCGAAGCTCGCCGCGCTGCGCGAGCGCGGGGTGCTGGTGGTGGGCAGCGGCAACGTGGTCCACAACCTGGGCGCGATGGACTGGAAGCAGCCGGACGCGGCCTTCGACTGGAACACGCGCTTCGACGAGGCCGCGAAGCAGCTGCTGGCCGAGCGCCCCGGCGATGCGGCGGCGCTGCTCGAACATCACGACTACGCGCGTGCCGCGCCGACTGACGAGCACTTCCTGCCGCTGCTGTACCTGGCCGGCTTTGCCGCGGCCACGGGCGTTGGTTCGAACGTGCTTGTGGAGGGCCCGGCCTATGGCTCGCTGTCGATGACCAGCTACACCGCGGGGCCGGACTGCCCGCCGCCCACGCCCGATGGCCCGGGTGCGGCACCGGTGGCCACGCAGCTGCCGCCGGAGGACAGCAACATCTGAGCGACGTGCCGGTCGGCCCCCCGGCCGGCCGGACTGCGGAGCCCCGCTAGCGTGGTTCCGGTGCGCGGCGCTCGGCCGGGACGGCGGCTGGCGCGGGTGCGTCGGGCGCGGCGCGCCGCCGCCGCCACAGCGCCATATGCGCGAACACGCCGTCGCGCCGCACCCAGGCGTGATGCAGGGCGGCGCCGGCATGCACCAGCACCAGCGCCAGCAGCCCATAGGCGAGCCAGGCGTGCAGTTCGCGCAGCAGCCCGTAGCGGGCAAGGTCGGCGGACACCAGCGACGGCAGCACCATGCCGCCCACGCGCACCGGCAGCCCGGCCGCGCCCTGCATCGCCCAGCCGGTGAGCGGCAGCGCGAACATCAGCGCGTACAGCGCCCAGTGGCTGGCGCGTGCCAGTGCGCGCTGCACTGCGGGCAGGTCGCGCGGCAGCGGCGGGGCGCGGAAGCGCAGGCGGTTGGCCAGCCGTAGTAGCACCAGTACGAGCGCGGTCACGCCCAGCACCTTGTGCAGCTGCACCGCGGGGGTGGTCCACGGTTGCCAGCGGCCGACCATGGCCACGCCGAGGCAGAGCTGGGACAGCATCAGCGCGGCCATCGCCCAGTGGATGAGGCGCGCCGACAGCGGATAGCGGCTCATGGCGCGGTCTCCTGGAAGGTTTCGCGCGCGCGCCGGCGCAGGCTTTCGGCATAGGCGGCGCGACGCGCGTGGAGGATCGGATCGGCCGACGGCTCGATGCCTTCGGGCAGCACCAGCGGGTCGAAGTTGAGGCCGTTGCAGGCGCCGCCGTCCTGGGCGGTGGCGGCGGTGAGTTCGACGATGCCGGCATCCACCGTGCGGCGGCTCTCCGGCCAGGCGCGGCTGCCGTCGTCGACGGGGTCGCCGGGTTCGGCCAGCTGCAGGCGCAGGGTCCAGCGCACCGGGCCTTCGGCCAGGCGCTTCTGGAATTCCATGCTCAATGCGTCGTCGGTGTGCGGGCCTTCGCCCAGCGGCGCGAACGGCGCCTCGGGCACCATCGCCCAGCGCACCGGCCGGCGCTGGCCCTGGTCGTCCACCAGCACGAAGGCGTTGATGCTGTGGTACTGCGTGCTGGCCCAGCTGTCGCTGGGGCGGTAGCTGGCCTGCCAGGCCTTGAGCGCGGGGTTGGGCGGGTAGGCGCGCTGGAACGCGGCCACGCGCTCGGGGTCCGGCTTGCCGGTGGCGGGGTCGGGCGCCATCGCCTGCAGCTGCGCGTGGAAGGCCTCGGGCGTGCCGACGCCCAGCACCGGCGGCGTGTTCATCGCCATCCGCCATTGCTGGCCGTCGGGCTGGGTGATCGCCAGTGCCAGGCTGCGCACGCCGGCCGCGGCTTCCGGCGCCACCGGGCTGCCGCCACCGATCGACAGCCGCCCGAGGATCGGCGATTCGCCGGCCTGGAACAGCGGAGCGCTCGATAGCGGCGCCGCATCACCCGAGGCGATGAAGCGCCCGGACACGCACAGCCCGCGCGCATGCGCGCGGCGGAAGCCCGCGTGCAGGCCGTTGGCCTGCATGGTGTCGACAATGGCGCCGGCGCGGCTGCCGCCGCCGATGCCGAAGGCACCGCGCAGGGCGGCGATGGCCACCGCCACCGCGACCAGCAGCAGCACGATGAGCGCGGTGCGCAGCGCCTGTTGCCGCGGCGGCGGCCTGCGGGACGGCGGTGCGGAATCTGGGGACGGGGCCATGGGGCGCCTGCGGGGCGGGGGAGTGCCGGCAGCGTGCCACGTCGCCGCGAGGGCGGCGTGTGCGGCGGCTGCAACGTGTTGTTGCGCCATCGGATACCCGGGCCGGTAACGGCGGCACGCCGCTATCATGGGCGCCCGTTACCAACGCCCGCGGTGCACGCCATGGCCAAGGCCAATCCCCTCCAGGAACAGCTGCTCAAGGCCGGCCTGGTCAAGAAGTCGAAGGTGGCCGAGGTGGCGCGCGAGCAGGCGAAGGCGCGCATCGGCAAGGCCGCGCCGACGGCCGGCGACATCGAGCGCGAGGCGCAGCGAGTGCGTGCGGAGAAGGCCGAGCGCGACCGCGCACTGGAAGCCGAACGCAAGGCCGCCGCGCGCATCAACGAGCTGCGTGCGCAGGCGCGGCAGATCATCCGCGACAAGCAGGTGCCGCGCAGCGGCGAGAGCGAATACCGCTTCACCGTGGACGGTGCGATCCGCACCCTGCTGGTGGACGACGACATCCGCCGCAGGCTCGCGTCGGGCGCGCTGGTGATCGCCCGCGACGGCGACGGCGACGGCTACGCGCTGCTGCCGCGTGCCGCCGCCGACAAGGTGCGCGAACGCGACGCCACGCTGGTCGTGCTCGACCACGGCCAGGCCGGCGAGGCCGAGGCGCCGACGTCGGAGGACGACGCCTACTACGCGCAGTTCAAGGTGCCCGACGACCTGGTCTGGTAACGCATCAGGGCCGGATTCGCGTTGCATTGACGCGTCGCTGGCGAGGCTGGCCGCACCAATCCATCGGGGCGACTCATGCGGATACCGGCTGATCGGATGACAACGCCCGCGCACAGGGCGCGGGTTCCGGCAAAAGGGGGCGGCAGCTGATGGCCCGCCTTCGCCACACCGACTGGCCGGACCGCCTGTGGATCGTGCGCCACGGCCAGAGCGCCGGCAACGTGGCGCGCGACCTTGCCGAGGCCGGCGATTCGCACCTGATCGACATCGACACCCGCGATGCCGACACGCCGCTTTCGGAGCTCGGGCACCGCCAGGCGCGCGCGCTGGGCGAATGGTTCGCCGACATGCCGCACAACCAGCGGCCGAACGTGCTGCTGACCTCGCCGTTCGTGCGCGCGCAGCAGACCGTGCATGCGGTGGCCGACGCGCTGGATATCGACCGTGACGAGATCGGCGTGGACGAGCGCCTGCGCGAGAAGGAGTTCGGGGTGCTCGACCGCTACACCGTGGCCGGCATCCGCGCGACCTTTCCCGCACTTGCCGAGCAGCGTGCGCTGGTGGGGAAGTTCTACTTCCGCCCGCCCGGCGGCGAGAGCTGGTGCGACGTGATCCTGCGGCTGCGCAGCGTGGTGGAAGTGCTGCGCCGCGACCACGTGGGCGATCGCGTGCTGATCGTCGGCCACCAGGTGATCGTCAACTGCTTCCGCTATCTGCTGGAATGCATGGACGAGAAGACCATCCTCGATATCGACCGCAAGGCCGACGTGCCCAACTGCTCAGTGACCGAATACGCGATCGACCGCGACCGGGCCGATGCGCGCTTCCAGCTGCAGGTGGCCAACTTCGCACTGCCGCTGGAGGAAGCGGGTGCGCCGGTGACGGCGGAAGCGGACGTGCCGGTCGGCCCGCGATGAGCGCCGCAGGCGGCGGGCGTGGGCAGGGCGCTGCGGTGCGCAGGATCACGCCGGCACTGCTGAAGGCGTGGCCGCTGCCCGATCCCGCCGGCGGCAGCAGCAAGGAGGATCGCGGCCGCGTGCTGGTGGTGGGTGGCAGCCGGCAGGTGCCCGGTGCGGTCCTTTTGACCGGCATCGCCGCGTTGCGCGCGGGCGCGGGCAAGCTGCAGGTGGCCACGGTGGTCGATGCCGCGATGTCGCTGGTGATGTCGTTGCCGGAAGCGCGGGTCATGGGCCTGCCCGTTGATCGCAGGGGGCTGATCCGGGATCTCGATGCCGATGCCACCGGTTCCGTGCAACACGCGGACGCGGTGGTGGTCGGCCCCGGCATGACCGGCGCGGCATCCACCCGGTGCGTTGCAAAGGCCGTGATCGCCAATGCACGCGGCACCATCGTGCTGGATGCGGGCGCCCTCGACGCTTCCGCAATCGCCGCATTCCGGCGCCGGCGCAGTACTGGCCTTTCGATGGTGATGACCCCGCACGCCGGCGAGATGGCAGGGCTGCTCGCCAGCGACGACGACACCGTGCGGGCCAATGGCGAGGCGATCGCCCGCGAGTACGCGCAGGCGTGGAACGTGGTGTTGGCGCTGAAGGGCCCGACCACGTGGATCGCCGCGCCCGATGGCCGCGTCTGGGTGAACACCGCCGGCAGCGTGGGGCTGGGCACCTCCGGCTCAGGCGATGTGCTGGCCGGAGTGATCGCGGGGCTCGCGGCCCGCGGCGCCAGCGCGGAACAGGCGGCGGTGTGGGGCGTGTCGCTGCATGCACGCGCCGGGGCGCGGCTGTCGCGCCGGCATGGCCAGGTCGGCTTCCTCGCGCGCGAGATCAGCGGCGAGATCCCGGCGCTGATGCACGGGCTGTAGCGGCCTTGCGGTTGCGAGCTGAGGGAGCGGAATTCCGATGCACCTGATCCAGCTGTTCCTGCCGCTGTACGACAACGACGGGCAGCCGTTCGCGAAGACGCTGTTCGACGGCGTGCGTACCGAGCTCACCGATCGCTTCGGCGGCGTGACCGCGTTCGTCCGTTCGCCGGCGGTGGGTGCATGGGAGGACGACCGTGGCGAGGTGCAGCGCGACGACGTGGTGCTGTTCGAGGTGATGGCCGATCACGTCGATCACGGCTGGTGGGCGGCCTATCGCGTGCGGCTGGAAGCACGTTTCCGGCAGGACGAGGTGCTGGTGCGGGCGGTGCGCGCCGAGCGCCTGTAGCGCATTCCACGCGTCGGCTTCACCCGCGCGGGGCTAGCGTTGCCGTTCCCGAATGCGAGGACAGCACGATGAAGCAGCACGATCTGGAAGACCGCGAGCGCCAGCCGGACGTGACCCCCAAGGCACCCGGGAGCGGTCCGTCGACCGAGACCGGCATGCCGGTCGACAAGGGCGGCCTGGACCGCGAGGTGGGCGATATCGAGGACGGTGAAGCGGGCGAGGACGGCGCGCTTCCCGGACGCGTGGGCGGTGGGCTCGCCGGCGGTTGACCCCGGCGCGTCACCCTCACCCGTCCGGACGGGGCGGGTGAGGGTGCTCGTCAGCCGCCCGCGGCGCGCCTTACCGCATCCGGTAGCGGCGTCGGGCGGCCGCTGGCGCGGTCGATCCAGACCATGACCACGTGGCCATCCGCATACAGCGGGCTGCCGTCCTCGCCGACGATGCGGTGCGACAGGGTCACGCTGCTGGTGCCCAGCCGCTCGCAGCCGAGCTCCACCACCACATTGGCCGGATACGGGATCGGCACCCGGTAGTTCATCTGCACCGCCGCCAGCAGCGGCGCGGTGGTGTCGGTCACCCACTCCTCGCCCAGCGAATCGAACCAGCGGATCCGCGCCTCCTCGAGGTAGGTCATGAAGTTCGAGTTGTTGACGTGGTTGAACGCATCGAGGTCGCGCCAGCGCAGGGCGATGGGCATGCGGAACAGCGGGGTGGGGGTATCGCTCATCGGGTCGTTCGATTCCTTGTGGATGCTCAGCCGGTGGTGCGCGTCTTCTTTGCGGCCTTCTTCGCTGCCTTCTTCTTCGCCGGTGGCCGGCCGGCGAGTCGCGCATCCGGCCGCAGGCTGGCCACCGGGCCGTCGGCATTGCTGCCCTGCGTGCCCTGTGCGGCGGCGATGCTGTCGGCGTCCAGCATCCGCGCCAGGAACTGGCCGGTGTAGGAGCCGGGCACCGTGGCCACCTGTTCCGGCGTGCCCTCGGCGATGATGCGGCCGCCGCGATGGCCGCCCTCGGGGCCGAGGTCGATCACCCAGTCGGCGGTCTTGATGACGTCGAGGTTGTGCTCGATCACCACCACGGTGTTGCCGTCGTCGCGCAGCTTGTGCAGCACCGCCAGCAGGTGCTCGATGTCGTGGAAGTGCAGGCCGGTGGTGGGCTCGTCGAGGATGTAGAGCGTGCGCCCGGTATCGCGGCGCGACAGTTCCTTCGACAGCTTCACCCGCTGCGCCTCGCCGCCCGACAGCGTGGTGGCCGGCTGGCCGAGCTTGATGTAGCCCAGGCCGACGTCGAGCAGCGTTTCCAGCTTGCGCGCGATCGACGGCACCGGCTGGAACAGTTCCAGCGCGTCCTCGACGGTGAGCTCGAGCACGTCATGGATGCTGTGGCCCTTGTAGAGGATCTCCAGCGTCTCGCGGTTGTAGCGCTTGGCGCCGCAGACATCGCAGGGCACGTAGACGTCGGGCAGGAAGTGCATCTCCACCTTGATCAGGCCATCGCCCTGGCAGGCCTCGCAGCGGCCACCGCGCACGTTGAAGCTGAAGCGCCCCGGCGAATATCCGCGCGCGCGCGCTTCCGGCACCTGCGCGAACAGCTCGCGCAGCGGGGTGAACAGCCCCGTGTAGGTGGCCGGGTTGGAGCGCGGCGTACGACCGATCGGCGACTGGTCGATGTCGACCACCTTGTCGAACAGGTCCAGGCCCTTGATGTCGCGATGCGGCGCCGGTGAGTGCGACGCACCGTTGATCTCGTTGGCGGCCAGTGCGTACAGGGTGTCGTTGATCAGCGTCGACTTGCCGGAGCCCGACACGCCGGTGATCGCGGTGAACAGGCCAGACGGGATCTTCAGGTCCACGCCCTGCAGGTTGTTGCCCGAGGCGCCCTCCAGCTTCAGCACCATCTTCGGATTGGCGCGGTGGCGCTTCTTCGGGATCTCGATCTTCTTCTTTCCCGACAGGTACTGGCCGGTCAGCGAGCGCGGCGCTTCGAGGATCTGTTCGTAGCTGCCTTCGGCCACCACTTCGCCACCGTGCACGCCGGCACCGGGGCCGATGTCGACGATATGGTCGGCCAGGCGGATCGCGTCCTCGTCGTGCTCGACCACGATCACCGTGTTGCCCAGGTCGCGCAGGCGGGTCAGCGTGTCGAGCAGGCGTTCGTTGTCGCGCTGGTGCAGGCCGATCGAGGGCTCGTCGAGCACGTACATCACCCCGACCAGGCCGGCACCGATCTGCGAGGCCAGGCGGATGCGCTGCGCCTCGCCACCCGACAGGCTGTCGGCCTTGCGCTCGAGGGTGAGGTAGTCGAGGCCGACGTCGACCAGGAAGCTCAGCCGTTCGCGGATCTCCTTGACGATCTTGGCCGCGATCTCGCCGCGCCAGCCGGGCAGGGAGAGTTCGCCGAAGAACTTCAGCGCATCGCCGATCGGCAGCACCACCAGTTCCGGCAGCGCGCGGTCGGCGACGAACACGTTGCGCGCGGCGGCGTTGAGGCGCGCGCCGCTGCATTCGGTGCACGGCCGTTCGCTGATGTACTTGGCCAGTTCCTCGCGCACCGCCGAGGATTCGGTCTCGCGGTAGCGGCGCTCGAGGTTGGGCACGATGCCTTCGAAGCGGTGCCGGCGCTGGCTGCGCTTGCCGCCCTCGGTGTAGTAGGTGAAGCCGATGGTCTCGTTGCCGCTGCCGAACAGCACCGCCTCGCGCGTCTTCGCATCGAGCTCCTGCCACGGCGCATCGACGTCGAAGCCGTAGTGCCTGGCCAGCGAGGCGATCAGCTGGAAGTAGTAGTGGTTGCGCCGGTCCCAGCCGCGCACCGCGCCGGCGGCAAGCGACAGTTCCGGGTGCACCACCACGCGGGCGGGGTCGAAGAACTGGCTGACGCCCAGGCCGTCGCAGGTCTGGCAGGCGCCCATCGGCGCGTTGAAGGAGAACAGCCGCGGCTCGAGTTCCGGCAGCGCGTAATCGCACACCGGGCAGCTGTAGCGCGACGAGAACAGCATCGGCTCGGCATCCGGGGTATCGAGCGAACGCACCGCGGCCATGCCGTCGCCGAGCTTGAGCGCGGTCTCGAAGGATTCGGCCAGCCGCTGCTTGATGTCCTCGCGCACCTTGAAGCGGTCGATCACCGCTTCGATGGTGTGCTTGACCCGCAATGCCAGCGGCGGCACGGCGTCGATCTCGTAGACCTCGCCGTCCACGCGCACGCGCACGTAGCCCTGCGCGCGCAACTGCTCGAACACCTGCGCGTGCTCGCCCTTGCGCTCGCGCACCACCGGCGCCAGCAGCATCCAGCGCTGGTCGCCGTCGAGCGCGAGGACCTGGTCGACCATCTGGCTGACCGTCTGCGCCTCCAGCGGATAGCCGTGCAGCGGGCAGCGCGGGATGCCCACGCGCGCGTACAGCAGGCGCAGGTAGTCGTAGACCTCGGTGATCGTGCCGACGGTCGAGCGCGGGTTGTGCGAGGTGGACTTCTGCTCGATCGAGATCGCCGGCGACAGGCCTTCGATGGTGTCGATGTCGGGCTTTTCCATCACGCTCAGGAACTGCCGCGCGTACGCCGACAGCGACTCGACGTAGCGGCGCTGGCCTTCGGCGTAGATGGTGTCGAACGCCAGCGACGACTTGCCGGAGCCGGACAGGCCGGTGATCACGATCAGCTTGTCGCGCGGCAGGTCGAGATCGATGTTCTTGAGATTGTGGGTACGGGCACCGCGGATGCGGATGTAGTCCATCGCCATCGGGTCGGGGATCCGGGGTATCGATCAGGCTGGCCGGGCCTGGGGTGGGGGAGTGCAGCCGTGCCGGAGGCAATCGGGCAGCCTACCGAGCCCCCGAGATGTGGGCAAACGCCCGGATTACCAGCAATCGGGAGAGGATCGGGCCCAGCTGGGCGGCAGCTGTCCGGCCCTGTCTTCCGCGCGGGCCTTGACTTGACCGCAACTTGCTGAAAGCCCTAGAATTCCGCTTCTGTCCGGCCTCGATGCCGGCAGCGACCACAATAACTACCAAAGGAAGCATTGGTCATGTACGCAGTTATCGTCACCGGCGGTAAGCAATACCGCGTGATGGCGGGCGAGACGCTCCGCGTCGAGAAGCTCGACATCGAAGCCGGCAACGAGGTCACCTTCGACAACGTCCTCATGCTGGGCGACGGCGAAGGCGTGACGCTCGGCGACGCACTCAAGGGTGCCACCGTCGCCGCGACCGTCAAGGCCCACGGCCGCGCGGACAAGGTCCGCATCATCAAGTTCCGCCGCCGCAAGCACCACATGAAGCGCATGGGGCATCGGCAGCACTACACCGAAATCGAGATCACCGGCATCAACGCCGGCGACAAGAAGTAAGGAGAAGCAGTCATGGCACATAAAAAGGGCGTAGGCTCCTCGCGCAACGGCCGCGACTCCAATCCGAAGTACCTCGGCGTGAAGATGTTCGGCGGCCAGGCCATCGAGGCCGGCAACATCATCGTCCGCCAGCGCGGCACCCAGTTCCATCCGGGTCCGGGCGTGGGCCTCGGCCGCGACCACACGCTGTTCGCGCTGGTCGACGGCACCGTGGAATTCGCGGTGAAGGGTCCGAAGAAGCGTCGTACCGTCAGCGTCGTCGAAGTGGCCTGACCACCCGCGACAACGCCGTTCCGAAGGCCCCGCTCCGGCGGGGCTTTTCGTTACTGCAGCGCAAGGCCCGTCCTGCCGCAGCCGCTGCACATGTGCCATTGCCGGCTCCTCCGGCCCGCGCGGGTAGACTTGCCCGCGCCCGTCGTTCCAACCAATCGCGAAACCGCATTCCATGAAACTCGTCGACGAAGTAGAAATCACTGTCAGTGCCGGCAATGGCGGCCATGGCTGCATCGGCTTCCGGCGCGAGAAGTTCATCCCGCTGGGCGGCCCCGACGGCGGCGATGGCGGCAATGGCGGCAGCGTCTGGCTGGTGGCCGACGAGAACCTCAACACCCTGGTCGACTTCCGCCACGAGACCCGCTTCCGCGCCCAGCGCGGCGAGAACGGCATGGGCCGGCAGATGTACGGCAAGGGTGGCGAGGACCTGACCATCAGCGTGCCGGTCGGCACCGTGGTCACCAACGTTGCCACCGACGAGGTCATCGGTGACCTCACCGCGCATGGCCAGCGCCTGCTGGTGGCGCGCGGCGGGCAGGGCGGCCTGGGCAACATGCATTTCAAGAGTTCGGTCAACCGCTCGCCGCGCAAGGCGACGCCCGGCGAGGAGGGCGAGGAGCGCCTGCTGCGCCTCGAGCTGAAGCTGCTGGCCGACGTCGGCCTGCTCGGCTTCCCGAATGCCGGCAAGAGCACGCTGATCCGCGCGGTGTCGGCGGCGACGCCGAAGGTGGCGGACTATCCGTTCACAACGCTCTATCCGAACCTGGGCGTGGTCAGCACCGAGCCGCACCGCAGCTTCGTGGTCGCGGACATCCCCGGGCTGATCGAGGGTGCCGCCGATGGCGCCGGGCTGGGCGCGCTGTTCCTGCGCCATATCCAGCGCACCCGCCTGTTGCTGCATCTCGTCGAGATCCAGCCGCTGGATGGTGGCGACCCGGTCGACCAGGTGCGTGCGATCGAGCGCGAGCTCGGGAAGTTCGACGCCGGGCTGCTGGATAAGCCGCGCTGGCTGCTGATCAACAAGGCCGACCTGATGGCGCCGGAGGACGCGCGCGCCGAAGCGGAGCGGATCATCGCCGCGCTGGAGTGGCAGGGGCCGTGGTTCCTGGTCTCGGGCCTTGCCCATGACGGCACCCGCGACGTGATGCGTCGGGTGCAGGCCGAGCTCGACGAGCAGGCGCGGCAGGCTGCCGAGGCGGCGGACGCCGAAGGGTACTGAGCTAGGCAGCGGCGACCCGTCGGCCCGGTGCCGGATGTGGCCGCTGGACCGCCCGGGATGCAGGCCGCGGAATGCGGAACCGCTCCGGACGCGGTCCGCGGCATGGTGAGGACGGGATTTCCTCCCCTCTCATCCGCACAGGCGGAGCGCGCCTTGAGGCGCGCCAGCCCTGGAGCGGGAGTGGACCTGATCGTGCGCGCACAAAAAACCCGGCCGGAGCCGGGTTTTTCTCACATGCGTGACGCCTGCCTCAGGCGGCCTTGAGCGCCTTGATGCGGGCGGTCAGGCGGCTCTTGTGACGGGCGGCCTTGTTCTTGTGGATCAGGCCGCGTGCGCTGAACCGGTCGAGGATCGGCTGCGCCGCGTTGAAGGCTTCCTGAGCGCCGGCGGCGTCGTTGGCCTCGAGAGCCTTGAGGACCTTCTTGACATAGGTACGCAGCATGGAGCGCTGGCTGCTGTTGCGCTGGTTGCGCACGATGGTCTGCTTCGCGCGCTTCTTTGCGGACTTGATGTTGGCCACGGTGGAATCCTGGAAATCGGGAGACGGAAACTGGGGTGTCGGCGCCCGGGTGTCCGGGAGTCTTGACAAACGAGCCGGAAATTATGGGGGAAGCAACGTCGCGGGTCAACAATGCGGCATCATGGGCGGTGATCCGCTGGAACCTGTTCAGCCGCAATGACCACGCCATTCTGCCAGGCCTGCCGATGAGTGCGCCCGACCCATCCGCCGCCGCGCCATCGCCGGGCGGCGCACCCAAGGGACGCCGCGGCGGCCTGCTGCGCTCGACCGCGGTGTTCAGCGGCATGACCCTGCTGTCGCGGGTCGCCGGGTTCGCCCGCGACATGCTGCAGGCGACCCTGTTCGGCACCGGCGGCGCAATGAGCGCCTTCATCGTCGCCTACCGGGTGCCGAACTTCCTGCGCCGGGTGTTCGCCGAAGGCTCGATGGCGATGGCCTTCGTGCCGGTGCTCAACGGGATCAAGGAGCGCGGCGACCGCGCGGCGCTGAAGTCCTTCATCGACCACATGGCCGGCGCGCTGTGCGCGGTGGTGCTGGTGGTCTGCGCGCTCGGCATGCTCGCTGCGGCGCTGGTGGCGCGCCTGTTCGCGCCGGGCTGGGCGGACCAGCCGGAACTGCTGGCGCAGACCGCGCAGATGCTGCGGATCACCTTTCCGTACCTGCTGTTCATTTCGATGATGTCGCTGGCGGCATCGATCCTCAACAGCACGGGTCGCTTCGGGCTGCCCGCATTCACCCCGGTGCTGCACAACCTGACGATGATCGCGGCGATGCTGTGGCTGGCGCCGCGTTTCGAGCTGCCGCCCGTGGGACTGGCCTGGGGCGTGCTGGCCGCCGGATTCCTGCAGCTGGCGCTGTTGTGGCCTGCGCTGGGCCGGCTGGGCCTGCGGCCGCGGCTGCGGCCCGGATTCCGCCATCCCGAGGTGCGCAAGGTCGGTCGGCTGATGTTGCCGACGCTGTTCTCCTCGTCGGTGGCGCAGGTGAACCTGATCGTCGGCACCGCATTCGCGTCGGTGCTGGCCGCGGGCAGCGTCGACTGGCTGTACTACTCCGACCGCCTCATCGAGTTCCCGCTGGGCCTGTTCGGCGTGGCGCTGGGCACGGTGATCCTGCCGCACCTGTCGCGCCGGCATGCCGCCGAGGATGCAGCCGGCTACAACGGTGCGCTCGACTGGGGGCTGCGCATGTCGCTGCTTGCGGGGGTGCCTGCCGGCCTCGGGCTGCTGTTGCTGGCCGAGCCGATCGTCGCGACGGTCTACAACTACGGGCAGTTCGGCGCGCTCGACACGCGCATGGCCGCGGTGAGCCTGAGCGCGATGAGCCTGGGCGTGCCGGCCTTCATGCTGACCAAGGTGCTGGCCCCGGCGTTCTACGCGCGCCAGGACACCAGGACGCCGATGCGCGCGGCGATCTGGACCGTGGTCGCCAACATCGTGCTGACCGCGGCGATCACCACGCCGCTGTGGCTGGGCGGAGTGGCGGGCGCGCATGGCGGCATCGCCCTGGCGACCGCGCTGGCCGGTGGTCTCAACGCCATGCTGCTGTGGCGCTCGCTGCGGCGGAGCGGGCTGTACCGGCCGGAAGCCGGCTGGGGTGCGTTCCTGCTGCGGCTGGCGTCCGGCTGCGTGGCGATGGCGGTGGTGGTGGTGCTGCTGCGCCACGGCATCGGGGCGTGGACGGCGATCGACGGTGCGCTGGCCCGCGTCGGCTGGCTGGTGCTGACCATCGGTGCCGGTGCCGGCTGCTATGCGCTGGTGCTGGTGATGCTGGGGCTGCGGCCGCGACATCTGCGGCACTGATCGGCGGCCAGGCGCGGCGGGTATGCCGCGGCGCCCGGCGCAGCGGTGCCCGCAGCAGCCCGGGGGTGGCCGGGCAGGCCGTATACTGCCCGGCTTCTATGAGCAAGCCCGGCGCCCACTCCCTATTCCGCGACGTTGGCGGCGGTCCGGTCTGTCCGGACGGCAGCGTCGTCTGCATCGGTGCGTTCGACGGCCTGCACCTGGGCCATCGCGCGCTGGTGCGGCAGGCGGTGGAGCGTGCGCGCGATCTCGGTGTCGAGCCGGTCGTGCTGAGCTTCGAGCCGCTGCCGCGGGAGTTCTTCGCCGCCGCCGCGCCGCCGCCGCGGCTGATGCTGCCGCGTGCCAAGGTCGAGGGCCTGCGCGCGCTCGGCGTGTCCACGGTAGGCCTGTTGCGCTTCAACGCCGCGATGGCCTCGATGGATGCTTCGGAGTTCGTGCGCGAGGTGCTGGTGCGCCGGCTCGCCGCGCGCGAGGTGTGGGTGGGACCGGGCTTCCGCTTCGGCCATCGCCGCGGTGGCGATCTCGGCCTGCTGCAGCGCATGGGCGCGGAGCTCGGCTTCGCCGCCGCGGAGATCGCCCCGCTGCTGCATGACGGCGAGCGCGTGTCCAGTACCGCGATCCGCCAGGCGCTGGTGGACGGGGATTTCGCGCGGGCCGCCGGCCTGCTCGGTCGCCCGTACGCGATCGCCGGCCGCGTGGTGCGCGGGCGCCAGCTTGGCCGCACGCTCGGCTATCCCACTGCCAACCTGCGCTTCGGCGGCAAGGTGCCGGCGCTGCGAGGCATCTACGCCACCCGCGTGCACGGTATCGGCGACGCACCCTGGCCGTCGGTGTCGAGCTTCGGCACCCGGCCGACGGTCGATGGCGTCGAGCCGTTGCTCGAAGCCCACCTGTTCGATTTCGAAGGCGACCTCTACGGGCGCCGCATCGAGGTCGAATTCGTCGCGCGCCTGCGCGACGAGGAAAAATTCCCCGATCTCGACAGCCTTGTCGCGCAGATGGACCTGGACGCCGCGAAGGCACGCGCGGCGCTGGCGGCTCCCGAAGATCATCCCCACCCGCAGCCACACCATAGGGTCACCGCGTGAGCGACGACGCCAACCGCTACAAAGCCACCATCCACCTGCCGGCCACGGACTTCCCGATGCGCGGCGACCTGCCCAGGCGCGAGCCGCAGACGCTGGCGCGCTGGGAAGCGGAGGGGCTGTACCAGCGCATCCGCGAAGCCGCGCGCGGCCGCCCGCAGTGGGTGCTGCACGACGGCCCGCCGTACGCCAACGGTGTGATCCACATCGGCCATGCTGTGAACAAGGTGCTCAAGGACATGGTGGTGAAGTCGAAGCTGCTGGCCGGCTTCGACGCACCGTACGTGCCGGGCTGGGACTGCCATGGCCTGCCGATCGAGCACGCGGTGGAGAAGACCCACGGCAAGGTCGGCGAAAAGCTCGATGCCGCTGCGTTCCGGGCCAAGTGCCGGGAATACGCCGCCAGCCAGGTCGAACTGCAGCGCACCGGCTTCAAGCGCCTTGGCGTCACCGGCGACTGGGACAACCCGTATCTCACGATGGATTTCCGCTACGAGGCGGACATGCTGCGTGCGCTGGCGAAGATCGTCGAGCGCGGCCATGTGACCCGCGGCTTCAAGCCGGTGCACTGGTGCTTCGACTGCCAGTCGGCACTGGCCGAGGCCGAGATCGAGTACCAGGACAAGCAGTCGCCCGCGATCGACGTCGCCTACCAGGCGATCGATCCGGTGGCGCTGGCCAGCCGTTTCGGCGCCGTGCTCGAGGATGGCGTTGCGGTGGCGGTGCCGATCTGGACCACCACGCCGTGGACGCTGCCGGCATCGCTTGCGGTGTCGGTCGGCGCCGACATCGATTACGTGCTGGTCGAAGGCCCGGCACGCGACGGTGCACGCCAGTGGCTGGTGGTGGCCGAAGCGCTGGCGGCGAAGGTGCTTGCGCGCTACGGCGTGGACACGGTGACCGTGCACGGCCGTGCACGCGGCAGCGCGATCGAATCGCTGCGCCTGCGCCATCCGTTCTATGCCGATCGCGGGATCCCGTTGCTGCTCGGTGAGCACGTGTCCGACGAGGACGGCACCGGCGCGGTGCATACGGCACCCGGCCACGGCCAGGAGGATTTCGAGGTCTCGCGCCGCTACGGCCTGGTGGACGACACCCCGGCGAACGTGCTGAACCCGGTCGACGGCCGCGGCGTGTACCTGCCGACCACGCCGCCGATGGGCGAGGTGGCGCTTGCCGGCGTGCACCTGTGGAAGGCCAATGCGCTGATCGTCGAGGCACTGCGTGCGCGTGGCGCGCTGCTGGCCGACGCGGTCCTCGGCCACAGCTACCCGCACTGCTGGCGGCACAAGACGCCGGTCGTATTCCGCGCCACGCCGCAGTGGTTCATCTCGATGGAGCAGGCCGGCCTGCGCGCCGATGCGATCAGGGCCGTCGAAGACGTGCAGTGGGTGCCGGAGTGGGGCCAGGCCCGCATTGCCGGCATGGTCGAGGGTCGCCCGGACTGGACGATCTCGCGCCAGCGCTTCTGGGGCGTGCCGATCGCGCTGTTCGTGGACCGCGAAACCCAGCAGCCGCATCCGCGCTCGGCGGAACTGATGCGCGAGGTGGCTACGCGCGTCGAGCGCGAGGGCGTCGATGCCTGGTATGCGCTCGATGCCGCGGAGCTGCTCGGCGACGAGGCCGCGCGCTACGACAAGGTCACCGACATCCTCGATGTCTGGTTCGATTCCGGCGTCAGCCACGAGTGCGTGCTCGCGCAGCGCGCCGGCGACGGCCTGCGCAAGCCGGCCGACCTGTACCTGGAAGGCTCAGACCAGCACCGCGGCTGGTTCCAGTCGTCGCTGCTGTCGGGGGTGGCGATGGATGGCGTCGCGCCGTACCGCCAGGTGCTGACCCACGGCTTCACCGTGGATGCCGACGGCCGCAAGATGTCGAAGTCGCTGGGCAACGTGGTCGCGCCGCAGCAGGTGGTCGACGCGATGGGCGCCGACGTGCTGCGGCTGTGGATCGCCGCGGCCGACTACCGCAACGAGATGTCGGTCTCCGATGAGATCCTCAAGCGCAGTGCCGACGCCTACCGCCGCATCCGCAATACCGCGCGTTTCCTGCTGGGCAACCTCAACGGCTTCGACCCCGCCCGGCACCTGCGCCCGCTGGAGGACATGGTCGCGCTCGATCGCTGGATCGTGCATCGCGCATTCCGTCTGCAGGAACGCATCGTCGACGCCTACGAACGCTACGACTTCCCAGAGGTCGTACAGGCGCTGTCGAACTTCTGCAGCGTCGACCTCGGCTCGCTGTACCTCGACGTGACCAAGGACCGGCTGTACACGATGCCGGAGGATTCGCGCGGGCGCCGCAGTGCGCAGAGCGCGATGTACCGCATCGTCGAAGCCTTCGTGCGATGGATCGCGCCGATCCTCGCCTTCACCGCCGACGAGCTGTGGCGGCACCTGCCGACGACGACACCGGACGGCCCGCGGCCGGAACACGTGCTGTTCGCCACCTGGTACCAGGGCCTGGCCCCGTTGCCGGCCGATGCAGCGCTTTCCGAAGACGATTTCGAGCGCCTGCTCGCGCTGCGCGAGCAGGTCGCCAAGGTGCTGGAGCCGATGCGTGCCAGCGGTGCGATCGGCGCGGCGCTGGAAGCCGAGATCGAACTGCGCGCCGGCGTGGCGGACCAGATCCGCGCCGCGCCTTTCATCGACGAACTGCGCTTTCTCCTGATCAGTGGCGACGTCAGCGTGGTGGATGCCGACGAAGCCGCGGACGCCCTGCGCATCGTGGCCACCCCGACCACGAAGCCCAAGTGCGTGCGCTGCTGGCAGCATCGCGCGGATGTCGGTGCCGCAGCGGCGCATCCGCAGATCTGCGGGCGCTGCGTTGCCAACATCGAAGGCGAGGGCGAGGACCGCCGCTGGTTCTGACGTACACCGCCGGCCTGCGGGCATCCCGCGGTCCGCCGGCTGCGGCATGATGCCGGCCCGACGCAACCCACGAGTGCACGATCACCGATGACGACCCCGCGCCCCAAACCCGATGCCCTGGCCTGGCTGCTGCTGTCGCTGGTGGTCATCGCACTCGACCAGCTGACCAAGTACTGGGTGCTGACCAGCCTGCCGGAGTACACCCCAATCCCGGTGATCGAGGGCTTCTGGAACTGGTACCGCACCTACAACACCGGTGCGGCGTTCAGCTTCCTTGCCGATGCCGGCGGCTGGCAGAAATGGTTCTTCACCGCGCTTGCCATCGGCATCAGCGGCCTGCTGGCGTTCTGGCTGTCGCGCACGCCGCGCCGGGACTGGAAGACCGCGCTGCCGTTCGCGCTGGTCATCGGCGGGGCGATCGGCAACGTGATCGACCGGCAGATCCACGGCCACGTGGTGGATTTCATCCAGTGGCACTGGAAGGACTACTACTGGCCGGCCTTCAATATCGCCGACATGGCGGTGGTGGGCGGCGCGATCGGCATCGCCCTGTTCGGGTTGTTCCAGGACAGTGGGAAGGCGCGGTAGGGCGCCTCGGTTCCAGCAGGCGAGGCGATCGTGCCTGGCGCGAGCCGGCCCGGTGGCAGCGCTTCAGGGTGAATGCGGCGTCGCTCCGCTAGAATGCGTTTCTCATGGAAATCATCCTCGCCAATCCCCGTGGCTTCTGCGCGGGCGTCGACCGTGCCATCGAGATCGTCAAGCGCGCCATCGAGACGCTGGGCGCGCCGATCTACGTGCGCCACGAGGTCGTGCACAACCGCTACGTGGTCGAGGACCTGCGCGCACGCGGCGCGATCTTCGTCGAGGAGCTCGACGAGGTTCCCGACGGCAATACGGTGATCTTCAGCGCGCATGGCGTGTCGCAGGCGGTGCGCGCGGAGGCTGATCGCCGCGGCCTCAAGGTCTTCGACGCCACCTGCCCGCTGGTCACCAAGGTGCACCTGGAAGTCGCCCGCCACTGCCGCGCAGGGCGCGACGTGGTGCTGATCGGCCATGCCGGCCACCCCGAGGTCGAAGGCACGATGGGCCAATGGAGCCGCGAAGGCGCCGTCGGCCGCATCTACCTGGTGGAGGACGAGGCCGACGTCGCCCGGCTCGAGGTCGCACAGCCGGAGAACCTCGCCTACACCACGCAGACCACGCTGTCGGTCGATGACACCCGCAGCGTCATCGCCGCGCTGCGCGCGCGTTTCCCGGCGCTGCAGGGCCCGAAGAACGACGACATCTGCTATGCCACGCAGAACCGCCAGGACGCCGTGCGCGACCTTGCGCAGCGCTGCGACCTGGTGCTGGTGGTGGGTTCACCGAACAGTTCCAATTCCAACCGCCTGCGCGAGCTGGCCGAGCGCGACGGCGTGGAGTCCCATCTCATCGATGGTGCCGACGAGATCGATCCGGCCTGGGTGGCCGGCCGTGCGCGCATCGGCGTGACCGCCGGCGCATCGGCGCCCGACGTGCTGGTGGAGGGCGTGATCGCGCGCCTGCGACTGCTTGGTGCCGGCACGGTTGCCGAGCTCGACGGTGAGCCCGAAAACATGGTGTTCGCACTCCCCAGGGAACTGCGCCTGCAGCTGGTGGAGTAGGGCGCAGGCTTCGTTGCCGATCCCAGGGGCCGGACGGTCGGCGCGGGATAGACCCTTTGACCACGCCCCCGGCTGCGCCTAGAATCTGCGGCCCCGCCGGAATAGCTCAGTTGGTAGAGCGGCGCATTCGTAATGCGTAGGTCGTAGGTTCGATTCCTATTTCCGGCACCAGGGTCCAGACGCCCCGCGCAAGCGGGGCGTCGTCGTTTGTGGCCTGCTGTCATCGCATCGCCATCGCCGTTTCACCGGGCCTACGCAGGACGCGCCGCAGACTTCCGGCTCCCACCTGACCCGGCCGGCGCACCATGGACCACAGCTGCATCGATATCTACATCACCCGTGACGTCGACGGATACGTGGTCGCACCTGCGGGCAGCATCCTGCCCGACGATGCGATGTCCGCACTGGGGGGTGTGGTGCACGGCTGGATGCAGCAGGTCGGCGAAGCGGCACGGCTGCCCGGGTGGCGCGGCGTGTGCCGCGATATCGATGCCTGCGGTTACAGCATCCTGTCCGACGAGGATTTCGCAGCGCTGCTGCTGCCGGGCGAGCTTGCGCCGCCGCCGGCGCCGCTGCGCATGGAGCCTGCCGCAGGCGCGGTGGCCGTAGCGGCCTGACAGCGGCCAACCGATCGATCAGGGCTTCAGCTCGTAGCGCAGGCGATAGCGGACAGGTGCCGCGTTGGGGTCCACGGCGGCGCCGATACGGTAGAGACGGGCGGCCTGGTCGCCGGCCTCACGCAACGTGGCCGCGATGCCCTCGGCTTCCACGGTCTCGACCTCGATCACCCGGCCGTCCGCGCCGAAGGTCAGCGTCCACAGGAAATGGCCGCGATAGTCTTCGGGCGCGACGCCGGCGGGGTAGTTGGTGCGGCCCTGCACGAAGATCGCGTCGCGGCGATGGAAGCCCGCGCTGGCGAGGTCGGCCGCGATCTCGATGGGTTCGCGGGCGATCTCCACTTCGTCGTAGCTCAGCACCACCTCGTGCTCACCGGCGGACAGGCCGTGAGCCGCCGGTACGAATGGATGGCAGCGCACGATCGGTGCCGCGCTGGCCACGGTCTCCTCCACGAGCGTCACCGTATCCCCGTCGCGCTCCGCGACCAGGCGCACGGTGACGTCCTCCGCGGGGAACCGCGAGGATTTCCAGCACAGCTGGTGCGGACGCTCGGGTTGCAGGATCAGGCCCAGCGCCACCGGTCGCGACTGCGCGGCGGGGTCGCGGGCTTCCCACAGGAACTCGATATGCCCGTGCGGCTGCTTGGCCGCGACGGCGCCCGCAAATGCGAGCAGTGCGGGCAACAGCGGTGCGGTCGTTTTCATGCGCGCTCGCCATCCATGGGATGGCCCCGAGGATAGCCGGTCTGATCGCGTGCCGTGCCGCGTGGTCGCCGCGGCAGGGTCTCGCCCCGCGCGACCGGCCCCCGCTACCCTGTCGCATTCGATTCCGTGGATCCGCCTGCAATGTCCAAAGCTCCAGCCACGGCCAAGGCCGGCCGCGCGCGTACCGCCCATGTCTGCGCCGAATGCGGCACGGACCACGGCAAGTGGCAGGGCCAGTGCGCCGGCTGCGGTGCGTGGAACACCCTTTCGGAGTTCGTGATCGAGCCTGCGGCCAGGGCCGCTGCCGGCGGCGGTGCCGCTGGCCGGCGCTCCGGTTGGGCCGGCGCGGTGGAGGCGCCGAAGGTCACCGCGCTCAAGGATGTGCGCCACATGGAGGACGCACGGGTGTCGACCGGCATCGGCGAGCTCGATCGCGTGCTGGGCGGTGGCCTGGTCGAGGGCGCGGTGGTGCTGGTGGGCGGTGACCCGGGCATCGGCAAGTCCACCCTGCTGCTGCAGGCGGTGGCGCGCATGGCCGCGACGTTGCCGGCGCTGTACGTCACCGGCGAGGAGTCGCTGGGCCAGGTGGCCGGCCGCGCGGCGCGCCTGGACCTGCCACTCGATGGCCTGCAGGCACTGGCCGAAACCGGTGTCGAGACGATCCTCGAGCATGCGGCGGCGATGCGACCGAAGCTGATCGTGGCCGACTCGGTGCAGACGTTGTGGACCGAATCGCTGACCGCGGCGCCGGGGTCGGTGAGCCAGGTGCGCGAGTCGGCTGCACGGCTGGTGCGCTATGCCAAGGAGACCGGCACCGCGGTGTTCCTGGTCGGCCACGTCACCAAGGAGGGCGGCATCGCCGGTCCGCGCGTGCTCGAGCACATGGTCGACGCGGTGCTGTACTTCGAGGGCGAAAGCGGCAGCCGCTTCCGGGTGCTGCGCGCATTCAAGAACCGCTTCGGCGCGGTCAACGAACTCGGCGTGTTCGCGATGGGCGACAAGGGCCTGAAGGAGGTGCCGAACCCGTCGGCGATCTTCCTGTCCGGAGGCAGCACCCGGCAGCCAGGAAGCTGCGTGATGGTGACGCGCGAAGGCACCCGGCCGCTGCTGGTGGAAGTCCAGGCGCTGGTCGACAGCTCGCCACTTTCCAATCCGCGTCGCGTGGCGGTCGGGCTGGAAGGCAACCGGCTGGCGATGCTGCTGGCGGTGCTGCACCGGCACGGCGGCGTGCTGGTCGGCGACCAGGACGTGTTCGTCAACGTGGTCGGCGGTATCCGGGTGCAGGAGACCGCGGCCGACCTGCCGGTGCTGCTGGCGGTGCTGTCGAGCCTGCGCGATGCACCGCTGCCCGAAAACACCATCGCCTTCGGCGAGGTCGGCCTGTCAGGGGAGATCCGCCCGGTGCCCAATGGCGAGGAGCGGCTGCGCGAGGCGGCCACCCACGGCTTCCGCCGCGCCATCGTCCCGAAGGCGAATGCGCCGAAGTCGGGCTCGGTGAAGGGGCTCGAGGTGATCGCGGTGGAGCGCCTGGCCGACGCGATCGACGCGCTGTAGCGCCCGGCGCGCAGGTCTCAGCGTGGGCGCTGCAGCACCAGTTCCAGCACGAACTTGCTGCCGAAGAACGCCAGCACCAGCAGCACCATCGCGGCCAGCGTCCAGCGCACCGCCGATGGTCCGCGCCAGCCATAGCGCCAGCGCCCGAACAGCAGCGCACCGAACACCAGCCACGACAGCACGCTCAGCACCGACTTGTGGATCAGGTGCTGGGCGAAGAAGTCGTGCACGAACAGCACGCCCGTGAGCAACGTCGCGGTGAGCAGCACGAAGCCCACCGTGATCGTGCGGAACAGCAGGGTTTCCAGTTCGGTGAGCGGCGGAAGCGCGCGCAGCCAGCGATGGAATTCGCGCCGCCGCAGTGCACGCTCCTGCGCGCGCAACATCAGGGCCAGCAGGGCGGCGATGGCGAGCGTGGCGTAGGCGAGCAGGGCGAACCCCGCATGCAGCTGCAGCCGCCAGTCGAGGCCTTCGCTGCCGCCGTGGCCGGCCGCCGCATAGACCAGCAGTGACAGGGCGGCCAGCGGGAACACCACCACGCCCAGGGCCGCGATCCCCCGACGGAGGCCGAACAGCAGGGTCACCCCCGCCATCCCGAGGCCGGCCAGCGACAGCGCCGAAAAGAAGTGCAGGTCGGGGCCGCCCAGCAGCCGCCAGGCCAGCAGGTGGTCGATGCCATGCACGATGACGGCCAGCACCGCCGGGATCGCCCAGGCCCCGCCGGCCACCGGCGTCCCGCGCGTAAGCGCATGCACAAGCACGCCGGTCGCGGCCAGGTAGAGCAGGGTGGCGATGAGAACGATTGTCATCGCGGCAGTGTCGCATACGCGCATCCCCGCGCGGAGGGTGCCTGCGGCCGACGGGTATAATCGCCGGCCCACTGTCCCGAGCGCGGTATCTGCAATGTTCGAGTCCCTCACCCAGCGCCTTTCCGGCACCATGGAGCGCCTGCGCGGCCGCGGGCGGCTGACCGAGGAGAACATCCGCGAGGCCACACGCGAGGTTCGCATCGCACTGTTGGAGGCCGACGTCGCGCTGCCGGTGGTGCAGGCGCTGATCGAGCGGATCAAGGTGCGCGCCGTCGGCCAGGAAGTGCTGAAGTCGCTGACCCCCGGCCAGGCGCTGATCAAGGTCGTGCGCGACGAGCTCACCACGGTGATGGGCGCGCAGGCCACCGAGCTCAACCTCAACGTGCCGGCGCCGGCGGTGATCCTGATGGCCGGCCTGCAGGGTGCGGGCAAGACCACCACCGTCGGCAAGCTCGCGAAGCTGCTGAAGGAAAAGCGCAAGAAGAAGGTGATGGTGGTTTCGGCCGACGTCTACCGTCCGGCCGCGATCGAGCAGCTGAAGACCCTGGCCGAGCAGGTCGGGGTGACGTTCTTCCCGTCGGACGCCTCGCAGCAGCCGGTCGACATCGTGCGCGCGGCGATCGACGATGCCCGCAGGTCGTACGTCGACGTACTGCTGGTCGATACCGCCGGCCGCCTCGCCATCGACGAGGCGATGATGGCGGAGATCAAGGCGCTGCATGCCGCGGTCAACCCGGTCGAGACGCTGTTCGTCGTCGACTCGATGACCGGCCAGGACGCCGCCACCACCGCCAAGGCGTTCTCCGAAGCGCTGCCGCTCACCGGCGTGGTGCTGACCAAGACCGACGGCGACGCCCGCGGCGGTGCCGCGCTTTCGGTGCGCTACATCACCGGGCGGCCGATCAAGTTCATCGGCACCGGCGAGAAGACCGACGGCCTCGATGTCTTCCACCCCGACCGCGTCGCCAGCCGCATCCTCGACATGGGCGACGTGCTGTCGCTGGTCGAGCAGGTGGAAAGCCAGGTCGACAAGGACAAGGCGCAGAAGCTTGCCGAGAAGGTCGCCAAGGGCAAGAAGTTCGACCTCAACGACATGCGCGACCAGCTCGAGCAGATGCAGGGCATGGGCGGCATCCACGGCCTGATGGACAAGCTGCCGGGCATGGGCAAGATCCCCGACAGCGTCAAGAACCAGGTCACCGGCAAGGAAGTGCCGCGGATGATCGCGATCATCAATTCGATGACCAGGAAGGAGCGCCGCAACCCGGCGCTGCTCAACGGTTCGCGCCGCGCCCGCATCGCCGCCGGCTCGGGCACACATCCCTCCGACGTCAACAAGCTGATCAAGCAGTACCAGCAGATGGAAAAGATGATGTCGAAGATGTCCCGCGGCGGCATGAAGGGCATGATGCGCGGCCTGCAGGGCATGATGGGCGGCCGCGGCGGCATGCCGTTCCGCTGAGCCGGGGCCGTCGCATGGGCGCCTGCGTCTCACCGCACGGGGGCGACGCCGGGCAGGCGCCGGATGATCCGAAGGCTGCCGGCCACTTCACCACGCTCCAGGTCCGTGGTGGCCTGGTGCAGGGCAGGGACCTGCACCTCCTGCGCCTGCGCAACGCCTCACGGGAGATGTATGGGGGCGGGCCCGGCAGGCGCGGGCTTCGGTCGGTTGTCCGGCGCGGGCTGGCCGAAGCGGGTCGGGCGGGCAGGGACTGCACCCTCCGCGTCCTGGTCCGGCCGGAGCCGGCCGATGCCGGTCCGGGCGACGGCAGCGTCTTCAGCCCGCCATTCGAGTGCGCACACCTGCAGAGGCCGGGCGTGGTGCCACCCGCGCAGCGGGTGGACATCGAAGTGGAGGCGCCACGCGAGGTCCCGGCGTCCGCCCTGAGGTTGCGCAGCCACCGCGGACTCCGCGCGTGGCCGGACGTGAAGCATCTCGCAACCGGTCCCCAGCTGCGGGCACGCGCTGCCGCCATGGCAGCGGGCTTCGACGATGCGCTGCTGGTGTCGGGCGACGGGCACATCGCCGAGGGCACGTTCTGGAACATCGCGTTCTGGGACGGATCCGTCCTCACCTGGCCGATGGCGCCGGCGCTGGCGGGCGTGACCTCCTGGCGACTGCACATGGCGCTGCCCGGGGCGGGAATCGCCGAGCGCCGGGCGCCGGTGGGACTGGGCGACCTGGCCGGGCAACGGGCCGCGTTAGCGGTCAATTCGCGCGGCATCCAGGAGGTCGCGGCGATCGACGGGCATGCGTTTCCAGGCGACCCCGGGATCGCGAAGAAGCTGCGTGCGCTGCTGGCGAGCGACCGCTGGGAAGCGTTCTGAGCGATCGGCCGGCAGGGGGTGTCGCGTGCTGGCCAGACTTCCGCTAGAATTGCCGGCTTACCTCGCCATCCTGGCGACTGGGCAACACGGAAATCACCATGGTCAAGATCCGCCTCACCCGTGGCGGCGCGAAGAAGCGCCCCTTCTACCACATCATCGTCACCGACTCGCGCAGCGCCCGCGACGGCCGCAACATCGAGCGCGTGGGGTACTACAACCCGGTGGCACAGGGTGCCGAACAGCGCGTCGTCCTCGACACCGCCCGCGTCGACCATTGGGTGAAGCAGGGCGCGCAGATGACCGACAAGGTCCGCGCGCTGTACAAGGAAGCGGGCAAGGCCGAGCCGGCCGCCGCCTGAACCTGACGGCCGCGCCGCACGGCGCGGCCTTTTTTCGTACGACGATGACCGACCCCACACGTCGCATCCTGCTTGGCAGGATCCACGGCGCCTTCGGCGTGCGTGGCGAGTTGCGCGTGGAATCCTTCACCGATCCCGAGACCGAGCTGTTCCGCTACCAGCCCTGGACCCTGCGTGATGCGCAGGGCCGCGAGCGGGTGGTGGAAGGGGCACGCGGCCGTCCTGGCCCGAAGGGCGTGGTGGCCACGCTGCCCGGCGTCGAGGATCGCGAAGGTGCCGACGCCATGCGTGGCACCGAAATCTGGGTGCCGCGCAGCGCGCTGCCGCCGCCCAGTGCGGACGAGTTCTACTGGGTCGATCTCGAGGGCATGCGCGTGCGCAATGTCGAAGGCGTCGACTTCGGCACGGTGGCGTTCGTGTTCTCTACTGGCGCCAACGACGTGCTGGTGGTGCGCGACGATGCCCGCGAGCGCATGGTGCCGTTCGTGCGGCCGGATTACGTGGTCGGGATCGACATGGACGCCGGCACCATCCTGGTCGACTGGGATCCGGAGTTCTGATCGCGGGCCGCAGCCCCACGGCTGCGCCTCGAGTCGCATCGCCCGCGGCACCCTTTGACCGCCTTGGTATCGTGCTCGATCCCGCAGTCCGGCCCCGAGCCCGTTACCCCATGCGCATCGACGTCATCAGCCTGTTTCCCGAGTTCGTCGATGCCTGTGCCGGCTTCGGCGTGGTCGGGCGCGCGCGGGAGCGCGGCCTGCTGTCGATGCACGGCTGGAACCCGCGTGATTACGCCGAGGGCAACTACCGCCGCGTCGATGACCGCCCATTCGGCGGCGGGCCGGGCATGGTGATGCTGGTGGACCCGTTGCGTGCGGCGATCGCCGCCGCGCGCGAGGCCGATCCGCAGCCCGCGCATGTCGTCTACATGAGCCCGCAGGGCCGGCTGCTCGACCAGGCGCGGGTGCGCGAGCTCGCCGCGTTGCCGCGGATGATCCTCCTGTGCGGCCGCTACGAGGGCGTGGACGAGCGGCTGATCGCCGCCGAGGTCGACGAGGAGCTGTCGATCGGTGATTACGTGCTGTCCGGAGGCGAACTGCCGGCGGCCGTGCTGGTGGATGCGGTGGCGCGCCTGCGCGAGGGCGTGCTCAACGATGCGGATTCCGCGGTCCAGGACAGCTTCGAGCCCGACCCCGGGATCGACGGTGGCGTGCTGCTCGACTGCCCGCACTACACCCGCCCGCCGCGCCATGCGCTGGGCGACGTGCCGGAGGTGCTGATGGGCGGCAACCATGCCGCGATCACGCGCTGGCGCAGGATGCAGGCCCTCGGCCGCACGCTGGACCGGCGGCCCGACCTGCTCGACGAGGGCAGGCTGTCCGCGGGCGACCGGCGCCTGCTGGCGGAATACCGGGCCGGTTCCGGTACCGGTGAGGCGGAAACCTGAGCCAGGCTGGCATCGGCCGCCCGCTTGCGGTTACAATGCCCGGCTAGTTTTACCCAGCCAGAGCGTGCGTCCACGTGCACCACGCCTACAACGACTCCAACAGGCCAAGAACATGACCACCAAGCCCTCCCTGAACACCCTGCTGCAGGACTTCGAGAAAGACCAGGCGCAGCGCACCCTTCCGGAATTCGGCCCGGGCGACACCGTCGTCGTCAACGTCAAGGTCAAGGAAGGCAACCGCGAGCGCGTGCAGGCCTACGAGGGCGTGGTCATCGGCATCAAGAACGCCGGCCTCAATTCCGCGTTCACCGTGCGCAAGATCTCGCACGGCTTCGGCGTCGAGCGCGTGTTCCAGTCGCACAGCCCGTCGATCGAATCGCTGGAAGTGAAGCGCCGCGGCAAGGTCCGCGCCGGCAAGCTGTACTACCTGCGTGGCCTGGAAGGCAAGAAGGCGCGCATCAAGGAAGACCTGTCCGCCGGCGCCAAGGCCAAGAACGCCAAGGCCGCCGCCGACCTCGCCGCAGCCGCGCAGGCTGCGGAAGCTGCCAAGGCCGAGGCCGCAGCAGCTGCTGCCGCAGCCGAGTAAGCCGGCCCGCGGTTCGCGCACGACGGCCACCTCGGGGTGGCCGTTTGCGTTGGTGGCCAACGACCCGGCGTCGCTGCCACCGCGCATGGGATCGGCCCGGCCCGAATGGAGAAGATCATGCTTCCAGTCGCCCGCACGTGCCCTGTTGCGTTGCTGCCATTGATGACCGCTTCCCCACCCCGGATGACCGTCGCCCTGCCACCGGCCTTGACCACGCGCGGGCTGGAGCCTGCTGACCGATGATGTCGAAAGCGAGCTCGATGCCCTTGGTTGTCGATGGCCTGTCCAGCGTGCGGCTGGACCTGTGGCTGTGGGCGGCGCGGTTCTTCAAGACCCGCAGCATCGCCCGCCAGGCGGTGGAGAACGGCAAGGTCGCCGTCGGCGGCGAGCGGCCCAAGCCCTCCCGCGCGGTGCGGGTGGGTGACGCGCTGCGCGTCGAGCGTGGCGAGGAAACCTTCGAGATCGAGGTCATGGGGCTGTCGGACACGCGCGGGCCGGCCAGCATCGCGCGACTGCTCTACAGCGAGTCAGAAGCGTCCCGCCAGGCGCGCGAGGCCCGGCTGGCCGCATTGCGTGCCGAGCGTGCCGGCTACAGTGCACCGGAGACGCGGCCGGACAAGCGCGCCCGCCGGCTGATCCGTGCGCTGGGTGACATCGACGCCAGCTGATCGAAGCTGCGGGACGGCTCCGGCGTCGATGTCCCGGACGTATCCGGATCCCGTTGCCGGGGTTCAGGCGCCGGCGGAGGATGCGGGCGTAGGGTGACCATATGTCCATGCTCATCCAGATGTTCTGTTTCACGCGGCGTGCCATTGCCGCGCTGGTCCTTGGTTCCGGCGCGTGGTCGGTCGCGCAGGCACAGGTGCGCGCGCCGGAGCCGATGCCGCGGCAGGTGCAGGGCACCCCGCTGCAGACACCGCCGCCCGCCCATGTGCGCCCGGTGCTCACCGATCCGCGGGTGCGCCAGGCACAGGACCGGCTCGATACCCGCCGTCGCGTGATCGAATCTGATCGCCAGCACGAGCAGCGCTTGCAGGCGCTTGGTGCCGCGCCGCAGGCGAGGGAGTCCGAACTCGCAGCCTCGCGCCTGCGTGAAGCGGATGCGCGACGCGACGCCGCGCTGCTGCGCGAGCGCGAGGCGGCCGCACGCGAAGCGCGTGGGCGCGAGCTGGTCGATCCCCGGCGCTGAGTTCCAGGGCAGGGCGCCTGCCCTGGGTGCGGGCAACGTGCGCGCGTGTACCACGCACGAGCCGTCGCCAGCGCCGCCACCGCGATGCGGGGTCATCCCGCAGGATGCCGGCGTCGGAGAGCCCTATATCAGCGACTTCAGCCGGTACAGCGCTTCCAGCGCCTGCTTCGGCGTCAGCTCGTCCGGGTCGAGCGCGGTCAATGCGTCGAGCGCGGCGGAGGGCGCAGCCGCGAACAGCCCGAACTGGCGTGGTGCATCCAGCGCCGGCGGTGACATCGCCGCCGCCTGGCTGTCGCCACTGCGCTGTTCGAGTTCGGCCAGCCGGCGGCGCGCCTGCTGCAGCGTTTCCCGCGGCAGTCCAGCAAGGGCCGCCACCTGCAGGCCGAAGCTGCGGTTCGCCGCGCCTTCCTTGACCGCATGCATGAACACCAGGCTGTCGCCCCCGTTCCTGTCGGTGTGCTCGACCGCGTCCAGGTGCACGTTGTCGATGCCGCTGGCGGACTCGCCAGCCAGGGCGGTGAGTTCGAAGTAGTGGGTGGCGAACAGCACGTAGCTGCGGTTGACCGTGGCCAGGTGCCGCGCCACCGCGTCGGCCAGGGCAAGGCCATCGTAGGTCGAGGTGCCGCGGCCGATCTCGTCCATCAGCACCAGCGACTGCGCGGTGGCGTGGTGGAGGATGTAGCTGGTCTCGCTCATCTCGACCATGAAGGTCGACTGGCCGCGGGCCAGGTCGTCGCCGGCGCCGATGCGGGTGAGGATGCGGTCGATCGGGCCGATCACCGCACGCGTCGCCGGCACGAAGCTGCCGATATGCGCCAGCAGCACGATCAGCGCGTTCTGCCGCATGTAGGTGCTCTTGCCGCCCATGTTGGGGCCGGTGATCACCAGCATGCGGCGGTCCGGGTCGAGCACCAGGTCGTTGGGCTCGAACGGCTCGTCGCGCACCGCTTCCACCACCGGGTGGCGGCCGCGCTCGATCTTCAGGCAGGGTGCGGACTCGAGTTCCGGGCGTGACCAGTCCAGCGCCTGCGCGCGTTCGGCGAAGCAGGCCAGCACGTCGAGCTCGGCCAGCGCGGCGGCGCAACGACGCAACGGTTCGAGGCGCCCGTTGAGGGCATCCAGCAGCTGTTCGTACAGCAGCCGCTCGCGCGCCAGCGCACGCTCGCGCGCCGACAGCACCTTGTCCTCGAAGGCCTTCAGTTCCTCGGTGATGTAGCGCTCGGCATTGGTCAGGGTCTGCCGGCGCGTGTAGTGCACCGGCGCCTTGCCGGCCTGCGCCTTGCTGATCTCGATGTAGTAGCCGTGCACGCGGTTGTAGCCGAGCTTGAGCGTCGGGATGCCGCTGGCCTCGCGTTCGCGCGCCTCGAGGTCGACCAGGAAGCCATCGGCATTGGCCGACAGTGCGCGCAGCTCGTCGAGCTCGGCATCGTAGCCATCGGCGAACACGCCGCCGTCGCGGGCCAGCACCGGTGGTTGCTCGATCACCGCGCTGGCCAGCAGATGGGCCTCGGCCTCGTGCTCGCCAAGCGAATCGGCCAGTGCCTGCAGGCGTGGGGAGTCGAGCGTGGCCAGCAGCGTACGCAGCCCCGGCAACATCGCCAGGCCATCGCGCAGCGTGGACAGGTCACGCGGCCGGGCCGAGCGCAGGGCGATGCGCGAGAGAATGCGCTCGAGGTCACCGAGGGCGCGGAAGCGCTCGCGGATGTCGGCGTCGGCACCGCGCGTGATCAGCGTATCGACCGCATGCAGCCGCTGGTCGAGTACGCCGCGGTCGCGCAGCGGGCGATGCAGCCAGCGCCGCAGCAGGCGGCCGCCCATCGGCGTCACCGAGCTGTCGAGCACGCCCAGCAGGGTGTGCCGCGCGTCGCCGTCGATGCGGCTGTCGAGCTCGAGATGCCGGCGGGTGGCGGCGTTCATCGCGATCGCGCCGTCGCTGGTTTCCACCGCGATCGAGGTCAGGTGCGGCAGGCGCTGCTTCTGCGTCTCTTCGACATAGCCCAGCAGTGCCCCCGCGGCGGCGGTGGCGAGCGGGCGGTCCTCCATGCCGAAGCCGGAGAGATCGTGCAGGCCAAAGAAGCGCAGCAGCTGGCGCCGACAACTGTCGGCATCGAACAGCCACGGAGCGCGGCGGCGCAGGCCACGGCGCTCGGCGAAGAACGCCGGCCACCCATCCTCGTCGGGCAGCAGCACTTCCGCCGGATCCAGGCGCGCGAGCTCGGCCTCCAGCTGATCCTCGTTGGCGACCTCGTTGACCAGGAAGCGGCCGCCGGCAAGGTCCGCCCACGCGAGGCCATAGCCGCCGCCTCTGGATGAAGTGCCCCCGCGGGCGATCGCCAGCAGCAGCGTGTCGCGGCGTTCGTCGAGCAGGGCCTCGTCGGTCACCGTGCCCGGGGTGACGATACGCACCACCTTGCGCTCGACCAGTCCCTTGGCCTGTGCGGGATCACCGATCTGTTCGCAGATGGCGACCGATTCGCCCAGCGCCACGAGCCGCGCCAGGTAGCCTTCGGCCGAATGGTGCGGCACGCCGGCCATCGGGATCGGCGCGCCGCCGGAACTGCCACGCTGGGTCAGGGTGATGTCGAGCAGGCGCGCGGCCTTTCGCGCATCGTCGTAGAACAGCTCGTAGAAATCGCCCATCCGGAAGAACAGCAGCACATCGGGGTGCTCGGCCTTGGCGGCGAAGAACTGCCGCATCAGGGGTGTGTGCTGGCTCTGGGCGGTCTCGGCGGGAGACGCGGTATGTACGCTCAACTCGACAGGTTCCAACGGGGCAGGCAGGCGCGTGGGCCGCTGCCCAGTGTATCGCGCGCACCGGGGCCACCGGTGCGCGCGGTCAGCCCTGCCGGGCGTCCGGGGTGAAGAACAGCGCGGACAGCGGCGGCAGCGCGACGGTCAGGCGGAACGCCTCGCCGTGCGCGGGCTGTGCCTCGGCATGGATCCCGCCCAGGTTGCCGGCACCGGAGCCGCCGTAGACGCCCGCGTCGGTATTGAGCAGCTCGCGCCAGTAGCCGCCGGCGGGGACGCCCACCCGGTATGCGCCGTGGCGCAGCGGGGTCATGTTGAGGATGACCAGGACCGGGGCGTCGTCACCGTGGCCGCGGCGCAGGAAGGCGAACACGCTGTTGGCCGCATCGTCGCCCACCAGCCACTGGAAGCCCGCCGGTTCGTCGTCGCGCGCATGCAGCGCGGGGAGCGTGGCGTGCAGCCGGTTGAGGTCGCGCACCAGCTGCTGTACGCCGCGATGCGGTGCGTCGTCGAGCAGCTGCCAGTCGACCTGGCCATCGTGGTTCCACTCGCGCTCCTGCGCGATCTCGCAGCCCATGAACAGCAGCTTCCTGCCGGGATGCGCCCACATGAACGCGAGATACGCCCGCAGGTTGGCGAGTTTCTGCCAGCGGTCGCCAGGCATCCTCCCCAGCAGCGAGCCCTTCCCATGCACCACCTCGTCGTGGGAGATCGGCAGCACGAAGCGCTCGGAATAGGCGTACACCATCCCGAAGGTCAGCTTGTGGTGGTGGTAACGCCGGTGCAGCGGATCCTCCGCCATGTAGGCGAGCGTGTCGTGCATCCAGCCCACGTTCCATTTGTGGCTGAAGCCCAGCCCGCCCTGCTGGACAGGCGCGCTCACGCCCGGCCACGCGGTCGACTCCTCGGCGATGACCAGCGCCCCCGGGCAGTGTGCGGCGACCACGTCGTTGAGGCGGCGCAGGAACGCCACGCTCTCGTAGTTCTCCCGGCCGCCGTGGACATTGCGGATCCATTCCCCGGGCTCGCGGCTGTAGTCGCGGTAGAGCATCGATGCCACCGCGTCCACGCGCAGGCCGTCGACGTGGTAGCGCCGCAGCCACTCGAGCGCGCTTGCGATCAGGAAGCCGCTGACCTCGTTGCGGCCGTGGTTGTAGATCAGCGTGTTCCAGTCCTTGTGGAAGCCCTCGCGCGGGTCTGCGTGTTCGTACAGGGCGGTGCCGTCGAAGCGCGCAAGGCCGTGGGCGTCGGAGGGGAAGTGCGCCGGCACCCAGTCCAGCAGCACGCCGATGCCCTCGCGGTGGCAGCGGTCGACGAAGCGCGCGAAGCCATCCGGCGCGCCGTGGCGGCCGGTGGGGGTGAACAGTCCCAGCGGCTGGTAGCCCCAGGAGCCGCCGAACGGATGCTCGGTGATCGGCAGCAGTTCGACATGGGTGAATCCCATCGACGCGACGTACGGAACCAGCCGATCGGCCAGAGCGCCCCAGTCGAGCGCGTTGCCATCCGCGTCGCGTATCCACGAGGCGGCGTGCACCTCGTAGATGCTCATCGGCGCCGTGGCGTGGTTGCGCTGTGCGCGTTCGGCCATCCAGTCGTCGTCGGACCAGCTGAAGACGTCGGCGGTGGGCACCACGGATGCCGTCAGTGGCGGGCATTCGCTGGCACGGGCCACCGCGTCGGCCTTGAGCCGCAGCAGGGTGCCATCGGTGGCCAGCAGCTCGTACTTGTAGCGCGCGCCGGGGCCGACGCCGGGAATGAAGATCTCCCAGACCCCGGCGTCCGGGCGCAACCGCATCCCGTGGCGCCGCCCGTCCCGGCCGTTGAAATCGCCGACCACGGCCACCCGCGCGGCATTGGGCGCCCACACGGCAAAGCGCACGCCATCGACGCCATCGATGCGCGTGGCGTGCGCACCCAAGGCATCGCCGAGCCGCAGATGGCGGCCTTCGCCGATCAGATGCAGGTCGAGGTCACCGAGGATCGGTCCGAACGCGTACGGGTCGGCGCTGCGCTGCTTGCTGCCGTCGGGCCAGTGGACCAGCAGTTCGTATGCGCCGTCGTGCACGGGCTCGCCCTGGAACAGCCCGGGAGCCAGTGGATGCGGATGCAGGGCCATTGGCGCGGGGTCGGCCGCAGCGTGCGGGATCGCCAAGCCGTGCGGTGCCGGGGTCATCGCCGTCGGCGAACGGCGAGGGGAGGTCGACGTGGGAGAAGCCGAGTGCGGCGCATCGCTCGAAGACGGTGGCCATCCCGGCCAGCGGGTACAGCTGCGAAGGTGGGACGTAGCAGGCGCGAATGCGGGTGGCACGACTCATCTGGGATCCACGGGGAAGGCCGGGCAGCGGCCGGCACGTTGCACCGCACTTGACTACAGCAGACGTCAATGCGGTGCAGTGTTCCCACCCCGTGGTATCCCCCGTGCCGCTACAGGTGGTCCCTGGCCATCCGGGCCTAGCGGCGCAGCGCCAGCTGGTCCGGGGCGTCGGGCATCGAATGACCTGCCACCACCACGCGGTCGCGGCCGCCGCGCTTGGCCTGGTACATCGCCGCGTCGGCGCGTGCCAGCACGCGTTCGTAGTCCGGATGGTCGTCCTGGATCGCCACCCCGATGCTGGCCGACAGCGGCAGGCGGGTGGCGTCGGCCAGCACCAGTGGCGAAGAGGCGATCGCCGCGCGCAGGCCTTCGGCGATGGCGACCGCCTCGGCCCGGCTGACCGAGCCGAGCACGATCACGAACTCCTCGCCGCCATAGCGGAACAGGTAATCGCTGCCGCGGGTGTTCTCGACCAGCAGCGCGGCGACGTGCTGCAGTGCACGGTCGCCGGCCTCGTGGCCATGGCGGTCGTTGATCGACTTGAAGTGGTCGAGGTCGAGCATCAGCACCGCGAACTGGCGGCCGGTATTGGCCTGCAGCGCGACCTCGCGGCGCAGGATGGTCGGCAGGAAGCGCCGGTTGAGCAGGCGGGTGAGTGCGTCGCGACCGGACTCGAGGTCGCCGATGCCCTCGAACATGATGCCGACCAGGCTGCGGATCGCATCCGCCCAGCCGCGGACCTCGTCGAGCAGCGCACGGCGCGCGGCGGTGTCGGTGGCGGCAGGCAGGCGTTCGCGCAGCGCGGTGTCGATGCGCTCGGCCAGCTGGTTGACCTCGCGTGTTTCGGCGGTGTCGCCGAAGCTCGCCAGGCCCTTGTGCAGGAACCACAGGCCGAATTCGGACCGCGAGATCAGCAGCGGCTGCGCCGGGCCGGGGTCGTCGGCGGTGAGCGCGTACAGCAGCGTGTTCTCCCAGGCCAGCAGCAATGCACGCTGGCGCTCGCGTTCGGTGCCGACGTTCTGGATCAGCGAGAACAGCCGGAACGATCCGTCGAGGTCGCGCGCGGCTTCGCGCGAACGCGTGTAGGCACGGGTCATTGCTTCCAGCGCGGTGTCGATCAACGCATCGGCGGCAACGATCGCATCCAGTGCCAGCGTGTGATCCGCGGCCATGGTGCGGATGCCGCGATGCAGCCGGTCCTTGACCATGCGCGCGCCGCGGCTGACCAGGTCGACCGGGATGCCGATGCGGGCATGCACATGGCCGACGTGTTCCTGCACCGCCTGCAGGGTGTCCGCGTCCTCCGGCGCCGCCGACAGCAGTTGGGCCAGCCAGCGGCGCAGCGTGGGCTTGAGGCGCTCGCGGACCTGGTCGGGATCGAGGAACCGCGCGGCACGCGGGTCGGCGAGCATCCCGCCGTAGAAATGGTCGGCAAGCTCGGGCCCGCCTGCATCCACCACCGCTGCCAGCAACGCGCGCGTGGGTGCCTGCACGGCAGTGAGCCGGCGCTGCCATTCCTCCCTGCGCTGGCCGTCGGCAGGGGTTTCGACGGCGGTCTGCGAGGCGGGTGCGGGGGTCAGGTCATCCATCCCGCGATTGTCCCCCGGGGCTGCATCCGGGGGCATGAACGCGGCGACGGAAAGTGTGCATACCGGCGCCTGCGGAGTGTGATAGCGTCCCGCCAAGGCTGCAGATCCGCAGCACCGGGCCCGTCCCCCCACGCCGGCCCGGTGCGTTCCGCCATGTCATCCATGGCGGCGCTCGCGCCGAGGTTGAAGTCGCAACGACATCCATCCGTAGGGGGACACCCATGGTCTCAGGCCATCCGCAACGCCATGCGCTCGCCAGCGCGATCTTCATCGCCACCCTTGCCGCGCCGGCCTTCCCGGCGGCCGCCCAGTCGCAACCCGCCGGTGCCGCGTCCGCCGACCAGGAGCGGCCCACCACGCTGTCGACCATCACCGTGACCGCGCAGAAACGCGAGGAAGCGCTGCAGGACGTGCCGATCGTGGTCAACGTACTGCCCGAACAGCTGCTGCAGGACACCGGCGTGCGCGACATCAAGGACATGCAGGTGCTGGTGCCCGGGCTGACCGTGACCAGCACCCAGTCCGCCGCCCAGACCACCGCGCGCATCCGCGGCATCGGCACCGTGGGCGACAACCCCGGCCTGGAATCGTCGGTGGGCGTGGTGATCGATGGCGTCTACCGCGCGCGCAACAGCGTCGGCTTCGGCGACCTCGGCGAGATGGAGCGCATCGAGGTGCTGAAGGGCCCGCAGGGCACGGTATTCGGCAAGAACACCTCGGCCGGCGTCATCAACGTGATCACCCGCCGCCCGAGCTACGCCCAGGCCGTGGAAGGCGAGGTCACCGTGGGCAACTACGGCCTGGTCGGCGTGGCCGGTTCGTACAACGACGCGCTCAACGACAACGCCGCGTTCCGCATCTACGCCACCAAGCGCGCGCGCGACGGCGTCGACGACGTCAACACCGCCGGCGGCCCGCGGCGCGAAACCGACGACGGCGACCAGAACTATCATTCGCTGCGTGGCCAGCTGCTGCTCGAGCCCAGCGACGCGCTCGACATCAACTTCATCGCCGACTACACCAGCCGCGAGGAGAACTGCTGCGTCACCGTCACCACCCACCGCGGGCCGACCGCGGCGATCATCGATGCGTTGACGCCGGGCGGGCAGGGCATCATCCCCGTGCCGGATATCGATCGCCGGCTGTCCTATGCCAACCGCACCACCGAGCAGGACATCAAGGACAAGGGCGTGTCGATGGAGGTCAACTGGACCTCGCCCTGGGCCAACGAGGCGGTGCTGACCTCGATCACCGCGTTGCGCAACTGGGATGCGATCACCAGCATCGACTTCGACTACAGCGGCGCCGACATCATGTACCGCCCGCCCCAGGAGGATGCGTCGCTGGCGGCGTTCGAGAACTTCAGCCAGGAACTGCGGTTGACCGGCTCCAGCGACCGCGTCGACTGGATGGTCGGCCTGTTCTATTCCGACGAGGACCTGGCGCGCAACGATTCCTACTACATGGGCGCGGCCTACGAGCCCTACCTGTCGACCCTGATCGGCAGCCAGGTGCTGGGCGGGCTGGCACAGCAGCTGGCGCCGCTCGGGCTGACGGTCAACACGGCCAACCCGGCGACCTTCCTGTCGCAGGTCAGCGGCCGCCCGTTCGGCACCAACTACACCGGCGTGGGCGCGCTGGACCGCTACGAGCAGAACGCCAAGAGCGCGGCGTTGTTCACCAACAACACCATCCACATCAACGACGAGCTCGATGTCACCGTGGGCCTGCGCTATACCCGCGAAAAGAAGACCCTGCAGTCGGACTTCTCCAATCCGAACGGCAGCCTGGCCTGCGGTGCGGCGCTGTCCAATCCCGCCGCGCGGGTGGGCGGCGCGCTGGCACAGCGCATCAACGGCTTCGCCAGCCTGCCGCCGCAACTGCAGCAGCAGTTGCTGTCGCAGCTGGTGCCGGCGATCGCGCCGCAGGTGGCCGGTTTCATGTGCCTGCCGTGGGCCAACGTGCAGCACAACGGCCGCAGCACCTGGCAGGAGCGCACCGAGAAGGAGTGGTCGGGCACGGTCAAGGTCGCCTACGACTTCTCCGACGACGTGATGGGCTACGTCTCGGCCGCGCGCGGTTACAAGGCCGGCGGTTTCAACCTCGACCGCGTGCAGTCCTCCAACGGGCTCTCGTCGGGCGTCGGCGGCATCACGCCGGTGGACGACACCTCGTTCCCGGGCGAGTTCGTCGACAGCTACGAGCTGGGCCTCAAGACCGCCTGGGCCGACGGCAACCTGGTGTTCAACACCGCGCTGTTCCACCAGGAATACGAGGACTTCCAGCTCAACAGCTTCCTCGGCACCGCGTTCGTGGTGCGCTCGATCCCGAAGGTGACCTCGACCGGCATCGAGGCCGAGGTGCTGTGGCAACCCGCCATCAGCGGGCTGATGGTGCAGGGCGGCCTGACCTACGCCGACACCAAGTACGGCAACGACCTGCTCCCCGATCCGGAACTGGTGGAGTTGCCGGGCAACCAGATGAGCTTCGCGCCGAAGTGGTCGGGCAACGCATCGGTGACCTACGACTGGGACATCGGTTCCAACCTGCAGGGCCGCTTCAACATCGGCGCCAAGTACATGTCGGAATACAACACCGGCTCCGACCTTGACCCGCAGAAGCTGCAGGACGGCTATGCGCTGGTCAATGCCCGGGTCGGGTTCGGTCGCCAGGACCAGCGCTGGATGCTGGAGTTCTGGGGCCAGAACCTCACCGACGAGACCTACAAGCAGGTCGGCATCGATGCGCCGATCCAGGCCGGTTCGTGGAATGCCTTCCTTGGCGCGCCACGCACCTATGGCATGACCCTGCGCATGCGCTACTGATCCAACCGTGCTGCTGTGGAAGGCCCGCCCTGTGGCGGGCCTTCCTGTTTCCGGTGCCGGCAGCCGCATCGGCCACGCAGCAGCCGTGGAAAGACTTCGCCCGGCGGATGGTTTACAACAGGCCTCCCCGCTGAACCCGGATCCGCGATGTCCGTCCCCTCCGACGCCGAACTGCAGGCAATGGCTACTGCCACCGGCGAGCGCCTGCTGTCCATGCACGACACCCTGGTCACTGCCGAGAGCTGCACCGGTGGCTGGATCGCCAAGGTGGTGACCGACATCGCCGGCTCCTCGGCCTGGTTCGATTGCGGGATGGCCGTCTACAGCTACGAGGCCAAGCAGGCGCTGCTGGGCGTGCGCCCGCAGACGCTGGAAGAGCACGGAGCGGTGAGCCGTGAGACCGTGCTGGAAATGGTGGCCGGCGGCCTGGTGCATTCGGGTGCGACGTTGGCGGTCGCGGTCACCGGCATTGCAGGCCCGGGCGGCAGCACCGACGACAAGCCCGTGGGCACGGTGTGGATCGCCTGGAAGCGTCGTGGCGGCTATCCGCGCGCGGAACTGTTCCACTTCGACGGCAACCGCGACGCGGTACGACGGCAGACCGTTGCCGCGGCGCTGCACGGGCTGGAGGCGCTGTGAGGATCGCGCGGATGGCCGGAGGCCGCGTCTGATGTGGGAGACCCTCGGCACAGTGCGCGATCTCGGTCGCCTGCAGGAGATCGCCGTGGTGCTGGTGCGCTACGGTTTCGGCGACGTGGTCCAGCGCATCGGCCTGGCGGGTGCGCTCGAACGTGCCGGTCGCCTGCTGCACCGTCAGCACGCCAACGAGAAGCCGCGGATGTCGCCGCCGGAGCGCCTGCGCCACGCGTTGCAGGACCTCGGCCCCACGTTCGTCAAGCTGGGCCAGGTGCTGGCCACGCGTGTCGACCTGTTGCCGCCGGACTGGATCCGCGAGCTCTCCGAACTGCAGAACGCGGTGCCGGCGCTGCCGTTCGAGACCATCCGCCCGCAGCTGGTCGCCGACCTGGGCGCGGAGCCCGAAGAGGTCTTCGCGCGCATCGACACACGCCCGCTGGCAGCGGCATCGCTGGCGCAGGCGCACCGTGCCTGGCTCGAGGACGGCACGCCGGTGGTGCTCAAGGTGCGCCGCCCTGGCATCCGCGAAGTGGTGGAAGCGGACCTGCGGCTGCTGGCGCGGCTGGCCGACATCATCGAAGCGCAGGCACCCGACCTGCGCCGGTACCGGCCGGGCGAGGTGGTGGCGCAGTTCGCCATCTCGCTGCGTGGCGAGCTCGACTTCGCCGCGGAATGCCGGCACGCCGAACGCATCGCCGCCAACTTCACCGGGCACGACGGCATCGAGATCCCGCGCGTCTACTGGCAGTGGACGTCCGAACGCCTCAACGTGCAGGGCTTCATGGATGGCGTGGCGGGGCGCGACCTTGCCGGCGTGGACGCCCTGGGCCTCGACCGCCACGCGCTGGCGCGCACCGGTGCGGCGATCGTGCTCAAGATGGTGCTCGAGGACGGCCTGTTCCACGCCGATCCGCACCCCGGCAACATCTTCTATCTCGAGAACGGTGGCATCGGCCTCATCGACTTCGGCATGGTCGGCCATGTCTCGGAACGCCGCCGTATGCAGGTCGCGCAACTGCTGTACGGCCTGGTCGACCAGGATGTCGAGGCGGTCACCGACATCCTGCTGGACTGGACCGAGGGCACCAGCGGCGTGGACGAGGGCCGGCTGCAGGTCGAGGTTGGCACCCTCATCGACCAGTACCGCGGCCTGCCGCTGAAGGAACTGCGCATTGCCTCGATGCTGGCCGACGTGGCGGGCCTGCTGCGCAGGCATGCACTGACCCTGCCGCCCGACCTCGCGCTGATGATCAAGGCCTTCCTGACCCTGGAAGGGCTGGGTCGGCAGCTCGACCCCGACTTCGACATGGCCAGCGAGGCGCGGCCGTTCCTGCGCAGGGCAATGCTCGAGGGCTGGTCGCCGCGGGTGCTGGCGCGACGCGGGCGACGCACGGTGTCCGGCACCCTGGACCTGCTCGGCGACCTCCCGCGCGACCTGCGCCGGGTGATGCAGGCGGCGCGCCATGGGCGGTTGCGCGGGCAGATCGAGATCACCTCGCTCAAGGCGTTTGGCGACCAGCTCAATTCGGCCGCAAACCGGTTGACCATCGGCGTCATCACCGCGGCGCTGATCATCGGCTCCTCGATCGTGATGAACAGCGTGGGCGGGGTGCCGAACCGATGGCTGATGGCGATGGGCGTGCTGGGCTTCGTCGGCGCCGCGGTCACCGGTGTCTGGATCGTGCTGTCCATCTGGCGCAGCGGCCGACAGCGTTGACCGCGGTACCGGTTAGTAGTAATACTACTAACCATGATCACCGCCACCCAGCATGCCGTCCTTGCCCTGATCGCCGAGCGCATCGAGGCCGAAGGCATGCCACCCTCGCAGACCGAGATCGCCCGGGCGCTGGGCTTCAGCAGCGTGCGGGCCGCGCAGTATCACCTCGAGGCGCTCGAGGCCGCGGGTGCCATCGAGCGGATCCCGGGGCGGGCGCGGGGGATCCGTCTACTGGTCGCCCCACCCACGCCGCGCCAGGACGGCCCGGATCCGGCCGACGACATCGCGTCGCAGGCGCTGCGGCTGCCCGTGCTGGGGCACGTGGCGGCCGGCCTGCCCATCGGCGCCGGAGCGCCCGAGGCGCTCGCGGCTGCCGAAGACCATGTGGTCCTGGACCGCGTGCTCTTCTCGCCGGCGCCGGATTACCTGCTGAAGGTGAAGGGCGATTCCATGCGCGACGAGGGCATCTTCGATGGCGACCTCATCGGCGTGCATCGCACTCCACAAGCGCGTTCCGGCGAGATCGTGGTCGCACGCATCGACGACGAGATCACCGTGAAACTGCTGCGCATCGGCAAGGACCGCATCCGCCTGCTGCCGCGTAATCCCGATTTCGCACCCATCGAGGTGCAGCCCGGCCAGGACTTCGCCATCGAGGGCCTGTACTGCGGGCTGGTGAGGCCCAACCGCTGATGCCGCGTAGAGCGCCCGATGTCCGCGCCATGGCCACGGCGTTTCCTGACAGTCGCGAGCGCCGCGGACCGATCGCGGCGCCGGCCACGTCGCCCGACCATGCAGTGCAGGCGGGCAGGGTCGCAGCCCGTGCGACCGCCGCCTCGTAGGCTGCGTCCCAACAGATCCTCTTCAAACCAGATACCACTTTCCGGAGACCACGATGGACGAGAACAAGAAGCGCGCGCTGTCCGCCGCCCTCAGCCAGATCGAGAAGCAGTTCGGCAAGGGCTCGGTGATGCGCATGGGCGACCGCGCGGTGGAGGTTACCGAGGTCATCGGGACCGGTTCGCTGATGCTCGACATCGCGCTGGGTATCGGCGGCCTGCCGAAGGGCCGCGTGGTGGAGATCTACGGCCCGGAGTCCTCGGGCAAGACCACGCTGACCCTGCAGGCGATCGCCGAGTGCCAGAAGAACGGCGGCACCGCGGCCTTCATCGACGCCGAGCATGCGCTCGACCCCGTCTATGCCGCCAAGCTGGGCGTGAACGTCGAGGACCTGCTGCTCAGCCAGCCCGACACCGGCGAACAGGCACTGGAAATCGCCGACATGCTGGTGCGTTCCAACGCGGTCGACATCGTGGTCGTCGACTCCGTCGCGGCGCTGACGCCCAAGGCCGAGATCGAGGGCGAGATGGGTGACCAGCTGCCCGGCCTGCAGGCGCGCCTGATGAGCCAGGCCCTGCGCAAGCTCACCGGCAACATCAAGCGCTCCAACACCCTGGTGATCTTCATCAACCAGCTGCGCATGAAGATCGGCATCATGATGCCGGGCCAGAGCCCCGAGACCACCACCGGCGGCAACGCGCTGAAGTTCTATGCCTCGGTGCGCCTGGACATCCGCCGCATCGGCGCGATCAAGAAGGGCGACGAGATCATCGGCAACCAGACCCGCATCAAGGTGGTCAAGAACAAGATGGCGCCGCCGTTCAAGCAGGTCATCACCGAGATCCTGTACGGCGAAGGCATCAGCCGCGAGGGCGAGCTGATCGACATGGGTGTGGACGCCAAGATCGTCGACAAGGCCGGCGCCTGGTACAGCTACGACGGCGAGCGCATCGGCCAGGGCAAGGAGAACGCGCGCCAGTACCTGAAGGAGAACCCCGCGGTGGCGGTGCGTCTGGAGACCGCGCTGCGTGCGCAGTTCGTGCCGGCGGAAATCCCGCGCAAGGAAGCCGAAGACGCCGCGGAGGACGACTGACGCCCCTGCGAGTTCCAGGAGCACCACGGTGAGCAGGGAAGACACCGCTGACGCAGAGACCGCCGCGCCGAAGCGCCGGCGGGCCAGGCGGTGAACACCGGGCGGCCACGCCGCCCGCCCGCGACGCCTGCCGAGGGCGTCGCGTATGGGAATCCGGCGCCGTCGGTGCAGGATCCCCTCGGGGCGTCGGCGGACGAGGCCCGCCCGGAGAGGAAGTCCCGCGCGCGCAGGGAGCAGACGCCCGCGCAGCGGGCACTGGCGTTGCTGGTGCGACGCGAGCATTCGCGCCGCGAGCTGGAACGCAAGCTCGCCGCCCGGGGCGTCGAGCCTGGGGATGCGCGCGCCGCGGTCGACCGCATGGCCGAGGCAGGCTGGCAGGACGACGGGCGTTTTGCCGCGTTGCTGGCGCGATCCCGCGCGGTGGCCGGCTACGGGCCGCTGCGCATCCGCGTCGAACTCGAAAGCCATGGCCTGGATGCCGCGGTGATCGACGACGCCTTCCGTGCACTGGCCGATGACGGCGACGACTGCTGGCTCGAGCAGGCCTGCGAACAGGTCCGGCGGCGGTTCCCGGCCGCCGCCGACGAGGACAGCCAGGCCATGTGGAAGCGGCGTCGCAAGGCCGCCGATTTCCTGATGCGCCGCGGGTTCGACATGGACACGGTGCGCCGCGCCAGCGCGTTCGAGTTCGAGGAATAGCGCGGCCCAAGCCCTCCTGCCTGCATCGCCCCCGGCCGCCCTGTTAACCTTCACGGCCCCGGGTTGTCTGTTCCTCGTCGTGGCCGCATGCGTTGTGGCTGGCGCCGGAAGGGTGCCCGTCCCACGCCGCAGCCCGCACGCATGAAGACCACAGCCGATATCCGTTCCGATTTCCTCGAATTCTTCCTGGGCAAGGGCCACACGATCGTGCCCTCGGCCCCGCTGGTGCCGGGCAACGACCCGACCCTGCTGTTCACCAACTCCGGCATGGTCCAGTTCAAGGACGTGTTCCTGGGCGCCGAGAAGCGCAGCTACGTGCGCGCGGCGGACGTCCAGCGCTGCCTGCGTGCCGGCGGCAAGCACAACGATCTCGACCAGGTCGGTTACACCGCGCGCCACCACACCTTCTTCGAGATGCTGGGCAACTGGTCGTTCGGCGACTACTTCAAGAAGGACGCGATCACCTGGGCGTGGGAGCTGCTGACCGGGGTCTGGAAGCTTGCGCCCGACCGCCTGCTGGCCACCGTCTACCACACCGATGACGAGGCCTACGCCATCTGGCGCGACGTGATCGGCCTGCCCGAAGACCGCATCATCCGCATCGGAGACAACAAGGGCGCGCCGTTCGCCTCCGACAATTTCTGGCAGATGGCCGACACCGGACCCTGTGGGCCGTGCACCGAGATCTTCTACGACCATGGCGCGCACATCGCCGGCGGTCCGCCCGGCTCGCCCGACGAGGACGGCGACCGCTTCATCGAGATCTGGAACCTGGTGTTCATGCAGTTCGACCGCCAGGCCGACGGCACGCTGCTGCCGCTCCCGGCGCCGTGCGTCGATACCGGCATGGGCCTGGAGCGACTGGCCGCGATCCTGCAGGGCGTGCACAGCAACTACGAGATCGACGTCTTCGACGCGCTGATCCGCAAGGCGTCCGAACTCACCGGCACGCCGGACCTCTCCAACAAGTCACTGCGGGTCATCGCGGACCATATCCGCGCCTGCAGTTTCCTGATCGTCGACGGCGTGCTGCCGTCCAACGAGGGTCGCGGCTACGTGCTGCGGCGGATCATCCGTCGCGCCCTGCGGCACGGCTGGATGCTCGGCGTGCGCCAGCCGTTCTTCGCGTCGATGGTCGCCACGCTCGACCAGCTGATGGGTGATGCCTACCCGGAGCTGCGCGCGCAACGCACCCTGGTCGAGCGTAGCCTGCGTGCCGAGGAGGAGCGGTTCGCGGAAACCCTCGACGCCGGCATGCGCATCTTCGACGACGTCGCCGCGCGCAGCAGCGGCACCATTCCGGGCGAGGACGCCTTCCGCCTGTACGACACCTACGGTTTCCCGCTCGACCTCACCGCCGACATCGCGCGCGAACGTGGCCTGCAGGTGGATACCGCGGGGTTCGAGGCGGCGATGGCCAGGCAGCGCGAAACCGCGCGCGCCGCCGGCAAGTTCGGGTCCGGCACCGGGCTGCCGGCCGACCTGGTCGCCCGGATCCAGCCGACCACCTTCCTGGGCTACGAGCAGCTGGCGGCCGACGGTCTGGAGGTCGTCGCCCTGCTGCGCGATGGTCGCCCGGTCGAGCGCGTCGAGGCGGGCGAAGAGGCCGTGGTGATCCTCGACCGCACGCCGTTCTATGCCGAATCCGGCGGCCAGGTCGGGGATACCGGCGCGCTGGAAGGCGAGGGCGGCCTGCGCTTCGAGGTCACCGATACGCGCAAGTTCGCCGGCCAGTTCCACGGCCACATCGGCCGCGTCGGGAGCGGTGCGCTCGAGCGTGGCCAGCGCGTGGGCGGCCAGGTGGATGCGGCACGCCGCGGCACGATCATCCTCAACCACAGCGCCACCCACCTGTTGCATGGGGCGCTGCGCGGCCAGCTGGGGACACACGTCGCGCAGAAGGGCTCGCTGGTGGCGCCCGACCGCCTGCGCTTCGACTTCTCGCACTTCGAAGCGCTCACGGCCGACCAGCTGGTCGCGATCGAGCGTGAGGTCAACGCACAGGTGCGCGGCGACCATGCGGTGACCATCCGCGAGATGGAGATGCAGGAGGCACTCGACGCCGGCGCCATCGCCCTGTTCGGCGAGAAGTACGGCGAACGCGTGCGCGTGGTGACGATGGGCGACTCGGTCGAACTCTGCGGCGGCACGCACGTGGCGCGCACCGGCGAGATCGGGCTGTTCAAGCTGGTGTCGGAAGGTGGCGTGTCGGCAGGCGTGCGTCGCGTGGAAGCACTCACCGGCCAGGCCGCCCTCGAGCACGTGGCGGCCGAACAGCACCAGCTGCAACAGGTCGCCGGCCTGCTCGGCACCACCCGTGCGGAGGTTGCCGACAAGCTGAGGACGGTGCTCGAACGCCAGAAGAAGCTCGAACGCGAGCTCGAATCGCTGAAGGCGAAGGCGGCCAGTGGCGCGACGGCCGATCTGGCCGGCGGCGCGGTGGACGTGGGCGGCATCAAGGTGCTCGCGGCGCGTATCGAAGGGCTCGATGCCAGGGCGCTGCGCGATGCGATGGACCGGCTCAAGCAGCAGCTGGGCGATGCCGTGATCGTGCTCGCCGGCACCAGTGGCGGCAAGGCCGCACTGGTGGCAGGCGTGAGCGGCGCCGCGGCGGGCCGCATCAAGGCCGGGGAACTGCTGTCACATGTGGCCAGCCAGGCCGGGGGGAAGGGCGGTGGCCGCCCGGATCTCGCCCAGGGTGGCGGCGAGGATGGCCCGGGTCTTGCAGCAGCGCTCGCGGGCGTGGAGACATGGGTGTCGTCGCGCCTGGAATAGGCGCCAGGCGTGACTTCCGACCTACTCATCCTTCAGCTGGCGGCCGGTATCATGCCGGATTGTCGTAACCAATTTGCAAGTGCGAGGTCGGGCTGGAGCGCCCGGATCGCCGCTGGTGGGGAAGCCTGCCAGTCCATGGAGAAGTACTCATGTTGATTCTGACCCGGCGTGTCGGCGAAACCCTGATGATCGGCGACTCCGTCACCGTGACCGTGCTCGGCGTGAAGGGCAACCAGGTGCGCATCGGCATCACTGCGCCGAAGGACGTTGCGGTGCATCGCGAAGAGATCTACCAGCGCATCCGCCGTGGCGAAGGCGCCGAAGGCATGGAAGGCGACACGGACGAAAATTGAGTTTGCCGCGTCCGGGCCGAACCGGTATCCTTCACCGCCCGGGTCGCACGGACAACGTGCCGGCCAGGTGATCGGAGAGTTGCCCGAGAGGCCGAAGGGGCTCCCCTGCTAAGGGAGTATGGGGTCAAAAGCTCCATCGAGGGTTCGAATCCCTCACTCTCCGCCATTTCCCGAAGCATCCGTGCAAGGGAAATGTGTTCCGCCCGATCCAGTGCATCCTTGCATCGGATCGGCTGGAAGAACCGCTCGATTGGAGCTGTTTTTCCGCAGCGTGGAACGGGCGTCATGACGATGCAGATAGATGCGCAAAACGCATTGACGGCATCGGGCACGACGGTCATAATTCCGCGCCTCACGCGCCCGTAGCTCAGCTGGATAGAGCACCAGGCTACGAACTTGGGGGTCGGAGGTTCGAATCCTTCCGGGCGCGCCATATCGAAGAAGCCATCCTCACGGGTGGCTTCTTTTTTTGTGCGCGCGTGGTCCTTGCAGGGCCGTCCGGGTCTCCGGACATCCGCTGCTCACGCAGGCGCGGGATGGGCGCGCTATCGTCCAACCATGCACGCATTGACTCCCTCCGCACCCGGCGCGATGTCGCCAGATGACCTCGCCACGCTGGCCGGGGCCCGCGAACTGCTCGAAAGCCCCGGCATTGCCGCGCAGTTGGCCAACCTGGTTGGCGCGCCCGTGGAATACCTGCTGGCGTACAAGCTTCCACGCGGTGCCAGCCGTGCCATCAACACCGCGGTACGCCTCGCATTGCGGCAGTCGCTGCGCGTGGCCACGGCCACCCTTGGCGACGGACACCATCCGCGCCCGACACGCGAGCGCATGCACACCGCCGCGGTGGCCGCGACGGGAGCCGCCGGCGGGGCATTCGGGCTGGTCGGGCTGGTGGCCGAGCTGCCGCTGACCACCACGCTGATCCTGCGCTCGGTAGCCGAGATCGCACGCAGCGAGGGCGAGCGCCTCGACGATGCGGACACGATGCTGGCCTGCTACGAGGTGCTGACGATGGGCGGCGGCAGCACCGCCGACGATGGTGCGGAGTCGGGATACTTCGCCGCGCGCGCGGTGCTGGCGCAGCAGGTGGTCGCGGCGACCGAGTACGTTGCCGCACACGGGCTGATGAGCAGTGGCGCGCCGGCACTGGTGCAGCTGATGAGTACGGTGGCGTCGCGGTTCTCGATCCGCATCAGCCACAAGGTCGCGGCGCAGAGCGTGCCGGTGATCGGCGCCGCCACCGGCGCGACGCTCAACACGTTGTTCATGCGCCACTTCCAGCGTGCCGCGCACGGACATTTCAGCGTGCGCCGCCTGGAGCGGAAGTACGGCCCGGACCTGGTGCGGCAGGCCTATGGGCAGCTGGGGGAGGCGCCGGGTCGTTCGTCAGGCGGCGTGGCCAGCACGTCCGCCACCGCCGCAGGCATGCGCATCCAGGCGAAATGATCCGCACGCGTGCCCAGCGCCGCAGCATCGAGATGGGTGACCCGGGCGCGTTGGCGGCAGGCCAGCTTGTCGAGCAGGAAGCGCAGCGACGACTCCGGGCCCAGCCAGTCATCGGCCATCACCACCGCGGTGGCGTCGACGTCCACCTCGCGCAGGCGTGCTTCCAGGTCAAGGTCCAGCCCCGTCGCGGCATAGCGCCCGCTCAGCCCGGTGCGCGCCCAGTCGGCGACCAGGCCACGGGCCTCGTTGCCGCCGAAGCCGATGGTGCGGCCGGGCAGCGCGCCACGGCGTGCGGCCAGCCACGGCAGGAAGCGGTACACCAGCGGCAGCACGAAGCGCCGCGGTGCCGGGAAGGCGCGCCACCAGGGCGCGCCACTGGCGACCAGCCACAGGCGCAGAGCCGACCGTGGGGCAATCGCCAGGCGGCAGCAGGCCAGCTGCCCGCCGAGGCTGTGGCCGCCGATGATGCGCGGCAGCCCGGGGAACGTCGCCTCCACCGTGGCCTCGGCGGCGGGGAGGTCGGTGCACAGCAGGGTGCGGTAGTTCCAGTCGCAGTCGCGTGCCGCGCGCAGGCTGCTGCTGCCAAGGCCGCGCCACTCATGCAGCAACACCGCCACGCCGCGTGCCGCCAGCGCCTCGGCGAACGGCAGGTAGTGGCGTGCGGCCACGCCAAGCGCGGGCAACCACAGCAGGCTCGCGCGTGGTGCATCCGGCACGCACGCCAGCAGTTCGCTGCGATGCCCGTCATCGGAGTGGACCACGAGCGTGCACGTCGCGTACCCCGCTGACGTCATTCCACGCCCGCCCCGAAATGGTCGAGCACGCGCACGTTGCCGCGGCCGGGGCGGTAGCCGCCGCGCAGCGCACGGTGCACGTAGTCGGTGGCGGCTTCCGCCGCCGCGCCCATCGCCATGCCGGTGCAGAGCCTTGCAGCCACCGCCGATGCCAGCGTGCAGCCGGTGCCATGCGCGCTTTCGGCCAGTCGCGGATGGCGCAGGACGCGCACGCCCCCGGCATCGGCGTAGAGGTCGATGACGTCATCGGCGGCATCCTCGAGATGCCCGCCCTTGAGCAGGACCGCGCGTGCGCCCAGAGCCAGCAGCCCGGCGGCCGCCGAATGCATGGCCTCGCGCGATGAGATGGCATGGCCGAGCAGCAGTTCGGCTTCCGGCAGGTTGGGCGTGACCAGGGTCGCGCGTGGGATCAGGCGGGTGCGCAGTGCATCGAGTGCCTCCGACTCGAGCAGGCGCGCGCCGGAGGTCGCCACCATCACCGGGTCGAGCACGATGTGCGGCGGTGCGTGTGCATCCAGCGCATCGGCCACGGCATGGATGAGGCCTGCATGGGCGAGCATGCCGAGCTTGATCGCGCCGATGTTGAAGTCGTCGAAGCAGGCGTCGATCTGCGCGCGCAGGAATTCCGGCGGAGGTGCATGCACCGCGGTCACTGCGCGGGTGTGCTGGGCGGTCAGCGCCGCAATCGCCGAGAGGCCGTGCACGCCGTGCGCGGCAAAGGTCTTGAGGTCGGCCTGGATACCGGCACCGCCACCGGAATCGGAGCCGGCAATGGTCAGGGCGGAAACGATCGATGGGGTCTGCATGCCCGCATTCTACGATCCGGCGTCGGTGGCGGGCCGGTGGTGCGTCACCGTGGCCTGCTTCGCTCAATCCACCCGGTCCAACAGTTCCAGCACCCGCTCCGGCGGGCGCCCGATCACGGCGCGCTCGCCACGGACCAGGATCGGCCGCTCGATCAGTCGCGGATGCGCGGCCATCGCGGCGATCACGCGTGCGTCGTCGAGCCCTGGATCCGCCAGCCCGAGCGCGGCGTATTCCTCCTCGCCGGTGCGCAGCAGGGCGCGCGCGGGCTTGCCCAGCGCCGCGACCACGTGGTGCAGGGTGGCGGCATCGGGTGGCGTGTCGAGGTACTGCACCACGCGCGGTTCGATGCCGCGTGCCTGCAGCAACGCGAGTGCGGCGCGCGATTTCGAACAGCGCGGGTTGTGGTAGAGCACGTATTCGCCCATCGCGGCCTCCGGGGTCATCCAGGCCACTGTATCCGGGCGCAATGTGCCGTCTTCAAGGGGCGATCGCGGGGCCTTCGCCCGGTGCCGGTATTGCGCCCGTGCGCCGCGACACGATGCCGGTCGCGGTGACATGGCCGGTGGTATTGCCGACGGTGGCAAACACGTCGGGAATCGTATCGACCGCCAGCAGTACGCCCAGTGGTTCCACCGGCAGCCCCATCGCCTGGCTGACCGGCATGTTGTTGGTCATGAAACTCACCTGCCCCGGCAGGCCGACCGCACCCATGCTGATCACCAGGCTCAGGCCCACCGCGGTTGCCAGTTGCGTCGCGGTGAGGTCGACGCCGTACAGCCAGGCGATGAAGCAGGCCACGCCGATGTACTGCACCGGGCTGGTGATGCGGAACAGCGAGACCGCCATCGGCAGCACCAGCGAGGTGACCGCCAGCGGGTAACCGAGGCGCTGGCGCGCGGAGTCGATCATCACCGGCAGCGAGGCGAGCGATGACTGGGTGCTGGCGGCGATCGCCTGCACCGGCACCAGCGCACTTGCGAACCGCCGCAGCTTCTCGCCGGCCACAAGCGCCGCGACCGCGTACAGCGCGATGGTGACGCTGATGTAGAGCAGGCACTGCACCGCGATATAGGTTCCCAGCGCGCCGAGCACGCTCAGGCCGACCCGGGCGCATACCGCCAGCACCAGCGCGAACACGCCAACGGGTGCCGCCCACAGCACCCAGCGCACGATGACGATCATCGCGTCGCCGACGGTACGCACCAGTTCCAGCATGCGCGCGCGGCGATCGGCCTCGAGCCGGGTCAGCGCGAAGCCGAAGAACATCGCGAACACCACCAGCGGCAGCATCGCGCTGGCCGCCGCAGCGGCCAGCGCATTGTTGGGGATGACCGCCGACAGCCACTCGCCGAGCGGCGGCGGGGTCGACAGCGTGGCCGGTCCAGCGATCGCGGCGCGGAAGGTCTCGGCCATGGCGTCTGCACGCGGCATCAGCGACAGCAACGTGGGTGCGGCGACTGCCGCGAAGCTGCCCGACGCCACCAGCAGCACCGCGAACACGACCATCGCCATCCGCGCGGTGCGCCCCGAGGCGGCGGCATCGCTTGCGGAGTTGATGCCGACCACCACCAGCGCCACCACCAGCGGAACCACGGTCATCTGCAGGGCGTTGAGCCACAGGCGGCCGACCGGCTGCACCGCATCGGCCACCTGCACGGCGATGGCAGGATCGCGCGCAGCCAGCGCGAGGCCGACGGCGGCGCCTGCCAGCAGGCCAAGCAGCACCCGGGCCGGCGCGGACAGGCGGAACGGACGGCGGGGCGGGGCGTCGTGCGTGGTCATGCGTCGGGATATCCCGGAGGTGGAATCGGCTGCAGGATGGGCGATGCGCGCCGGGTTGCCGGCCTCACGGTGCGGGCACCGGCAGGTCCCAGGCCTGGCGCAGGCGCGCATGCTCGCTGGCCGGCAGCAGCACGAACACCGGCCGCAGCTGGGGGTCCAGCCAGTCCAGCAGTTCGCGCATGCGCCCTTCGCCCATCGCGGTGCAACCCGCGGTCGGAACCTCGGGGGCATCCCACAGGTGCGCGAAGATGCAGCTGCCACCCCCGGGTTGGCCGTCGACGTTGTGCTCGATCACGAAGCCGAGCTTGTAGCGCTGGTCGCCATCCGCATGCACGTCGCGGCGCATCGGCTCGGTGGAGCCGTTGACCGCGTCGGCGCCGACGTCGCGGCTGTCGACGATGCGGTTGTAGTGCGGCGATACCGGCACGTCGATGCACCAGTGCGATGCCTGCATCGGCCGGTAGTCGAGCGCGGTGCGCACCTGTTCCGGATAACCGAACGCGATCCCGATGGCGAATGCACCGGCCGGCGCGCGGCCGTCACCTTCCTGCTTGATCGCGCCCGGCTGCCGGGGGTGCAGGCCGCGGCCCCAGGCGGTGCCGTTACGGCCCACGGTGACGTCGGCGGCGCGATCGACCTCGCGCCAGTCGCCGTCGGCCAGCCGCTCATAGCTGCGCAAGGTACCCGTGGTGGCATTCCAGTCCGGCGTCACCACCAGCACCAGCTGGTTGGCCGCGGCCAGCGGCGCGGGCTCGTCCTCCGCCGCGCGGCCACCACAGGACGTGAGCAGTGCGCAACCGAGGGCGAGCAGGGGAAGCAGCAGCTGTTGGCGGGTCATCGGCATGTGCGGGTCAGGATTCGAGCAACTGTCGCATCCGCGCGGTGCCGCGGTCGAGCAGCGGCATGCGTTCGTCGCCGTCGGCGCACAACAGCAGGAACAGCAGGTCGAGAAGGTGCTGCAGGGCCGCCTGGTAGAGCAGCGGCTCCACATGCGCGCGGTCGTCATGCGCCGACACCAGCAGCGCCTGGTCGGCAAGCGTGCGCAGCGGGTTGGCGGTATGCCGGGTGATGCTGACCACGCGCCCGGCACGTTCGCCGAAGATGCGCCCAAGCTCGCACAGCGCGCTGCGGCGGCCATGTTCCGACAGCACTACCAGCACGTCCTCGCGACGCACGCGCGACAGCCCGATCGGCATCAGCGCCGGATCCGAGAGGTACACCGCAAGCACCCCGGCCTGCACCAGCCGCAGCGCGAACGCACGCGCACCCACGCTGTCCTCGCCCAGCCCGATCACGTAGACGGTATGCGCGTTGCGCAGCGTCGCGGCGATCGCGTCCAGCGTTTCCGGCGGGTTGAGCGAGCGCGTCTCCTGCTCGGCGGCCGATTTCGCCTGCCACAGCGCCTCGGCCAGCGCGGCGTGGCGTCCGGCCGGCGGGGCGGCGGATGGCGTATCCGACGCGCCGTTGCCGTCGCCGCGGGCCACGTCCTCGCCGACCGCGAACTTGAGGTCCGGCCAGCCCTTGTAGCCGAGCTTCTGGCTGAACTTCACCACGCTGGACTGGCTGATCTCCAGCGCGTTGGCCAGCTGCAGCGAGGAGTAGTCGCGCAGCAGGTGGGCGTTGTCGAGCACGAAGTCGGCGATGCGCCGCTCGATCGCCGACATCTGGTCGCGCTCGGAGCGGATCTTCAGCAGCGCCGACATGGGTCGGGCCTCAGGCGGTCAGGGGCTGCAGGCCGCGGATCTCGCGGATGCCCAGGCCCGGTGCATCGCCGATCGAGATCTCCGATTCGTTGAAGGTCACCCCGCCATCCACCGGGTCGTACTGCGCAAGCGAAGGACCGTCGAGGTCGACCTTGCGGATGATGTCCGCCTTGGCCACCGCCAGGTGCACCGCCGCGGCCACGCTGATGCTGGATTCGATCATGCAGCCGATCATGCACTCCACCCCGTGCAGCGCGGCGATGTCCGCGACCCGGATCGCGTTGGAGATGCCGCCGGTCTTCATCAGCTTGATGTTGACGATGTCGGCGGCGCGCATGCGCAGCAGGTCGATCACCTCGGCGGGGCCGAACACGCTCTCGTCGGCCATGATCGGCGTGTGCACGCGTTCGGTGACGTAGCGCATGCCCTCGATGTCGCGTGCGCGCACCGGCTGCTCGACCAGCTCCAGTTCGACGCCTGCATCTTCCAGTGCGCGGATCGCCCACACCGCCTGCTTGGCGTTCCAGCCCTGGTTGGCGTCCAGGCGCAGCCGCGCGCGGCCTTCCACCGCCGCGTAGATCGCCTTGACGCGTTCGATGTCGACACCGATCTCCTTGCCGACCTTGATCTTGAGCGATTCGAAGCCGCGATCGATCGCGGCCAGCGAGTCGGCGACCATCTTGTCGATGTAGTCGACGCTGATGGTGATGTCGGTGGTGATCACCGGGTCACCGCCGCCGAGCATGCGGTACAGCGGCGCACCGTAGAGCTGCGCCCAGAGGTCGTAGATGGCGATCTCCACCGCGGCCTTGGCGCTGGTGTTGCGCTCGGCGCTGCCGTGGATCACCTGCAGGATGCGGTTGAGGTCGGCGACCTCCATGCCGGTGATGCGCGGGCCGATCACGTGGTCGATCGCGGCGATGATCGAACCCCGTGTCTCGCCGGTGATGACCGCGGTGGGTGCGGCTTCGCCATGGCCGATGTGGCCCGTGTCGGTATGCACCCGTACGACCACGTCCTCCACCGCGTCGATGGTGCGCAGAGCGGTCTTGAACGGAGTCTTCAGCGGCACGCGCAGCAGGCCGAGCTCGATCCTTTCGATCTTCATTGGGTCCCTTGGGGGTTCAGCGGATGCGCACGATGCTGGTGATGCGGTCGATGGTGTCGGTGTCGCGGCCCGACATCATCGGCTCGAGCGCGGTCACCACCACGCCCGACAGCGACATGCGCACATAGTCGCCATCGGCGTCGCGGTAGCCGGTGCCGGAGGTGTCGTGGATCACGTAGGTCATGCCGTCGTCGCGGCCGATCATCATCATCACGTGGCCGGGAATGTAGATCAGGTCACCGACCTGCATGTCGGCGACCGCGGCCAGCCGTTCGGCGCGGGTGGAGCCGGCGGTCAGCACGGTCTTCTCGAGGGCCGGGCTCACCGCCTGGTCGCGGGTATTGCGCGGCAGCTGCACGCCCATGCTGCGGTAGATCTCGGAGACGAAGCCGCTGCAGTCGCGGGCATTGAACGAATGCCCCCAGCCGTAGCGTTCGCCGAGGAACCTGAAGCCCTGGCGGATCAGGTTGGCCGGGGTCAGCGGCAACGGATCGGCCGATACCTCGGCGGTGCGCGGCAGCAGCGCCGGCACGAATTCCAGGCTGCCGTCGTCGCGTCGGGCCGGCAATTCGATGACATGGCCGAAGGCGGGGTGCTGGCCATGCACCTGCTCGCGAGCGGGCCAGTCCACCAGCAACGGCACGCGTACGCCCATGTCGAGCTGCAGTTCGGACACGTCCGGCCGCACCGGGTTGAACACCGTGCGCGCGGTGGCGCCGGTCACCAGCAGCGACGGCGTGCGGGAGCGGTAGCCGGCCATCTGCTCGCGCATACCGGTCGCCAGCCGCGAGGTCTCCATCCAGGCCATGTAGCGGTCACTGGCCACGAACGACCAGCTGCCGTCGGCGGTCGTGTGCAGCACCGCCAGCGCATCGCCCGGGAACAGGGCGCTTTCCTGCAGGCGGTCGATGTCGACATCGCCTGCGGTGGAGAAGATCCGCCGCGTGGTGGGGAACGCGCGAAGGTCGGCGCGTTGCACTGCCAGACCGAACCGCGGCTGCACGCGGGCCGGGATGGCATCCAGCGCCATCCCGCGCTCGAGGCTGTCGAAGAAGGCGGGGTCAACCCGGTCGCCGTGGATGTCATAGCGGTCGGCCGTGGGGCGCTCCGACAACGCCTCGATCCAGGCCCGCACCTGCGTGCCGTCGACCTCGCCGGCGAATGCGGCCATGTCGCGAACGCTGTCGTCCTCGGCCAGCAGGCGGGCGTTCTGTGCCCGGATGGCAGCCGGGTCCAGGAGCACGCGGTCGGCATGGCCCCCCGCCTTGCGGACCCAGTATTCCGGATCCAGATGCCTGTCCGCGACGCCGACGATGCCGTGTGCGGGCGTGGCCAGCTCAGGAGTGGAGGCCGCGGGCGCACGGGCATGCGCAAGTGCGCCAGTGGCCAGCAGCAGTGCGATACACAGCGCACGCGCCGGCAGCGGAAGGTTCGGCCGAAGGCCCATATGCAATCCCCGGCGTGCCAGGTGCACGCTCTGTCCGGAAGTTATGGAATAGATTTTTCGCAATATCAAGGCCGGAAGAATAAATTATTGACCGGTTGTGACACCCATGCTACATACCGCCCCACAGGGGAGAGGTCCGGCAAGGGGGCAGCATGCTGCAGGTCGGGGTACGCCCGGGAATTCCGGTAATGGCGGTGATGGCAGGCATCCTGTGCCTGCTGTCGCTGGCCGGGCGTGCGCAGGACGATCTCCCGCCGCCGGCACCTCCCGAGGTCCATGCACTGGTGGAACAGGGGGATTTCGCTGCCGCCGAAGCGCGCATCGCCGCGTTGCTGGCGACGGAGGGACTGTCGACCGACGCGCGTCGCGGCCTGGAATTCCAGCGCGAGCGCATGCGGCGGATCCGCCTTGACTTCAGCCTGGACGGTACCGCCGCACGGGAATCGATCCGCCGGCAGGTGCCCGACCTCACGGATGCCGAGTTCGCGGCCTGGAGCACCGGCGGCCAGCTGGAGTGGGTGAGCTACGACCTCACGGTGCATGCGCGTCACGTCCATATCGACCCCGAGCGCGTGCAGCGCATCGATGCCGCCGCCGACCCGCAGCTGGCTGCGCACGTTTCCGAGCGCGCGCCGCACATCGTGTTCTCGCCGGCGATGCGCGCATTCTCCGAGCGCGTGGTCGGCGACGAAACCAATCCCTACCGCATCGCGCAGAAGCTGTTCGCCGCGGTCGACGACATCCCCTGGGGCGGTGCGCGGGAGTACTCCACGATCGGCAACCTCGGCGAACACGCGTTGCATGCCGGACATGCCGACTGTGGCCAGGTGACGCTGCTGCTGATGACGCTGCTGCGCATGAACGGCATTCCCGCGCGCTGGCAGTCCGGCTGGGTGTATTCGGAGGACAGTGAAGCCCACGACACCATGCACGACTGGGGCTGGCTGTACCTCGCGCCCTACGGCTGGGTGCCGATGGACGTGACGACGGGCCTGCTGGCGAGCGACGACCAGGACCTGCGCTGGTTCTACCTCGGCGGCCTCGACGCCTATCGCATCGCCTTCAACGACGATTTCGGCCGTCCGCTGGTGCCGGCCAAGACGCATTTCCGTTCCGAGACCGTCGACTCGCAGCGCGGCGAGGCGGAGTGGCGCGGCGGCAACCTGTACTTCGACCAATGGGACTACGCATTCGACTGGCAGATGTTGCCCGCCGTCGAGTGAGATCCGGAATGGATTCAACACAACGACAATCACGCTGGGGAGAGAGTGGCATGAGGAGCAAGACGTTTCGCAAGGCGGCACTGTGTATGGCGCTGGGCGCCTGCCTGGGAGCAATTGCGCCATCGGCGATGGCGCAGCAGGTCACCGGCGCGGTTGCCGGCCGTGCGACGGCGGGCGACCAGATCAGCGTGACCCACCGTGCCACCGGGCTGACGCGCACCGCCACGGTGTCGTCGGACGGCAGCTACCGCCTCGGCCAGCTCCCGGTGGGCGACTACCAGCTGCAGACCCTGCGCGACGGCCGTCCCGTGGGTGAGCCGGTCACCGTCAACGTCGCCCTTGGCGGCACCACCACGGTCAACCTGGGCTCCGGCGGCGGGGTGGCGAACCTTGCGGCGGTGGAAGTGGTGGGCTCGCGCGTGGTCAATCGCGTGGACGTCTTCTCCACCGAGAGTTCAACCAACATCACTCGGGAAGAGTTCGACCGCCTGCCGGTCGCGCAGAGCCTGAGTTCGGTCGCGCTGCTCGCACCCGGCGTGCTCAGTGGCAACTCGTCCTTCGGCGGGATCTCCTTCGGCGGCTCCTCGGTCGCGGAGAACTCGGTCTTCATCAACGGACTCAATGTCACCGACTTCTATCGCCGGCAGAGCTTCTCGACCGCTCCGTTCGCATTCTTCGAACAGTTCCAGGTCAAGACCGGTGGCTACTCGGTCGAGTTCGGCCGCAGCACCGGTGGCGTCATCAACGCGGTCACCCGGTCGGGAACCAACGAACTCGAAGGTGGCGTAGAGATCACATTCGAGCCCGAAGCCTGGCGTGCGGACTTCCAGGACCGCTACTACGACGACGGCACCGTGAACACCCGTGGCAGCCGCGACCGTCAGACTTTCACCAAGGCCAACGTGTGGGCTTCGGGGCCGCTGATCCGCGACCGCCTGTTCCTGTTCGCCATGTACGAGCAGCGCGAGAACGATGCGCGCAACACCAACTCCGTCGGGAGCAGCTGGTCCGAAAGCTCTAACAACGACGGTTTCTGGGGCGCGAAGATGGACTGGAACATCAACGACAACCATCTGGTGGAGTTGCTGGCGTTCTCCGACGAGACCGAAACCGACGTGGACAGTTACGCGTACGGCTGGGATTCCGGCGGACGCGGTGCGTTCAGCGGCGCGCGCACGAACGAGAGCGGTGGCAAGAGCGGTTCGGTCACCTATACCGCGCAGCTGACGGAGAACTTCTCGGCCAAGGCCATGTACGGCATCAATCGCAGCAGCAGTTTCTCGCGATCGCCCAATGACGGGCTATGCGACTGGGTGACCTACAACTCGGCGTCGTATGCCAGCCAGTACCGCGCGCTGGGTTCGCCGGTGCTGGGCTGCCATCCCGGCGCCACCGTGGTTTCCCACGAGGACGAGCGGAAGGCATCCCGCCTCGATTTCGAATGGGCTCTCGGTGATCACCTGCTGCGTTTCGGCGTCGACCACGAGCTGATGACGACGGATCGGTCCACGTTCTATCCCGGCAACGGCATGCAGTACACCGCATACGGCCGTACCAGCGCCACGCAGGTGCTCGACAACGGAACGGCCCTGCCGACTGGCGTGAACCAGTTCCTGATGGCCCGCGAGCGCGCGGACGGCGGCGTGTTCGACATCACCGCCAGCGCGTTCTATCTCGAGGACATGTGGTCGGTCACGCCCAACCTTCTGCTCAACCTTGGCCTGCGCGTCGACAATTTCAACAACAAGAACGCAGTTGGCGACAGCTTCATCAAGCTCGACGAGCTGGTCTCTCCGCGCGTCGGGTTCTCCTGGGACGTCAAGGGAGACTCCACGACCAAGCTGTTCGGCAACCTGGGCCGCTACTACATGCCCATTCCGAGCATCATCAGCTACAACTTTGCCGGCGGGCTGCTCGACGAGCGCACCTTCTACGTGCTTGAAGGCTGGAGGGATGAGGTCAACCCGGTGACCGGAGCGACCTACAAGGCGCCGATCATCGGCGCGCAGATCGGGCCTGTCGACCAGACCTACAACATCGTGGTCAATGACACCCGTCAGAGTGTCGACCAGGACCTCGAAGCGGTCTACCAGGACGAGGCGATCCTCGGCTTCCAGCAGGCCATCAGCCAGGCATGGTCCTGGGGTGTGAATGCGACCTATCGCCGGATGAAGAACACCATCGACGATATCCGTATCAACCAGACGGCATGCGGACCGATCTGGACAACGGGCAACCGCGCGACCGGTGCACCAGGAACGCCGACGGGAACGATCTTTCCGATCGGCAACCCCGGCAGGCCGCTGACGCTGTGGGGTTCGAGCGAGGGTGATCCCAACCAGATCCGTTGTGCCGAGGATGGCTGGATCACCGTGGACACTGCGACGGAGGGCTATCGGACCGGTGGAACCAACCGGATCGTGGGTTACTTCGAGCCGAAACGTACCTACAAATCACTCGAGTTCCAGATCGATCGCGCCTGGGACGGCAAGTGGCAGATGAACGCTTCCTACCTCTGGTCGAAGCTGGATGGCAACCACGAAGGCCCGGTCAATTCGGACACCAACTACGGTGATACCGGAATGGTCCAGCACTGGGACCACCCGGCCAACAACCAGGACTACGGCCCTCTGTTCAACGACCGTCGCCATCAGTTCAAGCTGCGGGGAAGCTACGCGCCCAATGAGATCTGGACGTTCGGTGCTTCGTTCACCGCGATGTCGGGTGCACCGATCAACCAGTTCGGCGTGACCTGGCCTGGTGACACCACCGCGGCCGGCAGCGTGACCTCGGAGGGATCCGGCGGTGGCTCGTTCTGGCACTGCATCCCGCCCGCGGGCCTGGCCAGTTGTGCAAGCGTTCCGGTGAACGATCGTGTCTACGAGTACGCCGGGCGCGGTTCTGGCGGCCGCATGCCGTGGACCTACAACCTGGGTGCGAGCGTGACCTGGACATTGCCGGTGGAAGGCGTCGATCTGAAGGCGCGGCTGTCCGTGTTCAACCTGCTCAACGACCAGGAAGTCATCAACGTGCGTCAGCGCTACGAGGCCAACCCGGGTCAGGTCCGGCCGTACTGGGGCACCGGTACGCGCTGGCAGTCCCCCCGCTACACGCAGCTGGTGATCACCTGGAACTTCTGACCGCTGGTGGCTGTATCCGGCCCGCCCGCGTGGCGGGCCGGTTATCGGCAGCGCAGCCTTACAGCGCTGCCAGTGCAGGGTCCGCGACAGTGTCGCGGATCCTGTTTCATTGACGACCGCCCACATGACGTCGACGCACGGCTGCCGCCAGGCATGGCATCGCGTCTGTCGTGCGTTGCAGACGGAATGACCTGGACGATGAAGACCTCTGGATCACTTGCGGCGCTCGTAGGCGGGCTGGCGCTGTGTCCTGCGCCGGCGGTTGCGGCCGCCGACCCATCCACGCCCGCCGTGGATGACGCGGCGATCGACACCCTCTTCGACGACACCATGTCGCGCTACAACCTGCCCGGGCTCGCGGTGGGCGTGGTGGTCGATGGGGAAGTCGTCTACCAGCGCACCGCTGGCGAACTGCGGGCGGGGGAGGGCGAAGCAGTGACGCCGCGTTCGCTGTTCAAGGTGGCGTCGAACACCAAGGCGATGACCACCGCGCTGCTCGCGCGCCTCATCGACCGCGGCCTGCTGGCCTGGGACGATCCGGTGGTCAAGCACCTGCCGCATTTCCGCATGCATGACCCCTGGGTCACCCGCGAGATCCAGGTGCGCGACCTGCTGATCCACAACAGTGGCCTGGGGCCGGGTGCGGGCGATCTCATGCTGTGGCCCGAGCCCAACCATTTCACCCGCGAGGACGTGGTTGCCGGCCTTGCCCATCTGAAGCCGCTGCACAGCTTCCGCTCGCGCTACGCCTATGACAACACGCTCTACATCGTCGCGGGGGAGGTCGCCGCCGCGGCTGGCGGAGCGTCCTACGAGGAGCTGATGGAGCGCGAGGTATTCGCGCCGCTTGGCATGTCGCGATGCGAGGCCGGTGGCTTCGACCGCGACGCCGTCGGTGCCGTCGCCCAGCCGCACCGGCGCGTGGGTGGGCGCAACGTGGTGTATCGCGAGGACGGGCCCGTCGTCGATACCGTGCCGATGGCCGCGGCCGGCGGCGTGCGCTGCAGTCTGGAGGACATGCTGGCGTGGACGCGCATGTGGCTGCAGCCCGAACGGCATGGCCTGGTCGACGGCCGCCCGTGGCTGTCGGACGCCCGCCGGCGCGAACTGTGGACGTTGCACATGCCGATGCCTCTCGGCAGCCGGATGCGCGCATGGGACGGCAGCCGCTTCTATGGCTACGGCTATGGGTGGCGCCTCAACGACGCACACGGCCGGCTGAAGATCTCGCACACGGGCACGCTGTCGGGCATGTATTCCGCGCTGACGCTGCTGCCCGAACTCGGTGCGGGCTTCGTGATGATGACCAATGGCTCGGGCGACGACGCGCGTACGGTGCTGGTGCAGGCGCTCTCCGACCTGCTGGTGCGCCCGGGTGGGGCGATGCCGGTGGCAGCATATGCGGAGGTCCTCCAGCGCGAGCGCGACCAGGCGCCCCCGGCGCGTCGCGCGCCCGACACCTCTGCGCGCGTCCCGGTGGCCGCCGATGACGCTACCGTTCCACCCGGCCTCTACCGGGACCCGTGGTTCGGCGAGGTCTCGCTTTGCCCTGATCCCCGCGGGCTGGTCTTCGCCTCCGCGAAATCGCCCACGCTCACCGGCCTGCTCATGCGGCTCGACGGGCGCCTGTTCGTGGACTGGTTCGACGACAGCATCGGCACCGATGCCTGGGTGCAGTTCACCGTCGAGGGCGGGGAGGCCGGCATGACGATGGCCAAGGTCGACCCCGAAGCGGACTTCAGCTACGACTTCGAGGATCTGGCGTTCCAGCGGGTCGGGCCGTGCCACTGACCCGGGAGGCTGTCATGACTGTCGGCATGCTGCTCCGGGCGAAACCACCAACGGGCGTGGCGCCTCATCCGTGCAGGCCGATCGCCAGCGTCTCGCCGCAGAGCATGTGCACTTCCACGCCGGTGGGATGACCCGTCGACTGGTGGCGTGACCGCGCCAGCCGGGTGGCGCGGTCGATCGCGACGATCTTGTCCAGGTTGCGCTCAAGTGCGAACCCACCGATGCGGATCAGCCACCCGGGCTGGTCCGGCTCCACCCTGATCAACGTACGTTCCATCGCGATCCCCGTCGAAGTGTCCCGGCCGGGCGGCTGACCTGCGCAGGCGACGGCCGTGCCCTGCGCAGGGCGGCGTTCGCTGCGACTGCATGGCCAGCCTGCCGGATCCGCGCAGCATGAACGCGGCCGCGCACGGGCACCGTCGGCGCAGTGCGTGCGGATGCGTAGGAAAATTCCCACGGCGGCGGCGGCGGAGGCGGCGGAGGCGGAGGCGGCGGAGGCGGAGGCGGCGGAGGCGGAGGCGGCGGAGGCGGAGGCGGAGGCGGAGGCGGAGGAATCCGGACCGCAGAAACGAAAAAACCACCCTGGGGTGGTTGTTCGTACGCTGGTGGGCGGTGCAGGGATCGAACCTGCGACCCTTGCCGTGTGAAGGCAATGCTCTACCGCTGAGCTAACCGCCCAAAACTGGTGGCCGGGGAGGGAATCGAACCCCCGACACGGGGATTTTCAATCCCCTGCTCTACCAACTGAGCTACCCGGCCAGTCACGCGACGCGGCCGAGCCGTGTGCGAGGGCGGCATGATACGGATTGCAGGCGTAAGCGGCAAGCGTTCCGGCGGCTGAATCATCATGTTCCGGTGCTTGCAGGCGACCGGCTGCGCCGGCATGTTGCTGCCATCGCCCTGCCACCTGCCGGAGCACACCATGACGATCCGCCGCGCCGCATCGTTTCTCGTACCCGCGCTGGCGATGCTGGCGCTTGCCGGCTGTGCCACCGGCGCGATTCCCGATGCGCAGAAGCTGGAGGTGCACCGCAGCCACGCCGGCGAACCCGTCGGCAGCTTCAACTTCTTCGGCCGCATCAACGGCTGGACGCCGTTGGGCGACAGCGCGCTGGCGGTCTGGACGCGACCGGGCGAAGCATTCCTGCTCGAACTCACCGGCCGCTGCCCGGACCTGGATTTTGCGCAGGCCATCTCGCTGACCAGCACGCAGAACCGCGTGCATGCGCGTTTCGACAAGGTCATTCCGCTCAGCAGCAATCCGCATCGGATGCCCTGCCATATCGCGCAGATCCGTCCGCTGGATACGCGCGCGCTGCGCGCCGCCGAGCGCGGGCTGCGCGCGGGCGAGGTGGTGGCCGATCAGCCTTCGGGCGACGCCGGCACGTAGCCTGCGGGCTTTTCCGCGCCGCCGCCGAAGAGGAATTTCTCCATCTCGGTTTCGAGGAATGCGCGGTGCTTCGGATCCAGCGGGGACAGCCGGTTCTCGTTGATCAGCATGGTCTGGTGGGCCAGCCACGCCGACCATGCCGGCTTGCCGACGCCGGCGTAGACGCGCTTGCCGAGCTCGCCCGGCCACGGCACGAAGTCCAGGCCTTCGGCCTCGCGTTGTTCGTACTGGCAGAACACCTGTCGGGTCATCGGGTCTCTCCTGGAGCGGGGGAAGGACGCTGGGCAGCGGCGCCGTCGAGCAGGCGGCGGATGGGTGCGGGCAGGCCGATCGCATCGAAGGCCGCGGGCGGCACCCAGCGCAGCTCGTCATTGTCGCCCACCCGGCTGCGGGGGGCGACGCCGCGCCAGCGGTGCGGATGGATCAGCAGGCGGTAGTGGCTGAAGCCGTGCTGGATCGGTGCAAGTGCCTCGCCATCGCCCGCAAGCCGCGCATGGGTGCCGGCAAGCGCGTGCGCGGCAGCCACGTCGTCGGCCTCGGGCAACGACCACAGCCCCGCCCAGATGCCGGTCGCCGGGCGTCGCTGCAGCAGGATGCGGCCGTCGGCGTCCTCCAGTACCGCCATATGGGTCCGCCGTTCGGGCAATGCCTTGCCCGGACGTGGCGTCGGCAGTTCCGCGGTGCGGCCCTCGTGGCGTGCGATGCAGCCATCCGCCACCGGGCACAGCAGGCAGTGCGGTGCATGGCGCACGCACACCGTTGCGCCGAGGTCCATCTGCGCCTGGGTGTAGTCCGCCATGCGCGCATCGGGCAGGTGGGCGGAGGCGTGCGTCCACAGCACGCGTTCCACTGCCGGCAGCCCGGGCCAGCCGTCCACGCCATGCCAGCGTGCGAGCACGCGCTTGACGTTGCCATCGAGGATCGGGAAACGATCGCCCCAGGCCTGCGCGAGGATCGCACCCGCGGTGCTGCGGCCGATGCCGGGCAGTGCCAGCAGCGCATCGAAATCACGCGGCAGGTCGCCGCCATGCAGGTCCACGCAGAGCCGCGCCGCCGCGTGCAGGTTGCGGGCGCGTGCGTAGTAGCCAAGCCCGGACCACAGCGCGAGCACGTCGTCGCGCGGAGCGGCCGCGAGCGCGCGCACGTCGGGCAGTGCCGCGACGAAGCGCTCGAAGTAGGGCACCACCACTGCGACCTGGGTCTGCTGCAGCATGATTTCCGACAGCCATACCCGGTACGGCGTGCGCGGATGCTGCCAGGGCAGGTCGTGGCGGCCGCTGCGGTCGAACCAGGCCAGCAGGCGCGGGGCGAACGCGTCGTCGCTCACGGCCGCATCCGGTCGTCGTCGCCGGGTCGATCGTCGATGCGGATCTCGACGCCGTGCAGGGTCGCACCGGGAATCTCCAGCACCGGTGCATGCACGGTACCCGCCACCGGCGGCAGCGGCGTGCCGGTGTCGAGCTGCGCGAGCCAGCCGGCAATCGCGTCGATGCGCAGCAGGCCCTCGAAGCGGGCATCGCCGCGGGACAGGCGCACGGCCAGTGGCGTAGACAGGTCAGGGGCCCCGTCGTAGCCGATGGCGAAAGGCGTGGGCTCCTGTGCGCGATCGAGCGGCGCCGGCAGCAGCGGCCAGGCGGCCGGCCATTCGGCGATGCGCCCATCCAGCGCCAGTGACAGCCCGTTGCGCAGGACCAGGCCGCCGCCGGCACGCAACCGTGGCAGCAGCTCCTCGCCTCGCAGCGTCACCGCCAGCGGATCGATGCGCAGGCCGCCATCGGCGATCAGCATTTCGCCGGCAAGCCCGGCCACCAGCGGGTGGCTGGATCCGTCAAGGCGAAGATTGCCGCGCAACGACAGCGCGACGCGCTGCACGGCGATGCGCCCGCTGCCTGCGTCGAGACGGCCGGACAGGCGAAGCCATGCAGGCAGTTGCCACCCGGGCATGGCGGGCGCTGCGGTACCTGCGATACCGATGCCGGCCCGGGCGGCAGCGCGTGTCATCGACAGGCGCAGGTCGAAGCGCGCATGCAGTGCAGCGGCCACGTAACGCCCGCGCACATGCGCCCGCAGCGGGGCATCCATGGCGAACGCCGGCAGCTCGATATCCAGTGCTTCCAGCTTCCAGCCATCGGCCTCGAGGCGGCCCCCGGTGATGCCGATGCCATCGACGAAGCCCGGCGCGGCACCTTCGCCCGGCGGGCGTTGTGCCCACCAGCGCTGCAACGCCGGCAGGTCAAGCACCGGTGCATCCAGCTCCAGTCTCTGCACGTCCCGCACGGCGCCCCGCGCGCGCAGCGTGGACCAGGGCACCGCCAGCAGCACGCGGTCGGCGCGCAGCAACGCAGTGTCGCTCCCCGGTATCCGCGCGACCACGCCATGCGCCACCACTTCCGGGGTGCCGCGCAGCCTGTATGCGAACCCCGTCGCGTCGATGTCGAGCCCGCTGGCGCTGCCGGCCATTTCCAGCAGGAAGCGCCCGACCGTCTCGGCGCGCGTGGCCCAGCGCAGTGCGGCCAGCGCCACCAGCAGCAGCGCCACGATCACGACCAGCGCGACCGCGCGCCGGCGGCTCACTGCGTGGCCGTGCCTTCGTTGCCCAGCGATGCCGGCAGCAACGCGTCGACAAAGGCCTGGGCGTCGAACACGCGCAGGTCCTCGGGACGCTCGCCGATGCCGGCATAGCGGATCGGAATACCGAACTCGCGCGCGAGCGCGAACACCACGCCGCCCTTGGCGGTGCCGTCGAGTTTGGTCACCACCAGCCCGGTGACGTTGACCGCGGCGTGGAACTGCCGCAGCTGCGAGATCGCGTTCTGGCCGGTGGTGCCGTCGACGACCATCAGCACCTCGTGCGGCGCCGCCGCGTCGACCTTGGCGAGCACGCGGCGGATCTTGCCGAGTTCGGCCATCAGGCCCTGCTGCGTGTGCAGCCGGCCGGCGGTATCGGCGATCAGCACGTCGGTGCCGCGGGCCCGGGCGGCCTGCAGCGCGTCGAAGGCGACCGCGGCCGGGTCCGCTTCCTGGCCCTGGGCGATGACCTGCACGTCGTTGCGGTCGCCCCAGGCCTGCAGCTGGGCGACAGCGGCGGCGCGGAAGGTGTCGCCGGCGGCCAGCATCAGGCTGTGGCCGGCGCTCTTGTAGCGGTGTGCCAGCTTGCCGATGGTGGTGGTCTTGCCGACGCCGTTGACGCCGACGGTGAGGATCACGAAGGGCTTTGCACCCGCATCGATTTCCAGCGGGCGCGCCACCGGCTGGAGCATCGCCACCAGTTCCCTGCGCAGGGCCGCGAGCAGGGCGTTGGCATCGGCGAACTCGCGTGCCTTCATGCGCTTGCGCATGCCTTCCACCAGCGCGGTGCTGGCGGTCACGCCGACATCGGCGGTCAGTAGCGCGGTCTCGATCTCGTCGAGGAGGTCGTCGTCCAGCCGCGGGTTGCGCGAGAACACGTTGCCGAGGCTGCGAGCGAAGCCGGTGCCACGCAGGCGCTCGCGCCAGCCGCCGGCGCCCGGGGCAGCCGGGGCGGGAAGCGGCCGCGACGCCATCGCGGCGATGAATGCATCCGGCGAGGCCGTGCGCGAGGGGTCGACTGAAGGCACCGGTGCTGGCGGAACGGTCGCAGCCATCGCCGCGCCTGGCAGCGGTGCATCGACGGCAGGTACGGCGCCCGCCACGCTGGCGGATGCGGCCGGGGCTGCTGTGGCCGGCGTCGTGGCAGGTGTCGTCGCTGCCGGGGTGGTCGAGGTGACGTGCCGCGGCACGACGGCCGACCCGGCGTCGGACGCGGGTGCGGGTGCGGGTGCGGCTGGAGCTTCGATGGCGGCGCGATCGGCGGCAGGCGCAGGCGCCTCCGCCACCGTTGCAGTTCCCGCGTCCGGCGAAGGCGCGGGGGACGGGGACGTTTCCGGCGCGCCGGCCGGCAGTGCCGGATCGTCCCGGGCGGGTGCCGGGGCTTCGCGGGAAGTACTGGGAAACGCGGCCGCGAGCTCCTCGGCGGTGAATCCGCGCCTTGGCTGCTGCGGACTGTCCTCGGGCTTGTTGCGGCGGAAGAAGCTGGCCATGCGTGGGGGCTCGACGGGGGGCGACATGCTAGCACCGGGCCCGGGAAGGCCCGGGGAGAGGTGCATGGTGGAAGGAACGCGATGGCCACGGCGTCGCGCGCGGTGGGCCCCTCACCGGCCCTCCGGCACCCTCTCCCGCGGGCGGGAGAGGGATGGGCGTGCGCCCGCCGCCCGATGCCGGCGCAGGCGGGGACCGCGGGAGACCCGTGCTACGACGGGAGCCCGGGCGTCAGCCCGCCAGTTCCAGCAGCAGCTTGTTGAGCCGCTTCACGTAGCCGGCCGGGTCCTTGATGCCGTCGCCGGCCGCGAGCGCGGCCTGGTCGAACAGCACGCGGGACAGGTCGCTGAAGCGCTGCGGATCCTGTTCGGCGTCGAGCTTGGCGATCAGCGGATGCTCGGGGTTGAACTCGAACACCGGCCTGGACTCCGGCACCTGTTGTCCGCTGGCTTCCAGCAACTGCCGCAACTGCGGGCTGACCGCGCCTTCGGTCAACGCAAGGATCGCCGGCGAGTCGGTCAGCCGATGCGAGACGCGCACTTCCTGCACGTCGTCGCCGAGGATCGCCTTGAGGCGGCCGGCCAGCGCTTCCTTCGCCTTCGTCGAGGCTTCCTGCGCCTGCTTCTCCTCCTCGGTCGCAAGCTTGCCGAGATCGAGGTCGCCGCGGGCGACGTCGGCGAAGCGCTTGCCGTCGAACTCGGTGAGGTAGCCCATCAGCCACTCGTCGATGCGGTCGGTCAGCAGCAGCACCTCGATGCCCTTCTTGCGGAACACCTCCAGGTGCGGACTGTCCTTGACCTGGGCGTGGGTCTCGCCGGTGAGGTAGTAGATGCGGTCCTGGCCGTCCTTCATTCGCGCCACGTAATCCGCCAGCGCCACCGACTGCTCGCCACTGGAGTCATGGGTGGAAGCGAAGCGCAGCAGGCCGGCGATCTTCTCGCGGTTGGAGAAGTCCTCGGCCGGGCCTTCCTTCAGCACCTGGCCGAACTCGCGCCAGAACGTGCGGTAGGCCTCGGGCTTGTCCTTGGCCAGCTTCTCCAGCATGTCGAGGCTGCGCCTGGTCAGCGCCGACTTCATCGAGTCGATCACCGGGCCGGATTGCAGGATCTCGCGCGACACGTTGAGCGAGAGGTCGGTCGAATCCACCACGCCGCGCACGAAGCGCAGGTACATCGGCAGGAACTGCTCGGCCTGGTCCATGATGAAGACGCGCTGCACGTAGAGCTTCAGGCCCTTGGCGCCATCGCGGTGGTAGAGGTCGAACGGCGCGCGGCCGGGCAGGTACAGCAGCGAGGTGTATTCCAGCTTGCCCTCGACCCTGTTGTGGCTCCATGCCAGCGGGTCGCTGAAGTCGTGGGCGATGTGCTTGTAGAACGCCTGGTAGTCGTCGTCCTTGAGCTCGGTCTTGGGCCGGGTCCACAGTGCGCTGGCCTGGTTGACCGCCTCCCACGCCGGCGCATCGGCAGGCTTGTCGTCGCCGTTGTGCTCGACGCGCATCTCGATCGGCAGGCCGATGTGGTCGGAGTACTTCTTGACGATTCCGCGCAGCGTCCAGCCGTTGGCGAAGCTGTCCTCGCCTTCCTTCAGGTGCAGCACGATGCGGGTGCCGCGCTCGGGCTTGTCGATGGTGGCGACCTCGAACTCGCCTTCGCCGGCCGACGACCAGTGCACGCCTTCCGATGCCGGCAGGCCGGCGCGGCGGCTGTACACGTCGACGCGGTCGGCGACGATGAACGCGCTGTAGAAACCGACGCCGAACTGGCCGATCAGGTTGGCATCCTTCTTCTGGTCGCCCGACAGCGCCTTGAGGAAGTCGCCGGTGCCGGACTTCGCGATCGTGCCGAGGTGCGCGATCGCCTCGTCGCGGCTCATGCCGATGCCGTTGTCGTCGATGGTGACCGTGCGTGCGTCGGCGTCGAAGTCGATGCGGATGCGCAGGTTGGGGTCTTCCTCCAGCAGTGCCGGCTGGCCGATGGCCTCGAAGCGCAGCTTGTCGGCGGCATCGGCCGCGTTCGACACCAGCTCGCGCAGGAAGATCTCCTTGTTCGAGTACAGCGAGTGGATCATCAGGTGCAGCAGCTGCTTCACCTCGGTCTGGAAGCCCAGGGTTTCCTTGTGGGTGTCCGTGGTCATCGTGTTTCCGTCGACGAAAGGGGTTGGAGGTACCGGCCGCGGGCGCGGCGACAACCGTGCAGATGAGGGTCGCGGCAGCCGCAATCAAGGGCGGGAAGACGTGGCGGCTGGTCTATGATCCTGCTCCGTCGTCCCCGCCAGAGCCTTCATGTCCCGTCGAACCCGCCCAGCTGCTGCCGCTGCATCGCGCGGTTCCGGCGCGTCCGCGACGGGCTCGGTGCGCATCGTCGGCGGGCGCTGGCGTGGCACCCGGCTTCCGGTGCCCGACGCCCCCGGCCTGCGGCCCACCTCGGACCGCGCCCGCGAAACGCTGTTCAACTGGCTGCAGCCGTGGCTGCCGGGTGCGCGCGTGCTGGACCTGTTCGCGGGCAGCGGCGCGCTGGGCTTCGAATCGGTCTCGCGTGGCGCGTCGCAGGCGGTGCTGGTGGAACGCGACGCCGCGCTGGCCGGCGCGCTCGAAGCGAGCGTACGCAGGCTCGATGCGGCCGACAGCGTGCAGGTGGTGCGCGCCGATGCGCTGGAGCTGCTGCGTACGCCGCTGTTCGGTCGCTTCGACGGCGTGTTCTGCGATCCGCCGTTCGACGCTGGCCTGTGGGCCACTACGCTGGAGCGGCTGGGGCCATGGCTCGCCGACGATGCCTGGCTGTACCTGGAATCGCCCGCCGCGACCCCCGTGCAGCCACCCGGCGACTGGCGCCTGCATCGCGAGGGCGGAACCCGCGACGCGCGCCATGCGCTCTACCGGCGCGGCGCCGGCTGAGCGGCAGCGGTCGCAGCGACACTGATACACTGACGGCCCTGTCGCCGCACGCCGAGCCCCGCCTGCCATGAGCGCGCCCCGCAGCCGCACCGCGGTCTATCCGGGCACCTTCGACCCGATCACCAACGGCCATGTCGACCTGGTCGGCCGTGCTTCGTCGCTGTTCGAAAAGGTGATCGTGGGCGTGGCGGAAAGCCCGGCCAAGGGCCCGACGCTGCCGCTGGCGCTGCGCGTGGATCTCGCCCGCCAGGCGCTGGCGCAGTTTCCCAATATCGAAGTGCGCGGCTTTGCCTCGCTGCTGGCGCATTTCGTGCGCGAGGTCGAGGGCGGCGTGCTGCTGCGCGGGCTGCGCGCGGTGTCGGATTTCGAATACGAGTTCCAGCTCGCCAGCATGAACCGGCATCTCATCCCCGAGGTCGAGACCCTGTTCCTGACGCCGGCCGAGCAGTACGGCTTCATTTCCTCGTCGCTGGTGCGCGAGATCTCCCGTCTCGGCGGCGATGTCTCGGGTTTCGTTCCGGCGGCGGTGGCCGACGCGCTGCAGGCCGAATGGCGGCGCAACGACAGGTAACACGACCACATGCCGAATCATCCATCCACGGGGAGCTCCACCATGAAGACCATCAACAACGTGCTGCTGGCGGCCTGCCTGGCCCTGCCGCTGGCCGCGTGCCAGAAGGAAGAGGCGCCGCAGCAGGTCGAGCGTGCCGCGGTGCCGGCACCGACCACCGAGGACAGCGCGTCCTGGCGCACGTACCTGCAGGACCAGGTGCCGCGCCACATGGAAGGCATCACCAACCAGCCCTACATCTACCTGGTTCCGGGCGAGAGCACCGAGGACTTCCAGGGCAACTACGATCGCCTGCTCGACAAGGCAAGCCTGGACCTGCAGCGCGGGATCATCCGCGGCAACCTGCTGGCCTATGCCGGCCCGAACCCGAACCGCGTGGCCGATCTGGTGGTCGCGGCGTTCGAGGGCATCCCGGAAGGTTCGATGCAGGGCGTGCGCGTGCTGTACCTGGGTTCGGCGGAAGAGAACCCCCGCGTCGAGGCAGCGGTGGTGCCGGCCGGCGTCGAGTACCGCTTCGTCGAGGCGAAGTGACCGCGGGTCGTCACCGGACATCCGCTTTCGCCTTCCCGGCCGCGGCCGGGAAGGTGGGCGCAGGCCGCCGCCGGCGTGCCTGCGCGGAGGCGCCGCCATGGCGCTGATCATCAACGAGCTCTGCGTCAACTGCGACGTCTGCGAGCCGGTCTGCCCCAACAAGGCGATCACCATGGGCGCGGCGATCTACGTGATCGATCCGGCCCTGTGCACCGAGTGCGTGGGCCATCACGATGAGCCGCAATGCGTGATGGTATGCCCGGTCGAATGCATCGACCCGGATCCCGCCTTTCCCGAAACCCCGGAGCAGCTGTTGGCCAAGCTGCGCCGGCTGGAGGACTCCCAATGATCCATGCCATCCGGCGCCCGGCAGCCTGGTGGCTGCTGCTGGTGCTGTGCCTGTTCGTCGCCCCGCTGGCCGCCGCCGATGGCAGCCGCACGTCTCCGGCCGAGCGCCCGCCCGGTGCAGCGGTGGCCTCCGCGCATTCGCTTGCCACCGAAGCCGGCCTGCGCATCCTGCGCGAGGGCGGCAATGCGTTCGATGCCGCGATCGCCGTATCGGCCACGTTGTCGGTGGTGGAGCCGATCAGTTCCGGCATCGGCGGTGGCGGGTTCTTCCTGCTGCACGATGCCGGTACGGGCCGTGACGTCTTCATCGACGCGCGCGAGACCGCGCCTGCCGCGGCGACGCCCGACCGCTATCTCACCGCCGAGGGCGAATTCGATCGCGACCGCGCCGAGAACGGCCCGTGGGCTGCGGGTATCCCTGGGCTGCCGGCTGCATTCGTCCATCTCGCCGAACGCTACGGCAGGCTGCCGCTGGCGCAGTCGCTGGCGCCTGCCATCCACGCCGCGCGCGAAGGTTTCCCCGCCTATGGCCGCATGACCCGCGGCTACGAGCGCCGCCGCGCGGTGATGGAGCGTTACCCCGGCACCCGCGAGGTGTTCCTTGCCCAGGGCCGCCCGTTGCGCGATGGCGACATCTTCCGGCAGCCCGATCTCGCGCGCACCCTGGAACGGCTGGCGGCCGATGGCTTCGACGGCTTCTATCGCGGCCAGACCGCGAAGCTGCTGATCGAAGGCGTACGCGCGGAAGGTGGCGAATGGACCGCCGATGAACTCGCCGCGTACCGTGTGGCCGAGCGCGAGCCGATCCGCTTCGGATACCGCGGCTGGGAGATCGTCACCGCGCCGCCGCCGTCGTCGGGCGGCATCGCACTGGCGCAGATGCTGCAGATCCTCGAGCCGTACGACCTCGGCGCGCTGCAGCCGGCGACCCGTGCCCACCTCACCATCGAATCGATGCGCCGCGCGTTCCGCGACCGCACCTTCTACCTGGGCGATCCGGACTTCGTCGACATCCCGCAGCGCCTGCTCACCAGCGCCGACTACGCCGCCGGCCTGCGCGCGACCATCCATCCGTCGAAGGCGACGCCCAGCGACCTGCTTTCCGGTGAACCGACCCCGCTGGAAGACGAGGAGACCACCCACTTCTCGATCATCGACGGCGACGGCAACCGCGTCGCCGGCACGCAGACGGTGAACCTGCTGTACGGCTCCGGGCTGATCCCGCCCGGGACCGGCGTGCTGCTCAATAACGAGATGGACGACTTCGCGCTCAAGCCCGGTACGCCCAACGCGTTCGGGGTGATGGGCTACGACGCCAACGCGCCCGCGCCCGGCAAGCGCATGCTGAGCTCGATGACGCCGAGCTTCATGGTCCGCCCGGACCGGGTGGCGGTGCTCGGCACGCCGGGCGGCTCGCGCATCATCACGATGGTGCTGCTGGGCATGCTCGGCTACGACGCGGGCCTCGGCGCGCAGGAGGTCGCCGCGCTGCCGCGCTTCCACCACCAGTGGATGCCCGACGTGGTGTCCGCCGAGCGCGGCATGTTCGACGCGGCGACCGCGGCGTCTCTGCGCGGGATGGGCCATGAGCTCAACCTGCCGCCCGACGAGGCCGCCGGCGGGCGTGGCTCCAGCCACGTCTGGGGCAACCTGCAGACGGTGCTGTGGAACCGTATCGACAACACGCTCGAAGGCGGCACCGATCCGCGTAACGAGGTCGGCGAAGCGAGGGTGGAGCTGCGCGCGCCCACGTCCGTGCGATGAAGCTCTGGTCCCTGCAGGGCAACTCGCAGCAGCTCGACGGCGGCGCGATGTTCGGCAACGCGCCGCGCGCGCTGTGGACGCGCTGGTCGCAGCCCGACGAGCGCAACCGCATCCCGCTGGCCACCCGCGCGTTGCTGGCCACGCCGCTCAACGGGAAGACGGTGCTGTTCGAAACCGGCATCGGCGCCTTCTTCGACCCGGCGCTGCGCGACCGCTACGGCGTGGTCGAGGCGCACCACGTGCTGCTCGATTCGCTGGCCGATGCCGGTTTCTCGCACGAGGACATCGACGTGGTGGTGCTGTCGCACCTGCATTTCGACCACGCCGGCGGCCTGCTGTCGGCGTGGCGCCAAGACCATGCGCCGGAGTTGCTGTTCCCGAACGCGATCTTCCTCACCAGTCGCCCGCATTGGGCGCGTGCCACCCGTCCGCATGCGCGCGACCGCGCGAGTTTCATTCCGGAACTGCCAGCGCTGCTGGAGGCCAGCGGCCGGCTGCAGTTCGTCGACGGCGACCACTCGCCCGTGCTGGGCGATGCGGTGCGCTTCCGCTACAGCGATGGCCACACCCCCGGAATGATGCTGGCCGAGATCGCCGGCCCGGAGCGCGTGGATGGGCGGCCGCACGGCGGCGTGGTGTTCTGCGCGGACCTCGTGCCGGGGCGCCCCTGGGTGCACGTGCCGATCACGATGGGCTACGACCGCAACCCGGAGTTGCTGATCGACGAAAAGGACGCACTGCTGGCCGACGCACTGGCGCGCGACGTGCATCTGTTCTTTACCCACGACCCGGACATCGCACTGGCGCGGGTGACGCGCGACGAACGCGGCCGCTATGCGACCACGCACGAGGTCGCCTCGCTGCGCGCGCGGACGCTGGGCGGCTGACCATGCGCGTCGCCTGCCTGCTCCTGCTGCTGGTCACCATGGGCAGCGTGCACGCGCGGATGCAGGCGACCGATCCCGTGGTGCAGCCCCGGGCATCATCGCGGCTGGTGGATCCCGAGTTCGGCATTTCGAGCGACGCCTACGCGCTGCGCCGCGAGGTGCAGATGCTGCAGTGGATGCCGGGCGCCGCGGGCGATCGGCTGGCCTGGCACGATGCGGCGGTGCCTTCCGCCGGGCTTGGGGCAGGGCATCGCAATCCGGCGACGTTGCCGTTCGTGGCGGTCGAATGGCAGGCGCGCACGCGTATGCCCGATGGTGTCGAATTGCCGCATGCGCGTATCGCAGAGCTCGGCGAGTGGCGGCTGCTGCATCCCGATCCCGCGCGCCTGCCACCGAACCTGGCCGCGACCTTCCAGCGCGCCGGGGACGTGCTCACGACCGCGACCGATCCAATGGCGCCGCAGCCCGGCGACCTGCGCCTGCGCTGGTCCGAACTGGTGTTGCCGGAAGGCGTGGGCTTCATCCAGGTGGATGGCGAATGGGTTCCGGCGGCACCGGTGGCCGATCGGCGCGGGGGTTCCCCGGCGGTCGCCGCGACGTCCGCACCGGTCGAGCCGTCCGGACCGCGCTGGCCCTACTGGCTGGCGGCGACCCTGCTGCTGGCGCTGGTGGCGGCAATGGCCTGGCGCCAGCAGCGGCGGCGCTGAGACGATGTTCGCCTATCCCACCCGGGTTCCGAAGATCCGGTCGCCCGCATCGCCCAGGCCCGGCAGGATGTAGCCCTTCCCGTTGAGCCGCTCGTCGATCGCGGCGGTATAGACCTCGACGTCCGGATGCGCCGCCTCCAGGGCCTGCAGGCCTTCCGGCGCCACCACCAGGAAGATCGCGCGGATGCGGCGCGCGCCAGCGCGCTTGAGCATGTCCACGGTGGCGATCAACGTGCCGCCGGTGGCCAGCATCGGATCCAGGATCAGCGCATCGCGCTCGTCCAGGCGCCCGGTCAGGCGCTCGAAATACGGCACCGGCTGCAGGGTTTCCTCGTCGCGCTGCAGGCCGACCACGCTCACCCGCGCGGCCGGGATCAGCGACAGCACGCCATTGAGCATGCCCAGGCCCGCGCGCAGGATCGGCACCAGGGTGATCTTGGCACCTGCGATGCGCCGCACCTCCACCTCGCCAGCCCAGCCGCGCTGCACCGCCGGCTCGGTCTCGAGGTCGGCGGTGGCCTCGTAGGCCAGCAGCATGCCGAGTTCGGTGACCAGTTCGCGGAAACCCTTCGTGGGCAGTTCGGCATCGCGCAGCAGGCCGATCTTGTGCTGCACCAGCGGGTGGCGGACTTCGACGATCTTCATGGCGGCTCCAGGGACACGGTGCGTGCAGTGTCGCGCAAACGGCCGTGACCGCAACGCTGTCATGCGGCTGGCACAGCGCTGTCATGGCCGCGCAACCGCACGGCAACAGCATGTGCACCAGTCGTCCACACCACCGGATTCCCGTGACCAGCAGACATCCGCTTCCGGCCGCGATCGCGATCGCACTGGCCGCCCTTGCCGCACCCGGTGCCTTTGCGCAGTCGATCGCACCGCCCAGCCCCGGCATGGATGCCACCGATCTCGACCGCGTCGTGGTGCACGGCCAGTACGAATCGCAGATGCGTGCTATCGACTTCAAGCGCGCCTCCGATGCCATCCAGGACACCGTTGCCGCGGACTCGATGGGCCAGTACCCCGACCAGAACGTCGGCGAATCGCTGTCGCGCCTGCCCGGCATCAGCGTCACCCGCGACCAGGGCGAAGGCCGTTACGTGGTGATCCGTGGCCTCGATGCCGCGCAGAACTCGGTCATGGTCGACGGCGTCGGCATGGGCACGCCGGAAGACAGCAGCCGTGCCGCACCGCTGGACGTGATCCCGTCCGATTCCACCGAGCGCCTCACCGTGATCAAGGCGCCAACGCCGGACCTGCCCGGCGATTCGCTGGGTGGCACGATCCTGGTCGAGTCGGCGTCCGCTTTCGACCGTGACGGCCGCAACATGCGCCTCAAGGCCGAGCTCGACCACCAGAACCTCAGCGGCGAGACCAGCCCCAGGGCGGCGTTCAATTTCAGCGACATCTACAACGGCACCTTCGGCGTGGCGTTCGGTGTCAGCTGGCAGGACCGCGACTACGAGTCCGACAACATCGAGGTCGAATACGACGACCAGTTCGAGGATGTCGCCGGCGAGCGCCTGACCCCGGTCGAGATCCAGCGCCGCAAGTATTCGATCAACCGCGAGCGCACCGGCGTCAACCTCAACCTCGACTGGCGGCCGGACAACAACAACCAGTACTACCTGCGCACGCTGTTCACCGACTTCACCGACGCCGAGACCCGCCAGAACCAGATCATCCCGGTGGGCGAGGGCGACATCAGCGACTACACCGGCGACAGCTGGACGGTCGGCAACATCGCCGCCGACGACTTCGGCCGCCGCTTGCGCTACCGCACCAAGGAGGAGGACAACCTCACCGTCAGTGCCGGCGGCATGAACCGCGTCGGCCAGGCGCAGTTCGACTACCAGGTCGGCTACACGCAGGCGCGCGAGCGGGTCGACGACGAGATCGAGATGCGCTTCGAATACCTCGGCGATGACGACCTGGCGGTGGGCATCGGCCCCGGGCGGATCCCGGCGTTGGACATCATCGACCCGGCCGGCAGCGATGCCTGGCTGCGAAACGCCAACTACGGCTTCGACCGCCTGGTGGTCGGGCCCAAGCAGGTCGACGACGATTCGCTCAGCGCGAAGTTCGACTTCAGCTGGAACGGCGACGCCATCGCGCTGAAGGCCGGCTTCCTCGGCCGCTGGCGCGACCGCAACGTCAACGTCGACGAAGCCGAATACCGCCGCGGGCCGGATATCGACCTTGCCGCATGGAGCGCCGGTTCGCCGGACTACCGCCACGGCGACTACGGTGACGGCATGTCGTCGGTGGCGATGCGCCGCTTCGTGCGCGAGAACCGCGGTGCGTTCACCGCGCGCCCGCAGGATGTCGCCGAGAACGCCATGGTCTCGCTGGTCGAGGACTACACCGCAAGCGAGGACGTGCTGGCCGCCTACCTGATGGGCACCCGCGACTTCGGCAACCTGCGCGTCATCGCCGGGGCCCGCGTGGAGCGCACCGAATTCGACGCCACCGGCTGGATGGTCGACCTCGACGAGGACGGCGCGCTGTCGGCGTCGCCGACGACGGCGTCGACGTCCTATACCAGCGTGCTGCCCGGACTGCACCTGCGCTACGACACCGGCAACGAATGGGTGCTGCGCGGCGCGGTGACGAAGACCATCGCGCGTCCGACCTTCGGTGACATCTCCCCGCGGGTGAACATCCACCGCGACGACGGGGAGGTCTCGCTCGGCAATCCGCAGCTCGATCCCTATGAGTCGCTCAATTTCGACCTGTCGTTCGAACGCTATATCGGTGAGTCCGGCATCTTCTCCGCCGGCATCTTCCACAAGTCCATCGACGGTTACATCGTCGAGACCTGGACCGACAACGACCCGCAGTTCCCGGGTTACGACGTTACCCGCCCGATCAACGGCGAGGACGCCGAGGTGTTCGGCGTCGAGCTCAACTGGCAGCAGAAGCTGGACTTCCTGCCCGGCGCATGGAGCGGTCTGCTGGTCGGCCTGAGCGGCACCTGGCTGGATACCGAGTTCAGGGCGGGCACCGAGGACCGTGCCGGCGAAACGTTCGCGCTGCCGCTGTCGTCGGAGCACCTGTACAGCGCGCACATCGGCTGGGAGAACGACCGCCTCAGCACGCGGCTGGCCGCGGTGCATCGCAGCGAGTACCTCGACGAGATCGGCGACGACGCCCGCTACGACCTGTGGGTGGCACCGAACACCCAGCTCGACTTCAGCCTCGACTACCGCATCAACAACGACTGGAGCGTGTACCTCGAGGCGTCCAACCTGCTCGACCGCCCGCTCGAGGTCTACCAGGGCTCGCGCGACTTCACCGTGCAGAACGAGCTGTACGGCCGCGGCTACGCGCTCGGCGTCAAGTTCAACTTCTAGAGGCATACACAGATGACGCAATCCAAGGGCTTCCGCCTCCCGCACGAATTCGCCGCCTGCGCACTGGCGCTGGCCATCGTCGCCTGCGGCAATGGCACCCCACCGCAGCCGGCGACCATCGATGCCGAGGACCGCGCCGACATCAGCCGCGAAGCCAACCGCGCCGATGCCGCGCAGGCGATCGAAGTGCCGGAGGCATTCGCAACACCGATGACGCCGGACGACAACATCGATTCCGTGGCCAGCTGGGCGGCGCCGGATGGCCGTGTGCTGCTGCTGGCCACCGCCAAGTCCACCCATCGCCTGGTGGTCTACGACGGCGCCACCGGCGGGTTCGTACGCCATGTAGGCGGGCAGGGCGCAGGGCAGGGCGAGTTCGACCGCCCCAACGGCATCGCCATCGCCGATGACCTGGTCTTCGTGGTCGAGCGCGACAACCACCGCGTGCAGGTGCTGCAGCTGCCTGGCATGCAGCCCGTGGCCATGTTCGGCGCCGACGTCCTGCAGCTGCCCTACGGCATCTGGATCAACGAAGCGGGCGACGGCTACGAGGTCTATGTGACCGATGCCTACATGGCCGGCGAGGATGCGCAGGGCGAGGACATCCTGCCGCCGCTGGAGGAACTCGACCGCCGCGTCCACCGGTTCGCCTTCTCGCGTGCGAACGATGGCTTCGACGCACGTCACCTCGGCGCATTCGGCGACACGTCGCCGGACGGCGCGCTCCGGGTGGTCGAGTCGCTGTGGGGCGACCCGGACAACAACCGCCTGCTGGTGGCCGAGGAGGACGAGACCTATGCCAACGAGTTCAAGGTGTACGACCTCGACGGCAATTTCGCCGGCCGCACCATCGGTGGGGAGTTCCTGCAGGCACAGGCCGAAGGCATCATGCTCAAGACCTGCGCCAACGGCAGCGGCTGGTGGATCACCACCGAACAGGGCAAGGGGCGCACCGCGTTCCACCTGTTCGAGCGCGAATCGCTCGAACATGCCGGTGCGGTGAGCGGGCCGACGGTCGCCAACACCGATGGCATCTGGTTGCACGACGCGCCGACCACGCGCTTTCCCGACGGCGTGCTGTACGCGGTGCACGACGACCAGGGTGCGGTTGCGATCGACTGGCGCGACATCGCCAGCGCACTGGAACTGCCTGCATGCGCGCGCTGAGTGGTCGCGGCACCACGTCGCGGCCGTTCGTGAGCGGGTTCGCCCGTGCCTCGCGCCGCCTGCCGCTGCTCGCAGCCCTGCTGCTGGCGATGCCAATGGCAGCGACTGCACTGGCCGAAGATCGCTTCGGGCCCGGCATCCAGATCCTCGAGCCCAACACCCTGGTGCCCGCCGGCGACCTGCACTACGCCCCTGCGGCCCGCCCGGACCGCATCCTCGCCACGCCCTCGGCCGATCCCGCGCGCGGCTTCCAGGTCTCCTGGCGCACAGTCGCCGGCGTTGACGCGCCGCTGCTGGAACTGGTGGTGGCCGGCGATTCGCCGGCCGTGGGCGAGCCACGCAGCCTGGCGGCGCGCACCACCGTATTCGCAACCGGGAACGGTGCCGGTGGCCAGCATCAGGTCACCGTTGATGGCCTCGAGCCCGACACGCTGTATGCCTTCCGCGTGCGGGGTGGCAACGGCTGGTGGAGCCCATGGCGTCAGTTGCGCACCGCTGCCGCACCGGGCACCGCGCTGGAGTTCCTGTACTTCGGCGATACCCAGAACAAGAACGCCAGCCACGGCAGCCGCGTGCTGCTGGAAGCGCTGCGCCACGCGCCGCAGGCGCGGCTCGCGCTGTTTGCAGGCGACCTGGTCAGCGGCGGCGATGGCGAGGACGACAACGAGTGGGGCGAATGGGCCGACATCACCGCACCCCTTGCCGCAACGATGCTGGTCGCGCCCGTCGCCGGCAACCACGAATACTTCGAGGAGTTCGAGGACACCCCGCAGGAACGCCGCGTGCTCGGCCTGCACTGGCCGCACATGTTTGCGCTGCCGGGCAACGGCGCACCCGGCGCGGAACGCACGACCTACTGGTTCGACATGCACGACGCGCGCTTCGTGGTGCTTGATGGCACCTCCGCGCTCGATCTCGGCACGGCCGCCGCGCAGGCGGCATGGCTGGACGGCGTGCTGCGCGACAACCCGCGCGCGTGGACGGTCGTGGCCGTCCACCAGCCGATGTACTCGCCGCGCGAGGGGCGCGACAACGCCCTGCTGCGCGAGCACGTGATGCCTGTGCTGGAGCGCCACGCCGTCGACCTGGTGCTGCAGGGCCACGACCACACCTACGGCCGCCGCGGCGGCGATGCCGGCACGGCCACGCCGCAGTTCGTGGTGTCGGTGGCCGGGGCCAAGCAGTACCTGCTCTCGCAGCAGGCGCGCGACACGATGGCCCCGGTGGCCGAGGACACCCAGCTGTTCCAGGTGCTGCGCATCGACGGCGACACGCTGCGCTACGAGGCGCGCACTGCCACCGGGCAGCTGTACGACGCGTTCTCGCTGTTCGGCACCAGACGCGGCGCGCGCCGGCTTGTCGAGCATCCGCAAGGGCGCATCGCCCCACGTGACTGCGGCCGCGAGGCCACGCTCAAGGGCCGCACCGATCGTTGCTGGGAATGACGGCGGGCCTGCCGTAACCCTGCGTTCCACGAGCGGCGGGTGACGGGGGCGCCCGGCGTCCCCATCCTTGGCGGCATCCATCCACAGGAGCCGCCCATGAGCGCCATCGATCCCGCCCGCCATGCCCGCGTTGCCGGCCGGCTGCGTGGCATGCCGACCTCGGATGGCGCCGGCGTGCGCCTGACCCGGGTGATCGGCAGCCCGCAGCTGCCCGACCTCGATCCGTTCCTGCTGCTCGACGAATTCGGCACCGAGCGCGCCGAGGACTACATCGCAGGCTTCCCCGAGCATCCGCATCGCGGCTTCGAGACGGTCACCTACATGCTCGATGGCCGCATGCGCCATCGCGACAACAAGGGCCACGAGGGGCTGCTGGTGCCCGGTGGCGTGCAGTGGATGACCGCCGGCAGCGGCCTGGTGCACTCGGAGATGCCCGAACAGGAAGCAGGCCGCATGCGGGGCTTCCAGCTGTGGGTGAACCTGCCGGCGAAGGACAAGATGACCGCGCCGCGCTACCAGGAGTTCGGGCCGGAGCGGATTCCGTTGGTGCAGCCGTCGGAGGGGGTCGAGGTCAGGGTGATCGCGGGGCAGGTGGATGGCGTGGCCGGCCCGGTCGCGCAGCCCGCCACCGACCCGCTGTACCTGGATGTCGCCCTGGAAGCGGGTCGCAGCTGGACGCACAGGCTGCCCGCAGGCCACAACGCCTTCGTCTACGTCTACGAAGGCGCGCTGACGGTGGGCGAGGGCGATGACGCGCGGCAGCTGTCGGCACAGGAACTGGCGGTGCTCGGTGGCGGCGACGTGCTGTTCGTGCAGGCCAACGCCGCGACGCGCGCGATCGTTGTCGCCGGTCGTCCGCTGCGCGAGCCGGTGGCCCGTCACGGGCCGTTCGTCATGAACACCCGCGAGGAGCTGATGCAGGCCTTCGTCGATTTCCAGGAGGGGCGGTTCTAGCCGCCCGGCACTCAGTTCGCGGTGAACCGCGCCTCGTCGAAGCGCAGTGATTCCACCAGCCGCTGGTTGTGCTGGAGCTGTTCGGCGGTGCGTGCATGCAGCCACACGTGCATGACCTGGCCGTTGTCGAGCTCGACCAGCGTCTCGCGCACCAGCGTCGATGGATCCGCTGCCACTTCGCCGCGGTACCAGCGGATCTCCTGCCCGGCGACAACGCCGCGCTCCTCGCGGTTGCCGCGGGCGGGCTCGAACGGCGAACTGCCCGCCAGGTAGAGCCCGAATGCCTCGCGGCCGTCGGCATCGGTGGCCCGGCAGATCAGGAAGGACTCACTGCTGCGCTGGGTCCAGGTGAGCTGCGCATCGCCTGGCAGGCGCGGGCATTCGTCGGTCTGCTGGGCAAAGGCCAGCGGCGCGAACAGGGCGGACAGCAGGATGGCCGCAGCGATACGCGGCAGCCGGTTCTTGGTTCTGGTCATACGGCATTCCCCCTTGTTGGTCACCGCGCAATCCCCATCGCGCACCGGACTTTCCCGGCCACGACCTTAGACCTGCGCGGTCGTCTTTACAAATTGCGAACAGCGTCGCATTTTCCAGGCGAGGGCTCGCGGCCTGCCGGCAGTCGCCCTGGCGTCGCCATCTACGGCCCGCGCAGGTGCGGCACGATCGCGGTTCGCCATGCATCCAGCTTTTCCTCCAGCCGCATCGCCGCGTAGGCGGGGCTGGTGGATGGCAGGCCCACGGTTGCAGGTTGCCGCGGCAGCGATGGTGCTACTTGTCGAGCGAACAGCCGCGCTGCGGTGCCACCGTTGAGTGCCACCAGCGTGATGTGGGGGTGCATCGCCAGGAACGCGCCGAAATCGTTGACCACCACGCTCGCCGGGTCGATCCGGGCATCCAGGCTGCCGTCGCGCACGCAATGCGCCAGTACATCCCACAGCGCGATGCCTGCACCTGCCAGCCGCTGCAGGCGAAGCGCGTAGGGGAGCCGTGGGTCGAACCCGGCGATCGCGCCCATGATCGGCCAGAAGGCATTGCGCGGATGCGCGTAGTAGCGATGCGCCGCAAGCGACGCCGCGCCCGGCATGGTGCCGAGCACCAGTACGCGGGCATCGGCGGTGGCGACCGCCGGCAGGCCTGCGAGCGTCGTCACCATGGCGCCGCCGCCAACCAGCGACTGCCGCCCACCCTCATGTCAGAACTCGCGCTTCGAGACCCTGGTATCACCATCGGCCCGGATGCGGACCTCGTAGACCTCGCCGTACACGCTCTCGTCGATAGGTGGCACCGGGCACGCGCACAGGGTGGAGACCAGCATCGGCACCGTGTTGCTGTGCCCGACCACCAGCACCTGCTGGCCGACATGGCGCAGGTGCATCACCGTTACCGTTTCGGTTGGCGGTGCGTTGCCGTCGTACTCGCGGACCTCGAGTCCCTTGGCATCCGCCAGCGGGCGCGCCGTGTCGCGCGTGCGGCGGGTAGCGGTCGAGTAGATCGCCGACAACGGCACGTCGGCCAGCAACGTCGCCAGCGCCTGCGCGCGCGTGCGCCCGGCCTCGGACAGTGGCGGATCCTCGGCCGGCACCTCGGCCTTCTCCGCGTGACGCACCACGATGAAGACGGTGTCGGAGCCGGGCTTCGGCAGGCCGGCGCAGGCGGACAGGAACAACAGCAGCGGCAACAGCAGCAGGCGGCGCATCGGCATTCCGGTTCGTGACAGCCGGTGCATGATGCCGGCGCCGGCACGCGCTGACAAAGTCCACATCGCCCAGTGCGCGACGTCGGCGGGTGCCTGCGACGTTGCGACCCCGCGCACAGCGTCAGGTGTCGCCGGAGCGCGGTGCAGCGGGCCGCTGGCGGACCGACCAGCCCAGCAGCACCAGCCATGCCAGCAGGGCGAGATACGTCGGCAGGCGGAACACGCTGGAGGTGTCGAGCGAGAAACTCCGGACCAGGAGGAAGATGCAGCCCCACATGATCACGTTCGCCCCCGCAATCGGAAACCGGGAGCGGTGACGGGTAGCGAGCGCAATCACGCTGGGCATCAGGGCGACCGGCGCGGTCGCGAAAAAGAAGATGAGGGCGAGCGTCTGGTTCATGGGCGAGCCGTGATTGCGAGCTGTTCGAGCGGGCAGGGTACCGGCGGGTGCAGTGCCGCGTAAGCCTTCGCAAACGCCTGGCACTTGGCTTGAACGGCACGCTTCCGGACAGTTGCCGAGTCAAGCCGGGCCGCGAAGCGGCACCGGCTTGGACACTTGTCAGGCCGCGCTGCAAGGTGCATCAGGAGACTTTCGGATAAACCCGACGCTTGCGTCGCAATGGACGGGAACGTCCCTCAAAGACTTCGATGGCAGCCAGGCAAATGGCCTTGTCGATGGCGAGATTGGCTGAAAGAAGACAGCCAGCCAGCACACTGACCTGAGCGTGAGTATCCGACGAGACCTGCAGAAGCATCTTTGCGGCTTCGGGCTCCCGAATCTCGGCTTGAACGAATTGTTAGACCGGACCGTCTTTGTTGCGATCCATAACTTCCTGCCACTTCTTCTGTCTTTCTTTTGAGTCTTTCTCATCAAAGACATGCTTCCACCGGATTAGAACGTCATCTCGAGACCAGCTGCGATCACGAAATGCAGGATGAGCAGGTCCTGGATCAAGGATCAGCCAAGAAGCGAATAGGGGACCTAGAACAGGAACAATCACCAGCAAGGTCAATGCAACTTTTTCAACAAGGTGCGAACCTGACCGCCATATTCTGCGCAGCAGAAACAGAGCAATAACCTCAGAGGCGACGACGACTGTCCAAGCGATCATGGTGCTCATGCGAGTCTCGAGAATACTTCATTCCGGTCTAACGCTTGAATTAAGCCGCGCCGCGAAGCGGCGTCGGCTTGAATGAATTGTTAGCCTTGGGTCTTGACGACATCAGATACAAAGTCGCGAGCGTCGGCGAGCTCCGGATCACGGGCAAGGTCCTTCTGTATGACCTCGGCAACCCAAGACGGACCATGATCAGGTACGGTCCTATCAAAGCCCTCAAGCTCACCAACCTCTACAACGTGAATGTGACTGCTTTTGAGACGAGACAGAAGACGTCTAATTGCTTGTGATGCATCGCCAGGTGGTACGTATGAAATCCCCACTGTCTTGGCATTAGCCCAGGCTGTCGTAAGTTTGAGAATGCTTGTGATTCTTGCCTTTGCAGCCTTCGGAAATATCGTAGCAGACTCAGCATCAAGAACTGCGTCTATTTCTGCCTTTACCTCCGCTGTCGTCCGATCGGGTCGCTTGCTATCAATTGCAGATTTGACAATCCTCCAATCTCGCTCAACTTCTTCCCATGGGCAGTTCAGCGACTCACAGATTGCCCGTAATGGATACTCTTCAGAAAGAATGTCGAAGTCACAGATCGCCTTGACTGGAACTCCAACCTTGACCAAAGCCCGAAGAACTACGGGCATTCTCGCCTTGCCTCCGCAGTGTACAAAGTGCAGATCTAAATTCTTCTCGCTCTGATCTGTTACAGCGTCAGCAATGGCTGAGTAGAAGCTGCAATCTGAATCTGACTCACAGACAACCACGCATTCGTGAAATAGCCCGTCCAGTATGTTGCTGTGCTTCAGAAGCGAGTCGCTCCACAATTCTTGAATGTCTGGATTGCTGAGTATTTTGACATGATTTACGTTCCCGTCACGCTCGATCCTAACGACGCGAACACGCTCATTATTTGAGGCAAGTATGCCTTTCAGTGCGTCGCTGCTGTGCGTCGCAATAAATGTTTGACGATTACTGTTCGTGGCTGTTGTTATTAATTGGCCAAGTAATCTCGCTTGGGGTGGGTGGAGAAATGCTTCAGGCTCGTCTATCAGTAATATGGTTTCTTTTCCGACCGATGTCGCAAGCAAGACGCTTGCAAAGCTCCTCATTCCATCTCCCTGCTCGTGCAGCTTCGGGAGCATTTCCAGCCTTTTCAAAAACGTTAGGCTTACCCGATCTTCTCCCGTCGCAGGAATCGGTCTCTCTCCAACGTACAGCGGGTAATTTCCGCCTGCGTTCCTATGTACGACCAAATCCATTCCGAACGCTCTCTTGAACGCTTCGCTGAGCTGCATTTCGCGAGCGTCGTCTCGCGCTAGGTAATGAATGGGGTGGCTAGGGTTCTCCGAAGTGAGCTGGATGGCCGGAGCAGGGTTTGATGTGGTCAGTCTTTGTTCGCCACCCAAGTGAAGGAGGAACCATCTTGATAGGTTGTTATGAACGCTGTTAGACAGATTGGTCCAGCTGTTAATTGCATCGCTTCGGTGTAGCCCGTGCCCCATCGCTTGATAGATAGGGTTGGCCTGATTTTTGTCAATTTGCTGTACAGCCCAACTCGTAATCCATGCTTCAAATTCTTCTGGGCTTCCCTTTGATTCGTAAGTCAGTTCAGCAATGACGGGGCTCTTGTTTGATTGATTTTCAAACTTTGTGTTAATCCCTCGAAGGGTCGCGCTCTTGCCGGAATTGTTTGGGCCAACAATCACGGTGATATCGTCAGGCTCGAAGTCGACTTGCGTTCCGTCGCTGAAGGTGATGGACGAGATCCACACGCGAGCAGCATTGTCAGAGATGGGTTGCGACACAATTTCTCCCAAGGCTAACGCCTAAGTTAAGCCGAACTGCGTAGTGGAGCCAAACACATGGCAAGCTCTATCTGCCATGTATTTGGTGGAACGAAGCGGTTTCGGCTTGAACGCATTGTTAGGCGCCACCGCCGGTCCTCTGTCGCTTCTGCTCCTTACGCTCAAAAAGATTCCTTTCAATTTCGCTTAGCACGTACCAGACGACACCAAACCCGATTAGGAACTTGCTCAGCTGCCAGCGCTGAAGAAAATCATCACCGCTCCCGCCAGTGAAAACGGGCCAGAGAAGCCATGCGACACCAGGCCAAAATGCTAGGCCAGCCACCCAGCGTGCTTGAAAGAACCCCGCCCGCGTGGCAGCGACTTGAAGTTCCTCGTCGCTAAGTCCTGGCGTAAGAGCACCACAATGCGGACACGCTGGCGCAGATACTGCGACCTTGCCATTGCAGACTTTGCAGCTTGTAAGCGACATATTTCCCCCGGTGCCTAACACCTATTCGAAGTCACATCGGGGTGTAACCCCGTCGTGTAACGCGTCATCTTCCCCGTTTCGCATCCGTGTTTTTCCTACAGCCAGCAACGGCTTGTAGCGGATGCGGGTGCCTAATCCTTGTGCCTAACCTTGGCTGGACGCCTGACCAGGGAAGGTCGATGGGACGCTACCACCCCGATGAGCGGGGAACAACGAGTAATGGGGGCCGGGTCGGCGAGGGCAGGCCGGGTGGATTGATCGAGCAGATGCGGGGGCGGATACGGCGGCTCGGCCTTGCCCGCCGCACGGAGGATGCGTACGTCGGCTGGGCTGTGCGGTTCATTCGCGCGAACCGCAGGCGGCATCCCCGGGAACTCGGCGGGCGCGAGGTGGAGGCATTTCTGACCACGCTGGCGGTCCGCGACAATGTCGCACCGTCCACCCAGAACCAGGCGTTGGCCGCGCTGCTGTTTCTGTACCGGGAGGTGCTCGGGCAGGACCTGCCGTGGATGGAGGACATCCGCCGCGCGAAGAAGCCGCGCCGGTTGCCGGTGGTGCTGTCGCGCGAGGAATGCGCCGCCGTGCTCGGTGAAATGTCGGGTGTGCACTGGCTGATGGCGTCGCTGCTGTACGGCAGCGGTCTGCGGCTGATGGAGTGCGTGCGCCTGCGCGTCAAGGACATCGATTTCCCCCGGGGCGAGCTGACCATACGCGGTGGCAAGGGCGGGCGGGACCGCCGCACGATGCTGCCGCAGGCATTGTCCCCGCCGATGCAGGCGCAGTTGGAGGAAGTGCGGCGGATCCATCGGCGTGATCTTGATGCAGGTTTCGGCGCGGTCTGGCTGCCCGCGGCGCTGGGCGCCAAGTTTCCAAACGCCGCCCGAGAGCCCGGCTGGCAATATGTGTTTCCCTCGGCAACACGCAGTATCGATCCGCGTAGCGGCATCACCCGGCGCCATCACCGCGACGAGAAAGGGCTGCAACGTGCTTTCAGGCTGGCCGCCCACGGCGCGGGGCTGGTGAAGCCCGCCACCTGCCACACGCTGCGGCACTCGTTTGCGACCCATCTGCTGGAGGCCGGTTACGACCTGCGCACGATCCAGGAGCTGCTGGGGCACAAGGACATATCCACGACGCAGATCTACACGCATGTCCTCAACCGCGGAGGTCGCGGGGTGCGCAGTCCTCTGGATGGCATGGTGCCGGCATGAGCGCCAGGGATGTGCGCCCGTTCGGGACGGCGGTGGCCGTCGCGCTGGTAGCGGGCGCCATGTGCGCGCTGCTGCTGCCCGCCGTGCCTGCATGGCCCTGGTGGTGCGTTGCGGGTCTGGGCGGCGCCACCGGCTGGTGGCGTGGCGGCACATGGCGGGTGCCCGGTGCATTGGTCATGGGTGCGGCGCTGGCCGGGATGCATGCCGTGTTCGCCCTTGCCGTGCAGCTGCCGCCCGCCATGGAACGCGCCGACGTACCGTTGTCCGGACGCGTGGTCGGGCTGCCCGAGCACGATGTCGACCGCACCCGCTTCCAGTTTCGCGTCGATCGTAATCACGCGATTCCCGTTGCGCTGCAGGGCCGCCTGCTGCGGCTGGCCTGGTACGACGGCCGCGACGGCACATCCAGTGGCCGGCATGCGCTGGAAGCCGGCAGCCGCTGGACGTTCACCGCCCGCCTGCGGGCGCCACGCGGGCTGCGCAACCCGGGCTGGTACGACAGCGAGAAACACGCCTTCGCGCGTCGCATCAGCGCCGTGGGCTACCTCCGTGATCGCGAGCCGGTGGCGCAGCTGCGCGCGGGGCAGGGCATCGACCACTGGCGCGAGCAGGTCGCGCAGAGGATCGAGGCCGCCGTAGCCAGTGCGTCGTCGCGTTACGTGCGTGCGCTGGCGCTGGGCGATACGCGTGGGCTCGACGAGGTCGACTGGGAGACGCTGCGCGCCACCGGCCTCACCCATCTGATCGCGATATCCGGGTTCCATGTCGGCCTCGTGGCGGGTTTCTTCGCACTGCTGGCCGGCGGGGTGTGGCGGTTGTGGCCGGCACTGGGGCGGGTGCTGCCGCGGCCGCATGCCGCGGTGCTGGCGGCGTTCGCCGCGGCAGTGTTCTACGCCGCGGTCGCCGGCTGGGCGCTTCCCACGGTGCGTACGGTGCTGATGATCGCGGTGGCGATGGCCGCGCGGCTGTGGCGGCGCCCGCTGGGCGTGGCCGATGCGCTCGCACTGGCCGGTATCGCGGTGGTGCTGGTCGATCCGTTGTCGCTGCTCACCGCGGGCTTCTGGCTCAGCTTCGCCGGCGTGGCCTGGCTGGTGTGGTGCCTGCCGGATGCGCAGGGCAAGCCGGTGCTGGTCAGCTTCCTGCGCGCGCAATGGGTGGCCACGCTCGGGCTGTTGCCGTTGACGGTGATCCTGTTCGGGCAGGCATCGCTGGCCGGGCCGGTCGCCAACCTGGTCGCCATCCCATGGTGGAGCCTGGTGGTGGTGCCCTTGTCCCTGATCGGCACCGCGCTTGAAGCAGCGCACGCCGGGTGGGGCTCCGGCGCCTGGCGCCTGGCCGCGTGGTGCTTCGATCTGGCCTGGCCGCTGTTCGAGCGGCTGGCGGCCAGCGATGTCTCGCTGTGGTGGTTGCCGGAGTCGCGCTGGTTCGCGCTGCCGCTGGCGGTGCTGGCGGCGTTCTGGCTGCTGCTGCCGCGCGGCGTGCCCGGGAAGGGGCTCGCGCTGTTGCTGTGGCTGCCGCTGCTGTGGCCGGACCGCCAGTTGCCCGGGCACGGCGCCGCGGAGCTCACCGTGCTCGACGTCGGCCAGGGCCTGTCGGTGCTGGTGCGCACGCGCCAGCACGCGCTGCTGTACGACATGGGGCCGGCGGTGCCCGATGGCTACGACGCCGGCGAGCGCGTGGTGCTGCCGGCCCTGCATGCGCTGGGTGTGCGGCAGCTGCATGCGCTGGTCGCCAGTCATGCCGATCTGGACCACGCCGGTGGACTGGCGGCGGTGCTGCGCAGGTTCCCGGCAGCGCCCTTGTTCGCGCCGCAGCACGCCGCGATCGAGGGCGCGGTGCCCTGCCTGGCGGGCTCCAGCTGGGCGGCGGATGGCGTCGGCTTCCGCTTCCTGCATCCGCCGCTGCATTTTCCCGACTTCCGCAACGAGGCCAGCTGCGTGCTGCGGATCGACACCGCGCACGGGTCGGTGCTGCTGGCCGGCGATATCGGCGCGGTGGTCGAGCGCGAGCTGGTGCGGGCGGGCCCAGGCGGAATCCGGGCCGACGTGGTCCTGGTCGCCCATCACGGCAGCGGAAAATCCTCCGACCCGCTGTTCGTCGATGCGACCGGCGCCGGGCATGCGCTGGTGTCGACCGGCCACGGCAACCGTTTCGGGCATCCGCAGGCCGAGGCGGTCGGGCGCTGGGAGGCCGCAGGTGCGCGCGTGCATGACACCGCGGCGGCCGGGGCGCTGCGGGTCCGCCTGGACGCTGGTGGCGTCTCGGTGAGTGAACGCCGCACCAGCCATCCCCGGCTGTGGGACGCAGCCCGCCGTCAGGCCCGGGCAGGCGACGGGTAGGCGGGGCCGGTGTTCGTCGCCTTTCGATGCGCCGTCCCGTCGGCGGGACGCGCGGTGCGCGGTCGGGCCGCCGGCCGGTGCCATCCGGGCGCGCCGCGCTGCGCCCCGCGGTGGCTACGTTATCCTAGCGCCCGGTTTTCGTGGACGGCCGCTGCGGCCCGGGGAATACAACGTGCTTGAACTGGTCAAGGCCGGCGGCTGGCCGATGATTCCGCTGTTGCTGCTGTCGGCGGTGGCGCTGGCGATCGTGGTCGAGCGTTGCTGGGCCCTGCGCCGCAAGGCGGTACTGCCGCCGGGCCTGGGCGACGAGGTCCGCGCCTGGGCCGCGCGCGGGCGGCTGGACGCCAGCCATATCGAATCGTTGCGCCAGACCTCGCCGCTGGGCGCACTGCTCGCGGCCGCGCTCGACGTGCGCAACCGCAGCCGCGAGGAGATCCGCGAGCGCATCGAGGACGTCGGCCGCCATCTGGTCCACCGCATGGAGCGCTATCTCAATGCGCTGGGGACGATCGCCGCCGCCGGTCCGCTGCTGGGCCTGTTCGGCACCGTGGTCGGCATGATCCAGATGTTCATGGGGGTGATGGACCACGGCGTCGGCGACGTCAACCAGCTGGCCGGGGGCATCGGCAAGGCACTGGTCTGCGCCGCGGCCGGCATGATCGTGGCGATCCCGGCGCTGATGTTCCATCGTCATTTCCGCGCGCGCATCGACGGGTACATCGTGGAGATGGAGAGCGAGGCGATCCGCCTGATGGACACCCTCGACCCGCGCAGCCGCCGCCCCGCGGCCGCCGGTGCGACGGTGGCACCCGCAGCGGGCGACCCCGCGCTGGCCGTGCAGGGCTGAGCCATGCGCATCCGCGACCGTCGCGCCCGCGACGAGCCCGAGCTGAACCTGGTGCCGCTGATCGACGTGATCCTGGTGCTGATCATCTTCTTCGTGATCACCACCACCTTCGACGCGCGCTCGGTGATGAAACTCGAACTGCCGCGCGCCAACGCCGACGACACCCAGGCGCAGACGCAGTCGCTGAGCGTGCTGGTCAACGCCGATGGCCGCTATTTCATCGATGACCGCGAGGCGCTGCGCACCGACGTCGAATCGCTCAAGCGCACGATCACCGAAGTCGCCGGCGATGACCGCCAGCGCCCCGTGCTGCTGCGCGCCGACGCGCGCACCCCGCACCAGGCCGTGGTGACCGCGATGGACGCGCTGGGCCAGCTCGGCTTCCGACAGATTTCCATTGCCACCGCGCCGGACGCGCCCGGCACGCGTTGAGCATGAACCGATGACTGCAGAGCAATCCAAGCCGCCGGCGGCGTGGCCGATCTACCGGCGCCTGCTGGGACACGCCGCGCGTTACTGGCCGCTGCTGCTGGTGGCGATGATCGGCATGGTCATCGAGGCCATCGCCGGGGGCGCCTTCGTCTACCTGATGGGCCCGCTGACCGACGATGGCTTCGTCGATCCGCAGCCGTGGGCCGCGGTCTGGCTGCCGCTGGCCATCGTGGGCCTGTTCCTGATGCGTGGCGTGGCCACGTTCGCCTCCGACTACGGCATGGCGCGCACCGGCCGCAGCGTGGTGCGCGACATGCGCGAGCTGGTACTGGGCAAGTACCTGCGCCTGCCCAGTGCACGCTTCGACGACGAAGCCGTGCCGGCCATGGTCAGCCGGCTGAACTTCGATACCGAACAGGTCGCGCAGGCCAGCACCGACGCGCTGAAGGTGCTGGTGGCCGACGGCCTGACCATCATCTTCCTGCTCGGCCTGATGCTGTGGACCAGCGTCAAGGTGACCATGGCGATGATCGTCGTGGTGCCGCTGATCGGCGTGCTGGTGTGGGTGGTCGGGCGACGCTACCGGCGCATCAGCTCCGGGATCCAGACCGGCATGGGCGATCTTGCGCAGACCGCCGAGCAGTCGCTGGCCGCGCAGCAGGACGTCAAGGTCTACGGCGCGCAGCGCTTCGAACAGGACCGCTATTCCACGCTGACCAACCGCGTGCTGCGGCTCAACATGAAGGTGGAGACCACCCGCGCCATCGCTTCGGCGCTGGTGCAGATCTTCGCCGCGTGCGCGCTGGCGGCGATCATCTGGGTGGCCACCCGCGAGGCGCTGGAACAGGCGCTCAGCCCCGGCGAATTCGTGCAGCTGATGACCGCGATGATGGGCATCATCCCGTCGCTGCGCCGCATCACCAACGTGCAGAGCGTGATCGGCCGGGGCGTGGCGGCGGCCGAGCGGATCTTCGCCATCCTCGATGCCGACGAGGAACGCGATGTGGGCGCGCGCACGCTCGATCGCGCACGCGGCGAGCTGCGCTTCGAGCACGTCGGCCTGCGCTACGAGCGCGATGCCGGGCACGTTGCGCTCGAGGACATCAGCTTCACCGCGCGGCCGGGCACGGTCACCGCCATCGTCGGCCGCTCGGGCAGCGGCAAGACCAGCCTGGTGCGGCTGGTACCGCGTTTCTACGAGCCCACCAGCGGGCGCATCACCCTCGATGGCGTGCCACTCGACGACTACCGGCTGGCCGACCTGCGGCGGCAGATCGCCCTGGTGGGGCAGCGGGTGATGCTGTTCGATGACTCGGTCGCCGCCAATATCGCCTACGCCGCCGACGCCTCGCCCGAGGCCCTGCGCGCAGCGGCGGAGAGCGCCAACGCCTGGGAGTTCATCGAACGCCTGCCGCAGAAGATGGAAACCGCGATCGGCGAGAACGGTTCGCGGCTGTCGGGCGGGCAGCGCCAGCGCCTGGCGATCGCCCGCGCGATCCTGCGCGACGCACCCATCCTGATCCTCGACGAGGCCACGGCCGCGCTCGATACCGAGTCCGAACGACTGGTGCAGGACGCGCTGGACCGGCTGATGCCCGACCGTACCACGCTGGTCATCGCCCATCGCCTGTCGACCATCGAGCATGCCGACCAGGTGCTGGTGCTCGACCACGGGCGGCTGGTGGAGCAGGGCACCCATGCCGAACTGCTGGCACAGGGCGGCCTGTACGCGCACCTGCACCGGATGCAGTTCCGCGACGGCGACGCATGAGCGGCCGTACCCGGAATCCCCCGCGCTGGTGGTACGAGGGCGCCGCGCCGCCGCTGTGGTCGCGCGTGCTCGCGGGCGTGTACGGCAGCGCCGTGGCCGTGCGGCGCGGACTGTACGCGCGCGGCCTGCGCCGTCGCATCGGCGCGGATGCGCCGGTCATCGTCATCGGCAACCTCATCGCCGGTGGCAGCGGGAAGACGCCGCTGGCGATCGCCCTGGTCGAGCGTCTGCGCGATGCCGGCTGGACCCCCGGCGTGGCCAGTCGCGGCTATGGGCGCGATCAGGGCGACGATGCGTTGTGGGTGACCGCGGACACGCCGGTTGCGCTGGCCGGTGATGAACCGCTGCTGGTCGCCCGGCGCACCGGCGTGCGGGTGCGGGTGGATCGCGACCGCGCCGCCGCCGCGCGGGCACTGGTGGCCGCCGGTTGCGACGTGGTGGTCTGCGACGACGGCCTGCAGCACTACCGGCTGCGTCGTGATCTCGAGATCGAGGTGATCGATGGGCGCCGTCGCTATGGCAACGGCCTGCTGATCCCCGCCGGGCCGCTGCGCGAGCCCGCGACGCGCGCGTCCGGTGTCGCCTTCCGGGTGGTCAACGGCGGCACCGCGGTACCTGGCGAGGCCGAAACCGGAGCCACCGGCTTCGGCGAATGGCCGATGCGCCTGCAGTCGGTCCGGGCGCTGCCGCTGCTGGGCGGTCGCCCCCTGTCGCTCGACGCCTTCGTGGGCAAGCGCGTGCACGCGGTCGCGGGCATCGGCGACCCCGAGCGTTTCTTCGCCGGCCTGCGCGCGCGCGGGATCGGCGTGGTGCCGCACGCCTTCCCCGACCATCACCGCTATCGCGCGGAAGACCTGCAGTTCGGCAGCGACCTGCCGGTCCTGATGACCGAGAAGGATGCGGTGAAGTGCGCGGCACTGGCCGGCGAGCGCCACTACAGCGTGCCGGTGGATGCCCGGCTGCCGGAGGCGTTCTGGGTCGCGCTGCTCGACCGCCTGCGTTCGCTGCGTACCGGCACGGGCTGAGCCGCGCGCCACGCATGGCATCATCGCCGGATGATTCCCGACTTCGTCGTGGCCATCCCGGCCCGCCACGCATCCACCCGCCTGCCGGGCAAGCCGTTGCAACTGCTGGGGGGTGAGCCCCTGATCCTGCACGTGGCCCGGCGCGCGCTCGCTGCCGGCGCCCGTGACGTGTGGGTTGCCACCGACGATCAGCGCATCGCCGCCGCACTCGCCGCCACCCCGGTCCGCGTCGCGATGACCCGCGCCGACCATGCCTCGGGGACCGACCGCCTCGCCGAGTGCGCGGACATGGCCGGCTGGAGCGACGACGCCATCGTGGTCAACCTGCAGGGCGACGAGCCGTTCGCGCCGGCCGACGGCATCCGCGCGGTGGCGTCGCTGGTCGCATCGAGCGGTGCGCCGATGAGCACGCTGGCCACCCCGGTGGAGGATGCCGGCACGCTGTTCGATCCCAACGCGGTCAAGCTGGTGCGCGCCGCCAACGGCGATGCGCTGTACTTCAGCCGCGCGCCGGTGCCGTGGCCGCGCGATGCCTTTGCGCAGGCGCGCGACCGGCTGCCGGCCGGCCACCACTGGCTGCGCCACATCGGCATCTACGGCTATCGCGCCGGCTTCCTGCGCGCGTTCGCGGCGATGCCGCCGGCGCCACTGGAACGCGTGGAGGCACTCGAGCAGCTGCGCGTGCTCGAAAACGGGCATCGCATCGCGGTGGGCCTGGCGTCGTCGCCGTTCCCGCCCGGCATCGACACCCCCGGGGACCTGGCGCGTGCCGAAGCGCACCTCCGGGAGCGTCCCGATGCCTGAGCCGGTGCGCCTGCTGGTCGTCTGCCTGGGCAACATCTGCCGCTCGCCGATGGCCGAGGGCGCGTTGCGGCGCCGGCTGGCCGAAGCCGGGCTGCACCACGTCGAGGTGGACTCCGCCGGCACCGGCGACTGGCACGTCGGCAATCCCCCCGATCCGCGTGCGGTCGCCACGGCCGCGCGCCATGGCGTCGACCTTGCCGGACTGCGCGCGCGCCAGCTGGCCGCGGCCGACTACACCGGCTTCGACTGGCTGCTGTGCGCCGACCTGCAGAACCTTGCCGACGTCCGCGCGCGCAGGCCGGCCAATGCGACCGCCGGCATCGCCCTGCTCACCGACTGGGCCGGGGTGATGAGCGGAGATGGCGCCATCCCCGATCCCTATACCGGTGGCGACGACCACTTCGAGGACGTGTGGCAGGTGGTCGAGACGGCCGCCCGTGGCGCGGTGCGCAGGTTGCAGGCCTCCCGTCACGGCTTTGACGCATAATCCCGCGATTGCGGCTTCCGGACGGCCCATGGATCACACGCCCGCCCCCGAGTTTCCGGCCAGCCTCGACTGGCTCAACACCACCGAGCCGGTGCGCATGGCGCAGCTGCGCGGCAAGGTGTGTGCGTTGGCCTTCATCAACGCCGGCTCGGCGTGGTCCACCCAGCGCCTCAACGATCTCGCGCACCTGCATGCGCGCCACGGCGAGCGCCTCAACGTCATCGCCGTGCACGTACCCAAGTTCGAGCACGAACGCGATGCGCGTCGCGCCGGCCGCCGGCTGCGCCGGCAGAAGTTCGAGTTCCCGGTCGCGCACGATGCCGACTGGGTGGCCTGGCAGCAGTTCGGTATCGAGGCCTGGCCGACCGTGGTGCTGATCGACGGTGACGGCCGTATCCGCGACCGCGTCGTCGGCGAGGGCCCGATCCGCGAACTCGACATGCGGGTGAGCGAGCTGATCGCCGGGCTGGTACCGCGTTCGCGCAACACGCGGCCGATCGAGCTGCGGCGTGGCGGCGAGCCGGGCCTGCCGCTGCGCTTTCCGGTGGGCATCGCACTGTCGGGCGGCTATCTCTATGTCGCCGACAGCAACCACCACCGCGTGCTCGAGTGCGACCAGGGCGGTCGCGTGCTGCGCCAGTTCGGCAGTGGCGGGCCGGGCTTCATCGATGGCCCGATGGAACTGGCGGCCTTCAACCGCCCGCACGGCATCGCCATCGAGCGCGACGCCCTCTACATCGCCGACAGCGGCAACCACGCGGTGCGACGCATCCAGCTGCGCACCGGCGATGTCGACACCGTGCTCGGGGCCGGGCGGCCGGGCACCGCACAGCCGGGCGTCGTCGGTGATCCACGCGCGGTGATCCTCGACCAGCCCCGTGCGGTGGCGCTGGCCGGTGGGCACCTCTACGTGGCCTGTGCCGGCGACAACCGCGTGTGGGATCTGGACCTTGGCCAGCGCGAACTGTCGCTGCTGGCCGGCTCCGGCGAGCTCGACGTCGTCGATGGCATCGGCGAGCTGGCCGCGTTTGCCGAACCGGTCGGACTGACCGCCGTGCAGCAGGTGGTGTACGTCACCGACGCCGCCGGTTCCGCGATCCGCAGCATCAACGTGCGCACCCGCCAGGTACAGACGCTGGTGGGGCAGGGCGTGTGGGAATTCGGCCGCGCCGATGGCGAGCGCGTGGATGCGCGCCTGCAGCAACCGCAGGCGCTGGCACTCGACCCCGACTCGCCGCGCCTGTGGATCGCCGACAGCGGCAACGACGTGCTGCGCATGCTGCGCCTGGGGGGCGGTGAACTGGCGACGTTCGAATTGCCGCGGCCGTTGCATGGCCCGTCCGGGCTTGCGGTGGCCGACGGCGTGGTGTGGATCGCCGATACCGACGCCCACGCGGTACTGCGGCTCGACACGCGCGACGGCACGATGAGCCACGTGCCCATCGGCGAATGACGGCTGTGGGCAGGGCATGAGCGGGCGCGGCACCGCGGCGGACTTCGACGGCAAGGCCTATGTCAGCACGCTGAGCACCGCGCCGGGCGTCTACCGCATGCTCGCCGCCGACGGCGCGGTGCTGTACGTCGGCAAGGCCGCGTCGCTGCGCAAGCGCGTGGCCAACTACTTCAGCGCCACGCCCAAGCCGGCGCGGATCATGTCGATGGTGTCGCAGATCGCGGCCATCGAGGTCACCGCCACGCGCACCGAGGCGGAAGCGCTGCTGCTTGAAAACCAGCTGATCAAGTCGCTCAAGCCGCGCTACAACGTGATGCTGCGCGACGACAAGAGCTATCCGTACGTGCTGCTGACCGGCGACGAGTGGCCGCGGCTGGCATTCCACCGGGGCCCGCGCTCGATGCCCGGCCGCTACTTCGGGCCATACCCGAGCGCGAGCAGCGTGCGCGAGACGCTCAACGTCATGCACAAGCTGTTCCGCCTGCGCAGCTGCGAGGACAGCGTGTTCCGCAACCGCTCGCGGCCGTGCCTGCAGTACCAGATCGGGCGCTGCAGCGCGCCGTGCGTGGGGTACGTCGAACCCGATGACTACGCCCGGGCGGTGCACCGCGCCAGCCTGTTCCTCGATGGTCGCAGCAGCGAACTCAACGAGGAACTCGCGCAGGCGATGGAACAGGCATCGGAGGCATTGGAGTTCGAGCGGGCCGCCGCGTTGCGTGACCTCATCGCCACCATCCGTGGGCTGCAGGCGCGCCAGTACGTCGACGGCAGCATCGCCGACCTCGACGTGCTGGCCTGCACGATGCAGGGCAGCCAGGCCTGCGTGATGCTGCTGGCCTTCCGCGACGGCCGCAACCTCGGCACCCGCGCGTTCTTCCCGCGTACCGCAGGCAGCGAGGATCCCGCCGAAGTGCTGGCGGCATTCGTGTCGCAGTACTACGCCGAGCAGCCGCCGCCGCGCGAGATCGTGCTCGACCGCGCCATCGAGGACGTCGCATTGCTGCAGGAAGCGTTCTCGATCAATGCCGGGCGCCGCGTGCAGATCAAGACCAGCGTGCGCAGCGAGCGCGCGGGCTACGTGGAACTGGTGCGTCGCAATGCGGCGCTGTCGCTGGCGGCGCGCATCGACAGCCAGTCCGCGCAGCAGGCGCGCCTGGAAGCGCTGCGCGAACTGCTGGGTCTGGAAGCCGCGCCACGGCGCATCGAATGCTTCGACATCAGCCACACCATGGGCGAGGCCACCGTGGCCTCGTGCGTGGTGTTCGATGGCGAGGGTCCGGTGCGCTCGCAGTACCGGCGCTACAACATCACCGGGGTGGTGCCCGGCGATGACTACGCGGCGATGCACCAGGCATTGAGCCGGCGGTTCCGGCGCGCCGCGGCCGCACTCGGCACCGCGGCGCCGGTAGCGGAGGAGGGGCCGCACGACGCGCCGGCCAGGGATCCACGCGAAGCGGTGCTCCCCGACGTGCTGCTGATCGACGGTGGCGCCGGGCAGGTGGCTCAGGCGCGGGACGTCCTGCAGTCGCTGGGCATTCCCACCCGCAGCGGTGGCAACCCCGACGGCGTGCTGCTGGTGGGCGTGGCGAAGGGGGAGGCACGCAAGGCCGGCCACGAGACGCTGCTGCTGCCCGATGGGCGCGAACTCAGGCCGGGTGCGGAGTCGCCCGGGCTGCAGCTGGTGCAGCAGGTGCGCGACGAGGCGCACCGGTTCGCCATCACCGGGCATCGCGGGCGCCGGCAGAAGGCACGCAGCGTGAGCCGGCTGGAGGACATTCCCGGCATCGGGCCGCGCAGACGCGCTAACCTGTTGCGGCATTTCGGCGGACTCGCCGGCCTCAAGGCCGCCGGTGCCGAGGAAATCGCGCAAGTCGAGGGCGTCAACGCCGCGCTGGCGCGACGCATCTACGACAGCCTGCACGGCACCGACTCCGCGACCTGACGAATGAAGCTCACCATCCCCACCTGGCTGACCCTGCTGCGGATCCTGATGATTCCGCTTCTGGTGGTGGTCTTCTATCTGCCGTTCAAATGGACCAACTTCGCCTCCGCGGCGATCTTCGGCCTGGCAGCGATCACCGACTGGCTGGATGGCTGGATCGCGCGACGCTATCACCAGTCATCGGCGTTCGGCGCCTTCCTCGACCCGGTGGCCGACAAGCTGATGGTGGCGGTGGCGTTGTTCCTGATCGTGCAGGGCCACCCGACGCCGTGGATGGCGTTCTGGGCGGCGGTGATCGTGGGTCGCGAGATCGCGGTCTCGGCGCTGCGCGAGTGGATGGCCGAACTCGGCCAGCGAGCCACCGTGCGCGTCGCCGCGATCGGCAAGTTCAAGACCGTGGTGCAGATGGTGGCACTGCTGTGCCTGCTGTATTCGGTCACTCCGGACCGTCCCGCGCGGGCGACACCGTGGATGGGCGAGGTGGTCTTCCACATCGGCGACTGGCTGCTTGCGGGTGCTGCGCTGTTGACGCTGTGGTCGGGCGTTCTGTATCTGCGTGCGGCGTGGCCGGCACTGATGGAAAACGAGAAAAAAGGTGTTGACACCACCCGAAGTCAGGTTAGAATTTCGTCTCCACCGCGGGAATAGCTCAGTTGGTAGAGCGCAACCTTGCCAAGGTTGAGGTCGAGGGTTCGAGCCCCTTTTCCCGCTCCAGTTTCCACAGGACCCCGCTTGCGGGGTCTTGTTTTATCCGCGAAGCGCACCGGTTTTTTCCGCTAGACTTCGCACCGCGTCACCGGCCTGGTGGCAGAGTGGTTATGCAGCGGACTGCAAATCCGCGTACGCCGGTTCAATTCCGACCCAGGCCTCCAGACACCAGCCGACGGCCAAGGCCGCCGGTGTCGCCGCCACCGGATGCAGCGATGCATGCCAGGCTGCCACAGGGACCCGCGCAAGCGGGTCTTCTGCTTTGTGCAGCCTGCAGCTTCGACCATGTGCACAGCATCGCTGTGCATGTCGCGATGGGATCGGTGTCGAGGCGTGTACGCGACGGGTCGCCAGAGACGGCGTGCAACGCAGGAACAGCGTGCTTCCGCTGCGGGTCGCGCTCAGGCACCCTATGCGCGCCTGCCCGGATGGCGAAACTGGTAAACGCAGCAGACTTAAAATCTGCCAGCCGCAAGGCTTTCCGGGTTCGATTCCCGGTCCGGGCACCATCCTCGAAGAAGGCGTCCCCTTGACCACACCGCCTGATCCAACCCGGGCCCGCATCGGCGTCATCGGACTCGGCTACGTGGGCCTGCCGCTGGCGGCGGCATTCGGGCGCAGCCACGACACCGTCGGTTTCGACATCGACGCGCAGCGCGTCGACGAACTGCGCGCGGGCATCGACCGCACGCGCGAAACGGAGACCGACGAACTCGCCGCCGCGGTGCACCTGCGCTATACCGCGGACCCCGTGGACCTGGGCGATCGCAACGTCTACATCGTCACCGTGCCGACGCCGATCGACGCGCTGCAACGCCCGGACCTGCGTCCGTTGCAGGACGCCAGCGCGCTGCTGTCGAAACTCATCGCGCCGGGCGACCTGGTGATCTACGAGTCGACCGTCTATCCGGGCACCACCGAGGAGATCTGTGTGCCGATCCTCGAGGCGGGCTCCGGGCTGCGCTTCAACGTGGATTTCTACTGTGGTTACAGCCCGGAGCGGATCAACCCGGGCGACCGCAAGCGGCGGCTGGCGGATATTCCCAAGGTGACGTCCGGATCCACGCCCGAGGTTGCCGCCGTGGTCGATGCGTTGTATGCGGGCATCGTCACCGCCGGCACCCATCGCGCGCCGTCGCTGCGCGTGGCCGAAGCCGCCAAGGTGGTCGAGAACATCCAGCGCGACGTCAACATCGGCCTGATCAACGAGCTGGCGATGATGTTCGACCGGCTGGGAATCGATACGCTCGATGTGCTCGAGGCCGCCGGCACCAAGTGGAACTTCCTGCCGTTTCGCCCGGGGCTGGTCGGCGGCCACTGCATCGGCGTGGATCCGTACTACCTCACCCACAAGTCGGAATCGGTCGGCTACCACCCGGAGTTGATCCTCGCCGCGCGCGGCATCAACAACCGCGTCGGTGCGCACGTGGCGCTGCGGGTGGTCGGGCTGCTCGGCCAACGCGGCGTGCCGGCCGCAGGTGCGCGGGTGCTGGTGCTGGGCCTGTCCTTCAAAGAGGACTGCCCCGACCTGCGCAACAGCCGCGTCATGGACGTGGTCGATGGCCTGCGCACCGCCGGCGCGGACGTGGACGTGCACGACCCCTGGGCCGATGCCGACGAGGCGCGGCGCATGCACGCGGTGGAGCTCGTGACAGCGCCGGTTCCGGGCAGCTACGACGCGATCGTGCTTGCGGTGGCGCACGCGACATTCCGCGAGTGGTCACCCGCCACGGTGCGTGCCCTGGGCAAGCCCGGTGCGGTCGTGTTCGACGTCAAATCGGCCTGGCCGCGCAACTTGGTGGACGGGCGGCTGTAACGACGGGCGCGCGCCAGGGCGCATGCGCCACCGGGCAGCCGCAGGGCGACGACATCGCCGCCGTTAGACTGTGCCGATGGCTATCTCGATCTCTTCCGGCATCGGCCGATATCTCGCGTGGTGGTCGGCAATCGCCCTGACGTTTGTGGGCATCGGCCTGGCCCTGGTGTGGCCGCAGTGGTGGTGGGGCGCGGCCATTGGCGCGGTGCTTGCGACCATCGGTGCCGTGGACGTGCTGCAGAAGCGGAGCACGCTGAGACGCAACTATCCGCTGCTGGCGCATTTCCGCTACGGGCTGGAATCGATCGGCCCGGAGATGCGCCAGTACTTCATCGAGGGCGACACCGCCGAGGTGCCGTTCTCGCGCCAGCAGCGTGCGCTGGTCTACCAGCGCGCGAAGTCGGTCAGCGACGTGCGTCCGTTCGGTTCGCAGCAGAACGTGTACGCGGTGGATTTCGAATGGATCAACCATTCGCTGCGCCCCACGCAACTGGAGGAGCATGATTTCCGTGTCGAGGTCGGCGCAGGTTGCGCGCAGCCGTACTCGGCGAGCGTGTTCAACATCTCGGCGATGAGCTTCGGTTCGCTGTCGGCCAACGCCATCCTCGCGCTCAATGCCGGCGCCAAAGCGGGCGGGTTCTACCACGACACCGGCGAGGGTTCGATCTCGCGCCACCATCGCGTGCATGGCGGCGACCTCATGTGGGAGATCGGCTCCGGTTACTTCGGCTGCCGGAACGCATCCGGGCTGTTCGACCCGGGCAGGTTCGCCGCGAACGCGCAGGATCCGCAGGTGCGGATGATCGAACTCAAGCTGTCGCAGGGCGCCAAGCCCGGCAAGGGCGGGTTGCTGCCGGCGGCCAAGGTGACCGGGGAGATCGCCGAGGCGCGCGGGGTGCTGCAGGGCGTGGACTGCATTTCGCCGTCGCAGCATTCGGCATTCGATACGCCGGTGGGCCTGCTGGAATTCATCGCGCGCATGCGTGAGCTGTCGGGTGGCAAGCCCACCGGCTTCAAGCTTGCGATCGGCCACCCGTGGGAATGGTTCGGCATCGCCAAGGCAATGCTGGAGACCGGGATCGCGCCGGACTTCATCGTGGTCGACGGCTCCGAGGGCGGCACCGGCGCGGCGCCTGCCGAGTTCATCGACCACGTCGGCGTGCCGATGCACGAGGGCCTGATGCTGGTGCACAACACGCTGGTCGGCATCGGCCTGCGCGACCGCGTGCGCATTGCCGCCGCCGGCCGGATCACCAGTGCGTTCGACATCGCGCGCACGATGGCGATGGGTGCGGACTGGTGCAACGCCGGGCGCGGGTTCATGTTCGCGCTGGGCTGCATCCAGGCATTGAGCTGCCACAACGACCAGTGCCCCACAGGCGTCGCCACCCAGGACCCGGCGCGCTGGAAGCAGCTCGACGTCGCCGACAAGGCGCTGCGCGTGCAGCGTTACCACGAGAACACCATGCGCGCGCTGCGTGACCTGATCTCCGCGGCCGGCCTGTCGCATCCGGCGGAAATCTGCCCGGAGCACATCCTGCGGCGGGTATCGCCGACCGAGATCAGTTCGCTGGCCGCGCTCTACCGCTTCCTGCGGCCGCGCGAACTGCTGGACGGCGAGCCGGAGCACGCGGTGTTCCGCACGTTCTGGGCGGCGGCACGCAGCGACTCGTTCGCGCCGCCAGCGCGGATCGGAGTGCGTTCGCGCTAGCGGGCCAGGGCCCTCACCCGCCCTTGCGGAGCGAGGGACGTTTCCTGCAACCGCTACAGCACTTCCGACGCGTAATCCGCCAGCCGTGACCGCTCGCCACGGCGCAGGGTGATGTGCGCGCTGTGCGCCCAGGCCTTGAAGCGGTCGACCGCGTAGGTCAGGCCCGACGTGGTCTCGGTGAGGTAGGGCGTGTCGATCTGCTCGACGTTGCCCAGGCACACGATCTTGGTGCCCGGGCCGGCACGGGTGATCAGAGTCTTCATCTGCTTGGGCGTCAGGTTCTGCGCCTCGTCGATGATCAGCCAGCGCGACAGGAAGGTGCGCCCGCGCATGAAGTTCATTGCGCGGATCTTGATCCGGCTGGCGAGCAGGTCGTTGGTCGCCTGGCGGCCCCAGCTGCCGCCCTCCTGGTTGTGGGTCAGCACTTCGAGGTTGTCGGTGAGCGCCCCCATCCACGGGGTCATCTTTTCCTCCTCGGTGCCGGGCAGGAAGCCGATGTCCTCGCCCACCGACACCGTGGCGCGGGTCATGATGATCTCGCGGTAGCGCTGCTGGTCCATCACCTGCGCAAGGCCCGCGGCGAGCGCCAGCAGGGTCTTGCCGGTGCCGGCGGTGCCGAGCAGGGTGACGAAGTCGATCTCCGGGTCCATCAATGCGTTGAGGGCGAAGTTCTGCTCGCGGTTGCGCGCGGTGATGCCCCACACGCCGTGCTGGCTGGCGCGGAAGTCGTCGACGATCTGCAGCACCGCACGCTCGCCTTCGACGCGGGTCACGCGGAATTCCGCTTCATCGTCGCCGGGCAGGTAGAGAAACTGGTTCGGGTGCCAGTCGTCGTCCTCGTCCATGCGCACCTCGTACCAGGTGCGGCCCCGGTCGGTCCACGATTTGAGGTCCTTGCCGTGGCGCTGCCAGAAATCCTCGGGCAGCGCGGTCGCGCCGGTGTAGAGCAGGCTGAAATCGTCGAGCGCGCGGTCGTTCTCGTAGTCCTCGCTGGGGATGCCGGCGATCGCCGCCTTGATCCGCAGGTTGATGTCCTTCGAAACGAACACCACCGGGACATCGGGGGTGTCGCGGCGCAGCTGCAGGATCGCGCCGAGGATGCGGTTGTCGGGCGCGACCGCGCCGAACGAGGCCTTGTCCTCGCTGGGCACGGTGGTCTGGAAGCGCATGCAACCGCTGCTGGGCACGCCGCGCAGCTGCACCGCGCCCGGGCGGTTGAGTGTCAGCCCGGAGGCGATGCGGTCGGCGCCCTGTTCTTCGATCAGCTCGTTGATGAAGCGGCTGACCTGGCGCGCGTTTCGGCTCGCCTCGGAGGTGCCCTTCTTGCCGTTGTCGAGCTCCTCGATCACCTGCATCGGCAGGTAGACGTCGTGTTCCTCGAAGCGGAACAGCGCGGTCGGGTCGTGCATCAGCACGTTGGTGTCGAGCACGTAGATCCGCTTGCCCTTGGTCATCATCATCGACGCTGTCCGTCCGGGAGGGGTGGGTTGGAATGCGCGCAGCCGCAGGCCGCCGCGGCCCGCGGGGCGGGGCGGCGACAGGGAGGCGATGCGGGGGAGATCACGTGGCGCGGGCTGCCTTGAGTGCGTCGAGCACGGCCTGCGCATGGCCCGGCACGCGCACCCTGCGCCAGGCCTGGGCGATGCGCCCGTCGGGGTCGATCAAAAAGGTGCTGCGCTCGATGCCCAGCACCTTGCGGCCGTACATGTTCTTCTCGCGAATCACGTCGAACGCGCGGCACAGCGCCTCGTCCGCATCGCTGACCAGCGGGAAGCGGAAGCCCTGCTTCGCGCAGAAGTTGTCGTGCGACTTCACCGAGTCGCGCGACACGCCGAGGACGGTCGCGTCGAGTGCCTCGAACTGCGGCAGCAGCGCGTTGAAGTCGAGGCCCTCGGTGGTGCAGCCCGGTGTCGAATCCTTCGGGTAGAAGTACACCACCAGCCAGCGGCCCGCGTAATCGGCAAGCGTCGCCCGTGCGTCGCCGGACAGTGCCAGCGGAAGGTCAAGGGTGGCGCGGTCGAGCGTGTCGCCTGGGTTCATCCGGTATCCGTCGAACGTGGTCATGCCGCCGGTCAGAACTTCATCGGGTCCATGATCGCGTCCAGGTTGAGGTGGTCGCAGAACTCGAGGAAATCATCGCGCAGCGCGGCGATGTGCATGTCCGCGGGCACGCCGATGGTGACCTGCGCGGAGAACATGTCCGCACCGGTCTGCATCGCACGGTAGCGCGAGGAATGCAGGCTTTCGATGGTGATGCCCTGGCGGTCGAAGAAGTCCGCCAGCTGGAACAGGATGCCCGGCTTGTCGGCGGCGATGACTTCCACCACGTAGGGCAGCAGGTTGGACTGCATCGGCTTCGGGCCGGTGCGGTACCACACCAGCTTCAGGCCCTCGTCGCGGTCGAGCCGCGCCAGCATCGCCTCGAGCTTGGCCACCGCATCCCACGAGCCGGTGGCCAGCGCGGTCACCGAGACGTCGCGGCCCACCGTGGACAGGCGCGCATCGACCATGTTGCAGCCGCTGTCGGCGATCCGCCGGCTCACCGCCAGAAGCGGCGAGTTGGGATGCGTCGTATAGGCGTTGATCAGCAGGTGGTTCTCGTTCGGCGCAGGCCGGGAGGCGGGATCTGGATCGGTCAAGGCGGCATCCGCGGCAGTCGGGTGGCGCGTCCGGAAAGGCTCCGGACGCCGCGGCCAGCATACTTGCCGCTGCTTCCGGGCCGCAAGTAACATCCTCGCTCTTCGCGGCGCGATGCCGTGATTTTCCGCGGGTTTTGCCCGCACAACCGGATCACCAGACCTTGCGACCGACAGGCAGTATCACCGCGCTGGCAACCCCCTTCACCGCCACCGGCGAACTCGACCTCGACGCCTGGAAGCGGCTGCTCACGCAACAGCTCGATGGTGGCACCCAGGCGTTCGTCGTGGCCGGATCCACCGGCGAGGCGGCGGCGCTCTACCACCCCGAGTTCGACCTGCTGGTGCGCACCGCGGTACAGCTGGTGGCCGGCCGCGTGCCGGTCATCGTCGGCACCGGCAACCCGGCCACCGCGCGCACGATCGAGCAGACCCGGCGCGCCGCCGATCTCGGGGCCGACGCCGCGCTGGTGGTAACGCCGGCGTACGTGCGGCCCACCCAGGCCGGGCTGGTGGCGCACTACCGGGCGGTGGCCGACGATGGCGCGTTGCCGGTGCTGCTCTACAACGTGCCGCCGCGTACCGGCTGCGACATGCTCCCGGAGACCGTGGCGGAACTGGCCGGGCATCCGGGGATCATCGGCATCAAGGAAGCGGTATCCACGCCCGAGCGCCTGCAGGCACTGCTGGCGCTGCGTGGTGACGGCTTCGTCGTGCTGAGTGGCGACGACCCCACGGCGGCCGGGGCCATGCTGGCCGGGGCGGACGGCGTGATCTCGGTGGTCTCCAACATGGTGCCGGCGGCATTCCGCCGCCTGTGCGACCTGGCCACCGGCGGCAGCCGCACCCAGGCGCAGGCACTCGACGGGCAGTTGCAGGCGCTCTACACCTTCGCCGGGGTCGAGCCGAACCCGATTCCGGTCAAGGCGGTGCTGGCGCGGATGGGCATCGGCCATGGCCTGCGCCTGCCGCTGACCACGCTGTCGGCCACGCACGCCGCCGCCGCCGACCGCGCCGTCGAACTCGCGCAGGCGCTGGAACGCGCAAGCCGCGATACACTCGCGTCCTGACCTGCAGGAGACCCCGATGTCCCGTTCCGATACCCGCCTTCGTACCGCCGTTCTTGCCGGCCTGGCCATCGCGGTACTGGGCACTTCCGGTTGCAGCTGGTTCCGCAAGGAAAACGCGATGTACGCGCAGCCTCCGGAGACCCGCCCGCTGGAAGTGCCGCCGGAACTCGATCGGCCGCGTACCGATGGCGCGATGGTGGTGCCGGAAGCGACCCAGTCGGTCAGCCGCTCCGAGGTCGGCGCCCAGCGCGCCCCGGTGGCGAGCGCAACCGGTTTCAGCGTGACCGGCGAACGCGACCAGATCTTCACCCGCGTGGGCGAAGTGCTCAACGCGATCGACGGCGTCACCATCGCCAGCAGCGCGCAGCTGCTGGGCACCTACGACATCAGCTACCAGGGCAGCAGCTTCCTGGTGCGCGTGGCGATGACCGGCGAGGGCGCGTACATCTCCGCGGTGGATCCGCGCGGCGTACCGGCGTCGGGCGATGCGCCGAGCCAGCTGATCGCGCAGCTGCGTGCCGGCATGGGCCAGTGATGCAGGGGTAGGACCCCCCGGGTATCACCTGCAACGGGCGCTTCGGCGCCCGTTTGCATTTCCGGCGCCCGGGGTCAGGACTCAGGGGGCGTCGGTCGCCGGTGCGGCTGCGGCCGCGGCCGCAGCCGGTGCCGAGAACGGGATCGTGTCCGGTGCCGATGCACCGCCGGAAATGATGAAGCTCATCGCCTGGTCGACCGTCCAGTCGGTCGGGGTGAGCTTCTCGACCGGCACGACCTCCAGGTAGCCGGAGGTCGGGTTCGGCGTGGTTGGCACGTAGACCGCGGCGAGTTCGCGGCCGGTGCCGGCCTCGCGCATCACCCGCGTCACCAAGCCGATGGACTTCATCTGGTCGTGCGGGAAATCGATCAGCACCACGCGCTGCGTGGTCCCCGGCTTGGTCTGCAGGATGTCGAGCAGCTTGCGCGAGCTGCCATAGATGATGCCGGCCAGCGGCACACGCACCACGAAACGTTCGAACCCGCGCAGCAGGCTCTGCCCGATCACGCGGCGGGTCAGCCAGCCCACGACCAGGATCGCCAGCAGCGTGGCCAGCAGCGCGATCGCGTTCTGGACCCACAGCGCGTTCGCCCAGCCGGCCTCGTCGGGAAACCAGGCCGCGATGCGCATCGACGCCGGCGCCACCCACGGCAGGCTGATGTCGCTCAACAGCACGAAGACGAATTTCACCACCACCCAGGTGAGCCAGATCGGCAACAGGGTGAGCAGGCCGGCAATAAACCACCGTTGCAGGCGGCGGTGGAACGGAAGGGATTCGGACATGCGCGGATTCTAGCGGCTGCGCAAGCGGCCACCGCAGCCCGGCGGCAACGGTGCGCGTTGGGTCAGGGTTCGCGCACGAGGCGGAAGCCGACGTCGTCGTAGCCGCGGCCACCGTCGCGGGCGCCGCCATCCTCGTTGCGCCAGCTGTTGCCGCGGACCCTGCGCCGTGCGCAACCACCCTCGCAGTCGAGCAGCCATTCGGCCACCGCCCGGGGACCGGCTGTGGCGGCGCTGCCGGAGGCCTCCACCGCGGTGGGCAGGCGGTAACGATGGCCGTTGCGCGCGCCCAGCCACTGCGCGTACGCCTGCGCGTCCTCCCAGGAGACGCAGACCACCGGGTCGCCATTGCCCTGTTCGAAGCCCGGATCGGTCCAGTCGCGGCGTGCGATCACCCGCAGCACCGAGGCGCGTTCGCGGCACAACGTGGCGGCGCGCCCGGTGGCTTCGGCGAAGCGCGCGTAATCGCTGCGGCTGATGTGGCGGCGGGTCATCGCGTAGGCGCCATCGCCGCTGCGCACCACCGTCATCCGCGCGGGATCGCCCGACAGCACCGCGCCGACCGCGGGCACCGCGTCGGCCTGGCGTCGCAGGCGCTGGCGGGTCGTGGCGTCGAGCCCGGCGGCATCGGCGAGTGCCGCCGCCCGGCGCGCGGCATCGCGGTCGAAACGTGCGGCGGCGGTTTCGATGCGCGTGGCCAGCGCCGCTGCGGTGTCGCGCTGCAGGTCACGTCGAAGCCCATCGTCGGCCAGGCCCGTTGCCTGCACCAGCGAGGCGATGCGTTCGAAACCGGTGCGCGCAGCGGCATCGTCGCCGCTCCTGGCCGCGCGCACCGCGTCGGCCGCGAGCGTCCGCACGAGCTGCGCCGACAGTTGTGGCAGCTCCAGGTGATCGGGCGCGATGCGCGCCGCGGCGACGAGGCTGTCGTAGGCGTTGTCCCCGGCCGGCGACACCAGCCGGCGCTGTTCGAGTTGGCGCCGCGCGTTGTCCACCAGTGTGCTGGCTTCCGATTCCGGCGCCGCGCGCAGGAGGGCGTCGTCCGGATTGCCGATCACCGTGCCACCGGGCGCCTCGTCGCCGGGCGACGGTGGTGGCTGTTGCGCGCGGAAGAAGCTGCGCGCGGTGTCGTCGCCATGGCGCAGGCCGACGCCCAGTCCCGCGGCCAGGACCAGCGCAAGGACGATCCACGCCCCGCGCGGCAGCTCGCGCATGCGCGCAACGCCGGCCACCGCGGCGTCGCGCGGAGAGAAGCTGCGCTGGGGGCCGTGCGGGATGCGCTCGAGCGCCTGCAGCATGTCGGTGGCGTCGTGGTACCGCTTGAGCGGGTATTTCGCCATCGAGCGGTCGATGAACTTCTGCCAGTGGCGCAGATGCGGTGGCAGCCGCGGGATCGGGTCCTGCGCGTGCATCACCGCCATCGACAGCGCGTCCTGCGCTTCGAACGGCAACCTGCCGGTAAGCATTTCCCAGGTCAGCACGCCCATCGCGTAGAGATCGGCCCGATGGTCGACCTCCTCGCCGCGCGCCTGTTCCGGGGCCATGTACGCGGTACTGCCCAGGGCGAGCCCTGCGCTGGTGACACGGCTGCCGTAGCCACGGCGCAGGGCGATGCCGAAGTCCGCGAGAAGCGGGCGGTCGGCCTCGTCGAACAGCACGTTCTCCGCCTTGACGTCGCGGTGGATCACCCCGCGCGCATGCGCATACGCCAGTGCCGACAGCAGCGCGTGCAGGATCTCGCGGATGCGTGCCTCGTCGCCGGCAAGGTCGCGCTGGCCCAGGTGGCCGCGGGTCATGTGCGGCATCACGAAGAACGGGCGGTCGTCGGACGTGCGGCCGATCTGGTGGATGCCGACGATATGCGGATGGTCGAGCCGGCCGATGGTGCGTGCCTCGTTCTCGAAGCGGCGGCGGCTGACCTCGTCGCCGAGCGCCTCGGGGCGCATCACCTTGATCGCCACGTCGCGCGACAGCGACTCCTGCCGTGCGAGGTACACGGTCGACATGCCGCCGTCGGCGATCCTGCGCAGCACGCGGTAGCCGGCGACCTCGGGCAACGGCGTTGTTGCGTCGTGGAATGTGGACCGGTCCTGCATGCCACCCCCTGTCAGGCACGCAGCATAGCCACGGCGGCAACGGTTTTGGTGAATCGTGTGGCGGTGCAGCGGCGGGCGTGGCGCGACATCCGGATCGTGGACGCAGGAGTGCGGCGCCAGGCCGCCATCGTGGGTCAGGCGGCGCGACGATCCTTCTTGCGACGCACGTAGACCTGCTTGCGCACGCGCGCGACGACGTCACCGTCGGCATCGACTACGTCGGTCGCGAACCAGTGCAGGTACTTGTCACCGCCGGCGGTCCGCGCATGCATGGTGGCGAGCGTGTCGTCGTCCAGCACGAACGCCGCGCGCACGGTGCCGCGGCCGGGCTTGAGGAATTCGATCCCGCCGGCGCGATCCCAGACGTAGTGGTCGCGGCCGATCGCTTCCTTGACCAGCAGCATCCAGAACGGGTCGGTCATCGCGAACAGGCTGCCGCCGAAATGGGTGCCGACATAGTTGCGGTTCCATGGCCGCATGCGCAGCGCCACCCGGGCGCTGCGCCAGTCCTGCGCGATATGTTCGACGCGGATCCCCGTGCACAGGAACGGTGGCCACAGGTTCATCAGCAGGCGCAGTCGATCGGCCGTCATCGCATCACGGGGCAGGGCGGGGCGCGGCATTCTGCCATACGCGCAAGTACGGTGGCGCCGTCGCGCTACCCCACGACCGGGATCAGAACAGCAGCGAGGCCATGCGCCGCCGGTAGCGGCCCACGAGTTCTGCATCCTCGACCACCCGGAACGCGTCGATCAGGCTGCGACGCGGCAGCCCGTCGTCGTAGTCGCGGTCCAGCCGCAGCATTTCGATGAAGTGCTGCAGGCCGGCTTCCGGTGCGCCTTCGACGATGTCGCGCACGCCGAGCAGGTGACGGGCCCGCAGGTCCGCCGGGTCCGCGGCGATCGCCTGCTCGAGCTCGGTGCGCGACGGCGCGCCCTTCAGCAGCGCGGCAAAGCCGAGCCGGGCGCGCGCCTGCACGCTGCGGTCGTCGGTGGCCAGCGCGGCCGGCAGCGCATCGAGCAGGCGCTGGGCCTCGTCGGTCCCGCCGATGCGCAGCAGTGCCAGCGCGAGGTCGAGCCGCAGCTCGTCCTTGTCGGGCTCGGCGGCAACCGCTTCGCGCAGGCGGGCAACATCGGCGGCCGGATCGAGCGGTGCCTCCGCGGCCGGTTCCTCGACCGTTGCCGCCGGCTGGATGCCGTGGCGGGCGAGGAACTCGCGCAGCTGGCCCTCCGGCACCGCACCGGGGAAGCCGTCGATGGGCTGCCCGCCGACCAGCAGGAAAACCGTCGGAACCGAGCGGATCTGGAACGCCGCCGCGATCTGCTGCTCGCGGTCCACGTCCACCCTGGCCAGCAGGAACGCGCCGTTGTACTCGGCGGCCAGCTTTTCCAGCGTGGGGCCCAGGGTCTTGCAGGGCCCGCACCATTCCGCCCAGAAGTCGAGCAGGACGGGCACTTCCATCGACTTCTGCAGCACTTCCGTTTCGAAGTTGGCGACGGTGGCATCGAACACGTGGGCGGGCTGGGCGGTCATGCGGCTGTTCCTGGTGATCCGAGCCAGGGACAATGGTGCCGCTGCCGGCCGAAACCAAGTGCGGTCCGGATATTGCCGGCATTTCCCGTAATCTCGTGGTGGTCCTGCATGCGTGACGAACGCGTTTCCCGGTTGCCCCGATGGCTTGCGCCGGCGTGCGCCGCACTGGCCCTGCTGCAGGTGTGCGTGGCCATCGCCGCCGGCGCGCTGTGGTGGCCGGGGCTTTCGCTTGCCGGGCATCCGCTGGCGCTGCCCGGTGCCGGCGGGGTGCCCGGCGCGGCCGGGTACAACATGCTGGCGTTCGTGCTGCCCGGCGTGCTTGCAAGCCTGCTGGCGTGCTTGCGCCACCGCGCCCTGGTGCCGACGGCCGGATGGGCTGCGCGCATCGGCGCGCGGCTGTTGCTGGTCGGGGGCATCGCATGGGCGGCGCAGGGCGTGTTCGTGCTGGACCTGCGCGAACTCGATGGCCCCGGCGGGCAACTGCACGCGGCGGCATGGACGTGCTGGTGGCTGGCGTCGGCGAGCGGCCTGCTGCTTGGGCTGTCCGATCCCCGCGCGCGGTGGCCGGGGTGGGCGATCGGGGCGCTGCTGGTGGTGCTGGCGTTGCTGCCGTACTGGCCGTGGCCGGTGGCACTGGGCCAGCGCCTTGCCGCCCTGGTCTGGTTCGGCGGCTGGCTGGGCTGGGCGCTTCGCGGGTGGCGCGGCTCAGGCCTGCGCTGAGGTTCGCACCACGCTGTTGCGGCCTTCGGCCTTGGCGCGGTAGAGCGCGGCGTCGGCGATTTCCAGCAGCAGCCCGGCGTCGGCGCTGTCGTGCGGTGCGGTGGCGATGCCGATGGAGATGGTGACCGGCCCCAGCGGCTTGTCCATGTGGCGGATGGTCAGTGACGACATCGCACGCCCGATCTCCCTGCCGCGCACGATCGCGGCCTGGGCATCGGTTTCGGGCAGCACGATGGTGAACTCCTCGCCCCCATAGCGGCAGGCCAGGTCCTCGGCGCGCACCAGTGACTGCAGGATGCGGCCGACGTGGGCCAGCACCGCGTCGCCGGCGGCGTGGCCGTGCTCGTCGTTGAACCGCTTGAAGTGGTCGATGTCGAGCATCATCAGCGACAGCGGCAATCGCCGGCGCTCGCAGCGCAGCATCTCGCGGACCAGGTTCTCCTCCAGATAACGGCGGTTGAACAGCCCGGTGAGCGGGTCGCGGATCGACTGCAGGCGCAGGGATTCGCGCAGCTGCAGGTTGGCGATCGCCATGCCCATCTGCTCGGCGATGGAGATGATCATGGTGGCGTCGTTGTCCTCGACGGTGTCGCTGGTGTTGCCGCTCACGTGCAGCAGGCCCAGCGAGGTGCCCTGTGCCGCCAGCGGCACGCACAGGCTGGAGACGCCGTCCACCGGCGTGTCGCTGTCGATGTGCGCACAGCGCAGGCCACCGCTGCGGCCACGGGTGTAGTGCGGCTGGCCGCGGCGCAATGCCCAGCACTGATCGTGCATGATGACGTCGCTGCCGCTGATCACCCGGGTGCCGAAGCTGTCCACGCTTTCGAGGAAGTTCGGCGAGGTCTTCGACAGGTAGAGGCGGCCGCTGGAACCCGGGACGAGGTCCTGCACCGTACGCACGGTGAGTGCCATCAGCTCGTCGCTGCTCTGGCAGCTCTGTAGCAGTCCCGCGTAGACGCTCTGCGTGCGCCGCTGTTCGGCCAGCGTGTCGCGCAGCACCAGCGCCTGCTGCAGTTCCGAGACCGCATGCCGTGCTTCGCGTTCGAGTTGCCGGCTGCGCCGGTTCTCGCGCGACAGGCCGACCAGCAGCATCCCCAGCAGCAGCAACGCGATCGTCATCGCGAGCACGATGAAAAGGACCAGCGTGGTGGCCTCGCGTTCGCTGCGGTCGCGGCGTTGCTGCAGCAGCATCTGCTCCACCGCGAGCATCTCCTGGCTGAGCGCGGCAAGCTCGCCCACGCGGCGCAGGTTGATGCCGGCGTCGCGACGGCGCTCGGCGGGGTCGGTGGCCTCGAGGGCCTCGATGTCGAGCAGCGCCTGCATCGCCACCATGTGGGCGGCGATCGCTTCCACCAGCGTGCGCGCGCGCGCCTGCTGTTGCGGATTGTCCGCGGTCAGCTCCACCAGCTCCCCGGTGAGGCGGTCGGCACGGCCCATCGCGGCGAAGAACTGCGGGCGGTACTCGGCCTGTCGGGTGTTGCGGAAGCCGCGCGCGTTGGCCTCCGCCGCGCGCACGGCGGCATCGGTGGCCTCGAGCAGGTTGATCACGCGATAGCTGTGTTCGAGCGACGCACTGGCCGCCTGGAAGCTGCGCACGCCCATCACCGCGGCGACGCCAGCCCCGAGCAGCAGCACCAATGCGATCGCCACTGCGGGTATGCGCAGGCGCCGGGTGCGGGAGGGGGGCAGGGGCATCGGCATAGTCTAGCCAAGTGGCGGGCTGCCATCGTCGCGCGCCGGGCGTCGCTTCGTGGCGGTGCCGGGGGGCGTAGGGTAGGCTTGCGAGCTCCTCGCAATCTCCCTTCCTGCCGTGTCCGAAGCCCAGTCCGAGTCCCGTCCGTACGATCCCGCGGCCGTCGAGGCCGCCGCCCAGCAGTACTGGGACAGCACCGGGGCCTTCGAGGTCCGCGAGGACGACAGCCGGCCGAAGTACTACTGCCTGTCGATGCTGCCGTATCCGTCGGGTGCGCTGCACATGGGCCACGTGCGCAACTACACCATCGGCGACGTCATCAGCCGCTACCAGCGCATGACCGGCAGGAACGTGCTGCAGCCGATGGGCTGGGATGCGTTCGGCCTGCCCGCCGAGAACGCGGCGATCAAGAACAGCACCGCGCCGGCGAAGTGGACCTACGCCAACATCGAGCACATGCGCGGGCAGCTGAAGTCGCTCGGCTATGCGCTGGACTGGTCGCGCGAGTTCGCAACCTGCCAGCCGGACTATTACGTGCACGAGCAGCGCATGTTCGTGCGGCTGATGAAGAAGGGCCTGGCCTACCGCCGCAACGCGGTGGTGAACTGGGACCCGGTCGACCAGACCGTGCTGGCCAACGAGCAGGTGGTCGACGGCCGCGGCTGGCGTTCCGGGGCGCTGGTGGAAAAGCGCGAGATTCCGCAGTGGTTCCTCAAGATCACCGACTACGCGCAGGAGCTGCTCGACGGCCTCGATGCACTGCCGGGGTGGCCGGATCCGGTCAAGGCCATGCAGCGCAACTGGATCGGCCGCAGCGAAGGCCTGGAAATCGGCTTCCGTGTCGATGGCGAGGCCGAGCCGTTGATGGTCTACACCACGCGCCCCGACACGCTGATGGGGGTCACCTTCATTTCGATCGCCGGCGAGCACCCGCTGGCGCAGAAGGCCGCCGCGGCGAATCCGGAACTCGCGGCATTCATCGCCGACCTCAAGCGCGGTGGGGTGTCCGAGGCCGAGATCGAGACCCAGGAAAAGCGCGGCATGGCCACCGGCCAGTGGGCGATCCACCCGCTCACCGGCGAGGACGTGCCGATCTACGTGGCGAATTTCGTGCTGATGGGCTACGGCACCGGCGCGGTCATGGCGGTGCCCGCGCACGACCAGCGCGACTGGGAATTCGCCCGTGCCTATGGCCTGCCGGTGCGGCCGGTGATCGTGCCGGCGGCGGTGCGTGACGCGCTCGACGAGGTGGTCGGCGACGTGGCCGTGGATGCCGACCCCTTCCAGGCCGCGCTGGCCGGCGGATCGGTCGATGCCTACGACACCTCTGTCGCGGTGCGGGTGGTGCGCGAGTACCTCGATGCGATCGAACAGGAAGGCGCCTACACCGAGCGCGGCACGCTGATCAATTCCGGCGAATACAACGGTATGGATTACGACGCCGCGTTCGACGCGCTGGCCGCGCGCTTCGAAGCGGACGGCAGCGGCCGCCGCAAGGTGAACTTCCGCCTGCGCGACTGGGGCGTGAGCCGCCAGCGCTACTGGGGCTGTCCGATCCCGGTGATCTACTGCCAGGGCTGCGGTGCGGTACCGGTGCCGGAGGAGCAGCTGCCGGTGGTGCTGCCCGAGGACGTGGCGTTTTCCGGCGTGCAGTCGCCGATCAAGGCCGATCCCGAGTGGCGCAGGACCACCTGCCCGCAGTGCGGCGCCGCCGCCGAGCGCGAGACCGACACCTTCGACACCTTCATGGAGTCGAGCTGGTACTACGCGCGCTACACCTCGCCTGGCGCGGCCGACATGGTCGACGGCCGGGCGAAATACTGGACGCCCGTCGACCAGTACATCGGCGGCGTCGAGCACGCGATCCTGCACCTGCTGTATTTCCGCTTCTACCACAAGCTGCTGCGCGACCAGGGGCTGGTGGACAGCGACGAACCGGCGGTGAACCTGCTCACCCAGGGCATGGTGATCGCCGAGACCTACTACCGTGACAACGCCGACGGTTCGAAGGACTGGATCAACCCTTCCGACGTGGATGTCGAGCGCGACGAGCGTGGCCGCATCACCGGTGCACGCCTGAAGGCCGACGGCCAGCCCGTGTCGATCGGCGGCGTCGAGAAGATGTCGAAGTCGAAGAACAACGGCGTCGACCCGCGCGCCATGGTCGATCGCTACGGCGCCGACACGGTGCGGCTGTTTTCGATGTTCGCCGCGCCACCGACGCTGTCGCTGGAGTGGAACGAGGCGGGCGTGGAGGGCATGGCGCGCTTCCTGCGCCGCCTGTGGAGCCAGGTGGCACGCCATGCTGCCGCCGGTCCCGCGCCCGCGCTCGACGCATCGCGGCTGACGCCGGCGCAGAAGACCCTGCGCCGCCAGCTGCACGAGACCATCCAGAAGGTCGGTGACGATTACGGCCGTCGCCACAACTTCAACACCGCGATCGCCGCGGTGATGGAACTGCTCAACCACGTCGCCAAGTTCAACGAGGACGGTGACGACGCGCGTGCGCTGCGCCAGGAAGTCTTCGAGGCGATGGTGCTGATGCTCAATCCGATCACGCCGCATGCCAGCCACGCGCTGTGGCAGCTGCTGGGCCACCCGCAGACGCTGCTGGAGGACCACGGTTTCCCCGCGGTCGACCCGCAGGCGCTGGCACGCGATGCGGTGACGCTGGCGGTCCAGGTCAATGGCAAGCTGCGCGCCACGATCGAGGTCGCGGTGGATGCCGAACGTCCCGCGATCGAGGCCGCGGCGCTCGACGAGCCCGGCGTGGCGCGCGTGCTTGATGGCATGCAGGTGCGCAAGATCATCATCGTCCCCGGCAAGATCGTGAACATCGTCGCTGGCTGAGCGCCAGCGACCCTGCTCTCCACCCTCCACCCTCCGCCCCCCGCCTCCTCAGACTCCCGCCTCCTCAGACTCCCGCCATGCGCCGACTCCTCCCGCTCGTCCTGCTTTCGACCCTGCTGCTGGGTGCCTGCGGCTTCCATCTGCGCAGCGCGCTGAGCCTGCCGCCGGACCTCGGCGCGGTGCGGGTCGTCACCCAGGATCCGTACAGCCCGCTGCGCGACGGCCTCGAGCTGGCCCTGCGCCAGGCCGGCGCCGAGATCGTGCCGCCGGCCACTGCCGACGTGGCGACGCTGGGCGTGCTGTCCGAGCGCTGGGCGGAAACGCCGCTCTCGGTCGACCAGTTCGGTCGCGCACAGGAGTATTCGCTGCGCTACGCGGTGGTGTTCCGCCTGCGCCGTGCCGACGGCGCCGACCTGGTGCCGCAGCAGGCCATCGAGCTCGCGCGTGACTACACCTCCAGCCCCACCGAGCTGATCGGCACCGAGAGCGAACGCGAACTGCTCGGCCGCGAGATGCGCCGCGAGATGGTGGCCTCGATCGTGCGCCGCATCGACGGGGCCTCGCGGCAGCCGTAGCCGCAGCGTGGCCGCTGAACTCACGCCCGAACGCCTTGTCGCCCAGCTGGGGCAGGGACCGCTGCGGCCGGTGTACCTGATCGCCGGCCCGGAAACGCTGCGCGTGCTGGAGGCCGCGGACGCGGTGCGCATCCGCGCGCGCGAGCAGGGCTATGCCGAACGCGAGGTGTTCGAGCCCGAGGGACGCGACATCGACTGGAATGCGCTGGAGGCCACCCTGCGCGCGCCCAGCCTGTTCGCCGCGCGGCGGGTGATCGAGATCCGCCTGCCGACCACCAGGCCGGGCAAGGACGGTGCGAGGGTGATCAGCGAATTCTGCGAGGCGCCGCCCGGGGACATCCTGCTGCTGGTGACCGGCGGCGAATGGAGCCGCCAGCATGGCGGCAAGTGGAGCGAGGCGATCGCCCGGGTCGGGCAGGTCGCAGTGGCGTGGGGCATCAAACCGCACGAGATGCCGGACTGGATCGAGCGGCGTCTGCGCAGCCGCGGCGTCAGTGCCGACCGCGACGCGGTGCAGCGGCTCGCCGACCGTGTCGAGGGCAACCTTCTGGCCGCCGCGCAGGAGATCGACAAGCTGGCACTGCTGGCCGACGGCACCACGCTCGACATCGCCCGGATGGAGGACCTGGTCGCCGACGCGGCGCGCTTCGACGTCTTCCGGCTGGTGGATGCGGCGCTGTCCGGCCAGGCGGCGCAGGCGGTGCGCATGCTCGCCGGCCTGCGCGCCGAGGGAGAGGCGGTGCCGGCGCTGATGGGCATGGTCGTCATGGAATTGCAGCGCGCGGCGGCCCTGGCGCGGGTGCAGGCGCGTGGTGGCAACCTCAACGCGGAGTTCCGCGCGCAGCGGGTCTGGGATTCCAAGCAGGCGGTCTATACGCGCGCGTTGCAGCGCCATCCGGCCGCGCGCTGGGAACAGTTCCTGGCTGCCGCCGGCCGCATCGACCGCATTGCCAAGGGGCGCGCGCCCGGCGACGCCTGGCAGGCGCTTGAACGCCTGCTGGTCGCGGTCGCCGAACCCCGCGCCACGCGCGTGATGGGGTGAGGGGACATGGATTCGCTGCTGCTGCTCTACGGCGGCACCTTCGACCCGGTCCATAACGGTCACCTGGCCGTGGCGCGCGCCGCGCGCGATGCGCTGGGGGTGCCCGTGCACCTGATGCCGGCTGCCGACCCGCCCCACCGCGCCGCACCCGGTTGCGATGCGGGGACGCGCGCGGGGCTGCTGGACCTGGCCGTCGCGGGGGAGCAGGGTCTGCATGTCGACCGCCGCGAACTGCATCGTGCAGGCCGTAGCTGGACCGTCGACACCCTGCGCGCCCTGCGCGAAACCGCACCGCAGCGGCCGGTGGCCCTGCTGCTGGGCGCCGACGGCTTCCGCGGCCTGCCCGCGTGGAAGGACTGGCGGGCGCTGCTGGCGCTTGCCCATTTCGTGGTGGCCGAGCGCGCCGGCGATCCGCTCGACCGCGATCTGCCCGCCGCGCTGGCGGAGCAGCTGGCTGGCCGCTGGACCGACGATCCCGCGGACCTGCAGGCCACGCCCGGTGGGCGGGTGCTGCGGCTGCGCCAGCCGCTGAGCCCGGAATCGGCGACCGAAGTGCGTCGCCGGATCGCTGCCGGCGAGCCGTGGCAGGCCATGGTGCCGCCGGCGGTGGCTGCACGGATCACGACCGACGGCCTGTATGCACACGGTGCCGACGGCGGGGCGCCGCTATAATCCGCGGCAAATCCCAGAGTCCACCGCTTTGTCCAGCCCCGCTCAAGTCATCAAGACCCGTCTCCCCGTCCCGCCGCCGTCGGCCGATGTCCTGCTCGAGCAGGTGCGCGCGGCTACCGAAGAACTGAAGGCGCGCGACGTCGTCGAACTCGACGTCCGCGGCAAGTCCAGCGTCTGCGACTACATGGTGGTCGCCTCCGGCACCTCCAGCCGACACGTGAAATCGATCGCTGACGAAGTCGTGCGCTTCGCCAAGAAGCTCGACGTGCAGCCGCTGGGCGTGGAAGGCGAGCGCGAGGCCGAATGGGTACTGGTGGACCTCGGCGACGTGGTCGTGCACGTCATGCTGCCGCGGGTGCGCGAGTTCTACGCCATCGAGCGCCTGTGGACGGTCGGCGACCAGCCCCCCGACACCGGCGCCGCCGCGGGCTGATCCAGCAGTGAAGGCGCGCCTGGTCGCCGTGGGCGAGCGCGCCCCGGGCTGGGTGGCGGAGGGCTTCGCCGAGTACCGCAAGCGGTTGTCGCACTGGCTGCCGCTGGATCTCGTGGAGATCGAACCCGGTCTGCGCGGCAAGGGCCGCGATGCCGCGCGTGCGCGCCAGGACGAAGGCGCGCGGGTGCTGGCGGCGTTGCCCAGGCAGGCGAACGTGGTGGCATTGGATGTCGAGGGACGTCCCTATTCGTCCGAAGACCTCGCCCGGCGCCTGGAACACTGGCGCGGCCAGGGGCGCGACCTGGCGGTTCTCATCGGTGGTCCGGAAGGACATGCGCCCGAGGTGCTGGCGCGTGCCGATGAGCGCTGGTCACTGGGGCCGCTGACCCTGCCGCACATGCTGGTACGGCTGGTGGCTGCCGAGCAGCTCTACCGCGCCGCGGCGATGCTGGCCAATCACCCCTACCACCGCGCCTGAGACAACCCGGGCGACCTGCGCACGGGTGCCGGCCAGGTCGACGGGGCAACCGGTGGCTACACGCCCGCGGAGCCCGGACAGGCCGGGTCCGGGTCGCCACCGGTCGCCACCCTATCCGCGGTGCGCAGGGTCTGCTTGCTCAATCCGTGCCGGCCACCGTGTCCGCATCGTCTTCCGGCTGGCGACCGAGGCCGCCGTGATCCGGATCCTGGTCGCGCGGCTCGCCGACGTTGCGCGCGTCGTCGCGGTCGCGCGGGGTGCGCTCGGCATAGCCGGACTTGTCGGCATCGTTGCCTGCGGGCGTGTCCTTGCGTGTGCGGTTGTCGTGGGGGGTGTCCGGGCTCATCTGTGGCTCCTTCAGCGGCCGAGTTCGAAGACCACGTCGAGCGACGCGGACAGGGTGGTTTCACCCGGCGACACCGGGCTGCTCTCCGCGCGGGCATCCATGGCCGCCATGCGCATCATCGGCATCGGCTGCACGAAGCCGCCGCCTTCGCTGATGCTGACGATCCGCCGCACCCGCAGGTCGAGCGAGGAGGCGTACATCTCCGCACGCTGGCGGGCGAGTTCCAGCGCCTTGCGGCGGGCCTCGTCGTAGACCGCCTCCGGCTGGTCGATCTCGAAGCTGGGGCCGTTGACCTGGTTCGCGCCATTGGCCACCAGCGCATCCAGCACATCGCCGATCCGGGCGACGTCGCGCAGCTTGAGGTTGACGGTGTTGCTGGCCTGGTAGCCGGTGATGACCGGGGATTCGTTGTCGACATGCCGGTACTGCGGGTGGATGTTCAGCCCCGAGGTCTGCACGTCGCGCTCCTGGATGCCGGCGGCGCGGATCGCGCGCATCACCCGGTTCATCTGTTCGGCATTGGCGCGCAGCGCGGCGTTGGCATCGGCGGCGCTGGTGACCACGCCGGCGGACAGGGTGGCCACGTCGGGCGTGCGACTGGCCTCCGCGCGCGCACTCACCGAGAGCAGGGTGCCATCACTGGCCTGTGGGGTGGCCGGGCTGGAAGGGGTCTGCGCACGGGTGGGCATGCTGGTCGCCAGGGTTGCGAGGGCGAGGGACGCCACCAGTGCGGCGGCGAGCGGGCGAAGGGTCATTGCGGTCTCCGTAAGTGCCCGAAAGGGTCGAGCCGCTCCAGTGAACGGGCCGTGAGCCTGAACGGGGTTGACGGTGACGCAACCGGGGCGCATCCGGGCCGCGCGGGTATCCTGTGCGCATGCTGCTGCTTGCCTCGAAATCGCCCCGGCGCCGTGAGCTGCTGGGGCGTCTGGGTGTCCCGTTCACGGTCGTGGACATCGATATTCCCGAAGTGCGCGCCCCGGGCGAAACCCCGGAGGCCTACGTGCGCCGGGTCGCCCGCGAAAAGGCCGAGGCCGGCTGGGCCGTGGCGCCGTCGGCCGCCCGGGCGGTGCTGGCCTCCGATACCGAAGTGGTGCTCGACGATCGGGTGTACGGCAAGCCCGTGGATGGCGCGGATGCGGCGTCGATGCTGCGCAGCCTGTCCGGACGCGACCACGAGGTGCTCACCGCGGTCGCCCTGCGCACGGCGACCGGACTTGACGAACGGCTGGTCGCCACGCGGGTGACCTTCGACGACCTCGACGACGAGGCCATCGCCGCGTACGTCGCCACCGGCGAGCCGATGGGCAAGGCCGGGGCCTACGCGATCCAGGGCGGCGCGGAGTGTTTCGTCACCCGTCTCGCGGGCAGCTATTCGGGGGTGATGGGTCTGCCGCTGCATGCCACGGCCGCGATGCTGCGGGCGGCGGGGCTGATGCGATGAGCATGCGGGAACGGCGATGATCGCCTCCTGCCACTGCGGTGTTCGCAACAACGAATAGAGGTCGGTATGTCGGAGGAAATCCTGGTCAACGTCACCCCGCGCGAGACCCGCGTGGCGGTGGTCGAGAACGGCATGCTGCAGGAGCTGCACATCGAGCGCGGCGCCAGCCGCGGAGTGGTGGGCAACATCTACAAGGGCCGCGTGCAGCGGGTGATGCCCGGCATGCAGGCCGCGTTCGTCGACATCGGCCTGGAGCGCGCGGCGTTCCTGCACGCCAGCGACGTGATGCGCTCGCTGCCGGCGCCGGAGATGGACGCCGAGGCCGGCGCGCTGCCGGTGCCGGCCAGCGTGCCGCCGATCGCCGAGCTGCTGCGCGACGGCCAGGACGTGGTGGTGCAGGTGGTCAAGGAGCCGATCGGCACCAAGGGCGCGCGCGTCACCACCCAGATCAGCATTCCCTCGCGATATCTCGTGCTGCTGCCGCAGTCGAGCGTGGTCGGCATTTCCGCGCGCATCGAGGACGACGGCGAGCGTCGCCGGCTGAAGACCCTGGTGTCCGACCTCGCCCAGAGCAGCGGCCCGTACGGCTACATCGTGCGCACCAATGCCGAAGGCCAGGCCGAGGAAGCGCTGGCTGACGACATCGCCTACCTGGCGCGCGCCTGGGCGCTGGTCGGCGAAGCCGCGGCGTCGGCGCGGGTGGGCACCTGCGTCTACGAGGACCTCACCCTGCCGATGCGCGCGGTCAGGGACCTGATGCGCCGCGATGTCGACAAGGTGCGGGTGGACTCGCGCGAGACCTACGAGCGCGTGCGCGCATTTGCCGCGCAGTACATGCCGGCGCTGGCGGACGGCGAGGGCGGGCCGCTGGCCGAGCGCATCGAGCATTACGCCGGCGCGCGGCCGATCTTCGACCTGTACGGCGTCGAGGACGAGATCCAGCGTGCGCTCGACAAGCAGGTGCCGCTGAAGTCGGGCGGCTACCTGGTCATCGACCAGACCGAGGCGATGACCACGGTCGACGTCAACACCGGCTCCTTCCTCGGCCAGCGCAATCTCGAGGAAACCGTCTACCGCACCAACCTGGAAGCCGCGCAGGCGGTGGCGCGGCAGCTGCGGCTGCGCAACCTCGGCGGGATCATCATCATCGACTTCATCGACATGGTGGATCCCGAGCACCGCCGGCAGGTGCTGCGCACGCTGGAGAAGTCGCTGCTGCGCGACCACGCCAAGACCACCGTGTACGACTTCTCGCCGCTGGGGCTGGTGGAGATGACCCGCAAGCGCACCGTCGACAGTCTCGAGCGGCAGCTGTCCGAGACCTGCCAGACCTGCGGCGGCCGCGGCATGCTCAAGACCACCGAGACGGTGACCTACGAGGTGTTCCGGGAAATCGTGCGCGCGGTGCGCCAGTTCGAATCCGCGCGCCTGCTGGTGATCGCCTCGCCCAAGGTGGTGGCGCGCATCACCGACGAGGAATCCACCGCGGTGGCGGAGCTCGAGGAGTTCCTCGGCAAGAGCATCCGCTTCCAGGCCGACGAGCAGTACATGCAGGAACAGTTCGATGTCGTGCTGCTCTGAAGTACGCCCTGGCGGGGCGGTCCGCCAGTCCACCGGGTGAGCCCGATGCGCCGACACGCGCGCCGCGCCGGGGCCTGGGTCTGGTACCTGCTGGCGCTGCTGCTGGTCCTGCTGGCGCTGGCCGGGGGCATCGCCTCGCAGCTGCTGCTGCCGCTGGCCGAGCGCCACCCGGACCGCGTCGCCGGGTGGCTGGGAGAGCGTGCCGGGCGCCCGGTGGCGTTCGATTCGCTCGACACCACGTGGACGCGGCGCGGGCCGCTGCTGCAGGTCACCGGGCTGCGCATCGGCGAGGTGGACGCGCCGGTGGAGATCGGCACCGCGGAGATCCTGGTGACGCCGTACACCGGCTGGCTGCCGGGTCGTTCGCTGACCGAACTGCGCCTGCGCGACCTGCACCTGCAGCTCGAGCGCCATGACGACGGCAGCTGGCATATACGCGGCCTGCCGGGGCAGGGTGCCAGCGAGAGTGATCCGTTCGCCGGGCTCGAGCGCATCGGCGAGGTGGTGCTGCACGACGGCAGCCTGGACATCCTTGCGCCCGGCCTGGGCATCCACACCCATGTGCCACGGATCGACCTGCGCCTGCGCGTCTCCGGCGACCGGGTGCGCGCCGCCGCGAATGCGTGGCGGGTGGAGGCCGATGCGCCGGTGCGGGCGGTGCTGGACCTGGCGCGTGGCAGCGGCGACGGGCGGGCGTGGCTGGGCATCACCAGTGCCGACCTGGACGGCTGGTCGCCGCTGCTGCGCTACGCCGGGGTGGCGGTGGTCGATGGCCACGGCGATGCCGGGGCGTGGGCGACCCTGGCCGGGCGACGGATCGTCTCGGTGCGCGCCCGCGCCGGGCTCGAGGATGTCGCGCTGCAGGCGGTGTCGGGCGAGAGCGACGAGGCGCGCTTCGACCAGCTCGACGCGGACCTGCAGTGGCGGGCCGGCGATGCCGGCTGGCGACTGGATGTCGGGCGCCTGCGGCTGACCGCCAACGGTGCCACCCAGTCGCTGGACGGGGCGGTGCTGGGCTCGGGCGCGCTGCTGGCTTTTGCCGCGGATCGGATCGATGCCGGGCCGCTGCTGGCGCTGCTGCCGCTGTCGGACCGGCTGTCGCCATCGCTGCGTGGCTGGCTGCGCGAGGCGGCGCCGCGCGCGGTGCTGCATGACGTGGCGGTGGTGCGCGACCACGGCGGCCGCATGCGCGTGCAGGCGCGCGTCGAGGATGCCGGCTTCGCGCCGGTCGGCGAGCGCCCGGGCCTGCAGCGGGCGAGCGGACGCCTGCGTGGCGACGCCGCGGGATTCGCCTTCGAGCCCGATCCGGACGCGCGCTGGCGGCTGGACTGGCCGGCAGGCTTCGGCGAGCCGCACGACGTCAGCCTGCATGGCACGATCGCCGCCTGGCGTGATCCCGCGGGGTGGCAGGTGCAGACGCCTGGGCTGCGCATCGCCGGGGATGGCTATGGCGCCCATGTGCGCGGTGGGCTTGGCTTTGCCGCGGGCAGCGGCCGACCCACGATCGACATCGCGGCCCACGTCGACGAGGCGGAGATCCCGGTGGCGCGGCGCTTCTGGGTGCGCCACGTGATGTCGGAAGCCACCATCGGCTGGCTGGACGCGGCGCTGGTCGGGGGGCGCGTGCGCAACGGCCGTGCGGTGGTCTCGGGCGACCTGGACGACTGGCCGTTCCGGGCCGGGGACGGTCCCGCGCCGGGGCTGTTCCATGCCGAGGCCGAGCTGGTGGATGCGCAGGTGCGCTTCCAGACCGGGTGGCCCGCGGTCGAAGGCCTCGATGGCAGCGTGCGCTTCATCGGCAACGGTTTCGACCTGCGCGGGCGGGGCGTGCTGGCGGGTGTCGAGGTCTCCCGGGTCGACGCCGACATCGCCGATTTCAGCGCAGCGCCGCTGCGGGTGAGCGCGGAGTCGGACGGCGATATCGCCGCGATGTTCGCGATGCTGCGGCGCACGCCGCTGTATGACGGCCTTTCGCCGACGCTGGACGGCCTGCGGGCGGCCGGGCCGGCGCGCGCGCGCTTCTCGATGGAACTCGATTTCGGCGAGGCACCGTCGATCGATGGCACGGTGCAGTTGGATGGCGTGCGCCTGGCCGAGCAGGAATGGGGCCTGCAGCTCGACCAGCTGCGCGGCCGCTTGCGTTACGACCAGCGCGGCTTCGTCGCTCCGGCGCTGCAGGCGCGGATGGATGGGCGTGCCGCGCATCTGCGCCTTGCCGCCGGCGAGGGCCACGCACGCGATCGGCTGGCGTTCGAAGGCGAGCTTGGTGCGGTGGCCGGTATCGGCACGCTGATCGACCGGGTCGACGCGCTGGCCTGGCTGCATCCGCGCGCAAGTGGCCGCTCGGCATGGACGGTGGGCGTGGAAGTGCCGCGCGATACCGCTGGCGACGACGCACCGCCCACCCTGGTGCTGCGTTCCGACCTGCGCGGTACCACCCTCGACCTGCCGGCACCGCTGGCCAAGCCGGCCAGCGCGGCCCTGCCTGCCGAGGTGCGCGTCGAGTTGCCGCTCGAGCAGAGCAACGAGCTGTCGGTGCGGCTGGGCCAGCGCATGGCACTGCGCGCGCGCGTCGATGGCGACGCAACCGGCCTGGCGATCGCCCTGGGAGGGGCCGCGGCCAGCGTGCCACCGGCCTCCGGCGTCGTGCTCAATGGACGCACCGCGGAGTTCGCGGTGATGGACTGGCTGGGCCTGCTCGGAAGCGGCGGCGAGGGCGATGGAACAGGCGGCAGCATGTCGCTGCGGCGCATCGACCTGGTTGTCGACCGGCTGACCCTGATGGGCGGGCGCTTTCCCGATACCCGCATCCGCGCGGCGCCTGACGCCGGCGGCATCGCGCTCGGCTTCGAGGGCCCGGCACTGGCGGGCACCCTGCAGCTGCCCGATGGCCAGGGGCCGGTGGTCGGCCGATTCGAGCGCGTGCACTGGCAGCGCACGCCGCCGGTCGCCGGTGCCCCGACGCCCGCGCGTGACGACGCCCCGGCCGATAACGGCAGCGATCCCGCGACGCTGCCGGCCCTGCACATCGACGCGGCCGACCTGCGCCTCGGCAGCGCCCGCCTGGGCGAGGCGAGCCTGCGCACGCGCCCGGTGGCCGACGGGCTGGTGCTCGAGCGCCTGCAGGTGCGCGCGCCCGGGCAGGTGATCGACGCTACCGGCGAATGGCGCGGCCGCGGCGATGGCCAACGCACCCGGGTCCAGCTCGACATCGACAGCAACGACTATGGCGCCCTGCTCGCCGGTCTCGGCCAGGGCGAGCGGTTGCGCGGCGGCAACGGCCGCATCGGCTTCGCGGCCACCTGGCCGGGCAGCCCCACCGGGTTCCGGGTCGAGGCGCTGGAAGGCGAGCTGTCGCTGCTGGTCAAGGATGGCCAGCTGGCCGATGTCGAGCCGGGCGCCGGCCGGGTGCTGGGCCTGCTCAGCGTGGCCGAGCTTCCGCGGCGGCTGACGCTGGATTTCCGCGACTTCTTCGAACGCGGCTTCGCGTTCAACCGCATCGGCGGCGAGGTGCACTTCGCCGACGGCCGTGCCCGCGCGCAGGGGCTGGCGCTGGACGGGCCGGCGGCGGAGATCCGCATCGCCGGCAGTGCCGACCTGCGTGCGCAGACCTACGACCAGACCATCGACGTGCATCCGCGTTCGGGCAACCTGCTGACCGCGGTGGGTGCGCTGGCCGGCGGCCCGATCGGCGCGGCGGTTGGCGCCGCGGCGGGCTCGGTGCTGCGGCGGCCGCTGGGCGAGATCGGCGCGTCCACCTACCGCGTCACCGGGCCGTGGAGCGACCCGCAGGTCGAGGTGATCCGGCGCGAGCCGGCGCGCGTGGACGACGATGCGAAGGCAGCGCCGGACGCCGGTCGTGCCGCGCCGCCCGCCGGTTAGCGGCACGATCCATGCCACGGCCGCGGTTGCCCCTGTGCACCTGCGCCCCCATCCTTTGTCGATGACCGATTCCCCGATTGCGCTTGCCCAGTCCCGCCTGCTCGCTCCGGCGGGCCTCGATACCCACCAGCTCGACCAGGCGTTCTCGGCCCTCCTGGGCCCCGGCGTCGATTTCGGTGACCTGTACTTCCAGCATTCGCGTCGCGAGAGCTGGAGCATGGAGGACGGCATCGTCAAGGACGGTGCCCATTCGATCGAACAGGGCGTCGGCGTGCGCGCCATCTCCGGCGAGAAGACCGGCTTCGCCTATTCCGACGATATCGACGCGCGCGCGCTGCTGGCGGCGGCGGGTCGCGATACTCCGCACGCGTTC
>NWQL01000002.1:41207-126777 GCA_002798175.1 Lysobacteraceae bacterium NML91-0213 | reverse complement strand
CGCGCGATCTCGCGCGACGGCCGCGCGGTGGCGCCCCAGCGGGTGGCGCTGCCGGCCGCCGGCCGGGCACCGCTGTACCCGGCGCTCGACCCGGTCGACAGCCTCGACAATGCGGCCAAGGTCGAGGCCCTGCAGCGCATCGACCGCCTGCTGCGCGCCGCCGATCCGCGCGTGCGCCAGGTGATGGTGAGCCTGTCGGGCACCGTCGACACCATGCTGGTGGCGCGCTCGGACGGCGTGGTCGCCGGCGACGTGCGCCCGCTGGTGCGGCTCAACGTGCAGGTGCTGGTGGAACAGGACGGCCGCCGCGAATCCGGTTATGCCGGCTACGGTGGCCGCTACGGTTACGCCGAACTTCTGGCCGACGGACGCCCCGAGCATTTCGCCCGCGAGGCGCTGCGCCAGGCGCTGGTCAATCTCGAGGCAGTTGATGCACCGGCGGGGATCATGCCGGTGGTGCTGGGCAACGGCTGGCCCGGCGTGCTGCTGCACGAGGCCGTGGGCCATGGCCTGGAAGGCGACTTCAACCGCAAGGGCACCAGCACCTACGCCGGCCGCATCGGCCAGCGGGTGGCGGCGCCAGGCGTGACCATCGTCGATGACGGCACGCTCGACGGCCGTCGCGGCTCGCTCAATGTCGACGACGAGGGCACGCCGACGCGCTGCACCACGCTGATCGAGGACGGCGTGCTGGCCGGCTACATGCAGGACACCCACAACGCGCGGCTGATGGGCGTGGCGCCGACCGGCAACGGCCGCCGCGAGTCGTTCGCGCACCTGGTGATGCCGCGGATGACCAATACCTACATGCTGGCCGGGCAGGACGACCCCGCCGACATGATCCGCTCGGTGAAGAAGGGCCTGTACGCGGTCAACTTCGGCGGCGGCCAGGTCGACATCACCAGCGGCAAGTACGTGTTCTCGGCCACCGAGGCCTACCTGATCGAGGACGGCAGGATCACCGCGCCGGTCAAGGGCGCGACGCTGATCGGCAACGGCCCGGAAACGATGCGCAAGGTCAGCCGGATCGGCCACGACCTCGCGCTCGACGATGGCGTGGGCGTGTGCGGCAAGGATGGGCAGAGCGTGCCGGTCGGTGTCGGCCAGCCCTCGCTGCTGATCGACGGGCTGACCGTGGGCGGCACCCGGGCGTGACTTCGGCGCTCTGCCGTGGACCAGCGCGGATCAGTACGGAGCGACGCGCTCAAGACGAGCGGCGTGCTGCCGTAGAGCCGCGTGCATCCGCGTCACTCCGCGGCCGTCGCCCCTTCGTCGTCGCCCGTGGCGTCCGCGGCAGCGGCCAGCACGTCGCGCAGCAGGCGGAACAGTTCGCGGTAGGCGTGCGGCGGCCGGTTCGTCGCCCGTTCCTGGCTGGCATTGCGGATCAGCGTGCGCAGCTGCTGGCGGTCGGCATCCGGGTGCTCGGCCAGGAGCTCGGCCAGCGCGGTGTCGCCACCGTCCAGCAGCCGGTCGCGCCAGGTCTCGGCGCGATGCAGCAGCGCGGTTTCCTGCCGCGCAGCCTCGCCGCCGGCATCCATCGCGTCGCGCACCGCATCGAGGGTCTCGTCGTCCTCGCGGCGCATCTGCTTGGCCAGGTACGCCAGCTGCCGCTTGCGCGCGATATGCGAGCTGATGCGCTGCACGTCGCGGATATGCGGCAGCAGGTGGTCGGGCAGCGGAAGCTTTTCCAGCTGCGCCGGGGTCATGGCCACCAGCCGCTCGCCAAGTTCCAGCACGCCCAGGGCGTCGCGCCGCTGCTGGCTGCGGCTGGGCGAGAGGAATTCGCCGGTTTCGTCGTCGCGTCCGCGCATCGTCGGTCCTGTGTGCAGGGCGGGGTGGAATCCCCGGGTCGCCCGCGCGGGCGCGGCGGCGCGGCGGACTTCAATCATCAAAGGATAATCCATTGGACGCAGTGACTTCCCCGACACACACCGCCGACGACAGCCGGTCGCGCATCGCGGCGCTCGAGAACGTGGCACGGCGCGCGCTGGAACTGTGCCGTGCGCGTGGTGCCAGCCAGGCCGAGGTCTCGTGTTCGGAAGAGCAGGGCCTCAACGTGGGGGTGCGGCTGGGCGAGGTGGAGACGGTGGAGGCCACCCGCGACCGCGGCGTCGCATTGACGGTCTACTTCGGCCAGCGCAAGGGCAGCGCCAGCACCGCCGACCTGCGCGAGGACAGCCTGGTCGCCACCGTCGAGCAGGCCTGCGCGATCGCGCGCTACACCGAGGAGGACCCGGCCGCGGGCCTTGCCGATCCGGCGCTGATGGCGACCTCGCTGCGCGAGTTCGACAGCTGGCACCCGTGGGCGCTGGATGCCGACGAGGCGGTGGAACTGGCGCTCGCCTGCGAGCAGGCCGGGCGCGATGCGGATCCGCGCATCGGCAACTCCGACGGCGCGTCGGTCGGCAGCGGTGCAGCGGTATCGGTGTATGCGAATTCGCACGGCTTCGTCGGCAGCAGCCGCGAAACCCACCACAGCCTCGGCTGCGCGCTGATCGCCGGCGAAGGCGAGGCGATGCAGCGCGACGGCTGGTACACGTTCGCACTGGCGCGTGGGGACCTGCAGGCGCCGGTGGCGGTCGGTCGCGAGGCCGCGCGACGCGCCCTGGCACGGCTGGATCCCCGGCCGATCCCGACCGGCACCATGCCGGTGCTGTTCTCGACCGAGATGGCGCGCTCGCTGGTCGGGCATCTGCTCGGCGCGGTCTCCGGCGGCGCGCTGTACCGCCGCGCCAGCTTCCTGCTCGACAGCCTCGGCGAGCAGCTGTTTCCCGACTGGTTCGCGATCCACGAGCGTCCCTTCCTGCCGCGCGGTCTGCGCTCGACCTCGTTCGACGACGAGGGCGTGGCCACGCGCGAATCCGCGCTGGTCGACGGCGGCGTGCTGCAGCGCTACGTGCTCGGCAGCTACTCGGCCCGCAAGCTCGGCCTGGAGACCACCGGCAATGCCGGCGGCGTGCACAACCTCGAGGTTGCGGCCAACGCCGGCGACCTCGCATCGATGCTGCGTGACATGGGGCGCGGCCTGCTGGTCACCGAACTGATGGGCCAGGGCGTCAACAGCGTGACCGGCGACTATTCGCGCGGGGCGGCGGGCTTCTGGGTGGAGAACGGAGTGATCGTGCACGCGGTCGACGGCATCACCATCGCCGGCAACCTGCGCGACATGTTCCGCAACATCCGCGCGGTTGGCAGCGACCGCGATCCGCGCTCGCACATCGGCATCGGCCCGGTGCTGCTCGAACGGATGACCGTCGCCGGCGGCGAATGACGTTAGGCTGTCGGACGGAGCATCCCTCCATCGCCCGTGCGGCTGGCGCCGTCGCGCAGGCGCTGCACCCGCGCGCCAGGGGAACGACATGAACGCACCGTACGACCACGACGCACCGACACCCGCCAATGCCAGCGGCATCGCTGCCGAACAGCGCCAGTGGGCGATGTTCGCCCATCTGTCCGCATTGCTTGGCGGGCTGGTCACCGCCGGCTGGGCGGGCGGAGTGGGCTGCTTCCTCGGGCCACTGGTGATCTGGCTGATGAAGCGCGAGACCATGCCCTTCGTCGGCGACCAGGCAAAGGAAGCATTGAACTTCAACATCACCGTGGCCGCGATCATGCTGATCCTGTTCCTGGTCGGCATCTTCACCTTCGGCATCGGCTTCCTGCTGACCCTGCCGCTGATGGTGATCGTCGGGCTGGTGGCACTGGTGTTCATCATCATCGCCGCGATCAAGGCCAACGATGGCGTCGCCTACCGCTATCCGTTCGCGATCCGCCTGGTGAAGTGACGCGCGCCCGCGGGCGCATAGGTCTTCGGTTGGGTTGGACCGCGCCGGTCGCGGACCCATGATGGTGGCCGATGGCGCGATGTCCGCGCCCGGCAGGAGGACCGTCATGGCGCACATCCAAACCATCACCACCTCCGGGGAGCGCGGCTGGGCCATGGCCGCGCACCTCACCGCACTGGTACTGGCGCTGATGACCAGTTGGCTGGTCGGCGTGGCCGGCGTGGTCGGGGCCGGGGTGATCTGGCTGCTCAAGCGCGACGAATCGCCGTTCATCGCCCGCCATGCGCGCGAAGCGGTGAACTTCAACCTCAGCATGCTGATCTACGCGGCGGTGGCCTGCGGTGTCGCCGCGGCGCTGGTCGGGCTGACCGTGCTCACCCTCGGGCTGGGCGTGATCCTGACCCTGCCTGCAGGACTGGCGCTGCTGATGGTGATCGCCGCGATCGCGCTGATGTGGCTGGTGTGCAGCATCATCGCCGCGGTCAAGGCATGGAACGGCGAGGAATACCGCTATCCACTGACGATCCGCCTGCTGGATTGAGCGGGCTGCCGCGGATGGCGGCAGCCGCGGCGGTGCGTGCTCAGTAGCTGCGGGTGATCGCGTGGCGCCCGAGCGTGGCCAGCGCCGTGGCGCGTTCGTCGAACGGGGCGAGTGCGTCGTCCATCGTCGCCGCCAGCGACTGCAGGCGCTGGCGCGAGGCCTCGATACCGATCAGTGCCGGGAAGGTGGCCTTGTCCTGCGCGACGTCCTTGCCGGCGGTCTTGCCCAGGGTGCTGCTGTCGGATTCGACATCCAGCAGGTCGTCGCGGATCTGGAAGGCAAGCCCGAGCGCATCGGCGAACGTATCCAGGCGCGCGGCGGTCGCCGGGTCGACATCGGCGGCAAGCGCACCCAGGCGCACCGCGGCACGCAGCAGGGCGCCCGTCTTCATCGCATGCAGCCGCTCCAGCGCGGCGATGTCGAGCGCGCCGGTGCCGGTTGCCGCGAGGTCGCGTGCCTGGCCGCCGCACATGCCACCGGCACCGGCGGCGGTCGCCAGTTCGCGCAGCATCGCCACCCGCGCAGCCGCCGGCTGTGGCGCGTCGGCCAGCAGCGCGAACGCCAGCGATTGCAGTGCGTCGCCACACAGCACCGCGGTGCCCTCGTCGAAGGCCACGTGCACCGTGGGTTGCCCGCGCCGCAACGCATCGTCGTCCATCGACGGCAGGTCGTCATGGACCAGCGAATAGGCGTGGATCAGTTCAACCGCCGCGGCTGCCGGGTCGAGCGCGTCCTCGGCCACGCCGAAGGCGGTGCCGGTGGCGTAGACCAGCAGCGGACGCATGCGCTTGCCGCCGAGCAGGGTGGCGTGGCGCATCGAGGCCAGCAGGCGCGGCTCGCTGCCGGCAAGCGTGTCGAGCGCGCCGCCGATCGCCGCGTCGGCACGCTGCCGCCAGGCGTCGAAGCGGCCGGAAACGGCCGGGGCCGGCTCAGACATCGTCGCTGGCGGTCGGGAACGGCTCGGCGTTGCCGGGCTGGCCGGGATCACTCAGCAGCCGCACGCGCAGCTCCGCCTGTTCCAGCGCCTGCTGGCAGCGGCGGTAGAGGCCCACGCCGCGCTCGTAGGCGGCCAGTGAATCCTCGAGGCTGAGCTCGCCATCCTCCATGCGCTCCACCAGCGCTTCGAGCTGCCCGAGCGACTGCTCGAAATCACTCACCGGCGAGGTGCTGTCGGCGCCGTCGACGGGGAGGGCGGTGTCGGAAGTCTGCTTGCGTGCCATGCGCGCATTCTAGGCCGAATCGGCCACCGCTTCGTGACCGCGGGGTGGCCGATGGCCCGTGCCCAGCGGCTGCCGGGGGCTCACGGAGCATCCGGTGTGCGACTGCGGTTTCAGGCGCGGTGCGGCGATGTCCACCGCAGGCGTGCACCGTGCGAACGCAACCACTGCTCGAAATCGGCCGACAGCACGACGTCGCCCGCCGCGGCGAGGCGGCCATCGCCGTCCGACAGCAATGGCAGGTGCGCACGGTCCCAGCGTGGCACGCCCGACATCTGCAGCACCCGCTTGAGGCTGTGCTGGTGGCTGCGTCCGGGCAGGCGGATGCGCTCGCCACCGCGGCGCGCGTGCACCCGCCATGGTGCACCGAAGCCCGCCGGTGCGCCTTCCAGCACCAGCCTGCCGCCATCGGGCAACGCCAGCGGCGTGATGCCGTCCCATTCGAGGTCGAGGCCTGGCGGCAATGGCGCACGCAGCGGGGCGGCGTGCAACAGGTTGCGCCAGCACTGGACGCGGATGCCGGCATAGTCGAAGCAGGCATCGCCATCACGCACATCTGTCGCGAGCATCCGTTCGACGCACGTCACTCCCGCGGCGGGCAGCGGCGGCAGTGCGAGGGCCGCGATCCAGTGCCGCAGCACGCGCGCACGCCGTGCGAGGGGCAGCGTGCGTAGCGCATCGATCAGCAGGACCGCCGGGTCGCCGGTGCGTGCGCTGGCAAGCAACGCCCCATCGTCGTCGACCAGCAGGTCGCAGGCCTGCGCGGCAAGCCCGGCGCTCCGGGCGAGCCCCTCCGCGGCCTGCGGCCAGCGTTCGCGCAGGCGCGGCAGCACGGCATGGCGAAGGAAGTTGCGGTCGGGGTCGACTCCGGCGTTGCTGGGATCCTCGATCCAGGACAGCGCCTGCGCGCGTGCCACATGCAGCAGCTCGGCACGCGGCGTCGCCAGCAGGGGCCGCCACAGCCAGCCGGTGCCGTGCGCACGCCACGGGCGCATGGCCGCCAGGCCGTCGATGCCGGAGGCGCGCAGCGCGCGCAGCAGGAAGGTCTCCGCCTGGTCATCGAGATGGTGGCCCAGGGCCAGGATGTCGCCGGGCTGCAGCTGCCCGGCGAATGCCGCATAGCGCGCGTGGCGCGCGGCTGCCTCGATGCCGCATCCCGCATCGCGATGCACTCGGGCGTGGTGGGTCTGCAGCGGCACGTCGAGCGCGACGCAGACCCGCTGCACGTGCGCGGCCCAGCCGTCGGCGGCCGGCTGCAGCCCGTGGTGCACATGCACCGCGCGCAGGCCGCGTGCGCGCACCTGGCGGTCGCCGGCAAGACGATGGAGCAGCACCGTGGAATCCAGCCCGCCGCTGAAGCCCACCACCACCGGCGCGGCAAGCGCGGGCGGGATCCACAGTGGCAGGTCGACGCTGGACGAACGCATTGCGCGCATGGTGCCACGGCCGCGACGCTGCGATCCGCGCGGCACGCGTCGGCGGCGCGCGGCTTCGCCTAGAGTGCCGTGTCCTTTCGCTGGAGACCCCGATGAGCCGGTTGTTCGCACCGTTCACCCAACGCTCCCTCGCCATGCGCAACCGCATCGCGGTATCGCCGATGTGCCAGTACAGCGCCATCGACGGCATGCCGGATGCCTGGCACCTCGTGCATCTGGGCAGTCGTGCGGTGGGAGGGGCGGGAGTGGTGATGGCCGAAGCCACCGCGGTGTCGCCGGAGGGACGCATCTCGCCGGCGGATACCGGCCTGTGGAACGACGCGCAGGCGCAGGCGTGGGCACCGGTCGCCGCTTTCGTACGTGCGCAGGGGGCGGTGCCCGCGGTGCAGCTGGCGCATGCCGGTCGCAAGGCCAGCACCCGGGTGCCGTGGGAAGGCCGCCTCGGCGTCGCGCCGGAGGACGGTGGCTGGCAGGTGATGGGGCCCTCGGCGGTTGCCTACGACGCCGGTTATCCGCATCCCGCGGTGCTGGATGCGGCCGGCATCGGCACGGTCATCGACGACTTCCGCGCCGCCGCACGGCGCGCGCTTGACGCCGGCTTCCAATTGGTCGAGATCCATGCCGCGCACGGCTACCTGCTGCACCAGTTCCTCTCCCCGCTGACCAATGCCCGCGACGACGCCTGGGGCGGCAGCTTCGACCAGCGCATCCGGTTGACCCTCGCGGTGATCGCCGCGGTGCGCGAGGTGTGGCCGGAACGGCTGCCCCTGTGGTTGCGGATCTCGGCTACCGACGCGGCGGCGGGCGGCTGGGACCTCGAGCAGAGCATCGCGTTGTGCAGCCGCCTGCGCGATGCCGGCGTCGACCTCGTCGACGTGTCCAGCGGCGGCCTCGTGCCCTGGCAGCAGATCGATACGGGCCCCGGCTACCAGGTGCCGTTTGCCGGTGCGATCCGCCGCGCCACCGGCATCGCCACCGGCGCGGTCGGGTTGATCACCAGTGCCGCGCAGGCCGAGGACGTGCTGGCCCGCGAGGATGCCGATATGGTCCTGATGGGTCGCGAGCTGCTGCGCAACCCCTATTTCCCGCAGCACGCGGCGCGCGAACTCGGCGCCGACGTGCCAGTGCCCGTGCAGTACGCGCGGGCGTGGTAGATGCCGTCAGGGCGCCGGGCGCGCGCCGATGCGCTGGATCCCGGCGCCGTCATGCAGACGTCCGCGGGGCTCCTGCTCAGGCCGCTTCGTACGCACCGTAGCCGCGCAGCCGCTCGTAGCGGCGCTGCAGCAGGTCCTGCACCGGTAGCGCCTCGAGCGCGTCGAGCTCGTTGAGCAGGACCGATTTCAGCCGGATGGCGGTCTGGCGGGGATTGCGGTGTGCGCCGCCGATCGGTTCGCGGATCACCTTGTCCACCAGCCCCAGGCCGTGCAGGCGCCTGGCGGTCAGCCCGAGCTGCTCAGCGGCGTCGCGCGCCTTGCCGGCGTCCTTCCACAGGATCGACGCGCAGCCTTCCGGCGAGATCACCGAGTAGGTGCTGTATTCCAACATCAGCGTGCGATCGCCGACGCCGATGGCAAGCGCGCCGCCGGAGCCGCCTTCGCCGATGACGGTGCAGATGATCGGCGTCTTCAGCTCCGCCATCTCCATCAGGTTCCGCGCGATCGCTTCCGACTGCCCGCGCTCTTCGGCACCGATGCCGGGATAGGCGCCAGGGGTGTCGATGAAGGTCAGCAGCGGCAGGCCGAAGCGCTCGGCCATCTTCATCAGCCGCAGCGCCTTGCGGTAGCCCTCGGGGCGCGGCATGCCGAAGTTGCGGCGCACCTTGGACCTGGTGTCGCGGCCCTTCTGGTGGCCGATGATCATCACGCTGCGGCCGTTGATCCGGCCCAGGCCACCGACGATGGCGTGATCATCGGCATAGGCGCGGTCGCCGGCGAGTTCCTGGAACTCGTCGCAGATATGCCGGATGTAATCGTGGGTGTACGGGCGCGCCGGATGGCGGGCCAGCTGCGAGACCTGCCACGGCGTGAGGTCGCGGAAGATCTGCGCGGTGCGCCGGCGCAGCTTTTCCTGCAACGCGTGCACTTCGTTGTCGACATTGACCGCGGGGCCGGCACTGGCCTGGCGCAGTTCCTGGATCTTGGCTTCGAGGTCGGCGATCGGCTGCTCGAAGTCGAGGTAATTGGGATTCATCGGCGGGACTCGGCCGGAAAAGTGGGACAGTCTAGCGTGTAGGCGCGATCTGTCCCGTACCGCGGGGTAGGGACAGACCGGCTCAGCCGTTCGCCCACGGCCGCGACATCGCCACCCGCACGTGCACGCCGTCGCGCGCGCGCAACGCGCCGATGAGGTCGGCATCCACGCGCACCGAGCGCGTGCCATTGACCTCGAGGGTGCCTGCGGCACCGGCGGGCACGGTCAGGTCGTAGCGCAGCGGGGTTTCGCCCGGGCGATGGGCATCGAGCAGTCGCTCCACATCCTGCAGCAGGCCGGGCTTGCGCAGGTCCAGCCGCAGCGCGACGCGCTTCGCGATCTGCGGGCACAGCTGCAGGTAGTCCCAGGCGCGCCGCGCACGCAGCGCGAAGCCGCCGCTGAACTCGTCCTCGCGCAGCCCGCCCTCCACGATCAGGATGCGGTCGCGGGTGAGCAGCGGGGCGAACTCCTGCCAGGCCTCGGCGAAGAACGCGCATTCCAGCCGCCCGTGCCCGTCCTCCAGCTGCACGAAGGCCTGGGTGTCACCGCGCTTGCGCATGCCCACCACCAGGCCGGCGATGATGGTGTTCACCTCGGGGCGCCAGCCGCCACGGCCGGAGTCCGGACGCGCGGCCCACACCGCATCCAGCTCGCCGAGGTGGTGGCCGAACAGTTCGCGCAGCTCGGTGCGGTACGGATCCATCGGATGGCCGCTGAGGAACAGCCCCAGCGTCTCGCGCTCGCCGGCGAGCAGCTGGGCGAGCGGCCATTCCCTGGTCTCCGGCAGCTCGATGTGGATCGGTGCCGATTCCGACGGCCCGCCGAACAGCGACACCTGGCCCGCGGCGCGCTCGCGTGCAAGCTGGTCGCAGGCCTTGAGCACCTCGGGCAGCTGCAGCATCAGCGAGGCGCGGTTGCTGCAAAGTGCATCCAGCGCGCCGGCCTGGATCAGCGCTTCCAGCGTGCGCCGGTTGAGCCGCGCGCTTTCGCAGCGGCGGCAGAAATCCAGCAGGTCGATGAACGGCCCGCCCGACGTGCGCTGCGCGGCAATCGCCTCGCAGGCTCCGCGGCCGACGCCCTTCACCGCGCCCAGGCCATAGCGGATCGTCGCCGGGTCGGTGGCCTCGAACATGTAGGCCGAGGCGTTGACGTCGGGCGGCAGCACCTCGAGTTGCAGCGCACGCGCCTCGTCGAGGAAGCCGACCACCTTGTCGGTGTTGTCCATGTCCGACGACAGCACCGCGGCCATGAACTCGGCCGGGTAGTGCACCTTCAGCCACGCGGTCTGGTAGGCCACCAGCGCGTAGGCGGCCGAGTGCGACTTGTTGAAGCCGTACTCGGCGAACTTCTCCATCAGGTCGAAGATGCCGGTGGCGACCTTCGGGTCGACGCCGTTGGCGGCCGCGCCGGCCTCGAACTTGGCGCGCTCCTTGGCCATCTCCTCGGGCTTCTTCTTGCCCATCGCGCGGCGCAGCAGGTCGGCGCCACCCAGCGAATAGCCGGCCAGGACCTGGGCGATCTGCATCACCTGTTCCTGGTAGACGATCACGCCGTAGGTGGGCTTGAGCACCGGCTCCAGCAGCGGGTGCGGGTAGGTGACTTCCGCATTGCCGTGCTTGCGGTCGACCCAGTCGCGGTCCATCCCCGAGCCCAGCGGGCCGGGGCGGAACAGCGCCGCCAGCGCGATGATGTCCTCGAAGGTGTCGGGCTTCGCGCGCTTCAACAGCTCGCGCATGCCGCGCGATTCGAACTGGAACACCGCCACGGTGTCGCCGCGCGCGAACAGCTCGTACGACGCGCGGTCGTCGAGCGGCAGGGCGGCGATGTCGAGCGGCGCCTCGCCGGCGGCCGCGCGCCGCACGTTGATCGCCTTCACCGCCCAGTCGATGATTGTGAGCGTGCGCAGGCCGAGGAAGTCGAACTTCACCAGGCCCACGGCTTCGACATCGTCCTTGTCGAACTGGGTGACCGGGTTGCGGCCGCGGCCGCCCTCGTCGTGTTCGGCGAACAGCGGGCAGAAATCCGACAGCGGCGAGGGTGCGATCACCACGCCGCCGGCATGCTTGCCGGCGTTGCGGGTGAGGTCCTCCAGCTGCAGGGCGAGGTCGATGAGGTCACGCACCTCGTCCTCGTCCTGGTAGCGCTGGATGAGCTCCGGCGAACGCCAGGCCTCGTCGCTGCGCGACTTGTCGGTGCGGCCCATCGCGTCCGACAGCGAGATGCCCAGCACGTTGGGCACCAGCTTGGCGATGCCGTCGACCATGCCGTACGGATAGCCCAGCACGCGGCCGACGTCGCGCACCACCGCCTTCGCGGCCATGGTGCCGTAGGTGATGATCTGGCTGACGCGGTCGCGGCCGTACTTGGCGGCGACGTAGTCGATCACCTCGTCGCGGCGGTCCATGCAGAAGTCGATGTCGAAGTCCGGCATCGACACGCGTTCGGGATTGAGGAAACGCTCGAACAGCAGGTCGTAGGGCAGCGGATCGATGTCGGTGATCTTCAGCGCCCACGCCACCAGCGAGCCTGCGCCGGAACCACGGCCGGGCCCCACAGGGATGTCGTGCTCCTTCGCCCAGCGGATGAAGTCCGAGACGATCAGGAAGTAGCCCGGGAACCCCATCTTGGTGATGACGTCGAGCTCGATCTCCAGCCGCTCGGCGTAGCTTTCGCGGGTGTGGCCGGCAGCCACCGGGTACTTCGCGAGCCGCTCCTCGAGGCCGTCGCGCGCCTCCTTGCGGATCCAGCTGTCGAGGGTGTGGTCGTCGGGCACCGGGAACTGCGGCAGGTAGTACGTGCCCAGGCCGAGTTCGACGTTGCAGCGCTGCGCCAGCGCGACGGTGTTGTCGATCGCGTCGGGGATGTCGGCGAACAGCTCGCACATCTCCTCGCTGGACTTCAGGTACTGCTCGCGGCTGTAGTCGCGCGGGCGGCGCGGATCGTCGAGCACCCGCCCGGAGGCGATGCACACGCGCGCCTCGTGCGCCTCGAAGCCGTCGGCGTCGAGGAAGCGCACGTCGTTGCTTGCCACCACCGGGATCCCGCGCACCGACGAGGCATGCAGGGCGAAATCGTTGAATTGCGCCTCGCCATCGCGGCCGGTGCGGGTCAGCTCCAGATGCAGGCGGTCGTCGAACGCGGTCTGCAGGTCGGCCAGCCAGCCCAGCGCAAGCTCGTGCTTGCCGGTGGCCGCGAGCCGCCCGGCCTCGGTATGGCGGCCGACCAGTGCGAACAGGTCGCCGGCATGCGCCTTCAGCCACTCGGGCCGGACCACCACGCCGTCGTTGCGGTGGCCTTCCAGCCAGCCGCGGGTGAGCAGGCGCGACAGGTTGAGGTAGCCGTCGTGGTTGCGGCACAGCAGGGTGACCGGATAGGCGGGCTCGTCGCCCGCGGCCACCATCACGTCGGCGCCGGCGATCGGCTTGACCCCCGCCGACTCGCACTTGCCGTAGAAGCCGACCAGTCCGAACAGGTTGTTGCGGTCGGTGACCGCCAGCGCCGGCTGGTTCAGCGCAGCGCAACGCGCGACCAGCTGCTTGATGCGGATCGTCGAGTCGGCGAGCGAGAACTCGCTGTGCAGGTGGAGATGGACGAAGCGGCTGGACATCGGACGGTGGTTGCGTCGACCCGCCAGCGTAGGTGCCGCGCCGGGGCCGGACAAGTCTTGACAGGAAGGGCCGGCGCGCCGGCCCGGGGCCACGCGTCAGCGGAAGGGGATGGCGTTCAGGCCGGCAACGGTTGCGCGGCGGCGAACAGGTCGGCGCAGGTCGGCGCGGCGGGCTCGGCCGGCATGGCCAGCCGCACCGGGGCGAAGCTGCGGCGGTGGATCGCGCACGGCCCATGGGCGCGCAGCGCGGCGAGATGTTCGGGCGTGGAATAGCCCTTGTGGCGATCGAAGCCGTACACCGGGTGGTCGGCGTGCAGGGCCACCATCGCGCGGTCGCGCGCCACCTTGGCGAGGATCGACGCGGCCATGATCGCGCGGTCGCGGGCATCGCCGTCGATCCAGGCCTCCGCGCGGCAGGGCAGTGCCTTGGGCAGGTGGTTGCCGTCGATGCGCGCCACGCAGCGCTCGCGCTCCAGGCCGGAGATGGCGTTCTCCAGCGCCCGGCGCATGCCCTGCATGGTGGCGTGGAAGATGTTGATGCGGTCGATCTCGTCGACGTCGACCGAGACGATGCTCCAGGCCAGTGCACGCTCGACGATGCGCGCATACAGCGCCTCGCGCCGATCCGCATTGAGCTGCTTGGAATCGTTGAGCCCGTTGATGCGAGGCCGCGCGGGATCGAACACCACCGCCGCGACCACCACCGGACCCGCCAGCGGCCCGCGACCGGCTTCGTCCACGCCAACGACCCAGTCGCCGGGCGCATTCATGCGCGGCAGGCCTGGATGCAGCCGCGGACGATGGGCGCGGGGGACGTGACGGGAATCGGGAACCGGGATTGCTGCACGCGGGCAGGGTATCGGCCACGGTCCGGCGCGACAAGGATGGCGAACCGACCGGGTCAGCCGGCCCTGCCCCCCGTGGCTCAGCGGCGGTCGATAAGCGTCTCGATGACGTCCGCCGCGCGTGCCGAGGCATCACGGCGCAGGCTGCGGTGGATTTCGGTGAAACGCGGCTGCAGCGCGGCGGCAGCGGCGGGGTCCTGCAGGAACCCCAGCACCGCCGCCGACAGGCGCTCCGCGGTGCAGTCCTCCTGGATCAGTTCGGGGATCACCGGCTTTCCGGCCAGCACGTTGGGCAGCGAGTAGGTATCGACCTTGAGCAGGCCGAGCGCACGCACGATCGCCGCGGTGGGGCGCGACACCCGGTAGCCGACGACCATCGGCCGCTTGGCCAGCAGGCCTTCCAGCGTCGCGGTGCCCGAGGCCAGCAGCACCACGTCCGCGGCCACCATCGCGTCGCGCGCCTGGCCGTCGATGATCCGCAGCGCGTCGGCGCGGAGCGGGGACGCGGCGGCGATCGCATCGAGCATGCGCCTGCATCCCGCGTTCGCCGCCGGCACCACCACCTGCAGGCCGGGGGTGGCATTGGCCACGAGCGCGGCGGCATCCAGGAACACCTGGCCCAGCCGTGAGATCTCTCCCTGTCGCGACCCCGGCAGCACCGCCAGCACCGGCCCCTGCTTCTGCAGGCCAAGTCGCTGGCGCGCCGCGCGGCGATCCGGCTCCAGCGGCATTTCGTCGGCCATCGGGTGGCCGACGAAGCGCGCATCCACGCCGTACTCCGCGTAGATGGGCGGCTCCATCGGGAACAGGCACAGCACCCGGTCCGCGCTGCGGCCAAGCTTTTCCGCGCGACCCCGGCGCCACGCCCAGATCGACGGGCTGACGTAATGCACCGTGCGCAGGCCATGCTGCTTGAGGCGGCGCTCGAGGCCGAGGTTGAAGTCCGGCGCATCGATGCCGATGAACACGTCGGGCTGCCAGCCGAGCACGCGCTTCTGCAGGCCGGCGCGCAGCCGCAGCAGCCGCGGCAGGTGGGCGAGCACTTCACTCAGGCCCATCACCGCCAGCTCGGACGCGTCGTGCCAGGTATCGACGCCGGCGCGACGCATCGCATCGCCACCGACGCCGGCGAAGCTGGCCTGCGGAAAGCGTGCGCGCAGCGCGTCCACGAGGCCGGCGCCGAGCAGGTCGCCGGAGGTCTCGCCCGCCACCAGCGCGAAACGCGGGGTCGCCGGCAGCGTGGCCGGAAGCGGGGGCTGGATCGCTGCGGTGGCCGGAGGGGCGGCGGTCGTGGTCGTGCTGTTCACGGGCGCGCGGGGTTCCGGACCGGGCCGCTCATCTTAGCAACGGGCGTTGCGCGGCCTCGACGAAGTCCAGGAAGGCCCGGACGTCCTCGCTTTCCGCGGCGAGGTCGGCAAGCTTCGCGCGCGCGTCGTCCAGCGAACCACCGCCCATGTACAGCGCGCGGTAGGCGCGCTTGATCGCAGCGGTGCGTGCGGTATCGAAACCGCGGCGCTTGAGCCCCTCGCTGTTGATGCCGCGCGGCCGGCCGTAGCCGTCCTGCGCCACCATCACGAACGGCGGCACGTCGCCGTTGACGAACGCGCCCATGCCGATGAAGGCATGCATGCCGATGCGGCAGAACTGGTGCACGCCGACGAAGCCGCTGAGGATCACGTGGTCGCCGACCTCGACATGCCCGGCCAGCGTGGCGTTGTTGGAGAACACGCAGTGGTTGCCGACGATGCAGTCGTGGGCGACATGGGTGTAGGCGAGAAGCCAGTTGTCGTCGCCGATGCGGGTCAGGCCGCCGCCATCGCCGGTGCCGCGGTTGATCGTGGTGAACTCGCGGATCGTGTTGCGATCGCCGATCACCAGCTCGACGCGTTCGCCGTGGAACTTCTTGTCCTGCGGCTCCCCGCCGATGGCCGCATGGCCATGGATGCGGTTGTCGCGGCCGATCCGGGTCGGCCCATGGATGCTGCAGTGTGGGCCGATGCGGGTGCCGTCGCCGATCTCCACATCGGGCCCGACCAGGGTGAAGGCGCCGATCTCCACGCCGTCGCCCAGCCGCGCGGCGGGATCCACGACCGCGCTCGGGTGGATCGTCGCGCCGGTGGCCATGTCAGTTGCGCGCCTCGGCGCAGAGGATCTCGGCGCAGGCGACTTCCTTGCCATCCACGCGCGCGGTGCCGCAGTACAGGGTCATGTTGCGGATCGCGCGCTTCAGGTGCACTTCCAGTTCGAGGCGGTCACCCGGCATCACCATCCGCGAGAACTTCGCCTTGTCCACCTTCACCAGGTACGACAGCCCGCCACGCTGGGTGGCGTCGAGATCGAGATGGCTGAGCACGCCGCCGGCCTGGGCCAGGGCCTCGATCACCAGCACGCCCGGCATCACCGGACGCCCGGGGAAGTGGCCCTGGAAGAACTGCTCATTGCCGCTCACCGACTTGTGGCAGAGCACGCGCCTGCCGCGCTCGTACTCGACCACACGGTCGATCAGCAGGAACGGGTACCGGTGCGGCAGCAGCTTGAGTACGCCGTCGTGCTCGATCGGCAGCTTGAATTCTTCGCTCATTCCTTTCCCTTCTCCAACGCGCCGACGCGGCGCGCGAGCGCATCGAGTTGGCGGAAACGCGCGGCGTTGCGGCGCCAGTCGCGCGTCGCCATGGCCGGCATCCCCGACGAGTATTCGCCGGGCTCGGTGATCGAGCTCGACACCATCGACATCGCGTGCACCAGCACCCGGTCGCAGATCTCCAGGTGCCCGGCAATGCCCGCGGCCCCCGCGATCAGGCAGTAACGGCCGATGCGCGTGCTGCCGGCAATGCCGACGCAGCCCGCCATCGCGGTATGCGCGCCGACGTGGACGTTGTGGGCGATCTGGATCAGGTTGTCCAGGCGCACGCCTTCTTCCAGCACGGTGTCGTCCAGCGCGCCGCGATCGACGGTGGTATTGGCGCCGATCTCGACGTCGTCACCGCAGACCACGCCGCCCAGCTGCGGCACTTTGATCCAGCGGCCGTCCTCCATCGCCATGCCGAAGCCTTCGGCGCCGAGCACCGCGCCCGGCTGGATCTGCACGCGCTTGCCCAGCCGCACGCGCCGGTCCAGCGTGACCCTCGCCACCAGCACGCAGTCGATGTCGAGATGGCAATCCTCGCCGATCACGCTGCCCGGGCCGACCACGCAGCCGGCACCGATGCTGCTGCGTGCACCGATGCTGACCAGCGGGCCGATCTCGGCATCGGGATCCACCTTGGCGCTGGCGTCCACCACTGCGCTGGGGTGGATGCCCGGCATGCGCGGCCGCTTCGGTTCGAACAGCGCGGCGATCTTCGCGTAGGCCACGTACGGGTCGCGGGCGACCAGCACGGTGCCGACGTGGCCGTCGGCATCGCCGGCACGCAGCACCACGATGCCCGCGCCGGTGGCGGCGAGCTGGTCACGCAGGCGCGGATTGGACAGGAAGCTGAGCTCGGTAGCGGTTGCGCGCCCCAGTGGGGCGACGCCAGTGACCATCGTGGCGCCGTCGCCGCGCAGCTCCAGCCCGAAACGCCGCGCGAGATCGGCGGCGGTATGACCCTGCATCTCCATTCCCGGGGTCCGGCGCGTCAGAACGCGCCGCCGAAGGTGAACTGCAGGCGCTCGGTCTCGTCGCCACGGCGCAGCAGTTCGCCCGAGCCGCCGTACACGTCCTTCTGCGATTCCAGCGGGATCGCGTAGCTGATCGAGATCGGGCCCACCGGCGCGCGCCACATCAGCGCCACGCCGGCGGAGATGCGCAGGTCCTTGGCGTCGAACGCATCGACGTCGCGGAACACGTTGCCGAAATCGACGAACGCGGAGATGCGCGCGGCCGGCGAATCGAGCAGGGTGGGGAAGTACATTTCCAGCGAACCCACCGTCTTGAGCGCACCACCGATGGGCTGCAGGTAGGTGCTCCCCTCCGCGCTCTCGCGCGGGCCGAGGGTGTTGTCGCGGAAGCCGCGCACCGAACGGGTACCACCGGCGTAGAAGTTCTCGAAGAACGGCAGGCCGCTGGCGGTGATGGTGCGCAGGTAGTCCGGCGACGACGGGTCGCAGGGATCGGACGGATCCGCACCCGGCTGCACGATGGGTGGCGTGGCCGGGTCGTTGTCGTGGTCGACCAGCACCGGGGGGTTGAAGCAGACATCGCGGGTGACGTCGTCACCGTAGCTGTCGCCATAGCCGATCTCGGCGCGGGTATTGAGCACCAGCGCGCGGCTGATCGGCCAGTACTTGGAGAACTCGTAGTTGAGCTTGTAGAACTCCGCCGTCGAGCCGGGCAGGGTGACTTCGATGCCGACGCGCTGGTAGGTGCCGCGGGTGGGCTGCAGGAAGTCGTTGCGGCTGTCGCGCGCCCAGCCGAGTTCGGTGCGCCAGGAATTGAAGGTGCGCGAACCGAAGGCGTCGATGTAGTCGACGATGGAGTCCGGCGTGCCACCACGCCAGGCATAGATCTCGTTGCGGTCGATGCCGAACATCAGCGAGATGCTGTCGTTCTCGGTGATCGGCACGCCGAAGAACATCTGCGCCGCCGCATTGGTCGAGGAGTACTGCGCGGTGTTGAACTCGGAGTTGTCGAACTCGCGCCACCACAGGTTGTAGCCCAGCGACATGCCGTCGTCGGTGAAGTACGGATTGAGGTAGGAGAACGCGTAGCGCTGCAGGTAGACGTTGCGGCTGGCCTCGATCGAGACGCGGTTGCCGCTGCCGAGGAAGTTGTTCTGCGACAGCTGCACCGACGTGGTGACGCCGGCCAGCTGCGAGTAGCCGAGGCCGAACACGAAGCTGCCCGATGCGGTTTCCTTGACGCTGAACACCACGTCGACCTGGTCGTCGCTGCCCGGCACCGGCTGGGTCTCGACGTTGACGCTGCCGGACTCGAAGAAGCCCAGCCGCTGCAGGCGCACCTTGGAACGGTCGACCGCCGCCTGCGAATACCAGCTGCCCTCGAACTGGCGCATCTCGCGGCGCAGCACCTCGTCGGAGGTGCGGGTGTTTCCCTTGAACACCACGCGGCGCACGTTGACGCGCGGGCCCGGGACCACCTGCATGTTGATGGCCACGGTGCGGTCGTCGCGGTTGACGTCCGGGATCGGGTTCACCTGCGCGAACGCGTAGCCGATATTCGACAGCGTGGCCACGATCGCGTCGGAGCTCAGCTCCAGCAGGGCACGCGAGAAGGTCTGCCCCTCGCGCACGAACACGCGCTCCTCGATCTGCTCCTTGGGCAGGATCGTGTCGCCGGTGACCTCGACGCCGGAGATCGTGTAGACCTCGCCCTCGGTCAGGCCGGCGGTGAGGTACATGTCGCGACGGTCGGGGCTGATCGCGACCTGGGTGCTGTCGATGGAGAAATCGACGTAGCCGCGGTCGAGGTAGAAGTTGTTGAGCTTCTCCAGGTCGCCGGAGAGCTTCTCGCGCGAGTACTGGTCGTCGCGGCGGTACCAGCTCAGCCAGTTGCTCTCGGACGACTCCCAGCTGTCGGTGATCGTCTCCTGGTCGTAGGTCTCGTTGCCGACCAGGTTGATGTGGCGGATCTTCGCCGCCTTGCCTTCGTCCACCGCGATGGTCACGTCGACGCGGTTGCGGTCGAGCTGCGACACGGTCGGGGTGATGGTGACGTTGTACTTGCCGCGGTTGTTGTACTGGCGGGTCAGTTCCTGGGTCACGCGGTCGAGCGCGAGGCGGTCGAAGGTGTCGCCCTCCGACAGGCCGATGTCGGCCAGGCCGCGCTGCAGGTCCTCGGTCTTGATGTCCTTGTTGCCGGTCAGCGTGAGGCGGTTGATCGCCGGGCGCTCGGTGACCGTCACCACCAGGATGTCGCCCTGGCGGCCGACCTGCACGTCCTCGAAGAAGCCGGTGCGGTACAGCGCGCGCACCGCCTCGCCGACGCGCACCTGGTCGATGGTGTCACCGCGCTCGATCGGCAGGTACGTGAACACCGTGCCCGCGCCGATGCGCTGCAGGCCGTCGATGCGGATGTCCGAGACGGTGAACGCGCCGCTGGCCGCCGGTTGTGCGGAAGGCGCCTGCGGGGTGGTCTGGGCCCAGGCGGGTGCGGTGAGGGCCGCGGACAGGGCAAGTGCAAGCAGGCGGCGGCTGGGAATTCGCGTCATCTAGAACGTCCGTTGGGGAGGCGCCCGCGGTGGCCGCGGGGCGGGTTTCGTGCGGTCAGCGTTGCACCAGTTGCAGGATGTCGTTGTAGAACGCCAGTCCCATCAGGCCGGCCAGCAGCACCAGGCCGACCGTTTGGCCGGCGGCCATCGCGCGTTCGCTGACCGGGCTGCCTTTGACCAACTCGATAAGGTAATACAACACGTGTCCGCCATCCAGCAGCGGGATCGGCAGCAGGTTGATGACCGCCAGGCTCAGCGACAGCAGCGCGAGGATGGTGAGGTACCAGGCAACCCCCTGCTGCGCATACGCATTGGTGGCCCGGGCGATGGTGATCGGGCCGGCCACGGTGTTCTCGACAGCGATGCGGCCGGTGAACGCACGCCCGATCATGCCGACCAGCTGCCCCGTCAGGTGCGCGGTTTCGCGCAGCGCCGCGGGCACCGCCTGGAGTGGCCCGTAGCGCTGCAGCGCGTCCTTTGCCGGCACCTCGGCCCGCGCGGATTCGATCCCCAGCGCCCAGAAATCACCGCGTGCCTCGTCGTGGAGCCGGCGTGGCTCGACTTCCAGCGCCAGCCGCTCGCCGTCGCGCTCCACCTCGATCATCGCCGCACCGCCGCGTTCGCCCAGTGCCTGCACCAGCGGGCCGATCTGGTCGAAGGTGGCGACCGGGCTGCCGTCGATCGCGGTGACGCGGTCGTCCTCGGCCAGCACGCCCCAGGCGGGCGAGTCCGGATGGACCCGGCCGATCACCGGAGGTGCGAGCAGGTGCCGCGGCAGCATCCCGATGGCCGGCAGCAGCGCGCGGTCGTCGAGTGCGGGATCCAGCTTCGACAGCGGCAGCGTGCGCTCGCCGGCATTGCCATTGGCGTCCACCACCGACAGGCGGACATCGGCGCGGTCCAGCGCCGCGGGCAGCAGCGCCATCTGCACCTCATTCCAGGTGGGGGTGGCGCGCTCGCCGACCGCCTCGATGCGGTCGCCACGCGCCAGCCCGGCCTCGGCGGCCACGCCCTGCACATGGCCGACCACCGGGGCATAGTCCGGCCGGCCGACCACGAACATCGCCCACAGCAGCGCCACGCACAGCAGCAGGTTGGCGGCGGGGCCGGCCGCGACGATCGCCATGCGCTGGCCGACCGACTTGCGGTTGAATGCCTGCGAGAGCTCGTCGGCGGCAACCGGTGCCTCGCGCTCGTCGAGCATCTTCACATACCCGCCGAGCGGGATCGCGGCGATCGCGTATTCGGTGCCATCGCGGCCCCGGCGCATCCACAGTGGCCGTCCGAAACCGACCGAGAACCGCAGCACCCTGACCCCGTTGCGGCGCGCCACCCAGTAGTGGCCGAACTCGTGGAACGTGACCAGCAGGCCAAGGCTCACGACGAGCCACCAGACCGAACCGAGGAAGTCGCTCATTGAAGCGGGCTCATGGGGTGGGGCTCATGGTCGGCTCATGCACGGGCATGGCGGGAGAGGGACCGGGTGGCGTGGTGGCGCGCCTGCGCGTCCGCCTCGCGAGCGGCCTCCAGCGAGGCGATCTCGACCGGGGGCAGCGCCGCGAGCGCGGACTCGACGATGGCGGGAATGGAGAGGAAAGCGATCCGGCCCTGAAGGAAGGCTGAAACCGCGACCTCGTTGGCGGCGTTGAGCACCGCCGGAGCGGAGCCGCCGGCGTCGAGCGCCTCGCGCGCCAGGCGGAGGCAGGCGAAGGTGTCCATGTCCGGCGCCTCGAAATCCAGCCGCCCATGGGCGATCAGGTCCAGCGGCGGCACTCCGGACGCAATGCGTTCCGGCCAGGCGAAGCCGACCGCCAGCGCGGTGCGCATGTCGGGCAGGCCAAGCTGCGCCAGCGTGGAGCCGTCGGTGTACTCCACCAGCGCATGCACCAGGCTCTGCGGATGCACCACGACACCGATGCGGTCGTTGCCAAGCCCGAACAGGTGGTGGGCCTCGATCACCTCGAGTCCCTTGTTCATCAGCGTCGCCGAATCCACCGAGATCTTCGGGCCCATCGACCACTTCGGGTGGGCGACCGCCTGTGCCGGGGTGATCGCTGCCAGCGCGGCGCGGTCGCGGCCACGGAACGGGCCGCCCGAGGCGGTCAGCACCAGCCGCTCGACCGCCGCACCGAGGCGGCCATCCGGCAGGCACTGGAACAGCGCGTTGTGTTCGCTGTCGACCGGCAGGATGCAGGCACCGGCCTCGCGGGCGGCCGCCATCACCAGGTCGCCGGCCATCACCAGCGACTCCTTGTTGGCCAGCAGGAGGCGCTTGCCGGCGCGTGCAGCGGCGAGCGTCGAATCGAGCCCGGCGGCGCCGACGATCGCCGCCACCACGCTGTCGCAGGCATCGCCCGCGACCAGCGCGCACAGGGCTTCGTCGCCGGCATGCGCCCGGGTGGAAAGGCCGGCAGAGCGCAGGCCATCGCGTAGTGCGGCATACGCGGCCGAGTCGGCGATCACCGCATGCGCCGGGCGGTGCTGTACGCAGAGTGCGACCAGCGCATCGACGTTGCGGCCGGCCGCCAGCACGCTGGCCGACAGGCGCTGCGGGTGGCGGGCGATGACGTCGAGCGCGGATCCGCCGATGGAGCCGGTCGCGCCAAGCACCGCGACGCGTTGCGGTTTCATCGCGGGGCCGTTCCAGCGGACAGGGCGCGGCGCATGCTCAGAACCCCAGCCAGATCCGGCCGATGGCGAACACCGGCAGGGCGGCGATGACACCGTCGACGCGGTCGAGCAGGCCCCCGTGCCCGGGGATCAGGCTGCCGGAATCCTTCATCCCCACCTGGCGCTTGAGCAGGCTCTCGAACAGGTCGCCGACCACCGAGAACAGCACCGCGATCACCGCCACCAGCAGCACGCCCCACAACTGCGTGGCGGGCGTGCCGAGCAGGAGTGCACCGACCAGCGCCACGACCAGGCCGGCGACGATGCCGCCCAGCAGGCCTTCCACCGTCTTGTTGGGGCTGATGCGCGGCGCCAGCTTGCGCTTGCCGAACTTCCTGCCGGCAAAGTAGGCGCCGGAGTCGGCGGCCCACACGATCATCAGCGCCACCAGCAGCCAGCCCGCCCCGGCGGGCTCCCCGGCGTGGATCAGGCCGAGCGCGGCCCACGCAGGGATGATCGCGGCAGTACCCGCGGCCAGCTTGAGGATGCGTGCGCTGCCGGAGCCCGCCGCCCCGAATTCGAACTTCCGCAGCCACAGCATCGCCATCAGCCACCAGACGATGCCGGCCACGCACAGCAGCTTCAGCAGCACCAGCGATCCGCCCGGGTCTTTGGCCGACGCCCACACCACCGCCACCATCACCAGCAGGTTGGCCAGCAGCAGTACGCCCCGCGCGGTGGTGTCCTCCACTTCGGCCAGCCGGTACCACTCCCACAGCGCGCCGAGGAACAGCATCGCGGCCAGCGCGGCCATCCAGGGCGTCGGCAGCAGCAGGACCGCGGCGATTGCCAGGGGCGCCATCACCAGTGCGGCAAGCACGCGGGTTCGGGTCATGCGTCGGGGGTGTCCGTATCGGTTGGGGCGGTGGGTGCGACCTGGGCGCTGGTCAGCCCGAAGCGCCGCTCGCGGGCGGCATAGTCGGCCAGCGCACGGTCGAGCACGGCCGCATCGAGGTCGGGCCACAGGGTATCGGTGAACCACAGTTCGGTATAGGCCAGCTGCCACAGCAGGAAATTGCTGATGCGCAGGTCGCCACCGGTGCGGATGAACAGGTCGGGCGGCGGCAGGTCAGCCAGGGCGAGGCGTGCGCCCAGCAACTGCTCGTCGATCTCCTCGGGCCGCAGGCGGCCCGCGGCGACGTCCTGCGCCAGCGCACGCGCGGCGGCGGCGATGTCCTGGCGGCCGCCATAGCTCACCGCGATATTGAGCGCGAGGCGCGCGTGATGCCCGGTCCTGGCTTCCGCCGTGGCCATGCGTGCCTGCAGAGCGGGCGCGAAACGGCTGCGCTCACCGATGAAGCGGATGCGGATGCCGCGGCGATCGAGTTCGTCGATCTCGCGGTCGAGCGCACCCATGAACAGCTTCATCAGCGCGCCGACCTCGTCCTCCGGGCGCCCCCAGTTCTCGCTGGAGAACGCGAACAGGGTCAGCGCGCCGACACCGCGTTCGACGCACCAGTCGATGCAGAGGTTGACCGCGCGCGCTCCGGCCCGGTGGCCGATCGCCCGTGGACGCCGGCGACGGGCCGCCCAGCGGCCGTTGCCATCCATGATGATCGCCAGGTGCCGTGGCACCGCGCCGGGAAGTGCGTCGCCTGCGGCCGGATCGCGTGGATCCGGACGCACGGGCGGGGGCCGGGCGTCAGCCGGCGCTGGTGGGTGTCCGATCACGCCGCGACTGACCGGTCCTCAGACCGCCATCAGCTCCTGTTCCTTGGCCTTGACCACTTCGTCGACGTCCTTGATCGCCTTGTCGGTGAGCTTCTGGATCTCGTCCTCGCTGCGGCGCTCGTCGTCCTCGGAGATCAGCTTCTCCTTGAGGAGTTCCTTGACCTGCTGGTTGGCGTCGCGGCGGATGTTGCGGATCGCCACCTTGGCGTCCTCGCCCTCGCTGTGCACGACCTTGGACAGCTCGCGGCGACGCTCCTCGGTCAGCGCCGGCAGGTTCAGGCGGATGGTGGTGCCGGCGGTGTTCGGGGTGAGGCCGAGGTCGGAGGCGAGGATCGCCTTCTCGACGGCGCCGACCATCTGCTTCTCCCACGGCGTGATCGTGAGCGAACGCGCGTCGCTCACCGCCACGCTGGCGACCTGCGACAGCGGCATGTCGGAACCGTAGTAGTTCACCTTGAGGTGCTCGACCAGCGCCGTCGAGGCGCGGCCGGTGCGGACCTTGACCAGCGTGTGGCGCAGCGCCTCGACGCTCTTGGCCATGCGGGTCTGGGTGTCTTTCTTGATATCGTCGAGCATCGCCGGCTCCAGCTGCGGTCGGGAACCGCGGGATTATACGTGCACCACGCGGCGCGACGATGCCCGCCGGACCGCGGCGAGCGGTCAGCGGCCGGTGACGAGGGTGCCGACCGCCTCGCCGCGCAGGATGCGCAGCAGCACGCCGGGCTGGCTCATGTCGAATACCCGCATCGGCAGGCTGCTGTCGCGGGCGAGTGCGAACGCGGCGGTATCCATCACTTCCAGCCCGCGCGAGATCACCTCGTCGTAGCTGAGCTGCTCGAATCGCACCGCATCGGCGTGCTTCTTCGGGTCCCGGTCGTAGACGCCGTCGACCTTGGTCGCCTTCAGCAGCAGGTCGGCGCCGATCTCGATCGCACGCAGCGCGGCGCCGGAATCGGTGGTGAAGAACGGGCTGCCGACGCCGGCGGCGAAGATCACCAGGCGGCCCTTCTCGAGGTGGCGGATCGCGCGGCGGCGGATGTAGTCCTCGCACACGTCGTTGATCTTGATCGCGCTCATCACCCGCGCCTTGGCGCCGAGCTTCTCGAGCGCGTCCTGCATCGCCAGCGCGTTGATCACCGTGGCCAGCATGCCCATCTGGTCGCCGGTGACGCGGTCCATGCCGCTGGCGGCGAGGCCCGCGCCCCGGAAGATGTTGCCGCCGCCGATGACCAGCGCGACCTCGGCACCGGCGTGCTGGGCCTCGATCACCTCGCGTGCGAGGCGGCCAATCACCTTGGGGTCGATGCCGTAGTCCTCGTCGCCCATCAGGGCCTCGCCGGACAGTTTGAGCAGGACGCGGCGATAGGCGAGTGTGGACATGCGGGCCTCGGGGATGGGGTAAACCGGCGGGATTCTAGCCGATCGCCCGCGCCGCACGCCGTCGCGCGCTATGCACAATCCGGCGGATACGCCGCGCGGGGCCGCATCGCCACCTGGTTGCGGCCTTCGCGCTTGGCGCCATACAGCGCTTCGTCGGCGGCGGCGAGCATGGCGTGCGCATCGATGAAGCGCGCATCCTCGCCATGGGTGGCAAGACCCGCCGAGAAGGTGATGTGGATCGGCGTGCCGTCGACGTCGGCCAGCGGGGTGTTGGCGATGTCGGCGAGGATGCGTTCGAGGATCTGCCTGCCGCGTTCCGCGCCGCAACGACGCAGCACCACCAGGAACTCCTCGCCGCCATAGCGCGCGAGCAGGTCGCTGGCGCGCAGCATCCGGGTCAGCGTCTGGCTGAACTCGCGCAGCACGGTGTCGCCGACGAGGTGCCCGTAGCGGTCGTTGATCAGCTTGAAGTCGTCGAGGTCGATGAAGGCGATCGACAGCGGCTCGCGCCGGCGCTCGGCCTCCTCGAACGCCTGCTGCAGCACGTCTTCGAGCTGGCGGCGGTTGTAGGCGCCGGTCAGCGGATCGCGCCGCACCAGGTCGTCGAGTTCGCGGGTGCGCGCTTTCAGGCGCGTTGCCTCGCGCACCGCCTCCTGCAGGTCCTCGCGCTCGAGCAGGTGGCGGATCATCGCCAGTTCGCGGCCCTGCTGTTCGATCTCGCGGGCCTGTTCCTCGCGGTGGATGCGCACGTCGAACAATGCCGACATCTCCGGCGCCAGCGTCGACAGCCGGTCGAGCAGCGTCTCGACGTCGAGGGGCTCGAGCTCCAGCGCCACCGCGACCCGCTCGAGCTGCCCGCGGGCGTGGACGTCATCGGGGCGCATCCAGACGTCGCCCAGCAGGCCTGCCGCCACCACGCAGCCCAGCGTGCGGTCGCCGGTTTCGACGGTCTCGCTGCCGCGGATCATCCGCTGCAGATAGCCCGACAGCCCCCAACGGCCGGCGAGCCATGCGCCCACCTCGGTGTGGTCGCCGCCAAGGTGGTCGCGTTCGACCTCCAGCCGCTCACGCCCCTGCAGCGGCACCTGCGGCAGTTCCGCGTAGCGCTCGGGCATTGCATGGAGCAGGGCGAGGATGCCGATGTCCTGCAGCAGCGCGCCCAGCATCAGTTCCTCGGGGCGCTCGAGCTGCAGCCGTTCGGCCAGCAGGCGCGCGGCCATCGCGGCGAGTGCACTGCGCTGCCATACACGCTCGTGCATGCCGGCCAGCGCATGGTCGGGCTGCAGCGTGCGTGCAACCACGAACCCCAGCGCCAGGCTCAGCGCCGCATTGAGCCCCAGCAGCGCCAGTGCCTGCGAGAGCGTATCCACGCGCCGCCGATGCGCGCTCGCATACAGCGGCGAATTGGCGATACGCAGCAGTCGCGCGCTCAGCGCGGGATCCAGTGCGATCGCTTCGGCCGCCATGGCCAGGTCGGTGGCAGGATCCTCCGCCAGCTCGATCATGCGCAGCGCAACACCCGGAAGCGTGGGCAGCGTCCGGCAGTGCGAGAGCAGGGAAACCAGTTCGGGGTGCATGGCGGTGATCGGTATGCGTCGACGGCCTTATCGGCGGGTATCGACCAACCTTTAGCGCGCGGGTGATGCAGGTCACGCCCGCAGGGTCCGATCGTTCATGCAGGCCGAGCGCCACATCAACAGGAACCGGCGCATCCGGGACGTGCCGCAGGCCCCGCGCTGTTTGGTCGGGCGAGTCTGCTCTCCCTGGCTGGCCGGGAGTTGCGCGGCCGGAAAAGAAAAAGCCGCGGGGGTCCGCGGCTTTTCCAGTCCAGCGCGAAGCGCGAAGCGTCAGGCCAGGCCGGCCTGCTTCATCACTTCGGCGGCGTAGTCCTCGACCACCTTCTCGATGCCTTCGCCCACGGCCAGGCGCTGGTAGCCGATGACCTCGGCGCCGGCGGCCTTGAGCACCTGCTCGACGGTCCTGTCGGTGTCGAGCACGTACGGCTGGCCGGCCAGGGTGACCTCGTTGACGATCTTGGCGATCTTGCCGCTGATGATCTTCTCGAGGATCTCGGCCGGCTTGGCCTTGTCCTTCTCGGACATCTTCGCCAGCTCGATTTCCTTTTCCTTGGCCACGAAGTCGGCCGGCACGTCGGCGGCGTTGTTGTACGGCGGGTTCATCGCGGCAACGTGCATCGCCAGGCCGCGGGCCAGCTCGGCGTCACCGCCCTTGACCTCGACCAGCACGCCGATGCGGCCACCGTGCACGTAGGCGGCAACGTTGTTGTCGCTGTCGATGCGGGCCATGCGGCGCACCTGCACGTTCTCGCCGACCTTGGCGATCAGCGCGGCACGGGCTTCCTCGACGGTCTCGCCGGAGGCGATCTTCGCGGTCTTGAGGCCTTCGACGTCAGCACTGCCGGACTCGAGTGCAGCGGCGGCCACGGTCTCGGTGAAGGAGACGAAGTTCTCGTCCTTGGCGACGAAGTCGGTCTCGGAGTTGATCTCGACCAGCACCGCACGACCGGCGGCCTGGGCGGTGGCCACGCGGCCCTCGGCGGTGACGCGGCTGGCCTTCTTGTCGGCCTTGGCGAGGCCGGACTTGCGCAGCGCCTCGGCAGCGGCGTCGATGTCGCCATTGGCTTCGGTCAGTGCCTTCTTGCACTCCATCATGCCGGCGCCGGTGCGCTCGCGCAGTTCCTTGACCAGGCTTGCGGTGATTTCCATCGGATACCTCGGAGATAGCGGAATGGGGACGCGGAACGGCGAGGCCGTTCCGGTGCGTCGTGGCGCGCAGGCCACGACGTCGGCCGCCGCGGATGGCGGCAGCCGACAGGAGCTGCCTTATTCGGCAGCCGGCGCCGGTGCTGCGGCTTCTTCGGCCTCGTCGGCCTTCTTGCCCTTGCGCGCAGCCGGCTTGCGGCCACGGCCTTCGCCACCCTCGGCGAACTCTTCCTCGCGCACGCTGGCGGCCGACGGAGCGGCGGCCTTGCCTTCGAGCACGGCGTCGGCGGCGGCGCTGGCGTACAGCTGCACGGCGCGGATGGCGTCGTCGTTGCCCGGGATGGCGTAATCGACCAGCTCCGGGTTGTAGTTGGTGTCGACCACGGCGATCACCGGGATGCCGAGCTTCTTGGCTTCCTTGATGGCGATGTCCTCATGGCCGATGTCGACCACGAACAGCGCGTCGGGCAGGCGGGCCATGTCCTTGATGCCGCCCAGCGAGGCCAGCAGCTTCTCGCGCTCGCGGCGCAGGCCCAGCACTTCGTGCTTGACCAGCTTGTCGAAGGTGCCGTCGGTCTCGGCGGCTTCCAGCTCCTTCAGGCGCGACACCGACTTCTTGACGGTGGCGAAGTTGGTCAGCGTGCCGCCCAGCCAGCGCTGGGTCATGTACGGCATGCCGCAACGCTCGGCCTCTTCCCTGATCGCGTCGCGCGCGCTGCGCTTGGTGCCGACGAACAGGATGATGCCGCGCTTCTGGGCGATGCCCGAGATGAAGTTCATCGCATCGTTGAAGAGCGGAACGGTCTTCTCGAGGTTGATGATGTGGATCTTGCCGCGGGCGCCGAAGATGTACGGCGACATCTTGGGGTTCCAGTAGCGGGTCTGGTGGCCGAAGTGGACGCCGGCCTCCAGCATCTGGCGCATGGTGATCTGGGGCATTGCTGTGACTCCAGTGATGGAACCGCCGCCCGGGCATTGGTGGGCGGGCGCAGGGCAGGGCCATGCGCGATGGTTCCGGGGTTGGTCCTCCCCGCGGCCTCCGTGACCGACGACATGCGGACCGGGGCCTGGGCTCCGGCGGCACGCGCACCCCGGCACGGGGGGTTGCAGCGGGTGTGTATTTACCGGTGACGTCCGGCATCGACGGACCGGCCCGGGAGGGCGCGGTCAGCCGGCGATGATACGCCCGCGACCGGAGGCGGGCAAGTTGGCGGGCTGGCCGGTCACCGGCGCGGGCGGGCAGCCCGCCACGGCCACCCGGGAGGGGCGTCGGGACGCGCGATCGGCGATAATGCCGTGATGGCCATCAACCTGAAGACCCCCCAAGACATCGAGAAGATGCGCGAGGCCGGCCGCCTGGCCGCCGAGGTGCTGCACATGGTCGCGCCGTACGTGAAGCCGGGCGTGACCACCGAGGAACTCGACCGCATCTGCCACGACCATATCGTCCAGGTGCAGGGCGCGGTGCCCGCGAACGTCGGCTACCGCGGCTATCCGCGTGCCACCTGCATCTCCGCCAACAACGTCATCTGCCACGGCATCCCCGGCGACAAGGTGCTCAAGGACGGCGACATCATCAATATCGACGTCACCGTCATCAAGGATGGCTGGCACGGCGACACCAGCCGTATGTACTACGTCGGCACGCCGTCGGTGATGGCGCGACGCCTGGTCGAGGTGACCCGGCAGGCGCTGTTCGAGGGCATCCGCGCGGTGCGGCCGGGTGCCACGCTCGGCGACGTCGGCCATGCCATCCAGCAGTACGCCGAAGCGGAGCGCTTCAGCGTGGTGCGCGAGTACTGCGGCCACGGCATCGGCAAGGTCTACCACGACGAGCCGCAGGTGCTGCACTACGGTCGCCCGGGCGAGGGCCTGGTGCTGCAGGAGGGCATGACCTTCACCATCGAGCCGATGATCAACGAGGGCGCGCGTCATACGCGGGTGCTGCCCGATGGCTGGACCGTGGTCACCAAGGACCGCAAGCTGTCGGCGCAGTGGGAGCACACCGTGGCCGTGACCCGGGACGGCTTCGACATCCTGACGCGCGTGCCCGGCGACGACAACGACGCCTTCCTGTAGGCGGCGGCCGCCGATGCGTACCGTCGTGCCACGTTGCCGAGCCCGCCATCCGCGACCGCGGTGCGTGGCGCGGCCGGCGGGACGGGTGCGCTGACCATGGCCGCCATGCCTCCCGCCACCGGGACGGAGCGCGACGCCTGCAGCGATGCGGGCTGGGCCGCCGAGGCCCGCGCCGCGCTGGCCGACCACGATGCCCAGCTGGCCGCGCGTTTCGACGAGGGCGAGGACGTCGACCGCCTGCTGGCCGCGCGTGCCACCGCCGTCGATGGCTGGGTGCGCCAGGCATGGGCGCGGTGCGTGCCGTCGGATGCGCCGCTGGCGCTGTTCGCGGTCGGCGGCTACGGCCGCGGCGAACTGTTCCCGCATTCCGACATCGATGTGCTTGCGCTGGCCGGCGAGGGGGCCGGCACGCCGCATGCCGATGCGCTCGGACGGCTGTTCGCGCTGCTGTGGGATGCCGGCCTGAAGGTGGGCCATGCGGTCCGCACCGCCACCGAATGCACCCGCGAGGCCGATGCCGACCTGACCGTGCAGACCAACCTGCAGGACGCCCGCCCCCTGCTGGCGAACCTGCAGGACGTGCGCACGCTGGCCGACGCGATCGCCGCCGGGCGCACCGGCTGGACCGCACAGCGATATTTCGATGGCAAGCGCGAGGAACAGGCACGTCGCCATGCGCGCTACGGCGACACCGCCGACAACCTCGAGCCCAACCTGAAGGACGGACCGGGCGGCCTGCGCGACATCCAGACCCTGCGCTGGATGGCGCGCGCGGTGTTCGGCGTGCACGGCTTCGAGCAGCTGATCGCACTGGGCCAGCTCGGCGTGGATGAACTGGCCACCCTCGAACGCGAACGCCAGGCGCTGTCGCGGCTTCGCTTCGGCCTGCACCTCGTCGCGGGCAAGGCCGAGGAGCGGCTGCGCTTCGACCACCAGAAGGCGCTGGCCGCGCGGCTCGAGCATGTCGAGGAGGCGGACAACGCCCTGGTCGAGCGGATGATGCAGGGCTTCTACCGCAGTGCATCGGTGGTGCTGCGCATCAACGACCGCCTGCTGCAGCGATTCGAGGAGCACATCGAGGGCGAGGGCGAACTGGTGGCGCTGGACGCTGCGTTCGTATCGCGGCGAGGCTACCTCGCCGCGCGCGACGAGGTCTGGCCGCGCGCCGATATCGGCGCGGTGTTCGACCTGTTCGCGGCCTGGGCGGCATGCCCGGAGTTGCGCGGCCTGCATTCGCAGACCGCGCGTGCGCTGGCCGAATCGCTGCACGCGCTGCCGTCGTGGCGTGACGCCGCCGGCGCGGAGCGGCAGCGCTTCCTCGACCTGCTGCGCGGGCCGGTGCCGGTGCGCACGCTCGAGCGCATGGCCCGCCTGGGCGTGCTCGGCACCTGGATCCCCGAGTTCGCGCGGGTGACCGGGCGCATGCAGTTCGACCTGTTCCACGTCTACACGGTGGACCAGCACACGCTGGCTGTGCTGCGCAACATCGCGAGCTTCGCCGATGCCACGCCCGATCCACGCTTCTCCGGCGCGCACGAGGTCTGGCCGGCGCTGCGCAAGCCCGAGCTGCTGTTGCTGGCCGGGCTGTTCCATGACATCGCCAAGGGCCGCGGCGGTGACCATTCCGAACTGGGCGCGGTGGACGCGCGTGAATTCTGCGAAGGCCATGGCCTGGCGGACGCGGATACCGCGCTGGTCGAGTGGCTGGTCCGCCAGCACCTGCTGATGTCGACCGTCGCACAGAAACACGACATCTCCGATCCATCGGTGATCCACCGTTTCGCCGGCGAGGTCGCGGACCGCGAGCGGCTGGATTACCTGTACCTGCTGACCTGCGCGGATATCGCCGGCACCTCGCCACGGCTGTGGAACGCCTGGAAGGACCGCCTGCTCACCGACCTGCGCACCGCCACCCGGCTGGCCCTGCGGCGCGGGCTGGAGCACCCGGTTGCAGCCGCCCAGCGCATCGCCGAGACCCGCGAGCAGGCACGCGGGCTGCTGGCCGCGAACGGCGTCGACGATGCCGACCTGCTGTTTGCACGGATGCCGGAAGAGGCCTTCCTGCGCGGCCGCGCCGACCAGGTGGCCTGGCAGGCGCTGTCGCTGCGCGATGCGGTGGCTGGCGGGACCGTGGTGCGCGTACGCAGGCTCGCCGACGGCGTGCCGGCACTGGAAGTGTTCGTGCATTCCCCGGACCGCGATGGCCTGTTCACCGCGATCGCGATCACCCTTGACCGCAGCGGCCTGGCGATCCAGCAGGCGCGTGCGCTGGATGGCCCGGCCGGCACGATCTTCGACGTGTTCCAGGTGCTGCCGTCCGACCCACGCCATATGCCCGACCCGCAGGTGATCGAACGCAAGCTGGCGACGGTGCTGGCAGGCAATCTCGACGTGCATCCGGCGCGCCGCACGCAGCCGCGGCATCTGCGCCATTTCCGCGTGGTGCCGCAGATCGGCTTCGACCACAGCGCCGATGGCCGCCACACCGTCTTCAGCCTGGTGGCCACCGACCGCCCGGGCCTGCTGGCCGATGTTGCCCATGTGCTGCGCAGCCAGCGCATGCGTGTCCACGATGCGCGTATCGCCACGTTCGGCGAGCGCGTCGAGGACGTATTCCGGCTCAGCGACCGCCACAACCAGCCGCTCGACGAGCCAGCGCGCGACGCCCTGCGCGAAGCGCTGCTCGCCACCCTGGATGCCGACTGAGCGATCGCCGGTATCCCTCCACCGCACAACGTATGGATCCCCCGATGACCCTGCCCACGTTCAATACCGACCCCGCCGCCGTGGCGGTCCTGCACACCACCATCGACAGCGCCTTCGAGCGCCGCGGCACGCTGACCCCCGAGGAGGTGGACGGCGCGGTGCGCCCGGCCGTCGAGCAGACCCTGGTCGGGTTGGAAAGCGGCCAGCTGCGCGTGGCCGAGCCCGACGGCCGCGGCGGCTGGACGGTCAACGAGTGGGTGAAGAAGGCGGTGCTGCTGTATTTCCGTATCAACGAGATGGCGATGGTCGAGGCCGACCCTGCGCCGTACTGGGACAAGGTGGAAGCACGATTCGCCGATTACGACGAGAGCATGTTCCGCGAGGCCGGCGTGCGCGTGGTTCCGGGTGCCTACGTGCGCCGCGGCAGCCATGTGGCGCGGGACGTGGTGCTGATGCCGAGCTTCGTCAACATCGGCGCGTACGTGGGCGAGGGCACGATGGTCGACACCTGGGCCACGGTCGGTTCCTGCGCGCAGGTGGGAAAGCACTGCCATATCTCCGGCGGCGCCGGCATCGGTGGCGTGCTCGAGCCGCTGCAGGCATCGCCGACGATCATCGAGGACCACTGCTTCATCGGCGCACGCTCGGAAGTGGTCGAGGGCGTCGTGGTGGGCCACCACAGCGTGATCGGCATGGGCGTGTTCCTGGGGCAGTCGACGCGCATCTACAACCGCGCCACCCGCGAGGTGAGCTATGGCCACGTGCCGCCGGGCAGCGTGGTGGTGGCCGGCTCGCTGCCGGCCGAGGACGGCAGCCATTCGCTGTACTGCGCGGTGATCGTCAAGCAGGTCGACGAGCGCACCCGCGCCAAGACCAGTGTCAACGACCTGCTGCGCGGACTGGCGGGCTGAGATGGCGACCACCCTCTACGGCCTGAAGAACTGCGATACCTGCAGGAAGGCGCGCAGGTGGCTGGACCGCTTCGGCATCGCCCACGACTTCGTCGACTACCGCGACACCCCGCAGGCGCCCGAGGTGCTTGCCGGATGGGCGCGGCACGCCGGCGGTTGGGACGCGCTCATCAACCGTTCGTCGACCACCTGGCGCACGCTGCCCGGAAACCGCAAGGCGCCGGGCAGCGATGCCGAGTGGAAACTGCTGCTGCGCGAGTACCCGCAGCTGATCCGCCGCCCGGTGGTGGTTACCGATGATGGCGTGGTGACCCAGGGCTTCACCGACAACGGCTTCAAGAAGCGCTTCGGCGTGGCCTGAGCAGGCGATGTCCGACGTCCTCGACCTCACCTGCGAACTGATCGCGCGGCCGTCGGTCACCCCCGAGGATGCCGGCTGCCAGGCGATGCTTGCCGAACGCCTGTCGCGCGCGGGCTTCGCCTGCGAACGGCTGCGTTTCGGTTCGGTCGACAACCTCTGGGCCACGCATGGCAGCAGCGGCCCGGTGCTGGTGCTGCTGGGCCACACCGACGTGGTGCCACCCGGCCCGCGCGAGGCCTGGGCCAGCGGGCCGTTCGCGCCGGAGATCCGTGATGGCGTGCTGTACGGGCGCGGCGCGGCCGACATGAAAAGCGGTGTTGCCGCGTTCGTGGTCGCTGCCGAGCGCTTCGTTGCCGCGCATCCCGATCATCCGGGCACGCTCGCGCTGCTGCTGACCTCCGACGAGGAGGGCGATGCCATCGATGGCGTGCGCCGGGTGGCGCAACTTTTCCGGGAGCGCGGCGAACGCATCGACTGGTGCATCACCGGCGAGCCGTCGTCGACTGCGGAGCTGGGGGACCTGCTGCGGGTGGGGCGGCGTGGTTCGCTGTCGGCCACGCTCGTCGTCCACGGGGTACAGGGCCACGTGGCCTATCCGGAACTCGCCCGCAACCCCGTGCACGCCGCGCTGCCCCTGCTGGGCGAGCTCACCGCCCGCGTCTGGGATGACGGTTACGGGAGCTTCCCGCCGACCAGCCTGCAGGTCAGCAACATCCATGCGGGCACCGGCGCGACCAACGTGGTGCCGGGCACGCTCGAGGTGCAGTTCAACCTGCGCTACAACCCGCACTGGACCGCCGATCGCCTGGTGGCGGAGATCGAGGCGATGTGCACGCGCCACGGGGTCGACCACACCCTCTCGTGGCATCGCAGTGGCGAGCCGTTCCATACGCCGGAAGGGCTGCTGCGTGCGGCGGCACGCGAGGTGCTGGCGGCCTTCCGCGGCGGCGCCGCGCCCGAGGAGAGCACCGGCGGCGGCACCTCGGACGCGCGCTTCATCGCGCCGCTGGGCGCGCAGTGCATCGAGATCGGCCCGGTCAACGCCAGCATCCACAAGGTCGACGAACACGTGCGGGTGGCGGATCTCGAAGCATTGCCGGGGCTGTACCTGGCGATCATCGAGCGCCTGCTGCGGGCGGAAGTCATCGCCTGAAGGCGCAACGGTTGCGGTACCGGGGGCGGGTGCGCGGTGGAAGGCGGCGCCCCATGGCACCCGGGGCCGCCGCGGCCACGGGGGATGCCCAGCCGGATCTCTCCGCGTCCTGCGCCCACGGCCGGCCGCCGGCCATCCATGGCCGGCTCTGGACATCCCCCTGCGTCCGCGGCGGGCACCGACCTGTCGTCGCGTCGGCACGAAGATCAGAGGCAGCGGCGCGAGCACCTGGTGGGTTGAAGGCGACTCAGCGCGAACTGCTCCGATCTTCGTGCCGAAGCCGGCGGAGGCCCGAGCCCGTCGCGTGCATCGGGGGGTGTGCGGACAGCCGGCCATGGATGGCCGGCGGCCGGCCGTGGTAGCTGGACGCGGACTCCGGCCGGGGGAGCACACCCCCCGATGCGCGCGGCGGGCCGCGTGAAACCCGACCGGGGTACCGCACGGGCAGACAAGCACTCGAGTCGTATGCAATCGTTCCCGGAAGCCGCTTACGCCCGACCAGCGCAATGGCCTGCGGTCGCTGCGGACCGCGTTGCTTCCAACCTGAGGCGGGGGACTTCCATATGTGCTCGATCTTCGGTGTGTTCGATCTGCAACCCGGCGACGACCTCGCCAGCCTGCGTCGCGAGGCGCTGGAATGCTCCCAGCGACAGCGCCATCGCGGCCCCGACTGGAGCGGCGTGCATGTCGATCCGGGCGCGATCCTGGTCCATGAACGGCTGGCCATCGTCGATCCCGCCGGCGGTGCGCAGCCGCTGCGTTCGGAGGACGGCGCATTGGTGCTTGCCGTCAACGGCGAGATCTACAACCACCAGGCACTGCGCAGCGCGCTGCGCGAGCCGTATGCGTTCCAGACCGGTTCCGATTGCGAGGTCATCAACGCCCTCTACCGCGAAGAGGCACCGGAGATCTTCCTCGAGCGCCTCAACGGCATTTTCGCCTTCGCACTGTGGGACCGCGCCGCCGGCCGGGTACTGATCGCGCGCGACCCGATTGGCGTGGTGCCGCTGTACTGGGGTCACGACCGCGAAGGCCGGCTGCGCGTGGCCTCGGAGATGAAGGCGCTCGCGGAAAGCTGCGCCGATGTCGCGCAGTTCCCGCCCGGGCACTGGTACGACAGCGCCACCGGTGCGCTGACCCGCTACTACCGCACCGGCTGGCGTGATTACGACGCCGTCGAAGGCAACGCGGTCTCGCCCACCGAACTGCGCGAGGCCTTCGAGGCCGCAGTGCACCGGCAGCTGATGACCGACGTGCCCTATGGCGTGCTGCTGTCGGGTGGCCTGGATTCATCGCTGGTGGCTGCAGTGGCCGCGCGTTACGCCCGCCACCGCGTCGAGGACGGCGACCGCAGCGAGGCCTGGTGGCCGCGGCTGCACTCGTTCGCGATCGGGCTGAAGGGTTCGCCCGACCTCGCCGCAGCGGAGATCGCCGCGCGCGCGATCGGCACCGTCCACCACGGCTTCGAGTACAGCTTCGAGGAAGGCCTGGATGCACTGCCCGAAGTGATCCGCCATATCGAGACCTACGACGTCACCACCATCCGCGCGTCCACGCCGATGTTCCTGCTGGCGCGGCGGATCAAGGCAATGGGGGTGAAGATGGTGCTGTCGGGCGAGGGCAGCGACGAGGTCTTCGGCGGATATCTCTATTTCCACAAGGCGCCGAATGCGCGCGAGTTCCACGAGGAACTGGTGCGCAAGCTGGATGCGCTCAACAACTACGACTGCCTGCGGGCCAACAAGTCGATGATGGCCTGGGGCGTCGAGCCGCGGGTACCGTTCCTCGACCGCGAGTTCCTCGACGTCGCGATGCGGATGGATGCGCGGCACAAGATGATCGACAAGGGCTCGGTGGGGCCGCAGCGGATGGAAAAGGGCGTGCTGCGCCAGGCATTCGAGGGTTGGCTGCCCGCGGAGATCCTGTGGCGGCAGAAGGAGCAGTTCAGCGATGGCGTCGGCTATGGCTGGATCGACGGGCTCAAGGCCTACGCGGGCACCCAGGTCAGCGACCGCGAGCTTGCCGCTGCGGCACGGCGCTTCCCGCACAACCCGCCGCAGACGAAGGAGGCCTACTGGTATCGCTGCCTGTTCGAACGGCATTTCCCGGGCGCCGCGGCGGCCGGGACCGTGCCCGGCGGCAAGTCGATCGCGTGTTCGTCGCCCGCCGCGATCGCCTGGGATGCCTCGTTCGTCAATGCCGCTGATCCCTCCGGCCGCGCAGTCGCGGGTGTGCACAACGATGCGGTGATCGCGGACCCGGCACCCGCGGTGGCCTGAGCACCCGCTCGCCGAACCGCGTCCGGCGCATCCGTCGCGCTGGCCATCGCGTGGTTTCCCCGGCGCCGGGCGCCGCACCATCGACCCGCGTACGGACGGTGGCCACCGGGCGCGCAGTAGACTTGCCGGTCCGTCCGACTGGCAACGAGTACACCGTGATCATCCAACCCAAGGTCCGCGGCTTCATCTGCACCACCACCCACCCGACCGGCTGCGCGCTCAACGTGCGCGACCAGATCGCGGCGACGAAGGCGCAGGGCGTGCGGGCCGATGGGCCGAAGAAGGTGCTGGTGATCGGCGCGTCCAGCGGCTATGGCCTGGCCGCGCGCATCAGCGCGGCGTTCGGCTTCGGCGCGGACACCCTCGGCGTGTTCTTCGAAAAGCCGGGCACCGACAGGAAGCCCGGCACCGCCGGCTGGTACAACGCGGCCGCGTTCGACCACGAGGCCAAGGCCGCCGGCCTGTACAGCCGTTCGATCAATGGCGATGCCTTCTCCGACGCCGCGCGCGAAAAGGTCATCGAGCTGATCCGCGACGAGATGGGCGGGCAGGTGGACCTGGTGGTCTATTCGCTGGCGTCTCCCGTGCGCAGACTGCCCGATACCGGCGAGGTCAAGCGCTCGGCGCTCAAGCCGATCGGCGAGGCCTACACCTCGACCGCCATCGACACCAATCGCGACCAGGTGATCGAAGCCACGATCGAACCGGCCAGCGAGCAGGAGATCGAGGACACCGTCGCGGTGATGGGCGGCCAGGACTGGCAGCTGTGGATCGACGCGCTCGATGCCGCCGGCGTGCTCGCCGATGGCGCCAGGACCGTGGCCTTCAGCTATATCGGTACCGAGATCACCTGGCCGATCTACTGGCACGGTGCGCTTGGCCGCGCCAAGGCCGATCTCGACGCCACTGCCCGTCGCCTCGACGCGAAGCTCGCCGCGAAGGGCGGCAGCGCCAATGTCGCGGTGCTGAAGTCCGTGGTCACCCAGGCCAGCGCGGCGATCCCGGTGCTGCCGCTCTACATCGCCATCGTCTTCAAGGTGATGAAGGAAAAGGGCCTGCACGAGGGCACCATCGAGCAGCTCGACCGCCTGTTCCGCGAGCGCATGTACCGCGAGGACGGCACCGCCGGCGCCGTGGATGAAGAGGGCCGGTTCCGCCTCGACGACTGGGAACTGCGTGACGACGTGCAGGCGCAGTGCCAGGCGGTGTGGCCGCAGGTCGACACCGGCAACCTGTTCGAGCTGACCGACTACGCCAGCTACAAGCACGAGTTCCTGAAGCTGTTCGGCTTTGAGCGCGACGATGTCGACTACGACGCCGATGTGGATCCGGTCGCCGATTTCGACGTCATCGAGCTGACCTGACCCCGATCCCTGCGGGCACGGGCCCGCGCCGTCCACGTGTCCGGCGAAGGGCAGGCACCCGGCATGGCGCCCAACCCGGGCACCTGCCGGGCCTGCACGTGGCCGCCGGGCACCGTCCATCACCGATCGGTCGTTGCCCGATTGCGCCGATGCAACGATACGTCCCGGCGGTCGTTCTGTTTGTTCCAAGCAGACGTCCATAGGCTTTGCACATCCTTCAGCAGTGAGTGTCAATCCATGTCCCAGACGTTTCTCGATGCCATCCGCCGCCGCCGCAGCCAGTACGCACTGGGTCCGGAGCTTCCGCTGTCGCGCGAGGAGACCACCGCGCTGATCCAGGAGGCGGTACGCCAGTCGCCGTCGTCGTTCAATTCGCAGAGTTCGCGGGCGGTGATCCTGTTCGGCGACGAGAGCCGGCGCTTCTGGGAGATCGTGCGCGAGGCGCTGCGCCGGATCGTTCCGGAGGATGCCTTTGCCGCCACCGGGCAGAAGATCGACAGCTTCGCGGCCGGGGCCGGCACCGTGCTGTTCTACGAGGACCAGGACGTGGTCAAGGGGCTGCAGGAGCAGTTCCCGCTGTACGCCGACAACTTCCCGGTGTGGTCGGAACACGGCAGCGGCATTGCCCAGTTCGCGGTCTGGACCGCGCTGGCCGACGCCGGCATCGGCGCCAGCCTGCAGCACTACAACCCGCTGCCCGACGAGGCCGCCGCACGGGCCTGGAACCTGCCGGCCAGCTGGAAGCTGCGCGCGCAGATGCCGTTCGGCGCCAACGCCGGTCCGGTCGGCGAGAAGACCTTCATCGACGACAGCACCCGCTTCCGCGTGTTCGGCTGAGCGATCCCGGCCGCCGCCGGACCTCGGCCGTAGCGTGTTGCCCGGCGACCCCTGCCGTCAGTCCGCCGCGGCGCCGCCCGGCAACAGTCGCAGCGTATGGCGTGCCTCGCCCGGCAGGAACGGCGAGGCGCGGCCATGTGCCCAGTCGTCCTGCCCGGCGCCCCAGAACGGCGACAGCGGGTGCCCGCTCTGGCCGCCCGGCATGTGGGCGATGCCATCCGTCTCGTGGCCCGGTGCCACCACCATCCGTTGCGAGGCGCCGAAGCCCGGCCCCTGCACCCGCGGCATCATGCTGTCGCCCGGCAACGGCGTGGCGGGCATGCACAGCAGTCGACGCCCGAGCACCGGGATCGCACCCGCCAGCGGGTGGCAGATCGCCGCGGTGTTGCGCTCGCCCCAGCTCCGCGCCTGCAACGGCCCCGCCTGGCCGAGCTCGTCACGCACTTCCAGTGCCGCGTCCTCGAACAGCGCGGTCCAGCCATCGCCGGCATCGTCGCAGCGGGCGTCATCCGGGGCGCGCGTCGCACAGCTGTAGCGGCGCGGCAGCAGGTGCGCGGGGCGCGCGCCGACCAGCGGCCACGCCACGCCCTCCAGGTGCGGCAACGATGGCAGCGCGAAGTCGCTGCCGAGGGTGGCCAGGGCGGGTGCGGCCAGCCCGTCGGCGATCCGCGCATGCACGGCCAGCCGCCACGCACGCACGATGCGGTAGGCCGCGGAATCGACATCGGCGTGACCGCTCCAGTCCCGGGCCGCGGCGGCAAGGGCGCGCAGCGCGGGAGTGCCGCCATCGTCGTTGCCGGCGCCCGCGTGGTGACCGGCGAGCGTGCGCAGAAGCTCCCACCAGCGCGTCATCAGCAGCGCGCGATCGTCGAGCTGGATGTCCAGCAGGTCGTGTTCGTCGAAGCGTTCCCGGGCGAACAGGGCGTCGCGGATCTGATGGGCGCGGGCGCCGAGGGTGGCGCCGCCATCACCGATCCGGCGCAACCCGTCGCCGTCGACGATGCGGTTGTTGGCAGTCCACAGACGGTCGGCCGTGGGCGAGCGCAGCAGTGGCGAGGCGTTGGTGGCGATCGTCCAGGGGGCGCAGGCCGGCGCATCGCCAGCAGCGCCGGGCGCGGTGGAGATGCCCGCTCCGTCGCATTCCGGCGCGCGCTGTGGCAGCGGGCCCAGCAGCCGCCAGGCGATCGCGCCATGGCGGTCGCCGGCCACCAGGTTCTGGGTTGGCGTGGCGGTGCGGTCGGCAAGCAGCAGCAGCTGGTCGAGGTTGCGGGCGCGCACGAACGCGGCGAGCCCGAAATCCAGCGCGCCGGGCAGGTGGGCCACCCAGCGCAGCGACAGCGCACTGCCATCGGCCTCGCGGTGCAGGATCGGCCCCCAGTCGGTTTCGTCGACCGCCACGGTCACCGCGTCGCCGCCGGCGACGGCAATGCGTTCCTCATGGCGCACGTAGGCGGTGCAGCCGTCGATGGCGATCGGCCCCGGCTTCGCGCAGGGCCGCACGCGCTGCCAGTCCAGGTAATCGCCATAGCTGTTGGTGAAGCCCCAGGCCACGTGGCCGGTGCTGCCGACGATCACCGCGGGCAGCCCCGGCAGGGTGAATCCGGTGACGTCGACCCGCCCATCCGGCGCCGCCGGGTCGGGATAACGCAGGCGCACGCGGAACCAGATGTTTGGCGCGCGCAGCCCCAGGTGCATGTCGTCCGCGACCAGGGCGCGGCCGTCGGCGGTCAGACGGCCCGAGACCGCGAAGCTGTTGCTGCCGGGCATGAGGTCGATCGCCGCGGGCGACCCGCCAACGCCGCTCCCGCGCATCCCCGGCACCAATCCGATCAACCGCTGCGGCGGTGCCACCGGGGTATCCAGCGGAGGCGCCGGCAGCGCGCGCAGGTCGACCGTTGCAGCATCGGGCAGCGGTGCATTGCCCCACGCCGTGCCTGACAGCGGCGCGTCCCAGCTGCTGCCGGCATGGGTGAGCAGTGCGTACAGCGGCGGTGGCAACTGCTCGCGCAGGCGTGCCAGCGCCAGTTCGCGCGCGTTGCCGGCATCCTGCAGGTCGAAGTACATCGCGTAGCCGGCCAGCACCGAGTCCGCCGCCGTCCAGGGCCGGGGCGCCTGACGCAGCAGCAGATAGGGCCACGGGCGCACGCGCAGGGCATCGCGGCCGGCATTGACGCCCTCCACATAGGCCTGCAGCGGCGCCTCGCGACCGGCCGCGATCTCCGGCAGGCGCGCCTCGACGCGTGCGCGCATGCGGTGCATGCGGTTGGTGCGATCGACCTCCAGCGCCCGCGCGCCGAACAGCGCCGACAGCTCGCCTGCCGGCACCCGCCGCATCAGGTCCATCTCGAAGTAGCGCTCCTGGGCGTGCACCCAGCCGAGCGCACGTATGGCGTCGTCCTCGCTGCGCGCCTCGATGGTCACCACCCCCAGCGCGTCGCGGCTCACCGACACCGGGGCGGTCAGGCCGTCGAGGGCGGAGTCGCCCTCCAGCCGCGGCACGCTGCCGCGCACCATCAGCCACGCGGCGAGGATCGCCAGCAGAACCATCGTGATCAGCAACAGCGCGCCCGCGCGCAGCATCCGCCGGAATCCAGGCCGCATTCCGTTCCCCTTCGTCGAACGTCCGATTCTAGGAGCACCACGCCCGCAAACCACGGCCCTGCGACGCGAATGCGACTCGGACGGATTCTCATCCGATCGCGTGCGCGCACAAGCCGGCATACTCCGGCCGTCCAGCTGTCCGTCGAGAGGTCGCGTCATGAAGGGTCACCCCGAAGTCATCGAATACCTGAAGGAGCTGCTTCGCGGCGAACTTGCCGCGCGCGACCAGTACTTCCTGCATTCGCGCCGCTACGAGGACCTCGGGCTGCACCAGCTGTACCAGCGCATCAACCACGAGATGGAGGAGGAGACCCAGCACGCGGATGCGCTGCTGCGGCGGATCCTGTTCCTCGAGGGCGATCCCGACATGCGTCCGCATGCGTTCGAGCCCGGGCGCACGGTGGAGGAGATGCTGCAGCGTGACCTCGACCTCGAATACAAGGTGCGCGGTGATCTCGCCCGCGGCATCGCGCTGTGCGAACAGCACCAGGACTACGTGAGCCGCGAAGTGCTGGTGACCCAGCTCGCCGACACCGAGGAAGACCACACCTACTGGCTGGAGCAGCAGCTGCGCCTGATCCGGATGATCGGCCTGGAGAACTACCAGCAGAGCAGGATGGGCGAGGCCGGCGGGACCGACGCGGGCGCGCACTAGCCAGCAGGACGGCCTGCGTCATCCCCGCCGCGGGCGGGGATCCATGGGCGTGCCGCCCGGGCACTCCCTTGTCCGGCCCTTCCGGCCACCTGGATTCGCGCCATCCATGGCGCTCACCCTTCGGGCGGCTGTGCCGTCCAGATCGGCAGTCCTGCCGGTCCGTCTCCCGCAGGCGGGAGAAGGCTGAAGCAATCGGACAGGCCGCCGTCGTTGTGCTACTCGACGCCGAGTGCGTCGACCTTCTGCCAGCCCCTGGGCAGCAGCCCGCCGCGGCTTGCCCGCGCCCCGAGATACGCCTCCAGGTCCTTCCACGACAGCGACATCGTGCGGGCGCCGGACTTCACCTGCAGCGTCTGCCCGGCACCGAGAACGGCGACCGCGACCACGCGCTCGGTGCCGCGCTTGGCCTTGGGGATCTCGATGATCTTGTTGCCCTTGCCGCGCTCGAGTTCCGGCAGTTCGCCGACCGGGAACGCCAGCAGGTGGCCGGCGCTGGTCACCGCGACCACACGATCGTCGGCGCTGCCGGGGAGCTGGGCCGGTTGCAGGACCTGCGCGCCTTCCGACAGCGACAGCATCGCCTTGCCGGCCTTCTGACGGCCGACCAGGTTCTCGAAGCGGGTCACGAAGCCGTAGCCCTGCGACGACGCCAGTACGAAGCGTGCATCGGCCTCGCCACTGGCCAGCGCCACGAACGATGCCCCCGGGGCGGGCGAGAAGCGGCCGGTCAGCGGTTCGCCATTGCCACGCGCGGACGGCAGGCTGTGGGCGATCGTCGAATAGCTGCGACCCGCCGAATCCAGGAACACGACCGTCTGCGTGCTGCGGCCGCGCACCGCGGCCAGCAACTCGTCGCCCTCGCGGTAGGACAGCCCGGCGGGATCGACATCATGCCCCTTGGCGGCACGCACCCAGCCCTTGGCACTGAGCGCGATGGTCACCGGCTCGCTCGGCACCAGGTCGGTCTCGGCCAGCGCCTGCGCCGCGCCGCGGGTCACCAGCGGCGAGCGCCGTGCATCGCCGAACTTCTTCGCATCCGCCAGCAATTCGTCCTTGACCAGCTTCTTCAGCTTCGCATTCGAGCCCAGCGTCGCGGTGATGCGGTCGCGCTCGGCGGCCAGCTCGTCCTGTTCGCCGCGGATCTTCATTTCCTCCAGCCGTGCCAGCTGGCGCAGGCGGGTTTCGAGGATGTAGTCGGCCTGGTCGTCGGACAGGCCGAAACGTGCGATCAGCGCCGGCTTCGGCTCGTCCTCGGTGCGGATGATCCGGATCACCTCGTCGAGGTTGAGGAAGGCCACCAGCAGGCCTTCCAGCAGGTGCAGGCGACGCTCGACCTTGTCCAGGCGGTGCTGCAGGCGCCGGGTCACGGTGGCGAAGCGGAACTGCAGCCACTCCGACAGCAGCATCTTCAGGTTCTTCACCTGCGGGCGGCCGTCGAGCCCGATCACGTTGAAGTTCGCGCGGTAGCTGCGCTCGAGATCGGTGGTGGCGAACAGATGGCCCATCAGCTGCTCGGCATCGACCCGGTTCGACCGCGGCACCATCACGATGCGGGTCGGGTTGGCGTGGTCGGACTCGTCGCGGATGTCATCCAGCCACGGCAGTTTCTTGGCCCGCATCTGCGCGGCGATCTGCTCGATCACCTTGCTGGGCGAGACCTGGTGCGGCAGCGCGGTCACCACGATGTTGTGGGCCTCGCGCGTCCAGGTCGCGCGGGCGCGGATCGCACCGCTGCCGGTCTCGTACATGGCCAGCAGGTCGGTCGCCGGGGTGATGATCTCGGCGGTGGTGGGGTAATCCGGGCCGCGCACGTGCTCGCAGAGGTCGCGCACGCTGGCGTCGGGATCCTCCAGCAGGCGCACGCAGGCACTGACCACCTCGTTGAGGTTGTGCGGCGGCACGTCGGTGGCCATGCCCACGGCGATGCCGGTGGTGCCGTTGAGCAGCAGGTGCGGCACGCGCGCCGGCAGCCACGAGGGTTCCTCCAGCGTGCCGTCGAAGTTCGGCGTCCAGTCGACGGTGCCGTGGCCGAGCTCGCCCAGCAGCATTTCCGCGATCGGCGTCATCTTCGATTCGGTATAGCGCATCGCCGCGAACGACTTCGGGTCGTCGCTGGAGCCGAAGTTGCCCTGGCCGTCGATCAGCGGGTAGCGGTACGAGAACGGCTGCGCCATCAGCACCATCGCCTCGTAGCAGGCGCTGTCGCCATGCGGGTGGTACTTGCCGATCACGTCGCCGACGGTGCGCGCGGACTTCTTCGGCTTGGCCGCGGCGCCGAGGCCGAGCTCGCTCATGGCGTAGATGATCCGCCGCTGCACCGGCTTCAGGCCGTCGCCGATGAAGGGCAGGGCGCGGTCCAGTACCACGTACATCGAGTAGTCGAGATAGGCGCGTTCGGCGTACTCGCGCAGCGGAATCTGCTCGAAGCCATGGAAGACGGGACGGACGGTGTCGTTCATCGGGACCGGTACTGCGGGGAAACCGCCGATTCTACCGGCGCGGCCCGGCTTCACGCCGCGGTTGGATAGAATGACCGGCCGCGACGGAGTCCATGATGAGCAACCGCGCCAGCCCGCAGGCGCCTCCACAGGGAGTCCGCGGGCACACCGATGCACCACGACGAGAGCCGCACGTCGGCTGCGACGGGTGCCTTGCCCGGCACCTGTCGGTGTGCGCGTCGTTGCCGCAGGAGGAAACGCGTGACCTGGAGGCGGCTGCCGGCAGGTTGCGGCTGCCGGCCGGTGCCACGCTGGCGCGCGAGGGCGCGCCACGGCGCGAGGTCTATACGGTGACCAGCGGCATGCTGCGCCAGGTGCGGGTGCTGGCCGACGGCCGCCGCCTGGTGGCCGGCTTCCTGCAGGCGGGCGACTTCATCGGCCTGACCGGGTCGCTGACGCACCGGCACACGATCGAGGCGATCAGCGACACCGCGCTGTGCGCGTTCCCGCTGCAGGGCATGCGCGCGTTGTGCGAGCGGCACCCGGAACTCGGCGCCGGCGTGCTCGACCATGCGTTCCACGCGCTGGATGCCAGCGAATCCAGCCAGATGGCCCTGGCACGGATGACCCCGCTCGAACGCCTTGCCGGCTTCCTGCTCGACATGGCGGCGCGCCAGCAGCAGCGCGGCGGCGAGGCCGGCCGCGTCGAACTGCCGATGACGCGCGCGGACATTGCCGACCATCTCGGGCTGACGGTGGAGACCGTCAGCCGCAGCTTCACCCGGCTGCGGCGCGAGGAGTACGTGCATTTCGATGACCCGCACCACATCGAACTGCGCGCGCCCGAACGGCTGCGTGCGCTGGTGCAGTCCCCGGGCTGATCCCGTTCCGGCGCAGCGCCCGCAGGCTAGGGGTTGCCGGCCTCCTGCAGCCGGCCATCGCGCAGGCGGCAGCGCCGGTGCACGACCCCGGCGGGCAGGCTGTCGTGGCTGATCAGCAGCACGCTGCGGCCTTCGGACAGGCGGGCGACGTCATGCAGAAGCGCGTGCGCGGTGTCCACGTCCAGGCCTTCGGTGGGTTCGTCGAGCAGCAGCACCGGTGCGTCGCGCAGCAACGCGCGCGCCAGCGCCAGCCGCCGTGCCTGGCCGCCGGAGAGGCTGCTGCCGCCTTCGCCGATCCAGCCGTCCAGGCCGCCGCGCAGTCCGCGCACCGCGTCGCCCAGGCGGACCGCCTCCAGCACCTGCCACATGCGGGCATCGTCGGCCGCCGCATCGCCCATGGCGAGGTTGTCGCGCACGCTGCCGGCAAACACCGGCGCATCCTGCGGCAGCCAGGCGAGCCTGCGGTGCCAGTCCGCCAGGTCCGCATCGCGCAGGTCCACCCCACCGAAGGAGATCCGCCCGCCATCGGGATCGCGCAGGCGCAACAGCAGCGCCATCAGCGAGGACTTGCCTGCGCCGCTGTCGCCGGATATCGCCACGCGCTCGCCGGGCCGCAGGGCGAAGTCGATGCCGTCGAGCACCGCGCGTGGCGCGGCACCGCCCCAGTCGAAGCGCACGCCCGACAGCTGCAGCGTGCCATGGGCCGGCAGCGCGACCACGTCCGCAGGCGTGCCCACCGGTGCTGCGCGCATCGCGATGTCATCAAGCCGCCGCAACGATGCACGCGCGGCGCGCAGGGCCTGCCAGGCCTGGCCGACACCGGCGGCCACCTCGAACAGGGCCACGCCGGCGAACAGCACCGCCGCCGCCGCCGCGGTGCCGATGGCGCCGGCGTGGTGGGCGACCAGCAGCAGCCACAGCAGCGCCGGCAGTGCGACGGCGACGACCAGCGCGTGCACCAGCCCGGACCATGACAGCCGGTGCAGCAGCCTTGATTCACGCTGGGCGAGGACGTCGGTGGCCGCATCGATCCGCGCACGCTGCCCGGCCTGCGCATCCAGCGCGATCAGGTCGGCCGCGCCTTCGATGCCCTCCTGCATCGCGTGGCGCAGGCCGGCGCGTGCGGCCGCACGTTCGTGTTCGGCATCGCGTGCGCCCCAGCTGGTTGTTGCCGGCACGCCCACGGCAATCACCAGCGCCGCCACCAGCAGGCAGAGCGCGGCGGACGGCAGTACCAGGGCAGTCACCGCGATCACCGCCACCGTGATCGCCGCCAGCGCCAGCAGCGGCCCGAGCGCGCGGATCAGCAGGCCGTCGGCGGTTTCGATGTCGCCAACCAGCCGCGCCAGCAGGTCGCCCAGCCGCTCGCGGCCCAGCCCGAGCGGCGCCTGCGGCAGCGCGCGGGCGAAGAACCACACGCGCAGGTCGCGCGCCAGGCGCAGGGTGACATCGTGGCCGTAGAGCTTTTCCGCGTAGCGCGACACGATGCGCGCAAAGGTCAGCGCGCGGATCCCGGCCGATGGCGCGAAGAAGTTGAAACCGGTGCCCAGCCCGCCCGCCAGCGCGGCCGCGGTGAGGAAATGGCCCGACAGCGCCAGCAGCCCGGTGCCGGCGGCCACGGTCACCGCCAGCAGCAGTACCGCCAGCGTGATCGGCAGTGCATGCCGGCGGAACACCGATGCGGTGCCGGTCGATACATTCATCGCAGGCCACCCGCGGCATCCAGCGTCACCACACGGCCGGCGGCTTCGAGGGCGGCATCGCTGTGGGTGGCCATGATCAGCGTGCGTCCGCGTGCAAAGGCCACCAGCGCATCGAGCACCGCGCGCTCGGTCTCCGGGTCGAGGAAGGCGGTGGGTTCGTCGAGCAGGGCGAGTGCGGGATCGCGCAGGAACAGCCGCGCCAGCGCGATGCGCCGGGCCTCGCCACCGGAGAGGCCGAATCCGCGTTCGCCGATCACCGTGTCGAGGCCGTCGGGCAGGCGTGTGGCGAACCGCATGACCTGCGCGGCTTCTGCAGCCGCCTGCAACGACGCCTGGTCCGCGTCGGGACGTGCAATGCGCAGGTTGTCGGCGATGCTGCCGTGGAACAGGTACGGCCGCTGGGGTGCATAGCCGACGCGCGCATCGTGCGGCGCGATGACGATCCGGCCTTCGCGCAGCGGCAGCCAGCCGGCGATCGCTTCCAGCAGCGTGCTCTTGCCGCTGCCGCTGCCGCCCACCAGCGCGATGAACTCCCCGGGCGCGATCTGGAGGTCGAGCGCGCACAGCGCGTCATTCGCGGCACCGGCATGGCGCACGCTGATCCCGTGCAGCATGACCGCCGGCGCCGCGGTGGATGTCGCCGCCATGGGGGTGGATGGGATCGGGCTGTCGCCGCCGGTCGCGTCCGCCGGCTCCGGGCCGACGTCGTCGGCCAGTGCATGCTCGATCTCCTCGAGCGCCGCCAGCGCACTGGCGCGGTCGTGGTAGTGCGCGGCCAGCCGCCGCATCGGTGCGTAGAACTCCGGCGCCAGCAGCAGCAGGAACAGGCCGGTGCCCAGCGTCAGTGGCGCACCGCCACGCAGGTCGATCATTCCCAGATAGCTCATGCCCAGGTACAGCGCGATCACCGCGACGCTGACCGAGGCGAAGAACTCCAGCACGGCCGACGACAGGAAGGCGATGCGCAGCACCTTCAGGCTGCGCTCGCGCAGTCCCTCGGCGGCAGCGAGGATTCCTGCCAGTTCCGCATCGCCGCGACCGTAGAGGCGGATCAGGCCGAGCCCGCGCAGGCGGTCGGCGAAGTGCCCGCCCATCCGCGACAGCGCACGCAACTGGCGCTGGCTGGCCGCCTGCGCGCCGAAACCGACCAGCATCATGAAGATGGGTGCGAGCGGCATCGTCACCAGCAGCAGTGCGCCGACCACCGGTTCGACCAGGAAGGCGACGACCAGCATCGCCAGCGGCACCAGCATCACTTCCAGCCGCGCCAGCAGGTAGCCGCCGAAGTACCCGTCGAGCGCGTCGACGTGGGTTGCGGTGAGTTCGCTCAACCCGCCACTGCGCTGGCGCCGCAGCCATGGCGCACCGCGACCGAGCACGCGCGCGGCCAGGGTGCGGCGCAGGGTTGCACGCAATGCGGTCCCCGCGTCGTCGGCACAGCGCCGCGCGCTCAGCAGCAGTCCGGCACGTGCGAGACCCACTGCAACCAGCCCCAGCAGGGCGGGCACGAGGGTGGTGGGGTCCGCACGTTCGACCAGCCCGCGCTGGACCAGCAGTGCGACCAGCGCCGCCTGGGCGATCAGCAACCAGCCCGCGGCCACCGTGCAACCGCCGGCCACGCGCAGGCGCCCGCGCACCGGCGCGGCAAGCGCGTCCAGTCGGCGGATCTGGGCGGCACGGGAAACGGAGGCTTGCGGCAGCGGTTCCGCCGCGTCTGCTGGATCCATGGAGGGCGGTTCGACGGTGGGGCGCGGAGCGCGCGGCCATTGTAGCCGCGCGACAGCACCGGGCCGGGGCCCGTCCCGGTCATGCGGCATGCGATCGTCCTGGCATGTCGACGATGCGGTCGGCGAGCGGAACCATCGGGCAACAAAAAACCCCGCTCTGGGCGGGGTTTCTTCATCACCTCGGGAGTTGCTGCTGCATCCCCCCGTTGTTGCTTGGTGCCCAGGAGAGGACTCGAACCTCCACGGTTTTACCCGCTAGTACCTGAAACTAGTGCGTCTACCAATTCCGCCACCTGGGCAGGTGAGGCGCGTATGTTGCGGTGCGGAGGAGACCTTGTCAACGCTTCGCGTGCATCCGCGTCACGCGTCGTCGCCGAAGCCGGCATGTACCATCGCCGCCATGGCAAAGACACCAGGCAAACGCGGCCAGAAACGCGTCGACAACGGCTCCGCAACGCGCGGGGCAACACGGAAAACCGGCAAGCCGAAGGCGAAGGGTGGTGGCGACGCACTGCCGGGCTGGATGCCGGACACGCTGCGCGATGCCCCGCGCCCCGGTGGCGGCAGGGCGCCCGGCAAGTCCCCGGCAACGCGCAAGCCCGCGGGCTCGCGCAAGGGTTCGGGATTCCACGATCCGCAGGCCGAACGCGAGGCTGGCCGCTACGAGAATCCGATCGTCAGCCGTGAGGCCATCCTGATGTGGCTGGGCGAGGCCGACGGCCCGCAGACCGCGGATGACCTCGCCACCCACTTCGGGCTGACCGAACCCGAGCGTTTCCACGCACTCGGCAAGCGGCTGGGCGCGATGGTGCGTGACGGGCAGCTGTTGCAGAACCGTCGCGGCGGCTTCGTGCCGGTTCCGCGGATGGACCTGGTGCCCGGCACGGTGATCGCCAATCCCGACGGATTCGGCTTCCTGCGTCCGGATTCGGGCGCGGGCGACGATCTGTTCCTGCCGCCGGGGGAAATGCGCAAGGTGATGCATGGCGACCGCGTGCTTGCCAGCGTGACCGGAATGGACCGTCGCGGCCGACGCGAGGGTGCGATCGTCGAGGTGCTGGAGCGAAGGCTGACCCGTCTGATCGGCCGCTACACCGTCGAATCCGGGATCAGCTACGTGGTGCCCGACGACCGCCGCATCCAGCGCAACGTGCAGGTGCCGCAGGATTCGCGCAACGGCGCCGAGCACAGCCAGCTGGTCGTGTGCGAGATCGTGCATGCCGGTGACGCGCGCCGGCCGCCGATCGGCCGCGTGCTGGCGGTGCTGGGCGATGCGCTGACGCCGTCACTGGTGGTGGAGGCCGCGATCCACGGCCACGACCTGCCGCACGAGTTCCCGCAGGACGTCATCGACCAGGCCACGGCGATTCCGCTCGAGGTCGACATCCCCACCGCCAACGCACGACGCGACCTGCGCCGGCTGCCACTGGTGACCATCGACGGCGAGGACGCCAAGGACTTCGACGACGCGGTGTGGTGCGAACCCAACCGCGACGGCTTCCGGCTGGTGGTGGCGATCGCCGACGTCTCGCATTACGTGCAGCCGGGCACGCCGCTCGACAACGAAGCGCAGCTGCGCGCCACCAGCGTGTACTTCCCGGGCTTCGTGGTGCCGATGCTGCCGGAAACGCTGTCCAACGGGATCTGCTCGCTGCGTCCGGAGGTCGACCGCCTGTGCTTCGTCTGCGACATGCAGGTGGGCCGGGACGGCACCGTGCACGGGTCGGAGTTCTACGAGGCGGTGATGCACTCGCACGCGCGCCTGACCTACACCCAGGTGTGGAACGCGGTAGGCGAGGACGACGCGGAAGCGCAGCAGCAGATCGGCGAACTGATGCCGCAGATCCGCCACCTGCACCAGCTCTACAAGGTGCTGTCGAAGGCGCGCAGAAAGCGCGGCGCGATCGAGTTCGAGACCTCCGAGGTGCGCTTCGTGCTCGACAACCGCGGCGAGGTGGTGCAGGCCGGCATGCTGCTGCGCAACGACGCGCACAAGCTGATCGAGGAATGCATGATCGCGGCGAACGTCGAAGCGGCGAAGACGCTGCTGGCGTCGGAGGTGCCGGGGATGTACCGCATCCACGACAAGCCGCCGGAATCCAAGTACGCCGACCTGCTGGAGTTCCTGAAGGAGTTCCAACTGCGCATGCCGCCGTGGGCGAAAGTGCAGCCAAAGGACTTCACCGCGTTGCTGGCCAAGGTGCGCGAACGCCCGGATGCCGCGCTGCTGGAATCGGTGCTGCTGCGCAGCCAGAGCCTGGCGGTGTATTCGGCCGAGAACATCGGCCACTTCGGCCTCGCGCTGGAAGCCTACTCGCACTTCACCTCGCCGATCCGCCGCTACCCGGACCTGCTGGTGCACCGCGCGATCAAGCACGTGCTGTCGCGGAAGAAGCCGTCGACGTTCCGCTATTCGACCAACGACATGGCGGCACTCGCGCTGCAGTGCTCCGAGCGCGGGCGCCGGGCCGACGAGGCCGAGCGCGAGGTGGACGAGCGTTACCGCGCCGCATGGATGGAGCAGCACGTCGGTGGCGAGTTCTCCGGCGTGATCAGTGGCGTGACCAGCTTCGGCCTGTTCGTCGAGCTCGACCAGTCCAAGGTCAACGGCCTGATCCACGTCACCCAGCTGCCGCGCGATTTCTACCACTTCGATCCGCTGCGCAAGACGCTGGCCGGCGAACGCACCGGGCGCGAGTTCCGCCTCGGCGACCGCCTGAACGTGCGCGTGCTCAAGGCCAGCCTCGAGGAACGCAAGATCGATTTCGGGCTGGTCGAGGAGGCGCGCGGCCCGAAGCCGCCGCCACCGCGTGGCAAGCCGGCGAAGCGGGTGAAGCAGCCTTACGGGTGATCCCGCTGGCCGGTCGGGCAGGCGGCCCCCGCGGATGCGGATGCTGCGGGTTCGATGGCCATGCGCACGACCGGCCGTGTCGCCATCAGCGGGCGGTCCACGGGCTGTAGGGGGCGGTCGCGACAATGGGACGCGCACCGGCCGTGCACCGCGTCCGTCTACAATGGGCGCCCCTACGAGTACGCGGACCGCGATGAGCAAGCAGACCTCCTGGATCGCCGGCATCAACGCCGTTGCGGCGGCCGTCGAGCACGATGCCGGGAACGTCCGCGAGGTGCTGCTGGAAGCGGGCGCGAAGAATCCCAGGGTCGCCGAGATCGAATCGGCCGCGCGCCGGCGCGATATCGACGTGCGCCGGGTCAACCAGCAGGCGCTGGATGGCGTGGCTGGCGGCCTGCGCCACCAGGGTGCGGCCGCACGCTACGTCGCGGCGAAGACCTGGGATGAGCATGACCTTGCCGGCATGGTCGAGGCGGCCAACGGCAACGCGCTGGTGCTGGTGCTCGACGGCGTGCAGGACCCGCACAACCTCGGCGCCTGCCTGCGCAGCGCCGCGGCCGCGGGCGCGACCGCGGTGGTGATCCCCAAGGACAAGGCGGTGCAGGTCAACGCCACCGTGCGCAAGACCTCCGCCGGCGCCGCCGATACCGTGCCGGTGGTGCGCGCGACCAACCTCGCCCGCACCCTGCGCGAGCTGCAGAAGCAGGGGGTGTGGATCCACGGTCTGGCGGGCGATGCCGAGGCCTCGATGTACAGCCTCGACCTGCGCGGCAACGTGGCGCTGGTGCTGGGTGGCGAGGCCGACGGGCTGCGCCGCCTCACCCGCGAACACTGCGACAGCCTGGCGCGCATCCCGATGCCGGGCGGATTCGAAAGCCTCAACGTGTCGGTGGCCACGGGCATCGCGCTGTTCGAGGCCGTGCGCCAGCGCCTTACGGGCTGAACCCATGGCCGTGGCCCATGCGCTGCGGCCCGCAGTCCGCGGCCCTGATGACAGCGGGTGCGTGCGCGGCGTGCGCGCCCGTCTGATCGGCGCGCTGCGCTGCATCGGCCTCGTCTGCTGCCTGTTGGGGCTGGCCTGGCCGCCGACCGCATGGCCGGCAGCGGATGCCGCCGTGGCCACGGCCCTTTCGACCGCGCCGCTGCGCGATTACCTGGTCGACCGCTGGACCACGCGCCACGGGCTGCCGCACAACTCGATCCGCGATATCGCGCAGACGCCCGACGGCTTCCTGTGGTTCGCGACCTGGGAAGGCCTGGTGCGCTACGACGGCCTCGAGTTCACCGTCTTCGACCGCAGCACCAGCCGGCCCACATTGCCCGACAACGGCGTTGGTGCGCTGTACGTCGACCGCGACGGCGCGCTGTGGAGCAGCGATTCGCGCGGCAATCTCGGTCGCCGATCACCCGACGGGCGGGAGTGGACCTTCTGGTCGGGGGAGGGCCGCTGGCCGCAGGTGCTGATCCATGCCATGGCCAAGGACGCGGACGGCCGGATGTGGCTGCTGTTCGAGGGGCACGGGCTCGGCTGCCTGCATGCCGATGGCCGCTTCGAGTATTTCGAGGCGCCAGCCGACGTGCCGCTGGCGTTGAGCTACCCGAAGCTTGCGATCGGCGATGACGGGCGCATCTGGATCGGCGGCATCGACGGCATCGTGGTGCGCGATCCCGACGGCACGTTCCGGCGCGTACCGGTGTCGTTCGGGCTGGCCCCCGGGCTGGCCTGGCCGTACCGCGCGCCGGATGGCGCGATCTGGCTGGTGGCGGGCGAGGGCGTGCACCGCGTGGAGGGCGTGCACGCCCCGCGCCTGCATCGCGTCGCCGGCCAGGGGCTGCTGACCGCGCTGCTGCAGGACCGCCGGGGCGACCTGTGGGTCGGCAGCGAGAACCGCGGCGTGCTGCGCATCGGTCCGCGTGGGGTCGAGCGGCCCGCGGCGGACGAGGAGCGACCGCCGGGGCGCATCGTCAACCTGATCGAGGATGCCGAGGGCAGCGTGTGGGCGGGTGCCAACGGCGGCCTGTTCCGCCTGCGCGAGACGCTGTTCACCCGCTGGACCCGCCGCCATGGCCTGAGCGGTGACTACGTGCGCGCCGTGCTCGAGGACGAGGACGCCACGCTCTGGATCGGAAGCGCGGGCGGCCTGGACCGGATGCCGCCGGGTGGAACGCCGCGCCCGGTGCCGCTGCTCGACGGCATCCAGCCATCGGTGCTGAGCCTCACGCAGACCGGCAACGGCGATCTGTGGGTCGGCACCTATGGCGGGCGCGTGCTGCAGCTGCGCGATGGCCGCGTGCTGCATCGTTACGAGGGGCTGGCCGGGCATGTGCGCGCGGTTGCGGCAGCGGGCGCGGACTCGGTGTGGGCGGCGACCCATCGCGGCCCCGTGCGGCTTTCCGGAGGCCGCGTGCACCCACTGGCCGTGGACGGGCTGGCCGACGCGCTGGTCACCGCGCTGGCGGTGATCGACGGCCGGCTGTGGATCGGCTCGGTGGATGGCGCCCACGTGGTCGAGGGCGGGCGGGCGCGGCGGATCGCGCTGGAGGCGCTGTCGGGCGCGCGGTCGGTGTTCGGCTTCAACGCCATCGGCGGCGACGTGTGGATCGCGACCGATCGCGGCCTGTACCGCGCACGCGAAGGTGCGCTTGCGCGGGTCGGTCTCGAGCACGGCCTGCCGGTGGATTCGGTGTTCCAGCTGGTCACCGACCACCTGGGCAACGCGTGGATCAGCAGCAACCGTGGCATGTTGCGCGCCCGCGTCGACGACCTGCACGCGGTGGCCGATGGCCGGCTTGCGCGGTTGCCGGTGGACCGTTACGGCGAGATCGACGGAATGTCGAACGCGCAGGGCAACGGCAGTTCCGGCCCGTCGGTGATCGTGCGTGCGGACGGCACGGTGTGGATGGTGACCGCGGGTGGGCTGAGCGTCGTCGATCCACGGCGCTGGCAGGGCCTGAGGCAGCGCCCGCCGCCGGTGCCGCGCATCGAGTCGGTCCGGCTGTCCGGCGAGCCGGTCGCGTGGTCGGATGGCGTGCGGGTGCCGGGCCGTACCCGGATCTCGGTGTCCTATATCGGGCTGAGCTTCCTGATGCCCGAGCGGATCCGCTACCGCACCCGGCTCGACGGGCTGGACGCGGACTGGGTCGAGCACGGGCGGCAGCGCAGTGTCGATTACGTCGGCCTGCCGCCCGGCAGTTACACGCTGCGGGTCTCGGCCGCGCATGGCGAGGGCGACTGGAGCGCGCGCGAAGCACGCTGGGACTTCGTGGTGGAACCGCTGTGGTGGCAACGCCCCGGCGTGCGCCTGGCCGCAGTGCTGGCCGTGGCGCTGCTGCTTCTGGTCGCCTACCGCCTCCGCCTGCGTCGCTACCGTTTCGCCAACGAACGCCTGAGCCGCCTGGTGGACGAGCGCACCAGCGCGTTGCAGCAGCGCACCGAACAGCTGTTGCGTGCCGACAGCGAGAAATCCGAACTGCTGTCGCGGCTGCGTTCGCAGGCGGAGGCCTTTGAACGGCAGGCCTATGAGGACGCGCTGACCGGGCTGCCCAACCGGCGCAGCTTCGACGAGGCGCTGCAGCGCGAATTCGCCCGCGCCCGCCGCAAGCGGCAGCCCCTGTGCGTGCTGACGCTCGACGTCGACCACTTCAAGGCCATCAACGACACCCATACCCATGCGGGCGGCGACATGGTGCTGCGGGAAATCGGTGCGCTGCTGGTGGACACGCTGCGCGCGTCCGACATGGCCGCGCGCGTGGGCGGCGAGGAATTCGCCGTGCTGCTGGTGGACGGCACGCTCGAGGACGCGGCGGTGCTGCATGCGCGGCTGCGCGAACGGCTGGCCACGCGCAGCGACCTCGGGGGCATGCCCGGGCTGCGGGTAACGGTCAGCGCCGGGGCGTCGATGCTCGATCCGCGCGATGCATCGCCGGCGGACGTCTATCGCCGTGCCGACGAGGCGCTGTACCGCGCCAAGAGCGGCGGCCGCGACCGTATCCACATCGCCTGAGCGGTCATGCGCGGGTCACGCCCTGCGCCAGCGGCTGGCTAGAATGCCCGCCTTCAAGTACGCGGGGACGACCCCGCCACTCCCACCCGCAGCGGGGACGGCCCCGGACCCACGGAGTGTTCCCATGCACTGGACCATCCTGTTCCTCGCCGGCCTGTTCGAGATCGTCTGGGCGGTCGGGCTCAAGTACACCGAAGGCTTCACCCGCCTGTGGCCGACCGTCGGCACGCTGGCCGCGATGGCGATCAGCTTCGGCCTGCTGGCACAGGCGATGAAGGCGCTGCCGCTGGGCACCGCCTATGCGGTCTGGGTGGGCATCGGTGCAGTCGGCACCGCGCTGGTCGGCATCATGCTGCTGGGCGAACCGGCCAACCCCGGCCGGCTGGTCAGCATCGCGCTGATCGTGGCCGGGGTGGTGGGGTTGAAGCTGGCAACGGCCTGAGTCCCCGTGGGCGGATGCGACACGCGCGCCCGCCGGCGAATCACGCCGGAATGGCAGGCGCCGCCGGTGCCGTTGGCGCCGGCCACGCGTTGACGATCGTGCAGAACAGCCGTGCGGTCTGCTCGGCGTCGTAGACGGCCGAGTGGGCGTCGGCGGCGTTCCATTCGAAACCCGCCGCCTGCACCGCCCGCGCCAGTACGGTCTGCCCATAGGCCACGCCGGCCAGGGTCACGGTGTCGAATACGCTGAAGGGGTGGAACGGGTTGCGCTTGTGGCCGCTGCGCGCCACCGCGGCGTTGAGGAAGTTGAGGTCGAAGTGGGCGTTGTGGCCGACCAGGATCGCGCGCTGGCAGCCATGCCGCTTCAGCGCGTTGCGGACCGGCCCGAACACGTGGCTCAGCGCCTCGCGCTCGGGCTTGGCCAGGCGGAACGGATGGTCGAGGTCGATGCCGGTCACCTCGAGCGACTTCGGGTCGATCTCGGTGCCCGGCGCCGGCACCAGGTGTGCGCTGGCGGTGTCGCCGAGCACCAGCCTGCCGTCGGCATCCAGGTCCAGCGGCACCGCTGCGATTTCCAGCAGCGCATGGCGGTTCCAGTCGAAACCGCCGGTCTCCACGTCCACCACCACCGGCAGGTAACCGCGAAAGCGTTTGGCCAGCGGGCTGGGCGCTGCGGCGATGTCCGGGGTGGCGGGTGCGTCGTTCATGGCGTCGACGGCGCTCAATCCGCGCGGCCGGAGAACTCGCCGGTGGTGGTGTTGACCAGCACGCGCTCGCCGTTGGCGATGTATTCCGGGACCTGGATCTCCAGCCCGGTCGACAGCCGGGCCGGCTTCGGCCGCTTGGTGGCGGTGCCGCCCTTGAGTTCCGGCGGCGTCTCGACGACCTCCAGCGTCACCGTCTGCGGCAGCTGCAGGCCCACCGGCTGGTCGTCGATGACCTGCACGAAGCAGCCGGAGAGGCCATCGGTGATGTAGCCGGCGTCGTCGCCGACCACGTCGGCATCGAGCTGGTAGGGCATGTAGTCCTCGTCGTCGAGGAACACGAACGCATCGCCATCCTTGTACGAGAAGCTGGCCTGGCGGCGCAGCAGCTCCACCTCGGGCAGGCTGTCGTCGGCATCGAAGCTGGCGTCGAGCTTGTTGCCGCCCGGCACGCTGTACATGGTGAAGCGGAAACGCACGTTGCCGCCGCGCCCCTGCGGGGAGCTGCGCTCGATGTCGCGGATCTGGTACACGCCGCCGTTGTATTCGACGACGTTGCCCTTCTTGATGTCGCTGGCTTTCATGGATGCGTTCGGTCGGGATGTGGATTGGACCGCGGCAGTGCGCCGCGGCTGTGGGGTTACTTCGGTGCCAGCCGCACCGCACCGTCGAGGCGGATGGTCTCGCCGTTGATGTAGCGGTTGCCGAGCAGGTAGGCGACCAGGTCGGCGAATTCCTCCGGGCGGCCCAGGCGCGACGGGAACGGGATCGATGCAGACAGCGAGGCCTGCACCTCGTCGGGCATGCCGTCGACCATCGGGGTCCAGAAGATCCCCGGGGCGATGGTGTTGACGCGGATGCCGAAGCGCGAGAGTTCGCGGGCCATCGGCAGGGTCATGCCGACCACGCCGGCCTTCGACGCCGAGTACGCGGCCTGGCCGATCTGCCCTTCGTAGGCGGCCACCGACGCGGTGTTGACGATCACGCCGCGCTCGCCGTCGTCGCCGACCTCGTTGTGCTGCATCACCGCGGCGGCGGCCTTGGCGACGTTGAAGCTGCCGACCAGGTTGACCATCACCGTCTTCGAGAAATGGTCCAGTGCCATCGCGCCGTCGCGGCCGAGCACGCGCCCGGCCCCGAGGATGCCCGCACAGTTGACGCAGGCGTTGAGCCCGCCGAGGAACTCGCGCGCGGCGGCGACGTTCGTGGCCACACCGGCCTCGTCGGTGACATCGGTGCGGAAATAACGCGCGTTGCCGTCGCCCAGCGCTGCCACCGCTTCGGCGCCCTTGCCGTCATTGACGTCGAACAGCGCGACCTTGCCGCCGCGGGCGACGAGATGCTCGGCGACGGCCAGGCCGAGCCCGGAGACGCCACCGGTGACGATGGCGCGGATGTCGGACAGCTGCATGGGAACTCCTGCTGCGAAAGGACGCGATTCTACCCGGCGGCCGGTGCCGACGTGCGCGGTAGCACGTCCACCGACGCGCCGGCGGCCACGCCATCGGGGCCGAAGCGGCGTTCGGCGAACAGCACGGATTCCGCCCCGAGCAGCACCACCGAACTGCAGCGCGTGCCGTAGACAGGGTCGCGGATGAACGCCGGCGACAGACGCCGTTCCAGCGCAAGCCCGACGCCCGTATCGGGCAGGCGCTCGTCGGGCGCCTGCGCGCTGTCGGCGAGCGCGTCGAACAAAGGCGCGAGGATGTCGGCGGTCACCGTGGATTCGCGGGCGTCGGGCGCGGCGTCGAGCCATCTGGCAAGCGCGCGAGTGGCATGCGCACTCTTGGGCCATGACGCATCGAACGCACCGTTCGACATCGCGTGCAGGCCCGGCGCGACCGGCATCGCCACCGGTTCCGGCACATTGCTGGCGAAGGCGAGCGTGGCGCCGTCCCATAGCAGCAGGTTGAAGCGGCCGTAAGTGCGCGCCTGCGGCTGCAGCGCTTCGGCAAACTGCATCGCGCCGGCGTCGCCGCGCACGAAATCGCGCACCAGCCAGCCGCGCGAATGCCGTGCCTGCTCCGGTTCGAGCCCACGACGCACATTGGTGACCGCGGCCAGTCGGCCACGCGTCGACACCTGCAACCAGCTGCCACCGGCGACCAGGTCGCGACCGCCGTAGACATCGCCGGCGTCGGGATCGAAGCCGGCCGGCGCAGTGGCGCGTGCGTGCGCCTCGTCGCGGTTGGCGATGAGCACCAGCGGCCAGCGTGGATGCAGGCGATGGGCGAGGGCGACCAGGCACATGGCCCCAGCCTAGCGGGTCGGCGCGGGTTGCAGCGTCGTCAGAGCGGGCACAGCGCAAGCCGACCGGCATGCGGTGCGCATACGCGGTCCCGGCAGGCGATGCCGGCGGGGGTGTTCGGGCGCGGGCAGGCGGCAAGCGCCTGTTCCACCTGTTGCCGGGCGCGCGCCTCCCGGCGCGGGACCGGTTGCGACTGCGGCCCGCCAAGGCTTTCAAGACGCGCCTGCGTCTGGCGGCTGCGTTCGTCGTCTGCGCGCAGCTGCGCCACCAGCGCGTCCATCGACTCGTGGGTGTCACCGGTCGCGCCACTGTCCTGGTGGATGATCCGCATCAGCGTCGACAGCAGGCCGCCGTCGTCGACCGGTGCGGTGGGTGCGGTTGTCGCAGCACGCCGCGCCGCTGCTGTCGTGGCCGGGGGCGTACGCGGCGATGCGCTGGCGGCGTCCAGGGCGTGTGCCGTCGGCGCGGCGGTCGTGGCATCGGTGGCCGGGGGAACGGATGCCGCAGCTGAAGCCCCGGGCGCGGTGCCGAGACGTTGGAACGGATCGACCGCGCGATCGTCGATGATCACCGCGACGTCGTGCGTTGGGGCCGGTGCGCTGGTGGCATCGGGCATGTCTTGCACGAGGGGCGCCGGATCATGGACAGTCCGGTCCGGACGCACGGCGTCGCCCTGCAACAGGCGCGTAGCCGCGAGGAGCAGGAACACAAGGACCGTGAGTGCGATGACCCCAAGCAGCCAGCGCCTGCCGGCAAGCCGACGTCCACGATCGCTGCGCGGCCTGCGCGTGCGCTCCGGCCTGCGTTGCTCCATGTCCGCAAGGATGCGGCCGCTGCCTGCGGTCGTATGGCCGTTCCCCGCGACCAGGCTGGGACGGGTCGATTCACCAGTGTTCAAGGGCAATCCTGCGCTTGTCCGGCCGCGGCCGGGGTCAGTCCGTTGCCGCATTCTATGCAGCCGGAACGGCGCGGCGTCAATGGCGTGGCTTCGGCGCGGAGCGCTGGCATGACGGTTTTCGTCGTGCTGCTGGCGTTCTTCGTCGTGGCCTGCATGCTGAGCTGGCTGCTGCTGTTCGACGGTGCGCGCACCGGGATCGCCGGGTTGTGCGCACGCGCATGGGCACGCATCGCGCGCGCGGGTGGCAGGGCGTCGCGCGGTCTCGCACGGCGCATCGACGCCGGTGGCCGCGTGGCCGCAGGCGGTGGCGCGGGCCTCGCCGGCGGGGTGCGCAGGCATCGCTGGTTGCTGCTCGCCTCGGTCCTGCTGCTGGTATTGCCGCCACTGCTGGTGCTCGGCCTGCGCCAGCGCGTCGTCCTGCCCGGCTTCCAGGGCGATGACCTGGGCCCATCGCAGACGATGATCGCCGGGCTGCTGCGTGGCGAACGCCTGGTGCCACCGCCGCCGCCGCCGCCGGCGGTGTTCACGACCCGCGAGATCCGCGAGGAGCGCCCGGAGATCGTGACCGCCGATCGCCGCTGGGACCATCTGGACGCGGACCTGCAGCAGCGGGTGCTGGCGATCTACCAGGTGATGCAGTCGCAGCACGGGATCCGCATGGTGCTGGTGGAAGGCTATCGCTCACCGGAACGGCAGGCGGAGCTCGCGCGCGAAGGGCGCGCCACCCTCGCGGGCGCATGGTCGAGCTGCCACCAGTACGGTCTCGCACTTGACAGTGCACCGATGCGCGACGGCAAGCTGCAATGGGACATGGGCGATGCCTGGACCCGGCGTGCGTACTTCCTCTATGGCGAACTCGCCGAGCAGGCCGGGCTGACCTGGGGCGGGCGCTGGACGCGGCTCAAGGACTACGTGCACGTCGAGTCCACGCGGAGCTGTCGCGAAGCGCGGGCGGCACGGCGTGCGGCGGGCAGCCCAACCCACGGGTGACTGCAGCGGGGCAGTGGGCGGGGATGCCAAGCGGCGCCGACACCTGCTATCGTCGCCGCCGGACCGGCTGCGGTCCGCAGGAGCGGTAACGACAGGGAGAGCACGCGATGTCGCGTCCAATCATCGTCATCGGCGACCGGATCGACCACGGGGGAAGCGTGGTCTCCGGCACCCCGGCATCCGATATCGCCGGCACCCCGATCGCGCGCGTAGGCGACAACGTCGTCTGCCAGAAGCATGGCCCGACCACCATCGCGTCGGGCGATCCCACCCTTGTGGTCGACGGCCAGCCCGTTGCCCGGCACGGCGACCGGACGGCGTGCGGGGGCACGCTGCTGTCGTCGCAATCCACCACGTTCGTGGGCTGAGGCGGGCGCATGGGGCAGGACGCCCGCAGGGGACACACACGGAAAGGGGGCCGGGCAGCATGACGCGCGCCGTGCTTGTGGCCATCGTCGTGTTCGCGGTGGTGTGGTTGTGCGCGATCGGCATCTGGCGCGGCACCGGCGCCACGCCGGGTGGCGTGCAGATGGCGCTGGTACTGGGCGGATTGCCGCTCGTCGTGCTCGCCGGCATGCACGTCGCGCGCAGGGCATCGCGTAGCCGCGTGGACACCGGGGCCGACGTACCGGCGAAAGCCGCGGACGGCGCCGGCGGTGGCGGCGTGGCCACGCCTCCGTCGATGGCTCTCGGCGCAGGTGCGGTGTGGCTGCCCGTCGCCGACACCCCCACCGACGCATTGGCCGCGCTGGCGCAGCCGCCACGGCCTGGTCTGCATCCGACATTGCGCGATCGCGATGGATTGCCGGTGTTCGCCGCGTTCGTCGCCCATCTCGACACCTTTCCGGCCGAGGACCTGCTGCGGCGGCATGCGCCCGGATTGCGTGCCAGCGACGAAGCGCTGCGCGCGCTGGCCCTGCTGGAGCCGGTGGCCGACGCGCTGTTCATCCGCGCCGCGTCGTTGCTGCCGCGTCCGGCGCAGACGGAGGGGCAGGTGATCGCCGGCATGCATCATCGCGGGGCGGCCGGGCCGTGCGAACGTGTCGACGTCCACCTGCTGCTGCCGGCATCGTGGCCGGCGGCGCTGCGCGAGGCCTGCGTGCTCGCCATGCGCGGACAGGCGATCGCCTGCGGCCTGCAGGATGCGCAGCTCGACGTCCACGCGGTCCCCGTGGCGGATGCCCGCGCGTCATGGGCAAGGATGCGGCAGCTGCTGGATGCAGCTGGCACGCCGGAAGGACCGGAGCGATCGCCGCGCTGGCAGGTGCTGCTCGCGGCCGATTCCCGGGTCGGTGCGCAGTCGATTCGCCGGCTGGAATCGACGGGCGTGCTGATGGGCACGCGCCAGCAGGACGGGGTGGTCCCGGCAGAGGGTGCCGCGGGCGTGCTGCTTCTACCGGCTTCCGCATCCGGCGATGCGATGGCGCTCGTCCACGCGCCGGTGGACGGCGAGACCTCGCTGGCGTCGTTGCGTGCCGGGGCGCGCGCGACCGCCGACCTGCTCGAGCGCGCGATGCGCGATGCATCCCTCGAGCCGGCCCTGATAGGTCTGGTGCTCAGCGATGCAGACCAGCGCGCCGCGCCGTCGGTGGAAACCGCTGCGGCGGTCTCGCTGGCCTGCCCGGACCTCGATGTGGCCCGCCAGTGCCCGGCGCTCGGCGTCGCCAACGGTGCGCTGGGCATCGTGGCGCCGGTGGCGCTGCTGGCGCTGGCAGAGGCGCAGGCCCGGGAATCCGCACAACCGCTGCTGGTGCTCTCGCTGCTCGACGAGCGCCAGCGTGTTGCCCTTGCCATCGTGCCGGCCGAGGCCGATGGATCGAGCTCCCGCGCCGGCGCCGACACGCCGGCCACTGTCGCCTGACGGATCGTCCGATGTTCAGCAGACTGCGCTACTACCTCACCGATTACCGCGTGCTTGCCGCGATCGGCATCGTCTCCGCGGCGGCGGTCGCCTGGTTCGGCGCCGACGGCCTGCGACGAACAGGTCTCTGGCTGCTGGCACTGCTGGCCGTGGCGATGCTGGTGGCCGCAGCGGCGTGGCTGGCGCGGCGGCTGCGTGCACGCCGCGCGGCGCAGGGCATCGACCGGATGGTGGCCGACGATGCCGACCGCGCGGTCGCGCATGCACGACCGGCGGCGAAGGCCGACACGGAAGCGCTGCGTGCGCGGATGATGGAAGCGGTATCGGCGATCAAGTCCTCGCGCATCGGCGTGCTCAAGGGCAAGGCCGCGCTGTACGAGCTGCCCTGGTACGTGATCATCGGCAACCCGGCCGCGGGCAAGAGCTCGGCAATCCTCAATTCCGGGCTGAAGTTCCCGTTCGGCGACAGCCGCGGCAACGTCATCCAGGGTATCGGCGGCACCCGCAACTGCGACTGGTACTTCACCACCGAAGGCATCGTGCTCGACACTGCGGGCCGCTATTCGGTCAGCGTCGAGGACCGGCTGGAGTGGCTGACCTTCCTCGACCTGCTGAAGAAGAACCGGCCACGCGCGCCACTCAACGGCATCCTGATCGCCGCCAGCATCGCCGAGATCTCCGGTAGCAAGCCCGAGTTCGCGATCGAACTCGCCAGGAGCCTGCGCCAGCGCGTACAGGAGATCACCGAGCGGCTGGAAGTGTTCGCGCCGGTCTACGTGGTGTTCACCAAGGCCGACCTGATCGCCGGGTTCACCGAATTCTTCCGTGGCCTCGATCCCGGCGAGCGCGAGAACGTCTGGGGCGCGACGCTTCCGTTCGAGCCCGATGCGCAGACCGACGCGCTCGGCGCGTTCGACGCGCACTTCGACGAGCTCGCCGACGGCCTCAAGGAAATGAGCCTGAGCCAGATGGCGATGCAGCGCGGCGGGCAGGTGTCGCCGGGCCTGCTGACGCTTCCACTGGAGTTCGCAGCCATCAAGCCGGCGCTGCGCACCTTCATCGCCACCCTGTTCGAGGACAATCCCTACCAGTTCAAGCCGGTGTTCCGCGGCTTCTATTTCACCAGCGCCCTGCAGGAAGGCCACTCGGTGCATTACGCGTCCGAGCGGGTGTCGCGCGAGTTCGCACTGCAGGCGCCGCGCGACGGGGTCACGGAACCCTCGACCACCGGCCATACCGCGCATTTCCTCAAGGACCTGTTCCGCAAGGTGATCTTTGCCGACCGCGAACTGGTGCAGCAGTATTCGAGCCCGCGGCGCACCCGCCTGCGTTACGCGGTGTTCCTCGGTTCGGTGGCGGCGCTCGCACTGGTGCTGGGAGGCTGGGCCTGGTCGTACACCACCCATCGCCAGCTGGTCGAGAACGCGTCGCGCGACCTCGAACAGGCGGTGCGTGTGCAGGACGGCCGTGTCGACCTGCAGTCGCGGCTGCAGGCGCTGTCGCTGCTGCAGGACCGGCTCGAACAGCTGGCGCGGCACCGGCAGTCCCGCGGCATCGCCTCGGTGCTGGGCATGGACCAGAGCGGGCGCATCGAACAGAAGCTGCGTGACGAGTATTTCCACGGCATGCGCCAGGTGATGCTCGCCCCCACCAGCGCACGCCTGGAAACCTTCCTGGCCGACGTCGCCGCGGGCGGCGGCCTGCAGGAGCCCGCCAGCCCGGGCGACCAGGCGCCGGCGCAGGAAGCCACGCTGTACCAGGAAGCGTCGCCGGACGACGCCAACGACGCCTACAACGCACTCAAGACCTATCTGATGCTCGGCAACCGTGGGCGCGTGGAACAGGCGCACCTGGCGCACCAGCTCACCCGGTTCTGGCGTGGCTGGCTGGAAGCCAACCGCGGGCAGATGTCACGCGAGGAGATGGCGCGCAGTGCCGAGAAGCTGCTCGGGTTCTATGTCGCGCAGGCGGACGATCCGGCCTGGCCGCAGCTGGAGACCCGCGTCGCGCTGGTGTCGGACACCCGCGAGGCACTGCGCCAGGTGATGAAGGGCCAGCCGGCGATCGAGCGCGTCTTCGCGCAGATCAAGGCTCGCGCGGCCACGCGTTTCCCGACCGTCACAGTGGCGGCGCTGGTGGGCGAGGAACGCAATGGCGAAGCGATCGCCGGCAGCTATGCGATCTCCGGGGCGTTCTCGCGCCGGGCCTGGGAAGACTACGTGCGGGCCGCATTCGACGAGGCGGCCGGCAGCGAGCTCAGCACCACCGACTGGGTGCTCGACACCACCGAGCAGAGCGACCTGTCGCTGGCCGGCAGCCCGGAGCACATCTCGCGCCAGCTGGCCGCGCTGTACAAGCAGGAATATGCACAGGAGTGGCAGAAGTTCCTGCAGGGGGTGAGCGTCAACCGCTTCGAGGATTTCGATACCGCGGTGGCGCGCATGAACAGCCTCGGCGATCCGCGGAACTCACCGCTGCGCGCGCTGCTGGAGGCGATCAACGAGCAGACCGTCTGGGACAACCCGGCCGCGCTGCGCGCCGCGCAGGGCCCGGGGCGCAGCGGCTTCGTGGCATGGTTCCAGCGCGTGGTGCTGCGGCGTGCGCCGTCGACGCTGGCGACGGAAGTCGACCCCGACACCGGCCGGGCCGTGCAGGCACCCATGGGGCCGGTCGGCAAGACCTTCGAGGGCTTCGCGCGCCTCATGGGCACCGGCGACGGCCCGGCGCTGATCGACAGCTATTTCCAGACGCTGGGCAAGCTGCGCAGCCGGCTCAACGCGATCCGCACCGAAGGCGAGCCGGGGCCCGGCGCGCGCCGGCTGATGCAGGACACCCTGGGCAACGACGGCTCCGAACTCAACGCCGCACTGGCGCTGGTCGACGAGCAGATGCTCAACGGCCTCGACGAAACCCAGCGCAACGCGCTGCGGCCGCTGCTGCTGCGTCCGCTCACCGAAACCTTTGCCGCACTGGTGGCACCGACCGAGGCGGAGATCAACCGGGTGTGGGCGGCGCAGGTGTACCAGCCGTTCCGCAACGGGATCGGCCGGCAGTTCCCGTTCGACCAGGCCGCCGATGTCGACGCCGCACCGGGCGATGTGGCGGCCATCTTCGGCAGCAGCGGCGCGGTCGCCGGCTTCAACAGGGATGCGCTGGGCGCGCTGGTGATCCAGCGCGGCAACCTGCTCGAACCGCGGCGCTGGGCCGGCATGGGCATCACCCTGTCGCCGGAACTGGTCAGCGGCTACGGCGACTGGGTCAGCGGCAGCGCGGCAGGTGCCGGCGGCCAGGACACCACGATCTTCCAGATCCAGCCGGCACCGGCGATCGGTGCGGTGGAGTACACGCTGGAAATCGACGGCCAGGCGATGCGTTACCGCAACACGCCACCCACCTGGACCACCTTCCAGTGGCCCAATCCCGGGCAGGTGCCCGGCGCGCAGCTGTCGGTTGTCACCAGCGACGGCCGCACCGTACGCATCGTCGATGCACCCGGCAGCAACGGCTTCGTCCGCCTGATGGAGGCCGCGCGCGTGGAAAGCCGGCCCGACAGCAGTTCGGTGACCTGGAGCGCGGAAGGCATCTCGATCACGGTCGACATGCGCATCACCCGGCGCGCCGGTGCCGCCAGTGGCAGTGGCGAATGGCAGCGCGGCCTGCAGTTGCCCTCGACGGTGGCCGGGGATCCGGGCGCGACGGCCACCGCAGCCGCCGATGCGGACGCATCCATGGAGGAAGGCGCATGAGCCAGACAGCGACGGCTGCGGTCAGTTATTTCGGCAAGATCCCCGCGCGTGGCGATTTCGTGCGCACCGCCGATGACCACCAGTTGATGGCGCTGCTCGACCGGTGGGCGGGCAGCAGCATCGAACTGCTGGCGCGCAACCCGGACTGGAAGCGCCTCTACGACGGCACGCCCGGCGTCGCCTACGCATTCCTGGGCTCGCGCAGCCGGCTGGTGGTGTGCGGGCACCTGCGCCCGAGCCACGATGCCTCGTCGCGGCGGTTCCCGCTGCTGTCGGCGATCCGCCTCGAGGTCGGCCAGCCGCTGGCGTTCCTGGCGCGCAGTCCGCTCGCCCTGTCGCGGGTCTGGAACGGCCTGTCACGGCTGTCGGCGAGCGCGGTGGCCGCGGAGGCGCCCGAGGAGCCGTTGCGCATGCTGGGCGAAGCGCGTTACGAACTGGCGGTCGATCCGCTCGCCTACCAGGCACCGTTCGAGGACTTCCTCGACCTGGAAACGATCGGTTCCCTGCAGGCGCGCCTTCGCGAAGCCGGCCATGCCGAGGTCTCGCTGCGCCACATGCTGCCGGCATTGGGCCTGCTGCTGCAGCCGCTGCTGACCGGTGGCGGTGTCAGCATCGACAAGGGCCTCGAGCTGCCATTGCCCACCGACAGCCTGCACCGGCCGCTGGTCGCCGCATTCTGGCTCGACCTGGTGTCGGGCTTCATTGCACGCGGCGACTTCGAACTGGCGGTGCTGGTGCGCGACGAGGGCGCGCCGCGCCTGGTGATCGGCTTCAACGGTGCGCAGGACCAGGTGCTCGGCGCGGTGCTGGACCCGACGATTGCCGCCGATTACCTGATCCGCGGCAGCCAGGCCGGCTGGGTCGAGGATTACCTGCCCGGCGATTACGCGCTCAACCGCTTGGCCAGCTATCTCGACCGCGACGACCTGGCGCTCAAGACCGCACGCAGGCTGTTCTGCGAAACCTTCCTGGGAACCTGAGATGCAAGCCACCCTCCACACCGTGTTGCTGGCCTGCGCGCTGCTGGTCGCGCCGGCCTCCGCGCAGGACACCTCGAAGCCGGTCATCGCCGAGGGCGTCGTGCCCGACCAGGCCAGCAAGTCGCTGATCCTTGCACGCCTGCACGAGGTCTACGGCCCCGAGCGCGTGGTCGACCGCCTGCAGGTCGAGTCGATTCCCGCGCCGCCGAACTGGGGCGAGTACGTCGCCAACATGCTTGCACCGGGCCTGCGCCGGGTGTCCGACGGCGCGCTGGAGGTCAACGGCCAGGCGGTGCGGATCACCGGCCAGGTGGTCAACGAGGCGCAACGGCAGCAGGTCGCAAGCGAGCTCAGCCTCGCCAGCAGCAGCCGCTACACGGTCACCAACAGCCTGCGCACCGGTGGGTCCGGCCAGGGCCTGCTGGATGCGACGCTGGGCGATCGCATCGTCGAGTTCGAAAGCGGCAGCGCACAGCTGACCGATGTCGGCCGCGGCATCCTCGACGAGATGGCGTCGGGGCTGCGCGAGATCGGCGATGCACGCGTGCAGATCGTCGGGCATACCGATGACGTCGGCGCGCGCCAGGGCAATATCGCGCTGAGCCAGGCGCGCGCGCTGGCGGTGCGCGACTACCTGGTGGGGCAGGGCATCCCGGTGGACAACCTCAGCGTGCTCGGCCGCGGCCCGGACGAGCCGATCGCCGACAACGCGACCGACGAGGGCCGGGCACGCAACCGCCGCATCCAGTTCAAGGTGCTGTAGCGATCAGCCGTACGGGTCCTGCGAGGGATCGTCCACGTCGAGCATTTCCTGCATCTGCGCAAGCGTGGCGTCGTCCTTGATCACCCGTTTGAGCCATACATGCAGCGGCATCTCGCCCCAGCGCGCGGCCTTGTCGGCGAGATAGGCGACCGGGCTGTGCGGCTCGGTGCGGCGGAAGAACTCGGCCACCTGCCGCAGCTGCGCGAGTGCCTGCCGGCGTGATGCCAGCGGCCCCGCGGTGGTCGGCACGGCGCCCGCTGCAGGCGTGCCCATTGCGGGGTCGGCATCGGCCTCCAGCGGCATTTCCGCCGCCGCGGCGTCGCCGATGCTGTCGGTCAGCACGCCGGCCTCGCGTGCGAAACGGCTGGCCATCCGTCGCAGGGTGTCGATCTGGTCGTTGACCGCGGCGAAGCTCGGGCCGTCGACGCCGAGCCGTGCATCGACGGCCAGCTGCAGCTCGCGCAGGGCCTCGGCGCAGCCGTCGGCGTCTTCGAGCAGCTGGCGGTAGAACGCGTGCGGAGTATCGCGACGCGCCGCCTCCAGCAGCGCGAGGCCCGGCCGGCCATCACCCGGATCCTGGTCGCCACGCGCATGCGCGGCCTCGAACGCGCCGAGCCCGAAGCGGCCCTGCGGCGCCTGCACGATCGGCAGCATGCGCAGCCACTGGAGTGAATTGCCGAGCAGCCAGCCGAGGTTGCCGATGCGCTCCTCGTGGTCGTCGCCTTCCGGCAGCGGGTGCAGCTCATCCCAGTAGCGGTCGCAGAGACCTGCGACGAGCCGGTAACCCTGCGCCAGCCCGGCCAGCCCGTGCAGCTGGCCATTGGCCTCCACCAGCCACGCGGCGATGCGAAGGTCCTTGGTACGCGTACGCAGCAGCTCGCTGCAACTGCGCGCGACGGCCGGCCAGTCGGCGCTCTTGATGTCGGTGACCCAGTCGCCCTGCTCGAGGGTGGGGTCGTCGGCGCGGCGCGCCTCCTGGATCAGGTCGAGCTCGGAGGAGAACGCGAGGTCCTCGCCGGCGGGGTAGGTGGCGTCGATCGGCGCCAGCAGGTCGTCCAGGTCCAGCATGTCGGGAATCCGTTCCGGGGCCTCGCAAGTCCAGCCCTGCGCCGATCCATCGGACAGGAACCAGGCCAGCCTGGTCGGCCGGGTGGTGGTGCCGGAGGTGGGACTCGAACCCACACGGTTTTAAGGCCGGCGGATTTTGAGTCCGCTGCGTCTACCGATTCCGCCACTCCGGCGCGGAGCGCGAGTATAGCGCCAGCCGCCGGCGCCGCGCGGGTCTCAGCGGGCCGGATCCACCGCGAGCGTGCTGTCGACGCGGCGATGCCATTCGCCGTCCTCGCACACGAACCGCGCGCAGCGTTCCATCGGGCCCTTGTAGATATGCACCGACACCGCGACGCGGTCGCTGCTGGCGTTGGCGATGGTGTGGTACTCGTGCGGCGGAATCAGGCTGCCGGCACTGCCGGGACCGGCCTGCATGCCGCCAGCGGCACGGAAGCGGAAGCGCTCGCCGGCCTGTTCCAGCAGCTCGTACTGGGTGATCTCCAGCACGCCGTGCCAGACGCCCTCGACGCACCACAGGCCGCAATGGTCGTGCAGCGGGGTCGCCTGCCCGGGACCCCAGGTCATCGCCACGATGCTGTAGCCGTGCTGTGGACTGCGGTAGAGCTCGCGGCGGGCGTAATGGTCGGCAACCGGTTCGTGCACGCAGGCCGGCAGTTCGACCTCGGGATCGCCGATCACGTTGCACAGCACGGTGCGCAACGCGGCGGTGACGGCGTGTTCGTCGCCGCTGGTCACCGCGGCGTCGATGGCGCGCACCAGCCTGTCGCGGCCGGTGAAGCGGATGTCGGGCGGGGCGGTCTCGGTCATGGCGGCCATTCTAGGCCAAGTGCGCGGCAGTGCCGGATGCGGTGGGCCGGCGCGCTACAGCGTGTCGAGGAAGTCGCGTACCGCGGGCCCGAAGCGCTCGAAGTCGACCAGGAAGGCATCATGGCCCTGCGGCGACGGCAGCGGCAGGAAGCGTGCATCGCAGCCGCCGGCACGCAGGCCCTCGGCGATCTCCTCCTGCTGCTGCAGTGGAAACAGGATGTCGGTGTGCACGCCGATCGCCAGTGCCCGGTCCACCTGGATCGCCGCCAGCCCCGCCAGGGTGTCGCCGCCGAGCGACTCGCCGATGTCGAACCAGTCCATGCTGCGGCTCAGGTACAGGTAGCAGTTGGGGTCGAAATTACGCACGAAGCGCCGTGCGTGTGCCTCGAGGTAGCTCTCCACCTCGAACTCGAGGCCGAACGGATCCTCGTCGTCGCGGCGGTCGGAGTCCAGGCGCACGCGGCCGAAGCGGCCGTCCCACTCCAGCGCCGAGCGGTAGGTGATCACGCCCAGTTTGCGTGCCATGCGCATGCCACTCTCGGGGTAGCGCACGTCGTCGTAATGGCCACCGTTCCAGGCCGGGTCGAGCCGGATGGCCTCGCGCTGCAGCGAACGGATCGCGATCGAGAACGGCAACGCCTGCGCCGCGCCGGAAACATTGATGTGGCTGCGCGCGCGGCCGGGATGGCGCAGCAGCAGCGCGAGTGCGGCCATTCCGCCCATCGAGTTGCCGACCACGCAGGCCAGGCGCCCGATGCCGAGCGCGTCGATCACGCGAATCGCGGCGTCGGCGACGTCCTCGATCGACAGGTCCGGGAAGCGCAGCCGGTATGGCTGGCCGTCTTCGGGCGATGGCGAGGCCGGCCCCGAGGACCCCTTGCAGCTGCCCAGCGTGTTGACGCAGACGACATGCCAGCGGTCGGTGTCGATCGGCCTGCCGGGGCCGACCATCGCTTCCCACCAGCCCGGCGAGGGGTCGTCCGCGTTGCTGGCGGCATGCGCGTCGGGCGACAGGCCGGTGAGGATCAGGATGGTGTTGTCGTCGGCGGGCGAGCGGCTGCCCCAGGTCTCGTAGGCGATGCGCGCCCCCTGCAGGGCGCCGCCACGCTTCATCGGAAACGGCTGCTCGAGCTGGAGGAAGCGCGTGCCGGGAGGGATGAATTCGGTCATCGCAAAAGTGTAAGCGCAGCTGCCGGCGTCGCGCGGCCGCCACGGTGTCCGGCACTGTAGGACAATCCGGCGATCCAGGCAGGCGTTCCCATCCATGACTCCACTGCCCGACGACCGCTCGCGGTGTTCGCGCATCGCCATGCTGCTGGCCGCGACCGGCATGGCGGTGTTCGTCGCGATCGCCATCGGCGTTCATCTGTTGCGGCCCGACCTCCACTGGGTCGACGCGCAGATGAGCCGCTACCTGCTGCAGCCGTACGGCGGCTGGCTGCGGCTGGGCTATTGCGCGTTGGCGATGGCCATCGTCGCGATGGCATTCGCCGTGCGCGAGACGCTGGCACGGCATGCACGCAGTGCGGCGCCGACGCTGCTGTTCGTCACCGGCGCCACCGCGCTGGTGGTCACCGCATTCGCGCCGATGGATGGCGATGGGGCCGACCCGACCCTCGTCGGGTGGCTGCATGGGGTGTCCGCACAGGCCGCGTTCCTGTGCGTCACCGTGGCGATGCTGCTGCAGTCCGCGTGGCTGGGACGGGACGCGCGCTGGCGCACATGGATGCCCGGCGCGCTGGGCATCGCGGTGACGGCATTCGCGGCGTTGTGGGCCCTGGTCCTGGTCGGCGACCTGCCGCGCGGGATCTCGCAGAAGGCGGTGATCGCGATCATCGCGGCCTGGTTCGTGTTCGTCTGGGCCGCGCTGCACGCGCAGCAGCGTGAGCGCGCGCTCGCCGGCGGGGAGCCGCGATGAGCGACGCGGTGTTCGATCCCTATGCCGTCCCCGGCATGCCGGAGCTTGCGCCCGCCCAGCGTGACGCGCTCGAGGCCGCCTATGCGGATCCGCCGCGCGCGTACCATTCCTTCGCCCACGTGGGCCAGGTGATGCGCGAGATGGCCGCGGTACTGGCCGCGCCAGGCTGGCACCGGCCGCGCGAGGTCTGGCTGGCGGTGCTGTACCACGATGCGGTGTACGTGCCCGGCGCCACGGGCAACGAGGTGCGCTCCGCGCGCATGGCAGGTGATGCGATCACGCGCTGGCTGCCCGACGCCGGCATCGATGCCGGGCGGGTCGCCGGGTTGATCGAGTTGACCGCGCGGCATGGCCAGCATCGGCCAGAGGACTTCCCCGACGATGCCGATGGCGACGACACGCGCCGCTTCCTCGACTGCGACATGGCGATCCTCGGCGCGCCGGCGGCGCGCTTCGACGCCTACGACCGCGCGATCGCCGCCGAGTATCGCGACCGCGTCCCGGGCTGGCTGTACCGCATGCAGCGGCGGCGCTTCCTGGCGGCCCTGTTGAAGCGCCCGCGGATCTACCTCAGCGCGGAATTCCACAATCGGCTGGATACCGCTGCGCGCGCCAACCTGCGACGCACGTTGGCCACCAGGCGCTGACCGGCGACGTGCCGGCCTCAGCCGGCGTCGATGGCGCGGCCGCTGTGCTTTTCCTCGTCGGTCGCTGCACGGACGCTGGCAATGCGCACGTCGAAGTGCAGGGTCTTGCCGGCCAGCGGGTGGTTGCCGTCGACGCGGACCTCGTCCTCGCCCACCTCGACCACCGTGACCAGCAGCGAGCCGCCTTCGGTCTGCGCGCGGAACTGCATGCCGGGTTGCACCGTATCCACGCCCTGGAATGCCTGGCGGGGAACCGACTGCACCATTGCCGGGTTGTGCGCGCCATAGCCGAGCTCGGGCGCGACATCGACCACCAGCTCGTCGCCTTCGACATGACCGGTCAGCGCGTTCTCCAGCCCCGGCACGATGTTGCCCGCGCCATGCAGGTAGCTCAGCGGACGGTCTTCGGGCGAGCGGTCGATGACTTCACCGGCATCGTCGGTCAGGGTGTAGTGGAAGCTGACCACGCGTTCGGCCGCGATCTCCATGGGGATCTCCTTCGGGATGGGGGTGGATACGCCGGTCGACTCACGACGCCAGAGGTGGGGTGCGAACCGGCAGGCTAGGCAACCCGCCCGCCGCCTGCAACCCGCCGGCCGGCGCACGGGGCGGAAGGCCGGGTGTGCTGTGGCACAGTTGCGGCCTCTTGAGACGGAGTGCGCGGATGAGGCGGATCTGGTTCCTTGGCCTGGCAGCAACGCTGCTGCCGACCGGCGTGATGGCACAAACGGGTGGCATGACCCTTGAACAGATCGCCAGCACCCGGACCGCGTCCGGGGTGGCGATCAGCCCCGATGGCAGCGAGATCGCCTACGTGCTGGCGGTGCCGCGCCTGCCGGGCGTGGACGAGGACGGGCCCGCGCGCACCGAGCTGCACGTGGTGTCGCGCAATGGCGACAGCCGTGGCTATGTCACCGGCAAGAGCAATGTCGCGGCGCTGCAGTGGTTCCCGGATGGCCGCTCGCTGGCGTTCCTGTCCAAGCGGGAGGGTGATGCCACCCGCGGCGTGTATCGCATCCCGTTGCGCGGTGGCGAGGCGGTGCGCTTCGCCTCGCTGAAGACCGATATCTCCGGCTACAGCCTGTCGCCCGACGGCTCCCGGATCGCGCTGCTGGCAACGCAGCCGGAGAGCGATGCGCTTGCCGCCCAGCGCAAGCAGGGCTTCACCCAGAAGGTGTACGAGGAGGACTGGCGCCCGACCACGCTGTGGATCCGGGACGTCGACGGCGATGCCGACGCGCGTGCGCTGGCGATCGACGGCAGCGTGCAGAGCGTGCACTGGAGCCCCGCGGGCGACCGCCTGGCGCTGGTGGTCACGCCGCGCCAGCTCACCGACGACACGCTGGTGTTCGCACGCGTGCGCATCGTCGACACCGACGGCCGCGAACTCGGTCGCGTCGACAATCCGGGCAAGCTCGGCCAGCTGGCGTGGAGCCCGGACGGTGCGCACCTCGCAATCATTTCCGCCGCCGACGAGAACGACGCCGCCGATGGCCGCCTCACTGTCGTCGGCAAGGACGGTGGCGCGCAGCGCGACCTGCTGCCCGGCCTGCCGGGGCATGTCTCGCACGTGGGCTGGCGCGACAACGGCCGCGTGCTTTTCCTGAGCCAGGAGGGCGTACAGACCCGGATCGGCGAGATCGCGGTCGACGGCAACGACCAGCAGACCCTGCTCGCCGCCGAAGGCCCGGTGTGGGGCGGGCTCAGCGTGGCGCGCGACAGCGGCGACCTCGCGCTGGTCGGGCATTCCCCGCGGCATCCGCAGGAGGTGTTCTTCTTCGGCCGCGATGGGGCCGCGCCGACGCGGCTGACCGACAGCAACCCATGGCTGGCCGACGTGCGCCTCGCCCGCCAGGAAGTGGTGCGCTATCGCGCCCGCGATGGACTCGAGATCGAGGGGATGCTGGTGCATCCGCTCGAGCGCCGCGGCAACCAGCGCGTGCCGCTGATCCTGGTGGTGCACGGCGGGCCGGAGTCGCACTACTCCAACGGCTGGCTCACCGGCTATTCGCAGCCGGCGCAGGTGGCCGCCGCGCGCGGTTTCGCCAGCTTCTTCCCCAACTACCGCAGCAGCACCGGGCGTGGGGTGGAGTTCTCGAAGGCGGGCTACGGCCGGCCCGGCATGGAGGAGTTCGACGACCTCGTCGATGGCGTCGACCATCTGGTGGAGACCGGTCTGGTCGACCGCGACCGCGTCGGCATCACCGGCGGGTCCTATGGCGGCTACGCGAGTGCCTGGGGCGCCACGTACTACAGCGAGCGCTTCGCGGCCTCGGTGATGTTCGTCGGCATTTCCGACCAGGCCAGCCTGGTCACCACCGGCGACATCCCGCAGGAGCAGTACCTGGTGCACATGGGCGCGTTCCCTTGGGAGAACCCGGAAATGTATCGCCAGACCAGCCCGATCACCCACGCGCACAAATCGCGCACGCCGACGCTGATCCTGCACGGCGAGGCCGATCCGCGGGTGCCGGTGATGCAGTCCTACATGATGTACCGCTACCTGCAGCTGGCCGGGCAGGCACCGGTGCGGCTGGTGCTGTATCCCGGCGAGGGGCACGGCAACCAGCGCGCCGCGTCGCGCTGGGATTACGCGATGCGGCTGATGCAGTGGATGGAGCATTACCTCACCGGGCCGGGCGGCGAGCCGCCGGCCTACCAGCTCGACTACGCGCTTCCCGATTCCGCGCACTGACGCGGCACGATGCGGACGCAGGGCCGGCAGCGATGCCGGCCCTGCCTTTTTGCGTGGGCTGACTGCTGCTGCCGCGCCCGCGCCGACAGGCCGTCGATGCGCAGCCGCCCCATCGATCATCGGAGGGCATGGCTCACATGGCTTTGAGCCGTGCTTGGCTAGCCTGTTCATGCCGCATCGATCCGCGGCGCCCCTGCGCCGGATCCGATTGCGCCGCGGGTGCTGGACCGCCGGATACCCCCGCCGGCCCGCCCGCCTCCCCCACGATGACCAGGAGACACCATGAGCCAGCAAAGCCGGACCACCGAGACGCTGAACGACCTGATCGCAATCGCCCGCGATGGCCAGGAGTTCTACCAGGATGCGTCCACGCGCATCGATGATGTCGAACTGAAGTCGCTGTTCACCCGCGTCGCCAGCACCAAGGCAACCATCATCGCGGAGCTGGGTGCCGCCGTGCAGGCGATGGGTGGCGACCCGGAAAGCTCCGGCACGCTGCGCGGCTCGATGCAGGAGATGTACGCCCGCGTGCGTGCCGCGCTGGGCGACAAGGAATACAGCTACGTCGCCGAGCTCGAGGAATCGGAAGACCGCCTGCTGCACGCGTTCGAGGATGCGGTGAAGGATGAGAAGACCCCGGCAGCCGCCCGCGACGTTGTCACCCGCCTGATGCCCGAGGTGCGCGCCTGCCATGACCTCATGCGCGCCCGCAAGCACGCGATGAAGGGCGCTTCCTGATCCCGGGAGTCGCACCACTTCGCGGCCCGTCCGGTTCGTCGGGCGGGCCGTCCGCGTTGTGGTCTGCGGCGCGCCGGTAGAATCGCGGCTGCCTCCGTTGTCCGGTTCCCCCGATGTCCAAGGTCCTGCTGCACCTGCGTAACGTTCCGGACGAGGAAGCCGACGGCGTCCGCGCCTTCCTCGATGCGCATCGCATCGCCTGGTACCAGACCCGGCCCGGCCCGCTCGGCATCACCGGCGGTGCGATCTGGGTCAAGCACGACCAGGACTATCCGCAGGCGCGGCGGCTGATGGACGGCTACCAGCAGGACCTGCGCGAGCGGGTGCGCGCCGGGCTGGCGCAGGCGCGGGCGCGCGGCGAGCACGAGACCTTCGCCGACATGCTGCGCGAACGCCCCGGCTGGGTGCTGGTGCGGGTGGTGGCGATCCTGGCGTTGCTGGCGCTGATGGCGTTGCCGGGATATCTGCTCTGGCGCTGATGCGGCGCTGCCACGCCAGCCGCCTTGCGCTCACATCGGGTAAATGCCGGAATCCTATGATCGGGGCGCCGATCGCCCGCGGAGCAATGATGAAATCGACCCTGTTTCCCGTCCTCGCAGCCGCGATCGCGGCGTCGGCACTTGCCGGCTGCGGCGACCGCGCATCCGAACCGTCGCAAGCGTCGCTGCCGTCCGCCGCCACGCCGTCCGCCGACCGCGTGCAATCCAACGACCCGACGGTCCGTCGCCACGAACGCGCCGCGCCGCCGGAACTGCAGGCGCTGGTGAATGGCCGCTTCCAGCCGCGCGGCGAGCGCGCCACCCGCGCCACCGGGGCGATCGAGATCGATGACCATGCGATCTCGGCCGAACTTGGCAGTGCGCTCAGCACCGAGCGCATTGCCATCGTCCGCGGTGACGACCAGTACCGCGCCGGCGAACGCTATTCCAGCCTGCTGATGGTGGGCGCCGAGCAGCCGGTCGAGCTGCGCCGGGTGTACCCGGCGCCCGTCGATGCCACCGCCGCCGATGCAGACCGGCAGGACACCCCCTCCGGCCCTGCCGGTACACCCGCGGCAGTGCCGCTGTGCACAGCAGGCGAGGCCGCCTACATCGCCTTGGTGATGGTCAACGAGGGCGATCGACAGGTCGTGCGGCTGGCCGGCCTGAAAAGTGACTCGATGCCTGCCGCAGGGGCCGACGACGTCGAGGTCTGCGAGGTCCTGGAGTACGAATCGCCCTGAGCAGCGTGTCGCAGTCCCGACACTGCGGATGTCGGGCTTACGGAATATGAACATCTGCGTCGGATGACGCCGGATAATGCGCGCAGGTTTCATGGAGCTGAAGATGACCTCGCGTCCCATCCGCCTGCTGTTCGTCGCCCTCGCGGCGACCGGACTGGCCGCCTGCCAGGAACTCCCCGGGAGCCCGGCGCACACGTCCACCACCGCGCCCGTCGTGGTGACCGCCGCGCCAGCGCCGGCCGATGTTCCCAGTCACGACCCGCAACTGCGCCCCGGTTCGCGCGCGGCGCCGCCGATGCTGCATCCGGTGGCCCTGGGCCTGTTCGAGACCGGCAACCCGATCGCGGAATCGGTGACCGGCCGCATCACGATCGAAGGCTCGCGCATCGTGGGCGAGAACGGTGCCGAATTCATCACCGAGCGCATCGCGATCCTGCGCGGCGGCAACGAGTTCCTGCCGGGCCAGCGGTATGCGGACGCGATGATGATCGGCACCGAACATCCGGTCGAGTTGCGTCGGGTGGTCAGCGAGACCTGGCCCACGCGGACCCCGGGCAATGCCATCTGCCGCGACATGAAGACCGGCTACCTCGCCATCACCAAGATCGCCGAGGGCGACCACGACGTCGTACGCCTGATGGGCCTGCGTGGGCAGGACATGCCAGCGCCCAGTGCGGCCGACGTGACCGTCTGCGCGTCGTCCTCGTACTACGCACGCCGCTGAGTCGCGCGCGGCCCGCGGGCCCGTGACCATCGGCAGTCGGCTGCGGGCGACATCTTCCTTATGGTCCGGGGCGGCCCTTGATGGCCGCCCCGTCCGTTTGTCTGGAGTCCACATGTTCCGATCATTCCTGCTGCGGCGCCTGCTGCTGGCGTTGCTGCTCTCGTGTCTTGCCCTGCCTGCTGCCGCGCAGCGCGAGATCCGCTTCGATGCCTATGCGGTGCCCGCGGCCGGCACGATCGCGGTGCCGATGCGTGGCGAGGGCGCGCAGACCGGCGCCTTTGCCGATGTGGACGCGGCGACCGGCGGTGCGCTCTCGCGCGCGGTGGCGGCGGCCGGCTACAAGGGCGGCGCCGACACCCAGCTCGACCTGCCGGGCCTTGCGCCGTTCGACCGCGTACTGGTGGTCGGCGTGGGCGCCAATGCGAGCTCCGCGCGCACGCTCGAGGATGCCGGCGGCCGCGTCGGCCGCTTCGCTGCCGGCAGCACGGCGCCGTCGGTGGAACTGCTGTGGCACGGCGAAGAAGCCGGCGCCGCGCAGCAGCTGGCGTTCGGCGCGGCGCTGGGCGGTTACCGCTTCGACCGCTACCGTTCGCAGCGCGACGAGGACACCGGCCCGCGTGCCGGCGAAGGCACGCTGGTGGTGCGTACCCGCGATGGCGTTGCCGCGGCCGGTACCTTCCAGCGCGACTGGGCGCCGGTCGCGCACGGCGTGACGTTCGCGCGTGACCTGGTGACCGAGCCGGCGAGCGCGCTGTATCCCGAGGAATTCGTGCGTCGCACCCGCGAGGCATTCGGCGGCATGCAGGGCGTCACCATTGAAGTGCTCGACGTGCCGGCAATGGAACGGCTGGGCATGGGCGGCATCCTCGCGGTCGGGCAGGGCAGCGCACGCCCGCCACGGCTGCTGGTGGTGCGCTATGACGGCGGCACCCGCGGCGAGGCGCCGGTGGCGTTCGTCGGCAAGGGCATCACCTTCGATTCCGGCGGCCTGTCGATCAAGGGCAGCGACGGCATGTGGCGCATGAAGTACGACATGGCCGGAGCCGCCTCGTCGGTGGGCGCGGTGCTCGGCCTTGCCGGTCGCCGCGCGCCGGTCAATGCGGTCGCGGTGGCCGCGCTCGCCGAGAACATGCCGTCTGGCACGGCCACCCGTCCGGGCGATGTCATCCGCACCGCGTCCGGCCAGACCTTCGAGGTCATGAGCACCGATGCGGAAGGGCGCATGGTGCTGGTCGACGCGATCTGGTACGTGCAGGACCGCCATCGCCCGCGCGCGATCATCGACATCGCCACCCTGACCGGTGCCATCGTCACCGCGCTGGGCGGCGATTACGCTGGCCTCTTCAGCCGCCATGACGCCCTCGCCAACCAGCTGCTGGCTGCAGGCGAGGCCTCGGGCGACGCGCTGTGGCGCATGCCGATGCACCCCGGCTACGGAAAGATGCTGGAGTCGCCGATCGCCGACATGCGCAATGGTGGCGGCCGCCCGGGCTCCGGCACCGCGGCGCATTTCATCGGCGAGTGGGTCGACAGGGCCACGCCCTGGGCGCATATCGACATCGCCGGCATGGCCTGGATCGAGACCGGAGGCACCGCCACCACCCCGGCCGGCGCCACCGCGTTCGGCGTACGCCTGTTCGACCGCTGGGTGCGCGACCACGTGGAGCCAGCGGCACCCTGAGCGACGCAGCGCGTCACCCTCCGCAGACGGCGACCCGGGAAAGCTCGGTCGCCGTCCTCATCCGGGGCTGCGCATGCGCCGCGTCCTCAACGATCCGAAATCGCGTCCGAAGCCGTGGCAGAAGGGCAACCCGAAGCCCGCCGCGGCGAGGACCCCGCTGACCACTGCGCAGAAGCAGGCCGCGCAGGCGCGCGCGCGCGAGGCGGGCCGTCGCTATCCCAACCTGGTCGACAACATGTGGGCGACGGCGCAACTCGACGCGCGAGGCCAGCCGAAGGCGGAATGAACGCGCCGGATGGGGCGTCGGAGCCCACGGGCGTGCCGCGTAGAATGCAGGCATGTACACCAGCATCGCCGCCTACTGTTTCGTGCCCGTGGATGATCCACAGGCGCTTGCCGACGCCATCGAACCGGTCGCCCGCGACCACGCCCTGCTCGGCAGCGTGCTGGTGGCGAGGGAAGGCCTCAACCTCTTCCTGGCCGGCGGTCGCGCCGGCATCGATGGATTCCTCGCCTGGCTGCGACGCGATGCGCGCTTTGCCGGCATCGAGGTCAAGTCCAGCCATAGCCAGCGACAGCCGTTCGCGCGGCTCAGGGTCAAGGTCAAGCGGGAGATCATCGCGTTCCGCCGCGAGGACGCGTCGCCGCTCGAAGGCCGCGCGCCGACCGTTGCACCCGAGGTGCTCGCGCGCTGGTTGCAGCAGGGCCATGACGACGGCGGCCGGCGGGTGGTGATGCTCGACACACGCAACCGCGAGGAGGTCGCCTACGGCACCTTCGCCGGTGCGCTGACCCTGCCGATCGACAACTTCACCGATCTTCCCGACGCCGTCGCCGCACAGCGCGACCGGCTCGCCGATGCGACCGTGGTCAGCTTCTGCACCGGCGGCATCCGCTGCGAGAAGGCGGCGCTGTGGATGCGTGCCCAGGGCATGGACAACGTGCTGCAGCTCGACGGCGGCATCCTTGGCTACTTCGAGCGCGTCGGCGGCGCTGGGTACGAGGGTCGTTGCTTCGTGTTCGACGAACGCGTGGCCCTGGACCCGGAACTGGTGGCGCTTGCCGATCCGGAGGTCGACGCCGCATGAGCTGGATCGGCATCATCCTGCTGGTGCTGGCGCTGTATCTCGGCTTCAAGCTGGTGGGCGTGGTGCTGAAGCTGGCGCTGTTCGTGGTCGCGATCGTGATCGCCTACGCGCTGGTGGCGCCGCACCTGGACTGGCCGCCGCCGACCGAAATCCTCTGGGTGCTGGGGCCCGACACCGACGCGCTGGGGCCGGACGGCCTGCGGGTGCCGGACACCGCCCACATGCGCCAGCGCGTGGTCGAAGGCGTGGCCGATGCGATCGCCGAGCGCGTGGTGCCGACGGTGGATGCGCCGGCCGACCCGTTGCCGGTGCCCTGCGACGAGGCGCAGGGCGAACCGGCAGGCGCGTGCTGACCGGCCTTCGCCTCAGCTCTCGCGACGCGGCGGCTTGCGCGGACCGCCCTTGAAACCGCCCGGCGGACCCTTGCGGAAGCCCCCCGGCGCACCCGGACGCTTGAAGCCACCGGGACGACGCACGGGTGCCTCGGTATCGGCGGCCTCGGCGCGGCGCATCCTCAGCTGCTGGCCGGCCACGCGCACGCGCTTGAGATGCTCCAGCACCTCGCGCGGCATGCCGTCGGGCAGGTCCACCAGGGTGTAGTCGTCGCGGATGTCGATGCGGCCGATATAGCGGCTTTCGAGGTCCGCCTCGTTGGCGATCGCGCCGACGATGTTGCCCGGCTGCACGCCGTGGGCGTGGCCGACCTCGATGCGGAACGTCTCCATGCCGGACTCCGGGCCCTGCACGCGCTGCGGGCGCGGCTCGCGGGGCGCGGCGTCGTCGGCGGTGCGGCGTGGCCCCCGGTCGGCGCGCTCGGGACGCTCGAAATGGCGCTCGCCGTCGTTGCCGCGCGGCTCGAACTTCGGGCGCTCGCGCGGCGGGTCCAGCAGCAGCGGGGTGTCGCCCTGCAGCAGCGCGGCGAGCGCGGCGGCGATCTCCACCGCCGGCACGTTGTGCTCGCGCTCGTAGGTCTCCACCAGCTCGCGGAACATGCCGTGCTGCGGGTGCTGCAGGCCGTCACCGATGCGATCGAGGAACTTCGCAACCCGGCGTGCGTTCACGGTCTCGACGCTGGGAAGTTCCATCTGTTCGATCGGCTGCCGGGTGGCGCGCTCGATCGAGCGCAGCATCCCGCGCTCGCGCGGGCTGACGAACAGGATCGCCTCGCCGGCACGCCCGGCACGGCCGGTGCGGCCGATGCGATGCACGTAGCTTTCGGTGTCGTAGGGGATGTCGTAGTTCAGCACGTGGCTGATGCGCTCCACGTCCAGCCCCCGCGCGGCCACGTCGGTGGCGACCAGCACGTCGATGCGGCCGTCCTTGAGCTGCTGGATGATGCGCTCGCGCTGCTTCTGCTCGATGTCGCCGTTGATCGCGGCGGCTGCCAGCCCGCGTGCCGCGAGCTTGTCCGCCAGCTCCTCGGTCGCAAGCTTGGTGCGCGCGAACACGATCATCGCATCGAACGGCTCGGCTTCGAGGATGCGGGTCATGGCGTCGAGCTTGTGCACGCCGCTGACCATCCAGTAGCGCTGGCGCGTGTTCTTGGTGGTGGTGGTGCTGGCCTTGATCGCGATCTCGACCGGATCACGCAGGTAAGTCTGCGCGATCCGCGCGATCTGCGTCGGCATCGTGGCCGAGAACAGCGCCACCTGACGGGTTTCCGGGGTCTTCTTCAGCACCGCCTCGACGTCGTCGATGAACCCCATCCGCAGCATCTCGTCGGCCTCGTCGAGCACCAGGCAGCGCAGCTCGGACAGGTCCAGGGTGCCGCGGTTGAGATGGTCGATGACCCGGCCCGGCGTGCCGACGACGACCTGCACGCCGCGCCGCAGCGCCGCGAGCTGCGGTGCGTAGCCCTGGCCGCCGTAGATCGGCAGCACCTGGAAGCCGGGCAGATGCGAGGCGTACTTCTGGAATGCCTCGGCGACCTGGATGGCGAGTTCGCGGGTCGGCGCCAGCACCAGCACCTGCGGCTTGCGCTGCGCGGGGTCGATGCGCGCCAGCGCCGGCAGCGCGAATGCCGCGGTCTTGCCGGTGCCGGTCTGCGCCTGGCCGAGCACGTCGCGGCCCTGCAGCAATGGCGGGATCGTGGCAGCCTGGATCGGCGAAGGGGTTTCGTAGCCGACCGCGGTCAGGGCCTGCAGCAGGGTATCGGGCAGGCCAAGGTCGGCGAAGGTCGGGGTGGTCTCTGTGTCGTTTGCGCTCATCGCGGTCTCTCGCACCGGTGAGGGCGCTTCGTGGGGAACCGGGTAGTCTACGGCACGGCTCCATCACGTCCCACGCCCTTCCACATCCTGTTCAGCGCGCGCAGTGGCCCGCGCGCACCGTCATGGTGTCGGCGCGGCCGTCATCGCGGCGTGTCTACCCTTGTCGCATGACCGAGACCGTACTGCAGTTCGACAACGCGTTCCTTCGCGAGCTCCCCGGTGATCCTTCGCAGGCACCCGGCATCCGCCAGGTCGAGGACGCCGCCTGGTCGCGGGTCGCGCCGACGCCGGTGGCGAAGCCGCAGCTGCTGGCGTGGTCGCCGGAGGTAGCCGAGGCGATCGGTTTCTCGCCGCGTGACGTGCTCGACCCCGCCTTCGCCGAGGTGTTCGCCGGCAACGCGCTGCTGCCGGGCATGCAGACCTATGCGGCGAATTACGGCGGCCACCAGTTCGGCCATTGGGCGGGGCAGCTGGGCGATGGCCGCGCCATCGCGCTCGGCGAGGTGATCGGACGCGACGGCATGCGCCACGAGCTGCAGCTCAAGGGCGCCGGGCCGACGCCGTACTCGCGCACTGCCGACGGCCGCGCCGTGCTGCGCTCGTCGCTGCGCGAGTTCGTGTGCAGCGAGGCCATGCACCACCTCGGCGTGCCGACCACGCGCGCGCTGAGCCTCGTGGCCACCGGCGAGGCCGTGGTGCGCGACATGTTCTACGACGGGCGCCCGCAGGCCGAGCCCGGCGCCGTGGTCTGCCGGGTCGCGCCGTCGTTCGTGCGCTTCGGCACGTTCGAGCTGCCGTATGCGCGCGGCGACCTCGACCTGCTGCGGCGGCTGGTGGACTTCACCGTCGCGCGCGACTTCCCGCACCTGCACGGCCCGGCGCGCGACGCGGACTGGTTCGCCGAGGTCTGCACCCGCACCGCGACCCTGATGGCGGAGTGGATGCGCGTGGGTTTCGTGCACGGGGTGATGAACACCGACAACATGTCGATCCTCGGCCTGACCATCGACTACGGGCCGTACGGCTGGATCGAACCCTACGACCCGGACTGGACGCCCAACGCCACCGACGCGCAGGGCCGGCGCTACCGCTTCGGCTGGCAGCCGCGCATCGCGCACTGGAACCTCGGCCGGCTGGCGGAGGCGCTGTCGCCGGTGTTCGACGACGCCGCGCCGCTGCAGGCCGGGCTGGACGCCTACGCCCGCGCCTTCGTCGAGGCCGATCGCGCCGCGCAGGCGCGCAAGCTCGGCCTCGCGCGGCTGGAGGAGGACGACGCGCCGCTGCTGCAGGACCTGCTGGCGCTGCTGCAGGACTTCGAGGCCGACATGACGCTGTTCTACCGCGCCCTGGGCGAGCGCGACGCCGACGCGCCACCGG
>NWQL01000002.1:0-41186 GCA_002798175.1 Lysobacteraceae bacterium NML91-0213 | reverse complement strand
CGCCGCCCGCGTGGCGCGCGATCCGCTCGACCCGGCGCAGCGGCGCGCGCGCATGCGCCGGGCCAACCCGCGCTATGTGCCGCGCAACTGGCTGCTGCAGGAGGCCATCGATGCCGCGACCGCGGGCGACCTGGCGCCGCTGCGCGCGCTGCAGGACGTGCTGCGACGGCCCTGCGAGGACCAGCCCGGCCGCGAGGCGTACGCGCGCAAGCGGCCGGACTGGGCGCGCGAGCGCGCCGGCTGTTCGATGCTGTCGTGCAGTTCGTGACCGCCGCCACGCGCGTCGCGGCCGCGACTGGAGTTCCGGCGCGTGGCATGCTGGCCGTCCCGACGTTCGCGAGGTGTCCGCCGTGAAGTCCGTCCTTCCTCTCGCATGCACGCTGTGGCTGGTCGCCTGCACGGAGACCGCCGCCACGGCGTCCCGGCCCGACGCGGCCGCCGCTTGCCGGGCGGGCGAGGACACGGTCTTCGCCTGCCGCGGCGCCGGGGGCGGCGAGGTCGCGATCTGCGCGTCGGAGGCGCTGTCGGCCGACGCCGGCCACCTTCGCTACCGGGAGACGGGACGCTGGCAGGTCGAGCATCCCGCGGCCGACGAACCGGCCGCGCGGGCGTTCCGCTCGGGCACGCTGATGTATTCGGGCGGCGGCGGCGCGTTCGTGCGCTTCGACCGGCAGGGCGAGACGTATACCGTCTACACCGGCATCGGCCGTGGCTGGGAGAAGGCCGGCGTGCAGGTACGGGCGGGCGAGCGGGTGGAGCGCGCGATCGAGTGCGAGGGCGAGGTGGAATCCGAGCTGGGCCCGGCGCTGTTCGCGCGTGCGGGCCTGCCGGACGACCCCGAGGGCTTCGAGATTCCCTGAGGGCGGCTTTTCGGCACCGGGCCCGGGCCGGCCGATCGGCGGCGCGGGCGGTCAGCCGCCCAGCGCTGCCTGCGCGCGCGCGTAGTAGCTCTGCCGGTCGGCGAGGCCGTTGGTGCCGCCGTTGATCAGGCGCGTGGCGCGGACGAAATCGCCGGCGTCGGCGGCATCGTTGATGCTGCGGCTGCCCCAGTACCAGGCGGCGATGCGCGCGGCGTTCTCGGGCTGCGCGGCCAGCTGCGGGTTGTTGATCAGGTCCAGCCCCAGCGCCCGCCCGGCCTCGCCGTAGTTGTGGCGACCGGTCACCTGGATGTAGCCGCGGCCCTTGTAGCGCACGCCGTCGCCGGGCTGGGTGTTGCCGAGGTCCGCCCGGCCCTCGTAGGCGGCGCCGCTGGCGATCTCCTCCATGTAGCGGAAGCCGCCGCTCTCGTGGGCCAGCTGCGCGATGAACATCGCCTGGCGCTGCGGCGTATCGATGTTGGCCTCGGCCATGGCCTGGTTGAGATGACTGGCGATCGCCGGCGCCTGGCCGGCGTCGAGCTGCGGCACGATCTGCATCAGCTGTTCCGCGCTCACGCCGCCGTTCGCGCCCGCGCCCGGGGACGCCGCGACCTGCGCCGGCCCGCCGCTGCCTTCCGAGGCCGGGGCGCCGGACGGGGTGGCCGGGCCGGCACCGGACTCGCCGGACGCGGCATCGGGCAGCGCGACCCGGTCGCCCGGGTAGATGAGATCGGGATTGAGGATCTGCGGGTTCTCCGCGATCAGCTTCTGCAGGGCGACGCCGTAGTGCGAGGCGATGCCCCACAGGGTGTCGCCGAACACGACGGTGTGCGAGCGCCCGCCGGGCGGCGGCACGAACGAGGACTGCTGGCTGGCGGCGGAAATGGCCATGTTCATGGGCGAAACCTCCGTTCCGGCGGGTCGTCTGCGGGTGCGCGCGATCCCGGTTGCGGACTTGATACCGGACCTCGGACGCGGGGCCAACTAGGGGCCGCCCTAAGCGCGGCGGCCGGCTGCGCGGGATCGGGACCTGCGTCATGCAACGACGTTCCCCGGGGTGGGTCGCGAGGACGCCAGGGAACCGGAGCGACGCGAACGCTCGGTTAAACTGCGCGCATGCCCCTGATCTCCCTCAACGGCGTCGACGTCGGCGTCGGCGGTCCTCCGCTGCTCGAGCGCGCGGACCTGTCCATCGAGCCCGGCGAGCGCATCGCGCTGATCGGCCGCAACGGCGCCGGAAAATCGACCCTGCTGCGCGTGCTGGCCGGCGAGATCGAGCCGGAGGACGGGCAGATCCGCCGCCAGGACAACCTGCGTGTCGCGCGTCTTGAACAGGAAGTACCGGCCGGCGCCGGTGGCAGCGTGTTCGACGTGGTCGCCGCTGGCATGGGCGAGGAGGGCGCGTTGCTGGCCGAATACCACCGGCTGGCGCATGCGGAAACCTTCAATGCCGATGCGTTCGCCGCCGTGCAGGCGCGCATCGAAGCGGCCGGCGCCTGGGAAGTCGACCGCCGCGTCGAGGACACGCTGTTGCGGCTGTCGCTGGATGGCGACGCCGCCTTCTCGGCGCTGTCGGGCGGGCTCAAGCGGCGCGTACTGCTGGCGCGTGCGCTGGTATCGGCCCCGGACCTGCTGCTGCTCGACGAGCCGACCAACCACCTCGACATCGCCGCCATCGACTGGCTGGAGCAGTTCCTGCTGGAGTGGCGCGGTGCGCTGGTGTTCGTCACCCATGACCGCCGCTTCCTGCGTGCGCTGGCCACCCGCATCGTCGAGATCGACCGCGGCAGGGTCACCAGCTGGCCCGGCGACTGGGCCAACTACCAGCGTCGCCGCGAGGAGCGCCTGAACGCCGAGGCGCAGGAGAACGCGCGCTTCGACAAGCTGCTGGCGCAGGAAGAGGCGTGGATCCGGCAGGGCATCAAGGCCCGCCGTACCCGCGACGAGGGTCGCGTGCGCCGGTTGAAGGCGATGCGCAACGAACGGGCCGCGCGCCGCGAACAGACCGGCAACGTGCGCATGCAGGCCAGCCAGGGCGGGGCATCCGGTCGCAAGGTGGTGGAGGCACGCGACGTGTCGTTCGCCTTCGCCAACGGCACGCCGCTGCTGAGCGGCTTCTCGACCACCATCCTGCGTGGCGACCGCATCGGCCTGGTCGGCCCCAACGGGTCCGGCAAGACCACGCTGCTGCGCCTGCTGCTGGGCCAGCTGCAGCCGCAGCAGGGCGAGATCCGCATCGGCACCCAGCTGGACGTGGCCTACTTCGACCAGTACCGCTCGACCCTGCGCGAGGACTGGAACGCGCTGGAGAACGTCGCCGAGGGCCGCGAGTTCGTCGAGATCAACGGCGCGCGCAAGCACGCCATCGGGTATCTGCAGGATTTCCTGTTCACCCCGGAGCGCGCGCGAGCGCCGATCACCCGGCTGTCCGGCGGCGAGCGCAACCGGCTGCTGCTGGCAAAGCTGTTCGCCCAGCCCGCCAACCTGCTGGTGATGGACGAGCCCACCAACGATCTCGACGTGGAGACGCTGGAACTGCTGGAAGAGCTGCTGATGGACTACAGCGGCACCCTGCTGCTGGTCAGCCACGACCGCGACTTCCTCGACAACGTGGTGACCTCGACGCTGGTGATGGAGGGCGAGGGCCGCGTGGGCGAATACGTCGGCGGCTATTCCGACTGGCTGCGGCAGCGCGCCGTTGCGCAGGCGGGTGCACGCCCGGCGCCGGCGAAGGGCGTCGATGCATCTGCCAGCACGGCGCCGCCGGCGAAGCAGGCACCGCTGCGGCGCAAACTGGGCTTCAGGGAAGCACGCGAGCTCGAGGAACTGCCGGCACGGATCGAAGCGCTGGAGGCACGACAGGCGGCGATGACCGCGGAAATGGGCGATCCGGCGTTCTTCCAGCGCGATGGCGCGGCCATCGCCGCGCATGGCGATGCACTGGCACGCGTGCAGGCGGAACTCGAGGAGGCCTACCGGCGCTGGGGTGAACTCGAGGGCTGAGCCGCCGGCGCACGACCGCTGCGTCGTCGGACTGCAGTCGACGCTGCGACAGCGCAGGCCGTACTACTGCGTGCGCAGCATCCGGAACTCGAACGGCTGCGTGCGCCCGGCCATGACCGGCACCGGCCGGGGCGTCGCGAACATGCGTTCGCCGTCCGGGGTCGACAACGCCGCACGCACGCCGAGTTCGGCGCCTTCGGGCACGTCCGCCGCCGCGTAGCGCATCGCGAACGCGTAGGGCGGCCCGGGCAGCGACGCGAACTCCTCGCGTGCCAGCACCGCGTTGCCGCGTGCGATGTCGACCAGTTCCACCGCCAGCACCGACCCGGGGGGCATCAGCAGCTTCTCGTGGAACGTGGCACGGCCCTCCACCACGGCGTCGGCGGCAGGGCGCGGCGTCGCCGCGCACCCGGACAGCGCGAACGCGGCGAGCAGGGCGGGCAGCAGGGCAGGGCGCATGGTGGTGATCCGGAAGGCCAGCCGCGAGGCTAGCGCCGCGGCCATGACCCCGGGATCAACGCGCGATCGCAAAGTCCACCAGCACGCCGAAGTGGTCGGACGGCCAGGTGCCATCGGCACCGGGTTCATCCAGCACCCGCCGTGCCGCGAGCGGGCGCAGCCCGGTGCCACGCGCGAACACATGGTCGATGCGTCGCCCGTGCCCGAAGTAGTGCGGGTTGAGCGTGCTGAGCGTGGTCATGGCCGGGTCTACCATTGCCGGCGCGTCGACGAAGCCGGCCGTGGCCAGCGCGTGCAGCTCCGGGGCGTCGGCTTCCGCATTGAGGTCGCCCACCAGCACGCTGGCGGACGGGCCGTTCCGCTCGACATGCGCCAGCACGTCGCCGAGCTGGCGCGCGCGGATCGCCCCGCCATCGTCGGTCCAGTGCAGGTGGGTGTTGAACACGTCGACCGCCTGGCCGCCCACCGCGACGCGCAGGTGGGCGACGGTGCGCGAATCGTCCAGCGGCTGCAGCCTGGCCTGGCTGCTCGCCAGCACCGGCAGCCGGGACAGCAGCGCGTTGCCGTAGCGGTGCGCCTGTTCCGGCGGGTCGGTGGAAACGAAGTGGACGCTGTAGCCGAGCGCCGCGCCGATGTCCTCGGCCTGGTTAGGCAGGCCTTCCTTCTGCAGCACTTCCTGCAGCGCGATCACGTCGGCATCCAGCGCCCGCAGGCCGCCGATCACCAGAGCACGGCGGCGCGGCCAGTGGTCGCGGTCGTGATACAGGTTGAGGGTGACCACGCGCAGCGCCGGTGTGTCGGGCGCGGGCAGGTCGCTCCATGCCGGTACGCACGCGGCCAGCGCCATGCACGCGGCTGCCAGCAGCGTGCGCAGGCCGCGGCTCATGGCGCGGCGTCGATCCGGTAGACCGGGTACAGCCCGAAGCGTTCGTCCCAGGCGCTGTGGCGGCGATAGAAGAAGTCCAGCCGCGCGCGTGGATCGGCGGCAAACGCCTGGTCCTCGCGCAGCCGCTGTTCGAAGACCGCGCGCACGTTGGGGTCGGCCTCCAGCATCTCGCGGGCGACGGCTTCGGCCACGTAGGCCTCCATGTACTCCTTGCGCTCGAAGTGGTTGTTGAACGCCCCCCACGCCGCCAGTGCATCCGGCGCCTGCGGCTCCAGCAGGGCCATCACCAGCCGCGCCTTCGGCTGTGCGATCGGCACGAACAGTGCGCCGGCGGGAAGGTCGCGCGGCTCGTCGCGCCAGCTGCCGTCCAGATCCAGCCGCTGCAGGCCTTCGCTGGGCGCGGTGGCGAAACGGATGTCGTCGGCACGGAACACCTGCACCGGCGCCCGTGCAAGCGCGCGATCGACACGGCGGTACTCGACGCCATGGATCCGCAGGGCGTGCTCGACGCGCGCGGCCTGGGCGGGCGGAACCAGGTAGCCGCCTCGCGGGGCGGTCGCGGTGCGTGCCGGCACCAGGGTGTCGCGCAGCGGGACCTGCCACACCTGTGGCGTGGTCTCGTCATAGCGGGTCATCAGCGCGCCGGAAACCTCCGACGGCGTGCGGGTATAGGCATAGCCGCGGAAGTCGATCGTGCGCACGGCGTCGGTGGCGCGCCAGTCGAGCGGTACGTCCTGGCCGCCAAGCGCGGCGGCACGACGGTCGGCTTCGCGGGCCACGCGCATCCAGTCGCGGCCGTGGCGGGCCACGTGCTCGAGTACCGAGACGATGGTGTTGCGGGTGGTGCGCACCCGTACCGGGTACTCCTTCCAGGAATGGGTTTCGACCAGCATCGCCAGCCGGTTGCGCAGCAGGAAGTAGCCGGTGGAGAAGCGCGGCGGCGACACTCCGTCGACAAACCCGGAGTCCGGCTCGTCGTGGCGCACGAAGGACGGGTAGAACGGCAACGGCAGCGAACCCCGGGCGGCGAGGTCAGCCATCACCCCATCGCGAAGCTGCAGGCCCGCCGCGCGCAGGGCCTCGTCGCCGGCGTGCACGGGCTCGACCTGGATCGAGATGTCGTGCTCGAACTGCGCACCGTTGGTCGCATGCAGGTCGATGTAGGCGATCGGGTCCCAGGCCTCGACCAGCGCCAGCATCGCCTGCATCTCCGGCGCCTCGGCCTTGGCGTAGTCGCGGTTGAGGTTGAGGTTCTGCGCGGTGGTGCGCCAGCCCATCTCGCGCGGCCCGCGCTGGTTGGGCCGGTTCCAGGCACCGAAGCGCTCGTGGCCGTCGACGTTGAACACCGGCACGAACACCCACACCAGCTGCTCGAGCGTGCCGCTTGCCGCCGTGCCGTCGAGGGCTTCGCGCAGTGCCAGGAAGCCGGCGTCCTTGCCGTCGATCTCACCGGCATGGATGCCGCCCTGCATCAGCACGACCGGGATGCCGGCGGCGCGCGCGGCATCGGGACTCAATGCGCCACTGCGCGACGCCGCCAGCGCCTTCATCGGCCGGCCTTCCGGGGTGGTGCCGAAATCGAAGCAGCGCACGGCGTCCGGATATGCGGCCTGGAAGGCGTCGCACAGGGCGATGGTCTCGGCGTAGCGGCCGGTCTCGACGAAACCGCTGCGCTCGGCATGCGTGGTCAGGTCGGCCGCGGCCGCGGGGCCGGCCAGGGCGATCAGCAGGGCCAGGGCAAGGCGATGCGGGTAGCGACGCGGCATGGCGGACGGCTCGACAGGCAGGGGACCGCCGATGGTAACGAGCCCCGCGGCCGCATCGGCCGTGCCATTCGTTGGTCCCGGCGGCGGGGTCGATCGGCTACCCTTGAACGCTTTCGCCCGCACCCGGTCCGAAGATGTCCACGACTCCCGCTTCCGCTTCCCCCGCAAACGGCCGCATGCCGCGCCAGATCGGCTACATCATCGGCAACGAGGCCTGCGAACGCTTCAGCTTCTACGGCATGCGCAACATCCTGGTGCCGTTCCTGATCAGTTCGGTGCTGCTGGCCTACCTGCCGGCGGGCAGTGAACGCGATGCGGCGGCCAAGGACATCTTCCACATGTTCGTGATCGGCGTGTACTTCTTCCCGCTGCTGGGGGGATGGCTGGCCGACCGCTACTTCGGCAAGTACCACACCATCCTGTGGTTCTCGCTGATCTACTGCGCCGGCCATGCGTGCCTTGCGCTGTTCGAGAACAACGCCACCGGCTTCTATACCGGCCTGTTCCTGATCGCGTTGGGGTCGGGTGGCATCAAGCCGCTGGTGGTGAGCTTCTGCGGCGACCAGTTCGACCAGACCAACAAGTCCAAGGCCAAGGTCGTCTTCGACGCGTTCTACTGGATCATCAACTTCGGTTCGTTCTTCGCCTCGCTGCTGGCACCACTGTTCCTGCGCCATTACGGCCCCGCCGTGGCGTTCGGCATCCCCGGCATCCTGATGTTCATCGCCACCTTCATCTTCTGGCTGGGCCGCCGCGAGTACGTCAACGTGCCGCCGTCGGGCCGTGACCCGCATGCGTTCCTCGAGGTGGTCAAGTCCGCACTGCACGCGCAGGCGCCGGGGCAGGGGCGGCCGGGCCTGCTGGTGGCGATGATCGGCATGGTGTCGGCCGTGGTGATGCTGCTGCTGTGGGCGCTGTCGGCCACGGTAGGCGTGGGTTTCTGGCCGACCGACTTCAACTTCGTCATCACCGCCTGCCTTGCGCTGGGCGTGATCATCGCGCTGGGCGGCTGGGGCGCGTCGTTGCAGCTCGAGCGTGCCCGCGGCGCGCATCCCGACGCCGCGGTGGACGGCGTGCGCGCGGTGCTTCGCATCCTGATCGTGTTCGCGCTGGTGACGCCGTTCTGGTCGCTGTTCGACCAGAAGGCCTCGACCTGGATCATCCAGGGCCGCGAGATGGTGATCCCGCACGACGCGGCCTGGTGGCCGAGCTGGCTGATCCAGGACGCCGCGCAGATGCAGGCGCTCAACCCGCTGCTGGTGATGCTGCTGATCCCGTTCAACAACATCGTGCTCTACCCGCTGCTGCGGAAGATGGGCTTCGTGGTGACCGCGCTGCGGCGCATGGGTTGGGGCATCGCGATCTCCGGCGTGTCGTGGATTGCGGCCGGCATCCTGCAGCTGTGGATCGACGGCGGCTCGGAAGTGTCGCTGGCGTGGCAGAGCCTGCCGTACCTGCTGCTGACCTTCGGCGAAGTGCTGGTGTCGGCGACCGCGCTGGAGTTCGCCTACAGCCAGGCGCCGCACGCGATGAAGGGCGTGATCATGGCGTTCTGGTACCTCACCAGCACCTTCGGCAGCCTGTGGGTGCTGCTGACCAACGCCGGCGTCCGCAACGAGGCGGTGACCGCCTGGATCGCCTCGTCCGGCCTGAGCGAGAACGCATTCCTGATGTTCTTCTTCGCCGCGTTCGCGTTCGTGGCCGCGCTTGCGTTTGCACTCTACGCACGGCGCTACCCGATGCAGGACAACTACCGGATCGCCTGATCGATGAACTCCGGTCCCGTCACCCTGCTGCTGATCGCGGTCACCGTGCTGGTGTCGTGGCAGGCGTTCGCGAATCCCCGGCTCATCGAGCGGCTGATCCTCTGGCCGCCCGCGGTGGACCGGAAGAAGCAGTACGACCGCCTGGTCACCCACGGCTTCATCCATGCCGACTGGGGCCACCTGCTGTTCAACATGATCACGCTGTTCTTCTTCGGCGGCATGATCGAGCGCGCGTTCGCGCCCTACATCGGCGCGGTGGGCTTCGCGCTGTTCTACCTGTCGGCGATCGTGGTCGCGATCCTGCCGACGTACCTGCGCCACCGGCACGACCCGCACTACCGCAGCCTGGGGGCATCCGGGGCGGTGTCGGCGGTACTGTTCGCCTTCGTGCTGCTGAGCCCGTGGTCGCTGATCTTCGTGTTCTTCATCCCGATGCCGGCCATCCTCTATGCGGTGATGTACGTCGGCTACTCGTTCTGGATGGACCGGCGCGGCGGCGACAACATCAACCACAGCGCGCATCTCTGGGGTGCGGGCTACGGCGTGCTCTTCACCGTGATGATGGAGCCGCGGGTGATTCCGGCCTTCCTGGAACGGCTGGCAAGTCCCTCGTTCCTCTGAGCGCCGCCCGCCGCGCACGACGGCCCGCGCGTATGCGGGCCCGCTCACTTCCGCTGCAAGTCCGCTGTGCTAAAGCTTCCGGCACAGCCATACAGTGGAGTCACCTGCAATGCTCATCACCCGGGCCAACGCCACCGCTCTCCTCAACCAGAAGGAGATGGAGCTCTACACCGACAGCCGAGTGAATACCCTGCGCAAGCTCGATGCCAGGGCGCTGACCACGCGCGTTAGGCGCGCGCGCGACGCCCGCGATCGCGCCCGGGACCTGGTCCAGCGGCAGAAGCTGGCATCGCGCGACCGCACCGGGGCCAAGCGCGGGACCAGCGGCATGGCCAACGAGCGCAGCAAGGAGAAGGCGACGCTGCTGTCGGACATCCTCTCGCGCTTCGAGGCGCAGCTGCGCCAGGTCGAACGCGAGGATCGCAAGGCGGCGAAGGCAGCGGAGAAGGTGGCGGCGAGCAGTGCATCGGCGCGCAAACCGGCTTCGAAGCGCGGCGGATCGGCCGCAACGCGGAAGGCCGCGGCACCGGCCAGCGTAGCGAAGGCGGGACCTGCGTCAGCGAAGTCGGCAACACAGCCGAAGGCCCGCGCGAAGAAGGCCGCCAGCGCCGCGTCCGCCGTTGGCAAGGCCACGGACAGGCCAGCGAAGAGCCCCGCCAGGAAAACGCGCCCAGCAAAGAAGGCGCTGACCCCGGAGCAGGCGCTGGAGCGCACCCGCGAACTGCTGGAAGCCAAGCAGGCGCAGGCGCGCCAGCCGAAGTCCTGGGAGACCCTCGGGGGCACCGCGGGAGATGCCGGATCCCCCGGCTACCAGTCCGAGGAAGCCGCACGGCGTGCCGAGCAGCTGCACGAGGCCGAGGCCCGCATCCCGGCCATCCAGGGCAGCAACAGCACCCGCGACCGCATCAACCAGGGCAAGCGCGACGCGCGCCGTTCGCCCACCACCGGAAACTGAGCATGGCCACGCCCACCGACGTCCGTCACGACCCGCAGCGTGGAATGTTCGAACTCGACATGGACGGCGGGACCGCCCATGTCGAGTACCGCCGCGATGGCGACACCATGGTGATCCTGCACACGATCGTGCCGGAGGCACTGTCCGGCCGCGGCATCGCGGGCACGCTCAACGCGGCCGCGCTCGACCATGCCAGGAAGGCCGGTCTACGGGTCGATCCGCAATGCGAGTACACCGCCTCCTACGTGCGCCGGAACCCTGCCTATGGCGACCTTCTGGTCGGCGATAACCGGTCGTCGTAACGCCGTTTGCCCATTCACACTTTCGATTCGAACTAGGGTATCGTGCGCGAACTGTTCAAGGCCGGGATCACGGTACATCGTGGCTCCGATGCGGTAGATCAAAGCTGTACGGCCATTGGCCGGGACGATCCGCTCCATCGCTTTCGCGTTACCCCTTGCTAGACAGTCTCGACGCCGCCACGGCGGGTCGTGTCAAACCATCAACAACTGTTTGTTTCAAGGAGTAACACCATGTCGGATCGTCAGACCGGTACCGTCAAGTGGTTCAACGACGCCAAGGGCTTCGGCTTCATCACCCCGGAAAGCGGCCAGGACGTGTTCGTCCACTTCCGTTCGATCCAGGGCACCGGCTTCAAGTCGCTGCAGGAAGGCCAGCGCGTCTCCTTCAAGGTCGTGCAGGGCCAGAAGGGTCTGCAGGCTGACGAAGTGCAGCCCGAGTAATCCCGCCTCACGGCAGGATCGAAAGCCCGGCTCCGGCCGGGCTTTTTCGTGGGCGACGTTCGGGATGCCATGGCAGGGGTATTGCAGGCAGGTTGCTTGCATGGGGCCATCACACAGCGCCCTTTAGCCTCGCCACAACATTGAACAGGGGACCGCGGACGATGAAACACTGGTGGATCGGCGTCGCCGTGCTGGCGTTGGCCGGATGCGGACGCAACGAGGAGGCGAGCGTTCCCTCGCCCGGAACGGACGCGTCGCGGCAGGTTGCGGCTGCAGCAGAGCCGCCGCCGCCGCCCCCGGCCCTCGAGGATGTCATCGAGCAGACGCCACGCTACATCGTCGGCATCAGCTACCCCGTCGAAGCAGGTCGCTATCCCGGCCTGGCGGCCGAACTGCATCGATATGCCCAGGCCGCGCGCAGCGAGCTCGTGGACGCGGCGGGCAGTGCGGGCGAAGCCCCCGGAGGGCCGGTCTACGACCTGTCGCTGGAGTTCCGGATGCTGGTGGAGACCCCCGAGCTGGTGGCAGTGGCCGCCGATGGCAGCAGCTACACCGGTGGCGCGCATGGCAACCCGCTGGTGGAGCGCTTCGTCTGGCTGCCGCAGCAGGAGCGGATGCTGCGCGCGGCCGATCTGGTGGAAAGCCCGGAGGGCTGGAACGCGATCTCGGCCTATGCGCGCGAGCAACTCCATGCGGTGCTGGGCACCCGGATCGATGCCGAGGAGCTGTCCCCCGAGGCGCGCCACGAGGCACTGCGCAGCGCCGGACGGATGATCGACGACGGCTCCGCCCCCGAGCCCGACAACTTCGACTCGTTCGAGCCGGTGCTCGACCCGCAGGGGCGGATCGAGGCACTGCGCTTCGTGTTCCCGCCTTACCAGGTCGGGCCGTATGCGGATGGCACCCAGAGCGTGACCGTGCCCGCGCACGTGCTGTTGCCCCATCTGGCGGCCGCATACCGCCCGCTGTTCTCGGCCGATGCGCCGATGCCCGCCGCGGTGGATACCGGACCGGTCGCGCGCTGACCGGGACGCGCGACCCGCGCCGGCTTGTCCCGCGCGGGGACTGCCGCGCTAGACTCGCCAGGCCGGGAACTCCCGGCATGCTGCGGACTCGCCATGGCGGGCACCGACCGTTCAAGACGGCGCGTGCAGGCCCTGCTGGCGGAAGCCGATGTGCAACTCGACGGCAACCGCCCCTGGGACCTGCACGTTGATGACGAGCGCTTCCATGCACGGGTGCTCGCCCAGGGTTCGCTTGGCCTCGGCGAGAGTTTCATGGACGGCTGGTGGCACACCGGTTCGCTCGACGGACTGCTGCACCGGCTGGTCCGCCGCGGGGTGGGCGATCGCGTGCACGGCGTCGCGGACGTGGTCGACGCCCTGCATGCCTGGCTGCTCAATCCGCAGGCCGGGCGCCGCAGCTACGCGGTCGGCGAGCGCCACTACGACCTCGGCAATGATCTCTATGCCGCGATGCTGGGTCGGCGCCTGGTCTACAGCTGTGCCTACTGGCGCGACGCCCGTGATCTGGATGCCGCGCAGGAGGCCAAGCTCGACCTGTGCTGCCGCAAGCTTGGGCTGCGGCCCGGGATGCGCCTGCTCGACATTGGCTGTGGCTGGGGCGAGATGCTGAAGTTCGCGGCCGAACGTTACGGGGTGGAGGGCGTGGGCATCACCATCTCGCGTGAGCAGGCCGACTATGCGCGCGCATCCTGCGCCGGCCTGCCGGTGGAGATCCGCCTGCAGGACTATCGTGGCCTGCGCGAACGCTTCGACCGCATCGTGTCGATCGGCATGTTCGAGCATGTCGGCGTGCGCAATTACCGGACCTACTTCCGGGTGGCCCGGCGCTGCCTGGCCGCGGACGGGCTGTTCCTGCTGCACACCATCGGCAGCAACCGCAGCCGGCGCCGCACCGATCCGTGGATCGCCAGGTACATCTTCCCGAACTCGATGCTGCCATCGCCGCCGCAGGTCGCGCGGGCGCTCGAAGGTGCGTTCGTGATCGAGGACTGGCACAACTTCGGGGCCGACTACGACCTCACCCTGCAGGCCTGGCGCGACAATGTGGAGGCGGCCTGGGAACGCCTGCCACCGCGCTACGACGAACGGTTCCGCCGCATGTGGCGGTTCTATCTGGCCGGGTCCATGGCGTGCTTCCGTGCGCGCAGGCTGCAGCTGTGGCAGCTGGTGCTGTCGCCCGATGGCGTGCCGGGTGGCTACGTCGCACCACGCTGAGGGTTGCGCAATGCCCGGCGGGTGCTCAGGCGGCTCCCAGCAGCTGTGCCGCCCGCGCCAGCGTGTTGCCGAGGTCGCCCTCGAGGCGCAGGCCGGCAAGGGCGTCAGCGCGGGTGACGCCGCGGTTGAGAACCGCAAGCGGCAGCCCGCGCTCGTGGGCCATCCGCGCGAAGCGGAAACCCGAATAGACCATCAGCGAAGAGCCGGCGACCAGCATCGCATCCGCCAGTTCGAGGGCATCGCAGGCAGCAAGGTAACGGGCCCGGGGTACGTTCTCGCCGAAGAAAACCACGTCCGGCTTCAGCAGGCCGGTGCAGTCCGGGCAGTGCGGTGGCACATAGGCGTGTTCGGCTTCCTCGGCGATATCGGCATCGCCATCCGGCGCCGCTGCCGCGGGGCCGGGCGACCAGCCGGGGTTGAGGAGATCGAGCTGCTCCTGCAGCGACGCGCGCGGCCGGCGGACTCCGCAGCCCAGGCAGACCACCGCATCCAGCCGGCCATGCAGGTCGATCACCGCCTCACTGCCGGCACGCTGGTGCAGGCCGTCGACGTTCTGGGTGACCACCAGCGACAGCGGCCCGCGGGCGCCCAGTAATGCAAGCGCGTGGTGGGCCTGGTTGGGGCGGGCCCGCTCGAACCGGGGCCAGCCGACATGACTCCGTGCCCAGTAGCGCCGATACACCGCGGGATCGCCGGTGAACCCCTGCCAGGTCACCGGTGGCGGACGGGTCCATCGGCCGTCGTCGCCGCGGTAGCCGGGGATGCCTGACGCCGTGCTGCAGCCGGCGCCGGTGAGCACGAAGATCCGGCGGTGGCGCGAGAGCCAGTCGGCGAGTCGCGATGCGTCGTCGTCGGCGGTGGCGGCAGAAGGGAAGGGCATGGGCTGCATCCCGACATCGTAGCGGGGCCCTACCGCAAGCGGGTCGAAGGGATCGCGGCATCGGTGCGGCGCCGTGGGTGGGGGAGCGGCCGTGCGTGATCGCGCGCGCGAAAAAGATCCGCATTTGGAGACACGGACGCCCAGGGTGAACCCGGGGTGGCCCACCGCGGCCACAGGGGGATGCCCAGCCGGATATCTCCGCGTCCTGCTCCCACATCCGGCCGCCGGCCATCCATGGCCGGCTCTGGACATCCCCCTGCGTCCACGGCGGGCCCCGACCTGTCGTCGCGTCGGGAAGAAAGTCGACGGCGATGCGTCAGGCGTGGCAATTGACCACTTCGGCTGGGCCGCGGTTGATTCCCATGCGGAGTCAAACAAGGGCACGAGCGGTTGCGGGCGCGCTGCTGTCCGTGCCGAAGCCGAAGAAGGTCTGTGCCCGTCGCGCGCACCGGGGGGTGTGTTCCCAGCCGGCCATGGATGGCCGGCGGCCGGCCGTGGTAGCTGGACGCGGACTCCGGCCGGGGGAGCACACCCCCCGGTGCGCGCGACGGGCAGCGCGACGCCAGCCGAAGCACCTCACCGGCACCCGTCAAACGGCACTCATGCTTGGCGTCGTCACATCCGTGTGGAGATCGAGGACCATGCCTCCCGTGTGCACGATCGGCGGAGCGGCGCATGCGGGTACCTGACGCCATCTACGTGGTGTCGGGAAAAGGACGAAAAAAAACCGCCCGGATCGCTCCGGGCGGTTCGCTCGCCATCAGGCGAAAAACGTTCTACCGGTTACCGGTTGCCCGACTCCGGGGTACCGGCAGCATCCGGCGCGGCGGAGTCGTCGGCGGAGCCGGCCAGGCCACGCTTCTCCAGCAGCGGCTGGATGTCGGGCTCGGCGCCGGAGAAGTCGCGGAACAGCTGCAGCGCATCCTTGCTGCCGCCCTGCGAGAGCAGGGTGGCGCGCAGGCGGTCGCCGTTGGCGCGGGTCAGTCCACCGTTGTCCTCGATCCACTTCACCGTGTTGGCGTCGAGCACCTCCGACCAGATGTAGGCGTAGTAGCCCGCCGCATAGCCACCCATGATGTGGCTGAAGTAGGTGGTGCGGTAACGCGGTGGCACCGCGGCGAAGTCCACGCCTGCCTCGCGCAGCGCGGTGGCCTCGGTGGCAAGGATGTCGCCCGGAGCCGGCAGGCGGTCCGCCGGCAGCTGGTGCAGGTACTGGTCGAGCATGGCTGCGCCCAGGTACTCGGTGGTGGCGAAGCCCTGGTTGAACTGGGCCGCCGCGGTCACCTTGTCCAACAGTTCCTGCGGCATCGGCTCGCCGGTCTCGTAATGCCTGGCGTAGTTGGCGAGGATCGACGGCCAGTCCGCCCACATCTCGTTGACCTGCGAAGGGAACTCCACGAAGTCACGCGGCACGCTGGTGCCGGAGAAGTAGGGGTACTCGACGTCCGAGAACATGCCGTGCAGTGCGTGGCCGAACTCGTGGAACATCGTGCTGACCTCGTCCCAGGTCAGCAGGGTCGGCTCGCCCGCCGGCGGCTTGGTGATGTTCTGGTGGTTGGCCACCACCGGCCTGGTGCCCATCAGCGCCGACTGCGACACGTACGAGTTCATCCACGCACCGCCGCGCTTGGAGTCACGCGCATACGGGTCGAAGATGAAGATCGCGAGCTTGCTGCCGTCCTTGTCGAACACGTCGTAGACGCGCGTGTCGGGGTGGTAGAGCGGCAGGTCGGTGCGGTGCTTGAAGGTGATGCCGTAGAACTCGGTGGCGGCGTGGAACACGCCGTTCTCGAGCACGTTCACCATTTCCAGGTACGGCTTGAGCTGCGACTCGTCGAAGTCGTACTTCGCCTGGCGCACCTTCTCCGAATAGAAGGCCCAGTCCCACGGCTCGAGCTTGAAGCTCGGCTCGCCCTTGGCGGCCTGCTCCTGGTCGATCATCGCCTGCAGCTCGGCGGCTTCGCGGCGGGCGTTGGCCACCGCCGGCGGCGCCAGCTGGCGCAGCATGTTGTTGACCGCTTCCGGAGTCTTCGCGGTCTCGTCGGCCAGCACGTAGTGCGCGGTGGTCGGGAAACCCAGCATGCCGGCGCGCTCGGCACGCAGCTTCAGCACCTGCGAGACGATCTCGCGGTTGTCCCACTGGTTGCCACGGGCGCCACGCACCACCGAAGCCTCGTGGATACGCTGGCGGAGATCGCGGTTGGTCAGCTGCGACAGCGGCGGCTGGCCGGTGGTGTTGAGCAGGGTGATCACGTACTTGCCGTCATGCCCGCGCGACCTGGCGGCGTTGGCGGCGGCGGTGATCTGCTGCTCGGTGAGGCCGTCGAGCTCCTCGCGGGTGTCGACGACCACGGCCGAGTCGTTCACCTCGGCCAGCACGTTCTGGCTGAAGGTGGTGCCGAGGCGGGCGAGCTCGCCGTTGATCTCCTTCAGGCGCGCCTTCTGGCCTTCGTCCAGCGCCGCACCGGCGCGCACGAAGTCGTTGTAGTAGCGCTCGACGAGGCGGGTGCCCTGGGCGTCGAGGCCCAGCGAGGCGCGGTTGTCATGCAGCGTCCTGATCCGCTCGAACAGCTTCGGGTTCAGGGTGATCTCGTCGCGGTAGGCGGCGAACTTCGGCGAGTACTCGGCCTGCAGGCGCTTGCGCTCGTCGTTGGTGTCGGTGCCGACGAGGTTGAAGAACACGCGGGTGGCGCGCCCAAGCAGCTGGCCGGCCTTTTCCATCTCGAGGATGGTGTTCTCGAACGTCGGCGCCTCGGGGTTGTTGGCGATGCGCTCGATCTCGGCCAGGTGCTCGCGCATGCCGGCGTCGAAGGCCGGCGCGAAGTGCTCGTCACGGATGCGGTCGAACTGCGGGTACTGCAGGTCGAGCGGGCTGACCTGGAAGAACGGGTTGGCCTGCTGCGCTTCGGACGCGGATGCCTGCGGAGCGGGCGCGGTCTGGGCGAACGCGGGGGCGCCAAAACCGGCGATGGCGGCGGCGAGCGCGAGGCTGAGCGGGTGCTTCATGCGGCGGATTCCTGCTACGTCGGAATCGCCAAGAATATCGCACCGCTCCTGAGCGGCGCCCATGACCATCGGCACGGGCGGGCCGGCATCACCGCTTACGGGCCGGCCGCGGGCAGCCGGCGCCGGGTGTCAGCGGACGATGGTCACCGGCACGTCGGCCTGTGCCAGCACCTTGCCCGACACCGAGCCCAGAAGCATCCCCGACACCGCACCCCGGCCGCGCGCGCCCATTACGATCACGTCCGCGCGTGCCTTGCGGGCGGCGTCGACGATGGAGGTGGGGATGTCGCCGATCTCACGCCGTTCCCTGAAATCGACCTTGGCGCGAGTGAGCGTCTTCACCGCTGCATCCATCATCGAGGCGTGCGAGTCGGCGTGGTGGCGCGCAGCGGCCTCGGCGCCGATCTTGCGCTCCACGCCGGGAAACAGCTCCGGGCTCACCGCCACCAGAGTGATCTGCGATTTCTCGTTCTCGCGAGCGAGCTTGATCGCGAACTTGACGGCACGCTGGCTGATTTCGCTGCCATCCACGGCGACGACGATCTTCATTGCGGAGCTCTCCTGGCGAGTGGCGGAATTGTAGTCGCAAGCCCACGACGCATGGAACGCGCCGTGCGTGGCGCGCTCAGCGCTCGACGAAGGCGCGCTCGAACACGTACTGCCCGGGCACGCCGATGCGCGGTGCGGCGGTGAAGCCGCGGCCATCCAGCAGCGCGCGGAAGTCCGCCAGCATCTGCGGGCTGCCGCAGACCATCGCACGGTCGTGCGCGGCATCCAGCGCGGGCAGGCCCAGCCGTTCCATCATCAGGCCGCTGTCCATCAGCGCGGTCAACCGGCCCTGGTGGTCCTGGCCGTTGAACGCGAACGCCTCGCGGGTCACGGCAGGGAAGTAGAGCAGCTTCTCGCGGATCTGCTCGCCGAGGAACTCGTGCTGGGGCAGCTCGCGGGTGAAGTAGTCGCGGTAGGCGAGGTCGGCCTCGTGGCGCACGCCGTGGCACACGATCACGCGCTCGAAGCGCTCGTAGGTCTCCGGGTCCTTGACCACCGAAAGCCACGGGGCAAGCCCCGTGCCGGTGCCGAGCAGGTAGAGGTTGCGGCCGGGGTGGAGGTCGTGGATCAGCAGGGTGCCGGTGGGTTTGCGGCCGATCAGCACCTGGTCGCCCGGGCGGATGTCCTTCAGGCGCGAGGTCAGCGGGCCGTCGGGCACCTTGATGCTGAAGAACTCCAGCTGCTCCTCCCAGTTGGCGCTGGCAATCGAATAGGCGCGCAGCAACGGCTTGCCGTCGACCAGCAGCCCGATCATCACGAACTGGCCGTTGTCGAAACGGAAGCCGTCGTCGCGGGTCGTGGTGAAGCTGAAGTAGTCGTCGGTCCAGTGGCGGACGTCGAGTACCGTCTCGGTGCCGAAAGCGGAGGACATGCGCGGGAAGCCGTGGGGGAACGGCCCATTCTATCCGATGCGAACCATTCTCATCGAACCTGCACGTCGTCGCTGGCAGCCTGCGACGATGGATACGTTGTGGACGATCGGCCACTCCACGCGGACGCTGGATGACTTCGTGGCCCTGCTGCACGAGGCGCGGATCGCCTGCGTGGCGGATGTGCGTCGCTACCCGGGCTCCCGGCGGCACCCGCATTTCTCGGCAGAGGCGCTGGCGGAAAGCCTGCCTGCCCACGGCGTCGGGTTCATGCCGATGCCGGCACTCGGCGGCCGCCGCCATCCGCGTCCGGATTCACCACACACCGCCTGGCGCAACGCAAGCTTCCGCGGCTATGCCGATTACATGGATACGCCGGCCTTCGCCGCCGCACGCGGGCACCTGATGGACCATGCCCGCGCGAAGCGGACCGCGGTGATGTGCGCCGAGGCGATGTGGTGGAGCTGCCATCGCAGCCTGATTTCCGATGACTTCAAGGCCCGTGGCTGGACGGTCATCCACCTGATGGGGCCCGGCAAATCGCAGCAACACCCATGGACCGGCGCCGCACGCATCGTCGACGGGCGGCTGGACTACAGCGCACCCGGGGACGCGCAGCAGACGCTGGATCTGTAGGCCAGGGCCGCAAACGGCCTTACCGGTAACCGGACGCCTGCAGTTCGAACAGCTCGGCATAGCGCCCCCCGGCAGCCATCAGCTCTTCGTGGGTGCCGCTGGCTTCCAGCCGGCCCTGGTCCAGCACCAGGATTCGATCGGCCATGCGCACGCTGGAGAAACGGTGCGAGATCAGCACCGCGGTGCGCTGGTGCGACAGCTCCTTGAAGCGCCGGAACACCTCGTATTCGCTGCGGGCGTCGAGCGCGGCCGTCGGCTCGTCGAGGATCATCACCTGCGCATCGCGCATGTAGGCGCGGGCGATGGCGATCTTCTGCCACTGCCCGCCGGACAGGTCGACCCCGGTCTTGAAGCGGCGGCCGATCAGCTGGTCGTAGCCGCCGGGCAGCTCCGCGATGACCTCGTCGGCCATCGCCCGGCGCGCGGCATCGACGATGCGCTCGCGGTCGTCCATCGCGCCGATCTGGCCGACGCCGATGTTCTCCGCGGCGGTCAGGTGGTAGCGCACGAAGTCCTGGAAGATCACCCCGATGTTGGCGCGCAGGTCGTCGAGGTCGTAGTCGCGCAGGTCGCGGCCGTCGAGCAGGATGCGGCCCTCGTCGGGGTCGTACAGGCGCGCCAGCAGCTTGACCAGGGTGGTCTTGCCGGCGCCGTTCTCGCCCACCAGCGCCAGCACCTCGCCGGCGCGCAGCTCGAAGTCGAGGTTGCGCACCGCCCAGCGCTCGGCATCGGGATACCGGAAGCCGACGTTCTCGAACACGAAGCCGCGGCTGATCGGGCGCGGCACCGGCACGGCATCCGGCTTCGAGCGGATCTCCGGTTCGATGGCGAAGAACGAGAACAGGTCGTCGAGATACAGCGCCTGGCCGGCCACCTGCGAGAAGCCCACCAGCAGGCCTTCCAGCAGCTGGCGCAGGCGACGGAAGCTGCCGGCGAGGAAGGTGAGGTCGCCGATCGAGAAATCGCCGCGGATGGTGCGCCAGACGATGTAGGCATAGGCCACGTAGTAACCCAACGTGCCAAGCGCGGCCAGCAGCGTGCCCCAGAAGGCACGGCGACGTGCCAGAGCGCGGTTGGCGCGGTAGAAGCCCTCGGCGAGCGTGCGGTAGCGGTCGATCAGGAAACGGTGGAGGTCGAAGATCTTGACCTCCTTGGCGCTCTCCACGCTGGCGCCGGTCTGGCGCACGTATTCCAGCTGCCTGCGCTCCGGCGTCCACTGGAAATTGAGCGTGTAGCCCAGCGCGTTGAAGTGCGATTCGCCGATGAAGGCCGGCAGCAGGGCGATCGCCAGCAGCAGGATCAGCCACGGTGCGTAGATCAGCAGGCCCGCGGCGAAACTGGCCACGGTCACGATGTCCTGCACCTGGCCGAACAGCTGGCCGAGCAGGCTCATCCGCCCCATGGTCTGGCGGCGGGCACGGTCGAGCTTGTCCTGCAGTTCCGGATCCTCGAAGTCCTCGAGGTCCAGGGTGGCCGCATGCTCCATCAGCCGCACGCTGGTGGCGTTGGTGAACAGTTCCGACAGCAGCCCTTCCGCATAGGACACCAGCCGCCCGAGCAGGTCGGACAGCACCGCCAGCCCGAACTCCGCCAGCACCAGCCACAGCAGGAAGTCCAGCTGGCCACTGGCCCAGGCCTGGCGCAGGTCGACGAAATCCAGCCCGAGGCCGACAAGGCGCACGACCTCGTCGATGATCAGCTTGCCGATGTAGAGCATCAGCACCGGCATCACCGCACGCACGAGGCGGATACCGAGGCTGGTCAGGGTGAGCGCGGGGCTGGTGGCCCAGACCTGGCGCAGGAAGGGCGGCAGGTTGCGCATCGCGTTGAAACGCTCGCGCAGGGTGGGCTGGCCACGCGAGGGGACGGTTCCGGGGGCTTGAGGCATCGCGCGATTCTGCCGTCCCGGATGTGGTGGCGGCGGTCACGATGCCGGCACCCGTCCCGGCCGGTGGCTTCGGGCATCCGCGTATACTCGCTTTCAGCCGCGTCTGGCGTGTTGCCAGGTCCCGGCCAGACAACGGGTTACGGGCTGTTCCAGACCTGATCTCTCACAATCGAGCGGCCGCGCCCTGGCGCCGGCCCACGAGGCAACCGTCCGCCGCATGCGCCTGTCCACGATCAAGCTCGCCGGATTCAAGTCCTTCGTCGACCCCACCACGCTGCACCTGCCGACCAACATGACCGGCGTGGTCGGCCCCAACGGTTGCGGCAAGTCGAACATCATCGACGCCGTGCGCTGGGTGATGGGCGAAAGCACCGCCAGCCGCCTGCGCGGCGACTCGCTGACCGACGTGATCTTCTCCGGCTCCACCGCGCGCAAGCCGGTGTCGCAGGCGATGGTGGAGCTGATCTTCGACAACTCCGACCACACGATCACCGGCGAATACGCCTCGTTCAACGAGATCTCGGTCAAGCGTACGGTCAGCCGCGACGGCCAGAGCGCCTATTACCTCAACGGCACCAAGGTGCGCCGGCGCGACATCACCGACCTGTTCCTGGGTACCGGGCTGGGCCCGCGCAGTTACTCGATCATCGAGCAGGGGATGATCAGCCAGATCATCGAGGCGCGGCCCGAGGACCTGCGCGTGCACCTCGAGGAAGCCGCCGGCATCTCCCGCTACAAGGAGCGGCGCAAGGAAACCGAGACCCGCATCCGCCACACCCGCGAGAACCTCGACCGCCTCAACGACCTGCGCGAGGAGGTCGGCAAGCAGCTGCAGCACCTGGCGCGGCAGGCGAAGCAGGCCGAGCAGTACACCGCGATCCAGGCCGAGCGGAAGATCCGCGACGCCGAGTGGAAAGCGCTGGAGTTCCGCACCCTCGACCGCGAACTGCAGGCGCTGCGCGAAGGGCTGGCGCAGGAAGAGACGCGGCTGGAGCAACTGGTTGCCGAGCAGCGTGATGCCGAACGCCGCATCGAGACCGGCCGCGTGCGCCAGCACGAAGCCGCCGACACCCTGGCCAGGTCGCAGGCCGCCGTCTACGAGGTGGCCGGCACGCTGGCGCGCATCGAGCAGCAGATCGCCCACCAGCGCGACCTGTCCGCGCGCCTGCACCGCGCGCGTGACGAGACCGCCAATGCGCTGGCCGAACTGGGTGGCCACATCAGCGGCGACCAGCAGCGGCTGGATGCGCTGCGCGCGACCATCGTCGAGGCCGAGCCGCGGCTCGAGGCCCTGCGCGCCGAGGATGAGGCACGCCAGGAGATGCTGCGCGAGGCCGAAGCCGCGCTGGCCGACTGGCAGCAGCGCTGGGAAACGCACGGCCGCGAGTCCGCCGAGGCCGCGCGTGCCGCCGAAGTCGAACGCACCCGCGTCGATTACCTGGACCGCCAGGCGCTGGAAGGCGACCGCCGCCGCGAGCAGCTGCAGAACGAACGTGCGGGCCTGGACCTCGACGCACTCGCCGAGGCCTTTGCCGGCATCGAGCAGCGCCACGAGGAGCAGCGTATGGCGCTCGACACCCTCGGCGACGACGTCGAGCAGCGCAAGCAGGCCGCACTGGAACTGCAGGACGAGCAGCGGCGCGCGCAGGACGAGCTGTCGGAACTGCGCAAGCGCGCGCAGGAGGCGCGCGGGCGGCTGTCCTCGCTGGAAACCCTGCAGCACGCCGCGCTCGGCCAGGAGCAGGGTGCCGCGGTGGAGTGGCTGCGGCGCCACGGGCTGGACTCCTCGGCGCGCGTCGGCGAGCGGCTGCAGGTCGAGGCGGGCTGGGAAAACGCGGTCGAGGGCGCACTGGGGCAGTTGATCGAGGGCGTGCTGGTCGATTCGCCCGAATCGCTGGTCGATGCGCTTGGCGATCTCGGCGAAGGCCGGCTGGCACTGGTGTCGGCCGCCGATGGCGATGCCGGGTTCGCACCGACCTCGCTGGCGGCCAAGGTGCGTGGGCCGCTGGCGATCCGTCGCCTGCTGTCGCGGCTGCATGCGGCGGAGTCGCTGGCCGAGGCGCGCACGTTGCAGGCGGGCCTGCCGGAAGGCGACTCCGTCATCACCCGCAATGGCGAGCGGCTCGGCGCCGGCTGGGTGCGCGTGCTGCGGTCCGGCGCGGCCAAGCAGGGCGCGCTGCTGCGAGAGCGCGAGATCCAGGCGCTGCGTGCGGAGATCGCCGGCCTGCAGGAGCGCGAGGGCGAACTCGAAGCCGCCGGCGCGCAACGCCGCGAGCGGCTGCTGGCCGCCGAACAGGCGCGCGAGGAAGCGCAGCGCCAGCTCTACGTCGCGCATCGCAGCGCGTCGGAACTCGCTGGCCAGCTGCAGAGCCAGCAGGGCCGGCTGGATGCGGCGCGCAACCGCATCGCCCGCATCGACCAGGAACTCGACCAGCTGATCGCCACGCTCGACAGCTCGGCCACGCAGTCGCGCGAGGCGCGCGGCCGGCTGGAGGACGCGATCGGCCTGATGGCCGGGCACGAGCAGGCCCGGCAGGCGCTGGAAGCCGAGCGCGCGGCACTGGTGCAGGCGCGTGATGCCGCGCGCGATGCCGCCCGTGCCTCGCGCGATGCGGCGCATGCGCTGGCACTGAGCCTGGAATCACAGCGTGCGCAGATTGCCGGGCTTGCGCAGGCGCTGGAGCGGATGGGCACGCAGCGCGGCCAGCTCGACAGCCGCCTGGAGGAGATCACCGAACAGCTGGCCGATGGCGACGCGCCGGTCGGCGACCTCGAGGAACAGCGGCAGGCGGCACTGGAGCAGCGGGTGGTCGCCGACAACGCACTGTCGGCGGCGCGTGCGGCGCTGGAGGGCATCGAGCATGAACTGCGTGGCTTCGAGCAGACCCGCCAGCAGCGCGACGCGCATGCGCTGGCGCAGCGCGAGGCGATCTCGCAGCGCAGGCTGGACCAGCAGGCGCTGGTGATCCGTGCCGGGCAGCTGCGGGCGGCCGTGGTCGAGGCCGGCTACGAGATGGATGCCGTGCTCGCCAACGTGGCCGAGGATGCCAGTGCCACGGCCTGGGAAAAGATGGTCGCCGACTTCGATGCCCGCCTGCGCCGGCTGGAGCCGGTCAACCTGGCGGCGATCCAGGAGCACGCCGAGGCCGCGCAACGCAAGGAATACCTCGACAGCCAGGATGCCGACCTCAACTCGGCGCTGGAAACGCTCGAGGACGCGATCCGCAAGATCGACCGCGAGACGCGCGGCCGTTTCAAGGACACCTTCGACCGCGTCAACGCCGGCGTGCAGGAGCTGTATCCGCGCCTGTTCGGCGGCGGGCACGCCTATCTCGAGCTCACCGGCGAGGACCTGCTCGATACCGGCGTGGCCATCATGGCGCGCCCGCCGGGCAAGCGCGTGTCCAACATCTCGCTGCTGTCGGGGGGCGAGAAGGCGATGACCGCGGTCGCGCTGGTGTTCGCGATCTTCCGCCTCAATCCCGCGCCGTTCTGCCTGCTCGACGAGGTGGACGCGCCGCTGGATGAAGCGAACGTCGGCCGCTTCACCGCGATGGTGTCGGAGATGAGCGAGCAGGTGCAGTTCCTGTTCGTCACCCACAACAAGGCGACGATGGAAGCCGCGCACCAGCTCAGTGGCGTTACCATGCGCGAGCCCGGCGTCAGTCGGCTGGTGTCGGTGGACCTCGCCGAGGCGGCGCGCCTGGCTGGCGCGGCCTGACGGTTCCATTCCGCACGCCGGCCCCGGCCGCGTGCACCGATGACGAGCAAGGGAGAGAAGCGCGATGTCCGATGTGTGGCTGATGCGGATCGGCATTCTGGTTGCAGGTGCGATCCTGCTGGCGGCCATCTGGTACTTCGGCACGCGTCCGCGCCAGGGCGGGCAGGGGCGTCGGCTGCGGCCCGAGGAGCGCGGCACCGAGCGTGACCGCATGGAGCCCACGCTGGGCGCGCAGATCGAGCAGGAGCTCGACGCCGCGGGCACCACCGCCGACGATGCGCGCGAGCCGGAGGAGCTCGACCTGTTCGACGACGCCGTCGGTGAACCGGCGACGCCGAACTCGGAACTCGGCCGGCGCGTCAGCGACGACTTCGACAAGATCGTGACCCTGTACATCGCCGCGCGCGCCGGCGAGGTGCTGCGCGGGCCGGACATCGTGGTCGCCGCCGAGAAGGCCGGGCTGACCTACGGCCACATGAACGTGTTCCACCGCCTGCTGGAAGGCCATCCCGAGCGCGGGCCGATCTTCAGCGTGGCCAACATCCGCAAGCCCGGCAGCTTCGAGATGGCGGAGATCCAGTCGCTGGAAACGCCGGCGATCGCCTTCTTCCTGACCCTTCCGGCGCCGGTCAGTGCGCTCGATGCGTGGGAAAAGATGCTGCCGACCGCGCAGCGCATGGCCGAGCTGCTGGAAGGCGTGCTGCTCGACGAACAGCGCAACGCGCTCGGCCGCCAGCGCGTGGCGCATATCCGCGACGAACTGCGCGCGTACGACCGCCAGAACGAAGCGCCACCGGTGACGCGTAGCCCGCGCTGGTAGGGAAGCCCGGAAGCCCTGAGTCGCGACAGAGCGGAAGCCGGAGCCAGGGCGCGGGCGGGGCGGTGACGCGGGTGGCCCACCGCGGCCACAGGGGGATGTCCAGCCGGATATCTCCGCGTCCTGCTACCACATCCGGCCGCCGGCCATCCATGGCCGGCTCTGGACATCCCCCTGTGTCCGCGGCGGGCCCGAACCGTCGTTGCGTCCGGAAGGTCGATAGCGGAAAACGTAAGCCGACGTGACAGTCGACGACCTCCGGTTACCGCCGGTGTTGACCTCGATGCCTGTCGAGCGCGCGAACGTGTCAGCGACCGGTGACGGCACAGCCGGTTTTGATTTTCCTACCGGAGCCGGCGAACGCCGGGGCCCGTCGCGTGCATCGGGGGGTGTGCGGACAGCCGGCCATGGATGGCCGGCGGCCGGCCGTGGTAGCTGGACGCGGACTCCGGCCGGGGGAGCACACCCCCCGGTGCGCGTGACGGGCAGCGCGATGCCAGACGAAGCGCCACCGAGGTGTGTGCGCATAGCCGGCCGTGGTAGCCGGACGCCTTAGAATTGCCCGATGGCCAACTCCCCCATCGAGCGCGTCGAAGAACTGCGGCGCCTGATCGAAGACGCGAACCACCGCTACTACGTCCTCGACGACCCCTCGATCACCGACGCCGAATACGACGCGCTCATGCGCGAGCTGGAGACGCTCGAAGCCGCGCATCCCGACCTCGTCAGCGCGGATTCCCCGACCCGCACCGTGGGCGCGCGCCCCGACGCCGGTTTCGCCGAAGTCCGCCACGCGATCCCGATGCTGTCGCTGGCGAACGCGTTCGAGGATCCCGACGGCGGTGACGACGACCGCATCCGCTATCGCGAGGTCGCCGAGTTCGAACGCCGGATCGAGGACCGGCTCGGCACCCGATCGCCGCGCTTCTCGGTCGAACCCAAGCTGGATGGTCTCGCCATCAGCCTGCGTTACGAGGATGGCGTGTTCGTGCAGGGCGCCACGCGCGGCGACGGCGCGACTGGCGAGGACGTGACGGCCAACCTGCGCCAGGTGCGTGCGGTGCCGCTGCGCCTGCGCGGGACCGGCGCGCCACCGCCGGCCGTGCTCGAGGTGCGCGGCGAGGTGTACATGCCGCGCCAAGCCTTCGAGGCGTGGAACGCGCGCGCGCTGGAGCGCAACGAGCGCCTGCTGGCCAATCCGCGCAATGGCGCGGCGGGCTCGCTGCGACAGCTTGACCCCGCCGTGACCCGGCGCCGGCCACTGGCGTTCTTCGCCTACGGCATCGGCGCGGTGGACGGGCTGGACCTGCCGGAGACCCACTCCGGGACACTGGCGCTGCTACGTGGCTATGGATTCCCGGTCGCCGCCGAAGTCGACACCGCCAGCGGCTTCGAGGGCCTGATCGCCTACTACCGCCGTATCGGTGCGCTGCGCGACAGCCTGCCGTACGACATCGATGGCGTGGTCTACAAGCTCGACCGCTACGACCAGCAGCGCACGCTGGGCTTCGTGTCGCGTGCGCCGCGCTGGGCGCTGGCGCACAAGTACCCGGCGCAGGAGCAGGCCACGCAGCTTCGCGCCATCGAGATCCAGATCGGGCGTACCGGCGCGGCCACACCGGTGGCGCGGCTGGAGCCGGTGCAGGTGGCCGGCGTCACCGTGACCAATGCCACCCTGCACAACGCCGACCAGATCGCGCGGCTGGACGTCCGCGAGGGCGACACCGTGATCGTGCGCCGCGCCGGCGATGTGATCCCGGAGATCGTGCGGGTCATCGACGAGCGTCGTCCGCCGGGCACCACGCCCTGGACGATGCCCGCGGCCTGTCCGGTATGCGGGTCGGACCTCGTGCGCGAAGAGGGCGAGGCGGTGTTCCGCTGCACCGGCGGACTCACCTGCAGCGCACAGCGGCGTGAAGCGCTGCGGCACTTCGCCTCCCGCCGCGCGATGGACATCGAGGGCCTGGGCGAGAAGCAGGCCGATGCGCTGGTGGAGTACGGCTTCGTCGAATCCATCGCCGACCTCTACACGCTCGATGTCGCCGACCTCGTGCGCATGAAGGTGGCGATGGATGCCGCGACCGCCGCCGACCTGTTGCAGCTGGTCGACGACAGCCGCGGCGCGCTGTCGCTCGACGAGGCGACGCGCGCCGCGCTGGCGAAGGAACCGCCGCAGTGGCGGAGTGCGGGTTTCCTTCGCGGACACCTCGCGGTGGATGCGTCCACCGGCCGGCTGGCGACGAAGTGGGCCGAGAACCTCATTGCCGGCATCGAGGCCAGCCGCCGTACCACGCTGCCGCGCTTCCTGTTCGCGCTGGGCATTCCGCACCTGGGAGAGACCACCGCAAAGACGCTGGCACAGTGGCTGGGTTCGCTCGAATTCATCCGCACCACGCCGGCCCTGCTGCTGCAGGCGTTGCCGGACATCGGTGCCGAGGTCGCGCGCTCGATCGCCACGTTCTTCGAGCAGCCGGGCAATATCGCCGTGGTCGATGCGCTGCTGGCCGCCGGCATCACCTTCGAGGACGAAGGCGCGCCGGATCCCGGCCTGCGCGATCGACTGGATCTCGCGCATCTGCTGTCGATGCTTGCGGTCAACAAACTCGGCGGGAAAAGTGCCGAACGCCTCGGCCAGACCTACGGCACGCTCGCCGCACTGCTGCGCGCCAATCCCAGCGGTTGGGTCGGGGCGGGGCTGTCCGCGGCCGGTGCGGAGAACCTGCAGGCGTACCTGGCCGACGAGGATGCGCGCGAGGCGTTGCTCGAGGCTGGCGCGGCGATGGAACGGCTGCTTGCAGCGGTGCCGGCGGCCGCGCAGCGCAGCGCGGGTCCGCTCGACGGCAGGACGGTGGTGCTGACCGGCACGTTGGCGTCGATGACCCGCGACGCGGCCGGCGAGCGCCTGGAGGCTCTGGGCGCGAAGGTCAGCGGCAGCGTGTCGAAGAAGACCGATTTCGTGGTCGCCGGCGAGGCGGCGGGCTCGAAGCTCGCGAAGGCCCAGGCGCTGGGCGTCGAGGTCTGGGACGAAGCGCGGCTGATGGCGTTTCTCGAGCGGCATCCATGAGCGGCTGGGAGACGTCCGCGGCACTGCCCGCGATACGCCTGCGCGCGCGCGTCAACGCGCTGGTCCGCGCCTTCTTCGCCGAACGCGGCGTGCTGGAGGTCGAGACGCCGGTCATGTCGCAGGCCGGCAACACCGAGCCGAACATCGCGTCGTTCGCGCTGGAGTTCAGTGGCCACGTCGACGCCGGCGCACGCACGCGCTGGCTGCGCACGTCGCCGGAGTATCCGCTCAAGCGCCTGCTGGCCGCGGGCATCGGCGACTGCTACGAGCTGGGCCGGGTGTTCCGCGATGGCGAAGCGGGCGGTCGACACAATCCCGAGTTCACGATGCTGGAGTGGTACCGCGTGGGCTGGGACCACCGCCGGCTCGCCGACGAGGCCGCCGGGATCGTGCAGGCGGCGCTCGCACTGGTCGGCAGGCAGGCGCGGGTGGTGGCCACCTCGTACCGGCAGCTCTATCGCGACGCGCTCGGGCTCGACCCGATGCTCGCCGACAACGCCACCCTGCGCGCCGCACTCGGCGATATCGCCATCGATGGCGAAGGCCTCAACCGCGACGACTGGCTCGACCTGCTGATGAGCCATCGCATCCAGCCCGGTTTCGCGCCTGACCAGCTGCTGGTGCTGTACGACTATCCAGCGTCGCAATGCATGCTTGCCCGCGTACGCGACAGCGATGGCGATGCGCTCGCGCCGGTACCGGTGGCCGAGCGCTTCGAACTGTTCCTGGGTCCGCTGGAGCTCGCCAATGGCTATCACGAGCTGGCAGACGCCGGCGAGCAGCGCGCGCGCTTCGAGCGTGAACTGGTGGAACGCGAGCGCCGTGGCGACGTGCTTCCGCCAATCGACGGGCATCTGCTCGACGCGCTGGACAACGGCTTCCCCGCCTGTGCCGGCGTCGCGCTGGGCGTCGATCGACTGCTGATGGCGATGCTCGGCACCGCGCGGATCGCCGACGTGCTCGCGTTCGATTTCGCACGCGCCTGAGCCCGACGCCGCGCGGCATCTGCGAGGATTGTCGAAATGTTTACATGCGCGGCGGTGCGCAACGTGTAGATTGGGTGCGTCGTGGATCCGGGGGGTTTCATGTTGCGGGGAGTGATCGTCGTGATGCTGGCGGTTGGCACGGGCGGATGCGGGCTGACCGCGCGCCTCGGCCTGGGCGACGGGGACGACGCGCCGTCCGCCGCCGCAGCTGCAGCCGAACCGCGCGTGTTCCGCTGCGAGTCGCGCGACAACCGCCGCAACTACTGCAATGCCGACACCCGCAATGGGGTGCGCCTGCTGGTGCAGAACTCGTCGTTCGACTGCATCCACGGCGCCACCTGGGGCTACGACCACCGCAGCGTGTGGGTGGCGCGTGGCTGCAGCGCGGATTTCATCGAAGGCCCGGTCGATCTCGACGGCAATGCACCGCCGCAGCGGGTGCGCTGCGAATCGCGCGGCAACCGCATGATGCGATGCAATGCGGTGGTCGCACAGGACGTGCGCCTGGACGAGCAGCTGTCCGACGTGCGCTGCGTGCAGCGGCAGAACTGGGGCTGGGACCGCACCGGCGTCTGGGTGACCGGCGGTTGCGGCGCGGAGTTCGTCGTCCGCTGAAGCCGCGCGCATCGACCGGGGTGGCGCCCGCGACGGTCGGACCTGGCGGTTAGAATCGCCCGATGAACGACGCCATCGATTACGCACGCTACGACCGCATCCGTCCGATCCGCTGGACCGGCGACGCCCTCGAACTGCTCGACCAGCGCAAGCTGCCGTTTGCCACCGGGTACGTCACCTGCCACAGCAGCGACGACGTGGCGGCGGCGATCCATGCGCTGATCGTGCGCGGCGCGCCGGCGATCGGCATTGCCGCGGCCTGGGGCGTGGTGCTTGCCGCGCGCGAGGTGGATGCCGCCGATGGCGCAATGGCCGCCGACCTGCTTGCGCCGGCGATGCAGCGACTCAATGCCGCGCGTCCCACCGCCGTCAACCTCGCCTGGGCGCTTGCGCGCATGCGTGCCGCGCTCGAAGCCTCCGGCGCCGACTGGCGCGCGCGCATCGCAGCCGAAGCGCAGGCCATCGCCGACGAGGATCTGGCCGCCAACCGGCGCATGGGCGAACTCGGGGCGTCGCTGATCGCGCCCGGCTCGGGCGTGCTCACCCATTGCAATACCGGCTCGCTCGCCACTGCCGGATTCGGCACCGCGCTGGGGGTGATCCGCGCCGGCGTCGCCCAGGGCAGGGTGGGGCGTGTGTACGCCGACGAGACCCGTCCGTGGAACCAGGGCTCGCGCCTGACCGTGTGGGAGCTGCAGCAGGACGGCATCGATGCCACCCTGATCGCCGACGCCGCCGCCTCGCACCTGCTGCGCAATGGCGACGTCGAGTGGGTGGTGGTCGGGGCCGACCGCATCTGCGCCAACGGCGATGTCGCCAACAAGATCGGCACCTACCAGCTGGCGATCTCGGCCCGCTTCCATGGCAAGAAGTTCATGGTGGTGGCGCCGTCGTCGACCGTCGACATGGCCACCCCGTCCGGCGACCACATCGAGATCGAGGAGCGCGACCCGGGCGAGCTGCTGGGCGTGGCCGGCAACCGCACCGTGGCCGAAGGCGTGCAGGCATGGAATCCGGTGTTCGACGTCACACCTGCATCGCTGATCGACGCAATCGTGACCGAGCGCGGCATCGTCGAGCAGCCCGACGCGGAGCGGATGCGCGCATTGTTCGGCACCGCCTGACGGGGTCGTTCGCCCGCGCCGCGACCCGACCGGGACCGATCGCGGGCCCGACCCCGTGCGCCAGTGCCAAAGCACGGCGCCCCCCCCCCGCGCGCCTGTTCAGCCCAGGGCCGGAACGGGGCGTAAACCCGCCGTTGATCGCTCCCCGGAACATCTAAGTCCTTGTTTTCAGGATGGATGCGCTTGGGTCGGAAGGGCTCCGCGTGGTATCATCCGCTGTCTTTTTCCACGCGTTGCCGGCGGCCGGCGCGCGGGCCGTCCGGAGGCTTCCGGGTGGCCACCCGGTCCGTGCCGCGCAGCCAGGATGCAAACCGCCTAGATGGTCGATTCCTCGAAAGAAATCATTCCCGTAAACCTCGAAGACGAGATGCGCCGCAGCTACCTCGATTACGCCATGAGCGTGATCGTGGGGCGCGCGCTTCCCGACGTCCGCGACGGACTGAAGCCGGTGCATCGCCGCGTGCTGTTCGCGATGACCGAGCTCGGCGCCCACAGCAACAAGCCCTACTACAAGTCGGCGCGCATCGTCGGTGACGTCATCGGTAAGTACCACCCGCATGGCGACCAGTCGGTGTACGACACCCTGGTGCGTATGGCGCAGCCGTTCTCGCTGCGCTACATGCTGGTCGACGGGCAGGGCAACTTCGGTTCGGTCGACGGCGACTCCGCGGCGGCGATGCGTTACACCGAGGCGCGCATGGCGCGGCTCACCCACGAGCTGATGGCCGATATCGACAAGGACACCGTCGATTTCGTGCCCAACTACGACGAGAAGGAGCTGGAGCCGTCGGTGATGCCGACGCGCTTCCCGAACCTGCTGGTCAACGGCTCGGCCGGCATCGCGGTGGGCATGGCCACCAATATTCCGCCGCACAACCTGGGCGAGGTGGTGGACGCACTGATCGCGCTCATCGACGACCCGGACATCGACATCGACGGGCTGATGGAATACATCCCCGGCCCGGATTTCCCCACCGCCGGCATCATCAACGGCGTGGGCGGAATCCACCTGGCGTACCGCACCGGCCGCGGCCGGGTGCGCATGCGCGCGAAGGCGGACGTCGAGGTGGCCGACAACGGCCGCGAGGCGATCATCGTCACCGAGATTCCGTACCAGGTGAACAAGGCGCGGCTGATCGAGAAGATCGCCGAGCTGGTGAAGGAAAAGAAACTCGACGGCATCAGCGAGCTGCGCGACGAGTCCGACAAGGACGGCATGCGCATCTACATCGAGGTCAAGCGCGGCGATTCGGCCGAGGTGGTGCTCAACAACCTCTATCAGCAGACGCAGATGGAGTCGGTGTTCGGCATCAACATGGTGGCGATCGTCGAAGGCCGGCCGCAGCTGCTCAACCTCAAGCAGATCCTCGAAGCGTTCGTGCGCCACCGCCGCGAGGTGGTCACCCGCCGTACGATCTTCGAGCTGCGCAAGGCGCGCGCACGCGCGCACATCCTGGAAGGCCTCACGGTCGCGCTCGCCAACATCGACGAGATGATCGAGCTGATCAAGACCTCGGAGAATCAGCAGGTCGCGCGCGAGCGCATGCTTGCGCGGCTGTGGCAGCCCGGCCTGGTCGGCGCGCTGCTGGAAGCGGCCGGTGCCGAGGCCTCGCGCCCGGAAGACCTGCCGAAGGGCGTCGGCCTGCTGGCCGATGGCTACCAGCTCACCGAAACCCAGGCCCAGCAGATCCTGGAAATGCGCCTGCACCGCCTGACCGGGCTGGAGCAGGACAAGCTGACCGAGGAATACCGGCTGCTGCTGGAGACCATCCGTGGCCTGATCGAGATCCTCGAGAACCCCGACGTGCTGCTCGACGTCATCCGCACCGAGCTGCGCAACGTCAAGGAAGAATTCGGCGACGCGCGCCGCAGCGAGATCCGCGCCAGCGAGGAGGATCTCGACATCCTCGACCTCATCGCGCCGGAAGACGTGGTGGTGACGCTCTCCCAGGCCGGCTACGTCAAGCGCCAGCCGGTCACCGCCTACCGCGCGCAGAAGCGCGGGGGCCGTGGCCGCAACGCCGCGGCGACCAAGGACGAGGATTTCATCGACCAGCTGTGGCTGGTCAACACCCACGACACCCTGCTGGCGTTCACCAGCAGCGGCCGCGTGTTCTGGCTGCCGGTGCACCAGCTGCCCGACGCCGGCCCGAACGCGCGCGGACGCCCGATCATCAACTGGATTCCGCTGGAGGAAGGCGAGAAGGTGCAGGCGGTGCTGCCGGTGCGCGAGTACACCGAAGGCCAGTACGTGTTCTTCGCCACCCGCAACGGCACGGTCAAGAAGACCCCGCTCACCGAATTCGCGTTCCGCCTGCAGCGCGGCAAGATTGCCATCAACCTCGACGAGGGCGACGCGCTGATCGGCGCGGAACTCACCGATGGCAGCCGCGACATCCTGCTGTTCGCGTCCAATGGCAAGGCGGTGCGCTTCGACGAGAACGCGGTGCGCTCGATGGGCCGCACGGCGACCGGCGTGCGAGGTATCCGCCTGGCCGAAGGCGAGTGCGTGGTCAGCCTGATCGTCGCCGAGTCGGCGGGCGAGGGCGCCGAAGAGGCGGCCGACGAGGCGGAGAACGGCAACGGCAACGGCCATGCGAACGGCAACGGCGACGCGGTGCAGATCGAGCATGACGACGAGCCGGATGCCTACATCCTCACCGCCACCGAGAACGGCTACGGCAAGCGCACGCGGCTGGCGGAATACCCGCGCAAGGGCCGCGGTACGCAGGGCGTGATCGGCATCCAGACCACCGAGCGCAATGGCCGGCTGGTGGCCGCGGTGCTGCTGAGCCGTCGCGACGAGGTGCTGCTGATCTCCGACGGCGGCACCCTGGTGCGCACCCGCGCCGCGGAGATCTCGGTGGTCAGCCGCAACACCCAGGGCGTCACCCTGATGCGTGTCTCCGAAGGCGAGCGCCTGCAGGCGGTGGAATGCGTCGATGCGTCGATCGACGAGGACGAAAGCACCGGCGCCATCGCGCAGCTGCCCGACGGCAGCGCGGAGCTGGAGTCGGCGAGCCCGACGTCCTGATCGCGGTGGGCGCCCGGCCGCGCGTTCGTGCGGGCGGGTTCCCGTGTGGTCCTTGGGCCCGCGATCCTCCCGTCCTCGGGACGGATTGCCCGTCGCCGTGTCCGCTCAGCGTTTCGCGGCGCCTGCCTGCGGGGCCTGCTCCATCGTCAGCCGGCGGGCCAGTTCGTCCGCCGACAGCCCCGGTGCGAACAGGAAGCCCTGGCCGACCGGCACGCCGAGTTCCAGCAGGAAGCGCCGCTGCGCTTCGGATTCCACCCCCTCGGCCACCAGCCCAAGGCCGAGACTGCGCGCGATGCCGGCGATCGCCTGGCAGACCGCGACGTCGGAATGGTTGTCCGGTACCCCCGCGACGAACAGCTGGCTGAGCTTGAGCCCGTGGATGGGCAGTCGGCGCAGGTAGTTCAGCGCGCTGTAGCCCTCGCCGAAATCGTCGATGCTCAGCATCACTCCCAGATCGCGCAGGCCGGCGAAGGTGCGCAGGGTGTCGGGCGCATCCTCGATCAGGGCGCGCTCGGTGAATTCCAGCTCCAGCGCGGAGCCGGGCAGGGCGTGCTCCGCGAGCGTGGCGCGCACGGCATCGGCGAGGTCGTCGCCGACGAATTGCCGGTAGGACACGTTCACCGCGACGCGCACGATTCCGTGCCCGGCGGCGCGCCATGCCGCCACCTGCGCGCAGGCCTGCTGCAGCACCCAGCGGCCGATGCGCACGATGTCGCCGGTGTTCTCGGCATGGGCGATGAAGTGGTCCGGGCGCATCTCGCCCTGCTGGCTCCTCCAGCGGATCAGCGCTTCGGCGGCGACGATGCGTCCATGCCGCAGGTCAACCTGTGGCTGGTAGACGAGGCGGAACTCCTCGTTCTCCACCGCGCGTCGCAGCTGGGTTTCCATGCGCAGGCGGTCTTCGCGCAGCTGCCCCAGCTCGGCCGTGTAGGCCTGCCAGTTGTTGCGCAGGCGCCGCTTGCTGTCGTACATCGCCGCATCCGCGTTCTGGATCAGCGTCTGTGGCCGGTCGCCATCCTGTGGCGCGCGCGCGATGCCGATGCTGGCGCTGATGTCGAATTCCTCGCCATCGAAGCGGAAGTTCTCCGCCAGCGAGGCAAGGATGCGCGCAGCCAGGCGCTCGGGCGTGTCGGCATCGTCGCGGATGCCGCACACCACGAGGAATTCATCGCCACCCACGCGTGCGATCAGGCCCTCCGTGCCGACCGCATCGGCGATGCGGCGCGCGGCGAAATGCAGCAGCTGGTCGCCCGCGGCATGGCCCAGCACGTCGTTGACGGTCTTGAAGCGGTCGAGGTCGATATACAGCACCGCCAGCCGCGACTGGGTGGGGTCGCACAGGCGGCCATCGAGCTCGGCGAGGATCGCGTCGCGGTTGAGCAGGCCGGTCAACGGGTCGGTACGCGCCTGCACGCGCAGGGTTTCCTCTGCCTGCTTGCGTTCGCTGATGTCCTGCAGCGTCCCGGTGATGTTGATCGCGCCGGACTCGTCGTGCTGGCGCTCGCCGATGATGCGCACCCAGAGCGCACGGCCATCGTCGCGCCGGCCGCGCAGCTCGAGGTCGAGCGGCTGGCCCCGGTCCACCGCCGCGTGCAGCGCCTGCTCGAGCAGGTGGGCGTCGTCCTCGCGCAGGCTTTCGAGCATGCCGGCCATGTTCCCCGGCAGCGGCAGGTGGCCGAGGATGCGCGCGCCCTCGATGGTGAGGTAGAGCGCATCGCGGCCCACTTCCCATTCCCAGCCACCGATGCGTGCCAGCGCCTGCGCACGCGCGAATAACGCGTGGTCGCGCTTGAGGCTGGTGATGTCGTTGAAGAACGAGATCACCTGGTGCGGCTGCTGCGCGCCCGGTGCGAACACCGGGACGGTCGCGTAGGACATCCAGCGCAGCCGCCGCTCGGGCTTGTGGTAGAAGCCGAGCACGCGGGTGCCGGTGGGGCGGCCGCTGCGCAGGGTCTGCGCGAACGGGGTGGCGTCGGGAGGAATCCTGCGGCCGCTCTCGTCCAGCAGGGTCCAGTCGTCCGGCACGAGGTGCTCGCCCAGGCTGTGCCCCGCATCGATGCCGAGGATGCGCATGGCCGCGGCGTTGGCCTGCAGCGGCTGGCCGCGGGCGTCCTGCACCAGCACGCCCTTGTCGATGACTTCCAGCAGCTGCCCGTAGCGTGCCTCGGCCTCGCGGCGGGCACTGAGGTCGCGCGCCACCGCCACCACGCATGGCCTGCCGTCCAGGCTGAACCCCGCCGAGTGCACCTCCACCGGGAAGCGGGTGCCGTCGGCACGCATGTTGTAGACCTCGATCACGTAGGTGCCGCCGCGGTGCAGGGTCTCCAGCACCGGCTGCATGTGGTCCGCTGGAAGGTCGGGATTGAGCACTTCGATCGGTTGGCCGACGATCTCCTCGCGCGGGCGCCGATAGGCGCGTTCGCCGGCGCGGTTGAGGTCGAGCACGATGCCACGCTCGTCGAGGATGCTGACCGGGTCGGGCACGGCGTCGAACAGCGCGGCGTAGCGCAGGCGTGCGCGCTCGGCGTCGACGCAACTGTGGCGCAGGGCCTGCGCCGCGTGGCCCAGCAGGCGGCGGGTATCGGCGGGCAGGGCAGGGTCGCCGGCGGCGGCGTCGAGCGATGCGGCGATCCGCTCCGGGTCGTTCCCGGTGGCGTCGTCGTCGGCATCCGCTCGACGCGGGGACGTCATGACACCGTCGGGTCCGCGGGTGTGGGGGCGGTGGCGCGTCCGACCCTGCTGCCGGTCTGCCGGCCCAGACAGCCGGCCAGCCAGCGCCCGGTGTCTGCCAGCGCGTCGAGGTCGATGCCTGTCTGCATTCCCATGCCGTGCAGCATATACACGACATCCTCGGTCGCGACATTGCCGCTGGCCCCCCGTGCGTAGGGGCAGCCGCCGGTGCCTGCCACTGCGGCGTCGATGACGCGCACCCCCTGCTCCAGGCAGGCCAGCACGTTGGCCAGCGCCTGGCCGTAGGTGTCGTGGAAATGCAGGGCCAGGGCCGACACCGGCACCTCCGCGGCCACCGCGCGCAGCATGGCCGCCGCCTTCACCGGCGTGCCGACCCCGATCGTGTCGCCCAGTGAGACCTCGTAGCAGCCCATCCCGTGCAGCGCGCGTGCCACCCGCACCACATCGTCCAGCGGCACGTCACCCTGGTAGGGGCAGCCGAGCACCGTCGAGACATAGCCGCGCACCCGCACGCCGTCGGCCCGGGCGCGCTCGAGCACCGGTGCGAAGCGCTGCAGCGACTCGTCGATGCCGGCGTTGATGTTCCTGCGGTTGAAGGCTTCCGATGCCGCGGTGAACACGGCGATTTCCTCCACGCCCACCGCGCGCGCGCGCTCGTAGCCGGTTTCGTTGGGCACCAGCACCGGATAGGCGATGCCCGGGCGGCGCTGGATGGCGGCGAACACCTCGGCGGCATCGGCCAGTTGCGGCACCCACTTCGGGCTGACGAAGCTGGTCGCCTCGATGGTGCGCAACCCCGTGCGTCCCAGACGGTCGATCAGTTCCACCTTCACCGTCGCCGGCACCAGGGTCTTCTCGTTCTGCAGACCGTCGCGCGGCGACACCTCGACGATGCGTACCTGGTCGTTCATTGCCTCTCCCGGTGGAATGTACGTGGCCTGTGCCGGTGTCAGGCCAGGCGCGCGAGGGTGGCGTCGGCCTCGACGAACTCGCCCGCGGTGACCGGCAGCTCCGCGAGTTCCCCGTCGCGTGGCGCCTTGATGGAGATCTCCATCTTCATCGCCTCCATCACCAGCAGTTCCTGGCCGGCAGCGACCGTGTCGCCCGCTGCCGCGCGCACCACGACGATGCGGCCCGGCATCGGTGCACGCAGGCGGCTGTCGCTGCCGGCAGCGGCGCCGGCGGCCCGCTGCTCGCGACGCAGGAAGCGCAGCAGGCGACGGCTGTCGCCGTCATGGACCAGTACCCGGTCCCGGTCGCCACCGATGCGGAAGGCGCGCGCGCTACCGTCGGCCTGCAGCCACAGGCGGTCGCCGTCGCGGCGCGCGGCGGCGATGCCCACGGGCGCGGCATCGCCCACCGTGATCGTCCAGCGTCCGAAGCCGCCGCTCGCATGCACGTCGAGCACCTCGTCCCCATCGGCAAGGCGCAGGCGGGTGGCGGCACCCCCGGCGCCGTGCCAACCATCGCCGGTGGCCCACGGCGAGTGCGGATCGCCCGGCACGGTATCCATCGCCTGCCCGAGGGCGAGCAGTTCTGCCACCACCGCCGCCACCCGCTGCATCGCGATTGCCTGCGGGCGCTCCGGCGGGCGCAGGGCGTCCGGCTGCCGGTCCAGGTAGCCGGTATCGATGGTGGCATCCACCACCGCCGGGTCGCGCACCAGGCGTTCGAGGAAACCCACGTTCGACTTCGGCCCCTCGATCTCGCATGCAGCCAGCGCCTCGCGCAGGCGCGCCAGCGCCCGCGGGCGGTCGGCGTCATGGACGATCAGCTTGGCGATCATCGGGTCGTAGAAGATGGTGACGGTGTCGCCCTCGACCACGCCGCTGTCCACGCGTACGTGCGCATCCGGCGCGGGCAGGCGCAGGCGGGTGAGCGTGCCCGACCCGGGCAGGAAACCCGCGTCCGGATCCTCGGCGTACAGCCGCACCTCGATCGCATGGCCGTGCTGGGTGATGGCGTGCTGGGCCTTGGGCAGCGGCTCGCCGGCGGCCACGCGCAGCTGCCACTCCACCAGGTCGAGCCTGGTCACCAGCTCGGTGACCGGGTGCTCCACCTGCAGGCGTGTGTTGATCTCCATGAAGTAGAAGGCGCCCGCCGGGTCGACGATGAACTCCACCGTGCCCGCATTGGCGTAGTCGATCGCGCGCGCGGCCAGCACCGCGGCCTCGCCCATGCGCGTGCGCAGCGCGTCGGTGAGGAAGGGCGAGGGCGATTCCTCCAGCACCTTCTGATAGCGCCGCTGCGCCGAGCACTCGCGCTCGAACAGGTGGATGGTGTTGCCGTGCGCATCGCCGAACACCTGGATCTCGATGTGCCGTGGCTGTTCGATGTAGCGCTCCAGCAGCACGCGATCGCGGCCGAAGGCGTTCGCCGCCTCGCGCTGGCAGCTCTCGAGCGCCGCCTGGAACTCCTCCGCGGCGCGCACGATGCGCATGCCCTTGCCGCCGCCGCCATGCGCGGCCTTGATCATCAGCGGGAAACCGATGCGCTCTGCTTCGCGGGCGAGCGTTCCGGCGGACTGGTCCTCGCCGGTGTAGCCCGGCACCACCGGCACGCCGGCTTCGGCCATCAGGTCCTTGGCGCCGGCCTTGCTGCCCATCCTGCGCATCGAGGCAGCCGATGGCCCGATGAAGCGGATGCCGGCCGCTTCCACCGCTTCGGCGAAGTCCGCGTTCTCGCTCAGGAAGCCGTAGCCGGGATGGATCGCCTGCGCCCCACGCACGCGCGCGACCTCGAGGATGGCATCGCCACGCAGGTAGCTGTCCTGCGGACGCGGCCCACCGATCGGCCAGGCCTCGTCGGCCATGCGCACGTGCAACGCCTGTGCGTCGGCTTCGGAATACACCGCGATGGTGCGGATGCCCAGCCGGCGGCAGGTGCGGATGATGCGGCAGGCGATCTCGCCGCGGTTGGCGATGAGTACGGAATCAAACATGGGGTTCAGCCCTCTCCTCCGGATGGAGGGGTGGATGCGGATGCATGGAACGGCGAGGCGTCCGGTCAGCGCTCGGCCCACGCCGGCGGGCGCTTGTCGAGGAACGCGGACAGCCCTTCCTGGCCTTCGGCGGAGACCCGCAGGGCGGCGATGAGGGTGGCGTTGTCATGGTCGCGGCGGTCGCGGTCGGGCTCCGCGAGGACTTCGCGCACCAGCCGCTTGGCGTCGGCGGCGGCGAACGGGCCGGCCTTGAGCAGCAGGTCGATCTGCCGGTCGACCGCGGCATCGAGTTCCGCCGCCGGCACCACCTCGTGCAGCAGGCCCATGCGGTGTGCCTGGTCGGCATCGAAGATCCCGGCGGTGGCGAACCAGCGGCGTGCCTGGCGCGGACCGATGGCGGCGATGACGTACGGCGAGATCACCGCCGGCAGCAGGCCCAGGCGGCTTTCGGTCAGCCCGAACTTCGCCTCCGGCACGCCGATGGCGATATCGCAGCAGGCCACCAGGCCGACGCCACCGCCAAAGGCGGCGCCGTGCACGCGGGCGATGGTCGGCTCCGGCAGCTCGTCGAGCGTGCGCATCAGGCGCGCGAGTGCCAACGCGTCGTCGCGGTTCTCGACTTCGCTGGCGCCGGCCATCGCGCGCATCCAGTTGAGGTCGGCCCCGGCGGAGAACGAGGCGCCAGCGCCCTCGATGACCACCACCCGCACGTCGGCATCGCGCGCCACCTGTTCCAGTGCGGCGGTGAGCGCGGCGATCAGGCTGGCGTCGAAGGCGTTATGCAGCGCGGCGCGATCAAGGCGCAGCCGGGCTACCGGGCCATGGGTGACACAGGTCAGTGCATCGGACATCGATACGGACTCGCGGAAACCGACCGGCATGATAACCGCGTCGTCCGCACCGGCCGGCCGGTGGACGTGGTGGACCGGTTGCGCCGGCTAGTTGTGTAAACCCAGGACGTTGTTCAGTGGAAGCTGGATGCGGCTGATTGGGGGTTGGTAGCCAAGGCTGGCGTGCGGCCGGTGCCAGTTGTACTGGTGCAGCCAGCGAGGAAGAGCGTGCCGGCGTC
>NWQL01000015.1 GCA_002798175.1 Lysobacteraceae bacterium NML91-0213 | reverse complement strand
TGTGTAAACCCAGGACGTTGTTCAGTGGAAGCTGGATGCGGCTGATTGGGGGTTGGTAGCCAAGGCTGGCGTGCGGCCGGTGCCAGTTGTACTGGTGCAGCCAGCGAGGAAGAGCGTGCCGGCGCTGCTCCGAGCTGTCGTAGGAACAGGCATAGGCCCATTCGCGCAAAGCGGTCTGGACCAGGCGTTCGGCCTTGCCGTTGGTACGCGGGGTGTAGGGTCGCGTGCGCAGATGGCGCAGGCCCAGGCGGCGCAGGAGCCGGCAGAAGCGCCGGGACTTGTAGCAGGCACCGTTGTCGGTCATCACCCGGGTGAAAGTGACTCCCAGACCGCGGTAGTAGCGCAAGGCTTGAAGCAGTGCGCGGCAAGCGCTGGATCCGCGCTCATCGCCTTCGATGGTGCCGAAGGCGACCCGTGAGTGATCGTCGATGGCAAGGTGGACGAACTCCCAGCCTGCGCCCTCGGACGCGCCTTGGCGATCGCCCGTGACCCGATGGCCAGGGCGCCAGAAGCGGCCCAGCTTCTTGATGTCCAGATGCAGCAGGTCCCCGGCCTGGTGATACTCGTAGCGGTTATCCGGGCGCGCCGGCTCAAGCTCGGCCAGCCGGTGCAGCCCGGCGCGGCGCATCAGCCGGGCAATGGTGCTGAGGCCGACAGGCAAGGCCAATGAGATCTGGCGGTAGGTCTGACGCTGACGACGCAGAGCGGTCACCTCTGCGGCCACCGATGGCGGTGTGGCATGCGGGCACCGATGCGGTCGCGATGACCGATCATCCAAGCCGGCCCAGCCTTCCTCGCGAAAGCGGCGCAGCCACTTGTATGCGGTCCTGACGCTCACGCCCGCCGCGTGCGCAGCTTCCTCGACCCGCAGGCCTTGGTCGATCACCCGCTCCACCAGAAGGGCTCGACCGCGAGGCGTAAGACGGGCATGTTTATGCAGGTTCATCCGGGGCTCCTGGAGGGGTGGCTGATTCGCACCTCCAGTCTTCCGGGATCACCCCGGATGAACAACCTACTGAGAGATCACAGCTAG
>NWQL01000014.1 GCA_002798175.1 Lysobacteraceae bacterium NML91-0213 | reverse complement strand
ATGCGGCCGCCCAGGGCGGCGTCGCGCAGCCGCGCCAGTTCCGCCAGCCGCTCGGGCGGGGTGTCGCGCAGCGCCAGCTGCACGGTGTCGGCCAGCACCCGGAAACGGGTCTCGTCGGGCGTGCCGTCCGGCAGCCGCGGCAGCGCCCGGCGCAGGGCCATGCGGTAGGTCTCGCGCGAGACGCCCAGCACGCCGGCGGCGTCGCCCTCGGACACGTTGGCCACCAGCCGCAGCAGCAGGGCCGCGCGCGGGCCGGTGCCGATCTCCCCCAGCACGGCGAAATCGCCGTTCCAGTGTTCGCTGCGGGGCGGCTCGCGCAGCTGCGGCGCGGCCAGCAGCAGCGACCAGAAACGACGCGGCCAGTCGCCGAACGGCGTGCGCGCGGCGGTGTCGCGGAAGCCGACCATCGCGGTGGTCAGCGCGGCATCGCCGGCTTCGGCGCTGCCCACCTGCAACTGCGCGAACAGCGCGGCCCTTCGCTCGACGCCGCGCAGGAACGCACTCAGCGCGGTGGACGCGGTGGGGCCCTCGCTCACGGCCGGCGCTGCTGTGGGGGGCGCATCTGCATCGCCACATGATAGCCAGCCGACGCGCTGCGTCGCGACTTGACAACCGGCCACGGGCGCGCCCGCCGCACAGTGACGCCAATCGACGTTGCCCACAGGCGTACGCACTTGTCATACACACGGACTGCACAACGCTGAAATGGCGATGTTCAGCTGTGTTTCACGGACAAGTGACTGTTTTTCAACAGAAAACAGCTTTTGGCGAAATTTTCACCAAGTTTGCCGGCGGCCGATGGCAGTGCCCCTTCCGGGCCTTCACGGACAGCTGATGCACAGGTTTATCCACAGGCGGTGTGGATAACGGTGAAACCCGTTATGTGACCGCGGTTTATCTCCACCTCGTGCCGCCGCGCGCAGCTTTGGCTCGCAAGTCGGGATCGGCACCGGGCCGGCCCCGCGTACACTGCCCGGCCGATGAATTCAGCCGACGGCACCCCTGACGCCCCCTGCCTGAGCGTGGCGCTCCCGGTGCCGCTGCCGCGGCTGTTCGACTACCGGCCGCCGGCCGGTGCCGGCCTCCCCGCGCAACCGGTGGGCTGCCGGGTGCGGGTGCCGTTCGGCCCGCGCGAACTGGTCGGCGTGGTGGCCGCGGTCGCCCCGCCGGAGCACGCCGGCGAGGGCCTGCGCGACGCCGTGGCCTGGCTGGACGAGGCGCCGCTGCTGGCCGGCGAACTGCTGGAGTCGCTGCGCTGGCTCAGCCGCTACCTGCATGCGCCCCTGGGCGAGGTGCTGGCGACCGCACTGCCGGCCACCCTGCGCCGCGGCGAGTCCCTGCCCGATAGCCGCACCTGGGGCTGGACCCTGACCGCGGCCGGGC
>NWQL01000013.1 GCA_002798175.1 Lysobacteraceae bacterium NML91-0213 | reverse complement strand
CCACCGGCGATTTCGCCACGGCGCTGGGCTACGGCGCCGAAGCCAGCAACACCCGCACCACCGCGGTGGGCATCAGCAGCGTGGCCTCCGGCCTCAACGCCACGGCGCTGGGCAACACGGCCACCGCCTCGGGCAGTGCCAGCATCGCCGCTGGCACCGCCTCGCGCGCCACCAACCTCAACACCACCGCGATCGGCGGCTCGGCCTGGGCCACCGCCGACAACACCACCGCGCTGGGCCAGTTCGCGTGGGCGACCTCGGCCGGCTCTACCGCGATCGGCCGCGACTCGTTCGCCTACGGCGGCACCAACGCCACCGCGATCGGCCTGAACGCCTGGGCGAATGGGCAGAGCAGCGTCGCACTGGGCGCCGGTTCGCGTGCCACCGAGGCCAACGTGGTCTCGGTCGGCAATGGCACCGGCACGGGCGGGCATCCGGCCACGCGGCGGATCGTCAACGTCGCCGATGGCGTCAACGCCAATGACGCGGTCAACGTCGGCCAGCTCGATGCGGTGGCCGACGTCGCCGAAGGCACGGCGCGCTATTTCAAGGCGACGGGCGAAGGCGAGGCCTTCGTGACCGGTGATGAAGCCGTCGCTGCCGGCTCCAACGCCGCCGCCGACGGCGACTACAGCACGGCGGTGGGCTCGTCGGCGCTCGCACTCGAGCAGGGTGCCTCCGCATTCGGCAGCGGTGCGTTCGCGCTGGATACCAATGCCACCGCGATCGGCTTCAACGCCAGCGCGTCGGCTGCCAATGCGCTGGCGCTGGGCGCGCTGGCCGAGGCGGCAGGCGAGTATGCGGTCGCACTTGGCGCCGAGAGCCTGGCGTCGGGCGAGCTGTCGACCGCCACCGGCGCAGGCGCAGTGGCGACCGGCGATGGCAGCCTGGCCTCCGGCGCCCTGGCCGACGCATCGGGCATCGAAGCCACGGCGGTGGGCTTCTTCGCCGATGCCTCGGGCGATGTGGCCACCGCAGTGGGTGCGGAGAGCGTCGCCAGCGGCGAATCCTCGGCCGCGTTCGGCTTCCTTGCGCAGGCAACCGAGGACTACACCACCGCGGTCGGCGGGTACGCGACCGCATCGGGCTTCAACAGCACCGCACTCGGTAACTTCAGCGAGGCGTCGGGTTCCGGCAGCCTGGCGGTCGGCTCCGACAGCGTCGCTGCCGGCGACACCAGCACCGCGGTCGGCCAGGGTGCACAGGCCACCGGCGCCAACTCCGTGGCCGTTGGCGGCGCCGGCTTCTTCGGCCTGCTGCCCACCGAGGCATCGGGCGACTTCTCGACCGCGATCGGCGGCGCGGCCTATGCGGCCGGCTTCAACTCGACGGTGGTCGGCAACTTCGCCGAAGGCCTTGGTGACAACACCGTGGTGCTCGGTTCGGACGCGGTGGCCACTGCCGAGGGATCGGTCGCACTCGGACAGGGTTCGCTTGCCGACCGCGACAACAGCGTCTCGGTGGGCTCGGAAGGCGCCGAGCGCCAGATCACCAACGTGGCGGCAGGAACCGGGGCCACCGACGCGGTGAACCTCGGCCAGCTCGAGGAAGCCACAGCGGACGCCCGCTACTTCCGCGCGACCGGCGACGGCGAGGCGTTCGCCGAGGGTGTCGACGCCACCGCGTCGGGCTCCAATGCGCTGGCCGAAGCCGATTACTCCACCGCACTGGGTTCGAGCAGCAGCGCCTATGGCGTCGGTTCCACGGCGGTCGGCAGCGGCGCGACGGCGTGGGGCACCTATGCCTACGCGTCGGGCTACAACGCCGTGGCCGAAGGTGATTCCAGCACCGCGCTGGGCGGCTGGCTCTACTACGAGGACGAGGACGGCAACATCGTGCTCGACCAGGCCACCGCGGCCACCGGCTTCGGCGCGTCGGCGCTGGGGGCCGGCGCACAGGCGAGCGGCTTCCTCGCCACCGCCGTGGGGGCCGGGGCGGACGCCGCCGGCGGGCAGGCGATCGCCGCCGGCTACAGCAGCTCGGCGTCGGGCGATTACGGTTCGGCCTTCGGCGGTTTCAGCGACGCCGCCGGCTACCAGTCCACCGCGCTGGGCTACGGCGCTGCCGCGACCAGCGACTACTCGACTGCGGTCGGTGTGGCGGCCAGTGCCTCCGGCATCGGCAGCGTTGCGGTCGGCGAGTACAGCGTTGCCACCGGCGACGAGAGCGTCGCAGTCGGTGGCACCACCTTCTTCGGCTTCATTCCCGCACAGGCCACCGGCACCGGTGCCGCTGCGTTCGGTGCGGGGGCGTGGGCCACGGAGGACTACACCACCGCCATCGGCTGGAATGCCTGGGCCGATGCGACCAGCGCGACGGCGGTCGGCGAGAGCGCGTTTGCACTTGCCGACAACAGCGTGGCGCTGGGTGCCGGGTCGGAAGCCGACCGCGCGGACACCGTCTCGGTGGGCAGCGTCGGCAACGAGCGCCAGATCACCAATGTCGCCGCCGGCACCGAGGACACCGATGCGGTCAACGTCGCCCAGCTCAACGCGGTGGGGGACATCGCCGAGGAGACCAGCCGCTACTTCAAGGCTACCGGCGAGGGCGAGGCGTTCGTCAGCGGCGAGGAGGCGGTTGCCGCCGGCGCCAATGCCACGGCCGAAGGCGATTACGCCACCGCGGTCGGGTCGACCGCACAGGCGTTCGGCCAGGGCACGTCGGCCTTCGGCAGCGGCGCCTTTGCACTCGAGGAGGGCGCCACCGCGATCGGCTTCAACAGCGTGAGCGCCGGCGTCGATGCAGTGGCGCTGGGCGCGTACGCCGAGGCGTGGGCCGAATCCAGCACGGCGCTGGGCACGGGCGCCTATGCGGCGGAGATCGGCGCCACCGCGACCGGCGCGGATGCGTCGGCTGACGGGGCGTATGCCACCGCAACGGGTGCCGAATCGTCGGCCTCCGGCACCCAGGCCACCGCCAGTGGCTTCCGCTCCGAGGCCACGGCCGATGGATCGTCGGCCTATGGCAGCTACGCCACCGCCACCGGCTTCGGCGCAACCGCGCTCGGCTATGGCGCCGAGGCGTCGGCCGACACCAGCACCGCGGTCGGCTTCGGCGCGGTCGCATCGAACTTCGACGCCACCGCGATCGGTTCCAACGCGATCGCCAGCGGCGACAATGCGGTCGCGGTGGGCGGTGCCTTCTTCGGCCTGATTCCGACCGAAGCATCGGGCGACTTCTCCACCGCGGTGGGCGGCGCGGCGTATGCGGGCGGCTTCAACTCCACCGCCCTGGGCAATTTCTCCTCCGCCGAAGGTGACAGCAGCCTGGCGCTGGGTTCGGACAGCGTCGCGGCCGCCGCCGGCAGCGTGGCGCTGGGCCAGGGTTCGGTGGCGGATCGCGACGACACGGTGTCGGTGGGCTCGGCCGGTGCCGAGCGCCAGATCACCAACGTCGCCGCCGGCACCGAGGCCACCGATGCGGTGAACCTCGGCCAGCTGGAGGAGGCCACCG
>NWQL01000012.1 GCA_002798175.1 Lysobacteraceae bacterium NML91-0213 | reverse complement strand
CAGCGCGGGGCCCACGCAGAACGCTGCCGCCGAGGCGCCCGCGGCCTGCAGCGGGCGCGCGCGCAGGGTGTCGGTGATGCCCAGCTCGTCGCGCGCATGCGCGGCGAGCGCGTCGTGGCGGCTGAGCTGTTCGGCCACGCGACGCGCCAGGGCGGGGTCCAGCCCGCGGGCGCGGTAGATCGCCGCCAGTTCGTCCAGTTCGTCTTCGGGCGCCTGGCGCAGTTCGCGGCGCTCCAGGGCGAGATCGGCGCGCTCGGCGTCGGCCTGCGATTGCACCGACACGTACTCGCCGGCGGCCATCGACATCGCGCCCGCCACGGTGCCGGCCACGCCCGCGGCCAGCACGCCCTCGTGGCTGGCGCCGGTGGCCGCGATCCCCACCAGCAGCCCGGCGACGGAGACGATGCCGTCGTTGGCGCCCAGCACCGCGGCGCGCAGCCAGCCGGCGCGGCCGCTGCGGTGGCGTTCGGGATGGCGGCTGTTCATCGCGGGCTTGCGCTGGGCGAAAAGCGCAGTGTGACGCCACCGGCCCGGGCGCGGTATGGGCGCGTTGGCGGATCCGGATCGGTGCGGCCGCGCAGGGGCAGCCAGGCGGGCGAGGCCGAGCGCGGGGCAATCGGGCGCGTCGCGGCCGGTGCCGTCGCGACGGCCGGCGGCGGCGGGGTCAGCGCAGCGCGCCTTCGCGCGGCATCCGGTTCAGCTCGTCGATGACGGCTTTCGGCGCAAGCAGGCGGATCTGGACCGGGAACGATTCCAGCACCACCACGTCCTGCACCACGCCCTGCTTCTCCAGTTCCCTCACCCGCGCCAGCACCGGGTCCGGGGTCTCGGCGCTGCCGACGATGGTCGCGCGTTCCAGCGGCCCGTGCTGGGCGGTCGGCTGTCGGTTGTCGAGTCCGCAGCCTGCCAGCAGCAACGTCGCGATCAAAGCCATCCTCATCATGCGTTCGCCTCGTGCGTTTCGGAAGGTGGCGGGAGCGCGACGGCGCGCGCCCCCGCCGGTTGCGGATCGTCGCCCGCCGGTCACGGGTAGGTGGCGATCCAGTTCTGCAGCGTGTTGTACACCGCGCTGGTCAGCCGCGTCCCGCAGTTCTGCGTGGCGGAGCCCGTCGTATGGACGCCGCGGACGTAATGGCTCGCATCGGCGATGCCGCTGCCGCTCTGCCCGCCCGCGGTGTCGATGGTGTAGCACAGCCGGTAGGAACCGCTGGTCCACACCGGCCCGGAGTGCGTCCACATGGTGCCGAACGGCTTGTCGCCCGGATAGCCGGTGATGCTGTGGGTGCCGCCCGAGTAGACGCCCCAGCCCGCGTGCCCGCCGTGGGGGGGCGCGGCGAGCACGATCAGCGCGTAGTCGTAGTTGAAGTCGCCGCTGTTGTGCCAGCCCGAGGTGGTGATCGCATTGGTCCAGCTGGAGGTCCCCCAGGGCTGGTAGCTGCCGTTCTGGGCCGCGGTGAAGTTCAGCGCGGAATAGAAGCTGCCCGCGCCGTTGGAGATGCAGTGCCCGGCGGTGAGGACGTGCTTCGGGCCGATCAGCGTGCCGGTGCAGCCGGAGGCGATGCGGCCGATGTTGTAGTACGGCGCGACCGTGGTGTCGGTCACCTGCACCCGGTCGTCGGTACCGATGATCGCCTTGGGCGTCAGGACGTCGCGGCCGTCCACGGTCGGGCGCAGGGGCGGCGTGCCGGCGACGGACGGCGTGCGGCCCAGGACCTCCAGGGCGCGGATCGCCTCCTCGAGCAGCGCGACGTCCTCCGGGTCGATGCCGGACTCGTACACGTCGCCGTCGGGGGTCACCATGACCGCGCTCAGGCCCGCGGCGCGCTCCTGCGGGGTCTGTCGGCGGGCGTGGGTGACGATGCCCCGGTCCGGGACCACGCCCGTCACCAGGTTCTCGCCGTGGATGAAGCGCGCCTTCCGGGCGGATTTCACGAAGGACGAATCCCCCGCATCCGCCGCATGCGCGATCGGGGCCGCGATCAGCACCGCAAGCCCCAGAACAGTCAGACGTTTCATCACGAACTCCTTGTTGGTCGGATACTCCATCGGCTCAAGCCGGGTGCGCGCGTCCGGCGCGTCCCGGCACATCCGGCCGGCACGGCGCCGGTCCGGTGGCCGGGACGGCGGCGGCGCCTGCCGTCCCGGCGATGCGGCCCTCCCTGGCCGCGCTCGCCAGGCGCGCGTCCGGCGCCTGGCGGGTAGGGGGCTGCCCGGCGAGGGCGTTCCCGGGGCACGGCCGCGCGGTGCGGCGGCCGGTGGCCGGCGCGTGCCGGGCGTTCGCTGTCCGGGAGTGCATGGGCGTCATCCGTGCTCGCCTCGGCCGGGCGGCGAGGCGCCGGCCGGCGGATCCGTGTGGCGGCCGATGCGAGAAGCGCCCGGCCAAGGCGGTATCTACTACGCCTTCGGCTGCGGCCGCGCCGTGATCGCAGTCCCATTCGACCGCGCCGCCGCGCCTTCGGTCCCGTGCCGCAGTCGGATCGACCCATTCAGCGGCACCGCGCGCGGATGGGGCCCCGGTGGCGCGCGGAACAGAGCGGTGCGCGCGCCGCGGGCGCGGACCCGGCGGCCCAGCCGCTATAGTGCGCGCTTGCGACATGCCCGGCGTCAGACAAAACCCACGTGTTGAATTGCGGCGGTCCGCCCGAGCATTTGGTTATCGGCAACGTGCTGACGGTGACCGTCCGCACATAGCGATGGCGCCGCGGCGCGCCTTGGCGCGCGATTGATCCGGATCAGGCGGACAGCGCGACCGCCGTCACGCAGCGCGCGTGACGGCGCGCAAGCAGGCCCGTCAGCGCTCGAGGATCGCCACCACGCCCATCCCGCCGGCGGTGCAGATGCTGACCAGGCAGCGGCCCCCTGCCGGATCAGGCCGCATCGACCGACGTCATCGCCATCAGCTTCCCGGAGCAGGCGTTCGCGGAACCCGCCGACGTGCGCGTGCACACCAGCACCGACCCGACCCTGCTGGCGGGAATCGACCGCTTTCTCGAAACGGTGCCACGCCGCTTCATCCGCGACAGCCATGCCATCCGCATCACCACCGGGCGCAGCGCGCCGCAGCAGGCCGCGACGGTGGAACTGGCCGTGCCGGCCGCCTTGACCGCACGCTCGGCCTCGCAGGACGAATACCTGGTGTGGGCCCGCTACCCGCAAGCCGGCGATGCCGTGCCACCGCACACCTATCTCACGGCCGACGTGCGCTACATCCAGGCGCGCGACCTGCTGCGGTTCGACCTTGAACCGGCCGCCTTCACCCTTCGCCCCGACGGGCAGTGGGAAGCGGTGCTGGTGCTGAGCACGCCCGACGTGCAGCCTGAACCCGAGGCGGACGCACCAGCCGAAACGGCCACTGCCAACGCCAGCCGCTGACGGCAGACGCTGAAGGGCTGACTGGCGCCGTCGCCATCAGCCCGCCGGCGGCACCAGTACCTCGCCGCGCATCAGCACGCGTGCGGAGCGCGACATCACTGCTTTCTGGCCTCCGACGTGGGAAACGCCCTGTCTTAAGCGCGGCGATGTCCGATACGAAAACCGGAAAAGGCCGATATGAACCGGCCGGGGCGGGCGCAAGCCTGAGCAGCCATTCCCTGCACCGGAGTGTTTCGTGCCGCGCTTCGCCGCGACCGTGTCGCAGCTGCAGGATGCCGTGGCGCACGCAACGTCGCCGGCAGCGCATCTGCCCACGGCTCGCTATGCGCCTCACCGTCCCGAGCGCACGCTGCTGTATTCGCTGGTGCAGGCGCATTGGCCGGACTTTCTCGCGCGCCGTGAGGTAGAAGACCGCCCGCTGCCCGAGTATGTGCGCGAGGAGTTCGAGACCTACCTGCGCTGCGGCGTGCTCGAGCACGGTTTCCTGCGCGTGGTGTGCGAGCAGTGCCGGGCCGAGAGGCTGGTGGCCTTCTCCTGCAAGAA
>NWQL01000011.1:14961-24896 GCA_002798175.1 Lysobacteraceae bacterium NML91-0213 | reverse complement strand
GAAGCCGTCGCCAGCAAGCCAGAAGCCATTGGCCCGGTGCTGGGCATCGTGCAGCGCGTGATCGCCGGCTGGTTGGCCGATCAAGCCGGCATCGACCGCGCCAGCGCCCAGTGCGGTGCGGTGACCCTGATCCAGCGCTTCGGCAGCGCGCTGAACCTGAATGTTCACTTCCACATGCTGTGGCTCGACGGCGTGTACGACGCGAACGTCGAGCCCCCGCGGCGCAAGCCGCGCCTGCGCCGCGCCCCCACCTCTGCGCAACTGACGCAGCTCGCCAACACCATCGCGCATCGCGTGTGCCGGCACCTGTCGCGCCGCGGCTGGCTCGAAGGCGAAGACGAATCCGTGTTCCTGTCCGACAGCGCGGGTAGCGACGACGGCATGGATGGGCTGCGGATGAGTTCGATGACCTACCGCATCGCCACCGGTCGCGACGCTGGCCGCAAGGTCGTCACGCTGCAAACATTGCCCGGTGACGCAGGCTCGCTGGAGGGCGATGCCGGCAAGGTCGGCGGCTTCTCGCTGCATGCCGGCGTGGCCGCGGAAGCACACGAGAGCCACAAGCTCGAAAAGCTGTGCCGCTACATCACGCGCCCGGCGATCAGCGAGCAGCGGCTATCGATCTCACCGCAGGGAAGGGTGCGGTATCAGCTCAAGACGCCATGGCGCAATGGCACCACGCATGTCGAATGGGATGCGGTGGACTTCATCGCCAAGCTGGCGGCACTGGTCCCGCCGCCACGCGCGCATCTCACCCGCTTCCACGGCGTATTCGCCCCGAATGCAAATCTGCGCGCGCAGCTGACGCCCTCGGGGCGCGGCAGGCGGCCTGCGGGCGATGCGGCGCCGGTTGACGCAAGCGCCCACGACGAGCCGCGCAGCCCCGAGCAGAAGCGCCGTGCGATGAGCTGGGCGCAACGGCTCAAGCGGGTCTTTTCCATCGACATCACCACCTGCGCCCACTGCGGCGGCGCGGTGCGGATCGTCGCCAGCATCGAGGAACCCACCGCCATCCGCGCCATCCTCGCCCACTTCGAGAAGCACGGCGCGCTGGAGCAAGCGCACTACCGGCCCGCAGCGCGCGCGCCGCCGCCGGCCGCGTGACGAGGTGCCGGCCACACAGCCGGCAGCCAAGCCAGAGTCCGATCCGATGCGGCCACGACCCCGCAGGGCTGCGCTCGGCCCTGTGCCGGGATTCGGTGAGAAATGGCTACGCACTGAGCCGTTGCGCGGCCCCGCGATGTCGAAAACCCACGCATGAACCCCCGATCTGTGCCCGATCTGTGCCCAAAGCGGCGCTTGCGCGGCCGCTTCCTACCCGCCAGACTCGCAAAAAAGGGCGGTTGAACTTCCTATACCCGCAGCAGCTGTACGGCAAGATCCGCGCCGCGTTCGGCGACACCGAGTACGGCTACGTCGCCGAGCTCGAGGAGTCGGAAGACCGTCTGCTGGAGGCCTTCGACGAGGCGGCCCGTGATGCCGACACGCCGCCGGCTGCTCGCGACGTCATCGTCCGCCTGCTGCCCGAGGTGCGTGCCTCCCACGACGTCATGCGTGCGCGCAAGCATGCGATGAAGAACAACCACTGAGAATCGTGACGTCACGCCGCCGGGAGCCATCCCGTCGGCAGCGAAACTGGAACGCCCCGGCATTCGCCGGGGCTTTTTCGTATGGAGCGTTGCTTCGGCGGCTGGGGCGGAGTGCGGGAAGATGGCGCTTCCGGAGTGCGTGCATTCCCGGAAACGAAGCGCGGGCACGCGCGCGGATGAAGACGTCTTGATCTGGATCAATGCGGGCAGTGCCCCGCTGGGCCATGATGATCCGGGCTCCCGCGGCCGACGGTACAGGCGAGGGAGCCCGTATGGCCGGACGGTGGCGATTGTCATCCCGGCCAGGCGACAACGCCGTTTCCCGCTACCCACATGGAGGCAACGACCATGCGCGATGCGACCGAACTGCCGCTCAAGCTCATCCGGGCCAATCTCGAACTCCAGCTGCGGATCGCCGCGCTGATCCAGGACAACGGCCGGCAGTGGACCGAGCTCGCCGGTCGCGCGGTCGGCGACGGACGGGTCGAGCACGAGGCCGAACTCCGCGACCTGCTGGGCACGAACGACTGGCAGGCGCTGGCCGCGCTGCCGGCGAATGCGTTCTGGCGGCAGATGCAGCAGCGGATCGGCGACGGACAGGAACTGGCACGCATCGCGGTCGGCGCGCAGACCTCCTTCGCTGGCGGCCTGGTCGACGCCTTGCAGGCCTGGCAGCGCGAAACCGCCGATGCGCTGGCATCCGGCGGCACCGCGGCAGCCGGCGACGCGTGGCGTGCGTGGCTCGAACCCTGGGAGCGCCTGTTGTCGGAGTCCGGACCGGCCGCCAGCGGCCGCAAGACCCGGGGCGGGTCGCGTGGCGGTTGAGGGACGGGGCAGGGCCCCGGTGTCCGAAGCGGCCGCCGCCGCGCCGCCCTGGCATGCGCTCGATGCCGACGACGTGCTGCAACAACTCGCCGCGACCCGCGAGGGGCTGGGCGCGGACGAGGCCGCGGAGCGGCTGCGCCGGCACGGGCCGAATGCGTTGCCGCCGCCGAAGCGGGTCCCCGGCTGGCGGCGCTTCCTGCGCCATTTCAACGATCCGCTGATCCTGTTCCTGCTGGCCGCGGCTGTGATCGCGCTGGTCGTCGGCCACCACGTCGACGCGGCGGTGATCGCGGCGGTCGTCGTCGTCAACGCGATCGTCGGCCATGTGCAGGAGGGCCGCGCCGAGCAGGCGCTGTCGGCGCTGCGTTCGATGCTGGCGCCGTCCGCACGCGTGCTGCGCGATGGCGCACGCGTGCAGGTCGAGGTCGCCGATCTGGTGCCCGGCGATGTGCTGCTGCTCGAGGCCGGCGATCGCGTGCCGGCCGATGCCAGGCTGCTGCGCGGCCGCGGCCTGCGCGTCGACGAATCGGTGCTGACCGGCGAATCGGTGCCGGCCGAGAAGACCGACGCGCCGGTCGATGCGGCCGCCGATCTCGGCAGCCGCCACCCGATGCTGTACTCGGGCACGCTGGTGTCGGCCGGACAGGCGACCGCGCTGGTCGTGGCCACCGGCCCGGCGACCGAGATCGGCCGCATCGGCACGCTGCTCGGCCAGGTCGAGACGCTGACCACGCCGCTGCTGCAGCAGATCGGACGCTTCGGGCGCCGGTTCACCGCGTTCGCGATCGCCGCCGCGCTCGTCGTCTTCGTGTTCGCGATCGCGCTGCGCGGCTACGGCTGGCTCGACGCGCTGATGGTCGTTGTCGCGCTCGCGGTCGGCGTGGTGCCCGAGAGCCTGCCGGCGGTGATCACGATCACGCTGGCGATCGGCGTGCGCCGGATGGCCGCGCGCAACGCGATCGTGCGCCGGCTGCCGGCGGTCGAGACGCTTGGCGCGACGACGGTGATCTGCTCCGACAAGACCGGCACGCTGACCCGCAACGAGATGACCGCGCGTGCGGTGACCACGACGGCCGGTCGCGCGGCGGCCGAAGGCAGCGGTTACGCGCCGCAGGGCGCGGTGTCGGTCGACACGGGTGGCGATGCCGCGCTCGCCGCTGCGTCGCGCGTCGCGCGGATCGGCCTGCTGTGCAACGACGCGACACTGCACGGTGACGAGCGTGGTTGGCGGGTCGACGGCGATCCGATGGAAGGCGCGCTGCTCGCGCTGGCGGGCAAGGCCGGCCTCGACGCGGCGGCGCTCGCGGCGTCGCATCCGCGGCTGGACGAGGTGCCGTTCGATGCCGCGCACCGGTTCATGGCGACGCTGCATGCCGACGGCGACGGCGCGCTGGTCTGCGTCAAGGGCGCGCCGGAGCAGGTGCTCGCGTTGAGCCGTGCGCAGGATGCGCCGGGCGGCGATGCCGACGCGCTCGATGCCGCGTTCTGGCAGCAGGCGATCGACGCCGCCGGGGCCGAAGGCCAGCGCGTGCTCGGCTTCGCGTGGCGTCGCCTTGACACCGTGCCGGCGCGCTTCGAGCTCGACGACGTGGACGGACTGGTGTTCGCCGGCATCGTCGGCTTTATCGATCCGCCGCGCGACGAGGCGGTGCGGGCGGTCGCCGACTGCCGCAGCGCCGGCATCGCGGTGAAGATGATCACCGGCGACCACGCCGCGACCGCGGGCGCGATCGCCAGCCAGCTGCGGCTGGCCGACGATGTGCGCGTGGTCACCGGGCAGGACCTCGAACAGGTGTCCGACGCCGACCTGCCGGCGCTGGCCGAATCGGCCAGCGTGTTCGCCCGGACCACGCCCGAGCACAAGCTGCGCATCGTGCGCGCGTTGCAGTCGCGCGGCCACACCGTCGCGATGACCGGCGACGGCGTCAACGACGCGCCGTCGCTGAAGCAGGCCGACATCGGCGTCGCGATGGGCCACAAGGGCACCGAGGCGGCCAAGGAGGCCAGCGGCATGGTGCTGGCCGACGACAACTTCGCATCGATCGCCGCCGCGGTGCACGAAGGTCGCGCGGTCTACGACAACATCCGCAAGGTCGTCGCCTGGACGCTGCCGACCAACGGCGGCGAGGCGGTCGCGGTGCTGCTGGCGATCGCGTTCGGCTGGGTGCTGCCGATGACGCCGGCGCAGATCCTGTGGATCAACATGGTGCTGACGGTGACGCTCGGCCTGGCGCTGGCGTTCGAGCCGCCGGAGCGTGGCGTCATGGCCCGGCCGCCACGCCATCGCGATGCGCCGCTGGTCTCGCCGTTCATGCTGTGGCGCATCGTGCTGGTCTCGCTGCTGTTCAGTGCCGGCGCGTTCGGCATCTTCGCCTGGGCGCAGGCGCGCGGACACGACATCGCGACCGCCCGTACGATGGTCGTCAACATGTTCTGCGTGATGGAGATCTTCTATCTCTTCAGCGTGCGCTACCTGCACGGCAGCTCGTTCTCGCTGCGTGGCCTGCGCGGCACGCCGGCGGTGCTGTGGGCGGTGGCCGCGGTCGTGATCGCGCAACTCGCGTTCACCTACACGCCGTGGATGCAGGCGCTGTTCGACACCCGTCCGGTGCCGGCGTTCGAAGGGCTGGTGATCGTGGCGATCGGCGCGGCGATGATGCTGGTGCTGGAAGCCGAAAAATGGCTGCTGCGGAAACTCCGCGTCTTCGATGAACTGGATGCCGCGTCCGACGCGGCCGGATCCTCCCCGGGAGCGACATCATGAGCGAAACCACGACCACGCCGATCGATACGGTGCTGCTGGCCACCGACCTGGGCTTCCGCTGCGATCGCGCGGCCGCGCGCGCGGCGCGCCTCGCCGCGCGTCACGACGCGCCCGCGATCGCGGCGACGGCAGTCGAACCCGGCCGCGCGCAGGCGCGCGAGATGCTGCGCCAGGATGCGCCGGCGTGGTACCTGCGGCCGTCGCCGACGATGCACGCGGAACGGCGGCTGCGGCGCCAGCTGGCCGGCGACGTCGACTGGCGCCTGCGCGTCGCCGAAGGCGATGCCGGCGACCATCTGACGGCGCTGCTGGACGGGCTCGGCGACCGTGCGCTCGTCGTCGGCGGACCGGTGCGCGAAGGCGTGCTCGGGCCGACGATCCTCGGCTCGACGGTCGACCGCCTGCTGCGCCGGCCGGACATCGCGCTGCTGCTGGTCCGCGACTGGGTGCGCAGCGACTACCGGCGCGTGCTCGTCGCCAGCGACTTCAGCGAACCGTCGGAGCACGCGCTGCGCCGCGCCCGCGCGTTGTTTCCCGATGCACGGTTCACGCTGCTGCACGGCTTCACGATCCCGATGCTCGGGCTGATGGACACCGGTCGTGACGCAGCGGTCGCGCAGGGGCGCCGGCAGCTGCAGGACCAAGGCGCGGCGTTCCTGCGCGCGCTCGGCGCGGCCGGCGAGGACATCGACCTGGTGATCGAGTACGGCGATCCGGCGCGGCTCGCGCAGCAGCACGTCGAGACCTTCGGCACCGAACTCGTCGTCGTCGGCACCCACGGGCGCGGCGCGATGTACGAGCTCGCGGTCGGCAGCGTCGCGCGGCGCATCGTGACCAATGTCGATGCCGACACGCTGATCGTGCGCGGCGCGCAGGCACCGGCGGCCGCGCCGTGAACGCGAGCGACGGTCCGGGGCAGGCGCTGCGCGTGCTGCGCAACCGCACCTTCGACGAGATCGCGATCGGCGACAGCGCCGGCATCGAGCGCACGCTGACGCAACAGGACATCCAGCTGTTCGCGATCCTGTCGGGCGACGTGAATCCGCAGCACGTCGATCCCGCGTTCGCGGCGTCCTCGCGCTTCCAGGGCGTGGTCGCGCACGGCATGTGGAGCGGCGCGCTGATCTCGGCGGTGCTCGGCACCCGGCTGCCGGGGCCGGGCACGATCTATCTCGACCAGGCGCTGCACTTCCGTGCGCCGGTCCGGCTCGGCGACAGGCTGGCGATCACGGTGTCGGTGACCGGCAAGGACCCGGCGTCGCGGCGCGTGACCCTGGCCTGCACCTGCACCAACCAGGACGGCACGACGGTGATCGACGGCGAAGCGCAGGTGATCGCGCCCGACGAACGTATCGAGCGCGCGCGGACCGCGCTACCGGAGATCCGGCTCGGCGTCGCCGGCCACGACGGTCTCGAGCGCCTGCTCGCGCACGTCGCGTCGCTGGAGGCGGTGCGCGTGGCGGTCGTGCATCCCTGCGATGCGCCCAGCCTGTCGGCCGCGCTCGACGCGCGCGATGCCGGGTTGATCGTGCCGGTGCTGGTCGGGCCGCGCACGCGGATCGACGCGGTCGCGGCGGAGCAGGGCCTGGACCTCGCCGGGATCGCCATCGACGACGTGGCGCACAGCCATGCCGCCGCCGCGCGCGCCGCGCAGCTGGCCGCGAGCGGCGAGGTCGAGGCGCTGATGAAGGGCAGCCTGCACACCGACGAACTGATGGCCGCGGTGGTCGCGCGCGAGGCCGGGCTGCGCACCAAGCGCCGCGTCAGCCACTGCTTCGTGCTGCAGACGCCGCACTATCCGCGGCCGTTCATCGTCACCGACGCGGCGATCAACCTCGCGCCGGACCTGGCGCAGAAGGCCGACATCGTGCGCAACGCGATCGAGCTCGCGCAAACGATCGGCGTCGCCGAACCGAAGGTCGCGATCCTGGCCGCGGTCGAGACGGTGACGCCGTCGATGCCGGCCACGCTCGATGCCGCCGCGCTGTGCAAGATGGCCGATCGTGGCCAGATCACCGGCGGCCTGCTCGACGGCCCGCTCGCGTTCGACAACGCGGTCTCGATCGCCGCGGCGCGCACCAAGGGCATCGTCTCCGACGTCGCCGGACAGGCCGACGTGCTGGTCGTACCGGATCTTGAGAGCGGCAACATGCTCGCCAAGCAGCTGATGTACATGGGCGAGGCGACCAGCGCCGGCATCGTCATGGGCGCGAAGGTGCCGGTGGTGCTGACCAGTCGCGCCGACAGCCGCGACGCGCGGATCGCCTCGTGCGCGATCGCGCTGCTGCTGGCGCACCGTTATCGCGACGCGCCGCCGTAGGCGGCGTTACGTCCCGGACGCCGGATCACCTAGCGGATCCGACGCAGCACAGGAGGATTCCAATGCAGTACACGTTCACGGGCGATGTCGCCCTCGTCACCGGCGCCGGCTCGGGGATCGGCGAAGCTACCGCGCGGCTGCTCGCGCGCAACGGACTGGCGGTGGTGGTGTCGGACATCGACGGCGCGGCCGTCGGGCGGATCGTCGACGCGATCGTCGCCGACGGCGGCCGCGCGCTCGCCAACGTCGCCGATGTCGCACGCGCGACGGACGTCAAGGCCGCGGTCGCCAGCGCGGTCGACACCTTCGGCGCGCTGCATTTCGCGTTCAACAACGCCGGCATCAGTGGCACGCTGCTGCCGGCCGGCGAACTGGAACCGGACGACTGGCAGCGCGTCATCGACGTCAACCTCGGCGGCGTGCAGTACGGCCTGCGCTATCAGATCCCGGCGATCCTCGCGGCCGGCGGCGGCGCGATCGTCAACATGTCGTCGATCCTGGGCCTCGTCGGCGATGCCGATGCGCCGGCCTATGTCGCGGCCAAGCATGGCGTCACCGGACTGACCCGTTCGGCGGCGCTGGCCTATTCGGGCCGGGGCGTGCGGATCAATTCGATCCATCCGGGCTACGTCGACACGCCGATTCTCGATGCGCTCGATGCCGACACCCGCGCCGCCGCCGTCGGCCTGCATCCGATCGGACGTCTCGGCCGGTCGGAAGAGATCGCGCATGCGGTCGCGTTCCTGCTGTCGGACGGCGCGAGCTTCATCACCGGCAGCGCGCTCGTCGTCGACGGCGGCTACACCGCACGCTGAGGCCGTCGTGATGTATGACGGTTCCGATCTGGTGCTGGTGCTCAACTGCGGTTCGTCGAGCATCAAATTCGCGGTGTTCGATGCGGCCGCCGAGCCGCTGCCGCGCACGCCGTTGTGGAACGGCAAGGTGCAGGGCATCGGCGGGCCGACGCCGGACTTCGGCGAGAGCGGGGTCGCGCCGTTCGCGGTCGAGCTCGACGGTGGCCATCCGCACCGTGCCGCGCTGCAGCTGATCCGCGAACGCGTGGTCGCGCGGCTCGACGGCCGCCGCGTTGTCGCGGTCGCGCACCGGGTCGTGCACGGCGGCGCGAAGTATTCGGCGCCGGTGCGCGTCGATGCGGCCGTGCTCGCCGACCTGACGTCCTACATCCCGCTGGCCCCGCTGCACCAGCCGTTCGCGCTGGAAGCAATGGACATCCTGTTGCGCGAGCGCCCGGACATCGCCCAGGTCGCCTGCTTCGACACCGCGTTCCACCACACGCTGCCGAAGGTCGAACGCCAGCTGCCGTTGCCGCATTCGGCCTGGGATCGCGGGCTGCGCCGCTACGGCTTCCACGGCCTGTCGTATGCGTACATGGCCACCGCGCTGCCCGAGCGTCACGGCGATGTCGCGCGCGGGCGCACGATCGTCGCGCATCTCGGCAGCGGCGCCAGCCTGTGCGCGATGCGGAACCTCGAAAGCGTCGCGACGACGATGGGCTTCTCCGCGCTCGACGGCCTGATGATGGGCACGCGTACCGGCGCGCTCGATCCCGGCGCGCTGCTGTACCTGATGGAGATCGAGAAGCTGTCGCTCGAACGCGTCGCGCAGTTGCTCTACCACGAGTCCGGCCTGCTCGGAGTGTCCGGGACTTCGTCCGAACCGCGCGTGCTGCTGCGGCTGAAGGATGGCGACGGCGAAGATGCCGCGCGCGCCCGCGACGCGCTGGCGCTGTACGTGCGCCGCATCGTGCGCGAGATCGGCGCGCTGGCCGCGGTGCTCGGCGGGCTCGACCTGCTGGTGTTCACCGCCGGCGTCGGCGAACACAACCCGGCGATCCGCGAGCGCGTCTGCACCGGTCTCGGCTTTCTCGGCGTGCGGCTCGATGCCGATGCCAACGCCGCCGATGCGCCGGTGATCTCGGCCGCCGGCAGCGGCGTGATCGTCGGCGTCGAACCGACCAACGAAGAGTGGATCGCCGCGCGCTACGCGCGCGCCCTGCTCGAGACGAAGGAGACGCATGATGACGCATGAGCAATCGCGGACCCGCTGGCTCGCCGGCCACGGCCCGATCGTCCACCGGCCGGACACCGTCGAACGCGTCGACGCGCTGGTCGCACGGCTGCTCGCCGACGGCCGGCTCGAGGATGCGGATGCCGCCTACGCTCTGCTGGCCGCGGCCGACCGTCTGACCTGCACGGCAATGAACGTCGTCGCGCACATGACCTATGCACGGCGCATCGACCTGTCGGGCACGCCGCTGGCGGCCGAAGACTTCAAGCACGAATCCGTGTTCCTGTCCGACAGCGCGGGTAGCGACGACGGCATGGATGGGCTGCGGATGAGTTCGATGACCTACCGCATCGCCACCGGTCGCGACGCTGGCCGCAAGGTCGTCACGCTGCAAACATTGCCCGGTGAC
>NWQL01000011.1:8085-14940 GCA_002798175.1 Lysobacteraceae bacterium NML91-0213 | reverse complement strand
CACGCGCCCGGCGATCAGCGAGCAGCGGCTGTCGATCTCACCGCAGGGTAGGGTGCGGTATCAGCTCAAGACGCCGTGGCGAAATGGGACCACGCATGTCGAATGGGATGCGGTGGATTTCATCGCCAAGCTGGCCGCACTGGTCCCGCCACCTCGCGCGCATTTGACCCGGTTCCACGGCGTATTCGCCCCGAACGCGAATCTGCGCGCGCAGTTGACACCCTCGGGGCGCGGCAAGCGGCCTGCGGGCGATGCGGCGCCAGTGGACGTCAGCGCCCACGACGAGCCGCGCAGCCCCGAGCAGAAGCGCCGTGCGATGAGCTGGGCGCAACGGCTCAAGCGGGTCTTTTCCATCGACATCACCACCTGCGCCCACTGCGGCGGCGCGGTACGGATCGTCGCCAGCATCGAGGAACCCACCGCCATCCGCGCCATCCTCGCCCACTTCGAGAAGCACGGCGCGCTGGAGCAAGCGCACTACCGGCCCGCAGCGCGCGCGCCGCCGCCGGCCGCGTGACGAGGTGCCGGCCACACAGCCGGTAGCGAAACCAGAGTCCGATCCAATGCGGCCACGACCCCGCAGGGCTGCGCTCGGCCCTGTGCCGGGATTCGGTGAGAAATGGCTACGCACTGAGCCGCTGCGCGGCCCCGCGATGTCGAAAACCCACGCATGAACCCCCGATCTGTGCCCGATCTGTGCCCAAAGCGGCGCTTGCGCGGCCGCTTCCTACCCGCCAGACTCGCCAAAAAGGGCGGTTGAACTTCCTATACCCGCGCGATCCACCCATCGCAGGTACCACTGCATGAGCTTCGAATCGCCCTTGTGCTCGGGCATCGGCTTGAGCATGTAGGCGGCCATCATCGGCGTGATCAGGCGCGCCACCAGCAGCGAGAACATCACCGCGGCCGCCGCGGTCCAGCCGAACTCGCGGAAGAACTTGCCGGGAATGCCGGGCATGAAGGCCACGGGGATGAACACCGCCGCCAGCGTGCACGAGGTCGCGATCACCGCCAGGCCGATCTCGTCGGCGGCCTCGAGCGCGGCCTGCTTGGGTGACTTGCCCATGCGCATACCCTCGAACGCCAGTCGGCGCTGATCGAAACGCGCGAGCGCACGATCACCCATCGCGATGCCCAGATCGCGGCGCTGACCGCCGAGATCGCGCGCTTGCGCCGCCTGCAGTTCTCGGCCCGGACCGAGCGCATGGACCCGGCGCAGCGGGCGCTGTTCGAGGAGACGATGGCGGCCGACATCGCGGCGGCGGAGGCACAACTCGAGTCGATCCGGCGCGAGGGCGAGGATGCGGCCGCTGCCCAGCTACGGCGCAAGGCGGCCGGCACCGGGCGCAAGCCGCTGCCCGAGCACCTGGAGCGGGTCGAGGCCCGGCACGAACCGGGGACCTGCACCTGCCCGCAATGCCAGGGCACGCTGGTGCACATCGGCGATCACGTCAGCGAGAAGCTGGCCTGCAAGCCGCTGGAGTTCTACGTACGCCGGGACGTCCACCCACAGTACGCCTGCCGGGCGTGCGAGCAGGTGGTGGCCGAGCCGGTGGCCCCTGCGATCATCGACCGCGGCCAGGCCGATGCCAGCCTGCTGGCGCAGGTGGCCATCGCCAAGTACGTCGATCACCTGCCGCTGTACCGGCAGGAGGCGATCTACGCCCGCTCGGGCATCGCGCTGTCGCGCACGACGCTGGCCGAGTGGATCGGCGCGGTGGGGGTCGCGTTGCAGCCGCTGGCCGACCGGCTGGGGGAGCAGTTGCGGCAACAGCCGGTGCTGCACGCCGACGAGACGCCGGTGGCGCTGCTGGATCCGAAGGCGGGCAAGACCCGGCGGGCGTACCTGTTCGCCTACAGCAACGCCCGGCATCCCGGTGCCGATCCGCCGCGGGTGGTGTTCGAGTTCCGGACCAGCCGCAGCGGGGCACACGCCCGGCAGTTCCTCGGGGACTGGCGAGGGTCGCTGATGGTGGACGAATACAGCGGCTACAAGGCGCTGTGGCCGGCGGGCGTGACCGAACTGGGCTGCTGGGCGCATGCGCGGCGCAAGTGGTTCGACCAGCATGCGGCCAGCGGCAGCGCGATCGCACAGGACGCGTTGCAGCGGATCGGGGTGTTGTACCGGATCGAGGACGCGGCGCGCGCAATGACGCCGGACGAACGCCATGCGTATCGCCAGGACCACGCCGTACCTGCGCTGGCGAAACTGAAGGCCTGCGGTGCATGTCAAGATAGTTGTCGCCTGATCTCATGCAGCTAGTCGCTTACTTTCATGCTGTCGGCCTTGCGTCGTCGCGCCCGTATCGCGGTCGGGATTGAGCGTCACGGCGCCGACGCGGTTCCAGTCCCGGGTCGCCCCGGTCCAACGCTGCGGATGGCGCTGGCGGGCGAGTTCGTACACTTGCGTGCGAGCCTGGAGTTGGGCGGCATCCTGGCCGGCGTGGCGTACCGCCGGGGCCACGAAGCGCAGCCCGCTTTGCAGATGCTCGTGGTTGTACCAGTGAGCGAACTGCGCGGCCCATGCCCGTGCGCCCTGCAGGTCGGCCAAGCCCCGGGTCGGGAAGCCGGGGCGGTACTTGGCGGTGCGGAACAGACTCTCGACGAAGGCGTTGTCGTCGCTGACCCGCGGGCGCGAGTAGGACGGGGCGATGCCCAGCCACTGCAGCATCGCCAGCACCGTGGTGGCCTTGAGCGCGGCGCCGTTGTCACCATGCAGCACCGGCCTGTCGGTGGCCGCATGGATGCCCTCGGCCAGCGCGGTGCGCTTGAGCAGATGCGCGGCGTGCTCGCCGGACTCGGCTTCGTGCACCTCATGGCCGACGATCTTGCGGCTGTACAGGTCCAGGATCAGGTACAGATAGAACCAACGGCCGGTCACCTGCGAAGGCAGCCAGGTCACGTCCCAGCACCACACCTGGTTGGGCGCCCGTGCCACGTGCGTGGTCGGCTTGCGACTGGCCTGTGGCGCCTTGGCACGGCCGCGGTGATGGGCCTGCCCGGCTTGGCGCAGAACCCGGTGGAAGCTCGATTCGCTGGCCAGGTAGCGGCCCTCATCGGCCAGCCGCGGCACGATCTGCGCCGGCGGCAGGTCGGCGTAATGCGGGGCGTTGGCCACCTCCAGGATGGCGGCGCGCTCCTGCTCGCTCAGCGCGTGGGCCGGCTGCGGGCGCACGGCATCGGGCCGGCCATCGGCGCGGATGCCCTCATCCGGATCGCGCCAGCGCTGCAGCGTGCGTGCCGTGATGCCGGCCTGGCGACAGGCCGCCGACAGGCGGGCACCCTCGGCGTGGGCCTCATCGATCAAGACCACCAGGCGCTGGCGCTCTTCCCGGGCGGTCATTCGTCCGCGTCCTTGGGCAAGAGGCCCGCGAGTTTTTTTGACAGCACCAGCAATGCCGCCGCCTCCGCCAGCGCCTTGTCCTTGCGCCGCAGATCGCGCTCCAGTTCACGCACCCGGCGCCGCTCGGCCCGGGTCGCCGCGCTCATGGTCGTCGTGTCCGGCGCGCCCAGCGAAGCGGTCGCGGTCTGCCGCCACTCGTCCAGCTCCGACGGAAACAGGCCCTGCGCGCGACACCAGGCGCTCTTGTCCGCCTCGCTCATCGAAGCCGTCGCAATCACCGCCTCCAGCCGCGCCACGGGCGTCCAGCCGCCACTCTTGCGCCCAGACGCCAATGCATCGGCACGCCAACGCTCCAGCGTACCGGCCGACACCCCAACCTCCCGCGCAACCACCTCCAGCTCCGCGCTCTCAGGCGGCAACAGCCGCGCTACCGCCTTGTCCTTGAATGCTTGTCCGTATCGAGCCAATGTCGTGTCCTCTGCCCCCATGCGTGGATTTTATCGGGGCGACAACTATCTTGACGCAGGGGGCGCCTGCTTGAGCACGGCGATGATCTGGCTGTCGGTAAAACGGGACTTCTTCATGGAACCTCCTCGGGAAAGGGTACGAGAAAATTCCACTTCTGGCGTCAGCTAACCTGTGGGAGGATTACCCGGAAGCTCAACTCGATCTGCATACGTCGGCGGTACACCGCCACGATCTGCGGCACCGTCTTACATCGATACTCCGGCCGGGTCTGCCCGGCCGAGGATGCTGTCAGGCGTAACGAGAGCGATAGGCGTGATGTAACCTGACGGAAAGCCTAACGCTACTTCCGCCTAACTACGCAGCCCCTTGTCGGGCTTGGTTCCCCAGGAACGCATACTCCCAGAAGATTTATCGCTTTACTTTAGGCTGGCCTTGTCGGCTACGGATCGGTCAAAACCTGGGAGCCCCCCGGCGTGTAGAGCCGCACGGCCGAAGCGGAGCCGCCACCTTGCGGCCTGGGCGGATCGGGGTAGAAATTCGCCACGATCGCCTTCGTCTGATTGAGGACGCGTGCATTGTGGTGAACGCCGACGGTACCCATCGGCTCGCCATTGGGGCGAGTTCGATGCGGATTGGACCAGCGGTTTTGTCTAGGGCAACCGGTTGGACAGTTCGTAACCGACATCATGGTGCTAAAGCCGGGATTTCCAGGCTGCGTTGCCCGACGGTAACCGTGGCCATAAGGGTACGGTGATGCGATGTCAATGTCCTCGGGATTATGGTTTGCACCCAGCAAGTGGCCGATTTCGTGAGTGAGCGCATGTGACCCGAGGCAATCCCTTCTCACCACGAGAAGTGCGGTTTCCCTGGTGGACCCGACCTGCGGCGCCAAGCCGCAGACGTCGGTGCTGTTGCCAGAAACCACCAGTGCAAGCACGTCCGCATACTGCTCGTGGCGTGCAACATGCGCCAACCAGAGCGGACCGGACTGTCCCCGCTGGAGATCGCTCAGCATCTGCATCATGGTCCTTTCAGTATACGATGGACGAGCATACGCTGCGACCTGCAACTGCAATGTGACGTCGCTGGGAAGGAAGCTTTGATTGGCGGTGACCAAAGCGTCCTGAATCAGCAGCAGCAGAGCCTCCTGGTTGCCGCGCTCCGCAGAGGGAGTGAAGGCGATCGCGACCCGGATGATATGAATTCTCTCGGGCGGAAATGTCGGAGGCGTGATCGGCGGAAGTGACGACGGAGGCGACCCGTCAATGCCCGCATCTGGCTCCGGTTCCGGAATCATCTTTATCGGTTTGTCCGGATACATCACATCGTGCGGGCTGTCGTTGAGCTTGGACAGGTCTTGCTTGGTAAGAACATGGCTGCCTGACGACAAGTAGTTCAATGAGTAGAACAATTCGCCGATCCTGATGCTCCCATATATCCGCCCGCCCTCGCTACGAATGATTTGAACGGCACGCAGCCCCTCGTGGTCACCCCAACCGGGCGGGTCTCCTGGCAACCAGACCTCGCCACGCCAAACTTCACCGAACTGGCTCTCCGTCCCCTGGTCGGCACTTTTCCGAATGACGACGTGACGGTCGTACAAGAAGGCGTCGAAGTGGTCGTAGTCCAGCGCGCGCGGATCAATCTTGACGGGTATCACCCATTCAATGCTCGGGTCCGCACGACGCTCCCGCTCGATCGTGGATTTATCAGCCTTGCTGAGGTGATCGTTCGACACGGGCACGTCGATAAATCGCGGGGCCGTATTCACGTGAGTGCTTTCCGCCGCGTGCCCTTCAAAGCTTAAAAACAAGAATAAAACGCAACAAACGATGCATGTCTTCATGACTCGATTCTCCCAGGTCTCTCGATAAGATCGCACACCGCCTAACACTTCATTTTGCATCCAACACTTAACTTCCCTTATGACGTCGCAGCATCACAAACACTAAGCTTCATCGCGATCCGCATGCGGCCTCTGAGCAAACCTGCTTTAATGCCTCGATCGAAGTGTCGTCGTCCCAGAGCGCCCGCACCCGGTCCAGACCGGGTACTCGCTGCACCCTTCCCCGGCCAATACGACTTTGCAATCCCTCCGGCGCGCCAAACGCGTGGCGGTAGACAGTTCCCCATTCCATGGCCCCTGTAAGCTGAACTTTCCGAACGAAAGTCTCCTGAGACAAGTCGTTCAGTATTCTTCATATCCTATATCCTCGGTCAAAGATAGAGGCCGCGGTCTAAGTTTCCAGCTGAACACACGGAGGTTGCCGGCCATGCCCTCGACGACTTGCGACGCCATTCCGACGGTCGGCACGAATTCGCGTTCAGCAGTGAATCGCATTCGTTCCAGCCATCTGGACACGGGGTCCAGCGGCCATCGTCTGACAAGCGCTTCGCGGCCTACGCGGATCGTCGAGTAAAGCTTGCGCGTACTTCGGTGGGGCAGGAGCCAATGGGCAACGCCGGTGGCCTCGCAGCCAAGACCAGCAAGCCAGCTGACGAAGCTGGCCAGGGTGCCGACCAGCAGCAGGATCTGCAGGCGCGCGCCTTGGCGGGTGAGGCTGTCCTGCTGCGATGAGCTGGGCGCAACGGCTCAAGCGGGTCTTTTCCATCGACATCACCACCTGCGCCCACTGCGGCGGCGCGGTACGGATCGTCGCCAGCATCGAGGAACCCACCGCCATCCGCGCCATCCTCGCCCACTTCGAGAAGCACGGCGCGCTGGAGCAAGCGCACTACCGGCCCGCAGCGCGCGCGCCGCCGCCGGCCGCGTGACGAGGTGCCGGCCACACAGCCGGCAGCCAAGCCAGAGTCCGATCCGATGCGGCCACGACCCCGCAGGGCTGCGCTCGGCCCTGTGCCGGGATTCGGTGAGAAATGGCTACGCACTGAGCCGTTGCGCGGCCCCGCCGTAAGCTTCCCCGTCGAGCAGACATTTCAAAAGTAGAACCTTCGGCGGCTTGGCGGTATTCGGCCGGCGTCATGTCGCCGAGCGAGTCATGGGGACGCTCCTCGTTGTACTCGAGCATCCACCAGTACGCCGC
>NWQL01000011.1:0-8064 GCA_002798175.1 Lysobacteraceae bacterium NML91-0213 | reverse complement strand
GATGATCGAGACGATCTGGGTCTCGGTGAAACGGGACTTCTTCATGGAACCTCCTGGCTGGGGAAACATGCCAGAAAGCTCTACTTATGGGGTGTCTGCCGTTCGGGGAAGCTTACGCCGCGATGTCGAAAACCCACGCATGAACCCCCGATCTGTGCCCGATCTGTGCCCAAAGCGGCGCTTGCGCGGCCGCTTCCTACCCGCCAGACTCGCAAAAAAGGGCGGTTGAACTTCCTATACCCAACTGGGCGTGGACGCGGTCGGTTTCGTGTTCGCCGAAGGCAGTCCGCGCCGGGTCAGCGCGGCCGAGGCGCGGCAACTGCGCCTGGCGCTGGCGCCGATGGTCGGCGCGGTGGCGCTGTTCCGCGACAACACCGTGGCCGAGGTGCGTGAAGTGGTGCGCATGGTGCGACCGGCGTTGCTGCAGTTCCACGGCGACGAAGAGGATGCGTTCTGCAGCGCCTTCCGCATGCCCTGGCTGAAGGCGGTGCCGATGGGCGGGGGCGAGCGTTGGGATGCGGCCGCGCTGCAAGAGCGCTGGCCGAACGCCGACGGTTTCCTGTTCGACAGCCACGGCAAGGGCGCAGCCGGCGGTACCGGCCACACGTTCGACTGGAGCGCGATCCCCGGCGGACTGCACCGGCCGTTCGTGCTGGCCGGCGGGATCACGCCGGACAACGTGCACGACGCGATCCGCGCCACCTCGCCGTGGGCGGTGGACGTGGCCAGCGGGATCGAAGTCGCGCCGGGAGTCAAGGACGGCGAGAAGATGCGCCGCTTCGTGGCGGAAGTGCGACGTGCCGACGGTACCGGTCCCGATTGAACGGCGTTTTCCTTTACGCGCTGCGTGTGTCCCTGTAGTTTTCCCCCGTCCCTACGGATCCACCCATGAGCACTCCGGCCCGCACCCGCAAGGCCACCCCGGCCAGGAAGACCGCTGCGTCCAAGCCGGCGCCGCGCCGCAAGAGCCGTGCGGCGCCGCCGCCCGAACTCCTGTCCATCGACCTGGCCTTGCAGGGCGGCGGCTCGCACGGCGCCTTCACCTGGGGCGTGCTCGACCGCTTGCTGGAAGAGGAGTGGCTGCGGATCGATGGCGTGTCCGGTACTTCCGCAGGCGCGATGAACGCGGCCGTGCTGGTCGATGGCTTCGAACGTGGCAGTCGCCAGGGCGCGCGCGAGGCGCTGGCCCGGTTCTGGCGCGCGGTGTCCGACGCAGCGCGCTTCAGTCCGCTGCAGCGCGGGCCGCTGGACGTGCTGATGGGACGCTGGAGCCTGGAGGGCTCGCCGGCGTTCCTGGCCATGGACCTGGTGTCGCGGCTGTGGTCGCCCTACGACCTCAATCCGTTCGGCGTCAATCCGCTGCGCGACATCCTGGAGCGCTCACTCGATTTCGACGCGCTGTCGAAGTCGGACATCAAGCTGTTCATCACCGCCACCAACGTGCGTACCGGCCGCGGCAAGGTGTTCCGCAACGCCGAACTGAGCCCGGACGTGCTGCTGGCCTCGGCCTGCCTGCCGAACATGTTCCAGGCGGTGGAGGTGGACGGCGAGTACTACTGGGACGGCGGCTACTCCGGCAACCCGACCATGACCCCGCTGGTGCGCGACTGCAATTCGGACGACGTGATCCTGGTCGCGGTCAACCCGGTCGAGCGTCCCGACCGGCCGACCGGCGCGCGCGAGATCCTCAACCGGATCAACGAGATTTCCTTCAACGCCGGCCTGCTCAAGGAACTGCGCATGATCGCGCTGCTGCGCCAGGTGGCCGACGTGGGCAACTGCGAGGGCGCGCGCTGGGCGAGCAAGCGCATCCACCTGGTGCGCAACGACCTGGCCACCGTGCTGGATTCCTCGTCGAAGATGAGCGCCGAGTGGGCGTTCCTGGAGATGTTGCACAAGGAGGGGCGGCGCGTGGCCGAGTCCTTCCTGGCGCAGGACGGCGCCAACCTGGGCAAGCGCTCATCGATCGACCTGAACGTGCTGCTGGAAGGAGTGTGAGCATGGGACTGCTGGGCATGCTGGTCGGCCTCGGCCTGTTGATGTACCTGTCCTACCGGGGCTGGAGCGTGCTGCTGCTGGCGCCGGCCGCGGCGTTGGTGGTGGCGGCGTTCTCCGGCGAGCCGCTGCTGGCGCACTGGACCTTGACCTTCATGTCGGCCGCCGCCGGATTCATCTCCCAGTTCTTCCCGCTGTTCCTGCTCGGCGCGCTGTTCGGAAAGCTGATGGAGGACAGCGGCTCGGTCGAGGCCATCGCCGCGTTCATGACCGCCAAGCTCGGCACCCGGCGGGCGATGCTGGCGGTGGTGCTGTCCGGCGCGCTGGTGACCTACGGCGGGGTGAGCCTGTTCGTGGCGATCTTCGTGCTGGTGCCGATGGCCGCGGTGCTGTTCCGCGGCGCCGGCATCCCGCGTCGGCTGATGCCGCCGGCGCTGGCGCTGGGCACGATGGCCTTCACCATGTCGGCCATGCCCGGCACGCCCTCGATCCAGAACGCGATCCCGATGCCGTTCTTCGGCACCACGCCGTTCGCCGCGCCCGGGCTGGGCCTGATCGCCTCGGCGATCATGCTGGCGTTCGGCCTGTGGTGGCTGGCCCGCGCCGAACGTCGCGCGCGGCTGGCGGGCGAAGGCTTCGGCGAGTTGGCCACGCCCGACGCCGGCATGGTGGCCGAGGACGAGATCGTGCGCGAACGCGCGGCGGTGGCGCAGCCCTTCGATCCGGCCGAGGCGGCGCATGGCGTCCAGGGCAGCGGCCTGCCGTCGGCGCTGGTTGCGTTCGCGCCGCTGGCGGTGGTGATCGGGGTGAACCTGCTGATGTCGCTGCTGATCCTGCCGCGGATGGACGTGTCCTACCTGCAGTACGCGCGCTTCGGCGAAACCTCGCTGTCCGAGGTGGCGGGCGTGTGGTCGGTGTCGGTGGCGCTGGCCGCGGCGATCGCCACCACCATCGCGCTGAACCTGCGCCGCTTCCCCTCGCTGCGTTCGAGCATGGACTCCGGCGCCAACGCCTCGGTGCTGCCGATCCTGGCGGTGGGCAGCCTCGTCGGTTTCGGCGCGGTGGTCGCGGCGATGCCGGCCTTCGAGATCGTGCGCGACTGGGTACTGGGCATCGGCGGCGGTCCGCTGGTGTCGCTGGCGGTGGCGACCAACATCCTCGCCGGCCTCACCGGCTCGGCGTCCGGCGGCCTGACCATCGCCCTGGATGCGCTGGGTCCGACTTTCATGGCCATCGCCTACGAGACCGGACTGTCGCCGGAGCTGATGCATCGGGTGGCGGTGATCGGCGCCGGCACCCTGGACAGCCTGCCGCACAACGGCGCGGTGGTGACTCTGCTGGCGGTGTGCGGCTGCACCCACCGCGACAGCTACGGCGACATCGCGGTGACCGCGGTGCTCGGCTCGATCGTGGCGCTGGTGGTGGTGATCGTGCTGGGGACGATGTTCGGGTCGTTCTGAGCGCACGTGCGCGGCGTGACGGCGCCGCCCGGCACGATGCTCAGGCGCGGCGCGGCTGGATCCCCGCGATCCATCAAGCAAGACCACAAAGCCCGGCCTCGTGCCGGGCTTTGTGCGTTCTGGCGTCCGAGGCGGGAGACTTCCTACCCGCCCCGCGGCAATGTCCGACGCGAAGATCAGAAAACGCCGATATGAACGCGTGCACGCGGGCGCAACCCTGAGCAGCCGTCCCTGCAACGGAGCGCTGCGTGCCGCGCCTGACCGCACCCCGGCGGCAGGCCGAGGTGTGCGCGCCACTGCCGGCCGCCCACGCCGCTGCGCGTTACGCGCGCCACCTGCCCGAGCGCACGCTGCTGTACGCGCTAGTGCAGGCGCACTACCCGGACTTCATCAGCTGTTCGGCCTGACCGCGCACGAACGCAACGACATCCCGGTCTACGCCGACGGCGTGCGCGTGTTCGAGATCCGCGAGGCGGATGGCCAGAAGGTCGGCCTGTTCTACGCCGACTGGTTCGGCCGCTCCACCAAGCGCCCGGGCGCCTGGATGAACAGCATCCGCGTGCCCAACGGGCTGCTGGGCGAAAGCCCGATCGTGGTCAACAACCAGAACATCACGCGGCCCGCGGCCGGCGAGCGCGCGCTGATCTCGCTCGACGAAGCGCAGACCCTGTTCCACGAATTCGGCCATGGCCTGCACGGCCTGCTGTCGACCGCGCATTACCCGAGCCTGTCGGGCACCGCGGTCTCGCGTGACTTCGTCGAGTTCCCCTCGCAGGTCTACGAGCACTGGATCACCGAGCCGACCGTGCTGCAGGCGCATGCCCGCAATGCCGACGGCGAGGCGATGCCTACGGAGATGCTCGAGTCGCTGCTGAAGGCGCAGACCTTCAACCAGGGCTTCTCCACCGTGCAGCAGCTGTCGTCGGCGATTCTCGACATGCGTCTGCACCAGCTGACCGAACTGCCGGCCGATTTCGATGCCGGCGAGTGGGAAGCCGCGCAGCTGCGCGAGCTGGGCGTGCCGGAGGAGATCGGCATGCGCCACCGCCTGCCGCACTTCAGCCACATCTTCGATGGCGGCTATTCGGCCAGCTACTACGCCTACACCTGGGCGGAAGCGATGGACGCCGACGGCTTCGATGCGTTCAAGGAAGCCGGCAACGTGTTCGACCCGGAGCTTGCAGCGAAGCTGCGCCGCGAGGTGTACGAGGTGGGCAACACCCGCGACCCGGCCGAGAGCTACAAGGCGTTCCGTGGCCGCATGCCCACCGCGGATGCACTGCTGCGCAATCGCGGCCTGAAGTGATCCTTCGGCAGGTGCGGTACACAAAAGGCGACCCGGGCAACCGGGTCGCCTTTTTTTGGTGGGCAGGCCGCCCAAAGTGCGTGGGCGCCTGCTGTCACAAAGTCGGGCGCCTGCAACATGCGCGCCCATCAGATGATGGGCGCCACCCCCGTGAGCGTCGGCCTGACGTGTGTCGCGCGCGTCCTCAGCTCGAGTCCAGCTTCGGCACGCCCCACCCATAACAGGTGGATCAGGGCCGTGGAGCACAACCTGGTTGCGGCCCGGACCCGGGTCGCTGCAGATGCGACCGCCCCCGGTCATCATGTACGTAGCGCCATGCCGTCTTTCATAGGAAACCCGTGAATCAAGCCAGCCTTTCCGCCTTCATCTGGTCCGTCGCCGACCTGTTGCGTGGCGACTACAAACAATCCGAGTACGGCCGGGTCATCCTTCCGTTCACCGTACTGCGGCGCCTGGACTGCGTGCTGGCGCCGACCAAGGGCAAGGTCCTGGCCGAGTTCCAGAAGAAGACCGCCGCCGGCATCAATCCCGACCCGTTCCTCAAGCGCATCGTTGGCGGGGCCTCGGCCTTCTACAACACCTCCGAGCTGGACCTGCCGACCCTGCTGGGTGATCAGGACCACATCCGCCAGAACCTGTACGCATACATCCAGGGCTTCTCGCCCGAGGCGCGGGACATCTTCGAGCGCTTCGACTTCCAGGCCCAGGTCGAGCGACTGGCCAAGGCCAACCTGCTGTACCTGGTCACCGAGAAGTTCGCCGGCATCAACCTGCACCCGGACCGGGTGGACAACGCGCAGATGGGGCATGTGTTCGAGGAGCTGATCCGCCGCTTCTCCGAACTGTCCAACGAGACCGCCGGTGAGCACTTCACCCCGCGCGAGGTGATCCGGCTGATGGTCAACCTCATCTTCATCGAGGACAGCGAGGTGCTCAGCCCCGGCAATGCCGTGGTCCGCACCGTGTACGACCCCACCGCCGGCACCGGCGGGATGCTGTCGGTGGCCGCGGAGCACCTGCTCGAACACAACCCCGCCGCGCGGCTGACCCTGTTCGGGCAGGAGCTCAACCCCGAGTCCTACGCCATCTGCAAGGCCGACATGCTGATCCGCGGCCAGGACGTGGGCAATATCGCCTTCGGCAACACCCTCAGCGACGACGGCTTCCCGGCCAGGAAGTTCGACTACATGCTCTCCAACCCGCCGTTCGGGGTGGAGTGGAAGAAGGTCGAGAAGATCGTCCGCGCCGAGCACGAGCAGAAGGGCTTCGATGGCCGCTTCGGCCCCGGCCTGCCGCGCGTGTCCGATGGCTCCATGCTGTTCCTGCTGCACCTGGTAGCCAAGATGTCGCCGGTGGTCGATGGCCAGGGTGGCGCCCGCTTCGGCATCGTGCTCAACGGCTCGCCGCTGTTCACCGGTGGCGCGGGGAGTGGCGAGAGCGAGATCCGCCGCTACCTGCTGGAGAACGACCTGGTGGAGGCCATCATCGGCCTGCCCACGGACATGTTCTACAACACCGGCATCGCCACCTATGTCTGGATCATCTCCAACAAGAAGGAGGATGACCGCCGCGGCCATGTGCAGCTAATCGACGCCAGCGGCTTCTGGCGCAAGATGCGCAAGAGCTTGGGATCCAAGCGCAAGGAGATGGGCGAGGACGACATCGCCCTCGTCACCCGACTGTTCGGCGAGTTCACCGAGGCGGAGCGCATCAGAGTGCTGGATGCGGACGGCCAGGAGATCGAACAGCGCATCGTCACCGGCACCGACAGCGCTCCAGTACCGCCCGCAAGCGGCCAGCTCAAGCGCGTGCCAATCAGCCGCATCTTCCGCAACGAGGAGTTCGGCTACACCACCATCACCGTCGAGCGCCCGCTGCGCGACGAGGCCGGCAATATCGTGCTGGGCCAGAAGGGCAAACAGAAGGGCAGGCCGCAGCCGGACACCAGCCTGCGCGATACCGAAAACGTGCCGCTGGGCGAGGACATCCAGGCCTACTTCAAGCGCGAGGTGCTGCCGCATGCCCCGGACGCGTGGATCGACGAGAGCCGCACCAGGGTGGGCTACGAGATTCCGTTCAACCGCCACTTCTATGTGTTCGAGCCGCCGCGCCCGCTGGAGGTGATCGATGCCGAACTGAAGGAAGTCACCGCCAACATCCTGCGGATGCTGGGGGAGATGGCGGAATGAGGCTGCCGAGGTATCCGGAGTACAGGGACAGCGGGGTGGAGTGGCTGGGGGAGGTGCCAAGCCAATGGCGGGTGGCCCCGCTAAAACGCAATTTCCGGCTGATCGCAGATCGGGCCACCAAAAAGCGCCGCGCTGTCGCCTTGGAGAACATCGAAGGGTGGTCAGGGCGGTACATCGAAACCGAAGGTGAGTTCCAAGGTGACGGAATTGCCTTTGAGCCGGACGATATTCTGTTTGGGAAGTTGCGGCCGTACCTGGCCAAGGTGCTGCTGGCGGATTTTCCGGGCGAGGCTGTTGGCGACTTTCACGTTCTTCGACCATCGGAGAAGCTGATTCCGCGCTTTGCTCAATATCAAATGTTGCAGTGTGAGTTCATCGGTGTCGTCGACGGCTCTACGTTCGGATCAAAGATGCCGCGAGCTAGTTGGGAAGCCCTTGGAGGCATGCCCTTTGTTGTTCCCGCGGTCAGTGAACAGGTGCAGATCGCCTCATTCCTCGACCACGAAACCGCCAGGATCGACGCGCTGATCGCCGAGCAGGAAAAGTTGCTGGCACTGCTGGCCGAGAAGCGCCAGGCCGCCATCTCCCACGCCGTCACCCGCGGCCTCGACCCCAACGTCCCGATGAAAGACTCCGGCATCCCGTGGCTCGGCCAGGTGCCGGCGCATTGGAAGGTCCTTCGCCTTGGCGCATTGTTTCGCGAGGTCAACGAGCCAGGAAGAGAAGATCTGCCCTTGCTCAGCGTCTCTATCCACGATGGTGTGTCGGACAGAGAGTTTGGTGAAGAAGAGTTGGATCGGAAGGTGGCGAGAAGCGACGACAAATCAAAGTACAAGGCAGCGGCGGCTGGCGATCTGACCTACAACATGATGCGTGCTTGGCAGGGTGGTTTGGGATCAGTCACGGTCGATGGAATGGTTAGCCCGGCTTACGTCGTTGCGCGCCCGAAGGCAGACTTCCTGACGACGCACATCGAGCGCCTCTTAAGGAAACTCTGAACAACTCCCCCGACGTGGGCGACAATAGCGCAACGCGATGAGGGTGACGATCGATGCAGCTGACGTTCGGTGATGCCGAAGGCATGGGCAAGCGCAAGCGGACCCGCAAGGAGATC
>NWQL01000010.1 GCA_002798175.1 Lysobacteraceae bacterium NML91-0213 | reverse complement strand
TCCGGTACACCCCGCGCCCGGCGATCAGCGAGCAGCGGCTGTCGATCTCACCGCAGGGTAGGGTGCGGTATCAGCTCAAGACGCCGTGGCGAAATGGGACCACGCATGTCGAATGGGATGCGGTGGATTTCATCGCCAAGCTGGCCGCACTGGTCCCGCCACCTCGCGCGCATTTGACCCGGTTCCACGGCGTATTCGCCCCGAACGCGAATCTGCGCGCGCAGTTGACACCCTCGGGGCGCGGCAAGCGGCCTGCGGGCGATGCGGCGCCAGTGGACGTCAGCGCCCACGACGAGCCGCGCAGCCCCGAGCAGAAGCGCCGTGCGATGAGCTGGGCGCAACGGCTCAAGCGGGTCTTTTCCATCGACATCACCACCTGCGCCCACTGCGGCGGCGCGGTACGGATCGTCGCCAGCATCGAGGAACCCACCGCCATCCGCGCCATCCTCGCCCACTTCGAGAAGCACGGCGCGCTGGAGCAAGCGCACTACCGGCCCGCAGCGCGCGCGCCGCCGCCGGCCGCGTGACGAGGTGCCGGCCACACAGCCGGAAGCGAAACCAGAGTCCGATCCGATGCGGCCACGACCCCGCAGGGCTGCGCTCGGCCCTGTGCCGGGATTCGGTGAGAAATGGCTACGCACTGAGCCGCTGCGTGGCCCCGCGATGTCGAAAACCCACGCATGAACCCCCGATCTGTGCCCGATCTGTGCCCAAAGCGGCGCTTGCGCGGCCGCTTCCTACCCGCCAGACTCGCAAAAAAGGGCGGTTGAACTTCCTATACCCCTCGAAAATCGTTTCATCCCAGTTCGAGAAATCTCTTTCCACTTCATATGTATATTTTGGCCGTGTCATTGGGCACCAGCCGGAGCTTCGATCCGAAAGGCAGGGGCTTTTCCATCCTTGTCCTGGCCGGCATAAAGCGTCAGATGCGGATAAGGGATTTCGATGCCAAGTTCGTCGAAGCGCTGTTTTATCCTGTGCAGATATTCGCGCCGGATTGACCATTGCTCACCTGGCAAGACCTTGAGGCGAAGACGCAGGATAACCGAAGAGTCACCCAACGTTTCGACCCCAAAGACCTCTGGCTCGGCTAATATTCTCGTTGACCAGGTTGTTTCCGAAGCTAGCTCACGGGCGACACTCTCCATAACGTTCAATGCCTCCTGAAGGTTTTCGCGATAGGCGACACCGACATCGATTACGGCCATCGAATAGTCCGTTGTCTTATTTGTCAGATTGGTGATGGCTCCGTTGGGCACATAGACCACGTCACCATTGAGTTGACGCAGGCGCACATAGCGCAACGTCATCTCTTCGACTTGGCCTGCCACACCGCCAATATCCACGATATCCCCGATGCGGAGTTGCCCTTCCAGCAACAAGACCAAACCCGAAAAATAGTCTTTTATCAGGCTCTGCGCAGCAAACCCCACTGCGATGCCGCTTACCCCCGCAGTCGTCAGGATCGGTGCCACAGAAATGCCAAGGATTGAGAGGGAAATGGTCACGGCCAAGGCCCACACGACCAGCCGACTGACGAAACGGATCAGACGAAAAGATGTTTCAATGCGTTTGACCTCATCTGCAGATCTCTTGGAAGTGCGGGTTCTTTTGCTGATGCGTGTGATGGCCCGCGAAAGCACTGCGGACACGAGCCACGCCACGGTCATGACGAGCACAATCTGTGCAACTGTTTGGGAAACGGAAATAAGGCCGGATCGGAGCTCTGCCTGTGTGACCTGCAAATTCAAAAAATGCATTTATATGCGCTCCCTATTATTCTGCAACGAAAGGTCGGCTGGCGCAGCGCTGCTTCTCTTTTTTTAAAGGCAGCCAGGTCCTGTGACGTGCCTGGCCGCCGTTCTCGCGTTTTAAGTGGCTGTATGCGGATTCCGACGAAGCCGGCCACCCATTCCGACGCAAGCCGGCCGGGGATTCCGACGGATGTCGGCCACCCTTGCCTGAGGGTGACGCGGGGTCGGGGGATTATCTGCTCGAGGTAGTCTGCTCAGTCAAGTTCGGGGCGCTCATGCGACGCATGGAGTCGCCCTTGAGGGCGATGCGGTAGCTGGCGTGGATGAGGCGGTCGAGCATGGCGTCGGCGAGCGTGGGCTCGCCGATGTAGGCGTGCCACTGGTCGACCGGGAGCTGGCCATTCCCGCCGAAAATTCCCGGAACCGATCTGCCATCCTGGGACGTGCCGACGGCAATCATCTACCGTCCTGCCCGTTCCGCGATGACATCGGCGCCTCGGCCCAGCTACTGGGTCCTCGAGTTCGAGCCGTCCCGGCCGCCGCAGATCGACCCGCTGATGGGACATACCTCCAGCGACGATCCCTATCGCCCGATCCGGCTGAAATTCCCCGACCGCGATAGCGCCGTGGACTTCGCAGAGCGGCAGGACTGGCATTATGTCGTGCGCGAGGACGTCGGAAAGGCCCATGCGGCGAACCCGTGGGCGGGGGAGACGCGCCACCGGCTGCACAGGGGCGTCGATGCCCCGGGAGCCTTCCGGGTCCCGTTCCGCCCCGATCGCCGCCTCACAAGAGGCGTCCAGCATGAGAGCACGGCCGACCCGTCTACCAGCGACAAGGAGAGTTTCGATCCGGTCCTCGAAGCCTCGCTCGAATCCTTCCCCGCCTCTGATCCTCCAGCGTGGACGGGTGTGACAGTCGCAGGGAAGAAACCGTAGCTCAAGGCCGGTGCATCGAACATTTGCGCCTGGCTCGAGGCGATGGCTCCGTGGCTTTGCAGGCTGGCAAAGTAGCCCCAGATGGTGGCCGTGAGCAGATCGCCCGTTAATTGATCGCCCGTGATGCCTTGGAGGATGCCGGCTCTTTGGCTCTCGGGGGCTGCCTGCGCCCTTTGCAGCGTGGCCTGGGTGGCTTCCATGCGCTTTTCCACGGCGTATTCGCCCCGAACGCGAATCTGCGCGCGCAGTTGACACCCTCGGGGCGCGGCAAGCGGCCTGCGGGCGATGCGGCGCCAGTGGACGTCAGCGCCCACGACGAGCCGCGCAGCCCCGAGCAGAAGCGCCGTGCGATGAGCTGGGCGCAACGGCTCAAGCGGGTCTTTTCCATCGACATCACCACCTGCGCCCACTGCGGCGGCGCGGTACGGATCGTCGCCAGCATCGAGGAACCCACCGCCATCCGCGCCATCCTCGCCCACTTCGAGAAGCACGGCGCGCTGGAGCAAGCGCACTACCGGCCCGCAGCGCGCGCGCCGCCGCCGGCCGCGTGACGAGGTGCCGGCCACACAGCCGGCAGCCAAGCCAGAGTCCGATCCGATGCGGCCACGACCCCGCAGGGCTGCGCTCGGCCCTGTGCCGGGATTCGGTGAGAAATGGCTACGCACTGAGCCGCTGCGTGGCCCCGCGATGTCGAAAACCCACGCATGAACCCCCGATCTGTGCCCGATCTGTGCCCAAAGCGGCGCTTGCGCGGCCGCTTCCTACCCGCCAGACTCGCAAAAAAGGGCGGTTGAACTTCCTATACCCGATCCTGCTGATCGGCATCGCGGTCAAGAACTCGATCCTGCTGGTCGACTACGCCGTGATGGCCGAGGAAAAGGGCATGACCCGCCACGAGGCGCTGATGGACGCGTGCCACAAGCGTGCGCGGCCGGTGATCATGACCACGCTGGCGATGGGGGCGGGCATGATGCCGATCGCGCTGGGTCTGACGGCGGATTCAAGCTTCCGCATGCCGATGGCGGTGGCGGTGATCGGTGGGTTGATCACCTCGACGGTGTTGAGCCTTGTGGTGGTGCCGGCGGCGTATACGCTGGTGGATGATCTGGAGGAGCGGGTGCTCGGGAAGTTGCGGCGGAAGGCCGCAGATGCCAGTGAAGTTGCGGCGCCACCATGACTGGCATCACGATAGCGGCGGCCGGTGCAATGGAGCGGCAGGTGTCGACAGGCAAGGCTGGCAGGCTGGGTGGGGCATACCGTCGGCGATCCCGCGCCGCGCACGGACGGGCATTCGGTCTGGCGTTGGGTCTGGTCCTGCTTGTACCGGCCACCTCGGCACTCGCGCAGGATGCGGACGCACTCAGCTTCGATCAGGCGCGCGAGCGGTTGGAACGGGTCTCCGACGCGCTGGCTGCCGCGGACGCCAACCTGCGCGCCCGGCAGGACCTGTCCGATGCGACCGCGCGCCTGCGGCTGCCGGAGATTTCGCTCGAAGCGCGCTACCTGGAGTTCCAGAAGACGCTGAGCTTGCCGCTGGGTTCGCTGGCGCCAGTGGGCGAGGCGTTCGGCATCGAAAGCCCGTTGCGGTTCCAGGAGCGCGACCGGCGATTGCGTCCGGTGTTGACCACGGTGCTGCCCCTGTACACGGGCGGGCAGATCCCGGCCGCGCAGGCGGCGGCCGCGGCCGCCCTGCGTGGGGCGGACGCGGAGCGGGCGCAGCAGTCCCAGAAGCTGACGTCGCAACTGGTCCAGGCCTACTTCGGCCAGGGCCTGGCCGAGCAGGCGCTGAGTGTGCGCCGCGAGGTGCGCCACGGCATGCGCCAGCACCTGGCCCATGCCGAATCGCTTGAACGCGAAGGCTTCGCCACGCGCGCGCAGGTGTTGCAGGCGGTCGTCGCGCGTGATGCCAGCGAGCGCGAGTACCAGAAGGCGCTCAACGACCGCGACGCCGCCGCCCAGGCCCTGGCGCTGCTGTTGCGCAGCGATGGGCCGGTGACGCCGATCACGCCGCTGTTCGTGGTCGGCACATCGCCGGGCACGCTGGAGGCGTTCACCCGGGCCGCGCTTGAGCGGCATCCGCAGCTGGCGCAGCTGCGGGCGCTTGACGACCAGGCGGGCGCAGGCGTGCGTGTGCAGGAGGCGTCACTGAAACCGCAGGTGTACCTGTTCGGCCAGTACGACCTGTACCGCGAGGATGCGCTGCTGACCGACACCGATTGGGCCTTCGGCATTGGCCTGAAGTACACCTTCCTGTCCGGGCGGGATCGCCCGCGCCAGATCAGTGCTGCGCGCGCGCAGCAGGAGCAGGCGCAGGCCGCACTGCGCGAGGCGCAGAACCAGATCAGGATCGGCGTGGCACAGGCCTGGAATGCGCTGGAAACGGCACGCCAGCAGTTCCTGCTGCTCGACAGCAGCATCGAGCAGGCGCGTGAGAACCTGCGCCTGCAGGAACTGGCGTTCCGCGAGGGGCAGTCGACCTCGCTCGATGTCATGGACGCCAGGCTCGGCCTTGGCGCCGCACGGGTCGAACACGCGCACGCCGCCTACGACTATTGCGTGGCATTGGCGCACCTGCTCGAGCTGGGTGGCCAGTCGGCGCGCTTTGGCGAGTACATCCGCAAGGCAGACCACAGGGTATTTCCCCATGAATGAACCCGCTCCGTCGCCGCCGCCGCCACCCGTGGCTGCGGATGCACCGTCCGGCCGCCGTCGCCTGCGCCTTGTCGCCCTGGGCGTGATTGCCGTGATCCTGGTCGGCGGCCTGTGGCTGGCGTTCCGCAGCCCGGCGGACCTGGTGCAGGGCATGGCCGATGCCGACAGCATCAACGTGTCGGCCAAGGTGACCGCGCGGGTGTCGGCGCTGCTGGTGGCCGAGGGCGAGCGGGTCGAGGCGGGGCAGGTACTGTTCGAGCTGGACAGCCCCGAGATCGCCGCGAAGAAGCGACAGGCCGAAGCCGCGCTCGCGGCCGCGCAGGCGCTGGCGGACAAGGCCGAGGAAGGCGCGCGCGTGGAGGACATCCGCGCAGCGGAGGCCAACTGGCGGCGCGCCCAGGCCGGACACGAACTGGCGCGTTCCACCTTCCAGCGCCTGGAGCGGCTGCATGCCGAGGGCGTGGTCACCCGGCAGCAGCGCGACGAGGCCCGTGCGAAGGCGATCGATGCCGAGCAGCAGGCGCGCGCCGCGCAGGCGCTGTACGAACAGGCGCAGGCCGGCGCCCGCGAACAGGACAGGAGCGCCGCGCAGGCGCAGGTGCGGCAGGCCGAAGGCGCCGTGGCCGAAGTGCAGGCGGCCGAAAGCGAAGTGCGCGGCCGCGCGCCGACGGCCGGCGAGGTGTCCAAGCGCCTGGTCGAAACCGGCGAGCTGGTGGCGGCCGGCTATCCGGTCTTCACCCTGGTCGACCTCGACCACATGTGGGTGGCGTTCCACCTGCGCGAGGACCAGTTCGCGGGCCTGGAGGTGGGCCGCCGCCTGCGCGCTTCGATCCCGGCGCTGGAGCGCGAGGACGTCGAGTTCGAGGTCTACCACATCAGCCCGGCCGGCGATTTCGCGACCTGGCGCGCGACCCGGCAGTCGGCCGGCTATGACGTGAGGAGTTTCGAAGTGCGCGCGAGGCCGGTCGCGGAAGTCGCAGGCTTCCGGCCGGGCATGAGCGTGCTGTTCGCATGGCCGCAACGCTGACGCGGCCCACGGCACGCGAGGCGTTCGTCCGTTCGGCGTTGCGCGAGTGCGCACGGCTGCGCGCCGATCCCTGGGATCTGGCGTTGGCCACGTGGGTCCCGCTGCTGGCCCTGGCGCTGCTGGCCTGGATGTTCTCGGCCGGCGTGCCGCGCGAACTGCCGGTGGCGGTGGTCGATCATGACAACAGCGCGGCCAGCCGCGAACTGGTGCGCAGGCTCGATGCCGTGCCGGGCGTGCGGGTGGCCGCGCGGCCGGCGGACCTGACGCAGGCCTGGTCGGAGGTGCGCGCGCTCCGGGCGTTCGCGGTGGTGCACGTGCCTGCGGGTGCCGAGCGCCAGGTCCTGCGTGGCGGCAGCGCCGTTGTTTTCGCCTACTACAACGCCAGCCACCAGACGGCAGGGCAGGCGGTGCTGCGGGGGATCGGAGAGGCGGCGCAGGCGACCAGTGCGCATCTCGTACGCCGTGGGGTGGCGCGGGTCGGCGGGGCGCAGGCGGTCCGCCAGCCGCCGCTGCGGGTGCAGGCCACCGTGCTGGCCAACGCCGCACGCAGCTACGAGCACTTCCTGCTCGGCCTGCTGTTCCCGGCACTGCTGCACCTCGCCGCCTGCCTGGCGATGGTCGGCGCGCTCGGGCGCGAACTGCGTGACGGCAGCGCGGGCACATGGCTGGCCGAGTGCGGCGATCGCCTGCTGCCGGCGGTGGCCGGCAAGCTGGCGCCGTACCTGCTGCTGTTCACCGCCTATGGCACGCTGTCGCTGCTCTGGCTGGCCGCGATCCGCGGCGGTGTGGCCGGCAGCGCGGTACTGCTGGTCGCCGCGCAGGCGGCGATGTACCTGGCCTACGGCGGCATCGCGCTGCTGCTGGTCGGGGCCACCCGCAATATGGGCACGTCGCTGTCGCTGACCGGACTGTATGCGGGCACGTCGCTGGCGTTCTCGGGCGCGACGTTCCCGGTGCAGGGAGCGCCGCTGTTCGCACAGGTCTGGAGCCAGCTGCTTCCCTTCACCGCCTACCTCAAGCTGCAGGCGCAGCAGCTCGACCTGGGTGCGGCATGGACGGCCTCGCTGCCGTTGCTGGGGACCTTGCTGCTGTTCGTGCTGGTGGCCGGCGGCGCGGGGCTGCGCCTGTATGCGCGCGGAGCGCGCGATCCGGCCTCCTGGGGGCAGCGATGAACCAGGTCAGGGCCGCCTTCCTGGAGACTCTGCGCGCCGTGTTCTCGGACCGCTACGCGGTGGTGACGCTGATCGGCGCCGTGGTGCTGTACTCGTTCTTCTACCCGGTCGCCTACCGGCACCAGGTGGCTTCGCAGTATCCGGTGCTGGTGGTCGACCTCGACCATAGCGCCATGAGCCGCGCCCTGGTGCGCAAGGCGGGCGCGGTGCGCGCGGTGAGGATCGTCGGCGATGCGACCTCGGTGGAGGAGGCCCGGCCAAGGATCGCCCGCGGTGAAGCGCAGGGCCTGCTGGTGGTGCCCGCGGGGTTCGAACGCGGGATCCTGCGCGGCGGGCAGGGGCAACTGGCGCTGTACGGCAGTGGTGCGTTCCTCGGTCGCGGCGGCGTGGTGCTCGAGGGCCTGGGCGAGGCCGCCGCCGCGTTCGCGCGCGAGGCCGCCGTGGTGCAGGCAGGTTTCGCAGGTGCGCCCGGCGCAGCGCCGCTGCAGGTGGTGGCGCGGCCGCTGTTCAACACCCGCGAGGGTTACGGCAGCGCCGTGGTGCCGGGCGTGGCACAGCTGATCGTGCAGCAGACACTGCTGATCGGCATGCTGGTCATGGCCGGCACGCGTCGCGAACGCCTGGGTCGGCTGGCGTTCTCGCGCCGCGGCCTGCTCGGCATCGCCGCCGCGTTCGCGCTGATCGGCGTGTGCAGCATGCTGTACTACAACGGTCTGGTGATGTGGCTCCAGGACTATCCGCGTGGCGGCAATCCGCCCGGTACCCTGGTGGGCGGAGCGCTGTACGTGGCCGCGGTGGTGGCGTTCGCGCTTTTCGCAGGCAGTTTCTTCCGCACCCGCGAACGGCCCTTCCAGCTGATGCTCGTCACCGCGCTGCCACTCTTCTTCCTGTCCGGGCTGTCATGGCCGGCCGTGGCGATGCCACAGCCGCTGGCGTGGCTGGCGAGGCTTGTTCCCTCCACGCCCGGCATCAACCTGATGGTGAAGTTCAACCAGATGGGCGCAAGCTTCGCCGAGGCGCTTCCCGAGTTGTGCAACCTCGCTTTTTTGACACTGCTGTATGGCGCGCTGGCGGTATGGCGCTACGCCCCGGGGCGGGACGACGCCTGACGGGCCGGTCACGGAGCACGGGGCCGGGGCGGCTTCTGCGCGGGTATCGGCGATGGTCTGCGCGCTGGATGTCCTGGCCGACAATATCGATCCGGCCGAAAGCTGCAAGGCCTTCCGCGTCCGCATGCCGAGCGCCGATGCCCTGCTGCGCAACCGCGGCCTGAAGTGACTTCGGCGGGTGCGGTAACGAAAAGGCGACCCGGGCGACCGGGTCGCCTTTTTCATGCTGCGGACGACGCACCGGAGACGCCGCGTCATCCGCCGCGCGGCCACGCACCGGTGCTCAGTCGCCGGCGGTCTTCCGGGTGCCGGCGCCCGCGAACTCCGGAAACGCCTCCTCCAGCGAGCCTTCGTCCGGCAGCACGTAGAACACGCCGCCGCGCGCGAAGGTGGGGCTGACGACCTGCTCGTAGAACGCCGGAGACACGTTGATGCAGCCGTGGGTGACCCGGTTGTCATCCGGCGTTGGCGAGGCCAGGCGCTCGGGGCGCTTTTCCTCCGGCACGCCGGTCGCGGTCGGGTGGATCGAGACCGCGGAGTCGTAGTCGACCCACAGCACGCGGCCGGCATCGATGGACGGACCGTAGCCGCCGACGAAGCGGCCGGCCGGGGTGGTGCGGTCGCGGCCGGGGATCTCGCGCAGGGCGAGGCCCGCGATGCCGGGGGCGGTGTGGTCGCCCACGGCGGAGCCGAACAGGCCGGGCGCGGCGCCGCGCAGGCGGCCATCGCCGCCGAACACGAGGATCTGGGCGGCGGCCTTGTCCATGATCGCGAAGGGATAGCCCTGACTGTCGCCGGAGGCGACGACCCAGCCGGCCAGTTCGATCACCGTGTCGGAGACGTCCTGGCCGCGGGGCAGTTCGTCCAGTGACGTCACCGGCGGGGTGCCGTCGTCGCGCGCGCTGGCGGTGGCGCCCACGCTGACCAGCGCCAGCGCCAGCGCAACCGCGCGCCGGCCCGGGTGGGGGAGGGAGTGGGGGAAAGTACGGATGGGAAGCTCCTCGGGGGCGGAACACCATCCAACGCGGGGATCCGCGCCGCGCAGGCGACGGATCCCCGCGCCGGTCGGTCAAGCGGAGTGCGTGCTCACCCGCGCGGCACGCGGCGCGGCGACGATTCCAGCTGCTGCACGCGGCCTTCGATCTGGTCGAGGCGCTGGTTGGCGCGCTGGGCGCCCTGATTGGCGGATTCGGCGCTCTGGGCCGCGCCCTGCACCTGGGTGTCGAGGCGGTCGAGGCGGGAGTCGCCGCGGCAATGTCTGACGCGAAGATCAGAACGCACCGATACGAACGTGCGAACACAGGCGCAACACTGAGCAGCCGTCCCCGCACCGGAGCGCTGCGTGCCGCGCCTCGCCACATCCCGGCGGCAAGCCGCGGGATGCGCGCCACTGCCGTCCGCCCACACCGGTTCGCGGTACGCGCGCCACGCGCCCGAGCGCACGCTGCTGTACGCGTTGGTAGAGGCGCACTACCCGGACTTCATTGTACGGATCGAAGCGGAGGGCCGCTCGCTGCCCGGATATGTCCGCGAGGCGTTCGATGCCTACCTGCGTTGCGGCGTGCTCGAGCACGGCTTCCTGCGGGTGGTGTGCGAGCACTGCCGTGCAGAGAGGCTGGTGGCCTTCTCCTGCAAGAAGCGCGGGTTCTGCCCGAGTTGCGGCGCGCGACGCATGGCCGAGAGTGCGCGGCACCTGGTCGAGGAGGTGTTCGGCCCGCGGCCTGTGCGGCAATGGGTGCTGAGCTTTCCGTACCCCTTGCGTTTCCTGTTCGCCAGCAAGCCAGAAGCCATTGGCCCGGTGCTGGGCATCGTGCAGCGCGTGATCGCCGGCTGGTTGGCCGATCAAGCCGGCATCGACCGCGCCAGCGCCCAGTGCGGTGCGGTGACCCTGATCCAGCGCTTCGGCAGCGCGCTGAACCTGAATGTTCACTTCCACATGCTGTGGCTCGACGGCGTGTACGACGCGAACGTCGAGCCCCCGCGGCGCAAGCCGCGCCTGCGCCGCGCCCCCACCTCTGCGCAACTGACGCAGCTCGCCAACACCATCGCGCATCGCGTCTGCCGGCACCTGTCGCGCCGCGGCTGGCTCGAAGGCGAAGACGAATCCGTGTTCCTGTCCGACAGCGCGGGTAGCGACGACGGCATGGATGGGCTGCGGATGAGTTCGATGACCTACCGCATCGCCACCGGTCGCGACGCTGGCCGCAAGGTCGTCACGCTGCAAACATTGCCCGGTGACGCAGGCTCGCTGGAGGGCGATGCCGGCAAGGTCGGCGGCTTCTCGCTGCATGCCGGCGTGGCCGCGGAAGCACACGAGAGCCACAAGCTCGAAAAGCTGTGCCGCTACATCACGCGCCCGGCGATCAGCGAGCAGCGGCTATCGATCTCACCGCAGGGAAGGGTGCGGTATCAGCTCAAGACGCCATGGCGCAATGGCACCACGCATGTCGAATGGGATGCGGTGGACTTCATCGCCAAGCTGGCGGCACTGGTCCCGCCGCCACGCGCGCATCTCACCCGCTTCCACGGCGTATTCGCCCCGAATGCAAATCTGCGCGCGCAGCTGACGCCCTCGGGGCGCGGCAGGCGGCCTGCGGGCGATGCGGCGCCGGTTGACGCAAGCGCCCACGACGAGCCGCGCAGCCCCGAGCAGAAGCGCCGTGCGATGAGCTGGGCGCAACGGCTCAAGCGGGTCTTTTCCATCGACATCACCACCTGCGCCCACTGCGGCGGCGCGGTGCGGATCGTCGCCAGCATCGAGGAACCCACCGCCATCCGCGCCATCCTCGCCCACTTCGAGAAGCACGGCGCGCTGGAGCAAGCGCACTACCGGCCCGCAGCGCGCGCGCCGCCGCCGGCCGCGTGACGAGGTGCCGGCCACACAGCCGGCAGCCAAGCCAGAGTCCGATCCGATGCGGCCACGACCCCGCAGGGCTGCGCTCGGCCCTGTGCCGGGATTCGGTGAGAAATGGCTACGCACTGAGCCGTTGCGCGGCCCCGCGATGTCGAAAACCCACGCATGAACCCCCGATCTGTGCCCGATCTGTGCCCAAAGCGGCGCTTGCGCGGCCGCTTCCTACCCGCCAGACTCGCAAAAAAGGGCGGTTGAACTTCCTATACCCGATCCTGCTGATCGGCATCGCGGTCAAGAACTCGATCCTGCTGGTCGACTACGCCGTGATGGCCGAGGAAAAGGGCATGACCCGCCACGAGGCGCTGATGGACGCGTGCCACAAGCGTGCGCGGCCGGTGATCATGACCACGCTGGCGATGGGGGCGGGCATGATGCCGATCGCGCTGGGTCTGACGGCGGATTCAAGCTTCCGCATGCCGATGGCGGTGGCGGTGATCGGTGGGTTGCTCACCTCGACGGTGTTGAGCCT
>NWQL01000001.1:966144-1033753 GCA_002798175.1 Lysobacteraceae bacterium NML91-0213 | reverse complement strand
AAGCCCGCCAGAACAGGCCGGAAACGGCCGAAATCCGACCTGAAATCGATGAAAATCGCTGCCCGACACAATATTGATGCTCGTGTGGCGGCAAAAGCAGCATCAGGGCGTGTTATTCAGATGATCCCTATCGCGCGAGCGGACAGGCCGCTGTCGCGCGCCGCCTTCATCGCCGCTTCCTTCTCCGCAGCCAACGCCGCCAGCTGGTCCATCGCGGCCAGACCGGTCGTTTTGCGCTCTTCCAGATCCTTCAGGATGCGTTCGGCACGATCCTTCAGCGGTTGCCGCACCGGTGCGGCGGCGGGGTCTTCGTCAATCTCGTGCTGTAGACCGCGCACAAGGTTGAACACTTTGCCCTCGTCGGACCCATCCTCACCGCGCAATGACTTCAGCGTTGCCACGTCAAAGGTCACGGTCTTGGTCAATCGGCCAAGACCATATTGCTCTGCGCTTTCCTCGATCAGGCGCCGCGTCTTGTAGGCAAGATCGGCCACGAAACCGACTTTTGCGGCGTAGGCATTGCGCACGGCCGCATACAGCTGGCTGAGCTGCTTGTAGGTCGCGATGTGGTCACGCAGCCCAGGATCAGGCGAGAGGATTTCCCACAGCGCCTCGATCTCCTTGTAGCTCTCGAAGAAGGTCTTGCGCGCTTCGGGCGTCAGGAAGCGGCCGAACACCAGACGCTCCAATCGCTCGTCGGGTGAGCCGCCAGCGTCTGACTCCAGGTAGTCCTTCCCGAGGGCATACCCGACGAACAACGAAGCGGAACTGGCGCTGTTCGATGACTTCTGGATGGCGACCCAGGATGACGAAAGGCTGTGGTCGTCTGATTGAAGCGGACGCGGGTTCAATTCCGCGAATGGGAATCGAACTGGCGTCCTGTCTGATGCACTTGGCTGGTGACCCCGGCCGAGCAGAACTGGTAGGATTGTTGGCAGTTGGGGCTGGATTCCGCACCTGTCCGCAGGAGTTCGCAGCGGTTCTAAGGCGCTGAGTTACACAGGTTTGGCGCAGGGTTCCACCTCACCACCATCTTCAAGCAGGACCCCGATCGGAAACGGCCGGGGTCTTCTGCTATCCGGGCATGGATATGCATCCAGTCACAATGCTTCTCATCGGCCTTGCCATGTCGACCGACGCCTTTGCCGCGGCCGTAGGCAAGGGCGCCGGAATGCGCCGGCCACGGCTTCGCGATGCGTTGCGCGTCGGCCTGATCTTCGGGGTGATCGAGGCGGTCACGCCGGTGCTCGGCTGGTGGCTGGGCCGCAGCGCGCTGCCCTGGGTGGAGGCCTTCGACCACTGGATCGCGTTGGCCCTGCTGGTTCTGCTGGGTGGGCACATGATCCATGCGGGCCTGCGCAAGGAATCCACCCCGACGGATCCTCCTCGCCACGGGTTCTGGAACCTCGCCGCCACCGGGTTCGCCACCAGCATCGACGCGCTCGCCGTCGGGGTGGGACTGGCGATGCTGGACGTCAGCATCGCGGTGATGGCCGCGGTCATCGGGGTATGCACGCTTGTCATGGTGACCACCGGGGTCATGCTCGGCCGCGCACTCGGCGCAATGGCCGGACGCCGCGCGGAAGTGCTGGGTGGTGTCATCCTCATCCTGATCGGCATGACCATCGTCTATGAGCACGTGCTGGCCTGACCGGTCGGCGCCCGCCCCGCCGACGTGGCCTCCATGCCGAGAGTGGCGTGCCCGGCGGGACAAAAAGAAAGGGCCGCGTCTGCGGCCCTTTCCGTAGCACGTCGTGAGCGACGCGGTTACTGCTGGATCGGCACCAGCGTGATCTCGACGCGGCGGTTCTGCGCGCGGCCGGCCTCGGTGCTGTTGTCGGCGATCGGGCGGGTCATGCCGGCACCCACGGTGATGATGCGCTGCGGGTTGACGCCCTGCGCGGCCAGGTACTGGGCCACGGCCTGGGCGCGGCGCTCGGACAGCTGCTGGTTGTAGGCGGCGGCACCGATGTTGTCGGTATGGCCGGCCACTTCGATCACGGTCTGATCGTACTGGCGCAGGGTCTGGGCGACGTTGTTGAGCACCGGATAGAACTGCGGCTGGATGTTGGCCTGGTCGAAACCGAAGGTCACGTTACCCGGCATGTTGAGGGTGATGTTGTCGCCCTGGCGGACAACGTCGACGCCGGTGCCGGCCATCTGGCGGCGCAGCTCGGCTTCCTGGCGGTCCTGGTAGGCACCCACGGCGCCGCCGGCCAGCGCGCCTGCACCGGCACCGATCAGCGCATGCTGGCGACGCTCGGTGGCGCTGTCGCCGCTGAGCAGGCCTGCGACCGCGCCGATACCGGCGCCAATCAGCGCGTTGTTACGGGTGCGGTTGGGGTCGTTCGGATCGCTCGTCTGGCCCGTGTAGGTGGCGCAGCCGGTCAGCATCAACGCGCCGGCGAGCGCGGCGGTCAGGCCGGTGGTCACGGAATTGCGCATGGGTGTTCTCCCTTGGGTTCTGCGCCGGAGACTCCGGCATGTGGATAGGCGGATCGCATCCTAGCCACGGCCTGGTCGGGATCGGGTGAGGAGCTGAATACGTGGATACGACCCGTTCAGTTTCCTTAAGCGCGCTTGCGGGTCACCATCGCATATGCGTCGAGTGCGGCTTGGCGTCCCTCGGCAATGCCGACCAGCGGCCGGTGCGGATAGCCGCGTACCCGCGCCAGCGACGCCGCCGGTGCGTCCCAGGGTGCGAAGCGATGCACCGGGGGCAGCACATCCAGCTCCGGCAGCCAGCGCGAGATATAGGCCGCGTCGGGGTCGAAACGCCTGGCCTGCAAGACCGGGTTGAACACGCGGAAATACGGTGCGGCATCGGCACCGGTGCCCGCCACCCATTGCCAGCCCATGGTGTTGTTGGCCAGATCGGCATCCACCAGCGTGTCCCAGAACCAGCGCGCACCATGCCGCCAGTGCAGGCGCAGGTGCTTGGTCAGGTAGCTCGCGGCGAGCATGCGCACGCGGTTGTGCATCCACCCGGTCTGCCAGAGCTCGCGCATGCCGGCGTCGATGATCGGCACGCCGGTCCGGCCGCGTTGCCAGGCAGCAAGCATGCCCTGCTGCGGGCGCTGCCACGGGAAGTCGGCGAAGCGCGGGTCGAGGTCGGCATCCACGGTATGCGGGTAGTGGTGCAGCAGGTGGTGGGCGAACTCGCGCCAGCCGAGTTGCGCAAGGAACGCGTCACCCGCTTCGCCCGGATCGGCGTCGATGACCGCCTGCGCGACCCGCGCCACCGAGATCTCGCCGAAATGCAGATGCGGTGACAGCCGCGAGGTGCCATCGACGCCGGGCACATCGCGGGCCTCGCGATAGCCGGAAGGATCCGCCTGCAGGAACTGCGACAGCGCCTGCGCGGCCCCGGCCTCCCCCGGCGTGAAGCGCTCCCAGCAGCCCTGGTCCCAGCCGCGCCGCGGCGCCAGGTGCAGCCCTTCCAGAGGCACGCCATGCGGTACGGCGTCCTCGTCCTCCAGCGCCGCGAACTGCCCGGGCGCCTGCCACAGGCGCGGCGTCCGCCACTGGCTGCGCGCGCGTTTCCAGAACGGGGTGAACACGCGGTACGGATCGCCCTGTGCCGTCTCCACCTCCCAGGGCTCGAACAGCAGGGAGCCGTTGAAACTCTCCGCGCGCAGGCCTGCACGCCGCAATGCGCTCTTGATGACGGCGTCGCGGGCCTCGACCTCGGGCTCGTAGCGCCGGTTCCAGAACACTGCCTCCGCGTCCACCGCCGCGGCGATGGTTTCCAGCGTCGCCTGCGTGGGCCCGTGGAAGCAGCGCAACATCGCGCCGCGCGCGCGCAACGCGGCGTCGAGTGCCTTCAGCGAGCGATGCCGCCAGGCATTCGAGGCCGCGCCCGGCGACCAGTCGCCTTCCTCGCCGGGCGCATGGATATGGATCATCAGCGGCTGGTAGCCACCTTCCACAGCCGCGCGCAGCGCCGGGTTGTCGTCGAGGCGAAGATCGTTGCGGAACCAGACCAGGGCGATAGGCATGGCGCAGTCTCGGCAGTTCCGGTGAGCGCAGCGTCAAGCCGCAGTCGCGTTGCCGCCGACGTATTCGCGCGGGATGCGTTCGTTGAAACCGGTCAGCAGTTCGTAGGGAATGGTTCCCGCGGCGGCGGCCAGCGCCTCCACGGTGATCCCGGCAGTGCCCTGGCGCCCGATCAGCACCACCTCGTCCTCGTTCCACGCGCTGGCGCTTCCGATGTCCACCATGAACTGGTCCATGCAGACACGCCCGACGATCGGATGCGACCCACCGCGGATCAGTGCACGCCCGCGCGAGGACAGCGCCCGCGGATAGCCGTCGCCATACCCCAGCGGCACCGTCACCACCCGGGTATCGGCTGCCGCGGTCCAGCTGGCGCCGTAGCTCACGGTCCGGCCTGCCCGCACCACCTTGAAGTACACCACCCGCGACACCAGCGACAACGCGGGCTCGACCACGATCGTGGGGCGCGAGGCGGGGTCCGGCATCACCCCGTAGACCAGGATGCCGGGGCGCACGAGATCGAGATGGGTGCCGGGAAAATGCAGCACGCCACCGGAGTTGGCGAGATGGCGCAGCGGCATCGGCGCGCCGATGCGATCGAAATGCGCACAGGCCTCGAGGAAACGCTCGAGCTGCAGCGCGGTCATCGGTGAATCGGGGTCATCGGCGCAGGCGAGATGGGAATAGACGCCCTCGATGCGGCACCAGCGCGAGGCCACTGCCGCCTCGATGAAGGGCCCGGCCGAGTATTCGTGCACGCCGATGCGTTCCATGCCGGTGTCGATCTTCAGATGCACCACCGCACGTCGGCCCAGCGCCTGCGCCGCGGCCTCGACCTGGCGCAGCTTCTCCACCGACGACACCGTGACTTCGAGATCGTGGGCGATGAACTGCCCCACCTGCGGGCCGAAGATGCCGCCAAGCACCAGGATCGGCACGCGGATGCCCGCCCGCCGCAGTGCGATGCCCTCCTCCACGAAGGCCACGCCGAGCCGCTCCACCCCGCTCGCCTCCAGGTGCCGCGCGACCGGCACCAGGCCATGGCCGTAGGCATTGGCCTTGACGATGGCCATCACCGGCACGCGCACATGCGCGCGGATGCGCTCGAGGTTGCCGGCGATGCGGTCGAGGTCGACCACGATCCGGGTCGGACGCTCGGTGGCGGAGACGCTCATGCGCAATCCATCAACGGGGGCGATGCCCGGATGCAGCGGATTCTAGCGGCGGCGCCAGGTTGGCGCGGGGCGCGGCGGCGCGATTCGCTACTCGAAGCTGCCCATCGCATCGTGCGCGAGGTTGTCGAAGCGGGTGTACTCGCCGAAGAAGCGCAGCTTGAACGAGCCGGTCGGGCCACTTCGATGCTTGCCGATGATGATCTCGGCGAGTCCCTTGTCCGGCGACGCTTCCTTGTTGTAGTACTCGTCGCGGTAGATGAAGATGATCATGTCCGCGTCCTGCTCGATCGCGCCCGACTCGCGCAGGTCGGCCATCACCGGGCGCTTGTCGGTACGCGATTCCAGCGAGCGGTTGAGCTGCGACAGCGCGATCACCGGCACGTTGAGTTCCTTGGCCAGGCCCTTGAGCGAGCGCGAGATCTCCGAGATCTCGGTGGCGCGGTTCTCGTTGTTTCCGGGCACCTGCATCAGCTGCAGGTAGTCGATCACCACCAGCCCGAGGTCGTATTCGCGCTTGAGCCGGCGTGCCTTGGCGCGCAGCACGTCGGGTGACAGGCCCGGGGTGTCGTCGATGAAGATCTTCGACTCCTTGAGCATGCGGATCGCCGCGGTCACCCGGCTCCAGTCCTCGTCCTCCAGCTGGCCTGTGCGCAGGCGGGTGGCGTTGATGCGGCCATTCGACGAGATCAGGCGCAGCGCGAGCTGGCTGGCCGACATTTCCATCGAGAACACCGCCACGGCCTTCTTCGATTTCAGCGCGGCGTACTCGGCGATGTTGAGCGCCAGCGTGGTCTTGCCCATCGCCGGGCGCGCGGCAAGGATCAGCAGGTCGGTGGGCTGCAGGCCCGATGTCATCTGGTCGAACGCCTCGTAGCCGGTCGGCAGGCCGGTGATGCCGTCGCCGTTGGCAAAGCGCGTCTGCAGGACGTCGAACGCTTCCGCCATCGCCTTGTTGATCGCGGTGAAGTCGGTGCGCCCGCGCGCACCGGCCTCGGCGATCGCGAACACCTGCTGCTCGGCCTTGGCGAGGATCTCGCCGGAATCACGGCCGTCGGGCTGGAAGCCGTCGTTGACGATCTCGGTGCCGACGTCGATGAGCTGCCGCATCACCGCCTTGTCGCGCACGATCTCCGCATAGGCGCGGATGTTGGCGGCCGACGGCGTGGTGCTGGCCAGCTCGACCAGGTAGGCGCCACCGGCGACCTGTTCGGCCAGGCCCTGCGATTCGAACCATTCACCCAGGGTCACCGCGTCGAACGGCCGGTTGCGTTCGGCCAGCTCGCGGATCGCCCGGTAGATCAGCTGGTGGTCGCGCCGGTAGAAATCCTTGTCGACCAGCATGTCCGCGATGCGGTCGAACGCCTCCGGAGCCAGCATCAGCCCCCCAAGGACGGCCTGTTCGGCTTCCACCGACTGCGGCGGGATGCGCAACTGCTCGAGGCGGCCTTCGCGCGCGTCGTGCTCGTGGCCGGCGCGGTCGCCGAATCGGGGGCGGGCGGACATCTTCTGGGGAACTCCGGACAGGCGGTGCCGCGCTCTCGCAGGCGGCGGGAAACATCGATGCTAGTGCCGATGGCTGTGGGTACGCGATGGAACAACCTGTGGATAACCCCCCGCCATCCTGGCGCCGGCCCTTCTCACCGCATGCGACCACGGGACGCGGAAACACGAAGGGCGCCCTGCGGCGCCCTCCGGGATCCAGCGTCGGCAGTGCGGATCAGACCGCGACCGCCTCCGGCTCGATCACCACCTTGACCGGCGTTTCGACGTCGGCATGCAGGTGGACGACCACTTCGTACTCGCCGACGTGGCGGAAGGGGCCTTCGCCCATCACCACTTCGGACTTGCTGACCGCGACGCCCGACTGCGCCGACAGCGCCTCGGCGATGTCGCGGTTGGTCACCGAGCCGTACAGCTTGCCTTCCGACGAGGCATTGGCCTTGAGGGTGACGGCGAAGCCTTCCAGCTTGGCGATGCGCGAGTTCGCGGCTTCCAGCTGGTCCTTCGCCTTGGCCTCGTACTCGGCGCGCTTGGCCTCGAACGATGCGAGGTTGTCGGCGGTCGCCGGCACGGCCTTGCCCTGCGGAACCAGGAAGTTGCGGCCGTAACCCGGCTTCACGGTGACGGTGTCGCCGAGGTTGCCGAGGTTGGTGATCTTCTGCAGCAGGATCAGTTTCATGGGTGTTGCTCCGTGTTCGTTAGCGGCGCAGTGCGCCGCAACGGGTGCTGTCCGAACGTGCTGTCCGAAAGGACAGGAACCTCCCCGGAGGGAGGTCCGTGCTTAGACGTTGTGGTTGTCGGTGTACGGGATCAGCGCGAGGAAACGGGCGCGCTTGACCGCGGTCGCCAGCTGGCGCTGGTAGCGCGACTTGGTGCCGGTGATGCGGCTCGGCACGATCTTGCCGTTCTCGGTGATGTTCTGGCGCAGGGTGTTGAGATCCTTGTAGTCGATCTCCTTCACACCCTCGGCGGTGAACTTGCAGTACTTGCGGCGACGGAAGAACTTGGACATGACGTGATTCCTCAGGCGGCTTCGGCGGTGTCGTCGGCCTTGTCGGCCTTCTGGGCGTCGTCACCGGACTCGTCGTCACGGCGGCGGCGTTCGCTGCGCTCGGGCTTGTCGCCCTTGTCGTCCTTGTTCTTCATGATCAGCGACTGCTCGGTCACCGCCTCGTCGCGGCGGATGACCAGGTGGCGCAGGATCGCGTCGTTGAAGCGGAAGGTCTCCACCAGCTCGTTCAGCACGGCCTGGTCGGCCTCGATGTTGAACATCACGTAGTGGGCCTTGACCAGGTTGTTGATCGGGTACGCCAGCTGGCGGCGGCCCCAGTCTTCAAGGCGGTGGACCTTGCCGTTGCCGGTCTCGACCATCGAGGTGTAACGCTCGATCATCGCCGGCACCTGCTCGCTCTGGTCCGGATGGACCAGGAACACGATTTCATAGTGGCGCATGGTGGTTCCTTTCGGTTATCGGCCGGCGGAAGGTGGATCCGCCGGAAGGACAGCCCCCCGTCGCCGCCCTCGGGCGGGCGCAGTGGAGCAAGGGCTCGCCCGGCACGGGGCCGCAGCGAGCCGCGCATTATGGAGGATCAACGACTTGCCCGCAATCGCGCGGCGACAGGCGGCTCAGGCGGCCTTGTCGGCGTCGGTGGTGAAGCTCTCGCCGCAGCCGCACTCGGCGGCGGCGTTCGGGTTGCGGAACACGAACTCGTGGTTCAGCCCCTTCTGCGCGAAGTCGATCTCGGTGCCGTCGACCATCGGCTGGCTGGTGGCGTCGACATAGATGCGGATGCCACCGTGCTCGCTGACGGTGTCGCCGGGGCGTTCTTCGCGGGCGATGTCGACCACGTAGCCCCAGCCCGAGCAACCGGTGCGTTCCACACCGAAGCGGATGCCCAGGGCACCGGGGGTGGATTCGACGAAGCGGCGGGCGCGCTCGAGCGCGGCAGGTGCAAGCGAAATGGCCATGCCCCGGATTCTAGCCCGCGGGGCCGCGGGACGCCTTAGCGGTGCCTGAGTTTTCGGTAGACTGCAGCGTTCCGACAACGATTCTCTGCACGGGATTTCAGCATGACGACGGTAAGCGTGGCGCAGGCGCTGGCGGGCAAGGTGCCCGAGGGCGGCGAGGTGACGGTGCGTGGCTGGGTCAGGACCCGGCGCGACTCCAAGGCCGGGCTGAGCTTCGTCAATGTCAGCGACGGCTCGGGCTTCCACCCGATCCAGGTCGTGGCCCCGGCGGAGCTGGCCAATTACGACGGCGAAGTGAAGCGGCTGACCGCCGGCTGCGCGGTGGTCGCGCGCGGCACGCTGGTGAGGTCGCAGGGCCAGGGCCAGCAGTTCGAGATCCAGGCACGCGAAATCGAGGTGGTCGGCTGGGTCGAGGATCCGGAAACCTACCCGATCCAGCCCAAGGCGCATTCGCTGGAATTCCTGCGCGAGGTCGCTCACCTGCGCCCGCGCACCAACCTGTTCGGTGCGGTGACCCGCATCCGCCATTGCCTGTCGCAGGCGGTGCACCGCTATTTCCACGAGCAGGGCTACTACTGGATCAGCACCCCGATCATCACCACCTCCGACGCCGAAGGCGCCGGGCAGATGTTCCGGGTGTCGACGCTGGACATGGCCAACCTGCCCCGCAGCGCCGACGGAAGCGTCGACTTCTCGCGCGATTTCTTCGGCCGCGAAGCATTCCTGACCGTGTCCGGCCAGCTCAACGTCGAGGCCTATTGCCTGGCGTTGTCGAAGGTCTATACCTTCGGCCCGACCTTCCGTGCCGAGAACAGCAATACCACCCGCCACCTCGCCGAGTTCTGGATGGTGGAGCCCGAGATCGCGTTTGCCGACCTCGCCGAGGACGCGCGGGTCGCCGAGGACTTCCTCAAGTACCTGTTCCGCGCGGTGCTCGACGAGCGCGCGGACGACATGGCGTTCATCGCCGAACGCGTGCAGAAGGACGCCATCACCCGGCTGGAGAAGTTCGTCAACGCGCCGTTCGAGCGCATCGAATACACCGAGGCCGTCGAACTGCTGCGCAACTCCGGCCACCGGTTCGAGTTCCCGGCCGAATGGGGCCTGGACCTGCAGACCGAACACGAGCGCTGGCTGACCGAACAGCATGTCGGCCGCCCGGTGGTGGTAACGAACTACCCCGAGCACATCAAGGCGTTCTACATGCGCCTCAACGACGACGGGAAGACCGTGGCGGCGATGGACGTGCTGGCGCCGGGCATCGGCGAGATCATCGGCGGTTCGCAGCGCGAGGAGCGCCTGGACGTGCTCGACGCACGCATGGACCAGTTCGGCCTCGACCGCGAGCACTACGGCTGGTACCGCGACTTCCGCCGCTACGGCACCGTGCCGCACGCGGGCTTCGGCCTCGGTTTCGAACGCCTGGTGGTCTACGTGTGCGGGCTGTCGAACATCCGTGACGCGATCCCCTACCCGCGCGCGCCGGGCCATGCCGAGTTCTGAGCCGTGATCCTGTTCATGGCCCTGGTCTTTGTGGGTGTCGCCATTGGCGGCACCTGCGCCTTCGTGATCTTCTGGCCGCTGTCGCTGGTGCACCTGCGCGAACGCGAGCCGGCGGTACGTGCGCGCCTGGGCGAGAACGCCTTCCTGCACCCCGCCGCGCTGCGCTGGCTGCTGTCGGGCGGATACCGGGAGGTCGCCGACCGCCAGTTCACCGGCCTTGCCACGCCGGCGCGTATCGCGCTGGTCGTCACCATGATCGGCCTCGCGTTCGCGGGCCTGCTCGCCCTGTGGGCGCTCAGCTGAGACCACCATGCACGAGATCCGCAACCCCGCCGACGAACACGGTTACGACGAATGGTGGCTGGCAACCCTTGGCCGCACCGTGGTGTGGGCGCGGCTGCGCGTGCGCGCCGGCGGCACTGCCGAGGTGTTCGACAGCGACGGCAACACGCTGGCCTACGACAGCGAGGACACCGCACGTGCCGCGCTGCTGGACGCCGAATTCGTCGGCTATGACGGCCTCGACGAGGATGACGCACTGGCGCGCGGGTTCTCGCTCGATGAGCTCGCCCCACCCCAGGCCACCGACGACGACCAACTGCGCCCGCTGATGGTGCACCGTCTGGCCGCCGGCAACGCCTGATCCACGCCCCGCCCGGAGCTTTCGATGGACCTCGACCTCACTGGCAAGCACGCCCTCGTCTGTGGCGGATCGGAAGGCATCGGTCGCGCGGCGGCACATGAACTGGCCCTGCTGGGCGCCCACGTCACCGTGCTGGCGCGCCGCGAGCAGGCGCTGCGTGCGGTCGTCGATGCGCTTCCCGCCGCACATGGCCAGCAGCACGGATGGTGCGTGGCCGACGTGGCCGATACCCCGGCCCTGCAGGCGGGCGTGCAGGCACTGGTGGCCGGGCGCCCGGTCGACATCCTGGTCAACAACACCGGGGGCCCGCCGGGCGGCAGCGCCCACGAGGCACCGGTCGATGCGTACCTCGAGGCCTTCCGCCGCCACCTGGTGGCCGGGCAGACACTGGTGCAGGCGGTGCTGCCGCATATGCGCGGGCAACGCTGGGGCCGCATCGTCAACGTGGTCTCGACCTCGGTGCGCGAGCCGATCGCCGGTCTCGGGGTCTCCAATACCGTGCGCGGTGCGGTCGCGGGCTGGGCGAAGACGCTGTCGCGCGAGCTTGCCGCCGACGGCATCACCGTCAACAACGTGCTGCCCGGGTTCACCGAGACCGGGCGCATCGACCAGATCGTGCGCGACCGCGCGGCCCGCGAGGGCCGTGGGGAAGCCGACATCCGTGCCGACATGGCGGCCGGCGTGCCGGCGCGCCGCTTCGCGCGGCCCGAGGAAACCGGTGGGGTGATCGCGTTCCTGTGTTCGCCGGCCGCGGCCTACGTCAACGGCGTGAGCCTGGCGGTGGACGGCGGGCGGATGGCCTCGATCTGACGGCGTAAGCTGTGGGCATGCTGCGCTTCCAGCACCTCATCGGCGGGCAGTCGCCCGGATCGCGACACTGGCTCGAGGTCGCCGAGCCGGCCCGCGGCGCGACATACGCGGAAGTGGCCGACGGCAGCGCCGACGATGTCGACGCCGCCGTGGCCGCAGCCACGCGGGCGTTTCCGGAATGGAGCCGCTGGCCCGCGGATCGGCGCGCGCGCTGCCTCGAACGGCTGGCCGATGCGATCGAGGCGCGGCTGGACGATTTCGCCCGCGCCGAGGCGCGCGATGGCGGCAAGCCGTATGCGCTGGCGCGCGATGCCGAAATCCCGCGCGCGATCGCCAACCTGCGCTTCTTCGCCCACGCCGCCACCCAGTTCGCCAGCGAATGCCACCACGGCCAGGCCGGGCTCAACTACACGCTGCGGTTGCCGCTCGGCGTGGTCGCCACGATCTCGCCGTGGAACCTGCCGCTGTACCTGTTCACCTGGAAGATCGCGCCCGCGCTGGCTGCAGGCAACACCGTGGTCGCCAAGCCTTCGGAAATCACCCCCGCCACCGCCACCATGCTGGGCGAGCTGCTGGCCGGGGCCGGTTTTCCCGATGGCGCGCTGAACATCGTGCACGGCCGCGGCGCCGTGGTGGGTGAGGCACTGGTGGCGCACCCGCAGGTCCGCGCGATCTCGTTTACCGGCAGCACCGCGGTGGGCAGGCGGATCGCGGCGATCGCCGCGCCGATGCTGAAGAAGCTGTCGCTCGAGCTCGGCGGCAAGAATGCCACGCTGGTGTTCGCCGACAGCGACTGGGAGGACCAGCTCGACACCATCGTGCGCTCGACCTTCCAGAACAGCGGGCAGATCTGCCTGTGCGGATCCCGGCTGCTGGTCGAACGCGCCATCTGGCACCGCTTTCGCGATGCGCTGGTCGCACGCGTGGGCGGGCTGGTCCCGGGGGACCCGATGGATCCGGATGCCCGCATGGGTCCGCTGGTGTCGCAGGCGCACTTCGACAAGGTGATGGGCGCCATCGCGCGTGCGCGCGACGAGGGTGCGCAGGTGCTGTGCGGCGGGCACGCGCTCGACCGCCCGGGCTGGTTCGTCGCACCGACGCTGCTGGAAGGCCTCGGCGCCGACACCGCGACCAACCGCGAAGAGATCTTCGGCCCGGTCGCCACGCTGCAACCCTTCGATGACGATGCGCATGCACTCGCGCTGGCCAATGCCTGCGACTACGGGCTCGCCGCCAGCGTGTGGACGCGCGATCTCGCCCGGGCCCACCGGATGGCCGCGCAACTGCGGGTCGGCATCGTCTGGATCAACAGCTGGCTGGTGCGCGACCTGCGCACGCCGTTCGGCGGCACCGGGCAGTCGGGCGTGGGCCGCGAGGGCGGCCTCGAGGCGATGCGCTTCTTCACCGAACCGAAGAACGTCAGCCTGCCCTACGGGTGAGTCTGGGATAATCCGCGCATGGGCGAACTCGACAACCTCCTGCAACGCAACCGCGACTGGGCCGAACGCGTCTCCCGCGACGACCCGGGCTTCTTCAACCGTCTGTCGACGCAGCAGACACCGCGCTACCTGTGGATCGGCTGCTCCGATTCACGCGTACCGGCCAACCAGATCCTCGGGCTGGACCCGGGCGAGGTCTTCGTCCACCGCAACATCGCGAACGTGATGTCGCATGGCGACCTCAACGCGCTGTCGGTGATCCAGTTCGCCGTCGACATCCTCAAGGTCGAGCACATCCTGCTGGTCGGCCACTACGGTTGCGGTGGCGTGCACGCGGCGATGACCGGCACCCGCGTGGGCCTTGCCGACAACTGGTTGCGCCATGTCGGCGACCTCACCAAGAAGCACGCACCGCTGCTGGCCTCGGTCAGCGATCCCGCGCTGCGCCACGCGCGCATGTGCGAGCTCAACGCGATCGAGCAGGCGTTCAACGTCTGCGAGACCACCGTGGTGCAGGACGCCTGGGCGCGCGGCCAGCAACTCACCGTGCACGGCTGGGTCTATGCGCTGGGCGACGGCCGCGTGCGCGAGCTGTCGATGGATGTCGACGGCCCCGAGGCACTGGCGCCGGTGTATGCGAAGGCGGTGGCCGAGGTGACCGCGGTCGCCGCGCGCGGGCGGCGCGATGACTGACGTCGTTCATGCCGGCGCCGCGCCGCGCCCGGTCGGGCGCTACCCGCACGCGCGCCGGGTGGGCGACCTGCTGTTCCTGTCCGGAATCGGCCCACGCGACCCGCGCACCGATTCGGTGCCCGGCAACGTGTTCGACGACGAGGGCCGGCTGGTCGCCCACGACATCGCCGCGCAGACGCGCGCGGTGTTCGCAAATGTGCGCGCAGTGCTCGAAGCCTCTGGCGCGCGATGGGAAGACCTCGTCGACGTGACGGTCTACCTGACCGACATGGCCGGCGATTTCGCCCGTTACAACGCGGTGTGGGCGGAGGCGTTCCCGGATCCGGCCACCGCCCCCTGCCGCACCACGCTCGGCATCACCGCCCTGCCCACGCCGATCGCCATCGAGCTGAAATGCGTCGCGGCGGCACCCCGCGCGCAGGCGTAAGGCGTCCTGGGCCCTATCGCGCGAGTACCGCGCCCCACCGTCCCCGTGGAGGATTCCCGATGATTCCCGCCCCGCTGAACTTCCAGAAGTGGCTCGAGGACAACCGCCATCTGCTCAAGCCGCCGGTGGGCAACAAGTGCATCTACGACGGCGACTTCATCGTGATGGTGGTCGGCGGGCCCAACGCGCGCACCGACTACCACTTCGAGGACGGCCCGGAGTGGTTCTACCAGCTCGAAGGCGAGATGGTCCTGCGCATCCAGGATCACTCTGATGGGGGGCCGGGCCGCGCGCGCGACATCCCGATCCGGGCCGGCGAGACCTTCCTGCTGCCGCCGCGGGTGCCGCATTCGCCGCAGCGCGCCGAGGGGTCGATCGGCATCGTCATCGAGCGCCGCCGGCTGCCGCACGAGGACGACGGACTGATGTGGTTCTGCGTGCAGTGCAATACGAAACTGTACGAGGAGTTCTTCCACCTCACCGATATCGAACAGGATTTCTTCCGCGTGTTCGAGGCCTTCTACCGCAGCGACGACCTGCGCACCTGCAAGGCGTGCGGGCATCTGAACCCGCGGCCCACGCGCTACGAGATGCAGGCCGATTCGCAGGCCGACATCACCTGAGCGTGTCCCCGGGATCGGCGTCGCCCCGCCCGCTGATCTCCCCCGCCGACGGGTGGAGGGCACAACTGGGTGCGGCCGAAGTGCGTCGCCGGTGACCGGCGCCATGGGTCGCCCACCCGGCCGGCCTCGTCTACGATGGCCGCCATGCTGAAGATCGACATCCATGCCCATTACCTGCCGCGCGACTGGCCCGACCTCGCCCGCAAGTACGGCGATGCGCGCTTTCCGGTGATCCACCACACACCGGACGGACGCCACCGCATCTACAAGGACGGCAGGTTCTTCCGCGAGATCTGGTCCAAGACCTGGGATGCGCAGGAGCGCATCGACGACTTCGCGCGCTTCGGCGTGCAGGTGCAGGTGATCAGCACCGTGCCGGTGATGTTCAGCTACTGGGCGCGGCCGCAGCATGCGCTGGAGCTGCACCAGGCGCTCAACGACCACATGGCGCAGACCTGCCGCGACTTTCCCCGCCACTACGCGGGTATCGGCACGGTGCCCCTGCAATCGCCACGGCTTGCCGTGCAGGAACTCGAGCGCTGCATCGACCAGCTGGGGCTGCAGGGCGTGCAGATCGGTTCGCACGTGCAGTTGTCGGATGGCCGGCACTGGAACCTCGATGCACCGGAACTGTTTCCGTTCTTCGAGGCCGCGGCCGACCTGGGCGCGGCGATCCTGGTGCACCCGTGGGACATGATGGGCACCGACACCATGCCCAAGTACTGGCTGCCGTGGCTGGTGGGCATGCCCGCCGAGCAGTCGCGCGCGGCCTGTTCGCTGGTGTTCGGCGGGGTGCTCGAGCGGCTGCCGAAACTCAGGATCTGCATGGCCCATGGCGGCGGCAGCTTCCCGTACACGATCGGCCGCATCGAACACGGCTTCAACATGCGCCCTGACCTGGTCGCCACCGATAATCCGCACAATCCGCGCGGCTACCTCAAGCGCATGTACTTCGATTCGTGGGTGGCCGACCCGCATGCGCTGCGCTACCTGATCGGGACCTGCGGCATCGACCGCGTGATGCTGGGCACCGACTACCCCTTCCCGCTGGGCGAGCAGACGCCGGGCGCGGGCATTGCCGAACTCGGCCTGGATGCCGACGGACAGGCACGCCTCTACCACGGCACCGCACTGGAATGGCTGGACCTGCCGCTGTCGCGGTTCGCGTGAGCAGCTGCCACGGATCCACACGGGTGAACGCGGATGGAGCCGTAGCCGCGATGCGTCCGCTGCGGTTCCCGCGATATCGACCCGGTTTCCTTTCTTCTTCCCCGCGTCGATCCGCGGCGAAACCAGAGAACTCCCGATGACGGAACTTCGTTCGGCGGACTTTGCCGCCGCCCTCGACGCGGCCGATCCGCTCTCCGCACTGCGCGCCGAGTTCCACCTGCCGCGCCACGGCGATGGCGAGCAGGCCTACTTCGTCGGCAATTCGCTTGGCCTCCAGCCACGCGGCGCCCGTGCCCACGTCGAGGAGGTGCTCGACCAGTGGTCGCGGATCGCGGTGGAAGGTCACTTCCGCGGCCCCGCGCAGTGGATGACCTACCACGAACTGGTGGCGCAACCGCTGGCGTCCGTCGTCGGGGCCGAACCCGCCGAGGTGGTGGCGATGAATTCGCTGACCGCCAACCTGCACCTGCTGATGGTGAGCTTCTACCGGCCGACCGCTGAACGCCCGGCGATCCTGATCGAGGCCGGCGCATTCCCCTCCGACCGCCATGCGGTCACCTCGCAGATCCGCTTCCATGGCTTCGACCCGGATATCGACCTGATCGAGGTCGAGCCCGACCTGCCGGGCGGCACGCTGTCGATGGCCGCGATCGCCGGGGCCATCCAGCGCCATGGCCCGCGGCTGGCGCTGGTGCTGTGGCCGGGGGTGCAGTACCGCACCGGGCAGGCCTTCGACCTCGCCGAAATCGCACGCCTCGGCCATGCCGCCGGCGCGGTCGTCGGCTTCGACCTCGCCCATGCGGTCGGCAACCTGCCCCTGCACCTGCACGACGCCAACGCCGACTTCGCGGTGTGGTGCCACTACAAGTACCTCAACAGCGGACCGGGCGCGGTGGCCGGCGCGTTCGTGCACGCGCGCCACGCACATACCGACCGGCCGCGCTTCGCCGGATGGTGGGGCCACGAGAAGGCCACCCGCTTCCGCATGGGGCCGGAGTTCGTGCCCACGCCCGGGGCGGAAGGCTGGCAGCTCAGCAATCCACCGATCCTGGGGCTGGCACCCCTGCGCGCCTCGCTGGACCTGTTCGCCCGCACCGGCATGGCCGCGCTGCGCGCACGCTCGGAACGCCTCACCGGCTACCTGGAGGCGCTGGTGTGCAACCACCTGGACGACGCCCTGGAGATCGTGACCCCGGGCGACCCGGCGCAACGCGGCTGCCAGCTCTCGCTGCGCGTGCGAGCCGGCCGCGACGCGGGGCGTGCGCTGTTCGACCACCTCGCCGCCGATGGCGTGCTTGGCGACTGGCGCGAGCCGGACGTGATCCGCATCTCGCCGGCGCCGCTCTACAACTCGCATGCCGACGTGCTGCGCTTCGCATGCAGCGCGCTGGCGTGGCGCGAAGGACACCAGCCCGGGGCCGCACGATGAAGCCCGCGGCCGGCCAGCGCATCGTGATCGTCGGCGCGGGCCTTGCCGGCGCACTGCTCGGCGCGCTGCTTGCCCGCCAGGGCTGGCAGGTGGACCTGTACGAGAAACGCGGCGACCCGCGCCGGCAGGGCTATGCCGGAGGACGCTCGATCAACCTTGCGCTGGCCGAGCGCGGCCGACACGCCCTTCGCCAGGCCGAAGCCGACGACGCGGTGATGCGCCAGGCGGTGATGATGCGCGGGCGCATGGTGCACTTCGCCGACGGCAGCCAGCAGCTGCAACGCTACGGCCGCGATGACTCGGAAGTGATCTGGTCGGTGCACCGCGGCGATCTCAACATCACCCTGCTCGGCATCGCCGAGGCCGCAGGCGCACGCGTGCATTTCGACAGCCGCCTCGACGGCGTCGATTTCGACGCGTGCGAGGCGCGCTTCGTCGACGACCGCGATGGCGCGTCCACCCGCGTGGCGTTCGACGCGGTGATCGGTGCCGACGGTGCCGGCTCGGCGCTGCGCGCGGCGATGACCGCGGTGACCGATCTCGGCGAACGGGTCGAGCCGCTCGGCCACTCCTACCGCGAGCTGGAGATCCCGCCGGCCGACGACGGCGGCTTCCGCATCGAGCCCAACGCGCTGCATATCTGGCCGCGTGGCGACTACATGTGCATCGCGCTGCCCAACGACGAGCGCACCTTCACCGTCACCCTGTTCATGCCGAACCATGGCGACCCGGGCTTCGACACCGTGCGCACGCCCGCGCAGGCGCGCGCGCTGTTCGAGCACGACTTCGCCGATGCGCTGGCGTTGATTCCCGACCTGGAAGCCGACTGGCGTGCGAACCCGGTCGGCACGCTGGCAACGCTGTACCTCGACCGCTGGGCACTCGACGGGCGCGCGGTGCTGATGGGCGATGCCGCGCACGCGATGGTGCCCTTCCACGGCCAGGGCATGAACTGCGCGTTCGAGGACTGCGTGTCGCTGGCGGGGCATATCGGCGGCGCGGACTCGTTCGAAGCCGCGTTCTCCGCCTTCGAGGCCGAGCGCAAGCCCAACGCCGAGGCGATCCAGCACATGGCGCTGGAGAACTATTACGAGATGCGCGACCGCGTCGACGATGCGGACTACCTGCTGCAGCGCGCACTCGAACTGGTGCTGCAGGAACGCCACCCCGGTCGCTTCGTGCCGCACTACGCAATGGTGACCTTCATGCGCATCCCCTACCGGGTGGCGCTGGAGCGCAGCGAGGTGCAGCGTCAGCTGCTGCGGGAAGCCACGGCCGGCATCGAATCGCTCGACGCCATCGACTGGAACGCACTCGACACATGCGTGCGCGAACGGCTGGACGTGCTGAATCCGGAACGCTGATGTCATCCAGTTTTCTTTTCTACGATTTGGAAACCTTCGGCAGCGACCCCCGCCGCACGCGGATCGCCCAGTTCGCCGCGATCCGCACCAACGAAGCGCTCGACGAGATCGAAGAGCCGATCGACCTGCTGGTCCGCCCCGCGGACGACCTGCTGCCGTCTCCCGACGCGACCCTGGTCACCGGCATCGAGCCGCAACGCGCCCTGCGCGACGGCATGCGCGAGGCCGAGGCATTCGCGCTGATCCACGAGGCGATGGCGCAGCCGCGCACCTGCAGCGTCGGATACAACTCGCTGCGTTTCGACGACGAGTTCATCCGCTGCGGCCTGTACCGCAACTTCCACGATCCGTACGAGCGCGAGTGGCGCGGCGGCAATTCGCGCTGGGACCTGCTCGACGTGATGCGACTCGCCCACGCGCTGCGGCCCGAGGGCATCACCTGGCCGCGCCGTGACGACGGGGCCACCTCTTTCAAGCTCGAGCATCTGGCGGCCGCCAATGGCGTGCGTATCGGCGACGCCCACGAGGCGGTGTCGGACGTGCGGGCGCTGATCGGCATGGCACGGCGCCTGCGCGCGTCGCAGCCACGGCTGTGGGACTACGCGCTGCGCCTGCGCGACAAGCGCCACGCGGCCTCGCTGCTCGACACGGTGGCGATGCAGCCGGTGCTGCACGTCTCGCAGCGCTATCCGGCATCGCGGATGTGCTCCGCCGCGGTGCTGCCGCTGACGCGCCATCCGCGGATCGACGGCCGCGTGATCGTGTTCGACCTCGAAGGCGAACCCGAACGCCTGCTCGACCTCGATCCGGCCGAGATCGCCGATCGCCTGTACACCCCCGCACGCGACCTGCCCGAGGGCGAGACGCGCATCCCGCTCAAGGAAGTCCATCTCAACCGCTGTCCGTCGCTGGTGGCCTGGCGCCACCTCACCCATGCCGATCTCGAGCGCCTGTGCATCGACGATGCGGTGGTGCAGGCGCGCGCGCAGCGCCTGCGCGATGCCGGACCGGCGCTGGCCGAGAAGGTGCGCCGCATCTATGCCGTCCAGGCCGAGCGCGCGGCATCCGATGCCGATGGCGCGATCTATGACGGTTTCCTCGGCGAGGGCGACCGCAAGCGCTGCGCCGAGGTTCGCGCGACACCACCCGGCCAGCTCGGCACGCGCGCCTTCGGCTTCCAGGACCCGCGACTGGACGAACTGCTGTTCCGCTATCGCGCGCGCAACTGGCCGGAGCTGCTGGGTGCGGACGAACGCCTGCGCTGGGATGCCTATCGCCGCCAGCGCCTGGCCGAGGGCAGCGAGCTGTCGGAACACTCGCTGCCGGATTTCTTCGCCCGGGTCGCGCAGCTCCGGCAGGCACACGCCGACGATGGCAGGGTCCAGGTGCTGCTCGACCGGCTGGAAGCCTGGGGCCGCGGGATCGCCGGCTCACTCGACCAGGGCTGAGCCCGACGCCATCACCGGTGAAGCGGGGTTCCGCCGCGCCCACCTAGAATGCCGCGACCTCCAAGCCGCGATGGCCGATGCCCGCCTACTTCTCCGACCAGTCGTTGCGTTTCCTGGACGCCCTCGCGCGCCACAACGAACGCGAGTGGTTCCATGCCCACAGGACCGACTACGAAGCGCATGTGCGGGAGCCGTTCCAGCGCCTGCTGGGCGACCTGCAGCCCGACCTTGCCGCGGTCAGCCTGCAGTTCCGTGCCGATCCGCGGCCGGTGGGCGGCTCGCTGTTCCGCATCCATCGCGATACGCGCTACGCCAACGACAAGTCGCCGTACAAGCGCTGGCAGGGCGCGAAGCTCTTCCATGCGCGCCATCGCGAAGTGCCGGCGCCGTCGTGGTACATCCACCTGCAGCCCGGGGAGAACTTCCTCGCCGCGGGCATCTGGCATCCGGACACGCCGGTGCTGCGGCAGATCCGCCAGTTCCTCGTCGACAACCCGCAGGGCTGGGGCCGCGCAGCGCACGACCCCGCGCTGCGCCGTCGCTGGAGTCTCTCGGCCGACGACATGCTGGTACGGGTGCCGCGCGGCTATCCGGAGGACTTCGACTACCGCGACGACCTGCGCCGCCGCAACTTCGTCATCCTCCGTACGCTTGACGATGCCACCATGACCGGACCGCGGCTGCGCCAGACCATCGCCCGCGAACTGGCCGCGACCGCGCCGTTCATGGACTATCTGTGCGCCGCGCTGGAGCTGGAATTCTGATGCCCGCGTTCGCTTCCATCACCCCGCCCGCCGTACCCGTGCCCCGCCTTGCGGTCGTGGCGCGCTGCGTCGGAGCGCGGTCATGACGCGTATGCGTGCGCGGTGGCTCCCGTGGGCGCTGGCCGCGGTCGTGCTGGCGGTGCTGGCGTATGTCGCCGCCGGCCCGTGGCTGACCATCCGCGGCATCGAGCAGGCGATCCGCAACGACGACACCCGCGCGCTCGCGCGCCAGGTCGATTTCCCGGCCCTGCGCGCCAACCTCAGGGCGCAGGCCGAGGACCACATCGCCAGGCAGTACGGAGACCTTGCGCGGTCCAACGTCTTCGGACGCCTGGGCCTGCGTGTCGCGAGCGGGCTGGCCGGTGGCGTGGTGGACGCCATGGCCACCCCGGTCGGCCTGGCGGCGCTGATGGAAGGCCGGCGCGTGTGGTCGCGTCTCGATGGTTCGCCACCAGCGCGCAGCCTGGAGCAAACGCAACGTCCCGAGCCCTACCGCGACGCGCGCTACCGCTACGAGTCGACGTCGCGCTTCACCGTGACCATCGACGACGAGCGCGGCCAGCCGCTGGTGTTCGTGCTGACCCGCAAGGGCCTGCACTGGCGGTTGTCCGACATCCGCATCACGCCGTGAGCGCTGCCGGGTCGGCCCGGGGCCGTGCGCATCGTCCCGACCGGCGGGCCCCGGGAAGGTGAGCCAGCGCAACCACGTCGCCGTGCAACCGTCCGCCGCCGAGGTGTTCCGCGCCTTCCTCGGTCTTGGCCTGACTTCGTTCGGCGGGCCGATCGCGCACCTGGCCTACCTGCGTCGTGAATTCGTCGAGCGTCGCGGCTGGCTCGACGACGAGCGGTTTGCCGAGTTGCTGGCGGTGTGCCAGTTCCTGCCCGGCCCGGCGAGCAGCCAGCTGGGATTTGCCATCGGCCTGGATCGCGCGGGCTGGACGGGCGCCCTCGCCGCATTCGCGGGCTTCACCCTGCCCTCCGCGTTGCTGATGTTCGTGCTGGCCCTGACCGCGCCGATGCTCGCACCGCACCCGGTCACCGGAAGCGTCGTGCAGGGGTTGAAGATCGTTGCGGTGGCCGTGGTCGCCCATGGCCTGCTGGGAATGGCGCGGTCACTCGCGCCGGATGTGTCACGCGCCGCGATCGCCGCGAGCGCGATGGCCCTGGTGCTGTGGGCCGGCGGTGCGTGGAGCCAGTGGCTCGCGGTGCTGCTGGGGGCGATGCTCGGCGTGGCGTTCTGCCGCCAAGTGCGGGCCCGCGTGGTCACCGGGCAGCGCTGGCATGTCCGCCGCCTGGCCGCGCTCGCGTGCATGCTGGCCTTCGCCACGTTGCTCGGCCTTTCGCTGGCGATGCCGGCCTCTCCCAACGCCGACGTGCCGGGTCTGCTCGCTGCGTTCTATCGCGCTGGTGCGCTGGTCTTCGGCGGCGGCCACGTCGTCCTGCCCTTGTTGCAGCAGTCCGTGGTCGACCCGGGCTGGCTGGACGCGGATACATTCCTCGCCGGGTATGGCGCCGCGCAGGCACTGCCGGGGCCGATGTTCGCGATGTCGGCCTACCTCGGGGCAAGTATCGACGCCGGACTGCCACCCGCCGTTTCGGCAGCCGTCGCCCTGGGCGCGATCTTCCTGCCGGGCTTCCTGCTGGTCACGGCCACGTTGCCGGTATGGACGCGCGTGCTTGCCTGGCCGGAGGCCGCGAGGGCGGTCGCGGGCACCAACGCAGCCGTGGTGGGCCTGCTCGCGGCGGCACTGTACGACCCGCTGTGGGTGACGGCGATCCATGGCCCGACGGACCTTGCGATTGCACTCTGCGCCCTGGCGCTGCTGGTGACCGGCCGGGTCGCGGTGCTGTGGATCGTGCTGTCCTGCGTGGTCGCGGCCGTGGTCACAGGCTGACCCGGCGGCGCACTGCGCGTGCACAGGCGCCTGCTCGCCTACTCCCCGGCCGGAACCTTCGGCAGGTTGGAAATCCCGTGCGGCACGTGGCCGGCGGTCACGTGCCGGCGTGCCGAATCGATGTTGTGCAGCGAATCGTCGAAGAAGATATCGGCGCCGAATGCTTCCAGGAACGGGCCCTTCGGCCGTCCACCGAGGAACAGCGCCTCGTCCAGGCGCACGCCCCATTCGCGCAGGGTGCGGATCACCCGTTCGTGCGCAGGTGCCGATCGCGCGGTGACCAGTGCGGTGCGGATCGGCGCATCCGGGCCGGCCGGGAATGCTTCCTGCAGGTCATGCAGCGCCGACAGGAATCCGCGGAACGGGCCGCCCGACAGCGCCTCGCGCGCACGCTCGCGTTCGTGGCGGTGGAAGGCCTCGATGCCGCTTTCCTGCGACACCCGCTCGCCCTCGTCGCCGAAGATCACCGCGTCGCCATCGAAGGCGATGCGGATCTGCGCGCGCGCACTGGTCGCGGCCTCGCCGGCCCGCGCCGGTGGCGGCAGTGCCGCCGTGGGCAGGATCGTCGCCGCGGCGATGCCATCGGCCAACGCCCGGCGCACCGACTCCGGGTTCGCCGACAGCAGCAGCTGCGCGCCGAACGGACGGATGTAGGGCCAGGTCGGCTCGCCGGAGGTGAACGTCGCGCGCGAGATCGCCAGCCCGTGGTGCTGGATCGAGTTGAAGATGCGCAGGCCGGTGTCGGCGGAATTGCGCGACAGCAGGATCACCTCGACGTGCGGCGCATCGGGCGGCGCGGACTCGTTGAGTGCGAGCAGCTTGCGCACCAGCGCGAACGCGATGCCGGGCGCCAGGATGTCGTCCTCGTGGGCGCGCTGGTAGTTCGAGTACGCCTCGATGCCCTCCTCCTCGAACAGCGCATGGCTGTCCTCGAGGTCGAACAGGGCACGCGAGGAGATCGCGATGGTCAGCGTGGAGACGGATGGCGTGGACATGCGCGGATTATGCGGCCGGCGCGGCGCATGCCGTGAGACGGCCATCAGGCCATGAACTGCTCGCTCAGGATCCGCTCCTCGAGGTTGTGCTCGGGATCGAACAGCAGGGTCACCTGGCGATCGCGCGCCTCGCGGATGCGCACCTCGACGACGTCGCGGACCTCGTGCGAATCGGCGGTGGCGCTGACCGGACGCTTGTAGGGATCGAGCACGCGGAACACCACTTCGGTGTCCGCGCGCAGGATCGCGCCGCGCCAGCGGCGCGGGCGGAACGGCGCGATCGGCGTCAGCGCGACCACCCCGCTGCCCAGCGGCAGGATCGGCCCGTGCGCCGAATAGTTGTAGGCGGTACTGCCGGCGGCGGATGCCACCAGCACGCCGTCGCAGATCAGCTCCTCGAGGCGGGTACGGCCATTGAGCTCGATGCTCAGGTGCGCGGCCTGCCGGGTCTGCCGCAGCAGCGACACCTCGTTGTACGCCAGCGAGCCCACGCTGGTGCCCGACTCGGTCTGCGCCACCATTTCCAGCGGGCGCAGGGTGGCAGGCTCGGCCGCGGCGATGCGTTCGAGCAGGCCGTCCGCACGATGGTGGTTCATCAGGAAACCGACCGTGCCCAGCTTCATCCCGAACACCGGCCTGCCGAGCGCGCCATGACGATGCAGCGTCTGCAGCATGAAGCCGTCGCCACCGAGCGCACACAGCACGTCGGCTTCCTCCGGGGCGTGGTTGCCGTGCCGGGCGACCAGGTCCTCCAGCGCGGCGCGCGCGTGATCGGCGGGACTGGCGAGAAAGGCGATACGCGGCGCGGACATCCGACGGCTCCCGATGGGTCGCGGGCAGGATAACGCGGGCGCCACCACGACAGGCACCCACCCGCCGACACGACAGTGCCCGCGGCATCACGCACGCGGGCACTTCGCGACTACACCGGCGCGGCGGACAATGCCGCCGGGCGTCTGCAGGCCGGATCAGCCCGGTGCGGTACCGGCCAGCTGGCCGAGGCGGCTCACCGCCACCGACACCGTCGGGTAGTCCAGCGACTTCTGCGCGCACATCTCGTCGAGCATGGCGAGGGTGAAGCGCAGCGTGGCATCGTCGCGACCCAGCCAGGCGGCAACCCTGTCGTCCGCCCTGCGGCCGGCCATGTCGAGCACCTGCGCGGTCAGCAGGGTCTGCTGGGTGGCGAGGTCGTCGCGCAGCACGCCACGTGCCACCGCGTGCCAGCGGCCCTGCACCTCCAGCGCTTCGATCTGCGAGAACAGCCACGGCAGGTGCAGCGCCTCGCCGACGCGGAAGTGCACCTTGGCCACGTCGACCGGCTTCAGCCGGCGCGTGCGGGCGAGCTCGATGATGTCGAGTGCCGAGGCGAGGTACGGCAGTTCCGCCAGCTCGCGCGCCAGCGCCGGCGGCATGCCCTTCTCCGCCCAGTCCGCCAGCCCGGCCTCGTACTCCGGCCGCTGCGCGTCGGGCAGGATGCCGTCGGCCCGGCGGATCTCGTTGAGCGCGTCGTGGTAACGCTCCACCGCCTTGGTGATCGCGGGCATCTCGCCCTGGCGGTTGAGCAGCCAGCGCACGTAGGTCCGCTGCAGGTGCCAGATCGTCTGCAGGGCATCGATCTGCGCCTGTTCGCTCACCTTCAGGTCGAGCGCGTCGATCTGCGTCCACAGCGCACGGGCGTCCAGCGTCTCGCGGCTGATGGTGTACGCCTTGGCCACCTCCGCCGGCGTGCGGCCGGTGTCCTCCTGCATGCGCATGAGGAAGGTCGCGCCCATCCGGTTGATGGTGGTGTTGGTGACCGCGGTGGCGATGATCTCGCGCTTGAGCGGATGCTTCTCCATCGCCGCGGCGTACTTCTTGCGCAGCGGTTCCGGGAAGTAGCGCTGCAGCTCCTTGGACAGGTAGGGGTCTTCCGGGATGTCGGAATCGAGCATCTGCTGGAAGGCCACCAGCTTCGAGTACGACAGCAGCACCGCCAGCTCGGGCCGGGTGAAGCCCTGGCCGCGCGCCTTGCGGGCGGAGATCTCCGCGTCCGACGGCAGGAACTCGATCTGCCGGTCGAGGAGGCCCTGCGCCTCCAGCGTGCGGATGAAGTGCTGCTTCGAGCCCAGGCGCGACACGCTCATCCGCTCCATCAGGCTCAGCGCCTGGTTCTGGCGGATGTTGTCCCACAGCACCAGCGACTCGACCTCGCCGGTCATGTCGGCGAGCAGCTTGTTGCGCGCCGGCAGGGTGAGCTTCTTCGCCCGCACCTGGCCATTGAGCAGGATCTTGATGTTGACCTCGTGGTCGGAGGTGTCGACGCCGGCGGAGTTGTCGATGAAGTCGGCGTTGAGCAGCACGCCGACCTGCGCCGCCTCGATGCGCCCGCGCTGGGTGAAGCCGAGGTTGCCGCCCTCGCCCACCACCCGGCAGCGGAGTTCGCAGCCGTCCACGCGCAGGGCATTGTTGGCGCGGTCGCCGACATCGGCGTGGCTCTCGGTGGAGCCCTTGACGTAGGTGCCGATGCCGCCGTTCCACAGCAGGTCGACCGGTGCCTTGAGGATGGCGTTCATCAGCTCGTTGGGGCTCATCGCGGTCACCGAGGCATCCAGCCCGAGGACCTCGCGGGCCTGTGCGGAGACCGGCACCGTCTTGGCCGAACGCGGCCACACGCCGCCGCCGGCGCTGATCAGCGACTTGTCGTAATCCTCCCAACTCGAACGCGGCAGGCGGAACAGCCGCTCGCGCTCCTTCCACGAGCGCGCGGAATCGGGCTGCGGGTCGATGAAGATGTGGCGGTGGTCGAACGCCGCCACCAGGCGGATGTGCTTGGACAGCAGCATGCCGTTGCCGAACACGTCGCCGGACATGTCGCCGATGCCGACCGCGGTGAAGTCCTCGTTCTGGCAGTCCACGCCCAGGGCGCGGAAATGCCGCTTCACCGACTCCCACGCGCCCTTGGCGGTGATGCCCATGCCCTTGTGGTCGTAGCCGACCGAGCCGCCGGAGGCGAAGGCGTCGCCGAGCCAGAAGTTGTATTCGGCGGAGATGCCGTTGGCGATGTCGGAGAACGTCGCGGTGCCCTTGTCGGCGGCGACCACGAGGTAGTAGTCGTCGTCGTCGTGGCGCACCACGTCGTTCGGCGGCACCACCTTGCCGTCGATGACGTTGTCGGTGACGTCGAGCAGCCCGCTGATGAAGCGCTTGTAGCAGGCGATGCCCTCGGCCAGCTGCGCGTCGCGGTCGCCGCCCACCGGCGGCTTCTTGACGATGAAACCGCCCTTGGCGCCGACCGGCACGATCACGGTGTTCTTGACCATCTGCGCCTTCACCAGGCCCAGCACCTCGGTGCGGAAGTCCTCGCGACGGTCCGACCAGCGCAGGCCGCCGCGCGCGACCGGGCCGTAGCGCAGGTGCACGCCTTCGACCCGCGGGCCGTAGACGAAGATCTCGCGGTACGGACGCGGCTTGGGCAGCTCCGGCACGCGCGCGCAGTCGAACTTGTAGGCGACGTAGTCCTTGTCCTGGCCATCGGCGGCGCGCTGGAAGTAGCTGGTGCGCAGGGTGGCGTCGATCACGCCGATGAAGCCGCGCAGAATGCGGTCCTCGTCGAGGCTGCCGACGCCGTCCAGCAGCGCGGTGAGCGCCTGCCGCGTCGCGCCGTACTGGGCCGCGCGGTCGCCCTCGCGTGCGAGCACAACCGGCTCGAGCGCGGCCAGCGTGTCGGCGGACCCGCCGGCGAGCGCGGCGAACTGCGCGCGCAGCTGCTGTGCGCCTTCGTCGATCTGGCCGCGAGTCTCGCGGCCGGTGGCCGGGTGGAAACGGCTCTCGAACAGCTCCACCAGCAGGCGCGACAGCAGCGGATAGCGCGCCAGCGTCTGCTCCATGTACGCCTGCGAAAACGGCACGCCGGCCTGCAGCAGGTACTTGCTGTAGGCACGCAGCATCGAGACCTGGCGCCAGTCCAGGCTGGCGAGCACGATCAGGCGGTTGAAGCCGTCGTTCTCGGCATCGCCGCGCCACAGGCGCGAGAACGCCTCTTCGAAGGCGGGACCCACGCGCCCGAGGTCGAGATCGGCTCCGACCGCCTCCACCTCGAAGTCCTGCACGTAGAAGATGTCGCCGCCCGCATCGATGCGGTGGGGGCGCTCGGACAGCACCCGCAGCCCCATGTTCTCCATCACCGGCAGCACGTCGGACAGCGGGATGTCGCGGTGCTGGCGGAAGAGCTTCAGGTGCAGCCCACCCTGTCCGTCGCCGCTACCGGCTTCGCGCACCAGGCTCAGCCGCAGGTCCTCCGGCGACTCCAGCGCGGCCAGCTGGCCGACGTCGCGGGCGGCCACGGCTGGGGTGGCGTGCTCGATGTAGTCGACGCCGAGGGCGCGGCCGAAACGGCCGGCGAGCGCCAGGCCTTCGGCCTCGCCGTGACTGGCGATCAGCGCGTCGCGCAGGTCGTCCTGCCAGTTGCGCACGATCGTCGACAGCTCGCCGTCGAGCGCCACCGGGTCGATGTCGACAGTGTTGCCCGAGCGCGGACGCACGATCAGGTGCAGCTGTGCCAGCGGCGATTCGCCGACCTGCACGCTGGTGTCGACGCGGTCGGCCTCGAGCACGTCGCGCAGCATCGCCTCGATGCGCAGGCGCACCTCGGTGTTGTAGCGGTCACGCGGCACGTAGGCCAGCACCGAATAGAAGCGGCCGTAGCGGTCGCTGCGGACGAACAGGCGGCTGCGCACGCGCTCCTGAAGGTGCAGGATGCCCAGCGCCAGGCGGTAGAGCTCGTCGCTGGTGGACTGGAACAGCTCGTCGCGCGGCAGGGTCTCGAGGATGTGCTTGAGCGCCTTGCCGCTATGGCCGGTCTCGCGCAGGCCGGAGCGGCTCATCACCTGCTCGAAGCGCTCGCGGACCAGCGGGATGTCCCACGGCCGGCGGTTGTACGCGGCCGAGGTGTACAGGCCGATGAAACGCTGCTCGCCGATCGCGCGGCCCTTCGCATCGAACTGCAGGATGCCGACGTAGTCCATGAAACCCGGACGGTGCACGGTGGAACGTGCATTGGTCTTGGTCAGGATCAGCGGGTCGATCTCGCCCTCGCCGCGCGCCGCCTGGGCGGCCAGCGCACGCAGCGAACGCGGCTGGCCGACTTCCTTGCCGCGCAGCAGGCCGAGGCCGGAATCCTCGACCGCCAGCAGACCGGGCTCGCCGCCGCGCTGGCGCACCTGGTATTCGCGGTAGCCGAGGAAGGTGAAGTGGTCGTTCGACGCCCAGCGCAGGAACTCCTGGGCTTCGGCGCGCACCGCATCGTCCACCGGCAGGGCGCGGGTGGCGAGGTCCTCGGCGACGGCGATCATCCGCTCGCGCATGGCCGGCCAGTCGGCAACGATCTGCCGCACGTCGGCCAGCACGTGGCCCAGCGCCTCTTCGATCGTGGCGATCGCCTCGCCGGGCTGGCGGTCGATCTCCAGGTGCATCAGCGATTCGGCCTCGCCCTCGCCCACCGCCTGCAGCTTGCCGCCGCGGTCGCGGCGCATCGCGATCACCGGATGGCCCAGCACGTGCACGCCGATGCCCTGCTCGGCCAGCGCCATGGTCACCGAGTCGACCAGGAACGGCATGTCGTCGTTGACGATCTGCAGCACGGTGTGCGGCGACTCCCAGCCATGGGTCTTCAGGGTTGGGTTGAACAGCCGCATCCGCGCGCTGCCCGGCTTGCGCTTGCGGGCGAACTCGAGGAAGTCGAACGCCAGCGCGGCCCACGCATCGGCGGTGTGCAGCGGCAGTTCGTCCTCGCCCATGCGGTAGTAGAAGGCATTGGCGAAGGTTTCGGCATCGGCCGCGCCGGCAGCCCCGGCGAGGTTGCGGATCGCGGCGCGGATCGGCGCGAGGATGCCGCCGCCGGCATTGCGCGCCTGCTTCTTCGGTGCGGCCGCGCGCGCGGGCCTGGCCGTCTTCGCGGCGGCGGGTTTGGAGGTGGAACTGCGCTTGGTGGTCATGGTCGGTGGGTCCGGATGCAATGAGGCCCGCGCGATGCGCGGGCCGGCCATGGGAATTCAGTCGCCGTGCGACGCGGTCGCGCATGCGGCCGGGATGTCCGGCGTGGGCAGCGCGTTCGCGGCGACGGCATGAACGGTCACGTCGGGGTCAACGCAGCCCGGTCTCGTTGCGGGCAATGACCAGACGCTGGATTTCGGACGTGCCTTCGTAGATCTCGGTGATCTTGGCGTCGCGGAAGTAGCGCTCGATCGGCATCTCCTTGGAGTAGCCCATGCCGGCGTGGATCTGCACCGCCTGGTGGGTGATCCACATCGCCGCCTCGGACGCCGTCAGCTTGGCCACCGACGCCTCGGTGGTGAAGCGCTTGCCCTGGCCCTTGAGCCAGGCCGCACGCAGCGTCAGCAGCAGCGACGCGTCGAGCTTGCACTTCATGTCGGCGATCTTGGCCTGGGTCATCTGGAACGCGCCGATCGGCTGGCCGAAGGCCTTGCGCTCCCTGACGTAGGCAAGCGTGGCCTCGTAGGCCGCCCGCGCCAGGCCGATGGCCTGCGACGCGATGCCGATGCGACCGGCGTCGAGCACGCTCATCGCGATCCTGAAGCCCTGGCCTTCCTGGCCGAGCACCTCCTCGGCACGCGCGACGTAGTCCTGGAATTCGATCTCGCAGGTCGCCGAGGCGCGGATGCCGAGCTTGGGCTCGGTCTTGCCGCGGTGGAAGCCGGCGCGGTCGCCGTCGATCAGGAACGCGGTGATGCCGCGGGCGCCCTGCTCGGGATCGGTGACCGCGAACAGCACGAAATACTTCGCCACCGGACCGGAGGTGATCCAGCTCTTCTTGCCGTTGATGACGTAGCTGCCGTCGTCCTGCTTCACCGCGCGGCAGCGCATCGCCGTCGCATCGGAACCCGACTGCGGCTCGGTCAGCGCGAATGCGCCGATCTCGGCGCCTTCGGCGATCGCGCGCGCATAGGTCTGCTTCTGCTCTTCGGTGCCGTGGGTCAGGATGCCGTTGCAGAACAGCGAGTTGTTGACCGACATGATGGTGGAGTGCGCGGCATCACCGGCGGCGATCTCGACCATGGCCAGCACATAGGCGATCGGGTCCATGCCCGCGCCGCCGTATTCGACCGGCACCTCGATGCCCATCAGGCCGTTCTCGCCCAGCAGGCGGATGTTGTCGAGGGGGAACTCGCCGCTGCGATCGAAGCCTTCCGCCGACGGCGCGATCTTTTCCTGCGCGATGCGGCGCGCCACGTCCTGGATCATCAACTGTTCTTCGCTGAAACCGAACTCCACGCGCACACCTCGAAGCCGAACGGAAAGCGCAAATTGTACCCGCGCACGCGGGTAAACCCCATCGTCCGGCTTGACGCTCCGGACCTGCGCGCGCAGACTTATCTCGCTATCGCGATATAGAGATATTTATGGATCTGGAAAGCTGGTCGGCGCGCCTGAAGATCCTTGCCGATGCGACCCGCGTGCGCCTGCTGGCACTGCTCGAAGGCGAGGAGCTCACCGTCGCCGAACTGTCGGCGATCACCCGCCTCGCGCAGCCACGGGTGTCCACCCACCTCGCCAAGCTGAAGGAAGCCGGACTGGTGCGCGACCGCCGCGCGGGCGTCTCGGCGTACTACCGCTTCGACGACGCGCCGCTCGACCCCGCCATCCGCACGCTGTGGCTCACCCTGCGCGACGGCAGTGACGATCCGCTGCTGCGCCAGGACGCCGAGCGCGTCGCCGCGGTGCTGGCGATGCGCGCGGCCGACCAGAACTGGGCCGACTCGGTGGCCGGCGACATGGAGCGCCATTACTCGCCCGGCCGCACCTGGGAAGCGCTTGCGCGCTCGGCACTGCCGTTGATGGAAACCGGCGACGTGCTCGACATCGCCTCCGGCGACGGCGTGCTGGCCGAGTTGCTTGCCCCCCATGCGCGACGCTACGTGTGCGTTGACACCAGCGCGCGCGTGGTCAGCGCGGCGGCGGAACGCCTCCGCCGCTACCCGAACGTGGAGGTGCGGGAAGGCGACATGCATGCGCTTGCGTTCGACGAGGGTGGCTTCGACCTGGTCGTGCTGATGCATGCACTGACCTATGCCGACCGTCCGGCGCAGGCGGTGGCCGAGGCCGCCCGCGTGCTGCGACCGGGCGGACGGCTGCTGCTCACCACCCTCGCCCGCCATGAACATCGCAGCGCCGTGGATGCCTACGGCCACGTCAACCTCGGCTTCAACGAGCGCGAGCTGCGCCGGTTCGTCGACAAGGCGGGGCTGGCCCTGCAGAGCCTCAACACCGTGACCCGGGAGAAGCGTCCGCCGCATTTCGAGGTGATCTCGCTGATCGCGGCCAAGCCGGCGACCGCGGCGCACGTTCCTGCGCGGGTCCGCACCGGATCGCCGGCGTGAGCGGGCCCGACGCCGGGCGCGGACGCTGGCTCCATCCCCGGCGCGTGCAGGCGCTGGAGGCGGCACTGGCCCGGCGCATCCTGGTGATCGACGGCGCGATGGGCACGCTGATCCAGCAGCATGCGCTTGCGGAGGCCGATTACCGCGGCGAGCGCTTCGCCAACGGCTTCGATGCCGGGGCGCCGGGCGACCGCACCGTGCGCGAACTGCGCGGCAACAACGACCTGCTCAACCTGACCCGCCCGGAAATCATCGCGGGCATCCACCGCGCCTATCTGGACGCCGGCGCCGACCTGGTGGAAACCAACACCTTCAACGCGACGTCGATCAGCCAGGCCGATTACGGCCTGCAGCACCTCGCGCACGAGCTCAACCGCGAGGGCGCACGCATCGCCCGCGCGGCCTGCGATGCCGTCGAGGCCCTCACCCCCGACCAGCCACGCTTCGTGGTCGGGGTGGTCGGCCCGACCAGCCGCACCGCGTCGATCAGCCCTGACGTCAACGACCCCGGCTTTCGCAACACCTCGTTCGACGCACTGCGCCACGCCTATGCCGATGCCACCCGGGGGCTGGTCGAAGGCGGCGCCGACGTGGTGATGGTGGAAACGGTGTTCGACACCCTCAACGCCAAGGCGGCGCTGTACGCGATCGAGGAGGTCTTCGACGCACTCGGCGCTCGCCTGCCGGTGATGGTGTCGGGCACGATCACCGACGCGTCCGGCCGCACCCTGTCCGGCCAGACCGCCGAGGCCTTCCATGTCTCGCTGATGCACGCACGTCCGCTGGCGATCGGCCTCAACTGCGCGCTCGGTGCGCGCGAGTTGCGCCCGCACGTCGAAACCCTGGCCCGCGTCGCGCAGTGCCATGTGAGCGCGCATCCCAACGCCGGCCTGCCCAACGCGTTCGGTGGCTATGACGAAACGCCGGAGGAGATGGCCGCGATGCTGCAGGAGTTCGCCACCGCGGGCCTGGTCAACCTCGTCGGCGGTTGCTGCGGCACCACGCCCGACCACATCGCCGCAATCGCCGCGGCGGTGCGTGGGGTCGCGCCGCGTCGTCCGGGAGCACTCGCGTGAGTCCGCCGCGCCATACCCGTCTGTCCGGCCTCGAACCGCTGGTCATCACGCCGGAGCTGCTGTTCGTCAACGTCGGCGAGCGCACCAACGTCACCGGCAGCGCGCGCTTCCGCAAGCTGGTCAAGGAAGGTCGCTTCGAGGATGCGGTGGAGGTCGCACGCCAGCAGGTCGAAAGCGGCGCGCAGATCCTCGACGTCAACATGGACGAGGGCCTCATCGACTCGGAAGCGGCGATGGTGCGCTTCCTCAACCTGATCGCCTCCGAGCCCGACATCGCGCGCATCCCGGTGATGGTCGATTCGTCGAAATGGAGCGTGATCGAGGCCGGCCTGCAGTGCCTGCAGGGCAAGGGCGTGGTGAACTCGCTCTCGCTGAAAGACGGCCATGCCGCCTTCGTCGAACAGGCCCGCAAGGTGCTGCGCTATGGCGCGGCCGCGGTAGTGATGGCCTTCGACGAGGCCGGCCAGGCCGATACCTGCGCACGCAAGGTGGAGATCTGCACCCGCGCCTACCGCATCCTGGTCGACGAGGTCGGGTTCCCGCCCGAAGACATCATCTTCGACCCCAACATCTTCGCCATCGCCACCGGCATCGCCGAGCACGACAACTACGCGGTGGACTTCATCGAGGCGACGCGGATCATCCGCGCCACCCTGCCGCACTGCCATGTGTCGGGCGGCGTCTCCAACGTGAGCTTCTCGTTCCGCGGCAACGAACCGGTCCGCGCGGCGATCCACTCGGTGTTCCTCTACCACGCGATCCAGGCCGGCATGGACATGGGCATCGTCAATGCCGGCGCCCTGCCCGTCTACGACGATCTCGACCCGGAACTGCGCACGCGCGTGGAGGACGTCGTCCTCAACCGCCGCGCGGATGCCACCGAGCGGCTGCTGGAGATCGCCGGGACCTTCCGCGGCAGCGGCGCCGCGCGCGAGGTGGAGGACCAGGCCTGGCGCCAGCGCCCGGTGCGCGAGCGCCTCACCCACGCGCTGGTGCACGGCATCGACCAGTACGTGGAGACCGACACCGAGGAAGCGCGCCAGCAGCTGTCGCGCCCGCTGGATGTCATCGAAGGCCCGCTGATGGACGGCATGAACGTGGTCGGCGACCTGTTCGGCGCCGGCAAGATGTTCCTGCCGCAGGTGGTGAAGTCGGCGCGGGTGATGAAGAAGGCGGTCGCGTACCTGCTGCCCTGGATCGAGGCGGAGAAGGCCCGCAGCGGCGATGTCGCCAGATCCAACGGCCGCATCGTGCTGGCCACCGTCAAGGGCGACGTGCATGACATCGGCAAGAACATCGTGGGCGTGGTGCTGGCCTGCAACAACTTCGAGGTCGTCGATCTCGGGGTGATGGTGCCGACGCAGAAGATCCTCGATACCGCGCGCGAGATCGGCGCGGACCTGGTCGGCCTGTCCGGCCTGATCACGCCGTCGCTGGAGGAAATGGGCCATGTCGCGCGCGAAATGCAGCGCCAGGGCTTCACCACGCCCCTGCTGATCGGTGGCGCCACCACGTCACGCGCACACACCGCGCTGAAGATCGATCCCCATTACGCCGCGCCCACGGTCTGGGTGAAGGACGCCTCGCGCGCGGTGGGCGTGGCGCAGTCGCTGATCTCGCGCGACATGCGCGAGGCGTTCGTCGCCGCCAACGATGCCGACTACGCCGGGATCCGCGAACGCCACCGCAGCCGCGGGGATGCCAAGCGCCTGGTCTCCCTGCAGAAGGCACGCGGGCAACGGTTCGACGGTGGCTGGAACGACTACGCGCCACCCATGCCACGCCAGCCCGGCCTGCACGTGTTCGCGGACTGGCCGCTCGCGGATCTTGTCGAGTGCATCGACTGGAGCCCGTTCTTCAACGCCTGGGAACTCGCGGGCGGCTATCCCGCGATCCTCGACGACGCCATCGTCGGCGCCCAGGCGCGCGAGCTGTACCGTGATGCGCGGGCGATGCTTGCCACCCTCGTCGAGCAGAAGTGGCTGACCGCGAAGGCGGTATTCGGGCTGTGGCCGGCGTGCAGCGCGGGCGACGACGTGGTGGTGCACACCGACGGCGGGGAAGTCACGCTGCACTTCCTGCGCCAGCAGGTCGACAAGCCGGCCGACCGCCCGGACTTCTGCCTGGCCGACTTCATCGCCCCGCGTGCAACAGGCATCGCCGACTGGATCGGTGGCTTCGCGGTCACCGCCGGCATCGGCCTGGAGCCGCATGTGGCCCGCTTCGAGGCGGACCACGACGACTACAACGCGATCCTGCTCAAAGCGCTGGCGGACCGCCTCGCCGAAGCGCTGGCCGAGCGCCTGCACCAGCGCGTGCGCACGGAGTTCTGGGGCTATGCCACCGACGAGGCGCTGGACAACGACGCGCTGATCGCCGAGCGCTACCGCGGCATCCGGCCCGCGCCCGGCTATCCGGCATGCCCGGACCACAGCGAGAAGACCACGCTGTTCGCGCTGCTGGATGCCGGAAGCAACGCGGGGATGTCGCTGACCGAAAGCTTCGCGATGCTGCCGACGGCCGCCGTGTCCGGGTACTACTTCAGCCACCCGGGCAGCCAGTATTTCGTCGTCGGCCGGGTCTCGCGCGAACAGGCCGCGGATTACGCGCGCCGCAAGGGCGTATCGCTGCAGCAGGCCGAGCGCTGGCTGGCTACCCAGCTCGACTACGACCCGCAGTGAGGCCCGCTCACCACACCAGGTCGTCGGGCACCTGGTACCTGGGGTCGGCGTAGGGGTCGTCGCCGGCGGGTGCGTCCGGATCCACGCGCAGCGCAACCGAGGGCGCGAACACCGCCTCGGCCTCCGCCAGCACCTGGGCGGTGACCAGCAGGTAGCGGCCGTTGAGCTGGGCCACGCCAAGCTCGCCGGCATTGAGGGCCTGCAGCTGCTCGGCGGTCACGTAGATGCGCTTGATCTTGCCGCCGTACTCGAAATGCCGGGCGATGTCGGCATCGGCGTGGTTGAGCGCCTTGCCGTCGAGCAGCGTCGCCAGGCGCGCACGCGCTTCGCGACGCAGCCGGGCTTCCTCCTGCTTCTGCTTCTCCGCGGCGATGCGCTCGTCCTTTTCCTTCTGGGCACGGATGGCGTACGCCTTGGCGAGGTCGATGTCCTCGCGCGACGCCGGCCTGCCGCGACCGCGCGCCCGCGCGTCCCCACGCGCGGGCGGCTTGCCCGGCGCCGGCTTGCCCTCGGGCCGGCGCTGGCCGGCGCGCGATCCACCCTCCTTCGCCGACGCCTGATGGCCGGTCGCGGGCTTGCGTGGGGGCTTGCGCTCCGGCGTGGGGGCCTTGAAGCCCAGGCCCAGGAGCTGGTCGCGCAGGGTATCGCTCATCGTCGTACCGTTGTTCCAGTCAAACCGTCAGTAATGCGGCGGTGGCGGCTCGTCCGCCGGGTCGGCGAAGAACGAGCCACGCGCCTGCTTCAGTTCATCGAGGCTGCGCCGCAGCAGTTCCGCGTTCTGCGCGGACTGCAGCCGCAGCTCGGCGAGGGCGTCGCTCATCTCGCTGAGCGCGTGTTCCTGGAACGCGACCCGCGTTTCCAGTTCCACCACGCGCTGTTCCAGTTCGTCCATCGTGTCGTTCCGTTCGCACCGGCAGGTTCCGGCTGGCGGCGCCAGCCGGCCCTGCATGCCTACTGCGCGGCGGCCGGCAGTACTTCGATCAGTTCGACCTCGAACTGCAGCGCGGCGTTCGGCGGGATCGGGCCTGCGCCCTGCTCGCCATAGCCGAGGCTGCTGGGGATCCACAGGCGGTGCTTGGCGCCCTGCTGCATCAGCTGCAGGCCTTCCTGCCAGCCCGGGATGATCTCGCCGAGCGCGAACTCCACCGGCTCGCCGCGCTGGATCGAGCTGTCGAACACGGTGCCGTCGAGCAGCTTGCCCTCGTAGTGCACGCGGACGCGGTCGTTCACGGTCGGGGTCGGGCCGGTGCCGGGGGTCAGCACCTCGTACTGCAGGCCCGACGCGGTCGTCTGCACGTTCTGTCTGGCGGCGTTCTCGTCGAGGATCTTCTTCTCGTCGTCGAGGCGGGTCTGGGCTTCGGCGGCCTGCCTGGCCTGCATCCGCGTGGCCAGGCCTTGCATCACCTGCATCACCTGCTCGTCGTTGAGCTTCGGCTCCGTGCCGGCGAGGGTGTCGCGGATGCCGCGCACCATGGCGTCCAGGTCGACCTCGTCCTCGAGCGGTTTGATCGAGTTGCCGAGGTCGAGGCCGATCGCATAACCGACCTGCTCGCGGTTGCTCTTCAGGCCGGGCACCTGCACCGCCGGGGCGTTGGCACCGGCAGCCGAGGTGGCAGCGGTGGAACCGCCCTCGCCGTCCTCGATCTTCTTGCAGGCCGACAGGCCGAGGGTGGTGGCCAGCGCCAGCGCGGAGAGGGTCAGGGCGCTGCGGGAAATCTTCATGGGGAACTCCTGGGAGGAAAGGTGGCGGGCGGCGCGGATGCGCGCCGGCCCGTTGGGCAGTCGGGGAAAGAGCCGGATCAGAGAATGTCGAGCAGCTCGACGTCGAACACCAGGGTCGCCTCGGGCGGGATGCCCTCGGTGCCCTTGGCCCCATAGCCCAGGCGCGCCGGGATCCAGAACCGGTACTTGCTGCCGATGGGCATCAGCGCGACGCCCTCGGTCCAGCCGGGAATCACCTGGCCCAGCCCGAAATCGGCCGGGCGGCCGCGTTCGTAGGAACTGTCGAACACCTTGCCGTCGAGCAGTCGGCCCTCGTAGTGCACGCGCACCCGGTCGCTGGGCACCGGGCGACGGCCCGAGCCCTGGCGTACCACGCGGTACTGCAGGCCCGACGGCGTGACCTGTACGCCGGTCTCGTTGCGGTTGCCGGCCAGGAACGCCTCGCCTTCGGCGCGGTTGCGCTCGCCGGCCTGCGCCTGCTGCGCTTCCATGTCCTTGCGCACCCGCTCGGAGAACGACTGCCGCAGCGCATCGGCCTGGGCCGCGTCCATCAGCAGCGGGCCGCCCTCGATGCGCGCGCGCAGGCCCTGCACCAGCACGGCCAGGTCGAGTTCGCCCTGGATCGGCTGCAGCGAACGTCCGATGTCGCTGCCGACCATCAACCCGACCTTCTGGCGGTCGACTTCCGGCGGCGCCGCGCCCGGCGGCATGCCGGGCGGGGTCTGGCCATTGCGCACGGCGATGCGCTGCATCAGCGCCTGGGCGGTCTGCGCCACGTCCTGCTCGGACAGCAGCGGCTCGCCGCCTTCGAACGCGTTGCGGATGCCGCGCTCGAGCGCCGCGTAGTCGATGTCGGGGCCCACCGGCGCGATGGACTGCCCCACGTCCATTCCGACCATGTAGCTGACCTGGGCGCGTTCACCCTGCAGCTGCTGTGCCTGGGCCAGGGCCGTCGCGGGAACCGCCACCGCGCACATCGCGGCCAGACCGAGCGCGGCCACACCGCGCATCACTTTCTTCATTGGAACAACTCCATATGGATGACGCGGGCTGGCGCCGGGGTGTTCGGCATGCGCGTGTGCGGTACCCCGCACGGATCACGCCGGCGCGGGGCCGCGATGCAGCGGGCTATTGTCAGGGCAGTGCGCCATGCGGGCAATCGCGCCGCGGCGCCGCCCGAGGGCCACGTGGCGCCGCGCCACGGTGACGGCCAGGCGATGAACCCCCGATGTCCTGTCGCCGCAGGCACGATGCCTTCACGTTTTTCTCCCGACCATGCATCGCGCGCCACGCCGGCGCCCTCCCCGTCCCCACCGCAGGAGCAGCATGGCCCTCTTCCGACGTTCCGGCCTTCCGGCCCCGATGCATTTCCACGGCAAGGTCGTGATGGTCACCGGCGGCACTGCCGGTGTCGGCCGCGCCACCGCGATCCGCTTCGCCCGCGGCGGCGCCAGGATCGGCCTGATCGCCCGCGACCCGGCCGGCCTGGAGGAAACCCGCGACGAACTCGAGGCGCTGGGCGCCGAGGTCGCCACCTTCGCCGTGGACGTGGCCGACGCCGAGGCCGTGAGCGCCGCCGCCGCCGAGTGCGAGACCCGGCTGGGCCCGATCGACGTCTGGGTCAACAACGCGATGGCCACGGTGTTCTCGCCGGTCGAGTCGCTGGACGCCGCGGAGATCCGCCGCGTTACCGAGGTCACCTACCTGGGTTACGTGCACGGCACGCTGGCGGCGCTGGCGCACATGCGCCCACGCGACCGCGGGGTGATCGTGCAGGTGGGCTCGTCGCTGGCGTTTCGCGGCATCCCGCTGCAGGCCGCCTACTGTGGTGCCAAGCACGCGATCCGCGGTTTCACCGACTCCCTTCGCACCGAACTGCTGCATGCGCGCAGCGGTGTCCAGCTGACCGCGGTGCACCTGCCGGCGATCAACACGCCACAGTTCGACTGGGCGCGCAGCCATGACCGGGGCGCGCCGCGCCCGGTCGCACCGGTGTTCTCCCCGGACGCCGCCGCCCGGGCGATCCTTCGCGCGGCGGCACGCCCGGTGCGGGAGTACTGGCTCGGAGCCACCACGCCCGCGGTCATCCTCGCAAACATGCTCGCGCCGGGCCGCATGGACCGCTACCTCGCCGCCAATGCGGTGGACGGGCAGCGCCGCACGCAGCGCGACACGGGCAATCGCGGCGACAACCTGTTCGAGCCGGCATCCGGGCGCCATCGCACATACGGGGCGTTCGGCCACGAGGTCAGGCGCGAACCGGTGATGATGTCGGCGCAGACCGCACGCAGCGGCGCACTCGCCGGCGCCTGCCTGCTGGCGGCGGCGGCCGGCCTGGCGCTGGGCCTGCGCATCGCCGGAAACAGGGGGCGCTGACGTGACCGCCCCTCCACATCGATCGCCACCGGTCCGCCGCATCCGCTCCAACGCACGCCTGGTGGCCGCGCTCGCCAACCTGCATCGCGCTTCGGCCCGGCAGGGGCGCCCAGCACCGCGACTCCCGCATGCGCCGGTGGCGGTGCCCACTTCGGGTGACCGTCCCGCGTGAGCCGGCCGATCGAGGACTACGCGCTGATCGGCGACTGCGAGACCGCGGCACTGGTCGCCAACGACGGGTCGATCGACTGGCTGTGCTGGCCGCGGTTCGATTCCCCGGCCTGCCTGGCCGCACTGCTGGGCGACGAACGGCACGGCCGCTGGCGCATCGCGCCCCGCGATGCGCGGGCCCGCAGCCGGCGCCGCTACCTCGGCGACACCCTGGTGCTGGAAACCGAATTCGAGACCGCAGAGGGCAGCGTCGCCATCATCGACTTCATGTCGATCCGCAACGCCCGGCCGGTTTCGGAGCTGGTGCGGTTGGTCGTGGGCCGCCGTGGTCGCGTCGGGATGCGGATGGACCTGGCCCTGCGCTTCGACTACGGGCGCATCGTGCCGTGGGTGACGCGTGCCGATGACGGCCTGCTACGCGCCGAGGCCGGTCCCTGTTCGGCGACCCTTTCTTCCCCGGTGTCGACCCATGCCGACGACCATGCGACAGTGGCCGAGTTCGACGTGGAGGCCGGCCAGCGGCTGCCGTTCGTGCTGGTGCACAAGGCCTCGCACCTGCCGCCGCCGGATATCCCCGACGTTGAACGGGCGCTGCGGGACACCTGCGGGTTCTGGACCGGGTGGTCCGCCCGTTCCGACTACACCGGCCCGTGGCAGGACGCCGTGCGGCGTTCGCTGATCACCGTCAAGGCCCTGACCTACCATCCGACCGGCGGCATCGTCGCCGCGCCCACCACCTCGCTGCCCGAGCGGATCGGAGGCCCGCGCAACTGGGATTACCGCTACTGCTGGTTGCGCGATGCCACGTTCACCCTGCTGTCGCTGATCAATGCCGGCCACCGCGAGGAGGCCGAGGCCTGGTGCGGGTGGCTGATGCGCTCGGTGGCGGGCGTGGCCGCGCAGACCCAGCCGCTGTACGCCATCGACGGTGGCCACCGCACCGACGAGGTCGAACTCGACCACCTACCGGGCTATGCCGGTTCGCGCCCGGTCCGGATCGGCAACGGCGCCTACGGGCAGCTGCAGCTGGACGTGTTCGGCAGCATCGTCGACACCTTCCACGAAGCCAGCGCCAATGGCCTCACGCTGCCGGCAGGCGCACATGACTTCCTGCGCGACCTGCTTGCCCACCTCGAGACCGCATGGCGACAGGAGGATGAGGGCATCTGGGAAGTGCGGGGAGGTCGCCGCCACTTCGTGCATTCACGGCTGATGTGCTGGGTCGCATTCGACCGTGCGGTACGGCTCGCGCATGAGTTCGGCCTCGACGGTCCGGTCGAGCGCTGGGCACGGGCCCGCGATGCGATCCACGCCGAGGTCCTTGAGCGCGGCTACGACGAGGCACGCGGCGCCTTCGTGCAGGCCTACGGATCGTCGGACCTCGACGCCGCCGTGCTGCTCATGCCGATCCTCGGCTTCCTGCCGGCCAACGATCCCCGGATGCTGTCGACCACACGGGTGATCGAGCGCGAGCTGATGCGCGATGGCCTCCTGCTGCGCTACGACCCCGAGGCCGCCAGCGACGGCGTGGATGGCGAGGAAGGCGCGTTTCTCGCCTGCAGCTTCTGGCTGGCCGACAACATGATCCTGCAGGGCCGCGACGACGACGCGCGCGAGCTGTACGACCGCCTGCTCTCGCTGCGCAACGACGTCGGCCTGCTGGCCGAGCAGTACGACACCCGCAACCGCCGGCTGCTCGGCAACTTCCCGCAGGCGTTCTCGCATTTCGCGCTGATCGATACCGCGTTCAATTTCGCCGGTCGCCGCGGCGCGGCACGCGAAGCCCGCCAGGCCTGACCGGACGCCCTGTCCGGGAGGCGGCTCCGGCCGTGATCAGCGTGCGCCGAGCGCGCGCTCGATCGCGCTGACGATGGCAGGGTCGTCCGGCGGCGTGCGGCTGCCCCAGCTGGCGACCAGCCTGCCGTCGCGGCCGATCAGGTACTTGTGGAAGTTCCATTTCGGCACATCGCCGTTGCTCGCGGCTGCGAGGTCCCGGTACAGCCCGGTGGCCTGCGGGCCGATCACGTGAACGCGCTCGAACATCGGGAATCGCACGCCGTAGGTCAGCGTGCAGAAGTCGCGGATCTCGCCCTCGTCCTCGAACTCCTGTTCGCGGAAATCCCCTGACGGAAAGCCGAGCACCGCGAAGCCGCGCGCTGCGTATTCACTATGGAGCACCTCCAGCGCCTCGAACTGCTGGGCCAGCCCGCATTTGCTCGCGGTATTGACCACCAGCAGCACCTGGCCCGCATAGGTTGCCTGCAGATCGACCGGTTCGCGGCCTGCAAGCGGCCGGTACCGATGGTCGAGCAATCCTTCAGCAGCCTGCAGCGGGGCCAGAACACAGATCAGGAACAGGGCGCAAGCCGCTGATTTGACGTTCATTGCACTGGCCTCTTCAGGGGTGGCACCACCCTGCCATCAGTTGGGATGCCGGAATGCTTGACCGCCGCTGTTCTGGTGTTATAGTTGCATACAACACCGATCAACCAGGGCAGGAGCTTCGGCATGAACCGCAAACTCCACAACACGATACTGGCTTTCTCGTTCACCGGTCTCGCCGGCGTGCTCATGCTGCTTGCAGCCAGCCCCGTGCCGCAGGCCGGGGGCGACACGGTCGCATATCTGACGGGTTGCAACCACGGCGCGGCCACCACCGCCATCGGCACGGCTGCCGTCCTCGCCACGGCGGACGCGGCGACGGCCGGTCACGGCACGCGCACTGTGCCGGCCACCGTCGACCAGGACGACGCGCAGACGCCCCGGCGCGCGCGCCGCCGCCACCAGGCACTTGCGATGCCGTATTTCTCGTTCGCGCAGGGACTGCGCCCGGTGGGGAGCTGACCATGGCCGACATCCAGTGGAGCGATGGCGCTCCCATCTACCGCCAGCTCAAGGAACGGGTCATCGCGATGATGCTCGACGGTGTACTCAGACCCGGCGACGCCCTGCCCTCGGTGAGGCAGGTCGCCGCCGATTACCAGCTCAACCCGATCACCGTATCGCGCGCCTACCAGGAACTGGCCGATGAGGCGCTGGTGGAAAAGCGTCGCGGGCTGGGGATGTTCGTCACCGAGGAAGCGTCCCGGAAACTGCTGTCCAACGAGCGCGAGCGCTTCCTCAACGAGGAATGGCCGCTGGTGCTGGAACGCATCCAGCGCCTGGGCCTGGACCTGGACGATCTCACCCGACCGTTGCGCACCGGAGGTGCCGAGTGAACACGCTGCCGGAAGTCACCCTGCCCCACGTCATCCAGGCCCGGGGCCTGCGCAAGGCCTACCGCAACTCGGTGGCGCTGGCCGATGCCAGCTTCGCCATCGAGCCCGGGCGCATCGTCGGCCTGATCGGCCCCAACGGCGCCGGCAAGACCACCGCGCTCAAGGCCATCCTCGGCCTGCTGCAGGTCGACGGCGAGCTGCAGGTGCTGGGCGTCGACCCGCGCCGCGACCGCGACCGGCTGATGAACGATGTCTGCTTCATCGCCGACGTGGCGGTGCTGCCGCGCTGGATGCGCGTGCGCGAAGCCATCGCCTACGTCGAGGCCGTGCATCCGCGCTTCGACCGCGCCCGTTGCGAACGTTTCCTGGCCAATACCAAGCTCACCCCGAAGATGCGGGTGCGCGAGATGTCCAAGGGCATGATCGTGCAGCTGCACCTGGCGCTGGTGATGGCGATCGACGCGCGCCTGCTGGTGCTCGACGAGCCGACACTCGGCCTGGACATCCTCTACCGCAAGGAGTTCTACCAGCGCCTGCTGGAGGACTATTTCGACGAGCAGAAGACGATCCTTGTCACCACCCACCAGGTGGAGGAGATCGAGCACATCCTCACCGACGTGATGTTCATCCGCGACGGCCGGATCGTCCTGCAGTCGACGATGGACGAGGTCGGTGAGCGCTTCACCGAGGTGCTGGTCAATGCCGACCACCTGGACGCCGCGCGTGCGCTGGGCCCGGTGAACGAGCGCAGCCTGCCATTCGGCAAGACCGTGATGCTGTTCGACGGCGTGCCCGCCGCACGGCTGGCCGGGTTCGGCGAGACCCGGGCTCCCGGCCTCGCCGACCTGTTCGTGGCCCAGATGAAAGGAACCTACGCATGAACGCCCAAGTCGAAACCCCGGTGGCGGGGCGCGCCGTGGCGCGACGCCCGCATCCGTTCCCGACACTGCTCAGGCGCGAGTACTGGGAGCACCGCGGCGGCTTCCTGTGGGCACCGCTGATCGCCGGCGGCGTCTCGCTGCTGCTGACGATGATCTTCGCGGTGGTGGCCTCGGTCATCGCGCGCAAGGCGGTGGCCGAAGGCGAGCTGGAGATCGATGGCGTCACCATCAATGGCCTCGACCTCAGCATGATCACCAGCCGGATGAGCGCGGTGGAGCTGCAGCAGCTCGGCGACGCCTTCGACGCCAGCCTGCTGATGGCCTCGAGCTGGCCGTTCATCGTCATGGCCTTCGTGGTGTTCTTCTACTGCCTGGGCGCGCTGTATGACGACCGCAAGGACCGCAGCGTGCTGTTCTGGAAGTCGTTGCCGGTGTCGGACCGCGACACCGTGCTGTCGAAGGTGGCGAGCGCCGCACTGGTGGCGCCCTTGCTGGCGACCGCCGCGGCGCTGGTGACGATGCTGCTGTTCGCACTGATCGTCAGCGTGCTGGTGATGGCGCACGGCGGCAACGCGTTCCAGCTGGTCTGGGCCTCGGGCGGGCCGTTCCGGATGGCCGCCTTCGTGGTCGCGGCGATCCCGGTGTATGCGGTGTGGGCGCTGCCCACCATCGGCTGGCTGCTGCTGTGCTCGGCCTGGGCCAGGGGCAAGCCCTTCCTGTGGGCGATCGTGATCCCGGTGCTGCTGGGCGTGTTCGTCTGGTGGTTCGAGGTGATGGGTTACTTCGGCCTGCAGGCGGAGTGGTTCTGGCAGAACGTGGTGGCGCGCATGCTGCTGAGCGTGGTTCCGGCCGGCTGGATGGACGCGGTCAACCTGCATGGCATGGACGCGCCCGGCGAGCTGCACCAGGTGCTCAACCTGGGCGCGATGTACTCCACGTTCCTCTCGCCGAAGATGTGGATCGGCGCGCTGGCCGGCGCGGCCATGATCGCCATCGCCGTGCGCCTGCGCCGGTGGCGCGAAGAGATCTGAGTCCGCGCTGCCCTTGCGCATCCGTTCCCGCCACAAGGACGCATCGATGAAAGCCACCGCCACCCTGCTGCTGTGCCTGCTTCCCGTTGCCGGGTTCGCCCAGGAGCGCTGCGCGCACAGCCGGCCGCATGAACTGGTGCTCGACACCGCCGGCGCGAAGCGCGTGATGTTCGACATCGGCCCGCACACCCTGCGCCTGCGGGGCGCGGACGGCACCGGCCACCGGCTCGCCGGCCGTGCCTGCGCGGCCAGCGCCGGCGACCTCGAACGCCTGTCCGTCGACCAGACGCTGCGCGGCGACACCCTGCACGTCACGCTGCAACGCGAGCAGCGCCGCGGAATCTCCTTCGGCGACCGTTACGCCTACCTGACCCTGGAAGGCACGGTGCCCGGGGACATCCTCGTGCAGCTCAAGGTGGGTTCGGGCGATGCGTGGCTGAGCGGCGCCGCCTCGGCCAGTGCCGATGTCGGCTCCGGCGATGTCGACGTGCGCGGAGTCCGCGGCCTGCTGACGGCCAAGGTCGGCTCCGGCGACGCGGTGCTGCGCGACCTCGGTGCGTTGAAGGTGATCTCGCTGGGCTCGGGCGACATCGAAGTGGAACAGGTCCGCGGCAACGCCGAGGTCGGCAGCATCGGCTCGGGCGATTTCGCCGTGCGCGGTGTCGGCGGAAACGTCGACATCGGCTCGATCGGTTCCGGCGATGCCATGGTGGCGGATGTCACCGGCGACGTCGTGCTCGGCTCGGTCGGATCCGGGGATTTCGACGTCCGCAACGTACGCGGCAGCCTGACGGTGCGATCGGTCGGCAGCGGCGACGTGGACCTTCGCGACGTCGCCGGCACCGTGAACGTTCCCCGCAAGCGCTGACCCTTCGTCCATTGTGGAGCCTCCCATGCACACCACCCTCCGGACCCGCGTCCTTCCGATGCTTTCGGCCTGCCTGCTCGTAGCCGTGCTTGCGCCCGCACCCGGCCATGCGGCGCAGGACGGCGTCGGCAACGGGATCAGCCGCGAGCTGGCCGAGGCCCGGCGCGAGGTGCGCGCCGACCTGGCCAGGGCGCGCATGGAGCTGCGGACCGGCAACCTCGATGTCGCCGGCAGCCTGCGCGTTGGCGGCACCGGCGACCGGGCAGCGCCCACCTTGCCGAAGGCGGAGATCACGCCGGACGGCGACTTCCTGGTCGACGGCGAGGCCGTCGCGATCGATCCGACGCAACGCCGGCACCTGCTGGACTATCGCAGCCGGGTGGTCGGGATCGGCCTGGCCGGCATCGATATCGGCGAGCGCAGCACGGAGCTCGCAATCGATGCGGTCGACCGCGGCGTGTTCAGGCTGGTGGTGGCGGCGATGACCGGCAGCCTGGAGCGGCAGCTCGAGAAGCGGATCGCCACTGCCGTCGAGTCCGACGTACGCGGGATCTGCGACCGCCTGCCGGCGCTGTACGCCTCGCAGCAGCGCCTGGCCGACAGCCTCCCCGCCTTTCGGCCCTACGCCACCATGACCATCGACGAAGCCAGCGATTGCGAACGCCAGGTGCGCCGGGAGTTCGCCAGGCGCTGACCACACCACCGCCGGTGGCGGGGCACCCGCCCGCCTATCCGGATGAGCCCACGCTGCCCATGTTCGAACCGGTTCCCCGAACCGGTTCCCGGAGACCACCATGACCCGCACCCTGTCCGCTCTGCTGCTGCCGTGCCTGCTCGCGCTCCCGGCCTGCAGCAATCCGGCGCCATCCGGCACCGCCGACGGCGACGCCCCTGGATCCGACGATGGTCTGCTGGCGCGAACCACCCGCGCGGCCATCGACGAAGCACGCAAGGAACTGGCCACCGCCGACCTCGATGTGGGTGGCAAGGGCGCTGGCCGCGGCTTCAGCTTCGGCGACGGTGCCCGCACCGATGGCCTGCCCCCGGCCAGCATCAGCGCAACCGGTGACCTGCTGATCGATGGCAAGCCGGTCCCGCTCGACGACCACCAGCGGGCGCTGGTGCTCGAGCACCGCCGCAACGTGCTCGCGGTGGCCGATGCCGGCATGGAGATCGGTGCGCAGGGCGCGGCCCTGGGTCTGGAGGCCGCGAGCGGCGCGCTGGGGGCGTTGTTCACCGGTGGCAGCAAGGACTTCGAGGCGCGAATGCGAGCCGAGGGCGCGCGTATCGAACAGGTGGCGCTCAAACTGTGCGGACACCTTCCGGCGATGCTGGAATCACAGCAGGCCGTGGCCGCCGCCGTGCCCGCCTTCGTGCCCTACGCAACCATGACCGCGGACGACGTCGAGGACTGCCATCGCAGGGCGGCGGAGCACGATGCCGCGGCCGAAGCCGCCGACGCCACGGCGCACGCCGGCTGAGCCAGCCGCCGGCATGCCGGACCGCGGCTGCGCCTCAGCCGCCCGCGCCGCCCTTTGCATCGCCCTGGATGCCACCGCGGGTCAGCGCTTCCGGATCGAGCAGCGCACGCAGGGTCTTTTCGTCCAGCCCGCTGTCCTCGAGCGCGATCTCCAGCACCGGCCGCCCCTCCCTGTAGGCACGCTTGGCGATGGCCGCCCCCTTCTCGTAGCCGATCACCGGGTTGAGCGCGGTCACCAGGATCGGGTTGCGATCCAGCGCCGTGGCGATGATGTCGCGGCGCACGGTGAGTCCGTCGATGACGCTGTCGGCCAGCAGTCGCGACACGTTGGCCAGCAGCTGGATCGACTCCAGCAGGTTGGCCGCGATCAGCGGCAGCATCACGTTGAGCTGGAAGTTGCCGCTCTGCCCGGCCACGGTGATCGCGGTGTGGTGTCCCATCACCTGCGCGCAGACCATCCCCACCGCTTCCGGAATCACCGGATTCACCTTGCCCGGCATGATCGAACTTCCCGGCTGCAGTGCCGGCAGTTCCACCTCGCCCAGCCCGGCGAGCGGCCCGGAATTCATCCAGCGCAGGTCGTTGGCGATCTTCATCAGCGCCACCGCCAGCACATTGAGCTGTCCGGACATCTCCACCGCATCGTCCTGCGAGGCGATCCCCTCGAAACGGTTCGCGGCACTGACGAACTTCACCCGCGTCTGCTTCGACAGCGCCGTGCACACGCGCGCACCGAAGCGTGGATCGGCATTGATGCCGGTACCGATCGCGGTGCCGCCGATGGGCAGCCGGCGCAGCCGCTGCAGCGAATCGGCGATGCGTGCCTGCGCTGATTCCAGCTGCGCCGACCAGGCACCGAACTCCTGGGCAAAGGTCAGCGGCATCGCGTCCATGAGATGCGTGCGTCCGGTCTTGACCACCTTCCTCAATCCCCGCGCGCGACGGTCGATGGTCCGGCGCAGGTGGGTGATTGCAGGCCGCAGGTCCTCCTCGACCGCCAGCACCGCACCCACGCGCAAGGCAGTGGGGATCACGTCGTTCGAGCTCTGGCCGAGGTTCACGTGGTCGTTCGGGTGCACCCTGCGCCCGCGTGCCGACGCCAGCGCGGCGATCACCTCGTTGGCATTCATGTTCGACGAGGTGCCGGAGCCGGTCTGGTAGATATCGACCGGGAAATGCGCGTCGTACTCGCCGGCGGCCACGGCAAGCGCCGCGCGGCGGATCGCGGCGGCGAGGCGCTCGGGCAGCAGTCCAATGCCGCCGTTGGCTTCCGCGGCAGCGGCCTTGACCAGGCCAAGCGCACGGATGAAGCCACGCGGCATCGGCCGGCCCGAGATCGGGAAGTTCTGCACCGCACGCTGGGTCTGCGCGCCCCACAGCGCGTCGGCAGGCACCTGCAGTTCGCCCATGCTGTCGTGCTCGGTACGGAAGGACTGCGGCATGGCGCTCTCCTGTGGGTGGTGACGGCTGGCGGATGCGCCGGAGCGGCCGAGGATACGACAGCGCCGGTGCAGGCCCGGGCATGCGCCGATGCGCGCGCAACCGCAGACACACACAGCGCGCGTGGACGCGCGCGGGCCAAGTCCTGCAGCCCCGTGCGATCCCGCATAAAATGCGCGCCCGCCCGCTGTGCAGCACTTCCAATGTCCCACGCCCTGCTCGCCCTGTCGCCGCTGGACGGCCGTTACGCATCGAAGGTCGACGCCCTGCGCCCGGTGTTTTCCGAGTACGGGCTGATCCGCGCCCGCGTGCGCGTGGAGATCGAATGGTTGCTGGCGCTGGCCGCCGAGCCGGGCATCGTCGAACTGGCGCCTTTCGGCGACGACGCAATCGCCCGCCTGCGCGCGATCGCCGACGACTTCTCGGCCGAGGACGCGGCGCAGGTCAAGGCGATCGAGCGTACCACCAACCACGACGTCAAGGCGGTGGAGTATTTCATCAAGGACCGGTTGCGCGACGCGCCGGGGCTGGCCAGCGCGCTCGAGTTCGTGCATTTCGCCTGCACCAGCGAGGACATCAACAACCTGTCCTATGGCCTGATGCTGGAACAGGCCCGGCGCGAGGTGCTGCTGCCCACCCTGCAGGGCATTGCCGACCACCTGCGGACGATGGCGCATGCCCAGGCCGGCCAGCCGATGCTCTCGCGCACCCATGGGCAGACAGCTTCGCCGACCACGCTGGGCAAGGAACTGGCCAACGTGGTCGCCCGTCTCGAGCGGCAGATCCGGCAGATCGCCGCGGTCGAGTTCACCGGCAAGATCAACGGCGCGGTCGGCAACTACAACGCGCACGTGGCCAGCTACCCGGATGTCGACTGGCCCGCGTTCGCGCAGCGCTTCGTCGAGGGCCTGGGGCTGGTCTTCAACCCGTACACCACGCAGATCGAGCCGCACGACAACATCGCGGAGATCGGCGACGCCACCCGCCGCGCCAACACCATCCTCATCGACCTCGCCCGCGACATCTGGGGTTACATCTCGCTGGGCTATTTCAGGCAGCGGCTCAAGGAGGGTGAAGTCGGCTCCTCGACGATGCCGCACAAGGTCAACCCGATCGACTTCGAGAACGCCGAGGGCAACTTCGGAATCGCCAACGCGCTGTTCGAGCATTTCTCGGCCAAGTTGCCGATCAGCCGCTGGCAGCGCGACCTCACCGACTCCACCGTGCTGCGCGCGCTGGGCACCGCGTTCGGCCACACCCAGGTCGCGCTGGACGCACTGGCACGCGGGCTCGGCAAGCTGGAGGTGAACCCGCAGCGGCTCGATGCCGACCTCGACGCGTCATGGGAAGTGCTGGCCGAGGCGGTGCAGACGGTCATGCGGCGCCATGGCCTGCCCAACCCCTACGAGCAGCTGAAGGCACTGACCCGCGGCCAGGGGATCACCGCGGATTCGATGCGCGCCTTCGTCGAATCGCTCGACCTGCCGGAGGATGCGAAGCAGCAGCTGCGCGAACTCACCCCCGGCCGCTACACCGGTCTTGCGGACCGCCTGGCCCGCGGGATCTGACCGGTCCATCGCATCCGTTCGCGTCGGCGCGGACCCCTCGCGGGACCGGGGCGGCCTCTGCTAGCGTGCGCGTCTCTTCCATGCGAGAAGGACTTCCGATGGCACACCGCATCTGCTGCGCCGCGATGACCCTGTTGCTGACCGCCTGCAACGCCGCGCCGTCCACGCCGGCGGACGCGGCGCCGGCACCCGCCGCCGCGACCGGGGTGCTGACCGATCCTGCTTCCGGGGCGCGCTGCGACGGCCAGGACCTGCTCGTCACCCGCGCGCAGTCGCGGCTGGTCATCGAAGGCGAGTGCGGCGACGTCACCATCACCGCCACGGAAGGGTCGCTCAACGTCGAGCGCGCGCGCAGCCTGGAGGTGCGCGGCGACCGCTTCACGGTGCTCAACGCCCGGGTCGGCGAGGTCCACGTCAGCGGCAATGACAACATCCTCAACCTCACCGACAGCGGCCCGGTCCGGATCGACGGCCGCGGCAATACCGTGCTGGGCACCAGCATCGAGCGCGTCGGCTTTGGCGGCAAAGACAACACCGTCAATGCCAGCAACGAACCGCCGGTGGAAGATGCGGGCACAGGCAACCGGGTGATCTGACGGGCCCGTCGAGGCTGCAGGCAGCACCGGTGCCGGCGCGCAGGCACGCGCCTACGCCCGTCACCGGGTGCCCTGCCTCCTCGACGTGGTCGTGAACGACCTGGAGATCGCCTCCGCGCCGCAGTGACCCGGGCACCGCGACGGCATCATTGGTGCGTGAGGCGGATGCGGTTTTCGCGTAGGCTGCGGCCCCATGAGCCGCCCCCCATTCCCGATTGAAATCGACGCCAGCCGGACGCCCGAAGGCGGCCCGCTCGGCATGTCCGCCGAACGTTTCCTGCGCGACTACTGGCAGCAGCGGCCGCTGCTGGTCCGCAATGCGTTTCCAGGCTTCGTCTCGCCGATCGAACCCGACGACCTCGCCGGCCTGGCCTGCGAGGACGGCGTGCTGGCGCGCATCGTCGAGCACGACCGTGCCGCGGACCGCTACCGCCTGCGCACCGGCCCATTTCCGGAAGACGCCTTCCCCGGCATGCCCGACCATGACTGGACCCTGCTGGTGCAGGACGTCGACAAGTGGGATGCCGATATCGCCGCCCTGCTCGAATCCTTCCGCTTCCTGCCGCGCTGGCGCATCGACGACATCATGGTGAGCTTCGCCGCCACCGGTGGCTCGGTCGGTGCGCACATCGACCAGTACGACGTGTTCCTGCTGCAGGCCCATGGCCAGCGGCGCTGGCAGATCGACGCGCGGCCGAATCCGCCGACCGCGTTCCGCGATGACGCCGAACTCAAGCTGTTATGCGAGTTCGACCCCAGCCACGACTGGGTGCTGGATCCGGGCGACATGCTCTACCTGCCGCCGGGCATGCCCCACCACGGCGTCGCGGTGAACCCGTGCCTGACCTTCTCGGTGGGCACGCGCGCGCCGTCGTCAGCCGAACTGATCACCGACTGGCTCGACACCGTGGTCGCCGATGCCGACGATTCGGTGCGCTATCGCGATGCCGGCATGGCGCCGCCGCGGGACCCCTGGGAAATCGACGCGCTGGCGATGGGCCGGGTGATCGAGGCGCTGAACGCATTGCGCATGAACGATCCCGACCGCCTGGGCGACTGGTTCGGCCGTTTCATCACGATGTACCGCGCCGGCGCGGAGGCCATGCCCGCTGGCGACAGCCGCCCGCGCATCGAGGTCGAGTGGGACCTGCGCGCCGGCGGCGGCCTGCACCGCCATCCGTGGACGCGGATGGCCTGGCGGCGCGCCCGCCGCGGCGCGCGGCTGTACGTGTCGGGCCAGGAATTCGCGCTGCCGGTGGCCGACGCGCGCGCCCTGGCCGCCGCGGCGCACGTCGACGACGCGCTGTATGCGCGCCTCTCCGAGGCGGGGCGCGATGCGGTGATCGCCCTGCTCGATGCCGGCCACTACCACCTGCTGCCGCCCGACGACGGCGACGGCGCGGAAGACGACGACGGCATGGAGATCGAAGGACGATGAAAGACGGCGCCTCGCCGGGTCCATTCCAGGTCACCCGCGCCGACTGGGCGCGTGACCACCCGGAGCTGCTGCAGGTGCGCGCGGTGGTGTTCATCGAGGAACAGGGTGTTCCAGAGGCACTGGAACGCGATGACGAGGATGCCGGCAGCACCCATGTGATCGCCCGGGATGCCGGCGGGCGCGCGATCGGCACCGCCCGCCTCACGCCGCAGCGCAGGATCGGGCGGATGGCGGTGTTGCGCGACTGCCGTGGGCGGGGCGTCGGCCATTCCCTGCTGGAAGCGCTGCTGCGCGAGGCGCGTGCGCAGGGGCTGGCCGAAGTCGCCCTGCATGCGCAGGTCGATGCCATCGGCTTCTACACCCGGCACGGCTTCGTGCCAGAAGGCGCCCGTTTCGACGAGGCCGGCATCGAGCACCAGACCATGCGGCGCGCGCTGGCGCGGCCGCAGGCGATCGAGGACCGCGATGCCGCGGCCGCCATCGTCACCGCGCTGGTCCACGGCGCACGCCGGCGCCTGTGGGTCTACAGCCGCGAGCTCGACCCGGGCCTGTTCGACGACCCCCAGGTGCTGTCCGCCCTGCGCCGCTTCGGCACCCGCGGCGGCGGTGTCGAGGCGCGTTTCCTGCTGCAGGACGCGGCGGCCGCGCAGCGGGCGCATGCGCCGCTGCTGCCGCTCGCCCAACGGCTTTCCAGCGTATTCACCTTCCGTGTCGTCGACGAACCGGTCGATCGGGGTTATGCGCCGGCCTATCTCGCCACCGATGCCGGCGGCTACTACTTCCGCAGCCTCGGCAACCGCTTCGACGGCGAGGCCGAGCTGGATGCCCCGGGCCGTGCCCGGCAGCTGCGCGACAGCTTCCTGCCGGTGTGGGAACGCGCGCGCCCGGCCAGTGAATTCCGCGTGCTGGGCATCTGAGCGCACCCCGGCGGGACAATCTGAACGGGGTGCCGACTGGACCGGATCGCGGACACGTCGGGTCGCCCCTACCGGTGGCCTGGGGCTATAATCGCGTTCTTTGCCGCATCCCGACCCGGGCGGCCGCTGCAACCACGTCCGGGCCTTCTCCCGCCCCTTTTTTCCGAGCCCGAATCCCCGACGTGGACAGTCTTCTCAAGCAGTTCGCCCAGTCTTCCCAGCTCGGCGCCAACGCCGCCTATATCGAGGATCTGTACGAGCAGTACCTCGTGGATCCCGACAGCGTCGGCACCAAGTGGAAATCCTGGTTCGACGGCTTCAAGGGGCGTGAGGCCGGCGACGTGCCGCACTCGGTGGTCATGGACGCGGTCGCCCGCGCCGGCCGCGAGGCCAAGGCCGGCGTCGTCACCACCAGCGCAGGCGGCGAAGGCGGCGACCTCGAAGCCCAGCGCAAGCAGGGTTCGGTGCTCAAGCTGATCACCGCCTACCGCTCGCGCGGCCACCTGCAGGCCGACACCGATCCGCTCGGCATGGCCGAGAAGATCGACGCACCCGACCTCGACCTGCCCTTCCACGGCCTGTCCGACGCCGACCTCGACACCGAGTTCGCCACCGGCCCGGCCGGCGGCACCAGCACCTTCGGCGGCGCCCCGCGCATGCGCCTGCGCGACCTGCTCGCGCTGCTGCGCGCGACCTACGCCGGCCCGATCGGCGCCGAGTTCATGCACATCCCGCAGGCCGAGCAGCGCCGCTGGATGTACGAGCGCATGGAGAAGGCCGGCGGCCGCTACAGCCTGGCCGCCGACGAGCAGCGCCGGATCCTCGAGCGCCTCACCGCGGCCGAGGGCCTCGAGCGCTACCTGCACACCAAGTACGTCGGCCAGAAGCGCTTCTCGCTGGAGGGCGGCGATTCGCTCATCCCGCTCCTCGACACCGTGATCCGCAGCGCGGGCAAGGACGGCGTCAAGGACATCGTGATCGGCATGGCCCACCGCGGCCGGCTGAACGTGCTGGTCAACACGCTGGGCAAGAACCCGCGCCGCCTGTTCGACGAGTTCGAGGGCCGGTTCGAGCACAACGAGCTGGCGCTCGCCGGTGACGTGAAGTACCACATGGGCTTCTCCGCCGACGTCGCCACCGATGGCGGCCCGGTGCACCTGGCGCTGGCCTTCAACCCCTCGCACCTCGAGATCGTCGACCCGGTGGTCGCCGGCTCGGTGCGTTCGCGCCAGGAGCGCCGCAACGACGCCGACCGCCGCCAGGTGATGCCGATCCTGATCCACGGCGATGCCGCCTTCGCCGGCCAGGGCGTGGTGATGGAGCTGTTCCAGATGTCGCAGGCGCGCGGCTTCGCCGTGGGCGGCACCGTGCACGTGGTGGTCAACAACCAGGTGGGCTTCACCACCAGCGCCCGCGAGGACGCCCGCTCCACCCTGTACTGCACCGACGTGGCCAAGATGATCGACGCGCCCGTGCTGCACGTGAACGCGGACAACCCCGAGGCCGTCGCCTTCGCCGCCCGCCTGGCCTACGACTTCCGCCAGGAGTTCCGCAAGGACGTGGTGATCGACCTGGTCTGCTACCGGCGCCACGGCCACAACGAGGCCGACGAGCCGGCGATCACCCAGCCGCTGATGTACCAGATCATCCGCAAGCACAAGACCACCCGCGAACTCTACGCATCGCAGCTGGAATCCGCGGGCGTGCTGCCCGCCGGCGCCGGCCAGGCGCTGGTGGATGCCTACCGCGGCAAGCTGGACTCGGGCGAGGTCACGACCGAACTGGCCGAAGTCGGCAAGACGCCGCCCGAGAGCCGCCTCTTCGTCGACTGGGGCAAGCTGGTCGCCGGCCGCCTGGCCGACGGTGCCGACACCCGCTTCGCGCTGGACCGCCTGAAGGAACTCGCCAATACCATCACCACGATCCCGGACGAGGTGCAGCTGCACCCGCGCGTGGCGAAGGTGTACGAGGACCGTCGCCGGATGGCCGCCGGGGAGATCCCCGCCGACTGGGGCTTCGCCGAGAACCTCGCCTACGCCAGCCTGCTCGACGAGGGCTTCGGCCTGCGCCTGGTGGGCCAGGACGTCGGCCGCGGCACCTTCTCGCACCGCCACGCGATCCTGCACGACCAGAAGACCGACTCCTACTACCTGCCGCTGCGCCAGCTGGTCGACAGCCCGGAGCGCGCCACCGTCATCGACTCGCTGCTCAGCGAGGAGGCGGTGATGGCCTACGAGTACGGCTTCTCCACCACCGATCCCAACACGCTGTGCATCTGGGAGGCCCAGTTCGGCGACTTCGCCAACGGCGCCCAGGTGGTGATCGACCAGTTCATCGCCTCCGGCGAGGCCAAGTGGGGCCGCCTGAGCGGACTCACCCTGCTGCTGCCGCACGGCTACGAAGGCCAGGGGCCGGAGCACAGCTCCGCGCGCCTGGAGCGCTTCCTGCAGCTGTGCGCGCTGGACAACATGCACGTCTGCGTGCCGTCCACCCCGGCACAGGCCTTCCACATGCTGCGCCGCCAGATGCACATGACCACCCGCAAGCCGCTGGTGGTGATGAGCCCGAAGTCGCTGCTGCGCCACAAGCTCGCGGTGTCCAGCCTGGAGGAGCTCGCCACTGGTGAGTTCCAGCACCTGATCGGCGACGCCTCGGCCGATCCGAAGAAGGTCAGGCGCGTGGTGCTGTGCTCGGGCAAGGTCTACTACGACCTGCTCGAGGACCGCGAGAAGCGCGGCCAGGACGATGTCGCGCTGGTGCGCATCGAGCAGCTGTATCCGTTCCCGCGCGAGGCCCTTTCGGCCGAACTGGCGCGCTTCGGCAAGGCGACCGATGTCGTCTGGTGCCAGGAGGAACCGCAGAACCAGGGCGCCTGGTACCAGATCCGCCACCACCTGCAGCACTGCGTGCCGTCGAACCTGGAACTGCACTACGCCGGTCGCCAGCGCTCGCCCTCGCCCGCCGTCGGCCTCTTCTCCAAGCACGTCGCCGAGCAGCAGCAGCTGGTCGCCGATGCCCTCACCTCCCCTGCCGGCAGCGTTTTCGCAGCCGACTGACCCCACACCGCTTACGACCCAGGACGCATCAAGACCATGGCCACCGAGATCAAGGTACCGGTACTCCCCGAATCCGTTTCCGACGCCACCATCGCCACCTGGCACAAGAAGGTGGGCGACGCGGTTGCGCGCGACGAGAACATCGTCGACCTCGAGACCGACAAGGTGGTGCTCGAAGTGCCGTCGACCGTCGAGGGCGTGATCAGGGAACTGAAGTTCGCCGAGGGCGACACCGTCACCAGCCAGCAGGTGCTGGCGGTGATCGAGGAAGGCGCCGCACCGCCGAAGTCCGCGGACGCGCCCAAGGCCGAGCCGGCCGCCGGCGCGCAGGAAGTGCAGCCCAAGGCCGCCGCGGCGAAGAGCGAGGCCAAGGCTCCGTCGTCGACACGCCCGGCCCCGGCCGCCGGCACCGGTGACCTGCCGCCCGGCGCGCGTTTCACCGCGCAGACCAAGGGCATCGACCCTTCGCAGGTGGAAGGCACCGGCCGCCGCGGTGCGGTGACCAAGGAAGACCTGGTGAACTACGCCAGCGGCAAGACCGCCGGTGTGTCGGGCGGTGCACGTCCGGAAGAGCGCGTGCCGATGACCCGCATCCGCAAGCGCATCGCCGAGCGCCTGATGCAGTCCAAGGACTCCATCGCGATGCTGACCTCGTTCAACGAGGTCAACCTCGGCAAGGTGATGGCGCTGCGCAAGGAGCTTGGCGAGCAGTTCCAGAAGGACCACGGCATCAAGCTCGGCTTCATGAGCTTCTTCGCCAAGGCCGCCGCGAACGCGCTGCAGAAATACCCGGTGATCAACGCCTCGGTCGACGGCGACGACATCATCTACCACGGCTATGCCGACATCTCCATCGCCGTCTCCACCGACAAGGGCCTGGTCACTCCGGTGCTGCGAAACGTGGAACGCATGGGCTTCGCCGACGTGGAGAAGTCCATCGCGGAATACGCCACCAGGGCACGCGACGGCAAGCTGGCGCTCGAGGACCTGCAGGGCGGCACCTTCACCATCACCAACGGCGGTACCTTCGGCTCGCTGATGTCGACGCCGATCGTCAATCCGCCGCAGTCGGCGATCCTCGGCATGCACGCGATCAAGGAGCGTGCGATCGTCGAGAACGGCCAGGTGATCGCTGCGCCGATGATGTACATCGCGCTGTCCTACGACCATCGCATCATCGATGGCAAGGACGCGGTGCTGTTCCTGGTCGACATCAAGAACCAGCTCGAGAACCCGCACCGCATGCTGCTGGGCCTGTAAGGCTCGCGACACCCAAAGCAAGGAATTCCAATGGCTGAACAATTCGACGTCGTCGTCATCGGTGCCGGCCCGGCCGGCTACCACGCCGCCATCCGCGCCGCCCAGCTGGGCATGAAGACCGCCTGCATCGACGCGGCGCTGGGCAAGGACGGCAAGCCCGCCCTGGGCGGCACCTGCCTGCGCGTGGGCTGCATCCCGTCCAAGGCACTGCTGGACTCCTCGCGGCAGTTCCACAACCTGCAGCACGTGTTCGAGCAGCACGGCATCACCGCGAAGGATCCGCAGATCGACGTCGAGAAGATGGTCGGCCGCAAGGACGCCATCGTGAAGCAGTTCACCGGCGGCATCGCGCAGCTGTTCAAGGCCAACAAGGTCACGCCGTACTATGGCTTCGCCACCCTGCATGCCGATCGCCTGGTGAAGGTGAAGCAGCATGACGGCAGCCAGATCGAGCTCACCGGCACCAACGTGATCATCGCCGCGGGTTCGGATTCCATCGAGCTGCCGTTCGCGAAGTTCGACGGCGAGACCATCGTCGACAACGTCGGCGCGCTCGACTTCACCGAGGTGCCGAAGCGCCTGGCCGTGATCGGCGCCGGCGTGATCGGCCTGGAGCTCGGCAGCGTGTGGAAGCGCCTGGGCGCCGAGGTGGTGATCCTGGAAGCCATGCCGGAGTTCCTGGCCGCGGCCGATGCCGAGGTCTCGAAGGTGGCCGCGCGCGAGTTCAAGAAGCAGGGCCTGGACATCAAGCTGGGCGCCAAGGTCTCGAAGGCCGAGGTCACCGGCAAGGGCAAGAAGAAGGAAGTCCAGGTCACCTACGCCGACAGGAACGGCGAGCAGACCATCACCGTCGACAAGCTGCTGGTGGCCGTGGGCCGCAAGGCCGCGTCGAAGGGTCTGCTGGCCGAGGGCAGCGGCGTGAAGCTCACCGAGCGCGGCCAGATCGAGGTCGACGAACACTGCCACACCGGCGTCGATGGCGTCTGGGCCGTGGGCGACTGCGTACGCGGGCCGATGCTGGCCCACAAGGGCTTCGAGGAAGGCATCGCGGTGGCCGAGCTGATCGCGGGCCTCCCCGGCCACGTCAACTTCGACACCATCCCGTGGGTCATCTACACCGAGCCGGAGCTGGCCTGGGTCGGCAAGACCGAGCAGCAGCTGAAGGAAGAAGGCATCCCGTACAAGGCCGGCAGCTTCCCGTTCGCGGCCAACGGCCGTGCGGTGGCGATGGTCGAGCCGGCGGGCTTCGTGAAGGTGCTGGCGCACGCCGAAACCGATCGCGTGCTCGGCATGCACCTGGTCGGCGCCAACGTCTCCGAACTGGTGCACGAGGGCGTGCTGACGATGGAGTTCAAGGGCTCCGCCGACGATCTCGCCCGCATCTGCCACGCCCATCCCAGCCTGTCGGAAGTCATCCACGACGCCGCCATGGCCGTGGACAAGCGCGCGATCCACAAGGCGAACTGACGCCACGGCCGCCGGGCCCTTCCCGGCGCCGCCGCGGTGCATGCGACACAGGCGCCGGGCTCTTGCCCGGCGTCCGCGTTTTCCCCTCTGCGTTCGACTCCAGGACGGCACTCCTCATGCAAAGCATCTGCGTCTATTGCGGCTCCAACAGTGGCGCGCGCCCCATCTACGCCGAGCAGGCGATCGCACTCGGCACGCGCATGGCACGCGACGGCATCCGCCTGGTCTATGGCGGCGGCAACATCGGCCTGATGGGCACGATCGCCGACGCGGTGCTCGCCGCCGGGGGCGAGGTGACCGGCATCATTCCGAAGCAGCTGGTGGACATGGAGGTCGCGCACCGCGGCCTCACCGCGCTCGAAGTCGTGGGCTCGATGCACGAGCGCAAGCTGCGGATGTTTGATCTCGCCGACGGCTTCGTGGCGATGCCCGGTGGTTTCGGCACGCTGGAGGAGATGGTCGAGATGCTGACCTGGCGCCAGCTGGGCATCAGCGAGAAGCCGTGTGCGTTTCTCGACGTCGAGGGCTACTACCAGCCGCTGATCGCGATGATGGACCGCATGGTCGAGGAGCGCTTCCTGCATCCCGCCCAGCGCGACGACATGTGGACCGGTCGCGATATCGACGCCATGCTCGACTGGATGAAGACCTACGAGCCCGCGGAGGCCACCAAGTGGCTGAGCGAGAAGCACAGCCGCGAACTGCGCTGACCCACGGAGGCCTTGCCATGACGATCCCCGCCACGTTCCACGCGTTCCGCATCCACGATGACGCACAGGGCTATCGCAGCGGCGTCGAGACGATTGCGCTCGACGACCTCTCGCCCGGCGAGCTGGTCATACGCACCGCGTACTCGTCGGTCAACTTCAAGGATGCGCTTGCAGGCACCGGCAAGGGCAAGATCCTGCGGCGTTTCCCGCTGGTCGGCGGCATCGATGTCGCCGGCCACGTGGTCGCGTCAGCCGACCCCGCCTTCAGCGAAGGCGACGAAGTGCTGGTGACCGGTTGCGGCCTCAGCGAGACGCGCGATGGCGGCTATTCCGAATACGCACGCCTCGAGGCGAAGTGGGCGGTGCGGCTGCCGGCCGGGCTGTCGCTGCGCGAGTCGATGGTGCTGGGCACCGCAGGCTTCACCGCGGCGCTGGCGCTGCTGCGCCTGGTCGAGAACCACCAGCACCCGGGCCTTGGTCCGCTTGCGGTCACCGGCGCCACCGGCGGCGTCGGCTCGCTGGCGGTCGACATCTTCTCCAGTGCCGGGTACGAGGTGCACGCGGTCAGCGGCAAGCCGGAACAGGCCGCGTACCTGAAGGACATCGGCGCCGCCGAAGTGATCGGCCGCGACGCCCTGGCAACCACCCGGCCGATGGAGTCGGCGCGTTTCGGTGGTGGGCTCGACAACGTCGGCGGCACCATGCTGGCAAGCCTGCTCGCGCAGACCGTGCCCTACGGCAACGTTGCCAGCGCCGGGCTTGCGGCCACCCACGAGCTGCCGGCCACGGTGATGCCCTTCATCATCCGTGGCGTGTCGCTGCTGGGCGTGGCATCGGCCGGCACCGCGCGCGGCATCCGCGACGAGGTGTGGAAGCGCCTGGCCGGCGAATGGAAGCCGCGGCACCTTGACCGCATCCTCCAGCACGAAGCAACGCTCGACACATTGCCTTCGTTGTTCGAACGCATGCTCGCCGGTGGATCGCTGGGCCGCACGCTCGTGCGCATCGGCTGAGTCGGCATCCATCGTCCCGCACGCACTGCATCCGCTTGCCGGGTGTGGTGGCGCCGCTACAATCTCCGCTCGCAAACCGGAAATCCCATGGCGCGCATCCTGATCGTCGACGACTCACCGTCCCAGCTTGCCGGCATCCGCCGCATCGTCGAGAAGCTCGGGCATCAGCCGCTCACCGCCGAGGACGGACAGGCCGGCGTTGAAGCCGCCAAGCGCGAACTGCCGGACCTGATCCTGATGGACGTGGTGATGCCGAACCTCAACGGTTTCCAGGCCACGCGTTCGATCAGCCGCGAGCCGACCACGAAGCACATCCCGGTGGTGCTGATCACCACCAAGGACCAGGAAACCGACCGCATCTGGGGCATGCGCCAGGGCGCGCGCGGTTACCTGACCAAGCCGTTCACCGAGGACGAGCTGGCCGACGTGATCTCCAGCACGCTCGGCGCGGGCGACATTGCCGGCTGATCACGCCGGCGCGGCCTACGCGCGCCAGCTCTCGCCGAACGCGGCCTGCAGTGCCTGGTAGGCCTCGCGCTGGGCATCGGTCTGCGCCTTCGGCGCCAGTACCTCGAGTTCGACGATCTGGTCGCCCGGCGCCGCCCCGCGCGTGCCCGGCAGGCCGCGACCACGCAGGCGCAAGCGACGACCGGCTTCCGAGCCCGCGGGAATCCTGAGCTCGACCGGCCCACCGAGGGTCGGCGCATTCACCGTGGCGCCCAGTGCGGCTTCCCACGGCGCGACCGTGAGCACGTGGATCACGTTGCCGCCATCGACCTCGAACTGCGGATGCGCGGCGTACTCGACTTCCAGCAGCAGGTCACCGTGGGTGCCCTGTCCGCGCAGCCGGATCACCTGGCCGGGGCGGATGCCGCGCGGCACGTTGACGTCGAGCGAGCGGCCGTTGACCGCGATGCGCACGCTGTTGCCGTGGTAGACCGCCTCCAGCGGCACCGCCAGCTTCGCCCGCGTGTCCCCACGCGGCGCCTGCGCGCCCGGACCGGGGCCACCACCGAAGCCGCGGCGGCGACCGAACAGTTCCTCGAAGAAATCGCTGAAACCGCCACCGTCACCGCCGGCGAAGATCTCCTCGAAATCGACGCCACCGGGGCCACCAAAGCCGCCGTGCGGCCTCTGCACTTCGTCGCCGGGCCGATAGCCGCGCGCGCGGAGCTGGTCGTAGGCGGCGCGTTTCTGGGGGTCGCGCAGGGCCTCGTAGGCCTCGTTGACCGCCTTGAAGCGTTCCTCGGCGTCCGCCGCCTTGCTGACGTCGGGATGGTATTTGCGCGCGAGCCTGCGATAGGCGGTCTTGAGCTCCGCCTCGTCCGCGCCGGGCTCGACGCCGAGTGTCGCGTAGTAGTCCTTGAACTGCATCGTGCGTGTTCGTCTGGAGGGTGGCCAGTGTAGTGCGTGGCCGCGCCCGTGCGGCGGGCAACGCGGACGTCACCGGGCATGCATGCGCCCGGCGACGTCCGCGACGCCGCCGCCACGTTGCGGCATGGCCGCATCCTTACTGCTGCGTCGTCAGCGTGCCCGGACGGCCGACCTGGATCCGCCGCGGCGTGGTTTCCGGACGCTTGGGAATGCTGATTTCCAGCACGCCGTTATGCCCGGAGGCGGTGATGCCCTCGGCATCGGCGCTGTCGGGCAGCGCGAAGCGACGATGGAAGCTGCCGTAGCGACGCTCCACGCGGGAGAACGTCGCGCCCTCCTCGCGCGCCTCCGACCGGCGCTCGCCGCGGATGCTCAGGATGCCCTTGTCCATCAGCACCTCGACCTCCTCCGGGTCGACACCGGGCAGGTCGGCAAGGATCACGAAGCGATCGGTTTCCTCCTTGATGTCGACGCGCGGCGTCCACTGGCTGGTGACCACCGAGGACGCGTCGCGGTCCTCGTCGACCTGGAAGAACTGGTTGAATGCCTGGCGCAGCTCGTCGTGCAGGCTGGGCTGGGTTGCGCCCTGCAGGGGATGGCGGATTGCGTTTCTCATCGATGTCTCCTCCGTTGCTGGTGGGGCGCCGTGCGCCCGCCGTATGTCCGCGATGTAGCGCCCTGCCGGCGGCTTTCAAGGGTCAGCGCGCGGCACTGCCCGGCGCGGCTAGACTGTGTTCACCCATTCCCGAGGATTTCCCCATGAGCGTGCAGCCCGGCGACCGCATTCCCGAAGTGGTGCTGAAGTACATCAGCGACGGCGTGCAGGCGATCGACACGCCCACCCTGTTCCAGAGCCGCAACATGGTGCTGTTCGCGGTACCCGGCGCGTTCACCCCGACCTGTTCCGAGCGCCACCTGCCCGGCTTCGTCGAGCACTTCGACGCGTTCCGTGCGCGCGGCATCGAGGTGGCCTGCGTGGCGGTCAACGATCCGTTCGTGATGCAGGCCTGGGGCAAGCAGCTCGACGTGCCCGACGGCCTGCGCATGCTGTCGGACGGCAATGGCGACTTCGTGCGCGCCCTGGGCCTGGAGATGGATGCCAGCGCCTACGGCATGGGCCGGCGCGCCAAGCGCTTCGCGCTGTACGCCGAGGATGGCGTGATCCGCCATCTGTTCGTCGAGGCACCGGGTGAGTTCAAGGTCTCCAGCGCCGAGCACATGCTGGCGCAGCTCGGGCAGGACACCGGCCGCGCGTCCTGAACCATTCACCGCTTCACTGCAGGGCAACGCCCGCTTCACGCCGGTTGACGGGACCCGACGCGCAGGATGCGCATGCGGCACGACAGTGTTTCGCATCCCCCTCCAGGAGTCAGCGATGAACAACCAGCAGCAGGGCCAGAACAACCAGCAGCGCGGTCAGGACCAGCAGGGACAGCAGGGCGAGGGCGGCCAGCAGCAGCGCCGCGAGGCCCAGGGCATGCAGGACGAAGAAGAATAGGTTCCACCCTCTTCCCGCGACACCCGGCGCCCGGCTCTCAGCCGGGCGTCGTCGTTGAGGGAGGTGCGGCCAGTGCCGCGGCCACACGCTCGAGTACCGGCTGCAGCTGGGCGATGGCGGCGGCGTCGCGGCCGGCCAGCAGGCGCGCGACGGCATCCGGTCCCGGCCGCGCGCCGCGCCAGGCGAATGCGACCTGGTTGCGCATCCTGGCTTCCTCGATCACCAGCACCTGCCCGGGGCCGAACACCGCGCGCAGGCGCTCGACATGCAGGTCCGCCTCGGCGACGAACAGGTTGACCGACAACGCACCGCCCGGCCGCAGCGCGGCATGGCAGTCGGCATAGAACTGCGGCGTCGACAGCACCGGCGGAATACCGGTCTCGTCATAGCCATCCACCAGCAGCACGTCGTAGCGACCGGGACGCACCGCCACGAACGCGGCGCCGTCGTCGATCGCCACCTGCAGGCGCGCGTCGTCGTCGGGGATGCCGAATTCACGACGCAGGCCGACCACCCACGGGTTGTTCTCGACCACCTCCAGCGTGGCGTCGGGAAAATACCGGTGGATGAACTTCACCTGCGACCCGCCACCCAGCCCGACCATGCCGATACGCGGCCGCGCCGACGGCCACAGCATCGCGGCCAGCATGGTGCGGGTGTAGTCGATCAGCAGGTGGTCCGGATCATCGGCAAGCATCCGGCTCTGGGTCTGCTGGCGGGTGAACTGCAGCGCCGCGTAGCGCCCGTAGCGACGGACCGACGGGCGGCGCAGGCGCCGCCCCGATGCGTCCACCGGCCCGCGCACGCGTTCCCAGCAGCGCTGCAGCCACGCCGTGATGCCCCTGTTGCCGCGCTCGTTCCCGCCCGTGTCGCGCACCGCTGATCCATGTCTGCCGAAGGGCGCACAGCCTAGCGCGCGTGCGGGATGCGCGCGAAACGTGGGACCGGGCACGCCCGCGTCGGTATGCTGCCGGGGTCCGGATCCGGGGGGAAAGGATGGACCAGCACATCGACGCCGCGACGGTCACGCACACGCCCGTGGCGGCCCGGCCGCGCGGGCAACGGCGGATATCGCGGCTGCCGCAGCGGATCTATCCGTTCCGGGTGCTGGGCATGGGCCTGGCCGGGGTCGCGGCGGCGGTGGTGCTGTACGAACGCCAGGCCGCGTGGCCGGCCTGGACCTGGATGCTGGTGATCGCCCTGGCCTGGCCGCAACTGGCGTGGCTGCGGTCGCGCCGCAGCAGTGATCCCCACCGCACCGAGGTCGGCAACCTGCTGGTCGACTCGGCACTGGCCGGGTCGCTGGCCGCCCTGCTCCACTTCAACCTGCTGCCCAGCGTGCTGGTGCTGACGCTGGCCACGATCGACAAGATCAGCACCGGTCTGCCGCGGCTGTGGCTGCGGTCGCTGCCGTGGATGCTGGGCGGCCTGCTCGCCACCGGGCTGGCCACCGGCTTCGCCGCGGCGCCGGAGACCTCGATGGCGGTGATCGTGGCCTGCCTGCCGATGATGATCCTGCACACCATCGGCGTGGCGCTGGCCAGCCAGGACCTGGTGCAGCAGATCCGCGGCAAGAACCGCCAGCTCGACCAGCTCAGCCGCATCGACGGGCTCACCGGGGTCACCAGCCGCCGGCACTGGCAGCAGCAGGCCGCGACGGTGTTCGCCGAAGCCCGCGGGAACGGGCGTGCGGCGCTGCTGATGATCGACATCGACCGCTTCAAGGACATCAACGACCACGTCGGCCATGCCGCCGGCGACGAGATCCTGCGCGCGCTCGGCGAGATCCTGCTGCAGCTGCAGGACCGGCCGGGGCTGGCGGGCCGCTATGGCGGCGACGAATTCGCGCTGGTGGTGCCGGGCGTGGACCGTGCCGCCGCCACCGCACTGGCCGAACGCCTGCGCGCGACGGTAGTGGTGCGCACCGCCGGTGGGCCCGGGCCCGAGGCGACGATCAGCATTGGACTGGCGATGGTCGACCCCGCACACGCCTCGCTGCGTGACTGGCTGGAAGCCGCCGACGCCGCGCTGTACCGGGCCAAGGGCGCCGGCCGCAACCGGGTGGAAGCGTCTGCCGGTTGAACCCGGATGCGGTTGCCGGGGCGCGCCGCCGGCGACCGTGGGCTTGCGCCGGATCAAGCCGCGGTTGCGCCGGGTTGCCTAGACTGTCCGAATGCGCGACCACTACCACGGCACCCCCTGGACCACCGACGTGGCGATCATCGGTGCCGGACCCGCCGGGCTTGCACTGGCCTGTGCGCTGGCGCCGCTCGGCCTGCGCATCGGGCTGGTGGAACGCCAGCCGCTGCAGGCGCTTGCAGAGCCCGCGTTCGACGGGCGCGAGATCGCGCTGACCCACGCGTCGCTGCGGCTGCTGCATGAACTCGGCATCGCGGCGCATATCCCCGCCGCCGCGATGCCTCCACTCCGCACCGCCCGGGTGATCGAGCGCGACGTCGCACGCGAGCTGCAGGTGCATGCCGCCGGGACCGGCCACGACCGGCTCGGCAGCCTGGTTTCGAACCGGACCATCCGCACGGCCGCATGGCAGGCGGTGCAGGCCCTGCCGGACGTGCAGGTGCATGCCGGCGCAACGGTGGATGCCGTGCACACCGATGCGCGCGCCGCCGAGGTGCGCCTGGCCGATGGCCGGGTGCTGCGCGCCGGCCTGCTGGTGGCCGCGGACAGCCGGATGTCGCAGACCCGGCAGGCCCTGGGCATCGCCGCGGACATCCACGATTTCGGCCGCCATATGCTGGTGTGCCGGATGCGCCACGAGGTCGCCAACGACGGCGTGGCGTGGCAGTGGTTCGGCGATGGACAGACGCGCGCACTGCTGCCGCTGGAGCCGCAGCTGTCCTCGGTGGTGCTCACGCTGACCGGTGCCGAGGCGCAGCGGATGGAGCGGCTCGACGACGGGGCTTTTGCCGGCGAGGTCGAACGGCGTTTCGAGCACCGTCTGGGCCGGATGACGGCGGTCGGCAGCCGCCACCGTTATCCATTGACGACCGTGTACGCACGCCACTTCGTCGCCACGCGTGCCGCGCTGGTGGGCGATGCCGCGGTCGGCATGCATCCGGTCACCGCGCATGGCTTCAATCTCGGCCTGGCCAGCGTCGAACGCCTCGCCGTTGCCGTGGCCGACTCGCTGCACCGGCATGCCGACCCCGCCCACCCGCGCGCGCTCGCCAGCTACCAGCGCCGCCATCGCCGCGGGTCGCTGCCGCTGTTTCTGGCCACCGCGACCGTCGCCCGCCTCTACGGGGACGACCGCACCGCGGCGCGGCCGCTGCGGCGCGCAGCGCTCGAGGCCGCGGCGGGCCTCGCACCGTTCCGGCGCGCGCTGGCGGCCGGGCTTGTCGACGATGGTCCGGTCGATCCGCGCGCATCCGATCGCGTCCGCAACGCGCTGCAGTGGCTGCGTCCCGGCTAGCTGTGTAAACCCAGGACGTTGTTCAGTGGAAGCTGGATGCGGCTGATTGGGGGTTGGTAGCCAAGGCTGGCGTGCGGCCGGTGCCAGTTGTACTGGTGCAGCCAGCGAGGAAGAGCGT
>NWQL01000001.1:855650-966123 GCA_002798175.1 Lysobacteraceae bacterium NML91-0213 | reverse complement strand
CGTAAGACGGGCATGTTTATGCAGGTTCATCCGGGGCTCCTGGAGGGGTGGCTGATTCGCACCTCCAGTCTTCCGGGATCACCCCGGATGAACAACCTACTGAGAGATCACAGCTAGCGCGCCCTGGCGGAGTGCGTGCCGGCCATGGCCAGCGATCGCGCAGCGTGGGACCATGCGCGCCATGCAGACCATTCCATTCGACCTCGACGGCGAATACGTCGAACTCAACCAGTTGCTCAAGCTGGCCGGGCTGGTCGACAGCGGCGGGGCCGGCAAGGCGCTGGTGGCCGCGGGCGCGGTGCGCGTCGACGGCGCGGTGGAATCACGCAAGACCGCCAAGATCCGCAGCGGCCAGGTGGTGCAACTCGATGGCATCGAGATCCGCGTCGGCTGACCGCGTGCGCGGCCATTTCTGAACGCGTTTTCAGGATGTCCACGTCGCCCTGATCCGGGCGCCGCCAGCATGGCGGCATGACGACATCCAACGCAGCCGCCGGCGCGCGCGTCCGGCAACAATCGGAATTCTTCCACCACGACACCCGCCTGGTCCACGCATCGCCCTGCGACGAGTGGGACCTGGTCATCGGCGATGGGCCGGTGCTGGCGGCCGCGGTCCACGACGGCCATGCGATGCGGGCCTCGCTGCAGCGCCATCTCGCCATCGACACGCCCAGCCGGCGCCGCGACGAGGATCCGCTGACCGGCCTGCTCACCAGCGTCGGCGACGTGCGCCTGAGGGCACGGCGTTCGCGTTTCGAGGTCGACCTCAACCGTCCGCGCGACAAGGCGCTGTCGAGCAACCCCGAGGACACCTGGGGCATCCGTTTCTGGCGCGGCGAGCTGCCCCGCGAGGAGCTCCAGGCTTCGCTGGCGGTGCACGACCGTTTCTACGCGATGCTGACCGAGCTGCTCGATGCCCTGCTCGACCGCCATGGCAGCCTGCTGGTGATCGATCTGCACAGCTACAACCATCGCCGCGACGGGCCGGACAGCTGCGCGCCGGCCGATGGCAACCCCGATATCGACCTGGGTGTCACCACGCTCGACCGCGGCCGCTGGGGCGATGCGGTGCATGCATTCGCCGAGGCGATGCGTGCCGCACCGGTGGCGGGCGGCACGCCCGACGTACGCGAGAACGTGCGTTATCCCGGCGGCGGCCATTTCCCGGAATGGATCCACGCCCGCTACGGCAGCCGGATCTGCACGATCTCCATCGAATACAAGAAGACCTTCATGGACGAATGGACCGGGCACGCCGATATCGCCCGCCTCTACGACCTGCAGGCAGGACTCGAGCGCGCAGTGGACGCGGTGCGCCCGGCATTCGGCCGGTGAACATGGACGTCACCGGTGCGCGCCCCCTGCCGCCCGTCGCCGCGCACGTCGATGCGGCGCTGGCGCGCATGGATGCCGAAGTCGACTGGCTGATGGCACTGTCGCCGCTCGACAACGTCGCGCTGTGGGAGGCCTTTGAAGCCAGCGGCCGCACCGCGCTGCCGGAGCTGCGCTACATCGATCCCGACGTCGACCTGCACGCCGCGCGCCGCCGGCTGCTGGATCTGCCGGTGGACCGGGTGGAATCGCCGTTGCTGTCGGGGCTGCTGGCGGAGAAGCAACGCGAACTCGACCGCCAGCTGGAACTGGTGCGCCTGCGCGGCACCGACGGCTTCGTCAACGCAAGCATCGACCTGTTCGGCGGCGTGGAACCGCCGCTGCTGGCGCTCGCGCAGGAGATCCTGCGCGACGTCGAGCCCGGCGCCCCGCTGCAGGCCGATGCCGGCATCGACGAATTCATGGCCGCACTCGAAGCGGAACTGGACTGGTATCACGGGCAGTGCCCGGGCTTCCACGCCGAGGTGGTGGTGGATACCGATCTCAACTCGCTGATGATGGTCAACCACGGGACGTTCTACGTCGACGGCAACCTGCGGATCCCGCAGGCGCGCGTGCAGCCGCTGATCCAGCACGAGATCGGCACCCATGTGGTCACCCGCCACAACGGTGCACGGCAGCCGCTGACCCAGCTGAAGGTGGGCCTGGCGCATTACGATCCGCTGCAGGAAGGGCTGGGCGTGCTGGCGGAATTCCTCGCCGGCTACCTGCCCGGCGAGCGCCTGCGCGTGCTGGCGGCACGCGTCGTCGCGGTCGCCATGGCACTGGAAGGCGAAGGCGTGCCGGCGATGTTCGATGCCCTGCACACCACCCACGGGCTGCCGACCGACGACGCCTTCGACGTCGCGGTACGCGCCGCGCGCGGCGGCGGGCTCAGCAAGGATGCCGTCTACCTGCGCGGCCTGCGCGACCTCGTCGACTACCTGCATGACGACGGCGACTTCGAGGCCCTGCTGGTGGGCAAGTTCGCGCTGTCGCACCGCGTGGTGCTCGACCAGTTGCTGGCCGAAGGCTGGGTGGTCGGCCCCGAACTGCTGCCCCGCTACATGACCCATCCCGCCTTCGCCGACAGGCTTGCGCTGTGCCGCAGCCTTCCGGTCCAGCACCTCCACCACATGGAACCCGCATCATGAAGCCCACCACGATCGCGCTTGGCTTCGTCGTCAACGACGTCGCCACCGAGCAGGCCAACTACACCACCATCCGCCTGGCCCGCCGTGCCTGCGCGCGCGGCCACCGCGTCGCGATCATCGGGCTGGGCGACTTCACCTACGACGCAACCGGCTGCGTACGTGCATCGGCCTGCATCCCGCAGCGCAACGACTATGCCGACGACGCCGACCTGCTGGCGGAGCTGCAGGGCGAGGGCGTCACCCGTGAACGCATCTCGGTGGAGGCGCTCGACGTACTGATGCTGCGCAGCGACCCCGCCGAGGAACTCGAGACCCGGCCGTGGGCGCCCAACAGCGCGCTGCTGTTCGCGCAGCTGGTGGCCGCACGCCATGTGATCGTTCTCAATGATCCGACCCGCCTGACCGACGCCAGCAACAAGACGTACTTCCAGCACTTTCCCGAGGAACTGCGCCCGGAAACCTGCATCACCCTGGACCCGGAGGAGATCAAGTCGTTCATCGCCGCGCACGACGGCTACGGTGTGATCAAGCCGCTGCAGGGCTCGGGTGGCCAGAGCGTGTTCGTGGTGACCCCGGACAGCGGCGCCAACCTCAACCAGATGATCGACGCGGTGGTGCGCGACGGTTACGCCATCGCCCAGGAATACCTGCCGCGCGCCGCCGACGGCGACCTGCGCCTGCTCACGCTCAACGGCAAGCCACTGCAGGTCGACGGCACCTGGGCCTGCATCCGCCGCTACAACGACAGCGGCGACGCGCGCAGCAACATCAGTGCCGGCGGCAAGTACGAAGCCGCGGTGCCGGATGCGGATGCACTGCGCCTGGCGGAGATCGCCGCGCCGAAGCTGATCCGCGACGGCATGTACTTCGCCGGCCTCGATATCGTTGGCAACCGGATGATGGAGATCAACGTCGACACGCCGGGCGGCATCAACATGATCGAGGAACTCACCGGCGTCGACTTCAGCGGCCACATCATCGCCGACCTCGAACGCAAGGTGCGGCTGCGCGACCAGTACAACCGCACGCTGGGCAACGTCGAGCTGGCGATGCTGTAGCGCCGGTCAGGCCTTGCGCAGGAACCCGGTCTTCACTACCAGGCCCCTGATCTTCTCCGAGTGGCCTTCGACATGGGTCGGATCGCCGTCGACCAGGCGGATATTGCGGATCACCGTGCCCTGCTTGAGCGGGATCGACGAACCCTTGACCTTGAGATCCTTGATCACCACCACCGTATCGCCGGCAACGAGCACGTTGCCGTTGCTGTCCCGCACGGCATCACCGGCGTCTCCGTCGGCGGGTGGGTCCGACCATTCGTGCCCGCACTCCGGGCAGACCAGCAGGCCGCGATCGGCATAGGCGTGGGCGCCGCCACACTGCGGGCAATCGGGCTGGTCTGACATGGCTGGCTCCTGCAACAACGGCACCGCATTGTAGTCCTAGCCGCCTGTCGTGGCCCCGGATCGCAAGGCAAGCTCGCGGCGGACGTCCGCCCAGCGCAGTCCGCGCGCGCGCAGCAGCACGACGAGGTGGTAGACCAGGTCGGCGGCTTCACCGCGCAGGGCGTCGTCGTCCTGGGCGACCGCTGCAAGCGCGGTTTCCACGCCCTCCTCGCCAACCTTCTGCGCGATGCGACGCACGCCCCCCGCAAACAGGCGCGCGGTGTAGCTGGCATCCGCCGGGGCGCCGCGTCGCGAGGCCACCAGCGCATCCAGCGCGGCGACCACGTCGTGCGGTGCCCCGGCGAAGCAGCTGTCGCGCCCGAGGTGGCAGGTGGGGCCACGGGGTCGCGCGCGCACCAGCAGGCTGTCGCTGTCGCAGTCGGTTTCGATGGCGACCAGCTCGAGCGTGTTTCCCGATGCCTCGCCCTTGGTCCACAGGCGGTTGCGGCTGCGGCTGAAGAACGTGACCTGCCCGGTGGCGAGGGTCGCCTGCAGTGCATCGCGGTCCATGTAGCCGAGCATCAGCACCCGCAGGCTGTCGCTGTCCTGCACCACGGCAGGCAGCAGGCCGCCGGTCTTGTTCCAGTCGAGGCTGTCGATATCGATCATGCGCTGTCGCCCTGCACGGGGATGGAGGCGCGGGCACCGGGCGCAGGTCGCACCGCGATGCCTGCATCGGAAAGCTGCCGTTTGAGCTGCGGAATCCGCAGCGCGCCGCTGTGGAACGCGCTGGCGGCAAGCGCCGCGTCCACATCCGCGTCGCGGAACACGTCGATGAAATGGGCGGCCGAACCGGCACCGCCGGATGCGACCAGCGGCACCCGGCACACCGCGCGCGCGGCGCGCAGCTGCTGGATGTCGTAACCATTGCGCACGCCGTCGCTGCCCATGCAGTTGAGGACGATCTCGCCGGCACCCAGGGCCTGGGCCTCCACCAGCCAGTCGAGCGTGCGCCGGCCGGGCGCACGCGTCCGCGCCGGGTCACCGGTATGGCTGCGCACGCGCCACTCGCCATCCGGCTCGCGCACCGAATCCACCCCGACCACCACGCACTGGACGCCGAACTCCGCGGCAAGCTCGCCGATCAGCGCCGGGCGCTCCAGTGCCGGGGTGTTGATCGAGATCTTGTCGGCGCCGGCCTGCAGCACCGCGCGCGCGGTGGCCACGTCGCGGATGCCACCGGCCACGCAGAACGGGATGTCGAGCAGACGCGACACGCGGCGGATCCAGTCACGGTCCACCGAGCGGCCCTGCGGGCTGGCGGCGATGTCATAGAACACCAGCTCGTCGGCGCCGGCATCGCGATAGCGCAGGGCCAGTTCCACGATATCGCCCATGTCCACGTGGTCGCGGAAGCGCACGCCCTTGACCACGCGCCCGTCCAGCACGTCCAGGCACGGCACGATGCGTCGGCTCAGCATCGGGTCGCCTCCAGCGCTTCGGCCATGGAAAAGCGGCCTTCCAGCAGGGCACGTCCGAGCACGATTCCCGCGCAGCCCTGGGCCCGCGCCTCGATGATGTCTTCGAGGCGGTGCACGCCCCCCGATGCCTGCACCGACAGCGATGGCGCAAGGCCACGCAGGTGCCCGTACAGCGCGGGGTTCGGCCCGGCCAGCATGCCGTCGCGGTCGATGTCGGTGCTCAGCAGATGCACCAGCCCGGCCTGCGCGTAACGCAGGGCGAGTGCATCGAGGGTCTCGCCGCCGGTCTCGGTCCAGCCATGCACCGGCAACCGCCAGACACCGGGGGCGTCGCGCCGGGTATCGAGTGCAACGGTGATGCGCTCGGCGCCGAACTCCTGCAGCCACGCTTCGACAAGGTCCGGCTGGCGCACCGCCAGCGAGCCGACCACGACGCGCGATGCACCGGCGTCGAGCAGTGCGGCGACGTCGTCACGCGAGCGCACGCCACCGCCGGTCTGCACGCTCAGTCCGGTGCCGGCGACGATCGCCCGCAGCAGGCCCGACAGCGTGTAATGGCCGACGCGGGCAGCATCCAGATCCACCAGGTGCAGCCATCGCGCGCCCTGCGCCGCGTAGTCGCGTGCAAGCGCGAGCGGCTCTCCGGTGTAACGGGTCTCGCGCGCGTAATCGCCCTGGCGCAGGCGCACCACGCGGCCGTCGCGCACGTCGATCGCGGGGTAAAGGGTGAAGTCGTCGGTGCTCACAGACCGTTCTCGACAAAGTTGCGCAGCAGGCGTGCCCCGACATCGGCGGAGCGCTCCGGGTGGAACTGCGCCCCGGCCACGTTGCCGCGCTGCACGACCGCGGCGAATGCCTCGCCATGGGTGCAGGCGAGCACGCAGTCGTCGGTGACCGGCGCGGCATAGCTGTGGACGAAATAGGCCTGTGCGCCATCGTCGATGCCCGCCACCAGTGGCGAGGGCCTGACCGCCGTCAGCATGTTCCAGCCCATGTGCGGCACGCGCACGCCTTCGTCCTCGCGCAGCCTGCTGACCCGCCCGGGCAGCAGTCCCAGGCACGGCGTGTCGTCCTCGGCGGAATGCTCGAACAGCAGCTGCATGCCCACGCACACACCCAGTAGCGGCGTGCGCAGCCCGCGCAGCGCGTCAACCAGTCCGAGTTCGCGCAGCCGGCGCATCACCGTCGCTGCGGTGCTCACGCCGGGCAGGATCACGCGATCGGAGGCCTGCAGCACCGCCGCATCGATGGTGAGCTCGGGTTGAACGCCCAGCCGCTGCAGCGCGACCACCACGGAGCCGAGGTTGGCGCCGCCGGCATCCACCACGGCAACGCGCATCAGAGCACCCCCTTGGTGCTCGGCAGGCCCGCGCCATCGCGGCGCAATGCCAAGCGCAATGCGCGGGCAACCGCCTTGAACATCGCTTCGATCTTGTGGTGGTCGTTGTCGCCGCGCACCTGCAGGTGCAGGTTGAGGCCGGCCGCGTCACACAGCGAACGGAAGAAGTGCGCGACCAGTTCGGTGGGCAGGTCACCGACGCGCTCGCGGCGGAACCCTCCATCGAAGACGAAGCAGGCCCGGCCGCTGAAATCGAGCGCGGCACGCGCGAGCGTTTCGTCCATGGGCAGGGTGAAGCCTGCCTGCGGGGCGGGTGCTGCCAGCGACGGATCGTCGGGCGGGTCGAAGCCGTAACGGCCGATCCCGCGCTTTGAACCCAGCGCCTCGCGCAATGCCTGGCCCAGCGCCAGCCCGGTGTCCTCGACCGTGTGGTGCTCGTCGATATGCAGGTCGCCCTGCGCCTCGATCTCCAGCGCGAAACCGCCATGCTTGCCGAGCTGGTCCAGCATGTGGTCGAAGAACGCCAGGCCGGTGGCGACGCGCGGCTCCGCAGCGAGGTCGAGATCGAGCGCAACCCGGATCGAGGTCTCGCGGGTGGTGCGCTGCACCTGCGCCCGGCGCGGTGCATCCACCAGTTCATGGGCGATGCCCGCCCAGTCCCAATCACCGCCGAACTGCGGCGTGCGCAGCTGGAAACCGCGGATGCCCATGTTGGCGGCGAACGCCATGTCGGTATCGCGGTCGCCCACCATCGCCGACCGCGCGATGTCGATCCCGCGGTCGCGCAGGTAGTGCATCGCCAGGCCGATACCCGGCTTGCGCGTGGGCAGACCTTCGTGCGCGAAGCTGCGATCGATCAGCGTCTCGCGGAAGCGGATGCCCTGGCTTTCGAAGATCTGCAGCATCAGCGCATGCGGGCCGTCGAAATCGGCTTGCGGGAATGCCACGGTGCCCAGCCCGTCCTGGTTGGTCACCATCACGAACTCCCAGCCCGCATCGCGCAGTTTCAGCAATGCCGGGATCACCCCCGGAAACAGCCGCAGTTTCGTGTAGGCATCGATCTGGAAGTCGTCGGGCTCCTCGATCAGGGTGCCGTCGCGATCGACGAACAGGATCGGCGTGCTCATCGCGATGCTCCTTCGACCGGAGGGTTTGCGGCCGTATCGATTTCCGGCGCTTCGGTTGCCGGACCCGGGCAGGCACGGGACACACGGGGGGCACCGAGCGCCTCGAGTACGCGGTCGTTCTGCTCCGGGGTGCCGATGCTGATGCGCAATGCGTCGTCGAGCTGCGCGGCACCGCGCTGGTCGCGCACGACGATGCCCGCGGCGAGCAGGTCGGTGTATGCACGCTGCGCATCCCTGCAGCGCACCAGCAGGTAGTTGCCGTCGGAGGGATAGACCCGACGCACGCCCGGGGCGCGCAGCAGGCCATCGAACAGCCGCGTGCGCTCGCGGCGCAGCACATCCACCTGGTGCCTGGTGTGTTGCAGGGCCCCGGGTGCCAGCGCCGCACAGGCCAGCGCGACCGATGGCGCCGGCAACGGGTACGGCGCCTGGCAGCGGCGCAGCACGGCGATCAGGCCCGGATCACCGATCGCCACCCCCACCCGCGCACCGGCCAGCGCGTGCGCCTTGGACAATGTGCGCAGCACGACGAGATTGTCGTAAGCGCCCAGCAGACCCAGGGCGGACGGTTGCGAGGAGAACTCGGCATAGGCCTCGTCCACCACCACCAGCGCCTGGTTCCGCAGCGCGCCGGCGACCGCGGCGATCGCCGGCGGCGCAATCGCCGCGCCGGTGGGATTGGCCGGCGAACACAGGAATACGACCCTCGCCCGGCGCGCGCGCGCAGCGTCGATCACGGCGTCGAGATCGGGCACGAAGCCGCGCGCATCATCCACCAGCGGCACCTCGACCAGCGGCGCGCCCTGCAGTCGCGCGGCCACCGCATACATGCCGAACACCGGCGGCGTTGCGAGCACGGCATCCAGCCCGGGCCGGCAGGTGGCGCGCACCAGCAGGTCGATCGCCTCGTCGCTGCCGCGTGCGACCAGCAGCCGTTCGCCATCCACGGAGTACAGCCCGGCCAGCGCATCGACCAGTGCCTGTGGCTGCGGATCGGGATAGCGGCGGCAGCCACCTTGGGCGTCGGCGCTGTTCGGCCACGGCGCTTCGTTGGCATTGAGCCAGTCGCGGCCACTCACGCGGGTGCTGCGCGCCGAGCCGTAGCCGGCGAAGTCGCGCAGGTCGTCGCGGACCAGGTCGAGCACGCTCATGCCCGTGCCTCCGGCAACCGCAGCCGTACGGCGTTGGCATGCGCCTGCAGCCCTTCGGCGTCGGCGATGGTGACCGCATCCGGACCGATCGCGGCGATGCCGGCGGGCGTCGCGGCCTGCACGCTGATGGTCTTCTGGAACGACGCCACGCCAACGCCGCTCCAGGCGTGTGCGGCGCCGTCGGTGGGCAGCACGTGGTTGGTGCCGCTGCAGTAGTCGCCCAGCGCTTCGGGCGTGTGGTCGCCGAGGAAGATCGAGCCGGCGGCGGTGACGCGGTCCAGCCAGCGACGCGGTTCACGCAGCGCCAGGATCAGGTGCTCCGGCGCGTAGCGGTTGGACAGCGCGAACGCATCCTCGAGACGGTCGACCTCGACCAGCCGCGAGCGCGCCAGTGACTGGCGTGCGATCCCGGCACGTGGCAGTGCCCCGAGCTGGCGGGCCAGCGCCGCGTCCACGGCGTCGATCAGCGCCGGAGCGTCGGAGACCAGCAGCACCTGCGAATCCGGCCCGTGCTCGGCCTGCGACAGCAGGTCCGCGGCGATGAAATCGGGGTTTGCCCCCGCGTCGGCGATGACCAGCACTTCCGACGGCCCTGCCGGCAGGTCGATCGCGATGTCGCCCGCCTGCGCCAGTTGCCGCTTGGCCTCGGTGACCCAGGCATTGCCCGGGCCGAAGACCTTGTCGCAGGCTGGCACCTGCGCGGTGCCGAGCGCCATCGCGGCGATCGCCTGGGCGCCGCCCAGCTTGAACACGCGATGCACGCCGGTCATGCGTGCGGCCACCAGCACCGCCGGATCGGCACTGCCGTCGCGACGCGGCGGCGTGCACAGCACCACCTGCTGGCAGCCGGCCAGCCGTGCGGGGACGCCCAGCATCAACGCCGTCGACGGCAGCGGCGCACTGCCGGCCGGCACGTACAGGCCGACCCGCGTGATCGGCCGCACCAGCCGCTCGCAGACCACGCCCGGCGCGGTCTCGACGGCGTAGGCCAGCAGACCGCCCGGCGCATGGAACGCCTCGATGCGCGTGGCTGCCCTGGCCATCGCCTCGCGCAGCGTCGCGGGCACGGCCGCCTCGGCGGCGGCGAATTCGGCCGCGTCGACCTCGAACGCATCGAGTTCGACCCCATCCAGGCGCGCGGTCATGGCACGCAGCGCGACGTCACCACCAGCCCGCACCTCGTCGATGAGCGCGCCCACCGACTGCGCCAGGGCCTGCGCACCGTCGCGACCGGGGCGTTGCAGCAACCGCTGGCGAGCACCGTCATCCAGTGCCGACCAGCGCACGCGCTGCGCGGTCGTGGCGACGCCGGTGACAGCAACACCGCCGGTGACGGTGCCGGATTCCGTGGAGGTGCTCATCCCAGAGTCCTCTCGACCGGCAGCACCATCAGCCCGCGCGCACCGGCCTGGCGCAGGTCTTCCAGCCGCTGCCAGGTCATCGTGCCGCGGCACAGCGTCTGCAGCGCCAGGGTGTCCTGGCCATCGAGCTGCATCACGGTCGGCGGCTCCGCATCGGGCAGGAGCTTCATCAGCGCAGGCACGGCGTCGCGCGTGGTCTGGAACATCAGCAGGCGGCTGTCGCGCAGCCGCAGCACGCCATCCATGCGCCGCAGCAGCAGGGCCATCAGTTCCGCGCGCGCGTCGGTGAACGCCCGCACCGGCCCGGCCAGCACGGCCTCGCTCTGCAGCAGGGTCAGCACCGGGCGCAGCTGGTTGGCAGCCAGGGTGGCGCCACTGGAGACGAGGTCGCAGATCAGGTCCGCCTGGCCCAGGCGCGGTGCGATCTCCACCGAACCCGACAGCACCACCACGTCGGCATCGATGCCCTGCCCGTCCAGCCACTGGCGGACGAGGTGCGGATAACTGGTGGCGATGCGCCGGCCGGCGAGCTGTTCGGGACCGGTCCACTGCCAGCCTTCCGGCACCGCAAGGTCGAGCCTGCAGCCGCCGAAGCCGAGCGTGCGCAGCTCGCGCGCGACCCCGGGCAGCGCATCGGCCTGGCGGCCGGCGGCCTGCTCGGCCAGCACGTTGCGGCCGACGATGCCGAGGTCGCAGACGCCATCGGCCAGCAGGCCGGGGATGTCGTCGTCGCGCACCAGCAGCAGGTCGATGGGCAGGGTTTCGCCGTAGCAGAACAGGCGGTCGCGGCTCTCGCGGAAATCGAGGCCGCAGGATGCAAGCAGGGCTCGCGACGGCTCGCCGAGGCGGCCGCTTTTCTGGATGGCAATGCGCAGGCGGTCGCGCACCGCCGCGGGGGCGGTCGGGCTCATGGGAATCCGGTCAATGAGAGGGGACGAGGTGCGGGAACTGGCGACGCGCGGCGGCGGCGTAGCCGCCCTCGCCATGGCCCAGCGTGCGTGCGACGCGACCGACGGTGGTCACGCTGACGCGGGTGCGCTCGTGGATCTCGCGGTAGGGCACGCCCTCGAGCAGCAGCGGCACCACCTTCCAGCGGTCCGACATGGCCTCGAGTTCGGCCGGCGTGCACAGGTCACGCAGGAACGCGACCACGTCCTCGCTGCTCTGCAGCGACGCGAACGCCTCCGCCAACCCCTGCAGGGCGGCTTCGGCGTCGTATCGCGGCAGGGGGTCGGGTCGCTGCTTCATCGGACCAATGTAATAACGCGTTAGTGCATTATTCGGATCGCGCTCGGGATTGCAAGTGCAACGTGCGTGTCGTTCAGCTGGACGCCGACGTCCTGCTGCTTCGAGTGCCATACGCGGTCCCGCGGAGACGCCGCGCCACGCGGCCCCCGGCTTTCGGACAGATCCTTGAAGTGTTCGCCGGATCGGCGGGTGGCGCGCCGCCTGCCAGGCGCGACCTGAGACAGAACGAAGCCCCGGCCACGGAGTGAATGCTGCCAATGCGCGGCCACGCCCGGTGCGCAGGCTGGCGCACCGGTGCTCGTGGTTGTCGATTGCGCGCAGGGGCGCCGGGTTACGTCACCGGCTGGAGGCCCCGACGCCGGCCGGAATCCTGACAGGCCTGCGCAAGCAGGGGCTGCTGCCGCGCTGCCCACGGCCACGCGGCGTTCGTGGCGCTCGTGCGCCGGCTCAGTCGTCCACGTGCGCGGACCGGTCCTCGCCCTGGTGGCGGTGCGCGATCATCCAACCCAGCGCCACTCCGGACACCGCACCGATGATCTCCATGAAGACGCGGATCCCCAGGCCATTCGCGTCGTGGATCTTCTGCAGGAACATCCGTGCATGGACCGGCGACTCCAGCCGCACCACGCCCATGTAGAACAGGTTCCAGATGTCGATACCGGCCGCGATCGCCACCGCGGCGACGCAGCTCCAGCCGATCGAATGCCCCTCGTTCCAGGCGAATTTCTTCGCCAGCGCGTGGAACAACTGGAACGCCAGCATCCCCACCGCGAGCGCGATCAGGCCCGCTTCCAGCGCGCCCAGCCAGCCGTAATGCAGCGGCAGGTTCACCCGCCCTGCTCCAGCGCCTGGCGGGCGGCGGTCAGCAGGGTGCCGTCGGCGACCAGGCGCACGGCCTCGGCCACCTCGGCGTCGAGGGCGCGGTCACGATCGAGGAAGGCGATCCGCTGCCGCAGCGCGGCGTGGGCCGCGGCCACCGCAGGGCCGGGCTGGAATGGCTCGGAGGTGGCCAGCTCCTCGCGCAGCGCGTCGACCTCGGCAAGGAAGCGATCGCGATCCGGATGGGCCGGCCCCGGCGCGCCCTGCACCTTGATCGCGAACGCGGCCGCGTCGCTGCGGCGCGCGAGGTCGCGCGCGGCGTTGATCATGTCGCGGCGGAAGTCCAGCGCCTGCGCCGCGGTGTGCAGCTCCAGCGCCAGCACCTTGCCGAGGTCGGCCACCATCGCCAGCACGTGGCGTGCCTCGTTGGCGCCCATCGACACGTGGTCCTCGGCGTTGGCGCTGGTCGGCACCGAATACACGCTGGCCGGATGCGCACGGCTGGCGAGGTCGTTGACGATCGCTGCGGCGGAGTACTGGATGATCATGAAGCCGGATTCGGTGCCGTCCTCGTTGCCGATCAGGAAGGCCGGCAGTCCGTCGCTGGTGGAAGGATCAACCAGCTTGTTGAGCCTGCGCTCGGAGATCGACGCAAGCACCGGGATCGCCGCCTTCACCGCCGAGAGCGCCAGCGCCAGCGGCATGCCGTGGAAGTGGCCGGCGGAGATCACCTGCTCCTCGACGTGCTGGGCCTCGCGGTCGGGAAACACCAGCGGGTTGTCGGTGACCGCGTTGAGTTCGATGTCGAGCACGCGCGCGGCATGGGCGGCGGCGTCGCGCACCGCGCCATGCACCTGCGGGATGCAGCGCAGCGAGTAGCTGTCCTGCGGCTGGTGCTTCTTGCCGCCGCGGAACGGCTTGAAACGCTCGTAGAACTTCTCGCGCCCGTGGCGCTGGTTGGCGGCCACCCAGTCCCAGCCGATGTCGAACCGCAGCGCCTGTGCGTCCGGCGTGTCCCAGCTTTCCGGCATCCAGAAGCGGAAGCGTGGCACCAGGTGGTAGGCGATGTCGGCCAGGGTGGACCCGCCGAGCAGCGCGCGCAGGCGCGCGGCCACCTCGACCTGCCCGGGGTGCGGACGCAATGCATGCACCTCGGCGTCGAAGGCGCCGAGGCGGCCGGCGAACGCATCGATGGTCATCGCCGCGGCGAGATCGGCGGTATCGAGCAGGTCCTCGAGGCGGTGCAGCGCCAGCACGCCCATCGCCAGCATCTGCGCGGTGCCGTTGTTGAGGGCCAGGCCTTCCTTGTACGACAGCTCCACCGGGCGCAGGCCGGCGCGCGCCAGCGCTTCGCCGCCGGGCATGCGCTCGCCGTCGAGGAAGGCCTCGCCGCCGCCGAGCAGCACGATGGCCAGGTGCGACAGCGGCGCGAGGTCGCCGGAGGCGCCCACCGAACCCAGCGACGGCACCACCGGCACCACCCCCGCATTGAGCATCGCGGTCAACGCCTGCAGTGTTTCCACGCGGATGCCCGAGTGCCCGCGCAGCAAGGTGTTGATGCGGATGCACAGCATCGCGCGCACCACGTCGGCCGGCATCGGCTCGCCCACGCAGACCGCATGGGTGACGATCAGGTTGCGCTGCAGCTCGGCGTGCAGCGAGCGCCCGGACGGCGTGGCGCCCGGCAGTTCGTCGCGCAGCGGATGCGCGCCGAGCAGCTTGTGGGCATTGCTGCCGAAGCCGGTGGAGACCCCGTAGATCGGTTCCTCGCGGCGGACCTGCTCGGCCAGGAAGGCCGCGGCACGTGCCACCGCCTCCAGCGCACCCGCATCCAGTTCGACCGGGGCCCCCTCGGCCACCATCACCAGTTGCGAGCGGCTCAGCGACCTGCCGTCGAGATGGATCGGTTTCATCTGTCGTCCCCTGTATTCGTTGCCGGGCCGTCGCGCATGCCTGCCGCTACCGGCGTGATGCGTGCGGCGAGCTCAGCGGCCTGCCAGCGCGCGGGTCTGCTCGAGCTCGACGCGCAGCGCTTCCGCGCACTCGGCGCGTGCCACTTCGAACTGCTGCTCGCGCAGCAGGTCCTTGACCGCGACCACGCCGCGCGCGCGCTCGTCGTCGCCGGCCAGCACCACGAAGCGGACACCCGCTTTCGCCGCGTACTGGAACTGGCGGCCGAGTTTGCGCGGCTCCATCTGCACCTCGGTATTGATGCCACCGGCGCGCAGCCGGCGTGCCAGGTCCAGGGCGTCGTCGAGCGAGGCATCGTCCATCAGCGCCACCATCGCCTGCACGCTGCTTTCGCCGATGCCGTCGATCAGGCCGGCGTCGCGCAGCTGGAAGAACAGCCGCGTCAGGCCGATCGAGATGCCCACGCCGGGCAGCTTCGACTTCGTGTAGTGGCTGGCGAGGTCCTCGTAGCGGCCGCCGGAACAGATCGAACCGATCTCCGGATGGTCGGTGAGCGTGGTCTCGTACACGGTGCCGGTGTAGTAGTCGAGGCCGCGGGCGATCGAGAAGTTCAGCCGGTAGGCCGACTCGGGAACGCCCAGCGCGCGCACCAGTTCCAGCACCTCGCGCAGCTCGGCGGCCCCGGTGCGCAGCGAATCGCCGGCGCCCTCGCCCGCCTGCGCCAGCACCTGGTCGATCCGCGCCAGCGCGTCGGCATGGGAGGTGGAGCGCACCTCGACGAAATCGAGGATGCGCTGCACCGCATCAGCGGGAAGACCGAACGCCGCGCCGGTGAGCGTCTCGCGCACGTAGTCGGGGCCACGCTTGTCGATCTTGTCGACCTCGCGCAGCACCAGCGCCTGTTGCTGCGCATCGGTCACGCCCTGCGCCTCGAAGAAGCCACGCATCAGCTTGCGGTTGTTGAGCTGCACCGCGAAGCCGCCGATGCCGAGCTCGGAGAACACCGCGTCGATCACCGCGAGGATCTCGGCGTCATAGCGGATGCTCAGGCTGTCCTTGCCGATGACGTCGATGTCGCACTGGTAGAACTCGCGGAAGCGCCCGCGCTGGGCGCGTTCGCCACGGTAGACGCGCTGCATCTGGTAGCGGCGGAACGGGAAGCTGAGCGCGTGCTCGTGCTCGGCCACGTAGCGCGCCAGCGGCACGGTGAGGTCGAAACGCAACGCCAGCTCCGGCAGCCCCGCACCCTCGCCGGCGGCGGCATTGGCCAGCGCGCCTGTGGACTGCACGAAATACACCTGGCGCTCGGTCTCGCCGCCTGACTTGGTCAGCAGCACGTCGGACAGCTCGAACACCGGCGTCTCCACCGGCAGGAAGCCGAAGCGCTCGTAGTTGCGGCGGATCACGTCCAGCATGCGCTGGAAGGCGATCTGCTCGCGAGGCAACAGTTCCATGACCCCGGCGGGGGTACGCGGCTTGATCAAGGCAGGCTCCGGCAGTGCAGAAAAGCAGTGCGACAGTTTAGCGGCTCGCCCGACTCCGGTGCCCGATCGTGCGCGACCCCCTTGCCGAGTTCTTCGCGGATCCCTAGAATGCGCGGCTCAGTCGGGGTGTAGCTCAGCCTGGTAGAGCGCTACGTTCGGGACGTAGAAGTCGCAGGTTCAAATCCTGTCTCCCCGACCACTGGTCATCGAAAAAGCCGGCCTCGCGCCGGCTTTTTCGTGTCCGTACCGGTCGCAGGCTCAGGCCGCGGCGATGCAGCGGTCCTTGCCGGCCCGCTTGGCCTCGTACATGGCCAGGTCGGCGCGCTTGAGCAGGGGATCCAGCGCCTCGCCCGGCGCCGACAGGGCAACCCCGGCGCTGAACGCGATGGTGATCCGCGCACCCTCGTGCGCCAGCGCGCGGTGCTGGAGCACGGTGCGCAGCCGCGCCAGGGCGGCCACTGCCTCCGGCAGGGGCGTGTCGGGCATCAGCACCACGAACTCCTCGCCGCCGAAGCGGGCGATGACGTCGCTGGCGCGCAGGGTCAGCCGCGCCACGTCCACCACGTGGCGCAGCGCGGCATCGCCACCGAGATGACCGTATGCGGCGTTCAGGGCCCGGAAATCGTCGAGATCGAGCATCGCCAGGCAGAGCGGGCGGCCATCCTGCGTGGCGGTGGTGGCCGCGGCATCGAAGCGTTCCTCGAATCCGCGACGGTTGAGGCAACCGGTGAGCTGGTCCTGGCGCGCCTTCCCGGCGGCGTCGCGCAGCTTCTGCTCGAGCTGCTGGATGTGGCGTTCGCGCGCCTCGACCTCCTGCCGCGCGGTCAGCAGGTCGTCGCGGGCCCGCAGGGCCTGCGCCTGCACCCGGGCGGTATCGACCAGCACGTCGTCGAGCATCTGCTGCAGGTCGGCGATGCTGCGCGCCTCGCGCACCCGCAGTGCATGGCGGGTCATGCGGTCGTGGAATTCGCCGGTGTCCACCGCCATCCCGTCCAGGCGCTCCACGAACGCCGCCATCATGTCCTTCATCGCGGTGCGCGAGTCGGCGATTCCCTGCCGCAACAGGCCCTGCCGGTAGATCACGTCGCGCAGTTCCGCGCGCGCCGATTGCAGCGACTGCCGGTCCATGGGCCCGCCCAGCAGGCCACGGACCCGGGCGAGCTGCCCATGCAGCCAGCTGCGCTCGTCGAGCAGCTCGCCGATGTTCTCCAGCAGCAGCTCGAACAGCCCCACCAGCATCGCCAGCTGTTCGTCGGCATCCTCGGCATACAGGCCCACCCGGGTGCACAGGCCGGTCAGCTGTTGCGTCAGCGCGCCCAGGTCCTGCCCGGGCCGCCATTCGCGCACCCGGGTGGCGAGCGCGCCCGCTTCCCTGGCCAGCGCGGGCTCGCGCTGCAGCAGGGCCCCCAGCGCGACGCCCAGCACCTGGCGCAGCGCCTCGCGCAGCCGCTCGGCCTCGCTGGCCGACGGTGGCTCCAGCTCGATGCAGCGGATGTACCGGTCGACGAGTTGCCGCATCGAGCGGCCGTAGGCGACCCAGTCCTCGGCGCCGCAGGCCGCCTGCAGGTAACGCCCCATGTCGCCGAGCTCGTCGTGCAGCCCGGCCATGCCGTCGGCGAAGGCGGCCAGCAGCAGCGGTGGCTCGTTCGCATCCGCGAACAGCGCGCGCAACTCGGCACTGCCGATGGGCTCCGCCCGTCGCGTGGACATGGCGCTGCCGGGGCGGCTGCGGGTGCTGTGGGCGGAATCGGGCATGGCGCTGGCCAGGACGTGGCGGCGGAGTCGCCGCAGGGCGGCAGGCCCTCGGCTATCGGCCGGCGACACCTGAAGTTGAGCGGTCCCGGGTTGGTCCGGTCCTGTGCAACCGCGCGCGATCCCGGCCCAGATCATCCATCCGGGCCCGAACGATGCAGTGCGTTAATGGGCGCCGACATGGCGTTGACAGCGGCGTCGCGAGTATCGCCATGCCGGAACCGCAGGGAGCGCTGATCCAGGCTCGCGCCCCTCCACAAAGCCCTTGTTCATGCGATGTCCCCACGCTGTCCGACCTGACCGTCTCGCCCCCCTCCTGCTTGCACTGTCGGCGCCACTCGCCGCCCAGCCGGTTCCCCCCTCCCCGCCCCCAGCCGCTCCGCATGCGGAGCCGGCCAGCGGTGCGATCGAACATCTGCGCGCACAGAACCGTCACGCCGAAGCCCTGCTGCTGATCGAACGGCACTTGGCACGTCACCCCGGTGACGACGACGCCTACCGTCTGCGCGCGCTGGTGCTGGCCGATCTCGGCAGTTCGGGCCTGGCCGCCGCCGCAGTCGCCCGTCGTCCGGAACTGTTCGCCGACCACGAGCGCGAACGCATCGAGGGCGATGCGGTGGCGCGGCGGATCGGCTGGGCGCAAGTGCGACCCGAGGACCCCGGGGATCGGCTGGCCGCGGCACGTGGCGCGCTCGACGAAGTGCGCAGGTTGCAACGCAAGGCGCCGCGGCGGACCACCTGGGAAGCCACGCGCCTGAGGGTGGATGCGCTGGCTGTGCTCAACCAGTTGCAGCGTTATGACGAGGTGGCCGCCGGTTACCACGCGCTCCTGGACGAAGGCATCGAGGTGCCGGCCTACATCCTCGCGACGGTGGGCGACTCCCTGCTCGCCCTGCGCCGGCCGCGCGAGGCCCTGCCGGTGCTGGAGCAGGCGGTCGCGCATGCTCCGGGCAACGTCAACGCCACAATCCTGCTCGGTTATGCGTGGCTCGAGCTGGAACGTTTCGACCGTGCGCTGCCGATCTTCGCCGAACTTGCCGCCTCGCAACCGGCATGGCCGCGTCGTGAGGACGCACGAGCCGGCTACCAGAACTGGGACCGGTACAGCGCCGACGTGGCCCACGCCCTGGCCCACTCCTACGCCAACGACAACGCCCGCGCCCAGGCCATGCTGCAGGGGCTGGTGGAGATCGGCCCGCACAATCCGTCGCTGCAGGCGGCGTTCGGCGCGGTGCAGTCGCGGCGACTGCGGCCGGACGCGGCGCTGGAGCGCTATCGCATGGCGGCCACGCTCGATCCCTACGACCACGATGCGCTGGCCGGCCAGGTCGATGCACTGATCGCACTGGACCGCATCGACGAGGCCACCGATGCGCTGGCGCAGTTGCAGCGCATCCATCCCGACAACCCGCGCAGCGTGCGCAGCGCCCGCGGCCTTGCGCGCCATCGCGGAGTGCAGCTGGCGCTGACCACCACGCGCGGCCGCAGCACGGTGGACGTCGCCGGCACCGCGCAGTCACCGTTCGGCAGCCGCGATGCCAGCCATGCGCTGGAGCTCCGCTCGCCGCTTCTGTCCGATCACTGGCGGGTGGGAGTGGTGGGCCAGGAGCGCTCGGCGGAGTTCGCTGCAGGCCGCACGTACTACCGCAGCACCGGTGTGGGTGGCTGGTACCGCCACGACGGGCTAGGCGCATCGGCCACACTCTCGCGCATCGAGGACGAGGCCGCACCGGGTGCTAGCGGGTGGACGCTCGCTGTCGACTGGCGGGCGAGCGACGCCTGGCGGGTCGGCGTCTCGCTCGCTGGCCACGATCCGGAGGCCTCGCTGCAGGCGCGACGCTCTCGCATCACCGGCGACAGCCTGCGCGTCAGCGCGGACTGGACGCCCAGCGAGACACTCGCGGTCGGCGCGCGCGCCTCGCGGCTGCGCTACGACGACGGCAACACTCGCGACCAGCTCGGCATCGACGCATCCACCCGCCTGCTGACCCGCCCGCATCTGCTGGTCGATGCACTGGGGTCGGCCTATGCCAGCCGCGGCTCGCTGGGCTCAGACGTGCCCTACTTCAATCCGGAGCGCGATGCTTCGCTGCAGATCGGCCTGCGCATGGACCACATCACCTGGCGCCGCTACGGCACCGCGTTCCAGCAGCGGCTGGAACTCGGCGTCGGCCCGTACTGGCAGCGCGACCACGGCAGCCACCGGGTGCCCTCGGCGGGCTACCGCCACCTGTGGCGGCGCGACAGCCATGTCCTCGAATACGGCATCACCTGGTCGCGGCCGGTGTACGACGGCGTCCGCGAGCAGCGCATCGCGTTCGATGCCGGCCTGCGCTGGGGCGGTGCGCGATGAGCCGCAGCCTGTTCAAACCGCTGCTCGCGCTGATGCTGGCGCTCGCACTGGGGCCGCAGGGCGCGCGGGCGGAACTGCTGGTGCTGAGCTACCACGACATCCGCGACGACGTCGCCGCCAAGGGCGACCCGGATGCATACGCCGTATCGACCGCCAACTTCGCCCAACACCTGGACTGGCTGCAGGCCAACGATTACCGGCCGGTGAGCGTCCAGGCGGTGCTCGACGCGCGCGCCGGACGCCGCGCACTGCCCGAACGCGCGGTGCTGCTGACCTTTGACGACGGCCTGCGCAGTGCCTATACCCGCGCGTTCCCGCTGCTGCGCGCCTACGGTTTCCCGGCACTGGTGGCGCCGGTCACCCGCTGGCTGGAACTGCCCGCGGGCGAGGTGGTGCCCTACGGCCCGCGCGATTTCACCGCCGAGGATTTCCTTACCTGGGCGCAGCTGCGGGAGATGCACGACAGCGGCCTGGTCGAGATCGCCTCGCACAGCCACGATCTCCATCGCGGCGTACCGGGCAACCCTGCGGGCAGCCAGACGCCGGCGGCGGTCACCCGCATCTGGAGTGCGCAGGGCGGTTACGAGGGCGATGCGGCCTGGCGTGCGCGGATCGACGCCGATCTCGCCGCCAGCAGCTCCCTGATCGAACGTCACACGGGCCGTGCCCCGCGGGTGATCGTGTGGCCCTACGCCGCCTACAACCGCGCCGCCAACGACATCGCCCACGCCCGCGGCATGATCCTGTCGTTCGATCTCGAGGGCCGCTCGCAGGAGGCCGACCTCGGCCAGCAGGGCCAGACGGAGGCGGGGAAGGAATCGCTGGCCAGCCTTGCGCGGCTGCTGATGCACCGCAATCCGGACGTGCGCGACTTCGCCGGCGAACTGCACCGCGATCTGTCCCGCGACGGCGTGCGCGCGATCCAGCTGGACCTGGACTACGTGTACGACCCGGACCCGGCGCAGACCGAGCGCAACCTTGATCTGCTGGTACAGCGCATCCACGACATCGGGCCCAGCCACGTGTTCTTGCAGGCGTTCGCCGATCCAGATGGCGACGGCGCGGCCGACGCACTGTATTTCCCCAACCGCCATCTGCCAATGCGCGCCGACCTGTTCGGTCGCGTGGCCTGGCAGTTGCGCACCCGCGCCCGCGTGCGCGTGTTCGCGTGGCTGCCGGTATTGGGCTACAAGCTCGCCGACCCCGCGCTGCAGGGCGAATTGCGCATCGCCGCGACCGACCCCCGTGAGATCCCGCGGCTGGATCCGGGCGATGTACGCACGCGCGCGATCGTCGGGGAGATCTATGCGGACCTCGCCCGCCATGCCCATTTCGACGGCCTGCTCTTTCATGACGATGCCTACCTGCGCGACGACGAGATCCCCCACTACGGCGACGGGATACCGGCGCAGCGCACCGCGGCGCTGGTGGAGTTCACCCATGCGCTCAAGGCTGCCGCGGAACAGTGGCGGCCGCGGCTGGTCACCGCGCGCAACCTGTTCGCGCGGCCGGTGCTGGAGCCGGAATCCGAGGCCTGGTTCGCGCAACGCCTTGACGCCTTCCTGGCGGCCTACGACTTCACCGCGCTGATGGCGATGCCGCAGCTGGAACAGGCCGCCGATCCCGAACGCTGGATGCAGGCACTGGTGGCGGGAGTCGCCGCCACCCCGGGCGGGCTGGAACGCACGCTGTTCGAACTGCAGACGGTGGACTGGAACCGGCGTCAGCCGATCGCCCCGGACGTGCTGAAGGCGCAGGTGCGGGCACTCGTGGCCGCGGGCGTACGCCACCTTGGCTACTACCCGGACGACTTCATTGGCGACCAGCCGCCGCTGCCGGCCGCGCGGGAGGCGATGTCGGCGCGGGAATTCCCTTACCTGGAGCGCTGATGGACGCCTCCGCGTTTCCGCTCGCCAGGTGGCTGTTCAACTTCGCATTCTTCTACCCGATCGTGATGGCCTTCTTCTGGATGACCGGCGGCATCTACTACTACGTGCGCCGCGAGTACCGGAAACCTGGCCCGCATGCGCCGCCGCCGCTGGCGGATGCACCCTTCGTGTCGATCCTGGTGCCCTGCCACGATGAGGAGGAGCACATCGCCGCCACCATCATGGCGCTGTCGGCACAGGCGTATCCGGAGTTCGAGATCATCGCCATCGACGACGGCAGCCGCGACCGCACCGCGCAAATCCTCGACGCGCTGGTGGCCGACCATCCGCGCCTGCGCGTGGTGCACCTGGAGGCCAATCAGGGCAAGGCCAACGCGCTGCGCATCGGTACACTGGCTGCGACTTCGGATTACCTCGTCTGCATCGATGCCGATGCCGCGCTCGATCCGCATGCGGTGCGCTGGATGGTGGGTCATCTCGCCGATGGTCCCCGCGTGGGCGCGGTGACCGGCAACCCGCGCATCCGCAACCGCACCACCCTGCTCGGGCGCATGCAGATCGGCGAGTTCTCCGCGATCATCGGCCTGATCAAGCGCGCCCAGCGTACCTACGGCAGGCTGTTCACCATTTCCGGCGTGATCTGCGCATTCCGCCGCACCGCGCTGCACGATGTCGGCTACTGGAGCGACCGCATGGTGACGGAGGACATCGATATCTCCTGGCGCCTGCAGCTGGCCGGCTGGGACATCCGCTACGAACCCAATGCGCTGTGCTGGATCCTGATGCCGGAGACCTTCCGCGGACTGTGGTCGCAGCGGCTGCGCTGGGCCAAGGGCGGCGTCGAGGTGTTGCTCAGCCACGGCCGCCACGCGCTGACGTGGCGGCGGCGGCGGATGTGGGGCGTACTCGCCGAGTACGCGCTCAGCCTCACGTGGGCCTATGTGATGCTGGCCATCATCGTGCTGTGGGCGCTCGGCCGGTTCATCACGTTGCCGCCGGTGCTGTACGTGGAAACCATCCTGCCGCGCTGGCACGGCGTGGTGCTGGCCCTGGTATGCATGCTGCAGTTCGCCACCAGCCTGGTGATCGAACGCCGCTACGAGCGCGGCCTGGCCGCGCACTTCTACTGGATCATCTGGTATCCAGTCGCGTTCTGGGCGTTGGGCATGCTAACCGCAGTGATCGCCTTGCCGCGCACGCTGCTGCAACGTCGTCAGCGCGCGCTGTGGACCAGCCCGGATCGGGGAGCACGCGTCTGAAGCCGCCAATCATCGACCACAGCCGCCGCCGCTCGCGCGGACGCCGCGCCGCCACTGGCGCCGTCACCGCCGCTGCGTGGGCGCTCTACGCTTGGCTGTGGGCACCGCTCATCACCGCGCTTGCCTGGTTGCTGGGCGTGCAAACGGCGTGGTTCCAGCTCTACCTGCGCCAGCACGAGATCGACCTGTTCGTGCTGTCGCTGCTGCCGCTGATCGCACTGACGTCCGGCGCGCTGCTGATCGGCTGGGCGGAATACAACCGCGTCCGCTTTGCCAAAGCCGACCACCGCCGGCGGCGGCCCGCTATCGACGAGGATTCGGTGCGTAGCGCACTGGGCGCGACCCCGGTGCTGGCGGAGAAACTGCGCGATGGGCGCATCGTCCACGTCGCACTTGACGACGATGCCCGCCCGGTGGCAGCAAGCTTGGGCAGCTGACCTCTCAGCGCACGGGCTCCAGCGCGTCCAGCCGCGCGCGCAGTTCATCGAGGCGCAGGTCCGCCGCCGCGCCGGGCGACACGCGCGCGGCGAGGCTGGCTTCCGGCGTGCGCCCCACGCCGGCCTGCTCCACCGATGCCGCGGCGGCGCGGTAGGCGTCACGGAACGGCACGCCGGCGGCGGCCTGCTCCACGGCGACGTCGGTGGCATACATGCCGGCGTCCATTGCCGCGCGCATGCCCCGGGGCTTCCATTCGAGGTTGGAGAGCAGCGCCGGCAGCAGCTCCAGCGCGGCGAGGCCACGACCGAAGCCGTGGAAGATCGCGCCCTTGCTGGACTGCAGGTCGCGGTGGTAACCCGACGGCAGCGACAGCAGCTGCTCGATCTCGGTGCGCGCGGCCGCCACGCTGGCATGTGCGGCACGCATCAGCTCGACGACATCCGGGTTGCGTTTGTTGGGCATGATCGAGCTGCCGGTGGTGTACTGCGCCGGCAGCGCCACGAAGTCGAACTCCGCGGCGGTGAACAGCGACAGGTCCCAGGCCAGTCGGCGCAGGTCCAGCGTGGCCGAGCCGAGTGCCTCGAGTGCGGCCAGCTCGAACTTGCCGCGCGAAAGCTGCGCGTAGATCGGGCTGACCTGCATGCGCGCGAAGCCGAGCGCGGCGGTGGTGTGGGCGCGGTCCAGCGGCAGGTTCACGCCATAGCCGGCCGCGGTGCCGAGCGGGTTGGCGTCGACCAGCGCCAGCGTGTCGAGCGCGCGGCGGGCGTCGTCGATGAAGGCTTCCGCCCAGCCGGCCCACCACATGCCGGTCGACGACACCACCGCACGCTGCAGGTGGGTGTAGCCGGGCAACGGCAGGTCCTTCTCGGCCTGCGCGCGATCGAGCGCGACACGCGCGGTTTCCCCTGAGAGCGCTGCCACCCGGGCCAGCTTCTCCTTCAGCCACAGCCGCGTGGCGACCAGCACCTGATCGTTGCGGCTGCGGCCGGTGTGCACCTTCTTGCCGGCATCGCCAAGGCGTTCGACCAGACGCGCCTCGATCGCGGAGTGGCCGTCCTCGTAGCGGGCATCGAGGACGAAGTCGCCGCCGCGGAAGTCGGCGGCAAGCCGGTCGAGCTCAGCCTCGAGCCCGCGCAGTTCGTCCATGGACAGGATGCCGATGCGCTGCAGCCCCTGCGCGTGCGCGCGGCTGGCGGCGATGTCGTGGAGGAAGAATTCGCGATCCAGCACCACGTCGTCGCCGGCGAGGAAAGCCTGGATCCGGGCGTCGACGGCGACGCCGGGTTTCTGCCAGAGGAGGTCGGACATCGGTGGAGTTCCCTGTTGCTGGGCGACCGCGACGGCGCCGGTACTAGAGCGGAATGCCGGCGGTCTCCGCGAAACCGAAGGCGAGGTTGAGGTTCTGCAGGGCCTGGGTGGCGGCACCCTTGAGCAGGTTGTCGAGCGTGGCGACCACCACCACCCGACGGCCATCGGCGCCGACGGTGAAGCCACCGATCTGCACGCCATGGCGACCGGCGATGCGGCTGACCCACGGCGCGTCCTCGACGATCTCCACCAGTGGTTCGCTGGCGTAGCGCTCACGGTAGTTCGCCGCAAGCGAGTCCACGTCGACCGATGCCGACAGATGCGCATTGACGGTCATGGTGATGCCACGGAAGTGCGCGGCCACGTGCGGCATGAAATCCACCTGCATACCCAGCTGGCGGCCCACTTCGCGTTCGTGGACGTGGCCGGCCAGGGCGTACGGCATCAGGTTGTCGCGCAACAGTCCGACGTTGTTGCGATCGGACGGCGTGGTTCCCGCCCCGGAGTAACCGGAGACCCCGAACGCCTGCACCGGTCCGTCGACCAGCCCCAGCAGCGGCGCGATCGCAAGCTGCATCGCGGTGGCATAGCAGCCGGGATTGCTGATCCGGCGCTGACCGCCGTAACGCCCCCGGGTCAGCTCCGGCAGCCCGTAGTACCAGCTGTCGTCGAAGCGGTAGTCGGCCGACAGGTCGACCACGACGGTGCCGGGCGCTCCGCGGTCCAGCGCCGCGACGAACGGCGCGGCCTTGCCGTTGGGCAGCGCCAGCACCACCGCGTCGGCACCCTGCCCCGCGGCGGCGTCGGCGGCGTGATTGCCGTAGTGCAGCTCACCGGCATAGCCGTCGATGTGGGCGTCCACGCGCTGGCCATCGAGCTCGCGCGAGGACACGAACGCGAGTTCCATCGACGGGTGGCCGTGGATCAGCCGGATCAGCTCCGCGCCGGTGTGGCCGCGGGCGCCGATGATGCCGACGGTGCGGATCAGGTGGCTCATGCCTGTCTCCTCGTGTTCAGCCGACCAGCGTCGGCTTGCGCCGGGCGCAATGGTCGACGAAGTAACGGATGTCATCGAGATCGCCGGTGCCGTACCAGAACACCTTCCACGCGTCCTGCTTGTAGCACCCGTCCGACTGCGCGTAGTAGAAGATGTTGATCTGGTTGTCGTGGCGCGAACGCCAGAACAGCTGCGGCGTTTCCTCGTGCATGACCTGCCACACCGCGCGCCCCAGGCCCTCGCCCTGGGCTTCGTCGAGCACCGCGAACTTGTCGAGGTACACGTACTCGTCCTCGGCGGTGAGGATCACCGCGGCGCGGTAGTTCTCGCTGACGTAGGCGCGCAGCAGACGGGTGCGCTCGAAGTAGTCCGGCGCCAGCGTCCGGCCGAAGCTCGATTCGATCAGCGTGCGCAGGCGACCCAGGTCGAAGGCACCCCAGTCGGTCGCGCGCATCACGCGTTCGCCACGGCGCACCAGCGTGCCCGACCCCTTGTGCGTGAACAGTTCCTTGGCGAGATCGTCCGGGCGGGTGATCGACACCGAGGAGGTCAGCGGCAGGTCGTCCAGCAGTCCCTTGATCTGCTCAAGCTTCAGCCGCATGCCACCGCTGATCCACTCCTGCGCCATCAGGTGTTCGTACTCGGTCGACAGGTTGATCGAGTCGATCACCTCGCCCTGCGCGTCGAGCAGCCCGCCGGTCCCGGTGAGGAAGATGATCTTGTACGGCTGCAGCTTGCGCACCAGCTCGTTGGCGGAGAAGTCCGCGTTGACGTTGAGGATCTGCCCGCCGCCGGTTTCGCCGAGGCTGGCGATCACCGGGATCGAGCCCGCCTGCAGGCTGGTTTCGATCGGGGCCAGGTTCACCCTGCGGATCTCGCCGACCAGCCCGTAGGTGTCGCGGTCGAGGTAGTCCGCCTCGAACACGCCGCCGGTGATCGAGGTCGCGCGCGCACCCGCCTGCTGCAGCGCTTCCACCAGTGCGAGGTTCGATGCCTGGAACACGCGGCGCACGATCGCCAGCGACTCCGGCGTGGTCACCCGCAGGCCGTTGACGGTCTGCTTCTCGATCCCGGCCGCGGACAGCTCGGCATCCAGCTGCGGCCCGGCACCGTGCACCACGATCGGGCTGAGGCCGACCTGCTGCAGGAAGGTCAGCGACGAGGTCAGCGCGTCGAGGTCGTCGCGCAGCACCGCGCCACCCACCTTCACCACGGCGAAGCGCTTGGCATCGAGCTGGGAGAAACGCTTGAGGTACTGGCTGATCTCGCGCGCGCTCGCCATCGACGACAGCAGGCGGACGATGGTCTGGCGGGTCTGGGTATGTGCTTGCATCGGCTCGGGTTCGGGTGGGTGCGGTGCCTGCGGATGACGCGGGCCATAGGGAAGGACATGGAGCGAAGCGGGTTCCGCCTGGAGCGTCGCGTCAGCGGCGGACACCCGTGCCCGGGCCGCTGCCATCGAGGATCCGTGCGATCGATTCCGCATACGTCTGGAGTTCGCTCAGCATCACCCATTCGTCGGCCGTATGCGCCTGGGCGATGTCGCCCGGACCGTAGACGATCGCGGTCATGCCGGCCTGCGAGAACAGCGAGGCTTCGGTCCAGAAATCGACCGCATTGCCGACCGGCAGCCCGAGCGCGTCGGCAAGGTCGCGGGCTTCCAGCCTGCGCTCCTCGGCCTCGGCCACATTGCCCGCCGGCAGCGGCGGGCCGCGGAAGGTTTCCTCGTAGCGATCGAGTGCACCGGTGGTGACGAAGCCGCCGAACGTGCCGTGCAGCACATCGATGTCCTGCGACGGCAGCGGACGGAAGCCGAAGCGCACCTCGGCATGCGGGGCGATGACGTTGGCCTTGATGCCACCCTCCACCCGACCGACGTTGAAGCGCAGGCCGGTCAGGCCACCGAAGCGCTGGTGGGCCTGTGCCTCGACGAACTCCAGCGCACGGGCGCCCCAGCGCATCGCCTGGTGCAGTGCACTGGCATCGAGCGCATGGGCACCCGATGCATGCCCCGCCGCACCGCGGAACTGCAGCCGCACCGAACTGATGCCACGGTGTGCGAGCACCGCCTCGCAGCGTGTCGGCTCCGCGATCACAGCGTCAGCGAAGCCGTGGTCGCGGGCCAGGAACGCGGCGATGCCGCGCGGGTCGTTGGCTTCCTCGTCGCTGGTGAACAGGAACGCGGCGGCACCGCGGGTGGCCTGCGCGGCCGCGATCAGCCCGGCCGCAGCGCCCTTGATGTCACAGGCGCCCAGCCCGATCGCACGCCGGCCCCGCACGCGCAGGCGCAGCGGGTCGGCGGTCCAGTGTGGCGAATCGGGCACGGTGTCCAGGTGCACGTTGAACAGCACGCGGGGCTCTCCGCGTACCGCGAACAGCGACACCGCGCCGTCGCCGTGGTCGGTCACCTCGACCCGGAAATCCGCCAGCTGCGCGCGGATGTAGTCGAAGATCCCACCGGTATCGATCGCCCGTGGCGGGTTGCGGGTGTCGAACGAGACCAGCCGTTCCAGGTGCGTCAGGGTGCTGTCGAGGAGTTCGGTCATCGGAAACGGATCAACGGCGGTGGCGGCGTCAGTGGCGGTCGTCGGCGGGGCGATGGCGTGGCCCGCTCAACGGTTGACCTGTGCGTACAGCGTGGAGCTCATGCCGAACAGCTTGATGAAGCCTTCGGCCTCCTCGACGCCCCAGTCCGCCGACTGTGCATAGGTGGCGTTGCGCGAGTGCAGCAGGTGCTCCGATGCAACAGCCATCGCATCGACGCGGCCGCCGCGTGTTTCCAGCGTCACCTCGCCGGTCACGTTGGCCTGCGACGACGCCAGGAAGGCCTCGAGATCGGTCTTGAGCGGATCGTGGAAGAAGCCCTCGTACACCAGCTCCACCCACTTGCGCGCGACGTCCGGCTTGAAGCGGTTCTGCTGCTTGGACAGCACTGCTTCCTCCAGCGCACGGTGCGCGGTCAGCAGCGCCACAATGCCCGGCGCCTCGTACACGATGCGACCCTTCAGGCCGATCACGGTGTCACCGGTGTAGACGCCACGACCGACGCCATAGGACGCGAACAGCGTATTGAGCTTGGCCAGGATCTGCTCGCCGGGCAGCGGCTTGCCGTCCAGCTCCACCGCCTCGCCGGCGACGAAGCGCAGCTTCACCGTCAGCGGTTCCACCGGCCATGCGTTGCGCGGCGCGCACCAGCCGCGCGCGCCCTCGCCCGGCGCTTCCCAGCGGTCGATCTCGCCGCCGGACATGGTCACGCCCAGCAGATTCTCGTTGATGGTGTAGGCCATCTGCTTGGCACGCACGCCGAAGCCGCGCTCCTCGAGGTACTTCTGTTCGTAGGCACGGGTCTGGGTGTGTTCCTTCTGGATCTCGCGGATCGGCGCCACGATGCGGTAGTCGCCCTGCGCCTTGATCGCCAGATCGAAGCGCACCTGGTCGTTGCCCATGCCGGTGCAGCCGTGGGCGATGGCATTGGTGCCCAGCTCCGCCGCGCGCTCGAGTGCCGCATCGACGATCAGATAGCGGTCGGACACCAGCAGCGGGTACTGGCCCTGGTAGCCCTCGCCGGCCCACACGAACGGCTTGACGAAGCCGTTCCAGATCGCCGGGCCGCCATCGATGGTCACGTGGCTGGCCACGCCCAGTTCCTGTGCGCGCTTCTCGATGAAGGCACGTTCGTCGGCGTCCACGCCGCCGGTATCGGCAAACACCGTATGCACCGACCAGCCGCGCTCCTGCAGCCAGGGCACGCAGAAGCTGGTGTCGAGGCCGCCGGAGAAGGCGAGCACGATGTCACGGCTCTGCGCCGGCGGGACGCGGGTGGAGGAACCGTCAGGAGAAGGCGCGGGCTGCTGCGACATGGGAGGTCTCGGAGGAAACGGGGGAGGGGGAAAGGGACGGATCGCGCGGCGTGGTGGCGGCTACTGGCGTGCAAGCGCCGCCATCACCGCCTTCTGCACGTGCAGGCGGTTCTCGGCTTCGTCGATGGCGATGCAGTTGGGCGAGTCCATCACCGCATCGCTGGCCTTGACGTTGCGACGCAGCGGCAGGCAGTGCGAGAACACGCCGTTGTTGGTCAGTGCCATCTTGCGCTCGTCGACCATGAAGTGCCTGAACTGTTCGCGGATGGGCTTTTCCGGGCCCCAGTTGCCGAAGTACGGCAACGCGCCCCAGCTCTTGGCGTACACCACGTCGGCGCCGGCGTAGGCGGAATCGATGTCGTGGCTGATCGCCAGCGACCCACCGCTTTCGGCGACATTGGCCTCGGCCCAGTCCATGTAGCGTTCGTCGAGGATGTACTCGGGCGCCGGGCACAGCAGGGTCACGTCCATGCCGAGCCGGGTGGCGATGGTGAGCGCGGAGTTGGCCACCGCGGTATTGAGCGGCTTCGGGTGGTAGGTCCAGGTCAGCACGTACTTCTTCCCGCGCAGGTCGCTGGTGCCGAAGTGCTCCTGCAGCGCCAGCGCGTGCGCCAGCTCCTGGCAGGGATGGGTGATGGTCTCCATGTTGATCACCGGCACCGGCGAGTACTTCGCGAACGACTCCAGCACGACGTCCTGGCGGTCATAGGCCCAGTCGACGAACTTCGGGAACGCACGCACGCCGATCATGTCGACGTAGCGGCCGAGCACGCGTGCCACCTCGGCAATATGCTCCTCGGTGTCGCCGTCCATCACCGTGCCGAGGTCGAACTCGATCGGCCACGCGTCCTTGCCCGGTTGCAGCACCACGGCATGGCCGCCCAGCTGGAAGGCCCCCAGCTCGAAGCTGGTGCGGGTACGCATCGACGGGTTGAAGAACACCAGCGCGATCGAGCGGCCCTTGAGCGCATCGCCGAGCTTCTCGCGCTTGAACCGCGCGGCATCGGCCAGCAGCGCATCGAGTTCCGCGCGGCTCCAGTCCTGGGTGTTGAGGAAATGCTTGATCGACATCGGCGTGGTCCGGTGGAGGTGGTGCGTCGCGGCTGCGGCGCCTGCGCGTCATGCGCGTCATGCGCATGGTGCGAAAACGAAAAAACCCAGCGCTCGGGCTGGGTCTGTCCTGGTGAAACTCGAAAAAGCGACGAGTACCGGCTACCCAGCGGAGTGGTGGGCTTCCGGTCGACGCGCGCGCGAGGTCATGCCAGCCGCCATCCAGGCGGATGTGAGGATCTCGGCGTCGGCGCGAAGCGGATTCATGAGGGGCGGCATCCTCGCACGCGCGGGCGCGGGCGGCAAGTGGGCGTCACGAGTGGGTGTCATTCCGCGGCGGCGCCGACGACGGGGGTCACCGAGACCCGCACGCGCACCCGGTTGCCCGGGTCGTACGGCAGCCGCGAGCGGTACTTCACGCCCTTGTGCACGTAGTCGACCTCGTAACCGATCGGCCGGCGGAATTCGCGCTCCACCGGCACCATCCGGCAACTGCCATTGACCGGACGCGTGCGCTCGGCCTCCTCCTCGCCCGGGCCGAGCACGTCGCGCACCGCACCGACCACCCGGGAAATGCCGCGCCGCTCGCCCTCGCCGGCCACCGGCGTGGAGGCATCGCAGCGCTCGACCATGCTGGTCGCGCGCAGCACCTGGTACACCGGCTCGGCGCTCAGCACGCGGGCGTACTCCATCCGCACGTTCTCCTGCGGTGGCGCGGCCATCTGTGCATCGCGCTGCGCGCGCTGGTTGCCATGCACGCTCTGCGCCAATGCCGGCAACGGGACTGCCGCCACCACCAGGACGGCGCACAGGAGCGTTGCATGCGGGAGCGGCTGCGGCATGGAAACCAGGAAAGGCGCGAATTCAGGGAGTTTAGGCCGTGGCGCTGTGCGCGGCCTGAATCATCGCTGTCATGGTCCGGGACGGGCCGTTAGAATCACCGGGTTTACCGCAAGCACCGCCATGACCCTGCGCCTGCACAACAGCCTGACCCGACGCGTCGAAGCCTTCGAGCCGCAGGACCCCGCCTGCCCGACGATGTACGTGTGCGGGCCCACCGTCTACAACTACGTGCATATCGGCAACGCGCGCGGGCCGGTGGTGTTCGGGGTGCTGGCGGACCTGCTGCGGCGCCGCCACGGCGGGCTGCGCTATGCGCGCAACATCACCGACGTCGACGACAAGATCAACGCCGCCGCGCGCGAACAGGGCGTGCCGATCTCGACGATCACCGACCGCTTCGCCGCCGCCTACCGCGAGGACATGGCGGCGCTCGGCGTGGCCCCACCCGACCTGGAGCCGGAAGCGACCGCGCACATCGCCGAGATCGTGGCGATGATCGCGCAGCTGGTGGACCGCGGCCACGCCTATGCCGCCCAGGGCCATGTGCTGTTCGCGGTCGAGAGCTTCGACGGCTACGGCAAGCTCTCCCGCCGCGATATCGAGGACATGCGCGCCGGCGCCCGTGTCGAGGTGGCGCCCTACAAGCGCGATCCCGGCGACTTCGTGCTGTGGAAGCCGTCCACCGACGACCTGCCCGGCTGGGATTCGCCGTGGGGCCGCGGGCGCCCGGGCTGGCATATCGAGTGCTCGGCGATGGCGGCGGCGCACCTGGGTCGGACCATCGACATCCATGCCGGTGGCGTCGACCTGCAGTTCCCGCACCACGAGAACGAGATCGCACAGAGCGAATGCGCGCATGGCGGTGCGCCGTTCGCCAGGTTCTGGCTGCACAACGGCATGCTGACGCTGTCGGGCGCCAAGATGTCGAAGTCCGTCGGCAACATCGAGAAGGTCCGCGACCTGCTGCAGCAGCATCCCGCCGAAGCACTGCGCTATGCGCTGCTGTCGGCGCACTACCGGCAGCCGCTGGACTGGTCGGATGCGCTGGTCGAGCAGTCGGCGCGCACGCTGGAGCGGCTGTACGCCACCCTGCGCGATCTTGCCGACGTCGACGCGACGCCACGCATACCCGCCGCCATCGAGGCTGCGCTCGACGACGACCTCAACACCCCGCAGGCACTGGCCGAACTCGCGCGCCTCGGTAGCGAGGCACGCAAGGCCGAAGGCGAGGCACGTGTCGAGGCGAAGGCGCGGCTGCTCGGCGCCGGCCTGGCGCTCGGCCTGCTGCAGCAATCGCCTGCCGACTGGTTCGGGCGCGGCGCCGCGGGCGACGACGATGCACGCATCCAGTCGCTGGTGGACGAACGCAGCGCCGCCAAGAAGGCACGCGACTTCGCCCGCGCCGATGCCATCCGCGACCAGCTCGCCGCCGACGGCGTGCAGCTGGAGGACACGCCGCAGGGCGTACGCTGGGTCCGCAAGCGCGGCTGAGCACCGGCCTTGCAGCGTTGCGCCCGCTCGATCGCAGCACGGGCGACCCGCGATGCACACGGCGACACCGAACCGACAGGCACATTGTGAACGACACCGTTTTCCCCCTCGAAGCCAGCGCCGCGGATGCCCAGGCCGCGATCCGCGACGAGTTCGCCTTCTTCGGCGACTGGTCCGAGCGCTACCAGTACCTGATCGACCTCGGCCGCAAGCTGCCGCCGTTCCCCGAAGAGTGGAAGACCGAGGACAACCGCCTGCTGGGCTGCCAGTCGATGGTCTGGATCGTGCCTTCGGGTGATGCGGCGCGGCTGGACTTCGCCGCCACCAGCGATTCGGCGATCGTCTCCGGGCTGATCTTCCTCGCACTGCGGGTCTACGCCGGCCGCAGTGCGCAGGAGATCGCCGCGACCGAACCGGACTACATCGCCGCGATCGGCCTGGCCAGGCACCTGTCGCCCACGCGCAGCAACGGGCTGGCGGCACTGCTGGCGGAGATCCGCAACGCCGCGCACCGCGCGCTGGCGTGAGCGACGCCGCGCAGCCTGCGGCCGCCGACGACAGCAGTCGCGCGGCGCCGCTGCGCAATCCCGGCTTCCGCCGGCTGCTGGCCTACCGCATCTGTTCGATCCTGTCCTACCAGGTGGTCGCGGTCACCGTCGGCTGGCAGGTCTACGAGCTCACCCGCAACCCGTGGATGCTCGGCCTGATCGGCCTGGCCGAGCTGCTGCCGTACTTCTGCGTGGCACCGTTCGCCGGGTATCTGGTCGACCACCTGCCGCGGCGGCGGCTGGGCATGGCCGCAGGTCTTGGACTGGCGCTGACCCCGGTGCTGCTGGCCCTGCTCACGCTGGGCGTTCTCGACGCTGGCGTGTGGGCGATCTACGCCGCTGTAGTGCTGACCGGCATGGTGCGGGCCTTCCTCGGACCGGTCTACAACGCGCTGTTCGCCCGCGTGCTGCCGCGCGCGCAGTTCGTGCGCGGGGCAAGCCTGGGCAGCATCGTGTTCCAGTCGGCGCTGGTGCTGGGCCCGGCGATCGGCGGCGTACTGGTCGGCTGGTCGGGCACCGCGTCGGCCTATGGCGTCGCCGCGGTGCTGGCACTGGGCGTGGTCGTCGCCCTGGCCGGCATGCAGGTCACCGAGCCCGCGCCGGTGCTGCAGCGTGCACCGATCTTCTCCAGCATCGCGGAGGGCGCACGCTTCGTGTTCGGCCACCAGATCCTGCTGGGTGCGCTGGCGCTGGACATGTTCGCGGTGCTGTTTGGCGGGGCGATCTCGCTGGCACCGGCCTTCATCCACGACATCCTCGACTACGGCCCGGAAGGGCTGGGGATCCTGCGCGGTGCACCGGCACTGGGTGCGGTGGCGGTCGGCGTGTGGCTGGCGCGCAACCCGATCCAGCGCAATGCCGGGCGCATCCTGCTGCTCGCGGTGGCGTGCTTCGGGTTGTGCATCATCGGCTTCGGGCTGTCGCGGGTGTTCTGGCTGTCGGCGTTCTTCCTGCTGCTGTCGGGCGTCTGCGACGGCGTCTCGGTGGTCATGCGTTCGACGATCCTGCAGCTCGCCACCCCCGACGAGATGCGTGGCCGGGTGTCATCGATCAACGGCCTGTTCGTGGGTTCGTCCAACGAGCTCGGCGCGTTCTACGCAGGGTCGATGGCCCGGCTGCTGGGCCTCGTGCCCGCGGTGGTGCTGGGCGGCTGCGTCACCATCTCGATCGCGCTCGCGGCAGCGTGGCGGGCGCCACGGCTGCGCCGGCTGGACCTGCGCGAACTGCAGGCCGGCCCACTGGCGCGCGAACGCGATCGCTGACGGTCCCATCGGCACGGTCCCCCGCGCGATGCCGACCCGGCGTGCTCGGCGGATCGCCTGTTCCCTCCAGTGCCGGAACGCAACGGGCCCCGCAGTGCGGGGCCCGTCGAGGTGACGCTTACAGTGGTGGTTCAGTCGCCCATCTGCTTCTGCAGGTGCTCCCAGCGCTCCTGCTCGTCGATCGTGCGCTCGGCGGTCAGGCGCGCCTCGAGGCGATCCAGGCCGATTTCCTCGCCCGAGTCCACGCTGTAGCCGTACTCGCCCGAATCGACGCGCTTGAGCGTGCTGTCGATCTTGCCGATCAGCTTGCGGTAGCGGTCACGGGTGCGCAGCTCGAGCGAATTCTCGGTTTCGCGGGTGGCGCGTTCGGCCTCGTCGCCGACGTCGCGCACTTCTTCCTTGAGGTTTTCGATGGTCTGCTTGGATTCCTCCACGAGATCCGCCCGCCACTGCATCAGGCGCTGGCGGAAATACTCGAGGTGGAGCGGGTTCATGTATTCCTCCTCGCGGGAGGGGCGATAACCCTTCGGCACGATCGGACGGCCGGTCTCGGGATCGGTTTTGTATTCCACTACCTTGTACTTCGTCTTGGGCGCCGGAGGAGCCGGACGAGCGGCGACAGCCACTGCGACCTTGCCCGCCCGACGCGGGTTCGCGGCCGCACTGGCGGCCTGGGGAGCGCCGGAGGGCGCGGTGTTCCTGTTCGCGCCCTTCGACGCGGTGGTCTTCGTGGTGTCCGGCGCCTCGGCCTTGACCGCCGCGGCCGGAGCCAGCTTGCGGGCGACGTTGGCGGCCTTCGCGATCGGCTTGGTGGCAACCGCCTTGCGCGCCGGGGCCGACTTGCTCGCCACCGCGGGCGTCGCGGCCTTCTTCACCGCGGTCCTGCCGGCCGGCACCTTGGCGACCTTCTTCGCAGGCGCCTTTGCGGCGGTCTTGGCCACCGCCTTCCGGGCCGGTGCAGCCTTCTTCGCAGGCGCGGCCTTCTTCGCGGCAGTCACCTTCGAGACCACCGCCTTCTTCGCGACCTTCGCCGGTGCCTTCTTCGCAGGGGCCTTCTTCGCAGGGGCCTTCTTCGCCGGTGACTTCGTGGCGGCGATCTTCTTTGCCGCAGCCTTCTTCGCCGGTGCCTTCACGGCCTTCTTCGCGGGCGCCTTCTTCGCCGCCGCGGTGGCGGACTTTTTCGCGGTTTTCTTCGCTGCCACGTCGATCCGTCCTTTCGTTCCCTTGGATTGGGAAAGCGGGGTGTTATACCCTGCCCCGACGGCAGCGGCAACCGAGCACGACCCCCACCATCACGCCGCATGCATCCAGTGATCGACCGCTTCCTCATCCTCCTGCTGCGGCTGTACAAGCGCCTGGTGAGCCCGCTGCTCGGCCCGCGCTGCCGCTTCGTCCCCAGCTGCTCCGAGTACGCGATGACCGCCATCGCGCGCTTCGGTGCGCTCAAGGGCAGCTGGCTGGCCATGCGCCGCCTGTCGCGCTGCCACCCCCTGAACCCTGGCGGGCACGACCCCGTGCCGATGCCGCCCACGGATTCCACTCCATGACCGACACCCTCATCGTCAACGCGCGCCTGGTAAACGAAGGCGCGGTCACCGATGCCGACCTGCGCATCAGCAACAGGCGCATCGCCACGATCGCCAGCGGCCTGTCCGCGCGCAAAGGCGAACACGTCGTCGATGCCGCCGGCCGCTGGCTGCTGCCGGGGATGATTGACGACCAGGTGCACTTCCGCGAGCCCGGGCTGGAATACAAGGCCGACATCGCCAGCGAGTCCGCCGCGGCGGTGGCCGGCGGACTGACCAGCTTCATGGACATGCCCAATACCAGCCCGCCGACGCTCGACGCCCGTGCGCTGGAGGACAAGTACCTGCGCGCCGCCGGCCGGGCGCATGCCAATTTCGGCTTCTACCTCGGCGCCAGCAACGACAACCTCGACGCGGTGCGCAGCCTCGATCCGGCCACCGCGCCCGGGGTCAAGGTATTCATGGGTGCGTCGACCGGCAACATGCTGGTCGACGACCCGGACACGCTGGACGGCATCTTCCGCGAGACCCCGGTGCCGATCATCACCCACTGCGAGGACACGCCGACCATCGATGCGCTGATGGACGGGTTCCGCGCGAAGTACGGCGACGACATCCCCGCCGAATGCCACCCGGACATCCGCTCGCGCGAGGCCTGCATCAAGTCCACCCGGCTGGCACTGGAACTGGCGCGCCGCCACGGCACCCGCCTGCACGTGCTGCACATCTCCACCGCCGACGAGCTGGCGCTGTTCGAGCGCGGCCCGCTGGTGGATGCGGACGGACGCGTGCGCAAGCGCATCACCGCCGAGACCTGCGTGCACTTCCTGCACTTCGCGCGGCCCGACTACGCGCGGCTGGGCCACCAGATCAAGTGCAACCCGGCCATCAAGGACGTGGCCGACCGCGACGCCCTGCGTCGCGCGGTCGCCGACGACGTCATCGACGTGCTGGCCACCGACCACGCCCCGCATACCTGGGACGAGAAGCAGCAGACCTACCTGCGCGCACCGTCGGGGCTGCCGCTGGTGCAGTTCGCGCTGTCGGCGGCGCTCGAACGCGTGCACGAAGGGCACTTCGACATCGCCACCGTGGTGCGCAAGTTCGCCCACGCACCGGCCCAGCTGTTCGACGTGCGCGAACGCGGCTTCCTGCGCGAAGGCTACTGGGCCGACCTGGTACTGGTGGAGGACACCCCGTTCCAGGTGCGGCGCGAGCAGGTGCTGTCGAAGTGCGGCTGGTCGCCCTTCGAGGGCACCACCTTCCGCAGCCGCGTCGCCTCCACCTGGGTCAACGGCACGCTGGCCTGGGATGGCACGCGCCTGACCGGCGCGCCGGCGGGACAACGGCTGGAGTTCGCGCGTTGAGGGCGGCCTCGCGGCCGCATGCGCGCCGATGCGCTGGCGCGCTCCTTGGCGTTCTGGCAGCCCTGCCGTTGGCCGGGGCCGCTGACGACCGCGTGGTGTTTCCCGACCGCGTGCAGCAGGGCGCGATGGTGATCGGCAAGGTGCCCCCGGGCAGCCAGGTCACCCATGCCGGGCGCACCCTGCGGGTGACCGGTTACGGAAGCGTGGTGCTGGGCGTGGGCCGCGACGAGGCCGGCCCGGTGCAGGTATCGGTGACCCGCCCCGACGGCAGCCGGGAGCCGGTGGCGATCCAGGTGCTGGCGCGCGACTGGCCGGTGCAGCGGGTGGATGGAGTGCCGCCCGCCACCGTCGATCCGCCGCCGGCGGTGGCCGAGCGCATCCGCCGCGAGCAGGCGCAGGTCTCGGCCGCCCGGGTGCGCGACGATGCACGCGCGGACTTCGCGCAGCCCTTCATCCGCCCGGTGGAAGGCCGCATCAGCGGGCGTTTCGGCCGCGCCCGGGTCTACAACGGCAAGCCCGGCTCCCCGCACTCCGGCATGGACATCGCCGCGCCCACCGGCACGCCGATCAGGGCGCCGGCCCCGGGCATCGTCACCTTCGCCGCGCCGGACCTGTATCTCACCGGCGGCACGCTGCTGCTCGATCACGGCCACGGCATCAGTTCGAACTTCCTGCACATGTCGCGCATCGACGTGGCGGTGGGAGACCGTGTCGAGCAGGGTCAGGTGCTTGGCGCCGTGGGGGCAACGGGACGTGCGACCGGGCCGCACCTGCACTGGGGGATGAGCTGGTTCGACGTGCGCATCGACCCGCAGCTGGTGCTCGAACGCGCGCCCTGATTCCGGACCGGCGGTCGACGTGGTCCGCCGGCGCCGCCCTTCTTCCCTGCGCAGGGTGCACGTGGCGGCGTACGTCCGGAGCCACCGCCCGCTGGACTCGGATCAATCCGCGGACCGGCACCATGACCGCCCTGCACCAGCTGCGTCGATCCGCGGACATCCGCGGCAGGGCCCTGTTCTATCCGCCTTGCCCCACGCGACCCGTGGCCCGTCGCCTATGGGCCGCTCACCCGCGCCACCGCGTCATGCGCGTGCAGGCTTTCGAAATGCGAGACCGTCGCGTCGAAGCGCGCCACGTGCGCGTCGGCCGCAAGCGCGGCGGCGACCCGGCGCGCGGCGTCCTCGCAGAACATCAGGTTCTCGGCGTTGAGGCGGGCGAACGCCTGCTCGTCCTCGCGCTTGACCGCGGTCTGCACCGGGGTGCCAAGTGCGGCCTCCAGGGCATCCACCAGCGCCTCGACCGGCAGGCCGGCGTCGAATGACGGTTGCAGCTCCACCCGCACATCGGCACGGCTGCGCTGGGCGTGCGGGGTCGCCGCGAGCCCCCGTTCCGAGGCCAGCCATTCGCCGACCACCTGGGTCGACAGCGGGCGTGCTGCGGCGAAATCCCCGGTGAAGCGCGCTGCGTTGAGCTGGCGCGACAACGCCGCCGAGGCCGGGCAAGTGCTGGAGTACTCGACCGAGAACCCGAGCACGGCGCGGAACCGGCCGTCCGCGACCGAGGCCTCGAGCTGCACCGGGTAGCGCTTCCAGCCGGCGTTGTCGCTGGCCAGCGCACGTCGGCGCAACAGGTGCTCGTAACGGATCACCACCCGGGCCGAGCCCGACAGCCCGCGCTGGGATTCCACCAGGTCATCGAGGATGCGGCGCAGGCCCGACAGGCTCAGCGGCTCCGCGGCGAAGGCATCCTGCAGGCGCAGGTAAAGCCGCGACATATGGATGCCGCGCGTATCGGCCCGCCGCAGGTCGACGGCCACGTCCACCTCGGCCGGCACCTGCACTGCCGCATGGCCGTCCGCTGACGGCAGCTGCAGCGGCAACGCGATGCGGTCCATGCCCACCCAGTCGAGCGTGCGCGCAGCCAGGGCGGCATCGTCGGCGACATCGGGCAGGACGGGGGCAAGGCGCTGGGTCACGGTTCACCGGGTGCGGCATGGGGGGCCGCTAGTGTAACGGTGCGGATCCGGCTACCCGCGCAACGATGCGTTGTCGCGGATTCCGAAGCCAATCGAGGCGATAGGGGCCGTCTGGCCTCAGCCGCGGGCCGCGCGCCAGGCCAGCAGCAGCGTCCGCCAGGCGGCCAGTGATTGCGGCGGCCTGCGCCTGGCCAGCGCCAGCAGCCGCCGACGCAGCAGTTCGGCCTGGATGCGACGCCCGCGGCTGGCGGCACCGCGTCGCGTGGGCCAGGTCGCCAGGACGCGCTGCGCTGCATCGGCATCGCCATGGCGCAGGGCACGCTCGCCCAGCAGGACCGCAAGCAGCAGCGAGGTGTCATGCGGACCGACTGCCTGCCCGGACAGCCGGGCTTCCGCCTGCGCCAGGGCGTCGGCCAGCGGCCCCAGCACCGTGGCCGCACCGTCGACGGTGGCTTCGCGGCTGGCGGGAAGCACGTTCAATGCGTGCCCCAGCGCGCTCCAGTCGACCGACTGGGCACGCAGCCGCTGGGCAAGCGGATGCCGGCGTGCGCCGCGCGACCAGCCCAGCAGTTCGTCCTGCCACCAGGCGAGTTTCGCCAGCCCCGGCGCTGCCTGGCTGCCGCCCCAGGCGGCGTCGGCGAACTCCTGCAGCAGCGCAAGCCAGGCCTCCAGCGCGTCGCGCCCGCCCGGTTCGATGAAGGCGATCGCCACACCCCACTCCGGCCAGCGCTCGTGGAACTTGGCGATGAAGCTTTCCGGTGGCTCGCGGTTGTCGGTGGCGCCCACGCCGCCCCCGGCGTCAGTCATGTCCGCCGGCGCGCGGCCACCGCGCGGGATCCAGCAATTCCCCGGGCTGTTCCACCATCACGTCGCCGCCCCAGTCCTGCGGCAGGTCGTCGCCGAGGCGGTAGCCCCACATCGCCACCACCGACGGCATGCCCGCGGCCCGCGCGGCCTCGATGTCGCGCTCGTCATCGCCCACGTACACGCAGCCGGCAGGCTCCACCCCCAGCGTCCGGGCGGCATGCAGCAGCGGCAGCGGATGCGGCTTGCGTTCGGCCAGGGAATCGCCGCCAACCAGCACCTTGCAGCGGAACTGCCAGTCCAGCGCGCGCAGCACTTCGCTGGCCAGGTATTCGGGCTTGTTGGTGACCACGCCCCAGGTCACCCCATCGGCCTCGAGCGTTTCCAGCAGCGCCGGCACGTCGGCGAATGGTCCGCCATGCCGGCCAAGCTCCTCGCGGTAGATCGACAGGAACTCCGGAACCATGTCCTGGCGCTCGGCGAGATCGGCATCGGGGAACGCCGCCGCCGACATCGCCCGCGCGCCCTTGGACACGTGTGGGCGCAGCTCGGCCAGCGCCATCGGCGGCCGGTTGCGCTGCGCGCGCATGCGGTTGACGGTGGCGAGCATGTCGGGCGCGCTGTCGAGCAGCGTGCCGTCGAGGTCGAACAGCACCGTGCGCGGGAAGCGCCCCGGCCCGCTCACGATGCCGCCGCCTTGCGTGCGCAGGCGAGGTAGTTGACTTCGGTCCGCAACACCAGCCGCGCGCGGTTGCGCCAGGGCTCGTACATCATCCCGCTCACGTCCTCGAGATCCAGCCCGCAGTCGCGCAGCCAGGCGGCGAGTTCCGACGGGCGGATGAAGTCCTCGTAGCGATGCGTGCCGCGCGGCAGCAGGCGGGCGACGTACTCGGCACCGACGATCGCCAGCGCGAACGCCGCCGGGGTGCGGTTGAGGGTGGACACGAACAGCCGGCCGCCGGGCTTGAGTGCCTGCGCGCAGGCGTCGAGGATCGCGCCCGGATCGGGCACGTGCTCGAGCATCTCCATGCAGGTGACCACGTCGAAGCTGCCCGGTTCCGCCGCGGCCAGCGCCTCCACCGCCTGTTCGCGGTAGTCGATGTCGAGGCCGGCTTCGCGCGCGTGCAGCCGGGCCACGCGCACCAGCTCCGGCGCGAGGTCGATCGCGGTCACCTGTGCCCCTTCGCCGGCCAGCGCCTCGCTCAGCAGCCCGCCGCCGCAGCCGACGTCCAGTACCCGGGCCCCGGCCAGCGGCACGCGCCGGGCGACATAGTCCAGGCGCACCGGGTTGAGCGCATGCAGCGGCTTCTGCGGACCGTCCGGGTCCCACCAGCGGCTGGCGAGTGCGGCGAACTTGTCGAGCTCGGACTGGCGGTAATTGCTTGCGGTCGCGGTCATTGCATGCTCCTGCGCTGCTGGGCGTCAGCGCCCGAGGGCGGCGATGCGGGTGCGCCACTGGCGCGCATTGGCAACCAGCGCCGCGGTATCGATATCCACCAGTTCGCGCCGCCTCAGACGCGCGAGCCCTGCGATCCAGACATCGCTGACCTGGTGGCGGCCGGTAGCGTAGACCAGCTGCGAGTGCACGTGATGCAAGGGCTGGGTTTCGAGCGCGGACAGATCCACGCACACCAGGTCCGCCTGCTTGCCCGGCTCGATCGAACCGACCAGGTGGTCGAGCCCGATCGCACGCGCGCCGCCCAGGGTGGCCGCGCGCAGCGCGGTGGCCGCATCGAGCGCGGCGGCATCCTGCGCCACCGCCTTGGCCAGGATCGCCGCGGTGCGGGTCTCGCCGAACATGTCGAGGTCGTTGTTGCTGGCGCAACCGTCGGTGCCGATGGCGAGGTTCACCCCGGCACGTTCCAGCGCGCAGGCCGGGCAGAAGCCGGACGCGAGCTTGAGGTTGGATTCCGGGCAGTGCACGACGCTGACGCCACGTTCGCGGCAGAGATGGATCTCCGCCTCCGTGAGCTGGGTCATGTGCACAGCGATCAGGCGGTCGTTGAACAGGCCCAGGCGGTCGAGGCGCGCGATCGGGCGCTGCCCGTGCTCGGCCATTGACTGCTCGACTTCCTGCGCGGTCTCGTGCAGATGCAGGTGCACGGGCACGTCGAGCTGGTCGGACAGCATCCGCACGCGCTCGAAATTGGCATCGCTCACCGTGTATGGCGCATGCGGCGCGAACGCGGTGCTCACCAGCGGATCATCGCGCCACTGGTCGTGCACCTCGCCGGCACGCGCGAAGTATTCGTCGTCGCTCTTGGCCCAGGCGGTCGGGAAGTCGATCACCGGCAGGCCGACGCGGGCGCGGAAGCCGTGGCGCTTGTAGACCGCCGCCTGCACGTCCGGGAAGAAATAGTTCTCGTTGACGCAGGTGGTGCCGCCGCGAAGCATCTCGGCGATCGCCAGCGTCACCCCGTCGGCAACGAACTCCGGGCCGATCACCGCGGCCTCGATCGGCCAGATGTGCTGCTGCAGCCAGACCTTCAGCGGCAGGTCGTCGGCGACCCCGCGCAGCAGGGTCATCGGGTTATGGGTGTGGGCGTTGACCAGCCCGGGCATCAGCGCCGAATCGGGGCGGGTCACGGTCTCGGCGGCCTCGAACCGCGCCTGTGCCTCGACGCGCGGCAGCAGCGCCACGATGGCGCCGTCGCGGATCGCGACCGCGTGGTCCTCGAGCACCACGCCATGCGGCTCCACCGGCACCACCCAGCCGGCTTCGATCAGGAGGTCGACGCGTTCGCGGGGGGGCTGGGTCATTGCTTTCACCACCTGGGAGTCCGCCGGCGCCACGTGCACGCGGGCGGTGGAGGATGACTCGACGCGGGCGGCACTGCGGCCGGAAAAGCCGCGAGTGCCCGCCGCGCGCAGCGGCGGGCCGGGACACGGCGCCCGCCTGCGCAGGGATCACGGGGCCGCGACGCGGGCGCTTCGCGCCCGCTGCGGATCCGTCACTTCACCCGGCTGACGTACTCGCCCGAGCGGGTGTCGACCTTGATCACCTCGTCCTGCCCGACGAACAGCGGCACGCGCACCACGGCGCCGGTTTCCAGCGTGGCCGGCTTGCCGCCACCGCCGGAGGTGTCGCCACGCACGCCGGGGTCGGTCTCGGTGATCTTGAGCTCGACGAAGTTCGGCGGCTGCACCGCGATCGGCGTGCCGTTCCACAGGGTGACCACGCAGTCCTCTTCGCCCTTGAGCCACTTCTCCGCGCCGGCCATGCCGGCCTTGTCGGCCTGCACCTGCTCGAAGTTGTCCGGGTCCATGAAGTGCCAGTATTCGCCATCGGCGTACAGGTAGCGCATGTCGGTGTCGACCACGTCGGCGGCATCGACCGAGTCGGTGGCCTTCATGGTGACTTCCTGCACGCGGCCGGACTTGATCATCCGGTACTTCACCCGGGTGAAGGCCTGGCCCTTGCCCGGCTTCACGTACTCGGTGTCGGTGATGATCGCGGGCTCATTGTTGACCAGGATCTTCATCCCGTTCTTGACGTCGTTCATGCCGTAGCTGGCCATCTCTGCTCCTGCGGTCCCGCCTGCGCGGGAGATAGAATGTCGGTTTGCGCCCGGCCGCCTTGCGCCGCGCTGAGCCCGACATGATACCTGCAGCTCCACTTCCCATGCAGCCGCGCCGATGGCAGCTGGCCTGGCGCGATGCGGTCCGCGATCCGCGCGAACTGCTCGGCCTGCTCGGCCTGGACGCGCTGGCCGCACGCGTGCCCGACGCCGCCTGCGCGCAGTTCCCGCTGCGCGTGCCACGCAGCTTCGTCGCGCGGATGCGCCACGGCGATCCCGCCGACCCGCTGCTGCGCCAGGTGCTGCCGCTCGATGACGAGCTGCGCCCGGTGCCCGGGTTCGACCTGGATGCGGTGGGCGACGCCGCCGCCCGTGCCGGCCGCGGCCTGATCCGCAAGTACCGTGGCCGTGCCCTGCTGGTGGCCACCGGCAGTTGCGCGGTGCACTGCCGCTACTGCTTCCGCCGCCATTTCCCGTATGCCGAGGAAACCGCCGCGGCCGGCGGCTGGCAGGACGCGGTGGCGGCGATCGCCGCCGACCCGGGTATCGACGAGGTGATCCTTTCCGGCGGCGACCCGCTGTCGCTGGCCACGCCCAAGCTTGCCGAGCTCACCCGCGCGCTGGCGCCACTCGCGCACCTCAGGCGCCTGCGCATCCACACCCGGCTGCCGGTGGTGTTGCCGGAGCGGGTCGACGACGAGCTGGCAGGCTGGATCGCCACCCTGCCCTGGCCGGTGGCGGTCGTCGTGCACGCCAACCACGGCAACGAGTTCGATGCCGACGTCGGCACCGCGATGGCGCGGTTGCGCGCCACCGGCGCCACCCTGCTCAACCAGGCGGTGCTGCTGCGCGGGGTCAACGATTCACTCGATGCGCTGGCCGCGCTGAGCGAACGCGGTTTCGAGGCCGGCGTGCTGCCCTATTACCTGCACCAGCTGGACCGGGTCGCCGGTGCGGCCCATTTCGAGGTGGAGGACGCGCGCGCCCTGGCCCTGCACGCCGCGCTGCGCGACCACCTGCCGGGGTACCTGGTGCCGCGACTGGTGCGCGAGGTCGCGGGCGACCGCTCGAAGCGGCCGCTCTGACGCGCGGATCGATGGACGCCGCAGCCCGGCGCATGGCATAAACCCCGGGCTTCCGGGGAGGGATGCATGGCAAGACAGGACAACGCGCTGCGCCTGGTGATCGTCGACGACAGCGTCGAGGACGCCGAGGCGATCGTCAGCGGTCTGCGCAACGCGGGCATCGCGGTCCGGCCCCTGCGGCCGGCGACCCTCGAGGAACTCGACGCCGCCCTGGGCGGCCAGCCGATCGACCTGGTGCTCGCCTCGCGGCGCACCGCGGCGCTGCCGCTTGCGGAAGTGGCGCAGCGCGTCCAGGCCAGCGGCAAGGACATCCCGCTGATGGCGGTGATGGAGAACATCGACGAGGCGGGTTTCCTCGACGCGTTGGCGCTCGGCGCGCGACGCATCGTGCCGCGCCACAGGCCGGCGGTGCTGCTGTCGCTGGTGAAGAGCGAATGGGCCGATCTGGAGGCACGCCGCTCGCTGCGCCGGCTGGAAGCGCGCGTGCGCGAGACCGAGCGCCGCTGCGACGCGCTGATCGACTCCTCGCGCGAACCGATCGCCTATATCCACGAAGGCATGCATATCCGCGCCAACGCGGCGTACCTGGAGATGTTCGGCTACCAGGACTTCGAGGACGTCGAGGGCATGTCGCTGCTGGACATGGTGGGTCCGCAGCACGTCGACGACTTCAAGCAGCTGCTGAAGAACCTGTCCAAGGGTGAGCCGCCGCCGCCGCACTACGAGCTGCAGGCGCGCGACATCGAAGGCAACGCCTTCCCCGCCACGATGGAGTTCACCCCGGCCCAGTACGAGGGTGAGCCCTGTCTGCAGGTGATCTTCCGCCGCGCCGAGGTCGACCCGGAACTCGCCCGCCAGGTCGAGGAACTGCGCAAGCGCGACCAGGTCACCGGGCTGCTCAACCGCCCGACCTTCCTGCGCCTGCTCGAGGACGCGGTGTCGGCATCGGCCGCGGACAACCACCAGCACGGCCTGCTGCTGATCGAGCCCGACCACTACCAGCGCCTGCTGCAGGAAATCGGCCTGGATTCGGCCGACGACATGCTCGCCGCGCTGGCCGAGCGCGTGCGCTCGGTGATCGGCGACCAGGCCGTGGCCGCGCGCTACGCCGAGCACCGCCTGGCGGTACTGCTGCGCGACGCCGACTATCCGCGGACGGTAGCGCTGGCGGAGAAGATCCTCGCCGCCTTCACCGCCGACGTCTTCCAGATCGGCAGCCATTCCAGCGTGGTCACCGCCAGCATCGGCGGCGTGCAGATCGGCGAGAAGATCGCCAGCGTCAGCCAGGTGCTCGCCAGGGCGGATGCCGGGGTGGCCTCGTCGCTGGCGGTGGGCGGCAACCGCTACGAGATCTTCGACCCGGCCGCCGCCGACCGTGCCGAGGAAGAGCACATGCGCGCCTGGGTCGAGCGCCTGCGCGACGCACTGGACCGCAACGGCTTCGTGCTGCACTACCAGCCGGTGATCAACCTGCAGGGCGAGACCGGCGCCGTGTACGAGACGCTGCTGCGGCTGGACGCCGGCGATGGCGAACTGGTGCCGCCGCTGACCTTCCTGCACATCGCCGAGGAGCATGGGCTGCTGTGGGAAATCGACCACCACGTGGTCGGCCAGGCGATCGCGCGGATCGGCGAGCGCATGCGCGCCGGCAAGCCGACCACCCTGCTGGTGAAGATCAGCCAGGCCTCGCTGCACGACGACAGCCTGGTGCGCTACATCGGCGAACAGCTGGCCAAGCACGAGGTGCCGGGCGAATACCTGGTGCTCGAGCTGCCGGAAGCCAAGGTGTTCACCCATCTCAAGGCGACCCGCGACTTCGCCGCCGCGATCGGCCGTTACGACTGCCGTCTCGCCCTGGAACATTTCGGCGTGGGGCTCGATTCCTTCCAGCTGCTCGCGCACCTGCAGCCGCACCTGCTCAAGCTCGACCGCAGCTTCACCGAAGAGCTGCCGCAGAACGCCGACAACCAGCGCCGTGTGGGCGAGATCGCCGAGAAGGCGCGCGAACTGGGCATCCGCACCATCGCCGAATCGGTGCAGGATGCATCGAGCATGTCGATCCTGTTCTCCGCCGGCATCGACTACGTGCAGGGCATGTTCCTGGCCGAGCCGGGCCCGCACATGAACTACGATTTCGACTAGCCACGCGCACGCAGAAAAAAGCCCGCCATCCGGCGGGCTTTTTCATGACTGTTACCGGCGGGTCAGAACGCGCGCTGGCGCGCACCGTCGCTTTCGCCGAGGTCGGCATTGCGCAGGCTGTGGATGCGCTCCTCCAGCGGCGGGTGGCTCATCAGCAGGCGCTTGACGCCGTGGCCGAGTGCGCCGCTGATGCCGAACGCGGCGATCTGCTTGGGCAGCGTGTTGTGGCCATAGGTCTGGCCCAGCCGCTCCAGCGCGGCGAGCATCTTCTGGCGGCCGGCCAGCTGCGCACCACCGACGTCGGCGCGGAATTCGCGGCGGCGCGAGAACCACATGGCGATCATGCTCGCGAACAGGCCGAAGATCATGTCGAGCACGAACACGATGGCGAAATAGGCGAGGCCACCCCCGCCGTTGTCGCGCCCGCCGCTGAGGTAGCCGTCCACCGCGCGGCCCACCACGCGGGCCAGGAAGATCACGAAGGTGTTGAGCACGCCCTGCAGCAGGGCCATCGTCACCATGTCCCCGTTGGCGATGTGGGCGACCTCGTGGCCGAGCACCGCTTCGGCCTCGTCGCGGGTCATCGAGCGCAGCAGCCCGGTCGACACCGCCACCAGTGCGTTGTTGCGGCTGGCGCCGGTGGCGAAGGCGTTGATCTCGGGCGCATCGTAGATGGCGACCTCGGGCATGCCGATACCGGCCTGCTGGGCCTGGCGGCGCACCGTCTCGACCAGCCAGCGCTCGATTTCGTTGGCCGGCTGGGTGATCACGTGTGCGCCCGTACCGCGCTTGGCGGTCCACTTCGACAGCGCCAGCGAGACGAAGGCGCCGCCGAATCCGAACACGGCGGCGAACATCAGCAGGCCCGCGTTGGTGGCCGGGTCGATGCCGAAGATGGCCATGACGATGCTGACGAGCGCCAGCACGGCGATGTTGGTGGCAAGGAACAGGGCGATACGGGTGAACATCGGATTGGATTCCAGATCGGGGGGTCGTGGCCCATGGGCCGCGTTGGAGCCGACATAATGCCACCCGGCCGGAATTCAAGTGGACCGGCAAGCACCGGTTGCGCGCACGCCCATGTCCTCCACCCCGTCATTACCCCGCGGGCGCTTTGCGCCCTCGCCCACCGGCCGCCTGCACGCCGGGTCGCTGCTGGCCGCGCTGGGCAGCTGGCTGTTCGCCCGCCATGCGGGGGGCGAATGGCACGTGCGCATCGAGGACATCGACCCGCCCCGCGAGGTACCCGGCGCCGCCGATGCGCAGTTGCGCGCGCTCAGGCGCCTGGGCCTGCACCCGGATGGTCCGGTGCTGCGCCAGAGCACCCGCGGCGCGTTGTACGCCCGGGCCCTGGAGCGCCTGCTCGACCAGGGCGACGCCTTCGTCTGCCACTGCAGCCGCAGCGCACTGGCCGCGCATGACGGCATCCACCGCCACTGCGTGGCCGGCGCGCGCCGGCGCGACCCGTCGATCCGGCTGCGCGTGCCGGAAGGCACGCACGTGGCCTTCGAGGACGCCATCCAGGGCCATGTCAGCGAGGACGTGCATGCGGTGACCGGCGACTTCGTGCTGCGCCGGGCCGACGGCTACTGGGCCTACCAGCTGGCGGTGGTGGTCGACGACGGCGCGCAGTCCATGACCCGCATCGTGCGCGGTGCCGACCTGCTGGGCTCGACCGCCCGCCAGATCGTGCTGCAACAGCGGCTGCAGCTCGCGTCGCCGCGATATGCGCACCTGCCGCTGCTGCTCGATGCGCGGGGCCGCAAGCTGTCGAAATCGCAGGACGCCCTGCCCTTCGACGAGCGCGAGCCCGTCGCCGCGCTGGCGAGCGCCTGGCAACTGCTCGGACAGCGCCCACTGCGCACCACGCCTACCGATCCGCATGACTGGTTGGCGATGGCGAGCGCCGCCTTCGAGCCCGGACGGATCCCGCGCGGACCGCTCGCCGCAACGCACAACGTCGCCGACATCGGTGCACCCTAGAATCGGCCGCAGCCACGTGGCGTGGCGGGGAGAACGAAGATGACGGCAAGAGTCGCCCTGGTCACCGGGGGAACCGGCGGGATCGGAACCGCCATCTGCAAGCGCCTGCACGGGGCCGGGTATCGCGTGGCCACCAACTACCGCGACGAGGGCCGCGCCCGCGAATGGCAGGAACACATGCGCGCCGCCGGTTGCGACGTGACCCTCGCCCGCGGCGATGTCGCATCGGCCGAGCAGTCGGAGGCGATGGTGCGGCAGGTCGAGCGCGACCTGGGCCCGGTCGACATCCTGATCAACAACGCCGGCATCACCCGCGACACCACCTTCCACCGGATGCGCGCCGACCAGTGGCGCGAGGTCATCGACACCAACCTCAACTCGGTGTTCAACGTCACCCGCCCGGTGATCGAGGGCATGCGCGAACGGCAGTGGGGGCGTATCGTGCAGATCAGTTCGATCAACGGCCAGAAGGGCCAGTACGGCCAGGCCAACTACGCCGCCGCCAAGGCGGGCATGCACGGCTTCACCATCTCGCTTGCGCAGGAGAATGCGCGCTTCGGCATAACCGTCAACACGGTCTCGCCGGGTTACATCGGTACCGACATGGTGATGGCCGTGCCCGAGGCGGTGCGCGAGAAGATCGTTGCGCAGATCCCGACCGGCAGGCTCGGCACGCCCGACGAGATCGCCTACGCGGTGGCCTTCTTCCTGCCCGACGAGGCCGCGTGGATCACCGGCGCCAACCTCTCGGCCAACGGCGGCCAGTACATGGGCTGGTGATCGCGAACGCCCGCGCAACCGCCATCGCAGCAATGCATGGCGCGGTTGCGCGGGTCCACGTGCTGGGCCATGCTGCGAGGCAACACGGCCAGGCCACAGGGTCCCATGAGCGACCTCCGCATCATCAAGAAGTATCCGAACCGCCGGCTCTACGACACCGAGATCTCCAGCTACATCACGATCGAGGATGTCCGCCAGCTGATCATCGACGGCGAGAACTTCGAGGTCCGCGATGCCAAGAGCGGCCAGGACCTGACCCGGCAGGTCTTGCTGCAGATCATCGCCGAGCACGAGCAGGAAGGTCAGCCGATCCTCTCCACCCAGCTGCTCAGCCAGATCATCCGCTTCTACGGGGATCCGCTGCAGGGTTTCATGGCGACCTATCTCGAGCGTTCGATGCAGGTGTTCCTCGACCAGCAGACCCAGTTCCGCCAGCAGGTCAGCGGTCTGCTCGGGCAGACTCCGTGGACGATGATGAACCGGCTCACCGAGCGCAACCTGGAAATGTGGCAGGACTTCCAGAAGAACCTGGTCGGCAGTGTCGGCCGCGCCCCCGGCACCGGTCCCGACAAGCCCGCCGACAAGCGCGGCCGCTGAGCCGCGCCCGATCCGATCCAAGCTGATGCGGTGCGGCGGCGTGCTGCCGCAGTACCGCCCATACGAGTCTGATTGCATGAGTGCACAACGCGTGGCCGTCGTGACCGGCGGCCTTGGCGGTATCGGCAGTGCCATCTGCAGGCACCTGGCGCAGGCCGGTTGCCGGGTCATCGCCGCCGACCTCGAGGGTCCACCGGAACGCCACATCGCGTTCGAACATTCCATGCAGGGACTGGATGTCGGGACGGCGGTGCTCGACGTGTCCGACTTCGACGCCTGTGCGCGCTTCGTCGCCGACACCGAGGCGCGTCATGGCGCGCTCGATATCGTCGTCAACAACGCCGGCATCACCCGTGATACGACCCTGCGCCGGATGGACCGCGTGCAGTGGGACGCGGTGATCGACGTCAACCTGGGCAGCGTGTTCAACCTGTGCCGCCACGCGGTCGATGGCATGGTCACGCGCGGCTTCGGGCGCATCGTCAACCTCGCCTCGGTCAACGGGCAGACCGGTCAGTTCGGCCAGACCAACTACTCCGCGGCCAAAGCCGGCATGCACGGCTTCACCATGGCGCTGGCGCGTGAAGTGGCGCGCAAGGGCGTGACCGTCAATACGGTGTCGCCGGGCTATTGCGCCACCGCGCTGGTGGCGGCGATGCCCGACGCGATCCGCGCGGACATCGTCGACCGGGTGCCGGTCGGCCGGCTCGGCGAACCCGACGAGATCGCACGCGCAGTCGCGTTTCTCGCCGCGGAGGAGTCCGGCTTCATCACCGGCGCCAACCTGCCGGTCAACGGCGGGCTGTTCATGAGCTTCTGAGCGGCGACGCGCAGGCCAGCGGCCGCGCGTGCAGCCCTACATCGCCTGCTCGCAGAAACGCTCCCGGTACTCCAGCGCGCGCGGCATCAGCGCCTGCAGGTTCTGGATGCGGGTGCCCGGGTTCGGGTGCGTCGAGGAGAACTCCGGCGGTGCCTGCCCGCCCGACGCCTCGCCCATCCGTTCCCACAGCGGTACCGCCTCGCGCGGGTCGAAGCAGGCGGCCGCGGCCAGCATCAGGCCGACCTCGTCGGCTTCGGTCTCGTGCTTGCGCGCATACGGCAGCAGGTAGCCGTAGCCCATCGCCGCCATCACCATCTGCTGCTGCTGCGGATCCATGCCGCTCATCGCGCCGGCCATCTGCCCGACCTGGCTCAACCGCTGCTGCGCCATCCGCTGGGCGCCGTGGCGCAGCAGCGCATGGGCGATCTCGTGGCCCATCACCACCGCCATCGCGTCCTCGTTCTGCGCCACCGGAACCAGGCCGGTATACACCGCCATCTTGCCGCCCGGCAGGCAGAACGCATTGGCCTGGTCGGACTCGATCACGTTGACCTCCCAGTCGAAGCTCTGCGAGAACCGCGTCGGCTGCATGCCGTGCTCGGCGGCCAGTGCCGCTTCGACGACGTCGACCTTGGCGATCAGCCGATCGGCGATCGACTGCACCTCGCGGGCGATCGGCAGCGACGGATCCACCGGGCGCTCCTGTTGCAGGATCTGCTGGTAAGCCTCGAGCCCCAGCGCCTTCTCGTCCTCGGCCGACAGGTTGCGGTCGATCAGCACCTTCTGTCCGGTGACCGGGTCCTCCACCTGGTTGGAGAAGTAGTAGAAGACGCCATAGCCGGCGAACAGCAGCAGGATCCACAGGCGCAGGCCGCCCCCACGGCGGCCTCGGCGGCGCGGGTCCGACTGTCGGGAGAACGGGTCCTGTCGCATGGTGGTGTCTCGTCTCTGGCGCGGGATGCGCGCCGATGTATCACGCCGGGCAGGCAAGACGCGGTGAGGATGCGGTCGCGGATCAGAGATCGCGGACCACGCGGAAGCCCAGGCGTGCGTTGGTGGTGTCGCGCTGCGCGGGCGCGCGCCACGCCGAGCGCGCCTGCTCCGGTGCACTCGCCCACGAGCCACCGCGGATGACATGGGTGCGGCAGCCCGGATTCACCCACGGCGTGGCATCGGCCGGCGCGCGGCGGTAGTTCTCGTGCCAGCAGTCGGCGACCCACTCGCTGACGTTGCCGGCCAGGTCGTGCACGCCCCAGCGGTTGGCGACGAAGCTGGCGACCGGCGCCGGGCCCCAGTAGCCGTCGCCGTAGCCGGCGAACGCGTTGCTCCACTGCCGGCCCGAGGGCGAGCGGTCCTCGCTGCCGGTCAGGTTGCCCACGCCCGCGGGCACGTCGCGGCCATCGCCCCAGGCAAACGCGGTGTCGGTGCCGGCGCGCAGGGCGTACTCGAACTCGGCCTCGCTCGGCAGCCGGTAGCGCTGGCCGCTCTGCTGCGACAGCCAGTCGGCATAGGCCGCGGCGTCCACCGCGCTGGCGTGCAGCACCGGCGCAGTGTCGGCCGCGGGCGCACCGAGATGGTCGTGGCGCCAGTCGACATTGCTGCGGCGGACGAAGTTGCCGCTGCGCTCGTCGTACACCATCGAGAAGCCGCGACGGGCCGAACGGGTCTGGTACCCGGTGGCGTTCACGAAGCGCCGATATTCGCCCACGGTAACTTCGGTGACCGCCATCGCGAAGCCGCGGTCGAAGCGGATATTGCGCTGCGGTCGCTCGGCGTCGGTGGAACCGGGCTCGCTCTCGGGCGCACCCATGGTGAAGGCACCGTGCGGGATCACCACCATCCGCGGGCCGCGGCCGCCGCTGCCCAGCGCATCGGTGAATACCTGGCCCGGGCGGAACAGGCCGTAGTGCACGGCAAGATCGATGCGCTCGCGCAGGTCCACCGCCGCGGGATCGCCGGGCTCGGCAATGCGCAGCAGCTCGGCCAGGTGCGCACGCGCCTGGGCGATGCCGTCCTCCCCGGCCAGCGCGGCCACGCCCTGGTCACGCAGGCGGGCGATGCGCAGGGTGCGCATGCGCGCGATCCGCTCGCGCGCGTCGGGCACGGTGTCGATGTCCGGGCGCAGCACCGCGGCGTGTTCCAGCCACTGCCCGGCGCTGTCGAAGTCGCCACTGGCGGCAGCGGCCTCGGCGCGGCGGATCAGCGCGCTCTCGACCGCGGCAAGGTTCTGCATCGCGCGCGGCTGCCCGGGGGCAAGCTCCAGCGCCTCGCGCAGCTTCGGCAGCGCGCCCTCACCGGATTCGCCGAGCCGGTCCTGCGCCAGGTCCGCCTCGGCGAGCCGGTTGAGCTCCCACAGGTGGTCGGCGCGATCGAGCCGCTGCAGGTAGCCCTGGGTCTGCTCGTCCTGCGGCCACACGTCGCGCGCGACCGCCGCCACCCGGTGGGCATTGCGCAGGGCATCCGGGTCGTCGCCGCTTTGCGCAAGCGCGTCGTCGCCCAGGGCGATCAGCCGCGTGCGCGCAGCGTCCAGGCCACGGCGGGCGTCGCGGTCATCCGGGTCGCGTTCGAGCAGGGCCAGATACAGCGGGATCGCCGCGTCCTCGCCTTCGTAGAGGTCGCCAGCGTCGAGCGCTTCGCCGGCACGCTCGCGCGCCTGCGCGATGTCGTCCGCTTCCGCCAGCTCAACCCGCGGACGCTGCCAGCTCAGCGCGGCAGCGCCTGCCTCGTGCGCGCTGATGGTGACGCTGCCCGTGGCATCCACGGCCGTCGCCTGCTCCTCCGCCAGCGGGGTTTCCGCGTCGCGCGCGCATGCGGCGCACAGCAGCACGACCAGCGGAATCACGAGGAGGGGACGAAGACGCAAGCGGGGCTCCAGGCACCGGGTAGGGGGACGAACGGCGGACGGTAGGGGCCGCCCGCCACGCGGTCAATCGCGCCGGCCGCAGGGCGCAGTATCTCCCGGTCGGCGGCGAACCTGCGTGGAGCGGCCGCGAAGGCCTACACTGGGGCGATGCCCGAACCCCGAATCCAGTGGATCGACGATCCACAGACCCTTGCCTCCCGACTCGCCCGCCCGCCTGCCCGCGTCGGCCTGGACACCGAGTTCATCCGCGAACGCACCTATTGGCCGCAACTGGCGCTGGTGCAGCTGGCGATCGACGACGACATCCTGCTGATCGACCCGCTGGTCCCCGGCATCACCGACGCGCTGCGGCCGCTGCTGCTGGATCCGGCGGTGCTCAAGGTGATGCACAGTGCCGGCGAGGACCTCATCGCCTTCAAGCACGCCTGCGATGCGGTGCCGACGCCGCTGTTCGACACCCAGGTGGCCGCGGCGATGGCGGGGATCGCCGCGGGCCTCGGCTACCAGAAGCTGGTGCAGGAAGTCACCGGCGAGACGCTGGCCAAGGGCGAGACCCGCTCGGACTGGATGCGCCGCCCGTTGTCGGACTCGCAGCTGGCCTATGCCGCCGACGACGTGCGCCACCTGGAGGCGCTGCACCAGCATCTGGACGAGCGCCTGGCCACGCTTGGCCGGCGCGACTGGCTCGATGCCGACTGCGCACGCCAGGTGCAGCTGGCCGACAGCGACGCGATCGAACGCTGGCCGCACCTGTCGCTGCGCGCCGCCCAGCACCTGGACGCGGCCGCCCAGCACCGCCTGCTGCGCCTGCTGCGCTGGCGCGAGCAGTTCGCGCGCGAACGCGACCGTCCGCGCAGCTGGGTGCTCGACAATGACCTCGCCACCCTGCTCGCCCGCGATCCGCCCGCCGATGCCAGCGAGCTGCAGCGCGTGCTCGACCGGCACCCCAAGTCGCCTCGCAAGCTGGCCATGCAGATCCAGCATGCGCTGCAGACCCCGCTGCCCGACGAGGCCGAGGCACCGCCGCCGCGGACCGAGGAGGTCGACCGCAAGGCCCTCAAGCGGCTGCAGGATGCGGTGGCCGCGCGCTCTTCCGAGCTCGGCCTGCCCGATGGCGTGCTGGCCTCCCGGCGCTGGCTGGAAGCACTGCTGGAGCGCGGGGAATGGCCGCGGGCGCTCTCCGGCTGGCGGCGCGCCGAGCTCGAACCGGTGATCTCGCCGCTGCTGGGCGACGTCTTGCCGGCTGCCGGCCGCTCCGTATAATGGCCCGTCGCTGATGTATCCGTGGGGCCATAGCTCAGCTGGGAGAGCGCGTCGTTCGCAATGACGAGGTCGGGAGTTCGATCCTCCCTGGCTCCACCACATACCCGGAAGGCCCGGTTCGCAGGAACCGGGCCTTTCTCTTTCAACGCCCGGCAGCAGCCTGCTCGTCCTCGCCCGGCACCGAGGTCTCGGTATCCAGCAGCTCGCGCACGTAGAGCTTCTTCACCAGCACGTAGACGAACACCGTCAGCGGCGCGGCCAGCAGCAGGCCCGGCAGCCCGTACAGCGCACCGAACGCGAACAGCGCGAACAGCAGCAGCGCGGGCGGAAGTTCGACCGCACGTTGCTGGATCAGCGGCTGGATGACGTTGCTCTCGATCTGCTGGATGACGACGTAGACCACCAGCGTGGCCAGGCCGATCTTCGGGCTTACGGTGAAGCCGAGCAGGATGCCGGGCACGGCCGCCACGATCGGGCCGATGATCGGCACGAAGTCGAGCAGGAAGGCGATCAGCGCAAGTGCGAAAGCCGCCGGCACGCCGAGCATCCACAGCGCAATGCCGGTCAGCGCGCCGACCAGCAGCATCGCGACCAGCTGCCCGCCCAGCCACAGCTGCAGCGCACGGCCGCTGGCGTCGAGGGCCTCGGCGGTGGTCAGGCGCACCGAACGCGGCACCAGCTTCAATAGCCCGCTGCGGTACAGATGGGGCTGCGCCGCCATGTAGATGCCGCCAACGAGCACCAGGAACAGTTCCAGCAGCCCGCTGGTCAGCGACATCGCCATCGCCCCGGCGGTGCCCATCAGCCGGCTGACGTTGCCGCGCAGTGCGTCGATCTGCTCGTGGATGATCGGGCCCAGGCGCGTGGTGTCCACCCAGTCCTGGAACGATTGCGCCGCGGCAGGCAGGGTTTCCACCAGCGTGACCAGTTCGCCGGCCGCCTGTGCGCCGAACAGCGCCAGCAGCGTCGTCAGCCCGCCGATCAGCAACACCAGCACCACGGCGAGCGCGACGCCATGCGGCAGCGGCACCACGCGCCGCAACAGGCCGGTCAGCGTCAGCAGCACCGCCGCCAGCACCACGCCGCCAAACACCAGCACCAGCACGTGGGAGAGCTTCGCGAGCACGAACGCAAGGGCGACGATGGCCACGAAGATGATCACCCTGCGGGTGTAGTCGAGCAGCTCGGTCGGCATCGGTGCGGTCGGAATCGTTCACTGCGGGCAGCGGTGCCGCCAAGGGGCCACACGTCGCGTGCAAAGGCCGTGGACGCTGCGCTTGGGCAAATGGCCCGGGCATGAGAAAATCGCCGGTCTGCCCCCGTAGCTCAGCTGGATAGAGCGTCCCCCTCCTAAGGGGAAGGTCGTGCGTTCGAATCGCGCCGGGGGCACCAGCTGCAATCGCACCGGCATCCTGCCGTCGCGCCGGCCTGCCCGGCGCCGTGTGTCCCCATGTCCCGTTCCAGGAGCACTTCATGACCCATCCCGTCCTCAGCGCGCTCGGCCTCGGCAACAGCGAATCCGGCACCTTCCTCGGCGGCGGCGAATGGGCCACGGGCGACGGTGCAGGCATCCTGGAGCCGACCAACCCCAGCACCGGCGAGGTCCTCGCGCGCGTGAGCGCGAGCACGCCGGAACAGTACGAGACGATCGTCGCGCGCGCCCAGGAGGCCTTCAAGGTCTGGCGCAAAACGCCTGCACCGCGCCGCGGCGAGGCGATCCGCCTGTGCGCCGACGCCCTGCGCACGCACAAGGACGCGCTGGGCTCGCTGGTCGCGCTGGAAATGGGCAAGTCCAAGCCGGAAGGCGACGGCGAGGTGCAGGAGATGATCGACATCGGCGAGTTCGCCGTCGGCCTGTCGCGCCAGCTCTACGGCCTGACCATGCACTCCGAGCGCCCGGGCCACCGCATGTACGAGCAGTGGCATCCGATCGGCCTGGTCGGGATCATCTCCGCATTCAACTTCCCGGTCGCGGTGTGGGCGTGGAACTCGTTCGTCGCCGCGGTGTGCGGTGACATCTCGATCTGGAAGCCGTCGGGCAAGACCCCGCTGTCGGCGATCGCCTCGATGCGCATCTGCAACGAAGCGCTGAAGGCGGGCGGCTTCCCCGATCTGTTCTTCCTCTTCAACGACACCGACAACGGCCTGGCCGAACGCATGGTCGATGACCGCCGCGTGGCGATGATCAGCTTCACCGGCTCGACGAAGGTCGGTCGCCAGGTGGGCGAGCGCGTGGCGCGTCGCATGGGCCGCTCGCTGCTGGAACTCGGCGGCAACAACGCGATGATCGTGGAGGCCTCCGCCGACCTGAAGCTCGCGATCCCGGCAATCGTGTTCGGCGCGGTTGGCACCGCCGGCCAGCGCTGCACCACCACGCGCCGGGTCTTCATCCACGAGTCGATCTACGACGACGTGCTCGCCAAGCTGGTCTCGGCCTATGGGCAGGTGGAGAAGAAGATCGGCGACCCCACCGACCCGGCCAACCTGATGGGCCCGCTCAACAGCCCGGACGCCGTGCAGGCCTACCTCGACGCCATCGGCAAGGCGAAGGCGGCCGGCGGCACCGTGGCCGTCGGCGGCAAGGCGCTGACCGAGCGCAAGGGCAACTTCGTGCTGCCGACCATCATCACCGGTCTCACCAACGATGCCGAAGTGGTGCAGACCGAAACCTTTGCGCCGATCCTCTACGTGATGAAGTATTCCGATCTCGAGCAGGCGATCGAGATGCAGAACGACGTGCCGCAGGGCCTGTCGTCGGCGATCTTCACCACCGACCTGCGTTCGGCCGAGCAGTTCCTCTCGGCGTGGGGTTCGGACTGCGGCATCGCCAACGTCAACATCGGCACCTCGGGCGCGGAGATCGGCGGTGCGTTCGGCGGCGAGAAGGAAACCGGTGGCGGGCGCGAGTCGGGCTCGGATGCGTGGAAGGCGTACATGCGCCGGCAGACCAATACCATCAACTATTCCAACGACCTGCCGCTGGCGCAGGGCATCAGGTTCGATCTCTGATCATGCCGCGCCAGGGCCGGGCGTGGGCGGTCGCCGCCTGCGCGTGGCCCGCGCGGGCCGCAGTACGATAGGCCACCGCGGCCCTCCGGGTCGCCACGCCACAGGAGCCGGACATGGATGCAACGCCACGCCAGACCAGTGTGCTCGCGGTCCTGAGCCTCGTGTTCGGGATCCTCGGCTGGACATTGCTGCCCGGCCTCGGTGCGATCGTGGCGGTGGTCACCGGCCATATCGCGCGTGCGGAGATCCGGCGCGCGCCACAGGCGATGGAAGGCGACGGTCTGGCGATCGCCGGCCTGGTGCTGGGATGGCTCGGGATCGTGCTGGGCATCGTGCTGGTGGCCCTGATGCTGATGCTGTTCGGCGGGCTGGCATGGCTTTCCGCATGGGCCTGACGGTGGCCGGTCCGGGCGTTTCCGCGATCCCGATGCCCATGGGCGCGGAGCCCTGAGCCGCATGTATCCACTCGGCCGCCGCCTGCTGTTCTCCCTCGATGCCGAACGCGCACATGGGCTGGCCCTGTCCGCGCTCGACCTGGCCTACCGGACCGGCACCACCGGCCTGCTGGCGCGCAGGGTCAGGCCCTTGCCGACCCCGGCCTTCGGCCTGCGCTTTCCCAATCCGGTGGGGCTCGCGGCCGGGCTCGACAAGAACGGCGAACACATCGACGCGCTGTTCGCGCTCGGCTTCGGTTTCGTCGAGATCGGCACCGTCACCCCGCGGCCGCAGCCGGGCAACCCGAAGCCGCGCATGTTCCGGCTGCCCGAACACAACGCGGTGATCAACCGGCTGGGCTTCAACAATGGCGGCGTCGACGCGCTGGTCGCCAACGTGGGCCGCGCGAAGCGCCAGGGCGGCCTGCTTGGCATCAACATCGGCAGGAACAGGGACACCCCGAACGAATCCGCGGCCGACGACTACCTGTACTGCATGGAGCGCGTCTACCCGCTGGCCGACTACATCACCGTCAACATCTCCTCGCCCAACACCGCGGGCCTGCGCGAGCTGCAGGAAGAGCAGTCGCTGCGGCGCCTGGTCGGCACCCTGCGCGAGGCGCAGGAACGCTTCGGCGCGCAGCACGGGCGCCGGGTGCCGATGCTGGTCAAGGTCGCGCCGGACCTGTCCGACGACGACATCGACGCCGCGGCCCGCGTGCTGCGGGAGCTGCAGGTGGATGGCGTGATCGCCACCAACACCACGGTGTCGCGCATCGCGGTGCAGCAGCACGCGCTGGCCCGCGAGACCGGCGGGCTGTCCGGCGAGCCGCTGATGAACAAGGCGACCGCCGTGCTGCGCATGCTGCGGACCCGGTTGCCGGAGTCCATCCCGCTGGTGGGCGTGGGCGGCATCATGAGCGGCGCCGACGCGGTGAAGAAGGTCGCTGCCGGTGCCTCGCTGGTGCAGCTGTACTCGGGCCTGGTCTATCGTGGCCCCGCGCTCGTGCACGAATGCGCCGCGGCGATCCGCCGGCGCAAGGAAGCACCGAGCATCGGCAACCTGCCGCCGGCCTGAGCACGATGACCACGGGCTACCGGGTACTGCAGCGCGTGTCGCTGCGCAGTTCCAACACCTTCGGCATCGACACCTGTGCACCGCAGGTGGTCGAGGTGGACGATGCGGACGCCCTGCCCGCGCTGCTGGCGGCGGGCCTTCTGGGCGATGCCTCCGCACCTGCAATGGTGCTGGGCGGTGGCAGCAACCTGCTGTTCGCCGGCGATCCCGACCGCACCCTGCTGCGCCTGCGCGGCGCGCGCATCGACATCGTCGACGGGCGCGACCCGGACCATGTGGTGGTGCGCGCCGAGGCGGGCGTCGACTGGCATGCGCTGGTGATGTGGTCGCTGGCGCAGGGGCTTGGGGGGCTGGAGAACCTCGCCCTGATTCCCGGCACCGTCGGCGCCGCACCGATCCAGAACATCGGCGCCTATGGCGTCGAAGTGGGCGAGCGCATCGTCGCGGTGACGGCATTCGACCGCGAACGCGGTGCACCGGTGAAGCTCGACCACGACGAGTGCACCTTCGCCTACCGTGACAGCCGCTTCAAGCGTGCACCGGATCGCGAGATCGTCACCGCAGTGGATTTCGCACTGTCGCGCCACGCCACGCCGCGCCTGGGCTATGCCGGGCTGGGCGAGGAACTCGCGGCGATGGGAATCGTCACTCCCACCCCGGCCGATGTCGGCGAGGCGGTGCTCCGCCTGCGCCGGCGCAAGCTGCCCGACCCCGCGCGCATCGGCAATGCCGGCAGTTTCTTCAAGAACCCGCTGGTGGCCACCGCCCAGGCCCAGGCCCTGGTGGCCGCGCATCCCGACCTGCCGCTGTATCCCGCCGGCGATCCCGGCCGGCGCAAGCTGTCGGCGGCATGGCTGATCGAGGCCTGCGGCTGGAAAGGGCATCGCGATGGCGATGCCGGCGTGTCGGCCGGCCATGCACTGGTGCTGGTCAACCACGGCGCTGCCACTGGCCGCCAGCTGCTCGACCTCGCCGTCCGCATCCGCGATTCGGTGCAGGCGCGCTTCGGCGTGGCGCTCGAACCCGAGCCGCGCATCGTCGGCGCCAGCTGGCCGGCATGATGTCCGCGGCGCGCGCAGCCATCTCCACCCCGGCACGCGCCGCCCTGCTGATGCTGGGCAGCACCCTGTTGTTCGCCCTGATGGTGATCGCGATCCGGCTGGCCTCCGAAAGCCTGCACACCTTCGAGATCGCGTTCTTCCGCAACCTCTTCGGCCTGCTTGCCGCGCTGCCGCTGCTGCTGCGCCCCGGGCGCGGGCTGGGCTTCCTGCGCACCACGCAGCTGCCACGCTATGTCCTGCGCTGCGTGATCGGCGTGGCCTCGATGTTCTGCGGCTTCTGGGCGATCGGCCACCTGCCGCTCGCGCAGGCGGTGTCGCTGTCGTACTCCACGCCGATCTTCGTCACCATCGCCGCGGTGCTGTTTCTCGGCGAGACCGTGCGCGCGCGGCGCTGGACGGCGGTCGCCCTGGGCTTCATCGGCGTGCTGGTGATCCTGCGGCCCGGCACCGGCGAGTTCAGCCCCGGCATGCTGGTGGCGGTGGCCGCGGCGGTGCTCAGCGGCATCGTCGCGATCCAGATCAAGGAGCTCTCGCGCACCGAGCCGGCCGACCGCATCGTGATCTGGACCACCCTGTTCTGGGTGCCGATGTCGTTCCTGCCTGCGCTGGCGGTGTGGGAATGGCCGCAGGGCATCACCTGGCTGTGGGTGGTCAGCGCCGGCGTGCTCGGCACCGGCGGCCACATGCTGTGGACGCGCGCGCTCAAGATCGGCGAGGTGTCCGCGCTGACACCGATCAGCTTCATGCAGCTGCCGGTGGTCGCGCTGTTCGGCTGGTTGCTGTTCGGCCAGACCGTCGACCGCTGGACCGCCATTGGCGCCGGCATCATCCTCGCCGCCAACGCCTACATCGCCCATCGCGAGGCCAGCCTCGCACGCCGCTCGGCCACCAACGCACCGGTGGAGGCGGCGAAGCCGGGCGAGTAACGGCAGGCTGCGACCGGTCAGCCCGGGATGGCGCCCGCCGGCGCGCCGAAACTGGCGACCTCGCCCTGCAGCCCGGCGGCAACCAGCTCCAGCCGCGCCGATGCGGTGGCGGTCCTTTCGACCAGGGCTGCGTTCTCGCGCGTGCCCTCCTCCATGCCACGCAGCGTCGCGTTGACGTGTTCGACGCCCAGGGTCTGTGCCCGCGTGGCGGAGGAGATATCGCCCATCATCGTGCTGGTCCGGGCCACCGCGTCGGAGATCTGGCGCATCGCCTCGCCGGCCAGCTGTACACGTCCCGCACCCGCCTCGACCGCTGCGTTGGCCGCGGCCAGGTTCACCCCGATCTCCCTCGCCGAGGCCGCGCATCGCTGCGCCAGCGCCCTGACCTCGCTGGCGACCACGGCGAAGCCACGTCCGCGCTCGCCGGCATGCGCGGCCTCGACCGCGGCATTGAGCGCGAGCAGGTTGGTCTGGAAGGCGATGGTATCGATCACGCCGACGATCTCGCCCACCTTGCGGCCACTGCTTGCGATCTCGCGCATGGCCTCGGTCACCCGCTCCACCGCGACGGCACCACCGTTGGCGGCGTCGATCGCGGTGCCGGTCAGCGCGAATGCGGCCTCGGCATTGGCGGCGGTCAGAGCGATGGCCGATGTCAGGCCATCCATCGTGGTCGCGGTGTCACGCAGCGAGGCCGACTGCTGCACCGTGCGTTCGGACAGCGCGCCGTTGCCGGAGGCGATGTCGCGCGCGCCGCCATGGATGGATTCGGAGAACCCCTGCACGCGTTCCAGCAGCGCTTCGAGCGCCCGCGCCTGCTCCACTTCGCCGGAGACATCGGTACAGAACTTGACCACCTTGTACGGCCGCCCCGCGGCATCCAGGACCGGGTTGTAGCTGGCCTGCAGCCAGAGGTCGCCGCCATCGCGGCGGATGCGCCGGTAACGGCCCGCATCGGCCTCGCCACGGCCGAGCTTGGCCCAGAACGCGCGGTAGTCATCGCTGGCGCGTTCGGAGGCGTCGACGAACATCGAGTGATGGCGGCCGACGATGTCGGCCTCGCGGTAGCCGGCCGCGCGCAGGAAGTTCGCGTTGGCGCCGCGGATGGTGCCATCGAGTTCGAACTCGATCACCGCCTGCACCTTGTGCAGCGCGGTGATCTGCCCCTCGTGGTCGGCGGTGAGGTTGCGCTGCGCGGTCACGTCGGTGGCGAACTTGACCACCCTGCAGGGCCGGCCGGCGGCATCGAGGACGGGGTTGTAGCTGGCCTCGATCCACACGTCGCGGCCGTTGCGCGCACGGCGCCGGAACTGTCCGGAGCGGAACTCGCCGGCGTTGAGGGCGGCCCAGAAGTCGCGGTAGTCCGCGCCGGCCGCGTCCTGGCGATCCACGAAGATCGAATGGTGCCGGCCCACGACCTCGTCGGCCGCGTAGCCCATCGTCGCGAGGAAATTGGCGTTGGCGCGCAGGATCGTCCCGTCGAGGGCGAACTCGACCACCGCCATCGAACGGTCCAGCGCCCGCGACTGGGCGACGAGGTCGCAGGCGTCGCCCATGCGCGGAGTCACGTCACGCGCGAATGCCAGGACCCGCGATCCCTGCCCGGCGTCGTCGGCGACGGGCAGAAAGACGGATTCCATCCACTGCACCTGGCCGTCGCCCGCAACCCGGCTGGCCCGGACGGAACCACCCGCGCCGCCTGCAAGCACGTTCCACGGTTCATTGCCGTCGGCTACGAAGCCGCATGCCGTCAACACCTCGCTGTGGTGGCGACCGGTGGGTTCGACCGAGTCGCAACCGAGCAGCGCACGGTACTGCGCGCTGGCGCGTAGCACGGTGCCGCCGCCGTCCAGTTCGGCCACGGCCAGGGTGTGCTGGAAGGTGTCGAACGGACTCAGGGCAACAGCGCGGGCGCGCCGGCGGAACAACCGCGGCAGGAAAGGAACGGCAGGCATCGGAAGGCATCCTGGGACGTGGGGAGTGGAGCCTCGGCAGCCTCCGCAGGCGACCTGCAGGTCGCCGTACCCACCCTATCGGCCGGATTCTCCCGTCCTTTAGGACGGTTCCGCCAACCGGCTCACAGCTTCCACGTGGAGGCCGGCCATCGTACGCACCCGGCTGCATGCGGCCTGTGAGCGGAGGCGTCCTGCCCGCAGGCCACAAACATGAACGCCCGGCTCGGGCCGGGCGTTCGTGCACTGCGCGACGCGGGATCAGGGAGTGACGGTCAACACCACCGGAGCCGCCGCCTTCGGCGTCACCGGGTCATTGCTCTGCACGCAGTAGTTGGCCACGTGGCGTCCCGGAGCGAGCCCGGCGGTGCTGACGTTGACCCGAAGGGTCTGGCTGCGGCCGGGCGCGACGCTGCCGGCCGGCGGTGCCGCGGCACCCATCCACGGTGCACCGCAGCCCACCATGCCGCCGATCCGCATCGACAGCCCCGGGAACGCGCTGACCGGCGACCACGCGCCACTGCCATCGGCGGCGACCACCAGTGCGGCGAAGCTGCCGTCGCCCTGCGGCGAGGCGTACCAGACCCAGCTGCTGGCGAACGGCGCGCGTGCGTAGACCACCAGCCAGTAACGGCCGGCTGGCAGCACCACGTCCTGGCCCGCGGCGGCGAGGTCCAGGGTGATGTTCGCCCCGGACAGCGCAACGCCCGGCCCGTTCGGCGCGCTGGTGTAACGCCAGACCGCCGCCTGTGGCGAGGTTGCCGGGTTGCCGGCCGGGAGCCCGTTGGCATCCGGGAAGATCGCCCAGCCCAGCGCGGTGGCCACGTTCGGCAGCACCGCGCCACCGACCATGAAGCCCTCGCTCCACAGCGAGGTGATGCGCGTATCCCCGGCGAGGACGAAGTCGTCGGCCGCGAACTGTGCGGCAGGCGCGCCGGCATCGGTCCGCCAGGTCCCGCGATAGCCGGTGGTGAGCGTGCCGCGCGTGCGGTCGACCAGGGTCAGGGCCGCGGTGCCGGTATTGGCCACCGAGTATTCCAGTGTCGAGCCACCGGCATTGGCCACCGCCCCCACCGCGATGCCACTGCGGCCACGCGCGAGGCTGAGTGCCACGGCGTCCGGAAGATCGATCACCGGCGCCGGCACCGCAATGGCGACCGGCAGCCTCAACGTCGGCCGAGGCTGGCCCCCGATCGTGGCATTGACGGGTTCCATGACCACTTCACCGAAGTGCCAGCTTCCATCGGCCGGCAGGCTGCTGCTGTTGACCAGCACCCGCACCGTGCGGCTTGCGCCTGCGGCAATCGTCAGGCTTGCCGGCGTCACCCCGCCCGGCACGCCGTCCAGGCGCACGCGATAGGTCTGCGTCGAGGCGGTCGGATTGCGCAGCGTGCGCACGAACGTGCAGTTGCGGAAGCATTGCCTGCTGGCGATCGACGGCTGGTTGAGCGAAGCCACGTCGCCACCGGTGGCCGGATTGGCGGCCAGGTAGTTGGCTGCGGTCTCGTGCATCACCAGCCCGGCATTGATCGCGCGATCGACGCGGATACGGCCGCTGCCCTTGCCGAACGGCGTGGCCGGGGTGACCTCGTCCTCCAGGTACACGCGCGGTTCGGCGGTCATCGCCAGCGCCGACTTGATCTCCGGGACGGTCCAGCCCGGCCGCGCCTGCCGCACCAGCCCGGCGGCGCCGGCATGGTGGGGCGAGGCCATCGACGTGCCGTTCATCAGGCCCACGAGGTTCTCGAAGCCGCTGATCGTGGTGCCCGCCATTGTCGCAAGGATGCTCACGCCCGGTGCGGTGACGTCGGGCTTGAGCAGGTCGAACCGGCCGGCCGGCCCGCGCGAACTGAAGGCTGCCAACGCGTCGGCGGTGTTGGGCAGTGGCACCGGCGGGAATGCGATCGCAGCCGTGGCGTCCGCATGTGCCCGGGCGAAATCGCGCAGGGCGAGGCCGTCGGCCTGGTTCACCCCGAACGCGCGGATGGTGGTGCCGGGGACCGACGGGATCAGATCGCCTGCCGCGTTGTTGGCGATGACCGCGGCGATGGCGCCGCCGGCGGCCACGGCATTGGTCTTCTCGGTGAACGAGCAGCCGCCACGGCGTACCAGCACGATCGCACCCTGGTAGGACCCCGCCGGCGCTGCGGTGCAGGCATCGACATCGGTGTCGAAGGTCGGGCTCACCCGCAGCGGCGTGTTGCCCGGGATCGCAGCGGCGTGGGGCACACCATTGCTGCCTTCGTTGAGCAGCACCGGGGCCAGCTGTTCCGGCACCGGCTGCGGCCCGGTGACCTGCAGTGTCACCGCGAACGCGCCACGGCCGTGCTGCGCGGCGGCGGTGGACGCCACCCAGGGTTCGAGGTGGCCCATCGTGTCCGGGCCCGGGCCACTGTTGCCAGCCGAGGCGGCGACATAGATGCCCGCATCGGTCGCGCCCAGGAAGGCCAGCGAGACTGCCTCGCTCCACGGCTGCGCGCCACCGCCGATGGAATAGTTGATGACGTCGACGATTCCGTCGGCCACCGCCTGCTCGAGCGCGGCCAGTGCCGAGACGTTCGGGCACAGGCCCTGCCCGGTGACGGTGTTGGTGTAGCAGATGTCGAAGGCCAGGATGTTGGCGCGCGGCGCGACGCCGGAGATCCGCCTTGCATTGCCGCGGAAGTCGACGTCGCGGCGGTTGCCGGCGGCGGTGGAGGCCACGTGGCTGCCATGGCTGTTGGTATCGCCGAAGCCGGGCTCCTCGCGGATGTTCGGCTGGCCGCAGGTATTGGCCGGCGCGCCGCAGACGAAGTTGTAGCCGCCGATCAGCTTGGCGTTGCAGCGCCCCTGGTCGACGCCGCCGGGTGCGCAGGTGCCGAGGTAGTTGCCCTCGCCCAGCGGGTTCACGTGCGCGTAGCCGTCGACCGGGTCGACGGCGGCGAACGAGGGGCTGCCGAAATTGATGCCGGAATCGAGGATGCCGAACACCACGCCTTCGCCCTGGTAGGCCGCGGGCGCGCCCGGGTTGGTGCCGTTCCAGACCGGCCCGGCGCCGATGTGCAGCGGGCCGGTGTCGGTATCGAGCACGTATTCGCGGTAGCCCTCGACGAACATCACCTCCGGCATCGCCTCCACCGCCGCGACCTCGTCGGCCGACAGCGGCAGCACCACGGCGTTGACGGCGTGCTGCATGCGCTTTTCCGCCGCCACTGCGCGGCCGAGGCGGCGGGCGATCGCGCCCTCGTGCGCCTGCTGGCGCTGCCGCAGATGGGTCAGGTAGGAGCGTGAGTTCGCCCCGCGCGCGTCGATGCGCTGCTTTCCACGCGCGTCACGACGCCGCTCCGGCGCGGCCAGGCCCGGGGTGCCACCGTCGTAGGCGGCCAGTGCAGGCTCGCGGAAGACCACGATATGCGGCTGCGACGCATCCGCCGAGGCATCCGCTCCGCCCCCTCCGCCCCGGCGCGCCGCTGCCGCGGCCTTCGGATCGGTGGCTGCAACGCCTGCAGGAAGGGTGGCGATGGTGCCGGTGGCACTGCTTCCGGACCCGGATGGAACACTGACGATTGCGGCAAGGGCCAGCCCCGAGAACAGGACGGCCAGACCGGTCATGCGGACACGCGACATGATGGATTCCCCGATGGCGTTCAAGATCGGAACGACGGAGGCGCCCGGAAGCGGCCATCGCTCCGTACCCGGCCCGCGTGCACCCCCCTGTCCGGTGGCGCGGCCTGTCGCCGGTTATACACCGGCCCGCGACGATGCGCCTCGGTATGGATCAGCGGGCGGTGTCGCGCCCGCGGCCACGCATCAGCAGCAGCCAGCTGGCCATCACCCAGATGCTGGCGGCCATCCACCCCGCGATGATGTCGGACGGGTAATGCACCCCGAGATACACCCGCGACAGCCCCACCATCGGCACGAACACCGCCATCGCCGCGACCAGCATCCAGCGCCAGCGGGTCGGCCAGCCCAGCAATACCAGCACCAGTGCCAGCGACATCGAACCCATGGCATGGCCACTGGGGAAACTGTAGGTGGTCTCGTGCACGATCGAGTCCCACAGCGACGGCCGCTCACGCGCGAATGCCAGCTTCGCCGCCACGTTCAGCAGCCCGGAACCACCCAGCGCCACCGTCGCGAACAGCGCGGCGCGGAACCGGCGCCGCCACAGCAGAACGACGACGAGCAGCACATCCACCGGCACCACGCCCCAGCTGTGGCCGATGGCCGAGAAGAACAGGAAGACGTGGTCGAAACCCTCGTGGGCCATCGCCTGCGCCCACAGCAGCAGGGGCTCGTCGAACGGGATCGCCTCCGCCTCGTGGACCTCGTCGGCGAGTTCGGCGAATACCCACATCGGAACCAGCACGCCGGCGAACAGCAGTGCAAGCATCCATCCGTGGCGACGCAGCACCGCGGCCGCGGTGTCGCGCAATCCGCGCGGCGGTTCAGGCGATCGCGGGGTGTCGCCCATAGCGCCGATCCACGTATTCGTCGATCAGCACGATGAACTCCCGGGCGATGTTGTCGCCGCGCAGGGTCACGGCCTTCTCGCCGTCCACGAACACCGGCGCGGACGGCGCCTCGCCGGTGCCCGGCAAGGAGATGCCGATGTTGGCGTGGCGCGATTCGCCCGGCCCGTTGACCACGCAGCCCATCACCGCGAGCGTCATGGTTTCCGCACCCGGGTGGGTGATCTTCCATTCCGGCATCTTCCCGCGCACGTGCTCCTGCACCACCTGGGCGAGCTCCTGGAAGAACTCCGAGGTGGTGCGGCCGCAGCCCGGGCAGGCGGTGACCATCGGCGTGAACGCGCGCAGGCCCATGGTCTGCAGCAGCTCCTGCGCGACCACCACTTCCTGCGTGCGCGGCGCGCCGGGTTCCGGGGTGAGCGAGATGCGGATGGTGTCGCCGATGCCTTCCTGCAGCAGCACCGCGAGCGCCGCACTGGAACCGACGATGCCCTTGCTGCCGATGCCGGCCTCGGTGAGGCCCAGGTGCAGGGCGAAGTCCGAGCGCGAGGCGAGGTCGCGATAGACCGCGATGAGTTCCTGCACGCCGCTGACCTTGGCCGACAGCACGATGCGCTCGCGCGGCAGGCCCAGTTCCACCGCGCGCTCGGCGGAATCCAGCGCGGAGCGGATCAGCGCCTCGCGCAGCACGCGGCCGGCGTCCCAGGGCTGGGCACGGCGCGCGTTCTCGTCCATCAGCTGCGCGGCCAGCACCTGGTCGAGCGAGCCCCAGTTCGCACCGATGCGCACCGCCTTGCCGTGGCGCGCGGCTAGTTCGATCAACTGCGCGAACTGCAGGTCCTTCTTCTTGCCGAAGCCCACGTTGCCGGGATTGATGCGGTACTTCGCCAGCGCCTCGGCGCAGGCCGGCTCGCGCTCGAGCAGCTGGTGCCCGTTGTAGTGGAAGTCACCGATGATCGGCACCTCGATGCCCTGCATCGCCAGGCGTTCGACGATGCGCGGCACCGCGGCCGCCGATTCCGGGTTGTTGACGGTGATGCGCACCAGCTCCGAACCCGCGCGCCAGAGTTCGGCGATCTGCTTCGCGGTGCCGGCGACATCGGCGGTATCGGTATTGGTCATCGACTGCACGACGACCGGGGCATCGCCGCCCACGGCCACCTGCCCGATCCGCACCTGGCGGGTCACTCGACGCGGCGCCGGACCGAAGCGATCGGTCACGGGAAGGGACGGCAGGGGCTGGGGTTGCGCGGACATGCGTGCATTTTAGCGGCAGCCGCTCCCGCGGGGATGACGGTGCCCGCAACGGCGCGGGCCCCGCCACATGCTAATGGGTGTCGCCGCCGTGCCCACCACCGTGGCCACCCTGTCCGGTCGCCGAGCGCACCTCGAATTCCACCGGCACGCGGCCGGCATGCTCGAACACCAGCACCGCCGGCACCCGGCTGCCGACGGCCAGCTCTGCACGCGGTTCCATCAGCATCAGGTGGTAGCCACCCGGCCCGAGTTCGACGTGGGCACCCGCGGCCAGGTCCAGTCCGGTTTCCAGCTCGCGCATGCGCATCATGCCGTCCTCCTCGCGCATCTCGTGGATCTCCACGCGCGTGGCAGCGTCGGTTTCCACCGCCAGCAGGCGGTCGGCCTGCGCACCGCCGTTGTGGAGGCCGAGATAGCCGGCGGCAACCACCGCGGGCGGCGGCGGCAGGCGGATCCACGGCGCCTCGACGGTGATGCCCGGCTGCGCGGAGCCGGTACCCGAATGCGGATCGGCATCAACCGCGGCGCCTAGTTCGGGCGGTGGCGCATCGACGGTGGCCGGCGGTGCCGGCTGGTTGCAGGCAGCCAGCGACAGCGCAGCCAGCGCCGGCAGAAGGACATGGCGGATGTTCAATGCAAACCTCCAGGGTCTGCGCCCGCGCACGCCGGTGGCGTGCAGGACGTCAGCAGACGGGTGACGCGACAGTATCGCCGGTCCCTGCCCGCACGTGCCCTGCGCACGCCGCACGGGTGCCGGCCGGTATCCTGTCGCGCATGCACATGCCTCCGGTCGCCGACGTCCTCACGCCGAGCCAGCTCAACACCCTCGCCCGCAGCCTGCTGGAAGACAGCTTCCCCGCGGTGCTGGTCGAGGGCGAACTCGGCAATGTCTCGCGCCCCGCCTCGGGCCATCTGTATTTCACCCTGAAGGACGCGCGCGCACAGGTGCGCTGCGCGATGTTCAAGCCCAAGAGCCAGTGGCTGCGCTTCCAGCCCCGCGAGGGCATGCAGGTGCTGGCGCGCGGCCGGCTGACCCTGTACGAGGCACGCGGCGACTACCAGCTGATCCTCGACAGCCTCGAGGAGGCCGGCGAAGGCGCACTGCGGCGTGCGTTCGACGAACTGAAGGCGAGGCTGCAGGCCGAAGGCCTGTTCGACGCCGCACGCAAGCGGCCACTGCCGGTGTGGATCGGCCGGCTGGGCGTGATCACCTCGCCCGGCGGGGCCGCGGTGCGCGACGTGCTGAGCGTGCTTGGCCGGCGCTTCCCGCTGGTGGAGGTCGACATCCTGCCGGTGCTGGTCCAGGGCAGCAGCGCGGCCCCGCAGATCGTCGACATGCTGCAGCGTGCCGGCGCCAGCGGCCGCTACGACGCCCTGCTGCTGACCCGCGGCGGCGGTTCGCTCGAGGACCTGTGGGCGTTCAACGAGGAACCGGTGGTGCGCGCGGTGGCCGCGTCGCCGGTGCCGGTGGTGGCGGCGATCGGCCATGAGACCGACTCCAGCCTGGCCGAGTTCGCCGCCGACCTGCGCGCGCCGACGCCATCGGCTGCCGCGGAACTGCTGGTGCCCGACCGCGTCGACCTGGAGGCACGCCTGCGCGTGCTGCAGCGTCGCCATGCCGGCATGGTGGAACATCGGCTGCGACAGGCCGCCCAGCGAGCCGATCGCGCGTCCCTGCGCCTGCATGCGCAGCGCCCGCAGGCCCGCCTGGAGGCCCTGGCCGCGCGCAGCGAGGACGCGTTGCGGCGGCTTCACGGCGCATGGGGGATCTGTCTCGAACGCCGCCAGGCACGCGTACGCCATGCACAGGCGGACCTGCGGCGACACCATCCGCAACAGCGGCTGGCCGCACTGCAGGCGCGGCTGCTGGCCCTGCGCCCGCGGCTGCAGGCCACGATGCCACGCCGCCTGCGCGACGACCGCGCCCGCCTGCAGGCCCTCGTACGTGCACTGTCGGCGGTGAGCCCGCTGGCCACCGTGGCCCGCGGCTACGCGATCCTGCGGCACGACGACGGCCGCGTGGTGCGCGGCATCGCCGATGCACGCCCGGGCGAAGCCCTGCGCGCACGCGTGGCCGACGGCGAACTGCGGGTGCGCGTGGAACCGGATCCGGCCACCGACTGAGCACGCCGCCACAGCACGCCGCCAGAGCATGCCGCGAGAGCCGGCGCCGCTGCGGTCGCCTGCCGATCACGGAGGCCACGGCACACTGGCCGCGGCCCGCACCGGATCGCACGCATGACCAAGGCATCGGATCTGTTCGTCGCCGCGCTCGAGTCGCATGGCGTGGAGTACGTGTTCGGCATTCCCGGCGAGGAGACCCTCGACCTGCTGGAATCGTTGCGGCAGTCGGGCATCCGCCTGGTGCTCACCCGCCACGAGCAGGCCGCAGGCTTCATGGCCGCCACGGTCGGGCGGCTCACCGGCCGTGCCGGCGTCTGCCTGGCAACCCTGGGCCCGGGCGCGACCAACCTGGTGACCGCGGCGGCCTATGCCCAGCTGGGCGCGATGCCGATGTTCATGGTCACCGGGCAGAAGCCGATCCGCAGCAGCAGGCAGGGGCATTTCCAGATCGTCGACGTGGTCGACATGATGCGCCCGCTGACCAAGTACACGCGGCAGATCGTCTCGGCCGACAGCATTCCGGCCCGCGTGCGCGAAGCGCTGCGTTGTGCCGAACAGGAGCGCCCGGGCGCCGTCCACCTCGAACTGCCGCAGGACATCGCCGGCGACGACAGCGATGCGCGGCTGATCCCGGAAAGCCATTCGCGCCGCCCGGTGGCCGAGGACAAGGCGGTCCGCCGCGCCGCCGAGGCCATCGCCACGGCCAGGCATCCCCTGCTGATGGTCGGCGCTGGCGCCAACCGCAAGACCACCGCGCGCATGCTGCGCCACTTCATCGACCGCCTGGGCATCCCCTTCTTCAGCACGCAGATGGGCAAGGGCGTCATCGACGAGACCCATCCGCTGTGGCTCGGCACCGCCGCGCTCTCGGATGGCGACTTCGTCCACCGGGCCATCGACACGTCCGACTGCATCGTCAACATCGGCCACGACGTCATCGAAAAGCCGCCGTTCTTCATGCGCGAGGGCCGCCGCACCGTCATCCACGTCAACTATTCCGGCGCGGTGGTGGACCCGGTCTATTTCCCGCAACTGGAAGTGATCGGCGACATCGCCAACAGCGTCTGGCAGCTGGCGGAGGCGATCGAACCGCAACCGCACTGGGACTTCGGCTTCTTCGACCGGGTCCGCGATGCGCTCCAGTTGCAGCTGCGCGAACGCGCCGACGACGACCGTTTCCCCATGGCCAGCCAGCGGCTGGTGGCCGAGGTGGCCGCGGCGATGGGCGCGGACGACATCACCTGCCTCGACAACGGCCTGTACAAGCTGTGGTTCGCGCGCAACTTCCGCTGCCGCGCACCGAACACGCTGCTGCTCGACAACGCCCTGGCCACGATGGGCGCGGGACTGCCCAGTGCGATCGCGGCAAGGATGGTGCACCCGCAACGACGCGTGCTGGCGGTGGCCGGCGATGGCGGCTTCATGATGAATTCGCAGGAGCTCGAGACCGCGGTGCGCCTGGGCGTGGACCTCACCGTGCTGGTGCTTCGCGACGATGCCTACGGCATGATCCGCTGGAAGCAGGCGCACGAGAACTACCCCGAGTACGGCATGGCGCTGGGCAACCCGGATTTCGTGAAATACGCCGAAGCCTATGGCGCGCGTGGCCACCGGCCGGCATCGGTCGCGGAGTTCGCGCCGATGCTGCGGCAGGCGCTCGACACGCCCGGCGTGGACGTCATCGAGGTGGCCATCGACTACAGCGATGACGACCGCATCCTCAACCACGACATCCCGCGCGCAAGCGCGGCGGTCGCCTGACCCCACGAAGACGGAGGGCCGCATGGCCGGATCCAGGAAAGCCCCATCGCGTCGCGCCGTGCGCGGCCTCGCCCGCAGCTACCCCTACTGGCTCGCCGGCGAGGCGGTCGCCGCCAATACCGATCTGGAAGTGCGGGACAAGTACAGCGGCAGGGTCGCCACCCGTGTCGCGTTCGCCGACGCCGCCGCCGTCGACCGCGCCATCGAAGCGGCCTACAACGCGCGCGCCGCGATGGCCGCATTTGCGCCGGACCAGCGCCGCGACGTGCTCGAACACTGCGTGCGACGCTTCGAGGAGCGTTTCGAGGAACTGGCGCTTGCGCTGTGCATCGAGGCCGGCAAGCCGATCGGCGATGCGCGTGGGGAAGTGACCCGGCTGATCGACACCTTCCGGATCGCCGCCGGCGAAGCCACCCGGGTGGAAGGCGAAACGGTGGAGCTGCGGATTTCCGAACGCACCCGCGGTACCCGTGGCCTGGTGCAGCGGGTGCCGATCGGCGTGTGCAGCTTCATCACCCCGTTCAACTTCCCGCTCAACCTGGTCGCCCACAAGGTGGCGCCCGCGATCGCCGCCGGCTGCCCGTTCGTGCTCAAGCCCGCTGCAAAAACGCCGGTGGGCGCGCTGATCATCGGCGGCATCCTGGCCGAGACCGACCTGCCAGAAGGCGCGTTCTCGATCCTGCCCTGCAGCAACGACGATGCCGCCGCGTTGACCGAGGACCCGCGCATCGCCCTGTTGAGCTTTACCGGCGGGATGATCGGCTGGGACCTCAAGGCGCGTGCCGGCCGCAAGAAGGTGACCCTGGAACTCGGCGGCAACGCCAGCTGCATCGTCGATGCGGATCCGGGCGCCACCCTCGACCATGTGGCCGACCGCCTGGTGTTCGGCGCGTACTACCAGTCCGGCCAGAGCTGCATCAGCGTGCAGCACATCCTGGTCCACCGCGACCTCTACCAGCCGCTGCGGCGCAAGCTCAAGGCGCGCGTGGCGAAGCTTGTGATGGGTGATCCACGCGACGAGGCCACCTTCATCGGGCCGGTCATCGACGAGGACGCCGCCAGGCGCATCGAATCATGGATCGAGGACGCCCGCAGGGCCGGCGCGAAGCGCGTGGCCGGCGGCGCCCGCAACGGCACGATGGTGCCGGCCACGCTGATGGAGGACGTGCCGCCCGATTGCGACCTCTATCGCCAGGAAGTGTTCGGACCCGTCGCGTGCCTGCAGGCCTTCGACGACTTCGACGAGGCGCTGGCGACCGTCAATGCTGGCGAGTTCGGCCTGCAGACCGGCGTGTTCACCGCCGATCTCGCCCACGCGATGCGCGCCTGGGACCGGCTCGAGGTGGGGGGCGTCATCGTCGGCGACGTGCCCAGCTTCCGCGTCGACAACATGCCCTACGGCGGGGTCAAGGGCTCCGGCCTGGGACGCGAAGGCGTGCGCTACGCCATCGCGGACATGACCGAGCCACGCCTGCTGGTGATCAGGGACGCACGCTGATCCCCGGCGGGAATACGCGTGGCGTACCGGTCGACGTGCAGAGGTGTGCCGGGCGTGTCGCACGCCTGCGTCCGCCCATCGCATGTCGTGCATGCGCTGGGCTTGGCCGGCTGCACGGATGCGGTTGGTAGAAGCGGCGGCGATGGCCGGACATGGTCACGTCGACCCCGTTGGCGATCGCAGGACGTTGGCAGCTGCCACCCACTGGAGAGTGCCGATGCGTGTGCCCGTCCTGCTTGCCTGTTGCCTTGTCCTTGCCGCCTGCCAGGGGCCGCAGCGTGCCGGGACACGCGCCGTCGCGGACGCATCCGCCCGGGATGCACGGCAGATGCCCGACCCGCCCGTGGTATTTGACAGCCCGTCCCCAATCGCCGCTTATGCCCCGCCACCGGCTCCGCCGGCGCCGTCCGCCTTCTGGCACGGGCCGGCCCCTGTCGCCAATACCGAACGCTACGCGGCGCGCACCGACAACCCCGTGCAGCGCACCGTGGACACGCCGGTGTCGACGTTCTCCATCGATGTAGACACCGGCAGCTACAGCAACGTGCGGCGCATGCTGCGCCAGGGCGTGCGCCCGCCCGCGGACGCCGTGCGCGCCGAGGAATTCATCAACTACTTCCGCTACGAGCACCCGGCGCCCGCGGGCCGCGAAGTGCCGTTCCGGATCACCACCGAACTCGCGCCTTCACCATGGTCGAGCGGACGGCAGTTGCTGATGATCGGCCTGCGTGGTTACGACGTGCCACGCACCACCCTGCCAGCGGCGAACCTGGTGTTCCTCATCGACACCTCGGGGTCGATGGACGCGCCGGACAAGCTGCCATTGCTGCAGAGGGCGTTCGCCGAACTGGTGCAGCAGTTGCGCGCGCAGGACCGGGTAAGCCTGGTCGCCTATGCCGGCTCGGCCGGCCTGGTGCTTCCGCCCACGGCCGGCGACCGCAAGGCCGAGATCCTCGCGGCGCTGGGCAACCTGAAGGCGGGCGGCGGCACCCATGGCAGCGCCGGTCTGCAGCTGGCCTACGAGACCGCGCGCCAGGCGCATGTGGAGGGCGGGATCAACCGGGTGATCCTCGCGACGGACGGGGACTTCAACGTCGGCCTGGTCGACCCTGCGGCACTGGAAACCTATGTCGCCGACCAGCGCCGCAGTGGCATCGCGCTCAGCACGCTCGGCTTCGGCCAGGGCAACTACCACGATGCGATGGCGGAACGGCTGGCCGATGTGGGCAACGGGCACCACGCGTATATCGACACCCTGCAGGAGGCGCGCAAGGTGCTGGTCGAGGAACTCTCGTCCACGCTGCTGACCATCGCCAACGACGTCAAGGTGCAGGTGGAGTTCGATCCCGCGCACGTGGCCGAATACCGCCTGATCGGCTACGAGAACCGCCTGCTGCGCGAGGAGGATTTCGCGAACGACCGCGTCGATGCCGGCGACATCGGTGCCGGCCACGAGGTCACCGCGCTGTACGAGATCGTGCCGGTGGGCTCCGCCGACGCCTGGCTGTCGCCGCGCCGGTACGGCACGCCCGCGCCATCGACGGCACCCGGGACCGGCGGCGAGATCGCCCGCGTCAGCCTTCGCTACAAGCTGCCGGGCGAGGCGCGCAGCCGCGCGGTGGAGACGACGGTGCGCAGCGCCGACCTGCGCGCACGGCCGGGCGAATCACTGCGCTTCGCGGCAGCGGTCGCCGCCTATGCCGACGCACTGCGTGGCGGCGCCAACCTCGGCGACTGGAACTGGGACGACATCCGGCGCGAGATCGCCGCGGCGCGTGGCGACGACCCGTGGGGCCTGCGTGGCGAGCTGCTGGGGCTGGTCGACCTGGCGCGTGCCCATGCCGACATCGCACCCGCCACGTCCGCCCCGTCCGCTCAGCCCTCCGGCGCGGGCCGGCCGAACAGGTAGCCCTGGCCGAAGTTGCAGCCGAGCTGCGCCAGCAGCTCGCGCTGCTCCTCGCGCTCGATGCCCTCGCCGATGGTCTCGATGCCCAGCGTGCCCGCCAGCGCCAGGATCGCGCGCACCAGCGCCAGGCTCTCCGCGCGCGAGGCACCCACCAGCCCGGCCACGAAGCTCTGGTCGATCTTGATCGACTGGATCGGGAACCGGTGCAGGTATGACAGCGCCGAGAAGCCGGTGCCGAAATCGTCGAGCAGCGCCAGTACGCCGCGATCGCGCAGCGCGTTGAGGGTGCGCAGCGCGCGTGGCGAATCGTCCAGCAGCGCCACCTCGGTGATCTCGATGCGCAGACGCCGCGGGTCTGCACCGGCGTCGTCGAGCAACTGCAGCAGGCGTTCGGCAAAGTCGTCCGAAACGAAATGCCGCGGCGACACGTTGATCGAGACGTAGCCCGTCTCCTGCCGGCTCAGCCAGCGCACCACGTGCCGGTACATCAGCCAGTCCACCTGGGCGATCAGCCCGGTGTCCTCGCCCACGCCGATGAACTGCGGCGGCACCAGCACCCCGCGCTGTCCGTGGTGCCAGCGCAGCAGCGCCTCGTGGCCGACCACCTCGCCATCGGACAGGCGCACGATCGGCTGGAAATAGGGCTCGAAATCATCCGAGAGGATGGCGCGGCGCAGGTCCGCCTCGAGGTCGAGCAGGCGCATCGCCTCGGCGCGCATTTCCTCGTCGAACAGTTCGCTGCGGTCGCGTCCGCGCGCCTTGGCGCGGTACATCGCCGCATCCGCGTCGCGCAGCATCTCCTCGCCATGCCGGTAGCGCGGCTGCCAGAACGCGATGCCGATGCTGGCCGAGGGGAACAGTTCGCGCCCGGCCACCCACATCGGCCGGCCCAGCTCGACCAGCAGCCGCGACGCCACGTGCTGTGCGGTTTCGGCGGCCGGCACGTCCTGCAGCAGCACCGCGAACTCGTCGCCGCCCAGCCGGGCCACGGTATCGGCGCTCGACAGGGCGCGCCGCACGCGGCGTCCGACCTCGACCAGCAGGTCGTCCCCGGCGGCGTGGCCGATGCTGTCGTTGACCAGCTTGAAGCGATCGAGGTCGAAGAACAGCACCGCGAACGAACGTGCGGTGCCGGCCTGCACCGCGGCGATCGCGGCGTCCAGCCGTTCCAGCAGGTGTTCGCGGTTGGGCAGTCCGGTCAGCTGGTCATGCCGCGCCTGGTGGATCAGGCGCTGCTCGGCACGGGTGCGCTCGCCCACCAGCGCCTGCAGCTCGCGGTTGGCTTCCTGCAGTTCGCGCGTGCGCGCCTGGACCCGTGATTCGAGCTCGGCATGTGCGGCCTTGAGCGATTCCTGCGCGCGCTTGCGCGACAGCGCGCTGCCGATATGGCGGGCCACGAAGGTCAGCAGCTCCTGGTCGCGCTCGTCGAACAGGATGTGCGGTGAATAGCTCTGCACCGCGATCGCCCCGATCACCGTTTCGTCGCGCGCCAGCGGCACGCCCAGCCAGCAGTGCGCGCGGGTGCCCTGGGTGTGCACCTCGCCGCTGGCCTGCAGGCGGTCGATGGTCGCGCGGTCGGCGAGCATCGGCTGGCCTGCGCGGATCACGAACTCGGTCAGGCCGTTGGACAGCCGCCGCGGCGGGCGCACCGGATCACGCTCGTCCACCGAGTACGGGAACTCGATGCGCTCGCCATCGCCCACCAGCATCGCGATGTAGAAATTCTCCGCATACACCAGGCCGTTGACCACCTCGTGCACGTCGGCATAGAAGCGCAGCAGGCTACCGGCACTCACCGACATCTCGCTGATCCGGAACAGCGCCCGCTGCAGCCGCTCCGCACGCTGGCGTTCGACGATCTCGTCCTGCAGCACGACGTTGGCGCGCTGCAGCTCGACGGTACGCTGGCGCACCCGCCGCTCCAGCTCGCGCTGCGCATGCTTGCGGTCGAGCGCGGTCAGGATGTGCTGGGCGACGTACTCCAGCAGCGCGCGGTCCTCGTGGCTGTAGCTGTCGGGGCGGTTGTAGCTCTGCACGACGATGGCACCGGCCACGCGTGCGTCGCGCCGTACCGGCACGCCCAGCCAGTCGGCGCTCTCCGGGCCCTGGTTGCCGTCGCGCAATACGCCCAGCTGGGCACGCACGGTTTCGGAGGGCCCCATCACCGGCTGGCCGTGGCGCAGCAGCGCGGCCGTGTAGCTGTTGGGCATGTCGGCCAGCGGGATGTCGTCGTCCGGATCCGGCCGCCACGTGTCGTTCTGGTCGGCGAAGTACAGGAACCGCATCGTCGCGTGCACATCGTCGTAGAGCGCGATGTAGAAGTTCTCGGCCGACATCAGCGACGCCACCAGCACGTGGATGCGGCTGAGCATGTCGCGCATTTCCAGCGTGGAACTGGCAAGGTCGGCGATCTCGTACAGCGCCTGCTGCAGGCGCTCGGACTTGCGCAGGGTGCGGATCTGCACGCTGGCCAGTTCCGCACGGGTCACCAGCGCCAGTGCCGCGCGCGCCGGACCCACCCATCGCTGCAGCTCACCGGGGGCGGCCTGCTGCAACGGGTCCACCGCCACCGCCACCCGGGTGCCGGCGTCTTCCCAGAGGATGTCGAAGGGGTGGCGGTCGGGATCCGGATGCACGCCGGCGAGCACCACCGAGGCGCGGGCGTGCAGGCTGTCGGCGGCGCCGGGCGTTGCGAGCTGGCCGTTCTGCAGGCGCGGGTCGCACCAGTGCACGACCATGTCGGCGCCGGCCGGCAGAAGGGCCATCAGCAGTTCACGCAGCAGCGCCGGACCACGGGCCGCGGGCGCGGCCGCTGCGACCGTCTGCGAATTCTCGATGTCCTGCACGCCTGGCCGTCCCCCTGATCGCCGACAGCATACCGGCCCATGCGCCAGCGCAGCCACGATGGCGGACTTCGTCTCACCCCATCCGCCGCGGCCGCGCGTTCTGTAGTTCCATGCTGATGATCGGCGCATCGCCCGCGGCCCTGCTGCCGCCGGCTACCGGCTTCACCTGCGAGGCGCGAATGCTTAACCTGCCCGCGGTGAGCGAAGCCGTGGCCCACCATTCCGGACCCCTCGAGACCAGCGACGAGGCGCTGATGCTGGCCTATGCCGCCGGCGACGTGGTCGCGTTCGAGCAGCTCTACGCGCGCCACCGGCAACGTCTGTACCGCTTCCTGATACGCGAACTGCGCGATACGGGACCGGTCGACGAGATCTACCAGGACATCTGGCAACGCGTCATCGCCGCGCGCAGCGGCTGGCAGGCGGATGCGACCTTCGCCAGCTGGCTGTACCGCATCGCACGCAACCGGCTGGCGGACCACTGGCGCGCGGCCCGGCACCGCCCACCGGCGCCCCACGATGCCGATGCACGGCTGGCGCGTGTACCCGATGACGACACGCCCGAGCGTAGGCTGGCCGTCGAACAGCGCAGTACGGGCCTGCAGCGTGCGCTCGCTGCTCTGCCGCCGGAACAACGCGAAGTGGTGCTGCTGCGGCTGGAGCAGGAACTCACCCTGGAGGAGATCGGCGCCGTGACCGGTGCGGGACGCGAAACCGTGAAGTCCCGTCTGCGCTATGCGATGGACAAGCTGCGGGCTGCGATGACCCCATGAACACCCGCGACCGTTCCCCTCTCGATGCCGACGAGCGCGCGATCGCCGCGCAACTGGCCCGACATGCCTCCGCTGGAGCGCCAACGCCGTCGCTCGACGCCGCGGTGCTGGCCGCGGCGCATGCAGCGGCTGCCCACGGTGCCGCGGCCCCGGCGCCACATGGCCGACCCCGCGCGACGTGGTCGCGTCGCCGGCGCTGGCCTGCGATCACCGGCGTGGCGGCATCGCTGGCGCTGGCGGCCGGCATCGCCTGGCAGCTGCGCCCGATGCCCACGTCCGCGCCGGCGCAGGACGAGGCCGCGTCATTGCCCGCCACCGCATTGCGCACAGTGTCGGATGCACGACCGGAAGCGGTACTGGCCGCGCCCGCGGCGGCTCCGGCCAGCGCGATGCCGGAGGCGGTGCCGCCGGCGGTCCCTGATGCCGGGCGCGTGGACGTCGAGGTATCCCGGCCGGCACCGGGCTTCGCGCAGATGGAGGCCGCGACCGCCATCCCGGACGCCGGGGCGGACGACGTCGCGGCGAAGCAACCGACGGACGCGTCATCACCGCGGTCCGGAGCGCCCCCCCCTGCCGCCGCAACCCCGCAGCGCGACGCCGCCGCCCCGGTTGCGGCAGACGTGCCCGCCGCGATGCCCCGTGCCGCCAGCCCCACCGCCGTCGGCAGGCAGGCCCTGCGCGGCGCCCCGATGCCCTTCCGCGACGCGCTGGACGCCATCGACGCCGGCAGCGCGGTGCATGGCGAGGAACACGCCGGCTTCAGCGACGGGGAACTGGATGACTCGCCGCCTGCGACGGTGGACTCGCCCGAAGTCCATCGTGCGTGGCTGCAGCGCATCCGCGAGCTGCGCGATGCCGGCCGCAGCGAAGACGCCCGCGCAAGCCTCGCGGAGCTGCAACGGCGTTTCCCGGGCCTCGCCGTTCCCGACGACCTGGCCGCGCTTGCCGAACCACCGCAGTGAGCCTGGACACCCTTGCCGCCGCGGCCGAGCACACGCTCGAGGTCAAGCACAGCCGCTTCCTGGCGCGCGCCGCGCCGGTCGACTCCGCGGACGCCGCGCAGGCGTGGATCCGCACGGTGTCGGTGGCCGATGCGACCCACAACTGCTGGGCGTGGCGGGTCGGCGGCGACTACCGCTCCAGCGACGACGGCGAGCCGGCCGGCACCGCGGGGCGGCCGATCCTCGCCGCCATCGACGGCCAGGGCTATGACCGCATCGCAGTCGTGGTCACGCGCTGGTACGGCGGCATCAAGCTGGGGGCCGGCGGGCTGGTGCGCGCATACGGCGGCGCAGCCGCCGAGTGCCTGCGGGTCGCGCCGCGCGAGCCGCTGGTGGACTACGCCGAAGTGATCGTGCGCGCCGGCTTCGAGGATCTGGGCTGCGTGCACCAGGCGATCGATGCGCACCAGGCAGTGAAACAGGACGAGACCTACGGCGCCGACGGCGTGCGCGTCGTGCTGCGCCTGCCGGCCACGGAGGTCGAGGCGCTGCAGGTGCTGTTGCGCGACGCCAGCCGCGACCGCGTGCGCGTGGACGTGGCCGGGTGACCGGCTGGTCGACACGTCGGCGGACCGTGCGACGGACCCGCACCACGCACCGCTTACACTGCCCGGCACGCACCGCGGACACCCCGTTTCGATGACCGATCTTCCTTCCGACGACGCCAGCAGTGCCCGCAAGGAGCGCGCGCCACTGGGCATCCTGCGCACGCTGTGGCCGTTCCTGGCGCGCCAGCGCGGCCTGCTGGTGGCCTGGTTGCTGGCGCTCGCCGCATCGTCGTCGGCAACGCTGAGCCTGCCGCTGGCGGTGCGCTACATGATCGACCACGGCTTCGGCAGCGGCAGCGATATCGATGCGGCCTTCGCGCTGCTGTTCGCGGTCGCGTTCGCGCTGGCGATCGCCACCGCGGCGCGCTTCTATCTCGTCTCGCTGCTCGGTGAACGCGTCATCGCCGACCTGCGCACGCGCCTGTACGCGCACCTGATGGACCTGGACCAGGCGTTCTACGAGCGCAGCCGCAGTGGCGAGCTGGTGTCGCGGCTGTCGGCCGATACCGAGCTGCTGCGCGGCGTGGTCGGTTCCGGCATGTCGGTGGCGCTGCGCAGCGTGGTGATGGTCATCGGCAGCCTGACCATGCTGGTGGTCACCAGCCCGCGGCTGGCGGCGTGGACGCTGGTCGGCATCCCGTTGTTCGTGCTGCCGATCGTGCTGGGCGGGCGCCGCCTGCAGAAGATCTCGCGGCAGGCGCAGGACCGCGTGGCCGACGCCAACATGCTCGCCGCCGAGACGCTGGGGGCGATCCGCACCGTGCAGGCGCATGCGCGCGAATCCTTCGAGCGCGGCCGTTTCACCGAGGCGGTCGCCCTGTCCGTGGCCACCGCGCGCCGGCGCATCGGCACCCAGGCGGTGGTGACGGCGGTGGCGATCACCGCGATCTTCGGCGCGATCACCGTGGTGCTGTGGTCGGGCGCGCACGACGTTGCCGCCGGGCGCCTGAGCCCCGGCACGCTCGGGCAGTTCGTGCTGTACGCGCTGATGGGCGGCGGCTCCGTCGGCGCGCTGGCGGAAGTCTGGAACGAACTGCAGCGCGCGGCCGGCGGCATGGGCCGGATCAACGACCTGCTGGTGGAACAGCCCACCCTGCTCGCACCGGCCACCCCGCAGGCACTGCCGGCACGGGTAAGTGGCGCGATCGACATCGACGCCGTGACCTTCCATTACCCCGGCCGCGACGACGCGCCGGCACTGGAGGACTTCAGCCTGCGCGTGGAGCCCGGCGAAACGGTGGCGCTGGTCGGGCCGTCGGGCGCCGGCAAGAGCACCGTGTTCGCGCTGCTGCTGCGCTTCCACGATCCGCAGCGCGGCGCGCTGAAGCTCGACGGGCTGGACCTGCGCGAGGTGGACCCGGTCGCCCTGCGCGGCCAGATCGCGCTGGTGCCGCAGCAGCCGACGATCTTCGCCGCCTCGGCGCGCGACAACATCCGTTACGGCCGGCTGGAAGCCACCGATAGCGAGGTCGAGGCGGCCGCGCGCTCGGCGGAGGCCGACGAGTTCATCCGCGCCCTGCCCGCCGGCTACGACGAGCAGCTGGGCGAACGCGGCGCGCGGCTGTCCGGCGGCCAGCAGCAGCGCGTGGTCATCGCCCGTGCGCTGCTGCGCGATGCGCCGGTGCTGCTGCTCGACGAGGCCACTTCGGCGCTGGATGCGCAGAGCGAACGCGCCGTGCAGCACGCACTCGAGCACCTGATGGCAGGGCGCACCACGCTGGTGATCGCCCACCGCCTGGCCACCGTGCTCAAGGCCGACCGCATCGTGGTGATGGACCAGGGCCGCATCGTCGCCGAAGGCACCCACGCCGAATTGCTGGCGCAGAACGGCCTGTACGCGGAACTGGCGCGGCTGCAGTTCCTGCACTGAGCCGCGGCGACACCGGGCGCGGGCTGCATGCGGCCCGGTCAGCTGTGCCGGTTACGCGCAGCGCATCGGCAGCCCGGCGTGGACGGTCCCGGCCCGGCAGCGGCACGCGCCGGGCCCGGGTGACGGACGCCTCAGGCGATCTCCACCACCGGGATGCCGGCGATCTTCGACTTCCAGCGGCGCGGGCCGGTCTCGTGCACGGATTCGCCGGTGGAATCCACCGCGACGGTCACCGGCATGTCGCGCACCTCGAACTCGTAGATCGCTTCCATGCCGAGGTCCTCGAACGCGACCACGCGGCTGGCCTTGATCGCCTTCGACACCAGGTAGGCGGAGCCGCCGACCGCCATCAGGTACACCGCCCTGTTGTCGCGGATCGCCTCGATCGCCGCCGGGCCGCGTTCGGCCTTGCCGACCATGCCGACCAGGCCGGTCTGCTCGAGCATCTGCCGGGTGAACTTGTCCATGCGCGTGGCGGTGGTCGGACCGGCGGGGCCCACCGCCTCGTCGCGCACCGCGTCGACCGGGCCGACGTAGTAGATGAAGCGGTTGGTGAAGTCGACCGGCAGCGTCTCGCCGCGGTTCAACATGTCGACCATGCGCTTGTGCGCGGCGTCGCGGCCGGTCAGCAGCTTGCCGTTGAGCAGCAGCACCTCGCCGGGCCTGAACGTCGCCACTTCGTCGCGGGTGATGGTGTCGAGATCCACCCGGCGCGCATTGGCCGGGTTGTAGGTGAGCTTCGGCCAGTCCTCCAGCGACGGCGGATCGAGCATCACCGGGCCGGAGCCATCGAGGGTGAAATGCGCATGGCGGGTGGCCGCGCAGTTCGGGATCATCGCCACCGGCAGGTTGGCGGCGTGGGTCGGGTAATCCCTGATCTTGATGTCGAGCACGGTGGTCAGCCCGCCCAGGCCCTGCGCGCCAATACCCAGCGCGTTGACCTTTTCGTACAGCTCCAGGCGCATTTCCTCGAGCCGGTTGGACGGCCCGCGCGCCTTGAGGTCGACGATGTCGATCGGCTCCATCAGCGATTCCTTGGCCAAAAGCATCGCCTTCTCCGCGGTGCCGCCGATGCCGATGCCGAGCATGCCCGGCGGGCACCAGCCGGCGCCCATCGTCGGCACCGTCTTCAGCACCCAGTCGACCACCGAATCCGACGGGTTGAGCATCGCGAACTTGGTCTTGGCCTCCGAGCCGCCGCCCTTGGCGGCGACGATCACGTCGACGCGGTTGCCCGGCACGATCTTCACGTTGACCACGGCCGGGGTGTTGTCGCGGGTGTTGATGCGCTTGCCGGCCGGATCGGCCAGCACCGAGGCGCGCAGCTTGTTGTCCGGATGCGCGTAGGCGCGGCGCACGCCCTCGTTGACCATGTCCTCCACGCCCATGGTGGCGTCGTCCCAGCGCACCTGCATGCCGATCTCGAGGAACACGGTGACGATGCCGGTGTCCTGGCAGATCGGCCGGTGGCCCTCGGCGCACATGCGCGAGTTGATCAGGATCTGCGCCATCGCGTCCTTGGCCGCGGGCGATTCCTCGCGCTCGTACGCGGCAGCGAGGTTCCGGATGTAATCGACCGGGTGGTAGTAGCTGATGTACTGCAGCGCGTCGGCGACGGACTGGATCAGGTCGTCCTGGCGGATCGAAACGGGCTCGGAAGCAATCGCGGGGGGATTGTGGGTCACGGCGGGCGGTCGGCTGGCGGAAAACCCGCCCATTCTACCGGCCGCGCGCCGGCGCTTCCCGACACGCTGCGTTGCGATCACCGGCGCCCACGCCACTGCCGCCCTGCCCCGGCGGGACCCGCGACCGTTGCCGATCCCGCCCGCGCATGCATGCAGCCCGCACGGTCAACCGGCGAGGCGTGTCCCGGACTGCGCATCGAACAGATGCAGGTGGCGCGTGGCCAGCCGCAACGGCAGCACACTGCCGGGTTCCGGCAGGTCGCCCGGGGGCAGCCGTGCGATCAGCGGCACGGCGCCGTGGCGCAGATTGACGAAGACATCGCTGCCCACGGGCTCCACCACTTCGACCACCGGCGCGAAACCGCCGCCGTCCGCCCGTTGCAGGTGTTCCGGACGGATGCCGATCGCGACGTCGCGACCTTCCATCGCGGCATCCGGCAACGCGTCGCCCAGCGGCACCCTGTTGCCGTCTTCGAGCGCCAGCGCCCAGCCACCGGCCCGGACCAGCCTGCCGCGCAGCACGTTCATCGCCGGGCTGCCGAGGAAGGTCGCCACGAACAGGTTGGCCGGGCGCTCGTACAGCGCCATCGGCGTGTCGATCTGCTGGATCTCGCCGCGGTCGAGCACCACGATGCGCTGGCCCAGCGTCATCGCCTCGATCTGGTCGTGGGTGACGTAGACCATCGTCGCGCCGAGCTGGCGGTGCAGCCGCGCGATCTCGACCCGCATCGACATGCGCAGCTTGGCATCGAGGTTGGACAGCGGCTCGTCGAGCAGGAACACCTGCGGGTTGCGTACCAGCGCGCGCCCCAGCGCCACGCGCTGGCGCTGCCCGCCCGACAGCTGGCCGGGCTTGCGGTCCAGCAGCGCGTCGAGCTCCAGGGTCTTCGCCGCCTCGCGCACGCGGGCGTCCACGCTGGCACGGTCATGGCCACGCAGCTTCAGCCCGAAGGCGAGGTTGTCGGCGACGCTCATGTGCGGATACAGCGCGTAGGACTGGAACACCATCGCGATGTCGCGGTCGCGCGGGGCGATGTCGTTGACCACGCGCTCGCCGATGCGCAGGGTGCCGGCGGAGATCGACTCCAGCCCCGCGATCATCCGCAGCAGGGTCGACTTGCCGCACCCCGAGGGCCCGACCAGCACCAGCAGTTCGCCATCGGCAATGGAAAACGACGCGCCGGCCACGCCGACATGCCCGTTCGGATAGACCTTGCGCACCCCGTCCAGCTCGACCCTGGCCATCCACGCTCCATCAGTTGTCTGCATGTGTCCGCTTGCGGCGGCGTCCACGATTGTGGCGCACGGCGTGCTCCACGACGTGCCCGCCGCACCGGCTGGACATTCTGGCATGTAATCGCTTACATACGATGGAGCTGGCCGAACCCGGCATGGTGGCAACCGGGCCGTGGATCGTCCATGCCGGCCGCGCGGGGAACGCATGGCCGTCGGAACCACCTGTTATCGTCCTGCCGATGCACGGCGCAGCGACCGGTCGCGGACCGGCGCATGCGCTGCCGACCGGACGTTCTGCGGAGCTGCGATGCACGACACCCTGTTGCTGTTCGGTGCCACCGGCGACCTCGCCTCCCGCTACCTGTTCCCCTCGCTCGTCCATCTGCTGCGCGACCGGCTGCTGCCCGACGGTTTCCGCGTGGTGGCCGTGGGCCGTACGCCCCATGACGATGACGGCTTCCGCAACTGGTTGCGCGGGCGCATCGACGAGGGCGACGACCGCAACGACGCCGCGCTCGCCGACCTGCTCGGCCGCACCCGCTACCACGCGCTCGACCTGCAGGACGCGGATGCGATCGCCCGCGAACTGGCGCAGTACGGCGACCGCCCGGCGGTGAGCTATCTCTCCACCCCGCCGAACCTGTTCGCACCCGCCTGCCGCGGCCTGAAGGCGGCCGGGCTGCTCGAGGATCCGTCGCGGCTGGTGCTGGAAAAGCCACTCGGCCACGACCTCGCCTCGGCGCGCGAGATCAACGCGACGCTGCGCGAAAGCCTCGACGAGTCGCGGATCTTCCGCATCGACCATTACCTCGGCAAGGCGCCGGTGCAGAACCTGCTGGCGCTGCGCTTCGGCAATACGCTGCTGGAAGCGGTGTGGGAGCGGCGCTGGATCGAATCGGTCGACATCGTGGTCGCCGAGACGGCCGGCGTCGATGGTCGCGAGGGGTACTACGCCGATTACGGCGCGCTGCGCGACATGGTGCAGAACCACATGCTGCAGCTGCTGGCATTGATCGCGATGGAGCCGCCGGCCTCGCTGGATGCCGACAGCGTGCGCGACGAGAAGCGCAAGGTGCTGCGCGCGTTGCGGCCGATGACCGCCGACGATGCCGCGCGCGACAGCGTGCGCGGCCGCTACGGCGATGGCGTGGTCGAGGGCCATGCGGCACGCGGCTTCCGCCACGAGCGCGAGGTCGAGACCTTTGTCGCGCTGCGCGCCTATATCGACAACTGGCGCTGGGCCGGCGTGCCGTTCCGCCTGGTCACCGGCAAGCGCATGCCGTCGCGTGCCACCGAGATCGTGGTCTCGTTCCGGCCGGTCTCGCACTGGCTGTACGAGCGCCCCTCGCGCGAACGTGCCCGGCCCAACCGCCTGCATGTGTGCCTGCAGCCGGAGGAGGCGATCGACCTCACGCTGATGGGCAGCCTCGCCGCGCCGGAATGGGGTGCGACCGAACTGCAACCGCTGACCCTGGACCTGGAAATGTCGCCCGCGCCGAAGCGGCGTATCGCCTACGAGCGCCTCCTGGTCGATGCCCTCAAGGGTGACCAGACGCTGTTCGTGCGCGACGACGAGGTCGAAGCCGCATGGGCATGGATCGACAGCGTCAGTGCCGCGTGGCAGGAGGCCGGCACGCGGGTCGAGGACTATCCGGCGGGCTCCTGGGGCCCGGCCTCGGCCGCGCCGTTCCTGCCCACGATGACCGGCGGCAGCGGGAAGCGACGGCCATGAGCGATATCCGCCCGGTCCTGCTCGCCGACATCGGCGGCACCAACGCACGCTTCGCCCTGGCGCAGCCCGACGCGCCGATGCCGCTCGTCGCGCAGACCGTGCAGCGCTACCCGGTGGTCGAGTTCCCGTCGCTGGCCGATGCAGCACAGCACTACCTCGACCAGGCCGGGGTGTCCGTCGCCCACGGCGTGTTCGCGGTCGCCGGCCGTGTCGACGGCGACCACGCGCGCATCACCAACCATCCCTGGGTGATCTCGCGGCCACGGCTGTGCAGCCGGCTGGGGCTGGACGACGCCCTGCTCGCCAATGATTTCGCCGCGCAGTCGATGGCGATCACCCTGCTCGGCCCCGGTGACGTCGAAACCGTTGGCGGCACCACCTGGCAGCCCGATCCACCGGGCATGCACCGGGACCGGACCTATGCGGTGATCGGCCCGGGCACCGGGCTGGGCGTCGGCGGGCTGCTGGTGCGCGACGGGCGCTGCTACCCGCTCGAGACCGAGGGCGGGCACGTCAGCTTCCCGCCCGGCACGCCGGAGGAACTGCGCATCCTCGACGTGCTGTCGCGGCAGTTCGGCCGGGTCTCCAACGAACGGCTGGTCTGCGGGCCCGGCCTGGTCAACATCCACCACGCGCTGGCCGAGATCGCGGGCGAGGACCCCGGCCCGGTGCAGCCGCGCGACGTGACCGCACGTGCCGCCCAGGGCGATCCCCGCGCCACCCGTGCAGTCGACATCTTCTGCGCGGTGTTCGGCGCCATCGCCGGCGACGTGGTCCTCACCCTCGGCGCCTGGGACGGCGTGTTCCTCACCGGCGGGCTGGTGCCGCGCATGCTCGACGCACTGCGCCATTCCGGGTTCCGCCAGCGCTTCGAACACAAGGGGCGGTTCGCCTCCAACATGGCGCAGGTGCCGTCGATGGCGGTGATGCATCCGCAGGCCGGCCTGCTGGGCGCGGCGGCACTGGCGCGCCAGCACTACGGGAACAGCGCGCCATGATGGTGATGCCACCCGCGTCGGAGCTCACCGCCGGCGACGCCCCGGTGCGCCTGTACACCTACGACTCGGTCACCCAGTGGGTGTGGGGCGTGGCGGTCACGCTGTCGGCGGCGCTGGTCCGCACGCTGGAGCAGAAGCCACGCGCGCGCCTGCTGCTGTCGGGCGGCAGCACGCCGGAGCCGGTCTACACCGCGCTGGCGAAAGCGCCGCTGGAGTGGTCGCTGGTCGACGTCGCGCTGGTCGACGAACGCTGGCTGATGCCGGACGACCCCGACAGCAATGCCCGCCTGGTGCGACAGACACTGCTGCAGCGCAATGCCGCGAGCGCCCGTTTCGAGACGCTCACCCGCGCCGGCCGTCCGCTGGCCGAGGCGGTGGCCACGGCCAACATGCATGCGCGCAGTCCCGCCGACGTGGTGGTGCTGGGCATGGGCGAGGACGGGCATACCGCGTCGCTGTTTCCCGGCATGCGCGAGCTCGGCGCCGCGCTGGCGTCGCCCCAGCCCTATGTCGCGGTGGATGCCAGCGGCTGCCCCGGCGCCGGCCCGTGGCCGACCCGGATCAGCCTGACGCCGGCCGGCCTCGCGCCCGCGCACACGCGCATCCTGCTGATCCGCGGGCCGCGCAAACGCGAGCTGCTCGATCGCGTGCTTGCCGGTGATGACCCGTTCGAATACCCGGCCCGCATCGCCTTCACCACGCCGGGCGCGCCACTGCACGTGCACTGGTGTCCGTGAGGTACGCGCATCGGCCATGCATGCCTTCCGAACCCGCGCGCGGGCGACCGCGCACGACCGTTGGTGACCCGCAATGACCCTGCACCCCGTCCTCCATGACGTCACCGGGCGCATCCGCGAACGCAGCCGCGCATCGCGGGCGGCGTACCTGGCCGGCATCGATGCGATGCGCAACGCCGGCCCGCTGCGCGGGCGCCTGAGCTGCGCCAACCTCGCCCACGGGTTCGCCGCGTGCGGGCCGGTCGACAAGGGTCGCCTGCGCGACGGGCCGGCGCCGAACCTCGGCATCGTCACCGCCTACAACGACATGCTTTCCGCGCACCACCCCTACGAGCACTACCCCGGCCGCATCCGCGAGGTGGCGCGGCGGCTGGGCGCGACGGCACAGGTCGCAGGCGGCGTGCCGGCGATGTGCGACGGCGTGACCCAGGGCCGCGCCGGCATGGACCTGTCGCTGTTCTCGCGCGACGTCATCGCCCAGTCCACCGCCATCGCGCTGTCGCACGACATGTTCGACAGCAGCGTGTACCTGGGCATCTGCGACAAGATCGTGCCGGGCCTGCTGATCGGCGCGCTCGCGTTCGGCCACCTGCCGGCGGTGTTCATCCCCGGCGGGCCGATGCCCAGCGGCATTCCCAACCGGCAGAAAGCCGAGGTGCGCGAGCGCTACGCCGCCGGCGAGGCGACGCGGGCCGAACTGCTCGACGCCGAGGCCGCGTCCTACCACTCGCCGGGCACCTGCACCTTCTACGGCACCGCCAACTCCAACCAGGTCATGCTCGAGGCGATGGGCGTGCAGCTGCCGGCGTCGTCGTTCGTGAACCCGGGCACGCCACTGCGCGATGCGCTCACCGATGCCGCCGTGGAACGCGCGCTCGCGACCACCGCGCTGGGCGACGACTACCGCCCGCTCGGCCGGCTGATCGACGAACGCGCCATCGTCAACGCGGTGGTCGCGCTGATGGCCACCGGCGGTTCCACCAACCACACCATCCACTGGATCGCGGTGGCACGCGCGGCCGGCATCGTGCTGACCTGGGACGATTTCGACCTGCTGTCGTCGGTCGTGCCGCTGCTGGCGCGCGTCTATCCCAATGGCGAGGCGGACGTGAACCACTTCCAGGCCGCCGGCGGCACCGCCTTCGTGTTCCGTGAACTTCTCGATGCGGGCCTGATGCATCCGGACCCGCCAACCCTGCTCGACCGCGGCATGCGCGCCTGGTGCGAGGAGCCGCGGCTGGATGGCGGCACGCTGCGCTGGTTTCCGGCCGTGGCCACCAGTGGCGACACCGGCGTGGTGCGCGGCGCGGCGGAGCCGTTCGAAGCCCAGGGTGGCCTGCGCCTGCTGCGCGGCAACCTCGGCCAGGCGCTGATCAAGACCTCGGCGGTGAAGCCGGAATACCGGCGCATCGACGCGCCGGCGGTGGTGGTGGACACGCCACAGGCACTCAACCGCCTGCACCGCTCGGGCGCCCTTCCGCGTGACTTCGTCGCGGTGGTGCGCTTCCAGGGCCCGCGCGCCAACGGCATGCCGGAACTGCATTCGCTGGCGCCGCTGCTGGGCATGCTGCAGAACCAGGGCCGGCGCGTGGCACTGGTCACCGACGGCCGGCTGTCCGGTGCATCGGGGAAATTCCCCGCCGCCATCCACGTCACCCCGGAGGCGGCGCGCGGCGGCCCGCTGGCGCGCCTTCGCGACGGCGACCGCATCGTGCTCGACGGCACCACCGGCACGCTGGAAGCGATCGTGGATCCGGCCGACTGGGCGGCCCGCGGACACGCGGTCGATACCGCGCCGGCGGGCTCCGACCTCGGTCGCAACCTGTTCGCCTTCAACCGCCACAACGTGGGGCCCGCCGACCAGGGGGCGCTGTCGATCTCCTGCGGGCCACCCGCCGCCGATGGCGGCCCATGGAACTACGACGCCGAATACGACTTCGGCCACGACCCCGCGGCGCTCGCCTCGCCACACGCCTCCAAGGACGCCTGACGTCCCTCCAGCACAGGACCGCACCCGATGTCGATCGTGCAGCACCAGGACACCGCCGAACGCCTTCTGCGCGAGGCCGGCCTGCTTCCCGTCATCACCGTCGACAGCGTGGAGCAGGCGCGCCGCATCGCCGGGGCACTGCTGGAGGGCGGCCTGCGCACGCTCGAACTCACGTTGCGCACGCCCTGCGCGCTCGATGCGCTGGCCGCGCTCAAGCGCGAGCTGCCCGGCATCGTCATCGGCGCCGGCACCATCACCACGCCGGCGCATATCGGCCAGGCGCGCGATGCCGGCGCGGACTTCCTGGTCACCCCGGGAACGCCGCCCGCCCTGGCAGAGGCACTGGCGGCAGCACCCCTGCCGGTGGTCCCCGGCGGGGCCACGCCGACGGAATTCATGGCGCTGATGGCGCATGGCTTCCGGGTCTGCAAGCTGTTCCCGGCCAGCGCCGTGGGCGGGCTGGCGATGCTGAAGGGGCTGGCCGGCCCGCTGGCGGACCTGCTGGTGTGCCCGACCGGCGGCATCACCGAGGCGAATGCGGCCGAATTCCTCGCCCAGCCCAACGTGGTGTGCATCGGCGGCTCATGGATGGTGGCCAGGCCATGGATCGACGCAGGCGACTGGCGTCGCGTGCGCGACACCGCCGCGCAGGCGGCGACCCTGGTACGCCGCGCACGGGCGCCCTGACCACAGCGCGCGCCACCTGCCGCGCTACACCGCCGCGAGGCGATAGCCCACACGCCGCCACAGCCGCGCATGCACGAGGAACCAGGCCACCAGGCCGAGGCCCAGCCACCATTCCAGGGCGTTTTCGAACCGATCCTGGAACCGGCTGCCGCCGGCGATCGCCAGCATGACCACGTGGAGCACGCCCAGCACCAGCATCAGCGCGCAGACCGCACGTAGCGCGTCGTGGAGCGGTGCGACGGTGCGCAGCCGCGCGTCACCGGCACGCAGGAATGCCACCTGCGCCAGGAAGCTGGCGCCGAAGAACACCACCACCCCGTAGCGCCGCAGATGGCGGTAGGCCTCGCCGTCGCTGCCGAGGAAGGTCACGTACACCGCCAGCGCCGCAGCGGCCGCCACGCCGGCGCCCAGCACCGTGCGTGCACCGGCACCGCTGGCCGACAGCCAGCGCGCGGCCAGCCACCAGTGCAGGCCGATCGCCAGCGCATTGGGCAGCATCAGCAGGCGGAACAGGTGGTTGCCGAGCCCCTCGCGGGCGGCGCGGCTGATCGAGGTGCAGCCTTCGAGGTACGGAATGCACCCCGGGACGATGCCGGCATGCACCGACAGCGCCCAGGCCGCATGGGTGCCGAGCAGGAAGACCAGCGCGACTGTGAGCGGCAACAGCCACAGTGGAATGTCGTGTCGCGCCATGCGGACCTCCTTCGGCACCCGTACCTGGATCCTGCACCGGAGGCCGTGTATGCCCTGCGGAGCAGTGCCGACGACCGACGCCTGACCTCGCCCGCCCCCCTCGCGCGCCGGGAAAGGGCTTACGGCGCCGGGGCGCCCGGCACGGCGACCCGCACGCCTGCACCCGGATGCGTGATCCGCAGCTCGTTGCCGTCCCAGCGGGCCGGCTTGCCGTCGATGGTCGTCGTGCCCGGCACATTGGGATACGGCCACTGCAGCACCAGCCCACCGGGCGGCAGGCCGGCATCGGCGGCGATATCGAGCCGCAGGACATCACCGTCGCGCCGCAGCCGGTAGCCGAGCCGGCCATGCGGCGTGCGCATGCCACGCAGGGCGACGCCTTCTTCCAGCCAGTCCGCGGGCACGCCGGCCGCCAGCACGATGCTGTCGTCGATCTCGCGCACGTAGGCGAACATGTCCAGCGCCGCGCGCACGAAGTCCGAGCCCACCCACGCATGCGGCAGGTCGCCGAGGAAGAACGGCGTGCGCGGCGTCGGCGTGACCACCTCGCCCCACTGGTTCCAGGCCCTGGGCGCGCGATGCTCGAAGAACCATTCGCGCGCGGCGTTGGCCCGCTCGCGCCAGCCCAGGCGCACGAAGGCGGCGACGTTGCGCCATTCGTACGGGGTGTAGTCCTTCCACGGTTCCAGCCCGTCGCGGCGGGCGACGAACTTCTGCCAGTAGCGCTCGAAGGTGTTGGTCAGCAGCGGCTCCGGCAGCCGGCCCTGCTCACCGCCCGGGGCAAGCGCGATGGTGGTCGACGTGGCATCGAAATCGCCAAGTTCCGCCGCGCCCGGCAGGTAGTCGATATCGTGGATGCGGGCAGCCACCCGCAGCGAGGCGTCGAGATCGGTGCGGAACTCGTCGCGCGCGATGGCCATGCGTTGCGCATCGTCCGCGCGACCCAGCGCTTCCGCCACCTCCACCGCGTCCTTGTAGCCGCGCAGTGCCCAGAAGTTGTCCCAGTACGAATGCATCGGCTTGGCCGAATAGCCCTCGTGGCTGATCGAGGCCGGCATCATTCCGTAGAAGGCCTCGTTGACGGCACGGTTGGCCGCGGTGCGCTCGCTGGCGCGCAGTACTTCCATGTAATCGAACGCGCCCTGCACGTGCGGCCACATCGCCTCGAGGAAGGCGCGGTCGCCGGTATAGCGCCAGTACTCGGCGATGTTGAAGATCAGTTCGCCGTGGCTGTCGTTCTCGGGCACCGGGTCGCTGCCGCGGTCGTCCACGCAGCACGGCACCATGCCGTTGTCGAACTGGTACGGCGCGTACCACTCGACGTACTCCTTCACCACTTCCGGCCGCCCCATGCGCAGCAGGCCCTCGGAGATCATCGCACCGTCGCGGATCCAGCTACGCGCGTAGGAACGGGTGCCCGGCTGCAGGCGCGGGCCGATGCGCGAGATCAGCATGTGCGCAAGCGAGGTGCGCAGGGTGTCGGCCAGCGGCTTGCCCGCCGCCGGCACGTCGAAGCCGACTTCGCCGAGCTTGGCGCGCCACTCGCCCGCCACCGCGTCGCGCCAGCCCTGGGGGTCCCAGGACGCGGGCCGCGACATGTCGCCATCCATCGGAATCAGCAGGTCCACCTCGCGCGACTCGCCCGGTGCCAGGCGCATGCGCCAGACCAGCGCGCCGGAGGCGAGTGCCTGCGCGTCGTCCACCGCACGCGTGTCCGGCAGCACACCGGCGGCAAGGTGCTCGATCGCCATGCCGGCGTCGAAGGTGCTGGCGAACGCGGCATCGGCCGGCTGCCGCACATGCACGCGCGGGGCGCCGTCGACGCTGACCGTGTCGTTCGAGACCGCGAGCGCACGCAACGGGCTGACGCCGCCGGTGATGTTGAGGAACTGGGTGGGCGGATTGACCTGCAGCGGCCGCACCGCGAGCGCCAGCGTGTAATCGCGCGCGCGATTGCCGGGGTTGTGCAGCCGATAGCGCGCCACCAGCTGCGAGGCCTTCGGCGTGCCGCGGGCGAATGCTTCCACCCGCAACGAGGCGTCGTCGTGCCTCCAGTCGACCGCCGGCATCGGGAGGTAGTCGTCGAGCAGCGACTGGCGCGCCTCCACGTCGGCCCAGGTCAACAGCGCATCGTCGACCCGCAGGAACGGCTCGATCGAGAAGCCGCCGGCGGCCACCTCGATGGCGCCGTCCTCGCCGATCAGGCCCTGCTGGTAGCCGCCGTCGAGGCCGAGGATGGTCCAGTACGCCTGTTCGCCGCTGAAGCCGCGCGGGAACCACCCGCGTGGGCGATCGGCCGCAATGGCCTCGACGAAATCGTTGATGTGATCGCCCAGCGCGACCGGCTGCAGCGTGGCCTCGGCAAGTGCGAATCCCTCGCCGCTGCCCTCCGCCAGGTCGATCGCCACGTGACGCGCCTCCGACTCCGGCAGCCACAGCCAGTCGGTGTCGCCGTTGCCGGCCTCCACGCGGCGGACCTGCCGCCAGGCCCGGCCATCGTCGGAAATGGACACCGTGTAGCGGCGTGCATGCCGTGCCGGCAACCAGCGCAGGCGCAAGCCGCCGAACTCGCGTGGCTTGCCGAGATCGAGCAGCAACCGCTGCCGGCCCGCGGCGGTTTCCCAGGCCGTGGCTTCGTCGCCATCGACGGCGAGGTCCGCGCCGCGCGGGGTGGTCGGCGAGGCCGCGGTGGCGCGCAGCGGCGACGGGTCGTCCGCCGGCAGCGATTGCAGGGTGAGCGAGTCGAAGCAGACCGAGCCCTCGCCGCCCGCGTTGTTGTAGATGGTGAATTCGATCTTCGCGCTGGCGCGCAGCGTGCGATCCGGGTCCGGACCCCAGGCCTTGTCGATATGACGCTTGCGGTAGCGCACCTGGGTCCAGTCGTGCGGGAACCCGTACTTCGGCCGGTTCACCCACCAGACGTTGTCGCCGCTGGCATCGATCAGCTTGAACTGCAGGTCATTGGCCGGGGAGTCCCCGCGCAGCTGGAAGCCGAAGCGGTAGTTGTCGGGATACTCGAGCGCAAGATCGCGCTGGATGCCCACGTAGCCGGAGACGCCGTTGTAGTCGTAGTCCAGGCACAGGGCGCGGCCGTCGGCACCTTCGATACTGCGCAGCGTCCCGCTGACCTGGTTGGAGGTGACCACGCGCCAGACGGAAGGATCTTCGAAATCGTCCAGCACCCGCGGCTGGGCCAGCGCCTGCGGTGCAGCGAGGCCTGCCAGCACACAGATGACCGCGCAGGTGGCGAGCCCTGGCCGTGCGCCTTCGTGCAGGTTGGCAAGGGACGGTGCGGTCCGCCGGGCCGGGACCGTGGGCGCCATGGATGGCGCCATCGAGCCCCCATGGATGGGTTCACGGCGTGTCCCGGCACGGCGGACCGCGCCGGCCCCATCGCGCAGGGCCCTGATCGCCGGCAAAGCGAAACCTTCAGACATGCATGCACCTCACCCCTTGACGCTTCCCAGCAGCAGACCCTGGATGTAGTAGCGCTGCAGCAGCAGGAACAGCAGCAGCACCGGCAGCACGGTGATCACCGCACCGGCCATCATCATTTCCACTTCCTGCACGTGCTCGCGCGACAGCGCGGCGATGGCAACCGGCAGCGTGTAGTTGTCCTGGTCGGTCAGCACGATCAGCGGCCACATGAAGTCGTTCCATGCCGCCATGAAGGTGAAGATCGCCAGCGTCACCAGCACCGGCTTGAGCATCGGCAGCACGATCCGGAAGAAGATCCGCAGCTCGCCGGCACCATCGATGCGTGCTGCTTCCAGCAGCTCCTCCGGGATCGAGCGGGCGTACTGGCGCACGAGGAAGATGCCGAACACCGTGGCCAGCGCCGGGATGATCACCGCGCCGAAGGTGTTGACCAGCCCCAGCCCCTTCATCAGCAGGAACAGCGGCAGCATCGCCACCTGCGCGGGGATCACCAGCGCCGCCAGCAGCACCTGGAACAGCCGGTCGCGGCCGCGGAAGCGCAGCTTGGCGAAGGCATAGCCGGCCATCGTGTTGACCAGCAGCGCGCCTGCAGTGATCGCGATCGAGACGATCAGGCTGTTGACGAAATAGCGGCCCATGCCGGCACGCGCGAACAGTTCCCGGTATGCGTCCAGGCTGGGCGCCGCGGGCAGCAGCGGTGGCGGGAACGCGCTGGCCTCGCCCTTCTGCATGAACGACACCGCCACCATCCACAGCAGCGGCGCCAGCGCGATCAGCGCCAGCACCAGCAGCCCCGCGTTGACCAGCAGCGCGTGCAGGCGGCTGTCGCCGACATCGGCCCGGGCGCGGCTCACAGCGCCCCCTTGCGCCGGCCGATGCGCAGCAGCACCGTGGTGACGGCAAGGATGGTCAGGAACAGCAGGAACGCCACCGCCGACGCGCGGCCGAGGTTCCACCACATGAAGCCTTCCTCATACATGAAGTACAGCACGCTGACCGTGCTCTGCAGCGGGTCGCCACGGGTCATCACGTAGGGCTCGGCGAACAGCTGGAAGTAGCCCGACACGGTGATCACCCCGACCACCAGCAGCACCGGCCCGAGCATCGGCAGGGTGATGTGCAGGAACTGCTGCCAGCGCGAAGCGCCGTCGATGCGCGCCGCCTCGTAGAGGTCCTGCGGAATCGCCTGCAGCCCTGCCAGCAGGATCACCATGTTGTAGCCGAAGTTCTTCCACACCGCGAACAGGATGATCGTCGGCATCGCCCAGCGCGGGTCACCCAGCCAGTCCACCGGCGCGATGCCGATATGCGCCAGCGCCCAGTTCACCAGCCCGTAGCTGGCGTGGAACAGGTAGCGCCAGATCACCGCCACCGCGACCAGCGTGGTCACCACCGGCGCGAACAGCGCGGTGCGGAACAGTGGCTTGAAGCGCGCGACCTTCGCGTCCAGCAGCATCGCCGCGCCCAGCGACACCAGGATCGACAACGGCACGCCGACCAGGACGAAATACGCGGTGTTTCCCAGTGCCTTCCAGAACAGCGGCGTGCGCAACAGTTCGAGGTAATTGTCGAAGGCGACGAAACGCAGGTTGCCGATATCGGCCAGTGCATAGAGGTCGAAGTCGGTCAGGCTCAGCAGCAGCGCCGAGGCCACCGGCACGACGAAGAACAGCCCGATCACCAGCAGCGCCGGGCCGGCGAACAGCCAGCCGGCAAGCCCGGGAAACCGCAGTCCCATGCGCTCACGCCCGCCGTTGCCGCGAAGGCGGGGATCCACGGACCCGGTTTCTTCCGCGGCAGCATGGCCATGGACTGCCGCCTTCGCGGGGGCGACGGCATCTGTTGAGGGACGCCCGCGGTTCATTCCGCCACTCCCGCGGCTTCCGCATGCACGCGTTCTCGCACCCAGCGGCGCTTGGCGAGGATGTCGTCCACGCGCGCATCCAGCTGCGCGACCGCGGCATCCTGCGACAGCCCGCCGCGCACCACGCGCTCGCTCATCAGGCGCATCTCCTGGGCGATGCGCTCCCACTCCAGCACCTGCGGCGTCGGCTTCACCCGCTCGAGCTGGTCGCGGAATGCCCGCGCATGCGGATCGGCCTGCAGTTGCGGCAGCTCCCAGGTGCTGCGCCGCGGCGGCAGGTTGCCGATCATCGCGTGGAAGCGCTGCTGGATGTCCGGCCGCGACAGGAACTCCACCAGTTTCCAGCTGGCGTCCTGCACCTCGGAGCCACGGAACAGCACCAGGCTGGTGCCGCCGGCGATCCCGGCACCGGGGCCGTCGGGCCCGGGCAACGGTGCAGTCGCCCATTCGTCCTGGAGGTCGGCGGGCAGACGGTTGCGGAACTCGCGGATGTTCCAGGGCCCTGAAATGTAGAAGCTGAAGAAGCCGCGACCGAATTCGTCCCAGACATTGGAGATCTGCGACTCCGACATCGGCGGCGCCCAGCCGTTGTCGAACATGCCGGCATAGAAACCCAGGGCGCGACGGAAACCGGGGCTGGAAAAATTGCCGCGGGTGCCGCCGTCGCGCAGCAGCGGATCATCCTGCTGCAGGGCGAACGACAGCAGCTGCTCGAATTCGTTGAGCGGCACCATGATGGCGTAGCGGTCCGGGCCGACCTGCGCCTTGATGTCGGCCATGGCCTGCGACCATTCCGCCCAGTCCCGCGGCGGCGCATCCCAGCCCGCCGCGGCGAGGATGTCGCGCCGGTAGAACAGCAGGCGGGTGTCGACGTACCAGGGCACGCCGAGCAGCTGCCCGTCGATGACATTGGTGGCCCAGATGCCGGGGAAGTAGTCGGCCGGATCAATGACATCCGACTCCGCGACACGCGTGTCCAGTGGCTCCAGTGCGCCCAGGGTTGCGAATTCCGGCACCCAGGTATTGCCGAGCTGGCACAGGTCCGGCAGCGCGTCCGCGGCATACGCGGTCAGCAGCTTCTCGTGCGCCGAAGTCCAGGGGATCTGCTGGATGCGCACGCGGATGCCGGGGTGGTCGCGTTCGAACTCGCGCACCAGTTCGCCGACCACTTCCGCCTCGCGGCCCATCGCCCAGAACCGGATGACCGTGTCATCGCCATCGCGCCGGCAACCGGTAACTAGGGCCAGCGCGGCCAGCAGGACGCAGACGCCGACGAGCCCCGCAACGCGGCCATGGCGCCTGGGACGGCGCGATGGATGCGGATGGCTCCTGCCCTGCCCCATGCGGCGGATTACCGGGCCGGCGCGGTGCGTACAGGCGCCTCAGCGGCGACCGCCGCCTCCTGCGCGGATCCGGCATTCGCGCCGGCTTCGACACCGGCTTCGGCTTCGGCCCCGGCATCCGGGGCGGCCAGCTCGTCGAGCCAGCCACCGCTGAAACCGGCGCGCTTCAGGCCTTCCTGGATATACGGGCTCCTGCGCATCAGGTTCCAGACGAAGCCGTTGCGGTAGTTGGCGATCATCGCAAGGATCGGCCCCTGGTCGATGCCGATGTAATCGCTGGCCACCCAGCCCAGGCCCGGCACGATGCGGCCGGTCTTGAGCGGCACGTCGTACTGGAAGCTCGGATTGAAGGAATCCAGGAAGCCGTAGCTGGAATACAGGTGCTCGCCGAAGCGGCGGTGCAGCTCTTCCGTCGCCGGGATGACGATTTCCGGTGCGAATGCGATCGACGCCACCGCCGCGGTCGGCGCGATGGTGCCGTCATCGAACGCCACCGCGAGGCCGGCGCCGCGGGCACTATAATGGCGGAATTCGCGCATCTGACCGTTGTATTCCTGGTGGGTGCGCTGCGCGCCGTCACTGGCGGTCAGGCCCCAGACGTTCTCGCCGTACTCGCGCCAGCCCATCGGGTTTTCGATCGCGTACTGGCGCTGTGCATAGGTCGCGCGCCGGCTGTTCTCGAAATAGTCGATCCCGCGCCCACGCATGTACTCGTCGCGGATGCCGCGGAAATCGACCCAGGTGTGGGTGTACTGGTGGCCGAAATGCGGGGCGAAGCTCAGGTATTCCTGGCCCATGAAGTTGCCCCAGACCTCGGTGTCGTAGGTGCTGGTCCAGGCCTGCCAGGCTTCGGGGCCCACCGGATGGGTGGGCGAACCGAGGGCGAGGATGTAGACCAGCATGGCCTCGTCATAGCCGGTCCAGTCGTGTTCGATGAAGCCGGTTTCGGGGTACCAGCCCATCGAGATCAGCGGCGGGCGCACCTGCAGCCAGGTCCATTCGACATCGCGGTACAGCTGGTCGGCGATCTCGCGGATCTCCTGCTCGCGCGGCTCGTCGCGATCGTAGTACTGCTGCGCGAACAGCACGCCCATCATCAGCAGGCCGGTATCCACGCTCGACAGCTCCACCCACGGCTCGTAGCGGTGGCCGTTCTGCATGTCGATGAAGTGGTAGAAGAATCCCTTGTGGCCGATGGTTCCGGTCTCCTGCGGGCCCTGCTTCGCGTCGCGGAAGAAGCGCAGCGTGGTGAGCGTGCGGTCCACGGCCTGGGTGCGGCTGACCCAGCCGTTCTCGATGCCGATCGGATACGCGGTCAGTGCGAATCCCACCGATGCGATGCTGGAGAACGGCCGCGACGGATAACGGTCCGGGGTCAGCCCGTTGACCTCGTTGGTGGTGTCCCAGAAGAACTGGAAGGTGCGCTTTTCGATGTCGCGGAACAGCGGCGGCAGCTCCGGCGGCCCCGCGGGTTCCACGGGCTCCGGCTCCTCCACCGCGGTCTCCGGAATCGGGCCCGGCTTCGGCGGTTCCACCTCCGGGGTCTCGCGCCTGCAGCCGCCCAGCAGCAGCAACACGAACGCCAGCATCGGCAGCAGGACGAGGGAAACGGACGGGGCGCGGGACCGGCTCGTTCGCATGGATGGATCGCCTTCTGAAATCGTTTACAGACCCGAGTATAAGAGAGGCCGCCCGCTGAACGGGCGGCCCCTGTCCCGACTTACCAGTCGACGCCGAACGAGAGCTTGAAGTAGCGCGTCGGACCGCGGATCGCCAGGCCACGCTGCGCGCCCATCGGGTCGTAGTCGTTCCAGTTGTCCCAGTTGAAGACGTTGAACACGTCGCCGCGGATGCGGAAACTCAGGTCGGTGCCGGTGTTCCACACCTTCTGCAGCGCGAGGTCGAGCTGCTTGTACTCGATGGTGCGGTCACCGTAATAGCTGTCGAAGTAGCCGGTCAGCGGGCTGGTGAACACGGTCACGTCGCGGGCGACCGGACTTTCCAGGGTGAGCTTTCCGGACAGCGTCAGTCCGCCCCAGATGTCGCCGACACCGGTGGCGACGATGCGGTGACGCGGGATCCCGACGGAGTCGATGAACGGCGCGCCGTTGAGGTTGGGCAGGTCGAACAGATAGTGCTCGTCGTTCTGCGCCGCATTGCCGCGATTCTCTTCAGCATCGTTGTAGGTGTAGGCGAACGTCATGCCCCAGCCGGATTCCTCGGTGTAGGCCTTGTCCACCGACAGCAGCAGCGAGTTGAGCCGGGTCTCGACGCCGTTGTCGGCGATGATCAACGTGCCGTAGCCGGGCACGCGGAAGTCCCACGGCGCGTTGCCGAAATCCGCGCCCGGTGCAAAGAAGCTGCCATCCGGGCGGCGGTTGCCGAGCGTGAACAGGATCCCGTCGTAGCTGCGCACATGCGACAGCGTGACCGAGGTCATCCACTCCTGCCCACCCAGGGTCAGCGCGTTGCGCATGCCCAGGCTGAACTGGTCGGAATACGGCACGTCGAGGTCGTTGTTCATCAGGTTGACCTCCGCACCGAGGTCGGGATTGGCAGCCACCAGTGCATAGAGGTTGTTGATGTCCCGGTACGCCGGATCCCACGGGATGCAGGTCGCGCCCGGGGCACAGGCCGCTCCCGGCACACCGGTGAAATCGTAGGTGTAGGTCGGGAACGTGCTCTTGGACTGCTCGAGCGCGATGTAGTCGAACAGGTTGCGATCGTAGGCCCGGCCGGCGCCACCGAAGATCACGTGGCGCTGGTCGGCGTTGATGTCATACGAGAAGCCCAGGCGCGGCTGCCACGCCCCCTTGAACGCACTGCGGTTGTTGCCGTTGCTGATGTAGTCCTCGATGTCGTAATCGGCGTTGTCGAGGTTGCTCCAGTTCCGCAGCGCATCCACCAGGCCAGCGGGCGTCACGTAGTTCTCGTAGCCCTCGGTCTTCTCGTAGTCCCAGCGCACGCCGAGGTTGAGGGTCAGGTTCTCGTTGACCTCCCAGTCGTCCTGGATGTAGATGCCGAACTGCCTGTTGGGCGAGTTGACCGTGCGATCGCCGATCCCCGGCAGCGGCGCACCGAAGCGCACCCGGTTGGGCAGGAAGGACGCCAGCGTCGTGTTGCCGGCCGCAAGGTTGGCCAGGTAGTCGACGTCGAACTGCTGGTTGTATGGCTGCTGCTCGAGCGAATCGAGTTCCACGTCCTTGTACTTGATGCCCATCTTCACGGTGTGGCCCTCCCAGCCGAAGAACGTCAGGTCGTTCTGGAACGACCAGCCTTTCTGGCCCTTGTTCTGGAAGTCCGGGCCACCACCGTAGTTCACCAGCGTGCCGCGGCCGATGGCCTCGGGAAGATGCAACCTGTAGCCCGGCCCCATGGTGATGGCACGCGGGTTCCAGTAAGCGTCCTCATAGGTGACATGCGCATCGTTGAGCCAGTTCTCGGTGCTGAACTGGTGTCGCAGGTCGAGACGCGTTTCCTCGTTGTCCTTTGCGCTGCCATACGACGGCGTGTCGGGTCCATCGCCGATCCCGGTGATCTCGGTCTCGTTGCGGCGCTTGGCGGTCAGCTCCAGCAGCTGCTGGTCGTCGATCTGCCAGCTGAGCTTGCCGAAATAAAGGTCGCTGTCGAACGGCCGGTTGGCAGTGCCGAGCAGGTTCTGGACTTCAGGAATCAGGGGCACCGGGAAGTTCGTGGTCGTGCCCAGGCGCACCTCGCGCGGATCGATGATCTCCTTGGCCTCGTAGGTCACGAAGAAGTGCAGGCGATCGCGCAGGATCGGGCCACCGAGTGCCACGCCGTACTGCTCGGACCGCGACGGGATCTTCTCGCCACGGTCGAGTTCGGACGGGGTCGACGCGCGCCAGTCGTCGCCGGTGCGGTCCCAGAAGAAGCTGCCCTCGAACTCGTTGGTGCCCGAACGCGTGACCGCGGTGACCGCGGCGCTGCTGATCTGGTCGTACTCGGCCTTGTAGTTCGAGGTGATGACCTTGTACTCGCCGATGGCCAGCTGCGGGAACGGGTTGCCCCGGGTCGAGTCCTGGCTGCTCACGCCACCCTTGGTCACGTAGTTCTTCTGACCCACGCCATCGATGTAGACGTTGACGCCGTTCGCCGACTGCGCGCCGCTGCGGAGCTGCGTCGATCCGTCGGCGCGCTCGACGAAGGTCATGCCCGGCACCGTGTCGGCAAAGGCCAGGAAATTGCGCGAGCCCTGCGGCAGCGCCTCGATCTGGCGGCGGGTCACGTATGTGGCCACTTCCGACGTCCGGGTATCGGCCATCCGGGTGCCGGTCACGACGACGGCCTCGATGTCCGTTGCCTGCTGCGGCCCGGTTTCGGCAACCCCACCCACGCCCAGATCGAGGTTGGCCGTCTGTCCGACCTGCAGCGTGATCGTCTCCGACGTGGTCTGCCCGTTCGCGGTCACATCGACGCGGTAGGTCCCGGGCGGCAGGCCGGCGAGGTTGTAGGTGCCATTGGCACCGACCTGCGCGCTGCGGGTCAGCCCGGTGCCGGTATTGGTGGCGGTGACCCGCGCATCGGTGGCCGGGGTGGAGTCGACCGACACCTGCCCACGCAGGGTGGCGGCCGTGGACTGCGCCAGGGCCATCGGCGCCGAAAGGACGAGCGCGCTGCCAAGGGCGCAGCTCAACAGGGTGCGACGCAGGACGCGGGGAGCGTTCATGGAGGAAGTTCCTTCAGGGGTGCGGTCGAAGTGCTAAGGCGCCGTGAAACGTTCAGCTGGGTGAAAGAGAGCACCGGGGATGTGCATGCAGCGTCTACACGGCACGAGGCGTTCCGCAGGACTCACGCACCACCAGCTCCACCGCCAGCCGTTCGGTGGTGATAGGCGATTCGGGGTCGGCAAGCCGCGCCAGCAGCGCGCGCAGTGCGCGGCCGCCGAGCGCGGCGATGTCCACCCGCATGGTGGTCAGCCCCGGGTGCACATAGCGGGCCAACGGGATGTCGTCGAATCCGGCCAGGGCAATGTGGGCGGGGACGCGCACGTCGGCCTGGTTGAAGGCGAACAGACAGCCCAGCGCCATCATGTCGTTGGCGGCGAACACCGCATCCGGGCGTTCGCGGGCCTCGAGCAGCAGGCGCCCGGCGGCATGGCCGGACGCCTCGTCGAAATCGCCCTCCACGATCCACGGCATGCCGGCGCCGGCCGTGGCGAGTTCGTCGCGATAGCCGCGCAGACGCTCGTGCGCATCGAAGTTGTCGTCAGGGCCCGCGATGAAGGCGATGCGCCGGTGGCCCGTGGCCAGCAGGTGGCGGGTCATCGCCCGAGCACCCTGGTAGCTGTCGATGTCGAGCGCGGCGATCCCGGCACGCGCCCCGCTGTTGAGCAGCACCGCTGGCATGCCCAACGCCTGGCCGGCCAGTGGGTCCGCATCGGCCACGAACGGCGACATCAGCAGCAGGCCATCGACGCGGCCACGCATGGCCCGCAACGCGGCGCCCTGCTCGTCCGGGTTGCCGTGGTAGCTGGACACCAGCAGGTGGCGGCCGGCCTCGCGGGCGACGGCGTCGATGCCACGCATCAGTTCGGAAAAGAACTCGCCATGCAGGTCCGGCAGCACCACGCCGATGGTCTGGGTACGCCGGCTGCTGAGGCTGCGGGCGGCATGGTGCGGGCTGTACTGGAGGCGATCGGCAACCTCCAGCACGCGCTGGCGCACGTCCGGGGCCACGTTCTCGTGGCCGTTGAGCGCGCGCGACACCGTGGCCACCGATACGTTGGCCTCCCGCGCGACATCTTTGATGGTGATGCTCACCCGCCCTCCACTGCCAGGTGCACTGGGCGCGGACTGTAAGCGCTTGCAGGCATCACTGCAAAAGCACTGCAACAGTGCCGTGCGAGCATGACCGGCGCGCCCGTGCCTGCCTGCCCCGGTTGCGCCCCCGGCACCCTCGATGCCTCAGGGAAGCACGCGCCGGAACGGACGGACCTCGACCCGCACGTAGACGCCCGCGGCGACATACGGATCGGCATCGGCCCAGGCGCGGGCATCCTCGAGCGAGTCGAACTCCGCCACCACCAGGCTTCCGCTGAAGCCGGCCGGACCCGGATCCTCGGCATCGATCCTCGGGCACGGGCCCGCCAGCAGCAGGCGGCCGGCGTCGCGCAGGGCAACCAGCCGCGCCAGGTGCGCCGGGCGCGCTTCGAGCCGCTGCGCGAGCACGTCGTCACCGTCATAACCTTCGATCGCATACCACATGGCGCGGGGCATCCTGGCTGTCGGGGCGCGGTAGTGTACGGATGCGACCCCCGGCTGGCACCGGCGCCATGCAGGCGCGTGTCGCCAAACGGCCCGCGGGCGGATAAACCCGTCGTGGGCACACGCTGGACAGCCGTGCGGCGAGCCCGTAGGCTAGCCCGGAGCTTCGAGACCCGACCGCAGCGGCCGTCGCAACTGGACGTCCGATCCGCTGCCCGTCATGGTCCCGCCCGACGCCCTTTCCGCCATCGCACCGCCCACCCACCGGGCGATGTCACCGTGGCGTCCGGCCGCCAAGTCCAGTCGTCATCGGCCCTGCCCCGCAGTGGCCAGCCGCCCGGGCGCGCTTGTTGGCAGCCGCACATTCGGACACCTGGCCGGCCCGGAGGGGGCCGCATCGCGAATGACACAAACCGGCATACCCGCCGCCGCTGCCGCGGATTCCACCCCGACCGCGCCTCCGCAACAGCAGGAGATGCCGCTCGCGGTGGTGCATGGTCAGCCGGTGCTGCAGATTCCGCAGGACCTCTACATCCCGCCGGACGCGCTCGAGGTCATCCTCGACGCCTTCGAAGGGCCGCTGGACCTGCTGCTGTACCTGATCCGCCGGCAGAACCTCGACATCCTCGACATCCCGGTTGCCGAGATCACCCGGCAGTACGTCGCCTACATCAATGTCATGCAGGACCTGCGGTTCGAGCTGGCCGCCGAATACCTGGTGATGGCCGCCATCCTCGCCGAGATCAAGTCGCGCATGCTGCTGCCGCGACCGCCCAGCGAGGAAGGCGAGGAAGAAGACCCGCGCGCGGAACTGGTACGCCGCCTGCAGGAGTACGAGCGGTTCAAGCAGGCCGCCGAGGACATCGACCGGCTGCCGCGCATGGAACGCGACACCTCGACGGTGTCGGTCGAGATCCCCGACCGCGCCACGGTGCGGCTGCCGCCACCGGTGGACCTGCCGGAGCTGCTGCTGGCCCTGCATGACGTGCTCAAGCGCGCCGAGCTGTTCACCGGCCATGCGATCAGGCGCGATGCGCTGAGCGTGCGGCAGCGGATGGGCGAGGTGCTGGGCCGGCTGGAGGATGGCGCGTTCCACCGCTTCGAATCGCTGTTCGATGCGCACGAAGGCAAGCTCGGGGTGGTCGTCACCCTGCTCTCGCTGCTCGAGCTCACCAAGGAGCGCCTGCTCGAACTCGTGCAGGAAGCACCGCTGGCGCCGATCTACGTGAAGTCGCTGGCCACGCGCGACGGCAGCGCGCCGGTCAGCCTGGTCAGCGAGTTCGACGAGGACATCGAGGACGGGTACGACGGCGGCGCGTGATCCGCACCGCTCGTGCTGCCCTCGCAACACCTACCGCGGCACTGCCGCATCACCACCGACACCATGGACCAGACACTGATCAACCGCATCGTCGAGGCCGCCCTGCTGGCCGCGAACCAGCCGCTGGGCGTGGCCCAGCTGCGCGGGCTGTTCACCGTCGACGAGCCGGCGCCCGACGGCGCCGTCGAGCAGGCGCTGCACGAGCTGCAGGCCGCGTGCGCCGACCGCGGCGTGGCGCTGGTGGAGGTCGCCTCCGGCTGGCGTTACCAGGTCAAGGCCGACGTGCATGCCTGGGTGGCGCGGCTGTGGACGGAGCGCCAGACCCGCTACACCCGCGCCACCCTGGAAACGCTGGCACTGATCGCCTACCGCCAGCCGATCACCCGCGGCGAGATCGAACAGGTCCGCGGCGTGGCCACCAGCAGCAACATGATCAAGGCGCTGGAAGAGCGCGAGTGGATCCGCGTGGTCGGCCACCGCGACATCCCCGGCCGGCCGGAACTGCTCGGCACCACCAAGGCCTTCCTCGACTACTTCGGCCTCAAGCGGCTGGACGACCTGCCGCCACTGTCGGAGCTCAAGGATTTCGGCGAGCTCGAGCCGCAGCTCGACCTCGGCGACCGGGTCCCGGCGCTGGAGGGCGCGATGCCGGTCGGCGATACCCCGCTCGAGTCCGGGACCGACGACAGCAACGACAGCGACGGCAGCGACACCGAGGCCGGCCCGGCCGACGACACCCCACCGACGCCGGCAGACGCGGACACGCGCACTGACGGCCAACCCGACGCGGCATCGCCGATGCCCGACGTCATTCCCGATTCCCGGGACGAAAACGCCGACACCGGCGCGTCCGACCCGGAACCCACCGAAACGAACACCGCCCTCGCCGAAGACGGCGACAGCACCCGGAGTCAATAGATGAACGACAACACCCCCGCCCAGGACAAGGGCACCCGCAAGCTTTCCCTCAAGCGCGACGCCGACGCCGCGCCCGCGCAGCGGCTGGAGGAGCGCCTGCACAAGGTGCTCGCGCAGGCGGGCCTCGGCTCGCGCCGCGCGCTCGAGCAGCGCATCGCCGAAGGCATGGTCAAGGTCAACGGCGAGCCGGCGCAGACCGGCATGAGCGTGGGCAGCGGCGACCGCATCGAGATCGACGGCCGCAGCTTCGTGGCCAGCGCGCTGACCGAACCCGCCCGCGTGCTGATCTACAACAAGCCCGAGGGCGAGGTCACCACCCGCGAGGATCCCGAAGGCCGGCCGACCATCTTCGACGCGCTTCCGGTGCTCAAGGGCGCGCGCTGGATCGCGATCGGCCGCCTCGACATCAACACCACCGGCCTGCTGCTGCTCACCACCGACGGCGAGCTGGCCAACGCGATGATGCATCCGTCCTACGAGGTCGAGCGCGAGTACGTGTGTCGGGTGCGCGCACCGGAAGGCGAGGAGGTGGTGTCGGAGAAGATCGTCGACCGCCTCAAGCGCGGCGTGGCGCTCGACGATGGCCCGGCGAAGTTCGACGAGATCGAGCGCATCGGCGGCACCGACTCGCACGACTGGTTCCGGGTGGTGGTCAAGGAAGGCCGCAACCGCGAGGTGCGCCGGCTGTGGGAGTCGCAGGGCTGCCAGGTCAGCCGGCTCAAGCGCACCCGCTACGGCCGCATCGCCCTGCCGCAGCCGCTGCTGCGCGGCCAGTCGATGGAACTGCCCGATGCCCAGGTCGAGGAACTGCGCCGCGAGCTCAAGCTCGAGGAAGGCCCGCCGCCGGCACTGACGCTGCAGCCGGTGATCGGCCAGCGGCGCGCCTCGAAGGCGACGGTGCACATTCCGCGCGAGGCCCGCGGTACCGGCAATGCCTACGTCAACGGCCACACCACCGCCGACGAAGGACGCGAACTGCGCCGCTTCGACCACGTACGCGAGGACCGCGGCCGTCGCGGTGCCCGCAAGCCGCATGGCGGGCTGACGGTAAGCGGCGAAGCCGCCGCCAAGCAGTCGCAGAAGCCGTTCAAGCAGCGGGCCGACAAGCACAGCCGCGCGCTGCCGGAAGGCAACCCGGCGGCGTTCCGCAGCTGGTACGTGCCGGACGGCGTGGACACCGGCCCGGCCGGTCACCGCAATGCCGACGGCCGCGGGCCGAAGAAGCCCTACGGCAACAAGAAGCGTCCGGGCGGCGGTGGTGGCGCCGGTTTCGGCGCCGCGGCGGGTGCCGGCCAGAAGCGCGCACCGCGTGCGCCGCGCCCGTACGGCCATCCGGACAGCGCGCCGGTGTTCCCGTCCGACCACGCGACGCCCGGTGGTCATCCCGGCAATCGCGGCGGCAATCCCTACGGGCGGCCGGGTGCCGGCGCTCGCGGGCCGGCCGGTGGCAATCGCGGCCCCGGTGGCGGCAAGGGTCCGGGCGGCAATCGCGGTCCGGGTGCCGGCCG
>NWQL01000001.1:707094-855629 GCA_002798175.1 Lysobacteraceae bacterium NML91-0213 | reverse complement strand
CCGCCGCGGCCAGCCGGGGTCCGGGCGGTGGCAACCGGGGTCCGTCCGGCGGCAATCGCGGTCCCGGCGGCGGGCGCGGCCCGGGAGGCGGTGCCGGACGTCCGGCACCGCGCGGTCCCCGCGGCGGTAACCGCTGATCGCATCCCCGCAGCGGCCCCCGATGGGGCCGCTTCGCGCCCAGGGGAAGCGAGGTGATTTTCCCGCCTGGAGTCCGTGCCCCAACCTCGCCCCGGGCGGGCTGCCGGCCGCCGCGATCAGTCCTCGCGGCGCAGGATGGTGGGCTGGTCGGGCTCCAGTCGGCGTACACGCACAATGCTGGCCAGCGGGATGAAGTGCGGCTTCTCCGGCTCGAGCGCGTCGTCGAGACGCAGCACGCCGTTGGTGCCCTCGTTGCCCTGCGGATCGATGAACACCTGCAGGGTCGGCTTGATCGCGACGGCGCCGGCCAGTACCTGCCCGTCGTCGAGCTCCACTTCCACCCGCGCCTCCTCGTCGAGCACGAGGATCATCGCCTTGAGCCGCTCGATCTCCGCCTGATCGGTCACCACACGCTCGGCGAACTGGGCCATGACGGTCTCCTGCTGGGAAAGGGCGCCACTACACCCCGTCGGCCGTCAATGTTGCGGCAACATCGCCCTGCGGCGCGCGAGACGGCAGGCCGTCCATCTCGAAACGGTCGGCATCGAGCATGGCCGGGAAGTGTTCGCGGTAGGCGCCCAGCGTTGCTGCCTGCAGGGTGGTCGTGCTGACCACTTCGAAATCCGTGGCCTCGGCCAGCGGCGTTCCGGCGAAATCGAGCACCACGCTGTCGCCGCTGTAGGCGAGGCCATTGCCGTCCTCGCCGACGCGGTTCACGCCGACGACGAAGCAGAGGTTCTCGATCGCACGCGCGCGCAGCAGCGTGCGCCAGGCGTACGCGCGCGCGGCCGGCCAGTTGGCGACGAAGATCTGCAGGTCGAAGTCGGGCTGGCCCGGACGCTCGACGTCGAAGCGGTTGCGGCAGAACACCGGGAAGCGCAGGTCGTAGCAGACCTGCGGATTGATCCGCCAGCCGCGCCAGTCCACGGTCAGGCGCCGGTGGCCGGCAGCGTAACGGTGGTGTTCGCCGGCGTAGCGGAACAGATGGCGCTTGTCGTAGTAGGCCAGCCCGCCGTCGGGCGTGGCCCAGAGCATGCGGTTGAAGACGCCCGCATCGGTGCGCAGCTGCACGCTGCCGGTCACCGCCGCATCCAGCAGCTGCGCCTGTTCGCGTATCCAGGCGACCGTCGGGCCGTCCATGTCCTCGGCGCGGTCCATCGCCTCGTTGCTGAAGCCGCTGGTGAAGGTTTCCGGCAACACCACCACATCGGTGATGCCACGCAGCGAGTGCATGAAATCACCGTAGTACTCGCGGTTGGCCGCGGGGTCGTGCCAGCGCGTCTCGCCCTGGACGATGGATACGCGCAGATCGTTGTTCGGGGTCACGTCGTCACCTGTGCAGTGGAAGCAGGCCGCGGATTCCACGGAGCAACGCGGATCAACCGCAAACCGCTTGACTCCGTGCGGATCGGCGAAATCCGCGGCGGAACTCGCCTAGAGCTTGCGCAGCCGCTCGACGGCCGCGTCCAGCGTCGCTTCGTTCTTGGCGAAGCACAGCCGCGCCAGACGCTGGCCCGGGGGCGGTTGCGCATAGAACGGCGACAGCGGGATGGCGGCCACGCCATGCTCGATGGTCAGCCAGCGGCAGAACGCGGCGTCGTCCAGGTCGCTCACCGCCGAGTAGTCCACCAGCTGGAAATAGCCACCGGCCACCGGCAGCGGCTGCAGACGCGTGGCCGAGAGCTGCGCGCGGAAACGGTCGCGCTTGGCTTCGTAGAAAGCGCCAAGCTGCTCGTAGTGCCCGGGTTCCGCCTCGAGCATCGCCGCGAAGGCATGCTGCGCCGGGGCGAAGGTGCAGAACACGTTGTACTGGTGCACCTTGCGGAACTCGGCCGACAGCGCCGGTGGCGCGATGCAGTAACCGAGCTTCCAGCCGGTGCAGTGGTAGGTCTTGCCGAAGCTCGACACCACGAACGCACGTTCGCGCAGGCGCGGATGGCGCAGCGCCGACTCGTGCCGACCGCCGTCGAACACGATGTGCTCGTAGACCTCGTCGGAAAGCAGGACAACTGCCGGGTGGTCATCGAGCAGTGACTGCAGCGCCTCGATGTCCCCGGCCGAGAACATCGCCCCGGACGGGTTGTGCGGGGTGTTGACGATCAGCATGCGGGTGCGCGGGGTGACCGCGGCGCGCACCGCGGCCCAGTCCACCGCGAAGCTGCGCGGGTCGAGCGCCACGTGCACGGCCTGCGCGCCCGCCAGCTCGATCGCCGGCTCGTAGCTGTCGTATGCCGGGTCGAGCACGATCACCTCGTCGCCGGCGCGCACCACCGCGTGGATGGCGTTGAACAGCGCCTCGGTGGCGCCGCTGGTGACGGTCACCTCGGTGTCGGCGTCCGGCCGGTGGCCGTACACGCGCGCGGTCTTGCCGGCGATCGCCGCACGCAGTGCCGGGATGCCGGTCATCGGCGCGTACTGGTTGTGGCCGGCGCGCATCGCGCGCTCCAGCTCGTCGACCAGCCTGGAGGGCACGTCGAAATCGGGGAAGCCCTGGCCGAGGTTGACCGCGCCATGCTCGGCCGCCAGCTGCGACATCGTGCTGAAGATGGTGGTGCCGACCTTCGGCAGCTTGCTGTCGGTTGCGATCGCCACGGTGCGCCTGTCGAAACAACGGGGGCACCGGAGTGTACCCGCCGCCGCGAGGGATGTCCGGGCCGTGCGGAGGCCCTAGAATGGGTGGTCACTTCCGACCGTTGCCCCGCGGCGCCGATGCCAGACCCCGCTCCGTCCGTGCCGCTCCTGAGCGCGCAGGGCCTGACCTTCAGCCGCAACGATCGCCCCGTCTTCGGTCCACTCGACTTCGCCGTGGATGCCGGCGAGGCGCTGCTCGTGCGTGGCGGCAATGGCGCCGGCAAGACCACCCTGCTGCGGGTGCTCGCCGGGTTGCTGCGTGCCGATGCCGGCCGGGTGGAAATCGACGGTCGGCCGGCCGGATCGGCGCTGCGTGCGCAGGCGATGGCCTACCTCGGCCATCTGCCCGGGCTCAAGGCAGACCTGACCGCGCTGGAGAACCTGCGCTTCCTGGTGGGCCTGCATGGCCTGCGTCGCGGCCAGCTGGTCGAACAGGCGCTGGGCATCGTCGGCCTGGCCGGCTACGAGGACACTGCGTTGCGTGAACTGTCGGCCGGGCAGAAGAAGCGGCTGTCGCTGGCGCGGCTGTGGTTGTCGCCGGCGCCGTTGTGGCTGCTCGACGAACCCTACGCCAACCTCGACCTCGAAGGCATCGAACTGGTCAACCGCATGGTGCAAGCGCAGCTGCGTTCCGGTGGCGCTGCGCTGGTCACTACCCATGGCGCCTACGCCGCGCCGCCGGTGCGCACGCGCGAGCTGGTCATCGGTGGCAGCGATGGCGGCGGCGTCGCGGCGGAGACGACCGCATGAGGCGCCCCACCCTGCGCGGCGCCGCCGCAGCCCTCGTCGCCCGCGACCTGCGCCTGCTGTGGCGACGCCGTGGCGATGCGCTGCAACCGGCGCTGTTTGCGTTGATGGTGGTGGTGCTGTTCGGCCTCGCTCTCGGCGGCGACGCGGCGACACTGGCCGGAGTGGCCCCGGGCGTGCTGTGGGTGGCGGTGCTGCTGGCCGGATTGCTGGCGCTCGATACCCTGTTCCGCGGCGATGCCGAGGACGGCTCGCTGGAACAGTGGATGCTGTCGCCGCTGCCCCTGGCCTGGCTGGTGCTGGTGCGCACCGCGCTGCACTGGGCCACCACGGCCCTGCCGCTGGTGGTCGCCGCCCCGGTGCTGGCCGAGCTGATGCAACTGCCGCGCGCCCAGCTCGGCGTGCTACTGGCGGCCCTTGCCCTGGGCACGCCGCTGCTGAGCCTGATCGGCGCGGTCGTCGCCGCGCTGACGGTGGGGATGCGCCGCTCGGGTATCCTGTTGTCGCTGCTGGCACTGCCGCTGTACGTGCCGGTCCTGGTGTTCGGCGTGGGTTGCGTGACGCAGGCCGGCCAGGGCCAGGACCCGACCGGTGGCCTGCTGCTGCTGGCCGCGGGCCTGGTGCTGGCGCTGGTGCTGGCACCGGTGGCCGCAGCGGCCGCCATCCGCATCGCCCTCAATTGACCACCGCCCACGCGGTGGCCGCTGGAAACGCATGAACCCCGTCGTCCGCTGGTTCCATCAACTCGGTTCACCCCCCACCTTCGATCGCTTTGCCGCGCGCTGGGCGCCGTGGTGCTACGGGCTGGGCGTGCTGCTGATGGGATGGGGCCTGTACGGCGCGCTGTTCCAGGTGCCGGCCGATTACCAGCAGGGCGACAGCTTCCGCATCCTCTACATCCACGTGCCGAGCGCGTGGATGAGCCTGGCGGTCTACGGGCTGATGGCCTTCTACGCCGCGATCGCGCTGATCTGGCGGATCAAGCTGTGCGAGATCCTCGCCATGGCGTGTGCACCGATCGGCGCGGCGTTCACCGTCATCACCCTGGCGACGGGCAGCATCTGGGGCCGGCCGATGTGGGGCACCTGGTGGGACTGGGACCCGCGCCTGACCAGCGAACTGATCCTGCTGTTCATGTACCTCGGGGTGATCGGCCTGTACCACGCCATCGACGACCGCCGCGCAGCCGCGCGCGCGGCCTCGCTGCTGGCGATCGTCGGCGTGGCGCTGCTGCCGGTGATCCGCTACTCGGTGGTGTGGTGGAACTCGCTGCACCAGGGCCAGACGATCCGCGTATTCGGCGAATCGTCGATGGATTCCAGCATGCTGCCGCCGCTGGTCTGGGTGGTCGTGGGCACCAAGTTCTGGTTCGCCGGCTCACTGCTGGCGCGCGCGCGCGCCGACAACCTGTACCGCGAAGGTGGCAAGGACTGGGTGCGCCGGCTTGCCGCGCGCATGCCCTCGCGTTCGGGGCCCGCATGATCAGGATCAAGACCATCCGCGGCGCATGCTGCGACACTGGGGCATGGCTGGAATGACCTACGCCGGTTACGTACTTGCGGCCTATCTGGTGTTCGTCGTGGTGCTGCTGTGGGACTTCGTGGCCCCGCATATCCGCATCCGCCGCCTGCTGCGCGGGGTCCGGCTGCTGGCTGCGCGCCGCGCCGCCAACCCGCAACGGGGAGATCTCGACCGATGAACCCGACCCGACGCCGCCGCCTGTGGTTCGTGCTTGCGCTGGTGGCCGCCGCCGGCGTGTCCACCACCCTGGTCGCGCTGGCCCTGCAACGCAATATCGCCTACCTCTACACGCCGGCGGAAATCCTCGACGGCCGTGCCGGCGACCCGGTGGCATCGGGCGAGGCACGTTTCCGCCTCGGCGGCATGGTCGCCGAAGGCTCGTTCGAACGCCCGTCCGGTTCGCTGGAATCACGCTTCCTGGTCTCGGATGGCGATGCCGCGCTGCCGGTGCTCTACACCGGCCTGCTACCCGACCTGTTCCGCGAGAACCAGGCGGTGGTCGCCACCGGGCGCATGCGCGACGGCGTGTTCATGGCCGAGGAAGTGCTGGCCAAGCACGACGAGACCTACATGCCCAAGGAACTTGCCGACAAGATGGGCGTCGCCCACCAGAAGCACGGCATCGACGAAGCGGCCGATGGCGCCAGCCAGGGCATGCAGCGCTGATGCACCTGTCCTGCCGATTCCTTCCGACCGCCAGCGGATCCCGCGATGCTGCCTGAACTCGGCCAGGTCGCACTGCTGCTGGCGCTGATCGCATCGCTGATGCAGGCCACGCTGCCGCTGCTCGGTGCGCAGCGCGGCATCCCCGGCTGGATGCGCACCGCCCGCCCGGCCGCGCACGTGCAGCTGGCGCTGGTCTTCCTTGCCTACGTGATCCTGACCTGGGCCTTCGTCGCCCAGGATTTCTCGGTGCGCTACGTCGCCGAGAATTCCAACACCCTGCTGCCGATGATCTACCGGATCACCGCGGTGTGGGGCAACCACGAAGGCTCGCTGCTGTTCTGGGTGCTGATCATCGCGCTGTGGAACGGCGCGGTGGCGCTGTGGTCGCGCAACCTGCCGCCGGTGGTGATCGCGCGCGTGCTGGCGGTGATGGGCGCGGTGTCGTTCGGCTTCATCGCCTTCCTTGTGTTCACCAGCAACCCGTTCGAGCGCCTGCTGCCGGCGGCCATGGAGGGCCGTGACCTCAACCCGCTGCTGCAGGACCCGGGGATGATCGTGCATCCGCCGCTGCTGTACGTGGGTTACGCCGGGTTCGTGGTGCCGTTCGCGTTCGCCATCGCGGCGCTGCTGGACGGCCGCGTGGATGCGCGCTGGCTGCGCTGGACGCGTCCGTGGACCAACGTCGCCTGGGCCTTCCTCACCGTCGGCATCGCGCTGGGCAGCTGGTGGGCGTACTACGAGCTCGGCTGGGGCGGCTGGTGGTTCTGGGATCCGGTCGAGAACGCCAGCTTCATGCCGTGGCTTGCCGGCGCGGCGCTGATCCATTCGCAGGCGGTCACCGAGAAGCGCGGCAGCTTCCGTGGCTGGACCCTGCTGCTGGCGATCGCCACGTTCTCGCTGTCGCTTCTGGGCGCGTTCCTGGTGCGCTCGGGCGTACTGACCAGCGTGCACAGTTTCGCCGCCGATCCCGCGCGCGGGCTCTTCATCCTGGTGTTCCTCGGCATCGTCGTGGGTGGTTCGCTGCTGCTGTATGCGCTGCGCGCGCCGGATGTCGAGGACGGCAAGCCGTTCGCCGGGACCTCGCGCGAGACGCTGCTGCTGCTCAACAACCTGCTGCTGGTGGCGGCCTGCGCGATGGTGCTGCTGGGCACGCTGTACCCGCTGCTGGCCGACGCGCTGGACCTCGGCAAGATCTCGGTCGGCCCGCCCTACTTCGGCCTGCTGTTCCTGCTGCTGATGGCACCGCTGGTGCTGCTGTTGCCGTTCGGCCCGCTGACCCGCTGGCAGCGCGACGATGCGCCGCGACTGTTGCGCCTCGCCCGTCCGTGGCTGCTGCTGGCGCTGGTGGCCGGTGCGTTCGGCTACTTCATGGCGCCGCAGGGGCCGTGGAAGGTCGCTGCCGGCGTGGCCGGTGCGCTGTGGGTTGGCGCCGGCACGGCGTACTTCGCCTGGACGCGGATCCGCGGCAACGGCCGCTTCACCCCCGAACTGGTCGGCATGCTGCTCGGCCATGCCGGCATCGCGGTGTTCCTGGTCGGCGCACTGCTGGTGGAGGCGATGAACCTGCAGCGCGAGGTGGCACTGCGCCCCGGGCAGACACTGGAGATGGGCCGCGACAGCTTCCGCTTTGAAGGCGTGGAACGCGTGCGCGGGCCCAACTACATGGCCGACCGCGGCCGCGTGGTGATGCTGCGAAACGATCGCGAAACCGTGATGCATCCCGAGAAGCGCCACTACGCCAGCGGCGGACAGGTGATGACCGAGGCGGCGATCCGCCCGGGCGTGCTCGGTGACGTCTACGTGGCGCTGGGCGAACCGCTCGGCGACGACGCCTGGGCGGTGCGCGTGCACGTCAAGCCGTTCGTGCGCTGGATCTGGGCCGGTGCCGCGCTGATGGCACTGGGCGGGCTGGTCACCGCCTTCGATCGCCGCTTCCGTGTCGCGCCGCGTCGTCGGGCAGCGACGGGGAGCACGCCGGTAGGAAGCATGGGGGTGGGCACGCCAGTGGAGAGCACGCCAGTGGAAAGCACCCCAAGCGGAGGCACGCCATGAAACTGCAACGGTGGCTCCCGCTGGCGGTCTTCGGCCTGGTCGCGGCGCTGCTGGCGGCTGGCGTGTGGCTGAGCCGCGATCCCGATCGCGACGCCCTGCCCTCGCCGCTGATCGGCAGGCAGGCCCCCGCGTTCCGACTGCCGGTGCTGCACGAGGCCGGGCGGCTGGTCACCGATGCCGACCTGCGCGGCGCGCCCTACCTGCTCAATGTCTGGGGCAGCTGGTGCCCGGGTTGCCGCGAGGAGCACGGCGTACTCACCCGCTTCGCTGAAACCCGCCGCGTGCGCGTGGTCGGCTACAACTGGAAGGACGAACGCGCCGACGCGCTGCGCTGGCTGGAGCAGTTCGGCAACCCCTACTGGGTGGTGCTGGTCGATTACGAAGGCCAGAACGCCATCGAATGGGGCATCTACGGCGCACCGGAAACCTTCCTGGTCGATGCCGACGGCATCGTGCGCTGGAAACACGTCGGCCCGATGACCGATGACACCGTGCGCGAGCGCCTGCTGCCGGCGCTGGAGGCGATTGGCGGATGAGGACGTTCTGGGCTGCACTGCTGCTGGCGTTGCTCGCGCTGCTGCCGCTGACGCCGGCGCAGGCCCAGGCGGCGCAGGATCCGGCACCGCTGGAATTCGCCGATGCGGCGGAGGAAAGGCGCTTCCGCGGTCTGATCGCCGAACTGCGTTGCGTGATGTGCCAGAACCAGTCGCTGGCCGATTCCAACGCACAGATCGCCCACGACCTGCGCCGCGAGGTGCTCGTTCTGATGCGGCGCGGCATGGGCGACACCGAGATCCGCCAGTACCTGGTCGACCGCTATGGCGAATTCGTGCTGTACCGGCCGCGCGTGGGCGCGACCACGTTCGTGCTGTGGTTCGGTCCGGCCCTGCTGCTGCTCGGCGGCGGGGTGCGGGTGTGGCGCATCGTGCGGCAGCGCAGCCGCGGCGGCGACGTGCCGCACGACGACACGCAGGAATGGTGATGGCGCCCTATTTCGTACTCGCCACCCTGCTCGCGCTGGTCACCGCGGTGGTACTTGCGTGGCCGCTGCGCGGCTCGCGGCCGCTGTTTGCGGGACTCGTCGTCGCCATCCCGGTGATGGTACTCAGCCTCTACCAGGTGGTCGGTACGCCGGCCGGGCTCGACCCGGCACAGCGCCGCGCCCCCGAGACGCTCGCGGAAGCGATCACCCAATTGCAGGCCGACCTGGAGCGTGACCCGCGCCAGGTCGAAGGCTGGCGCCTGCTGGGCCGCGCCTTGCAGCAGCAGGAGCGCCACGGCGAGGCGCGCGATGCGTTCGCGCGCGCGGCACGCCTGGACCCGGAAGACCCTGGCCTGCAGACCGAATACGCCGAGGCGCGCTCGCGCGTGGATGCACGACGCCGCTTCGATGACGAGGCGATCGCGGTCCTCGAACGCGTGCTTGCAGCCGACCCTGGCCAGCAGCGTGCGCGGCTCTTCCTGGGCATCGGCTATCGCCAGCATGGCCGCAGCGCCGAAGCCGCTGCGACCTGGGAGCCGTTGCTTCCCGCCCTCGGCGGCGAGGCGGCGGCTGGCCTGCGCCTACAGATCAACGAGGCACGCGTGCATGCCGGCCTCGACCCGCTGCCCGAACCCGAACGCGTTGATGCCGCTGCCGGCGAAGGCCTGCGCGTGCGCGTCGCGCTGGACCCGGACTTCGCCGCCCGCGTGCGGCTCGACCCGGCCGCGGTGGTGTTCGTGATCGCGCGCGCCCCGGACGGCCCACCAATGCCGGTCGCCGCACAACGCCACACGGTCGCCGACCTGCCGCTGGACATCGTGCTGGGCGATGGCGACAGCCCCATGCCCACCCAGCCGCTGTCGGCGCTGCAGGAAGTCGAGGTGCTTGCACGGATCTCGTCCAGCGGGTCGGCGACGCCGCAGGATGGCGATATGTCGAGTGCGCCTGTGCGGGTGCAGCTGCCGGCGGCCGGCACCGTCGAGCTGGTGGTCGGCGGCGAGACTCCCGACCCCCGTTAGCGCCGAAGGCGATCAGCCCCGCAGGTGACGGACTAACCCGCCCAGGGCCGCACGACGAGCACCGCCCCCACCGCGACCAGCGCTGCGCCTACGACCCGCGTGGCGTCGATAGGCCGCACGTCCGCCAGCACGCCGTAGTGATCGAGCAGCAGCGAACCGACCAGCTGGCCGAGCACGATCAGGCAGATCAGTGAAGCCGCGCCGATCCGGGGTACCAGCACCGTCGCGCTCAGCACATAGACCGCCCCGATCACACCGCCGAGCCAGATCCAGCCCGGCTGCACGACGACGGTCGTGATCGATGGCCAGCGCGCGCGGGTGGCGATCAATGCCCCTGCCAGCACCAGCGTGCCGACCAGGAAGGACACGAACGAGGCGAACAGCGCTCCGCCGGTCAACTGGCCGAGCCGCGCATTGACCAGCGCCTGCAGCGGCAGTACCGCGCCGATCACGACCGCAACCGCGCCGCCGGCGAGCAGCCAGGGATTCACACAGGACCCCGCAGCATGCGTGCCGGCTCGCGCGCACGCAGACGCCATGACCGGTCACCCGGGCGCGTTGACTGGCTCATGTCCATGCTGCCGCATGCTCACGGTCGGGCGCTACGGTGAAATCGATCTCCGGCCCCGCGGGCACCACGCCGGTCGGATTGATGTGTCGATGACTGCAGTAGTAGTGGCGCTTGATATGGTCGAGATCGACCGTCGGCGCCACTGCCGGATGCGCGTACAGCTCGCGCGTGTACGACCACAATGCCGGGTAGTCCACCAGTAGGCGGACATTGCACTTGAAGTGCCCGTGGTACACGGAATCGAAACGCAGCAGCGTGGTGAACAGCCGCCAGTCCGCTTCGGTCAGCCGGTCGCCGCACAGGAACATCTGTCGCGACAGCAGGTGCTCGAGCCAGTCGAGCGTTTCGAATACCTCGGCAACCGCAACGTCGTACGCCTCCTGGCTACGGGCAAACCCGGCGCGGTAGACACCGTTGTTGAGACCGGCGTAGATCCGTTCGTTGAGGCCGTCGATCTCCGCGACCAGTGCGGTTGGTGCGTAGTCTCCATCCAACGCGCCCACGACATCGAATGCACTGTTGAACATGCGGATGATGTCGGCGGACTCGTTGCTGACGATCCGCGACGTCTGCCTGTCCCAGAGCACCGGTACGGTGACGCGACCGCTATAAGCGGATTCGGAGCGCGCATAGAGCTGCCACAGGGCTTCGGCACCGTGGAGCGGATCCTGGATGACGCCCGGCGCCGGATCGAAGGTCCAGCCATCGTCGCCCATCAACCAGTGGGTGACCGACAGGCCGATGTGCTCCTGCAGCCCCTTCAGTTCACGGAACAGGGTCGCACGATGCGCCCACGGGCAGGCCCGCGCCACGTACAGGTGATAGCGCCCGGACTCGGCCTTGAAGCCACCCTCGCCAGTCGGCCCCGGAGCGCCATCGACGGTCACCCAGTTGCGAAACACCGACGAAGGGCGTTGCAGCGCACCCGATGCGTCGACCAGCCTGTCGACGTCGGACCGCCACCTGCCTTCAACCATCATTCCCATCACGCGACACCATGCTGCCCGCCCGACCGCATCATCGGTCGACGGGCGTCAAGGTGGCGTACCCCGGGTGGTCGCCGCAGGAGCGCGAACTCCCGCGGCGCAGCAGCACGACATCAGGGCTGATAGCACTCGCCCGACGGATCGACGTCGATCTGGATCAGATCACCACCGGCCGCGCCCCAGACATTGCCGCCGGTGAAGATCAGGCAGCCCTCGCCACGGAACAGCACCTGCATGCGCGTGGCATCGTTGCCGAAGTAGAAGGGAATCCAGCGCTTGCCCGACTCGTAGGTATGGAAGCGGTCAGGCGTGCCATCCATGATCTCCTGCACGTCCTGCATGCTCATCCCGATGCGCAGCTGCGCGAACTTGCTCCCCTCCGCAGGCGTGCCGATGATCTCGCCGGTATACGACCCGTCTTGGGACTCCACCTCGCGGACTTCCCGGTCCTGCGCCGACACCCCTGCCGCACCGAACACGCAAGCCAGCACGGCAGCACCCATCCAAAGCTTCTTCTGCATAACCTTCCCTTGTTGATCCCCTGCCGCCGGACTGGCGGCCGGGTGATTCTAGCGTTCCATGCCTGCGACCACCGGTCGTGTGTTGGAAACGATCCAGCATTCCATATGCGGGCACGGACGCGTTGCTTATCACCTGCCGCCGCCCTGGAGTCTTTGAGATGCGATCACCAGCGGCCGCGATGGCAATGGCCGCGAGCATGCTGCCCACCTCCGTTGCGAAAGGACCGACGTGCTTCAGGCTCTGCTGTTAGCGTTGAGCAGAGCGTTCCACTCGATTGACGAGTCGGGCTTGGCGGGTCCGGTCATGTGGAAGCAACGATTCTGTTGTCGGCTAGCGGTTACATCACAACGGAGAACAACCACCAAAGACCGGCGACCACGCCAGCGAGGCCGACCACGAAGCAGATTGCTGGCCAGCCCAACTCGTAGAAGTCGTACTTGCCGTTGCTTCGCCAATCCTTCCGGTAGGGATCGTCCGGGTCCACCTGACAGGCCGCCTCCACCTCCGCGGGCCACACGGGCACCTTGCTCGTGGACATGGCGAACCAACGACCTGCCACCGTCAGCGCTGCGATCGGCGACGCGATCATCTGCACGAACAGATGATTCGCTGCCACGGCGAACACCCGGACGATGCCGAACGCCAGCCCTTCGCGGCGTCCATCAACAGGCATGCACATCGTGACTTTACGATGACATTGCTCCACGCCATCCGGCGCCTCCATGTAGCGGCGGATGTATTCCCACAACTGCATGAGATCGGCCCTGCTGCTGAATTCATGGTAGGCAAGGGTGAATGTATCCCTGACCGTTTCGCCATCGTCGTCCAGGATGTGCGCACGTACGTCCTGACTTGACTGCCACATGGTCAGCTCATTCTTCACCGAGCACAGAAACAGCCGATCCCATGGTGCTTGGATAACCGTTCGATCGGGCCGGAAGGCATATACCTGGCGAGTCTTGCGATTAAGGCGAATAGGGTAGTGCGTCTGGCGAAAGGCCTCGGTACGCACCATGGAAAGCGCAAGCCAACCAAACAGCCCAAAAATTGGCGCAACGAACGCCAGGGTTATCCATCCCGAAGGTTCATTACGCTCAAGAGCGACCAGCGCAATTGCTACGACCAAGCCCACACAAGGGGTAGCGATCATCGCTCCCATCCATGTCCACCATCCCTTGACGGGGTACCAGCGATCGACCAATTCCAGGTAAGTGCTATTGAGCTTGACGACCGACAACCAGTCCTGCGGTTCGGCACTTGATTGCTGATCCGATCGCAGGCGGCTTGCCTTTTCCTCATCGGTCAATGGCCGGTTGAGCTTGTAACGAATGAATCTGCCGAGTCCTGTGTAATCCATCAATCAACCTCCCTGTGGCACCAAGGCGCGACTCGCCGGAATCGCCAAGGGCCTCTGCAAAGCGTTGTCTTTAAGGAACTCGTTCAATCTAACGCATCCCGGAGGCGGCTCACGAAGCCAACATTCACCCGGCGACTTTCATCGCAACTCGGGATGATTGATACGCGCATCCATGCAATATCGTTCATCTGGCTCGACCTGGTTTAACGGATTCAATCTCTTCGGGCCACCGGGGCATCCTGCATGTACGCATGATCACCCAGCGAACTAGAGCCTGAAGAAAGAGAACCGGCCACAGCAAGGCTGTCATTACTCTGGCAACCGGATTGGGGTGCCGGATACGGCTCGACATCCAAGGCCTTACCCTGATCCAGGCAATACCTTCTGTCCTGCGCTGTCAGCGGCCTGTTTATGCGGAAGCTCTTTAACAACCCCTGCCACCAGCCACCAGAGGACGGCTCCCGTCGCATACGTGAGGGCTTTGCGCAATGTAGCCGGAATTAGCTGAATCGCCGCCATCATTACTGAAGTAGAAAACCCCGATGGCGGGCGGATCGTTTGGGCGGACACTTATTAGCTTTTATGTGGCAGTTGCACGACCGAACCAGTTGCAAGATCGCTCACGTACTGGCGCGTCAGCGGACCTGCTAGTTCCTCCGTGTAATTTGCCAAATTCTCGAATGCACCAGCCAGCTTGGCACAGCTACGGTGGAGAACGGCGGTACGCGGGTCCACGCAGCGATGACCCAAATGTGTAGCACAGCATCGACCAAAAACGAAACAACTCTGTTGCCATCCTCCACCGGCTACATTACAACGGAGAGCAATGCCCAAAAACCAGCGGCCAAGCCAGCGAGCCCGACTACGAAGCAGACCGCCGGCCATCCCGACTCATCGAAGTCGTACCTGCCGTTGCTTCGCCAGTCTTTCCCATAAGGATCGTCCGGATCCATTCGACAGACAGCCTCCACCTCGGCAGGCCAGACCGGCACCTTACTGGTAGACATGGCCAACCAGCGTCCCAATGTGGTCAACGCCCATATCGGTGAAAATAACAACTGCAGGATTGCCCAATTGGCATAGGGCGCAATTTCTTTGGGGTAGGGAACGAACGTCCTAACAAGCCCGTACACAAAGCCTTCACGCCTCCCGTCCACGGGCACGCAGATTCCCGTAGCGTAGTAATTGCTCTCCACACCATCCTGCTCTTCCATATAGCGCCGGATGTACTCCCACAACATCATCAGCACATCCTTCCCGCCAAGCCAGGAATAAGCCAAGGTGAATGTATCGAGCACGGTTTCTCTATCGCTGGCCAATACATGAGCGCGCACGTCGATACTCCTTCCAAACAGGGGGAGATCGTTCTCATGAACACAGATGAACAACTCATCCCAGGACACAGTTAGAACTGTGTCAAATGGTCTGGTAACGTGCACCTGCCGGGTCTTTCGATTAAGACGAATCGGGTAATGGGTCATCCGGAAGATGTCGAATCGCATGCCTTTCCAGCCAGCCCAAATGAAGAACGAAAGCACACTACCCGTTAACAGAAAAAAAACCCAGCCACCCGCGTCACCGTCTTCGATCGCCAGCGACAAAAATGCAATGAACGGAACCAGGCCGAGAAGTAGAATCATAGCCCCTTGCCACGCCGCGAAGCCCCTCACCGGATACCATCTATCAACCAGCTCCAAATACGTGCTATTGAGCTTGATAACGGAAGACACATCCGCCGGTTCAGCGCTCGCCTGCTCACCCAGCTTCAACCGACCAGCCCGCTCACGACTTGTCAATGGTCGATTGATCTTGTAATCGCGCTTGTAATCGTGTCGCCCATCGGCGCTGAGACCTGTAAAATCCATGCTCTAGCCTGCCTGCGGCATCAGGGCGGGAGTTGCGCGGTCTTTCGCTCCATCACTCCCAGCGCTCATACGAAGCGCCCGCATCGCCGACTCAAACTGTTCTATCTCCACTTCGAATTCCTGATAGCGATCGCCTTCGAGTGCGCCGAACAAGCAACGTTCCATCCACTCCTGCAATTCATTCGTCTTGAGAAAATCAATCAATAGCGCGATCGCAATGCCGACAATTACCAATACGATGCCGATCCCTGTGGCGAATGCGGCCGTCAGGCCTAGCAGACTGGCTCCCCACGCGGTGAACAGGAGCGCTGCTCCAGCGCCTGCGACTCCAGAAACAAAGTAAAGCCCGGCAGCACCCCAGTTTCCCTTCTGCCTCTGTTTATAAGCTTCATTGAAGTCCATCACCGCCACGATCCCAGCAGCGACGATTCCCAGCGCCCTGCCGCCAACTCCTAACATTCTCGTCCATAGGCTGCTGGCTGCCTTCGCCAGTTTCACACTTCCCGCCCTGGCGCCACCCACGATCCCATCGTGAATCAGGTTGCCCACGCCTCCCACAATCGCGGCCACCGAAGTCCCGAACCGCCAGTTGCTCTCTACCCGGCGGTGCTCCATGGTCGCGTCCAGTTTGCCGGCCATACGCTTGGCGTCCACGACCTGCAGGATCAGGCCCACCACCGCCAGCCGCGCATTCGTCCCGAACGTCGCCCGGAACCGGGCCAGTCCGTTTTTCGGCCATTCGTCCATCCTCAGCACCGTCAACGCCGCCCGATCTGCGCGCGCCGCCGCGGTACCCGCACGATCGATCTGACCCAACGCAAACCGGTCCACCCGAAGCGTCACCTGTCCGGGCGCAAAGCGCCCGCCCGGTCCCCGGGTCTGCGTGACACGGCGACGTCCACGAGAGCGAATCTGCAACTGACGCTTGAGCAGCCCGGCGTCGATGTCGCCCAGCGCCTCCGGATTGACCTGCTTCATCATTGCCACCATCACGTCCAGCGCCTGATCCACTGTGCCTGCGTGCGTGAAAGGCAGGATCGGGGCGTGGCTGATCACTCCCAAAGACACCAGCAACCGACCGGCCGTGTGATCGATCATCTTGTCGACCACCTGGATCACTGGACCGCCCACGGCCACAAGGAGTTGCGCCGCCAGATTCCGGCCGCCTTCGCTCACGTGCTCGAGGCTCCGCCGGTAGACGCTGAACAGCGTATTCCACTCGATTGATGGAAGTTGGTTCCTGGACAACCCGGCGCTCGGAACCGCCTCATTCAGTGCAGTGATCACGGCCTGCTGGTTATGCACCAACGCACGTTGCAACAGGTTGCCCGGGTCTTCTGTATTGACCGACAACCATTCCACATAGTTGTCGAAACAGATCTGGTTCTGCTGCGTGTCCTGGATACACAGCAGCAGCGTCTGAACGTAACCCGCGCCCGAGTCGCCATCCGCCTCGTCATGATTGCATTCGAAGCACGCCGCGCTGGCCGGGCCTCTCAACCAGGCCTGATGCGCATTCGCCAATGGAATGAGCACCCTCTGGTCGTACTCCTCCAGCCTGGGTTGGTAGACCGTCCTGCGCCATTGCTCCGGCTCGCCGGGCTGCAGCTTGCTCCGATACTTTCTCCAGCCCTTGTCGGCGGCCTGCGCCAGGTCTTCCTCGGTCAGGCCATCCGCGGCCGCCTGCCGGGCGGTCTCCAGCTTGGCCTCCCACTCGGCTCGATAGCCGGGCTCGGCGCGCAATCGCTGTTCATGACGCTTGATGAATTCGTAGCGGCCGTCGCGCCCACCGATATAGTGAGGGTGATTCCAGGGATGGGCGCGCCAGACTGCCTGACGTTCGGCGTCGCGGAGCGCGTCTAGTTCCGCGTTGTTACGGATGGCTTCTTCCAGCGAGTCCACCAGCGCCGAAACCGCCAATGGCCTCTGCAACGCGTCGTCTTCAAGGAACTCGTTCAACCGTGCGCCCATCAGGCTGGCAAGCTCCATGGTGATGCCCGCCGGGTCGTCCAACGCTACCAGCATCGCCTTTGCGCCCGTTTTCTCCGCAGCGGCTTGCGCCCAGGCGAGCAGCCCTTCGGCCTCGTGCTTCGCGCCATTGAATCTGTGCGGCGAAAAGTCAAACGCAGGGTTTGCCCATACCTCGATTTCCGCCAGCTCGGTCACCGGCACCATCTTGCCGCTTTCGGGGTCGAGTTCCATTCGTGTTGATGCCTCGGGTCGCACCTCGCCCCCCCGTTGCGTACCATCGCGAACGAACTCGTTCACCACCTCCCTCAGACGCGTGAACTCGGCTGTGTGTGGCTGAGCGGTACTCCCACCAGCCCATTGTCCGACCTCGACCACCCGCATATGCCGCTCGCGGTATGCCTGAACACGATGGCGGTCAAGCACCCGCGGCGTCCAGGCCGTGTCGGAAAAGCCCAGCCACAGGCGGGTCGCGTTGATGGCGTCAGGCACGGTGATGCAACGCGCAACGGATTCTTCGCCGGTGCGGAAACAGCTGAATTCGATCTTCTCGGCATCGGGCGGCGTGGTGTCCTCGATGTCGAACTCGTACAGGTAGCCGAGCTTGGTGACCACATACGCACTCCACTCGCCACGCGCCTCGTTGAAGGCGTACAGGTACCCCGGGCGTAAGAGGCGGATGGTGTAGCGGGCGCTGTCCGCTGGCAGGGAGATATCGGTTACGCCGTCACCGAAGCCGGAAGGAAGGTCGAGCGCTTTCCAGCCCGGGTCCGATTCGTCGTAATCGGTACGCGCCACGGCATATCGGAGCGGGAGGATCGGCAGACCTGCCTTTTCGCAGAAAGGGCACTTGGCAGCGGGTTCAGTCATCATGGTGTGTTCGCGTCCATTGCGACGGTTCGATTATCAATATCAGCCAGCAGGCTGAGTAACCCGGCAGGGTCGAGATCACCGCAGGCGTCCGCGTATGACATGGCGCCCATTGAGACGAGCGCCAGTCGTTCGACAAGATGCGGATGGCGATGGATGCCAGCATGGCGCAGCTCCAAGGCCGCGTACTGACGGCGATCGGCCTCGTTTTGTAACTTGTGCACCGTCCAGGATTCTCCCAGCAGCGCGTCTGCGCGACGGTAGAAGTCGACATGACCTTCGAGCAGGTCCGGCTCCGATCGCGTCCAGTGCTGAAGGCTGCGATTCAGCAGGCCGATTCGCTTGAGGCTGTCCCACTGCGCCTGGTCCAGCATGCGTCTCGTCGAGTCCCGCGCGTTCTCGCGTTCGTATTGTTGCCAGCCCCACCTCGGATCACACCAAGTCCAGTGCGTCACCCCACCCATCAACGCAGAGCGCTGACCCGGATTCAGCACCCATAGCAAGTGCCTGAAGACAACGGGATCGTAGTAACGCAGAAGCACCTGATCGCGCGTGGGCGCTGGACCTTTCACTACCATCTGCCGACGCAGATGTGCCGCCAGTTCTTTCGATGTGCCGGGGGCACGCAGCAAAGCACTGAAGAAAGGTTTGCGGCTATGCCGTCGATGGGCACCGTCACGATCGAGCAAGTCGACACGCCCATCAGTCGCCAGCCGAGCGAACTCCAGCAGCAACGGATAATGGCCGGCATCGGCCGCCCCCCTGGGAACCAGGGATTCAAGCGGCAGATCCGCCCAGAACTGGGAATCCACCTGCAGGGGATTGATCAACGCATAGTCGTGCGCCAACAGACGCCGATGGTCGAGGCCGTGCATCTCAGCCACCAAGAACAAGCGCCTCGCCGGCGGCGTCGGCACCCCGCGACCTGAATTCGCATGAGCTCAGGTCGCCACCCCCAAGGACCGGCACGCGCGCGCGCGCGCTCTTCGGCCCCGCAAGTTCCTTGTTGCTGGCCTTGAACTCCACCACCCCGGGCGCGCCCAGTTCGATGTTGCCGCCTTCGAGCTTCAGGTAGGCGCCCTGGGCGGTCAGCAGCACATGCTTGGCCGGCGCGGCGATCTCCACGTCGGCCTGGGTGCTCGCGATGGTGATCGTCGTCCTGGCAGCTGCTCTGGCTTCGTTCTTGTGGGCACGGGCGCTGACCTGGCCCTGCGCGGCATGCAGCGCGATGCCGGTCTCCTGGTTCGGCTTTGCGCCCGGCGCGTTGCCTCCCTGGGTGAACAGTGCGATGCCGCCGGCGACCGCGGTGACGTGGCTGGCCTGGCTCATCCAGTCGAGGTCGGTACCGGCGGCGAGCCCAGTCTGGGTTCCGGAGACCCAAGCCTGGTCTGCCGGCGTCAGGAGGACCACACCATCGGCGCCGGCCGCGAGCAGATGCGGTGCACTCCAGCCTGGAGCCTCGCCGTCGCCGCCGCCGATGGATCTGCCCTCTCCTGCGGGCACCGCGCTGCCGTGCTGGGTCGACACGAGGGTCTCCCGCAGGGCCGCATGGCTCCGTTGCACGTCAAGCAGTGCAGATTCGTCGGGCAGCCCCGCCTGCTGATAGGCCGCGGTCTGCTGCAGCGTCGTCGTGAGTTCCGCGCTGTCAGCCAGCTGCCCCAGCGCCCGTCTGGACGTGAGCTGCTGGTGACCGGGCTCGCTGGTGAGCAATAGACCGCTGCCGGCGCGCACCGCACCACTGGCCCGGGTCCACAGCTCGGCGCCAAACCCGCGCTCGCCCTCGCGCAGGTTGTCCTCGCCTGCCTTCAGGTGGCCAAGCGTCAACGTGGTCGCATGCTGGGTGGTCGCGACCTGTGCGCGCCCCTGCCCCGGCGTGTCGTCGAAACGCAGCTGCTGGTAGCCACCGGTACCGCTTTGGCTGTCACCCAGCGCCTGCGACTTGAACCCCGTGTAGACCGCGGCATGTCCATTGCCCTCGAACCACGCAGCAGCGTTGGCGGTGGCCCCGGCGGCACCTGCGCCAGCCTGGTTGTGCGGCGCATCCGGCTGGCCACGGCCGTTGTACACGCTGCCTACGACCACCGGCCGATCGATGTCGCCCTCAACGAACACCACCAGTACTTCCTGGCCCCGTCGTGGCACTAAGACCCCGCCCCAGTTGTCACCCGCCCATGGCGTGGCGACACGCATCCAGGTCCACGCCCCGTGGTCGGCAGGGGCGTTGTCATCGCCGCTCGGATGGGCAAGGCGTGCACTCGAATCGCCCCCGCGCTGCCACGGAAACTGCACCTTGACCCGGTGGTCGCGATCGGTGGTCACAGGCGCCCCATCACTGACGACGATGGCGACCTGGGTGCCATGGACGGTCGGCCGCGGGTGCAGGCGTTCGCCACGGCCGTCGCGGGTGCGCGGCCGATATGCAACGTCCGCCGGCTGCATGACGAAGGCATTGCGATAGAACTCGACGGGGTCGACCGCGCTGCGGGCTTCCGGCGATGACGCACCGACGGAGATGCAGCCGGGTTGTCCGGCATGCTCCACCGCAAGGGCGGCTGGCCCAGGCAGGGCGTCAACGGTCCCAATGCCGCCTCCGAGCAACTCCGGAAGCGGAAGGCCTGGCAACGCCACGGCGCCCAATGTCTGCTCCAGCGCATCGAACACCTCGGCGCCGAGATTGTTGCGTGCCTCATGCGTCACGGCGACGCACAGGTGGGCTTCATCGCCTACCTGGGGATGCTGGCTGACCGAGAAGCGACTGCCCGGTGCCATCCGGCGCCAGGTGCCGGTGCCGGCACCCGCGCAGGCTGTCGCCTGCATTGCTTCGAGCTGTCGACTGGCGAGCCGTTGCCCGTGCGCCGCGTCGCACCAGGCATAGGGTGCGGTGACATCGGCGTCTTCGATCACCACGTCCGCGCACACCGTGTCGGCTTCCGCGGCCGCAGGCCGCAGGCCAAGGCCGCGATAATCCCAGCTGGCACGGGCAAGTCGGGTCGGATGCAGGCGCCGGGCCGGTGACCACGCCTGCAGGCTGTCTCCGCGCTCGGTTGCATCGGCGCGGTGGTAGCGCACCGCGCCCAGTTCGGCGCAGGCTTCGTTGTGATCGGCGATCACCAGCACGTGCCGGCCGAGCGCCCCGGCATCCGGCGCGCCTTCGTGCTCGAACCAGTAGAAAAGGCCCTCGTCGGCGAGCAGCCGCTCGATAAAGGCGAAATCGGATTCCTGGTACTGCGTCGCCAGGCTGCGCACCGGGTACAGGGCCGCGTCCTGCAGATCCCAGCGCCAGGCCGGGGCCAGCGCCCCGACCCCGGCGTAATCGGCAAGGACGTCCTCGACGATCTGCACCACGCTCCGGTCCTGGAACACATAACTGTCGATGCGCTCGCGAAGGAAGCGCAGCCAGGGCTCCACTTGCAACCGGTAGCGGGCAAGGCCCCCGTTGCTGCCGATCTGCTCGAACGCGGTCACATGGCCGTGGAAAGGCCTTCGCACCGGCGAGTCGGCGCACAACAGCTCGAGCAGGACCGGCCTGCCGAGCAGCGCATCCAGATCGAGGCCGGCATCGACGGAAAGCGCGGTGATCTCGAAGCGGAACCCTCCGTCGCCGACGCACTCTTTGCCACGAAAGGTCTCCGCCACCAGCACGTCCGGCCCAAGTGGCGTATGCAGGCGCAGCAGCCGGTCATGCTGGCCGGGAGCCGCGAGCAGTGCAGTGGCAAGAGTGGCGACGGCATCCATGTCGGTCTCCTTCCGCAACGGCATCCATGGCCGTCGCGGTCCGCAGCGTACGGAAGGGTCAGGCGCTGATGCGTTCGAGCTTCAGCGACGGGGTCTCGGTGCAGTGCAGGCGCCAGGTGCGGCTGGCGACCGACACCTCGATCTCGCGCACGTTGTTGACCAGGCGCGCGCCGCCCTGTGCGGCCGGCTGGTTGCGGATGCGCCAGGGCATCCGCGCGATCATGGACGAGAGATCACGCGCGTCGGAACGGGCTTCGGGAGCCGCGCGGTCGAGCAGGTCGATGACGTGCTCGGGGCGAACCCGGTTCCAGCTGCAGATCGCCGAGGTCTCGCGCCCCGCACGGCCCAGCGCAAGACTATCGCAATGCGCCATCGCGGCGGCGCGGTCGAATCCGTAGAAATCCATCTCCATCTCCTTGTGGGTCGTTCGTCCGTGGTATCAGGCCACCTTGTATCTGAAATCGCCGTTGCGCCCGGCAGTGACCCTGATGCGGCTGATCTTACCGCCTTCGGCCATGCTTGCCAGTACCGTGTCGGCGATTTCCGGCAGCAGCGTGCCATTGAGAATGTGATCGACGTTGCGGGCGCCCGAGTCCACCTCGGTGCAGCGTTGAAGCACCGCATCCACCAGGCCATCGTCCCAGTCGAAGCCGGACCTGTGGTTGGCATGCACGCGGTCGCGGATGCGCTGCAGCTTGAGCGTGATGATCGACGCGAGCACGTCATCGCCGATCGGATAGTAGGGGACCACCTTGAGTCGGCCCAGGAAGGCCGGCTTGAAGTGCTTCATCAGCACGGGGCGCAACGATTCCGCCAGCACGTCGGCCGATGGGATCTCCTCTGCCGGCTTGTTGAGGCAGGCCTGCATGATCTGCGGCGAGCCGACGTTCGACGTCAGGATGATCAGCGTGTTCCGGAAGTCGATTTCGCGGCCTTCCGCATCGTCCATCGCACCCTTGTCGAACACCTGGAAGAACATCTCCAGTACATCGGGATGCGCCTTTTCCACCTCGTCGAGCAGCACGACGCTGTACGGGTTGCGGCGCACCGCTTCGGTGAGCACACCGCCCTCGCCATAGCCGACGTACCCTGGCGGCGAGCCCTTGAGCCCGGAGACGCTATGGGCCTCCTGGTACTCGCTCATGTTGATGGTGACCAGTTTTTTCTCGCCGCCATAGAGGATGTCGGCGAGCGCAAGCGCGGTCTCGGTCTTGCCCACGCCGGAGGGGCCGACGAACAGGAACACGCCGCGCGGCTTGTCCGGGTCCTCCAGTCGTGCGGTCGCGGTACGCACGCGCTGGGCGATGGCATCGAGCGCGTGGTCCTGGCCGATGACGCGCTCGGCCAGCAGGGGCTTGAGATTGCGCACGGTGCGGATCTCGTCCTTGACCATGCGCCCGAGCGGAATGCCCGTCCATGCGGAGACGATCTCGGCGACCACTGCCCCGTCAACCTGCAGCGGCACCATTGGCGATTCCCCCTGCAGCTCGCGCAATTGCACGAGCAGGGACTCCAGTTCGCTGGGAGGTTCCTTCACCGGGGCCCCGGCTTTACCGCGCGCTGCCTTGCGCCGCGTCGCGACCGCGACCCCGGCTTCCGCCGTCCCGGGCTGGGCCGCTTCCGCGTCTGTCGCCGCGGGCGTGCGTGATTCGAGGCCGGTGCGCAGCGCCTGGATCCGCGCCGCCAGATCCTGCTCCTGTTGCAGGCGCGTTTCGAGCCCTTCAAGTTGCGTCTTCGCCTGTGCCTGCGCAAGCTCGAGCGCGGCGATGCGCTCGGCATGGCCATTGGCACCGCCGGCAACCTCGCGCAAGATCGCTGCGGCTTCCGCGCCCATGCGTTCGAGATGACGTCGGGTGTCCTCGATGGCGGCCGGCGTGGCGCGCTGCCCCAGCGCAACCTTGGCGCAGGCGGTATCCAGCACGCCAACCGCCTTGTCCGGAAGCTGCCGCCCGCTGATATAGCGATGCGACAGCCGCACCGCCTCTGTCACCGCCTCGTCGAGTACCCGGATCCCGAAATGGCGCTCCATGAGCGGCACGATCGCGCGCAACATCGCCGCGGCAACCGGCTCGCTCGGCTCCTCGACCTTGACCACCTGGAAGCGCCGCGCCAATGCGGCATCCTTCTCGAAATACTTCTTGTACTCGCTCCAGGTGGTGGCGGCGATGGTGCGCAACTCGCCACGCGCCAGCGCCGGCTTGAGCAGGTTGGCGGCATCGTTCTGCCCCGCTGCGCCGCCGGCACCGATCATCGTGTGCGCCTCGTCGATGAACAGGATGATCGGATGCGGACTCTTCCTCACTTCGTCGATCACATTCTTCAGGCGGTTCTCGAACTCGCCCTTGACGCTCGCCCCGGCCTGCAGCAGGCCCATGTCGAGCACATGCAGTTCCACGCCGTGCAGCACCGCAGGCACATCGGCATTGGCGATGCGCAACGCCAGGCCCTCGACCACCGCGGTCTTGCCGACGCCGGCCTCGCCGGTAAGGATCGGGTTGTTCTGGCGGCGCCGCAGCAGGATGTCCACGAGTTGGCGGATCTCGCCATCGCGGCCAATCACCGGATCGATATGGCCATCGCGGGCCCGCTGGGTGAGGTTGGTGGTGAACTGGTCGAGCGCCGGCGTTTTCGACAATCCGCCGTCGGCCATTGGCGCACCGGTTTGGCTGAGCCCCTCATCCGCGTTCGCCGCACCCGCGAAGCGCACCCCGTCTCCGGCTTCCTGCGAACCCTCGGTCAGCGCAGCGAAGTTGTGTTTCAGCTCGTCGCGCTTGAAGCGCGCGAACTCCTTGGAACCACGCAGCGCGAGCTGTGAGAGGCCGGGCTCGGTCAACAAGGCAAGCAGCAGATGCCCGCTCCGGATGCGGGTGGTGCCTGAATCCAGCGACGCGATCAGCCAGGCGTGCTCGAACAGGGTTGGCAGGTGTTGCGAGAACACTGGCGTGCGCGTGTTGCCGCTGCGGAATCGCCCCATCTCCGCGTCCAGGTCGCGCTGCAGGATGTCGGGCGAGATGCCGCTGCGGCGCGCGATCAGTACGAAGTCCGACTGGGGCTGCTCCAGCAGCGCGAGGAACAGGTGTTCGAGGTCGACCTCGTAATGGCCGCGTGCCATGCACAGGTTGGCGGCGCGCTCTGCGGCCTGGCGGCAGGTGGTGTCGAGCTTTTCGATCAGTTTCTTGAGGCTGATGCTCATTGCGGTGCGTTCCTTGCGCGATGCGTTTCCGTGGGCGAACGGGTGGCTAATGGATGGTGTGCAGCTCGTAGCAGGTGTCGTCACGGGGCGCGGGGGCCGGGCGGGTGCACAGGTAGCTGTCCCACCCGAGCCGGACCCCATCCCCCCCCAGGCCCGCGCCACGCACATCCTCGGCACGCAGCGCCAGTCGTACCTCGTATTCGAGCGAGGAGCCCAGCAGCAGGGTCAGCCACCTGGCCAGTGCGGCGGCAGCCGCGCCTCCGGGCAGGAAAGCATCGAAGCCACGCCGATCGAGCGGCCCCAGGCGCAACCGCATACGCAAGTCGCGTTGCCAGACGCGGTCGCCGGCAAGAGCCGTGGACCCGAGCCGGGCGGTACCCGACCCGAGCACGGTGCGCTGCGACGCCGGCACCCGGTACCACGCACCCACGAACTGTTCGACGCGCATGGGAATGCCGAAGTATTCGCCGAGAATCCTCTGCAGGGTGACCGCCGAGACCGGCCGCTGGCGGATCGCGCCGGCGTGGTAGGCCACCGCCTGATCGAACACATCACCCTCGCCATCCACCATCCGTTCGCGCAGGCCGGGCAGCCCAAGCCCCGCCAGCGACAGCACCAGCGGCAGGAAGCGCTCGCGACGGTCGAGTTCGTACTGCAGTGCGAGCCGATATTTCTTCCAGGCGGCGTAATGCAGCGCGACCATGCGCGTGGTGAAGATGTCCAGGAACGCGCGTGCCGCGCGGTCACGGCGGTAGAGTTCGCGGTCTGCCAGCGTCTCGGTGTAGTGCAGGGGCAATGTGCCGGTGCCGCCGAGCAGGCCCATGAAGGCCGGTGTGAGATGCACCTGGCCCACCCGCGAGCCGGCCAGGACATCCTCCAGGCCTGCGTCATCCGCCACCTCGACACCGTCGACGTCGTACAGCGCCACATCGTCGAGCTCGCTGGCCGGAAACCCCAGCGCCAGAGAGTTGCGGAAACGCACCCGCAACGGCAGCGCGTCGCCCGCCCCGATGCCCTGGCGATGGAACAGTTGCTCCAGCAGCCGCATCGCCTGGAAGAATCCGAAGCGGTGGGGCTGCCGGGCCAGCTGCTGGATCAGACCAGGGTCGATTCGCCGCTGCGCGCGTCGCATCGCACCAGCTCCTCCCCGTTGCGTGCCGACAGCAACACCAGGCGGGTGAAACTGTTGGCGTGGACGTACAGGCCGAAGAACCGGTCCATGACCTGGGCGAAGCCGGCAATCCCGCTGCCGACGAAGTCGCTTTCCTCGATGGTCAGGCGGATCTCGATACCGCGAACCACCGAGGCGAAGTGGCGCCCCGGCATCCACTCGGTGGCGACGACATGCTCGATTGCCACGATGCCGTCGATCTGGCGACGCGATACGTCGCTCGACGCGAGGTCATAGAGCCGCAGCATTTCCTTCAGTGCCGGCAGGCCTGCCTGGGTGAGCGACAGATGGTTCAGCGCCAGGTGCGAGATCAGCCGCCACTGCGCACCGCGCCCGCGGCGGAACCGCAACGGAGCCGATGGCTTTCGCAGCATGGCGATACTGCGCACCGGCGCCCCCCCCTCCATGCTGAGGTCGCCACCGGTGACCCCGAACGTCAGCTGCGCGGGCAGGTCCCGATTGCTGCAGGTGAGCTCGACACTGACCAAGTCGGTCCGCGGGACGACCGGGTTGAACTGCAGGTCGACGAAAGACAGTTCGGTCTCGTAGCCCGGACTGACCCGCTCGACGTCCTCGTTGCGCTGCGACACCCAGTAGTGCCCGCTGCGCTCGGGATCCTCCCCATGGTGCAGCGAATAGAACGGGCGGAACGCCTGGATCTGCTCGCCCTGTGGGGTCTGCCGGATCCGGACGACCGATTCGATGGCATGCACGTCGTAGGCGAAGGCGCGCCGTGCATCGGCCAGGACGGGGTAGCTGTCGGTGCGCTGGGTGACGCGGATGGGCTCGCCGCGCTGGCGGAACAGGTTGACCACGGGCGTGCAGCCTGCCAGCAGGTGCTCCGGCGCCAGACCTTCCAACGCCCGCGAGGCGGCATGGTCCGGCCCGGCTCCACGCAGCACCACGTGCAGGGTGAAACGCTGGCGGGCGCCCGCGGTCACCTCGCGCAGCGGCAGGTCGAAGAAGCCGAACTTGTCGGGAAACGCGAAGAATTCCGTAAGAAGCCGATAGGCCGGATGCGACCGTGCCGGAAAGTCGATGAGGGCATCGGCCTCATCGAATCCGGCAGCCCGCAGCGGATTGCGTTCCAGCCGCCGCCAGCGACCGCTCCCATCCGCTTCGACGTATGCCGCAAGCACCTGCAGGGCCAGCGCGTCGCGGAGTGCGGCACGCAGGGAAGGCTCGCCGTCGGCGAACAGCCGGACGATCCCGTCTTCGAGATCGGCGAAGGAGGCTTGCGCGGATGCAAGCTCGAAGGTCAGCGAGATCTGCGCCCCGCTGCCCTGGGGCAGCGAGACCGCAAGCGGCGCGTCGGCCACGCCGCGATACTTCGCGCCCACCAGCCCCAGAGGCAGCAGATCGACGTCGTATGCCGTCCGGAACCGGCACGGCACGCCGCGAACCGGTCGCGACTGCAGCATGGTGCCGCGCGGAATCCGGACAGGTCCGCCAAGCCGTGCCGACGCCGCGCCGGCGTCGAAACGGGCGATCGAGCACGAGGGAACGCTGCGCAGGTAATGCGGGTACATCACCTCCAGCAACGCGTCGGTGAACTCGGGGTAGTCGTCGTCGATCTTCTTGGAAACGCGGGCGCTCAACAGCGCGAACGATTCGATCAGACGTTCGACATGCGGATCCTCGCTGCCCTCGGCCGACAGCAGCAGCCGGTTGGCGATCTTCGGATAGCGCTCGGCGAATTCGCGCCCGTAGCGACGCAGGTAGCCGAGCTCGCGCTCGTAGAACGGCAGCAGATCCTCCACGCGTAGCTCCCTCAGGCCGCCTGCCGACGCAGCCGGCTCACCGAGTACTGCAGCGTGGTGGGCTGGAGCATGGCATCGAAACTCACCGGCTCGCGCGCGGGCTGCACGTCGAGGAGTGCATGGATGGAAAAATGCAGCCCTGTGCCAGCGCGATTGCCGCTGTCGAGCTGCACCTGGACCTGATGCAGGCGACGCTCGTGCCGGGCAATGGCCTGTTCCAGCGAGCGGCAGATCGCGGCACGGTCATAGGCGTTGGCAAGGCTTTTGGCCGCGAAATCGCACAGCCCGTAGGTCATGAGCGAGCGTTGGCACTCCGGGAACCCGGCCAGTGCCGCCTCATCGAACGCGCAGCGGCTGTTGAGTAGCCCTTCGAGATCGCGCGCCACCGATTCCTTGTACTGCTCGAGCGTCACCGGGCGCACCACGCTCGCGACCGCATTGCTGCGTGGCGAGTCGTCGAAGAGCTTCTCCAAGAGGCTCGGCTCGAGTCCTTTCATGTCAAGGCGTCCTGTCGCGGCCACTGGAGGCATCCGCGCCGTCGGCGAGCAACGAAGCGCGATCTGCATCCCTGGCCACCGTCAAATGCGGTGGCACCTTGCGGCGCCACCGCAAAAAACCACCGCCGGTTATGCGGTGTAGTTGGGCACGTTCTTGATGGCGCTCCACTGCGCCACCGTCTTGCCGCCAACCCCGCCTTCCGGCTTCTGCTGGTTGTAGGTCCAACGAATGGCACCGTAGCTCAACTGCACCACTTCCTGCGGCATGCCTTCGTCATCGACCGTGGTGGTCACGCGATGGACCAGGACGTTGAGCAGTTCGACGGCGTAGTAGTTGATGGCATTCCCATCCTTGTCGGCGCGCATGAACTCGATGCGGGCCTTGGGGAAGGTGGTGCCGTTTGCGCACGCCTGGTTGAGTGCGGTCGTGGAGAGATCGATCGACTTGACGACTTCGATCGGCGACAGGTTGACGCGCGCGGCGGTGGAACCGCCGGAGGTCGACGCCGTTGCCGAACGTGGCTGGAGCAGATCCTGGGAGAAGGACTTGATCTCGATCCAGTCGCGATGCTTGTCGTCGCGGGATTCGCCCTTGATCGTGTCGATGCTGAGGAACGCGTGTTGCATACCTGGTTTCCTTGTTCCGTTCTTCCGTGAGTAGGACGCCGGGCGCGTGCCCGGCGCTGGGCTGACCACCGTCCATGGGCAGACGGCGGCTTCGCTGGACAGCGGGATCTCCGTCCCTTGGCGCTAGAGAACGCTACGACTTCTTGGCGCTGGCCGGCAGTTCGGCCACCAGCCGCAGCGACACCGACAGCTCGTCGAGCTGGAAATGCGGCCTGATGAAGGCCACCGCGCGGTAGACGCCGGGCTTGCCCGGCACTTCCGAAACCTGGATCGAAGCCTCGCGCAACGGGTACTGCGCCTTGGCTTCCTGGCTCGCGTTGTCGTCCAGCAGCACGTACTGCGCGATCCAGCGGTTGAGGAATTCCTCGACGTTGCCAACGGACGCGAAGCTGCCGATCTTCTCGCGCATCATCGCCTTGAGGTAGTGGGCGATGCGCGAGACCGCGAAGATGTACTGCAGTTGCGCGGAGAGGATGGCATTCGCGTTGGCGGCGTCGGTGTTGTACTTCTTCGCCTTCTGCGCCGATTGCGCGCCAAAGAAGGCCGCGTAGTCGGTGTTCTTGCAGTGCACCAGCGGGATGAAGCCGAGATCGCTGAGTTCCTTCTCGCGACGATCGGTAATGGCGATCTCGGTCGGGCACTTCAGCGCGACCTCGCCGTCATCGGTGCGGAAGGTATGCGTTGGCAGGTCCTCGACCAGGCCGCCACCCTCCACGCCACGGATCGCCGCGCACCAGCCGTAGTCCTCGAACGCACGCGTCAGGCGCGCGCCCATCGCGTACGCCGTGTTGCACCAGAGATACTTGCTGTGGTCGCTGGCCTCGACCTCCTCGACGAAGTTGAAGCCCTCGACGGTGGTGCCATCCTTCGGGTTGTACGGCAACCGGCCGAGGAAGCGTGGCAGCGTCAGGCCGACATAGCGGCTGTCCTCGGCATCACGGAACGATTTCCACTTGGCATATTCGACGGTGTCGAAGATCTTTGCGAGGTCGCGCGGCTTGCCGAGGTCGGTGAAGCTCTCCAGCCCGAACATGTCCTCCGACGCCGAGCTGATGAACGGTGCGTGCGCCGCCGCGGCGACATGCGACATCTGCTCGATGAAGTACATGTCCTCCGGCTGCCGGCCGATCGCGTAGTCGCCGATCAATGCACCGAATGGCGCCCCGCCGAAGGTACCGAATTCTTCCTCGTAGACCTTCTTGAACAGCGCGCTCTGGTCGAAGTCGATCGCCGACTTGAAGTCGCGCACGATGTCCTTCTTGGGTGCGTTGAGCACCTTGACCTTGATCATCGGGCCGGTCGAGGTCTGCTGGCAGAGGTAGTGCAGGCCGCGCCAGGTGCTCTCGAGCTGTTGGAACTCCGGCGCATGCATCACCGCGGACAGCTGCTCGGAGATCATGCGATCGAGCTCGGCAACGCGCGCATCGAGGGTCAGGCTGAGGTTCTCCGACACCACGACGGTGCCGTCCATGACCTCGCGCGCAAGCTCGGAGATGATGTCCTTGGCCCGCCGATGCTCGACCTCGGTCTTGGCCACCCTGCTCTGTTCGACGATCTGATCCAGCAGTCCTGCGGGCTCGGTCGTGGTCGCCGCGGCGGGCGCGGCCAGTGCCTCTGCGTTCATGCGTCCTGCTCCTGCGGGTTCTCGGCACCCAGACGGGCCAGCTGCTCGGTGTTGTTGAGCACGTCGGTGAGGATGTCCTCGAGCTTCTCGTTGCCGGCGAGCTTGTTGCGCAGGTCGGCCAGCTTGGAGCGCGACTCGAGCAGCCGACGCAGCGGTTCGACCTGCTGCACCACCGATTCCGGTCGGAAATCGTCGATCGACTTGAAGGTCAGCTCCACGCCGAACTCGCCGCCCTGGTCGCTGATGCGGTTCTGCACGCGATACGTCGCGCGCGGGGCGACGCCCTCCATTACCTCGTCGAAGTTGTCGAGGTCGACGTTGACGAACTTGCGGTCCTTCAGGCGCGGCAGCGGCTGTTCGGGATTGCCGCTGAAGTCGCCCAGCACGCCGACGACGAACGGCAACTCCTTCTGTTCGATGGCGTCACCCTTCTCCACGTCATAGGTGAGCTGGACGCGCGGGGGCCGGACCTTCTGCAGCCGCTTCTGGACACTATCCTTCTTGGACATGATTCGTCTCCTGACGATGTGATGAGGCGGTGGTCTGCGATCAGTTTCCGCCAATGTTCTTGAACGGGTCGGCGCCGCTGCGGGGTGCCGGTGCAGGCGTGGCGGGTGCACGCTCCTCGGCTGCCGGCGCGCTTGCAGCGGGCTGGCTTCGCGGCGTGGAGGTACGTGCGCTGCGACGCGACGTGCGCGCAGGCTCGGGTTCGGCGAGGATCGCCGGCCCCATGGTTTCGCGCAGCGTGTTGGCCAGGGTCTCGGCTTCCCGGCGAGCTGTTTCCGACGCCAGTGCACCGCGGCCCTGCAGGCGCTGCAGCGAGTGATTGGCGATTCGGAAGCCGCTGACGGTCAGGATGCCGTCGGCGACGATGTCGTCGGGGTCGCGCTGCATGGCTTCTTCGGCAGCCACGATGGCACGCGCGTAATGCGTGCGATCGAACTCCAGCTGCGCGGTGCGCACCCAGGGATCCTTCTGCGTGGGGTCTGCGACAGCGGCATCGCGGAACGCGATCAGCGCGTTGTCGACCTGCCCGGCCCTGACCGAGTTCTCGGCCTGGTCCATCAGGACCGCATAGTCGGGTGTGTTCCTGCTTCCCGTGGTCGAGGCACAGGCGCCGAGCAGCGCCACCAGAACAACCACGGACAGGCCGCGCACGGCCCGGTTACCGTTCCATCTCGTCATCATGACCGTCCCAAATCAATCCTGATTCTTTCCTTGTGCACGCACGTCCCGTGCGCCACGTGGTGCAGGCCGATCCACCGGCCCGCTCCTTCTCCCCACCCGGGGAGCCGGTATAGTAGCCCGCAGATCGCGCCCCAATGCAAGCACCGATTTCGCCCTGGCTGCCGCCGTGGGCATCGCGGCGGCAGCGGGCCGGACCTCGCAACGGACGATGGAACTTCGTATGGATACGAACCTGCGCACAACGTGCGCGCCCCCGGCCCATTCATTGAGGCGTTGGCCAGCGGCGCTCGCCGCGCTCGGCATCGTGCTGGTGATGTCAGCCTGCAGTAGCAGCGGTGGAATCGTCGACCGCACGCTGCAGACCGTGGGCCTGCGCGAAGCGGCACCCGAGGGCCCGCAGGTCCTTCCCGTGGAGCTGATGGCGGGCAACAACCTCAATGCCGGCACCGGGACGCGTGGGCTTGCGCTGGTGGTGAAGACCTACCAGCTCCGCGACAGCCGCCGTTTCGAGCAGGCGCCGTACGAGGCTTTTCTCGACGACAGCCGGGAGCGCGCCGCGCTGGGGGACGATCTGGTCGCGGTGAACGAGGTCGTGGTTGCACCCGGCCAGCGCCAGGTGCTGCAGGAACGTCTCGGCGAAGGGGCAGCGGTTCTCGGCGTGGTCGCCCTGTTCCAGGCGCCGGCCGCGAATCGCTGGCGGTTTGCCTTCGACCCGCAGGACGCGAGCGCGCGCAAGGACGGAATCCGCATCGGCCTGCATGCCTGCGCGATGACCACTGCGGGCGCCGCCCTGCTCACCCGGTTGCCGGGTGAGGCATCAAGCCTTGCGTCGGTCCGTTGCCAACCAGCGGGGCGTTGACGGGATTGCCCGCCCCTCGCCGGCTCGCTACTCTGCAGCCGGCGCCAGGCGCGCCACCATGCATGCGTCCGGCATGCCGCACCGAAGGAACGGCGCGAAGACGCATGGAGTTCCACCCCGCCAAAGGATTGCCGCGTGTCGCATGTCAGCCGGATGTCGAAAGTGTTCTGGGGCGAAGGCCTGTTCCTGCGGCCGCAGCATTTCCAGCGCCAGGATGCCTACCACGAAGCGCGCATCCATGATCTCGCCCGCAGCCTGCATCCGTATCCATGAGGCGTGCGCCGGCTGAAGTTCGACACCCAGAGCCTGGCCAACGGCAGCGTGCGCGCACTCGAGCTGTCGGCTGTCTTTGCCGACGGCGAGACCTACGACGCACCATCGCACGACCAGTTGCCGGACGCGCTGTCGTTGTCGGGGCTTCCGGCGGGCGTGCAATCGACCATGATCCACCTCGCCCTTCCGCTGCTGCGCGATCACGGTGGCAACTGCGGCAATGGCGACGACGACAACGGTGCGCGCGCCCCGCGTTACCGGCAGGCCGACCTCGCCACCCCGGATCTCTACACCGACGCCGCCTCCGCCGAGCTTGCCTACCTGCGCAAGGCGGTGCGCCTGCTGACCGACGACCAGCCGCGTGATGCCTACACCACGCTGCCGGTTGCACGCGTCAGGCGCACGGCCACGGGTGGTTTCGAGTTCGACGACCGCTTCATGCCGCCGGCCCTGCACGTGCAGGCTTGCGCGCCGATGCAGCTCCAGCTGCGGCAGCTGCTGGATGCACTCCAGGCAAAGGTCGACGCGCTGTACGGGCTGCATCGCGAACCGTCGCAGAACATCATCGAATTCCGCTCGGGCGACATCGCCTCGTTCTGGCTGCTGCACACGGCGTCGTCCGCCTATGCCGCGCTGTCGCACTTCTTCCGCAACGGCGACTTCCATCCGGAACGCCTGCACCAGGAACTGCTGCGCCTTGCCGGTGCGCTGCTGACCTTCACCAAGGCCTATGGCCTCGCCGACCTGCCCCACTACGACCATGCGCACCCGGAAGACGGCTTCGAGCGCCTGTTCGGAATCATCCGCGAACTGCTCGACACGGTGATCTCGGCGCGCTACTTCCAGATCGCGCTGTCGGAAGTCAAACCGTCGTTCCACCTGGGCCGCATCGACTCGCAACGTATCGATGACCATTCCGCGTTCTATCTCGGCGTGGGCGCCGACATGCCGGGGCAGGAGCTCGTGCAGACGGTGCCGGTGCGGTTCAAGGTGGGCGCCCCGGACGATGTCGAGAAGTGCGTGCTCTCGGCCCTGCCCGGCGTGCGGCTGGCACATGCCGCGCAGGTGCCGGCGGCGATCCCGGTCAGGCCGGGCAGCCATTACTTCAGCGTGGAGGCGCGCGGCCCGCTGTACGAACGGATGCTCAAGGCGCAGTCGATGATGATCTACGTGCCTGCGGGCATCCAGGACCTCAAGCTCGAACTGATCGCGGTGGCGCCATGAGCACGCTTCCTCCCATACCCGGCGCCATGCCGTCGCTGACGCCACAGCAGGCTGCACCCCCGACCGGCCCGGCCGCGGCCACGCCACGCAGCCTGCTCGATCTGATGTCGGACGGCTTCTATCTGCTGGTGCTGCTCAAGCGCGGGCAACTGCCGCAGGACACCGAAGCCTTCGTACAGTCGATCCAGCGCTTCCTGGCCCAGGTCGAACGCGGTGCCGCCCGGCTCGGCATCGCATCGGAAGACGTGTATGCGGCCAGGTACGCCTTCTGCGCCGCGGTCGACGAGGCCGTTCTGTCGCAGCCCTCGACGTTGCGCGACACCTGGGAGCTCAACCCGCTACAGCTGCGGCTTTTCGGCGAGCACCTGGCGGGCGAGCACTTCTTCGACCGCCTGGACGAACTGCGCGCGCAGGGCGCGTCGCGGCTTCCGTCGCTCGAGGTCTACCACTACTGCCTGTTGCTCGGCTTCGAAGGCAAATACCGCCTTGAAGGCCCGGAGAAGCTGGGATACCTCACAGCCCGACTGGGTGACGAGATCGTCTATCTCAAGGGCAAGCGCACCGGCTTCTCGCCGCACTGGCCACCACCGGACAACGTGCGCCATGCATTGCGTCGCGTGGTGCCGCTCTGGGCACCCGCGGTGGTCGTCGCCTGCTTCGGCCTGATCGGCTTCTTTGGACTGCGCGCATGGACCGTGCAGCAGACCGACCGGCAACTCGCCCAGTACAACCAGGTCGTGCAGATGCCCGAACGCACGGCCCATATCACCATCACCCTGCCGTGAGCCCCATATGGACATGCCCGCTCTGGCCCGCGACGCGCTTGCCGCGCTCGCGGTACCGTCGCAACGCGCCCGCCTCATCCAGCTGACCGCCCCGGTCGATGGCCTGGTCGTCGAGCACTTCCAGGGGTCGGAAGCGGTCTGCGCACCGTTCCGCTTCGACATCGATGTGTTCGCGACTTCCGCTTTCATCGACCCCGGAGCCCTGTTGGGCGAAACGCTTTCCCTGCATCTGCGACGTGCCGACGGGGGCATGCGCGACTGGCACGGCGTATGCGCCGCGGTCGCACCGCTGGGCGGCGATGGCGGCCTGGCGCGCTATCGCCTGACCCTCTCGCCGTGGACGGAATGGCTGCGCCACCGCCGTAACGCCCGCATCTTCCAGGACATGGACGTACGTGGCGTCGTCGACGCCGTGCTGGGCGACGTGGCCTGCGCGGCATGGCGCTTCGATGTCGGCCGCACGCTTCCATCACGCGCAGTCACCACCCAGTACCGCGAAACCGATTGGGACTTCCTTGTTCGCCTGCTCGCCGAGGCAGGGCTCGCCTGGCGCTACGAACATACGCAGCGCGATCAGCGCGTTCCCGCGGACAGCAACGCGGCCACGCATGCGCTGGTCATCTTCGATGCCGATGCCGAACTGCCGGATCCCATCGCGTTGCGGTTCCATCGGGCCGATGCGAGCGAGACCGCGGACTCGATCACCGCACTGGGCGAACGACGCGAGCTGGTACCCAACAGCAGCATCGCCAGCAGCTGGCACAGCGAGCGCGTGGAGGCGGTCAGCGGTGAGTCCGGCGGCGCCCACAACGACGCGATCCCCGCGCTCGAGATCTTCGTGCAACCACGCGCAGGCCGCTTCGCTGATCCCGCGGATGCCCGCGACGAAGCGACGTTCCGCCTCGATGCCGCGCGCCTTCGGGGTTGGCGGCTGGAGGGTGCCGGTACCGCGCGGCTCCTCGCCGCGGGCCATCCCATCACGATCACCCAGCACCCCCAGCACGAGGGCGCCCGACTGATGCCGCTGGCGGTCGAGCACGTGGCCACCAACAACCTGGGCGCGGGAATCACCGCGCTACTCGGCCAACCCGGACTCGAACAGGGGAGCTACCGCAACCGCTTCCTGGCGACGCCGGTCGAGGTGCCTGTGGCGCCGCTGCACGCCGACCGGCCACGCGTGCATGGGCCGCAGACTGCACGTGTCGTCGGGCTGCCGGACGCGGCGGTCACGCCGAATCGCGACCACCAGGTGCGCATCCAGTTCGCATGGCAACGTGGCGGGCATCCCAACCCCGGCGGACTCCGGGCCGATGCACATGCGCCCGGCGATCACACCTCCGGCACCTGGGTGCCGGTTGCGGAATGGCTGGCAGGACCGAACTGGGGAAGCCACTTCCTGCCGCGCATCGGCGCGGAAGTCCTGGTCGAATTCCTGCATGGCGATATCGACCAGCCACGCATCACCGGCCAGCTCTACAACGGCGAGGTCGCGTTGCCCTTCGCGACCGGCACCGATGGCGGCACCAACCACCCCGGGACCCTGAGCGGGCTGCATACACGCAGCCATGACGGCAGTGGCACCCAGCAATGGGTGGTGGACGATACGCCGGGGCAGTTGCGTACCCGACTGCACACCACGCTCGCCGACAGCCGGCTGGAGCTCGGCTATCTGATCGACCATGGCGACCATCATCGCGGCAGCCTGCGCGGCCGGGGCGTGGAGCTTGCGACCAGCGCATGGGGGAGCGTCCACGCGGCCCAGGGCCTGCTGCTGTCGACCACTGCCCGCCCGGACGGCGCGTCGACGCAGATGGACATCGCCGAGGCTGTCGCGCAACTCAGGGGCGCCGAGCGCACCGCAGAGGCGCTGCACGACACGCTGGCCCAGCAGAACGTACCTGGGCTCGAGGCCAACGCGCAGCTCGCCGCGCTGCGCGAAGCCGTGGATCCCGGGGTCGATGGCGCCTACGGTGGCGACGTGGCGGGACAGTCCGCAATGAAACCCGCCGCAGCGAGCCGCGAGCCCGGCGAAAACCCGGTCGAGCGCTTCGCCGATGCCAGGCTCATTGCGGAATCCCCGGAAAGGATCGCACTGGTGACCCCGAAGAGCGCCAGCGCCTTCGCGGGCGGATCGATGCACCTCACCGCCCAGGCCGACCTCCACATCGCGGCAGGTCACACGCTTTCGTCGGTCAGTGGCCAGCACACCGCGCTCTACGCGCACGCGGGGCCGATCCGCGCCATCGCCGCGAATGGTCCCGTCAGCCTTCAGGCCCACACCGGTGAACTCGAGGTGCTCGCCGACCAGTCGGTGACCCTGACCGCCACCGACGACCGCATCGACGTCCTCGCCCAGCAGAAGATCGTGCTGCAGGCGGGTCAGTCGCGCGTGGTGCTGGATGGCGGTGACATCACGTTCGAATGCCCCGGCGAGTTCACGGTGAAGGCGAGCCAGCATCCGTTCCGGGGTGGGGAGTCCTCTGACGCGGCGCTTCCAGTGCTGCCCGACCAGCAGTACGCCTTCGTCTCGAGCCTCCGCTTCGCGGTCACCGGAAGCGATGCGCTGGCGGAATCCATGGGCTGGGCGGGCAAGGAATTCCGCATCGTCGATTGCGACGGGCATGAAATCGAGACTGGTATCGTGCCGGAGGACGGGCGCCTCCCACGCGTGATGCACGATGGCGTCGGCGAATCACTGACCCTCGAGGTCGGCGGCTCGCTGTGGTCGACGCACGAAGGTGACGCCACGCCTGCTTCGGAAAACGGCGACAACGCGGCAGCGGACCTACCAGATGAGCCGTGGCCGAATGCGGCCACCGATCCGACGGATGCGACGGGCGAGAGGAATCGCTACGCCGCCGCGTTGGCGGATCACTTGTGCGCCGATGCCCTTCCATCCGAGCTCGTCGCCAGGCTGCTCGGGCTGGACGCTTCAGGAGACGCATGATGCTGAGATCAACCATCTTCTTCATCGCCTTCGCCCTGTGCGCACCGGCCCTTCATGCACAGACATATGCCACGGGCGACTACACCATCCAGACGCCGGTCGGGCAGCTGCGAATCAACAGCGGCTTCGTCGCGCACCAGAATGCCCACAGCTTCCACGTCTACACCTTCCTCTTCCGGCCTGATGACACCGAAACCTGGCACCAGGTGCCCGTCATCCGCGAAGTCGACTCACCAACCATGGAATTCACCGTCACGCGCACAGCGACCGCGGACTTCACCACTCGCGACGCCGTGGTGGTTCCTCACGATCGTGGCCTCATGCTGACCATCGCCACACTGGATTACGCCTCGACACCCTACGACGCGCACGCGGTCGTCCGCACCGAGCGCTTCAGGCTCGAACAGCTCGAGGAAGAAGGCCGCTGGATCTTCCTTCTCGACAGCAACGACGTCGCGCCGAAGGGCCACTCGATCGAGGATGTGATACGAAAGGCGGGCGGTGTTCCGGGGGGCGAGGAGAAGGGTGCGCTATGACCACGTTCGTGCGCGCGGGCTACCACGCAGACATCAGGACGGTGGAATACACCGCGGAAAATGGCGACCGGCTGCTACGCAGCGGCGGCACCCTCGCCTGGCGGCTCAACAATCCCGGGAATCTCCGGCCAAGCCGCCTGTACGAAGGCGTGATAGGCACGGCGGACACTCCCAACGGGCGGTTTGCGATCTTCGCCAGCCCGGAGGCGGGGCGCACGGAGAAGCGCAAATTGCTGCGGCGGGGGTACGACCACCTGTCATTGCGCGATGCAATCTACAAGTACGCGCCGCCCAACGAGAATGACACCGAGAAGTACCTGGCCTTCGTCAAGCGGCGTACCAGCCTCGGTGAAAACACCCTGCTCAGCACCATGAGCGACGCCCAGCTGGGCGACATCATGGCTGCGATGGAGCAGATGGAGGGTTACAACGCCAACCAGGAGACTCGCAGGGAACGGTGGGTATACGTCACCTCGGTATCCCTGTCGGACGGCGCGCGGCCGCTCGCCGACTATCCGGTCCAGGTCGTACGCAACGGGAGCCCAACGCACGTGAGGACCGACGCCCGCGGCGCACTACCGGCCATGGTGACCACCACCGACGGTGAGGAGGTCATCCTGCTCGAGGCGACTGATGCAGCATCCGAGATCGGTCGTATTACCCTCGAGCAACGTTCGCGCTCCATCGTGCTTTCGCGTCTGCGCGACATCTTCGAGGGCGTCTCGCAGCCGCACACGCCGACACGCGAGGCAGCAACCCCGCCGTCCCCGGCGCCGGTGCGCTACGTCGTCCAGCCTGGCGACACGCTGTCAATGATCGCCAGGCGTTTCCGTACCACCAACTCGCAGTTGCTACAGGCGAATTCGCCCACCGTGCGCCATGCGGACAAGATCCGGCCAGGCCAGGTCCTGATGGTGCACACGGGGGCGGCAGCGTCGAATATGGGATCGTCGCCGCAGGGGGCAGCCCCGCCACCCATCGCGCCGACGCGTTACACCGTCAGACGCGGCGACACGCTCTCGTCCATCGCGGCCCGCCACGGCACCGACACGGCGAGCATCCTGGCGGCAAACCGGCAATCCGTGCGGAATCCGCACCTGATCCAACCCGGCCAGCGTCTGGTCCTCCCGCCACGTGGCACCTCCACCGCGGCAACCGCTCCACGCACGACCCGACCCGTACGCCGCCATGCGTCCCCCACCGTCGGCACCCGCAGTCGTGAGAACGAAGGTCACCCACTTGCAATCGTCCCACTCACCCAGCGCCGGGCCCCCTGGATGGAGCACGCCTATGCAGAGGCCACCCGCTGGGCCGGCAGGACGGAAGACGTCATCGGGCGGACGATCAACTACCACCACGAGCTCGGAACTAAGTGGCTCAAGTCCCTGTCCGGCTCCGACAACGCGTGGTGCGCTTCATTCGTCAACTGGTGTCTACGGGAAGCGGGCTACACGATCTCCAAGGATCACTTTCGTGCCCGCTCATTCGTCAGCGACGCCAACTTCGCGCAGATCGATGCAGCGATCTACGGTGCACTGGGGGTCGTCGGCACCAGCCATGTCGGGTTCGTCTACGCCAAGGCCGTCAACGGCAATCCGATCATATTGGGTGGCAACCAGTCCGACCAGATCAACTTCGCCGCGTTCAAAAAGACTTCGATGCGCTATTACGTACCGCTCACGTACCTGGAATTCGCGCGTACCGAGGTACATGACCCCAGACTGGACGTCTCAACGGTCGCCACACTCAATGCCGAACTCGGAATTGCTGTGAACTCCCACGCTGCCGGAAGCACGCGCTAGCATGCGCAGCAGATACTCCGCGATATCCATGCTGTTGGCCATGCTGGCCGCTTGCAGTGGCGGCACCCCGCCCACGTCGGTGAGTCGGGGCCATTCCGATCAGGACACCAGCATGCAGGTGCAGGACGTCGACGTGACCTCCCCCGCGCTGCCGACGAGCGCGGCGAGTGCTGATCGAGCGCTTCGCTATACCGATGCCGCCGGGGGCAACGTCCTGCTGCTCGGGCAACACTCCATTACGCGCAGTGACGACAACGGCGTTATGGAGCGCCTGACGCTGCATGTGGCACAGCACGTCGAGACCCCGCACGCGCCGCAGCCGTTCCGTGAGGCGTGGCGGCACACGGAGATCATCGAATGCGAGGGCCTGGATTTTGACGGCCATTTCCTGGATGACGCACTTCTCGTCGAGGATCTCGACGGCGATGGATTCGCGGAAGTCCTGGTCGGATTCAGTACGTTCTGCGGCGGTGGCGTCGACCCTCGGCAGGTCAAGCTGGTCCTGCACACGCGCGATCGTGACTTCGTGCTCGAAGGCGAGTCCATCGTCCAGCCGCCCGGCGTTCCCGCTTTCGGCGGCAGCCATGCCACGACTCCGCATGAGAGCGCGATTCCGGCTCCATTCCGCGAGGCACTGCTCGCCGCATGGGCACGCGTACGCGGCGGCTAGACGCGGGAACCTCCCGCCACGGCGCCCCTGGCGCGGGTCATCCCGGTCGGCGTGGAAGCGCCCCGATCGGCCACGGCCACCAGCCCTTCCCCGTCATCGCATAGCGGTCGGCGGCGCGTTCGAAGCGGTTGCGCACGCTGACGCCGCCGCAGGCGAAATAGATCGGAAGGAACAGCGGGCCAAGCGCCATGTACTGGTAGACGTGTGCGCGCTCGTGGTCACCGATGCGGATGGATGGGTCCACGCAGAGGCCGGCACGATGCGCGTAGGTGGTGCACGCGACGTCGAGGTTCTCGCCCGTCTGCAGGATGATGTTGCCGAGCGTCATCGCGCCACCCGGGCCCCACGGGTAGCGAACGAACACCAGCGCGAGGTCCCGTTCCGACCATCGGGGACGCGCGCCAGCCAGCATGCCGGCCACACCGGCGACCAGGCCCAGTGCCGTGTTCGGCATCGTCCACACCGCCCCGGCGAGAAGCGCGAACAGACGCAGTGCAGGCGCCCTACGGGTCACGACACAGGGCTTTGGGATCCAGGATGCCTTCGAAGCGCTGCTGGGCGGGCCCGCGGAGATGGAATGCCCACGTGCTCGAAGCGTGACCGGAAGGCCTGTGAGTGGAACGGTGCCGTGGGCGCGCTGGACCTCATGCCTTCAATCGCCCTCCGGCATGACCAGCCAGAGCACGAGGTACACGATGATGCCGGGGAAGGCGGCCGAGATGACGGACAGCAGGATGTAACCCAGCCGTACCGCGGTCGAATTCCAGCCCATCCTGCGCGCGATGCCGCCGAGGACACCCGCTAGCACACGGTCGTTGATCGAGCGGGAGAGCGCCGGCCGGTTGGTTGGTGGGTTCATGACGTCCTCCCTGGCTAGCGCGAGCGGGCCGTGAGCCAATCGTTGATCGCGGCGGGCACTTCCTTCTGCGCGCGCCCGGAGACGTAGATGCCGATATGGCCGCCGCGGAACGAAAGTTCGGAATAGTCGTCGGTCCCGACCAGCCCACGCATCGGTCGTGACGCCGAAGGCGGCACCAGATGGTCCTGCTCGGCGTAGATGTTGAGCACCGGCATCTCCACCAGACCGAGGTGCACTTCCTGGTCCCCGATGGTGATGCCGCCGTTGACGAAACCGTTGCCCTGGTAGAACTGCTTGACGAACTGGCGGAATGCTTCGCCGGCCTGGTCGGGCGAATCGAAGATCCACTTCTCCATGCGCAGGAAGTCCTCGACCGCCTTGCGGTCGTCGAGGATGTCGACCAGCCCTACGTACTTCTGCACGAACAGCCGCCACGGCTTCAGGGTGAGGTAGCAGAGGTTCATCATGTCGGCCGGGACGTTGCCCAGCGTGTCGACGAAGAGATCCACGTCCATCTCGCGCGTCCAGTTCGACAGCATGTTGTCGTCGGTATGGAAATCCACCGGCGTGACCATGGTGACGAGGTTGCGCACGCGATCGGGATGCAGCGCCGCGTAGCACAGCGAGAACGTGCCCCCCTGGCAGACACCCAGCAGGTTCACCGCATCGAGCCCATGGCTGTCGCACAGGTGATCAACCGCGCCGCCGAGGAAGCGTTCGATGTAGTCCTCGAGCGTGAGGAAGCGGTCCGAGCGGTCGGGATAGCCCCAGTCGATGATGTAGACGTCCTGGCCCAGTGCGAGCAGGTTGCGGACCATCGAGCGATCCGCCTGCAGGTCCACCATGTAGGGCCGGTTGACCAGCGCATAGCAGATCAGCAGAGGCACTTTCGCCGTTGGCGCCTGTTCGCCGCGGAAGCGGTACAACACCACCTTGCCGTCGCGCCAGACCTCTTCGCGCGGCGTGACGCCGAAGTCGGTGTCTCCCAGCTCGTGCAGCGTGCGCGTGCCGGCGGCGAGCTTCTGCTGGAAGGTGGTCGCGTCCTGCACCAGGGTGTCGAAACCGATATTGAGTGGCCCGGCCATGTCAGCGCTTCCCCTTCTTCAGCGGCTTCGGTGCGGTCGGCGTAGCGTGCGCGGGGGAAAACAGCATGCGCTGCCCCTGTCGTGCCGGTTCTGCTGCGACCTCGCGCCGGGGACGTTTCGTGGCCGCCGCCTTGCGCGCCGAGGGCTTGCCGGGGTTACCCGTCGCCGCACGGGTCGAGGTTTTCGCGGCCTTGCCTCCCGCTGCCCCGCCGCCCGCAGCGACTTTCGAACCGCGTGGCACGGCACCGCCGGTTGCAGGCCCTGCGGCAGCCCGGGTCGTGCCTCGTGTACGGGCCGGCGTCGCTGCGCGGCTCGTCGTCTTTGCCTGCATGCGGCCAGCACTCTCCGACGCGGACGCTGGTTGGACAGACCCCGCACGCGCCGGGGCGCCTGCGGCAGCGCTGCCGGCATTTCCGGTGACCGCGGCACCGGGCCGTCCACCACTGCCACCGGTCAGCGCCGCGACCGCATCGCGCAGGCGGCGCACCTGGCGCTCCAGCTCCACGACCTTGCGATGCGCTCCATCCAGCTCGCTACGGGTCGGCATGTCGAACAGCGCGCAGACCAGTTCCACTTCGTGCTGCACCGCCTGGCGCACGCGCATCTGCGCATCCACCAGCGCCGCGTAGACGTGGCGGAACTCCTCGCCAAGCGCCACTGGCGCATAGGCCTCCTCCGCAGCGTCGATCCAGAGGTCGAACAGCGCGCGCGGTGAATCGATCTGCAGCCCCGGCGACTCACGCTCGGCCAGCTTGCGCTCGAAGATCACCAGCCCGTCCTGCGTCACCCTTGCCATGAGGGCGTTGTAGGCCTCCATCTTCTGCTGCAGGTCGATCTGCGCCTGTGCCAGTCGCTGCCAGCGTTCCTGGTGCTCGCGTGCGAAGCCGAACGTCGGGGTCTGCAGCCACTCGGCGCCGCCCTGCATCCGCTGCAGCCAGGGGGACGCCTGCGCCAGCCACGCCTGCGGCCCCAGCGAGCCGGCCTGCTGCTGTGCAGTGGCGAGCATCTGTGCGAACGGGTCGCCGCCGGCGTTCGCCAGCAGCTGCTTCCATGCCTCGACGATGTCTCCGGCACTGCCCTCGCGGCCGGCAAAGCCCGCCACAAGCTGCTGCATCTGCGCATACCACTGCCGCGCCAGAGCCTCGAAACGCGATGCCGCCTGCTGGGCCGCAGGGGCCTGCGCGTGCCCTGCCCACCAGTTCATCGGGCCCGCGACACCTGCCGGGCCGAACCCGGGGAGGCCAGCCACGCTGGCCCCGAAACCGGGCATGCCATGCGCGCCGGATGCGAATCCCGCCTGCCCGAAGGCGTTGCCCTGCGCCGTCGCGGGCTGCAGTGCCTCGCTCCATGCGCCCCAGAAGCGGCGTGCCATAGCGTCGAATTCCGCCGCGGCGGCGGCAAAAGCCTGCTGGGATGCATCGTTGGACATGGGACCTCCGGCGTTGCGTCGATCATAACAACGGCGCACGCGGACCCTGTTGCACGACCGGATTCCGTCCCGGCGTCAGGGCTTGGGGATACGGATCGTCTTGCTGATCATCAGCGTGCCTGACAGGGCGAAGATCAGGACCAGCGGATGCAGCTGCCACGGACCAAGCTGCCACTGACCGAGCCAGATCGCATCGCCGATGCGCCCCTGCCACGCGGCGATGGCCAGCACGATCACCAGCGCCAGGCTGGTCGGAATGGGCGTGCCTTCGAAGTAGCGGACCTTCCCCTCGTCACCCGCCAGCTGCTCGGCGGTGACGTTGTAGCGCGCAAGCCGGCTGACACCACAGGCGACGAAATAGCTCAGCACCATCCAGTCCCACCCACCCTGCAGCCCGCAGGCGTAGGCAAGCGCCGCCGGTGCGACGCCGAAGGAGATCACGTCGGCCAGCGAATCGAGCTCGCGGCCCAGCGTGGAGGCGACCTTGCGCCAGCGCGCGACCCGCCCGTCAAGGGCGTCGAATACAAAGGCCAGCGGGATCAGCGCCATGCCGATCATGAGGTCGCGCACCACGCCATCCTGCAGGAAGCGCATCGCGGCGAAGATCGCGCCAGTACCGCAGATGGCGTTGGCGAGGGTGAACCAGTCGGCGAGGTGGAACTCGCGCAGCATCGAGAAGTGGCGGGATCGGGGCATCGTCGTTCACTCGGCGGATGCCCCACAGCCTGCCAGAAACCGCTGTGAAGCGGATGGTGGCACGGTGCTGGCTAGGGCTGCGGAATCGCCAGCGCCGCCGCATCCAGCGTGCCGCCCGGGCGGGTGTCGATCACGGCATCGCCGGGCAGGCTGCCCTGCCCGTCGAGGTGCGCCTGCACGCGGTCCAGCGCCGCATACACGTAGGGCAGCAATGGAACATAACGCGCGGCATAGTCCGGCAGTGCCAGGAAGCCGTCGAAGTGCTGGGCGTTGCGCACCTCCCACAACCGCACGTCGCGACCCGCAGCGCGGGCGGCGGCCACGTACGGCGTGCTGGTGAATGCGATCGGGATCAGTCCGTCGTCGAGACCGTGCACCAGCACCACCGGCAGCCCCTGGCGTGGCGGGGCGGACAGCAGCTGCGCGACCCCGGCACGGACCCGCTGTGCGTCCGCGCCGTTGCCGGTCCACAGGGTGCGCAGGCAGGCAAGGCCGGCGCCAGTGAGATCGGGAAGCGCGATCCCGGGGTCGATGATGCCCACGCCCGCACCCGGTGGAATGCCAGTCGCATCGCTCCACCAGGCGGCACGTTCGGCCGCGGTGGCAGCACGCGGGCTGAAGTCGGGATTCTGCGCGGCGAATGCATGGCCGCAGGGGTGCGCACCGGCCTCGTAGCGCCCATAGGCGGAGGCATAGGTGACCGCCACCGCGCGGTAGAGGTCGAAGTCCACCGAGAGTGCGGCCGCGCGGATCGCCTCATCGGTCCAGCCGGTTGCCCGCAGCGCGGCGAGTGCCGAACGTGCCTGCGCGGCGGTGTCGTCGCCGTCCAGCACGCCCGCCTCGCGCAGCGCGGCACAGCGTGGTGCACGCATCGTGGTGGCCAGCGCCGACAGCGGCGACTGCGGCAAGCCTTCCACCGCAGCCAACGCGCACGGCATCAGCAGCGCGGCCTCGGTGGTGTAGTCGTACAACGGCCTCGCACCCGGGGCATCGACATGGATGCTGGGCTCACCGGCCACCACCGCGTCCAGCCAGTCGCCCTCCTCCGCCGCGCGCAGGACCGCGCCGCCACCATTGGAGATGCCGACCGCGATGAAACGGGTGTTGTCGAAGGTGAACGGTGTGGCGCCCGGCAGTGCGTCATTGAGCATCGCCAGGGCGAACTCGCCCGCCTGGCGTACGTGGCGGCCCCAGTCGGCTTCCGGGTTGTCGCCCGAATGCCCGTGCTTGAACGCGATTCCGGTGCCCGGTGCACCCTCGCCGGGATCGAACGCCAGGGGCAGGTCACGGCTGGCGACACGCCCGTCCACGCCGATGCCCATGCCGGCATCGAGATCGAAGTAGTCGCTGCCCGCACCCTTGTCGGTGTAGGCCACCGCGCAGCCCTTCGGAAGCCCCCATGCGCCCGCCACCGCGATCGAGCCATAGATCCCGCGGGAGCCCGACGATGCGGTGACCACCACGCAGCGACGGTGGGGATCGAACGTATCCGGAAGCTGCAGCATCACCCGATGCGGGTGGTGTGCACCGGGCACCTTTGCCAATGCATGGAACTCGCGTCCCGGCACGGCGGCGACGCTACCGTACAACGCGCCGTAACCGCCATCCGCGCGCAGGTCGGCGATGCCACGCCAGCTGCTCCACAGCGCGCGCCGGCGCAGTTCGCCGGGGGTGGGCGCAGTGGCATCGGCGAATGCCGGGGGCACCATGCTGCGCAGCCCATCAAGCCCGATCCCTGCGGTCAGGAGATCGTCGCCATCGCGATGCACGCTGCTCGACGCGTGCGTGAAAACGGCGGGATCCATGCGCGTTGTCGAGGTCGGTGGAGTGGACGCGCAGGCGGCCAGGACGAGCGCGCCGGCACAGCTGGCCAGATGCAGGGATTTGCGGTTCATGGCCGGACCTTAGCAGCGTGCCGCCACCCCGGCATCGTACTTTGGTACCACCGGCGCGGGCGGGCGCGATGGCTACAATCGCGCCATGCCCACCCTGCTGATCGCCGACGACCACCCGCTGTTCCGTGCGGCGCTGCGCGGTGCGGCCGACGAGGCTGCCGAGGACATCCAGACCTGCGAGGCCGGGACCCTCGACGAGGTGGTGGCGACGCTGGAGTCGCGCGCCGATGTCGACCTCGTCCTGCTCGACCTGCACATGCCCGGCAACCACGGCCTCGCCGGCCTGGCTGCACTGCGCGCCCAGTTTCCCGCAGTGGCGGTGGTGCTGGTCTCGGCCAACGAGGATCCGCAGATCGTGCGCCGTGCACTCGACCACGGTGCGGCGGGCTACATCCCCAAGAGCGCCGGCCTCGACGAGATGCGCGATGCGATCCGCGCCGTGCTCGACTGCCAGCAGTGGTTGCCGCCGGCCTTGCGTGGCGCGGTGGCGCGGGCCGAGTCGGCCCCGGGCGATGCCGACCTCGCCGCGCGTCTGGCCAGCCTCACCCCACAGCAGTTCCGGGTGCTGGCACTGGTGGCCGAAGGCCTGCTCAACAAGCAGATCGCCGATCGCCTCGACGTGCAGGAACGCACGGTCAAGGCCCATCTGTCGGCGATCTTCGAGAAGCTCGGCGCGCGTAACCGCACCCAGGCAGGCGTGATCCTGCGCCGGCTGGAGATCAGCGATCCTGCGGGACGGGTCGAAGGCTGACGGTCAGAACCGCGAACACGACCACGACAGCATGCGGCCGTCGCGGTAGGGCATCACCATGTGGAAGGCGCGCGGGTCGTCGTCGAACACCAGCGGCACGAAGTGGCGGTCGCCTTCCCACATCGGCAGGTCGAGCACGCGCTCGATGTCCACCCACTCCAGCGTGCCTTCCGGGTTGGATGCGTGCGGTGTTCCGCTGTAGCGGCTGACCAGGAACACGAAGCCGAACCAGTCCTCGCCCCCCTTGCCGAAGCCGGGCCAGCTGATGGTGCCGCGCAGCTGCATCGCATCGCAGGTGATCCCGGCTTCCTCGAGGATCTCGCGGCGCATGCCCGCGGCGATGTCCTCGGCGGCTTCGAGCTTGCCGCCCAGCCCGTTGTACTTGCCCAGGTGCTGGTCATCGGCGCGTGCGTTGCGATGGACCAGCAGCACGCGGCGGCCGTCCGGCGACAGCACGTAGCCGAGGGTGGCGAGGATCGGGGTATAGGGCATGCGATGCACGGCGCGATGGCGGGCGGTCATGGTAGCCGCGGGCAGCATGCCGACGGCGTGCTCAGCGCGCGCGCATCGCGCACAGCCGGTCGAGCGTGGATTTGAGTGCCAGTGGCCGCACCGGCTTCTGCAGCAGGCCGAGACCGAGCTCGGCCACTTCGCGGCGGACCGCGTCGGTGGCGTCGGCGCTCAGGATCAGCGTCGCGTGCGCGCCATGCCGCCCGCGCAGGCGCTGCGCCACCGCGGTGCCGGTGTCGCCGTCATCGAGGTGATAGTCGAACAGCCACAGGTCGGCCGCGCGCCCCTGCAGGGCGAGGTCGGCCTCCGTGCCGCCGCGCACCGCGGCCACGCTGCAGCCCCAACCTTCCAGAAGGCGTTGCAGCCCTTCGAGCGCGGCGGGGTCGTTGTCGAGCAGCAGCACATGGGCGCCCGCCAGGCCGGCGTGGGTGCGGCCCGGGTGTTCCCGTGCAGGCGTGGCCACCAGCGGGAGATCCAGTGCGAACACGGTGCCGGACTGTTCGCGGCTGCGCAGCGAGATGCGCGAACCCAGCAGCTGGGTGATGCGATCGGCGATCGCCAGTCCCAGGCCCAGTCCCTGGCCCGGACTGCCCTCGCCACGGCGGAACTCCTCGAAGATCAGGGTCTGCTGCGGCAGCGGAATACCCGGCCCGGTGTCATGCACTTCCACCCGCAACCCGCCACCGATCCGGCGCACGCCCAGCAGCACGCGGCCGCGCGCGGTGTAGCGCACCGCGTTGGCGAGGAAGTTCTGCAGCACGCGGCGCAACAGTTGCGGGTCGCTGCGCGTCCAGGCACGCGTGGTCACGTAATCGAACGCCAGCCCGCGCTCGGCGGCCAGCGCCCGAAATTCCGAGGCCAGCGGATCGAGCACGTCCGACAGCGGGAAATCACGCGGTTGCGGCACCAGCCCGCCGGCCTCCAGACGCGCCATGTCGAACAGGCCGGTGAGCAGGTCGGTGGTGGAGTCCAGCGCGCCACGCAACTGCCCGAGCAGGCGCGAGGCGTTGCCGTGCTGTGCCGGCGCAAGCTGCTGTTGCAGCGCGTCGGTGAACAGCTGCGCCGCGTGCAGCGGCTGCAGCAGGTCATGTCCGACCGCTGCGAGGAAACGGCTCTTCGCTTCGTTGGCGCGCTCGGCCTCGCGGCGTGCCTGGTCGAGGCTGCGTGTGCGCTCGTCGACACGCTGTTCCAGGGTCTCGTTGGAGGTCCGCAGCGCCTGCTCGGTGTTGCGGAAGGTGGTGACGTCGGTGAACGTGGCGACGAAGCCGCCGCCGGGCATCGGGTTGCCCCGGATCTCGATGGTCTCCCCACCGGGGAAGCGGCGCTCCGCCACGTATGGCGTGCCCGCGCGCATATGGGCCAGGCGCTTGTCGACTTCCTCGGCCACTGCCACCGCGCCGATCAGGCCGCGGTCGAGGTTGTGGCGGACCAGCCTGGCCACCGGCACGCCCACCCGCAGCAGGTGCGATGGATAGCCGAACAGCTGCGCGTAGCGCGAGTTCCACGCCACCAGCTGCAGGTCGGCATCGACCACGCTGATGCCCTGGCTCATGTTCTCGAGCGCGGCCTCCAGCACGCGCTGGTTGAAGCGCAGGTCCTGCGAGGCCTCGCCGACGATGCTGGCGACGGTATCGAGGTCGGGCCCGGATTCGCGCCGCGCCGCATCCAGCAGCAGGCGCGTGGACGCACTGCCCAGCACGGCCGACAGCTCACGCTCCAGGCGCGCCTCGATCGCGGTAGGCACCGGCCCGTTGCGTGGAGCACCGCGCAACACGCGATCGACCAGGCCCACCGGCAGGAAGCGGCGGCCGGCGTTGCGCAGGGCGTCGAGATCGGCACGGGCCAGCGGGCGGTCGCGCTCGCGGCGGGCGCGCAGGGCCACCAGGATGATCGCGGCGGTCCCCACGAACAGCGATGCGCCGAAGGCGCGGCCGAGCTGGCTCCAGCCCGTCAGCCCGAACAGTGCCTGCGGGCTGGCCCACGCCGGTAACCCGGCCGCCACTCCGACCGGCAACAATGCCGGGGCCAGCATCACCCAGGCCCACACCAGGAAGGCGGCGACGATGCCCGCGATCGCCGCATGCGGCGGCGTGTGCGGCCGCCAGATCGCGAAGGCCAGTGGCGGTGCCAGCGTGGCCAGCGCCGAGAACGACACCGCGCCGATGTCGGCCAGCATGCTGGCGTCACCCACCAGCCGGCCATACGACCATGCCGCCAGCATGATCACCACGATGCCGGCGCGCCGCAGCATCAGCAGGTCGCCGCGGTGGTCGTTGCGATCGCGCCGCGCCCACGCGCCACGCAGCAGGCCCGGAGCGAACCAGTGGTTGCCGATCATCAGGCTCAGCGTGAGCGTGCTGATGACCACCATGCCGGTGGCCGCGCTCAATCCGCCGAGGAAGGCCACCAGTGCCACCGCCTCGCTGCCATGCGACAGCGGCACCGCCAGTGCGTACATGTCCGAAGGCACGCGGTCGCCCAGCAGCCCCAGGCCGACATAGGCCAACAGCAGGCCCGGCGCACCGATCGCCAGCAGGTACAGCGGGAACTGCCAGCGCGCGGCTCCCACCCCACGCTCGTCGCGGCACTCGACCACCGCGACATGGAACTGGTGCGGCAGCACGAACATCGCCAGCGCACCGAGGAACACCAGCGGCATGAAACCGTCGAGATCCTGCGCTGGAAGCGGCGGCAACGCCGGCATGTCACGCGCGATGCCCCACACGAACAGGCCCAGCACCAGCATCGCCAGCAGCTTTAGCACCGATTCGAACGCCACCGCCAGCACCAGGCCGCGGTTGTGCTCGGTCGCACTCGCGCGCCGGGTGCCGAACAGCACGGCGAACCCCGCCATCGCCAGCGCGACATACAGGCTCACGTCACGCCACGGTGGAATTTCCGAGAGATCCGCCGACGTGGTCGCGGTCAGCACCGAATAGCTCATCGCCACCGCCTTGAGCTGCAGCGCGATGTACGGCAGCAGGCCCAGCACGGCGACCAGGGTCACCGTGGCCGCCAGCCATGGATCCTTGCCGAGCCGCGTCGCGATGAGGTCGGCCAGCGAGGTGGCGTTGCTTTCGCGGGCCAGCCGCACCAGCCGCACCATGAAGCGCCACGCCAGCAGGTAGAACAGGATCGCGCCGACGAAGGTGGGCGGCAGCGGCCAGCCGTAACGCGCAGCCTGGGTGACCGTGCCGTAGAAGGTCCAGGAGGTGCAATGCACCGCCAGCGACAGCGCGTAGACATGCCGCCAGTGACGCGCCAGCAGTTGCGGGTGGCGCTCACCGTAGATACCGGCGAAGAACATCAGGGCCAGCCACAGGACGGCCGCGGCCAGCACGGCTCCCACGCTCAACACGGGATCCCCATGGCGCCCTGCGGGAGGAAGATGGAGTCATGCATGGCGCGCGAGCATAGCGCAGGGCCCGGGCTCTCCAACGGCACAGGCCCCGGACGTGCCGGGGCCTGTGGAACTGCGCGCTGACGCGGGATGCTCAGAAGTTGCGGCGGACGGTCAGGTACCAGTTGCGCGGTGGTGCGTAGTACGCGGTCTGGATGTTGGCCACGGAGGAGAACTCCTGGCCCTCGATCTTGTACAGCTCGTCGGTGACGTTGCGCACGCCGGCGCGCACCTGCCAGGCGTACTGCGGCGAGTCCCACGAGGTGAACAGTCCCGCCGTCGTGTAGGCGTCCTGCATCAGGCCGGGGCGGTTGTCGACCGACAGCCAGGTGTCGCCACGGTAGGCCACGTCGCCACCCACGGTCAGCGTGCCGTTGCCACCGAGATCGAACGCATGCTGCAGGGCGATGCGTGCGGTCCAGTCCGGCGAGAAGGGCACGTGCTCGTGCAGCGTCGGGTCGTAGGCCGGGTTGGCCGGATCGGTGGTGCGCAGGTCCTCGAAGGACTTGTAGCTTGCATCCATCCAGCTGACCTGGCCACTGAGCTGGGTGGCATCACCCAGCCGCGCCACGCCCTCGAATTCGAAGCCGTTGATCTCCATCTCCGCGGCGTTGAGCACCGGGAAGGAGAACGTCGGCGTCGGCGAATCCGGGTTCAGCACCTCGGAGACGCGGGCCTGGAAGTCCTTGTAGCTGCTGTGGAAGGCGGCCACGTTCGCGGTCAGGCGGCCGTCGTCGGAACGCATCTTGACGCCGGCCTCGTAGGTCCACACGAACTCCGGGTCGAACACCGCGCGGGTGGTTTCGAGTGCCGAGTTCGCGCGGCCGTTGAAGCCGCCCGACTTGAAGCCGCGGTTGGCCGATACGTAACCCATCAGGTTGTCGCTGAAGGCCTTCTGCAGGCTCAGCGACGGCGTCCACGCATCCCAGCTCTGGCTGCCGCTGAAGGCCACGGTCTCGTTCAGCACGGCCAGGATCGGTCCCCAGTAGGTGCTGGTGGTGCGCCAGTAGTCCTTTTCGTCGCGCGAATAGCGCAGCCCGGCGGCCAGGGTCCAGGTCGGCGCGAACTCCCAGTTGACGTGGGCGAACGCGGCGACGCTGGTGGTCTCGAGGTCGTCGTCGATGGTGCGCAGGAAGTCGATCGGCGTGCCGGCGAAACCGAAGAAGTCGTCCGCATAGGCCTCCTGGTAGGAGGGCAGCGTCTCGTTCATGTAGTACGCGCCGAAGATCGCCTGCAGGTTGCCGCCGTTGTCGTACTGCAGCTGCAGTTCCTGGCTGACCTGCTCCTGGTCGACCTCGACCAGCACGTCACCCAGCACGAATTCCGACGCATCGATGTCGATGAAGGAGCTGGTATCGAGCTTGCGCCAGGCGCTGATGCTCTTGAGCGACCACTGCTCGCCGAGTTCCCACTGCAGGTTCGCGCTGACCCCCTTGTGGGTCATCTCCTGGCCCTGGCTGGGGCGGAACGACGTGCGGGTACGGAAGTCGTAGTCGTCGGTGGACGGCTGCAACAGCACGACCTGGCCGAGTGCCAGGTCGGTGCGGCGCAGCGGTGCGGTCGGCTGGCCGAGCGTCAGCGCATTGTCCTGGCGGGTGTAGTCGGCCGAAAGCGTGGCGCTGAAGGTGTCGCTCGGGCGGAACGCGAGCTTGCCGCGCAGCGAGATGGTGTCCTCGCCGTTGTATTCCTCGCCGGTGGCCGGATCCTCGACGTAGCCGTCGTTGGTGAGCCATGCACCGGCAAGGCTGAACGCCGCGGTGTCGCTGAGCTGTTCGCCGAGGTAGGCGCGGCCGTCCATGCGGCCGAAGCTGCCAGTCCCGAACTCCACCGCCGCCCCGGTATCGTCAAGCGGGTTCTTGGTGGTGACCTTGATGGCGCCGCCGGTGGAGTTCTTGCCGTACAGCGTGCCCTGCGGACCGCGCAGCACTTCCACCTGCTGCACGTCGAACAGCGAGAACAGCGCGCCGTTGATGCGCGAGTAGTAGACGTCGTCGACGTACATGCCCACGCCGGGGTCGAACGTCTGCAGCGAGTCCGGCTGGCCGATGCCACGGATGAACACGTTGACCGTGTTCGACGAGCCGCGGCCCTGCACGATGTTGAGGTTGGGCACCGCACCCTGCAGGCCGTCGATGTTGTTGGCCTGCAGGTCGCGCAGCTGCTCCTCGCCGAACGCGCTCACCGCCACCGGCACGTCCTGGATCGACTCCGCGCGACGACGCGCGGTGACGACGATCCCGTCGAGGGTGGTCGCATCCGTGGCCCGGGCCGTCGCGCCGCCGGTGGGCTGCGTCGGGTCCTGCGCCTGCGCGGCGAACGTCGACAGCCCAAACGCGATCGCCAGGGCGAGCCGACTGCCCGACAGCTTGTTGTACTTCATGTGTCCCCTCCCACGGGTCTGAATCCTCGTGGCGCGCGCCGTTGCGAGCACCCTGGTCGCCTGGACCATGACGGCAAGCCTAGGCAGCGTCCGGATGGCCATCACTTGTACCTTCGGACAATGGGGGGCCGGTACACGGCTGCCCACACTGGCGACCGTCGTCAACCCCGGATCGATCCATGTCCCTGCTGATCGTGCTCGCCGCACTGGGCTTCCTGATGCTGGTCGCCTACCGCGGCCACAGCGTCATCCTGTTCGCACCGGTGGCGGCCATGGGCGCGGTGCTGCTGACCGATCCGTCGCTGGTGGCGCCCATGTTCACCGGCCTCTTCATGGACAAGATGGTCGGCTTCCTCAAGCTGTACTTCCCGGTGTTCGTGCTGGGCGCGGTGTTCGGCAAGCTGATCGAGGTCTCCGGCTTCTCGCGGGCGATCGTGGCCGCTACCATCCGCGTGGTCGGCGCACAGCGCGCGATGCTGTCGATCGTGCTCGTGTGCGCGCTGCTCACCTACGGCGGCGTGTCGCTGTTCGTGGTCGTGTTCGCCGTGTATCCGTTCGCGGCCGAGCTCTTCCGCCAGGGCAACATCCCCAAACGGCTGATCCCGGGCACCATCGCGCTGGGTGCCTTCACCTTCACGATGGATGCGCTGCCGGGCACGCCGCAGATCCAGAACATCATTCCGACCGCGTTCTTCGGCACCGACACCTGGGCCGCGCCGGTGCTGGGCACGCTGGGCGGCATCTTCATCCTTGCCGCCGGCATGGCGTGGCTGGAGTGGCGCCGCCGCAAGGCGCTGCAGGCCGGCGAAGGCTATGGCGACCCGGCCACGCTTGCCAACGAGCCCGCGGCGTTCACCGGCGACAGCCTCGCCCATCCGCTGATCGCGCTGCTGCCGCTGGTGATGGTGGGCGTGTCGAACCTGCTGCTGACGCAGTGGATCCCCGGCTGGTACGGCGCTTCGCACAGCTTCGTGCCCGCAGTGGTGGGGGATCCTGCGCCGGTGGTGCAGGAAGTCGCGCGCATCTCGGCGATCTGGGCGGTGATGGGCGCGCTGCTGATCGGCATCTTCACCGTGCTGGCGTTCGCCTGGCGCACCGTGGCTGCGCGCTTTGCCGAGGGCAGCAAGGCCGCGGTGGGGGGCGCATTGCTCGCCTCGATGAATACCGCATCGGAATACGGTTTCGGCGCGGTCATTGCCGCCCTGCCCGGCTTCCTGCTGGTGGCCAATGCGCTGGCCGCGATCCCGGATCCGCTGGTCAATGAAGCGGTCACGGTTACCGCGCTGGCCGGCATCACCGGCTCGGCCTCGGGGGGGCTGTCGATCGCGCTGGCGGCCATGGCGGAGAGCTTCATCGCCAACGCGCAGGCGGCGGGCATCCCGATGGAAGTCCTGCACCGCGTGGCCTCGATGGCCTCCGGCGGCATGGACACCCTGCCCCACAACGGCGCGGTGATCACGCTGCTTGCGGTCACCGGCCTCACCCATCGCCAGGCCTATGGCGACATCTTCGCCATCACCGTGATCAAGACGCTGGCGGTGTTCGTGGTGATCACGCTGTTCTATGTGACCGGGATCGTCTGAGTCGATACACGGGTCCGACCCCGTTATCGAGCGACCGTCGTTCACTTGTAGCGGCGAAGAAGCTCTTCTCGCCGCCTCTCCCGATCTGGTGCTCCGACAAGCTTGTCCGCCATCTCGCCGAGAGGCCTGGCAGACAGCCGGACTGCCCGTGCGTCGGCGAGGTGCTCCGTTTGATTCTGCGCTGCCCGTCGCGCGCGCCGGGGGGTGTGCTCCCCCGGCCGGAGTCCGCGTCCAGCTACCACGGCCGGCCGCCAGCCATCCATGGCCGGCTGGGACCACACCCCCCGGCGCACGCACGGGCTTCGACGTTCGTCGGCTTCGGTACGAAGATCAACAGCGGTTGCGGCGCGCGACTGCGACTACATCCCCAACGATCCTGCTGTTGACCTTCTCGCCGACGCGGCGGCAGCTCGGGGCCCGCCGCGGACGCAGGGGGATGTCCAGAGCCGGCCATGGATGGCGGCGGCCGGATGTGGGAGCAGGACGCGGAGATATCCGGCTGGGCATCCCCCTGTGGCTCCTGACCAACACCCCTCGACCGGAAGAAGAACAAAAAAGAGCGGGCCGAAGCCCGCTCTTTCATGACACCTGCCGCGCGTCGGACACGCGGCGATGAGGTCGATCACTCGGCCGGCGTACCTTCGCCTTCCTCGACGGCCTTGATCGACAGGCGGATGCGGCCCTGCTTGTCGACTTCCAGCACCTTGACCTTGACGATGTCGCCTTCCTTCAGCTTGTCGCCGACCTTCTCCACGCGCTCGCTGGAGATCTGCGACACGTGCACCAGGCCGTCCTTGCCGGGGGAGATCGTCACGAACGCACCGAAGTCCATGATCTTGACGACCTTGCCCTCGTAGATCCGGCCCGGCTCGACATCCGAGGTGATCTGCTCGATGCGGTCCTTGGCGGCCTTCCCGGCAGCAGCGTCGACCGAGGCGATGGTGATGGTGCCATCGTCCTGGATGTCGATCTGGGTGCCTGTTTCCTTGGTGATCGCCTGGATCACCGAACCACCCTTGCCGATGACCTCGCGGATCTTGTCGGGATGGATCTTGATGGTGATCAGGCGCGGCGCGAACTCCGACAGCTCCGAACGCGGCGTGCTGAGCGCAGCCTCCATCTCCTTGAGGATGTGCAGGCGGCCCTGCTTCGCCTGGGCCAGCGCGACCTTCATGATCTCTTCGGTGATGCCCTGGATCTTGATGTCCATCTGCAGGGCGGTGATGCCCTCGCTGGTACCGGCCACCTTGAAGTCCATGTCGCCGAGGTGGTCCTCGTCACCGAGGATGTCGGACAGCACGACGAACTCGTCGCCTTCCTTCACCAGGCCCATGGCGATGCCGGCGACCGGCGCCTTGATCGGCACGCCCGCGTCCATCAGCGCCAGCGACGAACCGCAGACCGAGGCCATCGACGACGAACCGTTCGACTCGGTGATCTCCGAGACCACGCGGATGGTGTAGGGGAATTCCTCGATCGTCGGCATGACCGCGAGCACGCCGCGCTTGGCGAGGCGGCCATGGCCGATCTCGCGACGCTTCGGGCCCATCATGCGGCCGGCTTCGCCCACCGAATACGGGGGGAAGTTGTAGTGGAACAGGAAGTGTTCCTTGTACTCGCCGGCCACCGCGTCGATCACCTGGCCGTCGCGGGCGGTGCCGAGGGTGACGGCGACGATCGCCTGGGTCTCGCCACGGGTGAACAGCGAGGAGCCGTGCACGCGCGGCAGGATGCCGACCTTGGAGGTGATCGGGCGCACGGTGTCGAGCGCACGGCCATCGATGCGCACCTTGGTCCTGATGACCGAGTCGCGCATGGTCTGGTATTCCTGCTCGCTGAACTCCTTCGACAGCTCGCTGGAGGTCCAGGCGTTGGCCTCGGCGTTCGGCGCAAGCGCCTCGAGGATCGCCTTGCGGACGTTGGAGATCGCGTCGCGGCGCTGCAGCTTGTCACGCACCTGGAACGCGGCCGAGAGCTGCTCGCCCACGGCATTGCGGATCGCGGCGACCACGCCTTCATTGGCGGCCGGCGCGGTCCACTCCCACTTCGGCTTGCCAGCTTCGGCAACCAGCTCGTTGATCGCGCTGATCGCGACCTGCATCTGCTGGTGGCCGAACATCACCGCGCCCAGCATCACGTCTTCCGACAGCACATTGGCCTCGGACTCCACCATCAGCACCGCATTGGCGGTACCGGCGACGACGAGCTCGAGGTCGGAATCCTTGAGCTCGGACACGGTCGGGTTGAGCAGGTACTGGCCGTCCCGGTAGCCCACCTTGGCGGCGCCGATCGGGCCGTCGAACGGCGCGCCCGACAGCGACAGCGCGGCCGATGCACCGATGAGGGCCAGGATGTCGCCATCGACCTCCGGGTTCATCGACATCACCGTGGCAATGATCTGGACCTCGTTGCGGAAGCCATCCGGGAACAGCGGGCGGATCGGGCGATCGATCAGCCGCGAGATCAGCGTCTCCTTCTCGGTCTGGCGGCCCTCGCGCTTGAAGAAGCCACCGGGGATGCGGCCACCGGCGTAGAACTTTTCCTGGTAATCGACCGTCAGCGGAAAGAAGTCCTGCCCCTCGCGGGCGGTCTTGTTGGCGACGGCGGTGACCAGCAGCACGGTGCCTTCGCACGAGACCATGACCGCACCACTCGCCTGGCGGGCGATCTCACCGGTTTCGAGCGTGACCTGGCGGCTGCCGTACTGGAAGTTCTTGGTAACTTTTGCCACGTTGTTGTGTCCTTAGATGACTCTTTCTTCGATGAACCGCCCGGGGCCCTTGCCCCGACCGGGCGACCGCGTTGCGCGGTCCTGTAGGGTGGCGTCGTGCGCGTCAGCGCGGCGTCGCCGATGCAGCACCGGGCCCGGAGGCCGTTGGTCCTGCATGTCACCGCATCCCTGCAGCGCGGTATTTCGCGGATGCTCAAAACAAACGCGGCGCATCGCTGCGCCGCGTGTGGTGCCGGTTTAACGACGCAGACCGAGCTTCTCGATCAGTGCCTTGTAGCGGTCGGCGTCCTTGCGGTGCAGGTAATCCAGCAGGCTGCGACGCTGGTTGACCATCTGCAGCAGGCCGCGCCGGCTGTGGTGGTCCTTCTTGTGGGTCTTGAAGTGCTCGGTGAGGTGCACGATGCGCGCGGTCAGCAGCGCGACCTGCACTTCCGGCGAACCGGTGTCGCCTTCGGCCCGCTTGTGTTCGTTGATGATGCTGGTGGTATCGATGGACATGGAAGCCTCGTGTCGCAAAGCCCGCAGAAGACGCGACGTGGGGGGACTGCGACACGGCCCGGACTGCGGCGTGGGACAGACCACGATCGACGCACCGCCAGGGCCCGCCATGGGTGGAAGAAAGTGAAACGCAAACGCTTGAAAAAGCGCGCGAAATGTTACCGCGAACAGGGCGCGGGAACAACCGCGCTCAGCAGCCGACCACGCGCCCCGGCTGGCTGACCGCCCAACTGAACAGGCGCTGCGGACGCAGGCGGCCGTCGCCATCGACCTCGCCCAGCCCCAGGGCCCGCCCGTTCACGTCGAACACGCCAACCTCGCCCCGCGGCTGGAACCCGCCACTGACCACCTGCCCGTAGGACAGCGCCTCCGCCTGCCGCGCGTCGAGACGGACCTCGGGCCACGCCGCCATTCCGGACTCGATCGGCAGCAGGCACGCTTCCAGCGCCGAACGACCGCGTTCCGCCAGCGCCTGCAGGGCATCCAGGGTCCACAACCGCGGATCGCGGAACGGATCCACCCAGATGCGGCGCAGTTCGGCCACGTGCGCGCCGCAGCCGAGGGCTTCGCCGAGGTCGCGGACCAGGCTGCGCACGTAGGTGCCCGAGCCGCACTCGACATGCAGCCGCAACTGCGGCGGTACGCCCTGGAGATCGTCGACCAGATCCGCTGCGGACTGCAGGGCGAACCCGTGCACGTCCACCTCGCGCGGCTCCACCTCGACGTGTTCGCCACGGCGCGCCTTGGCATAGAGCGGCTCGCCGCCACGCTTGAGTGCGGAGTAGATCGGTGGACGCTGCAGGATGCGGCCGGTCAACGCCTGCAGGGCGGCGTCGATCTCCGCGACCCGCAACGCCGGCACCGGGCGCTCGCGCAGGAGTTGGCCATCGGCATCGTCGGTATCGGTCACCGCCCCCAGCCGGGCAACGGTGTCATAGGCCTTGCGGGCGCCAAGCAGGCCACCGGCGATCTTGGTCGCCTCGCCCAGGCACACCGGCAGCAGGCCGGTGGCGAGCGGATCCAGGCTGCCGGTGTGGCCGCCCTTCTCGGCCTCGAACAGCTTGCGGACTTCCTGCAGGGCCTGGTTGGAACTCAGGCCACGCGGCTTGTCCAGCAGGAGGATGCCGTCGACCTTGCGGACACGTCTGCGCGGTTTGGACATGGCTACACGTCATCGCACGTCGCGGCCATGCCATGCATGCCGCGCCGTGCTTCAGGCGTCGCGCGCCCCGCCAGCGCCCTGATCGCCATCGTCGGCGTCGACCGGCGCATCGGGAAGATCACGCAGCAGGTTGTCGATGCGCTCGCCGCGATCGACCGAATCGTCGTAGTGGAAATGCAGTTCCGGCACGTGGCGCAGCTTGACCAGCCGGGCGAGGCGGAAACGGATCTCGCCGGCCAGGGCCTTGAGGCCTGCCATCGCCTCGCGCGAGCGTTCGGCCTGCAGCGCGGTCACGAACACCTTGGCATGTGCGAGGTCACGGGTGACCTCGACGTCGGACACGCTTACCGACGGCAGCCCGTACTCGGACACGGCCTGGCGGACCAGGGTGCCGAGTTCGCGGCGCAGCTGCGCGGCCACGCGATCGGTGCGATGGAAGGATTTGGTGGGCATGGTGGGAACTCCTGGTCGACAGCGCGTCGGCCGGCGCGAAGGGTGCGGGGACGAGCAGGCGGCACCGCCGCTGCACGTTCCCGCTCCCTCCCGACGCCGGTTGTCGCATCCGTTACAGCGTGCGCTGGACCTCGATGCGCTCGAAGCACTCGATCTGGTCGCCGACCTTGACGTCGTTGTACGCCTTCACGCCGATGCCGCACTCGGTGTGGACACGGACCTCGTCCACGTTTTCCTTGAAGCGGCGCAGCGACTCCAGCTCGCCCTCGAAGACGACGGTGTTGTCGCGCAGCACGCGGATCGGCTTGGAACGCTTGACCACGCCCTCCACCACCATGCAGCCGGCGACAGCACCGAACTTGGAGCTGCGGAAGACGTCGCGGACCTCGGCGATACCGATGATCTCCTCGCGGATCTCCATGCCGAGGATGCCCGAGGCCACCTGCTTCACCTGGTCGATCACGTCATAGATGATCGAGAAGTAGCGCAGGTCGAGACCGTTGGTCTCCACCACGCGGCGCGCCGAGGCGTCGGCACGCACGTTGAAGCCGATGATCGTCGCCTTGGCGGTCGCCGCCGCGTTGGCGTCGGATTCGGTGATGCCGCCCACGCCGGACACGATGATGTTGATGCGGATCTGCTCGTTCGACAGCGCGGTGAGCGCCTGCTTGAGCGCTTCCACCGAGCCCTGCACGTCGGCCTTGACCACCAGGTTGAGCGACAGCTGCTGCTCGGCCTGGCCCATCTGCGCCATGATGTCTTCCATGCGGTTGCCCGCAGCCTGCACCAGGCGCGTCTCGCGACGCTTGGCTTCGCGCTGCTGGGCAACGTCCTTGGCCAGGCGCTCGTCGTCGACGACCACGAAGTCGTCGCCGGCATCGGGCACGCCCGACAGGCCGAGCACCTGCACCGGGATCGACGGACCGGCCCCGTCCACGGCCTGCCCGTTCTCGTCGAACAGCGCACGCACGCGGCCGTACTGCACGCCGCACACCAGGTAGTCGCCGCGGTTGAGGCGGCCCTGCTGCACCAGCACGGTGGCGACCGGGCCGCGGCCCTTGTCGAGCGAGGATTCGATGACCGTGCCGGTGGCACGGCCGTCCTGCACCGCGCGCAGCTCCAGCACTTCGGCCTGCAGCGAGATCGCGTCGAGCAGGTCGTCGACGCCCATGCCGGTCTTGGCCGACAGCTCGACCATCTGGGTGTCGCCGCCGAAGTCCTCGGCCACCACCTGGTGCTCGAGCAGTTCGTTCTTGATGCGGTTCGGATCGGCGGTGGACTTGTCGATCTTGTTGATCGCCACGATCAGCGGCACCTTGGCGGCGCGCGCGTGCTGGATCGCCTCGATGGTCTGCGGCATCACGCCATCGTCGGCCGCAACCACCAGCACCACGATGTCGGTGAGCCTGGCGCCACGAGCGCGCATCGAAGTGAACGCGGCGTGGCCCGGGGTGTCGAGGAAGCTGATGACCCCCTTCGGGGTCTCCACGTGGTAGGCGCCGATGTGCTGGGTGATGCCACCCGCCTCACCGGTCGCGACCTTGGTGGTGCGGATGTAATCCAGCAGCGAGGTCTTGCCGTGGTCGACGTGACCCATGATGGTGACCACCGGCGGACGCGCAGCCTGCTCGCCCTGCACGTCGGCGACGTGGGCGACCAGCACGCTCTCGGCGTCGTCGGATTCCGCGCGCACGGCCTTGTGCCCCAGTTCCTCGACCACCAGCACCGCGGTGTCGTGGTCGATGGTCTGGGTGATGGTGGCCATGACGCCCATCTTGAACAGCGCCTTGACCACGTCGCCGCCCTTCAGCGCGAGCTTCTGCGCGAGGTCGGCCACGGTGATCGCGTCGCCCACGGCGATCTCGCGCACGACCGGTGCGGTCGGACGTTCGAACCCATGGGGACCGCCGGAGCCGCCACGCGACTGCTCGACGTTGCGGCGCGGCTTCGGCCGGCCACGGGCGGTGCTGCGACGGGCACGATCCGCCGCCGACAGGTGCAGCTGGCCGGCGAAACGCGCGGTGCTCTCGTCGTCCTCGACCCCGGCGACCATTGCATGCGACCCGCGCTGCGCCTTGCCCTTGTTGGCGGCGCTGCGGTCATCGCGTGCAGGACCGGCCGGCTTGGCCGGCTGGCCATGCCCGTGGCCATGCGGCGCGCGGCGCGCAGGGGCGGCGGTGGCATCGCCTGTCACCACGGCGGCGGCGGCAGCGGCTTCCTTGCGCAGACGCTCGGCCTCGGCTTCCGCCTCGCGCCTGCGTTCGGCGGCCTCCTCGGCACGACGCTTGTCCTCCTCGGCCAGACGCTGCTGCTCGGAGAGGTTGCGCTGGCGCGACTCCTCCAGCTTGCGCAGGATCTCGGCACGCTCGGCCTCTTCGCGCGACAGGCCGGACGCCGGGTCGACGCCATCGTCCTTGCCGGTCGGCGGGACCACGGTGACCTTCTTGCGCACCACCACGTCGACGGTCTGGCGATTCTTGCCACCACCGACGGTGAGTTCCTGCTTGCGGCTGCGGTTGAGGGTGATCTTCTTCGGGCTGACCGCTTCCTCGGCAGCCTTTTCGGACTTGCCGTGGGTGCGGCGCAGGAAGCCGAGAAGCTTCACCTTCTCGGTGCTGGTGACCACCTGGTCGGGGCTGCTGAACTTCATGCCGGCCTCGGCCAGCTGCTCCAGCAGTTTCTCGACCGGTGTGTTCACCAGTGCGGCCAGCTTGCGGATGGTGGTTTGCTGCGACATTCGGTTTCCGTGTCCAATGCGGCGGCTCGGGGCCGGCGCGGATATGGGGATTCTAGCGGCTCTGGCGCGTGGGGTCGGCGCGGGGCGGCCCGGGTGGCCCGGGCCCGCCTTGCGCGACCTGTCAGCCTTCCCGCTCCAGGCGCGCGATCTCCTCGGCGCGCGCGGCCAGGATCAGCACCGAGGCGCGCTCCTGGTCGAGACCTTCGATATCGAATTCGAGCACCTCGTCGACACCCAGGTCGGACAGGTCCTCGGCGCTGCGCACGCCGTGCGACGCCAGTGCATAGGCGATGGTGTCGTCCATGCCCGGCAGCTGCAGCAGGTCGTCGGCGGGCGCGTGCTCGTCGAGCTCCTCCTCCACCGCCAGCGCATCGTTGAGCAGCGCGTCGCGGGCGCGGGCGCGCAGTTCCTCGACGATGTCCTCGTCGAAGCCCTCCACCGCCAGCAGCTCGCCCATCGGCACGTAGGCGATCTCCTCGACCGTGCTGAAGCCTTCGGCCACCAGGATGCCGGCGATCTCCTCGTCGACCTCGAGCTTGTCCTGGAACAGCTGGCGGGCAGCGGCCTGCTCGGCCTCGCTCTTGGCCTGCACCTGCTCGGCGGTCATCACGTTGAGCTGCCAACCGGTCATGCGGCTGGCCAGGCGCACGTTCTGGCCGCCCTTGCCGATCGCCTTGGCGAGGAAGTCCTCGGCCACGGCGAGATCCATCGAGTGCTTGTCCTCGTCGACCACGATCGACTGCACCTCGGCCGGCGCCATCGCGTTGATGACGAACTGCGCCGGGTTGTCCGACCACAGCACGATGTCCACGCGCTCGCCGTTGAGCTCGTTGGACACCGCCTGCACGCGCGAACCGCGCATGCCGATGCAGGCGCCGATCGGATCGGTGCGGTTGTCGTGCGCGAGCACCGCGATCTTGGCGCGGTCACCCGGGTCGCGCGAACAGGCCATGATCGACACCAGGCCCTGGCCCACCTCCGGCACCTCGAGCTTGAACAGCTCGATCATGAATTCCGGCGCGGCGCGGCTGATGAACAGCTGCGGGCCGCGCGGCTCGCTGCGCACGTCGTAGAGATACCCGCGGATGCGGTCGCCGGCGCGCACGACGTCGCGCGGGATCGCCTTGTCCTTGGGGATGAAGGCCTCGGCGTTGCCGCCCAGGTCGACGTAGACGTTGCCACGCTCGACGCGCTTGACCACGCCGGTCACCAGTTCGCCCACGCGGTCCTTCCACGCATCGACCACCTGCTGGCGCTCGGCCTCGCGCACGCGCTGCACGATCACCTGCTTGGCGGCCTGCGCGGCAATGCGCCCGAACTCGGCGTTGTCGATCTGCTCTTCGATGTAGTCGCCGACCTCGACGCCCTCGGCCTCCTCGATCGCGTCCATCAGGCGGATCTGTCGATCGGGCGACTCCATCACCACGTCGTCGGCCACCACTTCCCAGCGGCGGAAGGTTTCGTAGGTACCGTCCTTGGAGTCGATCGACACGCGCGTGAGCACGTCCTGGTCGACGTAGCGCTTCTTGGCCGCGGTGGCCAGTGCAGCTTCGATCGCTTCGAGGATGACGGACTCCGGCACGCCCTTCTCGTTGGCGACCGCGTCGACGACCATCAACAGTTCCTTGCTCATTCTGTTACGCCTCTGGATGTCTTTGGGTTGGTCCGCTTCGGAGACCGGAGATCAGGCCCCGGAACTCCGCCAGTCCGTTGTGGACTGCGCCGGTCGAACGGGGCCACTGATGTGGTGAAGTGCCGTCGCCTCAGGCGCCGGGACCGTTGGTACGCTTCCTGGCGCCGCTCTTGCCGGGGCGTGCGTCGCGTCCGGACGCCTCGTCCTTCGCCGGGGCCAGCCCCAGGGCCACCCAGTCCGGCACTAGCCGCGCCTTCTCGATGTTGTCGGCCACCACCTCGAACGGCTGGCCATCGAGGTCGAACGTGATCCGCTCGCCTTCCACCGACAGGATGCGTCCGGTCAGCCGGCGGCGCCCGTCCTGCGGCAGCTTCAGCACGACCTTCGCGGTCTCGCCGCTGAAGCGCGCGAACTGCGCCGGCGCGAACAGTGGGCGGTCGATCCCCGGCGACGACACCTCGAGGGTGTAATGGCCGCTGATCGGATCCTCGACGTCGAGCTGCGCGGACACTTCGCGGCTGACCGCCTCGCAGTCCTCGATCGTCACGCCGGGGCCAACGGCATCGCCTTCCACGCCGGGACGGTCGATATACAGCCGCAGCAGCGCGCTGCCGGGGTTGGGAAGATATTCCGCGCCCAGCAGTTCCAGCCCGAGGGCTTCCACCGTGGGCGTCAGCAGTTCGATGATGCGGGTTGCATTGTCAGCCACGAATGCGCCGGCTCCTTTCGATCCGGTAAACGAAAATCCGCCCCTGAAACAGCCAAGGGGCCCGTTGGGCCCCTTGTCCGATGACGCTGGATTTCGGTGCCGGCACACGGAGCAACGTGTACCGACTCAGCCCGATCGCGACCGGTACCGCCGGAACGCCTCCCTTGAGGACATTCCACCGACCGCGAAAAGCTGGTAGCGGGGGCAGGATTTGAACCTGCGACCTTCGGGTTATGAGCCCGACGAGCTGCCAGACTGCTCCACCCCGCAGCAGAGAAATGAATTATGACGATCGGCCCGTTTGATTGCAAGCCCGGAATGATCATCCGATGGATATATCGCGATACATCCATCACCACGGCGCCGCGCACCCGGCGCGACGCCACGGCCACCATGGTTACAGCGTGGCAAAGGCCTGCTGGCACCAGCTCATGATCGGGCTCCATGCCAGGCCCAGCACCAGCAAGGCCAGCGCGTTGACGCTGAACACCGCCCGCAGCGCGGTACCACTGCGCGGCGACACCGGCTCGCCAACCGGCTCGTCGAAGTACATCACCTTGATCACGCGCAGGTAGTAGAACGCGCCGATCACCGCGAACACGATCGCCACGATGGCAAGCCACAGCATGTCGACCTCGATCACCGCGCGCAGCACCGCGACCTTTGCCCAGAAGCCCAGGAACGGCGGCACGCCCGCCAGCGACGCCATGGTGATCAGCACCAGCAGGGCCATCCACGGGTTGCGTGCGTTGAGCCCGCGGAAGTCCTCGATGCGATCGGCCTCGAAGCCCTGGCGCGACAGCATGACGATGGCGCCGAAAGCCGCGGCCGACATGATCGCGTAGCTGATCGTGTAGAAGGTCGCCGCGGCGAAGCCGTCGGTGCCGCCGGCGGCAACGCCCAGGAACAGGAACCCGACATGCGAGACCGTCGAGTAGGCCAGCATGCGCTTGAGGTTCGTCTGCGCAAGCGCCACCACGTTGCCCACGGCCAGCGACGCCGCGGCCAGCACGCCGACCAGCAGCTGCCAGTAGTCCTGAAGCGGGCCCAGGCCACCTTCGAACAGGCGGAACGCCATGCCCAGCGCGGCGAGCTTCGGTGCCGAGCCGATGAAGATCGTGATCGGGGTCGGCGCACCGTGGTAGGTATCGGGCAGCCACATGTGGAACGGCGCGGCGCCGAACTTGAACGCGACACCCGCGACCACGAACACCATGCCCGTCAGCAGCAGGGTGCGGTCCTCGCCGGCGACGTTCGTGGCAGCTTCGCGGATACCCTCCAGCGCCAGCGTGCCGGTGGCGCCGTAGACCAGCGACAGGCCGTACAGCAGCAGGCCGGAGGCAAGCGAACCCAGCACGAAGTACTTCATGCCGGCTTCGGAGGCCTGCGGGCTGTCACGGTCGGTGACCACCAGCGCGTAGGAGCACAGGGCCAGCAGCTCGAGGCCGAGATAGACCATGGTCAGGTTGCCGGCCGAGACCAGCAGCATCATGCCGACGGTCGCGAACAGCATCAGCACCATCATCTCGCCGCGGTACAGCCCACGCTCGCGCATGTACGACCAGCTGTACGACGCCGCCAGCGCCGCAACGACCAGGATGGTGAACTTCAGCACGTCCGAAATGGTGTCGCGGACGAACACGCCCTCCATCACCTCGCCCTGCCCGCCGATGCCGAGTGCGACCGCCGCGGCGGCGACCAGCAACGTGGCGATGCCGAGCGTCTGGGTGACGATGCGCTGGCGGTCCGACAGGAACAGGTCGAGCATCAGCAGGGCGAAGGCGCCGAACACCACCACCAGCTCGGGGGCCAATGGCGCGAACTCGGCGAAGGTGCGGACGGGAGGCGTCATGGTGGCGACGGTCATCGCGGGTCTTTCCTCAAAGCTTGGTGGCGGTGAGCAGGTCCGCCAGTTGCGCGATGGACGGCTCCATCAGGTCGGTGAGCGGCTTCGGGTAAACGCCGATCGCCAGCACGAAGATGGCGAACACGCCGAGCACCAGTGCCTCGCGCTTGTTGATATCGGTCAGGGCGGCGACATGCGCGTTGGCGACTTCGCCATACAGCGTGCGACGCACCAGCCACAGGCTGTAGGCCGCGCCGATGATCAGCGTCAGCGCCGCGGTGAAGGCGATCAGCGGGTGCGCCTGGAACGAGGCCATGACCACCATGAACTCGCCGACGAAGCCGGACGTGCCCGGCAGGCCGGAATTGGCCATCGCGAAGAACACCATGAAGGCGGCGAACCACGGCATCACATTGGCGACGCCGCCGTAGTCACGGATCATGCGCGTGTGCATGCGGTCGTAGACCACGCCGACGCAGGAGAACATCGCGCCGGAAATGAAGCCGTGGGAGATCATCTGCACCATCGCGCCCTGCAGGCCCAGGCGCGCGGCGTCCGGGTTGCCGGTGTCGCGGATCAGGGTGAACGCGATGAAGATGCCCAGCGTCACGAAGCCCATGTGCGAGATCGACGAATACGCGATCAACTTCTTCATGTCCGCCTGCACCAGCGCGACCATGCCGACGTACACGATGGCGATCAGGCTTGCCGCGATCACCAGCCAGGCCCACTCGTGGCCGGCATCCGGGGTGATCGGCAGGCTGAAGCGCAGGAAGCCGTAGCCGCCGATCTTGAGCATGATCGCCGCCAGGATCACCGAACCGCCGGTGGGCGCTTCGACGTGGGCATCCGGCAGCCAGGTATGCACCGGGAACATCGGCACCTTGACCGCGAAGGCGATCAGGAACGCGAAGAACAGCCACATCTGCTCGGTGGCATTGAGCGGCAGCGCGTACAGGTCGGGCAGCTGCCAGCTGCCACCCTTCAGGTACAGGTACACCAGGCCGACCAGCATGAAGACCGAGCCCAGGAACGTGTACAGGAAGAACTTCATCGCCGCGTACACCCGGCGCGGGCCGCCCCAGATGCCGATGATGATGAACATCGGGATCAGCATGCCCTCGAAGAACACGTAGAACAGCAACGCGTCGACGGCGGCGAACACGCCCACCATCATGCCTTCGAGGATCATGAACGCCGCGAAGTAGTGGGCCACGCGCCGGTCGATCGAGCCCCACGCGCCGATCAGCACCAGCACCGTGGTGATCGTGGTGAGCACGATCAGCGCGATGGAAATGCCGTCCGCGCCGAGGTGGTAGCGGATGTCGTAGGCGGGAATCCACTCCCGGTGCTCGACGAACTGCAGCCCCGCGAAGGCGGAATCGAAGCCGGACAGCAGCAGCAGGCTGGCCGCGAGCGTCAGCAAGGCGAAGCCGAGCGCCACCCAGCGGGCGGTGTTCGGACGCGCGTTGCCGCACAGAAGGGTCAACACGCCGCCGAGGATCGGCAGCCAGATCAGGAGGCTGAGGAGGGGCCAGTTCGCCACGTTTCTTTATTCCGTAAGGTGTTGCGTCAGCGCCAGTGGAAGATCAGCACGGCCAGCAGTGCAATCAGGCCGATGATCATCGCGAACGCGTAGTGGTAGAGATAGCCGGACTGCAGGCGACGGCTCACGCTGGCGACAAGGTCGACCACGCGCGCGGCGCCGTTGACGAACAGGCCGTCGATCAGCTTCTCGTCGAACCTGCGCGAGCCCTGGCCGAGCACCAGGCCGCCCCCGGCGAAGCCGTCGATCCACAGGTCGTCGGCCCAGTACTTCTTCTCGAGCACGCGGATCGGCAGCGCGAACACGCGCGCGGCCTTCGCCGGCAGATCCGTGCGCCACACGTACATCAGCGTGGCGAGCAGGAAGCCGCCCAGCATCAGCCAGAAGGTCGGCACCTGGAAGCCATGCACCGCGTAGGCGACCGGCCCGTGCCACAGGGTGTCCTTGAGCTGCATCACGGTGTCGCGCGCCGGGTCGAGGTCGATCGCCCCGAGGAAGAACGGCAGCTTCTCGGTGTGGCCGCTCCAGTCGGTGCCGAACAGCATCGGGCCGACGGTGAAGAAACCGATCGCGATCGACGGGATCGCCAGCAGCACCAGCGGCAGCGTCACCACCCACGGCGATTCGTGCGGCTCGTGCGGGCCATGGTCGTCGTGATGGCCATGGCCGTCATCGTGCAGCGGCTCGTGCAGGGTCTGCTGGCCATGCTCGTCCTTTGCCGCGACCGGGTGCGACGGTGCCGCGTGGCGGAAGCGCTCCTCGCCGAAGAAGGTCATGTACAGCAGGCGGAAGCTGTAGAAGCTGGTGACGAACGCGCCCAGCAGCACCGCCCAGTAGCCGTAGGTGCCCACCCAGCCCATGCGCTCGGCGGCATGGCCGGCGGCTTCGATGATGGTGTCCTTCGAGTAGAAGCCCGACAGGAACGGCGTGCCCACCAGCGCCAGGGTGCCGATCACGCTGGTCCAGAAGGTGACCGGCATGTACTTGCGCAGGCCGCCCATCTTCCGCATGTCCTGCTCGTGGTGCATGCCGATGATCACCGAACCCGCGGCGAGGAACAGCAACGCCTTGAAGAACGCGTGGGTCATCAGGTGGAACACCGCGGCCGAGTACGCGGACACGCCCAGCGCCACCGTCATGTAGCCCAGCTGCGACAGCGTGGAATACGCAACGACGCGCTTGATGTCGTTCTGCACGATGCCGATCAGGCCGGTAAAGAACGCCGTGGTCGCACCGATGAACAGGATGAAGGCGAGTGCGGCATCGCTGAGCTCGAACAGCGGCGACATGCGCGCCACCATGAAGATGCCCCCGGTGACCATCGTCGCGGCGTGGATCAACGCCGAGATCGGGGTCGGGCCTTCCATCGAGTCGGGCAGCCACACGTGCAGCGGCACCTGGGCGGATTTGCCCATCGCGCCGATGAACAGGCAGATGCAGATCAGCGTCGCCACCGACCACGGGTAGCCGGCGAAGATCTCGACCACCTGGCCCCCACCCACGCGATCGGTCGCGTTGGCGAACACGGTGGCGTAGTCGAGGGTGCCGAACCAGTACAGCACGCCGGCGATGCCGAGCAGGAAGCCGAAGTCACCCACGCGGTTGACCAGGAAGGCCTTCATGTTGGCGAACACCGCGCTCGGCTTCTTGAACCAGAAGCCGATCAGCAGGTACGACACCAGGCCGACCGCTTCCCAGCCGAAGAACAGCTGCAGGAAGTTGTTGCTCATCACCAGCATGAGCATCGAGAAGGTGAACAGCGAGATATAGCTGAAGAACCGCTGGTAGCCCGGATCCTCGTGCATGTAGCCGATGGTGTAGACGTGCACCAGCAGCGACACGAAGGTCACCACCACCATCATCATCGCGGTCAGGCGGTCGACCATGAAGCCCACGTGCGCCGAGTAGCTGGCCACGTCGAACACCGTGTAGATGTTCTCGTTGTACGGGGCAGCCCCCTGCAGCAGCTGCCACAGCACGTAGCACGACAGCACGCAGCTGGTGGCGACGCCGAGGATCGTGACGCTGTGCGCGCCGGCACGGCCGACCTGCCGCCCGAAGAGGCCGGCGATGATCGAGCCGAACAGCGGCGCGAGCACGATGATCAGCAAATGGGTTGTCGAAATTGCCATCTGGATATCCATTGACCGGGTCGCCGCGGCGGACCGTTACAGCCGTCCGGCGACGTCCACCTGGGATGTCGCCGGATCGAATCATTGACCCACCGCGCGGCCGGAGCCCGCGGCGGCCTGCACTACCCCTTCAGCGTGTCGATATCGGCCACGTTGATGGTGTTGCGGTTGCGGAACAGCGTGACCAGGATCGCCAGCCCGATCGCGGCTTCGGCGGCCGCCACCGTCAGGATGAAGAACACGAAGACCTGGCCGCTGGCATCACCGAAATGCCGGGAGAAGCCGATGAAGTTGACGTTGACCGCCAGCAGCATCAGTTCGATCGACATCAGCAGCACGATCACGTTCTTCCGGTTGAGGAAGATGCCGGCCACGCTGATGCAGAACAGCACCGCGCCCAGCGCAAGGTAATGGCCCAGGGCCAGCCCTTCTCCGAACAGACTCATGCCTGGCCCTCCCCGTCCTGGCGCTGCGGCGCGGCAGGCACCTGCGGTCGCACCGCTTCCATCCTGATGATGCGCACGCGATCCGCCGCACGCACCGCCGCCTGCGCAGCCGGATCCTGGCGCTTGACGCCAACGCGCGCGCGCAGGGTCAGCATCACTGCGGCCACCACCGCCACGGTCAGGATCAGCGCGGCGATCTCGAATGGCAGCAGGTAGTCGCGGAACAGCGTGTGCGCCACCCACGCGGTATTGCCCAGACCGGCGGCTTCGGCCGGGTCCGGCCCGAATGGCGTCACCCGTGAACCGATGCCGATCAGCGCGAGCACCTCGGCCAGCATGATCACCGCCACGATGAGCCCGATCGGCAGGTAGCGCACGTAGCCCTGGCGCAGCGTGGTGACATCGATGTCGAGCATCATCACCACGAACAGGAACAGCACCATGACCGCGCCGACATAGACCACCAGCAGCGCCACGCCGAGGAACTCGGCGCCGGCGAGGATCCAGGTGCCGGCGGCGCTGAAGAACGTCAGCACCAGGAACAGCGCGGAATGCACCGGGTTGCGGACACTGATCACCGCTACCGCGGACATCACGGTGATCGCGGCAAAGCCCAGGAACGCGAGAAGAATGAAGTCCATGGCTTACCTGTAGGCGGCGTCTTGGGCACGGCGTTCGGCGATCTCCGCCTCGAGCCGGTCACCCAGTGCGAGCAGCTGCGGCTTGCTGACGATGTTCTCGCCGCGGTTCTCGAAGTGGTACTCGTGGATGTGCGTCTCCACGATCGAATCCACCGGGCAGGATTCCTCGCAGAACCCGCAGTAGATGCACTTGAAGAGGTCGATGTCGTAACGCGTGGTGCGGCGGGTGCCGTCCTCGCGCTGCGCCGAATCGATGGTGATCGCCAGCGCCGGGCACACCGCCTCGCACAGCTTGCAGGCGATGCAACGCTCTTCGCCGTTGGGGTAACGGCGCAGTGCGTGCAGGCCGCGGAAACGCGGCGACTGCGGCGTCTTCTCCATCGGATACATCAGCGTGTACTTGTCACGCCAGAGGTACTTGAAGGTCAGCTTCATGCCGCCCAGGAGTTCCAGCAGCAGCAGGCTGCGGAAGAAATTGCCAACGCGGCTCATCGCTGTACACCCTCCAGCACCCCGAAATACGCCATCAGCGCGGTGACCACGATCCAGGCGATGCTGACCGGGATGAATACCTTCCAGCCCAGACGCATGATCTGGTCATAGCGGTAGCGCGGGAACGATGCGCGGAACCAGATGAAGCAACTGGCGAAGAAGAACATCTTGGCGAACAGCCACCACCAGCCATCGCCCAGGATCGTCGAGAGCACCGGCACGTCGGGGATCCACGCGGCCGGGATCGGCGACAGCCAGCCGCCAAGGAAGAACAGCGTCGTCAGGATGCTGACGAGGATCATGTTCGCGTATTCGGCCAGGAAGAACAGCGCGAACGCCGAGCCCGAGTACTCCACCATGTGGCCGGCGACGATCTCCGACTCACCCTCGACCACGTCGAACGGCGAACGGTTGGTCTCGGCCACGCCGGACACGAAATAGATCACGAACAGCGGCAGCAGCGGCAGCCAGAACCACCCGAGCAGCCCGTTGCCGGTGGCCTGCGCCATCACGATGTCGGTGAGGTTGAGGCTGCCGGCCGCGATCAGCACGCCGACAAGCGCGAAACCCATCGCGATCTCGTAGCTCACCATCTGCGCCGCCGCACGCATGGCGCCGAGGAAGGCGTACTTCGAGTTGGTGGCCCAGCCCGCGAGGATGATGCCGTACACGCCCAGCGAGGTCATCGCCAGCAGGTACAGCAGGCCCGCGTTGGCGTTGGACAGCACCAGCTGGTAGTCGAAGGGCACCACCGCCCACGCCGCGAACGCCGGCGCAAGGGTGATCAGCGGCGCCAGCACGTACAGCGAACGGTGCGCGTTGGTGGGCTGGATGACTTCCTTGAACAGCAGCTTGAACACGTCGGCGAACGCCTGGAACACGCCCATGCCGACGTACATCGGCCCATGGCGCACGTGCATCCAGCCGATCAGCTTGCGCTCCCACACCACGTAGAAGGCCACGGCGATGATCACCGGCACGGCAATCGCGAGGATCTTCAGCACGATCCACAATACGGTGCCGATCGCTCCCAGCGAGAACAGCGCATCGCGCATGGGACCGAACAGCTGCTGGAGAAATTCCGCCGTCGTCATGCCGGCATCACCTGTACGTTGCCGGCTGCCAGCGCCGCGGTGGCGCCGTAGCCGCTTTCGACGAAGACCGCGCCCGCTGCGACCTGGTCGCTGACCATGACCTGCAGGGTCGCGGTGCCGGCGTGGTTGGAGACCCTGGCCATCGCACCGTCGGCCACGCCGAGGGTGCCGGCATCGGCCGGGTTCACCACAATGCGCGGACCCAGCGTCAGCGGATGGGCCTGCAGTGCGGGCGAACGCCGGACCATCGCATCGCTGCGATAGATCGCCGGCGCGACCGCGAGTTCAAGGCCGGCGTCGGTCTGCGGCGCCTGCCCGGCCTGCACGGTGACCTGGCGCTGCTGCATGGATGCGCGCAGCGGCGCGAGGTCGATGAAGTCGAAGCCCGGCAGAGCGAGCTGGGCGCCGAGCGCGCGCAGCACGCGCCAACCGGCACGCGCCTCGCCCGGCAGGCGCCCGGCGGCGACCGCACGCTGGTCGATGCCTTCGAGGTTGGTCAGCGTGGCGTCGATCTCGGGCAGCGCCCCGATCGGCAGGATCACGTCGGCAACGGCACGCGTGGAGGCACAGGCAAACTGGCTGAACGCCACCACCTGCGCGGCCTTGAGCGCCTTCAGTGCAATCGCCTGGTCGGCGAAGTCCAGTCCCGGCTCGATGCCGTACAGCACGTAGGCCGAGCGCGGGTCGCGGAGCATTGCCTGTGCATCGCGCGAAGCGGGCAGCACGCCGTGGCGGCTCAGCCCCAGCGCGTTCGCGCCCTGCGGGATGCGGCACAGCGATGCGCCACGCGCGGCGGCGAGGGCCTGCGCAGCGGCGCGGATCGCACCGGCGTGCGCGCCGCTTTCGGCCAGTGCGCCGACGATGACCACCATCCGCTCGCCCTCGCCCACCGCAGCGGCGAGCTCGTCACCGCCCAAGGCGGCAGCGATGCGCGACGGCGCCACGATTGTCCTGGAGGCCACATCGAAGGTGAAGTCGAAATCGACCGGATTGACCACGTGAACGCGCGCACCCTTGCGCCAGGCCTGCCGCACGCGGTGGTGCAGCAGCGGCACTTCGTGGCGCAGGTTGGAGCCGACGATGACGATGGTGCCGGCGTTGGCGATGTCGGCCACCGGCATCGCGAACGGTGCGGCAACGGCATCGCCCGACAGGTCGCGCTGGCCGATGCGGTGGTCGAGGTTTCCGGTGCCCAGGCCCTCGGCCATGCGGGCCAGCAGCGCGCCCTCCTCGTTGGAGGTCGACGGATGCACCAGCATGCCGAGGTCGTCGGCGGCGTTGTCGCGCAGGATCTGCGCGGCACGCGCGAGCGCCTCGTCCCACGAGGCCGCGCGGAAGTCGTCGCCCTCGCGGATCAGCGGCTGCACGGCGCGGTCGTCGGCGCCCAGCCCCTGGTGCGAATAACGGTCACGGTCGGACAGCCAGCACTCGTTGACGGTCTCGTTGTCGCGCGGCACCGCGCGCAGCACTTCGCCGCGGCGCGAATGCAGGAACAGGTTGCTGCCCAGTGCGTCGTGGTAGCCCAGCGATTCCTTGGCGATGAGCTCCCACGGGCGCGCCCGGAAGCGGAACACCTTGTTGGTCAGCGCGCCCACCGGGCACACGTCGATCACGTTGCCCGACAGCTCGGTGGTCAGCGGCTTGCCGTCGTAGGTGCCGATCTGCAGGTTCTCGCCACGGCCCATGCCGCCGAGCTCGTAGGTGCCGGCGATCTCCGCGGTGAAGCGCACGCAGCGCGTGCACTGGATGCAGCGGGTCATCTCGGTGGCGACCAGCGGACCGAGGTCCTCGTCCGGCACCACGCGCTTGTGCTCGACGAAGCGGCTCACCGAACGGCCATAGCCCAGCGACAGGTCCTGCAGCTCGCATTCGCCGCCCTGGTCACAGATCGGGCAGTCGAGCGGGTGGTTGATCAGCAGGAATTCCATCACGTTGCGCTGCGACTTCAACGCCTTGTCGCTGCGGGTGACGACCTTCATGCCGTCCATCACCGGCGTGGCGCAGGCCGGCGCCGGCTTCGGCATCTTCTCCACCTCGACCAGACACATGCGGCAGTTCGCCGCGATGGCCAGCTTGTCGTGGTAGCAGAAACGCGGGATCGGGATGCCGGCCCTGTCGGCGGCCTGGATGATCATCGAACCCTTCGGTGCGGCCATCTCCACGCCGTCGATGAAGACGGTGACGTGGTCGGGCGGCAGGTTCGGGTTCACGGGTTGCGCGCTCATGCGGCCACCGCCTTCGGCACCACGGTGCCATTGCGCTGGTCGTCGACCAGGAAACGCCGGTTGACGATCGCGTACTCGAACTCGTCCCAGTAGTGGCGCAGGAAGCCCTGCACCGGCCACGCCGCGGCCTCGCCGAACGCGCAGATGGTGTGGCCTTCGATCTGCCCGGCCGCGGCCCGCAGCATGTGCAGGTCCTCGACGGTGGCGGTGTGCTGGGCGATGCGGGTCAGCATGCGGTACATCCAGCCGGTGCCCTCGCGGCACGGGGTGCACTGGCCGCAGGACTCCTGGTAATAGAAACGTGCGATGCGCTGGCAGGCGCGCACCATGCAGGTGGTGTCGTCCATCACGATGACCGCGCCCGAACCAAGGCCGGAACCGGCCTTCTGGATCGAGTCGTAGTCCATCGTCAGGCCCATCATCGTCTCGCCCGGCAGCACCGGCATCGACGAGCCACCGGGAATCACGCCCTTGATGGTGCGGCCAGGACGCATGCCGCCGGCGATTTCAAGCAGCTCGGAGAACGGCGTGCCGAGGCGGATCTCGTAGTTGCCGGGCTTCGCGACATGCCCCGACACCGAGAAGATCTTGCAGCCGCCATTGTTGGGCTTGCCGAGGTTCATGAACCACTCGGGGCCGTTGCGCACGATCGCCGGCACCGAAGCGTAGGTCTCGGTGTTGTTGATCGTAGTCGGCTTGCCGTACAGGCCGAAGTTGGCCGGGAACGGCGGCTTGTAGCGCGGCTGGCCCTTCTTGCCTTCCAGCGACTCCATCAGCGCGGTTTCCTCGCCGCAGATGTAGGCGCCCGCGCCGAGCGCGTTGTAGATGTCGATGTCGATGCCGGAGCCGAGGATGTCCTTGCCCAGCCAGCCGTTGGCATACGCCTCGGCGGAGGCTTCCTCGAGATGCTCGAACGGCTCGTGGTGGAACTCGCCACGCAGGTAGTTGTAGGCAACCGACGAACCCGTGGCGTAGCACGCGATCGCCATGCCCTCGATCACCGAGTGCGGGTTGTAGCGCAGGATGTCGCGGTCCTTGCAGGTGCCCGGCTCGGACTCGTCCGAGTTGCAGAGGATGTACTTCTGCATGTCGCCCTTGGGCATGAAGCTCCACTTCAGGCCGGTCGGGAAGCCCGCGCCGCCACGGCCACGCAGGCCGGACTGCTTGACCATCTCGATGACGTCGGCCGGCGGGATCTTCTCGGTGAGGATCCTGCGCAGGGCCTGGTAGCCACCGGTCTTGAGGTAGTTCTCGTACGACCACGGCTTGTCGAAGTGCAGCGTCGTATAGACGGCCTGGTGCTCCTTCGGCGCCGGGCCGACCGGCCCGTAGCCTTCGGAGACGTGGGTGTGTTGATGCGCCATGCCTGCGTCCAGCCTCACTTCAGTCCGTCGAGCAGCGCGTCGACCTTCGCGGCGTCGAGCTTCTCGTGGTAATGGCCGTTGATCACGACCACCGGGGCGCCGCAGCACGCGGCCACGCACTCTTCCTCGCGCTTGAGGTAGACGCGGCCGTCAGCCGTCGACTCGCCCAGCTTGCAACCCAGCTTCTTCTCGGCGTGCGCGACGAGATCCTCGGCGCCGTTGAGCCAGCAGCTGATGTTGGTGCAGAAGGCGACGTTGTTGCGGCCGACCTCCCGCGTCTCGAACATCGAGTAGAACGTCGCCACTTCGTATGCCCACACCGGCGGGATGCCCAGGTACTTGGCGACCGCGGCGATCAGCTCGTCGGTGAGGAAACCACCGTTCTGCTGCTGGGTCGCGAAAAGCCCCTGGATCACCGCCGAACGCTTGCGGTCGGGCGGAAACTTCGCCACCCAGTGGTCGATATGGGCACGCGTGTCGTCGCTCAGCGCGATCATCGGATCGACGTTGCGCGCGTTCTCGAAATTGCCTGTTGCTTTCATTGCCTCACGCGCCTCAACGGTCGATTTCGCCGAACACGACATCGTAGGTGCCGATCATCGCCACCACGTCGGAGAGCATGTGGCCCTTGACGATGGCGTCCATCGACGACAGGTGCGCGAAGCCCGGGGCGCGCAGGTGCACGCGGAACGGCTTGTTGGCACCGTCTGAGACCAGGTAGCAGCCGAACTCGCCCTTCGGCGCCTCGACAGCCTGGTATGTCTCGCCGGCCGGCACGCAGTAGCCTTCCGAGAACAGCTTGAAGTGGTGGATCAGCGCTTCCATGTCGTCCTTCATCTCCACACGGGGGGGAGGCGCGACCTTGTAGTTGTCGACCATCACCGGGCCGGGGTTGGTCCGCAGCCAGGCCACGCACTGCTTGATGATGCGTGCCGACTGGCGCATCTCGGCCACGCGCACCAGGTAGCGGTCGTAGCAGTCGCCCTCCACGCCCACCGCGATGTCGAAATCGACCTCGGCGTACTTTGCGTAGGGCTGCGTCTTGCGGAGGTCCCAGGCGACGCCGGAACCGCGCAGCATCGGGCCGGTCATGCCCCAGGCCTTGGCCTGCTCGGGCGGAATCACGCCGATGCCGACGGTGCGCTGCTTCCAGATGCGGTTGTCGGTGAGCAGGGTCTCGTACTCGTCGACCCGGCCCGGGAAGTCGTCCGCGAACTGGTCGAGGAAGTCCAGCATCGAGCCTTCGCGCCAGGCGTTGAAGCGCTTGAGCTTGGCACCCTTGCGCCACGGCGAGTCGCGGTACTGCGGCATGTGGTCCGGCAGGTCGCGATACACGCCGCCCGGGCGGTAGTACGCAGCGTGCATGCGCGCGCCCGACACCGCCTCGTAGACGTCCATCAGTTCCTCGCGCTCGCGGAATGCATAGAGCATCACCGCCATCGCGCCGAGGTCGAGACCGTTGGAGCCCAGCCACATCAGGTGGTTCAGGATGCGGGTGATCTCGTCGAACATCGTGCGGATCCACTGCGCACGTTCGGGCACCTCGATCCCCATCAGGGTCTCGATCGCACGGACGTAGGCGTGCTCGTTGCACATCATCGACACGTAGTCCAGCCGGTCCATGTACGGAACCGACTGGTTGAACGGCTTGGATTCGGCGAGCTTCTCGGTGCCGCGATGGAGCAGGCCCACGTGCGGGTCGGCACGGACGATGGTCTCGCCGTCCATTTCCAGGATCAGGCGCAGCACGCCGTGCGCGGCCGGATGCTGCGGGCCGAAGTTCATCGTGTAGTTGCGGATCTGCTGGCGCAGCGCGGCGGGACCGCCGGTTGCCGCCTGGTCCGCGGAATACACCTGGTTCACAGGCGAGGAGGTGCTCATTTCTGCGTCTCCGCTCCCCGCGCCCGCGATTCGCCGGCAGCGGTCAGGTAGCGTGCGTCGTTGCGGATCACGCGCGGCACGCCTACGCGCGGTTCGACGGACGTCACGGGCTCGTACACGACGCGCTTCTTTTCGGCGTCGTAGCGGACTTCGACGTTGCCGATCAATGGGAAATCCTTGCGGAACGGATGACCTACGAAGCCGTAGTCGGTCATCAGTCGGCGCAGGTCGGGATGGCCCGCGTAGACGATGCCGAACAGGTCGAACGCCTCGCGCTCGAACCAGTTCACGCCTTCCCACACCGACACCACCGAATCCACGACCGGCATCGCGTCGTCTTCCGGATACACGGTCACGCGCAGGCGGCGGTTGTGCGCGATCGAAAGCAGTTGCGCCACCGACGCGAAGCGGTTGGCCGGCACCGGCAGCGGGCCTTCGCTCTCCGGCGAGTCGAGCTGGCAGCTGGGCGCCTGGCCGTAGCCGAAACGGCCCGGGCCGCGTCCTTCGACGCCGCGGCTGAAACCGGCCGACGAGACCTCGGTATCCCACTCGTCACTGCCGTAGCCGAGGTAGTCGACACCGCACAGGTCGATCAGCGATTCGAATGCGAACTCGTCGCGCAGCGCCCGGCACCCGGCCAGGTAATCGGCGGCCGCGAACACGATGCCGACCTCGCCTCGTGGCTCGGCAACGGTCACCGTCGCATCGGGGAAACGCGCGCGCAGCTGCGCGGCAAAGGTTTCAGCGGATGCGTTCATTCACGCAGCCCCGTCTTGTTCTCGCCGAAATTGGTGCCGCGGCGGATCTTGCGCTGCAGCTGCAGGATGCCGAACACCAGCGCCTCGGCCGTCGGCGGGCAACCCGGCACGTAGATGTCCACCGGCACGATGCGGTCGCAACCGCGGACCACCGAATACGAATAGTGGTAGTAGCCACCGCCGTTGGCGCAGCTGCCCATCGAGATGACCCATTTCGGGTCGGGCATCTGGTCATAGACCTTGCGCAGCGCCGGCGCCATCTTGTTGACCAGCGTACCGGCCACGATCATCACGTCGGACTGGCGCGGGCTCGGGCGGAACACCACGCCATAGCGGTCGAGGTCGATGCGCGCGGCACCCGCGTGCATCATCTCCACCGCGCAGCAGGCCAGGCCGAAGGTCATCGGCCACATCGAGCCCGTGCGCGCCCAGTTGAGCAGCACGTCGGAACTCGTGGTCAGGAACCCGCGCTCGAGCAGCGGATTGTCGCCCTCGGGCCGCAGGATATCCTCGACGCGCCCTTCCGGCAGCGGATTGCTGGCGAAGTCCGCGGCCTTCTGGATGGACTGGATCACTCCCATTCCAGGGCTCCCTTCTTCCACACGTAGATGAAGCCGAGCAACAGCATGCCGGCAAAGATGCCCATCTCGACCAGGCCGACGACGCCAAGGTCGCGGAACACGGTGGCCCAGGGCACGATGAAGATGATTTCCAGGTCGAAGATGAGGAACTGGATCGCGATGAGGTAGTAGCGCACGTCGAAACGCATGCGCGCGTCCTCGAACGCGTTGAAGCCACTCTCGTAGGGCGACAGCTTCTCGGCCGTCGGACGCTTGGGTCCCAGGACGTTGCCGATCACCAGCAATGCAATGCCGATGCCGGTGGCAACGATCAGGAACAACAGGGTCGGCAAATATTCGGCCAGCACGTGATGTTCTCTCGGCTACTCGCCACCCGCAGGTGGCCGTTGCTCGGCGCTTCGCGCCGCTCGCACATGGCGCCAGGGCGCCGCGTGCGTCGTGTTTACTCAGGGGTGACCGACGTCCCGTCGCTTCCGGCCACACCCGGCGCGGGTGCTACGCGGCTGGCCCTTCCTGGGCGGTTCCGGCTGCTGCCGACACCGTCCTCGAAACCAGCGCATTGTACTGTTTCGTGTACTGACGAGTAAACCAATCCAGGTGCTGCAAACCCATTCCACGCACGCGATGTGTGCACGTCCCGTGTAACGCCACGACCGGGACCACTCACCCCGGATACGCAAACACCCCGCCCAGGGGCGGGGTGCTGGCGCGGGCGGCAGAACCGCCGGTATTGGTGCCCAAGGGGGGACTCGAACCCCCACGACTCTCGTCGCTACCACCTCAAGGTAGTGCGTCTACCAATTCCGCCACCTGGGCAAGGTGTCCGCGGCGTACTGCCTGCCGCGGGGTGCGCATTGTACGCGCTTTACTGCTCGTTTTGCTCTGCCGGCGGAGGATTTTCCACATCGGCTGCCGACTGCGCCGGCGGGGCTGCCGGAACCGCCTGGTCGCCCTGCTGCACCGGCGCCTGCGGAACGCTGGCATCCGCCGCCGGAGCGGCGGGCGCCTGCGGAATCGCCGACATCACGCCAAGGTCCTGCTGCTGCACGTCAGGCTGCGCCTGCCGGGTGGCGTACCAGGCCATGAAGAGCGTGATGACGAAGAACGAGATCGCCAGCCACTTCGTCGCCTTGGACAGGAAGTTGGACGATCCGCGCGCGCCGAACACGGTGGAGGAGGCACCGCCACCGAAGCCGGAGCCCGCCTGCGCACCGGCGCCGCGCTGCATGAGGATCAGCGCGATCATCGAGATCGCGATCAGGACGAAGAGGACGTTGAGGACGAGCAGCAGCATCGTGGCGGGACCGGGTTCAACGCGCGGCGGCTGCCGCGGCGATGGCAAGGAAGTCGGAGGCCACCAGCGAGGCACCCCCGATCAGGCCGCCGTCCACGTCCGGCTGCGCGAACAGCTCGGCCGCATTGGCGGGCTTCACGCTTCCACCGTACAGAATGGGCAGCGAATCGGCGATCTTAACATCCCGCGCGGCGACCTCGCTACGGATGAACGCGTGCACCGCCTGGGCCTGTTCGGGGGTGGCGGTCCGGCCGGTGCCGATGGCCCAGACCGGCTCGTAGGCGACCACGGCGTTGGCGAACGCGGCGGCGCTGACCAGGTCCAGCACCGGGCGCAGCTGCGAGGCGATGGTGCCCTCGGTCATGCCCGCCTCGCGCTGCTGCAGCGACTCGCCCACGCACAGGATCGGGCGCAGGCCGGCGTTGACCGCCGCGAGGAACTTGCGCGCGACGTGCTCGCTGCTCTCGTTGTGGTACTGGCGACGCTCGGAGTGGCCGACCAGGCCGAAGCGCGCGCCGACATCGACCAGCATCTTCGCCGACACCTCGCCGGTGTAGGCGCCCTCCTGGTTGCTGCTGACGTCCTGCGCGCCGAACGCGAGCGGACGACCCTCGAAATCCTCGACCAGGTCGCCGAGATACGGCAGCGGCGGCAGCACCACCACCTCCACGCCGGCCGGAACCGCATCCGCGACGCGGGACACCAGTTCGGTCGCGAAATCGCGACTGCCGTGCAGCTTCCAGTTGCCGGCGACGATACGTGGGCGCATGACCTACCTCGGTTGTGGACAACCGCCCATTCTAGGCGGTACGCGCCATGAAGACACGGCGCGCGGGTGCGGGTGGGCGCGGTTGCGCCCTGCCCCGGGACGACGCGCAGGGTTCGGCGCCGCTTATTTCAGCTTGATCTCGCGCAGTCGCTCCTCAAGGAAGCCATGCGCGGTGATGGGCTCCGGATAGCGGCTGGGGTTGTCGTGGCTGATGCACGACGGCAGCACGTCGATCAGGTAATCCGGATTCGGGTGCAGGAAGAACGGCACCGAATAGCGCGGCTGGCGCGCCTGCTCGCCCGGCGGGTTCACCACCCGGTGGATCGTCGACGGATACACGTGGTTGGTCAGGCGCTGCAGCATGTCGCCGATGTTGACCACGATGGTGTCGGCATCCGAGGTGAACGGCACCCACTCGCCATCATGCGACTGCACTTCCAGCCCGGCGGCGCTGGCGCCGACCAGCAGGGTGATGAAGTTGATGTCGCCATGCGCGCCGGCGCGCACGTTGGGGATGTCGTCGGCGGTGATCGGCGGGTAGTGGATCGGCCGCAGGATCGAGTTGCCGCTGTCGGTCTTGTCGGCGAAGAAGTGTTCGGGGAGGCCGATATGCAGGGCCAGCGCCGACAGCACCTGCGAGCCCAGCGCGTCGAGGCGCTGGTACAGGCGATAACCGTGCTCGCGGAACTCCGGCACCTCCTCCGGCCACAGGTTGGGCGGCATCACCTCGCGGTACGGCGAGTCGTCCGCGATCTCGCGGCCGATATGCCAGAACTCCTTGAGGTCGAAATGCTTCGAGCCCTTGGCGGTTTCCACGCCGAACGGGGTGTAGCCGCGCGCGCCGCCGCCGCCCGGTACGTGGTACTTCTTCTTGATCTCTTCGGGCAGTGCGAAGAACGACTTGAACGCGGCATAGGCCGCGTCGATCTCGTCCTGGGCGATGCCATGGCCGTTGATGCCGGCGAAGCCCCACTGGCGGTAGGCCGCGCCGAGCTCGGCCACGAACGCGTCGCGGTCGGCCGGACTCTGCGGCTGGGTGAAGCGACGGATATCGAGGGTGGGAATGCGGGAGGTCATGGGAGTCTGCCGGTCAGGAGGCGGCCGCCGCGCGCACGGCGTCGGCCAGTGAATCGAGGGTGGTCTGCATCAGCGTGGCGTCGTCCGCTTCCACGGTGACGCGCACCACGGGCTCGGTGCCGGACGGGCGCAGGAACGCGCGTCCCCTGCCCCGTACCTGCGCCTGTGCCTGTGCGAGTGCCGCCAGCACCGCGGGCGCTTCGGCGGGCTTCGTGCCTGCGGGACAGGCGATATTGATCGTGCGCTGCGGATAACGCTGCAGGCCGTCGAGCGCCTGCTGCAGGGTGATGCCGCGCCGCTGCAGCACTTCCAGCACCTGCAGCGCGCTGACGATACCGTCGCCGGTGCTGCTGCGATCCAGGCACAGCAGATGCCCGGAGGCCTCGCCACCAAGCACGCCGCCGTGCTCGGTCAAGGCGTGATGCACGTGGCGATCGCCGACCTTCGTACGCACGAAACCGATGCCCTGGCGCTCCAGCGCCTGTTCGAGGCCGTAGTTGGTCATCAGCGTGCCGACCACCGGGCCCTGCAGCCGCCCGCTGGCCTGCCAGTCGAGCGCGAGGATGTAGATCAGGTCGTCGCCGTCGACCACGCGGCCTTCGCCGGTGACGAACATCACCCGGTCGCCGTCGCCGTCGAAGGCGATGCCAAGCGCGGCGCCGCAGCTGCGCACGTGCGCGGCGAGCGCTTCGGGATGGGTGGAACCCACACCGGCATTGATGTTGACGCCATTGGGCTCGACGCCGATCGCATCCACCTGGGCACCAAGTTCGCGCAGCACCAGCGGGCCGATCTGGTAGGTGGCGCCGTTGGCGCAGTCCATCGCGATGCGCAGGCCGTCGAGGTCGAAACCGCGCGGCAGCGAATTCTTGCAGGCCTCGAGGTAGCGGCCCACGGCGTCACGGGTGCGCACCGCCTTGCCGAGCTGTTCCGAGGCCACGGTGCGGAACGGCTGTTCCAGCGCCGCCTCGATGGCGAGTTCGGTGGCGTCGTCGAGCTTCTCGCCGTCGGCGGAGAAGAACTTGATGCCGTTGTCGTGGTGCGGGTTGTGCGAGGCGGAAATGACAATGCCGCCATCGGCGCGCAGCGAACGGGTGAGATGCGCGACGGCCGGCGTCGGCATCGGCCCCATCAGCTGCACGTCCACCCCGGCGGCCACCAGCCCGGCCTCCAGCGCCGCCTCGAACATGTAGTTCGAGATGCGGGTGTCCTTGCCGATGACCACCAGCGGCTTGCGCCACGCCGGTTCTCCTTCGCGCAGCGCATGGCCGTAGGCGTTGCCCAGGCGCAGCACGAAATCGGCGGAGATCGCACCCTCGCCGACCCGGCCGCGGATCCCGTCGGTACCGAAGTACTTCCGGCTCATGCGGCGGTCTCCGCCGCAGGCGGTGTCTTCATCAGCAGCGCGACCAGCGTGGCGATGCGGTCACGCAGCTCGCGACGGTCGCAGATCTGGTCGATGGCGCCATGTTCGAGCAGGAACTCCGAACGCTGGAAGCCTTCCGGCAGCTTCTCGCGCACGGTCTGCTCGATCACCCGGGGGCCGGCGAAGCCGATCAGGGCTTCCGGCTCGGCGATGTTGATGTCGCCGAGCATCGCGAAGGATGCCGAGACGCCGCCGGTCGTCGGGTGCGTCATCACCGAGATGTACGGCAGCCCGGCCGCGCGCAGGCGCCCCAGCGCGGCCGACGTCTTGGCCATCTGCATCAGCGAGAACAGGCTTTCCTGCATGCGCGCGCCGCCGCTTGCCGCAAAGCACACGAACGGCGAGCCGATCTCCAGCGCTCGCTCCGCACCGAGCGCGAAACGCTCGCCGACCACCGAGCCCATCGAGCCGCCCATGAAGGCGAAGTCGAACGCCGACGCCACGATCGGCCGATCCTTGAGCGTGCCTTCCAGGGTGACCAGCGCATCGCGCTCGCCGGTGGCCTTCTGTACCGCCTTGATTCGATCGGCGTACTTCTTCTGGTCGCGGAAACGCAGCACGTCCACCGGCCCCAGATCACCCCCGATCTCGCTGCCGGTGCCCGGGTCAAGGAAGCCGCGCAGGCGCGCGCGTGCCCGGATCGGGCGGTGGAACGCGCACTTCGGGCACACCTCGAGGTTCTCCTCGAGTTCCGGGCGATACAGCGCAGCGCCACAGCGCTCGCACTTCTCCCAGAGGCCTTCGGGCACGTTGCGCTTGCGCGGGGCGCCCGGTTCGGTGCGGATGCTGGAAGGCATCACTTTCTTGAGCCAGCTCAAATCGTCGTACTCCGGTGGCGGCCGGCGACTGCGTCGCCCGGCCGGGACAAGGTCGCAAGTCTAGCAGGCCGCCGGTCGCTGCCCGATGGCGACCGGGGCTCGCAAGTCGCTGATTCCCAAGGGTTAGTCCGTACGCAGGCGGATGCCGCGTCAGTGCCCCCTGGACGCGCCGTCCAATGCCGCCCGCAACGGTGCGAAGAACGCCGCGCCACGCGCAGCGGCGTCGACGGCATCGCGGGCATCGGCCATCGCGGTGACCAGTGCGCTACCGACCACCACGCCGTCGGCGGCGTCCGCCAGCGCGGCCACGCCGCCGGCATCGCGGATTCCGAAGCCCGCGACGACCGGCACCGGGGCGGCGGCACGGATGTCGCGCAGGCGCGCGGATACCGCCCCGGTGTCGAGACGATCGGATGCCCCGGTCACGCCGGCAAAGCTCACGTAGTACAGATACCCCTGTGCCTCGGCCAGCAGGCGCGCCATCCGCGCCTGGCTGGTGGTGGGCGACACCAGCAGGATTAGCGCGACGCCGTGCCTGGCAAAGGCATCGCGGAACTCGCCGGCCTCCTCGGGCGGCAGGTCGACCAGCAGCACGCCGTCCACGCCAGCGGCGGCCGCGGCGGCGGCGAAGCGTTCCGGACCGCGGACTTCCACCGGGTTGAGGTACCCCATCAGCACCACCGGGGTGTCGTTGTCGCGGTCGCGGAATTCGCGCACGCAATCCAGCACGTGGCCCAGCCCGCCACCACGCGCCAGCGCGCGTTCGGAACTGCGCTGGATGGTGGGGCCGTCGGCCATCGGATCGGAGAACGGAACACCCAGCTCGATCACGTCCGCACCCGCCTCCACCAGCGCATGCATCACCGGCACGGTGGCTTCCAGCGACGGGTCGCCGGCGGTGATGAACGGAATCAGGGCCTTGCGGCCTGCGGCGCGAAGTTCGGCGAACCGGGTATCGATACGGGACATCGGAGATTCCTGCAGAACATGACCCGCGGATCGCCGCGGAAGAAACGGACCGGCAGCGCAGCCCCGCGCCTGCGGCGGGTGCCGGATGGCGGCAGCGGGGGTGGCTGCCGTGTGCCGTCAGACCTCGACGCCCTCGCGCGCGGCAATGGTGTGCACGTCCTTGTCGCCGCGCCCGGAGAGGTTGGCCAGCACCAGTGCGTCCTTCGGCAGTTCGCGCGCCAGCCTGATCGCCTGCGCGATCGCGTGGCTCGATTCCAGCGCGGCGAGGATGCCCTCGGTACGCGCGAGCAGATGGAACGCGGCCAGGGCCTCGTCGTCGGTCACGCCCACGTATTCGGCGCGGCCGGCATCGGCCAGGAACGCATGCTCGGGGCCAACGCCCGGATAGTCGAGTCCGGCGGACACCGAATGGGTCTCGATGATCTGGCCTTCGTCGTCGCACAGCACGTAGGTGCGGTTGCCATGCAGCACGCCCGGGCGCCCGGCGGCGATCGATGCCGCATGGCGACCGCTGTCGATGCCGTCGCCGGCGGCTTCGGCGCCGACGATGCGCACCTCGCGGTCGTTGAGGAAGGCGTGGAACAGGCCGATCGCATTGCTGCCGCCGCCCACGCAGGCGGTGATCGCATCGGGTAACCGGCCGTAGTCCTCGAGCATCTGCGCGCGGGCCTCGCGCCCGGCCACAGCGTTGAAGTCGCGCACCATGCGCGGATACGGATCCGGGCCGGCCACGGTACCGATGATGTAGAAGGTGTCGCGGACATTGGTCACCCAGTCGCGCATCGCCTCGTTGAGGGCGTCCTTGAGGGTGGCCGAACCGCTGGTCACCGGCACCACCGTGGCGCCGAGCAGCTTCATCCGGTAGACGTTGATCTTCTGCCGTTGGATGTCGGTGGCGCCCATGTAGACCACGCATTCCAGGCCCAGGCGCGCGGCCACCGTGGCACTGGCGACGCCGTGCTGGCCGGCACCGGTCTCGGCGATGATCCGGGTCTTGCCCATGCGGCTGGCAAGCAGCGCCTGGCCGATGGTGTTGTTGATCTTGTGCGCACCGGTATGGTTGAGGTCCTCGCGCTTGAGCAGGATGCGCGCGCCGCCCACCTCGCGGCTCAGCCGCTCGGCTTCGTAGATCGGGCTCGGGCGGCCCACGTAATGCTTGAGGTCGCGGTCGAACGCGGCCACGAATGCCGGATCCACACGCGCGGCATCGTAGGCGCGGGCCAGCTCGTCCAGCGGGCCCATCAGGGTTTCGGCGACGAAGCGCCCGCCGTAGCGGCCGAAGCGGCCCTGCGCATCCGGCCAGGCATGGAAATCCATCGTGCTGGGGGTCGCCCCCGACTCATCCCGCATCACAGCTTTTTTCCCAGTTCGGTGCAGTCGGCCCGTCGCACTTCCTCGACGAAGCGGCGCATGAGGTCTCCATCCTTCAGCCCGGGCGAGCGCTCGATCCCGCTGCTGACGTCCACCCCCCACGGCAGCAGCGCAAGCGCGGCATCGTGGACGTTGTCGGGGGTGAGCCCCCCGGACACGAAGAACGGTGTTTCGATGCCGGGCTTGAGCCGCGCCCAGTCGAAGGTCCGGCCCTGGCCCGGCTCTTCCGCGGGGCCATGGCTGTCGAACAGGAAGCCCGACGCGCCGGCATAGCGCACGCGCAGCGCGATGAAGTCGACCGCGCCATGGCCGCTGCCGGCACCCATCGCCACCGCCTTCAGATACGGCAGGCCGAAGCTGCGGCAGAAGGCGTCCTCTTCGTTGCCATGGAACTGCAGCAGCACCGGACGCACGCGTCGCACGACGTCGCGCACCTCGTCGGAGCTGTTGTCGCGGAACACCGCCACCGGGCTCACCATCGGCGCCAGTGCCACGCGCATGGCGCGGGCCTCCTCGGCATCCACGCGGCGCGGGCTGCCGGCGGCGAAGATGAAGCCGACCGCGTCCACGCCCAGCTCGCCGGCCAGGCGGACATCACCGGGGCGGGTCATTCCACAGAACTTGATGCGCGTGCGGAACAGGGTGCGCTTCACTCGGTGACCTCGTCAGGGAGCCCCCATTCGGGGGGATACAGGGGGCCGACGAAGACCAGCCCCGCAGAGGGGGCGGTCGGGCCGGCCTGGGTACGGTCGCGTGCGGCCAGCACCTCGGCGATCCACGCCTCGGGCCGTTCGCCGGCGCCGACTTCCATCAGCGAGCCGACGATGTTGCGCACCATATGATGCAGGAAAGCATTGGCCTGCACATCGATGACGATCTCCGCCTGCTCGCGGCGGACCTCGATGCGCTGCAGGTTGCGCCGCGCGTGCGGGGCCTGGCAGTGCACGGTGCGGAAGCTGGAAAAGTCGTTCTCGCCCAGCAGGGCCTGTGCGGCGCGATGCATCGCCCCGGCGTCGAGCGGGCGGCGCGACCACGCGAGGTACTGGCGGCCCAGCGCAGGGCGCACCATCCGGTCCAGCAGCCGGTAGCGGTAGCGCCGCGCGCGTGCCGAGAACCGGGCGTGGAAATCGTCGCGCACCGGCACGCACCAGCGCACCGCGGCGGCGGGCGGCAGCCGGCCGGTGGTGCCCAGTACCCACGCACGCGGATCGCGCACCACGTCGGTCTCGAAATGCACGACCTGGCAGAGGCCGTGCACGCCGGCGTCGGTGCGGCCGGCACAGACCGTGTCGACCGGCGCATCGGCCACGCTCGACAGTGCGGCTTCCAGCGCGGCCTGCAGCGTTGGCGGCCCGTCGGTGCCGGGCTGGCTCAGCCGTTGCCAGCCGAGGAAGGCGGTGCCGTCGTATTCGACACCAAGGGCGAAACGCATGGAGATACCGATCGCGGGGGGACCGGCATCCTAGAACGCGGGGCTGCCGGCGTCATCCGCCGGCGGGGTCGGTCAGGCGAGTTCGCTGAGCAGTTGCGCGGCTTCGCCACGGACTGCCGGGGTGCCGCAGTCCACCACTTCCTGCAGCAGCGTGCGTGCGGTCTCCACGTCGCCCAGTTCCACGTAGGCACGGGCCAGCTCGATGCGCTCCTGCCCCTGCGCGTCTTCCAGCGCGTCGGCGACCGCATCACCATCGCCCGCCGGCGCAGCAGGGGGCGGCGCAGCAGGAGCGGAGGCCGGCGGGGTCACCGCGGCGCTGCGGCTGGCGGCCATCGCTTCGGCGCGTGGATCAACCGCCGCAGGCCCAGGGTCGGTGGACGCCGTGGCGCCTGTCGCATGCCAGGTCGGCTTGCCCGCGACGGGCACCGGCGCCGGTGCCGCCGGCACGACCGGAGCGCCGGAAGACGCCGCTGCTGCGGACGGCGCGCGGAACGCCGGTTGCCGGCTGCGACGGTTGAGCAGCCAGAACACCAGCACGCCGAGCAGCAGCAGGCCAAGACCACCGAGGATCCACGGCATGGCACCCGCGCCTTCCGCGGCCGCCTGCTGGTTGCTGGTTTCCAGCCGCTGCTGCGCGGCGGCGAGTTCGCTGTCCTTGAGGGCGATCAGCTGCTGTTGCTGCTGCTGGAGGCGTTCGAGCTCCGCCAGCCGCGCCTTGAGCTCCTCCACCTCCGCCTCGCGCGCGGCCACCGTTTCCTGTGCCTGTTGCAGTTCCTGTCGAAACATGTCGCCCTCGCCACCGGCGGAAATGCCCGACCGGGTTGCTGCCTGTTGGGTTCCACCCGCTCCGGGCGGCACGATCTCCAGCCGCGCGTCCTGCGCCGCCGGTGGTGCGGCCGCGGTACGGCCATCGGCCTCACTGTCGGCCGGCGTGGCAGCCAGCCCGGGCTGTGGCACCGGCTGCGACAGTTCGCGCCAGCGCGCCACCTGCGCACGCACTTCGGCCGTGGCTTCGCGGGTGCTGACGCTCAGCGCCTCGTCGCGTGCGGGAATCCGCAGCACCGCTCCCTGGCGCAGGCTGTTGATGTTGCCGCCGATGAACGCCTCGGGATTGCTGCGCAACAGCGCCAGCATCATCTGGTTGACGCTGACGCTGTCGTCCGGCGCGATGCGCTGGACGATCTGGCTGAGCGTGTCGCCGGCCTGCACCGGCCCGTATTCGCCAGGCGTGGAACGCTGCGCGGTGGCTGCGACCGGCGCGGCGGGTTGTGCCTGCGTCGGCACCGCCGCGGTCTCCGTGGTGGGCGCGGGTTCGGCCGGCGGCGGCGTGATGCCCTGTCCATCGTCGGCGGCGGCGCTCGCTGCTTCGCGAACGATGCGGCCCTCGGTCGACGGTTGCGCCGGCAGCGGCGCCTGGATCGGCGGCTGCGCGGGCGCGGCGATGGTGTCGGGCGCATCCAGCAACGCGGAATATTCGCGCACCAGCCGCCCCTGCCCCCAGTCGACCTCGACCAGGAAGGTCAGCAGCGGCTCCTGCACGGGCTGCAGCGTGGTGACGCGTATGACCGGTCGCCCCTGCGCATCCAGCGCGACGTTGAACTGCAGGTCGGACACCGCGCCCTGCGGGGCCTGCAGGCCGATCCGCGCAAAGGTCTCCGGCGAGGCAAGCCGCGCCCGCAGCTGCTGCAGTTCCGCGGGATCGCTGGACACCACCGGGATTTCCGCGAGCAACGGCTCGCCGGCCTGCGAGCGCACCTGGATCTGCCCCAGGCCAAGCGCGAACGCCGGCGCACTGACGCACAGCGCCAGCCACAGCAGCAGGATGGACCGCCAGATCCTCGACATCACGCCTCCCCTCGGGGCCCAGACTCTATCCGCGTGTGCTTGCGCGGTGCAACGTCGGTCATGCCGAAGCACCCGCCGTTGTACGACGGGCGTGGCTCAACCGCCCTGCCCGGCCACCAGCTCGGCGATCTGCACGGCGTTGAGCGCGGCGCCCTTGCGGATGTTGTCCGATACCACCCACAGGGCGAGGCCGCGCGGATGCGAGATGTCCTTGCGGATCCTCCCGACGTACACCGCGTCGTTGCCGGACGCGTGCGTCACCGGAGTGGGATATCCGCCCGGCGCACGGTCGTCGACCACCACCACGCCGGGTGCGGCCTCGAGCAGTTCGCGCGCGCGCGCGGCGGTGAGCGGGTCACGCGTCTCGATCGCCACCGCTTCGGAATGCCCGTAGAACACCGGCACCCGTACCGCGGTCGCGTTCACCTGGATGCCGTCGTCGCCGAGGATCCGGCGCGTTTCCCAGACCAGCTTCATCTCCTCGCGGGTGTAGCCGTTGTCCTGGAACTCGTCGATCTGCGGGATCAGGTTGAAGGCGATCTGCAACGGGAAGCGCTCGGGCTCCGGCGTCTGGAAGCTCAGCAGTGCGGCGGTCTGGCGGCCGAGCTCCTCCAGCGCGGCGCGCCCGGCGCCCGACACCGACTGGTAGGTGGCCACGTTGATGCGTTCGATATGCGCCTCGCGGTGCAGCGGAGCGAGCGCGACCAGCATCTGCATCGTCGAGCAGTTGGGGTTGGCGATGATGCCGCGCGGACGGTTGCCGATCGCTTCCGGGTTGACCTCGGCCACCACCAGCGGCACGTCGTCGTCGTTGCGGAAGGCCGACGAATTGTCGATCACCACCGCGCCGGCCGCGGCGAACTTCGGCGCGTACTCGCGCGAGACGTCGCCTCCGGCCGAGAACAGCGCGATATCGATGCCTGCCGGGTCGAACCCGGCCAGCTCCTGTACCAGCACCTCGTCGTCGCCGAAGTCGACATAGCCCCCGGCCGACCGCCCGGAGGCCAGCGCCACCAGCCGGCCGACCGGGAATTTCCGCGCGGCCAGGATCGACAGCATGGTTTCGCCGACGGCGCCGGTGGCGCCGACGACGGCGACGTTGAAGAGGCGTGGTTGCTGTGACATGGGGAAAGTCTCGAGAAGAACGGAATGACGGAGATTCGGAAGGCGCCGCGAAGCGCCGGAGTTGGCGGGGGACAGTCAGGCCCGGTGGGCTCCGCCGGATCGGCCCGGCGAGTGCAGTTCAGCCGCCACCGGCACCCGGCACCCGCGGCGACACCTCGCCCACGTCACCGCATTGCGCGCGGTGGCGCAGTGCCTGGTCGATCAGCACCAGGGCCAGCATCGCCTCGCAGATCGGCGTGGCACGGATGCCGACGCAGGGGTCGTGACGGCCGGTGGTCACCACGTCGACCACGTTGCCGTCGACGTCCAGGCCCTGCACCGGCAGGCGCAGGCTGGACGTCGGCTTGAATGCGGTACGCACCACGATCTGCTGGCCGGTGGCGATGCCGCCCAGCACGCCACCGGCGTGGTTGCTCAGGAAGCCCTGCGGCGTCATCACGTCGCGGTGCTCGCTGCCCTTCTGCACCACCGCCGCGAAGCCGGCGCCGATCTCCACGCCCTTGACCGCGTTGATCGACATCATCGCCGCGGCGAGTTCGGCATCGAGCTTGCCGTAGACGGGCGCGCCCCAGCCGGGCGGCACGCTGTCGGCCACCACGGTGACCTCGGCGCCGACCGAATCGCCGGACCTGCGCAGCGCATCCATGTAGGCCTCGAGCGCGGGCACGTCGGCCGGGGCCGGCCAGAAGAACGGATTGGCTTCGACCGCGGTCCAGTCGTGCGCGCCGGGAACCCATTCGCCAAGGCGCGACAGGTGCCCGCGGACCTCGACGCCATGGCGCTCGCGCAGCCATCGCCGTGCGATCACCGCGGCCGCCACGCGCATCGTCGTTTCGCGCGCGGACGCACGCCCGCCACCGCGCGGATCGCGGATGCCGTACTTCTGCCAGTAGCTCCAGTCGGCGTGGCCGGGCCGGAACTGCTGCGCGATCGCCGAGTAGTCCCGGCTGCGTGCGTCGGTGTTGCGGACCAGCAACGCGATCGGCGTACCGGTGGTCACGCCCCCGTACACGCCGCTCAGGATCTCCACTTCGTCGGCTTCGCGCCGCGCCGAGGTATGCCGGCTGCGGCCGGTGGCCCGGCGCGCCAGGTCGTGGGCGAAGTCCTCGGGCGCGATCGCGATGCCGGGCGGGCAGCCATCGATCACGCAGCCGATCGCCGGCCCGTGCGATTCGCCGAACGTGGTGACCCGGAACAGCTGGCCGGTGGTATTGGACATGCGGTCAGGACAGGACGAGGTCGGGACTGCAGCGGATCAGAACAGCGCGCCGGCTGCGGCCGTGGGCGCCACGCCGACGGCCTCGCGCTCCGCCGCGAGTGCAGCGATGCGCGCGTTGTGGGTGACCAGGTCGCGACGCTCGACCACGAACACGCCCATCTGCCCCACCTTGAATTCCACCCAGGCCAGCGGCAGCTCCGGCAGCAGCGCGTTGACCGCGCGCTCGGAATCGCCGACCTCGCAGATCAGCAGCCCGTGCTCGGTCAGATGCAGCGGCGCATCGCGCAGGATCCTCAGCACCAGGTCGAGGCCATCGTCGCCGGCGCGCAGGCCGAGTTCCGGCTCGTAGCCGTACTCGCGCGGCAGCGCATCGGTCTCGTCATTGGTGACGTAGGGCGGGTTGGTGACGATCAGGTCGTAATGCTCGCCCTCGAGGCCCGAGAACAGGTCCGAGTGCATCAGGCGCAGGTTGTCGGCCAGCAGGCGTGCCTTGTTCTCTTCCGCCAGCGAGAGCGCTTCGGTGCTGATGTCGGCGGCATCGACCTGCCAGTCGGGGTTGTAGTGGGCCATCGCGATACCGATGCAGCCCGAACCCGTGCACAGGTCCAGCGCACGCCGCACCTCGCGCCCGCCCAGCCACGGCTCGAAGCCCGACAGGATGAGCTCGGCGATCGGCGACCGCGGAACCAGCGCACGGCGGTCGCTCCTGAAGCTCAGCCCGGCAAACCACGCTTCCCCGGTCAGGTAGGCGGCCGGCACGCGCTCCTCGATCCGGCGCAGGAACAGACCGAGCACCTCTTCCTTCTCCGCCAGCGTCACCCGCGCCTGGCCATAGACCGGCGACAGGTCGTGCGGCAGGTGCAGTGCGTGCAGGGTGAGCTGGGTGGCCTCGTCCAGCGCGTTGTCGTAGCTGTGGCCGAAGGTGAGCCCGGCCGCATTGAAACGGCTGGCGCCGTAGCGGATCAGGTCGATGATCGTGTGCAGTTCGTCGGTCATGCGCGATGCCGCCCGGGTGCGGGCGGGCTGGGGAAGCCGGGTGACCGGAAAGTATATGGGGCGGCGGGTATCATGGGCGCAAAACCCAGTGGATATCGCCTTGTTCAGTCGTACCACCATCGTCATCCTCGTGTTCGCGCTGGCCGCGGGCCTCGGCCTGCTGGTCGCCCAGAAGTACTTCGCCGACCCGTCCACCCGCCCGCCGCAGACGCAGGCGATCACGCTGTTCCCGCAGCCGCGCGCGTTGCCGCCGTTCTCGCTGCAGCAGTCCGATGGCACCCAGCTGGTGCCCGGCGAACTGCAGGGCCACTGGACCGTGGTGTTCATCGGTTTCACGTTCTGCCCGGACGTGTGTCCGACCACGCTCGCGGAACTCGGCCAGGCGCAGCGCCAGTGGGAGGACCTGCCCGATGCCGTGCGACCCCGCGTGCTGTTCGTATCGGTCGATCCGGAACGCGATACCCCCGAGCGCGTGGGCGAGTACGCCGCTGCGTTCCACCGCGACACCCTGGCGGCAACCGCGGACATTCCCGCGCTGGAAGCCTTTACGCGTTCGCTGTCGCTGGTGTTCATGAAGGTCCCGGGCCCCGAGGGCGCCGCGGCCAACCAGTACACGATCGATCATTCCGCCGCGATGGCGGTGCTCGACCCGCAGGCGCGGATGGCCGGCGTGATCTCGCCACCGTTCGACCCCGCGGCGATCGCCGCAGACCTGCGCCTGCTCACCGAATCACGCTGACGCCGATGGCCTTCGATCCGATCACCCCGCTCACCCACGTCCTGCCGCATCGCCTGCTGTCCGGGCTCGCCCGCCGGCTGGCCTATTCCGAGAACCCACGGGTCAGGCGCTGGCTGATCGACACCGTGGTCCGCCGTTTCGGCGTGGACCTCGGCGAGGCGGTCGAGTCGGACCCGCAGGCTTATGCCAGCTTCAATGCGTTCTTCACCCGTGCGCTGCGCGAAGGCGTGCACGTGGCGGATCCGGATCCGCGCGCCCTGCTGATACCCGCGGATGGCCGTGTCAGCCAGTGCGGCACCATCGGCCACCCCGACGAGCGCGGCCGCATCTTCCAGGCCAAGGGACGCTCCTATACCGCAGGCGAGCTGCTGGGCAGCGATGCGGATGCCGAAGCCTTCGATGGCGGCCTGTTCGCCACCATCTACCTGTCGCCGCGCGACTACCACCGCGTCCATATGCCATGGACCGGCGAGCTGCGCGAAACGGTGCACGTCCCCGGCCGTTTGTTCAGCGTGGGACCGTCCGCGGTGGCCGCGGTCCCACGGCTGTTCGCGCGCAACGAGCGCCTGGTCTGCCATTTCGACACCGACTTCGGGCCGATGGCGATGGTGATGGTGGGCGCACTGCTGGTGTCCGGGGTCGAGACCATCTGGAGCGGCGTGGAGATCCCGAAGTACGCGCGCAGCATCACCCGCAAGGACTACCGCGGGCGCGGCATCGTCATCGAGCGCTTCGCGGAGATGGCGCGCTTCAACTACGGATCGACGGTGATCGTGCTGCTGCCGCCGGGCGTGGCCACGCTCTCGCCGGCACTGGGCCCGGAAGTGGCGGTTCGGCTGGGCCAGCGGCTCGCCACGCGCGCGGCCTGAACTCACCGCCGCGCGGCCACGCCGCTGCGCGACAAACCCTAACCGCTGCAACCGGCCAGGGTCAGTTCCTGTCCCGGGCGGATGGCATACGACGGCGCGCGCAATTCGTTGGCGCGCGCCAGCGTGCCGAGGTCGCAGCCATAGCGCTGGGCGATGCGCCCGAGGGTTTCGCCCCGGTTGACGCGATGCCTGCGGGCCGCGGGCGTGTCCGCCACCACGGCGGCGGGAACAGCCGACGCCGCCGCCGGCGTGCGCATCGGCTCCACCGCACCCAGGCGCACCACCGCATGGGCCGGATCGCTGCGCACCAGTTCGTGCGCGAGCTGCGCACGCGAGCCGCGCGTGCACCAGCGGTTGTAGAGGTTGACCACGCGCGCGGTGACGTTGAGCTGGGTGCCTGCCGGAATCACCTCGTCGGCGCGGTAGCGCGGGTTGAGATTGCGCAGCACGCGCATGTAACCGGGCGCCGACCCGCTGCTGCCCAGGCAGATCGTCAGCTCGTAGATCGACGCCGGCTTCTGCAGCGCCAGCACCGCAGGGCGCGTATCGACATCCGGGAATTCCAGCCCGTAACGACGCGGGTGCAGGAACAGCCACGCCGCGGCGATCACCATCGGCACGTAGTCGCGGGTTTCCGGCGGGAACTGGCTGTAGACAGATTCGTCCCAGAAGTTGACTCCACCCTCGTTGAACACCCGACGCGCGCGGCCCTCGCCGCCGTTGTAGCCGGCCAGCGCGAGTTCGATGTTGTTGTCGAGCTCGCGCATGCGCTCGGTCAGGTAGGCCGCACTGGCCTGCGACGCGGCGTACGGGTCGTAGCGGGTATCGAAGCCGGTGGCGTCGGGGCCGATGCCGAACCGGCGGCCGGTCGCATACATGAACTGCATCGGCCCGGCGGCCCCGGCACGCGAGGTGGAATGCACGCGGCCGTTGGATTCCTTGGCCAGGATGCCGAACAGCAAAGCCTCCGGCAGCCCGGCCTTCTCGAAGTTGGGCCACATCTGCGGACGCATGTACTGGTAGTTCTCGTAGCTGGTGAGCAGCTGCACGCGCATGTCGGTCAACCACCGGCGAATGCCTTCCTGCACCGCCGGGTTGAACTGCACCATGGTGGCGAACCGCTGGCCATCGGTCAGCAGTGCCGCGGCCTGCGCGCCCGCGGGAACGCTGGCTGTGCCCGGCAGGGTGCCCATGCGGTCGGGATCGGGATCGAACGGATCGGACTCCTCGCCCTCGGCCGGTACGTTCGCCGAATCCGCGCCGGCTTTCAGCAGGCGCTTGAAGGTGGTGACGTAGGCCACCGGATCGCAGCCGCGCTGGCGGCCGCATTCCACCATCACGTCCTCCATGTCCTCGAGTGCGGCGTCGCCTTCGGCGGCAGCGCCCGGCTCCTCGTTGCGCACCCGCACCATCGCTTCGCGGTAGCGCAGTTCGGCCTGGTCCATGCGGGCCTGCAGGGTCTCCGCGGCGGCGCGGTCGCGGCGCGATTGCGCGGATGCATCGGTGACCACCAACAGCGGTGCGATGACGGCGAGCAGCAGGCAGGCCGGAAGACGGCGGGCACGGAAGGCTGAAGACGAGGATGCGCGAGACATGCGGTGTTCGACGGCAACGGGAGCGGCAGGGTAGCGGCGACCGGCGCACGCGGGCAAACCAGGGCGGCCAGCGCCGCGGTCGGCTCACGTAGAATCGCCGGGGTCAGATGCGCGGGAGCATTCATGGATCCGATCCTCGTTGGCAGGTCGACGACCACCGCATCAGGTGCCGCGGTGGTGCTGCAGCCCCGCTATGGCAACCGCCATGGCCTGGTGGCGGGTGCCACCGGCACCGGCAAGACGGTGACCCTGATGACGCTGGCCGAAGGCTTTTCCCGCATTGGCGTGCCGGTCTTCATCGCCGACGTGAAGGGTGATGTCGCCGGCCTGGCCATGCCGGGCGAGGACAGCGCGAAGCTGCGCGAGCGCGTGGCCGCGATCGGTATCGGGGACTACCGCCCGGAGGGCTGCCCGACGATCTTCTGGGACCTGTACGGGCGCCTGGGGCACCCGGTGCGCACCACGGTCAGCGAGATGGGCCCGTTGCTGCTGTCGCGCATCCTCGAACTCAACGACACCCAGGCCGGCGTGCTCGACATCGTGTTCAAGCTTGCCGACGACCGTGGTCTGCTGCTGCTCGACCTCGCCGACCTGCGTGCTCTGCTGGCACGGGTGGCCGAGGAACGCCGGAGCATCTCCACCGAGTACGGGCTGGTCAGCGCGCAGACCGTGGCGGCCATCCAGCGCGCGCTGTTGCGGCTGTCGCAGGATGGCGGAGAGGCCTTCTTCGGCGAACCCGCGCTGGAACTGCACGACCTGATGCGCGTCGACCACACCGGTCGCGGCGTGGTCGGCATCCTGGCTGCCGACCAGCTGGTGCTCAAGCCCCGGCTGTATTCGACCTTCCTGCTGTGGCTGCTGTCGGAACTGTTCGAGACCCTGCCCGAAGTCGGCGATCCCGAGCGCCCGAAACTGGTGTTCGTGTTCGACGAGGCGCACCTGCTGTTCCGCGATGCCCCGGCGTCGTTGCGCCAGCGCATCGAGCAGGTGGTGCGGCTGATCCGGTCCAAGGGCGTGGGCGTGTACTTCTGCTCGCAGTTCCCGGACGACGTGCCGGGCGAGATCCTCGGCCAGCTAGGCAACCGGGTGCAGCACGCGTTGCGGGCATTCACCCCGCGCGACCAGAAGGCCGTGCGCACCGCGGCTGAAACCTTCGTCGCCAACCCCGCGCTCGACGTCGAACAGGCGATCGCGCAACTCGGCACGGGCGAGGCACTGGTCTCCACGCTGCAGGACACCGACCGATCGCGTGCGGTGCCCTCGCCGGTCGAGCGCACGCTGGTCGCACCACCGCGCTGCCGGATGGGGCCGATCAGCGATGACGAGCGTGCGCGACTGCGCGCCAGCAGCCCGGTCGGCGCGAAATACGAGACCACGGTGGATCGCGAATCCGCAGCGGAACTGCTGGCGCGCCGCGCCGATGCGCAGGCGGGCTCGCCCGTGGCCGCGAAGGCGCCCGCGCCCGACGAGGGCGGCATCGGCAGGCGCATCAACGAGTGGCTGTTCGGCACCAGCCGCCGCCAGGGCGTGATCGAGGCGGCCGGCAAGCAGGCGGCACGCACGATCACCAATCGCATCGTGCGCGGGGTGCTCGGCAGCTTTCCCGCCGGGCGTCGCTGAGGCGAGCATGCGGGTCCGTCGCCCCCTCCCGCGCATTGCCGCATTTCCGGCTGGCCCCGCACTGTGCCTGTTGCTGCTGGCGGCCTGCACCGGTGACCCCGCGAGCGATCCGGCACCCGTCGCAGAGGCCGCGGCCGCCCGGCCGACGATCGCGGAAAACGCACTCGCCGGGCCGCCCACCGCACCCTCCGACAACGCGTCCGAAGCGCTGCACGACGTCGTGGAAGGCGTGTTCTCGGGCACCCTGCCCTGCGATGGCTGCGAGGACACGCTGGTGCTCGACGCCACCCTGCACCTGCGTGCCGATGGCGGGTTCGACCTGGTCGAACGCCACGCCAACGGCGAGGCCACCATCAAGCATGCCGGCGTCTGGTACGCCAGCGATGACGGCCGCGCCATCCTGCTCGCGGATGACCACGGGCACGGCCATCGTGTCTTCGAATGGCACGGCGAGGACGCATTGCGCCTGCTGCCCGATGCACCGATGGACGATGCCGAACCGATGCTGCTGGTGAGGGCGGACTGATGGGACGCTGGCGGCCGCCGCCGGAAAAGAGCACCGCGCTGATCACCCGCGAGGGTCACGAGCGGCTGAAACGCGAACTGGACGAGCTGTGGCGACAGCGGCGGCCAGAGGTCGTGCGGGCGCTGGCGGCCGCGGCGGCCGAGGGCGACCGGTCGGAAAACGCCGAGTACACCTACCGCAAGAAGCAGCTCGCCGAGATCGACCGCCGCGTGCGCTACCTGTCGAAGCGGCTGGAACAGCTGCGCGTGGTGGACGAGGCGCCTTCCGATCCGGGCACGGTCTTCTTCGGCGCGCGGGTGGAACTGGAAAACGCCGCCACCGGCGAGGTGCACCACTACCGCATCGTCGGGCCCGACGAAACCGACGCGCGCGACGGCCTGATCAGCATCGATTCGCCACTGGCGCGTGCGCTGCTGCGCAAGCGCCTCGACGACGAGGTCGAGGCGATGCTGCCGGCGGGGCCGGTGACCTTTGTGATCGTCGACGTGAACTACGCACGCGACGGGTCTGCCCACCAGTAGGCGAGCGCGGCCTTACGAAAGCGCCTTGATCAACGCCTCGGTGAAGGCCGGGATGTCGTCCGGCTTGCGGCTGGTGATGAGATGCCCATCGGTCACCACCTCGGCATCACGCCATTCGCCCCCGGCGTTCTGCATGTCGGTGCGGATGGACTGGTACGAGGTCACCTGCCGACCCTTGACCACTCCGGCTTCGACCAGCAGCCACGGACCATGGCAGATCGCCGCCAGCGGCTTGGCCGCCCGGTCGAAGGCCTGCACGAAAGCAACGGCGTCGGCCTCGCCACGCAGCGTATCGGGATTGATCACGCCGCCGGGCAGGACCAGCGCGTCGTAGTCGTCGGCGCTGGCATCCCCGAGCGCGCGGTCGACCGCGACACTGTCACCCCAATCCTTTTCCTTCCAGCCCCGGATCTCGCCCTTCTCGGTGGAGACCACCTCGACGTCGAAGCCGGCCTCCTTCAGGCGGCGGCGTGGTTCCATCAGTTCCGATTGCTCGTAACCGTGGGTGGCAAGGATGGCAACACGCCTGGCATTGGCCATGGGGACTCTCCGGTGAGGGGGGCTGAAGAGTCTCTCCCACCCGCGGTCTCCCCGCCGTGAATCAGGCGGTGCCGAGCACCGGCAGCGACGCGGATTCCACCTCGCCATAGAGGTCGTGCTCGTCACTGCCGAGGATGCGCACGTCGACGAAATCGCCGGGCACGAGGCCTGCCGCGGCACCGTCCTGGATCTGCACCAGTCCGTCGATCTCCGGTGCATCGGCCGCGGAACGCGCGAACGCGAGGTCACCGTCGATGGCATCGACAAGGCAGCGCTGCACGCTGCCTACGCGTGCCTCCAGCCGCGCGGCCGAGACCGCCGCCTGGCGCTCCATGAAACGCGCCAGGCGCTCCTGCTTGACCGCCTCGTCGACCGGGTCCGGCAACAGGTTGGCCGTTGCACCATCGACCGGCGAGTACGCGAACGCGCCGACGCGGTCGAGCTGGGCCTCGTCGAGGAAATCCAGCAGCGCCTCGAATTCGGCTTCGGTTTCGCCGGGGAAGCCGACGATGAAGGTCGAGCGGATCGTCAGTTCCGGGCAGATCGCGCGCCAGCGCTGGATGCGCTCCAGCGTGCGGTCCACGGCCCCCGGGCGCTTCATCAGCTTGAGGATGCGCGGGCTTGCGTGCTGGAACGGGATATCGAGGTAGGGCAGCAGCCTGCCTTCCGCCATCAGCGGGATGATCTCGTCGACGTGCGGATACGGATAGACATAGTGCAGGCGCGCCCACACATCCAGTTCCGCCAGGCCTTCGCACAGGGCCTTCATCCGCGTCTGCCACGCGCGCCCACGCCACTCGCGCTCGGCGTAACGCAGGTCGACGCCATAGGCGGAGGTGTCCTGCGACACCACCAGCAGCTCCCGCACGCCGCCGCGCACCAGCCGTTCGGCTTCGCGCAGCACTTCGTCGACCGGGCGCGACACCAGATCGCCACGCATCGACGGGATGATGCAGAAGCTGCAACGGTGGTTGCAGCCCTCGGAAATCTTCAGGTAGGCGTAATGCTTCGGGGTCAGCTTGATACCGGTGTCGTCGTCGCTGCGCAGCGGTACCAGGTCGAGGAACGGATCCACGCGCGGCGGTGCGGCAGCATGCACGGCCGTCATCACGCTGGCGTAGTCCTGCGGCCCGCTGATCGACAGCACGTCCGGATGCGCCTCGCGGATCAGCGCCTCGCGCTTGCCCAGGCACCCGGTCACGATGACGCGGCCGTTCTCGGCCATGGCCTCGCCGATGGCATCGAGCGATTCCTCGACGGCGGCATCGATGAAGCCGCAGGTGTTGACCACCACCACGTCGGCGTCGTCGTAGCTCTGCACGAGGTCGTAGCCCTCCACCCGCAGCTGGGTGAGGATGCGTTCGGAGTCGACCAGCGCCTTGGGGCATCCGAGACTGACGAAACCGACCCTGGGGCCGGGGTTCCGGGAAGACATGGAGGTGGACATGGGGACCGTGAAGGTGACGCGCGCGACCGGCCATTATACGGTGCCCCGGAGCCGCCTCTCCGCGCCTGCGGCAGGCGGTTCAGCCACGCCGCGGACCCCGCTGCGCCGCTAGAATCCGGGTGATCCGGGCAGGAGCACGGCATGGGCATGGAGATCGTGATCGACTCCGCACACGGCAGCATCGCGGGATGGTGCGCGCGACCCGCGGGCACGCCCCGGACCGGCCTCGTGGCGGTGCAGGAGATCTTCGGCGTCAATGCGCATATGCGCAGCGTCGTCGACCGCTACGCCGCGGAGGGGTATGCGGCCATCGCACCCGCCATGTTCGACCCGGTTCAGCGCGACGTCGAGCTGGGCTATGACGACGACGGCTTCGCGCGCGGGCGTGAACTTGCCGGCGCACTCGGCTTCGATCGCGCGGTGGCGCTGGTCGAGGCCGCCGCGGGCGTGCTGCACGCAGAAGGCCTGAAGGTCGCGGTGGTGGGCTTCTGCTGGGGTGGGAGCGTCGCGCTGCTCGCCAACACGCGGTCCGGCCTGCCTGCCACCGGTTACTACGGCGCGCGTTCACTGCCGTTTCTCCACGAGCCGCTACGCGCGCCCATGCAGTTCCATTTCGGCGCGCATGACCCGGCCATTCCCGCCGAAGACATCGAGCGCCACCGCCGCGCGTATCCCACGGCGGAACTGCACGTCTACGACGATGCAGGCCACGGCTTCAACCGTGACGTCGATCCGCGGCACTACGTACCCGCAGCGGCTTCACTCGCCCACCAGCGCACGCTCGCGTTCCTGCGCCGTGCCCTGCCCGGGAAATGACCATGGATTCCAGCTACCGCCTGCACCCGCAACTGGCTGCCGACAGCCATCCGCTGGCGAACCTCGCCCTGTGCGAACTGCGGCTGATCGACGATGCCAACTATCCCTGGCTGGTCCTGGTCCCGCGCGTCGCGGATGCGGTCGAACTGATCGACCTTGGCCGCGAGCAGCGCCGCCAGCTCACCGACGAGATCGACTTCGCTTCGCGCCTGCTGCGTGCGGCGGTGCGCCCGGACAAGCTCAACGTCGCTGCGCTGGGCAACATGGTGCCGCAGCTGCACGTGCACGTGATCGCCCGTTTCCACGGCGATCCCGCATGGCCGGCGCCGGTCTGGGGCCGCCTCGCTGCGCGCCCGTACGCACCGGAAGCACTGGTCGAACGGATCCGCGGCTTCCAGCGCGCGATCGCGGATCCCGCCGGCGAGGGGTAGCGCCTCAGGTACGCGGCAGGGTGACCCCGGTCTGCCCCTGGTACTTGCCACCACGATCGCGGTAGGACGTCTCGCAGACCTCGTCGGACTGGAAGAACAGCATCTGCGCAACGCCCTCGTTGGCGTAGATGCGCGCGGGCAGCGGGGTGGTATTGGAGAACTCCAGCGTCACATGCCCTTCCCACTCGGGCTCGAGTGGCGTCACGTTGACGATGATCCCGCAGCGCGCATAGGTGCTCTTGCCCAGGCACACCACCAGCACGTCGCGCGGAATGCGGAAGTACTCGACCGTACGCGCCAGCGCAAACGAGTTCGGCGGGATGATGCACACATCCGATTCGATGTCGACGAAGCTCTTCGGATCGAAGTGCTTGGGGTCGACGATGGTCGAGTTGATGTTGGTGAAGACCTTGAATTCACGCGAGCAACGCACGTCGTAGCCATAGCTCGACGTGCCGTAACTGACGATCCGCTGGCCACCTGCATCCTGTTTGATCTGCCCCGCCTCGAACGGCTCGATCATCCCACCGGGCTGCTCGGACATGCGGCGGATCCAACGGTCGCTCTTGATGGTCATCGGCGTTCAGGCTCGCATCGGAGGGGCTGGGATTGTAGAGCGGCGCGCGGACGATGCCCACGCGATCCGGGTCTCACGCGTGCGGACCTGCGGGGACGTCGTTGCGGGAGTGCCGATTCCGGCCAAGGCGTGACGGCCACCAGCGGCCCGGACGGCACCACGCTGTACGACAGCGTGGGCCGCTACGTGTACCTGGGGGGCGACCTACCGCTTCTGATCCACCTGCGTCACGTGTCACCCGGAGCCCGGTTCGCCGGGCTCCTTCTTCTGGGGCGCGCTATCGGCGCGTTCCGCCCGCCGTCAGACGAGTGACGCCCCGATCGGCATCGACGCGCGCGGGCGCTTCTCCAGTTCCTCGACCAGCCGTCGCGCGACATCGAGATACGCCTTCGATACGGCGGCCCCCGGGGAGGCCACCACCACCGGCGCCCCCGCATCGCCCTGCTCGCGGATCACCCGATCAAGCGGCAGCGCGCCCAGCAGCGGTACCCCGTACTGCCCGGCCATTCGCCGGCCACCACCCTCGCCGAACAGGTGCTCGACGTGCCCGCAGTTCGAGCACACGTGCTGGGCCATGTTCTCCACCAGGCCGAGCACCGGAATCGAGACCTTCTCGAACATGCGCAGCGCCTTGCGCGCATCCAGGGTGGCCACGTCCTGCGGCGTGGTGACGACGACCGCCCCGGCGACCGGGATCTTCTGCGCGAGCGTCAGCTGGATGTCCCCGGTCCCGGGCGGCAGGTCGACCACCAGGTAATCCAGGCCGGCATCGCCGCCCCACAGGGTGTCGTTGAGCAGCTGCTGCAGTGCCGAGGTCGCCATCGGCCCGCGCCAGATCATCGGGGTGTCGGCCTCGACCAGGAATCCGATCGACATCGCTTCGATGCCATGCGCGCGCATCGGCTCGATGTGCTTGCTGTCGGGGCTCTCGGGCCGGCCTGACAGGCCCAGCATCACCGGGATGCTCGGGCCGTAGACATCGGCGTCCAGCACGCCGACGCGTGCGCCATCGGCCGCGAGCGCAAGCGCCAGGTTGACCGCGGTGGTGGACTTGCCGACCCCGCCCTTGCCGGAACCCACCGCGATGATGTTCCGGATGCGGGGCAGAGGGGACAGGGTGCCCTGCGGCGCCCGGGGCTTGATTTGCATGGAACGACACACCTGCAGCAGAAGGAGCCTGATTGTCCCACCCATCACGGTGTGACATCCGCGTTACGCTCGTGTTAGGTTCGGTCCGTTGCCGGCGGAATGCGTCTTGACAACATGGCTGTTGGAAAAAAGTCCTTTTTTTTCATCCATTTGCAGAACAGGATTACTGAATGAAAGTTCATGCAGCACGCCGCTCGCGGCTGAGCACGGCGCTTGTCGCCGCTCTGATGATCCCCTCCGCCGCCGTCATGGCGCAGGACGAGGCCGCGCAGGACGCGCAATCCGCCCGCACGCTGGACCGGGTCACCGTCACGGGCTCGCTGATTCCGCAGGCGCAGATCGAGACCTTCACCCCGGTGACCGTGATCACCGCCGAGGACATCCAGGCACGCGGCTTCGCCAGCGTCGCCGACATCCTGCAGCAGAGCGCCTTCTCCACCGGCGGCGTGCAGGGCTCGCAGTCGTCGGCGTCATTCACCCAGGGCGCCGAGACCATCAGCCTGTTCGGCCTGCCGCCCGGCTACGTCAAATACCTGATCGATGGCCGCCCGATGGCCAACTACCCTGCCCTCTACAACGGCAGTGACACGTTCAACAACATCAGCGGCATTCCGGTCGACCTGATCGAACGCATCGAGATCCTGCCGGGCGGACAGTCTTCGCTCTACGGTTCCGATGCGATCGCCGGCGTGATCAACGTCATCCTCAAGAAGGAGATGAACGGCTCGGCGCTCAACATCCGCGGCGGCACCTACAGCGAAGGGGGCGGCAACAGCTTCCGTGCGAGTTTCGCGACCGGCTTCCAGTCCACCGACGGCCGCACCAATGCCCTGCTGGGCATCCAGTACGAGGATCGTGACGCGATCTGGGCCTACGACCGCGAGCTGACGAGCCAGTTCAACACCAACGGCACCTCGGCCCCCCTGGCCAGCCGCGACTACCTCGTGGTCAGCCCGTTCAACAGCTACCGGTTCCTCGACCCGAACAACTGCGCGAACGTCACCGGCCAGTTCGGCGGCACCGTCGGACTGCAACGGCGTCCGGGCTTCGGCGACGAGTACTACTGCGGCTCGTTCTCGACTCCGGGTTACCGCACCCTGCGCAACAGCAAGGAGGCCGCCCAGGTCTACGGCAACCTGACCTTCGAGCTCAACGACAGCACCCAGCTCTATGCAAACGTGCTGCATTCGGATGAGAAGGTCGGCTACCACGTCGGCTCCAACTACACCTGGTGGGGCAGCAACACCGAGTCGATGGGGTACTACTACTACGACCCCGACCTGGACGACTTTGTCAGCCTGCAGCGCGCGTTCGCACCGGAAGACATGGGACCCGGCGGGTTCAACAACTCGATGCAGTACGACGAAAGCAAGTCGACACGGGTGTCGCTTGGCATCAACGGCGTGCTGGGCGAGTCCACGTGGGACTACGACGTCGGGTTCACCCGCACCGATTACAAGCTCGACGAGGTCGGCTTCGTGCGCTGGGCGGGCCCCATGGATGCCTACTTCCGTGACCGCGTGCTTGGGCCGCAGCTCGGTCTGGACCCCTACTACGACGCTTACCCGGTCTACTCCCCCGACTACGCGGCGTTCTACCAGCCGATGTCGCCGGAGGACTTCGGGCGCCTGACCGGCTACGCGACCTCGAAGTCGAAGACGGTCGACCAGATGCTGCGCTTCCAGATCACCAACGCCCAGCTCTTCGGGATGCCCGGCGGCGACGCCGGCCTTGCGGTGGTGGCCGAGGCGGGCAGCCAGGAATGGCGCTACGACCCCGACCCGGGCTATCTGGACGGCACGATCTGGGGCACCACGGCGGTCTCGGGTGGAGGTGAACGCGACCGCTACGCGCTGACCACGGAGCTGCGCATGCCCGTGCTGGAACCGCTGACTGTCACCCTGTCGGGCCGCTATGACGCCTTCAAGCCCGACGGCGGGGCGACCATCGACAAGCCCACCTACAGCCTGGGCCTCGAGTACCGCCCCATCGACGAACTGCTCGTGCGCGGCAAGTACGGCACCGCATTCCGCTCGCCCACGCTGTCGGATCTCTACCAGGGCGAGAGTGGCTACTACACCTTCGTGACCGACTACTACCGTTGCGCCCAGCTGGGCTTCGAACCGGGCAACACGTCTCAATGCCCTGCGGCACTGAGCAACCGCCAGGTATTCGGCACCCAGGAAGGCAGCCTGGACCTGCAGCCGATCAACGCGGATGTCTGGAGCCTGGGCGTGGTGTGGTCGCCGATCCCGCGCATGTCGTTCAACGTCGACTACCACAACTGGGACATCTCCGACGAGGTCACCCAGCAGAGCTCGAACAACCTGATGCTGCAGGAATACCGCTGCCGCACGGGGATCGACGACATCAACTCGCAGCTCTGCACCGCCACCCTGTCGCAGATCACCCGCAACCCCGCCACCAACCTCGTCACCGAGATCTACACGCCCAAGATCAACGTGTCCCGGCAGACGCTGGAGGCGGTCACCGCCGGGCTGAACTACACGATGGATGTCGGCATCGGTGCCCTGTCCTTCCGCGGCAACTACACGCAGAAGCTCGACCACCAGTACCAGCAGTATGCGGAAGACCCCAATATCGATCTGCTGAACGATCCGTACTGGAGTGCCGACCCCCGCCGCAAGGCCGATGCATCGGTGACGTGGTCCACCGACCGCTGGGCGACCACGCTGTATGCGAACTGGTTCGACAAGACGCCGAACTACCGGGCCGAGGTTGATGGCGACTACGACAACCCCTTGGCACGCAAGCTGCCCTCGCACCTGGTGTACAACGCAACGGTGTCGTTCTCGCCGATCGACGAGCTCCAGTTCTCGCTGCTGGTGAACAACCTGTTCAACAAGATGCCGCCGATGGACTGGTCCTACCCGGGCACCACCGGGGCTCCGTACAACGAAGACAACTTCAACGTGTACGGGCGCGCCGTCTACCTCGAGGCGCGCTACCTGTTCGGTCAGCGTTGATCACCTGAGTTGCGCCACCAGCGACCCCGCCACGGCGGGGTCGCTGTCTTCATGGACTCGCGTACGCGAGGCGCTTATCTTTCCGGCCCAGGCGGGCCATCCGCGATACGGAGAACACGATGAAGCTTTCCAAGTGGGTCCTGCTCCTGGGTCTGTTGCCGGCCGTGGCGTTCGCCCAGTCCGGCCCGACCGGTCGCTGGAAGACGATCGACGACGAGACCGGCCGTGCCAAGTCGATCGTGGAGATCCGCCAGCTCGACGACGGCTCGCTGTCGGGCACGGTGGTCGAGATCCTGCAGTCCGACCGGGGTCCGAACCCGACCTGCGACCGCTGCACCGGTGCCAACAAGGACAAGCCGATCCAGGGCATGACCATCCTGTGGGGCCTGCGCGCGGACGGTACCAATGCCTGGGCCGGCGGCACCATCCTCGACCCGAGCAAGGGCAAGACCTACCGGTCCAAGGCCCAGCTGATCGACAACAACCGCCTGGGCGTCTCCGGCTGCGTGGCTTTCATCTGCCGCGAGCAGGTCTGGCAGCGCGAGTAACACGCTCCTGCGTGCACCCTGGAACGGCCCGGCACACGCCGGGCCGTTTCCGTTTCAACGGACTGCAGGCGCAGCATGACCTGTCCGCGCGCCGGCCATGCCGGATCCGCATGCGATAATCGCGGGCCTCCTGCACCGATGCCGTCCATGTCGCGCCACGCCCTCGTCACCACCGCCCTGCCCTATGCCAATGGCCCGCTGCATCTCGGGCACCTGGTCGGCTATATCCAGGCCGACATCTGGGTACGCGCACGGCGGCTTGCCGGTGACGTGGTGCGTTTCGTATGCGCGGACGACACCCACGGCACGCCGATCATGCTGGCCGCGGAAAAGGCCGGAGTCACCCCGGAGGCCTTCATCGCCGGGGTGCAGGCAGGCCACGAGGCCGACTTCGCCGCATTCGGCGTGGCCTTCGACCATTACGACTCCACCCATTCGGCCGCCAACCGCGCACTGACCGAGCGCTTCTACGCGCGCCTGGACGCCGCCGGCCACATCAGCCGGCGCTCGGTGGCGCAGTTCTACGACCCGGCCAAGGGCATGTTCCTGCCCGACCGCTACATCAAGGGCATCTGCCCGAACTGCGCCACGCCGGACCAGTACGGCGACAACTGCGAGTCCTGCGGCGCCACGTACGCCCCCACCGACCTCCGGGAACCGCGCTCGGTGCTGTCGGGCGTGGCGCCGGAACTGCGCGACTCCGAGCACTTCTTCTTCGAGGTCGGTCACTTCGAAAGCTTCCTGCGCGAGTGGCTCGCCGGCGACGTGGCGCTGCCCGGCGTCAAGGCCAAGCTGATGGAGTGGCTGGATGCCGAGGGCGGCCTGCGCGCGTGGGACATCTCCCGTGATGCGCCCTATTTCGGCTTCGAGATCCCCGGCCATCCCGGCAAGTACTTCTACGTGTGGCTGGACGCACCGATCGGCTATCTCTCCAGCTACCAGGCGTTGTGCGAGCGCAACGGCGAGGACTTCGAGCGCGTTCTCGAGCCCGGTTCCGACATCGAGCTGCACCATTTCATCGGCAAGGACATCGTCAACTTCCACGGCCTGTTCTGGCCGGCGGTGCTGCACGGTGCCGGCCACCGCGCGCCGACGCGGCTGCACGTCAACGGCTACCTGACCGTCGACGGCGCCAAGATGTCGAAGTCGCGCGGCACCTTCGTGATGGCGCGGACCTACCTCGAGAGCGGGCTGGAGCCCGAGGCGCTGCGCTACTACTTCGCCGCCAAGTCATCTGGCGGGGTCGACGATCTCGACCTCAATCTGGGCGACTTCGTGGCACGGGTGAATGCCGACCTGGTCGGCAAGTTCGTCAACCTGGCCAGCCGCTGCGCCGGTTTCATCCACAAGCGCTTCGACGGCCGCCTCGCCGGTGCGCTGCCCGACCCCGCGCAGTACGACCGCTTCGTCGCCGCGCTGGCGCCAATCCGCGAGGCCTACGCCCGCAACGACCCGGCCAGCGCGATCCGGCAGACGATGGCGCTCGCCGACGAGGCCAACCGCTACATCGACGAGCGCAAGCCATGGGTGATCGCGAAGCAGGATCATGCCGATGCCGAACTGCAGGCGGTCTGCAGCCAGGGCCTCAATCTCTTCCGCGTGCTGGCGGGTGCGCTCAAGCCGATCCTGCCGCGCACCACCGCGGAGGCCGAGGCCTTCCTGTCCGCACCGGTCGCTGGCTGGGATGAACTGGCGCAACCGCTGCGCGACCACGTCATCCAGCCCTACGCGCCGTTGTTCACCCGCATCGATCCCAAGCTCATCGACACCATGACCGAAGCCTCCCGCGACACCCTCAACCAGCCCGCGGCCGCCGCCGCCACGCCCGCGCCCCCAGCGTCGGCGAAGCCTGCGCCAGCTCCCGCCGACACCACCGGCACGAACACCCCGACCATCGGCATCGACGACTTCGCCAGACTCGACCTGCGGATCGGCAAGGTACTCGCCTGCGAATTCGTCGAAGGCTCCGACAAGCTGCTGCGATTCGAGCTCGACGCCGGCGACCTCGGTACCCGGCAGATCTTCTCCGGCATCCGCGCAAGCTATGGCGAACCCGACAGGTTGGTGGGTCGCAATGTGGTGTTCATTGCCAACCTCGCGCCGCGCAAGATGCGCTTCGGCCTCAGCGAAGGAATGATCCTGTCGGCCGGCTTCGACGGTGGTGCACTGGCGCTGCTGTCGGCCGACGATGCCGCGGCACCCGGTATGCCCGTGCGCTGAGCCGGGTCGCCATGGATGGCCGGTCGCGCCATCTGGCGCTGTTCGATTTCGACCACACCGTCACCCGTTGCGACACCTACGCGCGCTTCCTGCGCCGTGTCGCCACGCCGGAGCAGCTGGCCGGCGCACGCTGGGCGATCGGCCCCTGGCTGGTCGGCTACAGGGCCGGTCTGGTGTCCGCGGCGGCCATCCGTCGCCGGGTGACGCATTTCGCGTTCGCCGGGCGTGACGCCGGCGACATCACAGGCCTCGCCGACACCTATGCCCGCGAGGAACTGCCCGGTCTGGTGCGGCCCGAAGCGCTGCAGCGCATTGACTGGCATCGCGCGCAGGGCCATCTGCTCGTGCTGGTCTCGGCATCGATCGATCTGTACCTCGCGCCGTGGTGCGCGACGCACGGGTTCGACCTCGTCTGCAACCGGCTGGAACAGATCGACGGCCGCCTGACCGGCCGCTACGAGGGCGATGACCTGGGGCCCCACAAGGCGCGGAGGATCCGTGCGCGCTTCGATCCCGCAGGCTTCACGCGGGTGTATGCGTACGGCGACAGCCGCGAGGACAGGCCGATGATGGCCCTGGCCCATGAACGCTGGTATCGCGGTCGGCGCATCGCCTGAGCCTGCAGGCCCCCGCCGGCGGCGCGATAATGCGGGCCCTGCCCGTGCACCCGTCACGAATGACCGCTCCCGCCCTGCTCGTCGAACGCCTCGACCGCCTGCTGCCGCAGACCCAGTGCGGCCAGTGCGGCTTCGACGGCTGTCGCCCGTACGCGGAAGCGATGGCGCTGGGCACGGCGGATATCGACCGTTGCCCACCCGGCGGCGACGCCGGCGCGCGCGCGCTGGCGCACGCGACCGGTCGCCCGGCCAGGCCCTATGACCGCAGCCGCGGACTGCACAAGCCGCCACTGGTCGCACTGGTGGTGGAAGCCGATTGCATCGGCTGCACCAAGTGCATCAGGGCGTGCCCGGTCGATGCCATCGTCGGCGGCGCCAAGCGCATGCACGTGGTGGTCGAGCCGCTGTGCACCGGCTGCGAGCTGTGCATACCGGCCTGCCCGGTGGATTGCATCGTGCTGCTGCCGCCGGCAGGCGACACTCGGGCGGGCACCCCTCAGGCGGAGGCGTCGACCAGCCCCGCTTCGCGCAACACCGCCAGCGCATCGTCCAGCCCGTCGCCGTAGCGTTTCCAGCGGCCGATGGAGGTGTCGTAGATCGGCGAACGCACCTGCACCACGCTTGCGGTCGCCACCGGCGCTGCGTTCTTCTCGAACGCGAGGCAGGCGTCATCCCAGGGCAGGCCGCAGTGCGCGAGCAGTCGCCGCGTCTGCGCTTCCTGGTCGCGCACCACGTCCTCGTAGCGGACCTCGAGGACGCGCCCGGGCAGGCGTTCGTGCCAGAACGCCATCAGCCGGTCGAACAGCACGTAGTAGCGTGCGGTATCGACGAGGTCGAACGAGTAGTTGTAGTACGGCGACGTCAGTGCGAACAGCTGCCGGAAGTTGCCGAGCACGGTGTCCATCGGATCGCGCCGCAGACAGATCATGCGCGCGGATGGCAACGCCCGGGCGATGAATCCGGCGTACAGGAAGTTGTGCGGCAGCTTGTCGATGAAATGCGGACTGCCACCGGTGAGGGGGCGCGTGCTTTCGATGTACTGCCGCCCGAGGATGGCCGGGTCCACCCCGGCCGCGCGCGCCAGCGTGTCCTGGTCGAGCATCGGCGGCGTGGTGCTCGCGGACAGGCGCTTGAGGACGACGCCGAAGTTCTGCAGCTCTCCGGCGGACGTGACCTGCGGATGGCTCGAGAGAATGCGCTCGACCAGGGTGGTACCGGAGCGCGGCATGCCAAGGATGAACACCGGCTCGCTGCTGTCATGGCCGGGGCGCGGGTCTGCGGCATCGAACGCACGTTGCACGGCAGCGAACACGCGCTGGTCGTGCCGGATGTCGTAGTCCAGCGTGTGCCGCCAGGCGGCCTTGCCGTCACGCAGGTGGCGTAGCGACCGTCCATGCTCGCCGAGATCCGAGAGTTCCTTTTCCAGGCCGAGATTGAGGTAAAGGCGCCCTGCCGGATCGTCGGCGGTGGCCAGCAGTGCCTGCAGCCGGTCGAGGTGGTTGCGGTCGGTCTGCTGTCGCCGCAACTGCGACACCGCCAGATGCGCCTTCCAGTAACGGGCCTCCAGCGCGAGGCAGGCTTCGTACTCGCGCTCGGCGCCGTCGAGGTCGCCGACGAACATCAGTGCCGTCGCCAGGTTGAAGCGCATGTTGGCGGCGCGCGGCTGCAGCTCGACCGCCTTCGCGAACATCGCGGCCGCATCCGCGTACGCATTGCACTGGCTGAAGACGACGCCCAGCGTGTCCAGGGTGACCGCATCCGACGGGCCAAGGGTCACGGCGTGCCGGGCCGCCCCCAGGGCCTCGCGCGTGGCCCGTGCGCCGGCCAGGACGCGCGCAAGCTGGGCGAGATAGTCCGGGCGCGTGGGGCTCAGCTGCACCGCGCGCTGCAGGTGCGCATGTGCGCGCCGGTTGTCCTGCTGGTGCAGCGCGGCCACGCCGGCGACGAAATGCACGCCGCCGTGGTCATCGCAGCGCGGCAGCAGCGAGGATGCCAGCGCGTAGGCGCGCGGCCAGTCGCTGCGGTTCAGCGCATCGACGGCGCGCCGGTAGACGGGCGTGGGATCGGTCGGGTTCAAGGCGTGGCCGGTTCCACGCGTTCGACTTCGTAACCACGCTGCCGGAGCTTGTGGACCACGCCGTCCTCGCCGAGCAGGTGCAGCGCACCCACCGCGACCAGGCTGTCTCCTGGTTGGGCGAACAACGCCTCGATCTTCGGCAACCAGGCGTCATTGCGCGCGACGTTGATGCGGTGATACAGCGCGGGGTACTCCGTACGCATGCGCACCGCCATCTCGTTCCACAACGTGCGCTCGTCGCCGCGACGCCAGGCGTCGTGCAGCCGGTCGAGTTCCTGCGCCCCCTTCTCGCCGCTGGAATCCAGCGCCTCGCGCAGGAACTGCAGCTGCTCGGGGCGGTGCATGCCGTCGAGAAACGCGATCTGTGCCTCGCCGGTTTCCAGCCCGCGCGTCTCCTTGCCGGCCTGTGCCGCGCGCTGGGCAAGATGGCTGTCGAGCCCGAGGGCGGGGTCCAGCCCGTGGGCGGTCATCTCCACCAGGGTGACGGTCAGGGCGATGAACCACGGCTCGAACATCTGCACGCTCTGCGCCGTCAGCCCCATCGGCTGCACCCGCGCCGCATTGCCCGCCAGCCAGGTCTGTAGCGCCTTCGCGGTTTCGGGCGGCAGTTCGCTGTCGAGCAGGGTGCCGTCGGTGCGCATGCCGGCCTGCGCCATCTTCAGACCGAGCGTCGGCGAGTTCATCTCCGCCGGATCAAGCTCGAGCACCAGCCGTTGCGACGCCTGGAGTGCCTCGTCGACGGCCGGGGCGACCGGATAGTCGTCGGGCCGCAGTAGATGGAAGGTGCCGAGCAGGTTGACCGAGTCCTCGCCCTTGCTGGCCTTCCACAGCAACGGCACCGGTGGTGCCTTGGCCGCGGCTGCAGGTTCCGTTGCGGGCGCGGGCTGCGCCGCCGGTGCGCCACCGGCGACGAGAGCGCCCAGCAGCGTGAGTGCGGCGAACGATGTCTTCAGGTTCATGCGGTGGTTCCTTCGATGGAAAGTTTCAGAGCACCTGGCCCGGATACGCCTGTTCGCCGGCCTCGATCGCCAGCTGCAGGCGGTTGCCGGGCGGTGGCAGCGGGCAGGTGGCGTGACGGACGTAGGCGCACGGCGGGTTGTAGGCGCGGTTGAAGTCGAGGACCAGCGGGTTGTCGCCCGGATGCGGGATGTCGAGATAGCGGCCGGCACCATAGCTGCCGTGGCCACTGGTGCCGTCGGCGAACATCACCAGCAGGGTGTCGCCGCCGTCCACCGCCTCCAGCCGCCACGACCGGCCGTCGCGCTCGAACTCCACCGCTCCGGGATTCGGCATCGCCTCCACCTGGCCGAGGATGTTGACGATCTCGAGCGTCTGCCCCGCGGGGTGCGGCCGCCACGTGCCCTGCAGCCTCCACGACGGATCCGGCGACCAGAACCGCAACCCGGCGAAGCGCTTGCGCGCCGGCGCATCGAGGTGGCGCACGCGCAGTGCATGGCGGCCGCCGCGCTCGATCAGGCCGAGTTCGCCGCGGCCGTCATCGAAACCGATCCGCGTCGGCGCCCCGTCGCGATCCGGGCGCAGCCGCACCCGCCCGCGCAGCGGTTCGCCATCGGCGGTAAGTGCGAGGTCGCGTTCGGGCGTGAGGTACACCTGCCCCGCCTCCTGCTGGACCAGCGCCAGCCGCGACGGGCCGATGCCGAGATCGATCCCGGCGCGCGGCCCGTTGCCGATGTAGTGCGCCTTGAGCTCGAGCCAGTGCAGGCCGACCAGCGTGGTCCAGCCATCATCGGCCTGCAGTGCGCGTGCGCGCTCCAGCCGCCACTGCTGTTCGCCGTGCAGATAGGCCGGGTCCACCGGCGCAGGCCCGCTGTCGCCGGCGCCGTCGCGCGTGCACCCCGCGAGCACGAGCACCAGGGCGATCAACAGCCAGCGCCATCCCATCCGTCGTTCCCCCTGTCCGCGCATCAGCGTCCCCGCATGAACCAGCGATCGATCTCGGCCAGCCCGAACCGAGTCCACGTCGGACGCCCATGGTTGCACTGGCCGGAGCGTTCGGTTTCCTCCATCTGCCGCAGCAGGGCGTTCATTTCCGGCACGGTGAGCCTGCGGTTGGCACGCACCGAGCCGTGGCAGGCCATCGTCGACAGCAGCTCGTCGCGCGCACTGCGCACGCGTCGGCTGTGGCCGTGTTCGCGCAGGTCGGCCAGCACGTCGCGCAGCAGCGCTTCGGTATCGCCCTGCGCCAGCAGCGCGGGGACACCCCGCAGCAGCAGCGACTGCGGCCCCGCGCGCGAGACATCGAAGCCGAGATCGGCCAGCACCGCCGCCTCGCGCTGGGCGATATCGGCCTCGCGCTCGGCCACGGCGACCGTCTGCGGCACCAGCAGCGGCTGCATGCGCAGGCCTTCGCTGTCATGCGCCGCCTTGAGCTTTTCGTAGCCGATGCGCTCGTGCGCGGCATGCATGTCGACCACCACCAGGCCGTCCGCGGCCTGGCTGAGGATGTAGATGCCGTGCAGCTGCGCCAGCGCGAACCCGAGCGGCGGAATGCCTTGATCGTCGGCGTCGGGCATCGCAGGGCTCGCGCCGGCCGCACCCCCGGCCAGTACGCCCGGTGCCGCCGCACCGTAGAGCGCCGCGTAGCCGGCACGCAGCTCGTCGACCCGCAGCGCGAGATTGGACTGTTCGCGGGGCTCGACGGGGCCGGCCCAGGAGGCTGAAAACGCCGAAGCCGGCAACGGCTGCAGTGATGACGCCTCCGATGCCACCGCCGCGCCGAGACCGGCGCGGGTGTCGGCCAGCGCCCCCTGCAGGGTCCGGTAGACGAACTCGTGCAGCAGGCGTCCGTCGCGGAAGCGGACCTCGTGCTTGGCGGGATGCACGTTGACGTCCACGCGCGTGGGGTCGAGCTCCAGGAACAGCACGTATGCCGGCTGGCGACCGTGGTACATCACGTCCGCATAGGCCTGCTTGACCGCATGGCTGATGCTGCGGTCGCGCACCGCGCGCCCGTTGACGTAGAGATGCTGCTGGTCGGCGCTCGCCCGCGAATACGCGGGCCGTGCGATCCAGCCGGACAGGCGCAATCCTGCCGCACTGTGGTCGATACGCAACGCCTGGCGCGCGAATTCCGCGCCCAGCGTTTCCTCCAGCCGTCCGTCCTCGAACAGCGACCCGCCGCCGCGGTAGCGCCGCAATGGCTTGCCGTTGTGGCTGATGCGCAGCTCGACATCGGGCCGCGCCAATGCCAGCGACCGCAGCCAGTCCTCGACGTGGCCGAGTTCGGTGCGTTCGGCGCGCAGGAACTTGCGGCGCGCGGGAACGTTGTAGAACAGGTCGCGGACCTCGACGGTGGTGCCGGTCGGGTGCGACTTCGGTTCCAGGTCGCCGACCTGGCCGCCTTCCACCGCGAGCGCACTGGCATGGGCGGCATCCGCCGTGCGCGAGACCAGCAGGAAGCGGCTCACCGATGCGATCGACGGCAGTGCCTCGCCGCGGAAGCCCAGCGTGGCCACCGCTTCCAGATCATCCAGCGATGCGATCTTGCTGGTGGCATGTCGCGAGACCGCGAGCGGAAGGTCGTCCGGCGGGATCCCGCCCCCGTCGTCGCGCACGCGGATCAGGCGCACGCCGCCTTCCTCGAGTTCGATGTCGACGCGACCCGCGCCGGCGTCCAGCGCGTTTTCCACCAATTCCTTGACGACGGACGCGGGGCGTTCAACGACCTCGCCGGCGGCGATCTGGTTGGCAAGGGTCTCGGGAAGCTGGCGGATGCGCACGGGGTCTGCTGCAACGGATCAACCGCGATGATAGCGGCTGCACCCGTGCGTGCGCCGGTGGTGCGGTCAGGGGCTGCCGCCCTGGCCGCCGTTGCCTGCGGCAGCAGCTGCCGCGCGCGCGGCATACAGCGTGCCCGGCGGCGGCTGGTTGGAGAAATAGGTGTTGACGCCATCGAGCACGGCACGCGCCACGGTCGACTGGAAGCGCGGATCGATCAGCCGCTGCTCCTCTTCCGGATTCGACAGGAAGGCGGTTTCCACCAGCATCGCCGGCATGTCGGAGGTGCGCAGCACGGCGAAGTTCGCACGTTCGATGTGCGGCTTGTGGTTGTTGCCGATGCGCTTGAGGCCGGCGAGCACGTGCTGCCCTGCATCCTCGGATGCTTTCATCTGGCCGCTCTGGGTGAGGTCGAGCAGGACCGACGCCAGCGTGCCGTCCGCCTCCTGCAGGCGCACGCCACCGATCAGATCGGCCGCGTTTTCCTTGTCGGCCAGCCAGCGCGCGCGCTGCGACGACGCACCCCGCAGCGACAGCACGTACACCGACGACCCCTTGGCGTTGCGATTGGGCGCCGCGTCGGCGTGGATGGAGATGAACATGTCGGCGCCGGCCTGGCGCGCGAGCTGGGTGCGCCGGTTGAGCGGCAGGAACACGTCTCGGTCGCGGGTCAGGTAGGCCTTGAGCCCCGGCGTGGAATCGACCTGGCGCGCGAGCTCGCGGGCGATCGCCAGCGTGATGTCCTTCTCGCGATGCCCGGTGGGGCCGACCGCGCCGGGATCCTGCCCGCCATGGCCGGCGTCGATGGCGATCACCAGCGGGCGCGCGCCGGCCGGATTGATGGCGCGGCTGACCGGAGGCGCCGGCGTGGCGCTCGCGGTCTGCGGCGCGCGTGCGGCCGGCGGCTGCGGCTGTACTGTCGCCGCCGCGACTGCGGGACGTGGTGCCGATGGCGTCGCCACCTGCGCGGTCGCCGAGGCGGTGGTCGCAGGCGGCGTGGCGCGGGAGGCGGCGATTTCCGAGATCAGGCGTGACGTGGCGGCGCTCGAGGCGGCGATGTCATCGGGACCCGGGCGCGCCCGACCCGCGGGTACCGATGCCGTACCCGACGACGGCTGCATGCTGCCTGCGATCAGCCGCGAGGTCGCCGCGTTGGAAGCCGCAACCGGATCGGGCGCAGGTGGCGCGGTTGCGGTGGTCGGCGGTGCGGCTGCAGGAGTCGACGCCGGGCCGGCGGTCGCGACTGCTGTGGCCACCGCGGGGCCGGCCAGCACATCGCCATCATCCGGCCATTCCAGGACCAGCCGAACGCCATTGGCGGCTGGTTCGAAGCGCGGCTTCAATGCCACCACCGGCTGGTGCAGATCGAACACGATCCGGCTGGTGCCGGGTTGCGGCTGGCCACTGCGGACGGCCTTGACCAGGCCGGTGGGCGCCGGCAACTGCAGGTTGCGGGGCAGCGTGGTGCCAGGCAGGTCCACGACGAGCCGATGCGGGTCGGCGAGGTTCAGGGTGCGGAACTCGACCTCCGCAGGCAGGGCCAGTTCCGCGCGGGTTCCGGTGGCACCGGCGGCGAGCTGCACACCACCCACTTCCCCGGCCTTGGCCACGACGCTCCAGACGAGGCCGGCCAGAAGGGCCAGCCCCAACAGAAGTTCCTGGATTCGAGCTCCCCGGGCGCGCATGGCCCGTAGTCAAGCACCAGCCGGTTTTGTTTGCAAGATGTTTTCCCTTATGAATCCGCTACCTGCCACCCCTTCCTCCACAGGTGGTTCAGGAAACCGTCACAAGTGAGCATCGCCCAGCCGCCCCAGCCAGTCGCGCCCGGTCGGCGAACAGGCGTCGATGCGGACCGAACGGCCGTCCCCGGCGATCGCCAGATAAACAGCCAGATCCGCGGCCGGCAGCGCCCCGGCGCCGCGTTGCGGCCACTCCACCAGCCACAATGCCCCGGCGGATTCGTCGAGACCGAGGAATTCCAGCTCGCCCGGATCGCCGATCCGGTACAGGTCGAGATGCAGCGCCTCGTTGCCCCCGGGCAGCGGATAGCGCTCGACCAGGGTGTAGGTCGGGCTGCGCACCGTGCCTTCGACGCCCAGGTGCCTGAGCCACGCGCGTGCCAGCGTGGACTTGCCGGCGCCCAGGTCGCCGTGCAGATGCACGACCGCGCCACCGCGTGGTTGCGCGACCGCCAGGCGCGCCGCCAGCGCCGCGGTCGCGGCAGGATCATCAAGCTGCAACCGCAGGGTGGCACCGGTACTCACGGATTCACGGCCTCGCGCAGATGGGAAAACAGGTCCGAGGGCAGCAGGCCACGTTCGCGGCCCTGGCCTGCAGCACGATCACCGGCATGTGCATGCAGCAGCGCGCCTGCGGTGGCGGCTTCGAAGGGGGCCATGCCCTGCGCACGCAGGGCGGCCACGCAACCGGTGAGCACGTCGCCCATCCCGCCAACCGCCATGCCCGGATTCCCGGCCGCGATCAGCCGCGGCATGCATCCGGGCATCGCCACGAGGCTGCCGGCGCCCTTGAGGATTACGCAACAGCCGAAACGGGTCGCCAGGGCCTGCGCCGCGGCGTGGCGATCGCGCTGCACGCGTGCCACATCGCACCCCAGCAGACGCGCGGCCTCACCCGGGTGCGGGGTCAGCACGGTGTCGGCCGGCACCCCATCGCCGCCGCGCGCGAGCAGGTTCAGCGCGTCGGCATCGAGCACCAGCGGCCGGCCGCCGGCGAGCGCGGCCGCGTACAGGCTCTGGCCCCAGGCCGCGGTACCGAGCCCCGGGCCGAGCGCGATCACGGTTGCCGCATCGAGCAATGGCTGCAGCCCGGACACGTCGTCCACTGCATGCGCCATGGCCTCCGGGCGACGCGCCAGCATCGGCGCCACGTGCGCCGCCCGCGTGGCCACGCTGACCAGTCCTGCGCCGCTGCGAAGCGCCGCCTCGGCTGCCAGCAGCACCGCGCCGCCCCTGCCATGGTCACCGCCGACGCACAGCACGTGGCCGGCCTGCCCCTTGTGGCTGTTGCGCGCACGCGGCGCGAACCAGCCCGCCAGGGCGGCGGCAGCAAACCACTGCGCATCGGCGCGCACACCGGCATGCACCCGCGCACGCACGTCCAGCGTGTCCAGCAGGCGCTCGCCGGTGTGGTCGAGCGCGGCGCCGGTGTGCAGGCCCAGGTGCGCGGCGAGGAACTGCAGCGTCACCGTGGCGAGGACGGCGCCGTGATGCACTTCGCCGCTGCCGGCGTCCACGCCACTGGGCACGTCGAGTGCGAATACGGGCGCGCCCGTCGTGTTGATCGCGTGCAGCAGCGCCGACACATCCGCGTCGGGCGCACGCGCAAGGCCGATGCCCAGCACCGCATCCACGAGCAGTTCGCAGGGCGGCAGCGCGGCGTCGAACACCTCGACGCTGCCACCCGCCACGATGAACGCCTGCGCCGCACGCTGCGCCACCGCGCTGCGCGGTGCGTGGGTGCGCGCGTGCACGACGCGGACCTCGCGACCGCCCTCGAGCGCATGCAGTGCGAACACGTAGCCATCGCCGCCGTTGTTGCCCGGGCCGCATGCCACCACGATCCGTCGCGCCTGCGGCCACCGCGTGCAAGCCACCCTGAAGGCGGCTGCACCCGCACGGGCCATCAGCGCCGATCCATCGCCACCGGCATCGTCGATCGCGGCCTGTTCCAGCTGCCGCAACGCGGCGGTGGCATACAGGAAGCCGGACGCGCCGGGTGCGGGTTCGCTCATGGGCACGATTCTATACTTCGTCAGTGAACGCACCCGCGCCCCGCCCGCTCGATTCCGACGCCGATGCACTGGCTGCGCGGATCCGTGAACTTGCGCGCGATGCGGGCTTCCAGCGCATGGGCATCAGCGGCATCGAGCTCGGCGAGGACGAAGCACATCTGCGTTCGTGGCTGGCCGAGGGTCTGTACGGCACCATGGAATGGATGGCCCGCCACGGCGATCGTCGCGCACGCCCGGCGGAGCTGGTGCCGGGCACGCTGCGGGTGATCTCGGTCGGGCTCGACTACGGCCCCGGCGACCATGACGACAGCTGGCGCACCCTGGCCGATGGCAGCCGCGCCTACGTGGCCCGCTACGCGCTTGGCCGCGACTACCACAAGCTGATGCGCAACCGGCTGCAGAAGCTTGCCGACCGCATCGCCGGGTTGGTGGGCCCGTTCGGCCACCGCGTGTTCGTCGATTCCGCGCCGGTGCTCGAACGTGCACTCGCACGCAATGCCGGCCTGGGCTGGATCGGCAAGCACACCTGCCTGATCGACCGCGATGGTGGCTCGTGGTTCTTCCTCGGCGAGATCTACATCGACCTGCCGCTGCCGGTGGACCCGCCCGCGACCGCACATTGCGGTACCTGCACCCGCTGCATCGACATCTGCCCGACCGGTGCGATCGTGGCACCGCAGCGGCTGGATGCGCGGCGCTGCATCAGCTACCTCACCATCGAACACGACGGGCCGATCCCGGAACCGCTGCGCGCGCCGATCGGCAACCGCATCTTCGGCTGCGACGACTGCCAGCTGGTCTGCCCGTGGAACAAATTCGCCCGCCGCCATGACGAGCCCGACTTCCGCGTGCGCAACAACCTTGACACGGCGACCTTGGCGGAACTGTTCGCGTGGACGGAAGAGGAATTCCTGCAGCGCACCGAGGGCTCGGCGATCCGCCGCAGCGGGCACCGACGCTGGCTGCGCAATATCGCGGTGGCGCTGGGCAATGCACCGACGACGCCGGAAACACTGGGCGCACTGCGCTCACGCGAGCACTCGGGCGATGCACTGGTCGACGAGCACGTCGGCTGGGCGCTGCGACGACACGGCATGTAGCACGCCTGCGTGGCGCTCGTGCCCCACGGCGCCGCTGCCGGCCCCCTCCAAGGGAGGGCGACACCGGGAGGCCGCCTGCTCAACGCCGCGCGGCGATCTCCGCGAGCAGCGCGCGGGTCACCGGGTCTTCCACCCGCGCGGGCTCGCCCTTCACTGCCGGCAGCAGTTCACCGGCGATGCGCTTGCCCAGCTCCACGCCCCACTGGTCGAAGGCGTTGATGCCCCAGAGCACCGACTGCAGGTAGACGCTGTGCTCGTAGAGTGCGATCAGTGCGCCGAGCGAGTGCGGGGTCAGTGCGTCGAGCAGGAACAGCGTCGACGGGCGATTGCCGGGATAGCGCATCTGCGCATCCTCGGCAGCATGGCCGTTGGCCAGCGCCTCGGTCTGCGCCAGCAGGTTCGACAGCAGCGCGGCGTGGTTCTCGGCATACGGGTGGTCCGGCCGCACGGTGCCGATGAAGTCCGCAGGCACGGTCTGGGTGCCTTGGTGCAGCGCCTGGAAGAAACTGTGCTGCGAATTCGTGCCGGCACCGCCCCATAGCACCGGCACCGTGTCGACATCGGCCGCTTCGCCATCGGGGGTGACCGACTTGCCGAGGCTTTCCATCACCAGCTGCTGCAGGTAGGCCGGCAGCAACGCAAGACGCTCGTCGTAGGGCAGCACGGCATGGGTCGGCAGGCCGAGGCCATTGCGATTCCACACCGCGGTCAACGCGTGCAGCATCGGCAGGTTGGCTTCCGGCGGCGCCTCGAGCACGTGCGCATCCATCTCCGCCGCGCCGGCCAGCAGCGCGTCGAAGCCATCCATGCCGATCGCCAGCGCGATCGAGAAACCGACCGCCGACCACAACGAGTAGCGCCCGCCCACCCAGTCCCACATGGGCAGCACGCGCGCGGGGTCGACGCCGAACGTCTGGGCCTTTTCGACGTTCGCGCTCACCGCGTAGAGACGTTCGCCGCCGCCCAGCCAGTCGCGCAGGATGGCCCCGTTGAGCAGGGTCTCCTGGGTGCCGAAGCTCTTCGACACCAGGATCGCCGCGGTCCTGGCCGGATCCAGTCCACGCAGGCGATGGAAGGCGTCGCTGCCATCGACATTGGTCAGGAAGTGCACGCGGAAGCGGCCGCTGTGCGCATCCTTCAGCGCATCGTCGACCAGTCGCGGGCCGAGGTCGGAACCACCGATGCCGACGTTGACGATATCGGTGACGTCCGACGCCGCCAGCGCATCCACCATCGTCGCCATGCGCGCGCGTGCCGCGTGCGCCTGCGCATGTGCATCGCGTGCCGCCGACGTGGTGCCGAGCGCGGAACGCAACGCCACGTGCAGGGCCGGACGCTGTTCGGAGGGATTGACCATCGCGCCGTCGAACAGCGCGCGCAGGGCCTGCGGCAGGCCGGCCTCGCCGGCCAGCGCATGCAGCGCGGCCAATGCCGGTGCATCGAAGCGCTGGCGGGCGAAATTCGCGTACAGCGGCCCGACCCGCAACGACAGCGTGGTCGCGCGTGCCGGGTCGGCACCGAGCAGCCCGGCGATCCGGGCATCCGAGAGGCGGCGCGCGTGCGGCGCCAGCGCCTGCTGAAGCCGTTGCGCCGCCGCCGGCATCAGGCCGCCTGCGCCGGAATCGAATCGTTGGTGTGCGTCATCCGGTTCTGGCGGTCGACATACACCAGGCTCGGCTTGAATGCCGCCGCTTCCGCCTCGTCACAGCCGCCATAGGCGCAGATGATGACGAGGTCGCCGCAGGCGGCCTTGTGCGCGGCGGCACCGTTGACGGAAATGATCCCGCTGCCCGCGTCGGCACGGATCGCGTAGGTCGCGAAACGCTCGCCGTTGTTGATGTTGTAGATCTCGATGCGCTCGTACTCGCGGATACCCGACAGGTCGAGCAGGTCGCCATCGATCGCGCAGGAGCCTTCGTAGTGCAGCTCCGCGTGGGTGACGGTGGCGCGGTGGATCTTGGCTTTGAGCAGGGTCAGTTGCATGGCGTCGGCCCGCGGGAACGGGAGCTGCGGGACGTGGGGTCCGCGGAAGCCGCCAGTATATGCACCCCCTGCCGCATCGCAACAAAAGTGCGGACAGGGTTCAGCTGCTGCTGCCGAACTCGAGATTGTCGATCAGCCGGGTGGTTCCGAGGCGTGCCGCGATCAACGCCACGCGGGGGCCACCACCATCGGGCGGCACGTCGAGCGTGGGCGTGCGCACCACCGCGTAGTCCACCTCGAAGTCGTTGGAGGCCAGGGTTTCCCGCGCCTGCGCTTCCACCATCCCGCGCGGTAGGCCGGCAAGGCTCTGCTCGCGCATGCGCTGCAGCGTGGCGTGGATCAACGGTGCGGAGCGACGCTGTTCCGGCGTCAGGTACTGGTTGCGGGAACTGAGCGCCAGGCCATCGTCGTCGCGGACGATGGGGCCGGCCAGCAGCTGGACCGGGAATGCCAGGTCGCGCACGAAATGCCGGATCACCGCCAGCTGCTGGTAGTCCTTGAGCCCGAACGCGGCCACATCGGGCTGCACCTGCAGGAACAGTCGCGACACCACCGTGGCCACGCCGTCGAAGTGCCCCGGGCGCTGCGCCCCTTCGAGCACTCCGGTCACGCCGGGCACCGACATGCGGACGGCGTTGTCGACGCCCAGCGGATACATCGTCTCCACCGACGGCGCCCACATCACGTCGCAGCCTGCGGTGGCCAGGCCATCGGCATCGGCTTCGGGCGTGCGCGGGTAGCGGGCGAAATCCTCGTGCGGGCCGAATTGCGTCGGGTTCACGAACACGCTGGCAACGACACGGTCGGCGTGCGCGCGGGCCAGGCGCACCAGCGAATAGTGGCCGCTGTGCAGGTTGCCCATCGTCGGCACCAGGCCCACGCGCAGGCCCTGCTGTTTCCAGGCGCGGATGCGCCCGCGCAGGATGTCGAGGCTGTGGATGATGTCGATCATGGGCAGGTGGTTGCGGGCGGCAGGGAATTCTCGCAGATCACCCGGCGGCGGCACGCAGCCTCGCGCCCAGGACGCGGATTGCGCAAAGGCATCTGCGCCTGCACCGGCCTTCGCGCATTTCCGCAGCCGCTGCGGCCACCCGCTATCGGTAGGAGTGCTCGGCGGCCGGGAAGCTGCCGTCGCGCACTGCCGCGACAAAGGCCTGCACCGCGCCGGCGACGGAACCGCCCTCGCCGAGGAAATCCCTGACGAAACGCGGGCGGCGGTGGCCGCTGTCGAGACCGAGCATGTCGTGCAGCACCAGCACCTGGCCATCGCAGTGGACACCGGCACCGATGCCGATCGTCGGCACCGCACTGGCCGCGGTGATGTCCGCCGCCAGCGGTGCCGGCACGCCTTCCAGCACGATCAGCGCGGCACCGGCCTCGGCCACCTGGCGCGCTTCCTCGCGCAGACGCTCGGCCGCGGTGGCGCCACGCCCCTGCACCTTGAACCCGCCCATTCGCAGCACCGACTGCGGCGTCAGTCCCAGGTGTGCGCAGACCGGGATCTCGCGCTCGACGAGGAAGCGGATCACCTCGAGCTTGGGCCCGGCGCCTTCGAGCTTGACCATCGTCGCGCCGGCCTGCAGCAGCCGGGTGGAGGCATCGAGTGCGCGCTCCGGCGTGGCATCGGCCTGGAACGGCAGATCGGCGACCAGCAACGCGCGCTGGATGACCCGTGCCACGCACGCGGTGTGATAGGCGATGTCGTCGACCGTGACCGGCAGCGTCGAGCCGTGGCCCTGCACCACCATGCCCAGCGAGTCGCCAACCAGCAGCAGGTCGACACCATTGGCATCGAGCACCCGCGCGAAGCCGGCGTCGTAGACAGTGAGCATGCTGAGCTTGCGGCCGGCCTGGCGCGCGGCGAGGAGGTCGGGAACGGTGATCGGCTTGTCCATCATCCGAGTGTAGCCCTGCCCGCCTACGACTGCCCGCCGGGCCCGCCCTCTTGCAGACGCACCACGCCACCGTCGTCGATGGCTGGCAGCAGCCCGCGTGCGGGGCCGATGCCCGGAATCGACGCATCCGGCCACACGTCGAGCAGCGGCCGCAGTGCGAATGCGCGCTGGTGCAGATGTGGGTGCGGCACGCGCAGGCGCGTCGTGTCGATGCGCGCATCGCCGTACAGCAGCAGGTCGAGATCGAGCAGGCGCGGCCCCCAGCGCTGCGCCGGATCATCCGCGCGCACGCGGCCGTGCGCGGTCTCGATGCGCAGCAGCGCCTCCAGCAGCGCGTCGGGGGCCAGCGCAGTGCGCAACCGCGCGACCGCATTCACGAATGCAGGCTGGTCCTCCCGGCCCCACGCCGCGCTGCGATACAGCGGCGACGCCGCCACAAGGGCGGTAGCGGGCAGCGCCGCCAGCGCATCGAACGCGCTGCGCAGGGTGGCCGCTGGATCACCGAGATTTGCGCCAAGGCCGATCGCGGCCTCGACCGTCGAAGCCGCGCCGCACTCCGACGAGGCGGGCATGTGGCGATCAGCCGGCGTCGGCCGACGCAGGGCGACGCCGGCGGCGACGTCGCTTGCGCGGCTCACCCGTTGCGTCCTCACCGTCGGTCGCGGGCGGATGCGCGGCGATGGCGTGGTCGGGATCGCGCTGCGCCTCGCGCCAGAACGCGACGTCCTCGGCATGGCTGCCCGATGCGGCATCGCGCAGCACCAGGAAGTCGAACGCTGCGCGGAAGCGCGGGTGTGCGAGCGTGCGCACCACCCGCTTGCGCTGGCGCAGCGGCAGGCGGGTCTGCAGCAGCCAGATCTCCTGCATCGGCAGTGAGAACCGGCGCGGCAGCGCGATCGTGGTGAGCTGGTGCAGGGTCACCCGGTCGGCGGCCCGGCGCTGCGCCTCCGCGGCATGCGTGCCAGCGGCCTGCAGGCCGATCAGCGCATGGCAGTACGCCGGCCACAGCAGCAGCGCGAACAGGAACGCCGGCGACACCGGCTCGTCGGCCGCGACCCGCGCATCGGTGTTGCGCAGGCCTTCGAGGATGAATTCCCGAAGCACCCCACTGCGGTTGCGCGCAAGCGCAGCCGCGCTTTCCGGGAACAGGACCGGCAACAGCCCGTGCGCCTCGAGGCCGAGGAAACTGGCTTCGCCGCGGCCGGACAGGAACAGCTTCAGGCATTCCTCGAACAGCCGTGCCGGCGCGGCCTCGCGCAGCAGCGGTGCCAGCACCGCGATCGGCGCGGCGGTGGCCGGATCGATGCTGAAGTCGAGCTTCGCCGCCAGCCGCACCGCGCGCAGCATGCGCACCGGGTCCTCGCGGTAGCGCTGCTCGGGGTCGCCGATCAGCTTGAGCACGCGGTTCTGCACGTCCTCGAAGCCGCCGACGTAATCGCGCACCGAGAAGTCCTCGATCGCGTAATAGAGCGCGTTGGCGGTGAAGTCGCGGCGGATCGCGTCCTCCTCGATCGTGCCGTAGACGTTGTCGCGCAGCAGGCGGCCGCCCTCGTGGGTCTCGCGGTCGCCGCTGCCGTCATCGGCATTGGAGCGGAAGGTGGCGACCTCGACGATCTCCCGGCCGAACACCACGTGAGCGAGCCGGAAGCGCCGCCCGATCAGCCGCGAATTGCGGAACAGCGCGCGCACCTCGTCGGGCGTGGCATCGGTGGCGATGTCGAAGTCCTTGGGCTGCAGGCCGATCAGCAGGTCGCGGACCGCGCCGCCCACCAGGAAGGCGCCGTGCCCGGCCTCGCGAAGGCGATACAGCACGCGCAGTGCGCCGGGGCTGATGTCCTTGCGCGAGATCGGGTGGTGTTCGCGGGCGATGGTGCGCAGCACGGGCACCGGAAGGGACGCGGGAACGGAGTCTGGGGTCTGGGTCATCAAGTGCTTCTGGAAAAGGTCCGCGAAAATTTCTCTCGGGCGGACGCGGGGACGACACAACGGCGTCCTTGTGTTGCTATACTAGCAAGCTGCACGGGACATCACGCTCCGTACAGGCCGGTCGTCCAACCGGTGGCCCCCGGGCCGACATCGCTCCCTTCGTCTAGAGGCCTAGGACGTGGCCCTCTCAAGGCTAAAACACGGGTTCGAATCCCGTAGGGAGCGCCATATCCGAAAGCCCGCGTCGCAGGACGCGGGCTTTCTTCTTTGCACGCAAGCGGATGCGAACCGCTCGCACCGCCAGTCGGACACGTGGCTTAAACTTGTCGGCCTGGCTGTCGTATCGCCCCGAGGAACTCCATGCCTTTCGTCGTCACCGAGAACTGCATCAAGTGCAAGTACACCGACTGCGTCGAGGTGTGCCCGGTCGACTGTTTCCACGAAGGCCCGAACTTCCTGGTGATCGACCCGGACGAGTGCATCGACTGCACCCTGTGCGAGCCGGAATGCCCGATCAACGCGATCTACCCGGAGGATGACGTTCCCGCCGGGCAGGAGCATTTCGTGGCACTGAATGCGGAGCTGTCGCGCGACTGGCCGGTGATCACCACCCGCAAGGAGCCGCCGGCGGACGCCAAGGACTGGGAAGGCAAGCCCGACAAGCTGCCGCTGCTGGAACGCTGAGCGCAGCGGCGACCGGGACCTCCCCCGCTCCGCCCTGCCTCGATCGACACATGGAAAGGCCGCGCATGCGCGGCCTTTTTTCGTTCTGGACGTGCGATGCCGCTGCCCGGCCGCGACCTCAGCCGCACCCGGGAAGCGGGCGCCGCATCAGCCGCGGACCGACGGCCGCTGGCCGCCGCGCCCGTCGGTGCGGGTGCCACGGCCCTGGCGCGGACCGGCGTGTGCATGCGCACCACGCTCCTGCGGCTTGCCGTGCGCGCGCTGCGCCGGCTTGCGTGCACCACCGCCAGGACCACGCCCGCCGCCGCCGCGCTTGGCCGACTGCATCGGGCCATCGAGACGGATCGGCTGCGTCGGCGCATAGCCTTCGACCTCGACCATCGAGATGTCGGACTTGAGCATGCGCTGGATCTGCCGCAGCAGGATCGCCTCGTCGGCCGACACCAGCGACAGCGCCTCGCCCGTCGCGCCGTTGCGGCCGGTGCGGCCGATGCGGTGCACGTAGTCCTCGGCGACCATCGGAAGGTCGTGGTTGATCACCAGCGGCAGGTTCGGGATGTCGAGACCACGCGCGGCGACGTCGGTGGCCACCAGGATGCGCGCCTTGCCCGACTTGAACTGGTCGAGCGCCTTCTGGCGCTGCGCCTGGCTCTTGTTGCCGTGGATCGCCACCGCCGGCAGGCCGGACTTCTCGAGCTGCTCGGCGAGGCGGTTGCAGCCGTGCTTGGTCTTGCCGAACACCAGCACGCGATCGGTGTGGCGCTGGCTGAGGATCTCCACCAGCAGGTCGCGCTTGCGGCCGGAATCGACCGGATGCGCACGGTGCACGATGGTGTCGGCGATGACGTTGTTCGACGTCACCTGCACCTGCTGCGGATTGCGCATGATCTCGAGCGCCAGCGCACGGATGCGCGGCTCGAAGGTCGCCGAGAACAGCAGCGTCTGCCGCTGCGCCGGCACCTTGGCGAGGATGCGCTTCATGCTCGGCAGGAAGCCCATGTCGAGCATGCGGTCGGCCTCGTCGAGCACCAGCACCTCGACCGCGTCGAGCTTGGCGTGGCCGGACTGCATATGGTCGAGCAGGCGACCCGGGCACGCGACCAGCACGTCGACGCCGCGGCGCAGGTTCTCGATCTGCGGCTGCATGCCGACGCCGCCGAACAGCATGGTCACGTTGAGGCGCAGGTGGCGACCGTATGCCTTGAGGCTGTCGGCCACCTGCACCGCGAGTTCGCGGGTCGGCACCAGCACCAGGGCGCGCGGCTTGCGCGGGCCCTTGGGCGGGGTTTCCTTCGCCAGGCGCTGCAGCAGCGGCAGGCCGAACGCGGCGGTCTTGCCGGTCCCGGTCTGGGCGCCGCCCAGCAGGTCGTGGCCGGCCAGCACCAGCGGGATCGCCTGCGCCTGGATCGGGGTGGGCGTGGTGTAGCCGGTTTCGGCCAGCGCACGCAGCAGCGCGGGCGAGAGCCCGAGGGCCTCGAAGGTCCGGGATTCGGACATGGATACAACTCCTGGTTCGCGGCTTGCCCGGCGCTTTCCGTGATCCGCGCGGCGGGCAATGGATTTGACGGCTGCCGGAGAGGTCCGGGCCGTGTCTGCGCGACGAGAGACGTGCGGGAGTTAAAGGGCCGGGGCGCCTTGCGGGGCCGCGGCTGGGCAATGACCGGATAACGGACTGCCGTGCGCGAACCGATGCATACTACGGGAACATGGCTGAACCCGACACCTCGCAGCTGTTCCACGTCGTCGCACTGCTGGCCGCGGCGGTGGTCGCAGTTCCCCTCTTCCGGCGCCTGGGCCTGGGCTCGGTGCTGGGCTACCTGGCCGCGGGCGTGGTCATCGGCCCCTTCGGCTTCGCCCTGTTCGCGCGTCCAGAGGCCATCCTCCACGTCGCCGAGCTGGGCGTGGTGCTGTTCCTGTTCGTGGTCGGCATGGAGATGCGGCCCTCGCACCTGTGGGCGCTGCGGCGGCAGATCTTCGGCCTGGGGCCGCTGCAGATCGGCGCCTGCGGCCTGGTGCTGACCGGCTGCGGGCTGCTGCTGGGGCTGACGCCGCCGGTGGCCTTCATCGCCGCCTTCGGCTTCGTGCTCACCTCCACCGCGACCGTGATGCAGATGCTGGCCGAGCGCGGCGACATCGCCATGCCGCGCGGCCAGAAGATGGTCTCGATCCTGCTGTTCGAGGACCTGCTGATCGTGCCGCTGCTGGCGCTGGTGGCGTTCATGGCCCCGGCACAGGCCGGAGACGCCGGCGGCTCGCGGCTGCTGTCTGTCGCGATCGCCGCCGGTTCGCTGGCGGCGCTGGTGGCAGCGGGCCTGTTTCTGCTCAACCCCCTGTTCCGGCTGCTGGCCGCCGCGCGGGCGCGCGAGGTGATGACCGCCGCCGCCCTGCTGGTCGTGCTGGGCGCGGCGCTGCTGATGGAGATGGGCGGGCTGTCGATGGCGATGGGCGCCTTCGTCGCCGGCGTGCTGCTGTCCGAATCCACGTTCCGACACCAGATCCAGGCCGAAATCGAGCCCTTCCGCGGCCTGCTCCTCGGCCTGTTCTTCCTTGCCGTGGGCATGTCGCTGGACCTGGCAGTAGTCGCCGCCGACTGGCGCTTCGTGCTGATGGCGCTGCCGCTGATGATGTTCGCCAAGGCGCTGTGCATCTATGTCGTGGCGCGCATGCTGCACACCGGCCACGCCGATGCCGTGGATCGCGCGGTGCTGATGGCCCAGGGCGGCGAGTTCGCCTTCGTGCTGTATTCCGCCGCGCAGGCCGCCGGCGTGCTTCCGGGCGAGGTCAACAACGCCATGACCGCGGTGGTGGTGCTGTCCATGGCGCTCACGCCCCTGGCCGCGATCGCGACCCGGCGCGCCAGGCGCCGCGACAGCGAATCGGTGCCGGACGGCGTGGAGCCGGCCTCGGGGCAGTCGGGCAGCGTGCTGATGATCGGATTCGGCCGCTTCGGCCAGGTCGTCAGCCAGTCGCTGCTGGCGCGCGACGTCGACGTCACCATCATCGACAGCGATGTCGAGATGATCGCCAGCGCGGCCCGCTTCGGCTTCAAGGTCTACTACGGCGACGGCACCCGGCTCGACGTGCTGCACGCCTCGGGCGCCGGCAGCGCGCGCGCGATCGCGGTCTGCGTCGACGACCGCGCAGCGGCCGACCGCATCGTGGAACTGGTGCAGTCGGCCTTCCCGCAGGCCCGGCTGCTGGTGCGCGCCTACGATCGCCCGCACAAGCTGAAGCTCGTCGCGGCCGGCGTCGACGTCGCCATCCGCGAGACCTTCGCCGCCGCCCTGCAGTTCGGCGAGGCGGCGCTGCGCGAACTCGACGTCGATCCCGAGGAGGCCGCCCGCGTCACCGCCGAAGTGCGCAAGCTCGAGGTCGAGCGCTTCGAGCTCGAGCGCATGGCGGGGATCGACGCCGGCGCCGGGATGATTCGCACCAATACCGGCCCCAGGCCCACTCCGCTGACCACGCCCCGGCGCCAGGCGCGCGTGCTCGGCCCCGATGCCGGGCCGGCCGAAGGCCCCGACGCTCCGCCCGCGCCGGGCGCATGACCTTCTGCACCCTGCGCGCCCGGCGGCACGGGCGTACATTCGCCCCCCGGCCGCCCCTTCGGGGACGGCCGTTTCCTATTGCCATGCCCGCAAGGGCGGAGTCCGCATGAGCCACGCTTCCAAGTCCGCACCGAAGTTCCTGCTGCTGTCACTGGCGATCGCCGGCGTCGTCGCCGGCTGCCAGCGCGACGCCACGCCCGCCACCACGGTGGCCGAGGGCGCCGCGCCGGAGGTCCCCGCCTTCACCCTCGACGAGTCGACGCTCCCGGGCGTGAACAGCTTCAAGGCCGCCGACTTCGACGCCAACGGCAACGCCTGCACCGACTTCGGCGCCTACGTCAACGGCACCTGGCTGGCCGCCAACCCGGTGCCGGGCGACCGCACCTCCTGGGGCGCGTTCGAGATGCTCGACGAGCGCTCGCAGGCGATCCAGCGCCAGCTGGCCGAGCACGCCGCCGCGATCGAAGGCGCCTCCGGCGTCGAGAAGATCGTCGGCGACCTCTGGGCCACCGGCACCGACGCCGAGGCCATCAACGCCCAGGGCATCGCGCCGCTCGAGCCCGAGCTGGCCACCATCGCCGGCCTGGACGCGCCGGAGAAGATCGCCGACTACCTGCGCGCCAGCGCCGCCAAGGGCCAGTTCACGCTGTTCGGCTTCGGCCCGGAGGCCGACTTCATGGATTCGTCCATGAACATCGCCTACGCATTCCCGGGCGGCCTGGGCCTGCCCGACAAGACCTACTACTTCGACGCCGACAAGAAGGACAAGCTCGAGGCGTACCAGGCGCACGTGGCGAAGGTGCTGGAGCTGTCGGGCGTACCGGCCGCCGACGCGGCGAAGCAGGCCGCGGATGTGGTCGCGTTCGAGACCCGGCTGGCAACGGTGTCGAAGTCGAGCGAGGAGATGTCGCGCGACGTCAGCCTGTTCTACAACCCGGTCACGCTGGCCGAGGCCGATGCGCTGGCCCCGAACTTCCCGTGGACCCGCTTCTTCGAGTCGCAGGGCGTGGCCGCGCCGGAGAAGTTCTCCCTGGCGATCCCCGGCTTCCACGCCGAGGTCAGCGCGATGCTGGCCGACGTCGAGCCGGGCACCTGGCAGTCCTACCTGCGCTTCCATACGGTCGACAACGCCTCGCCCTACCTGGCCGATGCCTTCGCCGAAGAGCACTTCAACTTCTATTCGCGCACGCTGCGCGGCCAGAAGGAGATGAAGGAGCGCGGCAAGCGCGTGCTCGACACCATCACCGGCCAGGCCGGCGAAGCGCTGGGCCAGATGTACGTGGACGTGGCGTTCTCGCCCGAGGCCAAGGAGCGCATGGAGACCCTGGTGGAGAACCTGAGCCAGGCGCTCAAGGCGCGCATCGAGAACCTGGAGTGGATGTCCGACGAGACCAAGGCCAAGGCGCTGGAGAAGTGGGCGAGCTTCACGCCCAAGATCGGCTACCCGGACAAGTGGCGCGACTGGTCAGGCCTGGCCACCTCGCGCGACAGCTACATCGGCAACGTGCTCGCCGCCAGCGAGTTCAACTACAAGTGGTCGCTGGGCAAGATCGGCAAGCCGGTGGACAAGACCGAGTGGGCGATGCCGCCGCAGATGGTCAACGCGTACTACAACCCGCTGCAGAACGAGATCGTGTTCCCGGCCGCGATCCTGCAGCCGCCGTTCTTCGACGCCAACGCCGACGACCCGCTCAACTACGGCGGCATCGGCGCGGTGATCGGCCACGAGATGACCCACGGCTACGACGACCAGGGCAGCCGCTTCGACGCCACCGGCAAGTTCCAGAACTGGTGGTCCGACGCCGACGCCAAGGGCTTCGCCGGCCGCACCGACAAGCTGATCAGCCAGTTCAACGGCTACGAGGCCGCGCCCGGCCTGCACGTCAACGGCAAGCTGACGCTGGGCGAGAACATCGCCGACCTCGGCGGCCTGGCGACGGCCTACGACGCGATGAAGCAGGCCACCGCCGGCAGCGAGGACCCGATGATCGAGGGGCTGTCGCGCGACCAGCGCTTCTTCGCCAACTGGGCCACGGTGTGGCGCCGCAACTTCACCGACGAGGAGCTGAAGGTGCGCATCGCCACCGATCCGCACGCGCCGGCGAACTTCCGTGCGATCGGCGCGCCGTCGAACCTGCCGGCGTTCGCGGCGGCGTTCTCGTGCGAGGCCTCGTCGCCGATGGTCCGCGCCGGCGAGGAGCGCATCGTCATCTGGTGACACCCGGCAGGATCGACGGGAAAGGCCGGGCGCGTCCCGGCCTTTCGCATTGCCGGCGTCCGCACTCGGGCGCGGCCTGCGTCGATGCCTCACGCGGGCGCGGCTAAACTCCGCGCAGACCGCAGCCATGGAATCTGCAATGCCGATCGCCCCCCTGTCCGCCCTTGTCCGCCCCACCCTGCTCACCGCCAGCCTCGTCATGCTGCTGGGCACCGCCACCGACGCCGATGCCCAGCGCCGCCGCGCCGCCGCGCCCAAGCCGCCGCCTGGCCCGACCGCGTGCACCGACTTCTACAGCTTCCACAACAAGGACTGGCTGGCCGCCACCCCGGTGCCGGCCCAGGGCATGGTGACCGCGCTGGGCGAGCTGCAGCAGCGTTCGCTGCAGCAGCAGCGCGACCTGCTCGATGCGGCGATGCGGCAACCCGCCAACCCGGTGCAGCAGCTGCTTGGCGATTTCTGGGCCAGTGGCCTGGACGAGGCCGCGGTCGAGGCCGATGGCGCGCAGCCGATCGCGCCGCTGCTGGCGCGCATCGACGCGATCCGCCGTGCCCGCCACATCCCGCCGGCCATCGCCGCCCTGCACCAGGTGGGCATCCCGGCCGCGTTCAACTTCAATGCCGACGTGGACGTGGCCGACCTCGGCCGCCATATCGGCTACTTCACCCACGGCGGCCTGGGCTTGCCGGACCCGGCGTTCTATACCCGCGGCGATGCGAACAGCCAGGCGCTGCTTGGCCGCTACCGCGAGTACGTACGCAACATCCTGATCCTGACCGGCGTGCCGGAAGCACAGGCGGACGCCGCGGCGGGCCAGGTGATCGAACTGGAAACGCGCATCGCGCAGAAGTCGCCGTCGCTGGTCGAAAGCCGCGACCCGCGTGCCAACTACGCCCGCGTGGCGGTGCGCGATGCCAGCCGCCAGTACCGCAACCTGCAGCTGGCGGAATTCCTCACCGCGCAGGGCGTCGAGGATGACGTGGTGTCGCTGGCGCCGCCGGAACTGTTCGCCGATCTCAACACGTTCGTCGCCGGCCTGCCGGTCGAGCAGTGGAAGCACTACCTGCGCTTCCACGTCGGCACCGCGATGGCGCCGTACCTGTCGAAGCCCTGGCGCGATGCCGACTTCGCCTTTCGCGGCCGACTGCTGCGTGGCGAGACCGCACCCGCCTCTCGCGAGGCGCTGACGCTCGACGCAATCAACAAGGCCGCAGGTCCGATGCTGGCGCGCGAGTACGTCGCCCGCCATCTTCCCGCCACCACCCGCGAACGCGCCGATACCATCGCCACCCAGGTGCGCGATGCGCTGGTGCGCCGCATCGACGCCAGCACCTGGATGACCCCCGCGACCCGCGCGGAGGCCAGGGCCAAGGCATCGACCATCCGGATCGAGGTCGGTGCGCCGGTGCAGGACCTGGATTTCACCGTGCAGCCGATGGGCCGCGGCAGTTTCGGCGGCAACATGCTGATCGCCTCGACCTGGCAGCGCCGCGAGGAGATGAAGCGCATCGGACGGGCCAACGCCGACCGCCGCTGGGACGTGCTGCCACAGCAGCCGGCGCTGGCCTATGACCTCGCGCAGAACCGGTTGATCGTGTCCGCGGCGGTGCTGCAGCCGCCGGTGTTCGACCCCGCGCGCGCGCCGGAATCGCACTACGGCAGCTACGGCGCGCTGGTCGGCCATGAACTCGGCCGCAGCGTGGACATCCGCGGCCGCGTGGTGGATGCCAGGCAGGACGTGCGTACCTGGTGGAGCCCGGAGGACCTGTCGGCCTGGGAGGGCATCGCGTCGCGGCTGGCGGTGCAGTACAGCGCCTATCCGTACCCCGGGCTGACCGCGGTCAATGTCGACGGCACCCGCACCCGCGACGAGAACGCCGCCGACCTCGCCGGCATGGAACTGGCGCTGGACGCGTTCACGACGGCCCATCCCGGGTCGACGCCCGAGGCCTCGCAGCAGTTCTTCGCAGCGTGGGCGGAACTGTGGCGGCAGCAGGCGGCACCGGCGGCGGCCCAGCAGGCGGCCCTCACCTCCCCGCACGCACCGGGCCAGTGGCGCACCAACGGGCCACTGGCGAACCTGCCCGCGTTCGGCACCGCGTTCTCGTGCGATGCGGGTACGCCGATGCAGCGGACCGAGGCGGAGCAGATCCGCATCTGGCGCTGACCATCACTCGGATGCCGCCGCTCCGCGGCGGCCGGCAATGAAAAAGGGCGCCTCCGGGGCGCCCTTGTTCCATTGCAACCGGGAGATCGCCGGCAAGCACCGGCCACCCGGGCCGCCGTGTGCGGCGTTCAGAACCGCCGCACGTTGCCTCGCTGCCGCAGGCGCGGGCCGAATGGCGGACGCCCGCGCCACTGCTGGATCAGCAGCCAGCCGAACAGCATGCCGCCGAGATGGGCGAAGTGCGCCACGCCCGAACGGGTCCCGGTGATGCCCATCAGCAGCTCGATCGAGCCGTAGACGATCACCAGCGTGCGTGCCTTCATCGGAATCGGCGGAATCAGCAGCATCACCCGGCGGTGCGGGAACAGCATGCCGAACGCCAGCAGCAGGCCGAACATGCCGCCCGACGCGCCCACGGTCGGATAGGCACCGCCGCCGGAAGCCAGCGACCAGCTCACCACCACCAGCTGGCACAGGCCCGCACCGACCACGCACACCAGGTAATAGGTCAGGAACCGCTTCTGGCCCCAGGTGTACTCGAGCTGCGAGCCGAACATCAGCAGCGCCAGCATGTTCACCAGGAGGTGGGCCATATGGGCGTGCAGGAAACCGTAGGTCAGCAGCTGCCACGGCATGAAACCCAGCCCGCCCGCGTCGGCACCGCCAAGGGGCCACAGCATCAGCGGAGCGAAAAGCACACTGCCCAGCAGCAGCTGGGCCACGAACACCGCGCCATTGAGGATCAGCAGGATCTTGGTCGCGGGGGGGAGATTGGGCAACATCCGGGCTCCTGATGGACCGCGCCATGATACCCGGCGGCAGTGAGCGCCAACTCATCGCGCGCACCGGTCATCCACCCGGACCCCACACATGGTCGTCCAGGTCGGCTTTCGCGGCCTGCCCGCGCACGCGCCCGGCTTCGACACGCACGCCCTCGGCGCGCAGCCGCTGCAGCTGTTCGTGCCAGCCGGGGCTGCCTTGCGGGAATGCGATGCGGCCGTCGCTGCGCAGCACGCGGTGCCAGGGCAGCGACGGATCGGCGTTGGCCGACAGGACCGCGGCCACCAGCCGCGCGCGCCCGGGCAGGCCGGCGCGACGGGCCACCTCGCCATACCCGGCGACCGTACCGGGGGCGATCGCCCGCACCTGCGCCAGGATGCGCTGTGCGCGGACCGCCGCGGTGTCGTCGCTCACTCCCGTGTTCTCCGTCATGGTCGCGCGGACGCTTCCGGGCCTAGGATAGGCGCGGGCCCGGGCGCCGGGCCGGGAGATCGGCCATGCAGACCTTCGAACGCATCCGCAGCCAGCTGCGCAACGCGGACTTCAACATCACCATGCAGGAGCCTTACGTGGTCTGCGTGGAGCTGTCGCTCGAGCAGGGGCGCCGCCACCAGGCGATCTTCCTGTCGGAGCTGCACGACGACGATGGCCGCCAGTACCTGCGCGTCAGCACCGCGGTCGCGCCGATCACCGGCATCGACGCGCACCGCGCACTGGCATTCAACTGGCAGAGCCGCGTGGGCTACCTCGCCATCGGCGAACTCGACGGCGTGCCCTACCTGCAGCTGTGCGAGAACCGCCCTTACAGCGGCCTGGACGCCGCCGAACTCTCGCGGCTGGTGCTGGAGATCGGCGGTATGGGCGATCGCCTGGAACGCATGCTGACCGCCGACGGCGACCTGCTCTAGCAGGCCGCCGCCGCAGCGGGCGCTCAGGCCCAGCCGAAGTTCTGCAGCAGGCGGAACAGCCCATAGGCGATGCCGCCCGACATCGGGATGGTGAGGATCCACGCCCACACCATCTTGTTGACCACGCCCCACTTGATCGCGTTCAGCCGCTTGGCCGTGCCCACGCCCATGATCGCCGAGGAGATGTTGTGGGTGGTCGACACCGGGATACCCAGCGAGGACGCGGCCAGGATCACCGACGCCGCGCTGGTTTCCGCGGCAAAGCCGTGGATCGGGTGCAGCTTGACCAGCTTGTGGCCCAGCGTCTTGATGATGCGCCAGCCGCCGGCGGCGGTGCCCGCGGCCATCACCAGTGCGCAGGTGATCTTGATCCAGGTATCGATGTCGCCCTCGGCCAGCGCGGCATCCGACGGATGCAGGAACTCCAGCCACGGCGGCAGCGCATCCAGCGTGCCCGCCACCTGCGCGCTGATCAGGGTCAACGACACGATGCCCATGGTCTTCTGCGCATCGTTCATGCCATGGGCGAAGCCCATGCCGGCGGCGCTGACGATCTGCGCCTTGCCGAAGAAGCCGTTGACCCAGCGCGGGCGCGCCAGCCGGCGCAGCCAGCCGCCGGCGCCCGCCATCGCCGCGATGACCGCGAACAGCACGCCCATCATCAGGAACCCGACCGTGAACCCGAGCACCGGTGAGCTCACCATCGGCACGATCACCTTCCACAGCACGCCCTCGCTGCGCCACACCGGGCTGGTCGGCTCGGACCAGATGACCACGCCGAAATCGCCGTAGGCAGCCGCGAGCGCGGCGCCGATGAGGCCACCGATCAACGCATGCGACGACGACGACGGCAGCCCGAACCACCAGGTGATCAGGTTCCAGACGATGCCGCCCAGCAGCGCGCACAGGATCAGCTGCGAACCGACGTCGATCACCCCGGCATCGATCAGGCCCGACGCGATGGTCTTGGCGACCGCGGTGCCGGCCAGCGCGCCGATGAGGTTCATGAAGGCCGCCATGCTCACCGCCTGCAGCGGGGTCAGCACCTTGGTGGCGACCACGGTGGCGATCGAGTTGGCGGTGTCGTGGAAGCCGTTGATGTATTCGAACACCAGCGCGGTCAGCACCACGATCAGGACGAGGGTCAGCATGGGGCGTGCTCCCGGCGCGCGGGCATGCGGAGGATCATGGCGTGCGCTCCCGGCTCAGGAATTCTTGAGGACGATCTCGTAGGCGACCACGCCGGCCTCGCGGCAACGGTCGATCGCCTTCTCGAGGATCTCGAAGAACTCCTTGAGCAGGAACATCTGCACGGCGTCCAGGCGGCCGGAATAGATGTCGCGGTAGAGCTCGAGCATCAGGCGGTCGGCCTCGTTCTCCAGCGCGCGCAGCTCGTCGCTGAGCTGCTTCATCGGCTCGAGCTTCATCTTCGGCAGCAGCTTGACCATCTTCACCACCACGCCGGCGGCCTGCTCGAGCATGGCCGCGCGCGGGGCGAAATCGATGTGCTCGAGCTGCTGCAGCGCCAGCGCGTAACGATCGGCGAACTTCTCGATCTGCTTGGGGATCTTGTACAGCGCCGAACCCAGCGCCTCGATGTCCTCGCGCTCGATCGGAGTGATGAAGCTGTCCACCAGCGCCTGACTGATCTTGTTGGACGCCTCGCGCTCGCGCAGGCGCGCCAGCTTGAACGCATCGAGTGCGGGCGCACGGTCGCTCTCGCGCAGCATCCTGTGCAGCGCGGTGGCGGCGTCGTGCGCGGCCTGGGCGGCTTCCTCCAGCAACGAATAGAACTGGTTGCCACGGCCGAACATGGTTTGCAGGGAGAACATCCGCTCAGTGCCTCGCGAAAGCCCGGAACGGGAGGCCGGGCGCGTCGGGCGCGAATTATGACGTTTTCATTGCATCGATGGGGACACCGTCGTTTCCGGCCGGGGCCGGCCACCGCCCCCGTCGAGCCTTCGGTGAGTGCGGATACCGGGTCGACACACGGGAAAGAACGGGCACTCGCCCCGCCGTGACGCCGTGGATGGCCCGGGCCGGCCCGGAATCACCGCTTCCACGGCACGCTCACCTGCGCTGGTATCATGCGCTGCCGCGCACGACGCGCCCCGCGACCCCGATGGACGAAGACTCCAGTCCGCCGCCGAGACCTTCCGGCGGCCTCCCAGCCCTCCCCGATCAGGAATCCGGCCCATGCTGGAACTGCTGATCGTCCTGTTCCTCATCGCCTGCAACGCGTTCTTCGCGCTGTCGGAGATGTCGGTGGTCACCTCGCGCAAGGGCCGGCTCAAGCAGCTCGCGCAGACCCACCGCACGGCCCGCCACGCGCTGACGCTGGCCGAGCACCCCGAGCGCTTCCTGTCGACAGTGCAGGTGGGCATCACGCTGATCGGCATCCTCACCGGCATGTTCGGCGGCGACGCCATCGGCCGCTGGATCGGCGATGGGCTGTCTGGTGTCTTCCCGGCCCTGGGCACCAGCGCGCGCACGATCGGCGTGGTGCTGGCCGTCAGCCTGATCACCTTCCTCACCATCGTCTTCGGCGAACTGCTGCCCAAGCGCCTGGCGCTGCTGGCCCCCGAACGCCTCGCCTCGGTGGTGGCGCTGCCGATGATGTGGATCTCGCGCGCCGCCGCGCCCGCGGTGTGGCTGCTCAGTGCCAGCGTGCGCAGCGTGCTGCGCCTGCTGCGCCTGGACCGCACCGAAGCCGCGCAGGTCAGCGAAGAGGAGATCCGCCTGCTGGTGAGCGAAAGCCACGAGCAGGGCGTCATCGACGATGACGAACGCAACATGATGAACCGCGTGCTCAACCTGGGCGACCGCGATGCGGACAGCCTGATGACGCCGCGCACCCGCATCACCTGGCTGGATGTGACCAAGAGCTTCGAGGAGAACCTGGCGACGATGCGCGCCACCCCGTTCTCGCGCTACCCGGTGATGCGCGGCAGCGACGCCGACGTGGTCGGCGTGCTCGAGGTGAAGTCGCTGATCGACCGCCTCGACGAAGGGCAGTTCGAGCTGTTCAAGTACCTGCGCGAACCGCTGTTCGTGTCCGATTCCACGCCTGCGATGAAGCTTCTGGAAATTTTCCGCGAGGAACAGCAGTCGCTGGCGCTGGTGGTCGACGAATACGGCGACGTCACCGGCCTGATCTCGGTCAACGACCTGCTGGAAGCGGTGATCGGCCGCACCCAGACCCGCGACGGCGCCGATGCCACCCCGCTGGTGGTGAGCCGCGAGGACGGCAGCCTGCTGGTGGATGGCGCCCTCACGATCGACCACGTGCGCGAACTGTTCGGCGGCGGCCCGCTGCCCAACGAGGAGCTGCACGACTACCACACCGCCGCGGGCATGACGATCGCGCAGTTCGGGCGCATCCCGCACACCGGCGAATCGTTCCAGTGGGCCGGCTGGCGGGTCGAGGTGGTGGACCTCGACGGTCCGCGCGTGGACAAGCTGCTGCTGCAGCGCCTGCCCGCGTCGGCGTCTGGCGATGACGACTGAGGAACCCGCGAGGCCGCATTCCGATGCCGGCCTGCGGGCGCTGCTTGCCGCGTTCTCGGTGGGCGATCCCGACGAACTGCTGAAGCTCCGCGACCTCCTGGCAGGGCTCGGCAAGCGCGTGTTCGGCATGCTGCTGTGCGTGGCCGCGCTCCCTGCCTTCATCCCGATTCCCGGGCTGGCCGGCGCGATCAGCGGGCCGCTGGTGATGCTGGTCGGCGTGCAGTTGCTGATCGGCCTGCGCCGGCCCTGGCTGCCGCGCTTCATCGCCGACCGCGGGCCGCACCGCCACAGCCTGGTGCGCTTCGAGCGTCGCATCGCGCCGCTGCTGGCACGGATCGAGCGCGTGGTGCGCCCGCGCATGCCCGCCGTGCTCGACAGCCGCCCGGGCACGATGTTCACCGGGCTGCTGCTGGTGGTGCTCGGGCTGTTGCTGGCGCTGCCGATCCCGTTTACCAACTACATCTTCGGCGTGGTGATGCTCGCCTACGCGCTGGCGCTGATCGAACGCGATGGCGCCTTCATGCTGGTGTGCTGGGGCGCGGGGCTGGTCGCCATCGCGGTGTTCGGGGTGCTGTCGGGCGCACTGGCCGCCACCGCCGCCGACTGGGTCGACAGCCTGTTCTGACCGCCCGCCTCAACGGCACAGCGCTATCAGGTCCTCCAGCGGCATCGGGTGGCCGAACCAGTACCCCTGGGCGAAGTCACATCCGCGCTCGCGCAGCAGGTCGGCCTGGCCTTCGGTCTCCACGCCCTCGGCCACCACCGTCATCCCCAGCGAGTGGGCCATCGCGATGATCGCGGTGGTCAATGCCAGGTCGTCGGGATTGCGCAGCGCTTCGGCGATGAAGCTGCGGTCGATCTTGACCCCGTCGATGGGCACCCGACGGAGATGGCTCAGCCCGGAGAACCCGGTGCCGAAGTCGTCCAGCCACACCTTCACCCCGCGGCCGCGCAGCCGCCCGAGCAGCGCGCTGACCCGCAATTCGTCGCCGATCACCGCGGTCTCGGTGAGCTCGAGATGCAGCAGCGCCGCCGGGTGGCCGGTATCGGCGAGGATCTCCTCGACCTCGGCCGCGAAGTCGCCGCCACGCAACTGCCGCGGCGACACGTTGACCGCCAGGAACAGGCCGTCGCGTTGCCCGCATTCCTCGCGCCAGCGCATCGCATCGCGGCAGGCAGTGCGCAGCACCAGCGGGCCGATCGTCTCGATGAGGCCGCTCTGCTCGGCGACCTCGATGAACACCGACGGCGCCACCATGCCGTGCCCGGGGTGCTGCCAGCGCAGCAGCACCTCGGCACCGACCAGCCGGTTGGCGCGCATGTCGAACACCGGCTGGTAGGCCAGCGACAGCTCGCCCCGGTCCCAGGCGCCGCGCAGGTCCTGCTCGAGCCGCACGCGGCGCTCCACCGCCTGGTCCATCGCGCGGCTGTAGAAGCGGTAGCAGTTCTTGCCGGCGACCTTGGCCTGGTACATCGCGATGTCGCCGTTCTTCATCAGCGCGGTCGCATCGCCGGCATCGTCCGGGAACAGGGTGATGCCCAGCGAGATCCCCAGGTGCACCGGGCGCCCGCGCACCACGATCGGCCGCGCGAGTTCCTCGACCAGCACGCCGGCCAGCAGTGCGGCGGTCTCGCGCAGTTGCCCGGCGCGTTCGTCGCCCTCGAGCAGGATGACGAACTCGTCGCCGCCGAAACGCGACAGCGTGGCGCCGCCGCCGAAGCGTTCGACGGTCTCGCGGATGCGTTCGGAGAACTGCACCAGCACCTCATCGCCGGCATCGTGGCCGAGCGTGTCGTTGACACGCTTGAAGTCGTCGATGTCGGCGACCAGCAGCGCCAGCGCACGGGCGGCGCCGCCCGACTCGATCAGGCGCTGGTCGAGCACCTCGCGGAAGGCCAGCCGGTTGGCCAGGCCGGTGAGCGCATCGGTGTAGGCCATCCGCCGCACGTCGCGGTCGTGGCGGCGGATGCTCTCGCTCATCCGCCGGAACGCGCGCACCAGGTCGCCGATCTCGTCGCGGCGCCGACTGTCGGCGACATCGACATTGAAGTTGCCCGCCTCGATCTCGCGTGCATGGTCGGCCAGCTGGCGGATCGGCCGCACCAGCGTGCGCTGCGCCAGCAGGCTCAGCACCACGCCGAGCAACACCAGCGCTGCCAGCGACAGCGCCACGCCCTGCAGGTGGCGTTCGCTGATCTCTTCCAGCGAGCGGCTGAGGATCGCGTTGGCGGCCTGTTCGTCGGCGGCGACGTTTCGCAGTGAATAGCCCACCCGCAGGCCACCCAGGCGCTCGCCGCCCAGCGTGATCGGCACCGCGATGTCGAGCACGTCGTCGTCGGACTGCACCACCGCCGCGCGCGCATCCAGCGCGGCCGCGGCGAACGGGTCGTCCATCGCCTGGCCGAAGCTCATGATGTCGGGCGAACCGTCGTGCAGTACGTCGCCGGTGGGCGTGTAGACCACCACGTAGCTCACGTCGGGCTGCCGGCGGATCGTCGCCAGGACCTGGCCGATCGCTTCCAGATCGAAGTAGTACAGTGGGTTGACCAGGCTCTCGGCCACGCGTTCGACGGTGGCACGCCCCTGCTCGGCCAGCCGGGTATGCACCAGCGCGTGCATCGATCCGCGGCTGTGGGCGAGCATCTCGCGCTGCATCGCGCCCTGGCGCTGCAGGATCAGGCCGACCACCACCAGGGTGATCAGCGTGGCCACCAGGATCACCGTGAGCAGGCGCGCGTGCAGCCCGTAACGCAGGCTCACTCGACCTCCTCCGCCACCCGAGCCACCGCGCGGCGCAGGTAGTCGAGGCCGGCCTCGCTGCGCGGATCCAGCGCGATGAACCGCGTGGTGCCGAAGAAATGGCCGAGGGCCTCACGCGCGGCCGGGTCCCCGGCGGCATCGAGCAGCACTTCGCGCAGGCGCGTGGCCACCGCGGGCTCGAGGTCGCCGCGCACCATCTCGAGTGCACGCGGGAACTCCGCGGTCGTGTGGATGATCCGCAGTTCCGGACGGAAGCTCGGCGACATCGTGGTCGGGCGCTCCCAGTCCAGGCTGCTCATTGCACCGGCATCCACCAGCCCCTTGTGCACCCAGATGGCGATGTTGCTTTCCGAGCGCCCGAACACGAAACCCACGTTGTCCGGACCACCGTCGTCGGTGGGCGTCGGCAACATCTCCATCGCCAGGCCGCGATCGAGCAGTTCCATCGCCGGCACGAAGTAGGCGCTGGTGGAGGCCCGGCTCTGCAGCGCGATGCTGCGGCCGCGCAGGTCCTCGAGCCGGGCGATGCCACTGTCGCTGCGGGCGAAGAACACGGTGTGGTAGCGGCTGACGCCATTGCGCTCGGCCAGCAGCAGCGGCCGTGCCCCGGCCTTGCGTTCCAGCAGCATGGCGCTGGCGGCGGTCTCGGTGAACCAGTCGACCCGGCCGCGGCGCAGGTAGCTCGCCATCTGCGCGGCATCGCGCGCCATCAGGATGCGGCCGCCGGTGATGCCGACATCGCGCATCCGCGGCACCACGTAGTCGAGCAGCGGACGCAGCTGTTCGTAATGCTGGCGGGGGTCGTCGCTGACGCGGCCCAGCACCAGCTCGCGCGCCTGTGCACCGGCGGCGAACGCCAGCAGCAATGTCGATACAAGCCCGCAGATCAGGCGAGGGACCATGCGTCGTGCTGCGGGCAAGTTGGGCTCGGACATGCGTGCGTTGGCGCCAGCCTAGCCGATGGCCTGCAGGCCCACAACGCGACAGTAACTACGGCCGGCGCGGTCAGTCTCGGTCGCCGCGGGCCGCCGCCAGCCGCGCCATGCGCTGGGCATCGGCAAGCACCCCGCGCAGCAGCCGCACTTCGCGCTCGTCGGGCTGCGCGCGCAGGAACAGGCGCCGCAGCTTGTGCATGGCGGCCTCGGGCGTGCGCCCCTTGTGGAAGTCGATCGCGTCCAGGGTCTCGGCCAGCTGGACGAAGAAGCCTTCCATCTGGGCGTGGCTTGCCGGTGGCTCGCGATGGCCCGGCGACGGCGTGGGCTCCGCGGGGCGCGCCGCCAGCAGCGCGATGCGCAGCTCGTACGCCAGCACCTGCACCGCCTGCGCGAGGTTGAGCGAGCTGTATTCCGGATTGGCCGGAATGTGCACGGCGGCATGGCACAGCTGCAGCTCGTGGTTCTCCAGCCCGGTGCGCTCTCGACCGAACACCAGCGCGATCCCGCCCTCCGCGGCCTGCGCCAGCGCCTGCGCCGCGGCCTCGCGCGGGGCGAACTGGGCGAGCGCGATGCGGCGATCGCGCGCGGTGCAGCCGGCGACCCAGCGGCAATCCGCCACCGCGTCGGCCAGGGTGTCGTGCAGCGTCGCGGCGGCCAGCACGTCGTCCGCCCCGGCCGCCATGGCCTCGGCATCGGCATGCGGGAAGCGCTGGGGCGCGACCAGTGCCAGGCGCGACAGGCCCATGGTTTTCATCGCGCGCGCGGCGGCGCCGATGTTGCCGGGGTGCTGCGTGCCGACCAGCACGATGCGGATGCGTTCAGTTGCGGTGACGGCAGGATCCATGGGTGCAATGGTAAACTGCGCGGCCGGCCACGACGCCGGCACGTTCTTTTTCCCTGTCGATCCCGACCGCGCCCGGAGCCGTCCGCGATGCTACAACCTGCTGTCAACATCATGGTCAAGGCGGCGCGCGCCGGCGGTAACGTGCTGCTGCGCCACATGCACCGGCTCGATGCCCTCAACGTGGTGGAAAAGGACCGCCTCGACTACGCCAGCGAAGTCGACGGCCTGGCCGAAGAGGCCATCGTCAAGGAACTGCGCCGTGCCCACCCCGACTACGCCATCCTCGGCGAGGAAGGCGGCGCGCAGAAGGGCCGCGGCGGCAACAACCGCTACACCTGGGTGATCGATCCGCTCGACGGCACCAGCAACTACCTGCGCGGCCTGCCCCACTGGTGCGTTTCCATCGCGCTGGTGGAGAACGGCGAGCCGCTGCACGCGGTGATCTTCGACCCGCTGCGCAACGAGCTGTTCACCGCGAGTCGCGGCTCCGGCACCCAGCTCAACGAGCGCCGCGTGCGCGTCGCCGAGCGCCGTGAACTTGCCGGGGCGATGCTCGCCACCGGATTCGCGCCGCGCGAGCGCGCGCGTGCGGGCGCGCAGCTGGAATGCATCCGCGAACTGCTGCGCGACGCCGAGGACATCCGCCGCGGCGGTTCCGCGGCCCTCGATCTTGCCTACACCGCGGTGGGCCGCGTCGACGGTTACTTCGAGGCCGGGGTGAAGCCCTGGGATATCGCCGCCGGCGTGCTGCTGGTGCGCGAGGCCGGCGGCCGCGTGTCCGACTTCAAGGGCGCCCCCACCGGCCCGATGGACGCCCGCGGTACCGCCAGCCGGCAGATCCTGGCCTCGAACGTGCGCCTGATCGAGCCGCTGCAGAAGGCCATCGTCGCCTCGGGTTACGCCGCCACCTTCGGGTTGACCAGCGCATCGAGCGCGGCGTCCGGCTGACCGGCCGCCCCTTCCAGCAGCGAAGACCGATACGAAAGACCGCGCCGAAGCGCGGTCTTTTTGTTGTTTGGTCCATCTCCCAGCATCGGGGGAGGTCGTACGGCTGAAGTGCCCCGTGCGGCGCGGTGCCCGTCGTGCACACGAGCGCGTTGTCCTCGGTCTTCACGCGGAGGTGGTGGCGTAAAGCCGGAGTGCCGGTGCTGGTGCCAGTCCGGAGTTGGGGTGCCGGGGAGGCGCTTTCGTTCTGGGCTGCGCCGCCCGTCGCGCGCACCGGGGGTGTGCTCCCCCGGCCGGAGTCCGCGTCCAGCTACCACGGCCGGCCGCCGGCCATCCGTGGCCGGCTGGGAGCACACCCCCGGTGCACGCCACGGGCACAGGCATTCGCTGGCTCCGGCACGGAAATCAACAGCGTGCTGCCGGCGCGGCCGCAACCGATGACGCGCGTGCGTTCGCAGTTCCGGAGTGGAGGTCACAGCAGAGCCGAAAGTCGCCGACCGCCTGACGTTCTTCACCGTTGATCTCCTCCGGACGCTACGACGGCCCCGAGCACGCCGCGGACGCAGGGGGATGTCCAGAGCCGGCCATGGATGGCCGGCGGCCGGATGTGGGAGCAGGACGCGGAGATATCCGGCTGGGCATCCCCCTGTGGCCGCGGCGGGCTGCCCGCGCCGCCGCCACCCGTGCTCCGGCTCCGGCTCCTGCTCCGGGTCGGCGCCTCGCTCGCAGACTTCGAGCTTGCTGGCTCAAGGCTCCGCTCTCGGACGGAACTCCCTCGACCGGCATAGGAACCAAAAAAAAAGGTTCTTCGCGGATCAGCGGGGAGCCTTCAAGGACCGCCCTTACCCTTGAGGCCTGATTTTCAGGGCTCAGGGGTGAGGTCATGCTGGACCGCAAGACGATTGAGAAGCTTGGGGGC
>NWQL01000001.1:647573-707073 GCA_002798175.1 Lysobacteraceae bacterium NML91-0213 | reverse complement strand
GTCGAAGGCATCAACAACACCATCAAGGTCATCAAGCGCCGGGCCTACGGCTACCGCGATCAGGAGTACTTCTTCCTGAAGATCCGCGCAGCCTTCCCCGGTAATACGCGATGAACCAAAAAAAAGACCGCGCCGGAGCGCGGTCTCTTCATTTGGAGCCGACCGCCAGTCAGGGCCGACGCGCGAGCGCCGCCTCGTCGCGCGCCTTGGGCAGCAGGTCCTGCTTGGTGACCTTGAGGAATCCGACGGTCAGCAGCGGGCAGGCCAGCAGGATCGACGACAGCGTGCCGACCACCGCACCACCCATCTGCGTCAACGCCAGCCCTTCCAGCGAGCCGCCGCCATACAGATACAGCGCGGCAACCGACAGGAAGAACACCGTCGAGGTGATGATCGTGCGCGACAGCGTCTGGTTGATCGATCGGTTGAAGATCTCCAGCGGGTCGGCGCGCATGCTGCGGAAATTCTCGCGCACGCGGTCGAACACGATGATCTTGTCGTTGATCGAGAAGCCCATCACCGACAGCAGGCCGGCCAGCACGGTGAGGTCGAATTCGCGCCCGGTCAGCGAGAAGAACGCCGCCACCACCAGCACGTCGAACAGCGTGGTCGCGCTGGCCACCACCGCGAACTTCCACTCGAAGCGGAAGCCGATGTAGATCAGGAACCCGACGAGCACGAAGATCGCCGCCTCGACCGCACGTTCGGCGAGCTCGGCCGAAACCTGCGAGCCGATCGACTCGCTGCTGAGCACCGTGGCCGGGTTACCCGGCAGGCTGGCGGTCTCGCGGACCTCCTGCACCAGGCCGGTGTTCCCGTCGACCGACAGCTGCTCACCCTCGGCCTGCAGGCGCACCAGCACGTCGGTGCCTGCACCGAAGGCCTGCACCTGCGCGTTGGCGTGCCCGCTGTCGGCCAGCCGCGAACGCACCGCCTCGATGTCGGCCGGCTGCTCGTAGCGCAGCGTGATGGCGGTACCGCCGGTGAAGTCCAGCGCGAAGTTGTAACCGTTGAGCGCGATGACCGCGATCGAGGACAGCAGCAGCACGGCGCCGATCATGACCGCGATCAGGCGCACGCGCATGAAGTCGATGCGGGTGTCGTAGGGGATCAGCGAGAGCGGGAAGATTTTCATGGTCATGGGTTCCCGTCAGATCGCCAGGGTCTTCAGGTTCTTGCGCCGCGCGTAGATCAGCGTGGCGATGCCACGGGTCACGGTGAGCGCGGTGAACATCGACGCCAGGATGCCGACCACCAGGGTGATCGCGAACCCGCGCAGCGGGCCGGTGCCGAACGCATACAGGGCCACGCCCGCGAGGATGCCGGTGACGTTGGCGTCGAAGATCGAGGTGGAAGCCTTGTCGTAGCCGATCGCGATCGCGGCCTTGGGCGGTACCCCCGCCCGCAGTTCCTCGCGTATGCGCTCGTTGATCAGCACGTTGGCGTCGACCGACAGGCCGATCGACAACGCCAGGCCGGCGAAGCCGGGCAGCGTCATCGTGGCGCCGAAGATCGACATCACCGCCAGCACGATGATCAGGTTCAGCAGCAGCGCGACCGAGGTGATCAGGCCGAACATGCGGTAATACAGCATGAAGAAGAACAGGGTGAACAGGAACGCGTAGGCCACCGCGGTGACACCGCGCTCGACGTTCTCCTTGCCCAGGCTGGGGCCGATGATGCGCTCCTCGACGAAATCCATCGGCGCGGCCAGCGAGCCCGAACGCAGCAGGCGCGCGAGATCGTCGGCTTCCTGCTTCTCCAGGCCGGTGGTCTGGAACTGGCGGCCGAACACGCCGTTGACGTTGGCCACCGAGATCACTTCCTCGCTGACGCGGAAGCTGCGCACTTCCTCGCCGTCAACCACCCGCACCTGCGGCACCCGCTCGACGTAGACCACCGCCATCGGCTTGCCCACGTTGGCGCTGGTGAAATCGAACATGCGCTTGCCGGCGGCCGCATTGAGGGTGACGCTCACCGCCGGCATGCCGTTCTCGTCGTAGGCGGACTGCGCGCTCACCATTTCCTCGCCGGTGGCGATCACGCGGCGGCTCAGCAGCACCGGGCCGCCGGTGCGGCGATCGGTGTAGAGGCGCGAACCCGGCGGCACGATGCCGGTGCGCTGTGCCTCGAAAGCATCGCCTTCGACCACCGCGTAATAGGCCAGCGTCGCGGTGGCGCCTATCATGCGCTTGGCCTCGGCGGTGTCCTGCACGCCCGGGAGCTGCACGACCACGCGGTCGGTGCCCTGGCGCTGGATCACCGGCTCGGACACGCCGATCTCGTCGATGCGGTTGCGCAGCGTGGTGATGTTCTGGTCGATGGCGTCGGCGGAAATCTGCTGCAGCTCCGATTCCGGCACGCGCATCGTGATGCGGCCGCCGCTGACGCTGCGGATCAGGGTCGGCTGGTTTGCCGCCAGCAGGGTGTTGGCGCGGGCCGCATCGGCCTCGGACTCCAGTACAGCGACGATCGAGCCATCGGCGCGGCGGTCCACCGACTGGTAGCGGATGCGGTTGTCGCGCAGGATCGCGCGCGCTTCCTCCGCGTAGGCGTCCAGGCGCCGCTCCAGCGCGGCCTGCTGGTCGACCTGCATCACGAAGTGCACGCCACCCTGCAGGTCGAGGCCGAGCTGCATCGGCTTGGCATTGATGCGCGTCAGCCAGTCCGGCACGGTCGAGGCGAGGTTGAGCGCGACCACGTAGTCCTCGCCCAGCGCGTTGCGCAGCGCGTCGGAGGCCCGGGTCTGCGCCTCGAGGTCCCCCAGGCGGACCAGCATGTTGCCGGCCTGCGCATCGAGCTCGACTTCCTTCGCCTCCACGCCGGCATCGGCCAGCACCGACTCGACCCGGGCACGCAGCGCATCGTCCACCGCCACGCCACGGGTGGCGCTGATCTGGACCGAGGGATCCTGCGGATAGATGTTGGGCAGTGCGTACAGCGACGCCACGAACACCACAAGAAGGATGAGGGCGTATTTCCAGCGGGGAAATTCGAGCATTGCAGGTGCCGTATGTGGATTGGGACGGGGCGCGCGTTCGTGCCCTCACCCCGTGCCCTCTCCCGGCGGCGGGAAGGGGGGAGTTGGTGCCGTGCGGGAATCGCGTCGGGGAACTGCGTCAGCCCCGGCAGGTCCTGCAGCTTCGGGTCAGGCGGCCTTGAGGGTGCCCTTGGGCAGCACGGTGCCGATTGAACCCTTCTGCACGCGGATCTCGACGCCGTTGGAGATTTCCACGGTGACGAAGCTCTCGCCGATCTGGCGCACGGTGCCGGCGATGCCGCCACCGGTGATGACCTCGTCGCCGATCGCCAGCTTCTCGAGCATGTTGCGGTGTTCCTTCGCACGCTTCATCTGCGGGCGGATCATCAGGAAGTACATGATCGCGATCAGGATGATCGGGAACATCAGCGTCGACAGCATGCTCGGCGCGGCCGGCGCCGGGGCGGCGGCATAGGCGGGAGCAATCACGAAATCCAGCAGGTTCATCGTCGGGTCCGTATGGGTTCGGCAAAGACAGCGGGCGATTATGCCACGCGGCCGGAGGCGGCGCGGGACGCCGGCGGGCCCGCGGCTCAGCCGCTGCCGGCGGCCCGGCGTGCGTAGAAGGACTCGCGGAAGGCGCCGAAGGTTCCCGCCTCGATCGCCGCGCGCATGCCTGCCATCAGCTGCTGGTAGTGCCAGAGGTTGTGCAGGGTGCCGAGGATCGGGCCCAGCATCTCGTTGCAGCGGTCGAGGTGGCGCAGGTAGGCGCGGCTGTAGCCGCCGGCACAGGCCGCGCAGCCACAGCCTTCCTCGATCGGGCGCAGGTCGCGTTCGTACTTCGCATTGCGGATGCGCACCGCGCCGGTCGAGGTGAAATAGTGGCCGTTGCGTGCGTTGCGGGTGGGCATCACGCAATCGAACATGTCCACCCCGCGCGCCACCGCCTCCACCAGGTCCTCCGGCCGGCCCACGCCCATCAGGTAGCGCGGCCGGTCCTCCGGCAGCTGCGGCGCGGTGTGGTCGAGCATGGCATTGCGTTCGGCCTCGGTCTCGCCCACCGCGAGTCCGCCGATCGCATAGCCATCGAAGCCGATCGCCTTCAGCCCCTCCGCCGAACGGCTGCGCAGGTCATGGTGCACGCCGCCCTGGACGATGCCGAAGAGCGCGGCGTCGTTGCCTTCGTGGGCGCGCTTCGAACGCTCCGCCCAGCGCAGCGACAGCTCCATCGACCGGTCCACGACCGCCCGGTCGACCGGCTTGCCATCGACGTGCACCGGCGGGCACTCGTCGAAGATCATCACGATGTCGGAGCCCAGCACCTTCTGGATGTGCATCGACTCCTCCGGCCCGAGGAACACCTTCGAGCCGTCGGTGGGCGCAGCGAACGTCACGCCTGCTTCGGTGATCCTGCGCTTGTGGGCGAGCGAGAACACCTGGAAACCGCCGGAATCGGTGAGGATCGGGCCATCCCAGCGCGCGAACCCGTGCAGCCCGCCATGCGCCTCGATCACCTCGAGCCCCGGACGCAGGTACAGGTGGAAGGTGTTGCCGAGGATGATCTCCGCCCCGAGCGCACGCACCTGGTCGGGCAGCATGCCCTTGACCGTGCCGTAGGTACCCACCGGCATGAAGGCGGGGGTTTCCACCGTGCCGCGCGGAAAGGCGAGCCGGCCACGGCGGGCGGCGCCGTCGCGGGTGAGGAGGTCGAAGCGGAGTCGGGACATGGAGCGGCACGGGTCGATCGGCCGCGCATTGTAGACGGCGCCGGGCCATCGGCCCGGACGCGGGCACGGGCACGGACACGGGTAAGGGGATTTCAGCCGGCGGGCGGCTCCAGCGCACCGCCGTGCTCGGCCGACGGGAACAGCAGCATCGCGTCGCCGTAGGAAAAAAACCGGTAGCGCGCCTGCACGGCGTGCCCGTAGGCGGCGAGGATGCGCTCGCGACCGCTGAAGGCCGATACCAGCATCAGCAGGGTCGATTCCGGCAGATGGAAATTGGTGACCAGCGCATCGACGCTGCGGATCGCGTAACCGGGATAGATGAAGATGCGGGTCTCGCCGGCGAACGGGCGCAGCTCGCCGTCGACGCTGGCGCTTTCCAGTGCGCGCACCACGGTGGTCCCCACTGCGATCACCCGCCCCCCGGCGGCACGCGTGGCACGCACCTGCTCCACCAGCTCGACGCCGACATCGAGCCACTCGCTGTGCATGTGGTGCTCGTGTATGTCGTCGACCCGCATCGGCTGGAAGGTGCCGGCACCGACGTGCAGCGTCACGTGGCCGAAGGCGACCCCGCGGGCGCGCAGGCGCTGCAGCAGCGCCTCATCGAAATGCAGGCCGGCGGTCGGCGCCGCCACCGCGCCGGTCCTGCGCGCGAACACGGTCTGGTAGCGGGCGCTGTCGTCGGCGCCGGGCTGGCGGCGGATATACGGCGGCAACGGCAACTGGCCTGCCCGCTCCAGCCACTCTTCGAGCGCCCCACCCACCTCGAAACGCAGCAGATAGAACGCGCCGTCGCGGCCGAGCACCTCCGCCTCGCCGCCACCTTCCAGGGTGATGCGCGTCCCGGGGCGCGATGGCTTGCTCGCCCCCAGCTGCACGCGCGCCTCGTTGCCGGGCAGCAGCCGCTCGACCAGGATCTCCACCCGCCCGCCGCTGGCCTTGTGGCCGAACACCCGCGCGGGGATCACCCGGGTGTCGTTGAACACCAGCAGGTCGCCGGGCTGCAGCAGATCCGGCAGGTCGGCGATGCCACGATCCTCGAATGCGCCATCACCCGGGGGCACCACCAGCAGGCGGCTGGCGGAGCGCTCGGCCAGCGGCGCCTGCGCGATGAGTTCCGGGGGCAGGTCGAAGTGGAAGTCGGACTTCTTCAAGGCGGGGACGGCGTGGAAACGGGGCGTCATTGTAGGTGCGGTGCGGTGGGGCTCAGCCTGCGAGCGCGAGGCCTATCTTTCGAACTTCGCCGACAGCACGATCGACGAGGTGGTGCGATCGACCCCATCCAGCGCGCCAATGCGGTCGGTCAGCGCATCCATCGCCTCCACGCCCGGCGCCACCGCCAGCGCCACCAGGTCGAACGGGCCGCTGACCGAATGCAGCGCGCGCAACTCCGGCATCGCATGCAGCGCCTCGACCACGGCGGGCATCTGCTTGGGCGCCACGGTGATCATGATGTGCGCGCGGATATGCCCGCGTTCGGCGTCGCGACCCATGCGCACGGTGTAGCCGGCAATGACACCCTGGCGCTCGAGGCGTTCGATGCGGCTGTGCACCGTGGTGCGCGACGTGTCCAGCCGCCGCGCGATCTCGGCCGTCGAGGCGCGCGCGTTCTCGCGCAGGACCGACAACAGGCGGCGGTCGCCTTCGGAAAGCTTCATATGCAAACCCGGTTTTCGTCGTTACGACGAATATTGCCTGATTTTCGTCCGAATCCGGTCTGTTGATCGACGATCCAGTCGCCAATAATGAAGGCGACGTTCACGACAGGAGGCCTCATGGCCAGCATTCCCGAGATCCTCGCCCCGCTGCGCGCGCATGGCGGCCACCGCCGCACCCCCGGCCTCGACGACGCCACCCTCGCCCGCTTCGCCGAGGATGCCGGCCTGCAGCAGGCCGCAGTGAACGCGGTCGAGGCCTACCTGCGCGTGCGCGACGAATTCGCCGACCTGCTCGACCTCGACGAGGACGCGCAGATCCAGGCGGTGCAGGCCGGCTTCGTGAATTTCTATCCGGTGGATGGCGTGAACCCGTACGTGGCACTCGCCGCGCATGGCCCGTGGATCGTCACCCTCAAGGGTGCGGTGATCCACGATTCCGGCGGCTACGGCATGCTCGGCCTTGGCCACACCCCGGACGCGGTGCTGGAGGCGATGGCGCGTCCGCAGCCGATGGCCAACATCATGACCCCGAGCCTGGCGCAGCTGCGCTTCGAGCGCGCGGTGCGCGCCGAGATCGGCCATACCCGTGGCGACTGCCCGTTCGCCGCCTTCCTGTGCCTGAATTCCGGCTCGGAATCAGTGGGCCTGGCCGCGCGCATCGCCGACATCAACACCAAGCTGCAGACCGATCCGGGCGCGCGCCATGCCGGCGCCACCGTCAAGCGCGTGGTGGTCAAGGGCAGCTTCCACGGCCGCACCGAGCGCCCGGCGCTGTATTCCGATTCCACCCGCAGGACCTACCTGCAGCACCTGGCCAGCTTCCGTGGCGAGGATTCGCTGATCGCGGTCGAGCCCTATGACGTCGCCGCGCTGGAACGCGCGTTCGCCGACGCCGCCGCCAACGGCTGGTTCATCGAGGCGGTGTTCCTGGAGCCGGTGATGGGCGAAGGCGACCCCGGCCGCGCCCTGCCGCGCGCGTTCTACGACGCCGCGCGCCGCCTGACCCGCGAACACGGCGGCCTGCTGCTGGTGGATTCGATCCAGGCCGGCCTGCGCGCGCATGGCGTGCTGTCGATCGTCGACTATCCGGGCTTCGGCGATGCCGAAATCCCGGACATGGAGACCTATTCCAAGGCGCTCAACGCGGGCCAGTACCCGCTGTCGGTGCTGGCGGTGAACCAGGCCTCGGCGGAGCTCTACCGCAGCGGCGTCTACGGCAACACGATGACCGCCAACCCGCGCGCGCTCGATGTCGCCAGCGCCATGCTCGGCGCGATCACCCCGGAGCTGCGCGCCAACATCCGCAGGGCCGGCGAACAGGCGGTGGCGAAGCTCGAGGCGCTGAAGGGTGAGCTCGGCGGGCTGATCACCAGGGTGCAGGGCACGGGCCTGCTGTTCTCCTGCGAGCTGGCGCCGGAGTTCAAGTGCTATGGCGCCGGCTCCACCGAGGAGTGGCTGCGCGAGCGCGGCATCGGCGTGATCCACGGCGGCGCCAATTCGCTGCGCTTCACCCCGCACTTCGCCATCGGCGAAGACGAGCTCGACCTGCTGGTGTCGATGGTCGGTCGTGCGCTGCGCGACGGCCCGCGCCGCAGCGGGGCGACGGCAACCTGACGAAGCGCATGACCTGTCTCCCGCCGCCCGGGAGACAGGTCGCACCGCTCTATTGCAGGCGCCGGCGCAGCCGCCACGCGCGATGGATGCGCGGGTTGCGCGCGAAGTCCGGCGGGATCGTCTCCGCGCTGATTTCCTCGCACTCGGCGAACGCCGCCACCGCGTCCGCATCCAGCCGGAAACGGCGGAAGTTGTTGCTGAAGTACAGCACGCCGTCCAACGCCAGGCGCGCAACGGCCGCCTTCAGCAGGCGCACGTGTTCGCGCTGGATGTCGAAATCCTCGGCGCGCGCCGAGTTGGAGAACGTCGGCGGATCGCAGAACACCAGGTCGTACTCGCCGCGCTCGGCCTCCAGCCACGCCAGTGCGTCGGCCTGCACCAGCCGGTGCAACGGGCCACCGATGCCGTTGTCGGCAAGGTTCTCCGCCAGCCACTGCAGGTAGGTGCCCGACAGGTCGACGCTGGTGGTCTGTGCCGCGCCGCCCACCGCCGCCTGCACGGTTGCCGCGCCGGTGTAGCAGAACAGGTTGAGGAAGCGCATGCCGGGCGCTTCGTCGGCAATGCGTGCACGCAGCGGGCGGTGGTCGAGGAACAGGCCGGTATCGAGGTAGTCGAACAGGTTCACCCGCAGCAGGGCATCGCCCTCGCGCACGGTGAGGAACTCGCCACGGGCATCGAAACGCCCGTACTTGCTGCCGCCCTTGCCTTTCGCGCGCGTCTTCACCGCCACGCGTTCGCGCGGTACCTCGAACACCTCGCGCGCGGCGGCCAGCAGGTCGGCCAGGCGGCGACGGGTGGTTTCCTCCGGGATTTCCGCAGGCGCGGCGTACTCCTGCACGTGCAGCCATGGCGCGTCCGGCGTATCCACCGGCACGTAGACATCGATCGCCGCGGCGTATTCGGGCAGGTCGGCGTCGTAGGCGCGGTAGCAGGTGATGCCTTCCTGCGCGCGCCAGCGCTTGGTCGCGCGCAGGGTCTTGCGCAGGCGGTTGGCGACCATCTGCGCGCCATCGGACAGCGGCCGCGCGATCTCCTCGCGCGGCGCCTGCGCGATCGGCTCGACCACGATCAGGCTGCACTCCAGCGCGCCGTTGAACATGCGGTAGCGCTTGCGTGCACGCAGGCCGGTGACATGGGCGAGATCGTCGTCCCCGCATAGCAGGCTGGCCCGCCAGTCGGGCGCGATGCGCTGCAGGGTCTGGCCCAGCGCGCGGTACAGCGCCGGGTCGGCAGCCAGGCGCGCATCGTAGGGCGGGTTGGCGACCACCAGCCCGGGGGGGGCATCGTCCAGGGGCGCGGTGACCGGCAGGTCGGACGCTTGCAGCGAACGCAGGTCGGCCACGCGCAGCTCGAGCGCATGGGCGACGCCCGCACGCTCCGCGTTCTCCCTTGCTGCGGCGATCGCGTCGGGATCGAGATCGGTGCCGAGGAAACGCGGCGCCAGCGCGGCAAGACCGGTGTCGGCCCTCTGCGTGGCGTCATCATGCAGTGCGCGCCAGGCATCGCGGTCGAAGCCGGTCCATCGCGACGGCGCGAGCCCCGACCCGCCGCGCTGCAGCCCGGGCGCGACGTCGGCGGCGATCAGCGCGCCTTCGATCAGCAGCGTGCCGCTGCCGCACATCGGATCCAGCAGGGCCGCACCCCGGGCATGCAGACGGGTCCAGTCCCCGCGCGCCAGCACCGCGGCAGCCAGCGTCTCCTTCAGCGGCGCCTCGTGCCGTGCCTGGCGCCAGCCACGACGATGCAGCGGGCCGCCACCCAGATCGACCGACAGGATCGCGCGGCCCTTGCGCACCACGAGGCTGAGGCGCAGGTCGGGATCCTCGAGGTCGACATCCGGGCGGGTGCCGTCGTGCTCGCGCATCGCATCGACCACGGCGTCCTTGATCCGCTGGGCAGCGAAGCGCGCATGGGTGATCGCCTCGCCGGAGACGTGCGCATCCACGGCGAGCGTCATGCCCGGCTCCAGGTGCTCGTGCCACGGCAAGGCCCGCGCGCCGGCGTACAGCGCGGCCTCGTCCAGGCAGTCGTAGTCGGTCAGTGGCCACAGCACGCGGCTGGCCAGGCGCGACCACAGCACCGCGCGCTGCGCGTCGACCAGCCCGCCTTCGACGTTCACGCCGGCGACGGCCGCGGTCGCGCGCGTGCAGCCCAGCGCGACGAGCTCGTCGGCAAGCAGGTATTCCAGGCCCTTGGCGCAGCTGGCGAAGAACTTCATCGGCGATCCGGACACGAAGGGCCGGCCATTGTCGCGCGGATGGGCGGGTGATGCCCGCGGTGCGCTGAACGTCAGAGCGCGGCCAGCAGCCGGGCGAAGGCCTCCGCCGACGCCTCCACGTGCGCGGCCAGGCGATGGCTGTCGTCGACCAGCAGCAGGCACGCGCGGCGCGGATGCGCCCACGCCACCACGTCGGCGGCAGCGATCAGTTCGTCGTCCCAGCCGTGGACGACCGCAGTCGGCACGGCGGCGGCCTCCAGCGGTGGCGCTTCGCCCATGCGGACCGGCGGCGCCATCAGGAACAGGCCGGCCACCGGCACGTCCAGCGAGACCCGGCCGGAGATCCACGCACCAAGGCTCGATCCGGCCAGCACCAGCGGCCCGCGCGCCGCCGCGGCCTGCGCGCATGCCCGCAGCCGGTCCAGCCGCGCGGCCACGTCGCCGAGCCGGCTGACCTCCTGGCGCGCGTCGACGTCGGTGTAATCCGGTCGTTCGTGGGTCCAGCCGAGGCGCTCGGCCACCTCCGCCAGCGCGGTGACCTTGGTCGCGTCGGGCCCGCTCTCGAACCCGTGCGAAAGGATGCAGTGTCCGCGCGCGCTCATGCGCCGATCCACTCCACGGTGTCACCGACGCGCAGCTCACCGCCCTCGACGATGCACGCGCACAGCCCGCCCATGCCGCGCATCGCGTTGTAGCCGCCAGGGCCGAGCGTGGTTTCCATCTGCGAGCACGGATCGCACGGCGCCGTGCCTTCCAGCACCACCTCGCCGATGCGGAAGCGCCAGCCCTTGAGCGCGATCACCGGGATCCCCGACACCACCAGGTTCCGCCGCAGCATCGTGGGGGTGAGCGCCGGCACGCGGGCAAGCGCGGCGATTGCCGGCAGCTGCTCGGCCTGGACAAGGGTGACCCCACGCTTGCCGCTGCCGCCGCTGTAACGATCGCCGTCGAGGCCGCCGCCGGCGCGTGCGGTGGTGGCCTCGACCTCGTCCATCGGCGCACCGCGCGACGGCCGCACGCCGATCCACTCCACGCGCCCCGCGGCCGGGAAGCGGCTCATCAGCCGGTGGAGATCGGATCCGGGCGGTGGCAGTCGGCTCATGCGGCGAAATGCTAGCAGGCGGACCCTGCCACCACAGGAGGCGCATCGACTCCGGCGTGCCGCACGCCCCGCTGCTGCTAGCATCGGCCGCGTGAGCACAGTGCCGCCCGCGATCCGGATCGACCACCTGCCCTACGTGGGGCGGCTGCGGAACCGCGACCTCGCCGACATCGACCTGGTGGTGATCCACTGCACCGAGCTGCCCGACATGGCGATGGCGCGCGAATACGGCGAACGCGTGCTGTATCCGGACGCCGGCACCGGCGCTGCCGGGCACTGGTACGTCGATCGTGACGGCAGCCTGTGCGAATACGTGCCGGCGGACCGGATGGCGCACCACGTGCGCGGCTGGAATCCGCGTTCGGTGGGGATCGAGCTGGTCAACACCGGCCGCTATCCGCACTGGTACGACAGCGCCCACCAGGCGATGACCGAGCCCTACACCGCGGCGCAGATCGATGCCCTCCTGGCACTGCTCGCCCACCTGCGCGCCACCCTGCCCGGCCTGCGCCTCATCGCCGGGCACGAGGACCTCGACACCGAACGCGTCGCCGCCAGCGACGATCCCGCACGCAGCGTGGCGCGCAAGGTCGACCCGGGCCCGCTGTTTCCCTGGGCGCGGGTCCTGGCGGCCTGCGGGCTCGAGCGCCTGCCCCCCGCGGACTGAGCGGTCGACCGTTGCCGGCGATGCAGGACGCGCCGCCTATAATCCGCGGTCCTTCCGCGCTGCCCTCCGCATGAACCCACACGTGGCCGAACTGGTCGAGCTGCTGACGCTCGAACGCCTGGAAAACGACCTGTTCCGCGGCCAGAGCCGCGACATCGGCACGAAATACGTGTTCGGCGGGCAGGTGCTGGGGCAGGCGCTGTCCGCCGCCCAGGCGACGCTGGCGCAGCCGCGCACCGCGCATTCGCTGCACGCGTACTTCCTGCGCGCCGGCGATGTCGACCATCCGATCGTGTACGAGGTCGACCGCACGCGCGAAGGCGGCAGTTTCTCGGTGCGCCGGGTCACGGCCATCCAGCACGGGCGCGTGATCTTCTTCTGCGCGGCGTCGTTCCAGGCCGAAGAGGACGGCGCGGCCACCCACCAGCTGTCGATGCCGGAAGTGCCCGCGCCGGAGGACATCACGGCATCGCCATCGGTGCCCGAAGCGGTGCTGGCGACGCTGCCGATCAAGGTGCAGCGCTGGCTCAGCCGCAGCGGTCCGTTCGAGTTCCGCCATGTCTATCCGCGCGACGAGCTCAACCCGCCCAAGCGGCCGCCCTACCAGCAGGTGTGGTTCCGCCTGGCCGAGCCTGTCGGCGACGCGCCGGAACTGCACCGGGCGCTGCTGGCCTATGCGTCGGACTTCCACCTGCTCGGCACCGCCACCTTCCCGCACGGCATCAGCTACTACCAGCCGAACGTGCAGATGGCCTCGCTCGACCATGCGCTGTGGTTCCACCGCCCGTTCCGGGTGGACGACTGGCTGCTGTATTCCATCGACAGCCCGAGCGCGCAGGATTCGCGCGGCCTGGCCCGCGGGATGATCTACGACCGCAACGGCCGCCTGGTCGCCAGCACCGCGCAGGAAGGGCTGATCCGCGTCGTCCGCGATGCGCAGGCGGCGGCCCAGGTGCCGTCGCACGAATGACAGGGGTTGTACGCACGTGAGAGAGGTTTTCAGCAGCCCGCGGCTCGAGAACGTGGAAAAGGTCGCGCAATGGCTCGAGGAACAGGACATCCCGGTGCGCATCACCAACGGGCGCTCGTACCACGGCAACCGCCGCCGCCACTTCAGCTACCGCGGTGCCGGCAATGGCCCGCAGGCGGCGGTATGGGTGATCCACTCCGAAGACCAGCCGCGGGCACGGGCGCTGATGCGCGAAGCCGGGCTGTCCGGGCCGACCACGCGCCCGGTCGCGCAGCCTCCGGCCGGCACTGCCGACGCGCTGCCACAGGTGCCGGCCGAGCCGGTGCTGCCCCAGTCGGCGCTGCAGCGGATCAGCCGCTTCCGTCGGGTGCTGCTGATCGTCATCGCGGTGATCGCGGCGATGGCGATCTGGGCGGTCTGAGCCACCCTGCGCCGGTTGCGGCGCGATGGCGTGGGTGGCACGGGCCACCACCGCGGGTCACACTCGGCCACGCGCCCCGTCGGGGTAGGACCGCCCGCACCGGAATACGCCATGGACGCTGCCTGCGCACTCCCGATCGACGAACTGATCTCGCGCGAACTGCCCGCCGCCTCGCGCGGCGACGCGCATGCCTACGGCCGCATCGTTGCCGCCAGCCAGAACACCGTCACCGCGGTGGCGCTGGCCATCACCCGCGATCCGGCGACCAGCCAGGACATCGCCCAGGAAGCCTTCCTGTCCGCGTGGCGCCACCTGCCACGGCTGCAGAACCCGTCGAGCTTCCTGCCCTGGCTGCGGCAGATCACCCGCAATCTCGCCCGTGACCACCTGCGCGCCAGCCGCCACCGCCCGCTCGATGGCGAGGCCGCCGAGCTTGCGATCGCGCGCGCGGCCGATCCCGACCAGTGCCCCGCCGGCCGCCTGCTCGACCAGGAACGCGACGCGATCGCCGCCGAGCTGATCTCGGAACTGCCCGAGGACAGCCGCGAGGTCCTGCTGCTGTACTACCGCGAAGGGCAGAACTCGCGTCAGGTGGCCTCGCTGCTGGGCCTGTCGGATGCCGCGGTCCGCAAGCGCCTGTCGCGTGCGCGGCGCTGCCTGCGCACCGAACTGCTGGAGCGCTTCCGCGACTTCGCCTGCAACACCGCCCCCGGCGCGACCTTCGCGGTCGCGGTCACCGCTGCACTCGGCGGAATCAGCAAGCCGGCCGCGGCGGCCGGCATGGCGGCCACCGGCAGCACCGTCGCCGGTGGCCTGGTCGGCAAGCTGGTGTTCGGCACCGCCGGCGCGGTGACGTCCGGCATGCTCAGCGGCGTCATCACCGCATGGCTGCTGCGTCGCATGCTGGCCCGCTATGCCGACAACGCCACCGAACGTCGCGCGATCCTGCGGGCGTACGACGCCTATCTGGTGACCGCACTCGCCTGCGGCGTCCTGGTCGGCATCACCTGGCTGGCCGAGAACCGCGTGCTGATGTACGCCGCCATCGGCGCCAGTTTCGTGGTGCTCAACTACATCATGCTGGTGCCGGTGCCGCGGGTCATGAACCCGCTGGTGGAGCGCGACGCCCTGCGCAACCCGCGCAATGCCTACTGGCGCACGCTTGGTTACCGGTTGTCGATGGGGCCCAGCGGGGTGCTGATCAGCAACCTCGTCGTCGCGGGCATGCTGGCGCTCGTGTATCTGCAGGGGTAGCCGCCGCGCCCCCGCGCGGGAGCCGATCGCTGCGGCAGGACGGCAACGCCCGCGCGGTTTCCCGCGCGGGCGTCGACGACAGCCGGAAGGTGACGGGTTCAGCGGCCGCGCTGCGGGCGGACCTCGCTACGGTCGAGGAAGCCGTCGGCGTTCTCGTCCATCCAGGCGAAGCGCGGCGACAGCCGCGGCATCTTCTCGTCGACCTCGACCCGGCTGAGCCGGCCGTCGCCGTTGAGATCCGCGGCACGGAAGCGCTCGTCGAAGCGGCGCTGCATGGCGGCATCGCGCTGCGGGCGCTGGGCGTCGGACCAGCCGCGCAGCTCACCGCGGCTCAGCAGCCCATCGCGGTTGCGGTCGATGCTGTCGAACTGCGCCAGCAGGTCGGGCCGTGCAGCGTGTCCGGCGCGCGCGTGCCGCTCCGGGTTTGCACCGGCACGCGCCTCGCGCGCGGCCTTGGCCGCTTCCAGCTCGCCGCGGCTGACGCGGCCGTCCCCATCGGTATCCAGCCGTGCCAATGCATCGATGCCACCGGAGCCATGCCCGCCGCGGTGACCGCGCGGGCCATGTCCCTTCCATGCACCGCGCAGCTCGTCACGCTGCAGGCGACCGTCGCCATTGGCATCGAGGGCATCGAAGCGGGCGGCCAGCCGGGGCGATGCGGCGGCCTCGGCGCGATCGACGACCCCGTCGTTGTTGCTGTCGAGCTGCAGCGTGCGTGTCGCGCGCGGCGCCTGGTCCGCCGGCGGCGCGGCGTGCAGGCCTGCGGCGGCCGCCAGGGCCAGGGTGGCGGCGGCGAGCATGTGGATCTTCATCGAGCCTGTCTCCGGATGCGGCGTGATGTGCCGCTGGTGACACCAACAACGCCCTGCCGCCCGTGTACGTTGACCAGCGGCCGGTCGCGTTCAGTCGGGCGACAGTCGCAGGCGGCGCGAACCGCTCCGGTATCCTTGCCGCGATGCCGCCCTTTTCCGCCCTGCCGGCCCGGTTCGTGTCGATCCTGGGCCATCCGCTGCTGGTGCTGCCGCTCGCGTTGCTGCTGCCGATGGCCGCCATCGACCCGGCCGGCATCGCACGGGCCGCCACCGGGATCGCCGTATGCGCGGCGCTGGTGCTGGGATGGTCGTGGTGGCGCGTGCGCCGCGGGCACTGGCGGCATGTGGATGCCAGTCACGTGCACGAGCGCCGCAGCCTCAACGTGTTCCTGCTGCCGCTGTTCGCGACCGGGGCGCTGCTTGCGTTGCCCCAGCCATGGCTGTCGCTACGGCTGGTGCTGGCGGCGGCGATCATCGCCGTCGCCCTGCTGACCACGCGCTGGTGCAAGCTCTCGCTGCATGCCGCGTTCGCCGTGTACGCGGCGCTGTTGCTGGGAGCCTGGCAGCCGGCAGCGGGGATCGCGATGCTGCTGTTCGCGCTCGCGATCATTGCCTCGCGGCTGGTGCTGGCCCGCCACGCCCCGCGTGACGTCGTGGCCGGCAGCGCGGTGGGCGTGGCCGCCGGCATCGTCGCCGGATGGAGCATGCCGTGAGTTCGGCCAGCGACAACCTGCGCCTGTTCCACACCGGCACCCACGCCTGCGGGTACTGGCCCGAACGCGAGGCACGCGACCTGGTGCTCGATCCCCGCGATGCCCGCCTGCCGGCGTTCTACGGGCAGGCACTGCAGTGGGGCTTCCGCCGCTCCGGCGACATCGTCTACCGCCCGCACTGCGCCGGCTGCCGCGCCTGCGTGCCGGTGCGCATCCCGTTGGACCGGTACCGCCCCGATCGCAGCCAGCGCCGCTGTCTCGCCCGCAACGGCGATGTCGAGGCACGCGTGCGGCCGGCCGGCCGCGACGACGAGCGCCTGGCGCTGTATCGCCGCTACCTGCAGGCACGCCATCCCGGCGGTGGCATGGACAGCCACGGGGCAGTCGAGTTCGACCAGTTCCTGCTCGGCCGCTGGGCCGAGGCGCGCTTCCTGGAACTGCGCGCCGGTGGCCGGCTGCTGGCGGTCGCGGTCACCGATCTGGTCGAGGACGCATTGTCGGCGGTCTACACCTTCTACGAGCCCGACGAGGCCGCACGCGGACTTGGCACGCTGGCGATCCTGCGGCAGATCGAATGGGCCCGCCGCGACGGCCGCCGGCACCTGTACCTGGGGTACTGGATCGACGGCCACGGCAAGATGGACTACAAACGCCGCTTCCGCCCGCTCGAACGCTTCGACGGCCGCGGCTGGCGCGACATGTGCGAGGACGACCCCACCCGATGATGCGACTGCTGCTCCTGCTGGTTGCGCCCGTGCTGCTTGCCGGCTGCGTGCGCGTCAACGTCCACGGCGATCCCGCCGCCTATCGCCGTGCCATGTCCGATTCCCATCTGCGCGTTGCCACCTACAACGCATCCCTGTATGCCGAGACCGCCGGTGGGCTGGTGGCACGGCTCGACGCCGGCGATGCCGACGCCCGCAAGGTGGCCGCGGTGTTGCAGCGCGTGCGTCCCGACGTGGTGCTCATCAACGAGTTCGACTTCGACCCCGAGGGGCGCGCAGCCGATCTGTTCCAGCGCGACTACCTCGAGGTAGCGCAGGCCGGCGGCGGCGCCGCGCTGCACTATCCGTACCGCTACTTCGCGCCGGTCAATACCGGCGTCGCCAGCGGGCTGGACCTCGACGGCGACGGCCAGGTGGGCCGCGAAGGCCGCGCCTACGGCAATGATGCCTGGGGCTACGGTCTGCACCCGGGCCAGTACGGGATGCTGCTGCTGTCGCGTTATCCGATCGACAGCGCGCGCGCACGTACCTTCCAGCGGCTGCGCTGGAGCACGCTGCCCGATGCGCGCCGGCCGCATTGGCCGGATGGCCGTCCATTCCACAGTGATGCGGTGTGGTCGCAACTGCGGCTGTCGTCGAAGTCGCACTGGGACGTGCCGGTGCACACGCCGCTGGGCACCGTGCACATGCTGGCCTCGCATCCCACCCCGCCGGTGTTCGATGGCCCCGAGGATCGCAATGGCCGCCGCAATGCCGACGAGAACCGCCTGTGGGCGGAATACATCACCCCCGGCGCGAAGCCATGGCTGTGCGACGACGCCGGTCGCTGCGGGAGCCTGCCCGCGGACGCGCGCTTCGTGATCCTGGGCGACCTCAACAACGATCCTGCCGACGGCGATGGCACGCACGAGGCGGTGACCGCATTGCTCGGGCATCCGCGCGTGGTGCGCCATCCCACGCCATCGAGCGCGGGCGCCATCGCCGCCGCGCGTGCCGCTCCGGCCACCCACGCCGGCAGGGCCGGCAATCCCGCGCATGGCACCGGTGACTTCGGGGGCCGGGTCGGCGTGCTCCGGCTGGACTACGCACTGCCGTCCACCGGCATGCACCTGGCCGGCACCGGTGTCTACTGGCCCGCCCCCGGCGAAGCGGGCGCAGAGCTCGTCGATGGGTCGGACCACCGGCTGGTGTGGGTCGACCTCGCACCCTGAGGCGGATGCATCAGTGGGGGTGACCCCGCGCGCAGCGAGGTCGCGCCCGGGCCCGCCTACTTCCTGCGATAGGTGCCGTTGACACCGCCACCCAGCCCGCAGCCGCGGTAATCGCTGCTGACCCGGGCGACATCGCCGTCGAACTCGACGCGCACCTGGGCGGGCTCGGCCTCGAGGTCCGCTGCGCTCACGCTGTTGATGTCGCTTTCAAACGGCACCACTGGCGCTTCGATACGGCCCTCCCGCAACGGCCCGCGCGCCCGCACCTCGCAGTCGGCGGCTACGCCGGGCCCATCGGCAGGGTCGCCGCCGGCGACGACGGCAACCTCCCATTCCCCACCCTGCCGCGCGAGCTCCAGCGTGCCCTGGCGCGCGCCTTCCAGCTGCCAGATGCCGGCAGGGTCCCCGTCGGCCGACGCCCGGGCGCCCGGAACCTCCTGCGCGCAGGCCGCAAGCAGCGGTGCCGCGCCAAGCGCCATCGCCACCACACCCGCGTCTCGCAGCCGGCGCATGGGTGTATCGCGCATGTCAGCGGCCCTCCAGCATGGCGAGCGCATCGGCGCGTTCGCTGGCGAAGCGGTTGGCCACGCTCTGCTGGGTGGATGCCGGGGAACTGCTGAAATAGACCATGTTGCCGTTTCCGTCGCGACGCCCACGCTCATCGTAGATGGCATCGATCAACGCGCGGTCATAGGCCTCGCCATCGGCCGGTCGGATGCCGCGTGCCTCGACGTTGGCGATCGCGCGGTTGACCACCGCGGTCTGCGGGCCGTGCTGTACCGCGGTGGACCACACCGCGTCGCGTACCGCCGGCGAGCGCGTGGCAAGGTCGACGCCACTGTTGCGTTCGACGTGGGCCATCTGCACGTCGTAGTGGGTGCGTTCGATGAATGCGTGCTGGGCAGCGGCAAAGGCATCGGGTTCGCGCGCGGCGATCGCGCGCCAGGTGGAGCTGAAGCCCGCGCTGCCCGGCGCGGCACCCGCGAATTCACCCGCCCAGCGCGCGCCCTCGTTGGCGAGGAACTCCTGCGGCCGCCCGCGGTTGGTCGCCAGCTGGTAGCTGCCGTAGGACACGCCACCCGGATCACCCTGCCCGGTGGAGACCGTGCCGGGGCCACGGCCACCGGTCTCGTAGCGTTCCGACAGTCCGCCGGGGACGTGGCCGTCGCCGGACCCGGCGGGCGGCGGTGCCCCGGGTCCGGCGACCGGCGTCGATGGCCCGGGCGCGGGCCCGGGCGCCGCCACGCCTGCGCCGGGTAGCGCCAGCCATTGGCCGGGATGGATCAGGTCGGGGTTGCGGATCGACGGGTTGGCGGCGACCAGCTCGCGCAGTGCGATGCCCTCGCGCGCGGCGATCCCCGACAGCGTATCGCCGCTGCGCACTTCCAGCCCGCGGCCGCCCTGCGGCAGCTCGATCACATCGCCGGGGTAGATGACATCGGGGTTCAGCACGCGCGGATTGGCCGCGAGCAACGACTCCAGCGGCACGCCATAGCGCACCGCGATCGCCGACAGGGTCTCGCCACGGGCGATCTCGTGGCGGCCGCCGGCCGGCTGCGGGAGGACCGGTCCGGACACGCGGTCGCTGACAGGGGAAATGGCCATGGCAGGGGTCTCCGGTGGATGACCCGAGTGTCACGGGCGGACCGCACTTGGACATCCGGGCCGACCCTAGCCGGCACCGGAACGCGACCGGGTTCGCAGCCCGCGCCTGGCGGGCATGCGCGGATCGCGGAACGACCGGTGGCGGCTCAGTCGAGCGCGATCGTCAGCGCCGCGGCAGCCTCGCGCGCCACCGCCCGGGCGGCGTCCACATCGGTACCCCGGGCGAGCGTCACCCCGACCCGCCGCTGGCCTTCGACCCGCGGCTTGCCGAACAGCCGCAGCGCGGTATCGGGCGCCTCGAGCGCGGCCTCGATGCCGGTGAACACCGGCACGCCATGGCCTTCGGCCAGCAGCGCACACGATGCCGAGGCACCCAGCGTGGCCACGCTGCCGTCGGCATCGACCGGCACCGGCAGGCCGAGGATGGCACGCGCATGCAGGGCGAATTCGCTCAGTTCCTGCGAGGCCAGGGTGACCAGGCCGGTGTCGTGCGGACGCGGCGACACTTCGGAGAACCACACCTCGTCGCCCTTCACGAACAGCTCCACCCCGAACACGCCCCAGCCGCCGAGGTCGTCGGTGATCGCGCGCGCGATGTCGCGCGAACGTGCCAGCGCCTGTGCCGACATCGGCTGCGGCTGCCAGCTCTCGCGATAGTCGCCGTCGCGCTGCAGGTGGCCGATCGGCGCGCAGAACGCGGTGCCGCCGGCGTGGCGCACGGTCAGCAGGGTGATCTCGTAGTCGAAATCGACGAAGCCCTCGACGATCACCCGTCCGGCGCCGGCGCGGCCACCGGTCTGCGCGTAATCCCATGCACGCTGCACGTCGCCGGCCTCGCGCACCAGCGACTGGCCCTTGCCCGACGACGACATCACCGGCTTGACCACGCACGGCAGGCCGACCGCGGCGACCGCGGCGCGGTAATCCTCGACGGTGTCGACGAAGCGGTACGGCGAGGTCGGCAGGCCCAGGGTTTCCGCCGCCAGCCGGCGGATGCCCTCGCGGTCCATGGTCAGGCGCGCCGCGCGCGCGGTCGGCACCACCCGCACCGGCGTGCCGGCGGCCGCCGATTCGCGCTCGATCGCCTCCAGTGTGGGCGTATGGATGGCCTCGATCTCCGGCACCACCAGGTGCGGGCGCTCGCGCTCGACCAGCGCGCGCACCGCGGCACCGTCGAGCATGTCGATCACGTGGCTGCGGTGGGCAACCTGCATGGCCGGCGCATCGGCATAGCGGTCGACCGCAATCACTTCGACGCCGAAGCGCTGCAGCTCGATCGCCACCTCCTTGCCGAGTTCGCCCGAGCCGAGGAGCAGGACGCGGGTGGCGGAGGGGGACAGCGGCGTGCCGAGACGGAGCATGGTGCGGACCTGCGGATGGCGGGGCGCCATTGTAGTGGCGGCGTCCACTCCGGCCGCTTGACAGCCTGATATCACTTCGATATCAATCATGCGTCAGGCCATCCCGGCCCACGGAGACCGCCATGAAGGAAAACCCGACCCGCTCCCTGCCCGGCATTCCGATCCTGCTGGGTCTGTTGCTGCTGCTCGCCGCCGCCGGCTGGGCGTTCTTCGACGCCGCGCTCAACGGGGGCCCCGGGTTGCAACTGGTGGCCGCCATCGGCGTGGCCGTACTGGCGCTGCTGCTGATGATCGGCCTGTACATGGTCGAGCCCAACCAGTCGGCGGTGCTGAGCCTGTTCGGCCGCTACGTCGGCACCGTCCATGACAACGGACTGCGCTGGAACAACCCCTTCTTCAGCAAGCGCAAGGTGTCGCTGCGGGTGCGCAACTTCGAGAGCGGGCGGCTCAAGGTCAACGAACTCGAGGGCAGCCCGATCGAGATCGCCGCGGTGATCGTGTGGAAGGTGGTGGACTCCGCCGAGGCGGTGTTCAACGTCGACGACTACGAGAGCTTCGTGCACATCCAGTCCGAGGCGGCGCTGCGCGCGATGGCCACCAGCTACCCCTACGACCAGCACGAGGACGGCCAGATCTCGCTGCGCAGCCACCCCAACGAGATCTCCGAACACCTCAAGGTGCAGCTCGACGAGCGCCTGGCCAAGGCCGGCGTCGACGTGCTGGAGGCACGCATCAGCCACCTCGCCTACGCACCGGAGATCGCCCAGGCGATGCTGCAGCGGCAGCAGGCCAACGCGGTGGTCGCGGCACGCGCGCGCATCGTCGCCGGCGCCTGCGGCATGGTCGAGATGGCGCTGGCCGAGCTGCAGAAGTCGGGCGTGGTCCAGCTCGACGAGGAGCGCAAGGCGACGATGGTGAGCAACCTGCTGGTGGTGCTGTGTGGTGATCGCGGCACCCAGCCCGTGGTCAACGCCGGCTCGCTGTACTGATGGACGACGGAATGTTCCCCGCGCTGGTGATCGGGGTGAGTGCGCTGCCGGCGTTCCTGCTGGCGCGCAGCTTCGCCCGCGACCGCCCGCGCATGGCCACGGTCATGCGCCTGGTGGGTCTGGCGATGCTGGCCGGTGCGATCGGCCTGGCCTGGGCCGGGGGCGACCGCACGCGTACCTTCGCGGTGGCCATCGCGATGGCGCTGGCGGTCAACGTGCTGGCAGTGCTGGTGCTGGTGGACGTGGTCCGCCGGCGACGTGGCGGACGATGACGGCGAAGAAGAGCTATCCCCTCCGCATCAACGCCGACGTGCTCGCGGCGCTGCAGCGCTGGGCCGATGACGAACTGCGCAGCGTCAACGCACAGATCGAATACGTGCTGCGCGACGCACTGCGCAAGGCGGGCCGGCTCGAACAGCCTCCGCGCGAATCCACCGGGAAAGGACACGACGATGAGTGATCGCTGGCAGTACAAGGTCGAAGAGGTGAAGAGCAGCATCTGGGGCACGGTCAAGCCTGCCGATGTCGAGGAACGCCTGCGCACGCTCGGCCAGCAGGGCTGGGAGCTGGTCAACGCCTCGCATGCCACGCAGTGGGGCCCGACGCTGCTGTTCCTGAAGCGCCGCGGCTGAGGCCCGCGCCGCGGCGCGGGTGCCCTGCGGCACCCGGCGGTGCCGGCACTCTGTGGCATCCTGCGCATGCGATCCACGAGGATCGCCCCCCGCAGCGCGGAAACGGACGATGAGGAGATCGACGATGAGCACCAGCCTTGCCAGATGGATGACCGCCCTGCTGCTCGCCTTCGCGACCTGCGTGGCGACAGCCCAGCAGACCCCGCAGGCCGGTGCCGCGGCTGCCATCGACCAGCTCGAGGCCGGCGAATTCGACGCCCTGCACGGGCGCTTCAACGCCGACATGGCGGCTCAGGTCGATGCGGGGCAGCTGCGCCAGGTCTGGGACGGCCTGGTGGCGCAGGCCGGCGCGCTGCAGTCGCGCGGGGAACCGGTGCAGCAGCAGCACCAGGGCTACGACGTGGTGGTGACGCCGCTGCAGTTCGAGCGCGCAAGCCTCAACGCGATCGTCAGCTTCGATGACGAAGGCCGGATTGCGGGCCTGCTGCTGCAGCCGGCAAGCCAGCCCTGACAGTCACCGGCGGCGGTTCCGGTCCCGGTGCCGCCGCCGCGGTTCGTATTGCGCGACGCGGTTCCAGCTCGCAGGGCGGTGATGCCACGGGGCTACACTGGCGATCCCGTGCGATTCCGGAGCCTTCGTGCGCGCCCTGCCCCGCCTGCTGATCAACACCCGCGATATCGAGCTGTGGCCCGCCGATCTGCTGCGCGCGACCGGCAGCCACGATGCGCGCGCCCTGGCGCGTGGAGGCTGGGTGCTGCGCAGCAAGCAGGACGGGCGCTACCTCGCGGTGGCGATGGACGATGGCCTGGCGCCCCTGCTGCCGCGCTGGACCGCAGGGCTCGATGCCGACAGCGCCCTGCAGGCACTCGCCACCGCACCGGCCCTGCGCGGCGCGCGCCTGCCACGTGCGCGCGCATTGCCGGTGCACGGGCTGGAGGCGCGACTGGCAGGCCTCGGTCTCGATGCCGGCGACTACGCCGCACGCACCGGGTTGGCGCTGGTGCCCGAGCCCGCCTGGCTCGCCTGGGCCGGCCGCGACCGCTACGCCCGCCCGCTGTGGCTGGACCGCGATGCCGCGCTGGCCTGGCACCGCATGCAGGCGGCAGCGCAGGATGACGGAGTCATGCTGGAGGCCATCTCCGGCTACCGCAGCCACGCCTACCAGCTGGGCATCTTCGCCCGCAAGCGCGCACGGGGGCTGGAGGTCGACGACATCCTCGCGGTGAACGCGGCACCGGGTTTCAGCGAACACCACAGCGGGCAGGCGCTCGACATCGGCACGCCCGGCGAGGCGCCGGCGGAGGAAAGCTTCGAGCACACCGCCGCGTTCGCATGGCTGCAGGCGCATGCGGCCACCCATGGCTTCGCGATGAGCTACCCGCGCGACAACCCCCACGGCATCGTGTACGAGCCCTGGCACTGGCGCTACACCGCGCCGGGCGCCTGAGCCGACCCGCTCCGCAGCCACACGCCTATTGCGAGCGTGGCGTCGGGGCCTTCGCAGCCTGCGCGGCATCGGCGATCCGCCACAGGTAGAACGCCGCATAGGTGCGATACGGCGCCCAACGCTCGCCACGCAGCGCGAGTTCGCGGGGCGTCGGCATGGCGTCCATGCGATCGACGATCTGCGCGCCCTTGCGCACGCCGAGGTCGTCCACCGGCAGCAGGTCCGGGCGGCCGAGGCGGAACATCAGCATCATCTCCACGGTCCAGCGGCCGATGCCGCGGACCGGCACCAGCGCGGCGATGATCGCCTCGTCGTCCATGGTCGCCATCCGCCGCAGCCCGGGGATCGCGCCCGCGCTCTCGCGCGCGGCCAGGTCACGCAGCGCCAGGGTCTTGTTCCCCGACACCCCGCAGGCGCGCAGCGTGGCGTCGTCGATGGTTCCCAGCGTGTCGGCGTGCAGGCGGGTACTGCCGATCGCCGTCTCCACCCGGCCGACGATCGTCGCAGCGGCCTTGCCGGAGAGTTGCTGGAACAGGATCGCGCGGGCCAGCGCATCGACCGGATCGAACGCGCGGCGCCAGCGCGGATCGGCGGCGATCGGCCCGATGCGCCGCATCCAGGTGCCCAGCCTGCGGTCACGCCGCGACAGCCAGTCGTATGCGGCAACCGTATCGAACCCCCTTGGATGGCATGCCATTTCCGTGCCCGCGCGCGATGGCCGTCCATGGTTGCCGACCGCTCCGCCAGGCCGCCAGTGCCGGCCGGAGTCCTGGCGGCTACCGGCGCAGGCTGTCGACGGCCAGCAGCAGCCAGCCGAGCATCATCAGCAGGCCGCCCACGGGTGCGGCGCGGGTCGGCCAGCCCGCCAGCGCGGCACCGGCGAGGCTGCCGCAGAACAGCAGCACGCCGGCCAGCAGCAGTGCCAGCGCGATGATGGCCACGCGTCGCGGCACCTGGCGTCCGAGTGCGACCAGCGCCACGCCATGGCCGAACGCGAACACCGCCGCAAGCATCAGCCGTGACTGCGCATCGCCATCGAGCCCATGCGACGCATAGGCGGCTGCCGCGACCGAAACCGCTGCGCACAGCGCGCCCGCAGCGGCAAGCACACGGGCAACGGGATCAGGGGGTCGTGGGGTCATCGGATCGACTCCGCGCTGCATGTGGCACGCGGCGCGTGCGTACGGGGGCCTGAAACGCACGCGCCGCACCCTGGTGGGGGCGCGGCGCGGCGGAACAACGGGATGTGCCGGAGCTTACTGCTTCAGGGTCCAGAACACTTCGTACTCGCCATCGGCGGTGAATGCCGCATCGACGCCGTTCAGGTAGTTCTCGAACGGACGGCCGATCACTTCCGCGCCCTGGGTCATCGCCCATGCGCGCAGCGCGTTGCGGACGTTGTCCAGCTCGGCCATGAAGCCGGTGTAGTTGGCACGCGCCACCCGCACCGCCGGGCTGTGGACGTATTCCACCGGACCCATCAGCTGCAGGCCGGTCAGCGGCTGGGTGGCATCGGCCACCGGCGCTGCCGCGGGCTCGCCCTCGCCTTCGTCCGGGGCCCCTGTCGCAGCGGAGCCACCGGCGCGCACCGGAACGGCGATGTCGAAGGTGTAGGTCTCGCGGCCCAGCTCGGAGGTGATGATGCGCATCGGGCCTGCCGCCTGCAGCTTGTTGGCGGCCAGCGTGCGGTTGATCCACTCCATGTTGTCCTTCATCGAGGACATGATGGCGTCGTTGCTGCGCTCGATCGCGCCGGCCTTGACGATCAGCAGGTGCTCGGCCGGCAGCTCGGTGATGGTGAGGTCACGCAGGCTGCTGCCTTCCATCGCGTAGTCGACGTTGGGCACCGAGGCCAGCATGTTGGTCAGGCGCTTCAGGCCCACCTGCATGTTGTCGCCGACGTTGCGCGCGACATACAGACCGGCGTACCGGCCCAGCAGGTCCCAGCCGTAATCGACGTTGTAGGTCTGGGTGATCTCGATGTTGCGCCCGCTGCGGCCGGTCGGGCGCAGGGTGATTTCGCTGCGCTTGTTGCTGCCGCGCTGGTCGTTCTCGATGGCGTAGGCCACCCTGGTACGCGGCTCCGACTCGACGATCTCCCAGGAACCCGTGCCGATGTTGCCGACCGAGGAGTCGTAGGACATCTTGGCGCCGACGCCCGCATCGGGGCCGGACAGCTGGATCTGGATGCGCGGATCCTGGACGGCATACGGATGCCAGTCGTCGAAGCGGCGGAAACTGTTGATGGTGTCGAACACGATGGTCTGGCGGCGATTGGTTTCCACCTTCTCCTCCAGCGAACGGCTGGACGGAAGGAGCACGCCGATCACCAGGAACAGCACGGCGGTGATCGCGAGGGCAATCAGGATCTCGAGCAAACGGGTCATTCAGGGTTCTCCAGGACCGGAACCGGGCAGTGCCGGGGCGCAGACCGTCAATCGTACAAGATGTTCCGGGTCCGGCGACAGCAAAACGGAAGCGATTTCATGCCGGATGCGGCCGTTGGCGGCCGCGGGCGCCAGCCGCGCGAGCGGCGGGCCGGACCTCCTCCGGCTCAGACCAGCTTGAGCTCGAAGGCCTTGAGCACGGCACGGGTGCGGTCGCGCACGCCGAGCTTCGAGAGGATGTTGGAAACGTGGTTCTTGATGGTGCCCTCGGCCACGCCCAGCGAATTGGCGATCTCCTTGTTGGAGAAGCCGCCCGCCATCAGCCGCAGGATCTCGGTCTCGCGGTCGGTCAGCGGGTCCGGCCGGTCGAGGCTGACGAACTCGTTGCGCATGTGCTCGAGCCCGGACAGCAGGCGCTGGGTCATCGCCGGCTGCACCAGCGAGCCGCCGTTGGCGACGGTGCGGATCGCACCCACCAGCTGGTCGAGCGAGACGTCCTTGAGCAGATAGCCCTTGGCACCGGCCTTGAGTCCGGCCAGCACCAGCTGGTCGTCGTCGAACGTGGTGAGGATGATCGTCGGCGGCAGGCGGCTTTCGCGCGACAGCATCTGCAGCGCCTCCAGGCCCGACATCACCGGCATGCGCATGTCCATCAGCACCACGTCGGGCTGCACCTGCGGAATCAGCTCGACGGCCTGGCGGCCATCGCCGGCCTCGGCCACCACCTCGATGCCGCCATCGAGCGCCAGCAACGAACGGATGCCCTGGCGCACCAGGGTTTGGTCATCGACCAGACAGACGCGGATCATGCCGTACTCCTTCGATGGATGGCCCGGCCGCGTCGCTGCCGCCGGAAGGGTCCCGGGACTGCTGCCGGGGCTGCACGCGCGCGCCTTCGGCGGCACGGGCCACCCGTTCGGCCGGCGCCGACAACGGCAGCTGCAGTTGCAGCTGGAAGCCGCGACCGGGCGCGGTGTCGATGACCACGCTGCCGCCATAGGCCGCCAGCCGCTCGCGCATGCCGCGCAACCCGTTGCCGACGGTGGCAACCTCGGCGCCGCGACCGTCGTCGCGCGCGGCCAGGTGCACCCCGTCGGCGGCCAGACTGTAACGCAGCCACAGCTGCTCGGCCTGCGCGTGGCGCACCGCGTTGGTGATGATCTCCTGGGTACAGCGCAACAGCACGTGGGCGCGCTCCGGGTCGTCGAGCAGGAACGGCTCGGGCATCTGCATGTGGATGCGCAGCGCGGGCACGTTCTCGGCCAGCGGGCGCAGGGTGGCGCCGAGGTCGATGGCGTCGTCGTCGCGCAGCTGGCTGACCGCCTCGCGCACGTCGCTCAGCAGCAGCTTGGCCAGCGTATGCGCCTGCTGCACGTGTTCCTGCGCGGTGCCGCTGGTGAGGTGGTTGGCCACTTCCAGGTTCAGGCTGAGCGCGGTGAGGTGGTGGCCCAGCAGGTCGTGGAGCTCGCGCGAGATCCGCGTGCGTTCGTTGACGCGCACGCTTTCCGCCAGCAGCGCGCGGGTGGCGCGCAGTTCGGAATTCAGCCGCCGTTGTTCGTCGCGGGCCTGCGCCTGCTGCCGCGCGACCAGCCCGGTCACGAAGGCGAAGCCGGTGAACCCGGCATACAGGCTGGCCTGCAGCAGCGCCTCCAGCCAGGAGAAGTCCAGCCCGCGCAGGTACACCGGCACGATCACGAACTCGCAGGCGACCAGCAGCGCCACCCCCAGCCACACCGGCATCAGCCAGGGCAGCACGCAGGCCACCACCATCAGCAGGATGCTGCCGAGGCCACTCTGGCTGTAATAGCTGATCGCGATCGCGCCGCCGGCCAGCAGTGCCACCAGCAGGTGGTCGAGCGCGCCGATCCGGCGTTCGCCGAGCCCGCGGGTGAGCCAGGCATAGGACAGCCCGAACACGCCCCAGGCCAGCCACGCCCGCAGCGCGCTGCCCAGGAAAGCGCCTTCCTCCGCGGGGTCCGGCACCCCGAGGTCGGCCTGGGTCACCGTGCGTACCAGCAGCGGCAGCCCGATCACCCCCCAGGTGAACAGGCCGGCGTAGCGCAACAGGCGGTTGTTGTTGAGGTGCTGGATCATCCGGTCGATCGTAGTGAATACGGGCCTGCGGCGAGGTTGCCGGAAGTCATGGCGACGCGCCCGGCGGGCGGCATGCGATAATCCGGCTTCCGCCCGCCGCGACGCGCCCGGGCGTGCCTGCTGCAACCCAGGAAGTCCCCAATGTCGATCGTCATCCGCGACGTGCGCGAGCACGAGCTGGATTCCATCCTCGCCCTCAACAACGCCGCCGGCCCCTCGATCCTGCCGCTTGACGCGGCCCGCCTCCGACGCTTCCACGACAGCGCGGAGTACTTCCGCGTCGCCGAGCGCGACGGCAACCTCGCCGGGTTCCTGGTCGGTTTCGGCTCCGGCTCCGGCCACGACAGCAGCAATTTCCACTGGTTCCGCGAGCACAGCGACGACGCCTTCTTCTACATCGACCGCATCGTGGTCGCCAGCCGCCGTCGCGGCGGCGGTGTCGGCCGGGCGTTCTATGCCGACGTGCAGTCCTACGCCGAGGTGCGTTACCCGGTGCTGGCCTGCGAGGTGTTCGTCGAGCACGACAGCGACCCCGCGCGCCTGTTCCACGGCAGCTTCGGCTTCCTCGAGGTCGGCCAGCACGTGATGCCCGGCAACGAGGTGCGTGCCTCGATGCTGGTCAAGCCACTGTGCAGCCATGCCTGGGTGCGCCAGCGCTACGGCAGCGAGCTGCCCGACGTGCCATGGCTGCTGCGGCCGCGTGCAAGCGCGCCGCTCGCCCAGCGACCGACGGGGACCTGACATGGCTGCGACCAGCATGGATTTCGAACCCGCCGGCGAGCTCAAGTTCGGCCAGGTCGGCATCGCCAACCTGCGCGTTCGCACGCTCGACCCCGAACGCCTTGCCGCCGAGATGCGCGACCGCGTCACCCGGGCCCCGAACCTGTTCGCGCGTGCGGCGGTGGTGCTCGACTTCGGCGGCCTGCCGGCGACACCCGGCGTGGACGAGGCGCGGGCACTCATCGACGCACTGCACGGCGCCGGCGTGCTGCCGGTGGCGCTGGCCTGGGGCAGCAGTGACAACGCGCGGCTGTCGGAGCAGCTGGGGCTGCCGCTGCTGGCCAAGTTCCGCGCCCAGTACGAACGCGGCGACGAACCGTCCCCGGCACCGGCGGCCGAAGCCGCTCCGCTGCCGCCCGAACCCGCCCCCCCGCCGCCACCCCCGCCCGCCGCGGGTGCCGGCGACCCGGGCCTGATGCAGACGCTTCCGGTGCGCTCCGGCCAGCAGATCTACGCCGAGAACCGCGACCTCACCGTACTGGGTGCGGTCGGTGCCGGCGCGGAGGTGATCGCCGACGGCTCGATCCATATCTACGGCCCGCTGCGCGGCCGCGCGCTCGCCGGAGCCCAGGGAAATGCCGGCGCGCGGATCTTCTGCCGTGCCTTCCAGGCCGAACTGGTCGCGGTGGCCGGGCGCTACAAGGTGCTCGAGGAAATCCCGAAGGAACTGCACGGCAAGGCGGTGCAGGTCTGGCTGGATGGCGACGAACTGCGCATCGCCGCGCTCGACTGACGTGGCCGCGCGGTTTTCCCGCGCTGCCGCAACGATTACGCTAGCGACCTGCATGCCCCGGCCGGCCCTGTGCATCCGGCACGTTGCCGCGCCCCCCGCGGCCCGCGTACAGCCGCAACCCCACATTCCGACCGCCCAACCGGTGCGGTCCATTCCAGGAGAACGACATTGGCCGAAATCATCGTAGTCACCTCGGGCAAGGGCGGTGTCGGCAAGACGACCTCCAGCGCCAGCCTTGCCAGCGGCCTTGCCCGGCGCGGCAAGAAGGTCGCGGTGATCGACTTCGACGTCGGCCTGCGCAACCTCGACCTGATCATGGGCTGCGAGCGCCGCGTGGTGTACGACTTCGTCAACGTCGTCAACGGCGAGGCCTCGCTGAAGCAGGCCATGATCAAGGACAAGCGGTTCGACACGCTGTACGTGCTGGCCGCCTCGCAGACCCGCGACAAGGACGCGCTGAGCCGTGAGGGCGTCGAGCGCGTGCTCAAGGAGCTGTCCGACGACGGCTTCGACTACATCGTCTGCGACTCCCCCGCCGGCATCGAGAAGGGCGCGTTCCTGGCGATGTACTTCGCCGACACCGCGGTGGTGGTGGTGAACCCGGAGGTGTCGTCGGTGCGCGACTCCGACCGCATCATCGGCCTGCTGCAGTCCAAGACCCGCCGTGCCGAGAACGGCGAGCGCGTGGCCGAGCACCTGCTGCTGACCCGCTACAGCCCGGCGCGCGTGGAAACCGGCGAGATGCTGTCGATCGCCGACGTCGAGGAGGTGCTGGGGCTCAAGACCATCGGCGTGATCCCGGAATCGAGCGACGTGCTCAACGCCTCCAACAAGGGCGAGCCGGTGATCCTCGACATGGAATCGAGTGCCGGCCAGGCCTATGACGACGCGGTGGCGCGCATCCTCGGCGAGACCCGCCCGATGCGCTTCACCCAGACCGAGAAGAAAGGCTTCTTCAGCAAGTTGTTCGGAGGTTGACGATGGGCATCCTCGACTTCCTCAAGCCGAAGAAGAACACCGCCAACATCGCCAAGGAGCGCCTGCGCATCATCGTCGCGCAGGAACGCACCGGCCGCGACGCGCCCGACTACCTGCCGCTGCTGCAGCGCGAGCTGCTCGAGGTGATCCGCAAGTACGTCAGCATCGACGCCGATGCGGTGAAGGTGGACCTGGCCAAGGAAGGCGACCACGACGTGCTCGACATCTCGGTCGCCCTGCCCGACGGGCGCCCCGGCCCGGCCTGACCGGCCAGCGCCGGCCGATGTCCGCCGCCGTGGCCGCCAGCGCCATGCCCGCGGTCGCCGCGCCCGAGGGCGAGGCGGCGGTGCTGCGCATGGCGGAGCTGCCGTTCGCGACCGCGGCGGCGCTGCTGGCGCAATACGGCCTGGCGCTGCACCTCGTTGAACCGGACGCGGAGATCCCCGGCTCCTACTGGGGCGCGCCGGAGGCCGGGCTGATCGGCGCCAACGTCTACGTGCGCGCCGACACGCCGGTGCATTCGATGCTGCACGAGGCCTGCCACCTGATCGTGCTGCCGCCCGAGCGTCGCGCCGCGGTGCATACCGATGCCACCGACTCGGTCGCCGAGGAAGACGCCACCTGCTACCTGCAGATCCTGCTGGCCGACGCCCTGCCGGGCGTCGGCCGCGAGCGGCTGATGGCGGACATGGATGCCTGGGGTTACACCTTCCGGCTGGGTTCCGCCCGTGCCTGGTTCGAGCACGATGCCGCCGATGCGCGCGCATGGCTGGCGGACCGCAGCCTGCTGCCGTCCGGCTGCTGACCGCCCATGCCGACCGCGCCTGCGGCACAGTTGCCGAGCGCATCCGCGCAGGGCTTTTCGGATGACGGACGGTTCTGGCGGGGCATGCAGGTGATCGCACGCGGCGCCAACCGCGTCTGCGTGATCGATCCCGCCGCGCCCGGCCACTGCCTGAAGTACGCACTGCCTGCAGACGCTGGCCGGCGTCGCCCGCTGCGCCATCGCATCCGCGATGCGTGGGCGGACCTTCGGCCTGCGCGCCAGGCCAACGCGCTTGAACTGCGCGCCTGGCGTGGGCTGCACGCGCGCCTGGGCGATCGCCTCGACAGCCATGTGGCCGCGTGCCAGGCCCTGGTCGACACGCCTGCGGGCCGGGCCCTGCGCTGCCTGCTGGTCACCGGTGCGGACGGCGCGCCGGCGCCCAGCCTGTACGCGCTGCTGTTCGGATCCGGCCGCGGCCACTACCCCGCCGATGCACTGTGCGATGCGGTCACCCGCGTCGAGGCCTGGTTGCACGCGAATGCGATCCCGCTGTTCGACCTCAACAGCGGCAACCTGGTGGTCGTGGAACGCGCAGGTCGCCCGGAACTGGTCTGCGTCGACGTGAAATCGGTGATCGGGGGCAAGGAGATCGTGCCGATCTCACGCTGGTCGCGGCGGCTGATGCGCCGCAAGATCGCCCGCCGCGCCAAGCGCCTGCGCGAGCGGATCCGCGCCCATGCGCCACTTGCGGGCGTGCAGGCCGGCCACTAGCCTGCCGGGTTCATCACCGCCGCGCGGATACCGCCCGTGAACCATCGCCTCACCCTGACCCTGCTGGCCGGCGCCTGCCTGGCGCTGTCGGCCTGCCAGCGCTCGCCGGATACGGCCGCGCACCCGGAAGTCCCGAAGAACGAGACCGCCGACCAGTTCGTGGCCCGCGTCAACGACGAATACCGCGCGCTGTATCCGGAGACCACCGCCGCACAGTGGCTGTCGTCCACCCATATCAGCGACGACAGCCAGCTGCTGGCGGCCAAGGCCAGCGAGCGCTGGCTGACGAAACTCAACGGATGGATCGAGCAGGCACGCCGGTTCGAGGGCCAGGACATGTCGCCGGAAACGGCGCGTGCGATCCACCTGCTCAAGCTCAAGACCGCGATGCCTGCACCGCGCGATCCGGAGAAACTGTCGGAACTCACCCGCATCGCCACCCGCATGGAAGGCACCTACGGTGCCGGCACCTACTGCACCGGCGAAGGCGCGCAGCGCAGCTGCCGCCAGCTGGGCGAACTGGAAGACGTGCTGCGCGACAGCCGCGACTACGACCGCCAGCTCGATGCCTGGCAGGGCTGGCATGGCGTTGCCCGGCCGATGCGGCAGGACTACGTGCGCTTCGTCGATCTCGTCAACGAGGGCGCGCGCGAGATGGGCTATGCCGATGCCGGCGAGATGTGGCGCTCCGGCTACGACATGTCGCCGGTGGAGCTGTCGGCCGAGACCGACCGTCTGTGGAACCAGGTCAAGCCGCTGTACGAGCAGCTGCACTGCTACGCACGCACCCGGCTGCAGGCGCGCTACCCGGGCCAGGGCGATGTCAACGGCATGCTGCCCGCGCACCTGATGGGCAACATGTGGCAGCAGGACTGGAGCAGCCTCTGGGACATCCTGGCGCCGTACCCGAATGCCGGCAGCCTGGACGTCACCGCCACGCTGGAGCGCCAGTACCGCGAAGGCTACGACCGCCGGCTGGCGGCGATGAACACCCTGCCCGACCCGACCGGCCTGGCCGAGGAGGAGCGCGCCGCGCAGGTGGCGATCGCCACCACGATGACCCGCCGCGCCGAGGACTTCTACACCTCGCTGGGGATGCCGCAGCTGCCGGATGCGTTCTGGCAGAAGAGCCAGCTGATCAAGCCACGCGACCGCGACGTGGTCTGCCATGCAAGCGCCTGGCCGATGGACCTCGCCGACGACGTGCGCATCAAGATGTGCATCAAGCCGAACGAGGAGGACTTCACCACGGTCTACCACGAGCTCGGCCACATCTACTACTACCTGGCGCAGAAGGCGCTGCCGCCGCTGTTCCAGGAAGGCGCGCACGACGGCTTCCACGAAGCCATCGGCGACACCATCGTGCTGGCGATGACCCCGAGCTACCTGGCCTCGATCGGGCTGGTCGACACGCCCGAACAGAGCCAGGCCGCACTGATCAACTCGCAGATGCGCATGGCGCTGTCGAAGGTGGCGTTCCTGCCGTTCGGGCTGATGATCGACCGCTGGCGCTGGGGCGTGTTCGACGGCTCGATCACCCCGGAGAACTACAACAGCAGCTGGTGGGAGCTCAAGGCGCGCTACCAGGGCGTGGCACCGGTGAGCCCGCGCGGCGAGGAGTTCTTCGACGCCGGTGCCAAGTACCACGTGCCCGGCAACACCCCCTACACCCGCTACTTCCTCGCCCACATCCTGCAGTTCCAGTTCTACAAGGCACTGTGCGGGGCCGCGGGCCACGAGGGCGCGCTCTACGACTGCAGCTTCTACGGCAACGCACAGGCCGGCGAGAAGTTCTGGACCATGCTGGGCCGCGGCGCCAGCCAGCCCTGGCAGGCCACGTTGCAGGAGATGACCGGCAGCGACCGCATGGATGCCGGCGCGGTGCTGGAGTACTTCGCTCCACTGCAGGACTGGCTGAAGGCACAGAACGAGGGGCAGCCCTGCGGCTGGAGCGCCGCGGCGGTGCCGGAGGCGGCCGCGGCGCCCTGATCGGACCGCACCAGCACACGAAGGGCCCGGCGCCGCCGGGCCCTTCCGCATCTGCGGCCAGCCTAGAGCGGCTCGCCCGGCTCGATCATCGGCGCACCGCCGACAGCGCGCGGCGGAGTACGGTCACGCCGGCGCTCCCAGCGCCAGAACGCCCAGCCGATGGCGAGGAAGGCTGCTCCGCCGAGTGCGAGCGACTGCGCGGAGTGGCTGAGCAGCGGCGACAGCAGCCCGGCGATCAGCGCGTTGAGCACCAGGCTGGTGAATGCCTGCAGCGATGACGCCGCGCCGCGCTGGCGCGGATACATGTCGAGGATCGACAGGGTGATGATCGGAAACACCAGCGCGATGCCGAACGAGTTCAGCACCATCGGCAGCACCGCCCATGGCACCTGCGGCTGGTCGACGAACAGGTTGTAGGCGATGTTGGCGGCAATCGCCACGCCGCTGCAGGCGAAACCGATGTCGACCAGGCGCCTGCCGCTGACACGCCCGGCCGCGCGCCCGGAGACCCATGCCCCGGCCATCATCCCGCTGATCATCGGCACGAAGAACCAGCCGAACTGGCGTTCGTTGAGACCGAGGATGTCCATCACGAACGCCGGCGCCGAGGCGATGTAGAGAAACAGCGCCGAGAAGTTGAACGCCGACGCGGCGGCCAGCCGCTGGAAGCGCGGGTTGACCAGGATCGCCCGGTAGTCGCGCGCCAGGCATGCGGGCACCAGCGATCCGCGAGCCTCGCGCGGATGGGTCTCGGGCAGCCAGCGCCAGGTCGCGAACAGCAGCAGCACGGAGAACACCACCAGGAACCAGAAGATCATCGGCCAGCGCTGCCAGCCGAGGATCCAGCCCCCGATGATCGGCGCGATCGCCGGGGCCACCCCGAAGATCATCGACACCTGGCTCATCAGGCGCTGGGCATCGTCGCCGTCGAACATGTCGCGGATCACCGCACGGCCAACGATCAGCCCGACGCCGGCCGACAGCCCCTGCAACACGCGGAACATCAGCAGCGTCGGCAGGTCGCGCGACAGTGCGCAGCCGATCGAGCCGATGGTGAAGACCACCAGCCCGACCAGGATCACCCGGCGCCGGCCCAGCGCATCCGACAGCGGGCCGTGGACGATGCTCATCAGCGCATAGGCGACGAGATACACCGCGATGGTCTGCTGCATCGCCAGCTTGTCGGCGCCGAACTCGCTGCCCATCTGCGCGAACGCCGGGAAGATGGTGTCGATCGAGAACGGACCGAACATCGCCAGCCCCGCCAGCAGCAGGGCGATGCGACGGGTGGACGGCGCGGCGGACGCGGGGGCAGTCATGCGTGGACCTCGGACGTGCAGCACGACAGCGCGTCGGAACCGATGGCGCTGCGGCACGATGAATGGGGGTGGGCGCCGCGGCGGGCGCCCGCGCAACGGGCCATGTTAAGCCAACACCCGGTGGGCCCCGTGGCGGCGGGATATAATCGGCCGCAGCAACCGACGGTGGGAGAAGCGGACCTTTCGGGGCCACCGCTGCCGAAGGCGCAACCGCCCGCAATCGCTCAGGCTCCCAAACCATCGCCGGCACAACTCTGGAGAGACCGGTTCATTCCGGCGCCGAAGGGGCACGAGACGCAGCACCACGCGGCTCCAAACTCTCAGGCAAAAGGACAGAGGGGCGCATCGACTGCCGGGCGACCGGCGTGTCGCATTCCGCGTATGACGCCTGCACATGCCGGCCGCGCGGGCGACAGCGATGCCCCTCCGCCCGTCTGCCGGAATGCCGCCATGTCCCAGCCTGCCCCGTCCCTGCGCGCCCTCGAACACCACGACGCGTTCCTTGAACGCCACATCGGCCCCAATGAGGCCGAGATCGCCCACATGCTGGACGTCATCGGCCAGCCGTCGCTGGATGCGATGACCGATGCCATCGTGCCGACGAGCATCCGCTCCGCCGACCCGCTGGCCCTGCCCGCCCCGATCGACGAACACGAGGCGCTGGCCAGGATCCGCGGCCTGGCGAAGAAGAACCAGGTGTTCCGCAGCTTCATCGGGCAGGGCTACTACGGCACCCGCACGCCGAACGTCATCCTGCGCAACATCCTCGAGAACCCGGCCTGGTACACCGCCTATACGCCCTATCAGGCGGAGATCTCGCAGGGCCGCATGGAAGCGCTGATCAACTTCCAGACGATGCTGTCCGACCTCACCGGCATGGACATCGCCAACGCCTCGCTGCTCGACGAAGGCACCGCCGCGGCCGAGGCGATGACGCTGGCCAAGCGTTCGGCGAAGTCGAAGTCGAACGTGTTCTTCGTCTCCGAGCGCGTGCACCCGCAGACGCTCGAGGTGCTGCACACCCGCGCCGACGGCCTCGGCATCGAGCTGCGCGTGGGCCCCGATGCGGAAGCCGCGCAGGCCGACAGCTTCGGCGTGCTGCTGCAGTATCCCGACACCTTCGGCCAGGTGCACGACCATGCCGCGCTCGCCGATGCCGTGCACGCGCGTGGCGCGGTGGTGGCGGTGGCGGCCGACCTGCTCGCGCTCACGCTGATCAGGGCGCCGGGCGAATGGGGCGCCGACATCGTGGTCGGCAACACCCAGCGCTTCGGCGTGCCGTTCGGCTTCGGTGGCCCGCATGCGGGCTACATGGCCTGCCGCGATGCCTACAAGCGCTCGATGCCGGGCCGCCTGATCGGCGTGTCGATTGATGCCGAAGGCAACCCCGCCTACCGGCTGACCCTGCAGACCCGCGAGCAGCACATCCGCCGCGAGAAGGCCACCTCCAACATCTGCACCGCGCAGGTGCTGCTGGCGGTGATGGCCGGCATGTATGCCGTCTACCACGGCCCCGAGGGCCTGAAGCGCATCGCCCTGCGCACCCATCGCCTCGCCGCCATCCTCGCCGCCGCGCTGGGCAGGGCCGGCATCACCGTCGGCCCGGACTTCTTCGACACCCTGCACGTGGTCGACGTCGATGCCGACGCGATCCACGCGCGTGCGCGCGAGGCCGGCATCAACCTGCGCACGATCGACAGCAACAGCGTCGGCATCAGCCTGGACGAGACCAGCAGCCGCGACGACGTCATCGCGCTGGCACAGCTGTTCGGCGCGACCGTCGACGACATCGACGCGCTCGACGCCGCCACCGCCAATGCGCTGCCCGCGGGCCTGCTGCGCACCTCGGACTACCTGCAGCACCCGGTGTTCAACACCCACCACAGCGAGCACGAACTGCTGCGCTACATGCGGGCGCTGGCCGACAAGGACCTGGCGATGGACCGCACGATGATCCCGCTGGGCTCGTGCACGATGAAGCTCAACGCCACCGCGGAGATGATTCCGATCACCTGGCCGGAGTTCGCCAACATCCATCCGCTGGCACCGGCCGGGCAGACGCAGGGCTACAGGGAACTCATCGACGGCCTGGAAGCGATGCTGGCCGAGATCACCGGTTACGACGCGGTGAGCTTCCAGCCCAACTCCGGCGCGCAGGGCGAGTTCGCCGGCCTGCTTGCGATCCGCGCCTACCACCAGTCGCGCGGCGAAGGCCATCGCGATGTCTGCCTGATCCCGGAATCCGCGCACGGCACCAATCCCGCTTCGGCGCAGATGGTGGGCATGCGCGTGGTGGTGGTGAAGTGTGACCGCGACGGCAACGTCGATGTCGACGACCTGCGCGCGCAGGCGGAAAAGCACAGCGACAAACTGGCCGCGCTGATGGTCACCTACCCGTCCACGCACGGCGTGTTCGAGGAGGCGATCGTCGAGATCTGCGAGATCGTCCACCAGCACGGCGGCCAGGTGTACACCGACGGCGCCAACATGAACGCACTGGTCGGCGTGGCCCGCCCGGGCAAGTGGGGCTCCGACGTCTCCCACCTCAACCTGCACAAGACCTTCTGCATCCCGCATGGCGGCGGCGGCCCCGGCGTGGGCCCGTGCGCGGTGAAGTCGCACCTGGCGCCGTTCCTGCCGCGTGCGTTCGGCGGCGAGGGCAAGGTCGGCATGGTGTCGGCGGCCACCCATGGCTCGGCCTCGATCCTGCCGATCAGCTGGATGTACATCGTGATGATGGGCGCGGCCGGCCTGAAGCGTGCCACCCAGGTGGCGCTGCTTAACGCCAACTACGTGGCGAAGCGTCTCGAGCCGCACTACCCCACCCTGTACACCGGCCGCAACGGGCTGGTCGCGCACGAGTGCATCCTCGACCTGCGGCCGATCAAGGACGCCACCGGCATCAGCGCCGAGGACGTCGCCAAGCGCCTGATCGACTTCGGCTTCCACGCCCCCACGCTGAGCTTCCCGGTGGCCGGCACGCTGATGGTGGAGCCGACCGAGAGCGAGGCGCTGCACGAGCTCGACCGCTTCATCGACGCGATGATCCAGATCCGCGACGAGATCCGCGCGGTCGAGGAAGGCAAGCTCGATCGCGAGGACAACCCGCTGAAGAATGCGCCGCACACCGCCACCATGGTGACCGGCAGCGAATGGACGCATGCCTACCCGCGCGAACTGGCGGCGTTCCCGCTGGCCACGCTGAAGCGGCAGAAGTACTGGCCGCCGGTGTCGCGCGTGGACAACGTGCATGGCGACAAGAACGTGATGTGTTCCTGCATCCCGATCGACGCCTACAGGGAAGAGGAAGCCGACGCCTGACGCACAACGTCATCCGGTAGACCTGACCCCCTCCCTTCGCCGGGAGGGGGTTTTTTATGGCATCACCCGACTCCCGGGGCTGCCGTACGACTGAAGTGCCTTCGTGCGCGCCGCGCCGCCCATCGTGCACACCGGGGCGTTGTCCTCGCTGTTCTCACGTGGCGGCTGTGGCGCAAAGATCAGAGTGGCGAGAGCCGTGAGGGGCTTCGCTTGGCGTCGCGCCGCCCGTCGCGCGCACCGCGGGGTGCGCTCCCCCGGCCGGAGTCCGCGTCCAGCTACCACGGCCGGCCGCCGGCCATCCATGGCCGGCTGTCCGCACACCCCGCGGTGCACACGACGGGCCCAGGCAGTCACCGGCTGCGGTACGACAATCAACGGCGGTGTGCCGGGGTCGCCTGCTACTGACTGTCCTCGTGCGTTGGATGGTTACGGCGTCGAGGTCAACAGCGGCGGTAGCCGGAAGTTGTCGACTGCAAAGACGGCGTGCCGTTCCTCGCCCTTGACCTCGTCCGGACACCGACGACGGTTCGGGCCCGCCGTGGACGCAGGGGGATGCCCAGAGCCGGCCATGGACGGCCGGCGGCCGGATGTGGGAGCAGGACGCGGAGATATCCGGCTGGGCATCCCCCTGTGGCCGCGGCGGGCTGCCCGCGCCCCCACCCGCCCCGTGCTCCGGCTCTTGCGTGGCTCCGGCTCTTGCGTGGCTCCAGGCTCCAGGCTCCAGGCTCCCGGCATTCGGACTCAAGGTCCGCGCTCGGAGGGAACTCCCTCGATCGGATAGAACCTTGCCTATGGGGAGCCGACGGCGTCCGGCAGGCGTCACCGCCGGGCAACGCTGGTTTAACACCGGCGGGCACAGCATGGAGGGCCCACCCCATGAGTGCCTGTCATGTCGGACCTCACCATTGCCGTGCTTGTCGGCAGCCTGCGCAAGGACTCGTTCAACCGGAAGCTCGCCGACGCGTTGCCGGCCCTCGCGCCCGACGGCGTGCGTTTCGACATCCAGCGCATCGATGACCTTCCGCTCTACAACCAGGACGACGACGACAATCCACCCGAAGCCGCGAAGCGCCTGAAGCAGGCGATCACATCCGCCGACGGCGTACTGTTCGTGACCCCGGAATACAACCGTTCGGTACCGGGCGTGCTGAAGAACGCGATCGACCATGCCTCGCGCCCCTATGGCCAGAGCGCATTCGCGGGCAAGCCCGCCGGCATCCTGGGTGTGTCGATCGGCGCCATCGGCACCGCATGCGCGCAACAGCACCTGCGCACCATCCTCGCCTACCTCGACATGCCCACGCTGGGCCAGCCGGAGATGTTCCTGGCCGCCAACAAGGTGCTCGACGAAAGCGGCGACATCGCCGCCGGCAGCCGCGACTTCGTCCAGGGCTGGCTTGACGCCTACCTCGGCTTCGTGCGCAAGCACGCGGACTGATTCCAGCACGGCACGGGCGTGGCGCAATTTTCACCACGCCCGCATCGTTCCACCGCGTGGCCACTATTTCGCCACACCGTGGAATCCGCCCGCGCGAAGCCGCCAGGCGACCGGTGTCCCGCGTGCTTCCACAGACTTGCCCACAGGCCGGGTGGATAACTCCACCGCGCCGGCTGGCGATTTCCTGACCACCTTCGCCTTGGCAAGTCGCCAGCGGATCCCCGCACAGAACCGTTGACTTGCGCACCGCGAGCGGAATCGCCCTATCCGTCCACCTCCGGCCGGACACGGAACACCACGCTCATCCGCGGCCCCGGATCGCGCAGGGTCTTCGGGATACCGTGTTCGTGGGTGAGCTGCGAGGCATGGCTCATGCTCAACACGCTGCCCGGCTGCAGGTCCACGCGCACCAGCCTGCCGCCGGCGCGCGCGCGGATGTTCATCTGTCGCGGCGCGCCCAGCGACACCAGCGTGATCGGCTGTCCGGGAATCAGCGTATGCAGCTTGTCGTTGTGCATCGCCACCGAATCGCGGCCGTCACGGTAGAGGTTCAGCCCCACCGCGTTGTACGGCGCTGGTGCCACGCCCTGCACATGCGCGAGCAGTTCCGGCACCGGCAGGCCGGCAGGCACCAAGGCCAGCCGCCATGACGCCAGCAGGCGCGGCACCTCGACCACCCGGTCGTACATCGACCGCGACATCTGCCGCCACGCGATGCCATCGCGCATCGCCTCGAACCACGCCTGCGCCAGATCTGCGGGAATCACATCCGGCCAGTAGCGGATGCCGCCCTCGGCATCGTCGACCAGCTGCAGCACGGTGGAGAACAGGTCCATGCCGGTCAGTGGAAATCACGGGATGGCAGCGACAGCCCGCCCAGCAGGCCGCTGAGGTCTTCGAGATCGCCGGCGATCAGGTGTTCCACCCCGTCGACGCGCTCCCAGCGCCCACGCACGGCCAGCAGCCGCGATTCCAGCAACGCACGCCGCCGCCGCAACGCAAGATGGGGCCAGACGATCACGTTGATCATCCCGTCCTCGTCCTCGAGGGTGACGAAGATCGTGCCCTTGGCGGTGCCCGGCCGCTGGCGCTGGGTGACCAGACCGGCCACGTGCACGCCGCTGCCGTGGCGACGCTCGCGCAGCGCGCGCAGGCCGAGGATGCGTCGGCGGTTCATCTGTGCACGCAGCAGGGCCATCGGGTGTTCCCGCAGGGTCAGGCCCACGCTGTGATAGTCGGCCAGCAGTTCCTCGCCACGTCGGGGCGCCGGCAGTTCCACCGCGGTTTCTTCCGGGCTGCCCGGCAGCAACGGCAGGCGACGTTCAATACCCGCCACCGCCCAGCGTGCGTCGTTGCGGTGGCCCGACAGCGAGCGCAACGCATCGGCTTCGGCCAGCGCCGTGCGCGCCTTTTCGTCGAGACCGGCACGCAGGCACAGGTCGGCGATGCCGGCGAACGGCCGCTGCGCACGTGCTTCGACGATGCGGTGCGCCACCGCCTCCGGCAGCCCCGCCACCTGGCGCAGGCCCAGGCGGATCGCCGGCTGTTCGCCGGGATCTTCCTCGCTGCACCAGATCCGCCCGCCAACCAGCGTGCTGTCCCAATCGCTGTGCATCACGTCGACCGGCAGCACTTCCACCGCTTCGCGGTGCAGGCTGCCGCGACGTGCGTCCTGCACGATCTGGCTGGGCGAATAGAAGCCCATCGGCTGCGAATTGAGCAGGCCGCAGGCGAAGGCCGCCGGCTCGTGGCGCTTGAGCCAGCAGCTGGCGTAGACCAGCTTGGCGAACGAGGCCGAATGGCTCTGCGGAAAACCGTAGGAACCGAAGCCCTTGATCTGCTCGAAGATCTGGTCGATGAACTCGGGCGCATAGCCCTTGCCTTCCATCAGCTCGCGGATGCGCGCGCGATGCGATTCCATGTCGCCGCCACGCCGCCAGGCCGCCATCGAACGGCGCAGGCGGTCGGCTTCCTCTGGCGTGTAGCCGGCCAGGATCACCAGTTCCATCACCTGCTCCTGGAACAGCGGCACGCCGAGGGTTTCGCCGAGGATCGCCTGCACGTCGGGCGACGGATACAGGATCGGCTCCTTGCCCTGCCGGCGGCGCAGGTAAGGATGCACCATCTGCCCCTGGATCGGCCCGGGCCGCACGATCGCCACCTCGATCACCAGGTCGTAGAACCGCGCGGGCTTGAGCCGCGGCAGCATCGCCATCTGCGCGCGCGACTCGATCTGGAACACGCCGACGGTATCGGCGATCTGGATCATTGCGTAGGTGTCCCTGTCGTCGCCGGGAATGGTGGCGATGTCGTAGTCGCGGCCACGCTGCCCGCGCACCAGGTCGAGCGTCTTGCGGATGCAGGTCAGCATGCCCAGGGCGAGGCAATCGACCTTGAGCAGCTTCATCGTCTCCAGGTCGTCCTTGTCCCACTGGATGATGGTGCGCTCGGCCATGGCCGCGTTCTCCACCGGCACCAGGTGCCACAGCGGCTCGTCGGAAATCACGAAGCCGCCGACGTGCTGCGACAGGTGGCGCGGGTGGTCGCGCAGCTGTTCGGTGACCTGCAGCACGCGCTGGATCAATGGATTGGCGAGGTCGAAGCCGGCCTCGGTGATGCGCTGCTCCATCGGCGTGGCACCGTTGCCCCAGCCATAGCAGTTGGCCAGCAGGGTGATCTGGTCGGGCGGCAGGCCGAACACGCGCGCCACGTCACGCACCGCGCTCTTGCCCCGGTAGCTGATCACCGTGGCCGCCAGCGCGGCACGCTCGCGCCCGTATTTCGCGTACACGTACTGGATGACTTCCTCGCGCCGCTCGTGTTCGAAATCGACATCGATGTCGGGCGGCTCGTTGCGCTCCTTCGACAGGAAGCGCGCCATCAGCAGGCGGGTCTCGTCGGGATTGACCGCGGTGATGCCCAGCGCATAGCAGACCGCCGAGTTGGCCGACGAACCACGGCCCTGGCAGAGGATGCCGCGGCCGCGCGCGAAGCGGACCACGTCGTGCACGGTGAGGAAGAACGCCTCGTAACCGAGGCCGGCGATCAGTTCCAGTTCCTCCTCGATCGTCGCCCACACTTTTTTCGGCGTGCCTTCCGGCCAGCGCTCGCGCGCACCCGCCACCACCAGCTGCCGCAACCAGGTGGTGGCGGTGTGGCCGTCGGGCACCAGTTCCTTCGGGTAGCGGTAGTCCAGCGTGCGCAGGTCGAAGGTGCAGCGCCGCGACAGCGCGACCGCGGCGTCGAGCAGATGGTGCGGATGGATATTGCCCAGCGCGCGGCGCGTGCGCAGGTGGCGCTCGCCGTTGCGGAACAGGTGCGCGCCGCATTCGGCCAGCGGCAGGTTGTGGCGGATCGCGGTCAGCGTGTCCTGCACGATGCGCTCGCGGCGGGTGGCCATGTGCACGTCGCCGCTGGCCAGCGCGGGCATGCCCAGTGCGTCCGACAGCGCCAGCAGCTGGTCCAGCCGCTGCGAGTCATCGCGTTCGCGGTGCAGTTCCACGGCAAGGTGGGTGCGCGTGGCGCCGAACACCTGCTGCAGCCAGCGCCCCTCGCCGGCGTCCGGCCTGCTGCCGGGCAGCCACAGCGCGAACACCCCGGGATCAGTGCCGGCGAACACCGCTTCCACGTCCGCGCGGGTGAGCCGGTAGGCTCCCTTGCCGCCGGCGCGGCGGCCGCTGGTGATCAACCGGCACAGCTGCGTATAACCCTGCGCATTCTCCACCAGCAGCACGAAACGCAGGCCGTCGAGCAGGCGGAACTCGCTGCCCACGACAAGACGCAGGCCGGTGGCTTCCGATGCTTCCAGCGCGCGCACGATGCCGGCCAGCGAACATTCGTCGGTGATCGCCAGCGCTTCGTAACCGCATTGCAGGGCGCGCGCGAACAGCTGCTCGGCACTGGAAGCACCGCGCAGGAACGAGAAGTCCGACAGGCAATGCAGTTCCGCATAGGCCGGCAGGTTGCCGTCATCGCCCACCGCATCGTTGGCGGCCTGGCGCAGGCGCTGGCCGACCGCCCAGGCGCGGGGGATCTGCACGCCGGGGGTATCGCGGCCGAGGCCGTCGAAGAGGTCACCGCTCATCGCCGCGCCCTCATCCGAACCATCCGTGCAGCATCCAGCCATCGCGCTGGCCGGCGGGCGTATAGGCCCAGGCGCGCTGACCCTGCGAGGTGCACACCACGTAGTAGTCACGGCGCACGTCGTCGCCATCCCACCAGCCGCTTTCCAGCCGCTCCGGGCCGTGCAGGATGTCGATGCGGTGGTCGCGCAACGGCACCGGCTGTGGCAGCAGCCAGCCCGGACGGGGGGGCCGCGGCGGCGCGGTGGGCACCACGCCCGCATCGCCCTCGAGCCTGCGCCACGCGCGTTCCGGCCGCGGATCGTCGGCCGGGGCGAGGCGGTACACCGCGCCATCGCCCAGCCGCCCTCGCAAGCGCTCGCGCAACTGCGGCCATGGCATGCCCTGCTGCAGGCGCTGGTCGAACAGGTCGCGGCTGGCCGGCACGAACGCCGGCAACGATGCGGCATGCAGCCGCAGTGCCAGCACCGGCCGCGCCACCTCCACCCGTTCCAGCCGGCTGCGCGCGACCTCGAACAGCAGTGCCGGGTCGCGCTCCGGCGCCAGCAGACCCACATCCACGGTGGTGTGGCCCTGCTCGTGTTCGAGCCGCAGCTCGAAGTGCTGCACCCCGCCATCGCGGATCGACAGCGTGGTGCACAGGTCGCCGATCATCCGCCGCAGCGGAAACAGCAGCGCCATGTGGCTTTCGACCTCGTAGCCCATTTCGACGCGGGCGTCGAAGCGGTCCGGCGGCGCGTACCAGGGCAGTGGATCGTCGGCCTCGCCATACAGGCGCTGCAGGTGGTCGAGCACGCCTGCACCGAAGCGGCGGCGCACGGTGTCCGACGGCAATCCGCGCAGCGTGCCCAGCGTGCGCACGCCCATCCGGTGCAGGCGTTCGCCGGCGTCATCGGGCAATGCGGCGCGTCGCACCGGCACCGGATCGAGTACCCTCGCCATCGCATCGGCATGGGTGACGGCGAATCCGTCGCGCAGGCCGGCCAGCACCCGCGCCGCGCGGGGCGTGGGCGCCAGCGCGATGCGATGGCGGAAACCGAGCGCATCGAGTTCCTCGCGCAGGCGGCGTTCGAACCGCGGCCAGGGCCCGAACAGGCGGAAGCTGGCACGTGCCTCCAGCACGATCGCCCCCGTCCAGGCAGTGCTCACCAGCGAGCTGTGGCGGTAGGCCCAGGCGGCCAGGAACTGCTGCGCGGCGGCCTCGCGCGCGGGGACGTGTTCGACCATGGCGAAGCCGGGCGACAGCGCCTGCGCGGCCACCAGCCGCTGGCCCGGGCGCAGGCCTGCCGCGGCGGCGGCGGCATTGACCGCATGCAGGCTGCGCAGCTGCGCAGGCCCGGTGACCAGCGCCAGCGGCGCGTCCGGATCAGGGCAGCGGCGGAGAACGGCGTCGAGCGCCAGCTGCGGCAGGAGGATGCAGGCCCAGAGCATGGTGGCGGTTCAATGCGGAAGGGTCGCCAGTGGACCCGGGCGCAGTTGCAGGGGCTGGGACGGCACCTGCCCGCCGCGGCATTTGCGCACGTGCCAGGCCCCGGCCGCCCATTCCAGCCGCAGCGCCGCCGGCGACGGATTGTCGGCATGGCGGCGGTCGCGCACCGCGAACGCACAGCAGTCGCCGCTGTCGGCCGCCACCTGCAGCCGTCGCAGCGCCCGTTCGTCTGCAGTCCGCGGCCAGCCCACCACCGCCGCGCAGGCACCCGAGCGCAGGCACTGCTCGAACGCCCACAGCGCATCGCGTGGCTGCGCCTCCACCACGTGCAACCAGGCCAGATCGACGCCTGCCGCCTGCCAGGCCGGCGCATAGGGCAGGTAGGGTGGCGCCACCAGCACCACCGGGCTGCCAGCGGCGGTGAAGCGCGCCAGTGCCGGCAGCAGCAGTTCGAGTTCGCCCACGCCGTCGGCCGGCAGCAGCAGTTCACTCAGGCTCCGCCGCGGCCAACCGCCCTGCGGCAGCACCGCATCCAGCGCCGGGTGGCCGGTGGGCTCGCCATCGGCCACCCGCACCGCGCCCTTGCCTGCCGGCCAGACCGTGCGCGCGGCAAGCAACGCTTCCAGTGGCAGGACGTCGCCCATCTTCAGCCCTGCCGCACCAGGCCGCAGAACAGCCCCTCGATGGCGAAATCGGCCCCGGCAGGAACAGCGATGGGTGCGTGCGCCGGATTGCGCGGCAACAGGCGCAGGCGGTCGTGCCGCTTCTCCAGCCGCTTGATGGTGAGCTCGCCCTCGAGCCGGGCCACCACGGTCTGGCCGTCGCGCGCATCGGCGCTGCGGTGCACGCCGACCAGGTCGCCATCGAGGATGCCGTCGTCGATCATCGAGTCGCCCTGCACCCGCAGCAGGTAGTCCGGGCGCAGCCCGAACAGCCCGCGATCCAGCCACAGCTGCTGGTCCAGGCCGATATCGGCACCGATCGGCTGGCCGGCCGCCACCCGGCCCAGGACCGGCAGGGCCAACAGGTCGGGACGTTCGCCCGCTGCCAGGCGGATGCCGCGGGCGTGCCCGGCGGCGTGTTCGATCAGCCCCGCCTCGGCCAGCGCATGCACGTGCTTCTGCGCGGCACTGCGCGACGAGAACCCGAACTGCGCGGCGATCTCGGCCAGGCTCGGCGGCCGGCCTTCGGCGGCACGCTCGCGCAGGAAGGCGAGGATGGCGGCACGGCGGGGGGACAGGAGGAAGGACATCGGCAATGCCAATCGGACTGGACCCGAAGTGTACATCCGTACACCTGCGAGCGGTGATGGGCATCGGTCATCTGCCTCGCTTGCTGCCGGCCTGGCGCATGGAATCGCTCGCAGTCATCCCTTCGTGGACGGCAACAAGCGGACTGCGGCGGTACCCGCGAAGCGTTCGTGATCCTCAACGGAGGTTCGATCGCCGCCGACGATGTCATGTTGTATCCGGCCGACATCCGCCTCGCCGGAGGCCGCCTCGACGAGGACGGGTTCGCTGAATGGCTGCGCCGCCACCTGGTCGTCCCGGCCGCGCCACGGCTCGACGAACAGGGCGCCATCTGCCCGGACCAGCCGTCGACGGTCCCGTTCCGGCCAGCAGTGACGCCCGCGATCAGTCGGACTTCTGGCGCGTGCGCGCGGCCTTCTTCGCCGCCGCCTTGCGGCCTGCCGCGCCCTTGGTCTTGGCCGCCTTCTTCGCTGCCGCCGAACGGCTGGCCGCGGCGCGTTTGGAGGCGGCCTTCTTCGCCTGCGTCGACAGCGCCTTCTTCCCGGCGACCTTCTTCGCGGTGGTCTTCCTGCTGGCGGTCCTGAGTGCCTTCTTCGCCGCGGTGGAACGCCTGGCCGAGGTCTTCTTCGTGGCCTTCTTCGACGCCTTCGTGTCCTGCGCGGCCTTCTTCTTCGTCGCCTTGGAGGCGGTCTTCGACGGCTTGGCCTCGACGCCATCGCGGCGTGCCTTGGACAGGCCGATCGCGATGGCCTGCTTCGTGTTCTTCGCGCCGTGCCTGCCTTCGCGCACGTGCTCGATTTCCTCCTTCACGTATGGGCCGGCCTGGGTACTGGCGGACTTGCCCTCGCGCGCGGCCTTCTTCGCGGCCCTGCGGGTCTTCTGTTCCGGCATGACGGTGCTCCGATGGCGTGGAGCGGTCGATGTAGCAATCGCTGCGTGAAGCAGTCGCAAGGTCAGCGCCGGTACCAGTCGCGCACCGCTCCCGGAAGCACGTCGTCGACGACGATCGACAGTGCGTCGAAGGCATCGAGCTGGTCGCGCAGGCGGCGCTGTGCCGGCGTGTCGCCGCACAGGCCTTCGAGCTCATCGACCGACAGCTGCACGAGCGTCCACTCGTGCAGGCCATCGCGCCGCGCTGCCAGCGCGGCATGCAGCCATGCCCGCAATGGCCGCACGTGGTAACCCTCCACGGCGAGGTCGCGCACCGCCGCGTCGAGCAGCGTCTCCACGCCGCGAAACCATTCGGTGCCGCCACCGGCCTCCATCCGCACCGACAGGGGTGCCGGTGCGTTGTGGTCACGCAGCGGTGCGCGCAGCCGCAGTTCGAAATCGCGCGCATCGCGTACCGATTCGGCTTCCACCAGCACGCCGCGCCCGAGGTCGAAAAAGTCGTACCAGCGCGGATGCAGCGACGCGATGCGCCCGAGCGGATCGCGCGAGAAGCCGATCTTGCAGTGGTCTTCCCAGCGGCACGGAAACACGTAGGCGAAGCAGCGGCCGTCGATCGCGAGGGTCGCACCGCTCCCGTCCGCGCCGGCATCGACCCGATCCATCACCCGGTCCGGCGACGGCGCGCAACCACGGGCGCGGAGGCCGGCGCCGGCTCCCAGCCGAACACGCTGCGTCCGCCATAGCGGTGCGACTGCGCGCGCTCGTCGGCCAGGAACGCGTCCAGCGTCGGCCCGGTGGCGGTCGCCTCCAGCGTGCGCGACTGCGCATCCAGCCGGCGGATCGCCGCCAGCCGCTCGTCGTTGCCGAGCTTCGCCTGGCCAACCGCCTGCTTCATCACCGCGATGGTGTGGTCGAACACTCTGGTCGGCACCGGGAACGGATGGCGGTCCTTGCCACCGTGGGCCAGCGAGAAGCGCGCCGGATCGGTGAAGCGGCAGGGCGTGCCATGCACGACCTCGGCCACCAGTGCCAGCGCGCGGACCGTGCGCGCGCCGACCCCGGGTACCTGCAGCAGTTCGGTGAAGTCGCGTGGCCCGGCATCGGCGGCCGCGGCAAGGTTTCCGTGCAGGCGCCTCAGCACGATGTCGCTGGCGCGCACCTCGTGGTGGTCGGGCAGCGACAGGTGCGGCAGGCCCGCGGGCGGCCGCGGCGCCGGCAGCCGAACCGTGGACGTCGTGTCGCCGAACAGATCGCCGGTCACGACGTCCCTGCGGCGCCGCGGACGCTCCGGCGCCGGACGGGACGAAGCCACCCGTGGCGACGGATCTTCCTGCGCGGTGACCGCAACGCCGGCCGTCGCCGTGCCCAGCCGCGCGAATTCGCAGGCAATCGCCTCCGGCCCCATCGCCGCGAGCAGGTCCACCTGCGCCTCGCGCGAGGCCGCGGCACGACGGTCGGCGAGGTTGACGATGCGCCCCTGCCCCGGCCCGTCGATCGCCGCATGCGGGGCATCGACGAAGCTCTCCAGGCCTTCCGACAGCCAGTGGTAACGCCGCGCCTGTCCGCGTTCACCGTGCATGCCCTGCTGCACCACCACCCACTTGCCGTCGTCGGCAACGATGAAACCGTGCAGGTAGAGGTCGAAGCCGTCCTGCACCGCGGCGCTGTCGACCTTGGCCACCAGCCGGCTCGCACGCGCCAGCGCCGCACCATCGACGCCGGTGCGCTCGCCGACCGCCATCAGCTCGGCCGGAGTGGCGCGCGATTGGCGGCCGCGGCCCCCGCAGACATGGATGCCGAGCTCACCCGCCAGCGGCGCCAGCCCGCGCTTGAGCGCGCCGATCACGCTGGTGGTGATGCCCGATGAATGCCAGTCCATCCCCATCACCGCGCCGAAACTCTGGAACCAGAACGGGTGTGCAAGCCGGCGCAGCAGTTCGTCGCGGCCGTATTCGATGACGATCGCCTCGCACAGCACCGCGCCCAGCCGCGTCATCCGCTGGCCCAGCCATGCGGGCACGCGGCCGCCATGGAGCGGGAGATCGGCGCTGCCGGTACGTCGTGACATGCGCTGGAGTCTGCGCCGGCGGCGTCTCAGTCGATGAGACGTCCGGCTCGCGAAGGCTCAGCCCAGCCGCTTGCGCACGATGCGGTCGAACACAGCCGCCGCCACCGGCAGCAGGTTGTCGTCGAAGCGGAACGTCGGGTGGTGGCACATCGCGCTGTCCATGCCCAGGAACAGGTACGCACCGGGTGCCTGCTCGAGCATGTAGCTGAAATCATCCGAGAACGGGAACGCGCGCAGGTCGGTTTTCACCTTGTCGGCGCCGAGCACCTCGCGCATCGCCTCGGCCGCGAACGCGGCCTGCTCCGGCGCGTTCACGCAGGGCGGGCTGTAGTGCGGCAGCTGCAGATCGATGGTGCAGCCGGAGATCGCGGCAAAGCCGTCGCACAGCGCACGCAGGCGGGACAGCAGTTGTTCGTGCACGTCGGCCGACAGCGCACGGATCGTTCCGCTCAGGCTGGCGTGGGCGGGGATGATGTTGTGGGTGGTGCCCGCCTGCAGGCTGCCGACATTGATCAGCGCGGCCTCCATCGGGTCGATATGGCGGCCGACGATGGCCGCGATCTCCACCGCCAGCCGCGCCGCCACCTGCAGGGGATCGGTCGCCCGGTGCGGCGCCGCGGCATGCCCACCCACGCCCTCGATCGCGATCTCGAACACACCCAGCGACTGCAGGGTGGCACCGGTGCGCACGCTGCCCTCGCCGAAGCCGAGCAGCGGCATGTTGTGGAAGGCGTAGACCTCGTCGCAGTGGAAGCGCTCGAACAGGCCGTCCTCGATCATCCGGATCGCCCCGCGCCCGCCCTCTTCCGCCGGCTGGAACACCAGCACCACGCGGCCGGTCTTCGGCGGATGCGCGACCAGCTGGCGCGCGGTGCCGAGCAGCGCCGCGGTATGGCCGTCATGGCCGCAGGTATGGGCAACGCCCGGGCGCTGCGAGCGGAACGGCAGGTCGTTCTGCTCGTCCATCGGCAGCGCGTCCATATCCGCGCGCAGGCCGATCGACGGGCCCGGCACGCCACTGTCGACCACCGCCACCAGGCCGGTACCGCCCAGGCCGCGATGCACCTCCAGCCCCAGCGATTCCAGCACTTCGGCCACCAGTGCGGAGGTGCGCTCCTCCTCGAAGCCGAGTTCGGGCCAGGCATGGATACGCTGGCGCCACTGCGCCATCTCGGGCGCAAGCGCCTGCAACTCGGGGGAAATGTTCGACATCACGGCATCACGCGGGTGGGGCCCGCGATGGGACCAGAGCGGGCGCACGCTGTCAAAACCGCATGCGGTCGAAAGTGCATGCTGTCGAAACCGCATGCTGTAGGAACCGCATGATGTAGAACCCGCGCGTCGTCGAGAATGCGTGCCGCCGGAAACGACGAAGCCGCCCTGCGGCGGCTCCGGTCGTTCAACCCATCGAGGGGTCAGGCGTTCTGCGGGATGCCCTGCGGCAATGACGCACGCTTGGGCCGGCTCGGGAATGCATGCCGGGTGATCCGCCACAGCACCTCGCCGAACTGCCGCGGCAGCGACCCGACGTCGTAGGGCTGGTTGTAGCGCTTGCAGATCTCGCGCACTTCCTTCGACATTTCGCGATAGCGGTGTGCCGGTACGTCCGGGTAGAAGTGGTGCTCGATCTGGTGGCTGAGGTTGCCGGTCAGCAGGTTCATCACCGGGCCACCGCCGATGTTCGACGAACCACGCAGCTGGCGCAGGTACCAGTGGCCGCGCGATTCATTGCGCAGCACCTGCTTCGGGAAGGTCTCCATGTCGGCGGTGAAGTGGCCGCAGAAGATCACCACGAAGGTCCACACGTTGCGGATGCCGTTGGCGACCAGGTTGCCCAGCAGCACCGGCAGGAAGAACGGACCCGCCAGCGCCGGGAACAGCACGTAGTCCTTGAGCAGCTGGCGGCCCATCTTGCGGCCCACCGGCTTGAAGTCGCGCTTGATCTTCTCGCGCGCGCCCTTGCCGGCGAACCAGCGGCCGACCTTCAGTTCCTGGATCGCCACGCCCCACTGGAACAGCAGCGCGAACACCGGGACGATCAGCGGCTGCAGCAGGTGGTAGGGCTTCCAGCGCTGTTCCGGGAACACGCGCAGCAGGCCGTAGCCGATGTCGTCGTCCATCCCGCGCACGTTGGTGTAGGTGTGGTGGCGGTAGTTGTGCGAATGCCGCCAGTTGTCCGACGTCGCCACGATGTCCCACTCGTAGGCCCGGCTGTCGAACTGCGGATCGTTCATGAAGTCGTACTGGCCGTGGATCACGTTGTGGCCGACTTCCATGTTTTCCATGATCTTCGACAGCGCCAGCAGCAGCACGCCGACGATGCACGCCGGCCACAGCAGCCACGGCACGAACGCACCGCCGACCGCGCCGACCATCAGCAGCGCGCGGCCGCCGAAGCCGGTGTAGCGCACCCAGCGCACCACCTTGCGGATGTAGTCGGCGTCCACCTTGCCGACGTCGGCCATGGTGCGGGTATGGAGCGCGTCGAGCTCGGCACCGAAGGCGTCGAGCTGCTGTTCGCTGAGGCGTACTGCTCTGGTCTTGGACATGTCGTTCCGCATTTCAGAGATCGAGGACAAGATCGGTAAGCGCGCTGTTCACGCAGAGCTTCAGCGCATGCGTGGACTCTTCACCAACGGTTCCGGTGCGCAGGTCGCGCGCGGCGCCCGCGGACTTGCCGCAGGCGCAGGTATTGCAGATGCCCATCCGGCAGCCGGAACGGGGCTTCAGGCCCTCGGCTTCCAGCGCGTCCAGCAGGGCGGTGCCACGCGGCAACTGCAGCTCGCGGCCACTGCGCGCCAGTCGCACCGACACCGTGCCGGTGTCGTCGGCGGGCGGTCGCGGCAGCGGCGTGAACGCCTCGGTGCGCAGCAGCGGCACACGGCCGCCCAGCAGCGTTTCCACGGCGGCGATGAAGCCACCAGGGCCGCAGGCATAGGTCTGGCGGCGGGCATGGTCGGCCACCACGGCGTCCAGCAACGCGGCGTCGATGCGGCCGCCGGCCTCGTCATCGGTCGCCGGCATTTCACCGGTGAGTACGAAACGCACGTCTAAGCCGGCATGGCGCGCGGCCAGTGCACGCAGTTCCTCGGCAAAGCAGAACTCGGCGCGGGTACGCGCCCAGTACAGCAGGGTCACCGGCGCAGGCATGCCCTGCGCGGCCAGCTGGCGCACCAGCGCCATCAGCGGGGTGATGCCGCTGCCGGCAGCAAGGAACAGCCGGGGCGACGTCGCGCCGGCGGGCAGGACCAGCTCGCCGAAGCCGGGGCCGATATCGAGCACGTCGCCGACCCGCGCGCGCTCCAGCAGATGGCGGCTCATGCGGCCACCGTCCACGCCTTTCACGGTCACGCTGATGCGGCCATCGGCATGCACCGGCGCGTCCAGGCTGTAGCTGCGGGTGACACGGATCCCGTCGATCACCGCGGTGAGGTTCACGTGCTGGCCCGGCAACGCACCCGGCCAGTGGCGGTTCGGCCTGAGGGTCAGGGTCACCGCACCCGCGGCGGCCGGCATGTGGCCGACCACCCGTGCCAGCGGGCGCTCCCAGGTCCAGGTCGGATGCAGGCGCTGGGCCCAGAAATCGAACACCGGCGGCGGCATGAAGGCACCGGCCACCTGGGTCAGGCGGCTGCGGCGACGGGCTTGCGGGCTGGGAAGGGCTGACATGGCAGCGAATGTACACGCATCCTTACAGGCGTGTATACACGTGTGCATTAAATGCGTGGAAAGTCACATCCGGGGTTCAGGCAGGCGATTCCGCGGTCACGGCATGTCCGGGAAGCGGCCCCGGCCGGACCATACGGTGAGGCACTGCTATGCTCACCGCTCGTCTCCCACCGTGGCAGCCCGTGTCCGCCAGCACCCCAGCGCCAGCAGGCGTCGAGGCCGCCGCCCCCGAAGGCCCCGGCCGCAAGCCGACCATCACCCGCGACGACCTGATCGCGGCCGCCCTGCGCCTGATCGGCCCGCACCGCAGCGTGTCGACGCTGAGCCTGCGCGAGATCGCCCGCGAGGCCGGGATCGCGCCCAACAGCTTCTACCGCCAGTTCCACGACATGGACGAACTGGCGGTGGCGCTGATCGACGTGGCCGGCGAGTCGTTGCGCCGGATCATCGGCGATGCGCGCCGGCGCGCGGTGTCCGGGCGCAGCATCGTGCGTGGGTCGCTGGAGATCTTCATGGAGCGGCTGCGCGACGACGACAAGCTGCTGCACGCACTGCTGCGCGAGGGCACGGTCGGGTCGGATGCCTACAAGCGCGCGGTCGACCGGCAGCTGCACTTCTTCGCCGAAGAGCTGCAGGTCGACCTGGTCCGTATCGCCGCCGCCCAGGGCTCGCGCTTCCATCGCCCCGACCTCGTCGCCCGCGCGATCACCCGGCTGGTGTTCGCCATGGGCGGCACCGCACTCGATTCCCCGCCGGCGCAGGACGAGGAACTGGTCGAGGAACTGGCGCAGATGATCCGGATGCTGCTGCGCGGCTCGCAGGCGCTGAGCCGGGAATAACCGGCAGCGCGGTCCGCGGCGACCGTTGCACCCGCCGTATCATGGCCGCCCTGCCTCTACGCGGAGCCGCCATGCCCCTGATCGAGACCATCGCCCACGACCGCATCCATGAGCTGCGCCTGGCACGGCCACCGGTCAATGCGCTCGACCCCGCGCTGTGCGACGGACTGGTGCTGGCGATCGAGGCCGCGGTGGCCGCCGGCGCCGATGGGCTGGTGTTGTCCGGCGGCCCCAGGGTGTTCTCGGCCGGGCTGGACGTGCCCTACCTGCTTTCGATCCAGGACGACCGGCACGTGCTGCGCGCGGCATGGGACAGCTTCTTTGCTGCGGCCCATGCGCTGGCGGCCTGCCCGGTGCCGGTGATTGCCGCGATCGGCGGCCACGCCCCGGCCGGTGGCTGCGTGCTCGCCCTGTGCTGCGACGCCCGGATCATGGCCGCCGGCCCGTACAGCATCGGCCTCAACGAAACCCAGGTCGGGCTGCGCATGCCGGTCGGCGTGCTGCGGCTGATGCAACGCACCGTGGGCCAGCGCCAGGCGGAACGGCTGGTGGTGCCGGGGCTGATGCTCGACGCCGAGCAGGCGCTGGCGATCGGCCTGGTGGACGAGGTGGTGGGCGTCGACGAGGTGGTGACCCGCGCGATCACCCGGCTGCAGGCGCTGGCCGCGCTGCCGCGCACGCCGATGCTGGCGACCCGCGCGCTCACCCGTGCCGACCTCGTCGAGGCGATGTCGCCCGCGGCCCTGGACCTGGACGCGATGATCGACGCCTGGTTCGATCCCGACCCGCAGGCCGCGCTGCATGCGCTGGTGGCGCGGCTGGGCAAGCGCTGACCCGCCCCGCCCGAGCCCAGCCCGGACCCCGGCCGCAGGCACAGCGTCGCCCCTGCCTGCGCCGGCACTCAGGCGCCGGTTGCCACCGGCCGCGCCGGGTCCTCGATCCAGCCGCTCCATGAGCCGCCGTAGAGCCGCGCGCCGTCGAGGCCCGCATGCGCCATCGCCAGCAGGTGATGGCAGGCGGTGACGCCGGAACCGCACATCGCCACCATCTCGTCGGCGCCGTGCGCGCCAAGCACCGATTCGAATTCCGCACGAAGTTGCGCGGCGGGCTTGAAGCGGCCGTCGCGCAGGTTCTGCGCGTAGGGGCGGTTGACCGCGCCCGGCACGTGGCCGGCCACGCGGTCGATCGGCTCGATCTCGCCGCGGAAGCGCTCGGCGGCGCGGGCATCCACCAGCAGGCCACCCGAGGCCAGGTGCGCCTGCACGTCCGCCGCCTCGAGCGGTGGCATCCGCCACGACAGCGACCGGATCGCGACCGGCGCCGGCCGCGGCGGATCGTCCGTCACCGGCAGGCCCAGTGCCTGCCAGCGCGCCCAGCCGCCATCCAGCACCGCGACGCGCTCGAATCCGGCAGCGCGCACAAGGCACCACAGCCGGGCGGCGTGCGCACCGTCGCCGTCGTCATAGGCGACCACCTGGCGATCCGCATCGATGCCCCAGGCCGCCAGCGTCTGCGCGAAGGCCGAAGCCGACGGCCAGGGATGCCGCCCGGCCCCGGGCGCATGCGGGCCGGACAGGTCGCGATCCAGGTGGGCATACACCGCACCGGGAACGTGGCTGCGCCGCCAGGCGGCCTCGCCCGCGCCCGGATCCGCAAGCGCGAAGCGGCAGTCGACGATGACCAGCCCGGACCGGCCCAGGGCGGCGTGCAGGTCCTCGCAATCCACGATCGTGGTCCACGCGGATGCGGTCATGCGGCGGCCTCCCGCAGCGCCGCGAGGCGCTGGCGCAGGTTGAACAGGATCGATGCGGTGGCACCCCAGATCCGGTGCGGCGTGCACAGCGGATCGCTGCGGAACTGCAGCACCTGCCGCTCGCGACCGCGGTACTGGATGGCGATGCGTTCCAGGCTGTCCTCGGCAAGCAGCCAGGCCAACGGCACCTCGAACACCTCCGCCACCTCGCCCGGGTCGGGCCGGGGCACGAAATCCGCGCTGATGCGCGCCACCGCGGGCAGCACGCGGAAGCCGCTGACCGTCAGCAACGGGTCGAGGAAGCCCAGCGGCTCCACCTGTTGCGCGGCGAGTCCGATCTCCTCGGCGGCCTCGCGCAGGGCGGCGGCCAGCGCGCCGGTATCCGCGGGCTCGACGCGGCCACCGGGAAAGCTCACCTGCCCCGGGTGGTTGCGCAGGTTCTCGTTGCGCAGGGTCAGCACGACGCGCAGCCCGTCCGCACGGCCGACCAGGCCCACCAGTACGCCGGCTTCGGCATGCACGCGGGCGTCTGGCAACAGATCGTGCAGTTCGTCGAGGTTCCACCCTTCGCTCACGGGTGGGTGCCGCAGGGGATGCAGCACCCGCGCGATCCGCTCCAGCGTCGGCCCCGCGGTGTTCAAGTCCGCTGCGCCTCGCGCCCGGGCAGTACCACGTCCATGAAGTGCTGGCGCTCGGCCTCCCCCATCTGCGACCAGCGGGTGATCTCGTCGATGTTGCGATGGCAGCCGTCGCACAGTCCGGCGGCGTCCAGCGTGCAGACCCCGATGCAGGGCGTGAGCACGGGGGCCATGGGGATGTAGGCAGTCATGCGGGCCATTGTATTGGCGCGCCGGTGAACCCGCAGGCGCCCGGCCGGCCGGTTCCATGCGCCTGCGCCACAAACGAGAACGCCGCCCGGAGGCGGCGTCCTGCTGTCGCGTGCGGCAGCGGATTACTTGATGCTGACCAGCTTGACGTCGAACACCACGGCCTGGTTCGGGCCGATCGGCGACTGCGGCGAGTTGCCGTAGGCCTTTTCCGGCGGCATCACGATTTCCCAGCGCGCGCCGGTCGGCATCTGCGCCAGGGCCTCGCGCAGGCCCACCAGCGGGATCTGGTCCATGCGCACGCTCACCGGGCCGGCCTGCTGGCCTTCCTGGGCGACCGAGGTGTCGACAAAGGTCTGGCCGGTGGACAGGCTGCCCTTGTAGTTGATCGACACTTCGCTGTTCGGGGTCGGCTTGGCGCCGCTGCCGGCCTCGATCACGCGGTACTGCACGCCACCGGCCAGCGACTGCACGCCGGCCTTGGCGCGGTTCTGCGCAAGGAAGGCATCGCTGCGGGTCTTGTTCTCGCCGGCAACACGCTCGAACTCCGCGCGGGCCTTGGCCAGCTGGCGCTGCTGCATGCTCTCGACCGCACTGCGCAGCTGGTCGACCGGCACGGTGGGATCGCGGCGCGCATAGCCGTCCTGCAGCGCCTTGATGACGGTGTTGACGTCGACCTGCTCGCCGCTCTCGATCAGGTTGCGGCCCAGGTCGTAACCGAGCGCGTAGCTCAGCCGTCCCTGCTCCGACGAGGTGTCCTGGGCCACGGCGGCGCCGGCGGTCAGGGTCAGTGCCGCCAGGGAAGCGGCCAGCAAACGCAACTTCATTCGGTGGATCTCCGAGAATTTTTCCGGTTTGGGTCGTTCCCGACGGCACGCCCCGGGGGCGCGCGGAGGAACGGGTTAGGATAACGACCGCCGGGCTTAACTGCCACTGACGGTATCCCTCCGACAAGCCCGCCGCTGACGGGTTCCCCCGGCGGCGCGGAGCCGTTCACGCATGACACCACATTTCGACCTCCGGAAACGAACCGCATGACCGATTCCCTGCTCCTGGTCGCCGACGACGGCGCCGTGCGCACCCTCACCATCAACCGGCCCGACAAGCTCAACGCGCTCAACGCCGCCACCCTGGACGCCCTGCTGGTCGCCTTCGAGGACGCCGCCGAGAACCCCGCTGTACGCGCGGTGGTGCTGACCGGCGCCGGCCCCAGGGCGTTCGTCGCCGGTGCCGACATCGCCGAGATGGCCGACCTGCCGCCGGTTGCCGGGCGCGACTTCTCGCAGCGCGGCCAGCGCCTGATGCGCCGGATCGAGACCTTCCCGAAACCCGTCATCGCGATGGTCAACGGTTTCGCGCTCGGCGGTGGGCTGGAGCTGGCGATGGCCTGCCACCTGCGCATCGGTGCCGACACCGCGAAGGTCGGCCAGCCCGAGATCAACCTTGGCCTGGTGCCGGGTTTCGGCGGCACCCAGCGTCTGCTGCGCCTCGCCGGCCGTGCTGCGACCCTCGAGCTGTGCCTGACCGGCACACCGATCGATGCCGCGCGCGCGCAGGCACTGGGCATCCTCACCCGCGTGGTGCCGGCGGATGAATTGGCCGCCGCCACCCGCACGCTGGCGGCGCAGCTGGCCGCGGCGGCGCCGCTGGCGCTGCGCGGCATCCTCGACTGCGTGCATGTCGGTGGCGAGTGCGCGATGAGCGAAGGCCTCGAGTACGAGACCGCGCAGTTCGGGCTGATGTTCGCCACCGAGGACATGCGCGAAGGCACCCGCGCTTTCCTCGAGCGCCGCAAGCCGGACTTCAGCGGGCGCTGAAAGCCATGCACGCGCCCGACCCGCACCGACTGCTCGCGCTGCTGGCCACCGACGACGTCGACGCGGCCATCGAGGCGGGCCTGGCCGAGCTGACCGATTCAGAGCTGGCCGATGCCGGGCTCGCCGGGCTGGCAGCGGCGGACGCGGCCCGGCTGCGCGAGGCGCGCGACCGCCTGCACGCGGCCTGGGCCG
>NWQL01000001.1:624099-647552 GCA_002798175.1 Lysobacteraceae bacterium NML91-0213 | reverse complement strand
GCACTCACCGAACCTAGTGTTCGCCCACACGCCTCCGCCCGCACAACCAGACTGACGCCACATCTACGGCCTCACCGCACGTGGCCCCCGCGCCCGCGCGCGACCCCGGGGTAGTGCCCCAGCCCGCCCGCGCGGCCCGCCCTGCCGGCCGCCGCCGCGGCCGCACTGGCCCGTGCGCGCAGCCGTGCGCAGCGCCCCGCCGACTCCCGATCCATATGCCCGAACGCAATTCACCGCGGCGCCGCGGCCGCACGCTGACCCGCGCCGAGATCCACGAGATGTTCGAGCGGCTGTCTGCACTGAATCCGAAGCCGACCACCGAGCTCGAATACAGCTCGCCGTTCGAGCTGCTGGTGGCGGTGACGCTGTCGGCACAGTCCACCGACGTCGGCGTCAACAAGGCCACGCGCCGGCTGTTCCCTGTCGCCAATACCCCGGCGGCGATCCTGGCGCTGGGCGAGGACGGGCTGAAGCGCTACATCTCCACCATCGGTCTCTACAACGCCAAGGCGAAGAACGTGATCGCCGCCTGCCGGATGCTCGTGGAGCAGCACGGCGGCGAGGTACCGCGTGATCGCGCATCGCTGGAGGCGCTGCCGGGGGTGGGCCGCAAGACCGCCAACGTCGTGCTCAACACCGCCTTCGGCGAGCCGACCATGGCGGTCGACACCCACATCTTCCGGGTCTCCAACCGCACCGGGCTTGCACCAGGAAAGAACGTGCGTGAAGTCGAGGACGGCCTGCTGAAGCGCGTGCCGCGGCAGTTCCTGCACGACGCCCACCACTGGCTGATCCTGCACGGCCGCTACGTCTGCAAGGCACGCAGGCCGGAATGCCCGGCCTGCGTGATCCGCGATCTCTGCCGCTACCCCGACAAGACGCTCCTCTGACCGTACGCCAGAAGGGTGTACCCCATGACCCCGGCGATGCTCAGCGTGCGTCGAACGCCAGAGGCGTCACCGGGCGCGCAACCGGGTCCAGCGGCAGCACCGTCTTGCTCGAATACAGCCGTGCCTCGGGGCCGCTCCACGCGCAATGGGTCGCGGTGGAACCCGCACCGAGGAAGCAGACCGGCCACAGCACGGTGCCCTCCACGGGGCGGGCGTCGACCAGTTCCGGCGAGAACCGCCACTCGGTCGCGGCGCTGCGCGCTGCCGCCGCCATCCTGCGGCTGACGTTTCCATGCACGCTGTCCACCTCGGACGTGCGTACGTGGCCGTCGGCGCCGATATTGAGCTTCAGCACCACCGCTCCCTGACGACCCTCGCGCTGCTCGCGCACCGGATACTCTGGTTGCGTGAGACGCTGGGGCGCCGGGCCTGTGGTCGCCGAGACCAGCTCCGGGCCGTTCGCTCCGGGCGAAACGACCAGGCGCAGATAGGTACGGACGCTGCTGTCCTGCCCATGCCCGGAACGACTGTCGGTGGTGAACAGCCAGGTTCCGATCCGGTCGGCGAACTCCGCGCCGAGGGCATCGCCGCCGGCGCCGACCGGCACGACCTCCTGCACCCGGCCGTCGGCATCGAGCTGCACCGCATAGGTATAGACCTGCTGTTCGCTCCAGGCGCCCCGTTCGGTGGCGACCACCGCCTGCGTCGCAGCGCCCAACGCCAGAACGCCGGCGAATCCGAGCAAGGAATTCTTCATTTCAGCCCCTCGAGATGTGTGACAGGGACATGTCACACCACGCCAGCCGCCGCGATGATGACAATGCAATGACACACCCTCATGAAGCCGATCAGCGGTCGAATCCTGCTTACAGACGGTCGAAACGCAGTGTAAACCGGGCTTGCCCTGCTGCCCTGCAACAGCAAAAGCCCTGCGCCTTGGCGAACGACGCGGTTACCAGGGTCCTGGCACCCCGGAACGCCTCAGACGTGCCGGCTCTCGCGCAACCACTTGGTCGCCACCCACTTCTCCCCGGCCAGCACCGGCGCGCCGCCGTGCAGGCTGCGCGTCATCGGATGCGGGCGGTCGTAACTGAAGAACACCGCATTGCCCCGGATCGCCGCGACTTCGAACTGGACATCGGGAAACGTCGTGGCGCCACCCCGCGCCGGGGTATTGAGGTACATCACAAGGGTCGCCACGCGCTGGCCGCCCCGCGCCAGCGTGGCGCGGTTGCCCGCGCGGCCCGGATCGAAATAGTCGTAGTGCGGCTTGTACTCCGCGCCCACGCCGTAGTTCAGCAGCTGAATGCCCTCGCCGTGCTCCAGCGGCCACTCGGTGAGCGCGGCGATCCGCGCTTCGATCGTGCGCAGCAACCCGTTCTCGCCGCGTTGCAGGAACAGGCCCCGGCTGGTGCGGTCCGGATGTACCTGGTCGCGTCCGGTTTCCGGGTCGAGCGTGGGCGAACGCTGCACGCGGCCGCGCGCGAGTTCGATCAGGGCATCGCACTCGCCGTCCGAGAGCAGCCCCCCGAACACCACCACGTGGGGGTGCACGAGGTGGGCGAGCACCTGCACGCGGCGGTCGCCGGCGTCGATCTGCGACGCGCCATTCTATGCCACCGGCGCAGGCACGCGCGCAGGCGCGGGAAGCCCGGCGTCACGTGCATGCCTGGCGAGGTGGTCGCGCACCGCCGTGTCGATGGCGTCGATTGCCGCCTGCTCCGCCCAGCCGCGGGTCACCAGTGTCGCCACCACGGCTTCGGGGGACTGGCCCGCACCCACCTGCGCGAGGATCCAGCCGTCGAGTTCCGGGCCAGTGTGTCGAAGGTCCATGGGAGCGCTCTCCGGTTGCCATCGCGGACGCACGGACAGCATGCGCGTCGCGCAAGCCTGCACTGTGTCCATGACGGTACGAAGAAAAAAGATCGGCGGACCGGGTTGGTGACGAGGGGCCCGTCGCCCGGCACGACCCATCGCTATAACGCAAGAAAAGCGTCACACAACGCATCTATAACTTTCCTCCGATCTTCACCGGGGAACGGGGGCCGCGGTCTATGGAAGCGCCCTCACTCCTGCGTCGACACCCCTGTCTAATTTCTCGGAGAGAGTTGCAAATGGCTGCGAACAATTACCGGACTCTGGCGCTGGCCTTCGGCGCGGTCCTCGCCCTTGGCGGCTGCGGCAATGGCGCCGATCGCGTGGCATCCCCCGGCGAAGGCGCGTTCCCGCCGGCCCCGCCGCCGACCACGCCTCCGCCGACCACCCCGCCCCCGACCACGCCGCCGCCGCCGACCGGTGGCCCCGCCGCGGACTGTCCGTCGGGCTTCACCGACGTGGGCACCGTCGCCAATAACACCCTGCGCGCCTGCCGTCTGCCCCAGCTGATCACCGGCAACGTGGTCGTTCCCAAGCGCGACGGCACCGTCTACGCCATCTCGGGCCGCGTCAGCGTCGGTCAGGACCAGGGTGGCGATGCGGCCAATCCGCACCCGGTCCCGCGTGGCGTGCTCACCATCGAGCCGGGCGTGACCCTCTACGCGTCCTCGGGCAACGACTACCTGCTGGTCAACCGCGGCTCGGAACTCTACGCCGACGGCACGGTCGACCAGCCGATCATCTTCACCGCACGCCAGGACCTCGAAGGCCAGACCAACGCCGACACCATGGGTCTGTGGGGCGGACTGATCCTGGCCGGCCGCGCACCGATCAACGCCTGCCCGGGTGGTACCACCTCGGGGACCCCGCAGTGCCAGAGCCAGGTCGAGGGCACCAACGCGTTCTACGGCGGCAATGCCCCGAACGACAGCAGCGGCCGCATCCGCTACGTGCAGGTCAAGTACTCGGGCTTCGAGATCTCGCCGAACAATGAGCTGCAGGGCATCACCGCCGCCGGCGCCGGCAGTGGCACCGTGCTGGAGTACTTCCACATCCACAACAGCTCGGATGACGGTATCGAGATCTTCGGCGGCACGATGAACGCCCGTTACCTCGTGGTGACCGGTGCCGACGACGATTCCATCGACACCGACACCGGCTGGAACGGTGCCATCCAGTTCGGCATCGTGATCCAGCGCCCCGGCGGCGGCGACCGCATGAACGAGTGGAGCAGCATCAACCGCCAGCCCTACTCGCAGCCGCGCGTGGCCAACATCACCTACGTCGGCCGTGCCGGTGGCGGCGCCGCGATCCATCTCAACCAGGGCACCCAGGCCTCGTTCTACAACAGCGTGGTGACCCGTCCGGCGGGTGGCTCGGGCTCCGCCGAGCGCTGCCTCGAGATTCGCGATGCCAACACCACCGGCACCTTCCACTCGGTGCATTTCTCCTGCCCGGTCGCGTTCGAGGACGCCCGCGCACAGACCGCATTCGAGGCGGGCACGAACAACGTCGTCGGCACTTCGAGCCTGACCGGCGTCTTCATCAACGGATCGCAGGAACGCGCGGTGCCGGCGTACCAGGGACTGGCGCAGGTGCATCCCTTCTTCCGCCAGGTGGACTACATCGGTGGCGTGCGTGACGCCAACGACACTTGGTGGAGGGGCTGGACCTGCGGCCTGACGGCGGACTCCCCGTCCTGCTGATCGGACCACGCACAAGCGCAGCGGGGCGGCGGAAACGCCGCCCCGCTGCAATCGTGATCCGGAAATCTTCCCTGTCCGCAGCCAAGGCTTTCCCATGAAACACATTCCGACCCGAAACCGCCTGGTCCGACGGCACCTGCCGCTGGCCATCTCGGCCCTGCTGGCACCCTGGGCCGCGCATGCCCAGGACGCCCCGCCCGCGTCCCCCTCGCCCACCCAGCTCGACGCCGTCCAGGTGCGTGGCGAATACATCCCGGAGCCGATGCTCCAGACGTCCGAAGTCGCCTCGTTCATCACCCGCGAGGATTTCGAGCGCACCGGCGACAGCGATGCCGCAGCCGCGCTGACCCGGGTGACCGGCCTGAGCCTGGTACGCGGCAAGTTCGTCTACGTGCGCGGCCTCGGCGAGCGTTACTCGTCCGCATTGTTCAACGGCTCGCCGTTGCCGAGCCCGGAGCCGCTGCAGCGCGTGGTGCCGCTGGACCTGTTCCCGAGCGAGGTGCTCGAGAGCGTGACCGTGCAGAAGACCTATTCGGCACGCTATCCGGGCGAGTTCGGCGGCGGCGTCATCGACCTGCAGTCGCTGACCGTGCCCGACGAGCCTTTCCTCAACCTGTCGATCGGCACCGGTGGCAACAGCGTCACCACCTTCGAAAAGGGCCTGACCTACTTCGGCTCCGACGACGACTTCTGGGGCTACGACGACGGCACCCGCAAGATGCCGAGCGCGCTGAGCGAAGCCATCGCCACCGGGCGTCGCGTCGACCTCGGCTCGTTCGAGCGCGAGGACATCCGCCGCATCGGCCGCAGCCTGCAGAACGCCAACGTCCGCCTGCTGCAGGAAAAGGACAGCATCGATCCGGACCTGAGCTTCGGCGGCAGCGCCGGCTATTCGCTCGACATGGGCGACGACGGCCGGCTCGGCTTCGTCGCCGTCGCCGGTTTCGACAACCAGTGGCGGACCCGCTTCGGCGTGCAGCGCGACCCGGTGTTCGTCGACGACGCCGTGCAGTACAACTCGGACTACGACTTCTTCTCCACCACCAACAACGCCAAGGTCAACGTCCTGCTCGGCGCGGGCTGGGAGAACGGCAACCACAGGATCGGGCTGACCACGCTGTACGTGCACGACACGCTCAAGGAAGCGCGCTCGCGCTCGGGCTTCGACAACCTCGCCGGGTTCCAGGTCCGGGACGACTACACCGAGTGGTTCGAGCGCGAGCTCGTCAACAACCAGATCACCGGCACCCATACGTTCGGCGAGTACGACGACCTGAAGATCGAATGGCGTGGTGCCATCGCACGCGCCACCCGCGACGCCCCCTACGAGACCGGCATCCGCTACGAACTGGTCGATGGCTACTGGTCGCACGACGGCACCCGCGTGCAGAACCACCTGCGCTTCAGCAACGTCGAGGACGAGGTCGCCAGCGGGGGCGTCGACGTGAGCTGGCGCCTGCCGGTGGAGCGCGACATCACCGTATCCGGCGGCGTCGCATATTCCGACAACGACCGCAATGCGGAAAACCGCGAGTTCCGCCTGCTGGCGCTGGACGGGCCGCTGCCGCACTACAACCGCTACCAGCGCGTGGACTACCTGTTCTCCGACTACAACCTCAGCAACGACCTGTTGCGGTTGCGCGAGGTCACCGGCAATTCCGGCGACGCCGCGTACGACGCGACCCTCAAGGTCAGGGCGGGCTATCTGCAGGCCGAGGCGGAACTCTCCCCGCACGTGCGTGCTACCGCTGGCGTGCGCTACGAGGACGCCACGCAGGCGGTCCATACCTACGACATCTTCAGCGGCGAACGTCAGGGCGGCGTCGACCCGCTGCGCAACAGCTACGTCCTGCCCACCGCCACCGTGACCTGGAACTTCTCGGAGAACCAGCAGATCCGCTTCGGCGCCTCGAAGACCATCGCCCGGCCGCAGTTCCGCGAACTCTCGCCGCTGCAGTACCTCGACCCGGACAACGACCGGATCTTCTACGGCAACCCGTACCTCGTCGACAGCGAGCTGCTGAACCTCGACGCACGCTACGAGTGGTTCTTCGGTTCCGGCGAGTACTTCACGCTCGGCGCGTTCTACAAGGACATCGACAAGCCGATCGAGAGCAACGTCAACGACGCGCCCGGCGGCGGCATCCTGCAGAGCTTCCTCAACGCGCCCTCGGCGACGCTGTACGGGGCCGAGATCGAGGCGAAGAAGTACGTGGAGCTGCCGATCGAGGCCAACTGGTGGGGCGACAAGCGCCTGTACGTGGCGGCCAACTACACCTGGTCGAACTCGGAAGTGCAGGTGGAGGCCGGCGATACCGTGCATCCGTACGGATTTCTGACGCCGCAGGATGCCACCCTGTTCGTCCGCGACGGCAGCGTGATGCAGGGCCAGTCGGACCATATCGGCAACCTGCAACTGGGCGTCGAGAGCGAGAACAGCCGCACGCGGGCCACCCTCATCGCCAACTACGTGGGCGAGCGCGTCAGCGCGCGCGGCCGGCCGGGGCAGCCCGACTACATGGAAAAGCCGGGTGTTTCGCTCGACCTGGTGCTGCGCCAGGGCTTCAGCCTCGGCGACAACGAGATGACGCTCGGCTTCAGCGCCCGCAACATCCTCGACGCCGACCATCGCGAGTACCAGGAAGGCGGCGAGCGGATCGACATCTACCGCTACAGCCCGGGCGTGTCCTACACGCTGAGCCTGTCCGCTTCGTTCTGATCCGGCGCGCTCGTTTCCGGCCCCGTTCCCGCCCTGCGGGAGCGGGGCCGGTTGCGTTTCCACGGGGCGTCGCCGAGCGGCCAACCCCGGCGAGGACGACCGTTGTCGAATATGGCAGCTGAAGCCTGACTGTCACAAATCGGTCTCAAACTGACCGTAACCCCGCCAGACCGTCACAGTCCGTGCATAACGCGCTCCGACGCCCCCTGTTGCGCTCCTTCCGCAACGGCGCACGATCCGGCGGCTCTCCCGCGCCCGGCGCGGCACTGCGCGCGGGCATGGAACTGTTGCTGGTCGCGCTGCTTGCGTTGCAGGCCGCGCGCCTGGGCTGGCTGCTGCTGGCGCCGGCGGGGCCGCTCGTTGCCGATGACGGTGTCGTGGCAGCACCCGCCCCGGTGCCGCCCGCACTGGCGCTGTCATCCGATCCCTTCCATTCCGCCGCCGGTCTTCACAGCGTCGCAGCCGCGGATGTCTCCGGGCTGCGCCTGCACGGCGTGCGGATGGCGGGGACCGGGAGCTCCGCGATCCTCTCGTCCGCCGACGCACCGCAGGCGGCCTTCCGCACCGGCGACAGCGTCGCGCCCGGGGTCGTGCTTCATGCGGTCGCATCCGATCACGTGATCCTGCGCACCGGCGCGGGCGAACGCCACCTCGCGCTGGAGGCCGCACCCGCATCGACCGCGACCGCGGTCGCGCCCACGCGCACCGTGGGCACGACGGCGGGGCCGTCCACGGCGCCCATCGACCCCGCCGCGCTGGTCGCCCAGGCCGGCTTCAGCGCGCGGGTCGAGAACGGAAAGATCACCGGATACACCCTGATCCCGCGCGGCGACGGCGCGGTGCTGCGCCAGGCGGGCCTGGAAGCGGGCGACGTGCTGCTGGCACTCAACGGCAACCCGCTGACGCCCGAGCGGATCGCGGAACTGGAACCCGAGCTTGCACGCGGGGAGGCCAGGCTCACCGTCCAGCGCGGCGGACAGACGCGCACACTTACCTTGCGGACGGCCTTGCCTTGACCTACCGACTCCTCTCCGTTTCCGTTGCCGTCGCGCTGGCCCTGGCCACGGCCCTTCCCCTTGCCGCGCAGGACGGCGCGACGCGCGCACCGGCGCTGCACGTACAGAATGCCGACATCCGCGCCTTCATCCAGGATGTCGCACGCGCCACCGGCACGACGTTCCTGGTGGATCCCGCCGTACAGGGCACCATCACCCTGTCCAACGAGGAACCGCTGACGGAGCCCGAGCTGCTGGGAATCCTGGTGGCGACGCTGCGCGCGAACGGCCTGATCGCGGTGCCCAGCGGCTCCGGTGTGTACCGGGTGGTCCCGGACGACACCGCCGCGCAGCAGCCCGGTGCAGTCGCGGCCGGCGGCGCCGGCGGGTTCTCCACCCAGGTATTCCAGCTGCGCCACGTCGATGCGCAGGCGGCGGTTGAAACCGTACGCCCGCTGGTCGGGCGTGGCGGCGTGGTGCTGGCCACTCCCCAGGGAAACAACCTGCTCGTCGCCGACTACACCGACAACCTGCGCCGCCTGCGCGGGCTGATCGCGCAGATCGATCAGGACCGCGCGCAGGTTGAGGCGGTGAGCCTGCGCAACAGTTCCGCACGCGAGATCGCCCAGGTCGTCGACAACCTCTATGGCGGCCAGCGCCGCGGTGGCGTGCTCACGGTGGTGCCGGTCGAAAGCAGCAACGCGGTGCTGTTGCGCGGGGATGCCGCGCTGGTGCAGACCGTGCGCCGCGTGGTCGAGGACCTCGACCGGCGCGCCGAGAACAGCGGCGACGTGCGGGTCATCCGCCTGCAGCATGCCAATGCCGAAGACCTGCTGCCGGTGCTGCAGCAGGTGGTCGGGACACCCGATGCCGGCAACGCGAGGCAGGCCAGCGGCACGGCAGGCGCGCTGCAGCAGCGCCTGTCGACGCCCGCGGCCGACGCGGGAAACCTGGCCGGAGGTGCCGCCTTCTCCGCGCCTGTCGCCGACGGCGCCGCCGCGCCGCTTGCGGCGTCGGTGATGGTGGCGCCGGGCCGGCGCGCGACCATCGCCCGCTATCCGGGTGCCAACGCGATCATCATCAACGCCGATCCGGAAACCCAGCGGATGCTGGTCGACGTGATCACCCAGCTCGACGTCCGCCGCGAACAGGTGCTCGTGGAGGCGCTGGTGGTGGAGATCTCGGACGAGGCCGCACGGCGGCTGGGCGCGCAGCTGCTGGTGGCCGGCCGCGACGGCAACATCCCACTGGGCTACACCAACTTCCCCGGTGGCGCGCCGAGCATCGGCGCGCTGGCCGCAGCGGCGGCGCGGGTGCGCGAGGGCGACACCGACTCGCCGGTCGTCCGCAACGCGGTGAACTCGCTGCTCGGATACAACGGCGGGCTGATGGGCCTGGCCGGAAACACCGGCAGCGCGATGTTCGGGCTGATCATCGACGCGGTGCGCAGCGACACCTCGTCGAACCTGCTGTCCACGCCATCCATCCTGACGCTGGACAACGAGGAGGCCCGGATCCTCGTCGGCCAGGAGATACCGGTGACCACGGGCGAAGTGCTGGGCGACGCCAACACCAATCCGTTCCGAACGATCCAGCGCCAGGACGTCGGCATCCAGCTGGTGGTGCGGCCGCAGATCAACGCCGGCGGCGGCATCACCCTGGCGTTGCGGCAGGAAGTCTCCTCGGTCGCCGGCCCGGTGAGCGAGACGTTCAACGAACTGGTGCTGAGCAAGCGCGAGATCGAGACCCGCGTGCTCGCCGACGACGGCGCGATCGTCGTGCTCGGCGGCCTGCTCGACCAGAACGACCGCAACACCGTCAACAAGGTGCCGGTGCTCGGCGACATCCCCGGCCTGGGCGCGCTGTTCCGCAGCACCGCCCGCGAGCGCAACAAGACCAATCTAATGGTCTTCATCCGCCCCACGATCGTGCGCGACGCGGCGCAGGCGCAGGCGGTCACGGCGCCCCGTTACGACTACATGCGTGCGCGCCAGCTCGACAGCGGCGGCACCAGCGCCGACGACCGCACGATGCTCGACACGCTGGTCCGCGACTATTTCGGCACCACCCCGCCGGTGATGCCGCCGCCCGCGCTGGCGCCCGTTCCCGCCACCACCGATGACGCGCAGCCGTGAGTGAAGCCGCGCCAGCGCTGGCCTACGCGTTCGCACGCCAGCACGGGCTGCTGCTGCTGGCGCTGGGTGACGGCCCGGCGCGCGTGGGCATGCGCGAAGGCGCGTCGCCTGCCGGCCTGGTCGAAGTGCGGCGAGCCCTCGACCGGCCGCTCGACATCCAGGTACTGTCCCGCGACGACTTCGACCGCCGCCTGTCCGAGGCCTATGCGGGCAACGGTCTCGTGGGCGCGGAAGGCATCGGGCAGGGCGACGATCTCGACGCGCTTGCCGACGACCTGCCGGCAACGGCCGATCTGCTCGACGCGCAGGACGATGCTCCGGTCATCCGGCTGATCAACGGCCTGATCGCCGAAGCCGCGCGCAGCGGCGCCTCCGATGTGCACATCGAACCGTTCGAGAGCGCGCTGCTGGTGCGCTTCCGGATCGACGGTGTGATGCGCGAAGCGCTGACGCTGCCGCCGCGGCTGGCGCCGATGCTGGTCTCGCGGGTCAAGGTCATGGCGCGCCTGGATATCGCCGAACGCCGCGTGCCGCAGGACGGCCGCATCTCGCTGGCGATGGGCACCAAGGCCCTGGATGTACGCGTCTCCACCCTGCCGGCGCGCAACGGCGAGCGGGTGGTCATGCGCATCCTGGACAAGGGCGCGGGCGCCCGCCCGCTGGAGGCGCTGGGCATGCCGGCGCCGGTGCTCGCCGCGCTGCGCACCGCGCTCGCGCAGCCCAACGGCATCGTGCTGGTGACCGGGCCCACCGGTTCGGGCAAGACCACCACGCTTTACGCGGGGCTGCAGGCGCTCAACGACGGCAGTCGCAACATCCTCACCGTGGAGGATCCGGTCGAATACGCGGTCGACGGCATCGGCCAGACCCAGGTGAACGCGCGCGTCGGGATGTCGTTCGCCGCCGGGCTGCGCGCGATCCTGCGCCAGGACCCGGACGTGGTGATGATCGGCGAAATCCGCGATCCGGAAACCGCGCAGATCGCGGTGCAGGCCAGCCTCACCGGCCACCTGGTGATGTCGACGGTGCACACCAACGATGCGCTGGGTGCGATCACCCGCCTGCGCGACATGGGCATCGAATCGTTCCTGCTTGCCAGCACCGTGCGCCTGGTCCTCGCGCAGCGCCTGATCCGCCGGCTGTGCCCGCATTGCCGGCAGCCGCGTGCGCCCGATGTGCTGAGCGCGAGGCTGATGGGTCCGGACTACGGGGGCCCGCTGTTCGCGGCGGCCGGCTGCCCGCAATGCCAGCAGTCGGGCTACGCCGGGCGCATCGGCGTGTACGAGGCGGTGAACATCGACGAGCGCCTGCGTGCGCTGATCGGCGCTGGCGCCGACGAGGACGCACTGGCCGGGGCGGCCGCGGTGTCCGGGGACTGGCTTGCCGATTCGGCGCGCGCCTGCGTTGCCGCCGGCACCACCACGCCGGAGGAAGCACTGCGCGTGGTGCGCCAGGACGAACGGAGCATGCCGGCGTGAGTGCCTGGGAGTACGAGGCACTCGACGACCGCGGTCGACCGCGCAACGGCACGCTTGCGGCCGCCAGCGAGCGCGAGGCGCGCGAACACCTGGTGCGCCGCCGTCTGTGGCCGTTGCGGCTGTCGCCGACGACCACGCCGGCCGCCGGGCTGCGCGGCCGTTTCGGCGCCCGCGAGCTGGCGCTGGCCACGCGCCAGCTGGCGACCCTGGCGGCGGTCGCACCGATGGAGGAGGCACTGCGCACCATCGGCACCCAGTCCGAGCGACCGGGTACGCGCCGGGTCCTGCTGTCCACCCAGGCCGCGGTGGTCGAAGGCTTCCGGCTCTCGGAAGCGATGGCACGCCAGGGCAAGGCGTTCCCGCCGCTGTACCGGGCGATGGTCGCGGCGGGCGAGAGCACCGGTGCGCTGCCCGACATCCTGGAGCGGCTGGCCGACCTGCTGGAACGGCAGCAGGAAGTCCGCGGCAGACTGGTCGCGACGCTGGTGTACCCGATGGTGCTGGCAGTCACCGCGGTGGCGGTGGTGATCGCGCTGATGACCTTCGTGGTACCGCGCGTGGTCGAGCAGTTCGACTCGATGGGCCGTGCGCTGCCCTGGCTGACCCGCGCGGTGATCGCGGTGTCGGACGCGATGACCACGTGGGGCGTCGTGTTCGCAGCCGTGCTGCTGTTGGCCGGCGTCGCCGCACTGCACGTTCTGCGTAGGCCGGGCCCGCGGCTGCGCTTCGACGGCGCCCTGCTGCGCACGCCGATCCTGGGGCGGATGCTGCGCGACCTGCATGCCGCACGCCTGTCGCGCACCCTGGCGATCATGCTCGCCGGCGGGCTGCCGCTGATGGAGGGCCTGCGCATCACCGCGCGCACCGTGGGCAACCGCGTGCTGCGTGACGCCACCGACGGGATGGCCGATGCGATCCGCGAGGGTGCCAGCCTGTCGACCGCGATGCGCCGCGCCGGGGTGTTCCCGCCCACGCTGCTGTACATGGCCGCGAGCGGCGAGGACAGCGGCCGCCTGGCGCCGATGCTCGAGCGCGCCGCCGACTATCTCGAGCGCGAATTCAACACCTTTACCTCCGCCGCCATGAGCCTGCTGGAGCCGGCGATCATCATCGTCATGGGGGCGGCGGTGGCGGTCATCGTGCTCTCGATCCTGCTGCCGATCCTGCAGTTCAACTCCCTGGTTGTCGGCTGATCCCACTTCGTTTCCGGAGCGTTCCATGTCGTATCGCCAACCCGCTTGCCCCGCGCGCGCGACGCGCGTCCACCTCCAGCCACGGCGCCCAGGCGCCCACGGGCTCCCTGCTCCGGCAGAACGCGACGAGACAAGCGGACTCCCCTCTCCCGCCCTGCGGGAGAGGGGCATCGGAGGACGGCCTGCGGCCGCCGTTCTCCAGGGGGGCTTCACCCTGGTGGAACTGATGGTGGTGATCGTGATCATCGGCCTGCTGGCCACGGTGGTGATGATCAACGTGATGCCCAGCCAGGACCGTGCGATGGTGGAGAAGGCACGTGCCGACATCGCCGTGCTGGAGCAGGCGGTGGAAACCTACCGCCTGGAGAACCTGAGCTATCCGCCGACCACCGATGGGCTGCAGGCGCTGTTGCGGGCGCCGGCGGGTCTCGTCCGACCGGAGCGTTACCGCCAGGGCGGCTACATCCGCCGGCTGCCCGAAGACCCGTGGGGCAACCCGTACCAGTACCGCCATCCGGGCGTGCACGGCAGCTTCGACGTCTATTCGCTGGGTGCGGACGGGCGCGAGGGTGGCGAGGGCGACGCCGCCGACATCGGCAACTGGAACTGACCCGGAAACGGGCCGCACCGTGGACCGGCCGCAGGCGCCGCACGTACCCCGGGGTTGCCGCGATGCACGCGCGCGGCGCGCGCAGGCACATGCACAGGGAGGCTTCACCCTCGTGGAACTGATGGTGGTGGTGGTGATCGTCGGACTGCTCGGCAGCGTCGTGCTGCTGACGGCGCCCACCGCGGGCTCGGGCCTGCGACGCGATACCGATGCGCTGGCCGCGCAGCTGGCACGGGCACGCGACGAGGCCATCCTGTCCACCCGCACCGTGCGCGCGGACATCGACGCCCGGGGATACCGTTTCGCGATCACGCGTCGCGATGGCTGGCAGCCGCTGACCGGCGCGGGTTTCGCGCCGGAGACCTGGACATCGGGAATCTCTCCTGCCCTGCCGCGCGACGCGCAGACGCTGTCCATCGCCTTCGATCCCCTGGGCGCGGCCCAGCCGGCCGAGCTGGCGCTGAGCGACGGGCGCGACGTGGCGCACCTGTCGGTCGGCCCCGACGGTCGCGTGCACGTGAGCGGGACGCGCTGAGATGCGTGCGTACGGGCGCCATCCGCAGCCGGGTTTCACCCTGCTGGAGATGCTGATCGCGGTGGCGGTGTTCGCGCTGGTGGTGCTGGCGCTGCTCAACCTCGTCGGCGAGAGCACCCGCACCGCGGTGATGGTGGAGGAGCGGGTGCTGGCCGGAATCGTGGCCGGCAACCGCGCGGTCGAGGCGGCGATCGAGCCTGCGGCGAACCTGTCCGCGCTCACGGCGGGCGTGGAACAGCTGGGCGGTCGCGAGTGGCGGTGGACGCGCCAGCTTGCGCCCACCGACGACCCGGCGCTGTTGCGCATCGCGATCGACGTGCATCCGGCCGGCAGCGACCGCATTGCTGCCGAGCTGGTCGCCTTCAGGGCCGCCCGCTGATGCGCATGAAGGGCTTCACCCTGGTGGAGATGCTGGTGGCGTTGGCGGTGTTCGCGCTGCTGGCCGCGGCCGGGGTGTCGGTGATGGCCTATGCCACCGGCAGCCAGGGCATCGCGCAGGCGCGCATGGCGCGGGTCGCCGACCTGCAGCGCATGCGTGCCCTGCTCGAGGCCGATCTCGGCCAGGCGGTCGCCCGCCGTACCCGCAACAACGCCGGCCAGCCGGCCGTGCAGGCCTTCACCGGCAGTGCGGATCCGCATGCGGCCGTGCTGTTCGCCTTCGTCCGGGCCGGCCACGACAACCCACATGGCGCACCGCGCGCCTCGCTGCAGTACGTCGAGTACCGGCTGCGCGACGGCCGCCTGCAGCGCAGCGCCCGGCCGATGCTCGACGGCAGCCGCCTCGATCCTCCGCAGACGCTGATCGACGGCGTCCATGCCGCCCGGATGCTGTACCGCTACCAGGGCCAATGGCTGGATGGCTGGCCGGGCGGGGTCGACCGCGTGCCCGAGGCCGTGCGTCTGACGCTGGAGCTCGACGGCTTCGGCGTGGTCGAACAGTGGTTCCTCATGCCCGGACAGCCCACGTGACCGCGGGCCGCAGCCAACGCGGCGTGGCGCTGCTCACCGTCCTGCTGCTGGTGGCGGTGATGACGGTGCTGGTGACCGTGATGCTCGACGACATCCGTTTCGCGCTGCGACGCGCCGGCAATGCCCAGGCGCTGGCGCAGGCGCGCTGGCATGCACTGGGTGCCGAGCAGATGGCGCTCACCCAGATCGAGCGCCTGGCACAGCGCGACCCCGGAGTGACCACGCCCGCCGGTGGCTGGAACGGCCGTGCGTTCCTGTTCCCGATCGACGACGGCGTGATCCGCGCAAGCGTTGCCGACGCCACCGCGTGCTTCAACCTCAACAGCGTCGTGTACGGCGCGGGCGACCTGCTGACACGCCGCGAGGAGGGCATCGACCAGTACGTGGCATTGCTCGAGGCACTCGACATGGGCTCCGCACAGGCGCTGTCGCTCGCGCACGCACTCGCCGACTGGATCGACGCCGACCAGCAGCGCGAAGGCCTGGGCCAGGAGGATGCGGCCTACATGCGCGGCCGCGACGGCTACCGTACCGGCGGCACCCTGCTGGCCCATCCCAGCGAGCTGCGCGCGATCCAGGGCTACACGCCCGCGCTCTATGCGCGCCTGCGACCGCACGTGTGCGCGCTGCCCACCACCGCCCCGACACCGGTCAACCCGAACATGCTGGGCGAGGCCGATGCGCCGATCCTGGCGATGCTCACCGAAGGCAGGATCGACGCTGCGCGGGCACGACGGGTCATCGCCGCACGCCCGCCGCAGGGCTGGCGCGATCCGCACGCGTTCTGGAGCGCCCCCGGCATGGAAGAGGCAAAGCCGCCGCAGGCGGCCATCGAGCAGATCCGGCTTCGCAGCCGCTATTACCGCTTGCGTGCGGAGGTCGACAGCGGCCCCGCGCAGGTCACGCTCAACGCGCTGGTCGAACACGGGGCGGACGGTGCCGACGTGCCCGCGCGCGTGCTCTTCCGCGACTGGAGTGCAGAACGATGAGATCGACCACCGACCCGGTCACCGACGTGGTGTGGCTCGCGTCCACCCCCGGCGCAGCCGCCGTGCGGTTGAGGGTGGATGCCCGGGGGCACATCCTCCAGCGCGACATCCTGGAGGCCGCCTCGCCTGCCGCCAGCGCGACCGCCGTGCGGACGATCCTGCTGGTTCCCGGCACCGCGGCGCCCGCGCAGTGGCTGGAGCTTCCGGCCGGCTCCATCGCGCAGGCACGCGCAGCCGCACGCATCCGGCTGCGCGAGCGCGTGGCCGGCGACATGGGCGCGGTGCACATCGCCGTCGCCCGGATGCAGGACGCCGGTCCCGCGCCGGTGGTCGTCGTGGCCAGCGCCGCGATGGACGAATGGCTGCGCCAGGCCGCCGCGCTGGGCCTGCACCCGGACGCGATGGTGCCCGACCATCTCGCGCTCCCCCCGCCACCTGCAACCGGTGCCGACGCCGACCCGGCCGGGACCACCGCCACGGTGGTCGCACTGGGCGGGGACTGGCTGGTGCGCACGCCGACCGGGGCCTACCGCATCGAGGCGGAACTCGCGTCCGCGCTGCTGACCGCACCGCCGCCAGCCGTGCGCGACATGGACCGCATCGAAACGCTGCTGGCCCGCGGGGCCCTCGATGCGCCCCTCGACCTGTTGCAGGACCGCTACGCGCCGGGGCATGCGCGCGCGCGCGGTCGGCGTACCTGGCGCCGCACCGCGTTGCTGGCCGCGGCACTGCTGTGCTCGGTGCCGCTGGTGTCGGTCGTCGCACTCGCACGCTACGCCGGTCTGGCCAGTGCCATAGAGGACCGCACCGCGGCGCGCATCGCCGCGGCACTGCCCGGGGCCCCCGCGCTCTCCGCGGACGCCGTTGTGCACGAGGTCCGCACGCGGACCGGCGCCCGGCATGGGTTCGCGCATGCCACCCGGGCTCTGTTCGCGGGCGTCGAGGCACTCGATGGCGCCAACGTCGAGCGTCTCGACTGGGACGCCGCCAGCGGCCTGCGTGCCGGCGTCGCCCATCGCGATGCGGCGGACCTCGAGACCTTGGCCACCATCGCCACCGGCCATGGGTTGCGGCTGACCGTCGCCGGAAGCCGCGCCGCCGACGGCCGGCTGATGTCCGAAGTGGAACTGCAGGGAGCCGCGCCATGACCCGCCCCGCACGTGGCCCCGGGCCCATCGACGCCGGCCGCGACTGGTGGAACGCGCGCGCCCCGCGCGAGCGCTGGATGCTGGCCGCGATGGCCGCATCGATCGCCGTGTTCCTCGCCTGGTTCGCGGTGCTGACCCCGCTCGAGTCTGCGCTCGAGCGCGGCGGCGCACGCCTTGCCGCGGCAACGCGTAGCGCAGCCGAGGTCGAGGCCGCCCTCGCGTCCCTGCCGCCGGAGGGGGTGCAATCCGGGTTGACCCCGGCGGCCCATTTCGCGCTGATCACCGATACCGCAGCCGTCGCCGGTGTCGGCGTCGAGCACCAGTCGCCCGACAGTGGCGGCGGCCTCGAGATCGACTTCGACGCCAGCGACACCGGCACCCTGTTCGCGTGGCTCGACACCCTGCGCCTCGAGCACCGCGTCGCGCCGCTCGCCGTGCGGATCGAACGGCGCGACGGCAGGTTGCGCGGTTCGCTCCGGTTCCCCCCGCCATGACCGCGCTCAAGACGCGCACCCTCGTGCTGGTGTTCGCACTGGCATTGCCGGTGGCGGGACTGGCCACGTTTCCCGTCGGCTTCGCATTGCGTCTGGCCGGCGCGCAGCAATGGGGGCTCTCCGCGACGGAGGTGGCCGGCAGCATCTGGCACGGACGGCTGCAGGACGCGCAACTGCACAGCCATCCGTTGGGAGATCTCCGTGTACGCCTGCAGCCGTGGCCATGGCTGGCGGGAGTGCGTGCAGTCCGGGTGGATGTCGCGACAGTGCGTGGCCGTGTGCTGCATGGCCGTCGCAGCGGTATCGATGGCGTCACCGGGGCGTTCGAACTGCGGCAGGTGCCCGCGCTGGCCGGTCTGGACCTGCTGCTGCATGCCACGGACCTGCGGATCCTGTTCGATGGCGACCGCTGCATCGGCGCCGACGGCGAGCTGCGCGCGGCAATCCTCGCCGCGGGCGACGCCGCGCCGCGCGCGGAGCTCGCTGGCGACGCGGCCTGCGCCGGGCGCACTGCGGTGATCGAGATGGCCCCGGTCACCGGCCATGGAGCGCTCGAGGGTTTCTCCGCGACCCTGCGCGTGCACGGCGACGGCGCATGGGACGCGGAGATGCGCGTTGCCGGCACCCCCGATGCGCCCGCCCAGGCATGGCTGCAGGCGGCGGGTTTCCAGCCGGGCCCGGCCGGCTGGAGCCGGCTGCACCACGGCGATGCCCCCGGCGCGGGTCGCACGTCGACACCATGACCTCGAACAGCGCTCGCCGCGCTGTTGCAACACAACCGACATCGCCGCGACACCGCCCCGGCACATGCGCCCGGCACGCTGGCTGCAACCCGGGAGGACGCCCATGCACTACGCGCTCGTGACCGAGACCTGGCCGCCGGAGATCAACGGGGTCGCACTGACGGTGCGCGACCTCGCCCGCGGCCTCTGGCAACGCGGCCATCTCACCGACGTGATCCGCCCGCGCCAGCACGATGACGTGGAACCGGTCGCCCAGGAACTGCTGGTGCCGGGGGCTCGCCTCCCCGGCTACAACACCCTGCGTTTCGGGCTTCCCGCACAGCGGTTGCTGGAGGCCCGCTGGCACCTGCATCGCCCGGATGCGATCTATATCGCCACCGAAGGCCCGCTCGGCTGGTCGGCACTGCGCGCAGCGCGCAACGTCGGTATTCCGGTCGCCACCGGCCTGCATACCCGCTTCGACCTGTACATGCACGACTACGGCATCGGGATGCTGGCGCCGCTGGCGCTGGGCTGGATGCGCCGCTTCCACAATTCCGCCGCGACCACGCTGGTGCCGACGCAGGTCCTGCGCGACGAACTCGCAGGCCGCGGCTTCCGCACCCTGCGGCACCTGCCGCGCGCAGTCGACACCCTGCGCTTCGCACCATGGCGCCGCGATGCCGCGTTGCGGGCGCGCTGGGGCATGCACGACGACGACCTGGTGGTGACCTGCGTCGGGCGACTGGCCGCGGAGAAGAACCTGCCGTTGGCGATCGCGGCGTTCCGCCATCTGCAGCGCAGCCATCCCCGCGCGCGCTTCGTGCTGGTCGGCGACGGTCCCCTGCGCGCCACCCTGCAGCGCGAGCATCCCGATTTCGTGTTCTGCGGCACGCAGACCGGGCGCGCGCTCGCCGAGCACGTGGCGTCCGCCGACCTGTTCCTGTTTCCCAGCCGTACCGAGACCTTCGGCAACGTGGTGCTCGAAGCGATGGCCAGCGGCGTGCCGGTGATCGCCTTCGACAACGGCGCCGCGCGCGAACACCTGCGCGACGGCGTGCATGGCCGCCGCGTCACCAGCGACGCCGGTTTCATCCATGCCGCACGCACGTTGGCCGGCGACGCCGAAATGCGCCGGGCGATGGGCGTGGCCGCACGCAGGGCGACCGAGCCCCTGTCGCCGGCCGCGGTGTGCGCCGACTTCGACCGCATCCTCTCCAGCCTGGGCCAGCCGCATGCCACTGCCGCACTCGCCACCGCCTGACTGGACCACCCGCGATGCCGGCTGGTGTCTGCGCACCAATCGCTGGTGCGAGCGCGGCCCGGTGTTCGCGCTGTTCGCCTGCATCAGCCGCCTGGGCGATGGCGTGTCGTGGTACCTGCTGATGGCCGCATTGATCGTCGCCGACGGCTGGCACGGCCTGCATGCCAGCGTGCACATGGCCGCCACCGGCGTCATCGCGCTCACGCTGTACCGCTCGCTCAAGCGACACACCCGCCGGCCGCGACCCTTTGCGGCGGATGCGCGCATCCGTGCCTGGGTGGCACCGCTGGACGAATACAGCTTTCCTTCCGGCCACACCCTGCACGCGGTGGCCTTCAGCGGCGTTGCCGTCTGGCACTACCCGGCGCTGGTCTGGGTCCTCGTGCCGTTCGCCTCGGCGGTCGCCACCTCACGGGTGGTGCTCGGCCTGCACTACCCGAGCGATGTGCTCGCGGCCGTGGCCATCGGCGGTGTACTGGCCGGGCTCTCGATCCTCGGTGGGCCGGCTCTCATTGCCGCGGTCATCGGCTGAGCGAGTTTCAGCGCGCAGCCCATGGCGTGCCTCGCCCTTTCGACCCAGCGCTGCACTACCCGTGCCATCTCACAGTTGCACTGCAGCCACTGTGGCCGCAGGTTGCAGTAACGTCGCGGGATCTCCCTTCGAATACCCGCGCGCGGATGCCTTTGGGATCGGCAAGCTTCACGCTTCAGCAGAACGCGCTAGAACCGCCGGGTAACCCGACACGTGGACCGCCGCCCCAAACATTGACGTCCGTCTCTTTACAGTCCAACCCGGATCATACAATCGAAGCATCCAGTGAGTGCTAGCCGACTGAGGCAAACCCTGCTGGATGGATAGGAGCTTAGGTTCCGAGCTGCATTTCGCAGCCTGGCCACAAGGAGATGTGACCCATGAAGACTTGGTTCGGCAAATGCCTCATCGTGATGTTGTTCGCACTGCAGGCGCAAGCAAGCCAGAGAGCAGAAAACCCTCACCCCCTGAGCCCGCGCTTCCTCGACGTATTGGTCTCAACAGATCATCTGACAAAGTCTGATCGCGCCAGCATGGAGAGGCGCAAGGCGGGCGACGAAAGTGTCGAATGGGTGATTCCAGTCAAGATCGACTTGAATGCCCTGAAAGGGGACCGCTTTGAGGCCTTCCTTTTCGACAGGCATGTCGTCATTCGACGCAGGGAGTCCAATCTGGCACCACCCCAGTACGGCGAACGCTGGCAAGGTGAAGTCTGGCTTCCGGGCGACGCCCCTGATTCCGACCACATGGGACTGCGTGATGCAGATTTCCTAATCAGGAGGGGGAGAGTCACCGGAGCCATACGCATCGGCCAGATCGTCTACCAACTGAGCAGCACCAGTAACGGGGCCTATTACATCTTCAAGCAGGACGTATCAAAACTCCCGGAAAAAGATGATGTATTTGTGCCAGATGATGCAATTTATCCCTCCGGGTCAAGTACGCAACCATCGTATTACATCGACCTACCCATCCCTAGACCTTCGCCCCCTCCCCAACAGATACACACGGCCAGGATCGTAATCGGCTTTTCGACGGAGGCCATGGATGGCAACCTCAACGCGCTTGTCGACGACATTCACTACTGGGTTGACCAATCACGATCCGCCTACTCCGCAAGCGGCATCCCGTTGATGCTTGACGTCGCTGCGTTCGCGCAGCCTGGCTACACGGAATCCTCAATAAGCAAGACCCTGAACGACTTGCGCCGGACAGATGGACCGTTGTGGCTGCTACATCAGGCACGTCACTACCAATATGCCGACGTGATGCTTATGGTCGTCAAGGGGACCAATAACTGGGAATGCGGCGGAACGCACAACATTGGTTCCACGCGAGAGACTGCTTACATGGTTGTGCGCCGCGGTTGCTTTTCTCAAGGAAGCATCGCGCACGAACTTGGGCATTTACTCGGCGCCCACCACAATCAGGAGGAAGTCGGACACCAGCCAGCGAAGTACGAGTTCGGGCATGGATACTACCGTGACAGCGAGCCGCATAGCGGCACCCCAGGCTTCAGCACTCTGATGGCATACCAGAGGTCGTGCCTTTATCAGTGCCCACGGATCATGCGCTTTTCCGACCCCAGAGCGATTCACAACGGCCACCCGCGCGGGACGCCGTACAACAATAACGTTCAGGCAATCCTTTTGAACTATGGCGCTCTTGCCAACTACTATCCGGATCCGCCGAGGTCAAACCAGAGTGCACAGCCGCTCCACACACCGCAGGGCATTAGGTGGATACCCGCCTTGTAGCGCTGCTCGATATGAGTTCAGAAGACGACGCCCTCGGGGCGTCGTTTTGCTTTCGTTCTTCCCTCACCGCTCTCTCAGTTCAAGACAGCGCGGTCACCCGTGCCGCACGCAGGGGCGGCAGCGACTGCTGCGGCCAGTCGCGGTCGTTGGCCACCTGCGCATGCGCGCGGCTGGCCTGCAGTACGTCGAAATCGACGTCCGCCAGCGTCCAGCCATCGCGGCCATCGCTGGAAGCCAGCACGCCATCGGCGGGAAACCCGACATCCATCGGCGCATACACCGCGGCCTCGCCGGTGTTGACGTCGAGCGCCGGGCTCCACGGTGCCTCGCCAGCCGTCACCGCCTGGGCGATGAAGCAGCGGTTCTCCAGCGCGCGCGCCAGGCAGCCCACGCGCACGCGGGTGGCGCCGGCAGCGGTGTCGGTGCAGCTCGGCGCAAGGATCAGCCGCGCGCCCGCCTCCACCTGCGCACGCACCGGCAGCGGGAACTCGATGTCGTAGCAGACCGCGATGCCGAAGCGCAGGCCGCGGTACTCGAACACCCGCAGCGCATCGCCACCGTCGATGACCGCAGCGCCCTTCTCGAATCCGGTGAGCTGCAGCTTGTCCTGCCAGTCGTGGCCGCCATCGGGGGTGAACACGTCGGCGCGGTTGCGGTAGCGCCCGTTGCCGGCATCGAGCAGGAAGCTGCCCGGCACCAGCAGCATGCCGCTGTCCGCGGCCAGTCGCCGGTACAGGCCGATCCAGTCCTGCCGCAACGCCTGCAGCGCAGCCAGCGAGGCATGCAGGTCGCCGCGCACGGAGTCGTCGAACACGGCCGCAAGTTCCAGCGACAGGTATTCCGGCAGCAGCGCGATGCCGGCACCTGCCTGCGCGGCCTTCTCGATCCAGCGCTGCTGGACCCCGGCGAACTCGCCGAAGCTGCCGGGCCGGCCGATCGGGTAACGGGCAAGGGCGATCTTCATGCGGAATGCTCCAGCGCACGCGTCCAGAACGTGAGCATGTGGGTGCGTTCGCCGCGGTCGAGTTCGTCCCAAGCCAGTTGCATGCGCAGCTGCGGCTGGCGGACATAGCCGCGGCGGCTCCAGAACGCGTCGTTGTCGCGATGGCCGGCAGGCCGGCGCGGGTCGTCGCGCTCCCGGTCCACCGCGCAGAACGCGGTCGTGCGGAAGCGCCCCAGCGCGCGCGCATGTGCCTCGCGCGCATCGAAGAACGCATGGCCGATGCCGCGGCCGCGCCAGGCCGGCAGCAGTACCGATTCGCCGAGATAGAACACGTCCTCGACGTCGATCCCATGCGCGCGGAACGGCGCCTGGAAGGCCGCGTTGTAATGACCCAGTGATTTCCTGCTCAGGTGCTACCTTTTCTCGGAGAGCACGATGAGCCAAGTGATGGAAGAAGAGATCAAGCGTTGGACGGCCCGGCGGAAGTCGGCGCTGGTGC
>NWQL01000001.1:609570-624078 GCA_002798175.1 Lysobacteraceae bacterium NML91-0213 | reverse complement strand
GTGACTGGATCCAGTTCTACAACCACCGGCGCCCACATCAGGCGCTGGGCATGAAGACCCCCGCTGAGGCTTATGCTTTAGCGGCCTGACCTGAGCAGAAACCGCTGGGTCATTACAGCGTCGTCGTCGGCAAGCGGGATACCGGTGGACGCACCGACCACGTTGTCGCCATCCAGCGCCAGCACGAACACGCTGTCGGCGGATGCGGCATAGGCGGCGAGATACCCGCGCTCGTAGTCCATGTCGCCGGCGTAGAGATAGGGCCAGTCGCGGAACACCGCCACGCGCAGGCGCGCCACGTCGTCCAGGCGGGCCTGCAGTTCCGCGCCGGAAACCCGGCGCACGTCGATGGGGGAAGCAGCCATGCCGCGGATTGTATCGACCGGCCGTGCCCCGCCGCCGGCCCGGCGACGGGACGCAACGTTGCCTCGCGCCGCCCTAGCGCAGCTCATTGCCGAGTGCGTACCAGTCGACCTTGCGGGTGATCCACATGATCGCGGCAAGGATGCCGAACAGCAGCAGCGAGCCCATCAGCAGGGCGTTGTCCTCGGACACCAGCAGGCAGTACAGCGCACCGTAGAGCGCGGTGAGCATGGCGGCGAAGCCAAGCGCGCGCGGCCAGCTGCGCAGCACGCCGGAGAGATACATCGCCTGCACGCCGATGCAGGCCGTGGCCGAGACCAGGTAGGCCCAATGGAACGGGATGTGCTCGGACAGGCCGAGCAGCAGCAGGAAGAAGATCGCCAGCGCCAGGCCGACCAGCAGGTACTGCAGCGGGTGGATCGGCAGGCGCCTGGCCAGCTCGAACAGGCCGAACGCGACAAAGGTCAGCAGCACGAACAGCAGCCCGTACTTGGTCGCGCGGTCGACCCGGGTATAGACGTCCACCGGATCGACCAGGCTCACCTCCAGCGCATCCAGCGCCTGCGCCTCGCCATCGCGCAGCTGCGCCTGCGCATCGCTGGCCAGCGACGACACCGCCCAGTGCGCGCGGAAGCCACCGGCATCGATGTCATGCCGCGCGGGCAGAAAGCGCCCGCCGAACGACGGGTGCGGCCATGGCGATGCGATGTCGATGCGGTTGTCGTCGGCCACCGGCACCACCGCCAGCGAGCGGGTGCCGTCGATGGTGGCCTGCAGGCGCACCTCGCGCAGCGCCGGCAGCGTCCCCGCCCCGCTGCCTGCGAGCGCCGCGAGCTCCGCGTGCACGCCACCGGTAAGCGCCGCGAGGTCGCGCGTCCCCGCCAGCAGCTCCAGCGCCTGTCCATCGACCCGCAGCTGCGGGGCGCCCACCAGGCCGCGCACATCGGCGATGCCCACGGCCAGGTACGGCGCCCCGTATACGCGGCCCGGCGCGGCGGGGTAGTCCATCGCCGCGAACTGCGCGTCCACGCCCGCCTGCCAGCTGTAGACCGGCACCCGGAACAGGCCGACCCTGCGTTCCGACGGCTGCAGCCCGCCCGCGACCTGCAAGCGCGCCGGCGCCTGCAGCAGGTGGCCGGTGACGCTGCGGACCACCACGCGCTGACTGCCATCGGCCATGCGCTCCACGACCTCGCGCTCTTCGGTCCACGGCAGCACCCGCAGCGGACCGACCAGCCGCTGTTCGCCCGCGCGGCCCTGCGCCACCCGTTCCACCGCCTGCGCGCGGTACTGCGCGCGCTCGTGCACCACGCCACGGATCATCGCCAGCGGCACCAGCAGTGCCAGCACCAGCGCACCGATCACCACGAACCGCAGCACCAGCCTCATCGACTTCATCTCGCACCCTCTCCAGGAACCGGCTGGCAGGGTGCGCGGCGGACATGGGCAGCGGTTGAAGCCTTGTTGAAGCCAATGTGAAGCAGTCGGCGTGCGGCGGTCAGACCAGCGGCAGCGACAGCGTGGCCACGGCCCCGCCACCGTCGCGGTGTTGCAGCCGCACGTCGCCGCCGTGCAGGCGTGCGACCTCGCGTACGAACGGCAGGCCGAGCCCGGAGCTGCGCGGCGTGCCGTCCGGGCGCGGCAGCGAATAGAAGCGCTCGAACACCCGCTCGCCCGCGTAGTCCGGCACGCCCGGCCCCTGGTCGGCGACACGCAGCCGCACGGCGCCTGCGTCCGCCACCGCGTCCACCACGACCTCGCCGCCGGCGGGCGAGAACGCCACCGCGTTGTCGACCAGGTTGCGCAGCGCCTGGCGCAGCAGGAACGGGTCGCCGCTCACCTGCACACCGGCGACGGCGCCTGCCTCGCAGCGCACGCGCACGTCGCGGGCCTGCATCGCGTGCGCTTCGACCGACTGCGCCAGCAGCGCGCCCACGTCGATCGCTTCGCGCTTCTGCAGCCAGCCGTGCTGCTCCACCTCGGCCAGCGCCAGCAGCTTGTCGATGGTCTCGGTGAGCCGCTGCTGCTGGGCAAGGATGTGACCGGCGAAGCGCGCGCGCTCGGTGTCCGGCAATGGCTCCTGCAGCAGCTCCGCGGAGGCGCCGATCGCCGCCAGCGGGCTCTTCATCTCATGCGTCAGCGACTGCACGTACTGCTCGACATAGGCCTTGCCCTCGAGCCTGCGGCGCATCGCCTCCAGCGCCTGGCCGAGATCGCCGATCTCGTCGCGGCGCGGTCGCGGCGGCGGCACCGGCTCGCCGCGCGCCACCGCCTGCGCATAGCGGTTGAGGCCACCGATGCCGCGCACCAGCCACCAGGTCATGGCGATGCCGATCAGCGCGGCGATGCCGATCAGCCACGCACCGCGCGCCAGGATGCTGCGCTGGCTGGCGACGATGAAGGGCTCCACGCTCCGGTTGGGCTGCGACAGCGTGAGCACGCCGATCAGCCGCGAAGGATCGTCGGGATCGCGCACCGGCGCGGCCACGTGCATCACGCTGTCATCGTCGGCACCGGGCGCGCGCGGCGTCGAGCGCGCGCCGTACTCGCCGCGCAGGGTGCGGTAGACGTCGTTCCAGCGCGAGTTGTCGCGGCCGATGTCGCGCCCGGTCGAGGCGTACACCACCACGCCGTCGGCATCGGTGACCACGATCTGCTGGTCGACGCTGGTCTTGGCCACCTCCCACACCTGCGCGGCCGGATCGCGCGCATGCGCCTGCGCCACCCGCTGCGCGAAGCGGCCGTCGGCGATGCGCCCGGCCTTGAGGTCATCGGCCGCCAGTTCCGCCAGCGTGTTGGCCGAATCCACCAGCGTGGCCTCCAGTGCCTGGCGCACGCCGGGCTTCACCTCGTCGACGAACACCCGCATCACGAAGAACGCCGCCACCCCGACGATCAGGAAGAACGCCAGGAACAGCCGCAGGCCGATGCGCATGCTCAGGCGTCCAGGGCATAGCCGATGCCGCGATGGGTGCGGATCGGGTCGCGGGTGGCGCCGGCGGCGCGCAACTTGGCGCGCAGTGTCTTGACGTGGGTGTCGACGGTGCGGTCGCCGCTGTCGGCTGCGTGGTCCCAGCCACGGTCCATCAGCTGCGCGCGGCTCAGGATGGCTCCGGGGCGCTGCAGCAGCGCCGCCAGCAGCGCGTATTCGTAGCGGGTGAGGTCCAGCAGCGTGTCGCCATAGCGGATGCGGCGGCCGTCGTGGTCGATCGCGAACGCACCGTGCGTGCGCCAACCATCGCCCTTGCCGGCATCGACGGGCGCACTCCGGCGAAGCCGCGCGCGCACCCGTGCCACCAGTTCGCGCGGTGAAAAGGGTTTGGCCATGTAGTCGTCGGCCCCGAGTTCCAGGCCGAGCACGCGGTCGACCTCGTCGTTGCGCGCGGTCAGGAAGATCACCGGTACCTGGCTGAAGCCGCGCAGCCGGCGGCACACCTCGAAGCCATTGATGTCGGGCAGCCCGACATCCAGCACCACCAGTTCCGCGCCGGGGTCGTGCAGTACCGCCAGTGCATCGCGGCCGAGCAGGCAGTGCCGCACCGCATAGCCCTCGCTGCCGAGCGCGTACAGCAGCGTGTCGGCGATGGCCTGTTCGTCCTCGACGACGAGGATGCGCGCGGGGTCCGGCATGCCGCGCAGCATAGAGCGTGGCGGCGCGGCATACACTGCGCGGATGAATTACCGCCATGCCTTCCACGCCGGCAACCATGCCGACGTACTCAAGCACGTCGTGCTGCTCGCCCTGTGCGATGCCCTCACCGCCAAACCCGCCGCCTGCTTCGCCCTGGACACGCACGCCGGTCGCGGCCTGTACGGGCTGGGCGACTACGCCGCGCGGCAGACCGGCGAGGCCGACAGCGGCATCGGCCGGCTGCGTGCCGCGGCGGTCGACCAGCCGCTGCTGCGCCGCTACCTCGATGCAGTGGACGCCTGCCGCGCGCAGGCCGGTGCCGATGCCTACCCCGGCTCGCCATGGCTGCTGGCGCATGCGTTGCGCGAGCAGGACCGCATCGCCTGCTGCGAACTGCAACCCGAGGAAGCGGCGGTACTGAAGGCCAACTTCGCCGGCGACGCGCGGGTGGCCGTGCATGCCCGCGACGGCTATGCCGCGGTGCGTGCGCTGCTGCCGCCGCGCGATGGCGCGGTGCGCATCAATCGCGGGCTGGTGCTGATCGATCCGCCCTACGAACTGCAGCTGGAGGAATTCACCCCGGCACTGGGCGCGATCCGCGAGGGCCTGCAGCGCTGGCCGCAGGCCAGCTACGCGCTGTGGTATCCGATCAAGCAGCGCCGCGTGCTGCAACGGGCCTTCCGCAGCGCGGCGGCCATGGAGGCCAGCGGAGGCGTGCTGGCCTGCGAACTGCTGATGCGCCCGGACGACTCGCCACTGCGGATGAATGGCAGCGGGATGCTGCTGGTGAACCCGCCCTGGGGGCTCGACCGCCGCCTGGGCCCGGCGCTGACGGCGTTGGGCAGCCTGCTGCCGGAGGTCCGGATGACCGGATCCACACGCATGGAATGGCTGCGCCCGGCGCAATGAACGGCAGCGTGATGCACGACTTCGCCGCACGTTCACGCCCGTTTTCGCATTCAGCTTCTGCAAAGGGACTTCACCCGCGGCGTGGCAGCATCCGCCGTCATGGCCGCCCGCAACCGACTCCCGCCGTGGCATGACCAGATCCGTCTGGCCAATGGCCGCGAGATCCTGATCCGTCCCGTCCGCCCCGACGATGCCGAACCGCTGCGCGCGGGCTTCGCCCTGCTCGGGCCGGAGGAGATCCGCCAGCGCCTGGTGGATCCGCTGCCCGAACTGAGCGCGGAGATGGCCGACCGCCTGACCCGGCCGGACCCCAAGACCGAATTCGCGCTGGTGGCCGCCGAACCGCTGCCCCCCGGCGATGCGGTGGTGGGCGGCGTCGCCCGCGTGTCGATGGTCCCGGGCACCCGCGATGGCCAGTTCATGATCCTGGTCAGCAGCTACATCGCCGGCCTGGGTGCCGGGCGCCAGCTGATGCGGCGGCTGGTGCGCTGGGCCAAGGGCAAGAAGCTGCAGCGCCTGATCGGCGAGGTGCAGGAACAGAACCAGCCGATGCTGGCGCTGACCGAGTCGCTGGGGTTCCGCCAGGAGCCCTCGGACAATCCGGGCACCATCCGCGTCGTCCTGGAGCTCTGAGCCGGGCCGTCGCGCAGACCGGCCGGAGCGCCCGCGGGCGTTCTCATCGCCTGCAACCGCGGCCCGTACAATGCGCGGTTCGATGAAAACACCCGACTCTTCCGTTCCGCCGCTGCCCCGGCGCGGCCAGCAGCGCGCATTCTGGCGCGCCCCCGCGTCCACCTCCGCGCTGGCCTGGGCGCTGCTGCGCGCGGCCACCGTGCATGGCCGGCCGCTGCTGGTCGTCGCCCGCGACAACCACCACGCACACCAGCTGGAATCCGACCTGCAGACGGTGTCGCGCGGCCACGCCGACGTGCCGCTGCTGGTGTTCCCGGACTGGGAAACCCTGCCCTACGACCACTTCAGCCCGCACCCGGAGATCGTCTCGCAGCGCCTTTCGACGCTGAACCGGTTGCCGCAGCTGGCCCGCGGGCTGGTGGTGGTGCCGGTGCAGACGCTGATGCAGCGGCTGCCACCGGTCGCCTGGATCGCCGGGCAGACCTTCGACCTGCAGGTCGGCCAGCGTTTCGACCTCGACGCCGAGAAGCGCCGCCTCGAGGCCGCCGGCTACCGCAACGTGCCGCAGGTGCTCGATCCCGGTGACTTCGCCGTCAGGGGCGGCCTGCTCGACGTGTTCCCGATGGGCGCCGAGGCCCCGTTCCGGGTCGAGCTGTTCGACCAGGACATCGAATCGATCCGCAGCTTCGACCCGGAATCGCAGCGTTCGCTCGAGAAGGTCGAAGCGATCCGCATGCTGCCCGGCCGCGAGGTGCCGCTGGACGAAGCCGCACGCGAACGCGCGATGGAGGCGCTGGGCGAGCGCTTCGACATCGACCAGCGCCGCAGCTCGCTCTACCAGGACCTGAAGTCCGGGCTGTCGCCGTCGGGCATCGAGTACTACCTGCCGCTGTTCTTCGAGCCCCCGCGCGGACGCTTCGGCGAGCGCGCGGCCGGAGACGCCACCGCCACCCTGTTCGACTACCTGCCCGAAGGCGCGCTGCCGGTGCTGGCCCCGGGCGCGCTGGCCGCGGCCGACCACGCGTGGGCGCAGATCGGCGACCGCTACGAGCAGCGCCGCCATGACATCGAGCGCCCGCTGCTGCCGCCGGCCGAACTGTGGCTGCCGCCCGACGCGCTGCGCGAATGCCTCAACCGTGGCGAGCGCGTCGAGGTCGCCGACGACAGCCATGCCCAGCTGGCGCAGGCCGTGGCGCTTGGCGACCAGCCGGCGCCGGACCTGCCGGTCTCGACCCGGGATGCCGATGCCGCCGCCGCGCTGAAGTCGTTCCTCGGCAGCTACCCGGGCCGCGTGCTGCTGGCCGCCGACAGTGCCGGCCGCCGCGAGGCGCTGATCGACCTGCTCGCGCCCAACGGGCTGAAGCCGCAGGTGCTGCCCGGCTTCGATGCCTTCATCAACGACGAGGCGCAGGCGCGCTTCGCCATCGCGGTGGCGCCGCTCGACAACGGCTTCGCCCTGGATGCGCCGCAGGTCACCATCCTCACCGAGCGCCAGCTGTTTCCCGAGCGCGCCACCCAGCCGCGCCGCGCACGCCGCGCCGGCCGCGAACCCGATGCGATCCTGCGCGACCTCGGCGAACTCAACGAGGGCGCGCCGATCGTCCACGAGGACCACGGCGTCGGCCGCTACCGCGGGCTGGTGGTACTGGAGGCCGGCGGCCAGCCGGCCGAATACCTCGACATCGAATACGCCAAGGGCGACCGCCTGTACGTGCCGGTCGCGCAGCTGCACCTGATCAACCGCTATTCCGGCGCCTCGCCGGAAACCGCGCCGCTGCATTCGCTGGGCGGCGAGGCGTGGACCAAGGCCAGGAAGCGCGCGGCCGAGAAGGTGCGCGACGTGGCCGCCGAACTGCTGGAGATCCAGGCCAAGCGCGCCGCGCGTGCCGGGCTTGCGATCGATGTCGACCGCGCGATGTACGAGCCGTTCGCGGCGGCGTTCCCGTTCGAGGAGACCCCCGACCAGCACGCCGCCATCGAGGCGGTGATCCGCGACCTCGCCTCCAGCCAGCCGATGGACCGCGTGGTCTGCGGCGACGTCGGCTTCGGCAAGACCGAGGTCGCGGTGCGCGCGGCGTTCGTGGCCGCGGCCGCGGGCAAGCAGGTCGCGCTGCTGGTGCCGACCACGCTGCTGGCCGAACAGCACTTCCGCAACTTCGCCGACCGCTTCGCCGACTGGCCGATCCGGGTGGAGGTGCTGTCGCGCTTCAAGAGCACGAAGGAGATCAAGGCCGAGCTCGAGAAGGTCGCGCGTGGCGAGATCGACGTGATCGTCGGCACCCACCGCCTGCTGCAGCCGGACGTGAAGTTCAAGGACCTGGGCCTGGTCATCGTCGACGAGGAACAGCGTTTCGGCGTGCGCCAGAAGGAGGCGCTGAAGGCACTGCGCGCCAACGTGCACCTGTTGACCCTGACCGCCACGCCGATCCCGCGCACGCTCAACATGGCGATGGCCGGCATCCGCGACCTCTCCATCATCGCCACCCCGCCTGCGCACCGGCTGGCGGTGCAGACCTTTGTCAGCGAATGGGACGACGCGCTGCTGCGCGAGGCCTTCCAGCGCGAGCTTGCGCGTGGTGGCCAGCTGTACTTCCTGCACAACGACGTCGAATCGATCGGCCGCATGCAGCGCGAGCTGCAGGAACTGGTGCCGGAAGCGCGCATCGGCATCGCCCACGGGCAGATGCCCGAGCGCGAGCTGGAAAAGGTGATGGTCGATTTCCAGAAGCAGCGCTTCAACGTGCTGCTGTCGACCACCATCATCGAATCCGGCATCGACATCCCCAACGCCAACACCATCGTCATCAACCGCGCCGACCGCTTCGGCCTGGCCCAGCTGCACCAGCTGCGCGGCCGCGTCGGCCGTTCGCACCACCGCGCCTATGCCTACCTGGTGGTGCCCGACAAGCGCTCGATCACCGCCGATGCGCAGAAGCGGCTGGAGGCGATCGCCTCGATGGACGAACTCGGCGCCGGCTTCACCCTGGCCACCCACGACCTCGAGATCCGCGGCGCCGGCGAACTGCTGGGCGAGGAGCAGAGCGGGCAGATGGCCGAGGTCGGCTTCAGCCTCTACACCGAACTGCTGGAGCGCGCGGTGCGCTCGATCCGCCAGGGCAAGCTGCCGGGCGAGGACGAGACCGGGTCGCGCGGTGCCGAGGTGGAACTGCATGCACCGGCGCTGATCCCCGAGGACTACCTGCCCGACGTGCACACGCGACTGACGCTGTACAAGCGCATCAGCGCCGCCACCGACGCGGCCGGCCTGCGCGAACTGCAGGTGGAGATGATCGACCGCTTCGGCCTGCTGCCCGACGCCGCCAAGCAGCTGTTCGCGGTGGCGGAGATGAAGCTTGCGGCCACCGCGCTGGGCATCCGCAAGATCGACCTCGGCGAGAACGGCGGGCGCATCGTGTTCGAGGCCAGTCCGCGCATCGACCCGATGGCACTGATCCAGCTGATCCAGAAGCAGCCCAAGCTGTATTCGATGGACGGCCCCGACAAGCTGCGCATCAAGCTGCCGCTGCCGGAAGCCGCGGACCGGCTCAACGCCGCCCGCGGGCTGATGGCGCAGCTGGCGCAGGGATAACGGCGGGGCGCATGCATGTGGCGGCGGGGCTATAGTCGGCCCCGTCCCCCGATCGAGGCCGCGCCCGTGCAGCGCCTTCCGATGCCCGTCCTGCGTCCGTTCGTCGCCACCCTGTGGGCAACGACTGGCGACACGCATGTCCGCAGCGCCTGCGAGCACGTGCTCCCGACCGGGCTGATGCACCTGGCCATCCGCCTCGGCGATACGCCCCTGCAGCTGCCCGATGCCGATAACGGCGTAGTCGAGGTGGTGGGCCATGCCGTCGTTGGCGGCGCGCGCGACCACTACTACCGCAAGCACGCGCGCACGCCCTCGCCCACCGTCGGCGCACAACTGCGTCCGGGCGCGGCCCGGGCGCTGTTCGGTGTCCCTGCCGATGCGCTGGCGCACCGGCATGTCGCACTCGGGGCGGTGCTCGGCGATGGCACCGCCGCCCTTCGCGAACGCCTGCTGCAGGAACCGCTGCCGCAACGGCGCATCGACATCCTCGAAGCCTTCCTGGCCACGCGCCTGCCGCGTCCGCGTGGCTTGCATCCGGCGGTCGCGGAATCGCTGGCGCTGTTCGCCAGTGGCCACGGCGTGGCGGCCGCGGTCGAGCGCAGTGGCTACAGCCATCGCCACTTCGGCGCGCTCTTCGCCCACGCCGTCGGGCTCACCCCGCAACGTTACCGGCGCGTGCTGCGCTTCCAGCACGCGCTCGATGCCCACCGTCGCGATCCCGCCGGCCCCTGGGCCCGGCTCGCGCACAATGCCGGCTACAGCGACCAGTCGCACTTCGTGCGCGAGTTCATCGCGATCACCGGGATACGTCCGCAGGACTACCGCCGCATCGCGCCGGTGGCCGCCCACCACGTGCCGGTGGAGATCCGGCCCTGGACGACCGGTGCGTGCCAGGTCGATTCCGTACAAGACGCCGGCCGCCACTGAGCCGCAGCATTGCCACACCACCCGACCGGAGCCGCGCCATGCCCGTCCACGAGCTCTACGCCTACCTCTGCGTTGCCGACACCGATGCGGCGATCCGCTTCTACGCGCGTGCCTTCGGTGCCACCGAGAAGTTCCGCCTCGTCGAACCCGGCGGCCGCATCGGCCATGCCGAGATCGACCTCGACGGCCACACGGTGATGCTGTGCGATGCGTTCCCCGAGTACGGCATCCACCCGCCGCAGCCGGGCGCCGGCACCGCGGTCACCCTGCACCTGCATGTCGACGATGCCGATGCCGCCATCGCGCGCGCGGTCGAGGCCGGCGCCACGCTGGAGCGGCCGGCCAGCGATGCCTTCTACGGCGAGCGCAGCGGCAGCGTGATCGATCCGTTCGGCCATCGATGGCTGCTTGGGCACGGCATCGAGGACGTCAGCCCGGCGGAGATGCAGCGCCGTTACGACGCGCTGTTCGCCGAGGGGTCGCAGGCCGGCTGAGGCGTGCGGCCGCCGCCACGAAGGGCGCCTGCGCTGGAGCCCTCATCCGCCCCTTCGGGGCACCTTCTCCGCACGCGGGAGAAGGGTCCCGCCCCGCTTCACCACCCCATCACGCCCTCAGAACCCGTGCCCGGGCGACCATCGGCTCCTTCCACAAGGACGCGCCGATGACCGCACCCGACCGCCCCGAACTCGACGCCGAGACCCACGCCCGCGTGCAGGAGCTGTTCGCGCTGGTGCGCGCCGGCGATGCCACCACCCTCGCCCGCCTGCTCGGCATGGGCCTGGTGCCCAACCTGCGCGACGGCAAGGGCGACAGCCTGCTGATGCTGGCCGCCTACCACGGCCACGTGGATGCGGTGCGCGTGCTGCTCGAACACGGCGCCGATGCCTCGCTTGCCAACGACCGCGGGCAGACGCCGCTGGGCGGCGCTGCGTTCAAGGGCGACATCGCCGTGGCCACCGCGCTGCTGGAAGGCGGCGCCCAGGTCGACGATCACCCGGAAGGCGGCCGCACCGCGCTGATGCTGGCGGCGATGTTCGACCGCGTCGACATGATCGACCTGCTGCTCGCGCATGGCGCCAATCCCACCCGCGCCGGCGCCGATGGCGCCACCGCGCGCGACCTCGCCCGCGGCATGGGTGCGGAGCGTGCGATGGAGCGCCTATCACAACCATCGAAAAGTTCAATCCCCCGAACGCCCAAACCCGGCGTCGAATGACCGATCCTATCGATCCCAGCCATCCAGCGAGGATGCATCTATGAAAGACGACAACAAAGGGAACACTGGCGACCGCAGCCTGACCAACCGCCAGGGCCATCCCATCTGCAACAACCAGTCGCAGCGCACCGTGGGCAGCCGCGGCCCGGCGACGCTGGAGAACTACCAGTTCCTGGAGAAGATCAGCCACTTCGACCGCGAGCGCATCCCCGAGCGCGTGGTACATGCGCGCGGCTTCGTCTGCTACGGCGAGTTCGAGGCGACGGGCAGGATCGGCGACGAACCGGCGGCGAAATACACCCGCGCCAAGATCTTCTCCCAGGCCGGCAAGAAGACCCCGCTGGCCATCCGCTTCTCCACCGTGATCGGCGGCCGTGATTCCTCCGAAACCGCGCGCGATCCACGCGGCTTCGCGGTGAAGTTCTACACCGAGGACGGCAACTGGGATCTCGTCGGCAACAACCTGGCGGTCTTCTTCATCCGCGACGCGATCAAGTTCCCCGACGTGATCCATTCGCTCAAGCCCGATCCGGTCACCTTCCGCCAGGAGCCCAACCGCATCTTCGACTTCATGAGCCAGACGCCCGAGTCGATGCACATGCTGACGCACCTGTTCAGCCCGCGCGGCATCCCGGCCAGCTACCGGCACATGGAAGGCTTCGGCGTGAACACGTACAAGATGGTCAACGCCGAAGGCAACACGGTGCTGGTGAAGTACCACTTCCACCCGCGCTGCGGCGTGGCCAGCCTGACCGCCGCCGAAGCCGCCAGGGTGCAGGGCCAGGACCTGGGCTCGGCCTCGAAGGACCTGTACGAATCGATCGAGCGCGGTGAATTCCCGCAGTGGGACATGTACGTGCAGATCATGGAGGACCACGACCATCCCGAGCTCGACTGGGATCCGCTGGACGACACCAAGATCTGGCCGGAGAAGGACTTCCCGCTGCGCCACGTGGGCGTGATGACGCTCAACCGCAACGTCGAGGACCACCACAACGAAAACGAGCAGATCGCCATGGGCACCGGCGTGCTGGTCGACGGCCTGGATTTCTCCGACGACAAGATGCTGGTTGGCCGCACGTTCTCCTATTCGGACACGCAGCGCTACCGCGTGGGCTCGAACTACCTGCAACTGCCGGTGAACCAGCCCAAGGGCGTCAAGCGCGTGCAGACCAACCTGCGCGGCGGCCAGATGTCCTACGCCGTGGATCTCGCCCCGGGGCAGAACCCGCACATCAACTTCGAGCCGTCGATCCACAACGGCCTGCAGGAAGCGCCGGACATGGGCCCGAACAACCCGCCGGTGATCACTGGCGCGCTCACGCGCAGCGTGATCGAGCGCCGCAACGACTACGTGCAGGCGCGCGGCCGCTTCAACACGATGATGGACTGGGAGCGCCAGGACCTGATCGACAACATGGGCACGCTGCTGTCGGCCTGCGAGCGCGACGTGCAGGAACGCATGCTGTGGCACTTCTTCCTGGTGCACGACCAGTACGGCAAGGGCGTGGCCGACAAGCTGGGGATGAGCGTGGACGACGTGCGCCATCTCGAGCCGCTGAAGGGCCAGGTGCTCACCGACGAGGACCAGCAGCGCCTGAAGAACCTCGGCAACAACAACGATCCCATCGACCCCGAGGTCTGGGGTCAGTGGACCAGCTCGGTGAAGAACCACCAGGCCACCGCTGAGGAGGTGCTGGAAGGCCGCCTCCCCGGCCCGAAGGCGGAGATGGAAGCCACCGCGGAGGCGTAAGCCGCCTCAATCAGCGGGTGGAACCAGCGGCGCCGGAAACGGCGCCGCTTTTTTTCACCATCGCCCGCACTTCAAGCGACAACGTTGGCGAAAAAATCGCCATTACCGACACGCCAAGCGCCATGGGTGGCACAGAAAGCGTCGTCCACCGTGAAACCCCAACCTCGAGAGAGCTAGCGTTCCCCCGCTGCAGCCGAGTCCACTGCCTGCGTCGTGGAATCTCCCGCTTCGATCAGCCTGATCTCCTGACGCACGATGCGCTCCAGGTCGGTACCGACAATGCCCGGATCCGCTGCCAGAGCGTGGAATCGCGTGAGCGCTGCGTCGAAACGACCAAGTCTCCGCTCCAGCTCCCCCGCAATCTGCTGGTAGGAGTGCCGCTCCTCCATCGTGAGCCCGCTGTTCGGCTCCTGCAGCAGACCTTCGAACGCCGCCAGGGCCTCCTCCGCGTAGACCCGGTAGCGGCTGTCCTTCTCTACCTGCCACGTCGCTTTCAACAGAGCGTGGGCAATCAAGCTGGGCGACTCATCCAGCCGCCGCATCAGATCGGCCGCGACGTAGTACGTACTTTCGGTCTCCTGAAGCTGCTGGTAAGCGGCGGACTCCACATACGATGCAAGCGCCTCGAGTTCGGCAGGAGAAAACTCTTCCTTGTAGATGACAAACCCGTTCCCCGGACACTTCGCCAGAGGCCAGGGCGAAGCAATCGGCCCTAGCGGCCGACGATCGAGGTTCTGTCCGAACTGGGTTCCCGACAGGGCCATCCCGGCTTCGAACCGCTCACCACCCACCGGACATGTGACCTCCATATCCATGATCACCATCGCGTCCGCGACCAGCGGGAAGGCCAGAAGCGCGACAAGAACGCCCGACTTTGCAGGATTGAGCATGCTGCCCCTTTTAGTGATTAGAGTCGACGCGGGGAAGTGAACCTGACCCCGTTATTCCCGCCATGTGGTCGGCGTAACGAAGCGGTGTCGGCTTGAACGCATTGTTAGGGCGCTTTGCCATTGATGCAATGCGCTGCGGCTGGAGGAAACGCCTCACCACCATTCTCGGCGATTGACTGGGGTGTGCTGGCCCAACCCATACAAATGTGCTGGCAGCCTCCGCCAATCATTGGCTCGCCTCCCCGCCTCTCGCACTGGATAAGGCACTTGTCCGACCTTATACAGCGGCGAGAAGCTGCCTCGATAATGCACCACGTCTCTCGATGGTACTTGCTGGAGTCCAACGTGGAGATGTCACATTCGCTTTCTGGAGCAGCAGTAGAGGCTGGAGTGGATGAGCAGGAGGCGACCAAGGCAGCGGCTGCGACAAGACAGAAATTGAGCAGACGGTTAGCCATCGAACTCTCCTAGCGGCCTAATGCCTTATGTCTCGAGTTTCCCCTAGCCTAAGAGCCGAGAGCCCGGCATGCGCGCCCGATAACGCCTCGGTGTCAGCACCACCGTAATTCAGCAGGGGCCGCACGCCGGATCTCGCGC
>NWQL01000001.1:546407-609549 GCA_002798175.1 Lysobacteraceae bacterium NML91-0213 | reverse complement strand
GCTTGCATGCGCAAGCTGCTTGGCATCGTCAATGCCAGGCGTCGCGATGAGCTACGGAGCGAGGGCTTGGCACTGGCTTGAGCGGTACGCTTCAAGACAGTTGCTGAATTAAGCCGCCGCCACTTGTGGCGGTCGGCTTGAATGAACTGTTAGGGCGCGCCGCCACGCCGCTTGGCTGCGAGAGTTGCAGATAGCATGCCCAAGAAGGAGCACAGTAAGCCTGTGATCCAGTAGAAACCATACAGCAGCCAGAACCTTGCCGGACCAGAAGCCAAGTGAGCGTCACTACTGCCGCAGCGAGTTGATCTGCAAGGGATGATTCCGTTGGCAGCTGCGCCAATCAGAACGTAGAAAGCATAAGCTGCGAACACAGAGAATACGATAGCCGAGAAAGCAACCGTGCCAAAGGCAAGAGAACTGGAAGTAGGCTTGCTAATGCCATAACGCCATGCGCCAAGGGCTGCTAAAGCAATAGCGAAGGTAATTGCTATAAGTGTCACTAGCAGCATGTCTTTTCGAGCGCCCTAACACCTATTCGATACCAAGTTGCCCGATAAACCGGACCCGTTCATAGCCAATTTCCAGCTCCGGTCGAGAAAGCTGGGCTTCCAATTTCAGTAACTTACAACCGAAGCCAGCTCTGCGCCCGATTTAGACACCTGGGTTATGCACCGCCGCCAGCATGCGCAGCCGCACACGCCCGGCGCAGGGAGGCGTTTTGCCATAACTATTCAACGATCGCATTCGTAGGCGCGCAGTGTGGCGCCACGATCCCCACGGCCCTCCCTGCCATTCCCTCTCCCTGTCCGCTCTCCCCAGAGCGTGACGAACGTCCCGATTGTTCGCCGGCACGGATGCCGGCGTCAACCGCGATCGCGGGCTATTTCCGCTCCTCGCCCAGGTCCTGCACGTCGCCCGCGTCCTTCGGCACCGCGGAGTGCTCGTCGGTCGACAGGATCGAGGGAGACAAGTACCGAGGCGGGTCGCGCTCGCTGAAAACGGTGAGAAAGGCCAGGTGCGCTTCGTAGCGCTCCAGCACGTCGTCGATCACCTGCTGCCTGGTCAGGCCCATCAGGTCGTAGCCGCCGGAGGCGGTCTAGGTGAACACCTCCAACCGGTAATAAACGTCGATCTCGCGCGACATGCGGCGGCTGAACATCGGCACCGCCGCTTCGACGATGGCGACCTGGAATCGAAGGCGCGGAAGGCGCTCGGCGCGCTCCATGCGCAGCACCTTGTGGAACGAGGCCATCACCAGATAGGCGATCACCGTGACCGGCAGGGCGGAGATCAGCGTGGCGTATTCCATCGTGGTGACGCCGCCGGCCAGCAGCATCGCCACGGTGAGCACCGCGGTCAGTACTGCCCAGAACACGCGCAACCATGTCGGGCCGTCCTGCGCGGGGACGAGCTCTCAGGCCCGGACTGCACGAAGAAGCCCAGCCATTATCGGACGTATCAGGAAATGGGCGGCCGCGGAGATGGCGGCGCCAACGGCCGCCGCAGCGGCCGGCAACACCGACCCGAGCACGAACGTCATTCCCAGCACGAAACCGAACACGTACTCCGCCCGGTACGTCGGCAGCAACAACCCGGCCGCCAGTGCAGTGAAGAAGATGCCGCTGGCAAGCGACGCGTAACCCGCGGCGAAGGAGAAGGACAGCGCCAGGCCGACCAGCAGGGCGCCCAGGAACGCGGATACCGACCGGTTCGCCGCCCGGCCGTCCACGGCGGCGCGGCGCACGGCCATCCACGATGCGAGCCACCCCAGCAAAGGCGGGATCAGCAGACCCCACCAGTTTGATACGGCCGGCAAATCAGGCCGGGCCAGCAGGTGATGGCTCGCGACGCCGCCGTGGGTGTACTCCCAGCCCAGATGGGCGGCGCTCGCCACCAGCGCAACGGCGAGGCCATAGGGCAGCGCGCGGCGAAACACTGAACTCATGCCGTTTCCTGGTTTACGGCAGTACGCGGACGCCCGGCGCGCGATCACGCGCATTGCCGGCCTCCTGCGACGATCACACCGCAGACGGCGCCACTTCCCTCAACTTGCCTTCGTGCAGTTCCAGCACGCGGTCCAGACGCCGGGCGAGGCTGCGGTCGTGGGTGACCAGTACCAGGCTGGTGCGCTGGGCGCGGTTGAGGTCGAGCATCAGGTCGAACACGGTGCCGGCGGTGCGGTCGTCGAGGTTGCCGGTGGGCTCGTCGCCGAGCACGCAGGCCGGGCGGTTGACCAGTGCGCGCGCCACGGCGGCGCGCTGGCGTTCGCCGCCGGAGAGTTCGCCGGGCTTGTGCTGCAGGCGGTGGCCGAGGCCGACCGATTCCAGCAGTTCGCGCGCCTTGGGCTCCACTTCGGCGATCGCCGGTGGCCTGCCGCGCTTCTCGCCATCCACCGCCTGCCCGGTGAGCAGCGCCGGCAGCATCACGTTCTCCAGCGCGGTGAACTCGGGTAGCAGGTGGTGGAACTGGTAGACGAAGCCGAGCGCGCGGTTGCGCAGGGCACCACGCGCGCGATCCGACAGCGCGCTCATGCGGTGGCCGTCGACGTAGACCTCGCCGGCGGTGGGCACGTCCAGCCCGCCCAGCAGGTGCAGCAACGTGCTCTTGCCGGCACCGGAGGCACCGATGATCGCCACCGTCTCGCCGGGGTGGACGTCGAGGTCGAGGCCGTCGAACACCGGGGTGTTGAGCTTGCCCTCGCGGTAGGTCTTGCCGAGTGCCTCGGCGCGGATGACCGGCATGCCGGGCGCGGTGGCCGGCTGGCCTTCGCGCGGCAGCAGCGTGGTCGGCACGGGATCGTGGTGCTCACTCATAACGCAGCGCCTCCGCCGGGGCGGTGCGCGATGCACGCCATGCCGGGTAGATCGTGGCAAGGAAGGCCATCGCCAGCGCCACCAGCGCGATGATGGTGACGTCGTCGGCGCGCAGCTCGGTGGGCAGGCCGGTGATGTAGTAGACGTCGGGCGGGATCAGCACCACGTCGAACGCGGATTCGATCGCACGCAGGATGTGTTCGAGGTTGAGGGTGAGCAGCACGCCGCCGATCACGCCCAGCACGGTGCCGATCACGCCGATCAGCGTGCCCTGCACGATGAACACCCGCAGGATGCCGCCGGGCGGCATGCCCAGCGTGCGCATGATGGCGATGTCGGCCTGCTTGTCGGTGACCAGCATCACCTGCGACGACACCAGGTTGAAGGCGCCCATCGCGATGATCAGCGACAGCAGGATCGCGATCATGGTCTTTTCCAGCCGCAGCGCGCGGAACATGTTGGCGTTCTCGCGGCTCCAGTCACTCACCCGGTACGGGCCCTGCAGGGCGATGGCGAGGTCGCGGGCGACATCCCATGCCTGGTTCATGTCGTGCAGGCGCAGGCGCACGCCGGTCACGCCCTCGCCCAGCCTCTGCACGCGCTGCAGGTCGGCCATGTTGACGAGGGCAAGGTTGCGGTCGAACTGCTGGTGGCCGGCCTCGAACAGGCCGCTCACGGTGTAGCGCTTCAACTGCGGCACCGCGCCCATCGGCGTGGCCTGGAAGTCGGTGGTGACCACCACCTGGTCGCCCACGCGCACGCCCAGCCACAGCGCGAGCTCGCGGCCGAGGATGATGTTGAAGCTGCCGGCTTCCAGCGAATCGAACTCGCCTTCCACCATCCGGTCGGCGATCACCGAGACGTGCTTTTCCTGCGCCGGCAGCACGCCCTGCAGCAGGGCCGGCTGGCGGTTGGGGCCGGCGATCAGCGCCTCGCTCTGCACGTAGGGTGCGGCACCGGCCACGCGCGCATCGCGTTCGGCGATGTCCACGGCGTAGCGCCAGTTCTCCATCGTGCCGCTGTCGGCGCTCACCGTGGCATGCGCGGACATCTGCAGCAGGCGGTCGCGGATCTCGCGCTGGAAGCCGGTCATCACCGCCAGCGTGGTGATCAGCGCGGCCACGCCGATGGCGATGCCGAGGATGGAGGCGAGCGAGATGAAGGAGATGAAGCCGTTGCGTCGCTTGGCGCGCAGGTAGCGCAGGCCGATTGAGGCGGACAGGGGTCTGAACATCGGGGCTCGCGTGGGACGCCGGCGGTCTGCACCGGCACAAGAGCCTTATGGTGCCATCGACGGTGCCCTGCGCGCAGTGTGCGTGGCCGACGCGGCCAGTCGGAGTTCACGGCGCGCGGCCGGCGGCAGGGTGTCGGGCCACCACGCAAGGCGCTGTACGCGGCCCTGCGCATCGCGCCAGCGCGCGAATGCCAGCGGGCCACGCCATTCCAGTTCGAAATCCTCGACGCCCTGCCCATCCACCTCGACGCGCCCATTGCCCGGGAAGTGCAGCGTGCGCGGAGGCCGGCGCGCTTCGCGCCGCGCGATGACCACGCCGCATGCGCAGGCAAGCAGCGTGAGCGGCCAGGCGGCAGGCCGCGGCATCTCCGATGCCAGGATCGCAAGTGGCGCCAGCGCGGTCATCAGCAGCAGCGCGGCCAGCAGCCAGCGCGACGGCGCCCAGCCGACGGAGCCGCCGTCAGCGCTGTTTCTGGAGCGAACGCATGTGTTCGACGAGACCTCTGAGGCTGGCATCGGGGACGTCCTCGTAGCCCATGAACCAGCGCCAGAGCCTATCGTCCTCGCAGTCCATCAGCTGTAGGAAGACACCGCGTTCGGCGTCGGACGCCGTTGGCCACGCGCGGTCGAGGTATGCATTGAACAGCACGTCGAGTTCGCGCATGCCGCGGCGGCAGCGCCAGCGCAGGCGCTTGAGTTCCGGGTCGTCGTGCGTGCTCATGCCTGCGCCAGCAGCCAGCCGAGGCGGATCCAGAACATCAGCAGCACGCCGGTGCCCAGCAGGAACACGCGGAAGCGGTGCATCACCCTGTTGTAGCCGCACTGGATGGCGCTGTGGGCGATGCGCAGGGCGACGAAACCCCATGCGAGCCCCACCACCCATGCGTCGTCCACGCCTGCCGCAAACGCCAGGGCGATGCCGAAGTAGAACAGCACCGGCAGCTCGAACAGGTTGCGGTAGTTGTCCGAGGCGCGGGTGTCGGTGAGCCGGGTGGCCAGTTGCGCCGACAGCGCGACCGACTGCGGCGGGATGCGTTCGCGCACCATCTGCCCGATGCGACGGCGGTACATCACCGAAGCCACCGCGAAGCTCAGCGCGACCATCGCCACGCCGGGCCACACGATCGGATTGCTGGTCACCATCACTCCCCCGGATACGAACGCGCCGGCAGGTGCCGGCGCGGTGTGCATCAACCGTGGCGCGCCAGCATCAACTGCTTGATCTGACCGATGGCCTTGGCGGGGTTCAGCCCCTTCGGGCAGGTCCGCGTGCAGTTCATGATGGTGTGGCAGCGGTAGAGCTTGAACGGATCTTCCAGGTCGTCGAGGCGCGCGCCGGTGTCCTCGTCGCGGCTGTCGATGATCCAGCGATATGCCTGCAGCAGGATCGCCGGGCCGAGGTAGCGGTCGCCGTTCCACCAGTAGCTGGGGCACGCGGTGCTGCAGCAGGCGCACAGGATGCACTCATAGAGGCCGTCGAGCTTGGCGCGGTCTTCCTTGGACTGCAGGCGCTCGCGATCCGGCGGCGGCGCGCTCTGCGTACGCAGCCACGGCCTGATCGAGGCGTACTGGGCGTAGAAGTGGGTGAGGTCGGGCACCAGGTCCTTGACCACCGGCATGTGCGGCAGCGGGTAGACCGGTACCTCGCCCTTGCCCTTGCCGCAGTCGTCGATGGCCTTGGTGCACGCCAGCGTGTTGGTGCCGTCGATGTTCATCGCGCACGACCCGCAGATGCCTTCGCGGCACGAGCGGCGGAAGGTGAGCGTGGGGTCGATCTCGTTCTTGATCTTGATCAGCGCGTCGAGAACCATCGGGCCGCACCTGTCGAGGTCGACCTCGTAGGTGTCGACGCTCGGGTTGCGCCCGTCGTCCGGGTTCCAGCGGTAGACCTTGAAGGTCCGCACGCGCGTGGCGCCGGTCGCCGGGAAGTGGCGACCCTGCTGGATCTTCGAGTTCTGCGGAAGGGAGAATGCGGCCACGGTCAAATCTCGGTATTGGCGGGCGACTTGGGCGCCAGCTGTGGGACTCGGACGGTACGGAGCAGCAGATAGACAACCAGCGCACCCAACGGGGTCGCGAAGATTGTCAGCAGTACCCAGAACATGATCTGCGCGAGCCGTGCATTGCGCACGTAGAGCATGCGCAGCACCAGCGCTGCGGCGATGACGCCGAGCACCCAGAGCATCATGAACTGATCGCTGAAAACCATACCGGACTCGCTCCTGGTTCGGTCACCCGGTCAGTAGACGCGGGCGACGGGCGGGACGACCTGGACCTCGTCGTCGAGCGTGTACATGTGCACCGGGCGGTAGTCGATGCTGGTGTTGCCGGCCTCGTCCACCCAGCACAGGGTGTGCTTCTGCCACTCGGTGTCGTTGCGGTCGGGGAAGTCCTCGCGCGCATGCGCGCCGCGCGACTCCTTGCGGTTCTCCGCCGAGACGATCGTCGCCAGGGCCTGGCCGAGCAGGTTCTGCAGCTCGAAGGTCTCGATCAGGTCCGAGTTCCACACCAGCGACCGGTCGCTGACCTTGACGTCTGCGAACGATGCATGGATCTCGCGGATCTTCTGCACGCCTTCGGCCAGCGTCTGCCCGGTGCGGAACACCGCGGCGTCGATCTGCATCGTGCGCTGCATGCGGTCGCGGATCTCCGCGGTCGGCGTGCTGCCGGTGGCGTGGCGCAGCGCGTCGAGGTTGGCCAGCGAACGGTCGCAGGCATCGTCGGCGAGGCGCTTGTGCGGCGCGCCGCTCTTGATCGTCTCGGCGCAGCGGTTGGCCACCGCGCGGCCGAACACCACCAGGTCGAGCAGGGAGTTGGAGCCCAGGCGGTTTGCACCGTGCACCGACACGCAGGCGGCCTCGCCGATCGCGTACAGGCCCGGCACGATCGCATCCGGGTTGCCGTCCTTGAGCTGGACGACTTCGCCGCGGTAGTTGGTCGGGATGCCGCCCATGTTGTAGTGGACGGTCGGGATGACGGGGATCGGCTGCCGGGTCACGTCGACGCCGGCGAAGATCCGCGCGCTCTCGGCGATGCCGGGCAGCTTCTCGTGGATGTCGCTGGGATCGAGGTGGGTCAGGTCGAGGTGGATGTGGTCCTTGTCGGCACCGACGCCGCGGCCTTCGCGGATCTCGATGGTCATCGAACGGCTGACGACGTCGCGCGAGGCGAGGTCCTTGGCGTTGGGCGCGTAGCGCTCCATGAAACGCTCGCCCTGCGCGTTGCGCAGGATGCCGCCTTCGCCTCGCACGCCCTCGGTGATCAGGCAGCCGGCGCCGTAGATGCCGGTGGGATGGAACTGCACGAACTCCATGTCCTGCAGGCCGAGCCCTGCGCGCAGCGCCATGCCGCCGCCATCACCGGTGCAGGTGTGCGCGGAGGTCGCCGAGAAGTACGCGCGGCCGTAGCCGCCGGTGGCCAGCACCACACCGTGGGCGCGGAACAGGTGCAGCGTGCCCTCGGCCATGTCGAGTGCGAGCACGCCGCGGCAGGCGCCGTCCTCGTCCATGATCAGGTCGAGCGCGAAGTACTCGATGAAGAAGCGCGCGTCGTGCTTGAGCGACTGCTGGTACAGCGTGTGCAGCATCGCGTGGCCGGTGCGGTCGGCCGCGGCGCAGGTGCGCTGCGCGGTGCCCTTGCCGTAGTGCGTGGTCATGCCGCCGAAGGGGCGCTGGTAGATCTTGCCCTCCTCGGTGCGCGAGAACGGCACGCCCTGGTGCTCGAGCTCGATGATCGCCGGGATCGCCTCGCGGCACATGTACTGGATGGCGTCCTGGTCGCCCAGCCAGTCCGAACCCTTGATGGTGTCGTAGAAGTGGTAGCGCCAGTCGTCCTCGCCCATGTTGCCCAGCGCGGCGGAGATCCCGCCCTGCGCGGCCACGGTGTGCGAGCGCGTGGGGAACACCTTGGTCAGGCAGGCGGTCTGCAGCCCCTTGGCGGCGAGGCCGAAGGTGGCACGCAGGCCGGCGCCGCCGGCGCCGACGACGACCATGTCGTACTTGTGTTCGGTGATCTTGTAGGTCGAGGTCATGCTGGGTCTCTGGTTGCGCGGGGAGGCGGCGGCGATGCGCCCTGGCCCTCACCCCATCCCCTCTCCCGCACGCGGGAGAGGGGCGAAAGTGTCGGCGGGAGCCGCTTCGACGGCACCCTCGCCCCGATACTCCGGGGCTTCGGACACTGCGGAATTACAGGAGCGCGATGCGGGCGATCGCGTACAGCGAGGCAAGCGCGCCGAGCGTGCAGGCAACGATCGCGAGGAACTGCAGCGCGATCTCGAGCGAACGGGTGTGGATGTAGTCCTCGATGATCGTCTGCAGGCCCATCCGCGTGTGCCAGAACATCGACACCGCGAACAGCGTCAGCAGGATCGCGTTCCACGGCCGCGCGATGGTCTCGCGCACGCTGTCGAGGTCGGCGCCGATCATCGACACCAGCAGGCCGACCAGCCACGGCACCAGCAGCGCCAGCACCACCGCGGTCACCCGGATCCACCAGAAATGCGACGTGCCCGACTTGCCCGAGCCCAGGCCGAGCGCACGCGCCAGCGGGGTGCGGAGGTCGCGGCGCACCGGCGCAGCCGTCACGTTTGCCTTGACGTCGCTCATGCACCACCCCGCAGCGCGACGAACCAGATCGCCGCCGTCAGTACCAGCGTCAGGCCGACCACGGCATAGCCGGACCGGTACACCTCCGGCAGCTCGAAGCCCCAGCCCGCATCCCACAGCAGGTGACGGATGCCGGCGAGCAGGTGGTAGACCATGCCCAGCGAGAACAGGAACAGCGCGACCATGCCGACCGGCGAGGCCAGGCACGCGGCGGCACGTTCGTAGGCGTCACCGCCCTGCGCGACGGCGAGCAGCCACCAGGCGAACACGAATGCGCCGACGGTGATGCCGATGCCGGCAATGCGGAACAGGATGGACAACAGCGACGTCAGCTGGAACCGGTACGTCTGTCCAAGCATGAAGGGTGACAAAGGGCGTTCGCGATTCGCCATCGCTGGCAATCTCCTCGCTGGCGGCGGTGCCGCGTGGCTGGAATCAGAAGTCGATACAGCGGCCGTTCTTTTCCCAGTCGCCGTATCGGGTGGGTTCGGGGCCGTCGCGTCCGCCGATTTCCACCGGCCTGGGCGTCGGTTCCGTGGCGGGCGTGGCCGCCTGATCCGGATCCGGAGTCGGGACGCTTTCGCCTATCATGGCCGGGTTCTTCACCGTACGGATTCTAGTTCCCACGCCCATGCTCGACAAGTCGGACAGCCGCTCTGGCGCTTTCTTCGCCATCCCCGACCTCCATGTGATCCGCATGCACGGCCGCGACGCGATCGCGTTCGCGCAGGCGCAATTCATGAACGACGTGGCGGGCCTGGCGACAGGCCAGTGGCAGTGGAACGGCTGGCTGACGCCCAAGGGTCGCGTGGTCGCCCTGTTCGCCCTGCTGCGCGTGGACGACGAAACCCTGCGTCTGCTGCTGCTCGACGCCGACCCCGCCGGGCTCGTGGCGCGACTGCAGGGCTTCGTGTTCCGCAGCAAGCTCACCCTGGCAGTGGACGCGGACGTGACCGTGGCCGGGGCGTTCGCCGCGCCGGGCAGCGCCCGTGGCGCGCAGGCTTCGGTGGATGAGGATGGCGCGACCGAGCTCGATCTCGGCGGCGTGGGCGATGCCCGCACGCTGCGCCTGGGTGGCGCCCCGGCGACGATCGATCCGGTCGCCCATGGCCGCTGGCGTGCGCTCGACCTCGCCCATGGCCTGCCGCGGCTGGAGGCGTCGCAACTGGAACAGTGGACGCCGCAGCAGCTGTCGCTGGATCGCCTGCGCGCCTTCAGCGTGAAGAAGGGCTGTTACCCCGGCCAGGAAATCGTGGCCCGCACGCACTTCCTCGGACAGGTGAAGCGCGGCCTGGCGCGGTTGGCGATCGGCGCCGGCGCAGTGTCGCCGGGTGACGAGGTCAGCGCCGCCACCGGGGGCGGGCGCATCGTCTGCGCGCAGGGACCGGAAGCGCTTGCGGTGCTGCCACTCGACCCGCCACCGGCCGATCTGCGGGTCGGCGACACGCCGGTCGAGGCACTTCCGTTACTGGACGGCCTGGCGCGCTGATCATCACCGCTTGATCCGGCGGGCCCGCGCGGCCCATATTCGCGCACGGTCATCGTTGTGGCGCCCGGACCGCGGACGCATCGGGCAGGACGCCATACCGCTTTCACGCAGTCGATGTATTGATACCGCATCCAGAGGAAGGGGAACTACCATGCGCTTCGTACCGACCGCCGCCGCCGCGGCGCTTTCCACGCTGTTGCTTGCCGCCTGCGCCAGCCGGGCCCCGGCGCCCGAACCGGGCCCGGAACCCGTCCCGCAGCTGCCCTCCACGTTCCTCGAGCGCCTGTCCGCCGACGGCCTGTTCGCCTTCGGCAGTGCCAGCATCGAGGACTTCAGCGCCGAGGGCCGCACCGCGCTCGACGACCTGGCTACCCGCCTGTCCGCGCGCCCGCTCGAGATCGTGCACGTGATCGGCCACAGCGACCGCATCGGCAACGACCGCGCCAACCTGCGCCTGTCGGAGCAGCGCGCGAATGCGGTGCGCGACTACCTGGTCGACCGCGGCGTGCCCGCCGAGCGCATCACCGCGGTGGGACGCGGCAGCGTGGAGCCGGTGGCGGCCTGTGAAGGCATCCGCGGCGACGCCTTGCGCGACTGCCTCGCCCCGAACCGCCGGGTGGAAGTGCGCGTGCAGTTCGCGGACTGAGTTCTGGCCGGCATCTCCCCGCAGGGGGAGCCAGCGCGATCCGGCCAACCAGCCGACGCTGGAGACCGACGCCAGCGAGGATTCGGACTATGGCGTGCTCGCCAAGGTCCCGGCCGAGGCGAAGAATGCACGACGACCACGCAGGGCCCTGATCCGGCCCTGCGGCGGACGCTGCCGGCGGATCAGCCCTCCGCCAGCTCCGCGGCCGCGGCGACGATATCGTCCTCCGACGGAATCACCAGGAACGCGGCGCCCGCGAGCGGGGTGAAGGTGTCGGCACCGACCACGCGCCGCAGCGGCTTGTGGCCGAGTCCCGCCTCGGTGATCGCGGTGATGATGCCCTCGCCCACGCCGGCGCTGCGCCGGCCCTCGTCGACCACCAGGATGCGCGCGCACTCGCCGGCATGGCGGGCTATCGCGTTTTCGTTCAACGGCAGCAGCCAGCGCAGGTCCACCACCCGCACCTTCCAGCCATGGGCGGCTTCGATCGCACGCGCCGCACGCAGGCTCATCGGCACGCCGTTGCCGTAGGTGAAGACGACGAGGTCGGTGGCGTCGGCATCGTAGACGCGCTCCGCGCCCAGCGGCATCGCCTCGTCCGGCGACGGGTACGTGGTGAGCCAGCCGCCGTCGCCGGCCTCGTGCAGGTCCTTGGTCATGTACAGCGCGATCGGTTCCAGGAAGGCGCAGACGCGGCCGTCGACCTTGGCCAGCGCCATCAGCGTGCGCAGCATGGTGACCGCGTCGTCGCCGCGGCTCGGGCAGCCGACCACGAGGCCCGGGATGTCGCGCAGCGCGGTGATCGAGTTGTCGTTGTGGAAGTGCCCGCCGAAGCCGCGCTGGTAGCCCAGCGAGGCGATGCGCATCACCATCGGGTTGCGGTACTGGCCGTTGCTGAAGAACTGCAGGCTGGCCGCCTCGCCGCGGATCTGGTCGCAGGCGTTGTGGAAGTACGCCAGGTACTGGATCTCGGGCATGGGCAGCAGGCCCATGTTGGCGTAGCCCTGGGCCAGGCCCAGGATAACGGTTTCGTCCAGCAGCGTGTTGAACACGCGGCGCGGGCCGAAGGCCTTCTGCAGGCCCTTGGTGACCGTGTAGACGCCGCCCTTCTGCGCCACGTCCTCGCCGAACAGCAGGGTCTCGGGGTACTTGGCGAACAGGTCGTGCAGCGCCTGGTTGATCTGGATGGCAAGGTGCTTGGGCGGCTGGTTCTCGGGCAGCTTCGCTTCGCCACCGAAAACCTCGAGGCGGCGGTCGCCGTAGTCGGCGCGCGCCGCCTCGGCGGCCACCGCGTCCGGCGTGTACGGCGCCAGCGGCGCCATCACCTCCTCCAGCGACTCCAGGCGCGGCCGGCGGTCGGCGTCCTCGGCGGCGGCGAAGCACTTGGCGCGCGTGGCTTCGTACAGGTCGAGGACATCGTCCTTCGACATCAGCCCCGATTCCAGCGCGATCGCGGCCGAGCGCAGCAGCGGGTCGGTGGCCTCGACCGCGCACAGCTCCTCGATCGAACGCCATTCGATCTCGAAGTCGGTGCCGGCGTGGCCCATGATCCGGGTGGTGCGCAGGTGCAGGAAGGTCGGGCGGCGGGTGCGGCGGCAGTGCTCGACAGCGCGCTGCACATCGCCGTAGCCGGCGGCGAGGTCAAGGCCGTCGGCGGCAAAGTAGTCCAGATCCGGGCGCTGGCTGAAGTTGCGCGCCACCCAGCCGTCGGGCGTCTTCACCGAGATGCCGATGCCGTTGTCTTCGCACACGAACAGCACCGGCGCCGGCAGTTTCTGGTACGCGGTCCACGCCGCGACGTTGAACGCGGTCTGCGCGGTGGCGTGGTTGCTGGAGGCATCGCCGAAGGAGCAGATGGCGATGCTGTCGGCCGGGATCGGCAGCGCATGGCCGATGCGGCGGGCCTGCTCGATCGCCACCGCGGTTCCGAAGGCCTTGGGCAGGTGCGAGGCGATGGTGGACGTCTGCGGCAGCACCCACAGCGGCTTGCTGCCCCAGACCTTGTGGCGGCCGCCGGACGCGGGATCCTCCTTCGAGGCCGCGAACGACAGCGCCGAATCCATCACCGGATCCATGCCCGGCAGCTTGCGGAAGCGCTCGGCCATGAAGCCGCCGCTGCGGTAGTGCAGGAAGGCCGGATCGGTGTGGCGCGTCGCGCGCGCGACCATGGCATTGCCTTCGTGGCCGCTGGAACCGATGGTGTAGAAGACCTTGTTCTGCACGCGCAGCACGCGCGCCATCAGGTCGAGATGGCGGCTGATCAGCTGCGATTCGAACAGCTCGCGGAAGGCCCGCGCCGCCAGCGCGCTGCCGTCCAGGATCGCTTCGTGATCGGACGGACGCGCATCGGCGCGGCCGTTCCAGCCGCGCACGAACTCCTGGAAATTGACGTCGCAGATTTCCGCGCGGTTGAGCCCCTTCATGCGGGCGGGGATCGGACTGGGTACGGCTGCGAACATGTCGATTGAATGCCTGGTGGGGAGGTTGCGGATGCAGCGCGGTCAGCGGCGCTGCCTGCGGGTGTCGTGCCACTGCGCGCGGGTCTGGCCCCAGACCTCACAGGGCGAATCCTGGTAGGGCGGCGGCAGCGTGGCCATGCCGAGGAAGCTGGAACCGAGCCGCGACGCCACCTTCTTCGAGGCGATGTTCTCGGGCGCGATGCAGTGGACGAAATCGTCCCAACCGAGCGTGTCGAGCGCCCAGTCGATCGCCGCCGCCAGCGCCTCGGTGGCGTAACCCCGGCCCCACGCATCGCGATGGAGCATGTAGCCGATCTCGTTGCCCGGCCAGCCGTCCGGCCGCCACGGCCCGCCCTGCCCCAGCCACCGGCCGCTGTCGCGGTCGACGATGGAGAACATGCCGAAGCCCTGGATCATCCACGCGCCGGGCTGCTGCAGGAACTTGCGCCACGCGGCCGCACGCGGCATGTGGCCGCCGATCCAGCGCGCCGCGTCCTCGTCGCCGATCAGTTCGGCGAAGCGGTCGAAATCCCCGGCCTGCGGCAGGCGCAGGACCAGGCGCGCGGTTTCTATGCGGATATCGGGAAGCGGCATGCGAAGTCCCCAGGGCCCGATGGCATCGAGCGGTCTCCCGTGCAGCGGACGCGGGCCCCGGCGCACGCCGGAGACCGGCAGGTCAGAACGCGTTGATGCCGGTCAGTTCGCGGCCCACCACCAGCTGGTGCACGGTCTCGGTGCCCTCGTAGGTGATCACCGATTCGAGGTTGAGCGCGTGGCGGATCGGCGAATGCTCGGTGGTGATGCCGGCGCCGCCCAGCAGGTCGCGCGCCTCGCGCGCGATGTCGATGGCCATGCGGCAGTTGTTCCACTTCGCCAGCGACACCTGCGTCGGCTGCATCTTGCCGGCGTCCTTCAGGCGGCCGAGCTGGAGCGACAGCAGCTGCGCGGAGGTGATGCGCCGCGCCCAGTCGGCCATCTTGATCTGCGCGCTCTGGGTGGCCGCGACCGGGCGGCCGAACAGCATGCGCTCCTTGGAATACTCCAGCGCTTCGTCGAGGCAGGCAATCGCCGCACCGATCGGCCCCCAGGTGATGCCATAGCGCGCCTGGGTCAGGCAGCCGAGCGGGCCCTTGAGGCCCTTCACGTTCGGCAGCCGGTTGGCCTCGGGCACGCGCACGTTGTCGAAGAACAGCGCGCTGGTCACCGATGCGCGCAGGCTCATCTTGTGCTTGACCTCCTGCGCGGTGAAGCCGGCGAAGTCCTTTTCGACGACGAAGCCCTGGATGCCGTCGTCGGTCTGCGCCCAGACGATCGCGATGTCGGCGAGGTTGCCGTTGGTGATCCACATCTTGGAGCCATTGATCACCCAGTCCGCGCCGTCCTTCTTCGCGTGGGTCTTCATGTTGGCCGGGTCGGAACCGCCGTGCGGTTCGGTGAGGCCGAAGCAGCCGATGGTTTCGCCGCGCGCCATCGACGGCAGCCAGCGCATCTTCTGCTCTTCGGTGCCGTAGGCGAAGATCGGATACATGCACAGCGAGGACTGCACGCTGGCGAAGCTGCGCAGGCCGGAGTCACCGCGCTCGAGTTCCTGGCAGATCAGCCCGTAGCTGACGTAGTTGAGCTCGGCACCGCCGTACTGCGCGGGCAGGGTCGCACCCAGCAGGCCCAGCCCCGCGATCTCCGGGATCAGCTCCTTCGGGAACCGCCCCTCGTCGAAGCACTCGCCGATGATCGGCAGCACGCGCTCGTCGGTGAAGCGCGCCACGGCGTCCTGGACGGCCTGTTCCTCCTCGGTCAGGAGTGAGCGGATGTCGTAGAGATCGTACGGATTGAGGGCCATGGCGTTCGCGCGTGCGGAAAGCCGCGATTGTATCGCCCCGGCCGCGCGGGGCCACGGACCACGGACCCGGTTCGCGCGCCGGGCCGCCAGGACAGCCGGTCACGCCCAACGAAGAAGGGCCGGACATGATCCGGCCCTTCCCTTCCCATCGCCGTCAGCGGCCGGGCGCGTGCCCGGCGTGGTTACTGCATCCGCACGTCGTCGTCGACCGCGGCGGTCTGGGTCACGACCTGGCCATCGAGCACCGGCAGGCGCTCGCCGGCGGGGCGCTGCTCCATGCGCACGGTGCGTTCGCGGCCGTCGAAGCGGTAGGTGACGTCATAGGCCACCGGCACCTCCTCGGCCCCCAGGCGGATCTGCTCGCCGGGCTTGCTGTCGGTGCGCAGCGTGCCTGTGCTGCCGTCGGGGTTGCGGTAGGTCACGTCATAGGCGACCACCCGCGACGACTGCGACGAGTCCTGCACGGTGCGGCACTGGCGGTCGACGCGTTCCACCACGCGACCACCCACATGATTACGGTCGACCCGGTTGCCGATGAAGCCGCCCGCGGTCGCGCCCGCCGCCGTCGCGAGCTTGCGGCCATTGCCGCCGCCCACCTGGTTGCCGACGAGGCCGCCAATGACCGCGCCTGCCACGGTGCCGCCGACATTGCCGTCGCGCTCGGGCAGGCGCTCCTGCACCACGACGTCCTCGCAGACCTCGCGCGGCGTGGTGCTGGTGGTGGTCTCGTGGATCGGCGCGCTGCCGATCACGCTTGCATAGAGATCGCGGCGCTCGGTGATCGGCTCGACGTTCACCACGTCCGCGTATTCGACCCGGCCGCCCACCGGAATGGCATCCGCGACCAGCGCCTGGTCGCCATCGACGGTCTCGAACACACCCGACGACGCGCCGGTGGCCGGCACCTCGTCGCGATTGCTCTGGAAGGCGGCGACAGCCACGCCGCCGACAAGCAGCGAGGCGAGGGCGATGGCGAGGGTGTTGTTCTTCATGGTTTCTCTCCTGGCTCGCTCGTCGCGAAGCGTTGGCCGGATTCGAGCATGTCCTTCCTGAACGGATGCCGCGGCGAAAACGCTTACCCCGGACAATCCCTGAACGCTGCGCCGAAGCCTGCGTGATAGCGTGACGTCGAGCCGGTCATCCCCGTCATACGGAGTCGTCGCATGCGCTATCTGCTGCTTGGTCCCATGCTGCGCTGGCTCGGTCGCCTGAGCTATCCACGCCTGTTCGCGGTGACCGCCGCCCTGTTCGCGCTGACCCTGGTGGTGCCCGACCCGATCCCGCTGGTGGACGAACTCCTGCTCGGCCTGGGCACGTTGCTGCTGGCACGGGTAAAGCGCAACGACGCGTCGACACCGGACGGCCGGCCGCCGATCGATGGCCAGGCGCGGCGCCAGCGCTGAGCACCCGACGCATGATGCTGGTCGATACGCACTGCCATCTGGACGCCAGCGAGTTCGATCCTGACCGCGAGGCCGTGGTCGCCCGCGCGCGCGCGGCTGGCGTGACCCGGCAGATCCTGCCGGGCACCCATGCCGACGAATGGCCACTGCTGCGCGAGGCCTGCCAGCTCGACCCGGGCCTGCATGCGGCCTACGGCATGCACCCGACCTTCCTCGAACACCACGCCGACGGGCATCTCGACGTGCTCGAGGCCTGGGTCCGCCGCGAACGGCCGGTGGCGATCGGCGAATGCGGTCTGGACCATTACCTCGAAGGGCTCGACCTCGACGCACAGCAGCGCTGGTTCGACGGCCACCTGGAACTTGCCCGCGACACCGGCCTGCCGCTGATCGTGCATGCACGACGCGCGGTGGATGCTGTGATCCGATCGATCCGGCGCATCGGCAGCGTGCATGGGGTGGTGCACAGTTTTGCCGGCAGCGAGGAACAGGCGCGCCAGCTGCACCGGCTGGGTTTCCTGATCGGCATCGGCGGGCCGGTGACCTACGAGCGCGCGAAGCGCATGCACCGGGTGGTGGCGGCGGTGCCGCTGGAGCAGCTGGTGCTGGAAACCGACGCGCCCGACCAGCCCGACAGCGACCACCGCGGCCAGCGCAACGAACCGGCACGCCTGCCCCGCGTCTGCGAGGTGGTGGCCGGGCTGCGCGGAATGGCACCCGGCGATCTCGCCGAGGCCACCACCCGCAATGCCTGCCGGTTGTTCGGCCTCGCGCAATGACCGCAGGCGGCTGACCGGCCTCAGGCCACGTCGCGCGCCTTCTCGGCACGCGCCAGCAGCATCGCGATGGCCTTGCCCGCGGCGGCGAACGCGAACGTGCCGGTGATATGGGTCGCGGCGCCCAGGCCGGCCCCGCAGTCGAGCTTCAGCGCGGCTTCCCCATCGACCTTGGGCCGCAACCCGCAGACACTGCCGTCGGCCTGCGGATAGCGCACGTTCTCCAGGGAATAGACCGCCGGCACGCCGAAGTAGCGCTTCGGACCCTTGGGGAAATTGAACTCGCCACGCAGTTTCTTGCGCACCAGCGCGAGCATCGCGTCGTGCTCGGTGCGCGAGAGGTCGCGGATGCGTACCAGCGTCGGATCGATGCGGCCACCGGCCGAGCCGACGGTGAGGATCGGCTGCTTGCGGCGACGGCACCAGGCGATCGCCTCGACCTTGGCGCGGAAGCTGTCGAACGCATCCACCACCAGGTCGTAGCCCGGGCCGAGCAGCTGGTCGAGGTTGCCGGGGGTCAGGTAGCTGGCGACCGCGGTCACCTCGATCGCCGGGTTGATGGCCCGGCAGCGCTCGGCCATCGCCTCGGCCTTGCCGCGCCCGTACTGGCCGGCGATCGCGGGCAGCTGGCGGTTGGTGTTGGAGACGCAGAGATCGTCGGCGTCGATCAGCGTCATCCTGCCCACGCCGCTGCGCGCCAGCGCCTCCACCGTCCACGAACCGACGCCTCCGAGGCCGATCACGGCCACGTGCGTGCGCGCGAGCGCGGCAAGCGCGCCGTCGCCATAGAGGCGGTCGATGCCGCGGAAACGATCGGTCCAGGTGCTGTCCATGGACGACATTCTAGTTGCCGCCCGCCACGCGGCGACCGCGGGGGTGCGTACTATGATCCGCCCGCCCGCCAAGGAGACCGCGATGTCCACGCCCGCCGAGAAGCCCCGCCCGCCATCCGCGCGCGCCTCCGCCGCGCAGCGCTATCTGTTCCTGTTCGTGCTGGGGCTGGTGATGGGCGTGGTGGCGACGGTGATGCTGATGCGCGCATTGCAGGCGCGTGCCGACCATTTCCCGTCGAGCGTCATGCACGTACAGCAATGGCATCTCGACCAGCTGCGCGCCAAGGTGGAGCAGAACCGCTGCGAGGCCACCGATACCCTGCCCCACCTGCGCACGTTGCGGGTGATGGCGGACGACCTCGAACCCGCATTCCACGACCTGCGCGACGACAGGCGCTTCGCGACCGCGGCCAGCCAGATGCGCCGCACCCTCGATGCCAGCCTGGCCTCGCCGCCGATCAACTGCGGCACGCTTGGCACCGCGACGCGCGACATCGGCAACGCCTGCCGCGCCTGCCACCAGGATTTCCGCGGCTGACGGTCGCTGCGCGACGGACCGTCGCGTGAACCGGGCCCGGGCGGCAGAGCGCCCTCCTGCAGTCCGCCCGGCCGGGTTGTCGGCCTGTTCACGGCGACGCTCCTACTTTCGCTGCGTGCGCGCCCTGTCGCGCATCACCATCCGAAGCGGAGAGATGCCATGAAGACCCCGTTGCTCCTTACCACCGCCGCAGCGGCCGCCCTGGCCCTGGCCGGTTGCGCCACCTCCCCCGGCTACGGCTCGGGCTACGGTTCCGGCAGCGGCTACGGCGGCTACAACAGCGCCAACTGCCGCGACTGCGGCACGGTGACGCGCATCGAGCGCCGCCCCGACAGCAGCCCGAACGTCGCCGGCCCGCTGATCGGCGGCATCGTCGGCGCAGCGGCCGGGCGCGAGATCGCGCGACGCAACACCGACAGCGACGGCCGCCGCAATGTCGCCACCGGCGCGGGCGCGGTGGCAGGCGCCGTCGCCGGCAACGCGATCCAGAACCGGACCGGCAGTGGCAACTACTACGACGTGCACGTGCGCCTCAACGATGGCCGCACCGTGGTCATGGTGCAGGAGGACGTCAGCGGCCTGCGCGAAGGCTCCCCGGTGCAGGTCCGCGACGGACGTGCCTGGGCGCTGTAAGCCACCCATCCTGCAAGAAAAAACCCGGCCGATGGCCGGGTTTTCTTGTCGAGCGGGTTTGCGGATCAGGCTTCCTGCACCGCGTCCGCCTGCAGGCCCTTCTGGCCCTGGACCACGGTGAAGCTCACCCGCTGGCCTTCCTTGAGGCTCTTGAACCCCTGCATCTGGATCGCGCGGAAGTGCACGAACACGTCCTCGCCGCTCTCACGGCTGATGAATCCGAACCCCTTGGCGTCGTTGAACCACTTCACGGTACCCGTTTCACGATCTGACATTGCGCTTGCTCCCTCGAACGGACTGCCTGGACCTCATTGATGGGTACGCCGTCGCCGGCGGCTGGTTGCAAGGGGGAAGCGCAGAGCGTTCGATGTAGCGGACCGGTGGAACCACGCGGGTGCATCCAACACGAATCGACTGCATCCGGGCCACGTTTCACGGTGACCTTGACAAACACAGCGCGGCCAACTTATCGCGGGTTCAGGGAGAATGCAATCCGTTCTCGCGGGCCCCACCGCGGCCTCCAACCCTTCCAATCCGGACGTGCCATGCAGACCGAACCGCTGTTCCATGCCCTCGCCATCCTGCTCGTCGTGATCGGCCTGGTGGGCACCGTGCTGCCGGCGATTCCCGGCATCCCGCTCATATTCGCCGGCATGCTGCTGGCCGCCTGGGCCGACGGCTTCGTCCACGTCGGCGGGCTGACACTGGGCCTGCTCGCGCTGCTCACGGTGCTGTCGCTGCTGGTCGACTTCTGGGCCACGGCGATGGGCGCGAAGCGCGTGGGCGCCAGCCGCAAGGCGCTGGCCGGTGCGGTGGTCGGCACCTTCGTGGGCATCTTCTTCGGCATTCCGGGCATCTTCGTCGGCCCGTTCGCCGGGGCGATGGCAGGCGAGCTCTGGCACCGGCGCCGGATCGGCGCGAGTGACCTCGGCGCTGCCACCCGGGTCGGCGTGGGCACCTGGGTCGGCGTGGTCGTCGCCGTCGCATTGAAACTGATGCTGGCCTTCGCAATGATCGGCGTCTTCGCGCTGTCCTGGTGGACCACACGCTGACCACAGGCGGCGTCATTCAATCCTCCGCTGCACCCCACATCCGAGCCTCCATGCCCAGACTCCCCGCGCCGCGCGTACTTGCCACCGGCCTTGCCCTCTGCTTCGCCAGCGACGCCATTGCCCAGCAGGTGCAGCATCCCCTCGACATTTCCGCATGCGTGGGGCTGGAGAACGATGCCCAGCGGCTGCAGTGCTACGACAATACGGCACGTCGCAGCCAGCCCGGCCCCGAGGCGGCCGATGCCGCGGCCGCACAGGCACGCGCCGACGTGGCGGCGCAGCCGGAGGTGCTCGATGCGATCACTCTCGGCGGCTCGATGTTCCAGGTGGAGGCCGACAACCGCCAGGTCGACGCCATCGCCAACGTCGGCAAGGGTTCGCTGCTCGACAGCCGCTGGGAACTCGCCAGGGACTCCAAGCTCGGCCTGTTCAACTTCCGCGTGTACAAGCCGCTGTACCTGCTGCCCGCGTTCTGGACCAGCGACGTCAACGACACGCCGTCGTCGCCCAACCCCGACAACACGGTGACCGGGCCGCAGTCGCTCGACAGCCTGGAAACCAAGTTCCAGATCAGCTTCAAGACCAAGGCGGTGGAGAACCTGTTCGGCGACAACGGCGACATCTGGATGGGCTATACCCAGAGCTCGCGCTGGCAGACCTACAACGGCGACGAATCACGCCCGTTCCGCGAGACCAACTACGAACCCGAAGTGCTGCTGGTGTTCCGCAACGGCTACAGCCTGCCGGGTGGCTGGAGTGGCCGGATGAGCGCGATCGGCATCAACCACCAGTCCAACGGCCGCGGCGATCCGCTCTCGCGCAGCTGGAACCGCTTGATGTTCAATTTCGGCTTCGACCGCGAGAACTGGGCGCTGGTGGCGCGGCCCTGGGTGCACCTGAAGGACGGCAGCGACGACGACAACCCCGATATCGCCGACTACATGGGCCGCGGCGACGTCACCCTCATGCATGTCCGCGGCGACCACCGCTTCACGATGATGGGCCGCCATTCATTGCGCGGCGGCGACGAGTCGCGCGGCGCGCTGCAGTTCGACTGGGGCTTCCCGATCCACCCCACCTTCCGCAATTTCCGCGGCCACCTGCAGGTGTTCCACGGCTACGGCGAGAGCCTGATCGACTACAACCACAAGGCCACCTATATCGGCCTCGGCATCTCGCTGCAGGACTGGCTGTAACGCCCCCCGCGATCGACGCGCCTCATTCCGGCAGGGCGCGCCCGATCGCGGCATCGGTGCCGGCATCCGCTGGCAGGGTGCCCAAGGCAAGACCGTGGTCGCCCGCCAGTCGGCTGCGGCAGAACAGGCCGGCGAGCGGATTGCCCGCGCGCAGCAGCACCGCCGCCTGCAGCTGCAGCCCCAGGCGTTCGACCAGACCGCGTGCGGTGAACTCGCGCGCGGCGGGATCGTTGGCCGCATCGAGCACCGCGACAAGCGCGGCCAGCGAAGCGTCGTAGTCGTTGTCGCACCCCGCGGCGGCCTGCAACTCCACGCGCAGCGCGCGGCCCGACGCCGGCTCGCGCGACAGTGCGCGCAGCACGTCGAGGCATTGCACGTTGCCGCTGCCTTCCCAGATCGAATTCAGCGGCGCCTGCCGGTACAGCCGCGGCAGGATCGATTCCTCGATATAGCCCGCGCCGCCCAGGCATTCCTGCGCCTCGTTGACCACCGACGGCGCACGCCGGCAGATCCAGTACTTGCCGATCGCGGTGGCAATGCGTGCGAACGCGGCCTCGCCGGCGTCGCGCGGGGCGGCATCGACGGCACGCGCCACCCGCAACGCCAGCCCCAGTGCGGCCTCGCTCTCCAGCACCAGGTCGGCCAGCACGTTGCGCATTAGCGGCTGCCCGACGAGCGCACGCCCGAAGGCGTGCCGGTGGCGAGCGTGATGCAGCGCATGCGCCACCGCCATGCGCATCTGCGCCGCCGCGCCCAGCATGCAGTCCAGCCGCGTCAGCATGACCATTTCCAGGATGGTCGCCACGCCGCGTCCTTCGTCGCCGATACGCAGCGCCCAGGCATCGTCGAACTCCACCTCGCTGGAGGCGTTGGCCCAGTCTCCGAGCTTGTCCTTGAGCCGCACCAGGCGGAACGCGTTGCGGATGCCATCCGGTCGCCAGCGTGGCAGCAGGAAGCAGCCCAGTCCGCCGGGCGCCTGCGCCAGCACCAGGAAGCCATCCGACATCGGCGCCGAGAAGAACCACTTGTGGCCCTGCAGCAGGTATTCGCCCTCGGCCTGCAGCGGCAGCGCGCGGGTGCGGTTGCTGCGCACGTCGCTGCCGCCCTGGCGTTCGGTCATGCCCATGCCGACGGTGAGCCCGCGCTTGCGCGCGGCGGGCACGTCGTCGGGGTCGTACGCGCAGGCGCGGATGCCATCCACCCATGCCTGCAACCGCGGCTCGCGCGCCAGCACCGGCACCGCGGCATGGGTCATCGTCAACGGGCAGCTGGTGCCGGCTTCGGCCTGGTGATGCAGGTAGCTCAGCGCCGCGCGCGCGACATGCACGCCAGGGGCGGGTTCGCGCCAGGACAGCCCGGCCACGCCATGGCCGATCGCCGCCTCCATCAGTGCGTGGTAATGCGGGTGGAACTCGACCCGGTCGATGCGCTCGCCGAAGCGGTCGTGCGTGCGCAGGCGCGGGCGGTCGCGATTGGCGTCGAAACCGAGCGCGTACAGACGGCCACCGGCCAGCGCGCCGTAGCGTGCCACGGCCGCCTCCCATCCACCGCCGCCCTCGCGCGGGAGCGCTTCACGCAGGGCAACGTCGTCCTGCCACAGATCGCGTGGCGCGAACTCCGGCGGCTGGTTCCAGGCCTCGGCATTCATGGCAGCCTCCATGTCGGCGTTGACGGGAACATAAAGGTTCTCCTCCCGATCGGGGGAGCTCCATCCGGACATGGAACCTCATATCCCGGATGCCCCGAACAAAAGCCAGAGCCGGATCGTGGCCGGCCGGCGGCGCGCAGCCGCTCTTGATGTCCGTGCCGAAGCCGGCGAATGCCTGGGCCCGTCGCGTGCACCGGGGGGTGTGCTCCCAGCCGGCCATGGCTGGCCGGCGGCCGGCCGTGGTAGCTGGATGCGGACTCCGGCCGGGGGAGCACACCCCCCGGTGCGCGCGACGAGCGGCGCGGCGCCAAACGAGGCACCTCGCAGGACCCCGCACCGGGCATTCACGCTTTGCGTCCACCACTACCGCCGCATGGAGAAGATCAAGGAACGCCTCGGTGTGTCTTGGCTGCGAGCCTTCGCCGCAGCCACCTGACCGGTTAGCCGTCCCCGCCTGGTCGGAGCTCAGGTCGCAATCGGCGGCGCCGCACGTACGGAGGCACTTCATCCGTACGGCATCCCCCGCAGGCGGGAGCAGAACCACAAAAAAGCCCCGCACTGGGCGGGGCATCAAGGTCACCGTGGTCCGTGGCTCACGCGACCGGCGCCACACCCGTCGCCTGCGCGCCCTTCGGGCCCTGGGTCACTTCGTAGCTCACGCGCTGGCCTTCCTGCAGGCTGCGGAAGCCCTTCGAATCGATGGCCGAATAATGGACGAATACGTCCGACCCGCCGTCCTCGGGCGCGATGAAGCCGAAACCCTTGGCGTCGTTGAACCACTTCACTGTGCCGTATTGCATAACCCTTCCACCTTCGTCTGGATTCGATAGCGCACGCCAATCGGCGCACGGGGCCGAGTATCGAAGCAAACGGTCGCGGTTTGCAATCTCAGGACGTCAGGAAGCGACGCAGGATGGCGGGTATGGACGCGGAGACCGCGGCGACATTGTCCAGCACCTCCTGGAACGTGATCTCGTCCGCATCCGCGCAGCCTGCCGCCCAGTTGGCGACGATCGCCAGGCAGGCGTATTCCAGCCCGAGCTCGCGCGCCAGTCCCGCTTCGGGCATGCCGGTCATGCCGACCAGGTCGCAGCCGTCGCGGCGCAGCCGGGCGATCTCGGCCCTGGTCTCCAGCCGCGGACCCTGGGTCGCGCCGTAGCAGCCGCCATCGACGACATCGACCCCGGCCGCGCGCGCGGCCTGAAGCAGCTGCGCACGCAGGGACGGGGTATACGGCTCGCCGAAATCGACGTGCAGGACGTCGGTGCCCTCTTCCTCGCAGAACGTGGACGTCCGCCCCCAGGTGTAGTCGATCAGCTGGTCCGGGCAGGCCAGCACGCGTGGCCCGAAGCGTTCGGTGATGCCGCCCACGGTATTGAGCGCGATCACCCGGCGCGCGCCGAGGGCCTGCAGCGCGGCAAGATTGGCGCGGTAGTTGATGCGGTGCGGCGGCACCGAATGGCCCTCGCCATGGCGGGCCAGAAACGCGACGCGCAGGCCTTCCAGCGTGCCGACGCGCACCGGCCCCGACAGCGCGCCATAGCGCGTCGGTGGCTGGTGGGTGTCGACGTTGTCGAGTTCGGCGATCCGGTAGAGGCCGGTGCCACCGATGACGGCCAGGTCGATGTTGATCATCGCGGTTCCTGTGGAGGTGCCGGGGTCAGGACGGCAGGAATCATTCGGCCAGCGCGTAGATCGCCGGCAGGTTGCGGCCCTGCTCGTGGAAATCCATGCCGTAACCGAACACGTAGCGGTCGGGCACCTCGACGCCGGTGTAGTCGGCGGCGATGCCCTCGACGCGGCGATCGTGCAGTTTGTCGGCAAGCACGGCGACGCGCACGTCGGCGGCGTTCTGGTCCTCGCACCAGCGGGTCACCGCGAGCAGCGTATGGCCCTCGTCGAGGATGTCGTCGACCAGCAGCACGCGGCGGTCGCGCATCGACGTCGCCGGCCGATGCAGCCAGGCCAGTCCCGAGCCGCGGGTCTGGCCGCGATAACGGGTGGCGTGCAGGTATTCGAACTCGACGTCCATGCCGCGTTCGCCGAGGGCGAAGGCGAGCTGGGTCGCGAACGGCATGCCGCCATGCATGATCGTGACGAACAGCGGCGGCGTGTCGTCGCCGGCGTAATCGGCGTGGATGGCATCGGCCATGCGCGCGATCGCGGCCTCGAGGGCTGCGCGGTCGTGCAGGCATTCCGCGCCCTTGAGCGCGTCGGCGAGTCTGGGCGTCATGCGATGGATCCTCCTGGCAACGTGCCGCGCACCGCGTTGTAGCGCTGGTCGGCGAGCAGGCCGTCCCAGCCCAGCGCGCCGCGGCCGATCAGCCCGGTCAGCGCCATCGTGTTGAGCCTGCGGCCTTCCACCGCCGCAAGCGACTCGGCCACCAGTTCCGGATGGCAGACCAGCACCACGTCGCAACCGGCATCGAGGTGCGCATCGATGCGCGCCCTGACGCCGCCGACGCCGTGGGCCGCGGCCATGCCGATGTCGTCGGAGAACACCACGCCGCGGAAGCCCATCTCCTCGCGCAGGATCCCGTTGATCCAGCGGCTGGAATAACCGGCCGGTTCCGGCGCCACCTGCGGATACACCACGTGCGCCAGCATCACCGCATCGGCTCCGGCCTCGATTCCGGCCACGAACGGCACCAGGTCATGTGCGCGGATCCCGTCGAGCGGGCGGTCGTCGATGGCATTGTCGAAATGGGTGTCCTCGCGCACCGAACCGTGGCCGGGAAAATGCTTGAGGGTGGCGGCCATGCCGGCATCGTGCATGCCCTCGACATAGGCACGGGTGAGCGCAGCGACCACCTCGGGATCGGCATCGAACGCGCGGTCACCGATGGCGAGGTTGCCACGTCCGAGGTCCACCACCGGGGCGAAGCTCAGGTCCACGCCGGTGGCGCGCACTTCGCTGGCCATGAGCCAGGCGTGCTCGCGGGCGGCCGCCAGTGCGCCCTCGCGGTCGTCGCGGTAGTGCGCGCCGAAGATCTCCAGCGGCGGCAGCGCGGCGAAACCGTCGCGGAAGCGCTGCACGCGGCCGCCTTCCTGGTCGACGCAGACCAGCTGCGGCCGCGGCGCGGCTTCCCGGATCGCCTGTGACAGTTCCGCCACCTGCGCACGCGAGGCGAAATTGCGGGTGAACAGGATCACGCCGGCGCAGGCATCGTGCTGCAGCCAGTCGCGTTCCTGTGCGGTGAGTTCGGTGCCGGCGACGCCGATCACGAGCATGCGGGGATCTCCATCGGCACGCCCTCGTGCCTGCGCGGCATTGTCGCAGAACCGCAACGCGGCCTGCCGGGTTCATGTTGATTACGCGCCGCGCTCGCCGGCGCTCCATTCGCGGTACGGACGGTCTGCCAGGGCCAGGTTGTAATAGCGCTGCAGGTGGGTGACCTCGTCGCCGAGCCAGTCCGGTCGCTCGAATGCTTCCTGCTCGTCGCCGAGTTCGATCTCGGCGACCACCAGCCCGGCGTTGTCGCCCTCGAACTCGTCGATCTCCCACAGGTGCCTGCCATGGCGCACCAGGTGGCGGCGTTTCGCGATCCGGCCGCCGACGCAGAGTTCCAGCAGCGCGCGCGCCTCGTCGACCGGCAGCGGGTACTCGAACTCCTGGCGGCGCAGGCCCACCTCGCGCGACTTGATGTTGAGAAAGGCCACGTCGTCCTGCAGCCGCACCCGCACCGAGGCCCGTTGCGCACCGGTGTCGAGCGCGGCGGCATCGTTGAGGTAGCCCTGCGCCATCACCACGGTGCGCTCCACCGCAACGCGCCAGCGCTCATTGCGGAGCAGGAACTTGCGCTCGATCTCAACGCCCATGCATAGCCTCCGCGGTGCTCACGGTTCGAACAGCGCGATCGATTCCACGTGCGCGGTATGCGGGAACATGTCCATCACCCCCGCGGCGCGCAGCTTCCAGCCGCGCTCGTTGACCAGATAGCCGGCGTCGCGCGCCAGCGAACCGGGATGGCAGCTGACGTAGACGATGCGCTTGAGCCCCTTGAGCGACAGCTGCCGGAGCACCGCGTCCGCGCCGGAGCGCGGCGGGTCCAGCAGCAGGCGGTCGAAGCCCAGCCGCGCCCAGGGCTTGCCATCCAGTGGCTGGGTCAGGTCGGCGGCATGGAACTCGGCGTTGCCCAGCGCATTGAGCACGGCGTTCTCGCGCGCGCGTGCCACCAGCCCCGCATCGCCCTCGACCCCCACCACCTGCGCGCTTCCGCGTGCCAGCGGCAGAGTGAAATTCCCGAGCCCGCAGAACAGGTCGAGCACGCGCTCGCCCGGCTGCGCATCCAGCAGCTCGATGGCACGCGCGATCATCTTCTCGTTGAGGCCCCTGTTGACCTGGATGAAGTCGAGCGGGCGGAACTTCAGCGTCACGTCCCACTGCGGCAGGCGGAACGCCAGCGGCGGATCCTGTGGCCAAAGCGCGTGCACCGACTCCACCCCACCGGGCTGCAGGAAGACCGCGAAACCGTGCGCCTGCGCGAAGGCCACGAGGCGTTCGCGATCCGCATCCGACAGCGGTGAAAGATGCCGGAACACCAGCGCAATGGTTTCGTCGCCGGCGATGAACTCGATCTGCGGGATCTCGCGGCGCGCATCCATCGAATCGACCAGCGCCGACAGTGCCTCGACCCGTTCGCCGACCGCCGGGATCGCGGTGTAGCAGATCGACAGGTCGGCAACGAAACGCGGGTCGAGCTCGCGGAAGCCGACCACGGTCTTGCCCTTCTTTTCCACGCGACGCACCGAGAACCGGCCCTTGCGGCGATAGCCCCATGGGAGGTCGGTCAACGGCGGCAGCACCTGCTCGGGCGTCACATGGCCGATGCGGGTGAAGTTGTCGAGCAGCACGCGCTGCTTGGCGAGGATCTGCTTCGACTCGTCCAGGTGCTGCAGCACGCAGCCGCTGCACACGCCGAAATGCGGGCAGCGCGGCTCGACGCGATCGGGCGAGGCGCGCTCGACCTCGAGGGTGACCGCCTCGTCGAAGCTGCGCGAGCGCGCGGTCTGGCGCACCACCACGCACTCGCCGGGCAGTGCACCGGTGACGAACACGGCCTTGCCGTCGTCGCGGCGGGCGACGCCGCGGCCGTCATGGCTGAGGTCGAGGATATCGAGCGGGAACGGAGTCTGGTCGAGTCGGGCCACGTGGCGGACTGCTGCTGCGGACGAAGCCGGTCATTGTCGCAGATGCCGCCGGGCAGCCCTACTTCTGCCGCCAGCTGCCGTCCGCATCCTGGTACCACCAGCCGTCCTTGGCGCGCTGCACCCACTGTTCGGAGAACACCTGGCGGATGCGCGGCTCCCAGTCGGGCCGGCCGTTGGCGACGGCGATCTCGCGGTAGACCGCGCGCGCATCGCGGTTCTGCTCGGCCACGGCCTGGTTCACCTGCGCACGCTGGGCCATCGGAATGCTGCCGGCATCGCGCACGGACACTTCGCCGTTATTGGTGAACCCCAGCGCGCCGGAATCGAAATGCGCCGACAACGAGGACTGGAAGCGGCTGGCCATGCGCGAGCGGATCGCCTCGATCGCCGGGGTGCGGATGGTGATGTCGGGGCTCTGCGCATGCGCGGTGGAGATGCCCAGCAGCATCAGCGGATGGAAGCTGCCGCCGCGCGCCATGCCACCGGGTGGCGTCGTGCCCTCCGGCGCGACTTTGCGGCCGATGACGTCGTCGACGAACTCGCGCGCAGCCTCACGCGCTTCGGCCGCGGGGAAGTACACGTTGATGGTGACGCAGGCGGTCAGCACCAGCGCGGTGGCGAACATGGCGAACCAGCGGATCATCGATCTCTCCTGAAGGGCGAAGCGGTCATTCCACCACCGGTGCGACGTCGCCACCCACTGCCGCCGCGACGCGCTCCACCAGCGTTGGCCAGTCGACGTTGCGGTTGTGGCCGACGACATCCAGCCGCGGCAGGCCGGAGCCTTCGACGATAGTAAATGTGTTGCCCGCTGAACGCAGTCCGCCCATCTCGCAGACCTCGTTGCGCAGGCGGCAGCTGATGCCGATGCGGCGGTAGCCGAAGTCATCGAACAGGCCGATCAGCTGGCCCTGCAGGGATCCCGCGAACGAGGCGTCGCCGACACTGGAGATGTCCTGTACGGCGCGCTGGCTGATGCGCTGGCGCACGCCCCGGCGCGGCTCGGTATGCAGTTCACCGTCGAATGCGGCGAGCTGCCAGTCGACCAGGCGCAGCCCGTCGAAGCGGCCATGCAGGCGGCCATCGATCTGGCCGATATCGAATACGCCGGTGAGCATGGTGAGGTCGAGGTCGTCGAGCTCGACGTCGGCCGACAGCGACGGCGCCACGCCGAAGGGCCGTTCCAGCGACAGCGAGCCGAACCGCACTTCGCCGTCGAAGACATGCATCGCCAGCCCACCCTCGAAGTCCAGGCGCTGGTTGGCATAGCGCATGCGCGGGATCTCGCCGCTGAGCGTGCCGGCGAACGCCGGCCAGCCGAAGGCCGAGGCGAGTTCGCCCAGGCGCAACCCGTCGACCGCCAGGCCGGATTCGATCCGCATTCCCTGCCCCTGCGTCGGCAGCAGCAGCGACAGGCCGGAGAACCGCAGCTGGCCATCGAGCATCTCCACGGCCACGTCCTCGCGCAGGTCGAGGCGGCCGGCGACGCTGCGGAACGGCAGGCGCGCCGGACCGAATTCCACCGCCTGCAGGCTGCCGCCGCGCCAGGACAGTGCGCTGTCCACCGGCGCGCCTTCGGAGATGCGCAGGTCGCCGTCCAGCCCGGCGAAGGCGAAGCGGCCGCGGCCATCGACGACGTCGACGCCACGCAGGCCGGCATCGATCCCGGCAAGCGCGCCATCGACCATCCGCACATGTGCATCGATGGTGCCGGCCAGGGCCAGCCCCGGCACGCCGGCCACGCCCAGCCACCCCAACAGGTAGCGCGCCGGCAGCAGCGCCGCATCGTCGCTGTGCAACCGCAGGTCCATCGCACGCAACGACGCGTCCGCGCCGAGTGCCACCGCGCCCTCGGCGCGCAGGGCCGCACCGTCGTCCCAGCGCAGATGGGTGAACCGCCAGCCCGCGTCGGGCTGCTCGCGCTGCGCATCCAGCGACAGCGCGATCGGCGCCGGCGGCAGTTCGAGATAGGCCGCGCCCAGCAGCAGGTTGGCGCCGCGCAACGTCCCGCGCAGCGCAAGCTGGTGGGCCGCATCGGGCTGCCTGTAGTCGACATCGACCGCCAGGTCGATGTTCTCCCCGGCCAGCGTGCCGTCGTCGGAATCGAAGGCCAGTCCGCGGCCATGAAGGCCCGCCTCGATACGCAACGGGGCCGCGGCGGCCACATGCACGTCGACGCGCCCATCGAGCCTGCCGCGCTGGGGCTGCAGGGTGGGCGCCGCCTGCTGGATCAGCGCGGTGGCCCACGCCAGCGGCACTTGCGCGAGGTCGATGCGGACCGGATCGGGCGCCCCGGCACTGCGCTGCACGGCCACCACGGCGGCACCCTGCGTGAGCCGTGCCGACACCACCGATGCGTCCAGCACCACCGCCAACGCCAGCGGCGGGCCATTGCCGGCTCGCAGCGGGCCCTGGCAGTGCCAGGCCCCGGTGTCGGGCCGCCGCAGCGGGCAGCGCCAGTCGAGGTCGCGGAAGTGGTAGCCCAGGGTGGCGGATTCCATGCGCTCGGCGCGCAGGTGCAGCTCGCCGTCCTCCGCGCCCTGCGGCCAGTGCAGCCGCACGCGCACTCCATGCAGCTCGGCGACCGCCGTCTCCACCCGCTGGATCGTCGCTTCGGCCGTGCGCGCGGCCACCGGGGTGGGCAGCGCGCAGCCCAGGGCGGCGAGGAGTAGGATGAGGAGGCGACCCATCCAGGAAGGATACCCATGGACCGTAGCGGCCCGAGCACGCCCCGTCTGCTGCTGGTCGAAGACGAACCGGCAAGCCGCCTGTTCCTGCAGGCCGCGGCCGCCGCGCTGCCGGCGCAGGTCGATACCGCCGACCGCCTGTCCGAGGCCTATGCGCTGGCGAAGACGCATCGGTACGCACTGTGGATGGTGGACGCCAACCTGCCCGACGGCGATGGCGGTGCCCTGCTGCGGCGGCTGCGCGAACACGGCCTGGAGACGCCGGCCATCGCCCATACCGCCGCCTGCGACGACAGTGAACGCCGGCGCCTGCTGGCCGATGGCTTCGTCGACGTGGCGATCAAGCCGCTCAGTGCGGCCGCCTGGCAGGACGCGATCCGCGCCGCCCTGGACGGCCGTTGCGTACCCGCAAGCCCCGCCCTGCCACGCGAGCCCGCCGGCGGCGCGCCGGTGTGGGACGACCAGGCTGCCACCCGTGCGCTGGGCGGCAACCCCACGCATGTGGCCGCGCTGCGCGACCTGTTCCTGGCCGAACTGCCGGCAGCCCGCGAGCAGGTACTGGCCGCGGCGCGGGTGCACGATCACGACCGCCTGCGCGGGGCACTGCACAAGCTGCGGGCAAGCGCCGGCTTCGTCGGCGCCGCCCGCGTCGATCACGCGGTGCAGGCGCTGCAGGCGATGCCCGACGACGATGCCGCGTTGCAGGGCTTCGTCGACGCCACCGACCAGACATTCGCCACGCCACGCGCGGTGCGTACCGCCTGAGCCCCGCCCCGCGCCGACCGGCACCCGTGGCGGCAGGCCGTCAGTCCGCGGCCTGCACCGGTGCCGGCAACGGGCCCGACCCCGAGAGCCGGCCGAGATCGGCCATCAGCTCCCAGGACTTCAGCCCGCGCGCGCCCAGGTGGTGGGCGAGGACGTCGCGCAGCACGCGGCGCAGCCCGGGCAGGTCCTCGGGATCCGGTGTTTCGTCCGCAGCCAACGCCAGCAGCGCGCGGCCGGTCGCGGCGCGGCTGCGCTCGCCCCCGCGCTCGCTCAGCACCCGGCGCGCGCCGTATTCGGAATCGATGCGGTAACGCGCCGCGGGATCGATCGCGGCACCGTCGCCGTCGGCATCCCAGGCCAGCCCGAAGCCCAGTGCATCCAGCAGGTCGCGCTCGAAGCGGCGCAGGGTCCACGCCAGCCCGGGCGCCGCGAGGCGCTGGCGCAGCGTCGCGTAGAGCTCGAACAGCTCCGGATGCGGATCCTGCCGCGGCGCCAGCCGCAGCATCAGTTCGTTGACGTAGAAGCCGGCCAGCACCGCGTCACCGGCCAGCGTCGGGGCCCGGTCGATGGCTTCGGCACTGGCGAGTGTCGCCAGCTCGCCCCGCTGCACGGCGTCGAAGCGGATGTGCTGCAGCGGCTGCAATGCCGCGCGCAGTGCATGGCGGCGTGGCGACTGCACGCCGCGCGCCAGCAGGCCGAGGCGCCCGTGCGACAGGCTCAGCACCTCCACCAGCAGGCTGGTCTCGCGCCAGCGCCGCGCATGCAGGACAAAGGCCGGTTCGCCGGTGTAGCGCATCGCAGGGGCTCCGGAAAGCGCTGGCGCCGGTGGCGATCAGCGGTCCGGGCGGCCCGGATCCTCGTAGCCGAACGCACGCAGCGCGGCCTCGTCGTCGGACCAGCCCTCGCGCACGCGCACCCAGGTTTCCAGGAACACCTTGCGGTCGAACAGGCGCTCCATGCCCAGCCGCGCCTTGGCGCCGATCTCCTTGAGCCGCGCGCCGCCCTTGCCGATCACGATGGCCTTCTGGCCCTCGCGCTCGACCCAGATCACCGCGGAAATGCGCGCCATGCCGGCATCGTCGACGAACCGCTCGATCTCGACGGTGGTGGCATACGGCAGCTCCGCACCCAGCTGGCGCATCAGTTGCTCGCGCAGCAGCTCGGCGGCCAGGAAGCGTTCGCTGCGGTCGGTGATCGCGTCCTCCTCGTACAGCGCGGCCTGTTGCGGCAGCAGTGGCAGCACCGCGGCCACCAGCCCGTCCAGGCCCTTGCGCTTGAGCGCGGACACCGGGTGCACGCTTGCGAACTCGCGGCCTTCCGACACCTTTGCCAGGTACGGCAGCAGCGCGCCCTTGTCCTTGATGCGGTCGACCTGGTTGACCACCAGCAGCACCGGCACGCCGCTGCCATGCAGCAGCTCATAGGCTGCGCTGTCCTCGTCTTCCCAGCGACCGGCCTCGACCACCAGGAACGCCGCATCCACGCCCTCGACGGCACCACGCGCGGCGCGGTTCATCATGCGGTGCATCGCGGTGGCGCTGGACTTGCCCTGCTCGCGATGCAGGCCCGGCGTGTCCACCAGCACCAGCTGGCCACCGGGCAGCGTGGCGACGCCGAGCAGGCGATGGCGCGTGGTCTGCGGCCGGTTGGAGACGATGCTGACCTTGGCGCCGACCAGGGCGTTGATCAGGGTGGATTTGCCCACGTTGGGGCGGCCGATCACGGCGACGTGGCCGGCGCGGTAGGAGGTTTCGGACGTCATGCCGGCATTGTATGCGTCGGCACGGTCGAAGCGGGCGAAGGCGATGCCCGGCGCCTGCGCCCAGCCACCGCCCACCCGCGCGGTCGGCCCCTCAGCGCGCCGCTTCCAGCTGCTCGAGAACGGCCGCCGCCGCGGCCTGCTCGGCCGCGCGTCGCGAGCCGCCCTCGCCTTCGCTTATCAATGCCGGCTCGCTGATCCGGCATGCGACCACGAACGTGCGCGCATGCTCGTCGCCGGTCTCGGCCAGCAATTCGTACTGCGGAAGCGGGCGCTGGCGGCCCTGCAGCCATTCCTGCAACCGGGTCTTGGCATCCTTGCAGACCTTGTTGATCTCGAAACCTTCGAGTTCCGGTTCCAGCCAGGCCAGCACCGCGCTGCGGCAGGCCGCGAAGCCGGCGTCCAGGTAGATCGCCGCGATCACCGCTTCCAGCGCATCGGAGAGGATCGAATCGCGACGGTGTCCGCCGGATTTCATCTCGCCCGGCCCCAGCATCAGCCGCGGCCCGACATCGAGCCGGCGGGCGATGCGGGCAAGCGTGGATTCGCGCACCAGCTCGGCGCGCGCGCGGGTCAACGCACCTTCGTCGGCCCGCGGGAAGCGCTGGTACAGCGCCTCCCCGGCGATCAGGCCGAGCAGCGCATCGCCGAGGAACTCGAGTCGCTCGTTGTGCGGCGCGCCGGCACTGCGATGGGTCAGCGCCTGCACCAGCAGGCCCGGCTCGCCGAACCGGTGGCCGAAGGGTTCACCGCCGGCCATCGCGTGCACGCACGGGCATTACTCGCCGGCGCCCGAACGGGTCAGCGCCTGCGAAGCGTTGAACTTGCCGACCACGTCGAGGTTGCCCACCAGCGGACGGCGGATCTCGTAGTTCACGTCCATCTGCCAGCCGTTGTCGATCCGGCGCAACTTGACGTGCTCCTTCTTCACGTTCTCCGAGTAGCTGATGTACAGCCGGCGGAAGAACAGGTCCTGGATGCGTGCCGGGTCCTGGGTGGCGATGCCGGGCTCCTGCGACAGCCCCTTCATCGCCTGGCGCACGCTGTAGTACTCCGAGTACATCGGGAACAGCTTCATCAGGATGTAGGCGGCGAACCCCACCACCGACAGCACGATGACGAACCCCAGCAGGGTCATCCCCTTCTGCTTCTGCTTCATTGCCCTTCTCCCCGAAAGGTGCATGTCCGGCTGCGATGCTAGCGGCAGGCCGGCCCCTTGGACAGGGCCGCGCCGGTGATGGTCAACGGATGCTGCGGCCGATGCGGTCGAAACCCACGCCACCGGCGGCGCCGTCCCAGTTCATCCAGATCAGGAACGCCTTGCCGCGCAGCTGGCTCTCGGGCAATTCGCCCCAGAATCGGCTGTCGTCGCTGCGGTCGCGGTTGTCGCCCATCACGAAATAGTGCCCCGGGCGCACCGTCCACTCGCCCTCGCCGGGATCACGGAACGGCAGGCCGGTGATCTCGAGCACCTCATGGCTGCGGCCGGGCATCTCCTCGCGCAGCAGCGTGGCCCCGGTCATCTCCTCGCCACGGCCACGGCCCTCGTAGCTGCCGCCATCGATGTAGTCGAAGGCCTCGCCGTTCACGTAGACGGTGTTGTCGCGGTAGGCGATGGTATCGCCGGGCAGGCCGATGACGCGCTTGATCCAGTCCTGGTCGGGATGGTGCGGCGGGCGGAACACCACCACGTCGCCACGCTCGGGTTCACCTATCGCGATGACCTTGTGGTTGTTGATCGGCAGCCGCAGGCCGTAGGAGAACTTGTTGACGAGGATGAAATCGCCGATCAGCAGCGTCGGCATCATCGAACTCGACGGAATGCGGAACGGTTCGGCGATGAAGCTGCGCAGGATCAGCACCGCCGCCAGGATCGGGAAGAAGCTGCGCGCGTAGTCGACGATCACCGGCTCGTCGGCGCCGAGCAGGCCGCCGCGGCGTGCACGGGCCTTCGTGAAGACCAGGCGGTCGAGCAGCCAGATCAGGCCACTCAGGAAGGTCAGGCTGACCAGTCCGATTTCAAACCACTTCATGGATGCTCCTTTGCAGCCGCGCTGTGCGACGGCTGGCGCACGCCGCCGGCGCGTGCACGCGCGCTGCGCGTGCCGGCGACCGGGCGTGCACCACGGTGATCACGAATCGCGGCTGGTGTTCAGCACGGCGAGGAAGGCTTCCTGCGGGATCTCGACGCGTCCGACCTGCTTCATGCGCTTCTTGCCTTCCTTCTGCTTTTCCAGAAGCTTCTTCTTGCGCGAGATGTCGCCACCATAGCACTTGGCCAGAACATTCTTGCGCAGCGCCTTGACCGTGGTGCGCGCGATGATCTGCGAGCCGATCGCGGCCTGGATGGCGACGTCGAACTGCTGCCGCGGGATCAGGTCCTTCATCTTCTCGGTGAGCTCGCGACCACGGCGGTCGGCGTGGCTGCGGTGCACGATCACCGACAGCGCGTCGACCTTGTCGCCGTTGATCAGGATGTCCACGCGCACGAACGGACCGGCATCGAAGCGCACGAAGCTGTAGTCGAGCGAGGCATAGCCGCGGCTCACCGACTTCAGCTTGTCGAAGAAGTCCAGCACCACCTCCGCCATCGGCAGCTCGTAGGCGACCTGCACCTGGCTGCCCATATAGGTGATGCCGATCTGGCTGCCACGCTTTTCCTCGCACAGGGTGATCACCGCGCCCACGTAGTCCGGCGGGGTCAGGATGTTGGCGCGGATGATCGGCTCGCGGATTTCCTCGATCTGGTTGACCGGCGGCAGCTGTGCCGGGTTGTCGAGCCGCATGATCCCGCCGTCGGTCCTGAGGATTTCGTAGATGACCGTCGGCGCGGTGCTGATCAGGTTGAGGTCGTACTCGCGTTCCAGGCGCTCCTGCACGATCTCCATGTGCAGCATGCCGAGGAAGCCGCAGCGGAAGCCGAAGCCCATGGCCTCGGAGCTTTCCGGCTCGAAGCGCAGGGCGGCATCGTTGAGGCGCAGCTTGTCGAGCGCTTCGCGCAGGTCCGGGTAGTCCTCGGCATCGACCGGGAACAGGCCGGCGAACACGCGCGGCTGCATTTCCTGGAAGCCCGGCAGCGGCTCGGCGGCCGGATCGGCCATCAGGGTCAGGGTGTCGCCCACCGGCGCACCGTGCACGTCCTTGATGCTGGCGTTGATCCAGCCCACCTCGCCGGCGCGCAGCGACGGGGTTTCCTTGCGCTTGGGCGTGAACACGCCGACCTTGTCGACCTGGTGCCAGCGCCCGGTCGACATCACCTGGATCTTGTCGCCGGCCTTGATCTCGCCCTGCATCACGCGCACCAGCGACACCACACCCAGGTAGTTGTCGAACCACGAGTCGATGATCAGCGCCTGCAGCTTGTTGCTGCCGCGGTCGGCCGGCGCCGGGATGCGATGCACGATCGCTTCCAGCACCTCCTCCACGTTCAGGCCGGTCTTGGCGCTGACCGGAACCGCGTCGCTGGCGTCGATGCCGATCACCGCCTCGATCTCGCCCTTGGCGCGATCGATGTCGGCGGTGGGCAGGTCGATCTTGTTGAGCACCGGCACCACTTCCAGGCCCTGCTCGATGGCGGTGTAGCAGTTGGCCACCGACTGCGCTTCCACGCCCTGGGCGGCGTCGACCACCAGCAGCGCGCCCTCGCAGGCGGCCAGCGAGCGGCTGACCTCGTACGAGAAGTCGACGTGCCCGGGGGTGTCGATGAAGTTGAGGTGGTAGGTCTCGCCGTTGCGCGCCGTGTACGGCACCGACACCGACTGCGACTTGATGGTGATGCCGCGCTCGCGCTCGATCGGGTTGTTGTCGAGCACCTGCGCTTCCATCTCGCGCGCGGTGAGGCCACCACACAGCTGGATGATGCGATCGGCGAGCGTCGACTTGCCGTGGTCGACGTGGGCGATGATGGAGAAGTTGCGGATATTCCGCATCGAATGGGTCATGGGGGTGGCGCGTCGGCGTCGGGGGGCGAAAAACGTGCCATTGTCGCACAGGGCGCAGGCCCGCCAATGGACGCCCCGGCCGACTCCTCGACCCGTGCGCGTCGCCCCCGCAGGGGCGACGCGGTTGCAGCGGGGATGACCGCCTACTCGGATTCCGCGCGCGGGGTGACCGCGATGAACTGGCTGCCGCGGGCGTTGCGTACCAGCAGCATCACGGTATCGCCGGCCCTGGCGTCGCGCAGCGCGCGATCGAGCTCCGCCGGCGAGTTGACCTCGTCGCGGCCCACGCGCAGCACCACGTCCCCCGGCTGGATGCCGGCGCGGCGTGCGGCCAGGCCCTCGACCCGACCGATGCGCACGCCCTTGCCGGCTTCCACGCCGAGCTGGCGGCGCTGCGCATCGGCCAGCGGCTCGCCGACCAGGCCCAGCGGATTCGACGATGCCGACGGCGCGGCACCCGGCTGCGGCGTGGCACTGCCGGCGCCTCCACTGGCGAGGCTGCGGTCGAGGGGCGCCAGCGTCAGCGTGAAGTCGCGCTCGCGGCCTTCGCGGAACACGGTGACCCTGACGCGGGTGCCCGGTGCCTTGTTGCCGATCAGCGGCGGCAGTTCGCTGGGCTGGTAGATGCGGGTGCCGTCGACCGCGCGGATGACGTCGCCGGGCTCGATGCCGGCCTTCTGCGCGGGGCTGTCGGGCACCACTTCGTTGACGAGCGCGCCCAGGGTGTCGGGCAGGCCGAAGCCGCGCGCCTGTTCCTGGGTCATCGGGATCGCGTTGAAGAGCACGCCGACCTGTCCGCGCTGCACCGAGCCGGTGTCCTTGATCTGCTCGGCGACGTTCATCGCCATGTCGATCGGGATCGCGAAGCTCACGCCCTGGAAGCCGCCGGTGTTGGAGAAAATCTGCGAGTTGATGCCGATCACCTCGCCACGGGTGTTGAGCAGTGGGCCGCCGGAGTTGCCGCGGTTGATCGCCACGTCGGTCTGGATGAACGGCACGTACTGCTGGTTGGCGTACGGATTGGAACGGCCGGTGGCGCTGACGATGCCCGCGGTGACCGACTGCTCGAGACCGAACGGCGAACCGATCGCCACCGCCCACTGCCCCGGCTTGACCAGGCTGGCGTCACCGGTGCGCAACGCGGTAAGGCCATTGGCATCGATCTTCAGCAGCGCGACGTCGGATTCCTGGTCGCTGCCGACGATCTCCGCTTCGAACTGGCGACGGTCCTGCAACCGCACGGTGACCGTCTGCGCGTTCTCGACCACGTGGTGGTTGGTGAGCACGTAGCCGTCGGTGGAGATCACGAAGCCGGTGCCGGTGGAGGTGCCGCGCGGCATGCCCGGGTCGGCACCGGGGCCGCCGGGCGCACCGGGCAGCTGGAAGCCGGGACCGAAGAACCGGCGGAAGATCTCCGGCAGCATCTCGTTGTCGGGCATCTGCCCACCCGGTTGGGCGCGCGCGGCTGGCGCACCGACCAGCACCTCGATGCTGACCACGCCCGGCGCGACCTGCTCGACCAGGCGGGTGAAGTCCGGCAGGCCGGTCACCAGTTGCGGGGCAGCAGGCGCCGCTTGGGCGGGCGCGGTGGTCGCGGCCTGGGGTTCGGCGGTGGCGACGGGCAACACGATGGCGGTGGTGGCTGCGGCGGTCATCGCGACCACGGCAACCAGGGGCAGCGCTTTCTTCATCTGGGAAGGATCCTCGACCGGTTCTGTGTGGGATATCGACGCGACGGCCGTCGCGTCCGGGTCATTGGACGCCGGGCGTCGCGGGGGTCATGCCATCGACAGGCGTGCCATCGACAGGCGCGCCGACATCGAGGCTGCCGACCGGCATCGGCCAGACCAGCGTCGGGCGGGGACGGGGCCGCGCATCGATCTGCGGCTCGAACGGATGATAGGTGCGCACCTGCATCGCCTCCGACCCGTAGCCCGCGGCGAACGGATTGGCGACCCCGGCACGCGGCCATGGACGCACGGCATGTGCGCTGTCGGCAACGGCGGTATCGACGGCGGCCATCGCCGGAAGCGGTGACGACGGCGACAGCGCCGCGGGTTCCGCAGCCGGCCCGTGAGGCTGCGCGGCCACCGCCACCTGCCTGTGCTGCCTGCGCGTGGCGGCCGCTGGCGATGCGGGCACGCCGCTGCGTGCCTGCCGCTGCTCGTTGCGCGGCGGCGCCTCCGCCGCCGCCAGCGCGGTGGCACTGACCAGGGCCAGGGTGCTGGCGTCGACAGCTTCCGGCGTCGCATCGGGCAGCGTGGCCCCGGCTGCAGGCGCCGGCGCGCTCGCGGCGACTCGCGTCGGCATATCCGTCCCGGCCGGCGGCTGCATCTGGCGGCCGACGAACAGGGCTGCCATCGCCACCGATGCGGCCAGTGCGGCACCGCCGCCCCAGCGCATCAGGCTGGCCCGGCGCCCGGCCGGTGCCACGGGAACGGCCACGGCATCATCGGGCAGCCTCGCGCCCGCATTGATCGCCAGCGCGATGCCAGCGGCGAAGTCGGCGGGCAACGGCGCCTCGTGGCGGCCGCGCAGCACGTCACCGCAAACCTGCCAGCGCTCCCAGCATCCGGCCAGTTCGGCGTCGTGCTCGAGCCGGCGCAGCATGAAGCGCGCCTGGTCCGGCGACAGCTCGCCATCGAGCATCGCCGACAGTTGCTGGCGGTGGTAGCGATAGAGCTTGTCGGGATCGGGCTGCAGCTGCAGCGCGTCGCTGTCGTCTGGAAGCATCATCGGATCGCGCGCTCCACGGGGGTGTCGTTGTCCATCAGGGGTCTCAGTTCCTGGTCGATCGCCTCACGGGCCCGGAAGATGCGCGAACGGACGGTTCCGATCGGGCAACCCATGCGCGTGGCGATGTCCTCGTAGCTCAGGCCATCGACCTCGCGCAGCGTGATCGCGACCCGGAGCTCCTCGGGCAGTGCTTCGACAGCGCGCATCACCGTTTGTTCCATCTGCTGGCGCATCAGTTCACGTTCGGGTGTGTCGCTGTCGCGCAGGCGGATCCCGGAATCGAACTGTTCGGCGTCGGACACGTCGATGTCGTCGGTCGGCGGGCGCCGCTTGTGCGCGACGAGATGGTTCTTCGCGGTGTTGACCGCGATGCGGTGCAGCCAGGTGTAGAACTGCGCATCACCGCGGAAGTTGCCGATCGCCCGGTAGGCCCGGATGAAGGTTTCCTGCGCGACGTCCTGCACTTCGCTCCAGTCCGCGATGTAGCGGCCGATCAGTGCCGCGATCCGGTGCTGGTACTTGCGCACCAGCAGGTCGAAGGCGGCCGTGTCGCCGCGCTGCACGCGCCTGACGAGTTCCTGGTCCAGTTGTTCGGTATCGATATCGGCCATCGGCCGGCAGCTCCTGTGGCCCGGCCGCGGTGGCTGGGCGGTGTGACCCGCGAACGGGCAGGAAGTTCCGTATCTGAACCCTGAGGGGCATCTGGGGGCAGGTCTTGCGTGCCACAAGGCAGCGCCCGGCGATGCGGTGCTACCGGGGCGATCGACGGGCGGCGGATCGCGGGCGGATTTGACGCAGGCGAAACAACATCTGGATCATAAGGGCCTCTCCCGTACCCTATCGGATGGTGCCGCATGTTTGCAGGCCTGGACGGACTGCGCCTCAGTCATTGGAAAGCCGTGCAGCGCGATGATGGCGTGCTCGTGCTGTCCTTCGACCGCGCAGGCGAATCGGTCAATACGTTCGCGCAGGACGTGCTGATCGAGCTCGACGCCGTGCTCGAGCGCCTCGCGCTGGATCCGCCCAGGGCCGTGGTGGTGGCGTCGGGGAAGGAGCGCGGCTTCATCGCCGGTGCCGATATCCGCGAGTTCGCCGAGTTCGATGCGAAGGGCACGATCGGCGATTCGATCCGCCGCGGCCAGCAGGTGTTCCAGCGCCTGGCCGACCTGCCCTGCCCGACCGTCGCCGCGATCCACGGCTTCTGCATGGGCGGCGGCACCGAGATCGCACTGGCCTGCGACTACCGCGTCGCCAGCAGCGACGGTTCCACCCGCATCGGCCTGCCGGAAGTGAAGCTCGGCATCTACCCCGGGTGGGGCGGCAGCGTGCGCCTGCCGCGGCTGGTCGGTGCGCCAGCGGCGTTCGACATGATGCTGACCGGCCGCACGCTGTCGGCCAAGGCCGCGCACGGCATCGGCCTGGTCGACAGGGTGGTGGAGCCCGCGCTGCTGCTGGACGCGGCGGCGACGCTGGCGCTGAAGGGAGCCCAGCGGCCGCTCAGGCAGCGCGCACTCGGCTGGGCCACCAATACCTGGCTCGCGCGCCAGTTGCTGGCGCCGCAGATGGTCAAGCAGGTATCGCGCAAGGCGCGCAAGGACCATTACCCGGCGCCCTATGCGCTGATCGAGACCTGGCGGCGCAGCGGCGGCTCCACCGCGCAGCGGCTGGCGGCCGAGCGCAGGTCGGTGGTCAGGCTGGCGGGCACGCCGACCGCGCGCAACCTCACCCGCGTGTTCTTCCTGCAGGAGCGTCTGAAGGCGCTCGGCGGTAGGCACCACGGCATCGGCCATGTGCACGTGGTCGGTGCCGGCGTGATGGGTGGCGACATCGCGGCCTGGTCGGCCTACAAGGGCTTCGAGGTGACCCTGCAGGACCGCGAGCAGCCCTACATCGACAAGGCCCTGGCGCGTGCGCAGGAGCTGTTCCAGAAGAAGGTCAGGGACGATGCGAGGCGCCCGGATGTCGCCGCGCGGCTGAAGTCCGACCTGCTGGGCGAGGGCGTCGCGCGGGCCGACCTGGTGATCGAGGCGATCATCGAGGACAGCGAAGCCAAGCGCGGCCTGTACGCGCAGGTGGAACCGCGGCTCAGGGCCGATGCCCTGCTGGCGACCAATACCTCGTCGATCCCGATCGACGGGCTGGCGCAGGGCCTTGCGCGGCCCGCGCAGTTCGCCGGCCTGCACTACTTCAACCCGGTCGCGCTGATGCCGCTGGTGGAGATCGTGCGCCACCCGGGCATGGACGACGCCACGCAGGCGCGGCTTGCGGCGTTCTGCAAGGCCATCGACAAGCTGCCGGTGCCGGTGGCGGGCACCCCGGGCTTCCTGGTCAACCGCCTGCTGTTTCCCTACATGCTCGAGGCCGCGACCGCCTACGCGGAAGGCATTCCCGGCCCGGTGATCGACCGCGCGGCGGTGAAGTTCGGCATGCCGATGGGTCCGATCGAGCTGATCGACACCGTGGGCCTGGACGTGGCGTCCGGCGTCGGCCGCGAACTCGCGCCGTATCTCGGCCTGCAGATCCCGGCCACGCTGGCGACGCCGCCCGAGCCCGGCCGCCGCGGCAAGAAGGACGGCCAGGGGCTGTACGCGTGGGAGGACGGCAAACCGAAGAAGCCCGAACTGCCCAAGGACTACAGGGCACCCGATGACCTCGAGGACCGCCTGGTGCTGCCGCTGATCAACGAGGCGGTGGCCGCGCTGCACGATGGCGTGGTCGCCGATGCCGACCTGCTCGATGCCGGGGTGATCTTCGGCACCGGCTTCGCGCCCTTCCGCGGCGGTCCGATCCAGTACGTGCGCGAGACCGGCGTCGATGCCGTGCTGACCCGGCTCAGGGCCCTGCAGGCACGCCACGGCGACCGCTTTGCACCGCGCCCGGGCTGGGACAACCCCGCGCTGCGCAGCGCCTGACCTGCGGCCACGGGGCGTGGCGCCCGCCACGCTCCGTGCGGCAGCCGCCGCTCACATGGTGTGGGTCGGCTTCTCGGAGTTGGCGGTGCCGGCCAGCAGGGTCTCGATCCTGCCCTTGACGTTCTCGCCTTCCTGGGTGTCGGCGAACTGCACCCCGATGCCGGCCATGCGGTTGCCCTGCGCACCCGGCGGCGTCACCCAGATCACCTTGCCGGCCACCGGCAGGCGCTCGTTGGACTCCGGCAGCACCAGCAGCACGAACACCTCGTCGCCGATGAAATAGCGTTTGGCGGTCGGCACGAAGATGCCGCCCTGCTTCAGGTAGGGCATGTAGGCGCTGTAGAGCTGGGCCTTGTCCTTCACCGTCAACGACAGGATGCCCTGCCGCGCGCCGCCACCGGTTGCCGCCATTCGCTATCTCCTCGTGCCGCGCCCGCCGGCGCTGCTGCTGTGTCCGGTTCCGCCCATCGCCTCGCGCCAGGCCAGCAGCAGCTCGCCCACCGCGAGGTCCGCCCGCACCGTCGTGCGCAGCAGATCGCGGGTGCGGTTGGCCTGCGCGAACCAGGCGGTGAGCCTGCGGCTTCGCGTGGGGTCGGTCAAGCCGGCGGCACGTGTCGCGGCGAGGTCGGCCGCGTGGCGCAGGCGTGCCTCGGCCTCCTCGTCGGCGGTCCAGCGCTTCGCCACTTCCGATGGCGCCAGCGTCGCCGCCGCAAGGGCATCCAGGTCGCCGGCCACCGCGGCGCGCAGGGCCATGCCGCCGTCGCGCAGCCAGTGGTCGGCGATGCCGGGATGGCCGCGCGCGGCATCCAGCGCTTCGGTCGCGGCACTGCCGGAGTACCCCTGCGCCTGCAGCCAGGCCAGCGCCTCGTCGCGCGGCGGCAGGCGGAATTCCAGCCGCTGGCAGCGGCTGCGGATGGTCGCGGGCAACCGCATCGGTTCGGCGGCCACCAGCCACAGGTAGCGGCCCGGCTGCGGCTCTTCCAGCGTCTTGAGCAGCGCGTTGGCGGCGGCATGGTTGATCGTATCGGCCGGATCGACGATCGCGACGCGCGCCTGGCCGTACTGCGCGGTGAGCGCCAGCTTGCCGGTGAGCGTCCGGATCTGCTCGATGACGATCTCGGTGCGCATGCGCGTGCCGTCGCGATTCGGCTCCAGGCCGACCGCAAGCAGGTCCGGATGGGTGCCGGCGGCGATCAGGCTGGCGGCACGCGCATCGTGGCCGGCGCCCAGCAGGTGCGACGCCAACCGGTCGGCCACTGCACGCTTGCCAAGCCTGGCCGGGCCACACAGCAGCATCGCGTGGCCCATGCGGCCACTGTCGAGGGCCTCCACCGCGCGCTCGAAGGCGCGTTGCTGCCAGGGCGCAAGCGCCATCGACAGGTTCACGCCGACATCCTCCACTCCCGCAGCGCCGATACCGCTGCTGCCGCCACGACCCCGGCGGGCGGCGCCGCGTCGATGATGCGGAAGCGATCCGGTTCCGCCCGGGCGCGCTCGAGATAGGCGGCACGCACGCGTTCGAAGAACTCGTCGCGCTCGCCCTCGATGCGGTCGGGCACGAGATCGCGCCCACGGGTGCGTTCGCGACCGCGGGCGACGTCGATGTCGAGCAGCAGGGTCAGGCCCGGCCGCAGGCCGACGAAGCCGCGTTCGAGCAGGCCGATGCGCGCCGCGTCGAGGCCGCGGCCACCGCCCTGGTAGGCGTAGCTGGAATCGGTATAGCGATCGCACAGCACCCATGCGCCACGCGCGAGTGCGGGCTCGATCAGCTCGCGCACGTGCTGCACGCGCGCGGCGAACACCAGCAGCAGCTCGGCCTCGGCAACCGCAGGCGCGCCACCGGGATCGAGCACCAGCTCGCGGATGCGCTCGGCCAGCGGGGTGCCGCCCGGCTCGCGGGTCACCACCACTTCGGCACCGCCCTCGGCAAGCGCCGCGCGCAGGGCGGTGAGCACGGTGGTCTTGCCGGCACCCTCGCCGCCTTCCAGCGAGACGAAGCGGGGATGCGTGGCCATCGCGTCTGGTGCCGTCGCCATTGCCGGCGAGCCGGCGGCCGTGATCACACCGCCCATCACCGGCCCACGCGTTCGCGGTAGCGGCGCACGTAGTCGCGCACCGCCGCGTTGTGCTCGGCATAGGTGCGCGAGAACACATGGCGCCCGCTGCCATCCCCGACCGCGACGAAATACAGCGCATCGCCATCGGCCGGTTGCGTGGCCGCGCGCAGCGCCGCCGCGCCCGGCATCGCGATCGGCGTCGGCGGCAGCCCGTCGCGGGTATAGGTGTTGTACGGAGTGTCGGTCTGCAGGTCGCTGCGGCGGATGTTGCCGTCGAAACCCGCGCCTATGCCGTAGATGACGGTGGGATCGGTCTGCAGGCGCATGCCGATCCGCAGCCGGCGCACGAACACGCCGGCGATCTGCGGCCGTTCCTCGGCGATGCCGGTTTCCTTCTCGACGATCGAAGCCAGCACCAGCGCTTCCTCGGCCGTCTTCAGCGGCAGGTCGTCGGCGCGCTGTGCCCAGGCCTCGTCGAGCGCGCGTTCCAGTGCGCGGTTGGCACGACGCAGCACGTCGAGGTCACTGTCGCCACGGGTGTAGAGATAGGTTTCGGGCAGGAAGCGGCCTTCGGGATGCACGCCGGGCCGGTCGATGGCCGCCATCAGCGCGGCATCGTCGAGCGCGGCACTGTCGGCGGTGAGGTGCACGGCCCGCGCGAGCGCTGCGCGCAGCTCGCGGATGTTCCAGCCCTCGACGATGGTGAAACGGTGCCGCACCACCCGGCCGTCGCGCATGTTGGCCAGTACGTCGCGCGCGCTCATGCCGGGGTCCAGTGCGTACTCGCCCACCTGCAGCCGCCCCGCCGCGCCGAGCTGGCGCGCCAGCAGCTGCCATTCGAGGTCGCTGCCATCAGCCACCCCGGCCTCGCGGATCTTCTGCAGCACCCGGGCGAAGGAATCGCCGCGTTCCACCACGTAGCCATCGCCGGCCTCGATGCCGCCCAGCGGTGTCTGCTGGAAGTCCTGCCAGCGATCCCACGCCCAGTACAGCGCGCCGCCGGCGAGCAGGGCGAACAGGGCAAGGAAGGCGCCGATGCCGCGCCAGCGTCGGGAAGTGGCCATCAGCGCACGCCGGGTGCGGGGTGGTGGTTGGTCATCGCGCAAGGATAGCGTGGGCGTCGTCGTCCCGCGCCGGCGCGGCGTCGGCAGCGAGCGCCTGCAGCATGCCGCGTGCCTTCGCCCGGGTCTCGTCCAGCTCGCGCTGCGGATCGGAGTCGGCGACGATGCCGGCGCCGGTGCGGAAGCGCACCCGGTCCCCGGCGACTTCGGCGCTGCGGATCAGGATGTTGAGGTCCATGTCGCCATCGCGATTGAGCCAGCCCATCGCGCCGGTGTAGGCGCCACGGCCGTGGCCCTCGAGTTCCGCGATCACCTCCATGCAGCGCACCTTCGGGCAGCCGGTGATGGTGCCGCCGGGGTGGACCGCGGCGATTACGTCCCCGGGTGTCGCGTCGGCGCGCAGCACGCCGCGCACGTTGCTGACGATGTGATGGACATGGGCATAGCTTTCCACGGCCATCAGTTCGTCCACCTCCACGCTGCCCGGCGTGCAGACGCGGCCGAGGTCGTTGCGCTCGAGATCCACCAGCATCACGTGTTCGGCGCGCTCCTTGGCGTGCCCGACCAGTTCGCGCACGCGCTCGGCATCGTCATCGCCCGGAAGGCGCGGACGGGTCCCGGCGATCGGGCGGGTCTGCACGACATCGCCGCGAACGTTCACCAGCCGCTCCGGCGATGCGCTTACCACCGTGCCGCCCGCGGTCGCGAACAGCCCGGAGAACGGCGCCGGGCTCATCGCCCGCAGGCGCGCGTAGAGCCGTGCCGGATCGAGCGGCGCGTCGAAACATGCCTGCCAGCCGCGTGACAGGTTGGCCTGGAACACGTCGCCGGCCACCAGGTAGTCGAGGATGCGCCGCACGCCGTCGAGGAAGGCGCTGGGCGCGTCCTCGTCCAGCGCCGCCGGCGGCGTCCAGAGCGGAAATCCGGGGGGCGGCGCCTGCGACAGGTCCGTCTCCACGCATCCGAGCAGCCCGCCATGTCCGGCTTCGGCCACCGCGATGCATTCGCCGGTGGCATGGTCGCGCAGCACCGCCGCCGGGCAGCGCAGCGCCTGCGCCACCGGCAGCGCGCCGGGCGCGGGAGGCAGCTGCAGCACCGGTTCTATCTGCGCACCCAGTTCGTAGCCGAGAAACAGTGCCCAGCCGCCACGGAACGGCCAGCGCTGCTCCTCGCGCGGCTGCCGCAGCGCACGCCAGTGCCGGTCGAGCACGTCGAGGAAGCCACCATCCAGGGTGTGGCCCCGGGTGTCGCGGGTGATGCCGTCGGCACCCAGCGAGAAGCCATCGCCATCGGCGACCAGCAACAGGTCCCAGCGCGCCTGCGCGGTGCCGTGCGCGACTGACTCCAACAGCACCGGATAGCGCTGCGGTGCACGCCGGTGCAGCGCGAGCAGGTCGGTGTCCGGAGCGAGTTGGCGGGTGATGAGCACGGTGGTATCCGGAAGAAAGCCGCGGCGACGCCCGGTGGTACGTCCGCCGGTCCTTCGTGCGAGCGCGCATGCGCGCGGTTGCCGCGCCCTGCAATTCCACCCGGGCATCGCGACCAGGGCCGCTTCCACGGAAGTCGGTCGCAGCCGGGGCCCTGGCAATACCGGGCCCCCACGCGTTCGCCTGGGGGACCGATGGCTTACACCCTGGCGAACACCAGCGTGCCGTTGGTGCCGCCGAAGCCGAACGAGTTCGACATCGCCACGTCCACCTGCACATCGCGTGCGGTGAGGGGGATGTAGTCGAGGTCGCAGCCTTCCGACGGGTTCACCAGGTTGATCGTGGGCGGCAGCACGCCGGTATGGATGGCCATCGCCGAATACACCGCCTCGATGCCGCCGGCGGCGCCGAGCAGGTGCCCGGTCATCGACTTGGTGGAGCTGACCATCACCGAGCGCGCATGCTCGCCCAGCGCCTGCTTGACCGCCATCGTCTCGGCCAGATCACCGGCCGGCGTGGAGGTACCGTGCGCGTTGATGTAGCCGATGCGGGCGACATCGATGCCGGCATCGTTGATCGCGTTGCGCATGCAGCGCGCCGCGCCCTCGCCGTTCTCGCTCGGCGCGGTCATGTGGAACGCATCGCCGCTCATGCCGAAGCCGATCAGCTCGGCATAGATCCGCGCACCGCGGGCCTTTGCGCGTTCGTACTCCTCGAGGATCAGGATGCCGGCACCGTCGCCCATGACGAAGCCGTCGCGCCCCTCGTCCCACGGACGCGACGCACGGGTCGGTTCCTCGTTGTGGGTGGACAGCGCCTTCATCGCGCAGAAGCCGCCCAGCGAGGTCGGCGTGGTCGCGTATTCGGCACCGCCGGCGATCATCGCGTCGGCGTCGCCGTACTGGATCATGCGCATCGCCAGGCCGATGTTGTGGGTGGCCGTGGTGCAGGCGGTGACCGCCGCCACGTTCGGCCCCTTCGCACCGGTCATGATCGACACCTGGCCCGCGATCATGTTGATGATCGTGCTGGGCACGTAGAACGGCGACACCTTGCGCGGGCCACCTTCGTGGTACTTGATGGTGGTGTCCTCGATGCCCTTGAGGCCGCCGATGCCGGCGCCGATCGCCACGCCGACGCGCTCGGCGTCCGCGGCGACGTCAAGCCCGGAATCCTCGAGCGCCATCATCGAGGCGGCCACGCCGTAGTGCACGAAGGTGTCCATCTTCTTGATGTCCTTCGGTGCGATCCAGCGGCTGGCGTCGAAGTCCTTGACCTGGCCGGCGATGCGGGTCGGGAAGGCGGACGCATCGAAATGGGTGATCGGGGCGATGCCCGAGCGACCCGCGACGATCGCTTCCCAGTTCGAGGCAAGGTCGTTGCCGACCGGCGACAGGATGCCCATCCCGGTGATCACCACGCGACGCTTGGACATGGATTGCTCCTCAATCGGTTCTGGATCACGGCGCCACGGTGAACGCCGCAAACGCACGAGGCCGCATGCGCGGCCCCGGGCTGGTCATGGAGCGGCCGGACGCGAAAAACGCCCCGGCCGTCGACGCATCAGTTCTTGACGTGCGCCTTGACGTAGTCGATCGCCTGCTGGACGGAGGTGATCTTCTCGGCGTCCTCGTCGGGGATCTCGCACTCGAACTCTTCTTCCAGCGCCATCACCAGCTCGACGGTGTCGAGCGAGTCCGCGCCCAGGTCGTCCACGAACGAGGCGCTCGGGTTGACTTCCTCTTCCTTCACGCCGAGTTGCTCGACGACGATCTTCTTGACGCGCTCTTCGATGGTGCTCATGGAGTTGCTCCGCTCAGGGCCCTGATTCGGCCGGTAGTGTAAGGGAAAGGCCGCCGGGCAGCGACGCGCTCCGGCAACCGTGAAGCTGGGGGAGTGTCCCCCGTCCGGTGTCACGGCATGTACATGCCGCCGTTGACGTGCAGGGTCTCGCCGGTGATGTAGGCCGCGTGCGGCCCGGCCAGGAAGGCCACGGCATTGGCGATGTCCGCGGGCTCGCCCAGGCGGCCCAGCGCGATCTGGCCCAGCAGTGCGTTCTTCGCGTCCTCGGGCAGCGAGCGGGTCATGTCGGTGTCGATGAACCCGGGGGCCACCACGTTCACCGTCACGCCGCGCGAACCGATCTCCTTGGCCAGCGATTTCGAGAAGCCGATCACGCCGGCCTTGGCCGCGGCATAGTTGGCCTGGCCGGCATTGCCGGTCACGCCGATCACCGAGGCGATGTTGATGATGCGGCCCTTGCGCGCCTTCATCATGCCGCGCATCACCGCCTTCGACATGCGGTAGACGCTGCTGAGGTTGGTGTCGAGGATGGCCTGCCAGTCCTCGTCCTTCATCCGCATAAGCAGGTTGTCGCGGGTGATGCCGGCGTTGTTGACCAGGATCGACACCGCACCGAACTCCTTTGTCACCGCATCGACCAGCGCCTCGACCGAGGCCGCATCGGCCACGTCGAGCACGCGGCCGTGGCCACCGGCTGCCTGCAGCCGGGTGCCGATCGCCTGCGCGCCGGCCTCGCTGGTCGCGGTGCCGATCACCGTCGCGCCCTGCGCGGCCAGCGTGTCGGCGATCGCCGCGCCGATGCCACGGCTGGCGCCGGTGACCAGCGCGATCTCACCCTGCAGTGGTTGATTCATCAGTCCTGTCACTCCGTACAGCGTCGTTCGCCGCGGATTCTCGCGGATGGACGCGGATAAAACCAACACGCCGGCACTGCGCCGTGCAGCGGACGGCTGCCGGACCGCAACCGCCTAGCGGCGGGGGTCGGCGGGGATCATGCCTTCCAGTCGGCCAGCGCGGCGTCGAAATCGGTGGGCGTGGCCAGCGCGCGGGCCTCGAACGACCTGTCGATGCGCTTCGCCAGGCCGGTCAGCACCTTGCCCGGCCCGCACTCGGCGAAGCGGGTGACACCGCGCTCGCCCAGCGCCTGCATGCATCCGGTCCAGCGCACCGGCAGGTACAGCTGGCGCACCAGCGCGTCACGGATCGACTGGATGCCTTCGTGCACTTCGCCGTCGACGTTCTGCACCACCGGCAGCGCAGGCTCGCGCCAGGCGATCGCCGACATCGCCTCGCCCAGCCGGTTCGCGGCCTCGCGCATCAGCGGCGTGTGCGACGGCACGCTCACCGCGAGCTTGACCGCCTTGCGCACGCCGCGCTCGGACAGCACGCCCAGCGCGCGATCGACCCCTTCCGCCTCGCCGCCGATCACGATCTGCCCGGGCGAGTTGTAGTTCGCCGGCACCACCACGAAGTCGCTGGACAGTTCGCGGCAGACCTCCTCCACCAGCGCGTCCTCGGCACCGAGGATCGCGGCCATTGCGCCCTGCCCCGCCGGCACCGCCGCTTGCATCAACTGCCCGCGCAGCCGCACCAGGCGCGCGGCGTCGACCAGGTCGATCGCGCCCGCGGCCACCAGTGCGCTGTACTCGCCCAGGCTGTGGCCGGCCAGCGCCACTGGCCGGGCTCCGCCTTCGGCCTGCCAGAGACGCCACACTGCAACGCCCGCTGCCAGCAACGCAGGCTGGGTGAACTCGGTGGTGTTGAGCTGTTCTTCCGGGCCGTCCTGGCTGACCGCCCACAGATCGACGCCGGCGCCTTCGGAGGCTTCGACGAACGTGGCGCGGATCGACGCATGGCGCTGCGCGAGTTCGGCCAGCATGCCCAGCGACTGCGAGCCCTGGCCGGGAAATACGAAAGCGAGCTGCGAATCGGTCACGCGCGGGTCCGGCTGGAAAACAAGCGCGGCATGATACGGGCTGCATTGCCGGTGCGTCTGTACGACCGCGTATGTCAGACGATCGACGACGATCGCGGAAACGACAACGCCCCGGAGTCCGGGGCGTTGTATCGATGGCGCATCGCGGACTGCGTCCGCCGGCTCAGTAGCGCAGCAGCGCCGAGCCCCAGGTGAAGCCGCCGCCGAAGGCCTCCAGCAGCAGCAGCTGGCCGCGTTCGACACGACCCGAGCGCACCGCCACGTCCAGCGCCAGCGGCACCGAGCCCGACGAGGTGTTGCCATGCTGGTCGACGGTGACCACCACCCGCTCCATCGGCATGTCCAGCCGCTTGGCGGTGGCCTCGATGATGCGCAGGTTGGCCTGGTGCGGGATCAGCCAGTCGATGTCGTGGCGGTCGAGGCCGTTGGCGGCAAGGGTTTCCTCGACCACGGAATCCAGTGCCTTGACCGCGTGCTTGAACACCTCGTTGCCGGTCATGTTGATGCGCACGCCGGCGTTGGGGGCGTTCTCGTCGAAGCCCACCGACACGCCTACCGGGTTCCACAGCAGTTCCTTCTTGCCGCCATCGGCGTGCAGATGGGTGCTGAGGATGCCGGTATCGGTATCGGCCCTGAGCACGACCGCGCCCGCGCCATCGCCGAACAGCACGCAGGTGGCGCGATCGTTCCAGTCGATCATGCGGGTCAGCGTCTCGGCGCCGACCACCAGCACGGTGCGCGCGGCGCCGGCACGGATGAACTTGTCCGCGATCGACAGCGCGTAGACGAAACCCGAGCACGCCGCGTTGACGTCGAACGCGCCGCAGCCGGCGACACCGAGGCGGTGCTGCAGCAGGCAGGCGGTGGACGGGAAGATCAGGTCCGGCGTGGTGGTGCCGAGGATGATCAGGTCGAGTTCGGACGCCTCGACGCCGGCGGCCTCGAGCGCACGCACGGATGCGTGATAGGCCAGGTCGCAGGTGGTCTCGCCTTCGGCAGCCACATGCCGGTTGCGGATCCCGGTACGCGACGCGATCCACTCGTCGCTGGTGTCGACCCGCTTGGCGAGATCGTCGTTGCTGACGGCATTCGCCGGCAGGTAGCTGCCGGTCCCGGCAATCCGCGCATATACGCGGGGCATCGCGCCCGTCTCAGTCATCGTGTGCCGTCATCCTCGCAACCACTGCCGCCCGGAGCGGACGGCGGGACGCGCCACGCGACGGGGTCAGCCCTGCAGCCGCGAGGCGCCGGAAGCCGTCACGCCGGAGGCGCGACGGCGCTCGCCGTCAATCCTCGTCGGCGACCTTGACCTTGGGCTGGATCACCTGGCGACCGCGGTAGTAGCCGTCGGCGGTGATGTGGTGGCGGATATGGGTCTCGCCGGTGGTCGGATCGGTCGACAGCTGCTTGGCCTGCAGCTTGTCGTGCGCGCGACGCATGCCGCGGCGGGACGGGGTGACACGGGATTTCTGCACAGCCATGGGATTGCTCCAGCAAACAGTTCTACGATCTTTGGGAGTCCGGGCCGCCCGCAGGCGACTCAGGTGTTCTTTTTCAGCGCCTGCAGCGCGGCGAACGGATTGGCGCGCGCCTCCTCGTCGGCGGACACCGGCCAGTCGCGCTCCACCGCTTCCGAACCCGGCGCCACCGGCACCAGCGGCACGGCGAGCAGGAGCTCGTCCTCGACCAGGTCCGCGGGCCGCAGGCTGCCGTCTTCCGGCACCAGCAGCGCTTCGTAACCCGGCGGAAGCGCGGCCTCGTCGGCCTCGTCGCGGATCAGGCCGAAACGCTGCTCCAGCTGCACCGGCTCGTTGAATACCTGCAGGGTGCGCTGGCACTGCAACGGCAGCCCGGCCTCCACCCGCAACGCAACGAACGGCACCTGGAACGCGTCACGACCGAATTCCATGACGTAATCCGCATCGCCTTGCGTCGACTGCAGCACCTCGCCAAGGCGGGGCATTGCCGACAACGGCAAGCGTCCTTCGAACACCCGCCGTGCGACGACAAGGCGCCAGACGTCGACGGTTTCGGGAAGATCGGCGGACATAAGAGGCGGAATGTTAGGGCGTCGCCAAGGCCGCTGTCAAACCGGGGCGGTGCCGATAAAACCCGGCCATGACCGCGATTTGCCGCCCGTCATCGCCCGCGGCAGACTGCCCTTCCCTTCCGGGCGCCGACGGCCTTGATTCCATTCGCAACCCTGTTCGCCGTGGTGATTGTATGCGCCGCGTGCTGGTGGCAGCTGCGCCGCCGCGGCAGCCGCCGCCAGCAGGCACTTTCGGCGGTGCTCGATGCCGCCGATGCGTTCGAGGACCGGCTGCGCGTGGCGCGGGCCGAGATCGAAGCGGTCGCCGGCAGCGACCAGAACCCTGTGCGCGAGGCGATGCAGGAAATGCTGCGCCAGCGGCTGTGGCTGCAGCAGCACGGCCATGCCGCCACCACCGACCAGCTCGACCAGGTGCGCGACTCGATCGATACCGCGCGCGCGCGCATCGAGCAGCAGCTCGACCGCATCGAACAGGCACGGGCACCACTGTCGTGAGCGGCACACTGATCCTGGCCTCGACCTCGCGCTACCGGCGCGAACTGCTCCAGCGCCTGCAACTGCCGTTCACCACCGAACGCCCCGAGGTCGACGAGACCGCCCTGCCCGGCGAGTCGCCAGCCGCACTGGCGGCCCGGCTGGCGGCGGCCAAGGCACGCGAGGTCGCACGTGTGCATCCGGCTGCCTGGGTGATCGGCTCCGACCAGGTCGCAGGCTTCGATGGCCGTGCGCTCGGCAAACCCGGCACCCGCGATGCCGCGATCGCCCAGCTGGAGTCGATGTCGGGTTCGAGCGTGCAGTTCCTCACCGCGGTGGCGCTATGCCGTGGCGGCGCCGTGGCTGGCGAGGCGCTCGACGTCACCACGGTGGTGTTCCGGCACCTCCAGCGCGCGGAGATCGAACGCTATGTCGATGCCGAGCAGCCGCTCGATTGCGCCGGCAGTTTCAAGAGCGAAGGGCTCGGGATCGCACTGTTCGAGGCGATCGACACCCGCGACCCGACCGCGCTGGTCGGGCTGCCGCTGATCGCCACCGCCGGGCTGTTGCGCAACGCCGGCTTCGTGCTGCCCTGAAGCAGGGCGTTCAGCGCAGGCGGATCCGCCGCTCGCTCCAGGTCTCGACGCTGCCGTCGTTGCCTTCGATTTCCATCCCCAGCCAGTAATCCCCGGCCGGCAGCGCCGAGGCATCCACCTGCGCCGAGAACGCCACCGCCGGTTGCCGCGGATCCTTCGAGCGCCCCTGCAGGAACTCGCCGACCCAGCCATTCTCCTGGCCGTAGTCGGCGCTGGCGACCACTTCGCCATCGAGCGTCAGCCGCACCCCGCGCACGCCCACGCCGTCCTTCACCGCCCAGCCGTAGACGCGGAAATTCCGCTCGACCGTGGCGCCGGCCGCAGGCTCCTGCAGGTGGGCCACCGCGGGCGTCACGCAGCCCTCGGCATGCGGGAGCGCGGTGCCGTCGAAACGCAACAGCAGGAAACGCCGGCCACCGTGGTCGATGTTCACCGCCTCGGCGGCCGGCAGCCTCCCGAAGCGCTCGCACAGACCCTGGTAATGGCCGAGCAGCTCACTGAACTTGACGTCGGTTGCGCCGACCACCAGCAGCAGCGGGCCCGATGCCACTTCGCGCGCGCCCTGCGCTTCCAGCCCCCACAGGCGCAGCTGCGGCGCGCGGCCATGCTCGCGGTTGAGCGGATGGTCGAGCACCGCGATGCGCGGATCGCCAAGTGCGAATCCCAGCTCGGCGCCGATCTTGAAGTTGTCGGCCACGATGCGCGTGCCGGCCGGCATCTGCGCGCGCGCCTCGCCCACCGCCTCGGCCAGCTCGTCCCAGCCCGCGAAGTTGGACGGATACCACTTCGCCGCCGCGGCCTGTTCGCGCACTGACGGCGACGAGACCGCCGCGTAGTATCCGAGAAAGGCCACCAGCCCGGCCGCCGCAAGCGACCATGTCGCGATGCGCAGCCAGCGAGGCCAGGCATCCAGCAACGCCGGCAGCAGCGGGACCAGCGCGAGATAGCCCGGCAACGGCCAGTGGAAGCTGACTCGTTCGACGTCGGCGAAGAAGCCGAGCACGAAGAAGCCGGCCACCAGCAATCCGCCCAGCAACGCGAACAGCCTGCGCACCGGCTCAGTGCTGCGCGCGCCGCCCCAGGCCGCGACCAGCAGCGCCGCGAACAGCAGTGGCGTCACCACCCCGGCCTGCACCGGCAGGAACAGCAGCCCCTCGGCATGCAGTGCCCACGGATGCCGGTCGACCAGCTGGAAGCGCAGGCCGGCCTCGGCATTGTCGAAGTTCCACGCCAGCAACGGCGCCCATGCCGCGGCCCCGAAGGCGATGGCGATCCAGGTCCGCGGATCGCGCAACGCGCGCCGGCCACCCGCCAGGCACAGCAGCGCGACGAAACCCACCCCGACCACCGCCGCGAAGCGGTAGTGGCTGAGCGCGCCGACCGCCAGGCCGAAAGCGAGCAGGCTTGCGCTTGCCGCATCGACCCTGCGCACCAGCCGGGTGGCGGCGTCCACGCACGCAAGCGTCGCCAGCGCCATCGCCACGTCGGGCAGTGCCAGCAGGCCCAGGGTGCCGGCCAGCGGCAGCAGCAGCACGGCAATGCCGGCCAGCCACGCGCTGCGCTCGTCGACCTCGCGCCGCACCAGCGCCACCATCCACCACGGCAATAACGCGGCCATCAGCAGGAAGGGCGCCCGCACCGCCAGCACGTGGTGCCCACCGATCTCGACACCGGCGCGGATCAGCCAGGCGGTAAGCCCCGGAAGGTCCGAATACGCCCATGCCGGGTGCTGCCCTTCCTGCCAGTAGAACGCCTCGTCGACGAACAGCGGCAGCCGCGCCGCAAGCACGATCTTGACCAGCGTGACCGCTACCCACAGGGCGATGAACACATGGCGCGGTTGCCGGGCGCGCACGCCGGCACTGCGCATGTCGATGTCTGTCGGCATCCGTATGCGACCCAGTTACACTCGATTGATTGAAGTTGGCGCCCGCAGAACGGGGAGACGCGGGCCATGGCGAAACGCCGCACCTCCCCGACTCCGGAGACCCGCATGGCCGATTCGCCCATCCACGCCGACATGCTACCCGACGCGCTTTCACGATCGCTGGGTGCGGCTCAGGACCAGGTGAATTCGCTGGTGCTGGGCAAATCCCATGAGGTGCGGCTGGCGTTCGTGGCGCTGCTGTCGGGTGGTCACCTGCTGATCGAGGACCTGCCGGGCCTGGGCAAGACCACGCTGGCGCATGCGCTGGCGGCAACGCTCGGGCTGGACTTCCAGCGCCTGCAGTTCACCTCCGACCTGCTGCCGTCGGACATCGTCGGCGTCTCGGTCTACGACGCGCAGGCGCGCAGTTTCGAATTCCATCCCGGGCCGGTGTTCACCCAGGTGCTGCTGGCCGACGAGATCAACCGGGCGCCGCCGCGCACGCAGAGCGCGCTGCTGGAGGCAATGGCCGAACGCCAGGTCAGCATCGACGGCGTGACCCACGCGCTGCCGGATCCGTTCTTCGTCATCGCCACCCAGAACCCGCTCGACCTCGCCGGCACCTATCCGTTGCCGGACTCGCAGCTCGACCGCTTCCTGATGCGGCTGAGCCTCGGCTATCCCGGCGCCGAGGCGGAACGCGCGCTGCTGGCCGGCACCGACCGCCGCGACCTCATCGCGCAGGCGCTGCCGGTGCTCGGCGCCGACGACGTGCTGCAGCTGCGCGAGGCGGTGCAGCGCGTGCATGCCAGTGACGCGCTGATCGACTACGTGCAGGCACTGGTCGCCCGCAGCCGCCACCACGGCGGCGTGCGCATCGGCCTGTCGCCACGTGCGGGCATCGCGCTGCTGCGCGCGGCCCGCGCCTATGCGCTGCTGCTCGGACGCCGCCACGTGGTGCCCGAGGACGTGCAGGCATTGTTCGTCGCCGTGGCCGGACACCGGCTGGTGCCTGCCAGCGATGGCGGCGATGCCGCGGCGCTGGCCAAGGCGATCCTGCATGCGGTGGCGGTGGACTGAGCCGCCGATGGCCGCCACCCGCGCACCGGCGCGCATGTTCCAGCGCCTGCAGCAGCTTGCCCGGCCGCGCGCGCCCGAAGCGTTGCCCGCGCGGCTGGACCGGCGGCGCATCTACGTGTTGCCGACCGCGTTCGGCATGTTCTTCTTCACGTTGCTGCTGACGATGGGCGTGGGCGCGCTCAACTACAACAACAACCCGGCGTTGCTGCTGTGCCTGCTGCTGGCCGGGACCGCGCTGGCGAGCCTGCTGTACGCGCACCTGCAGCTGAGCGGGCTGGCGGTGCAGACGGTCGATGCCGAACCCGTGCCCGCGGGGCGGCCGCTCGCGCTGCGGGTGCATGCCCGCGCCGACGGCGCCCGTTCGCGACGCGGGCTCGAGGTGCGCGCGGGCGCCGCCGCGGCTGCGCTGCATCTCGACGAGGGCGCCGGCGAAGCCGTGCTCGAACTGCCCACCACGCAGCGCGGCTGGCTCGACATCGGCCGTGTGCGGATCGCCACTACCCGCCCGCTGGGGCTGGCCCGGGCCTGGTCGTGGGTGTGGCCGGACGCACCGCTGCTGGTCTATCCGGCGCCGGAGGCGCATGGTCCGCCGCTGCCGGAAGGCGCCGGCGACAACGCGCAGGCGCGGCTGCACGCGACCGGCGACGACGTGCACCACCTGCGCAACTGGCAGCGCGGCGATTCGCGCCGGGCAATCGCCTGGAAGCCCTCGGCACGGCGCGACCAGCTCTTGGTGCGCGAATACGAGCAGCCGCAGGGCGCCGACGTGGTGATCGACTGGCTCGGCACTGCGGAACTTCCGTACGAGGCACGCATCCGCCGGCTTGCGCGCTGGGTGGACGAAGCCGAACGCGACCAGCGCCGTTACCTGTTGCGCCTGCCGGGGCAGCCGGCGATCGGGCCGGCACGCGGCGCGCTGCACCGCCACGCCTGCCTGCGCGCGCTGGCACTGCTGCCGGAGGCCGCGCATGGCTGAGGCCATCGCGGCGCTGCCCGGCCTGCCGCCCCCGGGACGCACCGCGGAGGTGGATCGCTCCGCCCTGCCCGACGCCGCGCGCGCGTGGTGCCTGGCGGCGTCGTTCGCCTGCCAGCTACCGCTGCTGCTGCAGTTGCCGGGCTGGCTGGGCCCGGCGATCGGCGCACTCGCCATCGGCGTGGCGATGATCGCGTGGAAACGGCGGCTGCCATCGCTATTGCGCGCACTGCTGGCGCTGGCGGCAGTCGGCGTGGTGCTGGCCGGCAGCGGCTTCTCGTTCGGGCGCGACACCGGCTGCGCCCTGCTCGCGGCGATGCTGGCGATCAAGCCGGTGGAGCTGTTCACCTGGCGCGACGCGCGCAGCCTGCTCGGCTTCGCGCTGTTCGCACCGTTCGCGACCTTCCTGCTCGACCAGGGCCCGCTGTCGCTGCTGCTGGGGCTTGCCGGGGCGCTGGTGGCGCTGGCGGCGCTGTGGCGCCTGGCCGAACTGGACGCCGCGGTACCCGTCGAACCGCTGCCGCCGGTGCAGGCCGCGGGCCGGCGCCTGTGGCGCGTCGCCAGGCTGGCACTGGTGGGGCTGCCGCTGGCGCTGGCGGCGTTCTGGCTGTTCCCGCGGATGGCCTCGCCGATGTGGGGCGTGCCCGAGCGCGCCATTGCCAGGCCGGGGCTGTCGGGGGAAATGGGGCCGGGCGACTGGCTGGACCTGATGGGCGACGACTCGCCGGCACTGCGCGCGCGCTTCTTCGGCCCGGTGCCGGAGCGCACCCAGCTGTACTGGCGCGGCCCGGTGCTCACCGACTACGACGGCCGCCGCTGGTCGCGCGCCGAATGGGCGCAGGGCCTGCCGCCGGCCGAGGTGCGCACCGGCGGCCCGGTATGGGACTATGAACTCGAACTCGAGCCCACCGACCGCCGCTTCGGGGTGACCCTCGACCTGCCACTGGCCGAGCCGGATGGCACGCGGCTCGGCCACGACCACAGCACCACGTCGTGGCGCCCGCTGAGCTCGCTGCGCCGTTGGCGGCTGCAGTCCGCAGCCCCGGCCGCCTACGAGGCCGAACTGCGACCGATGCTGCGCACCATGGCGCTGCGCCTGCCCGCAGGCTTCAACCCGCGCACCATCGCCCTGGCGCGGCAATGGCGTGCCGAGGCCGGCACCGGCGTGGCCGCGGACGAAGCACTGGTGCAGCGCTTCAACGACTGGGTGCGCAGCGAATTCGCCTATACCCTCGCCACCGGCCTGCCCGGCCGCCACGCGGTCGATGAATTCCTGTTCGACGAGCAGGAGGGGTTCTGCGAGCACTACGCCGGCGCCTTCGTGGTGTTCATGCGCGCGGCGGGCATTCCCGCGCGGGTGGTCACCGGCTATGTCGGCGGCTACTACAACCGTTTCGGCGATTACTGGCTGGTCCGTCGCGAGGACGCCCACGCCTGGGCGGAGGTGTGGCTGGAAGGGCGTGGCTGGGTGCGCGCCGACCCCACCGCCGCGGTCGCCCCGGAGCGCATCTACGACACCATCGCCAACCTTTCTGACGGTGGCGGCGCCGGCCTGCGCGGGCTGTCGGACATGTGGGACATGGGCGACTGGCTGCGCCGCGGCTGGAACGATTTCGTGCTCGGCTTCGACGCCACCCGCCAGCGCCAGCTGCTGCAGCCGCTGGGCATCCGTGACCTCGACGCGCACCAGTTGATCGCACTGTTCGCGGCGCTGGGCGGCATGGCCCTGGCGTGGATGCTGTGGCTGGTCGCCCGCGGCGAACGCGAGCGCGACCCGGTATTGCGCGCCTGGCACCGCCTGGGTGCGCGCTATGCCCGCCACGCGCTGGCCCCCGAACCACACGAGCCGGCGCGCGCGTGGACCGCCCGTGTGCTGGCGGCCCGCCCGCACGACACCTCGCTGGCCACACTCAGCGCGCGTTTCTCCGACTGGCGCTACGCTCCCCACCCAGCCGGTTCGACGGCCGTGCGGGCCCTGGTCCGCGACCTGCGCCGGCACCGACCCGCGGAGATGCCCCGATGATTCGCTCCCACCTGCCCGCCCTGGCCATGGCGCTCGCCTGCACGCTGCTGGCCGCATGCGCGACCGCGCCTGCACCGCTGCAGGGCAGCTATGCCGCCGTGTCCCCGGACCAGGCCACCACCTCGGCTTCCAGCACCGGCACCGCCGTGCGCTGGGGTGGGCGCATCGTCGAAGTGACCCCGCAGGCCGACCGCACCTGCTTCCAGATGCTGTCGGCGCCGCTGGATGGCAATGGCCGGCCCAGCTTCAGCGGCAACCGCACTGGCGGCCGCTTCATCGCCTGCCGCGCCGGCTTCTATGATCCGGCACTGTTCGCCGCCGACCGCGAGGTCACCTTCACCGGCCGGATCGCGGCGACCGAACAGGTGCGCATCGGCGAGTACGACTACCGCCTGCCCCGCATGGACGCCGATGTCGTCTACCTGTGGCCGGAGCGTGCCGACGTGCAGGTGATCCGCTACGAGCCGTATCCGTGGGGCTGGGGCCCGGGCTGGTGGTGGTAGGCATCACTGCCGTCGCACCGCCCCGGGGGACGGGTGCAGCGGCGCAGGATGCCATCGGCGGGACGCATGCCCGGCGCGGCGCTCAGGGCGTGCCGAAACGCCCCAGGGGCGCGCCGGCCAGCAGGTGCAGGTGCATCTGGTAGACGGTCTGCCCGCCATGGTCGTTGCAGTTCATGACGATGCGGTAGCCATCGGCGGCGAAGCCTTCCCGGCGGGCGTAGTCGGCCGCGGCCAGGGCCAGCCGGCCGATGGTCTCGGCCTGCGACGGCGTCGCCGCGTCGAGCGTCGGGATGGTCTCCTTCGGCACGAACAGCACGTGCACCGGTGCCTGCGGCGCGATGTCGCGGAAGGCGATCAGGTGTTCGTCCTCGTGGACGATGTCGGCGGGGATCTCGCGGCGGATGATCCTGTGGAAGATGGTGGGCATGGCGCGACCGGGCGTTCGAGGGAAGCAGGAGCTTAGCCTTGCACGCGCGGCATGCGCGCGGCCATCTCAGCCGGCGATGTCGCTGCGGCTGCCGAACGCGTGCGACAGCGTGCCGCGGTCGACATATTCCAGTTCGCCGCCCAACGGCAATCCATGCGCGGGCCGGCTCGGCCGCACGCCGTGCTGGCGAGCCAACTGCGCGAGGTAATGCGCGGTGGCCTCGCCTTCGACGGTGGGGTTGGTGGCGACGATCAGCTCACGCACCTCGCCCTCGGCCAGCCGCGTGCCCAGCCCGTCGAGCCCCAGCTCGCGCGGGCCGATGCCATCCAGCGGGCTGAGCCGGCCGTGCAGCACGAAATACAGGCCGCGGAAGTCGGTGGCCTGCTCGATCGCCAGGCGGTCGGCCGGCGTTTCCACCACGCACAGCACGTGCGCGTCGCGCGAGGCGCTGGCGCACACCGGGCATACCGGCGTCTCGCTGAAATCACGGCAACGCCCGCAGTTGCCGATCCGCGACATCGCCGCTTCGAGCGCTTCCGACAGCCGACGCCCGCCGTCGCGCTGGCGCTCCAGCAGATGGTAGGCCATGCGTTGTGCGGACTTCTGGCCGACGCCCGGCAGCACGCGCAGGGCGTCGATCAGTTGTTCAAGAAGTGCGGACATCGGTGGATATGCGGATGCGTGCGGTCGCGGAGCGCCCGGCCGGTCAGAACGGCAGCTTCATGCCCGGCGGCATCGGCATGCCGGCGGTGGCGGCGGACATCCGCGCCTGCGATTCGGTGTTGACCTTGTTGACCGCATCATTGATCGCCGCGGCGACCAGGTCCTCGGTCATTTCCGCATCGGTGATCACGCTCGGGTCGATGCGCACCCTGCGGCACTCCATGCGGCCGGTGAGGGTGACGCTGACCATGCCGCCGCCGGCGCTGCCGGTGACTTCCAGCCCGGCAAGCTCTTCCTGCGCGCGCTGCATGTTCTCCTGCATCTTCTGGGCCTGCTGCATCAGCTGGGCGATGTTTCCACGCATGTCGGTACTCCTGTCTGGGGACGCGCCGCGCGGCGCGCTGGAAGTGTCTAGCGGTCGTCGACCGGGCGAATGGAGTCGGGCACCAGGCGGGCGCCGTGCTGCGACATCATCCGCTTGACGTCCGGATCGTCGAGGAACGCACGCTCCGCGGCCTGCTGCCGCGCATCGCGCTCGCGCGCGTGGCGTTCGTGCAGGGTTTCGCCGCCGGCCGCGACCTCGAAGCGGATCGTCGGCGCGCCGCCGAGCTGGGGGGCCAGCGCCTGTGCGAACTGCCCGACCAGCAGCGGCGTCTGCAGGTGGTCGTCGCTGGCGGAAAGGGACAGCCGCAGCACGCCGTCGGCATACCCCAGGAACGCGGTGTGGGCGGCAAGTTCGCGCACCGGGCCGCGCAGGCCCAGGCGCACCACCAGGTCCGGCCACGCGTCGGCGTCGACCTCCACCGGCGTGCGCACGGGGGTGGCGATGTCGCCGCCGGCGACGACGGACGCGACCGCCGCCACGGCCCGGTCGGGCGCCGTCCCGGGCGAGGCAGGCGCGCTTTCCTGCATGGAATCGGCCCACGGGGCGCGATCGTCATCCGTCGCCGGTGCGGTGGCGGCGAACGCCGGGCTCGCGCTCGCAGGCGCGGGCACGGACCCGGAAGCAGCGGCCGTCATGCGGATCCCGGTCGTCGCAGCGGCCACCGGCGGCGCGACGCGGCGCGGGGGCGCGGTGTCGGCTTCG
>NWQL01000001.1:538985-546386 GCA_002798175.1 Lysobacteraceae bacterium NML91-0213 | reverse complement strand
TCGAGCGCGTCCCGTGCTGCTGCGCCGGCGTCGCGCCCGCCACGGGCGGGCGTACCCGCCCCGTGCCCGCGCGCTGGCCCGGCCGCGCCGGCATCACCGGCGTCGGCCGCAGTGGAATCGGCTGGACGGAACGCCAGCATCCGCAGCAGGCTCATCTCGAAACCGGTGCGCGGGCTTGGCGCCAGCGGGAGTTCGCGGCGACCCTCGAGTGCCATCTGGTACCAGAGCTGCACCAGTTCCGGGCGCACCGCCGCGGCCAGCGCGTCGAGATCGACGCCCTCGCCTTCGACGCCGGCGCCCGGCACCAGCTGCCGCACCTGGATGCGGTGCAGCGCCTCGGCCAGTGCATCGAGCACGCTGCCCCAGTCGGGCGAGAACTCGGCAAGCGTGGCGACCTCGGCCAGCAGCCGCTCGCCATCGGCATTGGCCAGCGCGTCGAGCACCGCGCCTACACGCGTGCGGTCGACCGTGCCCAGCATCGCGGCCACGCCGGCATCCTCCAGCCGCCCGCCGGTGTAGGCGATCGCCTGGTCAAGCAGCGACAGCCCGTCGCGCAGGCTGCCATCGGCGGCACGCGCGATCTGGCGCACCGCGCCGTCCTCGAAGGCGATCTCCTCGGCGGCAAGAATGCGATTGATCTGGCCTTCGATCTGGCCAAGGTCGAGGCGCTTGAGGTTGAACTGCAGGCAGCGCGACAGCACGGTCACCGGCAGCTTCTGCGGGTCGGTGGTGGCGAGCAGGAACTTCACGTGCCCCGGCGGCTCTTCCAGCGTCTTCAGCAGCGCGTTGAAGGCCGACTTCGACAGCATGTGCACCTCGTCGATGAGGTACACCTTCACCCGGCCGCGCGATGGCATGTACTGCGCGTTGTCGATCAGCTCGCGCACGTCGTCCACGCCGGTGTTGCTGGCGGCGTCGATCTCGAGCAGGTCGATGAAGCGCCCGGCGTCGATCGAGCGGCAGGTCTCGCACTCGCCGCACGGATCCGCCGACGTCCCGGATTCGCAGTTGAGGCTCTTGGCGAAGATGCGCGCGATCGTGGTCTTGCCCACGCCGCGGGTGCCGGTGAACAGGAAGGCGTGGTGGACGCGCCCGGATTCCAGCGCGTTGGTCAGCGCACGGACCACGTGTTCCTGGCCCACCAGCTCGGCGAAACGCTTGGGGCGCCACTTGCGGGCGAGGACGAGATACGACATGCCGCCATTCTGCCATGCCGGTCGGCATGGCCGCGGGCGCCGCGCGCCAGGCCGTACCGCGCGCCACGCCCGCGGGCGGCCCGCAAGATGTTTCTTGTCGGCACCGCGGCCGAAGGCTAGAATCACGGCCCCCGTGCGGCCGCGCCAAGGCAGGCAAGGTGTGCGGGGATCAGGTGCGGAGAGGTGTCCGAGTGGTTGAAGGAGCACGCCTGGAAAGTGTGTAAGCGTCTAAACCGCGCTTCGGGGGTTCGAATCCCCCTCTCTCCGCCAGATCACGCAAACCCCTAGAAAAACAGGGGCTTACGAGAAAAATCAGGTTGGGTCCGTTGGTCATCCCATTGGACACTCAAGGACACAGCCTGATGCTTCCTCGCTACTTGGTGCAGAACCCGAGCGGGTTCTACTTCCGCATCATCATCCCCAAGCACTTGCGACCGTTGTACGGGCGCACAGTCATCAAGCGAACACTCAGAACCCACGACGCCAGAACGGCGCAGGCGTGGGCGTTGGTGTTGGCTGATCGGTATGCTCAGGCTTTCCAACGTGCAAGCAGAGCCATGCCAGACAAGAGCCTGGAAGAACTTCTCAGGAGCGCAGAGAAAGCGTTCGGAGAAGGTTCGGCACGAGAGTACGAGATCACACAGAACAGGCACGGAACGCTCTCAGTGAAGGCAGAGGGCGCAGACGACCACGCCCGTGCCATGGAAGCGTTGGCGCTCCTGCAATCCCGTCAGACGCCTTCTCAGGCGCTACCGTCGAATGCTGACATTGAGGCCATGGTTCCTACTGGTCTCAAGCGGATCACGCTCAAGAAGGCCGTTGAAGAATACAAGGACCGCATCCGCCCAAACCCCAAGGACAAGGCAAAGGTTAAGACGTTCAACGGGGCTATTTCCACAGCGCTTGAAGACTTTCAGGAATGGGCAGGAGAAAAAACGGTCGTCTTCAAGATCACTCGCAACGACCTCGCACAATTTGCCACCCATATGCTTGGCACGGGCTTGGCCAAGTCAACAGTGAGAAATAAGCTTTCTTACCTGACAGGTTTCTTTTCTTGGGCACAAAGCGCCCAATATTTTGCCGCGGGTGACAATCCAGCAAACAAGCACATCGTTGTCACCAATCGAGACAAAAGAGCGTCCGCCAAGCGAGGCTGGCAAGCGTTCAATCACGAGCAAATCAAGACGCTATTCCTGCCCGACAACTTCAAGACGCTGAAACGAGACGCAACCCGCTGGATTGTCCTGCTGGAACTCTACACGGGCGCACGACCGACCGAGCTGGCGCAAATTGACCTCATCGATTGCAAGGAAATCGCAGGCCAGGCCTGCATTGAAATCACCAGCATCGGAGACGACAAGCGGGAAAAGACCGAATACACCGAGCGGATTGTCCCCATCCATCCCGAACTGATAAAGCTTGGGTTCTGGGACAAGGTCTCAGCCATGCGAATGGCAAAGGAGACAAGGCTGTTCCCAGACCTCAACCGAGAAGCATTGAACGGCCCCGCTCAAGTCATCGGCAAGGACTTCACGAAATACTTGGCAAGGCTTTCAATCAAGCCCCGAGGTGACGGAATTATGGGCATTCGGAGCTTTCGGCCTGCTGTCATCACGGAAATGGCCGAAGCATCCGTTGCGCAAGGTTGGAGAGAGTTGCTTGTCGGGCATGAGCAAAGCGAGGGCACACAAGCAACCGACCACGCACAACGCTACACCCAAAGCCACTTGGTGAAGGTGCTAACAGAGCAATGCTTGCCCCCGCTTTCATGGGCAGAAAAGGGGATGATTGACCTTGAGAAAATCAGGGGCTTGCTGAAATGACTTTTTTTGCTATCGTTCAATTGCTGGCCAGCTGACCCACCCCATGGGTGGCTTAGAAACAAAGAACGTTTTCCCCATACGTGGGGCTTGAAAAATAAAAGCCCAGCATAGAAGCCTAAAGGCAGAAATAAGAAGCCCCCTTCATTGGGGGCTTCTTTGTTCATCCTCTCGCTCAGCCACAAGCCTCAACTTGGCTTCAAAGCGACGGGCAATTGCAAGCAACTCGTCATCCTTGCGCTTCTGTTCCATAGCTTCGATGTGTCGGAGCTGACGACGCTTCGCGGATAGCTTCGCTTGCAGGGTGGCAATCTCTAGTTTCACGGCTTCGGCGGTTTTGGCTTGTCTGGACATTGGGCAGGTTCCTCAAATTGTTGGGTTAAATGAAAAAGACGGGTTTGCACAATGGCACGAGCAAGCTCTTGTTTCGCCAAGCGCAAGTCTTCCTCAAGCGCCCAAACCAAATGACGATGCTTTGAAAGCAGGTATTCGTTTCGGTTAATTCGACTTTGCAATTTCACGATTGGCGGATGGTCTTTCATGTATCCATTAAAAAGAAAGATCTGCGCCTGTCAAGATGCGGAAAAGGCCGAAGGCAGAATATGGGCCGAAGGCTCCAATTGTCGAAGCCCGCTAAGGTTCCATTTTTGCCGAAAAGCAAAGATGGATAGCGGGCGCACAGTTAGCGAAAAGCCAAAAGCAAGATCAACAACAGGTGTGGCAGATGAAAATAATATTTTCATAGACACAAATGCATCTTTGATGCTACGCAAAGCTCAACGCGCCAATAACGGCAAGGCTTTGCGTGTCATACGACACGCTATTGACAGATGCAGAGTTTCTTTTAACCTGATTATGTAACCATAACCAGAAGGAACCCAATGAATGAGAAAAATCACACCGTTTCAATTCGAGTAAGCGCAGAAGAAAAAGCGGAGCTGAAAGAACAAGCCTTGCTTGCAGGAATGACTTTGTCGGATTACGTCAGGGAGCGAGCAAGCGGAGATCTACGCGCCGTCCTCAATCACGGCCTAAGCCAACTCCATGCGCTCATGGTGCAAGAGCTGGAAAGAGCCGACGAGAAGCGACAGGTCCAGAATGAAAAGCTCATTAGGAGCTTGGCGGAACTTCTGGAGTTCCGTGAATGATCGGAGAGATTGGCAAGATCAAGGCGAAGAAGAACGGTAGACAAGGCGTCGTCAACTACCTCGACCAAACTTCGCAGTACTACGAGCAAGGGGGCGACGAACTTCCTCCTGCCCGCTGGACGGGAATAGGGATCGAGCACTCTGGCCTGCTCGACCCCAGCCGGGACAGCAACCTAGACTTTGCCTGCTTACTTGCAGGCGTGAACCCGTTCGACGAGAGCGAGCAGCTCACGACCCAGAAACGAGAGGTGATTGCGTTCGACGTGCCCACGAGCTTGCCGAAATCGTTCTCTATCGTCATGGCTCTGGAGACAGACAACGACAAGCGCAAGCAGATGAATGCCGTTGTCCTGGACGCGACTGACAAGGCCATGGGCTTCTTGTACGCCCATCTTTACGCACGCACGGGAAAGGATGGGAAAGGCCCCAAGATCGCACTAGAAGAAGTCTATGCCCGCTCTGTGATGCACATGGACAGCAGAGAAGGCGATCCCAATGCCCACGTCCATAACGCCATTTGCAATATTGCCAAATGCGCTGATGGGAAATTCAGAACCATCGACGCAAGTGCCTTGTATCAGAACAAAGCCGTTGCCTCGGCAATCTTTGACGCCGAATTGGCAAAAGGATTTGAGCGATTGGGTTACAACATCGAGCGGGAAGTAGCCAAGGACAAGTATGGCAACGAACTGGACAGAACCACTTGGAGAATTTCGGGTATTGATAGAAGCACTGAGCTTGCTTTCTCAAAACGCAGAAAGCAGATCGAGGCATACTCCGAAACGCACGCAACAGGCGACGCCAAGAAAGATCGAGACTTGAAGCAAAGGGCCAGTCTTTCGACCCGCCGAAAGAAAGACAACGACCTCTTGCCCCACGAGATAAGAGACAGGACGCAAGAAGCCGTCAGGCAGATGCGTCAAGAAAACCTGATCCAATGGGACAGCGTCGAAGACCTCAGAGCACAGCGAAAGCAACAAGTCATCGGAAAATCTACCGATAGGCTAATGCAAGAACTCCACGCCAATGAGAGCCATTGGGACAGATACGACCTGATTAAAGCAATTGCCAAGCGTGGGGAATTTCACGCCAATGCCGTTGAAGAAGCGGACAAGGCAATAGATCGGGCATTGAAGCAAGGAACACTGATCGAACTGGCGAACGACAGGAACAAGCCTCAACGCTACTGCACTCTGGAACAGTTGCGAATGGAGGAAGACATTGCAGGGAGCGCCCTCGCCCGCCAGGGTGAAACCTATCACCACCTGGACAAGAAGCAGGTTGATCGTGCCCTGAAAGAGCACGAGCAAGAACTTGGCTTCTCGCTCAAGGATGAGCAGAGGGATGCCGTGCGCCACGTCTGTGAGCGCACAGGTGGGATGGCAGTCATCACAGGACAGGCAGGCACAGGCAAAACCACCTTTGCGGGTGCTTTCGTCAAAGCGTTTCAATCCGCAGGCTTCGAGGTGATTGGAACCTCCACCTCATCCGAAGCAACCAAGAACTTGCAGAACGAGGCCAGTATCACAAGCCTCAACAGCGCCCAATTGCTCAACCGTCTAGGCAACGAAAAAATAAAGCTCACAAGCAACCATGTGCTTGTTCTGGATGAAGCGGGAATGATGGGGGCGAAAACTTTTTCCAGCATCCAGAGGTTTGCAGATCAAGCGGGAGCCAAGATCGTTGCAATCGGTGACTGTGCCCAATTGCAACCAATTGAAGCAGGCAACGCCTTCAAAAGCGTTATCGGCCAAATCGGTGACGCAACCCTTGCCGACAAGATGCGCCAGAAGCGGGCGCAAGACCTCGAAACCGCCAACGTGCTTTATGACAAAAGCGCAGGCGGGAAAGAAATCATGGAGCGATGGAAGAACAACAACCAGCTTCATGAGCATCATCACCAAGGGCACGCAATCAAACAGCTAATCAAAGACTACCGAGCAGACCAGCGGAACGAGGAAGACAAAATCATCCTCGTTCAGAAGCACAATGATGCCGACCGCATTACCAAGGAGATGCGCCAACTCAGACACAAAGCAGGAGAGCTTGGCGAAACCAGAACAATCAATGTCCAGGTTGGCGACGAAGGCAACAACATCGAAGCGAAAGAATTTGCAGTCAATGACCGCATCCGCTTCACCCTCGGAAATGCAGAGGACGATTACAACAATAACAGCATGGGAACAATCAAGGCGTTTGGGAAGAACAACACCATGACCGTTGCCATGGATGAAGGAGAGGAAAAAACAATCAACCTAAGTGCCGTGAAAAATCAATTTAATCACGGCTATGCCCGAACCGTTCACTCTGCTCAAGGATTAGGAAGGCCAGGCGTTTATTGGCTTGCCAATGACAACATAAGTCGAGAAATGGCTCTTGTAGCTTTCACCCGCACCAAGGAAGATTTCGCCGTCTACGGATCGAAGTCCATGCTTGAACGAGTGTCGAACCGCATTGATGCCTTTGAGGGCAAAAAAAGCGCCATGGAACTATTGAAGCCTGAGGACAGGCTACTGAGTGAACTGCGGATCAAGAACAAGCAACAGGCCAAAGAGCATGACTACGAGCGATCTTTGTTCAAATCAGACAAGCAAGAGTATGTCGCTCAAGCAATAGATGAACTGAAGGAGAAGAAGAAAGAGCTTGAGCAAGAGGAACAACTAGACCCTTACAACATTGCTCAGGATCAAGCCAATCGCTATGCCAGAGAAATCCGCCGATTGCATGGCGAGGGAAAGGATACAAAGCAGGCAAGTAGAAATTGGGATGATGCCAAAGAACTTGCAAACCACTTCAAGCACGAAGGAGAGGAAAGAAGGGAGGAACGGCGGAAGGACTTGGAGGGTAATCCCCCCATTTTTAGCAGTCGCCAAAAGTGGAGCTAAGCGGCAAGGGCCAATTTCTGCATCGGCGTGATGCCGCCGAGCGCCATGTTCGGGCGCTCATGGTTGTAAGTCCATAGCCAGCGGGTGGCTCTGTCCTGCACCTGCTCGATCGTGTCGAACAGGGAGCGGGCCAGCCAGCCGTAGCGCACCGTGCGGTTGTAGCGCTCGATGTAAGCGTTCTGTTGCGGCTTCCCCGGTTGGATATGCTCGATCCGGATGCCCTGCCGCTCCGCCCAGGCCAGCAGTGCCCCGCTGATGTACTCGGGCCCGTTGTCGCAGCGGATCACGCGCGGCTTGCCACGCCACTCGATGATTTGCTCCAGTGAGCGGATCACGCGACCCGAAGGCAGTG
>NWQL01000001.1:269077-538964 GCA_002798175.1 Lysobacteraceae bacterium NML91-0213 | reverse complement strand
CTTGAGCACGGCGATGATCTGGCTGTCTGTGAAGCGGGACTTCTTCATGGAACCTCCTCGGGAAAGGGTACGAGAAAATTCCACTTCTGGCGTCAGCTAACCCGTGGGGGGATTACCGGAGAAGCTTGCGATGATGCTTGACGAGGTTAACAAGATCGCTTTAAGCAGACGCTTGGAAACGGAATTTGCCAACCAGCGAGCCAGAGACGGCGAACTGGAAAACACTCCCCGCAGAAGCTTCAAGGAGATATTGGAGCAATGCGCCACGAAGAAGCAGGAGCACGAGCAAAGACAGGTTGACCAGGCGAAAGAGACAATCAAGCAAAAGTGTGTTTCCGACTATGCCGAACGCAATCCCGTCCATGCTCTATTGGGGAAAGGGGCGATTGACAAGGAGATAGAACAAGCCCTCAGCGGATGGTCGCCCAGTGAACTCAAAGAAGAAGCCAAAGCTTTCGAGCGAGAGATACAGGCAAAACAAGCCCAGGCACCAGAGCAGAAAAACGAACGACACTTTGGCCGAGGCTTGAGGCTGTAATTCGCCCCGTGCTATAAGACCATTTCCACCACGAAACGGACCAGGGAAATGGCACAGAAGGAACTTACTAGGGACGAAATTTTGGCGCAGAAGACTGCGCTGGACGACCAGCTCAGGGAGTTGAACAAGAAGGAAGCGTCTAAAGCTTTTGAGGATGCCATTCAGATCGGCAGGAACCACGCCGAATTTTTCACTGCACAGCAGAAGAGAGAATTGGCCGAAGCCTTTGGACTGAAAGCCACAAAGGCCCCGAGAAAGCCCAAAGCCGTCAGCGATAAGCCCAAGAAGTACCGCTTGCCCACTGGTGAAGAATGGGGTGGGCAAGGTGGTGAGAAGATGGCACCCACTGCATTCAAAGAATGGCGTGAAAAGAACCCAGAGGCCGACTGGCCGAAAAATCCAGAATATTCGGCATAAGGAACAAAGAAAAAACCCCCTTGACAAAAGGGGGTTTTTTCATACCTTGGATGTAAGGCCACAGGAATTAGCGTTCTCTGTGGCGAGCAAGCAAACCGAACCTTTGCATCACTCAAGCGTTTCGCTCCTAGAGATAAGTTAGCAGAAACGGCGAATTGGTCAAGACTGTTTTCTACTCGCCACACAGGACAAAAATTTTGAAGCCTGTGCGGTATTGCCATGCGTCCCTTGCGAATTCGAAACTCGCTCGTTCCCGATCTGCAATGCCAAACCTTCAATGGTAAGCACGCCCTACGATGAAGCCATGGGGCAATTGGAGAGTAGAGCGCAACGCCGTTGTTGCGTGGAGTGACCCAAGGCAGGCGGTGGCAACCGTGAACACTCCAAACCTGTGTGACGCCAAAGCACAGGAGAAACCGCCTAAAGTCGGCGGTGGAAAGTATCCCAGCACAGTCTTGGCATTGCCTGGCTATGGGGCAGATTTCGCCCCCACACCGCCCGCATAAAGTTCAACGGGCGCATCAGAAAAGCTTTACTCAGTTGAACGGGCAAAGCAGTGAAACGACCTATAGACGAGGCGGAGGGCCACAGGCCCGCAGTTCTCGTCGCTGGATGGGGAAGCATCGCAGATGCTGGGGAAGGTGGAGCGGTCCACCTTCCCCCTTAAGCGGGCAAGGAACACTTCACAGAGGTCGTCAAGATAAGCGTTGCGGGGTTCTAGGCCGTAGGCCCGAGCTTTGTCCTCTGGACAGTCTCCAAGATTTCACCCCCACACCGCCCGCATAAAGTTCAACGGGAAAACCCACCCCCTTCCGACAGACGCCCCCTCAAGGGGGCTGTCGGTTGGTTGGGAAGAATAAGCGGGATGAAACCCGCTGACAGCTTCCCTGAGAAAGCTCTAGTCCGCATCTACGGCAATACGAAGACCCGGGTCAGTTTCGACGATGCCTACGATCACGTTGTAGCGATCGACGATCTTGGCGAAGGCGTTCTTTCTGCCGTCCGTTGTAAATCGCCCATGCTCAAAGACGTTTGTTGCAATGAACTGCTCAAAGTCAATCACGTCCACTCGGTCCGCAATCGACTGGTTCTCAAGCAAACCGTCTGCCGTGCCTACGCCCCGCTCAGTTGTGATGATGACGGGACGGATGCCCTTGCTCAGGTTCTGTCCGCACTTACGGATTAGAGCTTCCGTTGGTGCCGTGCTGACGTGAATTGCCACGTCGCCAAGGTCGAAATCGCCATGGCGATCCGCTCGCTGGTCATTGGTGTTTGCACAGTGGTGATCTACCTCACCAGGCCCCATCACAAGCTCAAGCTTGGCACCCACCAGGTGTTGCATCATGGTGCCCATGAATTGAGCACCAGTCGCCTCCCGCTGGCGCGCTTTCGCTTGCTCGACCAGCTTTGCAACTGCGGTGCGAACGCTCCAAGACGGATCCATCTTGAGGACAAATGGCTTGCTTTCAAAGTACTCGATAATCTTTTCAATCCAGTACTGCTCGCATCGCTCCAGATCGACCACGACACCATTGCTTTCAAGCTTGTTCAACGTTTCCAGATAGACAAGCATGTTGTCCATCGTTCCGCGACTGGTGCGCCCACCCTCTTCAGCAAGTACACGATCAATGTCGTGTCGCTTTAGGATCACCTGTGTGGCTGACTTCCCAAGTCCTTTGACCTGCCCTTTTTTGCCAGTGACAAGCTCGGAGGATTTGAAGGGACGACCCAAAGTTTTCAGTTGCTCATTGATAGCAACAATGGCCGCCAAAGCTCCTTTGTTGCCTTCAATCTTCTGATCCATCGAAAACTGGGAAAGTGCGCTCTCCAAAGGTGGCAGAGTGGCGCTAGTCTGTGATTTCATTAAGCCACCTTCTTGCTAAGCGCAACCATAGTGCCGACCCCATCAATGACGGGCTCAAGAATGTTCTTGGCTAGATGCCTCACAACAGGAACAGCAACCCCATCACCAGAAACGTGATAAGCATCGTTGTAGTTGCTGGGCAATTTATAGCTGTCAGGCAACCCCATCAATCTTGCAGTCTCGCGAGGAGAAATCAAGCGGGACCGAATTTTCTTGCCGTCGACCAACATGATGATTTGACGACTTGAGCCACCCGCAGGAGTGCGCAAGCACCCAGCAACATCGTCAAACCTAACTTCGGCTCGCTGGACCTTCTGCCCTTCCTCATTCAAACGGGTGCGCTTATAAATGGCACCAACCATCTTGACGCCAGCAGACTTTGCCCGCTCAAGCTTTTGCGTGTTCAAATCGCTCATCATTGAAATGATCTTTTTTGTCTGCTCTGCCGTATGCCATTGCACGCCAACAGGCTCATCTTCGATCAGATCAACGAAGTCTTGCTCTCGTGGTTCTGGCTTCTTCAAGTTCCACCAGATCCAGCGCTTTTTTGCCTCTTTAGAAAGCCCCTCCTGAGCAGCCACGAGACCATCAGGGTGCCAAGGTTCCATGGCATCTTTCGCAATCAGATGCTCAGGAATGAACACGTCGCTACGAATGCCAACAACAAAAACGCGCGGACGAGAATGCGGAACGAAAAGACGGGCATCAATGACCATCGCTCCGAAGCGATAGCCCGCACTGGTAAACGCCGACCCGATGGCTGAAAAGTCACGTCCTCCATTCGAAGTCAGGACGCCATAGACGTTTTCAAGGACAATGATGGCAGGAGCACGCTTGTCGTCTTTCAAATCTCGCATGAGCTTCCAGAACGGCCAGAAGGTCCCCGAGCGAGTTTGTTCTTTGTCCTGCCAGTGACCAATACCTTCGTAATTTCCAGCAAGTGAAAGGTCTTGGCATGGAAACGACGCCCAGACCAAATTCGCTTCACCAGGAAGTTGAGCAGGGGTCACTTTGTTGATGTCTTCCACGAGCAACTCATGCCCGCCATCCCAATTGTCACGATAAACACGGGCTTTCATCGGGTCGAAGTCATTAGCAAAGAGGCACCGCCATTTATCACCCAGGCCCGCACGGGCCATTCCTCCTCCGCAGAAGAACTCAAAAAAAGAATAGCCAGGCGTGGCAATCGTCGTGTCAATGCACTCTCTGGTATCCCGCTCAATCTTCTCAGCTATTGCTTTGGCGACCCATGCGGTCAGGGTCATTCGATCACCATCACGGTGGCAAAGTGCTTCAATCTTCTGGTGCGTATCCTCATCCAAGCGCAGACTGGTGCGGTACGTCGAGGTCTTACTCATCGGAGGCCCTGAATTGGCGCCATTTTTTGGCTCCGCCAGATTAGCGGTCCTGTGTCTCAGGTCAAGCGACGGTTGACCCTGTCGGCGTCCTCTTCCCCTGCCCTGGTCCACGGCCTACAATGGGACACGGAGTTGGTCAGCGTGTTGGACACTCTCACCTCTTCCCAGAACTGACGGAAACGCTTGATTTCTCAAGGTTTTTTGGCGAGAACAGTGTCCAATAGGACACTCCCCCTCTCTCCGCCAGTTCTGCCTGCTGCAACGGCAGGTGCAAGTCTCCATGGTGGCCCCGTCGGCCCCTCGCGACGCTAGATCGAAAATCCCGCCAGGGCCGGAAGGCAGCAACGGTATCGGTTGATGCGGGCGACGAGGTCAGTCGGCGGGGCCATCGCCCTGTCCGGCCCCCGTGCGCCGCATGTCACCGGCGCGGGTCGTGGCGACGGCCCGGACCACGCTACTCCCCGGACGCCTGCCTGGCGCGGTCAGTCGGCGGGGCCATCGCCCTGTCCGGCCGTGGCCGGCGGCACGATCGCCAGGGCGTCGGGTTCATCGCCGGTGGCCCAGCGATCGACCACCTCCCAATGCGCCGTATCGACCACCGCGACCTCGTTGCCTCCGCTGATCGCCACGTACACGCGCGGCCGGCGCGGATCCGCGATCACGCCGATCGGCAGCGCCGCCTCGCCAAGCAGCGTCTGCCGGTACTCACGGCCGGCTTCGGCCAGCGCCACGGTGGCCACCAGCGCGTGGCTGGCCGCATCGAACACGGACAGCGTCGCCGCACGGGCATTGGTCACCAGCGCATGGCGGCCGTCGGTGGTGAACACCACCCGGATCGGGAAGCCGGGGCTGTCGAGCGTTGCACGGATGACCAGCGAATCCGGATCGTGGATGGTGACCGTGCCGGCCTCGCGGTTGGTCACCCACACGCCACCATCGGGGGCGACCCCGATGCCTTCGGCGCCCGCCCCTGCAGGCCGCTCGAGCACCTCGCCCGTGGCGAGATCGATGCGCACCACCGTGCCCGCGCGGATCTTGCTGACATAGGCCACGTCGCCCCCGTGCGACAGCGCCACCATGTGGCCAACGCCTTCACCGATCCGGTATGCGCGCTCGACCACGCCGGTTCCGGCATCCACGGCAAGCAGCGAGCCGCTGGCCTCGGTGGTCACCAGCAGGCGGTGCCCGTCCGGGCTGAAGCGCACCCCGTGCGGCCGCGCGTGCATGCCGAGGTCGAACGTGCGGGTCGTTGTGCCGTCGCCGTCGATCAGCGTCAGGGTATTGCCGGGATCCCGGTGCCCGTAGTTGGTGACGGCCGCGGCGCGGCCATCCGGCGCCACCGCGATCTCGTGCGGCGCCGCGCCGGTGGCGATTTCCGCACGCCGGGTGCCGTCTTCCAGCGAGATCCGCCAGACCGTGTCGGCGGACTTGTTGCCGACCAGCAGTTCGCCCGCCGCTGCCGGCATGGCTGCCAGCAGCGCACACGCCAGAACCGTTGCCCTGCCCATCATCGACCTCCAGTACCTTCCCCGGGATGCAGCCATGCGGCGTCGCCGTCCGCGTAGCGCTCGTGTTTCCAGATCGGGACATCCTGCTTGATGGCATCGATGATCGCCCGGCAGCCGACGAACGCGGCGTCACGGTGCGGTGCCGACACGCCCACCCAGACCGCGACGTCGCCGATCTCCAGCGCGCCGACCCGGTGCACGCACAACGCGCGGTGCAGGCCATGGCGTTCGCGGATGGCCGTGACGATGCGCCGGCCCTCGGCTTCCGCCAGCTCCGCATACGCCTCGTATGCAAGCCCGAGCACGGCGCGACCGGCATGGTGGTTGCGCACCCGGCCCTCGAAGACCACGCAGGCGCCGGCGGCCGGATCATCCAGCCGCGCATGCAGCGCGACGGTGCCGATCGCGTCCGCCGAGAGCCGGAAACCGGTGGCGTCGTGCATGCTCAACCTCCGCTCACCGGCGGGATGAACGCGACTTCGGTGCCTGCGCGTGGCGCGTCCTCCCAGCGTGCGAACACAGCGTCCACCGCGACCCGCAGGCGTTCGCGCGGCAGTGCGAAACCGTGGCGGACACGGAGTTCGTCGTACAGCGTGGCGAGGTCCGGCACGGTGGTGGTCACCGCTTCCCGCGCCGTGCCGGCGGCATCACGCAGGCTGGCGAAATACAGCACCGTCAGCCGGATCATTCAGGCGCTCCCACGTCGCGGCGGCCGCCGCGCTTGGCCAGCAGCCGCGCCGGCCCGATGACGATCGCATGCGACAGCGCCTTGCACATGTCGTAGATCGTGAGTGCCGCCACGGTGGCGCCGGTGAGCGCCTCCATCTCGACGCCGGTCCGGTGCACGGTGCGCACGGTGCACTCGATGCGCAGCGCGCGCTCGCCTTCCCAGTCGATCCCGATGCGGATGCCGTCGATCGGCAGCGGGTGGCAGAAGGGAATCAGTTCGTGGGTGCGCTTGACCGCCATCGTGCCAGCCACAACCGCGGTGTCCACGATGCCGCCCTTGGCGCTGCGCAGCCCCGCCGCGCGCAACTGCGTGGCCACCGCGGCAGGAAAGCGGACGTCGCAACGCGCGGTCGCGCTGCGCGCGGTCGCCGGCTTGGCGGAGACGTCCACCATGCCCGGCCGTCCCTGTGCATCGACATGGGTGAGCGCCGGCGTCGCGGCACTGCGCGATGGTGTGCGGGATCCTGGAACGGCCATGGGACACTCGCTGGGGAATCGGGCCCGATGGTAACGGCAGCCACCTCAGCCGCCGACCAGGAACATCTCCACGCGGCGCCGGGGAACCTGCCGCACGACGCCGCGCAACTCGCTGTAGCGGTCGGCACGGCGCGTCCACGACGCGATGAGCTCCTCGACCACGCGACCCTCGCCCTGCGCGATCAGCGGCCGCAACGGCTGCCCCGAGCCCGCGAACAGGCAGGTGTAGAAGCTGCCATCGGCCGCCACGCGCGCGCGGTGGCAATCGCCGCAGAACGGGGCGCTCACCGAACTGACGAAGCCGATCTCGCCGGCGCCATCCTCGAACACATGCCGTGCGGCGACTTCGCCGCGGTACCGGCGCTCCAGTGCACGCAACGGCCAGCGCGCATGGATGCGTGCGTGCAGCTCCGCCGAGGGCACCACGCGATCCATGCGCCAGCCATTGCAGGTGCCGACGTCCATGTACTCGATGAAGCGCAGCACGTGGCCACTGTGGCGGAAACGCTCGACCAGCGGCAGCACCTGGTCGTCGTTGGCGCCCCGCTGCACCACGCAGTTGAGCTTGAGTGACGCGAAGCCCGCCGCCTGCGCCGCCGCGATGCCCGCCAGCACGTCGTCGACACGCCCGCGCCCGCCCGACATCGCGGCAAAGCACGCCGGATCGAGCGCATCGAGGCTGACGGTCAGGCGGTGCAGCCCGGCATCGCGCAGGGCCCGTGCATGGCGGGCCAGCAGGCTGCCGTTGGTGGTCAGGGCGAGTTCCTCGATGCCGGGCACGCGCGCCAACCGCGCCACCAGCGACGCAAGGTCACGGCGCAGCAGCGGCTCGCCGCCGGTCAGCCGCAGCTTGCGCACCCCCAGCCGCGCGAATGCGCGCACCAGCACCTCGATCTCGTCGAAATCCATCCGCCCGGCGGCGTCCAGGCCATGGCCATCGGGCACCCGGTCGGCCGGCATGCAGTAGCCGCAGCGGAAGTTGCAGGCATCGATCACCGACAGCCGCAGGTCATGCAGGGGCCGGCCGAGGCGGTCGGTCGGGGGCATGGGCGCGGGCCGCGCCATGTTCACCCCGCCAGCGCTCCCGGTGACGGATCGGCCAGTTCCAGCACGTCGTCCTGACGGGCCACGCGATGGCCCAGCGCGCGCAACGCATCGCCGTCGGCGGTGCTTGCGTAGTGGTAGAGCACGCAGCGCGCCAGCAGGTCCGGCGGATACTCGCGCACGAGGTCGTCGATGCCGCTGTGCGAAGGGTTGCCGTGCAGGCCGCAGTCGTGGGCGATCACCTCGCCTGCGCTGGCATGGTGCGCCAGCAGCTCCGGGATCGGCCGGGTGTCGCCGGTCCAGACCAGGCTGCCCGGCAGCCGCAGCCCGAACGCCGTGCCCGGCCAGTGGTGGCGGACCGCAAAGGCTTCCAGGCGCACGCCGTCATGCCAGAACGCATGGCCCACCGGGACCAGCCGGAACGCATCCCAGAAGTTGGCGCCGCCCTCGGCGAGCACGTTGGGGTAGTCGCCGACGCGCTGGTGCAGCAGGGGCACCACCGGCGCCGGCACGTACACCGGCATCCGTCCGCGCCGCGCCGGATCGAAGTACTCGGACACGAACAGTCGTTCGAAGCCGGCCACGTGGTCGAGATGGGTGTGGGTGATGAACAACGCGCGCGGGGGGCGGCCGTAGTGGTCGAGACACGCGCTCAACCCCTCGCCGCCACAGTCGATGGTCAGCCACGGCTGCCCATCGCGCTCGATGGTCGCCATCGACGAGCCGAGCTCGATCGCGGATGCGTTGCCGACCCCGTGGAAGCGCAGGCTCCAGCCCATCACACACCCGTCGCCCAGCGCGCATCGTAGGCGGCGCGCAGCTTCGCGATGTCGTGCCGCACCTCGGCCTCGGTGCGCGCGCCGCGCTGCTTGAGCAACGAGCGCTCCAGCCGCGCGAGGTTGCGCTCGCGCCAGCGGGTTTCGGGCACGCGCACCCGGCCGCGATCGAAATCGATCAACCAGCCCTGCCCGGTCGCGTCGAACAGCACGTTGTGTGCGTTGAGGTCGGCGTGGTCGAGGCCGGCGCGATGGAACTTCGCCACCAGGCGCCCGGTTTCCTCCCACGGCGCATCGGCCCCGGCCACCGCCATGCGGTCGGCCAGCGAGCGCACGCCGTCGATCCGCCGCACCAGGATCGCGGCGCGATAGGTCGGCCCGCGGCGCACGTAGCGCGCGGCGATCGGTTCGGGCACCGGCAGCGACTGCAGGCGAAGGTCGCGGGTGAGCCGGAACTCGGCGAAGCTGCGCGTGGCCGCGGCGCTGCGCCACCAGTAGCGGTCGCGGCTGAGTTGCGCGGCCATCCCGCCGCGCAGGTAGAGCCGCAGCACGGCATCACCGAACGGGCCGCGCACGAACCACGCACCGCCACGCCCGCCACTGTCGACCGGACGCGCACGTTCGCCCCACCACGCGGGGTCGAACCAGCCGGGCTCGGCCTGCCGGATCCACGCGGTATCGCCGAGGATCGCGCCACGCCCGCCCGCGCCGTCCTCGAACGGAACCAGGTCCTCGTTCGCATCGAATCGCACCATGGCGCGAGTGTAGCGGGCCGCGGCGATGGCGTCGGCCGCATACACTCGCCGCCTGTGCATCCACCGGGTTCCGCAATGCCATCCTCGTCCAGCGCGCCGCCGCGCGCACCCGCCTCGATCTGCCTGCTGCGGCTGTCCGCGCTGGGCGACGTCACCCACGTGCTGCCGTTGCTGCATACCCTGCGCAGCGCATGGCCGGAGGTGCCGCTGGACTGGGTCATCGGCCGCGGCGAACAGAAGCTGCTTGAGGGCCTGCCCGGCGTCACCTTCCATGTCTACGACAAGAAGACCGGCATCGCCGGCATGCGCGCAGTGCGTCGCGGGTTCGCGGGCCGCCGCTTCGACGTGCTGCTGCAGATGCAGGTCGCCGCGCGGGCCAACCTGCTGTCGGCGTTCATCCCGGCCACGCGCCGCATCGGCTACGACCGCGCGCGCTCGAAGGACCTGCACGGCCTGTTCGTCAACGAACGCATCGCCGATCGCCCCGGCATCCACGTGCTCGACGCGATCGGCAGCTTCTGCGAGCCGCTGGGGCTGCGGCAGGGCGACGTCGTCTGGAACATGCCGGTGCCCGCCGAAGCGCACGCATGGGCAGCGGCGCAATGGCCCGACGATGGCCGCCCGGCACTGCTGATCTCGCCATGCTCCAGCCACGTGCTGCGCAACTGGCGCGCCGAGCGCTATGCCGCCGTGGCCGACCATGCCCTCGCGCGCGGATGGCGCGTGGTGCTGTGTGGCGGCCGCAGCGCGCTGGAACGCGAGACCGCCGACGCGATCCTGGCCGCGATGCAGGGCCCGGCGCTCGACCTGGTCGGTAAGGACACCCTCAAGCAGCTGCCCGCGCTGCTGGCACGCGCCGCGCTGGTGATGACCCCGGACTCCGGCCCGATGCACATCGCCAACGCGATGGGCACCAAAGTGCTGGGCCTGCACGCGGCCAGCAACCCGGCGCGCAGCGGCCCGTACTCCGACCGCCGCTATTGCGTGGACCGCTACGACGATGCAGCGCGGCGCTTCCGCGGCAAGCCTGCCGAAGCGCTGCGGTGGGGCACCAAGATCGAGCACGACGGAGTGATGGACCTGGTCACCGTGGATGACGCCATCGCCGCGTTCGAGCGCTATGTCGCCGATCGCGAGGCCGGCCGCACCGGATCGCCGGCGCGATGATCGGACCACGCCGCGCACGCGTCATGATCCTCGGGGCCGGGGCGGCGGTCGCGCTGGCCACGCTCGCGATCGCCGACATGGACCGCCCCGATGCCGATCTCGGCCAATGGCTGTTCCTGCTGGGCCTGGCGGTGTTCGCGTTCCTGCCCTATGGCGTGCTCGCGCTGGCCACGCGGACCGGCCCGGCGTGGGTGCCGCTGCTCGCCGCACTGGCGATGTCCGGCCTCGACCTCGGTGCGCGCATCCGCGTGCGCTGGTTTGCGCAGGATGCCCAGGACGGGCTGCTGCTGATGTTCCTGCCGCTGTGGCTGCTGCCTGCGAGCCTGCTGCTGTGGATTGCGCTGGTGGCGTTGCGCGGGTCGCGCCAACGCCAGCGCTGAGCAGGCGCGGCTGGCCGGTTGCTCAGCCTGCCGCGGACGTCCCGCCGCGGTAATCGCGGTAGGACTTCTCCTCGACATAGGCCGAGCCCAGCAACAGGTTGATCTCCTTCTTCACCCGCGCGCGCTCGTCGTTCTGCAGGTACACGCTGCGGGCGAGGCGGACGAATTCCCCGTCGAACTCACCGGCGCGGTCCTTGAGGCGGATGGCGTCCTCGATCTCCCACAGGCGCTCGTTGACCGCCTTCAGCTCCGCACGCAGGGCAGGCAGCCCCGCGGCGCCGGCATCGAAGCCGGGGGTGCGCGCCGGGGCGGGATGTGCCATCCACGTGCGCTCGAGCGCGGACAGTTCCTGGCGCACGTTGGCCAGCTTGGCGGGATCGGAGATCCGCTCCGCCTTGATCTGCAGGATGGCGATCTTGTCGAGCAGTTCGCCGAACGAGACGGGGACCAGGATTTCGGACATCGGCACGGGCAATGGGGGCAGCGGCCGGCAGTGTAGCGCGTCACCCCGGACCCATCGGCCGCGCTTGTCGGCCGCAGGGCGCGCCCGTATCATGTGCGGCCCGCGGCGCGAGCCCCGGGCCACCGGAGAGGTGGCAGAGTGGTTGAATGTACCTGACTCGAAATCAGGCAGGCGTTTATAGCGCCTCGGGGGTTCGAATCCCCCCCTCTCCGCCAGTTACGCAAACGCCCCGCAAGGGGCGTTTTGCGTATCCGCCCGGCAATGCCATCATCGCGACACGCCATACGCGCCCCGACCGATCGCATGCCCGCTGACCTTCCCCCGCCCGGACCGACGTTGCTTCCTTCGGCCCCACCGGCAATCGCGGACCACGCATGATCGAGTTCGGGCATCTCACCCACGCCGGCCTGCGGCGCGAGCTGAACGAAGACACCTACTACGGCGATGCCGAACTCGGCCTGTGGCTGGTGGCCGACGGCATGGGCGGCCACGAATACGGCGAGGTCGCCAGCGCGCTGGCGCGCGAGACCATCGTGCGCGAGGTCCGACAGGGCACGCCACTGGCGCAGGCGATCCGCATCGCCGACGAGGAGATCATCCGCGCCTCGCGCCGGCGCCACGATGCGTTGCCGATGGGCACCACCGTGGTCGCGGCGCGGGTCGAGGGCCAGCGCTTCCAGGTCGCCTGGGTCGGCGACAGCCGCGCCTATCTGTGGCGCGACCGCAAGCTGGTGCAGCTGTCGCAGGACCACAGCTACGTGCAGGAACTGATCTCCCAGGGCGCGATCAGCATCGACCAGGCGCGCCACCACCCGCACCGCAACGTGGTGACCCAGGCCCTGGGTGTCACCGAACCCGAGGCGCTGAAGGTGGAGACGCTGTCGGGAGAACTGCAGGCCGGCATGCAGCTGCTTCTGTGCAGCGACGGGCTGACCGAGGAGGTCGACGACCGCGGCATCGCTCGGGTGCTGGCGCACGACGAGTGCAGCGCGCAGGAGTGCGCCGACGGGCTGGTGGCGGCCGCCCTCGACAACGGCGGCTCCGACAACGTCACCGTGGTGCTGGTGCGCAGCCAGTAGGTCGTGCTGCCCGGCAACGCGGCCGGGCCAGTCCCGTCAGGCTCGGGGAAACCCGCACGCGCGGGCCCGGTTCAGACCGCGGTTTCCGCCCCGGCCCCGGACGCCGCCATCGCATCCCACACCGCCCTGCCCCCGGCGCGCTTGCGGATCGCCTCCAGACGCGAGGCATGGGCGGCCTGCTCGTCCGCCAGGACCACAACCCGCGGACGTGGCCCCAGCCGCAACCCGGCCAGCGCGATCGCGGCAGTCGCGGCCTCCGCCTCGTCGACCTGGCCGAAGCCGATCTCGCCCTGCCCCGCGGTCAGCGCGAGGTAGACCTCGGCCAGCAGCTGGGCGTCGAGCAGCGCCCCGTGCAGCTGGCGATGCGCGTTGTCCACGCCCAGCCGCCGGCACAGCGCATCCAGCGAGTTGCGCTGCCCGGGGTAGCGCTGGCGCGCCATCTCCAGCGAGTCCAGCACCCGCACCCGGTCTGCAAGCCTGCCCGCACCCTCGCAGCGGGCGAACTCCGCCTCCAGGAAGCCCATGTCGAAGGCGGCGTTGTGGATGACGAGCTCGGCGCCGTCGACGAACTCCACGAACTCGTCGATGACGTCGGCGAACAGCGGCTTGTCGGCAAGGAACTCGAGCGTCAGCCCGGTGACCTCCTGCGCGCCCATCTCGAACTCGCGTTGCGGGTTCAGGTAGCGATGGAAGGTGCGCCCGGTGGGGCGCCGCTCCACCAGCTCGACGCAGCCGATCTCGACCACGCGGTTGCCCTTGCGCCATTCCAGGCCGGTGGTTTCGGTGTCGAGGACGATCTGTCGCATGCGGAGTCGGTTGCCGTCTGCCATGGGTTCAACGCACCAGTGCCGTCGCGCGCTGGCGCACGGCTTCGTCGCGGGCCAGCACGTCCACGCGTTCGTTGTCGGGGTCGCCGTTGTGGCCCTTCACCCAGCGCCAGTCGATCTCGTGGCGCTGTGCCGCGGCGTGCAACCGCTGCCACAGGTCCTGGTTCTTCACCGGGTCGCCGCCGGCGGTGCGCCAGTTGCGGCGCAGCCAGTTCGGCATCCATTCGGTGATGCCCTTGCGCACGTACTGCGAATCGGTCTGCAGCATCACCGTACACGGTTCGGTCAGCGTTTCTAGGCCGCTGATGGCGGCCATCAGCTCCATCCGGTTGTTGGTGGTGAGCGGCTCGCCGCCGACCAGTTCGCGTTCCTTGCCGCGATAGCGCAGCAACGCGGCCCAGCCGCCCGGACCCGGGTTGCCGAGGCAGGCACCGTCGGTATGGATTTCCACGGCCTTTCGCGTCATGCCGCCGGCACCCCACGCGGCAGTGCGAGGCGCGGCGTCGGCAGCGGCGTCAGCGCCGCCGCCCGCTTCTCCGCGCGCAGCGCGTAGGCCGCGCGCAGGCCCGGGCCGGATTGCAGCACGTCGCTGGTTTCCAGCTTCCATTGCGGGCCGATGCCCTGCGACACCGGCTCGGGCGCGAGCCCGGCGCGGCGCAGGCGCCGGCGCCAGCCCAGCGGCTCGGCCGCGCGCAGGCCCTGGCCGCGCCAGCGCCAGCGGTAGGGCGACAGCGGGTTGAGCGTCAGAAGCCAGAGGCGTCCACCGGGCTCGAGCACCCGCGCGGCTTCCTCCAGCAGGTCGTCGTCCTCGCCACCGGCACGCACCACATGCTGCAGGATCACCACGCGCATCGTTTCGCTCGGCAACGGCAGCGCCGTTCCGCAACGCACCGCCCCTGCCCAGCCCTGCGCGCCGCGCCACAGGCACAGGCCCCGCCCACAGGCCTCGTCGGGGGCATGCCGCACGACCGGCGCCAGCCACAGCCAGGGCGGCGACGGGCGTTCGGCGAGGGTCCGCTCGAGCATCGCGTCCTCACCTTCGAGCAGCACGCGGCCGGCGGGGGTGGCGAACCACGTGGTTGCCCGAGGTTGACCGTTCAGGGAGGTGGAGGGCATGGTCACGCATTCTACAGACCCCAAGGGGCCGGCCGAGTGCGCCTGCAGCCGATCCCGGCACTGTCGGACAATTACATCTGGTGCCTCACCGACGACGACGGAATGCATGCACTGATCGTCGACCCCGGGGTGGCAGCTCCGGTGCTCGAGGCGCTGGTGGCACCGCCGGCGGCGATCCTGCTGACCCATCACCATGGCGATCACATCGGCGGCGTGCCGGGGTTGCTCGAGTGCTGGCCGGGTACTCCGGTGATTGCCCCGGAAGATCCACGCGTTCCGCTGGCGACGCGCCGGGTCAGCGATGGCGAGGCGGTCCAGGTCGGCCCGTGGGGCTTCACCGCACTTGCGGTTCCCGGGCATACCCGCAGTCACCTGGCCTTTCACGGCCATGATCTCCTGTTCTGCGGCGATACGTTGTTCAGCCTTGGTTGCGGCCGGCTGTTCGAGGGTACGCCCGCCCAGATGCTGGCCTCCCTTGACCGCCTCGCCGCCCTTCCCGGCACGACGCGGGTCTGTTGTGGCCATGAGTACACGCATTCCAACGCCCGCTTCGCGCGTGCGGTGGAACCGGACAACCCGGCGCTGGCGCGCCTGAGCGAGGAGCTGCACACCATGGACCAGACCGGCAAAGCGACCCTGCCTACCCGACTGGCCGACGAGCTGGCCTGCAATCCGTTCCTGCGCATCGACGTGCCCGCCGTGCGCGCCGGCATCCGCGAGCGCGCGCCGGCGGCGCCGGCGGCGGACGCTTCCCGCGACGCGTGGTTTGGCGCCCTGCGCGCCTGGAAGGACGGATTCGCCGCATGAGGCCGCGGCGCCCGGCGATGCGGCGGCTGGCCGTGGTCCTCGCCTGCCTGCTGCCGCTGGGCGCGGTCGCCGCGGCGGACGCAGCCTCGCCCACAGCGGGTGCTCGCATCGAGCGCCAGGGCCGGGAGATCTACCGCGACTTCGTCGACGGCCTCGCCGATCGCGACTGCAGCGCCGATTCCAGCGACCGCTGGCGCCGCCATTTCGCCCACGTCCCCGCCGATCTGGCGCGCACCCCGGACCGCCTGCTGCCGCTGTTCGGCTATGTGGTCGACCAGCTGCGTGCCCAGCACCTGCCCACCGAGTACGCGCTGATCCCGTTCGTCGAGAGCGGTTATCGCCCGGGCGCGCGCAGCAGTTCGGGCCCGGCGGGGCTGTGGCAGTTCATCGCCCTCACCGCGCGCAACCACAAGGTGCCGATCCGCCCGGGCTATGACGGCAGGCTCTCGCCGGTGGATTCCACCCAGGCCGCGGTGCGCTACCTCAAGACGCTGCACGGCATGTTCGCCGGCGACTGGCGGCTGGCGGTGATGGGTTACAACGCCGGCGAGTACCGCCTGTTCGGCGCGCTCAGGCAGGCCGGGCAACGCGCCGCCGATGCGCGGCCCGAGGAACTGCCGATGCCGCAGACCACCCGCGCCTATGTGCGCAAGCTGCAGGCGCTGTCGTGCCTGTTGCTGGAGGCCGGCGAACGCGAGGAGTGGCTGCAGGCGATCGACCACCGGGTTCCGGTGCTGGTGCCGGCGCCACTGCCGCGCGGCACCAGCCATCTCGACAGCTGGGCTTCGGGCGAGGGTCACGACCCCGGCCAGATCCGGCGCTTCAACCCGGCGTTTCCCGAGGGCCGCATCGCCAGCGCCGATCGCGACCTGCGGGTGCTGGCACCGGCGCGCGTGCCGCAGGCTGGCAGCAACAGCGCAGTCGCTGCGCTCGCCGCGGCGCCAGTGCCCGCGCCTGCCGGTGCCGGAACCCCGACCGGCCCTGCGGTGGCGGCGGCGCCCCCGTCGCGGACGGCAGCGGAACCGGTCCACTTCGCGCAGGCTGTGGAGCCGCTGCGCTCGCACGTGGTCGCCCGCGGTGAGTCGATCTGGCGCATTGCCCGCCGCTACGGCATCGGCGTCGCCCAGCTGCTCGCCCGCAACGGCCTCAGCGGCGACAGCGTGCTGCAGCCCGGCATGACCCTGTTGATCGACGATGTGCTGCCCGCGGGAACCGCGGCAGTGGAGACCGCCCAGGGAAGCCCGTGAACCCGCGGGACTTACACGAGAACACCTGCTACAGGCCGGCAGGCGCCTGGCGCGATGCAACCGCGGGCGCTATCGCCCCGGCCGGCGGCGGCTGACCGCCCGACCCGGCAACCGACGCAGCGGCCATCCGGCCGGTACTGGAGGCGTGCGGTCGTCCCGCCCATGAAAAAGGCGCGGACGTTGCCGTCCGCGCCTGTCCGCAACCTGCCGTAAGCGAATCAGAGACGGGACTCGTTGACCGTCACCTTCATTCGCGACCGCAACGTGCGCACCAGGGTCTGCGCGGCCTCGCCACCGGCCAGCATGGTCAGCTGCTGGGCCAGCATCGTGCGCTCCTGCTCGCTGGCCTCCGCGGGATCGCCAGGGGTGACCGCGCTGACCGCATACACCACCACGCTGCCATCCTCGAGTGCGACGTGCCCGGGCGACACCGCCCCCTCCGCCGGCACCGGGGCACGGAAATAGGCCTCGACCGCAGTCGGATGCGGCACCGGAGTCCCACGCGGCACGCCGGGAACGTCCTGCACCGGAAGTGCGCGCTCGGCCGCAATCGCCGCCAGCGTCGCGTCGCCTTCGGCCAGCCGCGCCACCATCGCTTCGGCCGCGGCGATATTGGCCTTGCGCGCGCGGTCGGCACGTACCGCGGCGATCACCCGGTCACGCACCGCATCCAGAGGCATCGCGCGCTCGGGCGAGTGTTCCACCACGCGCAGCATCACCGACTGCTCCGGACCGGTTTCGACCGGGTCGCTGACGGTGCCGTCCTCGACCATGGCCGGGCTGAAGGCCATCCGCTGCACCGCCGGATGCGCAAGCACGCCCGGCGCACCACCACGCGGGAACGGGCCGGCCTTCTGCACCGCCAGGCCGGCTTCCTCGGCCGCGGGTGCCAGCGCCGTCGGATTGCGGTAGGCGCGGTCGACGACGCGGTTGACCAGTTCGCTGAAACCGCGCTCGCGCGCACCTTCGCCCAGCTCACGCTCGAGTTGCTCGCGCACCTCCTCGAACGGGGTCTGCGTACCGGCCTGCAGTTCACGCAGCTGCAGCACATGCCAGCCGTATTCGGTCCGAGCCGTGCCGATGTCGCCCGGCTGCATCTGCGCCAGCGCGGCATCGAACGCCTCGCCCATCATGCCGGGCTCCACCCAGTCGAGGTCGCCGCCGGCATCACGCGAACCCGGATCGGCGGAATGCTCGCGCGCCAGTGCGGCGAAGTCCGCGCCCTGTCTCGCCTCCTGCGCGAGTGCCTTGGCCCGTTCTTCCGCAGCGCGCCGCGCCTCGGCGTCGGCATCGGCGGGAACCTCGATCAGGATGTGCGAGACCAGCCGGCGGTCGGGCTCCGAATACCGGGCACGCTCCTTCTCGTAGTGCGCGCGCAGCTGGGCTTCGTCGACGGTCTCCGACTGCAGGCCGCTGCCGTCGAGCACGATGTATTCCACCGTCACCATCTCGGGTGCGCGGTAATCGGCCTGGTTGGCCTGGTACCAGGCCTCGATATCGGCATCGGTGACCGGCGACTCGTCCGTCACCGGCGGCAGCACCGTGAACGACACGTCGCGGCGCTCCCCCAGCAACACCATCAGGCGGTCGACCTGGGCCGGGGTGACGAATGCCGACTGCGAGACGCGCGTGGGCAGCAGCGACTGCTGCATACCCTCGCGCACGCGCTCCTCGAACTGACGCGGCGTCATCGGCGGATTCTGCGACTGCAGCGCCAGCTGGTAGCGCTGCGGGTCGAAGCGCCCTTCGACCTGGAACGCCGGAATCTGCTGGATCTCGGCCGCGACCTGGGCGTCGCCGACGGCGATCCCGCGGTTGCGCGCCGCAAGCCGCAACACGGCCTGGTCGATCAACTGCTCGAGCACCTGCCGTCGGTTGTCCGCGCTTTCGAAGGCAAGGCCGTCGAAGGCTTCGCCCTGCTCCTCGCGCTGCCGCTGACGTTCCTGTTCGAACGCGAAGCGGAAGTCCTCCGGCGACACATCCTCGTGGGTCCACGCGAGCTTGCGCACCGGCCACCAGTCGGGGGCCGAACGCCACCACGACGGCGCCGACTCGACGCGCGCGACATGGTTGCCACCCCCCTGGAACAGGTACTGCTCCATGCCGAAGAAGGCGAACGGAATCGCCAGCAGGATCACGATGACGACCGCGATCCAACCGCTGGTCTTCTCTCTCAGGGCTTGCAGCATGGCGACAACCGGCTATCGACGTAGCCGCGCAGTTTACCCGGATTGGCGGGATGCAGCAGTCCGGCGCGGCGCGCGACCGTATCGGCAATGCGACCTTCCCACGGCGGCGCCACGGCGGCCCCGGGAGGCACAAAAAACAAAGGGCGCCGGTGAGGGCGCCCTTTGGAAACAAGATGGCGGAGCGGACGGGACTCGAACCCGCGACCTCCGGCGTGACAGGCCAGCATTCTAACCAGCTGAACTACCGCTCCGCGTTGTAACTGTTTCGAAAGCATCCGGGCGGGGATCGGCTCCCCTACCCTTTGTAGAAAACAAGGGCGCCGAATGATGGCGCCCTTCGAGATCAATGGCGGAGCGGACGGGACTCGAACCCGCGACCTCCGGCGTGACAGGCCAGCATTCTAACCAGCTGAACTACCGCTCCGCGTTGAAACTCTTGAAACTCGGCCTGGTGGGTGCTGAGGGTTTCGAACCCCCGACCCTCGCCTTGTAAGGGCGACGCTCTACCGCTGAGCTAAGCACCCCCGAAGGAGCCGCTTAATTTACACCGTCCTTGAGCGCTTTGCCAGCCTTGAACGCAGGGTTCTTGGTGGCGGCGATCTGGATCTCCTCGCCGGTGCGCGGATTGCGGCCGGTACGTGCAGCGCGCTCGCGGACCTCGAAGGTGCCGAAGCCGGCGATTGCGACATCCTCGCCCTGCTTCAGGCCGTTGGTGATCGCCTCGAACACGGCGTCGACAGCGCAGGTGGCCTGGGCCTTGGTGAGGTCGCACTTGTCGGCGACGATGGCGATCAGATCGGACTTCTTCATTTAGAAACGCTCCTGTGCGACGTCGATGTCGCGGTGATGACAACCGGCCACGCCACTGGTGTGGACGTGCCTGCGCGGCCGGTTCGGACGATGCGATGCGCGACGTGCGTCGCACATCGCGGACCGGGGTTTTATAACAGCGCCCCCTGCGCGACGCAAGGAAAAAGCCTGCAACCACGCGGATTTACGGGTCTTAACGCAGGTCTCTGGAGCCTGTCAATGCTTGACGCCGGCCTGGGTTGCCGCCTTCTTCGAACGCGGCTTGGCGATCACCGGCGCGACGTCCTTGGCCGGCTTCACCGGCTTGATCGGCGACTCCAGCGCGAGGTCGAGCACCTCGTCGATCCACTTCACCGGCACGATCTCCATCCGCTGCGTCACCGACTTCGGCAGGTCGGTGAGGTCCTTGCGGTTCTCCTCGGGGATGATCACCGTGCGGATGCCACCACGCATCGCGGCCAGCAGTTTTTCCTTCAATCCGCCGATCGCGGTGACCCGCCCACGCAGGGTGACCTCGCCGGTCATCGCCACGTCGGCGCGCACCGGGATCCTGGTCAACGTCGACACCAGCGCCGTGGTCATCGCGATGCCGGCACTGGGGCCATCCTTGGGCGTGGCGCCGTCGGGAACGTGCACGTGCACGTCGTGCTTCTGCAGGAAGTCCATCGCCACGCCGAGCCGCTCGGTGCGGGAGCGCACGATCGAAAGCGCCGCCGACGCCGACTCCTTCATGACGTCGCCGAGCTGCCCGGTGAGGATCAGCTGGCCCTTGCCCGGTACCAGCGTCGATTCGATCTGCAGCAGGTCGCCGCCGACTTCGGTCCAGGCCAGCCCGGTCACCATGCCGATCTCGTTGTCCTCCTCGGCACGACCGAAGTCGTAACGGCGTACGCCCAGGTACCTGTCGAGGTTCTTCGCGTTGACGGTGACCGCCTTCGTCGCCTTCTTCGCCTGCGGCCCGGCCAGCGCGATCTCCTTGACCACCTTGCGGCAGATCTTGGCGATCTCGCGCTCGAGGTTGCGCACACCGGATTCGCGCGTGTAGTAGCGCACGATGTCGCGGATCGCCGGCTCGGCGATCTTCAGCTCGCTGGTGGCGAGCCCGTTCGCCTTGAGCTGCTTGGGCACCAGGTAGCGCATCGCGATGTTGAGCTTCTCCTCCTCGGTGTAACCCGGGATACGGATCACCTCCATGCGGTCGAGCAGCGGGCCGGGGATGTTGAGCGAGTTGGAGGTCGCCACGAACATCACTTCCGACAGGTCGAGGTCGACCTCCAGATAGTGGTCGTTGAAGGCGTTGTTCTGCTCGGGATCGAGCACTTCCAGCAACGCCGAGGACGGGTCGCCACGGAAGTCCATCGACATCTTGTCGATCTCGTCGAGCACGAACAGCGGGTTCTTCGTGCCGGCCTTGTTGAGGTTCTGCACGATGCGGCCAGGCATCGAGCCGACATAGGTGCGGCGATGGCCACGGATCTCGGACTCGTCGCGCACGCCACCCAGGCTCATGCGCACGAACTTGCGGTTGGTCGCCTTGGCGATGGACTGGCCGAGCGAGGTCTTGCCCACGCCCGGGGGGCCGACCAGGCACAGGATCGGGCCACGCAGCTGCTTCACCCGCGCCTGCACGGCGAGGTACTCGAGGATGCGCTCCTTGACCTTCTCCAGGCCATAGTGGTCGGCGTCCAGCACGTCCTGCGCGACCTTGAGGTCCTTGCGCACCTTGCTGCGCTTCTTCCACGGCACGCCCAGCAGCCAGTCGAGGTAGTTGCGCACCACCGCGGCTTCCGCCGACATCGGCGACATCTGCTTGAGCTTGTTGAATTCGTTGCGGGCCTTGGTCTCCACCGCCTTCGGCATCCCGGCCTCGGCGATCTTGCGCGCGAGTTCCTCGATGTCGTTCGGCGCGTCGTCCATCTCGCCGAGCTCCTTCTGGATCGCCTTCATCTGCTCGTTGAGGTAGTACTCGCGCTGCGACTTCTCCATCTGCGACTTCACCCGGCCGCGGATGCGCTTCTCCATCTGCTGCACGTCGATCTCGCCATCGACCAGGCCCACCAGCATCTCCAGCCTGCTGCCGGTCTCGAAGGTCTCCAGCAGCTTCTGCTTGTCGGCCAGGCGCACGCCCAGGTGCGCGGCGATGGTGTCGCCAAGCCGCCCCGGCTCGTCGATGCCGGCCAGCGTCTGCAGCAGCTCCGGCGGCAGCTTGCGGCTGGTCTTCACGTACTGCTCGAACAGGCTCATCAGCGAGCGCCCGATGGCCTCGATCTCGCGCTCCTCGCGCCCGTCCTCCGGCTCCACTTCGTGGCCCTGCGCCGCAAGCGTGCCGCCGCGCTCGACCACGGCGTCGACGCGCGCGCGCGACACGCCTTCGACCAGCACCTTGATGGTGCCGTCCGGGAGCTTCAGCAGCTGCAGCACCTGGGCCACGGTGCCGACGGTGTATAGATCCGCGGCGGTCGGATCGTCGGTCTCGGCCGACTTCTGCGCCACCAGCAGGATCCGCTTGTCGGCCTCCATCGCCATGTCCAGCGCGCGGATCGACTTCTCGCGCCCCACGAACAGGGGGATCACCATGTGCGGGAATACCACGACGTCGCGCAGCGGCAGCACCGGCAGGTCGAAGGCAGCGGTTTCGGGGGTAGCGGTCATCGGGACTCCGGGAGGATCGGCCGGGCAGGATCGCCCTGGCAGCTGGCTCCCGTTATGGGGCTGGGGCGGGATGCTTGCAAGCGGATGCTGCGTGCCATTGCGGCAGGGCTCAGCCGCGTCGCGAAATCCCCCCCGGGAACTAAAAATGCCCGCGCTCGGAAGCGCGGGCACCCGTGACCAGCCGTCGCGGGGGGCTTACTCCCCGGCGGCAACCTTCGGCGCCGGGGGCGCCTGGTAGATCAGGTACGGCTCGGACTTGTGCTCGATCACCGACTCGTCGACCACCACCTTGCTGACGTTCTCCAGCGACGGCAGGTCGTACATGGTGTCGAGCAGCACCGATTCGACGATCGTGCGCAGCCCGCGCGCGCCGGTCTTGCGCTTGATCGCCTTGCGCGCGATCGCGGCCAGGGCGTCATCGCGGAACTCGAGCTCCACGCCTTCCATGTCGAACAGCCGTCTGAACTGCTTGGTGATGGCGTTCTTGGGCTCGGTGAGGATCTGCACCAGCGCCTGCTCGTCGAGTTCCTCGAGGGTCGCGACCACCGGCAGGCGGCCGACGAACTCGGGAATCAGGCCGAACTTGATCAGATCCTCCGGCTCGACGTCGGCGAGCACCTTGCCGGTGTCCGCCTTGCGTTCGGTGCTCTTGACCTTGGCCGAGAACCCGATGCCGCCGCCGTCGGCGCTGCGCTGCTGGATGATCTTCTCCAGCCCCGCGAACGCGCCACCGACGATGAACAGGATGTTGCTGGTATCGACCTGCAGGAATTCCTGCTGCGGATGCTTGCGCCCGCCCTGCGGCGGCACGCTGGCCATCGTGCCTTCGATGAGCTTGAGCAGCGCCTGCTGCACGCCTTCGCCGGACACGTCGCGGGTGATCGACGGGTTCTCGCTCTTGCGCGAGATCTTGTCGATCTCGTCGATGTAGACGATGCCCTGCTGCGCCTTCTCGACGTCGTAGTCGCACTTCTGCAGCAGCTTCTGGATGATGTTCTCCACGTCCTCGCCGACGTAGCCGGCTTCGGTGAGCGTGGTGGCATCGGCCATCGTGAACGGCACGTTGAGCAGGCGCGCCAGGGTCTCCGCCAGCAGCGTCTTGCCCGAGCCCGTGGGCCCGACCAGCAGGATGTTCGACTTCGCCAGTTCGACGTCGTCGCTCTTCTGGCGGCTCTCGATGCGCTTGTAGTGGTTGTAGACCGCCACCGCCAGCGTGCGCTTGGCGCGGTTCTGGCCGATCACGTACTGGTCGAGAACCTCGAGGATCTCCTTCGGCTTGGGCAGCGAGCTGCGTGCCGACTGCGCCTTCTCCTCGAGTTCCTCGCGGATGATGTCGTTGCAGAGTTCGACGCATTCATCGCAGATGAACACGCTCGGGCCCGCGATCAGCTTGCGGACCTCATGCTGGCTTTTCCCGCAGAACGAGCAATAGAGGATCTTGTTGCTGTCGCCGGAACGGCCCTGCGCGTCTTTGCTCATGTGCTTCGGTTACCAGGTGAAACGGTCCGCCGCAGCGGAGAGACGGACCGAGAATAGCATAGCGGCCGCGGGAGGCGTCTGCGCCTTCCGCGGAGATGGAAACGCAAGCGGCATCAACAAGTTACCGCAGGTGGCCGCGGCATTGCCGCGGCTGTCGGGCGAGCGCTTCAGGACGGCTGGATCGACTCGTCCGGACGACGCTGGAGCACCTCGTCGATCATCCCGTACTCCTTGGCGGCCTCGGCGCTCAGGAAACGGTCGCGTTCCATGTCGCGCTCGATCTGCTCCAGCGGCTGGCCGGTGTGGTCGGCGTAGAGCTGGTTGAGACGCTGGCGGAGGTAGAGGATCTCGCGGGCGTGGATCTCGATGTCGGTGGCCTGGCCCTGCGCGCCGCCGGAGGGCTGGTGGATCATCACCCGCGAATTCGGCAGTGCGTAGCGCTTGCCCTTGGCCCCTGCCATCAGCAGCATCGAACCGGCACTGGCCGCCTGGCCGATGCACATCGTGCTGACGTCGGGCTTGATGAACTGCATGGTGTCGTAGATCGCCAGGCCCGCGGTCACCACGCCACCGGGCGAGTTGATGTAGAGGCTGATGTCCTTCTCGGGGTTCTCGGCCTCGAGGAACAGCATCTGCGCCACCACCACGTTGGCGACGTGGTCGTCGATGGGACCGACCAGGAAGATGATCCGCTCCTTGAGCAGGCGCGAGTAGATGTCGTAGGCGCGCTCGCCGCGGCTGGTCTGTTCGACCACCATCGGCACCAGGTTGAGGGCTTTGGTCACTTGGTTCACGCGCTGGAACTCCTGCTGGTGTGGCGCCCGCGCAGTGGTGCGCGGGCGTCCGTTGCGTCTTGCCGGCTGCCGGTCGCGGCCAGCCGGATCAGGCCTGCTGCGAGATCGCGTCCTGGAAGCCGATCTTCTGCTCGGTGTGCTGGGCGCGCTCTGCGATCCAGTCGATCACCTGCTCTTCCATCACCCGGTTCTGCAGTCCCGACATCAGCTGGGGGTCGTTGCGGTACAACTCAATGACCTGCTCCGGTTCCTCGTAGGTCGAGGCGATCAGGCGCAGGGTCTCGTTCAGACGCTTCGGGTCGAGCTGCAGCTTGTTGATGCGCGCCACCTCACCGACCAGCAGACCCATAAGCACGCGCTTGCGCGCGGCATCCATATAGCCCTGGTGGGCGTCGGCCGGGACCTCGCCGACATTGCGGCCCTGACGTCGCGCCTGCTCGATGGTCTGCGCGACCATCGCACGGGCCTCGCTTTCGACCAGCTTCGGCGGCAGTTCGACATCGGCCCAGGTCGTGGTGAGCTGCTCACCCACCTCGCGGCGCAGGCGGTTCATCAGTGCGCCCTTGAGCTCGCGCTCGAGGTTGGCGCGGATCTCGGTGCGGAACGCCTCCTCGGTGCCGGCCTTGACGCCGAAGCTCCGGATGAACGTCGCATCGACCTCGGGCAGCACCGGCTCGGACACCCGCTCAACGGAGAGATGGACCTGGGCCTTCCGCCCGGCCAGCTGCGGTACCCGCCAGTCGGCCGGGAACTCGACGTCGACGGTCTTCTCGTCGCCCGCCGACATGCCTTCCAGCGCGGCCTCGAGCTCCGCCAGCATGCCGCCGGCGCCGAGCACGGCGGTACCGTCCTCGCTGCCCTCGGCGGGCATGCGGTCCTCGCCCACCTGCGACCAGGTCTTGAGGTCGACCGCGTCGCCGGCCTGCGCAGGACGCGTCACCGCGGTCCAGCTGCGGCGCTGCAGGCGCAGGTTCTCGATCATCCGCTCGATGTCCTCGTCGGTGACCTCGGCGGTGTGGCGCACCACGTTGAGGCGCGACATGTCGAGGTCGCCGAAGTCGGGCACCACCTCGAACGTGGCGACGTAGGCGAACTCGTCGCCGCCTTCCGACTGCGGCTCGATGCGCGGCTGGCCGGCGATGCGCAGTTCGTTCTCGCGCACGGCCTGGTCGAAGCCGTCGCGCAGCATGCGGTCGAGCACCTCGGCGCGGACCTGCTGGCCGAAGCGCTGCTCGATCACCTTCGCCGGCACCTTGCCCGGGCGGAAGCCCTTGATGCGGGTGGTGCGCGCGATTTCGCGCAGGCGCCCGCCCACGTTGCTTTCGAGGTTCTCTGCCGGGAGCCGGAAGGTCATCCGACGCTCGAGGTTGCCAACGGACTCGACCGAAACTTGCATATCCACTCCTGCGGTCGCGGCCGTGCCGCGAGCGATTCTCATAAACGGTTGTAGGTGGGCAACCCGGCACTGGCGCATCCGCGGATGCGGCGCCGGAGAGGCAGAACGCGATATTTTGGCGGATTCCCGGGGTGACCGCCAGCAGTGGCGCGCAGGATGCGGAATGGCCCGGGGCGCGATGCCGGCATGGCGGGCGGGCGACCGGATGCACGGGCCCCGACGTGCCGGTCGCGGAGCTCGCCGCGCGGGCCGGGCATCACCCAGGGAGACGGCTGGTGCGGAAGGGGGGACTCGAACCCCCACGCCTCGCGGCGTCAGAACCTAAATCTGGTGCGTCTACCAATTCCGCCACTTCCGCGCGGCGCCATTCTAGCGGCACGCGGCCCGGCCCGGCCCGCCGTGCGCAGAAAAGCAGAACGCCCGGCAAGCCGGGCGTCTGGGACTTCATGGTGGGCCGTCAAGGATTCGAACCTTGGACCTACTGATTAAGAGTCAGCTGCTCTACCAACTGAGCTAACGGCCCGTGAAGCGGGCGCGCAGTGTACAGGCACTGCGCGCGGTGGGCAATCGTCGTGATGCAGATTGCCGCGGAAGATGGGGTGGCTGAGGGGATTCGAACCCCCGACCACTGGAATCACAATCCAGTACTCTAACCAACTGAGCTACAGCCACCATTGAAACGCGAACCCGGCCCGTCCTGGACCTGCACCCGCCACGGCGCGTCTTGCCGATCACCGACCGGGCTGGCGCGCCCGGCAGGACTCGAACCTGCAACCACCGGCTTAGAAGGCCGGTGCTCTATCCGGTTGAGCTACGGGCGCTCGGACCGAAGCCGCATGTCGTGCGTTGCCGGATGGTCGGGGTAGAGGGATTCGAACCCCCGACATCCTGCTCCCAAAGCAGGCGCGCTACCAGACTGCGCTATACCCCGCCGACGTCGTACGGATTCGACCCATCACGCCTGCGGCGCGAGGGGCGGCCATTGTCGTGAGCGCGGGGGCCTGTGTCAATTCTCCCGCCCCTGCGGGGAATGCGTGCACGGCCGGGTCAGGAACGGGGCTGCTATCCTCGGGGCAGGCAACCAGACCAGAAACAGGGGATCACCATGCGCAGCGCCAATCCCGCCCTGAAGGAGTCGACCTTCCTCGACCTCGGCAGCGGCACCGTCGTGTCCCGCGACGGCGAAACGATGTCGATCAACGGCACCGTCAACAAGACCGCCTTCCTGCTGGTGTTGACCGTGCTCACCGCGGCCTTTGCCTGGACCCAGGCGATCGGCGCCGACGGGCAGCCGGCACCGGGCTTCGGCGTCTATGCCTGGGGCGGCGCGATCGGCGGCTTCGTCATCGCCATGGTCACCATCTTCAAGAAGACCTGGGCACCGGTGACCGCCCCGCTCTACGCGCTGGTCGAAGGCTTCTTCCTCGGCGCGATCTCGGCGCTGTTCAACGCCTACTACGAAGGCATCGTGATGCAGGCGGTGCTGCTGACCTTCGGCACCCTGTTCGCAATGCTGTTCGCCTACCGCAGTGGCCTGGTCCGCGCCACCGAGAACTTCCGGCTCGGCGTGGTCGCGGCCACCGGGGGCATCGCGCTGGTGTACCTGGCCACGATCGTGCTGGGCTTCTTCGGCATCCGGATCCCGATGATCCACGAGTCGGGCATCGTCGGCATCGGCTTCAGCCTGTTCGTGGTGGTGATCGCGGCGCTGAACCTGGTGCTGGACTTCGACTTCATCGAAAGCGGTGCCGAACAGGGCGCGCCGAAGTACATGGAGTGGTACGGTGCGTTTGGGCTGATGGTCACGCTGGTGTGGCTGTACGTGGAGTTCCTGCGCCTGCTGGCGAAGCTGCAGGGTCGGGACTGACCACCGCCTCCTTTACACGGAAAAAGGGCGCCCCGGCGCCCTTTTTCATGCCTGCCCGCCGGCGGCCGGCGTGGCCGGTCAATCCTGCAGCTGCCGCGCGTGCCCCTCCCCGCGCGACGGCCAGAGGATGAAGCCCAGCGCGACCGCCGCAAGGATCCAGCAGTAGTACACGCTGCCCGCCAGCGCCAGCGGTGACACCGCGGCCAGCGACGCCGCCAGCAGGATCTGCGCGCCGTACGGGATCACCCCCTGCGCCACGCAGGCAAAGATGTCGAGCACGCTCGCCGACCGGCGCGGACTGATGCCGTGGCGCTGGGCGATATCGCGCGCCACGCTGCCACTGACGAGGATCGCCACCGTGTTGTTGGCGGTGAACACGTCCGCCGTGGTCGACAGCGCGGCGATGCTCAGCTCGCCACTGCGCCTGCCGCGATGGCCGCGGGCAAACCGGGCGATGGTCCGCGCCAGCCATTCCAGGCCGCCGCCCGCCTGCATCAGTGCGCCGAGGCCGCCGATCAGCAGCGACAGCAACAGGATCTCGGTCATTCCCTCGAAGCCGATCCACACGTCGCCGGCCAGCTGCACGAGGTCGTAGCCATCCCCCAGCACGAGGCCGAAGCCGCCGGCCAGGGCCAGGCCGATGCCAAGCACCAGCAGCACGTCGAGCCCACACAGGGCCAGCACCAGCACCAGCACATAGGGCAGCGCCAGCCATGGCGAAGCACTTTCGATCGACTCCACCGGGGCGGATTCGCCAAACACCAGCAGCAGCGCGATCGTCGCCAGCGCCGCCGGCAGCGCGATCCTGAAGTTCTCGCGGAACTTGTCGCGCATCTGCGCGCCCTGGGTACGGGTGGAGGCGATGGTGGTGTCGGAGATCACCGACAGGTTGTCGCCGAACATCGCCCCGCCGATGACCGTACCGATGACCAGCGCACGATCGAGGCCCGCGGCATCCGCCACGCCGATCGCGATGGGCACCACCGCGGCGATGGTGCCCATCGAGGTGCCGATCGCCAGCGAGATGAACGCCGCCAGCACGAACAGCCCGGGCAGCAGCAGCGCCGGCGGCAGTGCGCCGATCCCCAGCGCCACCACCGCGTCGACCGCACCGATCGCGCTCGACACATGCGCGAACGCGCCGGCAAGCAGGAAGATCAGGCACATCAGCACGATATTGGTATCGCCCATCCCGCGCAGCAGGATCGCGGCAGGCTGCTGGCCCTTGCGCCACGCCAGCCAGGCGGCCAGTGCCAGTGCCGGCAGGATCGCCACCGGCGCACGCAGCTGGTAGAAGCCCATCGCCTCGCCCTGCGCGGTGAAATACAGCCCGGCGCCGAAGAACAGCGCGAGGAACAGCAGCAGCGGGCTCAGCGCAAGCGCGCTGGGCTGGATGGGCGCCGCGGGGGCGTCCTGCAGGGTCGGGGTCATGACGGAAGCGGCGGAGGCAATCGGCGATTCTGCGTCGCCGCCATGGCCACGTCATGCACAGGGCCGGGATACTCGGATGCCACAAACAGGACGCCCACCCCGTGATGGCGGGGTGGGCGTCGGTACTTCCTGCTATCGCGCGATCAGAGCCGGCCGGCGATCGCCCTGGCGAACGACATCGTCGTGCCGGTACCACCGAGATCCGGGGTCAGCGAGTCGCCCGCGGCGAGCGTGGCCACGATGGCGTTGCGAAGACGCGTGGCTTCCTCCGGCCTGGCGAGATGGTCGAGCATCTGCGCCGCGCCCAGCAGCAGCGCGCACGGGTTGGCCTTGCCCTGGCCGGCGATATCCGGCGCGGTGCCATGCACGGCCTCGAAGATCGCCGCTTCGGCACCGATGTTGGCGCCGGGGGCGAGGCCCAGGCCGCCGACCAGGCCGGCGCAGAGGTCGGAGATGATGTCGCCGAACAGGTTGGTGGTCACGATGATGTCGAACTGCTCGGGGCGCATCACCAGCTGCATGCAGCAGTTGTCCACGATCATCTCGTTGGCCTCGATGTCGGGATATTCCGCCGCCACCTCGCGCGCGACCTTCAGGAACAGGCCCGAGGTGCTCTTGAGGATGTTGGCCTTGTGGACGATCGTGACCTTCTTCCGGCCGGTCTTTCGCGCCAGCTCGAAGGCATAGCGCACGATGCGGTCAGAGCCCTTGCGGGTGATGCGGGTGATCGACACCGCGGTCTCGCCGTCGGCCGACACTTCCTGGCCTTCGCTGATGTAGGACCCTTCGGTGTTCTCGCGGATCGTGATCAGGTCCACGCCGTCCGGGAACCGCGAACGGGTATTCGGGAACGAGGTCGCCGGACGCACGTTGGCGTACAGGTCGAACTTGCGGCGCAGTTCGACGTTGATCGAGCTGAAGCCGCCGCCGACCGGCGTGGCCAGCGGGCTCTTGAGCGCGATGCGGTTGCGCTGGATGGATTCAAGCGTCGCGGCGGGCAGCAGTTCGCCATGCTTCTCGAGCGCGACGAGGCCGGCGTCGGCCTCCTCGTAGCGCAGGCCGAGATCCATCGCATCAAGCACGTGCAGCGTCGCATCCATGATCTCCGGGCCGATACCGTCGCCGCGGATGACCGTGATCGTCTGGGTCATGTGGGGGATTTCCATGCAAGCGGGCGCCGCAGGACGGCAGCGCCGGGGACTGAAGTAAGCGCGCCATTATGCCATGCCGGACCGGACGCCCCGGGTGGCGCGCCATTGCGCGGCCCGGCGACGTCGACATGCCCGCGCGGGGCCGCGAACGGGGCTGCCGGAGCCGGCAGGCCTCAGCCGTGATCGTGGGCCGCGGGCGCTGCCGCGTCGCCCTGCTCCAGCTGGTCGAGGAAATCCACCGCCCGGCGCAGGTGCGGGATCACGATCGACCCGCCGACCACAAGCCCGACCGAGAATGTCTCGAACATCTCGTCGCGCGACACGCCGGCCTCGCGGCACTGCGCCACGTGGTAACTGATGCAGTCGTCGCAGCGCAGCACCAGCGAGGCCACCAGGCCCAGCAGCTCCTTGGTCTTCACGTCCAGCGCGCCGGCCTGGTAGGTCTGCGTGTCCAGCGCGAAGAAGCGTCGCACCACCTGGTTGGGCTCGGCGAGGATGCGCTCGTTCATGCGCTTGCGGAACGCGGTGAAGGCCGCGATGCGGTCGCCTTCTCCGGTGCCTGCGCTCACGGGGCGTCTCCGGCCAGCAGCGGCTCCAGCTTGCCGGCGCGGTGCAGCGCCATCATGTCGTCGTAGCCGCCGACGTGGGTCTGGCCGATGAAGATCTGCGGCACGCTGGTGCGGCGCGTGGTCTCGACCATGCGCTGGCGCGCATCCGGATCGAGGTCGATGCGGACTTCGGTCCACTCGAGCCCCTTGCTCTTGAGGAAGGTCTTGGCGGCGACGCAATAGCCGCACATCGCACTGGTATAGAGGGTGATCTCGGGCGAACTCACATCGGGCTCCGGGAAACTTGCAGGCGCAAGGACGGTCACAGTGTGTGCGCGGCCCGACGGCTTTTCCAGCGCAGGCCCGGCGCGGTGGTCGCCCCGGCCGGCCCGATTAACCGCGGATTCACGCCCGCCGCGCACCCTCCCTCCCAGCCCGGAAGCGCCGGTTACGATGCCCCGCATGCGCAATGCCCTGACTGCACTCGTCCTCGTCCTTGGTCTCGCCGTGTCGCATGGCGCCGCGCAGGAACGGCTGCCGGACATCGGCTCCTCCGCCGGCACCGTGCTGAGCCCGTCGCGGCAGGCCGAATACGGACAGATGCTGCTGGCGCAGCTGCGCCATTACGACATGGTGCTCGAGGACCCGCTGGTCAACGACTGGCTGCGCGCCACCGGTGCGCGGCTGGCATCGGCCAGCGACCAGCCGCAGCAGCCATTCACCTTCTTCGTGATGCGCGACCGCTCGGTCAACGCCTTCGCCACCCTGGGCGGCCATATCGGCCTCAACGTCGGCCTGGTACTGGCCGCGCAGACCGAGGACGAGGTGGCCGCGGTGCTCGCCCATGAAGTCGCCCACGTGACCCAGAACCACGTGCTTCGGGGCGTCGAGCGCGCGCAGCGCGACAGCGTGCCGATCCTGCTGGCGATGCTGGGCGCGATCGCCGTGGCAGCGGGTTCCAGCAGCGACAGCTCCGGCGAGGCCGCGATGGCCGCACTGGCCGGCGCGCAGGGCTGGGCGATCCAGCGCCAGATCGACTACACCCGCTCCAACGAGTCCGAAGCGGACCGCCTCGGCATCCGCACGCTGGCACGCGCCGGCTACGACGTTTCCGGCATGGCCAGCATGTTCGAACGCATGCAGGCGATGGCGCGCACCAACCAGGGCGGCGAGCGCGAGCGCCTGCCCGACTACCTGCGCACGCACCCGGTCACCACCACCCGCATCAGCGAAGCGCGCCAGCGTGCCGAACAGATCGCACGCGAATCCGGCGCGATCATCGGCACCGCGTCCACCCCGGAGGGCTCGCGCACCGAACGCATCATCGCCGGCAGCCCGCTGGGCACCGTTTCCACCGGCACCCGCAATCCGCTGCTGCCGGCATCGCTGCGACTGCCTGCCGGTGCCGCCGCGCCGAGCGGGGGCGATCCGGTGGTGTTCGGCTGGACGCGCGAACGCATGCGGGTGCTGAGTGCGGAGACGCCCGCCGCCGCCATCCGCGAATACGAGGCGATGCGCCGCAACGGCCTGCTGGCCGACGACCAGCGCTACGGCCTGGCGCTGGCGCGGCTGCTCAGCGGCGACTACGCGGTGGCGGCCACCCGGTTCGCCGAGCTGCTCGAGGAATATCCCGGCGACCTGTGGCTGGGCGTCTCGCTGGCCGAAGCGCAGGTGCGCGCCGGCCGCGTGGCCGAAGGCGACCGTCGCTTCGAGGCCCTGCTGGAACGCATGCCCAACCATCGCGCCACGGCGCTGACCTATGCCGGGCTGCTGGCCGAGCGCAACACCCCCGCCGCCGGCCGGCGGGCGCAGGAGCTGCTGCGCCCGCTGCTGCGCAGCGCCGCCGACGACCCGACCTTCCAGCGCACCTTTGCCCGCGTCAGCGAGATCGCCGGCGACCCGGTGCGTGCCGGCGAGGCGCATGCCGAGGCCGCCTACCTGGGGGGGCGGGCCGAACAGGCGCTGGTGCAGCTCAACACCCTGAAGAAGCGCGACGACCTCGACTACTACGCACGCGCCCGGATCGATGCGCGCATCGCAGCCATCACCCCCACGGTGCTGGAGCTGCGCCGGCAGGGCGTCCGCGACGAGGACCTGCGACGCCGTTGACGCGCGCCGGCGTGTCATGCCGGTGTCATGAATCTGTCGTCTAATGCGGCAAATCCGGACGGAACCCCACCGTGCAGAAACGCATCCTGATCGTCGACGACGAACCCGCCATCCGCGACATGGTGGCCTTCGCCCTGCGCAAGGGCGAGTTCGAACCAGCCCATGCCGGCGACGCCCGCGAGGCACAGAGCGCCATTGCCGACCGCGTACCGGACCTGATCCTGCTCGACTGGATGCTGCCGGGCACCAGCGGACTGGAACTCGCCCGGCGCTGGCGCCGCGAGGAGCTCACCCGCGACGTCCCGATCATCATGCTGACCGCCCGTGGCGAGGAGAACGACCGTGTCGGCGGGCTGGAGGCCGGCGTGGACGACTACGTGGTCAAGCCGTTCTCCGCGCGCGAGCTGCTGGCGCGCATCCGCGCGGTGATGCGGCGTTCGCGCGACGACGACGAGGACGGCAGCGTGCAGATCGGCGCCCTCCGCATCGACGGCGCCGCCCACCGCGTGTTCGCCGGTGACAGCCCGGTCACCATCGGCCCCACCGAATACCGCCTGCTGCACTTCTTCATGACCCATGCGGAGCGCGTGTACTCGCGCGCGCAGTTGCTCGACCACGTATGGGGCGGCAGCGTGTACGTGGAGGAACGCACCGTGGACGTGCACATCCGCCGCCTGCGCAAGACGCTGGAACCGTTCGGGCTCGACGGCATGGTGCAGACCGTGCGCGGCGCCGGTTACCGCTTCTCGGCGTCGATGTGACCACGACGATGGCCCTTGCCGCGCCCCCGCGTCGTCGCTGAGCACATGCCACCGCGACCCGCTCCCGGCTGGGGCCGCACGCTCGCGCACCAGGGGCTGATCCTGGCGGCCGCGCTGGCCATCGGCCTGCTGACGGGCCACGCGTGGACGGCCCTGGCAGTGGCGGCGCTGGGCATTGCGGCCTGGCAGCAGCTGCGCCTGCGCCGCCTGCTGCTGCGCCTGCACTCGCGGCGGCGTCTGCCCGCGGCGCGGGGCGCCGGCGCCTGGAACGAGCTCGACCGGCTGCTTCACCAGTACCAGGACGACACCCGCAACCGCAAACGACGGCTGGTGGAGATGCTGCGCGCCTATCGCGCCGCCGCCGCGGCACTGCCCGACGCGGTGGTGGTGCTGGACCGCAACAGCCAGCGCGTGCAGTGGTTCAACGAGGCGTCCACGCGGCTGCTCGGGCTGCAGTACCCGGCCGATCTCGACGCGCCGGTCGGCGAGCGCCTGCAGCCACTGCCCATCGCCCACTGGCTGGCCAGCGGGCGCTACGCCGAGCCGCTGCTGGATGCGCCCTCCCCGCTCGACCCCGACGTCCGCCTGAGCCTGCGGCTGATCCCGTATTCGGAGAACCTGTGGCTGCTGGTCGCGCGTGACGTCAGCAAGCTGATGCGGCTGGAACAGGTGCGCCGTGACTTCGTCGCCAATGTCTCGCACGAGCTGCGCACGCCGTTGACGGTGATCCACGGTTACCTCGACATGCTCGAGCCCGACGAACAGCCCGACTGGGCACCGATCCTGGCGGAGATGCGCGCACAGTCGCAGCGCATGACCCAGCTGGTGGAAGACCTGCTGACGCTGTCGCGGCTGGAGGCGCAGGACGCAGTGGCCGACGAGCACGTGCCGATGGCATCGCTGCTGGCCACGTTGCGGCGGGAGGCCGAGGCGCTGGGCAAGGGCCGCCACGAGATCCATGTCGCCGACCACGCGGGCGTCGACCTCTGGGGTTCGATCAAGGAACTGCACAGTGCGTTCTCCAACCTGGTCTCCAATGCGGTGCGCTACACCCCCGCGGGCGGCCGCATCGACATCGAACTTGCGCGCAGCGAGGACGGCGGCGCGGTTCTTTCGGTACGCGACAGTGGCTATGGCATCCCCGCCGCGCACCTGCCGCGGCTGACCGAGCGCTTCTACCGGGTCTCCACCAGCCGCTCGCGCGAACTCGGCGGCACCGGCCTCGGGCTCGCCATCGTCAAGCACGTGCTGCAGCTGCACCAGGCCCGTCTCGAGGTGCAGAGCGAGGTCGGCCGCGGCAGCGTCTTCGCCTGCCATTTCCCGGCCGACCGCGTACATTCGTCAGGAGATCCCTTTACCGATGGAGCCCCGCGTGAACAAGCGCGCATCCCGGCCGACCGCGCACGCTGAGCGCCGGAGCATCGTGCGCGGACAGCCACTGGCAATGTCCGAAGGCGCGAGCGCCGACGACCCGCTGGCCGACCCGTCGCTGTACTTCAACCGCGAACTGTCGCAGCTCGACTTCAACTTCCGGGTGCTGGCGCAGGCCCAGGACGAATCGATCCCGCTGCTCGAGCGGCTGCGCTTCCTGTGCATCTCGTGCACCAACCTCGACGAGTTCTTCGAGATCCGCGCCGCCACCGTTCGCCACGCGCAGGACTATTCGGTGCAGGCCGCACCCGACGGCCTCGCGCCGGCCACCGTGCTCAAGCGGATCCACGAGCGCGCGGCGGAGCTGGTGGCGGCGCAGTACGCATGCTGGAACGACGTGCTGCGTCCCGCGCTCGGCGAAGCCGGCGTGCGCATCTTCGGCCGCGACAGATGGAACGCGCGGCAGAAGCGCTGGCTGCGCGCCTATTTCCGCAACGAGATCATGCCGGTGCTGTCCCCGCTCGGCCTCGACCCCGCGCATCCGTTCCCGAAGATCCTCAACAAGTCGCTCAACGTGGTGGTCGTGCTCAAGGGCAAGGACGCGTTCGGGCGCAGCGGGCACCTGGCCATCGTGCGCGCGCCGCGTTCGCTGCCGCGCATCATCCAGTTGCCCGAGCGCGTGTCGGGCGGCGAATCCGACTTCGTGTTCCTGTCGGCCGTGCTGTCGGAGTTCGTCGACGAGCTGTTCCCCGGCATGGAGGTCAAGGGCGCGTACCAGTTCCGGGTGACGCGTAATTCCGAGCTGCTGGTCGACGAGCAGGAAGTGGAGAACCTCGCGCTTGCGCTGCGCGACGAACTCGCCGGACGCGGCTACCTGCGCGCGATGCGGCTGGAGATCGCCGGCAACTGCCCCAAGCCCATCGTCGCCACCCTGCTGAAGAACTTCGACCTGCCCGACAACGCGGTGTACCGCATCGACGGGCCGGTCAACCTCAACCGCGTCATCCAGATCTACGACCTGGTGCAGCGCCCCGACCTCAAGTTCCCGCCGTTCCAACCGCGCCAGCTGCGCGGGATCGACGAGATCTTCGAGCGCGTCGACGACGGCGACATCCTGCTGCACCACCCCTTCGACGCGTTCACCCCGGTGCTCGAGCTGATCAAGCAGGCCGCCGAGGACCCCAACGTGCTGGCGATCAAGCAGACGCTGTACCGCACCGGCAAGGACTCGGCCATCGTCGAGCACCTGGTGCAGGCCGCGCGCAACGGCAAGGACGTCACCGTGGTGGTGGAGCTGCGCGCACGGTTCGACGAGGACGCCAACCTCGGCGTGGCCGACCGCCTGCAGGAAGCCGGCGTGCAGGTGGTCTATGGCGTGGTCGGCTACAAGACCCACGCCAAGATGCTGCTGATCGTGCGCCGCGAGGGCCGCAAGCTGCGCCGTTACGTGCACCTGGGTACCGGCAACTACCATTCCGGTACCGCGCGCGGCTATACCGACCTCGGCCTGATCACCGCCGATCCGGCGATCGGCTCCGACGTCCACCAGATCTTCCAGCAGCTGTCCGGGCTGGCGCCCGCGATCCAGCTGCAACACCTGCTGCAGTCACCGTTCACCCTGCATCGCGGCGTCATCGAGCGCATCGACCGCGAGGCCGACAACGCGCGCGCCGGGCGTCCGGCGCGCATCGTGGCCAAGATGAACGCCATCAACGAACCCGGCGTGATCCGCGCGCTCTACCGCGCGTCGCAGGCCGGGGTGCGCATCGACCTGGTCGTGCGCGGGGCCTGCACGCTGCGGCCGGGTGTCGAGGGCGTGTCGGACAACATCCGCGTGCTGTCGGTGGTCGGCCGTTTCCTCGAACACCACCGCGTGTACTGGTTCGCCAACGACGGCAGGCCGGAACTGTTCGGCGCCAGCGCCGACTGGCTGGAGCGCAACCTGCTGCACCGCGTCGAGACCTGTTTCCCGTTCCTGGACCCGGCGATCGCCGCACGGGTGCGCGAGGAGGTCATCGACAACTATCTCGCGGACAACACCCACGCCTGGGAATTGCAGGTCGACGGCAGCTACCGCCGCCTGGAGCCGGAAGGCGACGACATGCCACATTCGGCACAGGCATGGCTGCTGGCCCGCATCAACGGTTGATCGCCTACGCGTGCAGCGCGTCCCGCAGGCCGCCATGCCGGCCGGCCGTGCGCGGCGTGCGGGTTACACTGCGCGCCCCGCGTCGTCGCACCTGCCCAGCACCATGAGCCCAGCCCAGACGCTCGCCCTGGCCGAAACGATGACCCCGCCGCTGGCCGACGGCGACATGCTGGCGGCGATCGACCTCGGGTCCAACAGTTACCACATGGTGGTGGCGCGCTACACGATGGGCCAGCTGCGCATCGTCGACCGCCTGCGCGAAACCGTGCGCATGGGCGAGGGTCTCGACGGCAAGGGCGGCCTGCGTGCGGACGTACGCCAGCGCGCGCTCGATTGCCTGTCGCGCTTCGGCCAGCGCATCCGCGACATCCCGCCGACCCGGGTGCGCGCACTGGCGACCAACGCGGTGCGCCGGCTGGCCGCGCCGCATGCGTTCCTGGTGCCGGCCGAAGCCGCGCTCGGACATGCGATCGAGGTGGTCTCCGGTCGCGAGGAGGCCCGCCTGATCTACCTCGGCGTCGCCCATGCGCAACCGCCCAAGCCCGGTCACCGGCGGCTGGTGATCGACATCGGCGGCGGCTCGACGGAGTTCATCATCGGCGAAGGCTTCGAGACCCTCGAGCGCGAAAGCCTGCAGGTGGGTTGCATCTCCAGCACCCAGCGCTTCTTCCCCAATGGCCGGCTGTCGCGGCGGCGCTGGCGCGATGCGCTGACCGAGATCGAGGCCGAGTTCCAGCAGTTCGCCAATGCCTACCGCGCGCTCGGCTGGCACGAGGCGCTGGGGGCGTCGGGCACCAACAAGGCGATCGGCGAACTCTGCGCCGCGATGAAGCTCACCAAGGGTGCGGTGCTGGCCGATGCGCTGCCGCCGCTGCGCGACCGCCTGCTGCAGGCCTCGCACATCGACCAGATCGAGCTGCCCGGCCTGTCGGACGACCGCCGCCCGATCATCGCCGGCGGCCTGCTGGTGCTCGAGGCGGCGTTCAACAGCCTCGGGCTGACGCGCATGGCGGTGAGCAAGGCGGCAATGCGCGAAGGCGTGCTGTTCGACATGCTGGGCCGCGGCGGCGACGACGATCCGCGCGAGTTCTCGATCCGCAACATCATGCAGCGCTACGGCATCGACACCGCGCAGGCCTCCCGCGTGGAGCAGACCGCGGTGCGGCTGTTCCACCAGGTGGCACGCGACTGGGCATTGACCGGCGACGACCTGCTGATGCTGGGCTGGGCCGCGCGCCTGCACGAGCTGGGGCTGACCATCGCGCACAGCGGTTACCACGTACACGGTGCCTACGTGATCGAGCATTCCGACATCGCCGGTTTCTCGCGCCAGGAGCAGCAGTTTCTCGCCGCGATGGTGCGCAGCCACCGGCGCAAGGTCCCGCGCACGGCGTTCGACGCCCTGCCCGACCGCCTGCTTGCTTCCGCGCGCAGGCTGAGCCTGCTGCTGCGGGTCTCGGTGCTGCTGCACCGCGGCCACGAAAAACACAGCATGCCGCGCCTGGACGCGGTGGCCGCCGGCGACACGCTCACCATCACCCTCGACCGCGACTGGCTGGACGCGCGCCCGCTGCTGCGCGCGGATCTGGATGGCGAGGAAGGCGAGCTGCACGCACTCGGGCTGCGTCTGCAGGTCTCCACCGCGGCCTGAGCGGCCGCGGCGCGGTGCTTGCTACCATCCGGGACGGTATCTCCCGGAGTCCGGCATGAAGCGCCTGTTCGTACTGTCCGCCTGCCTGCTGTTCCTCGCCGCCTGTGGCGGTGGCCAGGTGCGACGCATCTCCGAACCCACCGCCAGCATCCAGCAGCTCACCGTCGGCGAGGACGGCAACTGGTCGATCGAGCTGCGCCTGCAGAACTACAGCAGCATCCCGATGCGCTTCGACGCGGTGCGTCTCGACCTCGCCGTGGCCGACGCCACCGCCGGCACGCTGCAGGCGTCACCCGCCCTGCAGATCGGCGGCGAGAGCGTCGACATCACGATGCTTGCGCTGGTGCCGTCGGCGCAGGCACGCCTGGCGATCGCCGACGCGCTTGCGTCCGGACGGGGTGTGTCCTACGTGCTGGAAGGCACCATCACCGCGGCACCTGCCGACCGCGGCAGTGCCCGCGAATACCGCGTGCGCCGCCCGGGCGCGTTGACCCCGGCACCCGGCCTGCCCGGCGTGCTGCGCTGAGGCCCGGCCTCCCCTCTTTCCTGACGAGTTCCCCATGAGCCAGTACCAGCCGCCCCTGACCGATATCCGCTTCGCCCTCCATGACGTGCTCGGTGCCGAGGCGTTGCTGGCTCGACTGGGCTTCACCGACGCAACCCGCGACATCGTCGACGCGGTGCTCGAGGAGGGCGCGCGCTTCACCGCCGCCGTGCTGGCACCGCTCAACCGCGTCGGCGACGAGATCGGCTGCAGCTACGACAGGGCGACCGGCGAGGTCGCCACCCCGCCGGGCTTCCGCGAGGCCTACGCGCAATACGTCGAGGGTGGCTGGCCCGCACTGACCGCCGATCCCGCCTACGGTGGCCAGGGCCTGCCCCATCTCCTCGGCGTTCCGGTCAAGGAGATGATCGATGCCGCCAACCTCGCCTGGGGCAACTTCCCGCTCCTCTCGCACGGCGCCACCGAGGCCCTGCTGCACCACGGCGAGGACTGGCAGCGCGAGGTGTTCCTGAAACCGCTGGTGGACGGCCGCTGGACCGGCACGATGTGCCTGACCGAGGCGCACTGCGGCACCGATCTCGGGCTGATCCGCACGCGTGCGGTCCCGCGCGAGGATGGCAGCTACGGGATCAGCGGCACCAAGATCTTCATCACCGCCGGCGAGCACGACATGACCGAGAACATCGTGCATCTCGTGCTGGCGAAACTGCCCGATGCGCCGGCGGGCAGCCGTGGCATCTCGCTGTTCGTGGTGCCGAAGATGCGCGTTGCGCGCGATGGGCGCATGGGCGAGCGCAACGCGGTGCGCTGCGGTGCCATCGAACACAAGATGGGCATCCACGGCTCGGCGACCTGCGTGATCAACTTCGACGATGCCGAGGGCTACCTGGTCGGAGAGCCGAACCGCGGACTGATGGCGATGTTCACCATGATGAACACCGCGCGCCTTGCAGTCGGCCTGCAGGGGCTGGGGTTGTCGGACCGTGCGCTCCAGAACGCCAGCCGCTATGCCCGCGAGCGCCTGCAGTCCCGCGCACCGGGTGGCGCGCGTTATCCGGACAAGGCCGCCGACCCGATCGTCGTGCAGCCCGATGTCCGCCGCATGTTGCTGACCTGCCGTGCGCTGGTCGAAGGCGGCCGCCTGCTCGGCTACCACGCGGTCTCGCTGGTGGATGTCATGGCCGCTGCGCAGGACGAGGCCGAACGCAGGGAAGCGGCCGCGCTGGTCGACTTCCTCACCCCGATCGTCAAGGCCTGCCTGACCGAATGGGGCGTCGAATGCACCTACCACGCGCTGCAGTGCTTCGGCGGGCACGGCTATATCCGCGAACACGGCATGGAGCAGCTGGCGCGCGATGCCCGCATCACCACCCTCTACGAGGGCACCACCGGTATCCAGGCGCTGGATCTCGTCGGCCGCAAGCTGCTGCAGCTGCAGGGCGAAGGGCTGCGCGCGTTCCTGGGGATGATCGAATTGTTCTGCCGCTCGCATGCCGACGACCCGGCGCTGCAGGAGTTCATCGCGCCACTGCGCGTGCAGGCGCAGGACTGGGCGGCGCTCAGCGGCGACATCGCCGGCCGCGCGCAGGCCGATCCCGACGAGATCGGCGCGGCCAGTGTCGACTACCTGTTCTATTCGGGCTATGTCGCACTGGCCTACTGGTGGGCGCGCAGCGTCGCGGCGGCGGAGGCCTCCGCCCAGCCGGACGCGTTCAAGACCGCCAAGCGGGCCACTGCGCGTTTCTACTTCGCGCGGATCCTGCCGCGCACACGCGCCCATCGCGCCGCGATCGAAGCCGGCGCGGACACCCTGATGGCACTCCCCGACCAGGCGTTCTGAATCTTCGGCGCCCGCGCCCCCAGCCGGGGTGCCGGCGTATCCAATCGGTCATCCATCGGGTATAAGCTGTTTTCCCGATGAGGGACGACAGAGCACCGCTCCGTTTGATCCACCCCGGCCAGTGGCCGGCGTCGTCCGCGTCACCTTCCGACCCGTGCACCATGCCGTCCATCGCACGGCTCGACCGCGTCCGCCTGTTGTCACTCGATGCCCATGGACGCGTGCTCGACTGGATGAGCTGGCAGGACGCTGCCTGCCTGTACGCGCGCGACGCGGTGGCGTGGACGCTGGGCGACCCCTGCCTGCAGGTGCACGGCGGCACCAACCGCCGCAGCGGCGAGCGCAGCGTACTCGACCTGCACCCGATCATCGCCGCGCGGGGCCAGGCGCGCACCAAGGCGCTCGACCCCACTCCCACCCTGACCAACACCGCGCTGTTCGCGCGCGACCAGCACCTGTGCCTGTACTGCGGGCAGGGCTTCAACCGGCCGGTACTCACCCGCGACCACGTCAAGCCGCTGTCGCAGGGCGGGCGCGACGTCTGGGAAAACGTGGTCAGCGCCTGCTTCCCCTGCAACTCGCGCAAGGGCGGCCGCACGCCCGCGCAGGCCGGCATGCCGTTGATCGCCGTGCCCTACCGGCCGAGCTGGATCGAACACCTGATCCTGTCGAACCGCAACATCCTCGCCGACCAGATGGCGTTCCTGCGCAACCACCTGCCGCGCAAGCACGCCCGCGACAGCTGACGCCGCGCACGGCGCGGATGCCCGGCCCGCCGACGGCGGGCGTTCGCCGGCCCGCGAGCGTCCCCCGGACGCTCGCAAGCGGACCGCCTCACCCTCGCCGACCAGATGGCGTTCCTGCGCAACCACCTGCCGCGCAAGCACGCCCGCGACAGCTGACGCCGCGCACGGCGCGGATGCCCGGCCCGCCAACGGCACGGCTCGCGGTACACTCGCGACCATTCGACAGGGGCGGACTTCCATGGCATTGACCGTTGGCCTGACCAGCATGGACAAGGCGACCGAGACGGCGCTGCGCGCGGCATTCGATGCCGCCAACAGCGAACTGCAGGGGCACTTCCAGCTGCTCGACGAGACCGCCGCCGACTACGTCGTCATCGACATGGACAGCATGTACGGGCCGATGGGCTGGCTGCGCCTGCACGCCGCCGGCAAGCAGGTCATCGGCCTGACCTCGGCACCACGCACGCAGGCGGATTTCCGCCTCGGCCGTCCATTCGACACGGTGGCGATGATCAGCATGCTGCGCGAGGTCGCCGCGCATGCAGGAGTGGACCTGGCGGCGCTTGCCGAGTCGGTGCCGGCAGGCCGTAGCGGTGTCGATGCGGCAACTGCCGCACCGGCCGTGGCTGCAATGCCAGCCGTGGAGCCGGGCGGCGTGCCGACCGTGCCATCCGTGCCCCCGGCGGTGCCGGTGCAGGTTCCGGAACCAGCACCCGCCGCGGACGACGCGCACGCGTCCGCCGCAGCCCCGGTCGCCGCTTCGGGATCCCTGCCGCCCGTCCCGGAGGCTCCGGAACCCGCTCCGACACCCGTCGCCGCACGCCTGGAGCCCGCGGTGGAGGCGCCGCGCGAGCGCGGCCTGTTCGACTGGCTGCTGGGCCATGAACTGCGCGGGCGCGTGCGGCTGCAGTGCACGGGCAGCCCGGCGCTGTGGATCGATGCCGATGCACAGACCTATGTCGGACCGGCTCAGCTGAAGCCGCTCGACGCCTGCTTTGCGATGCCGCTCGAGCGCGACGCGTTCGAGCCTGTCGACGATGCCGCATGGAATGCCGGAACCGCGGGCAGCGAGGCACGTCCCCTGTCGCGCCTGACCTGGTACGGCGGCCTGCTGGCCGGCGATGGCAGGCTGCTGCCGGGATCCGACCCGGACGGGCGCTACCAGCTGCTGAAGTGGCCGCAGACCGAGCGCGAGTTCCCGCGTCACTTCCGCATCGCCACCGCGATGATGAAGGGCCCGGCGACGCTCGCCGAGATCGCCGAGGCCAGCGGCACACCACTGCCTGAAGTGACCGATTTCGTGAACGCCAACCTGGCCACCGGCTTCGCCGAACCATGGGTGGAACCGCAGCCCGAAGTGGCGCCACCGCCCCGCCAGGGCCTGTTCAGTCGCTTCATCCGCAAGTAGCGCGGGCAGCCGTCGCGACCCCGGCTTCCTTGCCCCCCACTGCGGGGGGGAGGACAATGTCGCGATGACTGATCCAACGCGCTATCCGCGCCTGTCCCGCATCGATTCCCCCGCCGACCTGCGTCGCTTCGACGAGGCCGAACTGCCCGCCATCGCCGACGAACTGCGCGCCTACCTGATCGAATCGGTTGGCCGCAGTGGCGGCCACTTCGGCGCCGGCCTCGGGGTGATCGAGCTGACCACCGCGCTGCATTACCTCTACGACACGCCCCACGACCGCATCGTCTGGGATGTCGGCCACCAGTGCTATCCGCACAAGATCCTGACCGGCCGCCGCGACCGCATCCACACCGTCAAGCAGAAGGATGGCGTGGCGCCGTTCCCCAAGCGCGACGAGAGCGAATACGACACCTTCGGCGTCGGCCATTCCAGCACCTCCATTTCCGCGGCCCTGGGCATGGCGATCGCCAACGCGCGGGCCGGCAACGACCGCCGCGTGGTGGCGGTGATCGGCGACGGCGCGATGACCGCGGGCATGGCCTACGAGGCGCTCAACCACGCCGGCGGCATGGAGCCCGAGCCCGACCTGCTGGTGATCCTCAACGACAACCGGATGTCGATTTCCGAGAACGTCGGCGGGCTCACCCGCATGCTCGGCCGGCTCACCGGCAACAAGGCGCTCAACACCCTGCGCGAGGGCGGCAAGAAGCTGCTGGGCGACAAGAACAGCCCACCGGCGAAGTTCGTGCGCCGCTGGGAAGAGCACTGGAAGGGCATGTTCGTGCCCTCCACGCTGTTCGAGGAAATGGGCTTCCATTACACCGGCCCGATCGACGGCAATGACGTCGAGGAGCTGGTTGCCGCGCTGAAGACGCTCAAGGGCCTGAAGGGTCCGCAGCTGCTGCACGTGATCACCACCAAGGGCAAGGGCTACGAGCTCGCCGAAGGCGACCAGATCGGCTATCACGCGGTGTCGCCGTTCGATCCAAGCCAGGGCCTGGTGCCCAAGGGCGGCGCGTCGAAGCCCACCTACACCGACGTGTTCTCCGACTGGCTGTGCGACGCCGCCGCCGCGGAGCCGAAGCTCATGGGCATCACCCCGGCGATGCGCGAGGGCTCCGGCCTGGTGCGTTTCAGCCGCGAGTATCCCGAACGCTACTTCGACGTGGCCATCGCCGAGCAGCACGCGGTGACGCTGGCCGCGGGCATGGCGGTGGAACGCGCCAAGCCGGTGGTGGCGATCTACTCCACCTTCCTGCAGCGCGGCTACGACCAGCTCGTGCACGACGTGGCCCTGCAGGAACTCGACGTGCTGTTCGCGATCGACCGCGGCGGCGTGGTCGGCCCGGATGGCGCCACCCACGCCGGCAACCTCGACCTGAGCTTCCTGCGCTGCGTGCCGAACATGGTGGTGATGGCGCCGTCGGACGAGCGCGAGTGCCGGCAGATGCTGACCACCGGCCTGCGCCATGAGGGCCCGGCCGCGGTGCGCTATCCGCGCGGCAGCGGCACCGGCATCGCCGCGGGCAGCGAGCTGGAGACCCTGCCGCTCGGCAAGGCCGAGCTGCGCACGCGGGGTGCACGCGTGGCACTGCTCGCGTTCGGCGCATTGCTGCCGGCCGCGGAAGCGGTGGGCCGCGAACTCGGGCTTACCGTGGTGAACATGCGCTTCGTGAAACCGCTGGATCGCGAACTGCTGCTATCGCTCGCGCGCGACCACGAAGGCTTCGTCACTCTCGAGGACAACGTGGTGATGGGCGGCGCCGGATCCGGCGTGGCGGAACTGCTCAACGCGGAGGGCATCGCGCTGCCGGTCCTGCACCTCGGCCTGCCGGACGCGTTCCAGCACCATGCCAGCCGCGAACAACTCCTGGCCGAGGCGGGTCTCGATGTCGATGGAATCCGGACAGTCGTGCTGGGCCGCTGGCCGGACCTCAAGGCGAATCAGGCGGCGCCTGTCGCGGCTGTCGGCGGCTGACCGACGCCCGCCTGTGCGGCATGGCACGGGCGGGAGAGGCTGCACCGAAGATCGGGGCGCGTTTCTGCCGACCTTCGGACGACTGCGCCGTGGCGAATGTCCCCCGGCGCGCCGGCCTCAGATCTTTCGCTCGCGGGTCGGACCGCTGGTCAGGCTGGGGTCGTTGCCCTCGGCGCTGCTGTTGTTCTCGCGCCCGAACTCGTCGCCCTTCGAAGCACTGCGGTCGTGCACGCCCTGCGCCCCGTCGTGGTTGAGGCTGGCGTCCGACTCCGGGCGCGGGTCGGCGCGCTCCGGCAGGTCGTGCCTGTAGGGGGGGGCCTTCCCGACCCTGACGTCGGCGTCCTGTCCGGGCTCGCGGATGGCGCCCTCGCTCTCGTCCGCCGGAGCCCGCAGCGGCGGCCTGCCATCGTCGGGATCTTCCTGCGGCGAGGGCGGCACTTCTCGACCTGTCGGCATCACCATGGCGGACTCCTGGAAGGACACGCGATCATCCTCCCAGCCGGGCCGTGAAGCAGGTGCAAGCTGCCCGCGCCGGATCGGTCCACCGTCCGCGCCCCCTGCTCAGGGTGACTCGACCACATACCCCTTCGCCGCCAGCCGTTCCAGCATCCCGCCCTCGCCCAGCAGCTGGTGCATCGAGAGCATGCTGAAGCTCGTCGGGTGCCGCGCCAGCGCCTGCTCCACGTTGTCGAGCCAGGCCTGCTCCGCCCGCTGCTGCAGGTCGTCGAGCCCGAGCCGTTTCGCCAGCGCGCTGCCGGTCAGCGCGTCCATGCACGCGGTGTAGTGGTTCTGGTACGGAAGGGCGGCGAGCATCCCGATGTCGCCCGTCGCCCATGCATTCGCGCGTGACCGCATGTTGTCGAGGTCGGTCTCGATGCGCGCCATGGTGCCCTCGAAGCACTGGCGGTCAGCCAGGTCGCTGCTGCCGAGCTCCTGCAGGACCCGCCGGGGATCGTCGATCGGCACGCGCACCGTGGTTTCGGTCACCGGTACGCCGGACGACTTCGCCGCCGCGGTGACCACCGGCCAGATCACCCCGCTCATGCGCAGGCCCGAGCGGCGCAGCGCCGCCTCGTACAGTTCCTGCGCAGCCAGCAACGGACGCCGGCGCTCGACGCCACGGTCGCGACCGATGTAACGCGCCTTGAGCACTTCCCAGCGCGCGTAGAGGTCCGGCGTCACCATGTCGCGCAGCTGGCGCCCGCCCGGGTTGTTGCGCGCCCGCAGCGCGGCCGGCATCAGCGTGATGCCGCGGAAGAAACCGATGTCGGACCCCACGGAAACCATCGGCGGCGCGATCACCGCCTGCGAGCGCGCCACTACCGCCTCGACTTCGGCGGATTCCCAGGCCATGCGTCGTGGCAACGGCGACACCGTGCCGAGGATGTAGAGCGCGTTGTCACCGCGCGAGACCTTCCACAGGCCCGGGCCGGGCTGCACCCCCGACACCACCAGGGTCTCCAGGTCCACGACCCGCTCGGCGGCCGCCACCGCCGGGGCCGGAGGCTGGAGATCGGCGGCGGCGGATCCGGATGCGACGCCCATCGCCAGCAACGCGGCGAGCATCCCTGCGCGTCCAAGGGCCATGCGTGCTCCATTCATGTGGGAATCGGAGAGCGTTCGAACGCGCTGCGGGCCGCAAGTTCCGCACCGGCACGGAGTTCGCGCGGCGCCGCCTGCAGCAAGGCGCGGCCGCCGCCCGCAGCACGAGCACCCCGGCCGGGAAGGCCAGGTGTCCGCGGGAACGGAGAAGCCCCGGTCTCCCGGGGCTTCGGTGGGCCGCCGCGGTGCCGCAGGGGCCGGATATGGTCGGGGTAGCCGGATTCGAACCGACGACCACTTGTCCCCCAGACTTGCGGCCAGTCGCGGCTATCTTTCCGGTACGAAAGGGAAATTGCCCGAAATCGGCCCCGAAAAAACGGGTTAATCCGTTCGTTGCGGATCAATAGGTTGCGGCGGCATAGGGTGCTGCAGATCGTCCGCAGGCGTGCCCTGCCCGCCCAACCGATCCAGCTCCGCCAGCCCCGCGCGCAGGCCCTCGTCGCTCTGCTGAGAGCGCGCCACCAGAGCTCCATGATCTCGCGGCAACTCACCGGCCGCCTGGATGGCCTCGGTAATCAGCCGGTACCGAAGGCCGCGCAGGGCCTGCTCGTACTCGGGCCAGAGCGTCGAGGGTGGCCAGCGGTCCCGCGACACCTTCTGGTACGGGGACCCGTGCAGGTCGCGTGGGTCGGTGGCCCGGGCGGCTGCCAGAAGCAGATACGCCAGATCCCGGCGTGACACGCGGTTGCCGCGCAGTAGGTCCGCGGCCTTCGCGTTGCAGGCGACGGCCAGCTGGTCCAGCCGCAGGTTGATGTAGGGGTTGGGTGGGTCGTTGGCCATGGACCGCATGGTATGTGGAGCCACGGGCTGAATCGCCAGGCGGAACTGGAAGGGGTCCCACTGCCGCAGCGCACCGTTCGGCGCTCTGATGTGCACCTCTACCAGCCGAGGCCTCGCCGATGCAGACCGAAAACCCCCTCTACCTGAGCGCTGCCATCCTTACCGCAGCCATTCTCATCGCTGCCCCGCGCGTGGGCGCTGAGCACTTCCTTGCGCGGCTCGGGCGAGCCGGATCTGGTGTGGAAGGCGCCGTCGCCGTGTACGAGCGCGTCCTCAAGCTGCTGGAAGGTGGGCGCCCCGGCGCCCCGTTCTAGACCGGTCCGGCGGCGCGGACGCCTGCGGATGACGGCGGGGCGCCAAGGCTGGTCCAGCCTACACCCGGCTCATGCGCGGGCCACACCGCCGGGTGTAGGCTCGCCGCCCATGTGCTACTCCGCCCAGGTCCAAGCCGAGTACTCCAAGTTCCGCCGCGAGACCGGGGCGGACATGGACCTCGATTCCTACATCCGCATCTTCTGGTGGCAGGAGGGCAAGGACCCCCGCCGCGAGAAAGTGCCGCGGGCAGCGGAGCGCGACATCCTCGAGCACGGCCCGGCCGAGCTGGCCGAGATGATCCGCCGCTGGGATGCCTGGGAGACCGACAAGCTCACGCAGGAGGTCTTTGCCCAGCGCCGCCGCGTGGCCGATGCCGAGCGCGCCCTGCAGGTGAAGGAGACGAAGAAGGCCCGCGACGACGTGCGCATCGGCACCAACAAGGTGGCCGCGGCGCAGCGCCGGCTGGACGTGCTGAAGGGCAAGCCCAGCGACCAGGACCGCCGCGTGTACCCGGGCGTCTACTGCCCAGTGCTGGTGTCTGAGGGCGGGCGCCGCGTGGTGAAGCTCATGCGCTACCAGTGCCGGCCTGCTGGCAAGCCGGCCCTCTACGATCGCAAGTTCCCGGGCACGTACAACGCCAGGCGGGACAACCTCGAGGGCTTCTGGGGCGGCCTGTTCGGCCGGCAGCACGGGATCATGATCGCCGACCGGTTCTACGAGCACGTCGAGGTCGAGGGCGAGAACAGGATTCTGGAGTTCGTGCCGCGAACCGGTGAGCCGATGCTGGTGGCCTGCCTGTGGTCGAGCTGGTCGGACCCCAAGGGCGTCGAGCCTGAGCTGCTCTCGTTCGCCGCGATCACCGACGACCCGGAGCCCGAAGTCGCGGCCGCTGGCCACGACCGCACCATCATCAACATCAAGCCCGAGCACGTCGACGCCTGGCTCAACCCGGACCCCTCCAATCTCGAGGCGCTCTACGCGATCTTCGACGACAAGCAGCGCCCCTACTACGAGCATCGGATAGCCGCATGACCTGCGATCCCAACACGACGACGAAGTCCCGCGAAGAGATTGAGCGGCTGCTGGCCGACTTCGAGAAGCGCCTACCGGCCCTGCTGGAAGGCGTCGAGGAATGGCAGCTTGCCGAGACGTTCGCCGGCGAGGCGGACCACATTCTTTGCAGTGCGCGCGACGAGGACTACGACGACGTCGGCAACTACCTGCAGGACCTCGCCGGCAAGGTTGGAATCGGTCACCCCGAGAAGTAGCCAGCGGCGCCACTGTCCCTGTGGCGCCCGCGCGGTGGATGTCCCGAGTGACGGTGGCGGAGGACGTGCCAGGGGAGGGCCGTGGTCCGCCATGCTCCGCTACTGGGTCCGCGCGTTTGCTGGCATGCACAGGTTCCGCGACCCGTCATGGCCGGTCTGTCGGCGGCCTCCGCCCAACGCTGTAGGAATTTCCCCCGCCCGGTCCTGGTCCTTAGACCTCGAGCGTGATGGGCACCACCGCGGGCGCGGGGCCGCGGATCTCTCCACCACGGATGAAGGCGTGCGCGCCCTCGTCCACCCCCTGCCCTCGCACCCGCAGCTGCCCGCCCCCGGGTAGCGCGACCGTGCTGGTGCCGTCGGCGTTGTGCTCGAGCACCACCGCTACGAGCAACGGATCGGCCAGAAGGTCTTCGAACGCACCCCAGCTCGTGCGGATGCTCATCGGTATTGCCTCTCGATCGTCAGGTGCTGGCGCACGGACAACGCTCGCCCACTGCGGGTGGCGTCGATGCGCACCGCGGTGACCATCCCGCGCCACGTTCCATCCAGATCTTCAAGCTCCAGCAGGGCGCCCGTCCGGATGACTCCGAGATCGGGCATGCCAGGGAGCGGCTCGGCTGGGAACAGTGGCACAGTGCGCTGCACGGTCCGCATCCGACCAGCCGCTGCCAGCTCGTGGCGGCCACGCTCACGTTGCGCGTCCGGGTGCACCAGCAGCGAGTCCACGACCATGGGGAGCTGGTGGGCGCCGTCCGTGCCCGCAATCTTCACCAGCGCGCCGGACGGGTGGCTCTGGGCATAGACATAGACGCCGTTCGGGTTGGTCCCGCCTTGCGAGCTGCTGCTGCCTTCGGCGATGACCGCCGCAGGAAGGATCGCGTAGGGGGCGGAGTCGGCCCATGCCCACGGCGATGCACGGTAGGTTGGCACTACCTCGAGCTGCGGGGCCGCCGGCGCGCTCCGGACCGCCGCACCGATGCTGCTGGCCAGCTGCGCGATGGCTTCGATTGGTGCCAGGTCCTGGTAGCTGAAAGTCCCGCCAGGCACCAACCAGTCCACAGCATCCCATGCCAGTGTCCACCCGACGGGCAGTTCCTCGCTCGCCAGCTGTGCCGCAGTACGGTCTGCGGTCGCCATGTACGTGCGGGTGGGCGCGTACGGTGCCGCCAAGGCTGCCGAGGTGCTGCGCCCCCGGAGGGTCAGCGTGTTGCTGCCGAAGCGCCGGTTGTCGTCGTAGCCGTCCACCACGAAGGTCCACACGTAGCCGTTGATCGCCACCTCGATCATCGGTGGCGACCCGCCCGCGTCCGGATCCACCAGCGACAGACCTGCGCGGCTCATCGGAGCCGTGAAGCTCCACAGGAAGCTGCCGAGCTGCTCTTCCAAGGAGATCGACAGCAGCGGGATGGGCGTGCGATCGGGCAGGCGCACAGCGGTCAGGGTTGGCAGCATCACGTACACCGGGTAGTCGGGGACGACGATCGTGTCGTCATCGATGGGAGGGGTTGGCGGCCAGACGACATCGATGCCACGCGAGCGCGCAGCGATCGGGCCCCACGGCACCGCAACGAATCCGCCGCGTTCGATGACCCGGCGCCAGAGAGACGAGGCGCTCGCGGAGCGGGCAACGAGTGCACTCCAGCCGAGCGTTGAACTGACGTCCCGCGCTTGCGGGCTGCCCCAACGAGTTGCCGCAGCCGCTGAACCATGCAGGTCGAAATCCCCCCATCGGAGCGCGCTCGCCGCGTCATGCGCGTTGAGCGCCTGGAACGGGAGGCATGTGGTGTCGTGGGATCGCTGGCTGGCGTCCTCCCACGGCAGATCGCTACCCGCACCTCGCTGCGCTGGAGCGCTGTAAGCAAGTGCTCCGGAAGCTTCATGCGTCAGGTGCGTCGACCACGCCGCCACCGCGACCATCTCGGCAGCAGCGGCCTGTCCGAACGACGCTGCGTGGATTCCGGCGCCCGCCACCCCCGTATCCCACGAGAAGCCGCCCTCTGCGGTGTATGTCGGCTCTCGGGCAGCCGCCCGAAGATCATCGCCGCGGTAGAGCGCGGGGTTCCGGTACGGCAGCGCGTTGCGATACGGCGGCGCCGGTCCCCAGCCATGCCGGTACGAGCGCGCCGACCGATACGGATTCGGTGACCGGTAAGGTCGCGGTGCTGTGCTCACGACGCCCAGCTGGCTGGTGTGAATCCAGCAGGCGGTACGCCCGTCGTAGCCGCCTGATCTCCGTCCAGCTCTACGAAGCGCGTGGGCTGCGCGCCCTGCCGGGTGATGCTGGCGGCAGCATAGATCGATGAGGTGCCTGGCAAGACCATCGTCGGACTGGTATCCGCCGACGGATCGCCACCACCTGCCCATGCGCCTCCGCTGCGCCTGATCCACACCCGACGTGTATCCACGCGGATCGCAATTTCGACATCGAACGCAGACCCCTCCGCCCCCACTTGGCCTAGGGAGCTGCCACCGGCGTACAACGTTGACCGAGGCCCCCAGATGCTGACGGAACCGATAATTCCACCCACCCAGAAGTCGCCGGCCGGAACCACCACAGCGCCATCAGCGAGGCCGAATCCAGCGGTCTCACCGCTCACGGCACCCCCGGACACGCGCGCAGAGATGTAGGCATTCCCATGCAGGCGTCGCGTGCTCCGCGTGCTTCCGTACGCGCCCGTTGCGGCGGCGTCAGCGGTCAGCCGGAGGTTCTGCCCAGAAAGAACGGCAGCCGGCGAACGTTGTTGCGGATCCCACGCTGCGCCAACGAGCGCTCCTGAAGCGCGCGGTGCGGCAGCCGCGATGATGCCAAGCGTAATCACGACGCGGCTTCCAGGTTGCCCTCGAGGTCCCACCGGTCGGGCCCGCGATTGATCAGGGTCGCCTTGGCGCCTCGCTTTCGAAGCCGGAGGGTCTCTGGCGATAGGATGACGATGCTCGGATCCGCCTTGACCACTCGTGTTTGCCCCACGCCGTCCTGGCCGATGTCGACGCGCGCACCGCGTGGGAACGGCACTGTGCTGTGAAGCGGCACTACGACGTCATTCGGTCCATCGTGATCGCGGCAGATCAACGCGCCCACGTCACTCAGTACGAGCCCATAGCTGGCCCCGGCCTGTACGTTCAGCCGAACGATGCCGGGCGACCCCTCCTCCAGCGCGACCAGCCGGTCCAGGACGGTGCCACCATCAATGCCATTGTCGTGTGTTCCGACCAGCATCATGAGGGCGTTGAGCACTGCATTCGCACGCGCATGCATGATGTCGTGTTCGAGCCCGGGCTCGTTCTGCGCCGCGTTGGGCGGAACATGCGGCAGGAGGTCGATGGCTTCCGGGTACGTGGTGTCGGTCGCGGGTTCTGTCATATCGATCAATCCTTGTCCCAGCGCGTCTGCAGTCGGATGCGGTCATCGAGGTTCGTGGCCGGACCACTCAGCACAGTGCGGGCGACCCAGAAAGGACCACCGGCCGCAACCGTGTTGAAGCGCAGGTTGTTCCCGTTCGCCCACCCTGCACCGAAGCCCGCCGCCGGAATCACGAAGTAGGGCTCTCCTGTGGCCGGATTGATCGGCGCGACGTTCTGGCTTGTGTTGCCGGTGGAGATCACGCCGAGCTGCTCGCCGATGACGTTGAAGGCCGTGGGGCTGGTGAACTGCAGCCTCCACCGCTCGGTGATGGCATGCGCGTTGACCACTTCGATCGGCCATAGCGCATCGTTGAACTGGGCCCCGCCGGTGGGCGGCGTGCCGATGCGCTCGTTGCTCCACTCGCCGGTCCATGTGTTCTGCGCGAAGAGCCGCTCGTAACGTGCCTGTGCGTCGCCAAGGATCAGGGCACTGCTCACCAGTCCTGCCCCGGCGCTGTAGCCGTGCGTCAGGGGCTGCCCAAGGGTCACCTCGCCATTGAGCTGCGCGTCCAGGCACAGCGCCATGTCCTCCACCGTGTGGATGACCACCAGCGGCTGCTGGAAGCCGTCCAGGTTGAGCGGCGACGCAAGGGTCAGCTGCCCCGCCTCGAGGTCCTGGTGCTGGAAAATGTTCAGCGGCACGCCCCGCCCGGCCGCGTCGTAGACCGCGATGCTGGCCAGCCCCCCGCGCGGCAGGTTGACTACCTGCCCACCCGCAAGCCCCGCCGGCAGCGGGTGCGGCAGCGGCTCGTGGATCACCAGCGTGTCGCCTGCACGGATCACCGGCACGCGGCCGTCCATGGGCAGGCGCACAGGGTTGACCTTGATGATGTCCGGATCCATCGGCAGGGCCACCTGCACCACGCAGTTGATGGCGACGGTGCCCGGGATGACCTCTCGCGGTCGCCAGATGTAGCCGTCCGCGTCGACGTTGTCCGGGCTGTACCAGTTCGCGGCGCGTTCTTCGGGACTCAGCGAGCTGTCCAGCACATAGGCGCCGAACGCGATGGCGAAAACGCCGGTCACACTGTCCACCGTGCCACGCATGTCCGCCGTCGAGATGTTGCCGTTCTGGTCGGCGGTGGCCATGACCATCTGCCCGTCGAGCACGCGGTTGGCCCGGATCTGGAACGTGCCCGGCCGCAGGGGCGAGCCGGGCGTACGGCCGTTCACCATGTACACCGGCAGCGGGCTGACTTCCGTCAGCAGAGCCCTCAGCGTCAGGCCCGGGGCAACGCCGCCGACATAGCTGGTGATGGCCACCTCGCCGGTGCTGTAGTCGATCGTGCCCGCCGGAGTGCCCGCGCCATTGGCCAGGTCGACGCCGTAGTACAGGGTGCCCTGGCGCGCGAAATAGTCACGGCCCGCCAGGGTGAAGTAGACCCCGCCCGGGACGATGGCGTTGCGCACGCGCGGGGTTAGGTCGATGCGCAGCGGGCCCGGCTCATGCTCTTCCGCGACAACCTCATCCGCCACGGAGTCCAGCTTGAAGGACAGGCTGACGGCCGTTCCGTTGATGAAGCCGGCAAGCGCAGCGCCGTTCACCGGAGTCGACGGAACCAGCCAGCGGTACTGCTTGAGGATGAAACGACCGGACGCGTCAACGCCCACCCGGTCCGGCAGGATCCCGCCGAACTCGGCGCGCGTGAGCTGCTGCATCGTGCGCATGTACGTCGCCGGGAAGGTGACGATGCCGGATGCATAAACCACGCTCGCCCCAGCAACCACCTGCCCGGTTTCGTCCAGCAGCGCGCCGGCCCCGTTGTCCGTCAATTCGACCTGCACCGAGCCAGGCAAGCCGTCGCTGTTCTCGGCGAAGGCAGCGAAGGCCAACCGCACCGAGCCGGGCCGGATGGGTGCGCCCGAGGCGGTGACAACGACGGAGCCCCCGCTCGCCGACGGGGTGAACACTTCGGTAGTGCTGATGCCGGCTTCGTAGTCGCAGGCGAACAGGGTGTTGCTGTCGGGTAGCACCAGCGGCCGCAGCAGTACCTCGCCGGTAGCGTGGACAACGCGGCCGCTTGCATCGCCGCTGATCTGGCCGCCCGCATCGGCCGAGGCGCTCCGCGTGACGCCACCGGCCTCCCACTGGACGGTCAGCGTGCCCGGCTCGCAGTTGCCGGCGCCGAGTTGCAGCCGCACCGCGGGTGTTTCGATTTGCAGGTCGCCCGTGCGAATCTCGTACTCGGACCGGGTGCCCCACGCGATGACCACAGAACTACCGACGTCGGGCATGGCACCCAGCGAGACCGAGACCGTGCCGGTCTGGAAGTTCACCGTTCCGACGCCCACACCGCTATCGGCACGCAGCGCGCCGGTCCCGTCGTCCTGCAGGGTGTACCACCGGCCGAGGGCGCGAAAGCTGACGGAAGTGCTGCCAGGCGCCGGCAGAGGCACTAGCGTCGCCACGTACACGTAGCCACGGTTACCCAGAGTCACAGGGATCTGATGACTTTGTGCCGCCTTGGAGACAACAGCCGCTGGCCGGTAGGTCATCGCCACGGTACCAGGGACACCACCGAGCTCGACCAATCCACGAGCGTAGTCAATGGCGCCGGTGATGGGCCCCGTTGGGGAACCGTTGCGTAGCGAACCCAATCCGTCATCGAACGCCACCAAGGAGACAGTTGTCCTCAGGCTGCCGGGCTCAATCGCAGTTGGCAGGCGCCAGATGCGTTGGCTATGGGCGGTGAACGTAAGGGTCTGATGACTTGAAGCCACCAGGCCGGTCACCCCTGGGGGCGGCGTGTCCGTAACTGCTACTTCACTCGCCGCGGCTGGCACGAGCTGCGCATAAACGGATTCGACCTTGACACCCAGATCACCAGCGCTGGCATCGTGCGCAAGTCGAACCACCCCCCGGTATCGCGCGGCGTCGCTTGCGATCGTCTTTCTGACTTGGCTTCGGCCGGACTCCGCAGTGAAGTACCGGTTGGGCTGGCTGCCGAGGAACTCGCGCGTCAGAGCCTGGCTGATCGTGAGCGTGATGACGCGCGCCTGATAGTCGCCGTCTGCGTCAGTGAACGTTTGAACCTCGTGGTCGATGTCCTGCACCCGGAAATACTCGCTTGTGCCGACCGTTTCGTTGACAAGCGCGTACACCTCCCCGATCTCGGGCAGCGACAGCTCCGGCCGCTGGTACACCAGCACGGTGCGCTGACCCTGCAGCTGGCGGTCGTACGGGATCATGCGGGTGATGACCGAGGGGTCGAGGTAGCGCTCGACGTATTCCTTCGCGTCCTCGCGCTCATCGCCCCAGCCGGTGTTGGTGCGGAAGATCACGCTGGACACGCGCGGGTCCAGCGGCGGGGACTGCACGATCACGTGCAGGTCGCTGAAAAGTTCGGTGTTCTCGGTGGCCGCGATGGGGAACACCTTGCGCAGGCTGAGCTCGCCGTTGACGCGGTCGATCCGGCTGATGTCGTCGAAGAGGTTGTTGACCTCGCCGTCGACGATCTCCGTCGCGGTGGCCAGGCCGCCGCCATCCGGGTTGTCGGTGAGCCGCTGCGGGCGGAACAGCTTGATCTCGGACATGGGTCAGACCTGCAGGAGTCGGATGGTGATGTGGTAGAGGTCGCCGGCGACGTGCGGCGCGATATGCACGATCGGCGTGGCCTCGAGGGCGGCGCCGTCGCCGTGGCGGAAGCGAACGTTGAAGGTGCGCCCGTCCTCGAGCACCAGCACCAGCGGCGCGGCCAGCGGCGCGGATGCGAGCGTCCACAGCGCTTCGACGGTCTGCCGGCTCACCACGGCCCAGTGGCCGTAGGCGTCCGTGCCGCTTTCAAGGGTGATGGGGCGGCCGGCGAGCTGCGCGCTCTCCTCCACCCACAGCGCGCCGTTGCAGGCCACCTCCACCTGGCTGGCCACCGGCCCCCAGGCGAACTCATCGGCCCAGCGGAGGTCACCCGGAAGCTCGATCGCGCCAAGCAGCACGCTCATCGGCGGCGCCTCGTGGTGATGGCACGCGAGCGCTCCAGCGCCTGCAGCATGCGGCTGACTGATTCCGCACCGGCGTCGTCCGTCAGCAGCTCTTCGGCGCTTCCGTCGGGCAGCTCGATGCGGATGGTCCCGAGGGGGCGAGCGCCCTGCACGGGGGCATTGCCGGTCGAGCTGGCCGGCTGGCTCGCCATTGCCTCTTTCCGCAGCGCGTCGCGCTCACGCCGCGCTTCTTCCACCTCACGCTGCGCCTCGTCGCGCGCGGCGGCGATGCGCTGCCGGTGCTGCACCTGCTTCTGCGCGAGCGCCGACAGCTGCGACTCGTCGACCAGGTTGTACTGGCGCCGCAGCTTCTCCAGTTCGCGCGCCAGCGGATCGGCCGCGGCCGCCTGCCGGTCCATCTCGTCGGTCATGCGCGCGACGGCTTCCTGCTGGGCGATGACCTCATCCATGGTCCGATTCCACAACTTTTGCCAGACCTGCAAACCAGCGTACTTGTTCAGGCTCGACAAGGCGCGCATGGCTTCGTCGCTGAGACCCCCGAGCGCCACCGACATCCCCTCCGCCTGCGTCGCTCCACGCGCACTCGCGGATCCCGCCGCCGCGATCGCGCCGGCGGTGTCTTCCACTGCGCTGGCCGCTGCCGAGGCCTCGCGCGCCGTGCGCTGCGCGGTGCTGGCGAGGCTGTCCAGCCCGCTCGCTGCGACGGCCGCGCCGGACGCCACGCGCTCGCCGGCCACTTCGCCCGCTTCGCCCAGCCCCTTCATGCCGGCCGTGACGTTGAATACCGCGTCCATCACCTTCAGCTCAGCCTCCACGCGGGCGCGGGCTGATGCGGCGCTCTCAGCCACCGCGGCACGCGCCGCCTGTGCGTACGCCTGGAAGGCCCGTCGCGTATCTGCCACCGACGCAGTGCCCTCCCGGGCACCGCGCGCGATCTGGTCGAAGGCTGCCTTCGCTGCGTCTCGCGCGCGCTCGAGCTCTGCCTGGGAGGTGATGCCCAGCTGGCTGAAAGCGTCGTTGAGGGGATCGATCGCGTTCTTGAGCTGGCGGATCCGGTTCTCGAGTGCGGCGCCAGCGCGCTCTGCCTGTTGAAAGCCGAGCGCGCCCTTGCCGCCCACCTGCTGCAGCACCTCGCCCAGCCTTTCCACCTCGGCCACCGTGCTCGCGCGGTCGAGCGCGGCCTTGAACGCAGCCTCGATCTGCGCCCCGGTGGCGTTGGCGTTCTGGGCGACAGCGGTGAACGCGGCAATCGCGTCCTCGCCGGCATCGGTGAAGTCGAACCCGAGGCGGCTGGTGGCCACGCCCAGGCGCTGCAGACCAGCCAGCAGCGTCGAATCGATCACCCGGGCAGCTTCGGCCGGCAGCACGTCGAAGCCGGCGAAGGCCTCCTGCGCTGCCGTCTGGAAGCGCAGGAGGTCCTCGCCCGACAGGCGCGCCAAGGATTGGCGCAGTCCCTGCTCCATCGCCCGGGCGGATTCCTCGCCCCGGCGCGCCACCTCCATGAGGCCGGCCGCGAGATCGCGCACGGCTTCGGTGTCGGTGAGGTCGATGTCCTCAAACAGTTTGCCGATCTGCTCGGCGGCGAGGCGGGCATTCCCTTCGATGCCCTGGATCTCGTTGGCCACACGGCGCGCGCCGGCGGAGATCCCGCCGCGCGCGAGGAAGTCGTCCACCTCGGTCAGCGCGCCCAGCAGCGCCTTCCAGCGCTCGTGCGCCGCAGCGGCCGCCACAGCATCGCCGGCGGCGCGCGCCTCGCGCACCACGCCCTCCCAGTAGCGCGTCGCCTCGTTGAGTGAGTAGCGGTACGCCTCTCCCTGGTCGCGCGTGAGGCCGTTCAGCTCTTCGGCTGACTTGATCGCGGTCTCGGCGCTGTCGCGGTACAGATTCTGCAGCTGTTGGCCCAGCGCAAGCTGCTCGCGCTGGAGCTCCCGCTGAGTGCGCTCGAACGCCTCCTGCTGCTTTGCGGCGAGCTGCCGGTCTTTGAGCACCTCGGCCAGCTTGGTCATCTGCCGAATGGCCAAGTCCAAACCGACGCCGGCCACGGTGAAACGCACGACACGAGGAATGCGCAGCATGAGTTGCCGCAGGCGTCCCATCGTTGTGCCTGCGGCAAGCAGCTGTTGCGCGGCGCGGCTTGCAGCAGTCCCGCTAGCAGCAACGCTGCGGCCAACCAGTGCGCTCGACGCAGCGTTCGCGATGTTCGCCGCGGTCAGCGCCTTGGTGGCCGCCAGATTCGCCAACTTTGCGCTGGTCAGTGCCGCAAACTGCGACGCCAGCTGCGCGAGCTTCAGGGTCGCGTAGACCTTTGCCAGCAAGATCACCTGGTCGACGTGGCGCGCAAGCACCTGGGTAAAGCCGAGCACGGCCTCGCCCACCGGCCGCAGCTGCAACGCGAAGTTCTTGGCCGCCTCGCCAGTACGCACGATTGAATCGGCGACCCGCTGAGCCCACAGGGCAAGCGTTCCGTCGCGCCCCATGCGGGCAAGGGCGGCGGCAAGGTCGCTCAGCTGCTTCTTGAGATAGTCGAAGACGCCGCGGTTGGCGACGTCGGTCTGGAAGTCGCGGAAGGTCTCCTGCAGGCCCTTCCAGAGGCCGGCGATGGTGCCCACCTTCTGCGCGGTGGCCGCGCCACCGTAGGACTCCACCAGCAGGTCCATGATGATGGCCTGCGCCTTCGCGGTCTGGCCGGTGGCTTCCAGCTGGGCAAGCAGGCGCTTCTGGCTGTCCTCGAGCACGAAGCCCTGGCGGCCGAGCGCTTCCATCGCCTTCGTCGGCGTCTGCAGTGCGCGGCCGACCGTCTCGGCCGACTGCTCGAGCGACATGTTCAACCGCGCGGACTGGTCCACGACGATCTGCATCGCCTGCGGGAATTGCTCCCGCATGATGTTCGTGTACGACAGCAGGCGCGTCTCGGCGTTGATGATTTCGCCGGCGCTGAAGCGGCTGGTGCGCGCGAGGTTCTCGGCCAGGGCCTGCAGCTCGCCGCCGGCGAACTCCGCCTGCCGGCCGGTGGAGGCCAGCACGGCGTTGAGCTGCCCGAGCTCCTGCTCGGCCTCGCTGCCCTCGCGCACGATGCTGCGCAGACCGCTGACCATGCCGCGCACGGAGAAGAAGCCGAACACGCTGGTGATCAGCGGGCCGAGGCGGCGGAAGATCCCGGTCACGGAATTGCCGGCGTCGCCGAGGTCCTTCGTGGCGCCTTCGGCCGCGGCGGCGCGCGCGCGGTAGGCCTCGAGGGCGTCCGCGGACATCTGGCCGGACCGCGCCAGCTTGCGGAACTGCTCGTCGCCTTCCTCCAGGCGCTGCGCCAGCTGCGCGCGGGCATCCGCCTCGCGGCGCACGCTTCCGGTCTGCCGCTCGAGCGCGGTGGTGGTCCGCCCGATCTCGTTGCGCAGCTGCGCCTGGCCAGCGGCAAGGTCCGCCGTGTTGAAGCCGAGCTGGCCGAGCTCACGGTCGGCTTTTTCCAGCGCCTGGTACTGCTTCTCCAGCGACTGCTCGAGGCGGTCCACCTCCTCGCGGGCAGCGCGCTGCGCGGTCTGCAGCTCGCGCGACGGCTTCTCGGTCGCCCCCAGCTGCAGGCTGAGCTGCAGGGCGGCGCGGCTGGCGGCTGCGAGCTTCTCCTCGGTGCCGCCGATCTCACGCGTCAGCGCCTCGAAGCGCTCTGCGCGGGTAGCGGTCTCGTTGAGCTCGTTGAGGGAATCCAGCAGGCCATCGGTCTCGGCCTTGGTCTCGGCCGAAACGTCGCCCACCCCGGCCAGCGCGTCGCGCAGCTGGTCAACGCCCTCGCGGCCCCGCGTTTCCAGGACGATGCGAATGGCTTCTTCGAGGCGGTCCATCATTTGCTCCGGTGCAGGCGGAACTGCCGGCGCAGCTCGCCGGCATACCAGGTGGTGAGTTCGCTGACGGTCCGCTCGCGGGCGTCCATCGAGGCCTGCACGCCGCCGATGCCGGACAGCATCTCGAACGGGCTGGGGCCGCGGAGCATGCGCAACGGGCCGCGGCCATGCCGGCGCCCGCTGGCGCTGTCGAAGCTGCGGACGCGAATCGCGCGCCGGCCTTGCACGGTGGCAATGAACGCGGAGTCGTAGGTCTTGCGCTGACCGCGCACGATCTCCGCCGTGGCACCTGCGGATCTGCGGCCGCGCCAGCGGCCACTGAACTCCATCAGCGGGATCTGCCGCGTGCTGGCCCAGATCGACAGCACTTCGTCGCGATCGCCCCGGCGACCCCGCACGCCCTCCTCCACGCGGAAGGCGTCGCGCAGCGTGCCGGCGCGCACGTTGTATTCCTGCCGCACGTTGCGGCTTGCCGCCGGCGCCGCGCGCCTCACCAGCCCGGCCTTGGCGCGCACGACGGCGATGTCGAAACTGTCCAGCAGGTTTCCGGCAAGGTCCGTCAGTCCGTGCAGGTCCTGGGCACGGCGACCGGTCAGGTAGAACTGCAGCGCGCTGTTGCGCCGGCTGACAGCCATCATTCCTCCACGAGCGCGCCGTAGCGGCGCAGCAGGTCGACTTCGGCGGTCGTGGCGTCGTATGGCGTGTTCTCCGGGTAGGCCACGCCGCGGTGGCGGTGGCCTGCACGGATCACCACGGCCACGCTCGTGACGTGGCGAGCGGGCACGCCAACCGAAGCCGGCCGCATTTCTGCGGCCGGCTCGGGGGTGCTGCTCTGGCGCTTGCGGGCCACGTCAGGTGGTCCGGCGGTACACGTCGAACGTGTACGGCGCGGGCGCGCCCGGCGGCACCAGGAGGTTGCCGGTGAGCGTGGGCGACAGCGGCTCGGCCGACAGCCAGTCGATGTCGTCCTCGACGCCCAGGCGGGCTTCGAACACGGTCAGCTCGCCCTCGTCGCCGCTGATGCGGTCCTCCATGTCGCCGGTGATGTAGAACGACTGGATCGGCACGTGGCCACCCTGGATGCGCGTGGCGTCCAGCTGCGGGTATGCGTAGCTGACCGTGATCGCGTCACCCGGCTCAAGGCCCGCACCCGTGGCCAGCACCTGGCCGCGACGCAGCACGTCCGCCGCATTCGAGTAGTCGGTGCCCGCCTCGAGCGCGCTGCCTCCCTTCGAGATCACCAGGTCGGAAACGTACTTGTGCGGCAGCTGCAGCGGCTTGCCGTCCGCCGGCATGACCATCGCCTCATCGGTGACCGCGCCCGCAGCCATGCTGTCGCGCACTGCCACGCCGCGGAGCACGGCGGCGAGGATGAGCGTCGGCATTTCCTGCAGCTGGATGCTGAGCGAGGTGGCGCCCGGCAGCTGGTCGCTGTACAGCGGCTGGTTGAAGCGCGCGCCGCGACGCTTCGAATTGACCACCACCTCGTCGCCGGCCTCGTAGCCGAAGCTGAAGGCATTGGTTTCGATGGGCTGGTTGCCATACGGATCGGTGGGCTCGGGAATGGCCGGAACCATCTGTCCGCCCTCGAGCCGCCACACGCGGAAATCGCCGGCGAACTGCCGGACCTGGGGTGCTGCCATGATCGTGCTCCTGTGATGTGGTGGTTACGACGCGGGGGAAGCGAGGTCGGTCAGGCCCGCCCGCGCGGTGACCTGAGCGATGACGTACGAGGCCTCCGCGGCCTGGTCCGTCCAGCCGCGCAGACGCGCGCCGCTGACGACCAGGTTGCGGAAGCACTTGGGGAGGCGCCGGTCGTTGTCCTTGAAAGACAGCGCGCGGATCAGATCGGCCGCGCCGCGGTGTGCGAGCTGCTTGGGGTTGTCGATCTCCGCACCTCGCGGGATGACGAACTCCACCACCAGATCCATCTCGGAGTGGGCGAAGCCACGGCCGGTGCCACCCAGGGTGATGTCGGTGCCGTCGATGATCGTGGCGGGCTGGCCATCGTCGATGCCGTCATCCCCGACCTGTTCGTCGTCGAGGACGATGCGGCCGAGACCGAGATCCGTGTGGAAGCCGTTGGCCACGGTCACCTGGCGCACCAGGTCGCGCACCGCTTCCACCGCCACCCAGGAGATCGGCTCAGCCACGGCGCACCACCCAGCGGCTCAGCGAGCTGTCGCCGCCGATCCGCTTGCCGAGGAGGAAGACATCGCCGTCCACCTCGACCCTGCCGTTCTGCAAGGGTTGCAGGCCCGGCTTCAGGACGATGCCGATCTCCGTGCGCGGGGCGAGGGCCTGGCCGGTCTCGCCGATCGGCATGACGTCCCGATCGACGTAGACGCGCACGTCGTCCACCACCGGCCCGCCCTCGGGCCCGGTGTAGCGGGCGCTGTCGGCAACGCCGGCCGCGCGCAGCCCACGGTGGATCACCGCGTCCAACGCGGCGAGGGCGAATTTCTGTCCCATGCTCACTCCCGGCGAGGGGCCGGCGAACCGGCCCCCGCCGCTCAGGCCGTCAACTTGATGACGACGTCAGGCCGGGTGTTGAGGTTGAGCGCGTTGGACTGCGACTCGATCTGGATGCCCTTGTCGAAGTCCAGGACGCGGGCCTTCGAGTAGTACGGCAGGCCGATCGTGTTCACCGTCTCGATGTAGTCGGCCGGCGCGAAGCGGGTGATGAACATGTCCGGCACGCCGAGCGGGAACGCGATCGCCTCGCCCGCCGGAATGAAGCGGTCAGCACCGACTGCCGAGCTGATCTCCTCGAAGGTCACGCCGCCGAAGGTGAAGCCGCGGCGCAGGTCGTCGCGGAGCGCGGCGCCCTCCTGCCAGCGGTCGAACGCCTTCTCGACCTTGGCGTGGCCCGTCAGCTGGTCGAAGAACTCCGGGCTGCAGAGCACATGGATGCCGCTGTACGGCACGCCACCCAGACGCTGCTCCACGAGTCGCTTGACCTCGATCACCTTCCCACGCACGTTCGTACCGGCATTGCCGAGCACCAGGGAATGCGTGGTCTGGGTGATGCCGAACTCGTCATAGATGTCGATGAGCACGGAGCCGTCAGCATCCATCACCTGGCCGCGGATGGCGCCGATGCGGTGGTACTCGATGGTGTAGTCGTTGTCGCGGCGGTGCACGGCCTGGAGGGCGCTGACCTTCTGCTGCACGGCGGTGATGGCACCGTTGAGCTGCATGTTCTCGGCGGTTTCGGGCGGCGCCGACAGCGCGAACGCACGTGCGTTCTGCACCTCGTCGGCCATGACCGTCGAGCGCTGCGGCAGGTGCGGGATCATGAAGGGCTTCGCCTTCATGCCGCCCAGTGCCTTGGGCTGTGCCGGTGCGCCGCGCGGCACTGCAGGAACCAGGGTGAGACGGTAGTCCTGGATGCCGACCAGGACGAACGTGGTGCTGACGCCCGCCTCCGAGAACAGGCCCATCTGGCCGATCCGGGTCGGGGTGTCGGGGAGGTTGTTGATGTTCGCGGTCAGCGACGGGACGCTGAGCGCGCCGGAATCGACCAGCTGCTGGAGATCCATGGTTCCTGTCCTCTAAAAATGCGAAACCCCGCGGATGCGGGGTCACTGGGGTTGGAGCTGGTGGGAGCGGGGGTCAGTCGCCGCCGCCGGCCGGTGCTTCGTCGGGAGCATCGGCCTGGTCGGTCTCGGCACCCTCCGGACGCTGCGTCCAACGGACGCGAATGCCGCGATCGCCCAGCGCCGCGGCGTACGCGACCTTGATGGCGTCCGTGTCGGTCTCGCCCCACTGCAGGAGCTCGCCGTGCACCTCGGCATCGCGATCGATCGCGGTGGCTTTCACCGCCGGGCCCGAGCTGCTGGTGCCGGTATCGACGCCGCCGTAGAGCACGGCCGCCGTGTCGCCGCTGGCCATCGCCACGGTGCCGTCGGCAGCCAGGATGGTGCCGGGGCGCAGGTAGCCCTGGCCGGCAGGGAGGTGGAAAAGCGCACGCGAGCGCTCGCCTTCGGCCTCGCTCAGGAGGAACTCGGCCGTGTTGCCGGTGGAAGTGATCATGTCGTGCTCCTGTTGTTGGTATTGCGTCGTGCGTAGACCTTGTTCGGGTCGAGGCCTTCGGCCTGCCGGGCAGCCTGTGCTGCCGCGGCCACGCCGACGGGGGGCTGTGCGGTGACGATCTCGTCGCCCACGCTGGCGGTGGCGGCGACCAGCTGCTGTCGCACCGTTTCGATCGTGGTGCCGGCCGTGACGTAGTCCGCTGCCATCTCCCGCAGGCCGGCGGCGCGGCACAGATCCGCGACCGCCTTGGCCCGCTCGAGCTCGGCCGGGAGCGCTGCGACAGCGGTCACCCGATCCATCACCGCGATCGCCAGATCGGGGGCGAGCCCCGCTGCTCGTACTGCCTTGGCGATGGCACCGGCGGCGGCAAGCTGGTCGGCGTCGCTCTCACCGGCAGTGCTGGCATCGGTGTCGGCGGGAGCGGCTGGCTCCGCGGCGGGGGTGTCGGCGTTGCCATCGGTGTTCTCCGGATCGGGATCGGGCTGCTGTGCATCCGCGGCGCCATCGCCGGCCATCGCGGTCGGCGGCGTCGCATCCGCGCCGAGCTCGCTGCCGTCGTCCACGGCGTCCGCGTCGCCCGCCTGTGCCGGGGCGTCGACGCCCTGCGCACCAAGCTGGGCGACCAGGTCGTCCCATGTGCCCAGCTGCGTGGCCAGGCCGGCGCTGACGGCGCGCTCGCCGTAGAAGACGTTCGCCTCGGTGGCGCGCACGGCGTCGACGTCCATTCCGCGGTACCGGGCGACCGAAGCCACGAACAGGCGGTAGGTGTCGTCCACGCTGGCCTGCGCATCGGCCTTGGCGTCGTCGCTGAGCGGGAAGTTCGGGTTGAAGTCGATCTTGCGGGCGCCGGCGTAGATCGGGGTCACCTGCAGCCCGAGCTGCGCGTTGGCGCCGCTCCAGTCGTAGTGGAACGCGCAGACCCCGATCGACCCCGAGCCGCCGGTGCGGCTGACCCAGATCTCGTCACAGGCCGCGGCGATCGCGTATGCCGCGGAGTACGCGTAGTCATCCACGAGGGCGTGGATGGGCTTCGCGCCGCGGCTGGCGAAGATGTGGTCGGTCAGGTCGAACAGGCCGGAGGCCATGCCGCCGGGCGACTCGATGCGCAGCACGATCGCGGTCACGCCGTCATCGGCGAGAAGTTCGTCGAACGCCTCACGCAGTGCGGTGTAGCTGACGGGGCCGGCGCCGCTCGGCCCGGGCATGGGCCGGTTCACCAGGCCGCCGCTGATGTTGATCACGCCGATCTCGCCGGTGGTCTCCGCCTCCGCTGCCGGCGCCGCCGGCACGCGCTCCGTGGCCAGCAGGGTGTCCGCGCTGGTGACGTCGCCGCTCAGGTAGCCGGCGATGAGCGCCTCCGCCATGGGCTGGTGCGCGAGCAGCGGCCGGTTGAGTACTGCCGTGGCCAGCGACGACACCACCGGTGCCGGCCGTGCACGGCCGAAGAGGCGTGCGAGCACGCCGGGGGACTGCTTCATGGGATATCTCCGGGATCGTTGTTCGGCAGGACGGTGCCCGCCGGCCGCGCCTGGGTGAGGCCGGCGGTGGACACCTTGCGCGGATCGGTATCGAGGACCAGGCCGCGCGCGTCGGCGTCGACGTTGTCGGCCTGCAGCTGTTCGTTGACCTCTTCTGGATCCTCGCCCTTGCGCAGGACAGCCGCGGTGCGCGTGTCCAGGCCGCCGCGGATCGCCTTGATGTCGGCGTCGACGTCCTGCACCGGATGGCTGTACGGCCAGCCCTGCGGCACCCACAGCGTTTCGACGACGTCCTCGCGCAGCTCGTCGTATCCCGGCACATCGAGCGCGCCGGCGAGCACCGCGCGGTCAAGGTAGGCCTCGCGGATGGGCTGCAGCGCCATGGGGATCAGCACCAGCCACTGCACCATCTCGATGAAGCGGCGGAACTCGTTGAGGATCAGGCGCAGCGCGCGGTCGGAGACGTTGCGCAGGTCGCCGGTCAGTACTTCGTATGGCACGCCGCGGCGCGCGGCGATCGCCAGCAGGCCATGGCGGTAGTAGTCGGGGTAGTCGCTGCCGGCCGAGGGCGGCTCGCTGAACTTCGCCTTCCAGCCAGGCGGCAGCTGGCCCATCGTCCCCGGCTCCAGCCCGGCGAGCGGCGTGCCGTCCGGATCGGCCGCCGGATCACCGGGCCGCCCGTGCAGCTCGTCGTAGACGCGGTGGCCGTCGTCCTCCTCTTCCTCGGGCAGGTCCATCTCGAAGAACCCGCCGAACAGGTTGGCGATCTTCTGGCGCTCGAGCACCGCGTCGTCGAGCGAGTCGAGGTTGAACATGCGCACGAGCGCCGACGTCGCACGCGGAATTCCGCGGATCTGCCCTGCGCGCATGGGCTCGAAGATGTGCAGCACTTCGTCAGCGGGCACGCGCCGGAGCCGCGTGGCGTCGAAGTCGGCGCCGGCGTGGAAGTCGCCCGGATGCTGGCCGTACATCCAGTACGCGACACGGCGGCCGATCGCGTCGAACTCGATACCCGCGCGGATCTGGTTGCCATTGCTCGCCTGGGCGTAGTAGTGCGGCGGGCACTGCTCGGCTTCGATCACCTGCAGCTGCAGCGGCACCGGAAGCCCGTCGGCGAGCCTGCGGTTGCGCAGCCGGATGAAGACCTCGCCGGCTTCGTCGTACTCGCGCCACAGCAGAGCCTGCAGCCCGTCAAAGTTCAGCACGCCGTCCGCATCGCAGATCTTGCCCCAGCGCAGCCAGAGCCGCTTCTCGCGCTTGCGGTACTCGCGATCGCCCCACTGGCCCTTGGCCTGGATGCCGGTACCGATGCCGTTGGCGACCAGCTTGTCCTGCGCCGCACCGGCCCAGGGATCGTTGCGGGTCGCCGCGCGCGATCGCGCCACGATCTCGCCGAGGCTGAACATCGTGACGACGTTCGGGCCCAGGCTCGGCGCGCGCATCATGCGCAGGCGCCGGCCCTGCCCTGCCGCGTTGTAGCCGCCCGGCGGCGGCCCTGCCGGGCCTTCGAACGCGCCGGCCATCAGTAGCCGTTCCCGGCCTGGTAGGCGCGGAAGAACCGCGGCCGCCGGCGCCGCTGCAGACCTTCGGCCACCTCGATCTCGGCGCGCATGCGCGCACGCAGCTTCATCAGATCCTCGAGGCTCTGGAACTGCACGCGCCGACCCTCGTACTGCACGGAGAGCGTGCCGCTCGAGATCGCCGCCTCCACGCCTGCAAGGTCTTCGCGGGTAAATGCCATCTCATCGCCTCAGGTAGCGGCTCTGCACCACGCGCGGGCGGCGCAGGCGCGGGGGTGGTGGTGAAAGCGGCTTGCCGTCTCCGGCGGCCACATCCGGGTTCGTGTCCCACGGGGCGGCCCATGACGGCGGCGTCGTCCAGTTGATGGCCGGCACCTTCAGCCACTGGGCCAGGACTTCGTTGTAGCCACAGAGGTCGAACTGCTCGTTGCGCCGCTTGGCCAGGTTCTGCCAGCCGGTGGCCGTCCGCGTCTCCGCGGTGAGCTCCTCGTAGAACGAGGTCGGGAGCCAGTCGGGGAAGTGGTAGTAGCCGGCGCCACGCTCTTCGCGCGCGATGTTGCCGGCGACCATGTCCTTGATGCGGTCGACCGTGATCAGCAACTGCGGCACGTCGCCGCGGCTTCCCGAGTTGCGGTCCTTGCGCTTGCGCGAGTCGGGCTTCGTCTCGCGCCACAGCGTGGGGCGGTTGCGGTTCTGCTCGCCCTTCACCAGGCGCACCCGCGCGTGCAGCCCCTTCTCTTTGAGGCTTCGCCAGAACTCCAGCGCGCGAGGCGCGTGACCCTTGCTGCCGCCCCAGTCAATGCCGACCGCGCGCACCGGCATCGTCCTGCCACTGCCGTCGGCGAGCGGATAGCGCCGCTCAATGACCTTGTCGATCAGCCGATCCCAGTCCTCGAGGTACTTCGCGGGCTCCAGCCCGAGCTTGCCGCCCGCGCCGTCGTCGCGATCCGAGGTGCGCAGCGCGTAGCTGTCGATCACCCAGCGCTCGAGCTCGCCGCTCTCGCCAGGGCCCCAGCCTATGATCTGCACGACGAAGCTGTGCTTCTGGCCATCGACCGCGGCCGTGAGCAGCCTGACGCCTTCCGGCACCATTCCCGCGGGCCATTGCTCGCCGCGATCCTGCATGGACGCCGCGCTGACCTCGGACCTCGCGGCCATCGGCACGTACGACATGGCGCCGTCGACGTTGGTGGTCGCCTTGAGCGGCCGCTCCTCGCCGGTGGTGATGTAGACCTTCAGCGCCTGGAGGTACCGCTCAACCAGCGACTCCCAGGGCTGGTAGGCCGCGGCCACACCACCGAGCCAGTAGCTCGCGGTGCGCGAACGGATCCGATCGCCTTCCACCGTGCCGTCGGGATAGACCGTCTGGCCCTCGCCGACCCACACGCCGGCGGCGTTCATGCCCTTCTTCCAGCGCTCCTCGAGGCCGACGTGGCAATGCGTGCAGTAGAGCAGCGCGTGCCGGCGTGCCAAGGCCAGGGTGCCCTCTGAGAGCACGCGCTCTTTCAGTTCCTCGAGCGGCGGCAGATGGAAACCTGCGTACCCCGGCGCGGCCTGGAAGCGCTCGCCGCACTCAGGGCATGGCCAGTACCACCGCCGGCGATCGCCGCGGTTGTAGAGCGCGGCGATGCCCGCCGCCGGCGGCCCCTCATGTGGCGTCTTCGGCACCCACTGGCCGTCGGTGTAGTCGATCGCCGGCGAGGACTCCGCCACGCAGATCCCCGCCGACATGAAGGTCTGGATGCGCTTCAGCGCATAGCCGAACGCCTCGTCGATGCCGAGGTCGCCGGTGAAGTTGTCGACGTCCGTCATCAGGATGACGCGGATGTCCTTGCCCGACAGCACCGACACCGAGGGCCAGCCGAAGCGCAGGGCCATGCCGCTGCGGAAGAACTTCAGGAGCACGTTGTCGTCGTGGGCCCGCGGGCTCAACCGGCGCGCCAGTTCAGGGCTGCCGTGGATGGCGCGGGAGATTCGGGTCTTGCTGTAGTCCTCGGCTGCGTCCTTCGTCGACTGCACGATCATCGTGTCGCCGGGGTCGCAGGTGACCGTGTATGCGAGCCGCCCATCCACGAGGCCGAGCGTCTTGCCGGACCGCGCGGGTCCCACGAAGACCACCGCCTCATACAGCCGGCTGGCGGTCGAGTTCATCGGCTCGACCATGTACGGCGTCACGTCCGCCGACCACGATCCCATGCTGCCGCTGGGGTTCGCGATCTGCAGCGCGCGAGCGCCCTGGCTCACCGGCACCCGGCGCGGCGGCCGGATCATCTCGGCGACGTCGCGGCGGATGCTACGCGCTGTCGCGTACATCTTCCGGATCCGTTCCCATCACTGCGTCGTACATCGACTGGCGCAGCTCGTCGCACGACTGCTGCACGCGCACCACCTGTTCGGGGGACAGCGCGCAGTCGCGCTCGAGCACGTCTGGCAGGGTCTCCAGCGTCTGGGTCACCTGCTTCACCAGGTGCGCCATGTCGGATTCAACCTCGGCGGCCGGCACCAGAGTGCCGAGGGTCGTTTCGACCTTCAGCCGCTCGTTCTCGGACTGGAAGTACGCGCGCCGCTCCATCGGCGGCAGGTCGCGAGGATCCACGATGCCCTGCTCGCTGCCGGGGATGGACGCGAGATCGACCAGCGCCGCGGCCGCGTCGCGCAGCCGGTAGACGTCGTGCCCACCGCGCTTCCCCATCGGCGGGATGCCCGCCTCGCGCAACCGCTTCGTCGCGGTGCGGCGGTCCATCCCGAACTCTTCGGCCAGCCTGGCGATCGACCAGCCTGGCTGGAACTCGAGCCTTTCACCCATGCTCAGCAATGCGCAGGGCGCACAACCTCCATACCCGTGGATTTCCAGCACGGGGCGCCACCTGTGGTGGAGCACCCTGGGCCCCGAAAAACGCTCGAAAACCGCGCGCCGTTCCCCCCGCGGTTGAGGCTGCTGGGCGTCAGGGTCCCCCGAGCCCCGTTCAGGTTGCCGTTCAGGTTCGCGGCCCTGTTCAGATCGCCGTTCAGGTTGGCAACGCTGGTCACCGGACGTGCCCCAGATCCCGCAGGCTGCCGATGCACCGACGCTCCCCGCGCCAGGTAATGCGGTCCTGTGCGATCACCCCGAGCAGGCTGTTGCCCCAGCCGATCAGCTCACGGACGTAGGCATCCGGGATCGGCTCGCCGTCGGCCGGACGCTGGGGTTCGTCCGGAACGTGCGTCGACGGAGTGTCCAGGCACCCGGTGACCATCGGTGGATCGGGGCGCAACGTCTGCTGTCGGCCACATGCCGAGAGCGTCAGCACAATGACCAGGCTAATCACGAGCCGCATTGCGGGCCTCCTCTACTGCAGGCGACAGGCTTGGCAGGCCCGCCGGCATGGCGCATGCCCCGGTCACCGGCACACGCACGATCTGCACGGCGCGGGATGCAGTGGCCTCGCCCGCCCCCTGTTGTTCACTGCGCGTGGTCTCGAGGCTCTCGGCCACAGCGCCCACGGCTTCGGCGATCGCGCCGGCGTACGCCTCGCGTGCCCTGGTCGCTTCAGCGGCCTCGGCCGCCGATACGCGGGCGTCGCACCGTGCACCGCTGGTTGCCCACTTCACGCTGGCGAAGATGCCGTAGCCGGTGGTGATGACCAGCGCCAGCGCGAGGCCGAGGATCAGGTTCACTGGAACTCCTCGAGTTCGACGTCGTTGAGGTAGGTGGCTGCCACGTTGCCGCGCTCTTCCGACGGGAACAGGCGGATGTCGCCGGCCGGCGTAAGCGCCACCTCGAGTTCGCCGTTCGGCAACGACCGCTGCAGGTGCCAGCGATCACGCACATCCGCAGGTGCGGCGTGCCAACCGATCCCGGCGATCGCGGTACCGGTCATGGCCCAAGCAATTCCGTGATGCGAGTGAGCAGCCGGTCGATCTCCTGTGCTGCCTTCTGCACCTCGGCGCCCTTGTAGGTCACCTCGGGGTGCATGCGCTGTACCTCCCAGGCGAGGCGTCGGAACGCGTCCACGCGGCTGGTGAGCTCCGCCCGCACGTCCGCGATCTCGGTCTGGTACAGGCAGACGCGGTCCAGGTTGGCGACCAGCTTCGGGAGGATCACCAGCGCCTCGGCAACGCGGTCCTTCGGGCTGGCGCGAAGTGCCGCCTTCCCCTGCTCCACGCTGCGCCGAAGCTCATCCAGCCCGGTCACGCGACCGGCTCCGCGCCGAACCCGCGCACCTGCGCGCGCAGCAGGTTCACCTCCACCTTGAAGCGAGCGAGCGACGCTTCTGCCTCTGCCAGGTCGCGCCGCAGCTTCTGCTCGTTGGCATGCCGCGTGGCGATCTCCTCATCCAGCTGCGTGCGCAGGCGCGCCACGAGCTTGCCAAGGCGTCTCGCGTCTTCCGTCAGGCCGTCGTAGATGACGTCGTCGACCTTGTCCTTCTTCTTCCGGTGCAGCCCGACCATCCCGAGGATGAAGGTGATCAGGGTGGCAATGAAGCCGAGCATGATCTGCGTATCGGTCATGCGTGCTCCCTGTCGCGCCGCGTGGCCTCCGTGCGCATCAACACCCACATCGCCGAGATCGGGATCACCACCAGCGGAGTGGCCATCAAGGTGGTGTCTCGCAGCAGGACGGCAGGCGCCAGAAAGGTCATGACCCAGAGCGCGCAGGTGTAGCCGTTGGTCACCCACGCGCACAGCGGCCGCGCGGTCTTGTCCCACAAGCGCCACACCAGCAGCAGGACCGCCAGCGCGTGTGCGTAACCCCATGTCTCGTGATCGGCGACGAAGCTCAGCGCAACCCGATGCGGCCGCGAAGTCAGCGGGTCGACCATCAGCAACTGGATGGTCTGGAAGAGCGATGCCACCACCAGCAGGGCCATCGTCGGCCTGGTTGTTCCCTCGCGCAGCGCGCGTGCGATCTCGCGCATCACGAGCTCCTCCGCAGCGGCATCATCGGCCTGGCCACAGGTTGCCTGGGCGGCGGCCCTCGGCGAGCAAGCCGGACACCTTGGCCAGCGCCTCGCCGCGGGTGATGCGGCCATCGCGGTTGATGTCGATGCCAGCGTTCTGCCGATACGTGGTCGGGCGGTCCGGGCGATCCCACAGCACGTAGCTGTCGGCCTTGCCGATGCCCGCCGGCCACAGGATGGCCATGTACAGGTCGCCCAGGTTGCGCAGGCGGCCGCGGTACGGGGCGAAGTAGCGCTCCACGTAGTCGAGCTGCTGCAGTGCCGTCATCTTCGCGAGGGCGTCGGTGGTCGTGCCCAGGCCGCGCGCCGTGGCGGGCATGAACTGGATCAGGCCGGTTGCACCGCTGCCGGCGCGATTGCGGACGGCCGGCGAGAACGTACGGCCGGTCTCCCAGGCCATGCAGGCCATGAGGTCATCAGCGTCTGTGCCGAGCCGACTGGCGATCGCACGAACCTTTCCACGGAACTCCGCGGAGACCCTGGCGCCCCACGCCATCGGCGGATCCGGCCGGCTGCTGCGTGCAGCGTTCAGCGCGGCATCCAATGCTGCCGCGGTTCGGTGGCCCCACAGGCCATCAACCGCACCAGGATCGAACCCGGCGTCCCGCAGCTTCTGTTGGACGACGCGGATGGACATGAGGTTCTCGTGCAATAGGTGCCCGACACCGCAGCCAGCTGGCTCTGCGAATCGATCTGGATCCGGGTGTCCGGGCGTGGAGGTGGTCGGCACGCAGCAGATCGCCGGCGTGTTGCTCCGCCGAGAGCCCGCATGGTTGCCAGCAGAGCGCGGCGACGCCTCACGGCGATGCCCGCGCGCTCCCTCTGCTGCGTGATTACCGACCGTGGAAACAGGAACGCCCGGCGGGGTCACCGCCGGGCGCTGAGCCCTCTACTGGCCTACCGGTACCGCCGAGTGCCGCGGGCGGACTGCCTGGTACTGCGCAGGCGTGGCCTGTCGACGTCGTTGGTGTCGGGCTGAGCGTCGCGCCCCGCGAGGGGGATCGGCGCCCACGGTGACACCATGCGCCCGCCTATCGTTCCCGGGCAAGTGTGGAAGCCGAAACCTCCACACGTGGACGCGGGAGACGGGATTTCCCTCCACGCGTGGAAGTGAAGGCTCCACACGTGGATTCCCCATGGATGTCCATGAGTATCCATGGTGATCAGAAACCAGGCCGCGGCGCCTACCCAGCGAACAGCCGTCGGCCGAACTCGGCCCGGGCGTCGGCCAGCGCCTGCTGAAGCACGCCACTCGCCACCTTGTGGATCTCCACGTACGTGGCCAGGCGCATCTTGGCCCGGCGGGCGGCTGCAGCGCGCGGGATGCGGCGCTCCGGCCACACCAGCTCCTGGGCAGCGTCGTACACCACCATCCGCACGCGCCAGCGGTCGGCGCCGCTGTGGAGATCCAGCGGGCAACTCCTCAGCCCGAGCACCTGGCGCAGCACGCGGCGGTATGCCTGAGCGGACAGCTGAGCGATCTCCGCGTCGCCGGCGCGCGTGGCCACGGCCATCGCCGCGGCACGTTCGAGGCACCCTCGCATGTAGCCCATGGCGCCGGCGACGTCGCATGGCCGCAGCGTCGGGCGTGAGCTGCGCCCTTCCAGCGGCACCCGGTAGCTGCCGGTCACCAGCAGCCGCGCGATCAGCTCGAGCGGGTCCCGGTCGTTGGTGTGCGGTGACAGTCCACGCCGCCTCTGCATCGGCGGTGACACCGGTGCCGTCGGGGCAGCCGGGCTGTCATTCGCCGGAGGCAATGGCGGGTTCCGGTTCCACCAGGTGATCGCTGCAGCCACCGCCGCATCGCGATCGCCGCCGTGCTGCCTACCGCTGGCGGCGCCGCACGTCGGACACACCACGCGCGCCACGCGCCCACCCTCGGACACCCTGATGCTCAGGCTGGCCGCGCCGCAGTGACCGCATGCTCTCGGCGCTTGCTCGGGCGCCCCCATCCCCCGTCCCTGGGTGCGATGCGACAATTCATCATCTTGCATGCAGGAACCCCATATGGACTTGTGCCCCTTGGCCGCTGAGTGGGGAACCGTCGCTGATTGGGCAATGGTGGTGGCTGCCTCGCTTGCCGCGGTCGCGACCGTCGGCGCCATCGTGGTGGCATTGAGAGCCAGCCACACCGAGCATGTGAGGACGCTGAAGCTTCGAGATGACGAGTGGGCTCGGGCGGACGCCAGACGGAGCGAGCGAGCCGCGGTGTGGGCGCATACGCTCAATCAGGAGCTGTTCCGCGCGAAGTCCGACTTGGACATCGTGAAGCAGCAGGCAAAACAGATGGCCGGCGTACTCGGGTCGCTCGATGCGCTGAAATTCCTTCAAGCCGAGGCGCGGCTCGGTGCTCACCTGCCGCTTCTTCGCCGGCGCGCAGGCCAGCTCGACGATTTTCCACCCGCGACGGCAGCCAAACTCCTGAATGCCCTTTCGTCGTGGGACCGAGCTGACGCGCTCCTTACCGCTCTCATCTTGCACGACGAGACACCAGTGGCCGTAGCGCGGCACGTCGCCGCTGGCGTCCTGGCTCAGCTCGGGCTTCTGGCAGAGTTGATCGGTAACCTGCACGAAGAGCTGTTCGAACTGGCATCCACACTCGAGTTCGTTCACCGAGTAACGGCAGAAGAGATCCAGGCCGATTACCAGGCCCGACGGGATGCTGCATTGGAAGACCTGTTGGCAGGTTCGCTGCCATAGCGGCCTTCTGCACATCGCAGCGTTCGAGCGGGGTTTGTCACCATCCACCCTCACTGGCCTTTCCTCCTGAAGCTGACGGCCAGGCGATCGAACTTGGCGATCTCCTCGAGGAGTAGTTCCTGCTGCGCGGTCTTCTTTCGCAAGCCAACGTGACCGGGCTGACTCGCTGTCTGGACCTCGGCGAGCTGGGCGCGCAGCTCGACAGCGCGCGCCTCGGCCCACTCGGCCTTGGTGGCGTACTTCATCGGCCGGCCCTTCGCCTTCGCGGCCTCCTTCCGGCGGTCCAGCTCGGCGCGCAGGGCGTCGCTGCTGACGCGGGTCAGGTCCAGTACCTCAGCCATCGGCGCGGCCTCCTCGCTGCGTGCCCATGTACGCCACGCCCTCCGGGTTTTCCGCCCGCCAGCGCGCCCAGCTCTCGTCGGTCAGAACGTGTTCCGCCCAGCTGGGGTGCTCGCGCTTCGGTGGAGCGGCATGGGTATGGGGACGTGTGTCGTAGAGATGTGCCTCGCAGTAGAACTTCCCGCACCCACACTCCTCGTCGTCGCACTTGAAGCCGAGGCCGCGGTCGATCTCCTCATCGCATCCCGGTTGGTCGCAGAACGCCGGCACTCCATAGCCGATATCCCGCTTCCACCTGGGGTCGTAGCCGATCGACCAGCCCACTACGCACCTCCCTGCTGCTGGCCTGCGAGCCACCCCAGTTCCTTCGCGCATCGCTCGCATGCGCCGCAGCCTTCGCTGTCCCACGCAATGGCCGGTCCGCAGTCGGGGAGCGCCGATTCGCACGGTTCGGCCGGCTCCGCGTCGTCCTCATCCACGGCTGCGGGCTGCTTGGCGGCAGACTGCGCTGGATGCAGCAACATCGGCGATCCGTCAATGAACGGGAGGGTGCATCGCTTCTCCACGGCTGCGGGCTGCTTGAACATGCCCATCGCTTCTACATGGTGGGGAAGCGGCCACGGTGGGGTCATCTGCTCGTCCACGATCCGTGCCCAATCGAGCCGGTCCATGTTCCCGAACACGTATTGCAACGCATCAGCTTCAATGTCGCGGTCGGCTGCGGGCTGCTTTCCCTGCATCGCGCACTCGCAACCGTTGCCGTCATGGCAGCGGATTTCATCGCCAGTGCAGACGAAAGGCGCGGCTGCGGGCTGCTGGGCGAGGGCGTCACGGCAGTCGTTCCAGCCACGGTTGTATGCGTCGTCGTCCCCGTTCCCGTCGTCGGGGTACTTTCGCTCCACCCCCACGGGCGCGCTCGGGGGTGCGGTAGCCAGCATTGGCAGCCAGCCGACGGGCGTGCCCTTGCCTTCGGTGAAGTGGTCGTGCGTCCAGCACCAGCCGGCGAACTGCCAGCCCGCGTGCTCGTCGTCGCCCACGTTGTCGTCGTTGTTCGCACCGATGGTCCAGGCCGGCTCCGCCGTGTCCTCGGTGGCGTGCTTGTCGAACTTCACCAGCAGCCGGACCATCGTGCCGTCGCGCGGCGCGGTCTCCATCGGCCGCCACACCTCCCCCTGCTGCGCGGCATCGGCATCGGTGCGGGGCTGGGTGGTGTCGTCGCTACGCTGGTCGTCGTCGGGCGTGGCGATCCACACTGCGCCGAGTCCGCCGCACTCAAAGCAGCCGCCACCAAGGTTGCAGCGGAACGTGGTGCTGTAGGGGAACCCTTGGACGTTGTAACCGTCGCTGGTCTCGTAGCATCCGGAGCACGGCTGCCAGAAGCCGTCTCCATTCTCGATGGCCTCGGCAACGCAACGCGCCAACACGTCCTCCACCCCGCCACCCTGCGGCGCAGACGAGATTTCACGACACCACCTGTCGTCCTCCCACCTCCAACCTTCGGCCTCCATGAACCGGACAGCTTCGACCGCCCGATCCTGCCAGCCACCCTGCGACGCAGACGGGGCGGCGGCGAGCCCGGCTCTGGCGCCGGCTTCACTCAGTTGACGGATCGCTGCCCGAATCGCCACGACCCAGCCGTCCAGATCGCTGTAACGGCCAGCGAGGTAGTCGGCAGCCTTGCTCAGCGCCTCGACATCCACCCCGCCACCCTGCGGCGCAGAGCGGGCGCTCATGCCACGTCTCCCGCGGCCGCGGCCTTGCCCTTCGCCGCAGCCTTCTTCCGCGGTGGATCCGGCAACCGCAGTGCCGGCGGCAGCCAGCCGACGGGGAACAGCGGCAGTGCCTGGGCCGGCAGCTGGTCCTTCTTGAGCTTGTCCAGCGGTGCCGCGGCCTTCTTGCCTGCCGCACCCGCCGCCAGCTTCACGATCACCGGCTTCGGCAGGGTGGCCAGCCATTCCTCGGTCGGGCGCCACGTGGCCGCGAGATCCACGCCGGCCAGCTGCGCAAGCGCAACCACGCCCTGGTCGGAGCGACCACCGCCGCTGGCGTCCACGACATCGATCTCGCGGGCGACCAGGAACGCCAGCAGCTGCTGCAGCAGGTCCGGCGTCTGCTTCATCGTCCAGGCCGGCAGTTCCTTCGCATTGCGCGGCAGCTTGGCGCGCCAGTTCGCCTCGAGCGCACGCAGCTGCTCGCCGAGCGCGCCCTCCTCCACCGCGGCGCGCGGCGGGCCGTTGGTGCGGCCGGAGTGATCGCGGCCGATGAGCACCCAGCGGCGTGGCTTGTCCCAGCCCTCGTAGAGGTCCGTGGCCAGCCGGGCCACCAGCAGCGCCATCGCGATGAACGGTGCCTCCGCCACCTGCAGCTGCACGATCGCGTTCGCCTCGGCCTGCAGGCGCTGCACGGCAGCGAACGACATGTCGCCGGGTTCCTTCGCCGGCGGCGGGGACCGCCCTTCGCCGCTGTCCTCGCCGGCGACGGCACCGGGTGCATTGGCGGCGGTGTTCGCCGGACTCGTCGGGTCGTGCTGCCCCTCACGCAGCAGGCCGAGGTGCACAACCAAGCCGTTCGGCGACATACGGACCCGCACGCCGGAGGCCGCCATCTGCTCCGTAGTGAACTCGTTGTCCTCCAGCAGCAGCAGGCGGACGGTCTGCTCCACCGTCAGACGCCCTGCCGTAGCGAGCTCCTCGAGGGAAGCAGCCTCGGCGTCCTCGGCCGCGGTCCACTCGCGCTCGAGGCCTTCGATCGAAGGGGCGTTCCAGGCGGGGCGATCGCCGCCCACCTCCACCCAGCTCCACCCCTGGGCGCGAAGGACCTCGGCGACCTGCTCCAGGTGGGCCGCGGCGAGGCGGTCCAGCAGTGGCACGTCCAGCACCACGACCGCATCGGAGAACATGTCCCGGCGGACGGCGCCGCCGGCGTCCTCGTAGGCCTGCATCCCGACGAGCTGCACCCTGTGATCCTCGTGGCTGACCTCAGCGCGCAGCAGATCGCTGCGAATCCGGTCGGGCATGGCGGCCCATTCGCTGCCGCGAACAAGCTTCCAGTGGGCTTCCTGGCGGGAGTGGTCATCGATGACTGCGAACGCCTGCAGCTGCTCGAGCTTCAGGTCGCCGGCACCGTAGGCCTGCAGCAGCTTCGGGGACACGCGGGCCAGGCGCATGCGCTGGCGCACCACGGTCTCGGTAACACCGAAGCGCGCGGCGATCTCCGCGACGTCCCTGCCCTCGTCGGCCAACGCCTGGAAGGCGCTGAACTGGTCGAGCGGGTGCATGGCCTCGCGGATGGTGTTCTCCGCCAGCGAGGCCTCCTGGGCTTCCTCCGCGGTGAGTACTCGGCAGGGGATGCCTTGGGCGAGCGCAGCTGGCAGTGCGCTCTCCTTGGCCAGCGCCTGCAGCGCGCGCAGGCGTCGGCCGCCGAACACCACGGCGAACTTGCCGCCTTCGGGGATGACGCCGAGGTTCTGCTGCAGGCCGGTGGCGCGGATGCTGGCGGCCAGCTCCTCGACCTTCTTGCCGCCGGTCTTTCGCACGTTGAGCGGCGAGGCCTTGAGCTGGGTGAGCGGGATGGTCTGGATATCGTTCATGCGGGGCTTCCTTGGCGGGGATGGGAGCGCGGCGGAGCGCTCAGACGAGTTCGATCTGGATCGGGTAGTGGTGCTCGACCTCGCGGCGCTTCACGCGGAAGGTCGCGGTCTCCCGGCCCTTGGCATCCACGTAGCGGATGCGGCCGTCGGCCATGACGACGACGAAGTCGACAACGAGCTTCGTTCCGCCCGGCAGGTGCAGCGGCACCTGGCGCAGGAAGTACTGCACCTGGCCGGCGCCCTGCTCGAGCTTCAGGCGCTGGTAGTAGTTGGCCTCGCGCTTCGAGTCGAAGCGGATGCCGTCGACGACGGTGGGGATGGCGCCGTACTTGTTCGCGCGCTTCTCGGGCGCCGCCGGCGGCTTGTAGCCGCGGGGCTGGGCCTGCTGGCGCTGCAGCAGCGTGCGCATACCGGCGGGCATGGCGTCGGTGCTGGAGTAGCGCAGGGAGCGCGGTGCCTTGCTCATCCCTGCCCGTCCAACAGGCCCACGGATGCCAGGCGCCGGCGCGCGCGCTCAGCAACCTCCTGGATCTCGCGGAGGATCCGCGCCTGCGCGCCGGCCATCTCGTCGGCCGTCTCCAGCAGGGCGTACAGCTGCGGCCGGGTCATGGTGTCGTACGGCGTTTCCACGCCTGCAACCGCGGCAAGCGAGGCGGTGATCGGGATCTCCTCCTCCGCCTCGTCGTCGACGTCGGGCACCGTCACGGTGAGCGCGGCACCGCGCACGTGGTTGGCGATGCGCCACAGCGGGGTGTCACGGCCGGCGCGGCGATCGCGGTCGGATCCGTCGCGCACCACCATGCCCTCGCCTTCCAGCGCGCGCAGGATGCCGTGCACGTCCGGGCCGTTGATGCTGCGCCAGCACACCTCCGGATGACCCTCGGCCTGGGCGAAGGCGCCCATCTGCTCGACCAGGTCACCGCTGGAGATCGGGTCCACGATGCGGTCCAGCAGGAACAACGCGAGCTCGCGGCGGTACTGGCGGATCGCGGCCCTCACCGGTCAGGCCCCGCTGCGGCTTCGCGGCCCACCGGCAGCGCGGCGTTCTCCGGCTCGGCCTCGAGGCCAAGCTCGGCGCGGGCCTGATCGATCAGTTCCTGCCGGCGCTCCGGCGGCGGCACGCGGGGTGCCACCTGCTGCGGCGTCGGCAGGTAGCCGGCAATCGGCTCGGGCAGCGCACCGCCGCGCAGCACATGCTCGCGGGCCACCTCGTAGGCCTCGCGCAGCAGGCGCTCGCTGGTGCGCGCGTCGTCCATCCGGTACCGGTGCATGTCCAGGTGCTGGCGGACCAGGGTGAGGAACGGCGACAGCGTCTCCGGGCGCGCGCGCTCCTCGAGCCGGATCTCCGTGAGCGTGGGGATGCACATGCACAGCGCGCGGAACTGGCCAACGCGCGGCGGCCATTCCGGGTGCGCCAGCAGCGAGCGCTGCAGGCCGACGTGCAGCTGGTCGGCGGTGAGCCCGAACAGACCATCGCGCCACACTTCGCCGGCAGTGGTCAGCCTGCCGTCCTCGTCAACCGGGCTATCGCCGTAGTCCTGCTCCCAGGCGCTGCCGTACTGCACGCCCAGCCGCTCCCAGAGGCGCAGCAGCCAGCGCAGCGGCATTTCACCGCTCTGAGCCGATTCGGGCTTCGGCCTCTCGGCGCTTGCGCTCGAATCGACCAGCGCGGCTTTCGCGTGGTCGACCGTGAGCGGGCCCTCCGCCGCCGCCAGTGCTGGCGCGAGATGCTGGATGGCGGTTTGCATGGGTTCCCCCTCGGGCGTGTTCGGTCTGTTCGGCGAGCTGTCGGCGTGCGGCGCTGAGCACGTAACCAGGCGAGCCGCGGCACTTCGCGTGGTCGGCGGGATACAGCTCGGCGAACTCCAGCACCGCCTCGCAGGTGATGCCCTCAGCTACGCCGGCGACCAGTTCCCTGTCCTGGGAGGTGATGCGGAAGCCGCGTTGGCGCAGGGCGACGGCGATCGAGCCGGCGGTGGTGGCAGTGGCGTGGGCTGCCGTCTCGGCAGGCTCAGCGTGGCCTTCGAAGTGGCCAACGGCATCGGCTGGCTCGGGCTCGCGGCCAGAGATACTGGTTCCCTGATGGTTCTTTGGGTTCCGTGTCCCAAAATTGGGACCCTTTCCGACCAAAATTGGGACCCTTTCCGCGGAGGATTGGGACGGTTCCGATTTCGGAACTGTTCCGGTATTGGGACTGTTTCGGACGACCTTCGAGGGGTAGGAAACGGAGCGCGGCTGCACGTCTCCCAGAGCGGCAGAGATGAGGTCAGGGCCGATCCGCAGCCTCCACACCACCACCTGCTTCGTGCGCCCTCGGCGCTTGCCGCTGTCCTCGATGAGCCCCCAGTCGGCCAGCTTCTTGAGGTTGCTGATGATCGTCTTGCGGTCCTGGTCGGTGGAGTCCCGCAGGGTCTGGATGCAGGGCCACGCCTCGATCTCGTCGGTGAGCCGTGGGTCGCCGCTGGCGTGGTTGGCCAGCACCCACAGCACGAACTTGGCCGACGAGTTGCCCGGCGGCAGCCGGATGGCTTGCACGCAGACCTGAGCCTCGACGCTCATGAGGCCACCTGCGCGGGGTGCGGGACGCGCACCCCGTCGTGGGCACGCCTGTCGCGAGAAGCCGTGGCGTACGGCGCGGATGTCGAGTCGCCAGCACGTGTGCCGGCTCGATCGGGGTGCAGCTGCTGCACCTCGCGCGCGGGAAGGCCGGGCGACGGCCGCCTGACCACGGTGAACCCCGCCTTGCGCATGCCCGCCAGCACGCGGTACGCCGTGGCGCGGCTGCACTCCAGCATCCGCATCACCCACTCGGGGGTCAGCGGTCGGCGCTGCTCCTGCGCGGCCAGCAGCAGGCGGACCACGGGCAGGCGATCGCCCAGCGCGGCGTGCTGGTCAGCGGGCACGCGATCGAGGAGCCACGTGGCCAACTCGATGCTGCATTCCGTCCGCTGGTAGGCCACGCGGCTACGGTTCCAGGGCTTCGGCGTGCTCACCGCCCTGCCCTCCGCGCGTCGCCACCCACTGCCACCGGCCGCGCGCTCGCCTCCAGGGTGTCGAGCTGCTGGTGCAGCGTGGCCTTGAGCGTGGTGACCTCGCTGGCGAGATCTCCGCATTCCTTCAGCGCGCGGCGCACCCGCGCCAGGTCGTGCGCGTTGACCACGCCGTCCATGTTGATCTCGGCCAGCGCCTGCAGGGCCTGGCCGAACTCCATCGCCACCTGCGCGGTGCAGAGCATCTGGCCGGCCGCGGCGCTGGAGGGCACACGGGCGCCGATGAAGCCGTACCGGCGCGCCAGCTCCCGGGCGCAGTCCAGCCGCCACGGCTCAGGCAGCGCGGCAACCCACGCTTCCTCGAGGTCGGCCGGCAGCTTCACCGTGCCGTTGCGGAACCGCTCGATCAGCTTCGCGTTGAGCTTGCCGGCCTTCTCCAGGCTGGCGAGGTCAGTGCCCACGTGGAACTGCGTGGTGCGCTCCTCGGGCGCCACCTGATCCATGTAGGCATCGGCAACGGCCTGGGCGAACGACGCATCGTTGTGGTGGCTGTTGCGGATGGCATCGGTAGTGAAGCGGAAGATGACCGCGGCGCGTGGCTCGCGGTACTGACGTTGCTGCGTCATTTACGGAGTCCTCGGCGTGACCCACGCTGCAAGGCATGGAAGCTCTCGCGACATCACGGCAACTCCGCCAGCGGCTCGATGCGCCCGGCATCAGGGTCGGCTTCGACCATGGAGTTCGACTCCACGGCGCTGGCGCGCAGGTACTTCCAGTCGACATCGGGGCGCAGCTCTTCGCAGCGGACCTGGCCACCGGTGGCGCGCTCGATCGCGGGGCAGCGCTCCGCAGGCACCTGCCGATCGCCGCTGCTCCACTGGGAAACGGTCACGGGGGTGACGCTCAGCACTCGCGCCAACGCGGCGCCGCGGCCCCGCTCCTGCTTCAAATAGTCGGTGAGGTTCATGCGGCCACATTAGCGCATGGCTAATGCTCTCGCAAGCCTGCCGCGAATGGCTTTTGTTAGCCACGGGCTATGCAATCGCTCGATGCACGACATCGATGAAATACGCCGGGCGAACCTCGCGATCCTCGTCCGAGAGTTCGGCTCAGTAGCCGCGGTGGCCCGGCTTGCCGATCGGACCCCCTCCCAAGTGAGCCAGTGGCTCAACGGCAGCAAGAACTCGGCCACCGGGAAACCGCGCGGCATGTTGAAAGACACTGCCCGATACATCGAACGTGTTACCGGCAAACCCGAGGGCTGGCTCGATACGTTCCACTCAGGACCCGGCGAAACGGGTGCTCAAGAACCGCCGATCGCGGCCGCTACCGAGCGCGACATTGCCAGCGTGCTGGCCGATGCGCTGCGGCGCATGCCGGCAGGACTGCGGCCGGCAGCCGGAAAGCTCCTTGAATCGCTGGCCGCTACACCAGAAGACCCCCACCTGAAGGAGTCGCTGGCGCACATGATCACCGGCAGCAAGCGCGACGGGGGGAACCGATAGCGCAGGCCGGGGGAAAGGACTCTTCGAGGGAGGGACGATGGGAAAGATCTGCGTGCGCTGCGGCTACGAGCGCCAGGACACCGACACGGCGCCAGCGGGCGAATGCCCCCGGTGCGGTGTGATCTATGCGCGCGTGGAGGGCGTCGCGGGGCCGGACGCGGCCACAGTACGAAGCGCCAGGGCCGCGCTCCGGTACCGGCAGGCGGGCGAGATTGACGGCGCTGGCTTCACCGCGTTCCGCACGATGTACACGCCTTTCCTCGTGCATGTCGCCTTCCTGCTTGCCGTGGTGGGCAGCGTGGCCGGCGCCATCCTGGCCATCATGCAGGAGGCCTACCTTCTGGCCGTCGGGTGCCTTGTGTGGCTGGTGGCGGCACGGCTCGCCCTGGAAGGGATAGCCATCGTGTTCCGCATTGCCAACGACCTCTCAGCCGTTCGGAAGTTGCTGGCGGAGCAGGCCCTCCATTCCGCCAGGCAGGCGGCGCGGACCAGTGACTGAGCCCAGGCAGCCGCCCGCCATACAGTGGGCGGAGCTGATCGCGGGAACCGAGCGGCCGATCGGAATCGGGCGGACTGGCGCATCCCGCTGCGCGTTGCGAGTGGCCGGAAAGGCCGTCTCCGGCATCATCAAGCGCATCCCGCTCGAGCACGTGGTCACGGAGTCCTTCGCGGCTCTCCTGTTACGCGGCTGGGGCCTGCCCGTGCCGGACCCATACCTGGTCGACGTGGGTGGTGCCTTGGCGTTCGGCAGTGCCGACGCCGGATACCCGAACCTCCTGCAGCCGCTCACGGTGGGTCTCGAAGAAGGCTCACCGGAACGGGACGCCGCGATCGGGATTGCCATCGGCGTGGCGGTGGGGCTGGCCAACGCCCCCCTGGCCGCCGTCGCCGACGAGGCGATCGACAACCGCGACCGAAACCTCGAGAACATCCTCTGGGATGGCCAGCGCGAGGCGTGGATTGACCACGCGCACAGCCTCGGCCAGAGCCAGCTGGCCGACCACAACAAGCTCTGCTTCATGTCCGTGATGGTGGGGCAGGAGGCGCCCTTCCGGCAGGCCGCCGTGGCGCGCACGTTCGTGATGGCCCGCGACCTGCCCGACGCCGTCGCCGATGCGATGGCCACGATGCACGACACCCGCCAGCAGGCGGAGTTCGTGGCGTCACGGATGTCGGATATTGCGTCCCGAATCCTCGCTCGCTTCCCGGCACCCGACGATCTACTATCCCGGGCGTGACGACGCCCTCCCTAGCCCCTTGGCGTGCCCTGTTCTGGGAGCCGGTCGCCGGCACCGGCGAGCGCCTCATGGTGGGTGTCGTCTACCACTTCGGTGAAGGCTGGGGCGGCAGACGGATCTTGCGCGACGACGTGTTGACGGCCCTGTACGGCAAGGCCGCTGATGGCGCCCGAAAGCTGATCGACGTGGCGCTGGAGATGTACGTCGCTGCCGCGCGCGCAGGCGGGTCTCTGGACCGTCTGGACGTCTCGCTCGGCGGGCTTCACCCATCCGAGCTTCGCGAGACAGCTGCGCTGTCGGTCAACGATCTGCTACGTATTGCGGCCCTGCAGTACTCCAGCCTGGCCAACCTCGACGCGCTGGACGACGCCGACGAATCGGACGGCCCCGGCGACGAGGAAATCACACGCCGCTTCAGCACCGATATCCGGCAGGCGGTGACCAATCTCCGTCCCGAACTCAGGCAGTACTTCGGCCGCACGTCGGTGTTGGTTGAAGGGGGCGAGCTGGTGCGGTTCGGCTACGCGTCCACCAGGGTTCTGGCCCACTTCAGCGTGCTCAACCCCCTGCGCCACGGCGCCAGCCTGCGCGATGCGCGGGGTCGACTGTGGGAGCTCGACAAGGGGCGACGCGTCGGCCGCCAGCCGAAAGCCGCCCTGATCTCCGGCATGCAGCGGGATGACGACCCGGTGCTGGGCGATCGCCAGCGCGCGCGGCTGCACGAGATGCGCCATGAGCTCGGCCGCGAGGCGGAATCCGCGGGCGTGATCTTCCGCACGGTCGTGAGTGCCGAGAGCGGCGCCGGGCAGCTGATCGAGCTCGAAACCGCCTGACGGGAGATCAGGGAGTGGTGGTGAACTTCTCTCTGGTCCGAGACTCGGCATCACGTCGCTGCTGCGAACAGTTCTGCCTGGCAGCCGCCATCTGGGTATCCGCCGCAGCCCGTTCCGTGCTGATCGACTGGTGGAGCGCTGCGATCTGGTTGCGGATCCCGCTGCCGTATGTCGCGCCAGCGAGGTTGTTGTTCGCACCGCTGAGCTGACGCTCGAGCTGCTGGATCTCCCGCTGGTATCCCGCAACACGCGAATTGACCGGTCGGTAGATGTCCGACTCCGCGTTCCCTAGGCAGCGCCGCTCCGCGATCGCAATGGAACTCATCTCGTTGGATTGCAGGATAGCCCTGACGTTCGAGTCAGGCTCGCCGGAAGCTTCCGGTGCCCGAGGTGCCCGGTACTCGCGAAGCTCGGCGTCCGCTCCGCACGGCTTGTCCGAGTACGTAGTCGCGCCTCCCGCCCCCTTGCATCGATAGATCTGGCCCTGCGCAGTAGCCGACACGAGCAGGAGCATCGCTCCCAGCAACAGCCTTGCGTCCATCCCTGTCTCCGGCGTCATCGACGCACATTCTGGCGCAAGACGGTCGATTGCGTTGACTGAGCCTGAACGCCGGCTGTCTCGTTTCCCGCTTTCATTAGCACATGGCTATTGACGGGATGATTAGCTTAGGGCTAACTGTGCGTGTCGCCGGATGGTCCGACGACAGGACGCCCGGCGGGGTCGTCCCCTCGGGAGCCTCCCCTCTCCCGCCCCAGACCCCGCCGGCGTTCTTCGCTCCAGTCGGAGTCCGCCGTGTCCCAGCTTCCCGCAGAGCTTCGCCGTGAGCAGCGCCGCCTGGCGTTGGCCATCCTCGGGCTCTATGCCCTGATCGCCACCGCGATCGTGGTGCGTGGCACCGGGCACGACCCGGCGCCTGTCGTCGACCCAGGCATCCCCACCGTCACCCAGCCGCGCGTCTGCGCCGCAGTGGCGGTGTATTCCCAGGCCACCATCTACGACTGGTCGCAGCACGCGGTCATCGCCCGCGCCGCGCTCAACCTCTATCAGGGCGAGACCGGACCCGACTGCTCGCCCGACCTCGCGAAGATCCTGCGCGGCGGCCTCGACACCCTGCGCTGGCAGCGCGCGCTCGATGCCGTCGACGCGGTGGACAGCGGTTCGTACGACGTCCCCCTCGCCTGCGCCCGGGTCAACCGTGTCGTGCATGTCCCCCACGATGCGGTTGGCCCGGGTCCGCAGTGCGTCATCGCCGGCCTGGCATTCGCCGAGGTGCGGTCGTGAGCGCCACCGAATCAAAGCCCTGCGGATGCAGAGAGCGGGTGGACGCCCTGCTGGCGCGCCGTAACACGAGGGTGACGGTGGCGCTGGTTCTCGACAGTCCCTACGTCGGCTCGCCCTGGCCCATCGCCACCAGTCAGATCGAATCCGGGCGCGGCAAACCGAAGGCCATCGGGCTGTACGCCAGCTACTGCCCATTCTGCGGATCGTCGCTGCGCAAGCAGGACGCCGCGGTCGAGGCAAACGGGGCCGACGCCGAGGTGTGGTCGTGAGCACGGTAGCCGCCCCAGCACGATCACCCGAGGAGATCCTCGATGCCGCGCACTCGCTGGTGTACCTGCACGCCGAGGACGCCCATGACCAGCGCTTGGCCGAGCAGGTGCTGCAGCTCAGCATCGCGGTCCCGGCCCTGGTCGAAGCCGACCTCGAGTACGACGCCGCGCTCGCCGCGCTGAAGGAACTCAACCGCCGTGTCGCCGAAAGCGGGTGGATCCAGGTTGAGCACAACGCACTCCGCGAGGCGGGCATGCGCCTGGTCGCGGCCGAGTCGCGTCGCGCCGCTGCACTGGCCCGCCTGCGGGGTGACTCGTGATGGCCGGCGTGCCGTGGACCAGTCGGGACGTGGCGATCCTGCGCGCGATGGCGCCGCGCTGCAGCAGCTTCGAGATCGCAGCTGAGCTCGGGCGCACCTCGGACGCGGTCAAGCACGCAGCCCGCCGTCACGGCATCGAACTCCGCAAGTGCGGCGAGGCAGTGCCGAACGCCCGCTACAGCGATGACCTCATCGAGAAGGCGCGGCAACTGCACGACCAGGGCTACGGGCCGCGGTGGATCTCGCGACGTCTCCAGATCAACGAGTGGACGCTTCGGTCGGCGCTGTACTACCGCCAGCGCCAACGCCCGGCCGGCTCCTTGCTGCAGCGCGCACGATCGCGAGCCGACCGTGCGGCACCCGTGGCGGCATCTCAGGCGACCGCGAAATGAGCGCGCGCTACGACTGCGGCCGCCACCAGCTGACCACGCGCGAGATCGCGTTGCTGGCCGGCATCAGCCAGACGACGGCGTGCAACCGCGTGCGGCGTGGCCTGCGCGGCGAAGCGCTGTGCGCACCCGCGGCGCCGCGGGGCAGCACGTCGCCGTGGCGCACCGAGGCGGGGTGCAGCACGCATCGCGCCCGCTGCAGCGCCGCGGCACTGCGCAAGGCGAGTCGGCGATGAACGGCCCGGTTGCTTCCCTCGGGCGGCGGTGCGGGTCGATGAGCGCAGACGTCCAGGTCGCAGCGCCCGCGCCGGCCGACGTCGGCGGGCCGTTCGTCTCGGTGCAGCTGGCCGTGCTCGCGCGCTTCTTCGCCTGGGCCACCGCACAGGACGTGCTCCCGACCGTCGAACAGGCGGTCGCCCGCTTCGCGCTTCGCCGAGCCGTTGCAGACCAGTGGCTGGACGTGCTCGCCGAGGCCTACGGCGTCGATCGCGCTGAGCAATCGCCATCACCAACGGAGGGCCAGAACCGATGAGCCGCGTAACGCTCGACTTCCGCGACGTACCCACCCGGACCCCCGAAACCGGGCCCATCGACTTCATCCCGCCCAGCGACGAGGAGCTCCGCCGCATCCGCTTCGGCATCGAGCGGAACGTGCGCGGCGCCAGCCCATCGATCGCCCGCCACCTCGCCGACCTGGCGGTGGAAGAACGCCACGCCGGGCAGGAGCCCGCCGAACAGCCCCCCGCAGGAGCACGCACCTCATGAGCCAGCCCAGCATCACCGTGCAGTACTCGCCCTTCCTCCTGACGCTCGAGGTGACCCGCGAGGGCGGCCTGGTCGCAGCCCTGCGCCGCGTCACCGATCCGCCGGCGGCACCCGCGCTGGTGTTCGCTGCGTCCGATGCGGGCCGTGCATCGGTGGGCAACAGCGCCGCAGGGCCGGTGCTATGGATCGGCAGCACCGGGTTCGCCGTGCCGAAGCGCCAGCTCGCGCGCGTCGCCGTATGGCTGGATGGCCAGAGCGCGACGATCGGCGAGCCCGTGGCGCCCGACAAGCAACACGACCCCGTCGCCGGCGACCATGCGCTGGCCGGCGACCACACGCAGGTGCACTCGTGATCCGCCGCGCATGCGCCGCCCTCCGCCGCGCGCTGCGGCCCGCGCCGGCCGACGAAAGCCTGCATCTGCTGGGCGATGGCCTGGACGCGTTGATCATGAAGACGGACGCCTCGCTGCAGGCCGTGGATCCGCTCGACCGCCTGATCCGCTACGCCAACGCCGCTGCGGAGCACCCGCCGGAGTTCCGCCACGCCAGCTCCGCGGACTGCCGCATGCAGGTCGGCCGGATGCTGCGCAGCTGCTGGCAGAGCGGCCGCTACCCGGACATGCGCGGCTACCGGCGGTCGGTGCTGGCGATCGAGCGCACGTCCCGCCTGGCCGCGCGGCCGGCTGTGACCGCGCCTCGCCGGAGCACGGTGGCATGAGCGCCATGCGGCAGTACGTCGTGCAGATCCCCGGCATTGCCACGCCGGAGGTCGTGTTCGCCCAAGGCGCCGACGCAGCGCTGGCCGAGGCCCTGTGGGAGCGAGGTCTCAACTTCGCCCCGCCGGGCACCACCGTCACCGACACCAGTGCGCACGGCATCGACGCCGCCGCGGAGGCCTGACCGATGTTCTTCCGGAACCTCACGTTCTTCCGATTCCCCGCCGACTTCGCCGGGCTGTTCCCCACGTCGGTCGCGAATGAGCTCGCCGGGCTGCCGGCGCAGCTGGTCGACTGCGCCCTGCGCCCGGTCGGCCCGCTCGAGCTCAGCACCCGCGGCTTCGTGTCGCCGTTCGGCCGCAGCGGGGAGAAGCTCTCGCACCAGCTGGGCAACGCCATCTGGATCACCCTGGGTGGCGAGGACCGACTGCTCCCGGCGGCGGTGGTCAACGAGCTGCTCGCCCGCAAGCTCGAGGAGATTGAAGAACGGGAAGGACGACGCCCGGGCGGGCGTCGCCGCAAGCAGCTGAGGGATGACCTGGTGCACGAGCTGCTGCCGAAGGCGTTCGTCCAGCCGGTGCGCGTCGACGCCTACTTCGATCTCGACCGTCGCTTCATCGCCGTGGACACCACCAGCCGGCGCACGGCCGAGACCGTGGTGGGCGAGGTGCGGCGCGCCGCGGGCAGCTTCCCTGCGCTGCCGCTCAACGCGGAGATCTCGCCGCGGTCGGTGTTCACCGGGTGGCTCGCCGGCGAGGCCCTGCCCGACGGGCTGTCGCTGGGCGAGGAGGTCGAGCTGAAGGATCCCGCCGGCAGCGGCGCCGTCGTGAAGTGCCAGCACCAGGATCTGGCCTCCGACGAGATCGCGCGCCACCTCGAGTCCGGCAAGCAGGTGACCCGCGTCGCGCTGGTGCTGGATGACCACCTGTCGTTCGTGCTCGGCGACGACCTGGTGATCCGGAAGCTGCGATTCCTCGATGGCGCCATCGACTCGCTCGAGCAGACGGAGGCCGATGACATCGCCGCCGAGCTGGACGCCCGCTTCGCCCTGATGGCCGGCGAGTTCGGGCGCCTGTTCGACGTGCTGGCCAGCGCGCTCCGCTTCTCCGAGGCCGACGCCTGACCGGCGTCGCCGGCCACGGCTGACATGCGCGGGCGCCCCTGGACACCCGACGAGGACGAAACCTTGCGGCTCAACTACCCCAACTTCCCCGCCTTCCTGATCGCGCACGTGCTGGGCCGCACCACCAGCATGGTGCACAACCGCGCACATGTCCTCGGGCTGGCCAAGTCGCCGGACTTCGCCAGGCACCCCATGGCTCACCTGTGGAACGGCACCGCCGATCCGCGCAGCGTGGAGAAGCGGTTCAAGAAGGGCCAGATGGCCGGCGCTGCGCAGCACAACTACGTGCCCATCGGCACGTTGCGGGTGAAGGACGGGGTGCTGGCCCGCAAGGTCACCGACGACCCCACGCTTTACCCCGCGCGCCGCTGGGTGCCGGTGCACCGCACCGTGTGGGAGGCCGCACACGGCCCGGTGCCCGCCGGCCACGTCGTGCGCTTCAGGGCCGGCATGAAGACCACCGACGAGGCGCTGATCACCGTTGACCGCCTCGAGCTCGTCACCCACGCCGAGAACATGCGGCTCAACACCATCCACCGCTACCCGCCCGAGCTTCGCGCAGTGATGAAGCTCGCCGCGCGCGTCCGCCGCGCGATCGACAAGAAGGCCCAGGCCGAATGAAGAACAAGATCGAAGATCTCCGGAACCACCTGTTCGCCACGCTCGAGGCGCTGCAGGACAAGGGTGAGCCCATGCCGATCGACCGCGCGCGCGCGATCGCCGACGTCGCCAAGGTGATCGTGGACTCGGCGAAGGCCGAGACGGAGTTCCTGCGCGTCACCGGCGCCGACGCCGGCACTGGCTTCATCCCCGAACAGCGCGCGCCGGCCGGCGGGCCGCGTGGTCTGCCCAGCGCCGGACACGGCGGGAGGGCCATCGGCCGTGGCTGAGAAGGGACCAGGTGCGCGTGGACGTCGACACGACTTCAGGAGCGTGGATCCTGACGATCCTGTTGCTGATCGTCATCACCCGCGGCGACCCGGACCTCCTCGATGTGCTCGAGGACTTCTGCCGCCGCTACATGGAGCAGGCCGGATGACCGTGATCGAACTTCTGGCCGAGCGGCCGTGGCGTGCTGCCCTCGCCGAGCTGGCGTGGCGCGTCGCCGCGTTCGTGCTCTCCCGCCGCGCGATCGCCTACTACCTGATCCGGCGAGCCCAGCGCACGCCCTACTTCCACCTGCCCGGCTACATGGAGCGCTGGTGGCTGTTCAACGCCTACGACAGCAACCCGGATCTGCCGGCCGAGCAGCGCCGCGCCGCGATGCGGTTCCCGCGCCTGCCCTCCGTCCGCGTGCACCACATCCTGCGCGAGGATCTCGCCGAGCATCCGCACGACCACCCCTGGGATGCGCGCACGATCATCCTCGATGGCTGGTACATCGAGCGCCGGCACCGCGCGGGCTCCCCGTTTCGATCTCCCAGGCGGGTGATGGCGCGCGGCGCGACCGCGCAGATCGCCCACGGCAGCTACCACCACATCGAGGCCGTCAGCGACGCCGGCGTGTGGACGCTGTTCTTCACCTGGGACTACCGCGGCACATGGGGCTTTCTGGTCGACGGCCGGAAGGTGCCGTGGCGCGAGTACGAGGCGCTGGCCGAGAAGCGTGCGGCGACGTTCACTGGCGAACTCCCGGTGCTCCCCGGGGACGTGCCGGGGGTCTTCGAAGAGCTGCCGCCGTTGGACGCGACAGCCGAGCGTGTGTGCAACCCGCTGCGCAGCGCGGCGGCGAAGGGCTGGTCCGGGTGGGCCACGCAGTACCCGGGCAAGCTGCCAAAGCTGTATGGAGCCGAGGAGATCGCGCGCCTCAACTGGCACCCGCGCGATGGACAAGACCTGATCCGTGTGGAGGAGATGGACCGAATCACCGCTGGCGACTGGCTGGCCGCCGCGCAGCAGGAGGAGGTGCAGTGATGGGCCGAGTCCCGAGCCCGGGCATCGCCTTGGCGATGCTGCTGGCGGCGCACGCCATTCCATCGCGCACTGGCGCAGCGAAGCCGAGGCGTGCCGACACGCTGGAGGAACGCACCGCTGCGCGACGCAAGCGGGCCGGCGTCAAGGGCACGCCACCGAACCCGGATCGTCGCAGCAAGGCGCAACGCAAGGCCGACAAGCGCGCCCGTCGCGCCCAGGAGGTGCGGTGATGCGCCCCGACGAGCGTTATCCGCTGACCTGGCCGGAGGGCTGGCCGCGCACGCCGCCGTACCGGCGTCAGCGCAGCAGTTTCAAGGTCACGCCGGGCGTCGCCATGGCCGATCTCCTCGAGGAGCTGCGCCGGCTCGGCGCGCGCGACGTCATCCTGAGCAGCAACCTCATGTTGCGCGCCGATGGCCTGCCCTACGCGCGCCAGCCGAAGCACGACGACGAAGGCATCGCGGTCTACTTCCGCCGCAAGGGCGTCGACATGGTGCTGGCGTGCGACAAGTACCTGCGCCGCGAGGAGAACATGCGGGCAATCTCGAAGACCATCGAGGCGATCCGCGGCATCGAGCGCTGGGGCAGCTCCGACATGATGGAACGCGCCTTCACCGGGTTCGTCGCCCTGCCGGCGCCGGCCACAAGCGGCTGGCGCGACGTGTTGGACCCGGCCGACCCCATGGCCAGCTATCGCCGCCTGCGATCGCAGCATCACCCGGACCGGGCTGGCGGCTGCGCCGAACAGTTCCGGCGCGTGCAGCAGGCGTACGAGCAGTGGCAGGAGGAGGTGGCCCGTGGCTGACGTGTCGACAATCCTTCCCGTCCTCGATCGATGGGCCGGCGCCATCACCGCATCCGACCACGCGCTGGATCTGATCCAGGCGGCGACCGGATTGGAGCCCGAAGCGCCTTTGCCCCAGGCCGTCTATGACCTGCAGGGTCTGGCCGACCTCTGGGCCGCATCGGCCGTGCGCGCCGGCGAAAGCTGGTTCGAGTGGTATCGGCTGGAAAACCAGATGGGCGAGCGCGCGCTCAGAGCGGGCGTCGGCTTCGAGTTCCGCCCGATCCGGACGTTGCAGGATTTCGCCGAGCTCCTGGCGGCGGAGATACGGCAAGCCGACGCGGAGGCCGCCGATGCGTGAGTACGCCGCCCCTCGCCTCGATCGCCAGCGCGTCATGCGCCGGATCGTCCGTCTCTGCAGCACGGCGCCGCGCAGCAACGACGAGCTTGCGAAGAAGATCGGCACCACCCGCGAGTCGGTGCAGGTGCTGACCCACCGCATGCGCCGTTATGGGCAGATCGAGACGCTTAACCCCGGCACGCACCAAGCACGCCACGTGGCGGTCGGCCACGCGGCACGTCCCGCCGCCAAGGTCCCGCCCACGGCATGAAGCTGATTTCGATCCCCCGCTGGCGCGAGCAGCACTTCGCCGAGGGCAGCGCCCCTGACGAGGTCACCATCCGCCGATGGCTGCGCAGCGGCAAGCTGCCCGGCCGGAAGGTCGGCGGCACCTGGTTCATCGACGAGGCCGCTTGGCTGGCCGACGGCGACGATCTGGTGCAACGGGTGCTGGATGAGGCACGCTGACATGGTGCCGAGAACCCGATCCCGAGCCCGCGCCGGCTGGCCAGCCAACCTGTACACGTCCGGCCGCGGTGGCTTCAAGTACCGCCACCCCGTCACCAAGAAGGAGACGTGGATGGGCACGGACAAAGCCCGTGCCTTCACGGCGGCGAAGAAGCTCAATGCCCTCCTGGTCCCGACGAATGACCTGGTGGCCCGTGTCGTGGGCGGCGCGCGCAAGGTGGTGGATGCGCTGGCCATCTTCCGCGCCGACGACATGCCGCACCGCGGCTGGGCGTCGAAGACGGCGGCCTGGTACGAGGTGTTCCTGCGCCGCATCGAAACCGACATCGGCGATCGCGAACTCGAGCAGTTCACCGTCAAGGAGTGCGCCGAGTACATCCGCGGGGTGACGGAGTCCGCGCGCGGGCGCCAGACCTACCGCCTGATGCTGAGCTGGATCCTCGCGTGCGCCGTGCAGGAGGGCTGGATCGAATCGAACCCGGCCGAGCAGACCCGCAAGTTCGTGCACACGCGGCAGCGGGAGCGCCTCACGCTCGAGGCCTACACCGCCATCCGCGCGCGGGCGCCGAGCTGGCTGCAGAACGCGATGGATTTGTCGCTGATCACCCTGCTGCGGCGCGAGGACGTCGCCGGCCTGCGCTTCGCCGACGTGCACGACGATGCCATGTGGGTGGTGCCCCAGAAGACCGAGGGCAGCACGGCGCTGCGGCTCCGGATTAAGGTGGGCGCCGATCTCGAGGCGCTGATTGCCAGGTGTCGCGACCACGTCGTGTCGCCCTACCTGGTGCACCGTCTGCCCGAGAAGGCCCGCCCGCGCGACAAGCGCGCCGCCGCGCGCGTGCACCACACGCAGGTGATGCCCGAGCAGATCACCCGCGCCTTCGCCGAGGCGCGCGACGCGGCTGGAATCGGCGGCGACAGCCCGCCCACTTTCCACGAGATCCGCAGCTTGGGCGGTGCACTGCTGCGCGAGCAGGGGTGGACGGTCGAGCAGGTCCAGGCGCTCATGGGCCACGCATCGCCGAGCATGACGACGGTCTATCTGGAAGGACACGAGGTGCCGTGGAGCGAGGTCGAGACAGGCCTCTCGCTCAATCGGTAGGACGGCCATGGGAAGGAAGCGAACGAAGAACCTGGACCTGCCGCGCCGGCTGTCCCGAGATCCGCGCAGCGAAAAGCTGCGCTACAAGCGGCCTGACAACGACCGTTATGTCTATCTCTCCACACATCCCGAGGAGGTCGCCATCCGCTTCGCGGAGTTGGCCAATACCGCCTTCGGCGACACCGCGCCACGCGGCCTGAAGACCCACTATCGGACTAGGTTCCGCGCCTTCGATTGGTCAGGGGTCGATCAGGAGCTGCTCGACGTGGTGGCGATGAAGCTGCACGACATTCTGCCGATGCAGAAGGGCCTGGCGGTGCAGGAGCAGATCCGGCACTCGTGGGCCTACCAGCCCCCGCCCGCCGCCGCGCTTCGCCACGGCCTCCGCACACAAAGCAGGGAGATCGACGCGTGTGTCCCCCAGCTTTTCGCCAGTGCGAAGAAGAACGCGAAGGTGCGCGGGCTGGAGTTCATTCTCACCGTCGAGGACGTCCGGCACCTAGTGACGGAGAGCCGGGGCCTGTGCGCGGTGACCGGCATCGCGATGTCGGTTGACCGCGGCGCCTTGCCGGCCGGCAGAAAGATGCGGCGACCCTGGGCGCCGAGCATCGACCGGCTCGACTCGAGCATGGGTTACACGCTCTCGAACTGCAGGATCGTCTGCTGCGCCGCCAACTACGCGATGAGCCAGTGGGGCGAGGACGTCCTGGTGGAGATGGCCAAGGCGATCGCACGTCGGCGAATCGCCCGGCTCGATAGGGTTGCGTCAGGGTTGCCATAGGGTTGCAGCCCTATTTAACCCAACTGCTCACTTACAAACCCTAGGAAAGATGGTCGGGGTAGCCGGATTCGAACCGACGACCACTTGTCCCCCAGACAAGTGCGCTACCAGGCTGCGCTATACCCCGATGGGTTCCGCCAGTGGCGGCCCGGCATTATAGCCACTTCACCCGCGGCCGTCGCGCCTCGGATCACATCCGATTCCGGTCATGCCGGATCAGCGCTTGAGGAGCTGCAGGATGTCCTCGAGTTCGGTGCGCACCTGGCGCACCACCTGCGTGGTCAGCGACGAATCCTGTCGTGCGCTGTCGCCTTCCAGGCGCAGCCGCGCACCGCCGATGGTGTAGCCCTGTTCGTAGAGCAGCCCGCGGATCTGGCGGACCATCAGCACGTCGTGGCGCTGGTAGTAGCGGCGGTTGCCGCGGCGCTTGACCGGACTCAGGCCGGGAAATTCCGTTTCCCAGTAGCGCAGCACATGCGGCTTGACGTCGCACAGCTCGCTGACCTCGCCGATGGTGAAGTAGCGCTTGGCCGGGATCGGCGGGAGTTCGCGATTGCTGCCGGGATCAAGCATGACGGCCACCGTACGCTTCCACGCGTTCCTTGAGCTTCTGGCCCGGGCGGAAGGTCACCACCGTGCGCGCGGAAATCGGGATTTCCTCGCCGGTCTTGGGATTGCGCCCGGGGCGCTCGTTCTTGCGGCGCAGGTCGAAGTTGCCGAAGCCGGACAGCTTCACCTGGCGCCCGCCCTGGAGGGCCTCGCGCAGGGCGTCGAAAAACGCATCGACGAATTCCTTCGCCTCGCGCTTGTTCAGGCCGACTTCCTCGTAGAGGCGTTCGGCCATTTCTGCCTTGGTCAGTGCCATGCCGTGCCCCGGTCAACTGCGGATGCGTGCGCCGTGCAGTGCGAGTGCGGCGGTCACGCGGGCCACCACGTCGTCGACGTCGCGGTCTGTCAGGGTGCGCGAGTTGTCCTGCAGAATCAAGCCGGTAGCCAGGCTCTTGAATCCGGTTTCGACGCCCTTGCCCTGGTAACGGTCGAACAGCCGCAGGTCGGCCAGCAGCGGGCCGGCAGCCTCGCGGATCGCGGCTTCGAGCTTGCCCCAGGGCATGTCCTCGTCCACCAGCAGCGCAAGGTCGCGGCGCACCGACGGGTAGCGTGTGAGCGCGGCGGCGCGTGGCAGCGCACGCCTGCGCAGGGGCTCGAGTTCGACCTCGAACGCCACCACGCGATGGTCGATATCAAGCTGGCGCAGCAGGGCGGGATGCAGTTCGCCGATCCAGCCGATGCACGTGCCGTCGCGGTAGACCTCGGCCGAGCGCCCGGGGTGGCCGAACGGCGCCCGCGAAGGGTGGAACTCCAGTGCACCGCGCGCGAGCGATGCGAGGCTCTCGAGATCGCCCTTGAGATCGTGGAAATCGACGTCGCGGGACGGCACGCCCCACTGCTCCACACCGGCCGGGCCGATGGCCACCGCCGCCAGTCGCGGGGTCTCCGTTGGCGCTTCGCCCCGGGCGGCGGCGTGGTAGCTGCGCCCCAGTTCGAACAGCCGCACGCGCGGCTGCTGGCGCGCGGCGTTGCGTGCCAGTGCATCGACCAGACCCGGCAGCAGCGAGGTGCGCATCACACCCAGCTCGGCGCTCAGCGGGTTGGCCAGCGGCACCGCACCGGTGTCGAGCTGCCAGGCCCGCAGCAGGCCGGCGTCGACGAAGGCGTAGTTGATGGCTTCCAGCCAGTCCCGCGCGACCAGATGACGGCGCAGTTCGGCGTCGGCCAGCCTGCCCTCCCCCGGCGCGCACAGACGGGTGGCGGCACCGGGCAGCGTGGTCGGCACGCGGTCGTAGCCATGGATGCGCGCGACCTCCTCGATCAGGTCCTCCTCGATGGCGAGGTCGAAGCGACGCGGTGGCGGGGTCACCTGCCAGCCGTCCACGGTGTCGACGACCGCCAGGCCGAGCGCGCCGAGGATCCGCGCAACGTCGGCATCGTCGATCGACAGCCCGAGCACGCGCTCGAGGCGCTGGCGGCGCAGATGGATCGTCTGCGGCTGCGGCAGATGCTCGGGCCGTTCGGCGGCGACCACCGGGCCGGGCGTGCCGCCGGCATGGTCGAGGATCAGCCGGGTGGCCAGTTCCAGCGCCTGTGCCGGCAACTGCGGATCCACCCCGCGTTCGAAGCGGTGCGAGGCGTCGGTGTGCAGGCCGAGCCGGCGCGCGCGGCCGATGATGGCGGCGGGGGCGAAATGCGCCGACTCCAGGAACACGTTGCGGGTCGCATCGGTCACCCGGGTGTCATGGCCACCCATCACGCCGGCCAGCGCCACCGGGCGGTCGGCGTCGGTGATCACCAGGAAATGCGGTTCCAGTACGACTTCGCGTTCGTCGAGCAGGGTCAGCGTCTCGCCGTCACGGGCATGGCGCACGCCCACCGGGCCGCGCAGCAGGTCACGGTCGAATGCGTGCATCGGCTGGCCCAGCTCGAGCATCACGTACTGGGTGACGTCGACCAGGAAGCTCAGCGGTCGGATGCCACTGCGCCGCAGGCGTTCGGCCATCCACACCGGCGTGCGCACGCGGGCATCGATGCCCTCGATCACCCGGCCCAGATAGCGCGGCGCATCGGCTCCGGCATCGAGCGTGACGTCGAGCCGCGCGTCGCCGGACGCGGCCACCGGCGCGATCGTATAGGGGGCGACGTTGCTGCCGCAGGCGGCGGCGACATCGAAGGCGATGCCGCGCACGCTGAAACAGTCGGCGCGGTTCGGAGTGAGCTTGAGCTCGAAGGTGGCGTCGGGCAGCCCGAGGTAATCGGCAAGCGGCGTGCCCACCGGCGCATCGTCGGGCAGTTCCAGCAGGCCGGACGCATCGGTGTCGAGCGCAAGCTCCTTCGCCGAGCACAGCATGCCATTGGACTCGACCCCGCGCAGCTTCGCCGCCCTGATCGTGAGCTCACCGACCTGTGCGCCGACCATCGCCAGTGGCGCGACCAGGCCGGCACGTGCATTAGGCGCACCGCAGACGATCTGCAGCGGGGTGCCGGTGCCCGCATCGACGCTGCACACCTGCAGGCGATCGGCCTCCGGGTGCTTCTCGCAGGCGACGATGCGCGCCACCACGATGCCGTCGAGTCCCGCGCCGAGCACCGTGGTGTCCTCGACCTCGAGCCCGATTGCGGTCAGCGTGGCGGCAAGTTCCTCGCGGCTGGCGTCGGTGTGCACATGCTGGCGGAGCCAGTTCTCGGAAAATTTCATGCTGAAATTCCGTGGATCGTCATCAGGCGAACTGCCTGAGGAACCGGATGTCGTTGTCGAAGAACGCGCGCAGGTCGTCCACGCCGTAGCGCAGCATCGCGAAGCGCTCCACGCCCATGCCGAAGGCGAAGCCGGTGTAGCGCTCCGGGTCGATGCCGACGTTGCGCAGCACGCTCGGATGCACCATGCCGCAGCCCAGCACTTCCAGCCAGCGGGTCGAGCCGTCGGCCTGCTGCCAGGCGATGTCGACCTCCGCGGACGGCTCGGTGAACGGGAAATAGCTGGGACGGAAACGCATCTCGAAGTCGCGCTCGAAGAACGCACGCACGAACTCGGCCAGCGTGCCCTTGAGGTCGGCAAAGCTCGCGTGCTCGTCCACCAGCAGGCCCTCGCACTGGTGGAACATCGGCGTGTGGGTCTGGTCGGAATCGGAGCGGTACACCTTGCCGAGCGCGATCATCCGCAGCGGCGGCGCGTGGCCGGTCATGTAACGCACCTGCACGCCCGAGGTATGCGTGCGCAGCAGGCGCGGGATGCCGCCGCCGTCGGGAGACATGTAGAACGTGTCGTGCATGGCCCGCGCCGGATGGTGCGGCGGGAAGTTCAGTGCCTCGAAGTTGTGCCAGTCGTCCTCGATTTCCGGGCCGTCGGCGAGCTCGTAGCCGAGGCGGCCGAAGATGTCGGCGATGCGTTCCATCGTGCGGCTGACCGGATGCACCCCACCGAGCCCGGCATCGCGCCCGGGCAGGGTGATGTCGATGGTCTCGGTTGCCAGCCGCGCGTCCAGCACGGCGGCGTCCAACGCGGCCTTGCGCGCGGACAGCGCGGCGGTGATGGCATCGCGCGCGCGGTTGATGCCTGCGCCGGCGGCCTTGCGTTCCTCGGCGGGCAGCGCGCCCAGCGATTTCAGCTGCGCGGTCAGGCGCCCGCTCTTGCCGAGCAGCGCGACGCGCAGGGCTTCCAGCGCGTCGGGGGTCGTCGCCGACTCGATGTCGGTCAGCGCCTGCGCGGACAGGGTGTCGATGTCACTCATCGCGATGCCTCAAGGATGTTCCGGGACCGCAAAAAGACATGGGGAAGGACTTGCGCCCTTCCCCATGCGTGAACCGCCGGTACCCGGCCGGCACCGCGCACTGCGCGGGCCGGTGGGACGGTTGTGTTACGCCGCCAGAGCGCCCTTCGCCTTCTCGGCCAGGGCCGCGAAGCCCGCCGCGTCGTGCACGGCGATATCGGCCAGCACCTTGCGGTCGAGGGTGATGCCGGCCTTCATCAGGCCGTTCATGAAGCGGCTGTAGCTCATGCCGTTGATGCGGGCCGCCGCGTTGATGCGGGTGATCCACAGCGAACGGAAATTGCGCTTCTTCTGCTTGCGGTGGATGTAGGCGTACTGCTGCGCCTTGATGACCGCCTGCTTGGCAACGCGGAACACCTTGTGGCGTGCGTTGTAGTAGCCCTTGGCGAGCTTGAGAACCTTCCTGTGACGGCGGCGCGCCTGCACGCCACGTTTGACTCGTGCCATTGTTCAGCCCTCCTCAGAGATACGGCAGCATGCGGTCCAGACGGCCTGCATCCTCGGCGCGGACGTGGTTCGTCTGCCGCAGGTTGCGCTTCCGCTTGGTCGCTTTCTTGGTGAGGATGTGGCTGCGGTTGGCATGACCCGCCTTGTACTTGCCGGAAGCGGTCTTCCGGAAGCGCTTGGCCGCCCCCCGATGGGTCTTGATCTTGATCTTGGACATTGCGAAGTCCCTTGTAGGATCTGTTTGCGACTGACACGGGCGGCGGCCGTCGAGGCCCGCGCTTTCCTTCCTGCCGATGCCGGTGGTTGAGCCATTGTCCCCTGGGGATCGTGGCCGGTCCTGAAAAACGGTAAAGCACCCGGGCGAGCCGGCCGGCCATTATGCAGGGCGGGCGACCGGCATGCAAACCCGATCACTTCGCGCCCGGAGACGGAAAAGGCGCCTTCCGGCGCCTTTTCCGTTCCGCATGCCGCGCGACGGCCGTCGCGCGCGCGGATCACTTCTTCTTCGGCGCGATCATCATCACCATCTGCCGGCCTTCCAGGCGCGGGCGCGATTCGATGACGATGTCCTCGCCAAGGTCGGCCTCGATGCGGGCGGCCATCTGCCGGCCCAGCTCCTGATGGCTCATCTCGCGGCCACGGAAGCGGATGTTGACCTTGATCTTGTCGCCTTCCTCGATGAAGCCGCGCATCTTCCGCAGCTTGATCTGGTAGTCGCCCTCGTCCGTGACCGGACGGAACTTCACTTCCTTGATCTCGACCTGCTTCGACTTCTTCTTCGCTTCGTTCGCGCGCTTCTGCTGCTCGAACTTGAACTTGCCGAAATCCATGATCTTGCAGACCGGCGGGTCCGCATTCGGCTGGATCTCGACGAGATCGAGACCTTCATCTTCGGCCATCTGCAGGGCTTCGTCCCGCGAGAGGACGCCGATCATCTCGCCGTCGGAGCCGATCACGCGCACGCGCGGGACGCGGATCTCCTGGTTCCTGCGATTCTGCTTTTCCGGGGTGCTGATATTGCAATCTCCAAAGGATTTGAGAGTCCGGCCCTCGACGGCGGGGCGCTGCGGAACGGGCCCGCACGCCCCGGCGGCTCGTCAGCCACCGGGCCCGCGGGCACGCCGGACCGTCCGGCGCACCCTGCGTTCGACCATCATGCTACTGCGCGCTGCCTGCAGCCAGACGTGAAGCGAAGTCGGCGACCGGCATGCTGCCCAGGTCCTCCCCCGCGAGCGTCCGGACCGCGACCGCTCCGTTCTCCTTCTCGCGGTCCCCCACCACGAGCAGATACGGCACGCGCTGCAGCGTGTGCTCGCGAATCTTACGGCCGATTTTCTCGTTCCGCAAATCCGCCTCGACCCGGAAGCCTTGATTGACAAGGGTTTTCCGCACCTCCGCCACGTAGTCGGCCTGTGCATCGGTGATGTTCATCACCACCGCCTGGACCGGGGCCAGCCAGGTCGGGAACTGCCCGGCGTGGTGTTCGATCAGGATGCCGATGAAGCGCTCCATCGAACCCACGATGGCGCGGTGCAACATGACCGGGTGGCGGCGCTGGCTGTGCTCGTCGACGTACTCGGCGCCGAGGCGCTCGGGCATCATGAAATCCACCTGCATCGTGCCCAGCTGCCAGGTGCGGCCAATGGCGTCCTTGAGGTGGTACTCGATCTTGGGGCCGTAGAACGCGCCCTCGCCCGGCAACTCCTGCCACTCCACGCAGGATGCGCGCAGCGCGGAACGCAGCGCCTCCTCCGCCTTGTCCCAGGTGGCATCGTCACCGAGGCGCGATTCCGGGCGCAGGGCGATCTTGATCTGGATGTCCTCGAAGCCGAAGTCCGAATACACCTTCAGTGCCTGTGCGTGGAACGCGCGCACCTCGGGCTCGACCTGTTCCTCGGTGCAGAACACATGGCCGTCGTCCTGGGTGAAGCCGCGCACGCGCAGGATGCCATGCAGCGCGCCCGACGGTTCGTTGCGATGGCAGGAACCGAATTCGCCGTAGCGGATCGGCAGGTCGCGATAGCTGTGCAGGCCCTGGTTGAACACCTGCACGTGGCCCGGGCAGTTCATGGGCTTCACCGCATAGGTCCGCTTCTCGGACTCGGTGAAGAACATGTTCTCCTTGTAGTTGTCCCAGTGGCCGGACTTCTGCCACAGGGTCACGTCGAGGATCTGCGGGCAGCGCACCTCGCCGTAGCCGCTGTCGCGGTACACGCGGCGCATGTACTGCTCCACCACCTGCCACAGCGCCCAGCCCTTCGGATGCCAGAACACCAGCCCCGGGGCCTCCTCCTGCAGATGGAATAGCTGCTGGGCCTTGCCGATACGGCGGTGGTCGCGCTTCTCGGCCTCCTCGATGCGCTGGATGTAGGCCTTGAGCTGCTTCGTGTCGGCCCAGGCGGTGCCGTAGATGCGCTGCAGCTGCTCGTTCTTCGCATCGCCGCGCCAGTAGGCGCCGGACGTGCGCAACAGCTTGAACGCCTTGAGGAAGCGCGTGTTGGGGACGTGCGGGCCGCGGCACATGTCCACGTATTCCTGGTGGTGGTACAGGCCCATGGCCGTGACCTCGGGGCCCATGTCCTCGATCAGGCGCAGCTTGTAGTCCTCGCCGCGCGCCTTGAAGATCGCGATGACCTCGTCGCGCGGGGTCATGCGCTTGATGACGTCGTACTCGGTGTCGATCAGCTCGCGCATGCGGGCCTCGATCGCAGCCATGTCCTCCGGCGTGAAGGGCTGGGCGCGCCAGATGTCGTAGTAGAAGCCGTCCTCGATCACCGGGCCGATCACCATCTTGGCGTCCGGGTAGAGCTGCTTGACCGCGTGGCCCACGAGATGGGCGCAGGAGTGGCGGATGATCTCGACGCCTTCCGGGTCCTTCGGGGTGAGGATCTGCAGGCTGGCGTCGCGGTCGATGACGTCGCAGGCATCGACCTGGCGCCCGTCGACCTTGCCGGCCACGGTGGCCTTGGCCAGGCCGGGGCCGATCGACTGCGCGACCTGCATGACGGTGACGGGGGCATCGAATTCGCGGCGGCTGCCGTCGGGAAGGGTGATGGTGATCATGGGAGCCGGGATTCGTCGGTGGATCGGAGGGTGGGATGCATTGGGCCTGCATCCCGCGCGTTGTGCCATGGGCACAAAAAAAGCGCCACGAGGGCGCCGTTGGGCGGGACCCCCGGGACTCTAGCGTTGGCGGCTGGTAGTGCTCATGTCGCACGCTCGGCCGGCGTTTCCGCGGGCCACCCTGGTCGGATTCCACGGCGATTCTAGCAGCGTTGTCCGCCCCGGACAGCACGACGCCCGCACGGGGCGGGCGTCGGCAGGTCGGCCATGCGGGCGGTCAGCTCCTGTAGCTGAGCTTGCGGTTGATCGCCAGCGCCGCGGCCGTGGCCACCGCGCCCGACAGCAGGTAGGCGCCCAGCCATGCGAGCCCGAAGTTCGCACACAGCCACAGGGCGACCAGCGGTGCGAATGCGGCACCGATCAGCCACGCGACATCCGAGCTCAGCGCGGCACCGGTGTAGCGGTAGCGCCGACCGAAATTCGCGGTGACCGCGCCGGCTGCCTGGCCGTACGACAGGCCCAACAGGATGAAGCCGATCAGCACGAACGCCGCCTGCCCGGTTTCGCCGCTGGCGAGGATGGTCGGCGCAAAGCCGCTGAACATCGCAATCGCCAGCGCAAGGCCACCCAGGGTGCGCGCGCGGCCAACGCGGTCGGCGATGAAGCCCGAGGCCACGATCGCCCCGGCGCACAGGAACGCGCCGATGATCTGGATCACCAGGAACGCCGGGATCGACTGCTCGGAATACAGCAGGATCCACGACAGCGGGAAGATCGTGACGATGTGGAACAGGGCGTAGCTGCACAGCGCGGCGAACGCGCCGATGAACACGTGCCGGCCCTTGGCCTGGAACAGCTCGCGCACAGGTGTCGGCTCGAGTTCGAGCTCGTCCATCTTGTTGCGGTATTCGTCGGCCACCGCCAGGCGCAGGCGCGCGAACAGGGCGACGACGTTGATCGCCAGCGCGACGAAGAAGGGATAGCGCCAGCCCCAGGCCAGCAGGTCGTCCATGCTCAGGCTGGCGTAGAGGAATGCGAACACGCCGGCGGCGACGATGAAACCCAGCGGCGCGCCCAGCTGGCCGAGCATCGCGTACCAGCCGCGACGCTCCTTCGGCGCGTTGAGCGCGAGCAGCGACGGCAGACCATCCCACGAGCCGCCCAGCGCCACGCCCTGCAGGGTCCGGAACGCCGCGAGCAGCACGATGGCCAGCATGCCCAGGCTGCCGTAGGTGGGCAGGAAGGCGATGCCCGCGGTGGCGGTGCCGAGCAGGAACAACGCGCTGGTGAGCTTCACGCCCAGGCCCCAGCGCGACTGGATCTTCATGAACAGCACGGTGCCGAACGGCCGCGCAACGAACGCCAGGGCGAACACCGCGAATGCGGCGAGCGTGCCTTCCAGCCGGTCGAGGAAGGGGAAGAAGATGGACGGGAAGATCAGCGCCGAGGCGATGCCGTAGACGAAGAAATCGAAATACTCCGACGCGCGCCCGATCACCACGCCGACGGCAATCTCGCCAGGTGCGATATCGTGGCTGGCCTTGGTGCCATGGTCGTGATCGGACAGGGTGGCATCGGGATGCATGGACATCGACGTTCTGCTCGCAGATATGGAACGGGGGGAGCGCGGGACCGCTCGGATGCAGTCCCGCCAGCATCGGCAAGTTTCGCAGCCTTGCCGGTAGGACGCGATGGGACAAAACGTCCAATCGCCGACGCGGGTGCGCCGGACTAGAGTGGCCGGCTCGTGTCACCCGGCCGTAGAACCCTCATGACCCGTTTCCGATCCATCCTGCGCATCGCCGCCGCCTTCGGGCTCGCCGCTCTGCTTTCAGGCTGCAACTCCCTGCTGCTGCTCTCCCCGCCCGGCGACGTGGCGGCGCAACAGGGCAACCTGATCGTCGTTGCGACGGTGCTGATGCTCATCGTCATCGTACCGGTGATCATCCTCACGTTCGTGTTCGCGTGGCGTTACCGCGCGTCCAACCGCAAGGCCAAGTACACCCCGGACTGGGACCATTCCACCCAGCTCGAGCTGGTGATCTGGGGCGTGCCGCTGCTGATCATCATCGCGCTCGGCGCGATCACCTGGATCAGCACGCACCTGCTGGACCCCTACCGCCCGCTCGAACGTCTGGATGCCAACCGCCCGGTGCCCGAGGGCGTCGAGCCGCTGGAGATCCAGGTGGTCGCCCTGGACTGGAAGTGGCTGTTCATCTATCCGGAATACGGCGTCGCGGTCGTCAACGAGGCGGCCGCGCCGGTGGATCGCCCGATCCGCTTCAGCATCACGGCGTCGTCGGTCATGAACGCGTTCTACGTGCCCGCGCTGGCCGGCATGATCTACGGCATGCCGGGCATGGAGAGCACGCTGCATGCGGTGATGAACGAGCCGGGTGATTACGCGGGCTTCTCGTCGAACTACAGCGGCGCCGGCTTCTCGCACATGCGCTTCCGCTTCCACGGCATGGCCGATGCCGATTTCGACGGCTGGATCGCGAAGGCCCGCAGCAGTGGCCACGCGCTGACGCGCGACGAATACCTCGCGCTGGAAAAGCCCAGCCAGCGTGAGCCCGTGCGCTACTACGCAAACGTCGAGGACGGCATGTTCGACATGGTCGTCAACCGCTGCGTGGACATCGACCGCCTGTGCATGGACCAGATGATGGCGCTCGATTCCGCCGGTGGCATGGGCCTGCGCGGCCTTGATGCGCTGGCCCTGCCCCGCCAGGGCGATGCCCGCAATGGCCCGTACATCTCCGCCGGCGTGTGCACGGTGGAAACCGTTGCTCCGCTGCTGTCGTCCGTCGTCGGTGGCCTGCAGGCGCCCTGACGCCTGCGCCACCGCTTCATCGCGTTCTTCCGGAAACTCCAGATGTCCCCTGAACACGGTTTGCCCCATTCCCCCCTCTTCGGTCGCCTGTCATGGGAATCGATCCCCATGCTGCACGACCCCATCGTCATGGCCGCCTTCGTCGGCACCGCGGTCGCCGGCCTCGCGCTGCTCGCGGTGATCACCAGGTACCGCCTGTGGGGTACGTTGTGGAAGGACTGGTTCACCAGCATCGACCACAAGAAGATCGGCATCATGTACATGGTGCTGGGCCTGGTGATGCTGCTGCGCGGCTTCGCCGATGCGCTGATGATGCGCATCCAGCAGGCGATGGCCTTCGGTGACAACCTCGGCTACCTGCCACCGCACCACTACGATCAGATCTTCACCGCCCACGGCGTGATCATGATCTTCTTCGTGGCGATGCCGCTGATCACCGGCCTGATGAACTACCTCGTCCCGCTGCAGATCGGCGCGCGCGACGTGGCGTTCCCCTTCCTCAACAACTTCTCGTTCTGGATGACCACCGCCGGCGCGATGCTGGTGATGCTGTCGCTGTTCCTGGGCGAATTCGCCGCCACGGGCTGGCTGGCCTACCCGCCGCTGTCGGGGATCGGCTTCAGTCCGGGTGTGGGCATGGACTACTACCTGTGGGCGTTGCAGATCGCAGGCGTAGGCACGTTGCTGTCGGGCGTGAACCTGCTGGTGACCATCATCAAGATGCGTGCACCGGGCATGGACATGATGAAGATGCCGGTGTTCACCTGGACCTCGCTGTGCGCCAACGTGCTGATCGTGGCGTCGTTCCCGGTGCTCACCGCGGTGCTGGGCATGCTCACGCTGGACCGTTACCTAGGCACCAACTTCTTTACGTCCGACCTTGGCGGCAACGCCATGATGTACGTGAACCTGATCTGGATCTGGGGCCACCCGGAGGTCTACATCCTGATCCTGCCGCTGTTCGGCGTGTTCTCCGAGGTGGTGTCCACCTATTCGGGCAAGCGCCTGTTCGGCTACTCGTCGATGGTCTACGCGACGGTCTGCATCACGGTGCTGTCGTACCTGGTGTGGCTGCACCACTTCTTCACCATGGGGTCGGGCGCGAGCGTCAACTCGTTCTTCGGCATCACCACGATGATCATCTCGATCCCCACCGGCGCGAAGATCTTCAACTGGCTGTTCACCATGTACCGCGGGCGCATCCGCTTCGAAGTGCCGATGCTGTGGACGATCGGCTTCATGGTGACGTTCGTGGTGGGCGGCATGACCGGCGTGCTGCTGGCGGTGCCGCCGGCCGACTTCGTGCTGCACAACTCGCTGTTCCTGGTCGCGCACTTCCACAACGTGATCATCGGCGGCGTGGTGTTCGGCCTGTTCGCGGCGATGACCCACTGGTTCCCGAAGGCCTTCGGTTTCAAGCTCGACGACTTCTGGGGCAAGCTGTCGTTCTGGTTCTGGCTGTCCGGCTACTGGGTCGCGTTCACCCCGATCTACATCCTTGGCCTGATGGGCGTCACCCGCCGCCTGAGCCATTTCGAGGATCCGTCGTACCAGATCTGGTTCCAGATCGCGCTGGTCGGTGCGGTGCTGATCGCACTCGGCATCGCCTGCTTCCTGATCTGCATCTACGTGAGCTTCCGCAAGCGCGAGCAGCTGCGAGACGTCACCGGCGACCCGTGGGACGGCCGCACGCTGGAGTGGTCGACCTCGTCGCCGCCGCCGGACTACAACTTCGCGTTCACCCCGGTCGTGCATGACAACGACGCCTGGACCGACATGAAGGAGCGCGGCTTCAAGCGCCCGACCAGCGGGTTCACGCCGATCCACATGCCGAAGAACACCCCCGCCGGCATCGTGCTGTCGGTGCTGGCCACGGTGTGCGGCTTCGGCCTGATCTGGCACATCTGGTGGCTGGCGTCAGTGAGCTTCGTGGCCATAGTGGCCTACGCGATCTGGCACAGCTTCAACTACGACCGCGATTTCCATATCCCCGCCGACGAGGTCGCGGCCACCGAGCACGCACGTACCGAGCAACTGAAGAACGTCCATGTCTGAATCCATCGCCATGACCCGTGAGGACGGCTCGCCGGTCTTCCTCGATACGGGCAACAAGCACCATCCCGAGAACGGCACGTTGCTGGGCTTCTGGATCTACCTGCTCAGCGACCTGATGATCTTCGCCAGCCTCTTCGCCACCTATGGCGTGCTGGGGCGCTCGTACGCGGCAGGCCCTTCCGGGGCCGACCTGTTCGACCTACGGCTGATCGCCGCCAACACCGCGATCCTGCTGGTGTCGTCGATCACCTACGGCTTCGCGATGATCGCGATGCAGCGCCGGCAGTCGAAGGCGGTGATCGGCTGGCTGGCCGCCACCGGCGTGCTCGGCGCCGCGTTCCTGGCGATCGAGCTCTACGAGTTCTGGCACCTGATCTCGCTGGGCGCGGGCCCGCAGCGCAGCGCGTTCCTGTCGGCGTTCTTCGCCCTCGTCGGCACCCACGGCATCCACGTGCTGTTCGGCGTGATCTGGCTGGTGGTGCTGTGCGTGCAGGTCAACAAGCACGGGCTGACCCGCGCCAATACCCGGCGCATCGCCTGCCTGTCGCTGTTCTGGCATTTCCTCGACGTCGTCTGGATCGGCGTCTTCACCTTCGTCTACCTGATGGGAGTGCTGCCATGAGTGGCAAGAGCGGTCACGCCGGAAGCGACCACGGCACCCTGGATCCGCCCGAGAACCACCTCGAGGACGGCATCCCGCACGTCTCCGCCAGGGAGTACCTCACCGGCTTCGTGCTGTCGGTGATCCTCACCGTGATCCCGTTCTGGCTGGTGATGGCCGACGTGCTGCCCAATGCCACCGTCACCTCGGTGGTGCTGCTCGGCTTCGCCGCCGTGCAGGTGGTCGTGCACATGATCTACTTCCTGCACATGAATCCGAAGTCGGAAGGCGGCTGGAACATGCTGGCGCTGATCTTCACCCTGGTGCTGGTGGTGATCGTGCTTGCCGGGTCGTTGTGGGTCATGCACCACATGAACACCAACATGATGCCGGGCCCGCACGACATGGAAGAGATGCTGCGGAACCTGCAATGAGCCCGACCCCGGCCGCCACCGCCGCAACTCCGCGGTCACGGCGGCCGGTGCTTCGCATCGTCTTCGCCGCCGCACTTGCGGCGGCTTTTTTCTGCTTCGTCGCGCTGGGCACCTGGCAGTTGCAGCGCATGGCCTGGAAGGACGCGCTGATCGCCCGCGTCGATGCCCGGGTGCAGGCCGATCCGGTCGATCCGCCAGCGCGCGCACGCTGGGCCTCGATCACCGCCGAAGAGGACGAGTACCGCCACGTGCACCTGCGCGGGACGTGGCTCGACGTCGCACCTGCGCGCACGCAGGCGGTGACCGGGCTGGGCGCCGGCTGGTGGCAGCTGTCGCCACTGGAGACCACGTCCGGCGACATCGTGCTGATCAACCGCGGATTCGTGCCCACCGGGGCAGACGTGGCGCCGCCAATTCCGGGCCCCGCCGAGGTGACCGGCCTGCTGCGCCTGCCCGAGGTCGGCGGTGGCTTCCTGCGCGAGAACGACGCCGCCGCGGACCGCTGGCACTCGCGCGACGTCGCCGCCATCGCCGCCTCGCGCGGCCTGCCTGCGGGGCGCGTCGCCCCATACTTCATCGACGCCGCGCATGATCCGTCGCGGGCCGGCTGGCCGCGCGGCGGCATGACGGTGGTGAAATTCCGCGACCACCACCTCCAGTACGCACTGACCTGGTTCGCGATGGCAGTGCTGACGCTGGTCGCGGGTGCCTGCCTGTTCGTGCTGGAGCGCCGTTTCCGGCACCATCGCGGGCAGTCTTCCGAGGAGTCTCCCGATGTCCGACCGCGCACGGGCCGGTGACGCGGTCGCGGACCTCCTGCCCGGCCCCACCGGCCTGACCGGCACCCCCGACCACGCCGGGCTGCGCAGCATGCAGCAGCTGATCCAGCTGCGCTGGATCGCCACCTTCGGCCAGGTGGCTGCGATCCTGGTCGTGCACTTCGGATACGGAATCACGCTGCCGCTGCAGGCGATGTTCGCGGTGCTCGGCGTGCTGGTGGTCTTCAACCTGCTCAGCCTGGCGTGGTGGCACGGCCGCAGCCGGATCACCGGCCTCGCGCTGCTGGTGGCGTTGCTGGTGGACGTGGCCTCGCTGACCGTGCAGCTGCATCTCAGTGGCGGGCTCAGCAACCCGTTCCTGTTCCTGTACCTGTTGCAGGTGGCACTGGGCGCGGTGCTGCTGCGCTCCCCGTACACCTGGCTGGTGGCGGCCGCGACCGCGCTGGGCGTGGTGCTGCTGGTGGTGTTTCCCGGCCCCACCCGGATTCCAGTCGATCCTGCCGATGGCCTTGCGGACCCGTACGTGCAGGGGCTGCTGGTGTGTTTCGGGCTGATGGCCGCGCTGCTGGTGGTGTTCGTGGCGCGGATCGAACGCATCCTGCGCGAGCGCGCGGCACGCCTGGCCGCGCTGCGCCAGCGCGCGGCGGAGGAAGAGCACATCGTACGGATGGGCCTGCTCGCCAGTGGTGCGGCGCATGAGCTCGGCACCCCGCTGTCGACGCTGGCGGTGATCCTGCGCGACTGGCAGCGCCTGCCGCTGTTCGCATCCGAGCCGGAACTGCGCGAGGACGTTGCGGAGATGGAAGCGCAGGTGCTGCGCTGCAAGGCGATCGTCACCAACATCCTGCTTTCGGCCGGCGAGATGCGTGGCGAGGCCCCACGCGAGACCACGCTGCATGCGTTCCTCGACGACATGGCCGCGGAATGGGAACGCTCGCGGCCGGTGCGCCACTTCGAGTACCGCAACCGCTGCGACGAGGATCCGCCGCTGGTGTCCGAGCCCGGGCTGCGGCAGATGGTCTTCAACGTGCTCGACAACGCGCTGGAGGCCTCGCCGGATCACGTCGTGCTGGACGTGGTCTGCCTCGGCAACGAACTGGTGATCGAGGTCGCCGACTCCGGCAGCGGTTTCGACGCCGCGATCCTCGAACGCCTGGGCACGCCGTACAACTCCAGCAAGGGTGAACCGGGCCGCGGGCTGGGCCTGTTCCTGTCGGTCAACGTGGCCCGTACACTCGGTGGGCGGCTGTCCGCCCGCAATCGCCCGATGGGCGGCGCCGTGGTGACGATGGTGCTGCCGCTGTCGGCACTGGCCCTCGAGGAGCAGGACACCGATGACGAATGACTCCACGCGCAGGTTGCTGGTCGTCGAGGACGATGCCGCGTTCGCGCGCACGCTCGCCCGTTCCTTCCAGCGCCGCGGTTATGCCGTGCGCTCCGCTGCCAGCCTCGACGACCTGCCGGCCGCACTGCAGCAATTCAGCCCCACCCATGCGGTGGTCGACCTCAAGCTGGCCAACGGAAGCTCCGGACTGGCCTGCGTACAGGCGCTGCATGCGCACGATCCGGACATGCTGATCGTGGTGCTGACCGGTTATGCCAGCATCGCCACCGCGGTGGAGGCGATCAAACTCGGCGCCTGCCACTACCTCGCCAAACCGTCGAACACCGACGACATCGAGGCCGCGTTCGACCGCGCGCAGGGCACCGTGGATGTCGAGCTCACCGCGCGCAAGACCTCGATCAAGACGCTGGAGTGGGAACACATCCACGAGACGCTGGCCGAGACCAACTTCAACATCTCCGAGGCTGCGCGGCGGCTCGGCCTGCACCGCCGCACGCTGGCCCGCAAGCTGGAGAAGCAGCGGGTGAAGTGAGGTTCGCGCACGCCCCGCGGAACGTGTTCAAAGCACCCCGCGGAAGTCGCGCAGGATCTCCACCGGCACACCCACGCGGCGGCACGCGCGTGGCGCCACGCCATCCGGCAATGCCATCCGGAACAGCGGCGCCGCGGCCCGCAGCGCGCCGGCGCAGGCGTGATGGCGCGCCCGCTGCAGCGGCCCGATCCCGAGCAGCGCTTCCGCCCACGGCGGCAGCAACGCGGCACCGGCGCCCAGGAACAGTTCGCGCGACAGCGTGGCGCCCGGCACGGGCAGGCGCACGTCGCCCAGCACCGCCAGCACCTCGCGCGAGCGTGCGTCGTAGCACAGCTCCGGGCGCACACGTGCGAAGTACGCGGCGACATGGGCACCGTCCGCGGGCACATCGCGCGCACCCAGGGCTTCGGCCACGCGACGCGTCTCGTCGTAGTAGCGGTCCCCGACGCCGGCCGGCCCCGGCAACCCGGCATAGGCATTGAAGCCCTGCAGGAATGCGTACGCCTCGGTGACATGTACCCAGGTCAGCAGGTCCGGATCGTCCGCCGCGTAGGCAACCCCGTCGGCGGTCTCGCCGCGCACACGGGTGTGGATCGCCGTGACCCGGCGGACCAGGCGCTGCGCCTGCTCCGTGCCGGCGAAGGTGGTCCCGGCGACAAAGGCGGTCGTGCGCCGCAGCCGCCCGACCAGGTCGCCGCGGAAATCCGAATGGTCCCAGACCCCGGCCAGCGCCCGTGGGTGCAATGCCTGCAGCATCAGCGCGCACAGGCCGCCAGCCAGCATGCCGGGGAAATCCGCATGCACCCGCCAGGTCACCGATTGCGGCCCAAACAGACCGGGATCACCGGGCGGGTGGTCGTAATCGATACCGCTCTCCCCGCGGGGGAATACGCCCAGCACCCACCGGCGGATGGCGGCAGCGGCGGGCGCGGCGAACGGGAGCGCAGGGCGTGGCATCCCTGCATCCTATCGGCCGCGTCGGTTGGAGGCGGACTGCGGGCTGACCGGCGAACTGCGAGCGGTGATCAGGAATCCCGATCCCGGAACGCGAAAAACCCCGGCTTGCGCCAGGGTCTCGATCCAGAAACACCATTGAATCTGCAGTTTCTGGTGGGCGGTACAGGGTTCGAACCTGTGACCCCTACCATGTCAAGGTAGTGCTCTACCGCTGAGCTAACCGCCCGATGCCTCGCCATCCGGCAAGGCCGTGAATTCTAGCCCGGGCCGGCGCGCCCGGCAAGCGGAATCGTCAGCGCGCGGCCGCTGCTCCACCGAGCGTTGCCTCCTTCAAGCGCCTGATCTGGTCGCGCACCTGGGCGGCTTCCTCGAACTCGAGGTCCCGGGCGTGCTGGTACATCTTCTGCTCGAGCTCGCGCAGCTTCGCCGCCGCCTGGGAGGCATCCAGACGCGCGTAGTCCTCGCCCTGCTCCGCCACCTTCCGACCGCGGCCGCGGCCCTTCTTCTCCAGCGCGGAATCGGCGCGCGCGCCCTCCATGACGTCCATGATCGCGCGCTGCACCGACTTCGGGGTGATGCCGTGCTCGGCGTTGTATTCGACCTGCTTCTGGCGGCGGCGGTCGGTCTCGTCCAGCGCCGCCTGCATCGAGCGGGTGACCGAATCCGCATACAGGATGGCCTTGCCGCGCAGGTTGCGCGCCGCGCGGCCGATGGTCTGGATCAGCGAGCCGGCGGAACGCAGGAAGCCCTCCTTGTCCGCATCCAGGATCGCCACCAGCGACACCTCGGGCATGTCCAGGCCCTCGCGCAGCAGGTTGATGCCGACCAGCACGTCGAACTGGCCCAGGCGCAGGTCGCGGATGATCTCCACGCGCTCCACGGTGTCGATGTCGGAGTGCAGGTAGCGCACGCGCACGCCGTGCTCGCCGAGGTACTCGGTCAGGTTCTCGGCCATGCGCTTGGTCAGCGTGGTGACCAGCACGCGGTCGCCCATCGCCACGCGCTGGTGGATCTCGCCGAGCAGGTCGTCGACCTGGGTGGCGACAGGGCGGATCTCGACCTCAGGATCGATCAGGCCGGTCGGCCGCACCACCAGCTCGACCACCTCGCCCTCGGACTTCTCCAGCTCGTACTTGCCGGGCGTGGCGGACACGAAAATCATCCGCGGCGCGCGCTCCTCCCATTCCTCGAAGCGCAGCGGCCGGTTGTCCAGCGCCGACGGCAGGCGGAAGCCGAACTCCACCAGCGTTTCCTTGCGCGCGCGGTCGCCGCGGTACATGCCGCCGATCTGCGGCACGGTGACGTGCGATTCGTCGAGCACCAGCAAGGCATCCGGCGGCAGGTAATCGAACAGCGTCGGCGGTGGCTCGCCCGGACCGCGCCGGGTCATGTGCCGCGAGTAGTTCTCGATGCCGTTGCAGAAGCCGACCTCGGCCATCATCTCCAGATCGAACTGGGTGCGCTGCGCCAGCCGCTGCGCCTCCACCAGCTTGTTCTGCGCATACAGTTCTTCGAGGCGTTCCTTGAGCTCGACCTTGATCGACTCGACGGCGGTCAGCACGCTTTCGCGCGTGCTCGCGTAATGGGTCTTCGGATACACGGTGAAACGCGGAATCTTGCGCTGAACCTCGCCGGTAAGCGGATCGAACAGGCTGAGGTTCTCGATCTCGCCATCGAACAGCTCGATGCGCAACGCCTCCATTTCCGATTCGGCCGGATGCACGTCGATCACCTCGCCACGCACGCGATAGCTGCCGCGGCGCAGCTCGGTGTCGTTGCGTGTGTACTGCAGCTCGGTGAGGTGGCGGATCAGCGCGCGCTGTTCGATGCGCTCGCCGCGCGCCAGGATCAGCCGCAGCTTGAGGTAGTCCTCGGGGTCGCCCAGGCCGTAGATCGCCGACACGGTCGCCACGATCAGCGCATCCGGCCGCGACAGCAGCGCCTTGGTCGCCGACAGCCGCATCTGCTCGATGTGCTCGTTGATCGAACTGTCCTTCTCGATGAAGGTGTCCGACGACGGCACGTATGCCTCGGGCTGGTAGTAGTCGTAATAGCTGACGAAATACTCGACCGCGTTGTGCGGGAAGAACGACTTGAACTCGCCGTACAGCTGCGCCGCCAGCGTCTTGTTCGGCGCCATCACCAGCGTGGGCTTCTGCACCGCCTGGATCACGTTGGCGATGGTGTAGGTCTTGCCGGAGCCGGTGACGCCCAGCAGCGTCTGCCGCGCCAGTCCGGACTGGAAGCCGTCGATCAGGCGCGCGATCGCCGCCGGCTGATCGCCAGCGGGCGAATACGGGGAGACCAGCTTGAAGGGTTCGCGGCTTGAGCTCATCGATGACGGACCAGCGGAAAGCGACCAGTCTAGGCCCCGTGCCGCAGCGCGACGTGACCGATAGCGGAATGTGGGAAAGGCCCGGTACGTAGCGACGTGGGCGACCCGTGCGTGGCCGGGATCGCCCCTCTCTCCCGCCTGCGGGAGAAGATGCCCTGAAGGGGGATGACGGCGCCCCAGGCCACTTTTCCTACAGCACACCACGCTCCGCGCCGATGGGCCGCACCCGCCACACGCCCCATCCTTCCGCCATCGACAACGCGGCATGGAGGCCGGTGCGATGAAGCGCAGCAATGCGGGCGTGACCCTGATCGAAATGATGACCGTGCTGACGGTCCTCGCCGTCTCCCTGACCATCGGCCTGCCGGCCTTCGCCGACTCCCTCTCCCGCTTGCGCGTTCAGACCGCCATGCATCGCATCAGCGCCGACCTCGCCGCCGCCCGCAGTACCGCCATCGCACGCCGCAGCCAGCTGGTGATCTGCCCACGCAGCACCGACCACCGCTGCCGCGACGACTCGGACTGGACCCAGGGCTGGATGTTCTTCCTCGACCCGGACGGCAACCGCCAACCGGACCACACGGCCGACATCCTCGGCAGCCGCGAAGCCATGCCCCGAGGCCTGACCGTGACCGCCACCCGACGCTACCTGCGCTACCAGCACGACGGCCGCAGTGCCCACAGCAACCAGACCGTGCGGCTGTGCGCCGGGGAGCACCTCGCCGGCACCGTGGTCGTCAACAACCTGGGACGCGTGCGCAGCGAGCGTCCGCGGAAGCCGACCGACTGCCCGCGCTGAGCTGGCCCACTTCGCCGTAGGCCCGGGTGTCACGGCTGAGGCCGACGGCAACACAGGGCCCTGCTTGCCGCATCGCGATACCTGCACAGAGCGGCCGCGAGTTTGCCAAAAGCAAAAGGCCGCGGAGATCCGCGGCCTTTCACATCATCTGGCGCCCGAAGTTGGACTCGAACCAACGACCCCCTGATTAACAGTCAAGTGCTCTAACCGGCTGAGCTATTCGGGCGGGGACGCGTATTGTAGTGGCTCCGTGCTGCCGGTCAAGCAAGCCAGCCGCGGAATGCACGAAGCCCTAGGGCACGAGGGTCCCGAACTGGCACTCGTCGACGGTTCCCTTGGAGTGCGACTTCACGCCTGACTGGTTGATCCGCAAGGTCCCGCATCGATCGGCCGCCTGTGGCCCGCCTGCGACCGGCGTCGCCACCAGGTTGAAGGCGCTCTGGGTCAGACCCGACACGGCGATTCCGTAGAAGGCGGTGCCCTGCCGGGGCGACTGGGTGGGCGCGGTGAAGCCCACATAGGTGTTGTTGACCGTGTGGAACCGCTCTGCGAGCTGCGCATACTCGACCAGGTCAGCCTTCGCCTGCCCGCGACGGGATTTGCGCACCTGGTCCTGGTACGACGGATACGCGATGGCGGCGAGGATCGCGACCACGGCCACCACGACCATCAGCTCGATCAGGGTGAAACCCCGCTGGTGGGCGCCAAGGGCTCCTCGAGTCGACCGATCGGACATCAAGGGAATCAAGGACATCATTGCACCTGCCTCCAGGACTGGCGACCACAGGGATACGGCAGGTACAGAGGGTCCACCAGACCAGCTGCAGTAACCGTCATCCAGCAACCCTGCGCGGGAGGCGCGGGCGGCGTGCCAGGCGGCGTACCGGGCGGTAGCGTGGGATCAGGCACTGCTGGGCCAACGCGGGGCAGTACGGTCACGCCAACATCCTTCACCGGCGCCGTCCCTGGAGTATTGAGCTGCAGCGACGCCGTGCCCGGAGCCGGGGTGGTGCCGTTCGGGCTGCCCTGACGCACATTGCCGAGCGCCGCCGCGCCGGTCCGCGCATTGAGACCGAACAACGCATTGCGGCCCGTTGTGGAGCATCCGCCCGAGCCCACCTGTGGGGTGTACGTCGGCATGAACACCACGCCCGATGCAATACGCGGATTGCCCACGAAGCGCTCGCCCGCCGGGAGGTCGACATACCACCCGCGTGCACCCGTCACGGTGGACGGGTTGCCCAGCGTGCGGGCGCCGTCGACTGCGGTGTTGACAGTGCGCGCGACCAGCTGTGCGCGCGTCACCGTGGTGGTCACCGCACCCGTTGCGGTGTCGTTGACTGCATACAACGACTGCTGGGTGGTGTCCGTCGCATCACCGACGAAGGAAAAACTGCCGGTACCGAAGTACAGCATGACACCCCCGCCAGGGCCGGTCGCAGCGGTCATCCCGCCAATGATAGGCTGGCGCTGGGTCACCCCGGCTTCAACGAACGAGTTGCTCGTGAAAAGCGGGACCGTGAGCTTGGCATCGGTCGCATCATGGAGATCGAACTTCCAGATGGACCCCTTCTGGTCGGCCGCATAGACCACGTCCGCAAACCCGTCGCGAACGGCGCCCAGGGCACCGGAGCGATCGACAACGACGATATTCCCCAGCCCGTTCTTGCCCCCGGGTGCGCCTGACGCTTCGGCTTCGATCATCCGGATATTGGATGCACTGAAGCTACCGCTCAGGTCGACCACGAACAGGACCGCCTTGCCGCTTTCACTGTTGTAGCCATTACCGAAGATCGCTTTCCACCTCACGCTGCTGCCGCTCTTCACCGGCACGATGACCGGGCGTCCCAGCACGAAGCCGATATTGTTGCGGACGTTGACTGGAAGGTTCGTATTGAGGTCGTTGATCTCCCACATGCGGTTGGCCGCACCGAACGAAGTGGGATTGGAGACGTCGAGCGCGAACACGCTACGACCGCCAGCACCGGATGTACCCACCAGCACCGTCTTCCAATGGCCCGACGCGGTGCAGGTGGTCCCGCAGACATCCGACACCGCGATCGGGCCATCCACGAAATAGCGGTGATCGAACTTCTGGTCACCGCCATTCGCGGGATCGTACGGAAACAGCAGGTTCCCCATGTGCCCGATCGACGTGGCGGGGATGTAGGCGAACTCTTCGCGCCCCCCTCCTGCGACCACGCCACCGGATGCGTTCATCCCGCCATGGAATGCATGCAGCATTCCGTCATTGGCGCCGACGTACACCATGTACGGCCTGCTGCCCTTGGACGTGAGGTAACTGTTGTAGCTGGTCCCGATGTCGCCTGCGATCGACCTGTAACCGTAGTCGTCGCGGGGAGCGCTGACGACCGGCGTGGAGTTGACGATATCACCCAGTACCGAGGACCGGTCACGGAGCGCGCCGCCGTTGCGACGCTCCAGCGAGACATCGCCCAGGAGGTAGCGCACGGCCGTTGCGGAAGTTGCCCCGAGCGAGGTCAGATCCGACGCGCTGCATCGGGACATGCCCGGGTACCGGTCGACCGGCGTCGCGCAGAGGTTGGCCAGCGACACGTTGGTCGAGTTGAACGGCAGCACCGCGTTGTCCCGCGCGAAGAAGGTCTTGCTTGCACGGGTCGTGTGGGAAGGGAAGTTCGCCTGCCAGGCCTCGACCTGCGACACCGTTCCATCGGCACTGATGGAAGGACGGAAGGCCGACAGCGTGCCCAGCCAGTCGGTCCCCTCGTTCTTGACCTCGTATCCGGGCTCCACGCCGAGCGAGCCGGCGCCGATGCGCGCACCCGTCAGTGCGAGCGTCCCGGAAGGCGTGGCACCGCCCGCAACATTGCCGAGGATGCGGCGCATCGCGTTCACGATGTCCACCGGCGTACGCGCGTTGATGAATTCGCCCCTCGTGTTCACGGCGGCGTGCCAGATGTCGTCGATCGTGCTGCGGTTGTCGTTCTCGCGGGACGGCCAGTTGTTATAGACAGCCGCGGTTTCATACGGGTCGGCCGGATTATCCGGGTCGTACAGGTTGCCGCGCCCCCCCAGTGTCACACCATAGAAATTGACGTGCAGATTCTTCTGGCAGTTCACCCGGGGATCACTGCTGGGGCAAGTTGAAGGAACAGGCACCTGGCCGGCCTGCATGTAGGGGCGGATCGGTGACTTCCCATCGGCGTCGTCCAGATAGTAAAGACTCGCGATATCCGCCATGGTGTCGGAGTGGCCATCACGGAACGGCGCACCCATATTCTGGTCCACGTTACCGACCGATGGGCCGTTGTTGTTGCTGAATCCATCCGTGAACAGCATGATCGCGTTACGCTGGCATGCCAGTGCAACCGGCGCCCCTCCGCGATCGGTAGTCGTCCTGCGGAACTGCTGTCCCGCTGCATAAACAGCCTGCCGATTGGGAGTACCGCCGCTTGCAGGCAGCGCTAGCATGTTGGTCCACAGCGCGGTGCGGTCGGCGGGCACTGCCATGTCGCGCATCCAGACGCGCTCATTGGAATTACCCACCGGATTGTCGTTACTGGCGTGACTGTTGATCGTGAAATAACCGACCCGCATGTTATTGACTGTCGCCATCGAGCGGGTCATGCCTGCGACCATCGCACGGTTACGATTGCCGTAGAACGAGTACCAGTTCGCGAAGTTCTGCAACGCGCGTTTGTCCGAGCCACCTCTGGGAATCGTGTACTTCCACATGTGGCAGCCACTTCCGCATGCGTTCTGCACGCGCACCGGCGTGATTCCGGAATACCCCGGAGCTGAGATCGTAGGCGCCGTGTTCGCAACCGTTTCCCTGAGGAAGAACGTGGCCGGCCAATACTCGATATAGATCACGCAATTCGCGGTTACCGTTTGCCCCCCGGTTCCCACCGTCTTCCAGCTGGAATTTCCGCCATTCGAAAGCCCGCCGCAGCTCGCATTGTTATCGCCATCGAGCCTGTACTTCGTCCCTGCCGGCAGAAACATGTTGCTCCGGGTATTGAACCTCGACCGCTCCGCGACTTCGTTGAAGTCGGAAGGTAGCGAGATCGTGTCACTGTAACGGGGATCAATGCGTGTGTTATTGAGGTCCGCGTCCCCGCCATAGGGCGTGCCATCAGCGTTCAGCCAAGGCTCGTAGGTGATTTCGGGATCGAAGTACGAGGGGTTGAAGTCAGGAGAGCGCGCGAAACCATGGGTATCGACCGGGGGAATACCGAGATAGGTAGCACCGATCCGCGGCCCCGTGTAGCTGTAGGCGAAATTACAGGTGCCAGACGTTCGCAGGACTCCACCGCTCGAGAAAAACGAACTCCCCGACCAGCAGGCATATCCGTCGCGACCTGGAAACTGGTTGTGGAACGTCATCGAGCCGGAATCATCCACCGCCATGATGAAGGCGGGCGGCACCTGCACCTGGGTGTTCATCGGAGCCTGGGCGAGCGGCGCGCCAGGCTTCGCCTGCGCGGCGTACACCGAATAGGCCAACCATCCGCTCAGCGCGATCAAGGGGACACCGACTGCGGCGAGGATCTGCGTGGAGGTCTTCATTGCGGGCCTCAGAGCTTGAATACGGTATCGAGCGCGGCAGCGGTGGTTGGCGCCGGCGCGCCCACCTGGTTGGGAAGATCGGTGTCGTAACCACTGATCTGGTACATCACGATGGGACTGGTCTCGCCCATTGGACCAACGCCCATTGCAATGGGGCTCTCCCCGACCACGCATTCGTCGATCTTGCGGACGTTGAGCGCGGGGGCGGATGCAAGCGTCCGCCCGCTCACCCAGACGCCCGTGTCGTGCCCGTCATCGCAGCGGTAGGAGATGCTGACGCCGGACAGTACGTCCGTGCAGCTGTTGGGCAGACGATTCTCGAGATCCTCAAGGTTGCATTCCACGTTGCGCACCAGACCCTCCACGCGCTGGAAGGCCTGGTTCACCGCGTTGTAGTTCGCCGCCATCCGCTCCTGCATGCCCGCGACCTGCATCGCCACCAGGCCGATCAGCGCCAGCAGGATGAGCATGATCAGTGCGATGTAGAGCACCGCGCCCCGCTGTTGCCGGAGGGAGGGTGGACGGCGCGACAGAGTCGATCTGGACATGGTCAGTTACCGAAAAGTCGGTTGCGCAGTGCGATGGTGGTTTCGTAGCTCGCGCGGAAGCGACCGTCGTCGGTTGCCGGCGGCTGGAAAACGGTGCCCAGTACCCGCAGGTGGTTGGAGGCGTCGGTGATATCGGGCGCGGCGGCGCGCTGCGGACTGCGCATCAGCAGGCCGACCTGCACCAGGCCGACGCGCCGCCACTGGTTCGCCCGCTGCACGTCGTTCGCGGCCCCTGCCAGCAATGTCGCGGCGGTGTTCTGGCTGGTGATGTTTCCGACCGGCGGGGTCGTCGGGCCCAGTTGCGGAGTGGCGTCCTGGCCGAAGAGGAGCTGAAGACTCTCCACCCCCTCCACCAGCTCTTCGGGTACTCCGTACCCACCGGCGGACGTGGCGCGCGCGCGGTAGAGGGCGGGCTCGCCCACCGGGTTGAGCCCGACGTAGTAGACGATCGAATTGGCGCGATACAGCAGTGTCTGGCCGGACGGATGGGCGGTGTAGCGGCCAAGCAGGCCGGTCGCCGGTGAAACGATTCCGCTGCTCACGCTCACCTGGCCACTGCTACCGGTGCCCGGGAACACCGATGCATGCGAGCAGTCGGCAATCCCGTACAGGGTGGGAGACGTCACGCCCTCCTCCGTAAGCCCGACCCAGCCTGCAGCGGGGAAATTCAGCACTTCGGCACCGGCACTACCAGTGATGGACGTCACCGGCGTGCCGCGGGCTCCGAGATACCTCAGCACGAGCACATCGCTGCCGGCGATCGGCGGAACGCTCAGGCCCGAAATGGCGGCGGGCAACCCGGGATTCCAGCCCGCAGTCGCACTTCCGATGGCAAGCGAATTCCCGGGTGCCGTCCCTGTGGCTTCGTAGCCCTGCACCGAAACGGAGAAGTTCAATGGGTGCGTCAACGCCAACCCCGTGCCCAGGTGGACCTGGACGCCCTCCGTCGCGTCCTTCACCCAGTGCGCCTGGTCGTTCACGCATCCGAAGTGTCCGCCGAGACGGATATCGCGTTGCAGGTAATCAAGCGCGAAACGCCCGTTTTCCTGCACCCGGGACATGCCTTCCGACAACTGGTACGCGGTGCGCGACGCACTGAAGACCTGCACGAGCCCGAGGATCAGCAGGCTTCCGATCAGTAGCGCGATCATCAGCTCGATGAGCGACACGCCCCTGGAAAGACGAGCTCCGGTCATAGCACGGTCCTCACCTGGAAGGTGGTCGAGGAGGGCCCCAGCTCGAGACGCTCACCCCAGTTCAACGTCACCACCACGTCCCGGTTGTTGTAGGTCACGGTGGCACGCGCCTGGTCTCCGAGTGCGGAAAATACCTGGCACTGCCAACGCGCAACGTTCTGTTCGATCGTCACGGTGCCGACGTCGCGACCGCACTGCCTGCTGGTGACGTCGCCGGGCTCGAAGCTCGCACCCGCCGGCCCTGCATACCAGGCGGCGGCGTAATGATTCGATCGCATCTGATCGAGCAGGTCGTATGCCAGGTTGGTGGCCTGGGTCCGGTAATTCGCGCTCTGCGTGTAGCGCAGGTTCAACGTCTGCAGCAGGGCAAAACCAAGCAGACCCAGTGCGAGGACCACAAGGGCGATCAGGACCTCGATCAGGCTGAAGCCCCCGACCTGGGCGCGACCGCCGCGGCGGACACTACCGAACCGATTCATGCGCAGACTCCCTTGGCCACGCGCGGCTGTCCCGATGAGCCCAGGACGAGGGTGCGCACCAGTTGCTGGCCCGAGCTGCAGTGCGTAGGCCGGAACACGATCGTGCGCTCGCTGGCATCATCGCTGCGCAGCCGGCCACGCTGGTCGAAGCGGATCAGCTTCGCCTTCGCGCTACCGGCAGTGGAGGTACCGGTAAACGACAGCTTCGAATTGCTCTGCGAGAAACGCACCACGCGCTCTCCGGAATCCAGCTGCCCATCGCCGTCGGTATCGATCCAGACCAGCCACCCGTCCGACCACTCACCATCGCAGGCCGTCCCGGCGCGGCTCGTGCAGATTGCGGCGCCATTCGGATTTCGCATCGCTTCCGAACGCGCAAGCGAGATGCTCGCCTGAAGCTCGTTGGTGGCCGTGGCTACGCGGTTCGACCGCATGGTCGATTCGAAACTCGGAAACGCGATGGCGGCGAGGATCGCCACGATGGCCACGGTGACCATCAGCTCCACCAGCGTGAAACCCCTGTTGCGCATTGCGCGCTCCCCTTGCCCGCATGGGCCCCCGGGTAGCCTAGCCGCACCACTGGGGGCCGCAAGCCGGATGGGGACAAGCGGTCGGAATGGGCGGACGGACGTCCGGGCAGGTGCGGTCAGGGGCTCACGGCGTATGAAGCACGTGGGCTGGGGCGACTGGCGCCGCATGGTGTCCGCCCCTCACCCGCCCCTCACCCGCCCCTTCGGGGCACCCTCTCCCGCTGGCGGGAGAGGGGCTCAACAAGAACGACGCGGTCTTTCCCGGCAGACGGGCTCTCTCAGCCCGGCCGGTGGCAGGGCTGCCTGTCAGACCACCACCTCGTAGCACGGGCGGTACTGGCCGGAGATCTTCATCCGGCGCTGGGCGACGAAGGCCTGCAGAAGCGCATCGAGCGCCTGCATGAAGTCGGGATCGCCGTGGATCTGGAACGGGCCGTGCTCCTCCACCCGGCGCATACCGTCTTCCTTGACGTTGCCGGCGACGATGCCGGAGAACGCGCGGCGCAGGTCGGCGGCGAGCTCGTGGGGCTTCCGGCCGCGGTGCAGGTCGAGCGATGCCATCGCCTCGTGGGTGGGCACGAACGGCTGCTGGAATTCCAGCGGGATCGTCATCGACCAGTTGAAGTAGAACGAGTCCTTCTGCTCGATGCGGTGCGAGCGCACGCGCTTGATGCCGGCGGCCATGCGTCGCGCGACGCTCGCGGGGTCGGCGACGATGATCTCGTAGCGCGACGTCGCGGCTTCGCCGAGTGTGAGCCGCAGGAACTGGTCGATCTGCTCGAAGTACGGCGCCGAAGCGGTCGGGCCGGTGAGGATCAGCGGGAACGGCACGCCCGCGTTCTCCTCGCGCATCAGCAGGCCGAGCAGGTAGAGGATCTCCTCGGCCGTACCCACGCCGCCGGGGAACACGATGATGCCGTGGCCAAGTCGCACGAACGATTCGAGACGCTTCTCGATGTCCGGCATGATCACCAGGTGGTTGACGATCGGGTTCGGCGACTCCGCCGCGATGATGCCCGGCTCGGTGATGCCGATATAGCGCGACTCGCTGCGGCGCTGCTTGGCATGCGCCACGTTGGCGCCCTTCATCGGCGCTTTCATCGCGCCTGGGCCGCACCCGGTGCAGATATCCATGCCGCGCAGGCCGAGCTCGTAACCGACCAGCTTGGCGTACTCGTATTCGTCCCGATTGATCGAGTGGCCGCCCCAGCACACCACCAGGTTGGGATCGGCCGGTTGCAGCAGGCGTGCATTGCGCAGCAGGCCGAAGATCTCGTTGGTGATGCCCTCCGAATCCTGCTGCTCTTCCGCGCAGTCATCGAACTCGATGGCGCTGTACGCCAGGTCGCGCACCACCGCGAACAGCAGCTCGGCCACGCCGCGGATGATCTCACCATCCACGAACGCCATCGCGGGTGCGTCGATGAGCTCGATGCGTACGCCGCGATCCTGTTGCAGCACCTGGATGTCGAAACCCGGGTACAGCTCCTGCGCGGCGCGCGGGTCGTCGCTGGCACTGCCGCTGGTCAGCACCGCCAGCGCGCACCGGCGCAGCAGGTCGTGCAGGCCGCCGCTGGAGGCGTCCTTCAGCCGGGCGACCTCTTCGCGCGACAGCACGTCCAGGCTGCCGCTTGGGTAGATCCGCGCACTCACCACCGGCATCGTCGATGCCTCGATCCGCTGTTCCATCTGTCTCTTCTTTTATCTGTCGTCCGAGCCGGCGAACTGTAGCGCAGCCGTCCGGCCAAAAGGAAACGGCCGGGCAAGCCCGGCCGTTCCGTATTGCAGTTGGCGTGAGGGATCAGAAGCGGTAGCGCAGGCCCAGCATCACCGACCAGCGCGACACGGCGGTGTTGACACCGTCGTTGTTCACTTCCTGCAGCGACTCGTTGTCCGTCCGACCGGTGAAGTTGTAGATGTACTTGCCGGTGGCCGGATCGATACCCGCGTAGTTGGCCACACGACGGGTGGCGAAGAAGCCGTAGTCGTTGATGTGGCCCCAGTCCTTGTTGAGCAGGTTGCCGAAATTCATGATGTCCAGCGACACCTCGGCCTTGTGACCGTCCATGAAACCGGGGAACTCCTGGCTGATGCGGACATCGAAGCTGTTGACCCAGCTCGCGCGGAATGCGTTGGCCGGAGCCACGCCGCCCTGGTAGCTCTTGAGCTCGGGGTTCTGGTTCAGCCAGTCGAAGAACGCCTGCTCCATCGGCGCGCCGCCGGTGAACAGCACGTCGCCGTAGCCGTTCGGCACGTAGAACAGGTCATTGGTCACGCCGCTGTCGCCGTTGACGTCGTTGTAGAAGATGTAGCTGAACGGACGACCCGAGCGGCCTTCGTAGAACATCGAGACCGAGGTCCTGTTGTCGCCGAAGAACGCCTTCTGCCAGGTCAGCACGCCGGTGAAGCGGTCCTTGATCGCATAGCGCGAGTTGTAGGCCTCGGGCTGGTTGGTCTGGAAGACCAGCGTGTTGTTCCAGTTCGACGAGTTCTGCGAGCTGGTCGCGGGGCTGAAGTCGGTCGCATGGGTGTAGGTGTAGCCCACCGTCCACGACCAGTTCTCGATCATGGGCTTGCTCAGGCTCAGCGTGAACTGCTGGGCGCTGCCCTCGGAGTTGTTGCGCACCACGATCGCCTGGTTGACGTCGCGCGGCTTGTTGGCGCGGTTGGTCGCACCAAAGCACCCGTGGCTGATCTCGATGTTGCGACAGCTGGTGCTCACCCGCAGCGCATTGTTGACGTCGCGCCCGGCCTCGTTCCAGTAGATCAGGCGGCCGTCCTGCCCGATGGCCGTCGGAGTGCCGACGTCCACGCGGTCGAACCAGAGCGCCTCCTTGTTCTTGGTGAACAGCGCTTCGGCCGAAGCCACGATGCCGTACCACGGCAGTTCGTGGTCGAGCGCGATGTTGGCCTTCCACACCGACGGAAGCTTCAGGCCCGGCTCCATGATGTCGGCGACCAGCAGGGCGTTGCCGCCCGGCGGGATCGTCGGCGGGAGGGTCGGGTCGAACGCGGGGATCGCAGCGCCACGCAGGTCGTACTCGACGAAGTTCAGGCCGGTGTTCTGGAACGCACCCGCCAGCCACACATTGGGGCTTGCGCCCTGGAACAGGCCCACGCCGCCACGCAGCTGGGTCGGGCGATCGCTGTCGAAGGTGTAGTTGAAGCCGAAGCGCGGCTGCAGCAGGCCGTCATCGATCGTATTGGTGTTGTCGAGGCCGTAGAGCTCCTCGATGCGCGGGTTGTAGATCGGACGGCCGCCGAAGGACGGCTTGTCGTAGCGCAGGCCGAACATCAGGCTGAGGTTGTAGTTGACGAACCAGGTGTCCTGGAGGAAGAACGCGGTGTTCTTGATCTCGTAGTCGGCCGGGATGTCGGCCAGGCTGCCACCGGGACGCGGGGCGCGCAGCTCGTAACGCGCGGGGGTCCCGGCTTCGAAGGCCTCCAGGCTGCCGAAGGTCCACACGCCGTTGAGGTTGCGGCCGTAGAAGTTCAGGACGTCGTTGTTCTCGTAGTCGAAGCCGAACTTCAGGGTGTGGTCGCCGATGTACCAGTTGGCGGCACCGAACGCGGTCAGCTGGTCGGTCTCGATGACGTTGACGTGGCGGTTCTGCTCGGTACCGAAGCGCAGGTTGGACGAACCGAAACCGTCGATGCGGAAATACGGCAGGTTGGCGTACGGATTGGCCACCGAGTCGTACTGGCGACGCGACACCTTGAGCTCGGTCGAGAAGTTCTCGGACCAGTCACTGAAGAGCTCACCGACCTGGCTCTCGAACGACTTCACCTGGTCGTACCAGTGGCTGCTCAGCGAGATGTTGGAGTTCTGGATGGCGGGGAACTTCGGCACCACCTCTTCCATCTTGCTGTAACGGAAGGTGGCACGATGGTTGTCGTTGATGTTCCAGTCGAACTTGACTGCGTACTCCTCGACGTCGGTCTTGTTGGCCGGGCCGGTGAGGCCGCCGGCGTCGAAGCCGAAGCGCTGGGCGGCGGCCTGGACACGTGCGATGTGCGCGTCGGTGATCTCACCGCGGCCGTACGGGGTGCCCGCGAAGCTGGTGCTCGGCGCGCTACGGGTGAACTTCTCGTAGTTGGCGAAGAAGAACAGGCGGTCGCGAATCAGCGGACCACCAAGCGTCGCGCCCCAGGTCTCTTCCTTCTCGAAGCCGGTGAAGCCACCGCCGCCGTTCTCGTCGAGGTTGTCCGCCACCCAGTCGGCATCACGGATCGTGTGGTACACGCTGCCGCTGAAATCGTTGGTACCCGACTTCGTCACCGCATTGACCACAGCACCGGTACCGCCGGCCACCGTCACGTCGTAGTTGGCGAGGTCGACGCTGATTTCCTCGATCGCGTCCATCGAAACGGGCTGGCGCGCGGTCGGCAGGTTGTTCGACTCCAGGCCGAACGGATCGTTGGAGCTGATGCCGTCGATGCGGATCACGTTGTAGCGCGAGTTCTGGCCGCCAGCGGAGATCGAGCCGTCGACCTTGTCGGTCTGCGCGATGCGCGGATCGAGGCGGATGTAGTCCTGGATGTTGCGATTGGCCGAAGGCAGCGCCTCGATCATCTCGCGGGTCACGTTGCTGCCTGTGCCCATCTTGGTGGCGCTGAAGACTTCCGAGCCGCCGGCAACGCCCACGGCCACCACGCGCTCGAGCGTGGTCATGTCACCGGTCAGCTGCGCATTGACCTGGTTGACCTGGTTGAGGTTGAGGTAGACGTCGTCTTCGGTCTTGGTGCCCTCGCCCGCCTTGTTGATCGTGATCGTGTACGGGCCACCCACGCGCAGGCCGCGGGCGTTGTAGCGACCGTTGGCGTCGGTCGTGGCGCGGCTGACGGTGCCCGACTCGGTGTGGACGATGGTCACTTCCGCGCCGACGACCGGCTGGCCGTTCGGTCCGAGCACCTGGCCGCCGACACCGGCGGACGTGCTCTGTGCAAAAGCGGGCGCTGCGGCGAGCGCAACGATCAGACCGAGCGACAACCGGGACAGGCGGACGCGGTACTTGGAGCTCATGGTGTGGCCTCGAGGGTACGTTGGGAACGGAACGGAAAGGCGGCTGCGTGCAGCCAACAGGTGGCGTTGGACGACAACAACGAACGGCTGGAAGGTGCCCCTGCGGAGCGACGGGCGTGCAGGCCCGTAGCGGTTAACAGCAGATTAACATGCTAGACCGTCGATATGACAGTGCCATGACCACGGCGGAATGTCGCAAGTGGTTGACGCTGCAGATATTTCGCGTTTCCGGCATGAACGGCGGCCACAGACAGCGTCATCCGCTGTTCACGCGGCGGCGACGCCGCTGGCCAGATAGCTGGTGACGCCATCGAGCAGCATCTGCACCGAGATGGCCACCAGCAGCATGCCCATCAGCCGCTCAAGCGCGGTCAGCGCGCGCAGGCCGAGGAGCTTGTAGAGCCAGGTCGAGGAGAACAGGATCGCCGCCGTCGCGCCCCAGGCGATCAGCAGCGCAAGGCTCCATTCGCCGAGGCGGTCCGGTTCGTTGCTGCCCATCAGCATCACCGCCGCCATGCCCGACGGGCCGGCCACCAGCGGGATCGCCATCGGCACGATGAAGGGCTCGCCGTCGGGGATCTCGCCCATCAGCCCCTGCGGGCTGGGGAAGATCATCCGGATGCCGATCAGGAACAGGATGATCCCGCCAGCGATCGCCACCGACTCCTGGCGCAGGTGCATCAGTTCCAGCGCGTACTTGCCGCCCCACAGGAACAGCATCAGCACCACCAGTGCGATCAGCATCTCGCGCGCCAGCACGATGCGCTGCCGCTGTGGCGGCAGCCGCCGCAGCATGCTCAGAAAGACCGGGATGTTGCCCAGCGGATCGAGGATCAGGAACAGCAGCAATGCCGCCGATGCCACCGTCATCGCGAGGGGCTCCATACCTTGCCGCGATGCGATGCGCCGTCAGCGGACAGCAGCTCGACGCAGTACGGCGCGCAGTCGACCGGATCGCGTGCGAGGTGCTCGCCGTCGACATAGGCGCGTGCGCGCAGTGGCGTGCGCATCGGGCCGGGCCGCAGGCCGCTCACGCGCACCGGGCCGTTGGCGAGCTCGCGGTGGAGCATCTCCACCATCGCCTCCTGGCCGCGCTGGGCGATGCCATAGCCGCCCCAGAACGCCTGGCTGCCGCTGTCCGCGTCGTCCATCACCAGCACCACGGCGCTGTCGGGGGCCTGCCGCAGCAGCGGCACGCAGGCCTGGGTCAGCCACCAGCGGGCGGTGAGGTTCACGTGCACCGCGCGGGCGAACGCGGCGGGATCCGCATGGTCGAGCGGGACCAGGCCGCGGAACTCGGCAGCGCAGTGCAGCACGCCGTCCAGCCGGCCCCAGGCGTCGGCGATGCGTGAGGCGAGTTCCGCGTAGTCGTCAGGACCCGCACCTTCCATGTCCAGCGGATACAGCGCGGCATCGCCGCCGTCGGCCGCGATCGCATCGTGCACGCGATTGAGCCGCGGCACCTTGCGCCCCAGCAGCACCACGCGTGCGCCAGCGGCGGCACAGGCACGCGCCGCGGCTGCACCCAGCCCGCCGGATGCACCGGTCACCAGGACCACGCGATCGCGCAGCGGCAAGGCCTGCGGCAGGGGCAACGCCACCGGGGTGCTCACGCGCTGCGCACCTCGGCCACCATGCGGGCGAGTTCGCCGGACTCGTGCAGCTCGACGGTGATGTCGCAGCCGCCGATCAGCTCGCCATGGATGAAAAGCTGCGGAAAGGTCGGCCAGTTGGAAAAGCGCGGCAGGTTGGCGCGGACTTCCGGGTCCTCCAGCACATTGACCACGTGCAGCTGCCCCTCCTCCAGGCCCGCCGCGCGCAGGCTCTCGACGGCCCGGCTGGAGAAGCCGCACATCGGGTACTCGGGGGTACCTTTCATGAAGAGCACGATGGGATGCGCTTCGATTGCGGACTGGATGCGCTGCATCACCGACATGGACGGCTCCTGCGTCGCCTGCGCCGCGGCGCGGAGCGACGGCCGGTGGCGGGGCGTGGATTGGAGAGCGTGGATTAGAATCCGGCCATTGTAAGCGCTCACGCCCATCGAGCCGCCACGGCCACACCGGATGCCCATCGAACTCCCTGCCCTCCCCTACCCCCACACCGCACTCGAGCCGCACCTGTCGGGGGAGACCGTCGAGCAGCACCACGGCCACCACCAGCGGGCGGACATCGAACGCGTCAATGCGCTGATCACCGGCACCGCGCTGGAGGACGCCACGCTCGAGGACATCGTGCGGCGCGCACAGGGCCGGCTGTTCGAACACGCCGCCCAGGCCTGGAACACGGATTTCTACTGGCGTGGCATGGCGCCGCCCACCGCCAGCGGCAGCGCGCCGCGCGGGCCGCTGGCCAGCGCGATCGACGCCTCGTTCGGCAGCCTGGATGCATTGCGGCAGCAGTTCGACACCGCCGCATTGCGTGGCTTCGGCGCCGGCTGGGCCTGGCTCGTGCAACGGCGCGACGGGCGCCTTGGAATCGCCGCCACCCCCAACGCGGTCACGCCGCTGACGGGCCCGGACCGGCCGCTGCTGGCCTGCTGCCTGTGGCAGCACGCCTATTACCTCGACTATCGCGACCAGCGCGAGCGTTACCTCGCCGCATGGTGGCAGCTGGTCAACTGGGGCGCGGTGGGATCCCGGCTGACGGGAAGCTAGCCGCCCGCTCCGCCCCGTCGGCACATCCGCATGCGACCTGCGGGTCGACGCCCTACCGGGCGCGCAGCGCGTCCACCACCGGCTGCACCTGCGCATCCCGTCCAAGCGCCGCACCCACACGCGCCAACGCTTCGGCGAGGGCTTCGGCGTCGTCGGCACGCAGCGTGGCGTGGCCGACCTTGCGGCCCGCGCGCGCCTGCTTGCCGTAGTCGTGCCAGTGCCCGCCGGCTTCGGCCAGCACCGGCCCCGCATCCGGCATCGCCCCGATCCAGTTCAGCATGCAGGCGTGGCCGCGCGCCGCGGTTGCGCCCAGCGGCAGACCCAGCACCGCACGCAGGTGGTTCTCGAACTGCGAGGTCTCCGCCCCTTCGATGGTCCAGTGCCCGGAGTTGTGCACCCGCGGCGCCATCTCGTTGGCCAGCAGTGCGCCATCGCGACAGAAGAGCTCGAGCGCGAACACGCCGACATAGTCCAGCCGCTCCGCCAGCGCCCGTGCGTAGGTCTGTGCCTGCACGGTCAGTGACTCCGGCACCTGCGCCGGCGCGAGACTCGCCGACAGTACGCCGTCGACATGCCAGTTCGCGGTCAGCGGCCAGGCGCGAAAGCTCCCGTCGCGGCCGCGCACGGCAACCACCGAGTATTCCTGGTCGAACGGCACGAAGGCCTCGACGATCAATCCCACGCGCGGCGCCTGGTCGCCCAGCGCCTGCCAGGCGGCGTCGAGGTCGGCGGCATCCCGGATGCGGAACTGCCCCTTGCCGTCATAGCCCAGCCGGCGGGTCTTGAGGATGCACGGCAGGCCGACCTCGGCCACGGCGGCATCCAACGCGTCGCGCGAGGCGACATCGGCAAAGGCCGGCACCGGGATGCCGAGTTCGCGGAACAGCGACTTCTCCACCAGCCGGTCCTGGGCCATCGCCAGTGCGTCGGGTGAAGGAAACACCGGCGCCTGCGCCGCCAGGCGCCGCGCACTGTCGGCGGGAACGTTCTCGAAATCGAAGGTGGCCACGTCGATGCGGGCGGCGAACGCCGCCAGTGCGGCTTCATCGCCGTAGCCGCCGACCAGCAGCGGCGCGCACTGCCCTGCGCACGCATCGGCCGCAGGGTCGAGAACGACAAAGCGCAGGCCGAGCGGTGCTCCGGCCAGGACGAGCATGCGCGCGAGCTGGCCGCCGCCGAGGATGCCGACGGTGGTCATGCGAACCCGGTCGGCGGCGTGTCGACGCGCGGATCATCGTTGCGCGCGACCTCTTCGGTCTGCCGGGCGCGGAATTCCGCCAGCGCCTGCACGACTTGGGGCTGGTCACCCAGCATCGCGGCCGCGAACAGCGCCGCGTTGGTGGCGCCGGCGCGACCGATCGCGAACGTGGCCACCGGCACGCCGGCCGGCATCTGCACGATGGAGAGCAGCGAATCCAGCCCGTTCAATGTCCTGGACTGCACCGGCACCCCCAGCACCGGCACGGCGGTCTTCGCCGCCAGCATCCCCGGCAGGTGCGCCGCGCCCCCGGCGCCGGCGATGATCGCGCGCAGTCCGCGCGCCTGCGCCTGCTCGGCATAGGCGAACATCGCATCCGGCGTGCGGTGCGCGGATACCACCCGCACCTCGTGGGGCACGCCGAGTGCGGCGAGGCGCTCGGCCGCGGGCTGCATGGTGTCCCAGTCGGACCTGGAGCCCATCACGATGCCCACGAGCGGGCCGGGAGAATTGGCGGACATGCTGGATTCCGGGCCGAAACGCGCATTCTAGGCGGTTCGGGGCGCCAAGGAGACCCCACCGTGGCGGCGAACCCGCCGACGGCACGCGGCGGAACCGCGTCGGCCTTCGGCAACGATGGCTGTCGGGCCGCCCGCGAAGCGGCCGCGCCCCGGCGGGGTGCTACCCTTTTCCGCCTTCGATCACGCCCCCGGAATCGACGCCTCATGGACCGCAAGCTGCTCGACATCCTCGTCTGCCCCGCCACCCGCCAGCCGCTGTCGCTGCTCGACGGCGCCGGCCTGGACGCGCTCAACCGCGCGATCGGCGCCGGCACGGTGCAGCGCGACGACGGTGCAGCCCAGACCTCGCCGGTGCGCGCGGCCCTGGTCACCCGCGACCACAAGCGTGTCTACCGGGTCGACGACGGCATTCCGGTGCTGCTGGTCGAGGAGGCGATCGCCACCGGCCAGATCGACGGTTTCCCCGCCGCGCCCGCGCGATGAGCGCGCCGCTGCACCCACCGGCCGCCGAGGTCGTGGAAGCCGACGTTGCCCGCGCGCTCGCCGAGGACATCGGCAGCGGCGATGTCACCGCCGCGCTGCTGCCCGATGTTCCCGAGATCGCCTATGTGCTGTGCAAGGAGGAGGCGGTCATCTGCGGGCGGCCGTGGTTCGACGCCTGCCACCGCGCGCTCGATCCGCAGGTCCGCATCGACTGGCATGTCGCCGAGGGCGACCACGTTGCTGCCGGCACCGTGGTCGCCACGCTGGCCGGGCGCAGCCGGGCGCTGGTGACCGGCGAGCGCACCGGGCTCAATTTCCTGCAGACCCTCAGTGGCACCGCGACGACCACTGCGGCCTACGTGCAAGCGGTGGCCGGCACGGGCACGCGCATTCTCGATACCCGCAAGACCCTCCCCGGCCTGCGCCAGGCACAGAAGTACGCGGTGCGCGCCGGCGGCGGCGACAACCACCGGCACGGCCTGTACGACACGGTGATGCTGAAGGAAAACCACGTGCGCGTGGCCGGGTCGGTGGCCGCTGCGATCGCGGCCGCGCGCGCGCAGTTGCCGGATCTTCCGCTGGTGGTCGAGGTGGAAACGCTCGAGCAGCTGCGGGAGGCGCTCGATGCCGGTTGCGAACGTATCCTCGTCGACGACTTCAGCGCCGACCAGCGTCGCGAGGCCGTGCGCATCGCGCGTGGCCATCCCCATGACGGCCGGATTCCGCTGGAGGTATCCGGCGGTGTGGACCTCGCCGGTCTGCGCGCCATCGCCGAGGATGGCGTCGACGTCATCTCGATCGGCGCACTGACCAAGCACGTACGCGCAATCGACCTGTCGATGAAGCTGGGGCCGGCGCCGACGACCTGACGCCAGGATCGGACGGCGTTCCGTCGCTCAGGCGACTGCCACCACGGCCACGGCCGCCATCGCGGCCAGCGCGGCGGCAGCCAGCATCCAGCGCACGCGTCCGGCGCCGGTCGTGGCCGGAACCTCGTCCACGGTCTCGCTGCGCCCGGGTGCCAGCACCCGGAAGCGCAGGCGGTCGAAGCCGATCTCGTCACCGTGGCGCGCAAGCGCCATCCGCACCCGGCGCCCGTTGATGAAGGTGCCGTTGGTCGAGCCAAGGTCCTGGACACGGATGCCATCCAGCAGCGGTTCCAGCCGCACGTGCAGCCGCGACAGGCCGTCGTCGTCGAAACGCAGGGTGCATTCCGCGGCACGCCCGACCACCGTATCGCCCACCAGGGGGAAGCTGCGGCCGAAGTTGCTGCCCGACACGCCACGCAGCACATAACGCGGGACCGCGGGACGGATCGCCGTCGCCGCGGGGCCGTCGTCGTTTGCCGGCGCAGCCCCGGTCACCGCGGGCGCGGCAGTGCCGGCGACCTCCAGCGACACCAGCCGCGCCTGCACCTCGTCGAAGCCGACCACGTCGCCGGGCCGCAGCGCGATCAGGCCAGCGACCGGGCGTCCGTTGACCTCCACCACCACCCCGTCGGGCACACGCAGCATCACCCCATGCAGGTTGACCTGGAGTTCGCAGTGCTCCGGGCGGATGCCGGGGCGGTCGATGACCACGCTGTTGCCGGCGTTTGAGCCGATCGCATTGCGGCCCGGGGACAGCAGCACCTGCGGGTGTTCGCCACCGGGGAAGACGAGTTTCAGGGCCTGGCTACTCATGGGGTGCTTGGGTCTCTTGCCGGCGTGCGCGGCGGTCGCCACATTAGCGGCATGACCGATGCAATCTTCGTGATGATCCTGGGCGCCGCCGCGTTCGCGTGGTGGAGCGCCGCGCGTGCGGCGGCGGAGCGTGCCGAGAGCATCGGGCGGGAAGCCTGCCGCCTGGCCGGCGTGCAATGGCTGGACCAGACCGTGCATGCCAGCGGGCTGCGGCTGCGCCGCCGCGACGACGGCCGCCTGGGCTTCGAACGCAGCTTCCGTTTCGAGTATTCCGGCGATGGCGTGGAACGTTCGGTCGGCCGCCTGGTGCTGCGGGGCGAGGAGCTGGTCGCCTTCATCGGGCCGGTCGGGGGCGAACAGGTGGTCCAGGCGCTGCGCTGAGCAATTCCCCGCGGCCGCGGCCGCGGCCGCGGCGACCGGCCGTCGTTATTTGACGACGCGCAGGTGCGCACCGCGCCTGGGCGGCGAGTCGTCGCCCGGGGGCGGGGTGTCGTCGTCGTCCGGGGCGTCCTGCGGACCGGTCGGGTCGTCTTCGGCGGGCCCATGGCCGACGATGTCGTCCGGCAACACCATGCCCTGCCCGGTCTCGCGCGCATACACCGCCAGCACCGCCGACACCGGCACCGACACCGACTGGCTGACGCCGCCGAAGCGCGCGGTGAAGCGCACGCTCTCGTTGTCCATCTCGAGACGGCCGACCGCACGGTCGGCGATGTTGAGGACCACCCGCCCTTCGTTGACCGTATGCGCCGGCACCCGCACGCCCGGCCGCGTCGCGTCGACGAGGATGTGCGGGGTCATGCCGTTATCGACGATCCATTCGTACAGCGCCCGCAACAGGTACGGACGGTGGCTGGTCATGGCGGGCAGCTGCGGTTCGCTCATGGGCGCAAGTGTAGCGGCGCGACGATCCGGATGTGGCCGCAGCGACCACTGGACGGTGGATCGAGGATGGCGGATGGCGGCATTCCCGCAGCCATCGCCCGGATGCGCCTGCCGCCCGCGATCAGGCCGGAAGCTCGCGCAGGTTGCGCTCCTGTGGCGTCAGGCTGCGCACGAAACCCGGGTTCCGGAAGATGCGGTTGCCGTAGTCCTCGATGACCTTGCCATCCTTGGGCAAAGGCACGTCGAGCGCCTGCAGCCGCCAGATGATCGGGGCGATCGCGCAGTCGGCCAGGCTCATTTCAGCGCTGAGGAAGAACTTGCTGGCCTTGAACAGCGGCACCGACGCGGTCAGCAGCTCACGCAGGCGCTTGCGGCCCGCTTCGGCCTGCTGCCTGTTGCCGAACTGGATGGCCTGGACCTGCGGCACCCAGTCGTGCTCGAGACGCAGCATGGCCAGCCGCAGGCGGGCCCGCGACAGCGGGTCGATCGGCATCAGCGGCGGATGCGGATAGCGCTCGTCGATGTACTCGCTGACCACCGAAGCGGCATAGAGCACCAGGTCGCGCTCGACCAGCGTGGGTACCGAATGGTAGGGGTTGAGGTCGATCAGGTCTTCCGGCGGATCCTGCGGATCCACCGTGATCAGGTCGTAGGTGACGCCCTTGGCGGCGAGCACCAGGCGGACCCGGTGGCACAGCACATCATCGACCGCGGAAAACAGGGTCAGTGCATGACGCATACGCAGGCTCGACGCCATCATCGTGTCTCCCAACGACCGGTATCCGCCGATCGCATCGACGCCATCCGCCCCGTGCGGAGGGTCGTCCCGGTTCCGCGTCGGCCGCTCCCCGCCCGGACCGACGCGTGCGCCCGCCGTGGCGGGCCGTGCGTGACCGCGCGTCAGTGGACGTCGCGCCAGTACTCCTTCTTCAGCAGCCAGGTGAGGAAGGTGAAGAACGCCAGGAAGAAGATCACCCAGACGCCGATGCCCTGCCGCTTGAGCGCGGCAGGTTCCGCGGCGTACTCCAGGAAGGCGGTGATGTCGCGCACCGCGCGGTCGAACTCGGCTTCCGAAAGCCGGCCCGGCTGCGCCTGCTGCAACGACTCCACCACCGGCTGGCCGATCTCGTCGGGTGCGCCGTACACCGGGCGCTGCAGGCCCTGCAGTTCCCACAGCGCATTCGGCATCGAGACGTTCGGGAACAGCTGGTTGTTCCAGCCCAGTACGGCTTCCTCGTCCTGGTAGAAGCTCTTGAGGAAGGTGTAGACCCAGTCCGGGCCGCCGATCTTGGTGCGCACCACCAGCGACAGGTCGGGCGGCGCCTTGCCGAACCAGCGGTCGGCATGGCTTGCCGGCATCGCCGACACGATATGCTCGCCGAATGCCGCGCCGGTGAAGTTGAGGTTCTCCATCACCTCTTCCTCGGACAGGCCGAGGTCCTCGGCCATGCGCGAGTAGCGCAGGTACTTGAGCGAGTGGCAGCCGGAGCAGTAGTTCATGAACAGCTGCGCGCCACGCTGCAGGGACGCGCGGTCGGCGATGTCGGTGCCCGACTGCTGCAGCGCCGACCCGGGGCCGGCGGCCAGCGCGCCGAACGACAGCAGCAGGCCGCCTGCAACGAGCGCGGCACGACGAAGGATGGCGAGAGGCTGCTTAGTCATGCGTCGTCACCCGCTCCGGCACAGGCTTGGTCTTGTCCCACCGGGTCCACAGCGGCATGGTGAGGAAGAAGGCGAAGTAATAGAAGGTCAGGAATCGGCCGACGATGGTCTCGACCGGGTCGGTACCCGGGCCGGCGCCGATCTTGCCGAGCCAGATGAAGCTGATCGCGAACAGGCCCAGCAGCACCTTCGACATCAGGCCGCGGTAGCGGTACGACTTCACCCTGGCGCGATCGAGCCACGGCACCGCGAACAGGATCGCGATCGCGCCGAACATCACCAGCACGCCGGCGAGCTTGTCCGGCACCACGCGCAACATCGCGTAGTACGGGGTGTAGTACCAGACCGGCTTGATGTGCTCCGGGGTCACCAGCGGATTGGCCTCGACGAAGTTGTCGTGCTCGAGGAACCAGCCGCCGAACTCCGGCGCGAAGAAGATGATGAAGGCGGCGATCAGCAGCAGGAAGCCGACACCCACCAGGTCCTTGACCGTGTAGTAGGGGTGGAAGGGAATGCCGTCGGCGGGTGCGTTCTTCGACCACCGGTTGCCCTTGGGGCCGTACTTGATTTCGACGCCATCCGGGTTGTTCGACCCGACCTCGTGCAGCGCGCCCAGGTGCAGCACCACCAGCAGCAGCAGCACCAGCGGCAACGCGATCACGTGCAGGGCGAAGAAGCGGTTGAGGGTGGCGTCGGACGGCAGGTAGTCGCCCATGATCCATTCGGTCAGCCCGTTGCCGATCACCGGGAACGCGCCGAACAGGGAGATGATCACCTTGGCGCCCCAGAACGACATCTGGCCCCACGGCAGCACGTAGCCCAGGAAGGCCTCGGCCATCAGCACCAGGTAGATCAGCATGCCGAGGATCCACACCAGCTCGCGCGGACGCTGGTAGCTGCCATACATCAACCCGCGGAACATGTGCAGGTAGACGACGATGAAGAACAGCGATGCACCGGTGGAGTGCATGTAGCGGATCAGCCAGCCCCACTCGACGTCGCGCATGATGTACTCGACCGAGGAGAACGCCTCGGCCGCGGACGGCTTGTAGTGCATCGTCAGGAAGATGCCGGTCACGATCTGGTTGACCAGCACCAGCATCGCCAGCGAGCCGAAGTAGTACATGACGTTGAAGTTCTTCGGTGCGAAGTACTCCGTCATGTGCTTGCGGTAGGCCGGCATCAGCCCCGGGGTGCGTTCGTCGAACCAGGCACGCGCCGCGGCGATGATCGCGATGGCCGGATCGTTGGGTGCGGAGACCTTGTCGTCGGCGTTGGCCATTTATGCGGCTCCCTGCGGATCGACGCCAACGACGATGGTGTTCTCGTCGGCGTAGTAATGGGGCGGCACGACCAGGTTGGTCGGCGCCGGCACGCCCTGGTAGACGCGGCCGGCCATGTCGAACTTCGACTTGTGGCAGGGGCAGAAGTAGCCGCCCTTCCAGTTGGCATCGAACGGTTCCGGGCGGATCTCGGCGGCCATTTCCGGCGAGCACCCCAGGTGGGTGCACAGGCCGACGAGCACCGAGATCTCCGGGCGGATCGAGCGGAGCACCGGATTGGCCTCGCGCACGTAGTCGGGCTGCTGGTCGGGGTTCTCGGAATTCGGATCGCGCAGCTCGTCGTCGAGGGTCGGCAGCGCTTCGAGGATCGCCTGCGAGCGCTTGACGATCCAGATCGGCTGGCCTCGCCATTCCAGGATCAGCCGCTGGCCCTCCTGCAGCGCGCTGATATCCACCGTGACCGGCGCACCTGCAAGCAGCGCGCGCGCGCTTGGATTCCAGGACTTGATGAAGGGCACCGCGAGGCCCGCCACTCCGACCGCGCCGACCACGGCTGTGGTCGCGGTCAGGAACCGGCGCCGGCCCGTATTGACTGAATCCTCGCCCGGGACGGGCTGGATCACCGTTTCATTCGCCATCCGGTACTCCGCAAACCTGGATCGGTAGCTGTTGGGTCATTGGCTGCCGCGCGTACGTGCCGCAACGGAACCGGTTGCATAAAGCCGCTGGAGTGTAACGGAACGCTGAATCGGCCCACAACGGGCCCGACCGCATTCGCGCACGTCAGGGCGCTGCCACACTGGCGAGATGGCCGCGGTAGCGGTCCGAGAGCACCGCCACGCGCTGCACGTAGCGCTGGGTTTCACTGTACGGAGGCACGCCGCCGTGGCGGTCCACCGCGCCCTCGCCCGCGTTGTAGCCGGCAGCGGCCAGGGTCAGGTCGCCATTGAAACGCTTCAGCAGCCACGCCAGGTATTTCACGCCGCCGCGGATGTTCTGCGCCGGGTCGAATGCGTTCGACACGCCGAACCGCTGCGCGGTGGCCGGCATCAGCTGCATCAGGCCCTGGGCGCCGGCACGCGACAGCGCGTTGGGGTTGAACGCCGACTCGGCATGCATCACCGCGCGCACGATCGCCTCCTCGACCCCGAATTCCTGCGCTGCGGCGCGGACCTCGCCGGCGTAGGCGTCGGTATTGAGGCGCACGGTGCCGAAGTTGACGCCCGGCCGGGCCGCGCAGGCGTGGCAGGTTTCCATGAAGCTGTACTGGATCGTCCGCATCGCCGTCGCGCCCGAGCCACGGCCCGGTGGGCGGCTGGTGTAATGGCGGACCCCGTCCTTGATGTAGGAATACACCTGGCCCTGCACGAGGCGTGGCGTGCCGCGCGGCGCCGGCGACGGTGTGGCCGTGGCCGTGGCCGTGGCCGTGGCCACTGTGCCGGCCTCCCGCTGTGCCATGAAGGTCGCGGGGGCACCGGTGTTGATCGCGGCCGGCGAGCCCTCCACGCGGCCTGCCTCGACCACCCTGCCGACCGCGCGAGGCGCCGGTGCGGGGCGGTTGCGCTCCGGGGAATAGCGCGTGACCACGCTGCAGCGCGCGCCCGACACCCGCTTGCTCACGTACTGCGGCACGCCGTCGCCGGCATCGCAACGGTACAGCGTGCCCGCGGCGGCCGGAGCCGTCGCGAGCAGGCAGATGAACGTGATGAACCCCTTGATCCCCATCGCGCGAAGTCTCGCCGCAAACACGTGGCTTGCCAAGGCCTCGTGAAAAACGCCGCGCTGCGTCGACGCCGGCGGGTACACTGCGCGCCCCGGCGATCGCCGGCCCCGTCACCCGCCACTCCGGCCCGGACTCACCGCCGCGCCCCGGAACCGCCATGACCCAGAACGAATACGGCGACCACGGGTTGCCCTCCAGCGCCCCTCTCCAGCCCCACGGGAGCGGGGACGGCCTTCCGCAGGACGGATGGGGGACCGAAGGCACGTCCGCCGGAGCCCCGCCCCGGGCCGCGGTCGGCGACATCCTGCCGCTTGCCACGCCGCGGCGCCCGGCCCTTCCCGGCGCCGGCAAGCTCTATATCCAGACCCACGGTTGCCAGATGAACGTGTACGACTCGGACCGCATGGCCGACGTACTGGCGGCGGCCGAGGGCATGGAACTGACCGACCGCGCGGAGGACGCCGACGTCATCCTGGTCAACACCTGCTCGATCCGCGAAAAGGCGCAGGAGAAGGTGTTCAGCCAGCTTGGCCGCTGGAAGGCGCTGAAGAAGCATCGCGACGTGATCATCGGCGTCGGCGGCTGCGTGGCCTCGCAGGAAGGCGAGGCGATCATCAGGCGCGCGCCGTTCGTCGACCTGGTGTTCGGCCCGCAGACCCTGCACCGCCTGCCGGACCTGATCCGCGCCCGCCGCGAGCAGGACCGGCCGCAGGTCGACATCAGCTTTCCGGAAATCGAGAAGTTCGACGCGATGCCGGAGCCGCGGGCGGAAGGCCCGACGGCGTTCGTGTCGATCATGGAGGGCTGCTCGAAATACTGCTCGTTCTGCGTGGTGCCCTACACCCGCGGCGAGGAAGTCAGCCGCCCGTTCGAGGACGTGCTGGTGGAAGTCGTGCAGCTGGCCACGCAGGGCGTGCGCGAGGTCACCCTGCTCGGCCAGAACGTCAACGCCTACCGCGGCCCGATGGGGGCCGACACCGGCGACGTCGCCGACCTCGGCCTGCTGATCCGCACCATCGCCGAGATCGACGGCATCGAGCGCATCCGTTTCACCACCTCGCATCCGCTGGAGTTCTCCGATTCGCTGATCGACGCCTACCGCGACGTGCCGCAGCTGGCCGACTTCCTGCACCTGCCGGTGCAGTCGGGCAGCGACCGCATCCTGGCGGCGATGAAGCGTGGCTACACCGCGCTGGAGTTCAAGCAGAAGGTGCGCAGGCTGCGCGCGGTGCGCCCGGACATCTGCCTGTCGTCGGACTTCATCGTCGGCTTCCCGGGCGAGACCGATGCCGACTTCGAGAAGACCATGAGGCTGATCGAGGAGGTCGGCTTCGACCAGAGCTTCTCCTTCATCTACTCGCGCCGCCCGGGTACGCCCGCCGCCGACCTCGCCGACGACACCCCGGATGCCGTCAAGCACGCGCGCCTGGAGCGCCTGCAGGCGGCAATCAACGCCAACGCCCGCCGCATCAGCGAGGCGATGGTGGGCAGCGTGCAGCGGGTGCTGGTGGAAGGCGTGTCGCGCAGGAGCGACAGCGAGCTCACCGGCCGCACCGAGAACATGCGCTTCGTGAACTTCCCGGCACCGAAGCGGCTGATCGGCCAGTTCGTCGATGTGGTGATCACCGAGGCGATGAGCAATTCGCTGCGCGGCCGGGTGGCGATTCCTGTGGATAGCGCAGCGTCCTGACCCGGGACATCCAGCCGCCAGGGCGCGCGATCGGGCCAGGGCCGGCCGTTGCGCGGCGACGACATCGCCGGCTGTTATCTTCACCGCCATGCCAAGCCCAGCCCATACCGATTTCGTCCTCGAACCCGACGACAGCGAGCGCCTCGCCAACCTGGCGGGCCCCTTCGATGCGCACCTGCGCCTGATCGAACTGCGCCTTGGCGTGGAGATCGCCAACCGCGGCAACATCTTCCGCGTCAGTGGCCGCGACACCCGCACCGTCGGGCAGGTCGAGCGCCTGCTGCATGCGTTGTACGCGGAGACCGAAACCGAGACCCTCGACAACCAGGCCATCAACCTGCGGCTTTCCGAGGCCAACGTGACCCGCGTGGCGGATGACTATTCGCCGCAGGAGGTCGCGGTGAAGGTCAAGCGCGGCACCATCCGCGGTCGCGGCGCCAACCAGGCGAAATACCTGCACGCCATCGCCACCCACGACATCAACTTCGGCGTCGGCCCCGCCGGCACGGGCAAGACCTTCCTGGCCGTGGCGATGGCGGTCGAGGCATTGAACGAGGCGCGCGTGCAGCGGCTGGTGCTGGTGCGCCCGGCGGTGGAGGCCGGCGAAAAACTCGGCTTCCTGCCCGGGGACCTCAGCCAGAAGGTCGATCCCTACCTGCGCCCGCTCTACGACGCGCTGTACGAGATGCTCGGCGTGGAAAAGGTGCTCAAGCTCCTGGAGAAGAACGTCATCGAGATCGCGCCGCTGGCCTACATGCGCGGACGCACGCTCAACGACGCCTTCGTGATCCTCGACGAGGCGCAGAACACCACCATCGAACAGATGAAGATGTTCCTGACCCGGCTGGGCTTCGGTTCCACCGCCGTGGTCACCGGCGACCTCACCCAGATCGACCTGCCCAAGCACATGAAGTCGGGCCTGCGCGACGCCATCGACGTGCTGCACGAGGTGGAGGGCGTCAGCTTCACCTTCTTCGAGTCGCGCGACGTCGTCCGCCACCCGCTGGTGGCGCGCATCGTCACCGCCTACGACCGCCGCGATGCGCGCGATCCGGAGACGGGCCCGGGCTGACGTCGCGCCACGCCGGCGCGCGCTTGCGCCTACAATCCCCGGCGATGACAAAAGGTCCTGTCCAGCTCGATATCGCCGTGGGCTATGCGGTGCCGCGCAAGGGCGTGCCGGCCGCGCCCAGCTTCCGCCGCTGGGCGCAGGCGGCGCTCGAGGGGCGTATCCGCCAGGCCGACCTCGCCATCCGCGTGGTCGATGCCGCCGAGGGCCAGGCACTCAACCGCCACTACCGCGGCAAGGACTACGCCACCAACGTACTCAGCTTCCCGGCCGACCTGCCGGAGGGGCTGCCCCCCGGGGTACGCCTGCCCTTGCTGGGTGACCTCGTCATCTGCGCGCCGGTGGTCGAACGCGAGGCCCGCGAGCAGGGCAAGCCACTGAACGCGCACTACGCCCACCTGACCGTGCACGGCGTGCTGCACCTGCTGGGCTGGGACCACGACAACGACGTCGAGGCCGATGCGATGGAGCAGCTCGAACGCGAGATCCTTGCCGGGCTCGGAGTCGACGACCCGTATCGCATGGAGTCCTGAGCGCCGTTTCAGAGGCAGTCCACCAGACCCTCGAACACCGAGCGGCCGCCCGGCAGCGGCGCATACAGCGGTGACTGCTCCCCGACCGCCGCCAGCAGCTCTTCCAGCGTCGTGCCCGCCCCGATCGGCGCCCGGCATTGCCAGGTCCGCGGCCGCACCACCACCTTGCCCGACGCCGGATCCACGACCTCGTCGCTCGCGGCGAAGCTCCATACGCACATCCCGAGACGACCGCTGACCCGGTGCACCGAGAACTGGAAACGCAGCGACTCGATATTGGTGTACTCGCCCTCGCAGAACGTATCGCCGCAGATGTCGTCGAAGTCGCGGCGGAGCTGCCAGGTCATTCCGTACCAGGCGTCGATGTCCTCATCGCTGCTGATGTACGCGGAGACGTCGACATACGGCCCGTGTGCCTGCGCCCGGACCGCGTCCGGCCCGGCCAGCAGTCCGGCGACGAGGACGGCCGCGGCGGCGACGGAACGGAACAGGCTGGGGACGGTCTGCGACATGGCTGGCTCTTCCTTGAGTCGGGTGGGAGGCCAGCGTCGCCGGGCACGCGGCAGCCGGCCATCGGAAAAACCCGCGCGTGTGAGTCGGAGTCCGTCCTCGCCGGCAGAACGGCCGGCGCGGATCGCGTCCGCCCCTCCGGGTGCCGGCCACGCCCGGCTGCGCGGCCGCGCCGCTGGACACCGTGCCAGACGGACGCGCTAGACTTCGCGCTGACGCCCTCCCCCCGGGCGCCCATGTCACCCACGAGATGTCCGAAGACGACAGTAGCAACTCCGCCGGCGAGCTCCACGAGAAACGCCGCAGCTGGCTGGACCGCATCAGTTCCGCGATCTCCGGCGAGCCGACCACCCGCGAGGACCTCGTCGAGATCCTGCGCGACGCCCAGGCCGACGGCCTGATCGAGTCCGACACGCTGCGCATGATGGAAGGCGCGATCAACGTCTCCGGCATGAGCGTGGCCGACGTAATGGTGCCGCGCTCGCAGATGGTGGCGCTGGCGCTGGATACCGACTTCACCGACATCATGCGCGAGGTGGTGGACTCCGGGCATTCGCGCTTCCCGGTGCACGGCGAGGACCGCGACGAGATCCTCGGCATCCTGCTGGCCAAGGACCTGCTGCGTGGGGTGGTACCCGGCAGCCCGGCGGTCAATATCCGCGAGCTGCTGCGCCCGGCGGTGCTGATCCCCGAATCCAAGCGCCTGGACGTGCTGCTGCGCGAGTTCCGCCAGTCGCGCAACCACATGGCGATCGTCATCGACGAATACGGCGGCGTGGCCGGGCTGATCACCATCGAGGACGTGCTCGAGGAGATCGTCGGCGAGATCGACGACGAATACGACGAGGCCGAGGACCCCGGCGCGCTCATTGCCGCGCAGGCCGACGGCCAGTACCTGGTCAACGCGCTGACCCCGATCGGCGACTTCAACGAGCGCTTCGGTGCCGATTTCGACGACGACGAGTACGACACCATCGGCGGGCTGGTGACCGCGGCCATCGGCCACCTGCCGGAGGCCGGCGAGGAGCTCACCCTCGGCCGCTTCGGGTTCCGCGTGGCACGTGCCGACTCGCGCCGCCTGCACGCGCTGCACGTCAGCGTGCACGCCGATCCGCTGCAGGACGCCTGAGCCGGTGATCCGCGCTCCGGGTCCGGCGTCGCCGTGGCGCCTGCTGCCGCTGCTGCGGCTCGGCGTGCTGCTGCTCCTCGCCGCCTGCGCATCCACGGTGCACGCTGCGCCGCGCATCGGCGTGGTGACGATGCAGCCGGGCGAGATCTTCTTCGAACGCTTCGGCCACAACGCGATCGTCGTCGACGACCCCGCGCAAGCGACGCCGGTGTCGTACAACTTCGGCTACTTCGACCTCACCGAACCCGGCTTCGTCGGCAATTTCGTGCGCGGCGACATGGAGTACATGCTGGTCGCGCTGCCGCTGGAGGAGGACCTCGCGTACTACCGCGATGTCGGCCGCGGGGTGTCGATCCAGTGGCTGGACCTCGATCCCGCCGAGGCGACCACGCTTGCCTCGCGGCTTGCCGACAACGCGCTGCCGGAGAACGCGCGCTACCGCTACGACTACTTCACCGACAACTGTTCGACGCGGGTGCGCGATGCACTCGACGGTGCGCTCGGCGGCCTGTTGCAGCGGCAGTTGCAGGGCCGCTCGCGCGGCAACACCTACCGCGGCGACGCGGTGCGGCTGGCGTCCCCGGCGCCGTGGATGTGGCTGGGCTTCGACATCGGCCTGGGCCCGCTGGCCGACCGGCCGAATGCCCTGTGGGAGGATGCATTCGTGCCGATGCGCCTGGCCGACGCGTTGCGCAGCCTGCGTCGCGAGGATGGCCGGCCGCTGGTGACGCAGGAGATCGCGCTGCTGCCACATCGCCTTGCGCCCGAACCGCCGGAATCGCCACGCAACTGGTGGCCGTGGGCGCTGGCCGGCCTTGCGGGCGCAATCGCCATCCAGGCACTGGCACGCCGGCGCCGGCGAACGACCGCAGCGGTCGGGCTGGTGTTCTGGAGCGCATGCGCCGTGCTGGGCCTGCTGATGGCCTTCATCTGGGCGGGCACTGCGCACCGCTTCGGCTGGTACAACCAGAACCTGCTGCTGTTCAACCCGCTGTGCCTGCTGCTGCTGCCCGATGCCTGGCGGTTGCTGCGCGGCCGTGCGCCGTCGCGGCTGATGCGCCCGCTGCTTGCGGTGGTGGCCACGCTGGCGGTGATCGCGCTGTTCCTGCACTGGCTGCCGGTCCAGCCGCAACGCAACGTGCACTGGATCGCCCTGCTGTTGCCATTGCACGCCGCATGGTGGTGGGCGCTGCGGCCGCCGGTGCAGCCCGCCGGCTGAAGCCGCCGGTCTTGACGGCAGTGCACCTCCGGCCCGGCCGGGCGCCCGCCACTGGCCGCGGCGCGCTCCGACAGCTACGACCAAAGTCTATGGAGCCGCCTGCAGCGGCGTATTGACCCCCCGCCACGGGAGGCAGAGGCTGTCCGGGTCCACCCTGGAGACCGCCCCACATGAAGGCCTTTTCGAAGCTGGCTTGGGCTGCCCTCGCCCTGCTTGGCGCGTTCTGTCTCGGCACCGTCGCGCTGCGGCGCGGCGAATCCATCAGCGCGCTGTGGATCGTGGTTGCCGCGGTGTCGATCTACCTGGTCGCGTACCGGTACTACAGCCTGTACATCGCCAGGAACGTGATGCAGCTCGACCCGGCCCGGGCAACGCCGGCCCACGTCCACAACGACGGCCTGGACTACGTCCCGACCAACAAGCACGTGCTGTTCGGCCACCACTTCGCGGCCATCGCCGGTGCGGGCCCGCTGGTGGGCCCGGTGCTGGCGATGCAGATGGGCTACCTGCCGGGCATGCTGTGGCTGGTGGCAGGCGTGGTGCTGGCCGGCGCGGTGCAGGACTTCATGGTGCTGTTCGTGTCCTCGCGCCGCGACGGCCGCTCGCTGGGCGACCTGATCCGCGAGGAGATGGGCCCGGTGGCCGGCACCATCGCGCTGTTCGGGGCCTTCATGATCATGATCATCATCCTCGCGGTGCTGGCGATGATCGTGGTCAAGGCGCTGGCCGAGAGCCCGTGGGGCATGTTCACGGTGATCGCCACGGTGCCGATCGCGATCTTCATGGGCCTGTACATGCGCTACCTCAGGCCGGGGAAGATCGGCGAGATCTCGGTGATCGGCATCGCCCTGCTGCTGTTCACCATCTGGTTCGGCGGCGAGGTCGGCGCACATCCCTACTGGGGCCCGTTCTTCACCTTCACCGGCACCCAGATCACCTGGATGCTGATCGGCTACGGCTTCGTCGCCGCGGTGCTGCCGGTGTGGCTGCTGCTGGCCCCGCGCGATTACCTGTCGACCTTCCTCAAGATCGGCGTGGTGGTGGCACTTGCGATCGGCATCCTCGTCGCAAGCCCCGAGGTGACCTCGCTGAAGATGCCGGCGCTCACCGAATTCGCCGCCACCGGCGAGGGCCCGGTGTGGCGCGGACATATCTTCCCGTTCCTGTTCATCACCATCGCCTGCGGCGCGGTGTCGGGTTTCCACGCGCTGATCGCCTCGGGCACCACGCCGAAGCTGCTGGCCAATGAACAGCACGCGCGCTACATCGGCTACGGCGGCATGCTGATGGAATCGTTCGTGGCGATCATGGCGCTGGTGGCGGCGGCGATCATCGAGCCGGGCATCTACTTCGCGATGAACAGCCCGGCGGCGGTGATCGGCACCGATCCGGCGCAGGTCGCGGCCACCATCAACAGCTGGGGCTTCCACGTGACGCCGGAGATGCTGGCCAAGACCGCGGAGGACATCGGCGAGGCATCGATCATCTCGCGTGCCGGCGGCGCGCCGACCCTCGCGGTGGGCATCGCGGTGATCCTCCACGACGCGCTGCCCGGCGGCGACGACATGATGGCTTTCTGGTACCACTTCGCGATCCTGTTCGAGGCGTTGTTCATCCTCACCGCGGTCGACGCCGGCACCCGCGCCGGGCGCTTCATGCTGCAGGACCTGCTGGGCAACTTCGTGCCGGCGCTGCGCCGCACCGAGTCCTGGGGGGCCAACGTGATCGGCACCGCGGGCTGCGTGGCGCTGTGGGGCTACTTCCTCTACCAGGGCGTGGTGGATCCCCTGGGCGGCATCAACACGCTGTGGCCGCTGTTCGGCATCGCCAACCAGATGCTGGCCGGCATCGCACTGATGCTGTGCACGGTGGTGCTGTTCAAGATGAAGCGCGAGCGCTATGCCTGGGTGACCATCGTGCCGGCGGTGTGGCTGCTGATCTGCACCACCTACGCGGGCCTGATCAAGATCTTCGACGGCAACCCGGCGATGGGCTTCGTTGCCCAGGCCCGCCACTACCAGAACGCCATCGCCAATGGCGAGCTGCTGGGCGCGGCGAAGACCGCGGGGCAGATGCAGCAGGTGGTGGTCAACGGCTACGTCAATGCCGGGCTCACCGCGCTGTTCCTGTTCGTGGTGTTCAGCGTGCTGTTCTACTCGGTGCGCTCGATCATGGCCGCGCGGCGCAGCACGGACCGCATCGATCGCGAGACCGCGTACGTGGCGCTGACCGACGAGCAGCAGAAGGCGTGGCTGTAATGGGAACGCAACTGGTCCCGGTCTCGTTCTTCGCCACCCAGAAGCTGGTGTGGCACCGGCTGGTGCAGACCGCACGCCTGTGCTGCGGCATCCCGGACTACGACAACTACGTGCGCCACGTGCTGGAAAAGCATCCCGACCGCGAGCCGATGGACTACCCCACCTTCTTCCGCGAACGACAGGAAGCCCGCTACGGCGGGCGTGGCGGGTTCCGTTGCTGCTGAGGGCGCCGGGCCCGTACGCCCGGCGATGACACCAGGCCCCGCCCCATCCGGGCGGGATGTCCGCCGGCGCGTTACTGCCCGGCCATCATCCGCAGGATCTGGCCGGTGAAGTAGGCCAGCACGGTCCCTGTCGCATAGCCCACCGTGCCCAGCAGCACGCCGACCGGCGCGAGGTTGGGATGGAAGGCCGCCGCGATCACGGGCGCCGAGGCCGCCGCACCGACGTTGCCCATCGAGCCGACGCCGGCGTAGAAGATCGGCGCGCGCACCAGCCGCGCGGCCCCGAGGATCATCAGCACGTGCACGGTCATCCAGATCGCGCCGATGGCGATCAGCTCCAGCCGTTCGAACAGGCGGGTGAAATCCATCTGCATGCCGATGCAGGCGATCAGGAAATACAGGAACACCGTGCCGACCTTCGACGCGCCCGCGCTCTCCAGGTCGCGCACCCGGGTGAAGCTCAGCACCAGTCCGCCAAAGGTGGACAGCAGCACCACCCACACGAAGGCCGAGTCGAGGCTGAACTGTGCCGCCGACGCGACGTTGGCGCCGAACCATGCCGCCACCGGGTCCGCGATCGCATGCGACAGCCCCACCAGGCCGAACGCGATGCCCACGATCACCATCAGGTCGGTGAGCGTGGGGATGCGCGCGTTCGCCTTCTCGAACGCGGCCATCCGCGCCTTCATGTCGTCCAGCGCGCTGGTGTCGGCGCCGCTGCGCGCATCGATCTGCTGCGAGCGGTTGGCGATGAACAGCCACGTCGCCATAAGCGCGCTGGCGATCGCCACGTCGACCACCGCGAACTGGCCAAAGAGCGTCGCGTCGACGCCGTACACCTCGCGCATCGCCACCATGTTGGCGCCGCCGCCGATCCAGCTGCCGGCAAGCGCCGCCATGCCCTTCCAGGTATCGCCGGCGACCGCGGGCGGGTAGATCCATTCCATCAACTGGAACGACACAACCGCGCCGAGGATGATGCCGAAGGTGCCGGCGCAGAACACGAACAGCAGCTTCGGCCCGAGCTTGAGGATGCCCTTGAGGTCGATCGACAGCGTCAGCAGCACCAGCGCGGCCGGCAGCAGGATGCGGCTGCCGAGCGGGTTGTACAGCGCGCTGTTCTCGCCATCGATGAGCCCGACGGTGTTGTAGAACGCCGGCACGAAGTAGCACAGCAGCAGCGCCGGCACCCAGGCGAAGAACTTCTTCCAGAACGGGGTCGGCCCGCTGGCCAGCCAGAAGATGGCGCCGAGCGTGGCCGCGATCAGGCCGAAGACGACGATGTCGTTGTTGATGAGGGGGTCGCTTGCGGTCGGATTCATGCGTTGGCGGATCCCGTGGGAATGGACTTGCGGTCAGCCGCGGCCGCCGGACGCTGCCGGCGGCAACCGGGCGACGGACATGGCGGAGCGGCCGCCGCGCGGACGGCCGCCGGGGTGCGATTACTGCTCGAAGTGCTGGCGCAACCAGTCGTTGACGGTCTCGTGCCACTGCACCGAGTTGTGCGGCTTGAGCACCCAGTGGTTCTCGTCGGGGTAGTACAGCAGCTTCGACGGGATGCCCTGGCGCTGCAGCGCGGTGAACGCCGACAGGCTCTGGTCGATCGGCACGCGGAAGTCGTTCTGCCCCGCCACCACCAGCATCGGCACCTTCCACTCGCCGACGTGGCGCGCCGGGTTGAAGCGCTCGTAGGCTTCCGGGTTGTCGTACACGGTGCCGCCGTGCTCCCACTCGGTGAACCACAGCTCCTCGGTGACCAGCCCCATCGAGCGGGTGTCGAACACGCCATTGTGGTTGACCAGGCACTTCCACGGCCCGTTCCACTGGCTGGCGATCCAGTTGACCATGTAGCCGCCGTAGCTTGCGCCCAGCGCGCAGGCGCGGTCGCCGTCAAGGAAGTCGTAGCGCTCGAGCGCGGCGGCCCAGCCCTTCTGCAGGTCTTCCAGCGGGCGGTCGCCCCAGTGCTGGCTGATCGCATCGGTGAAGTCCTGGCCGTAGCCGGTGGAGCCGTGGAAGTCGATCATCACCACGGCCCAGCCCTGCCCGGCATAGGTCTGCGGGTTCCAGCGGTAGCTCCAGCCATCGCCGAAGCTGCCCTGCGGACCGCCATGGATCAGGAACGCGACGGGGTATTCCTCGCCCTCGCGGTAGTTCCACGGCTTGACCACGTAGCCGTGCACGGTGTTGCCGTTCCAGCCGCGGAAGCTGAACTGCTCGTAGTCGCCCAGGCGCACGTCGGTCAGGCGCTCGGCGGCTTCGGGAGTGATCGCGCGCGGCTGCCGCGCATCGGCATCGGCGGTGTAGATGACATCGCCGGTGCGCATCGAATTGCGCGCGAACGCCAGCGTGTCGCCGGCCACGTCGAACGACGACACCGAGCCGCCATCGAGCAGGCGGGTCACCTCGCCGGTGGCCACGTCGACGCGGAACAGCGGGTACTGGCCGGTGTCCTGGGCCGCGGCATACAGGCTGCGGCCATCGGCGGCCAAGGCGATGCTGCTGGGCGAGCGGTCCCAGTCGGGTGCGATCTCGCGGGCCCGGCCGCTGGCGACGTCCATCGCCATCAGGGCATAGCGGTCGGCCTCGAAGCCGGGGCGCTTCATCGCCCGGTAGAACAGGGTCGAGCCGTCTTCGCTGAACACCGGGCCGGCATCCCAGGCGGGGTTCGACGCGGTGAGGTTGACCGGTGCCGCACTGCCGGCGGCATCGAGACGGTAGAGGTCGAAGTTGGTCGACCACGCCTCGCCCGCACCGGCCACGCGCACGCTGGCCACCAGGCTGCGGCCATCGGGGGCCCAGGTGTAGTCGTCGCTGCCGCCGAACGGCCTGGAAGGCACGTCGCCGTCCAGCGCCTGGCTGACCGCGGTGGCCACGCGCAGCGGCTCGCCGCCGGCGGCCGGCAGGTCCGCCACGTACAGGCGGTTGCGGCGGCCATCGCTCCAGGTATCCCAGTGGCGCACGAACAGCTGGTCGTAGATGACGCCGGTGGTCCTGCCTTCGGCATGCTGGTCCAGGCGCGCCTTCGTGCAGGCGAACACGTCGCCGTCGGCGGCCTGCGCGCAGTCCCCGAAGGTCGAGGCGCTGAAGGCGATGCGGCGCCCGTCGGGCGACAGCCGGTAGCTGCCGATATCCAGCGCGAGCGCGGTCAGCTGGCGCGGCTCGCCGCCGCTGGCGGGCATCGCGTAGAGCTGCTGGGTGCCGCCCTTGCCGCTGAGGAAATACAGGGTGGCGCCGTCCGGCGAGAACGCGGGCGCGCTGACGTTCCAGCCTTCCGGGCTGATCCGCTGCGGCGGACGCATGTCGCGGGTGCGCAGGTCGCGCAGGTACAGCGCGGTGCCCGAGCCGTCGCCATCGAGGTCGACCGTGCGCTCGACGAACACCAGCCGCCCGCCATCCGGCGACAGCACCGGCGACGACACCCGGGTCAGCGACACCAGGTCGCGCGGCGCGAGGCCACGTTCGGCCAGGGCCTCCCCGGTCGGCAACAGCGCGGCCAGGCACAGGGGCAGCAGGGCGGTACGGAACTTCATCGCGGGGTGTCTCCACATCGGCGGCAGCGGCCGATGGTAGCCGAAGCCACGCGTCGGCCGGGGGTGCCGATAGGCAGGTGCGGACGCGCCCGGAGCCTGACCTGCCGGCCCGACGCGTCCGGCGGATTGCGCCTGCGTCGGGCGTTCCGGCGGCGCCAGCGGCCGCCGGGACGTTCGCATCACGGGGCCGCGGGACTGCCGCCGATATGGGTGTGCAGGAACCCGAGCAGGCGGCGGTAGAACTCGAGCCGGTGCTCGGCGAGGTGGAAGCCATGCCCCTCGTTGGGGTAGTACAGCGTCTCCACCGGCACCCCCGCACCCCTGAGGGCGCGCTCCATCAGCTGGCTGTGCTCGATCAGGGCGATCAGGTCCTCGCCACCGGCCGCCAGCAGCACCGGCACCCGGATCTGCCCGGCGAGCCGGTTCGGCGACACCGATGCGAGCGCATCGGGATCGGTCCCGAGCCAGTCGCCGCTCCAGTTGCGTGCCCAGCGGCCCATGCGGCGGTTCTCGCGGGTCAGTCGCGGCAGGTCGTACACGCCGACGTAGCCCACCGCGCAGCGGTAGAGGTCGGGCTCGCGCACGGTGCCCATCAACGCCGCATAGCCGCCATAGCTGGCGCCGTAGATGCAGATGCGCTCCGGATCGGCGATGCCCTCGGCCACCGCCCAGCGGGTGGCATCGGTGACGTCGTCCTGCATGGCGCCGCCCCACTGTCGCGCACCGGCGATACGGAACGCGCGGCCGTAATTGCCCGAGCCGCGGAAGTTCACCTGCAGCACCGCATACCCGGCCGTGGCCAGCACCTGGGCGTCGCGGTCGAAGCCCCAGGCGTCGAAGATGCCGAACGGCCCGCCGTGCGGCATCACCACCATCGGCAGGTTGCGTGCCTGCGCGCCGCGCGCCACGGTCAGGAAGCCGTACAGGGTGAGGCCGTCGCGCGCCTTGAGCTCGATCGGGCGCACCGGCGACATCTTCTCCGGGTTGATCGCCTCGCTGCGGGCGAACGCGAAGTCGGCGGCGTTGCGGCTGCTGTCGAACTCGAAATAGCTGCCGGGATCCACATCACTGCGTACCTGCAGCAGACGGCGCGTGCCGTCGCGGGTCACCGAGGTCACCGACACCACCTGCCCTTCGAACACGTCCTCCAGCGCGCGATGCAGCCGCGCCTGGGGCGAGGTCTCGTCGAAGAACACGGTGCGGGTGGTGGCGCCATGGAAGCGCGCGCCGACCGGGACGCGGCCGCTGTCGTCGTATACCGCGACCGGGTCGACCACGGCGTCGCGCAGCAGTTCGCGGCGCTCGCCGCTGGCGATGTCGTAGGCGACGATGCTGTCCGGGCCCTGGCGGTGCTCGACCTGCAGGTAGGCGGTGGCGTTGTCGGCGGAGAACCCGAGCGGCACCACCGCGCCGCCACTGGCCATCTCGTCGTTGATCAGCGTCCAGTCGCCGCCGGCGGCGTCGCGCAGCCAGGTCCGCGAGATGTTGTCGCTGTTGGACCCGTAGGCGAAGCGCACCGTGCCGGTGGTGTCGGTGACGTACTCGGCGGTGCTGACCGGCGCCGTCGCCACCCGCGTGCGGCGCCCGCTGTAGACGTCCATGCGCTCGAGGCGGCTGATCGGGTCCTTGGACAGCGGCGCGACGCGGATCAGCACGTGGCGATCGTCCTCGGGCAACGTATCGACCAGGCGCGCGGCCACCCGTTCCTCGCGCTTGCCCGACGACAGCCGGGTGCCGGTCTGCTGCTCGACCACACGCCAGCCCACCAGCAGCTCACGCCGCGAGCCGTCGGCATTGATCGCGTACAGCTCGCCGGTCGGCAGCGGATCGTCGCGGCTGCCGAAGCTCTCCGACACCGCGATCAGCACCCGCTCCGGGTTCACCCACCAGAAGTCGTGGATGCTGGTGCCACGGGTGAAGCGGAACGTCGCGCTCAGCGAGTTGTCGGACCGGCGCATGATCGCCAGCCCGTACTGCCCCTGGAGCGGGATGGTCGCCGCGTAGTACTCGCCGGTCGGCGAGATCTTCAGCGCCCCGAGACGCTCCTCGGCCACGAACGGCGCAAGATCCACCTGCGCACGGGCCGTGCCCGTGGACAGCAGATACGCCACGGCCAGGCCGGCCGCGGCCAGCCACTTCATTGCAATCATCGATTTCCCCCTGCAGTACGTTCCGTTCCCGGTGCGTGGCTTCCTGCCCTGCGCGCACTCTAGCGGCGCGCGCCAGGCCATTCCAGCGCAGCGCGCACACTTCACGCCGGCGATGCGACGCGTTTTCGCAGACTGCGCGCCATGGCCGGCCCGCGCTCCGCCCTTCTCGTCATCGACATGATCAACCGCTTCGATTTCGATGGCGGCAGGGCGCTGGCGCGGGCGGCGGCGCCGGCGTCCAGGCGGATCGCGTGGTTGTGCGGACGTTTCCGTACCGTCGACTGGCCGGTGATCCTGGTCAACGACAACTTCATGGACTGGAAGGCGGACTTCCGCGAGATCTGTGCGGTGTGTTCGCAGGACGGCATGGAAGGCGCGGAGATCGCGCGGCGGCTGGCGCCGGTGCCGGGCGACTATTTCGTGCTCAAGCCCAGGCATTCGGCGTTCCATGCCAGTCCGCTCGATGCCCTGCTGGAAAGCCTCGACGTCGACCGGCTGGTGATCACCGGCGTGGCCACCGACGCCTGCGTGCTCGCCACCGCGCTGGATGCGCACATGCGCGACTACGCGCTTGCGGTGCCGCGTGACTGCGTGGCCTCGATTACCCCGGCCCGTCGCGACCGCGCGCTGGCGGTGCTGCGCGACAACTGCCACGCCGATACCCGCGGCTCGCGCAGCATTGCGCCCTGAGCACGGCGCGATAACCGGGGCAGGCGCTACGGCACAATGCCCCACCGCCCACGCGCGATTGCCGCGCGTGGACCCGCGTCCCACCCACCGGCATCACGCGCGACCGCGCGTCGGCGCCTTCCCTTGACGCATTCCCGGACCGACCATGCTGCGCTGGTTTGAAAAACGCCTCGATCCGTTCCCGCCGATGCCGCCCACGCAGCCGCCGCGCGGGTTGGTCGCCTTCTGCATGCACTACACGCGTGGCAGCGGCAAGTGGCTTGCGCTGATGGGCATCACCGGCGCGCTGATCGCGATCGCCGAGCTCGGCCTCTACGTCTACCTCGGCGCGCTGGTCGATCGCCTCGGCGAACACACGCCGGAGACCTTCCTCGCCGCGGAAGGCCCGCGCCTGGCGTGGATGGCGCTGCTGGTGGTGGTCGCCCTGCCGCTGCTGGTGCTGCTCGACAACATGGTGCAGATGCAGGTGCTGCTGGGGAACTTCCCGATGCGCATCCGCTGGAACGTGCACCGCTACCTGCTGCGGCAGTCGATGGGCTACTTCCAGGACGAGTTCGCCGGGCGCATCGCCACCAAGCTGATGCAGACCTCGCTGGCGGTGCGCGAGACGGTGATCAAGCTGCTCGACGTCGGCGTCTACGTCAGCGTGTACGTGGTCGGCGCGATGCTGGCCGCGGCCGCGGCGGACTGGCGCCTGATGCTGCCCTTCGCCGGCTGGCTGGTCGGCTATGCGCTGCTGATGGTGTATTTCGTGCCGCGCATGGAGCGCGTCTCGCGCGAGCAGGCCGATGCCCGCTCGGACATGACCGGACGCATCGTCGACAGCTACACCAACATCGCCACGGTGAAGCTGTTCTCGCATTCCCGCCGCGAGCAGGCCTACGCACGCGAGGCGATGGACGGCTTCCTCGGCACGGTGTACCGGCAGATGCGCCTTGCGACCGGCGTTGGCGCCGGCAACTACGCGCTCAACATGGCGCTGGTGTTCGCGGTCGCCGGCATCGGCCTGTGGCTGTGGCTGGGCGGGGTGATCGGCGCCGGCGCGGTCGCGGTGGGCATTGCACTGGCACTGCGGCTGGTGGGCATGAGCCAGTGGATCATGTGGGAGCTGTCGGCGCTGTTCGAGAACATCGGCACCGTGCGCGACGGCATCAACTCGATCTCGCTGCCGCCGACCGTCGACGATGCACCCGGCGCGCCGGAACTGCCGGATGTACGTGGCGACATCCGCTTCGAGAACGTCGGCTTCCACTACGGCAAGGGCTCCGGGGTGATCGACCACCTCGACCTGCACGTGCGTGCCGGCGAGCGCATCGGCGTCATCGGCCGCTCCGGCGCCGGCAAGTCGACTCTGGTCAACCTGCTGCTGCGCTTCCACGACGTCGAATCCGGGCGGATCCTCGTCGATGGGGTCGACATCGCAAGCGTGCAGCAGGATTCCCTGCGCGCACGCATCGGCGTGGTCACCCAGGACACCTCGCTGCTGCACCGCTCGGTGCGCGAGAACATCCTCTATGGCCGCCCCGATGCCGGCGAGGCGGAAATGATCGAGGCCGCGCGCCAGGCCGAGGCCCACGACTTCATCCTGGGGCTGTCCGATTCCACCGGCCGGCGCGGCTACGACGCCCACGTGGGCGAGCGCGGGGTGAAGCTGTCGGGTGGACAGCGCCAGCGCATCGCCATCGCCCGGGTGCTGCTGAAGGACGCGCCGATCCTGGTGCTCGACGAAGCCACCTCGGCGCTGGACTCCGAGGTGGAAGCCGCGATCCAGGGCAACCTCTACCGGCTGATGGAAGGCAAGACCGTCATCGCCATCGCCCACCGGCTGTCGACGATCGCGGCGATGGACCGGCTGATCGTCATGGACCAGGGGGCGATCGTCGAGCAGGGCACCCATGCCGAACTGGTGGCGGCCGGGGGCATCTACGCCCAGCTGTGGGCGCGGCAGTCGGGCGGATTCATCGACCCCGGCGAATAGCGTCGGCCGGGGCGGCGATGGTGAACGCGCCAGGCCGCGTGGTCAGCCCTCGCTGCCCTGCCCGACCGCATCGCCGGGAGGCGGCGGTGCCAGCACCAGCCCGGTGCCGGTGTCGAATTCCGACAATGGGCTCTCCGCGGGGCAGGTTTCATCCGGAAAGCCGAAACGCTGGCGGAGGTCGAGGCCACAGGCGTTGAGCGCGTCGAGATCGGTGCTGGGCGACTTGCACTGCAGGTCGAAGGCGCGGGTGAAGGAGTCGCGGCGGGTCACGAAATCCTCGCCGCATTTGCGCATCAGCCGCAGTCGGTCCAGGTCGTCCTGGGCCGGGTTCACGCCATCCAGCCCGAACAGCCGCAGTTCGTCGACGGTCAGCAGGCGCAGGCTGCGGTTGGGCACCGCCATCATCGCGTCGGCCACGGCCACCGCGGCACCGTTGCGCTCCAGGTAGCTGCGCACGCGGTCGTAGACGGCGCGCAGCTCGGCGTTGAGTTCGGCGCGCGTGGTCGCCGTCGAACTCATGCGGATGATGCGGTGGATGCCGACGCGGCCCGTGATCAGCCGGGTGTCGCCGCCCGCCAGCACGAACACGCAGGCGCTGTGGCAGGACGACCCTTCGCGCACCCAGATGGTCCAGCGCGATTCGGCGATCGAGTCGCCGGCGCGGATCGCCTCCTCCACCTGGCCGCCGATCGAGTTGATGTCGAGCACGCGCTTGCCAACGCCACGCTCGTCGGCGACCGCAGCCACGCGCTCGACCAGCGTGGTGAAGTCCGGGGCGATGCGGCCGTCGTAGCGCAGGCGCATGACGCCGCGCTCCTCGCAGCTTTCCAGCGCCTGTTCGATGCTCCCCCGCGACAGGTCGGCCAGCGGCTCGCCATCGCCACGGGCGAGATAGTCGAGTTCGCAACTGATCGACGCGGTGCCGGCTTCGAGCGGGAGTTCGCTCCAGTCGATCCCCGGCGCGGGCTCCGGTGCGGGCGGCGTGTCGGGCTGCAGTGTGGCCTCGTCCTCGACCGGGGCCACGCTGAAGGCGCCGCCGTCCTCGGGGCTGGCCACCGGCAGGGTTTCCAGCAGCGGCGCGGCCCCATCGGGCTCGGAACGCAGGCAGGCTGCAAGCACCAGGGCGAGGGCGACGGTGGCGAGGGCGGCACCGACCCATCGGGGAACGACACGCATGCGGGACAGGGCTCCGGTTGGCTTGGCACCCGCATGGCGGGCGGCGACGATGCGCACCAGTCTAGGGCCGCCGGCGCTGCGCGGTGGAACCGCGGGTGAACCATCCGGGGGCCGGCGACGACCGCGTCGATGCAGGCCCGCCGGCCAGCTGTTCCACCGGCCCGGGCGCCGGTGATGGGGCGATGCCCCGGTGACTCAGAGCAGACCGCGCAGCACCATCAGGATGCCGGCCACCGACACCGCCCACACCAGCGAGCGCAGGTAGGGGACGCCGGACGCATACAGCGGCACATAGGCCACCCGCGCCCAGAAATACAGCTGCGCGCCGAGCGCCGTTGTGGCATCGCCGCGCCCGGTGGCCACCACCGCCAGCACCGCCGCGGCAAAGAACCCGAAGGTCTCGAGGAAATTGCGCCACGCGCGGTCCAGCCGCGCGCCGACGCCACGGAGCGGTGGTGGCTCGCCATCGCGTGGGCCGGCATTCCAGCGCAGGCCACGCTGTCGCGTCATCGCCGCGGCCGCGGCAAACAGCTGCACCAGGCCCAGCAGGATGGACCAGGCCAGCATGCGGATCTCGACCGGCAGCATGTCGAATGGCATCGGGGTTCCTTCAGGGATTGCCCGTCAGGCCACTGGCCGCCGGTAGATCGCCGCATTGATGCAGGAGAACACCGCCACCACGAACCAGCCGAACGGCAGCAGCGACAGCGTCAGCAACCAGGTGATCGCGAACGCGACGCACGCCGCGACGAACCACATGATCGCGGAGAAGACGCGACCCTGCACCAGCTGCCCCAGCCCGGGGACGAAGAAGCTGCAGATGGCCGCGATGACGTTGCCGGTGGAACCCTGTCCTGCGCTCATGCGAATCCTTTGCCATTGTGAATGGGCGAAGTCTGTCGCACATCCTGCATGGCGAACGTGAACCCGCGCTACTGGTCGTGGCCGCTGATCGACGAATGCGGCACGCCGCGGTCCTGCCCGGCCACCCTGGGCAGTAGCCCCACCACGATGAAGGCACCGATCGTGGTGATGATGGCCACCCATTCCTGCCCCATGCCTGCGGCCATGCCGATGGCGGCGGTCATCCAGATGCCCGCGGCAGTGGTCAGGCCCTCGATCCGCTCGCCCTTGTCGAGCTTGAGGATGGCGCCGGCGCCAAGAAAGCCGATGCCGGAGACGATGCCCTGCATCACGCGGGTGACCTCGTCGGCGGAAACACCGTGCATCAACGGCGCGAGCACGAACAGCGCCGAACCGATCGAGACGAGGATGTGGGTCTTCAGGCCGGCGGCACGCCCTTTCTGTTCGCGCTCCCAGCCGATGATGCCGCCCAGGATCGCAGCCATCGCCACCCGGGTGACCATGACCGTCATGTCGCCGGCATCGGGTATCGCGAATTCCTCGGCCAGCGCGTGGCCGATCTCCCCAAGCACGCTCATCGGGGCCGCTCCCACCCGCGGCGGCGGAATTCATCGACCCGCAGGCGGGCCGTCAGGTAACCAGGCGTGGAAACAGTCATGCGCGCACGCTAGCCCCGGAAGGGTGGCCGGCGGGTGATGAACAGGCTGCGCAGCGACCCCGGAAAAGGATGCCCGCCATGCGGCGGGCATCGTTCAACCACTTGCAGGCCGGGACTCAGCCGACGGTGAACCGGTCCTTGTCGCTGCCGCCGGTACCGGTGCCGACCCCGCCGTTGGGGTCGCTGCCCGCGGCCCCGGTGGAGCCGTACGAACTGCCAGTGCCGGAGTACGAGCCGGTGCTGTAGCGGTCATGCGAAGTGAACGCGTCGCGCACCGCGGCCTTGGCGCGGTCCCAGTCCAGCTTCGAGTCGCCGCGGCGGCTGCCCCAGTCACGCGACAGCTCCGACTCCAGGCTTTCGTCCCAGTCACGGTCCGCGTACAGGCTGCGCGCGTGGGCACCGTAGCGGTACGCGGGCTGGTAGTCCTCGAACCGGCTGTCCTGGTCGCGGTAGTCGGCCTTGTCGAAATTCTCCGAGAAGTACGAGTCGCTGCTGCGATAGGTCCGGTGCGTGCGGTCGGCCCGGTCCCAGGCATCGCGCACGGCCGGCTGCGCGTCTTCCCAGGACAGGCGCGACTCGCCGCGCGCCTTGTCCCATTCCGAGCGCAGGCTGGCCTCGGACTCGTCCCAGCCGCGGTCGAGGTCGGCCTCGCGCGCCTGCAGGCCGAACCCGTAGGCGGTGGAATAGTCACGGTCGTAGTCGTAGTCCGACTTCACGTAGGGGCGGTCCTTGTGCGCCTCGCGCCAGTACGCCTCCTCGCCGGTCGGGTCGATGCGCTCGGCCACGCGCTTGCCGACTGCCGCGCCGGCGACAACGCCGACCGCCGCGCCGATCAGGGTGCCGATCGGGCCCAGCACGGTGCCGGCGGCAGCACCCGCGGCCATGCCGCCCGCGGCACCGCCGACGCCAACACCGACCGGATGCGCACCGGGCGCACCGGTGATGGGATCGCGATTGGCATCGCGACCGGCGTGATCGCGGTTGTCGTCATGCTTCGAATTCATGGCGTGCTCCTGAAGGGGGAATGTCGGTCCACCCTGCGCGCGCACCGGTGAAACCGTCGTGTGCGCGGAGTCCGCCATTGGCAGGCGTTCAGTCGTTGTCGCTGAATGCGCTCCCCGGCTATGCGATGGTCTCGCCGCGCCCGAGCGGATCGGGCAGCGCCTCGCCATCGCCCGTGAACGACAGCGACACCGAGTTGAGGCAATGGCGCTCGAAGGTCGGCGGCGGGCCATCGGGAAACACATGGCCGAGATGGCTTTCGCAGCGTGCGCATACCACTTCGACGCGGATCATCCCGTGGCTGGTGTCACGCACGCGACGGATGTGCGACTCGTCGTACGGGGCGAAGAAGCTCGGCCAGCCGGTGCCGGAATCGAACTTCGTGCTGGACCGGAACAGCGGCAGGCCGCACAGCCGGCAGCCGTAGACACCCTCGCGCCTGTTGTCGAGGAACACGCCGCAGAACGGCGCTTCGGTGCCGTGCTGCAGCAGCACGCGGCGCTCGTCGGGGGACAGCCCGGCCACAAGGGTCTCGCGCTGGACGGCGGTCGGAGGGGTCAGGTCGAACGGGCTCATGGCGGCATCCGGCAGAAGGAAGTGACGGCTACAGACATGGCGACGCCCGCGTGCATCCGCAACCGCCGCGGGCCGTCCGCCATCCGGGGCTGGCCGGGGCGGCGGCCTGGCTGTACGCCGCGATCAGCGATCCAGCATGGGCAGGTGCAGTCCCTGCTCGCGCGCGCACTCGCGGGCGATCTCGTAGCCGGCATCGGCGTGGCGCATGACGCCGGTGCCCGGGTCGTTCCACAGCACGCGCTCGATGCGACGGTCGGCGGCCTCGCTGCCGTCGCAGACGACCACCACGCCGGAGTGCTGCGAATAGCCCATGCCCACGCCGCCGCCGTGGTGCAGGCTGACCCAGGTGGCGCCGCCGGCGACGTTGAGCATCGCGTTGAGCAGTGGCCAGTCGCTGACCGCGTCGGAACCATCGGCCATCGCCTCGGTTTCTCGGTTGGGCGAGGCGACCGAGCCGGAATCGAGATGGTCGCGACCGATGACGACCGGCGCCTTGAGCTCGCCGTTGCGCACCATCTCGTTGAACGCCAGGCCGAGCCTGTGGCGCAGCCCGAGGCCCACCCAGCAGATGCGCGCGGGCAGGCCCTGGAACGCGATGCGCTCGGCAGCCATGTCCAGCCAGCGGTGCAGGTGCGGGTCATCGGGGATCAGTTCCTTGACCCTGGCATCGGTCTTCGCGATGTCCTCGGGGTCGCCTGACAGCGCCACCCAGCGGAACGGGCCGATGCCGCGGCAGAACAGCGGCCGCACATAGGCCGGCACGAAACCGGGGAAGTCGAACGCGTTCGCGCAGCCTTCGTCGCGGGCCATCTGGCGGATGTTGTTGCCGTAATCGACCGTGGGGATGCCCTGGGCGTGGAAGGCCAGCATCGCCTCCACGTGCACGCGCATCGACTTCTTCGCCGCATCGCCCACCGCGTCCGGGTCTGCCTGCTGTCCGGCAAGCCACTGCTCGACGGTCCAGCCGATCGGCAGGTAGCCGTGCACGGGGTCGTGCGCGCTGGTCTGGTCGGTGACCGCATCCGGACGCACGCCGCGCTTCACCAGTTCCGGCAGCACCTCGGCGGCATTGCCCAGCAGGGCGATGGACTTCGCCTCGCCCGCGGCGGTGTACCTGGCGATGCGGGCAAGCGCATCGTCGAGGTCATCGGCCTGCTCATCGACATAGCGCGTCTTCAGGCGGAAATCGATGCGCGACTGCTGGCACTCGATGGTCAGACTCGACGCACCGGCCAGCGACGCCGCCAATGGCTGCGCGCCGCCCATGCCGCCGAGCCCGGCGGTGAGGATCCAGCGACCGGTGAGGTCGCCGCCGTAGTGCTGGCGCCCCATCTCCACGAAGGTTTCGTAGGTGCCCTGCACGATGCCCTGCGAGCCGATGTAGATCCACGAGCCGGCGGTCATCTGCCCGTACATCATCAGGCCCTTGCGATCGAGCTCGTTGAAGTGCTCCCAGTTCGCCCACGCCGGTACCAGGTTGGAGTTGGCGATCAGCACGCGCGGGGCGTCGGCATGGGTGCGGAACACCCCCACCGGCTTGCCCGACTGCACCAGCAGCGTTTCGTCGTCGCCAAGGGTCTTCAACGTGTCGAGGATCGCGTCGAAGCAGGGCCAGTCGCGGGCCGCGCGGCCGATGCCGCCATAGACCACCAGATCCTCCGGCCGCTCGGCGACCTCGGGATCGAGGTTGTTCTGCAGCATCCGGAACGCCGCCTCGGTCAGCCACGAGCGGCAGCTCAGTGCGGTGCCGCGCGGGGCGCGGATCCGGCGGGAGGGGTCGTGTCGGGAAGCGGCTGTGGTCATGGTGGCCCTGCGTGTCACGGTGGCCGGCGATTATCCACCATGCCCGCAGCGCGGCCGGAAACGACGACGCCCGGCTCGGGGGCCGGGCGCCGGGTACCACGCGAACGCGGGTCAGCGGATCGAGGGATCCAGCCGGCGCAGCGCATCCTTGACGTCGACCCCGCCGGAACGCTCGATGTCCTCGCGCGTGTACACGCGGCCACCGGCATTGATGCAGGCGTCGCGTTCGCTGCGGCTGCGGGCCTCGCGCGAGGCGGTGATGCGCGATCCCGTCTCGCGGATGCAGTAGCGCTCGTTGGCGGCCGCACGCTCCGCACGCGTCATCCGCACGTCTTCCTCGGGCTCCGCCTGCTGCGCGGAGACACCGAAAGCCAGGCCCAGCAGGCCGGCGGCAAGCATCATTCTCTTCATGGATCACCTCGCGGGACTATGTGTAGCCTCGACGATACGCGCCCGCGCATGCACGCGCACAAAACGACGGCGCAAGGTCCGGGAGGGCCCTGTATGCACAAGGTGGCGAAGACGTCCGCGCGCCTGCTGCTGGCGTTGCTGGTCACCTGCCTCGCGCAGGTCCGGGCGGCTGCGCCCCCCGCCGCCGGACCGCCACCACCCGGGGCGTCGCGGCCGCCGGCGATGCTGGTGTTCACCCGCACCGGGGGCTATCGCCACGCCTCCATCCCGGAGGAGGTGGAGACGCTGCGCGCGCTCGCCACGGCGGAAGGCCTGGCGATGGACCACAGCGAGGATCCCGCCCTTTTCAATCCGGCCACGCTCGCGGGGTACCAGGTGGTGGTGTTTGCCAATACCACCGGTCCGCTGCTCGATGCCGGCCAGCGCGCGGCGTTCGAGCACTGGGTGGGTGCCGGCGGTGGCTTCCTCGGCCTGCACTCCGCGGCCGACACCGCCTACGACTGGCCGTTCTATGGCGAGCTGGTGGGAGCATGGTTCGAAAGCCATCCGCCGGGCCTGCAGACTGCACGGGTACGCTTCGAGGCCGCCGATACCGAAGCCGGGTTCGGCCCGTGGCGGGTCACCGACGAGCTGTACGACTACCGACGCAACCCGCGGCCATACGTCACCGTGATCGCAACCCTGCACGAGCGCACCGATGCCGGTGGCCGCATGCGCGACGACCATCCGATCGCGTGGTGCCACCAGCGTTCCGGTGGCCGCGCCTGGTACACCGGGCTCGGCCACGATGCGCGGATCTATGCCGATCCGGTGTTCCGCGCCCTGCTGCGTGCCGGCCTGCGCTACGTACTGGGCACGCGCGCACGCTGCGACGAACTGTCACCGGCCCGGGCTAACATGGCGCGATGATGTCCTGTCGTCTTCTTCTGGCCGCCGTCGCGGCCTGTCTGCTCTGCGCCTGTTCCGCCTCGCTGTCCTCCGCCGGTCCGCCGGCAGGCGAAACGCCGACCCTGTTGCTGGTTTCGCTGGATGGCGTGCATCCGGAGATGCTCGGGCGCGGCGACACCCCGCACCTCGACCGCCTCGCCGACGAGGGCGTGCGCGCCGCATGGATGCAGCCGTCCTACCCGGCGCTGACCTTCCCCAACCATTACACGCTGGTTACAGGCCTGCGCCCGGACCGCCACGGCATGGTCCACAACGCGATGTACGACGACGACCTCGGCGCGTTCGCGCTCAGGGACCGCGATGCCGTCGGTGACGGCCGCTGGTGGGGTGGCGAACCATTGTGGGTGACCGCCGAACGCGCGGGCCTGCCGACCGCGACGATGTTCTGGCCGGGCAGCGAAGCGCCAGTGCAGGGCGTGCGCCCCACCCGCTGGTATCCGTACGAGGAAGGACTGGCGCTGGAGACCCGGGTCGACCGGGTGCTGGGCTGGCTGTCGGAGCCGGCGGCAACCCGGCCCCGGCTGGCGACGCTGTACTTCGAACATCCCGACCATGCCGGCCACGGCTATGGGCCGGATTCGCCGCAGCTGCATGCGGCGCTGCGCGAGGTCGATGCCGCGATCGGCGACCTGCTGTCCGGCATCGCCACGCGCGGGCTCGAGGACCGCGTGAATCTCGTGATCGTCTCCGACCACGGCATGGCGCCGGTACCGCACGGCCAGGTGGTCGCGGTGGAGGACATGGTGGATCCGGCCGATGCGCAGGTGGTCAGCACCGGCCAGGTGGTCGGGTTCCGCCCGCGTCCCGGGCGCGAAGCGGCCGCCGCCACCGCACTGCTGGGGGCGCACGAACGCTATGACTGCTGGCGCCGCGAGGCGCTGCCGGCGCGCTGGCACTACGGGCAGCACCCGCGCGTGCCGCCGATCGTCTGCCAGATGCACCTCGGCTGGGACGCGGTGCCGCGCGCGCATATCGCCCGTCGCCCTGCCCGTACCCGCGGTTCGCATGGCTATGACCCGGCGGCCCCGGAGATGCGCGCGGTGTTCATCGCACATGGGCCGGCGTTCCGCAGCGGCATCCGACTGCCCGGCTTCGACAACGTCGACGTCTACCCGCTGCTGGCGCGGCTGCTGGGCGTGCCGCCTGCCGAACATGATGGCGACCCGCGCACGTTGCTGCCGGCGCTGCGCGACGATCGATAGTGCCGGCGTCGACGCCCGGGCAGCGCCGGGCCGGAGACATGTGCAGCGGATCGGTCGAGGGCCGTGAACGCCGCGGCGGTGCCGGCGCGGTGGGCTCCCCGCAGCCCCGTGGCATCCATGTCCGGAAACGGCCAGTCGCACCGCGGGCACGGTGCTAGCCTGCATCCATGCCGAACACGCCCGCCCTTGCCCCGGATGTCTGCGAGCGCGCGCGGCTCAGCCGTGATGCCCGCTTCGACGGGCTGTTCTTCACCGCTGTCCGCAGCACCGGCATCTATTGCCGCCCGGTCTGCCCTGCGCCGCCACCCAGGCGCGGGAACGTCACCTATTACCCGAACGCGGCCGCGGCCGAGGCCGCGGGCTTCCGCCCCTGCCTGCGCTGCCGGCCGGAGCTCGCCCCCGGGGAAGGGTCGTGGCGCCGCGGCGACGACACCCTTGCGCGTGCACTGCAGCTGATCGACGACGGCGCACTGGCCGACGCCCCGCTGGCAACGCTTGCCGCGCGCGTGCAGCTGGGCGAGCGCCAGTTGCGGCGGCTGTTCGTGGAACGCATCGGCGCAGCGCCGGTTGCCGTCCACACCACCCGCAGGCTGCTGTTCGCCAAGCAGCTGCTGACTGAAACCACGCTGCCGGTCACCACCGTCGCGATGGAGTCCGGCTTCGGCAGCCTGCGCCGGTTCAATGCCGCATTCCGCGCGGCCTATGGCATGGCGCCGCGCGACCTGCGCCGCCAGGTGGCCGACGTCAGCGACGGCCCGCTGGTGCTGCGGCTGGGCTATCGCCCCCCGTACGACTTCGGCGCGATGCTGGATTTCTTCCACGGCCGTGCGCTGCCGGGCATCGAGCAGGTCGATGCGCAGGGCTATGCGCGCGTGTTCGACGCGGGTGCCGCGGTGGGCTGGCTGCGCGTCAGCCACTGGCCGTCGCCGGTGCATGCACCGGTGCATGCGCTGCGGCTGGAACTGCAGGGCGCGCCGGCCGGCAGCCTGCTGACGATCGTGCAGCGCGTGCGCCGCATGTTCGACCTCGACGCGGACCCGCAGGCCATCGCGGCCGCATTGGCGCACGATGCACGGCTGGCGCCGCTGCTGGCCGCGCACCCGGGCCTGCGCATTCCCAGCGGCTGGGATGGTTTCGAGATCGCGGTGCGCGCGGTGGTGGGACAACAGGTCAGCGTGGCCGCGGCGCGCACGGTCACCACGCGCCTGGCCGCGCGCCACGGCAGGCCGGTGCCGGAGCCGCTCGCCGCCGCCGGGTACGCGCACCTGTTCCCCGATGCGGCGACGCTTGCCGACGCCGACCTCGACCGCATGGGCCTGCCGGCCGCGCGCGCCGCCGCGGTGCGATCGATCGCCCGCGCGGTGGTGGACGGGACCGTCGGCTTCCGCGTCGACGGCACCCTCGAGGACTTCATCGCGCGCTGGACCGCGCTGCCCGGCATCGGCCCGTGGACCGCGCAATACATCGCGCTGCGTGCACTGGGGCATCCGGATGCGTTCCCGGCGGGCGACCTGGTGCTGCAGCGCGCTGCCACCGGCGACGGCAGCCGGCTTGCCGAACGCGCCCTGCGCGCGCGCGCCGAGGCCTGGCGACCATGGCGGGGCTATGCGGTCATCCAGCTGTGGCGCGACGCGATGGCCACGCCGCCGGCGCCGGCCGCGCCCACCCCCGGTTCCATCACCCGCGGCCCACGCCGCAGGAGTGCCGCATGAGCATCCACTACACCCACGTCGACAGCCCGGTCGGCCCGCTGCTGGTTGCGGCCTCCGACGCGGGCCTGCACGCGATCGCATTCCCCGAGAACCGGCACCCGATCCGCATGGGTGACGACTGGACCCCGGGCGATCACCCGTTGATCGACGAGGCTCGCCGCCAGCTCGCGGCCTATTTCGCCGGCACGCGACGCGTCTTCGACCTGCCGCTGGCGCCGCATGGAACCACATTCCAGCGTGCGGTCTGGCAGGCGCTGGCGGACATTCCGTACGGCAGCACCGCCAGCTACGCACAGCTGGCGGCACGGGTTGGCCGCCCCGCTGCGGCCCGCGCGGTGGGCGCCGCCAACGGGCGCAACCCGTTGCCGATCGTGCTGCCCTGTCACCGGGTGATCGGTGCCGGCGGCGGGCTCACCGGCTTTGGCGGCGGCCTGCCCACCAAGCGCTATCTGCTGGCGCTGGAAGGTGCGTTGCCGCAGGCGCTGCTCTAGCGCGACGCGCGCTCTCCCTGGCGTCTCTGCGCGCGCATCACGTTGCCGCCCTGGCGCAGTTCCAGGCCGGCCACGGCGCCTTCCGCGTCGCGCTGGAAGCGGATCTCGATACCGAACGCCGGCGCGGCGAAGACATCGTCGCTGGCGGTTGCGGACAGTGCGAACTCGCCCTGCCCGGTCGCCTGCGCATACAGGCCGCCATCGCGTTCGCGCACCTCCAGTTCGAAGCCGGGCATCAGGGCATAGCTGCCGGCATATCCGCGCAGGATGCCGGCCGCCGGCATCGGTTGCGCGCCCGCCTCCTCTGCGGCCCGACGCGCGCGCAGTTCGCCGCCACCCTGGACCCAGACGAACCCGTATTGGCCATCGTCACCGCGCTGCGGGCGCAGCACCGCATCCACCTCGCGCAGGTGGAATTCGCCGGCATCGTCGTAGCCGAATGCGAACTCCGGCTGACCCGCGGCCTGCACCACCAGCCCATTGCCGCGGCGCGCCAGGGTGAGCGTGCCGGCACCTTCGAGCCGGTAGTCGCCCGCCAGGGCATCCAGCAGTTCGCCGGACGGCGTGGCTGGTCGCCGCGGGACGCCCGGTGATGCCTGCAACCCGAGCAGATGCATGCCGAGCTGGCCCAGGCCGCCCATCGAATGCAGCGCGGTATCCGACAGCAGCACCACCGCCCTGCTCCGTGCGCGGTCGAAAGCCACGAGTGAGGAGAACCCACCGGTTCCGCCCTCGTGTGCATGCACGGTGTGGCCTTCCGGCGTGGCCAGCATCCAGTTCATCGCGATGCCGGCACGCTCAGGCTGCTGCGTGCGCGCCAGCGCCGCTGCGACCGGCGCATCCACCTGCCCAAGCTGGGCCTGCGCGTAACGCACCATGTCGTCGAGGGTGGCGCGCACGCCACCGACGCCGGCCATGTCGACCGGGAAGGTCCACGCGCTGGTCGGCGTTCCGCCAGGCAGATGGCCCTGCACGGCCGTCACGCCCTGCGGCGCCTGGCCGATATACGCATCGTGCATGCCGAGCGGTGCCAGCAGCTCCCTGCGCAGCAGCGATTCGAAGTCGACGCCGGCGCGCTTCGCCAGCGCCCACGACAGCACCATCGAGGCGAAATTGGAGTACGCGACCTGCGTGCCGGGCGGCTGTGCCAGCCGCACATCAGCCAGCGACGCCAGCAGCACGTCCTCGTCCAGCGCCGCATAGGGATTCGCGGGATCGGCAACCCGCATCCGCGACGGCAATGCCGGAAGGCCCGAGGTGTGGGTGACCACGTGCCGCAGCAGGATCGGTTGGCCCTCGAACTCCGGCACCTGCGTGCCCGCCGGCAGCAGGCTCGCAAGCGGATCATCCAGCGACACTTCGCCGCTCTCGATCAGCGTGGCCAGCAGCGCCGCGGTCATGGTCTTGGTGACCGAGCCGATCTCGAAGGCCGCGCGGCCCTCGATGCGTGGCTGCGCGGCGGGATCGACGCAACGATGCACGCGCTCCACCCGCGCGCCGTCGATCACCGCGGCGGCGATGCAGGCGCCGCTGCGATCGCCGGCCAGGCGCTGCTCGAGTGCGACTTCGAGCGAAGGCAGGCCGGCGGCCCGTGCGGCGGGTTGCGCGGCCATCAGTGCGACCACGAGCGGGACAAGGCGAAGGCATGCATGCATCCGGATTCCTCCTGGAAGAACATCAGGGCAACGGGGTCCGTTCCCGCGTTGCGGGCCGGTGGCGGACAGCGTATCGGGATCAGGCAGCAGCACACTGCGTGACGTCCGGTCGAGCCCGGCGAGCGCGCCGCGTCGCCCATCGTGCACACGGGACGTTGTACTCGCGCTTCTTCATGCGGCGGCCGTAGCGCAACGCCAGGACGCCGGGCGGTGAGGGGCTTCGTTTGGCGTCGCGCCGCCCGTCGCGTGCGCCGGGGCGGGTGCTCCCCCGGCCGGAGTCCGCGTCCAGCTACCACGGCCGGCCGCCGGCCATCCATGGCCGGCTGGGAACACCCACCCCGGCGCACGCGACGGGCACGGGCGGTCGCCGGCTCCGGCAAGGAAATCCGCAGTGGTTGCGTCGGCGTCGCCCTGCCACGACGCCCGACGTCCTTCGCCTTTTACCTCGTCCGGACGCGAACGACGGTTCGGGCCCGCCGTGGACGCAGGGGGATGTCCAGAGCCGGCCATGGATGGCCGGCGGCCGGATGTGGGAGCAGGACGCGGAGATATCCGGCTGGGCATCCCCCTGCGGCCGCGGCGGGCCGCCCGGAATCACACCGGCGCCCTCGATCGGGGAAGAGCCGTACTTCCGGATACCGGACGAACCCTTCCTGCGATGGCTGTCGCCTACCCGCCCTGATCCCCCAACAACGCGCGCATCGCGCGGCGGTAGTCCTCGACGATGGCATCGGCCTGGAGATGACGGCCGTCGACCACCAGCTGGCGCTCGCCGATGCGGCTCTCGCGCACCAGCGGGCGGTTGCCGCTGAAGATCCAGCGGTCGGCCAGATCATCGGCGTCCGCGCCCGTCAGCACCGGTGCGTCGGCATCCAGCAGCAGCCATTCGTCGTCGGCGTCGAAGCCGGTCGCGCGATCACCATCCAGCGCACCTGCAAGCAGGGTGTGGCCGACGCTGTCGAACGCACCCGCCGCAACGTTGCGACGACCGCTCGCCAGCCGTTGTCCGTATTCAAGCCAGCGCAGCTCCTCCACCGGCGACACCGAGATATGCGAGTCCGAACCGATCCCCCAGTGCCCGCCGGCATCGAGATAGCCGCGCAACGGGAACAGGCCGTCGCCGAGATTGGCTTCCGTCGTCGGGCACAACGCGACCGTGGCACCGCTGCGCGCCAGCCGCGCGGTCTCGTCGGCATCGAGGTGCGTGGCATGCACCAGCGTCCAGTCCGCACCCACGGGGGCGTGGTCGAGCAGCCACCGCACCGGGCGTGCACCGCGCACCGCGAGGCAGTCCTCGACCTCGCCGATCTGCTCAGCGACATGGATGTGCACCGGCGTGCCCGCGGGCAATGCCGCGAGCACCTCGTGCATTGCCGGCTCCGGCACCGCGCGCAGGCTGTGCAGCGCAACGCCCACGCGCAGGTCCTCGCATTCGCGGGCGCGCAGGGTTTCGAACAGGCGCAGGTAGGCATCCACCGTGTGGCCGAAGCGCGCCTGCCGCGGCGACAGCGCGCGCCCGTCGAAGCCGCCGGTCATGTACAGCACCGGCAGCAGGGTCAGGCGGATGCCGGTCTCGCGCGCGGCGGCCAGCAGGGCCAGTGACATCTCCGCGGGATCGTCATACGGGCCGCCATCCGGGCGATGGTGGACGTAATGGAACTCGCACACCCGCGTGTAGCCGGCCTCGAGCATTTCCACGTACAGCTGCGCCGCCACCGCATGCAGGGTGTCCGGGGTCATGCGCTGGGCGAAGTGGTACATCGTCTCGCGCCAGGTCCAGAACGAATCATGCGCGGCGTCGGCTGCGCGGGTGCGGCGTTCGGCCATGCCCGCCATTGCCCGCTGGAACGCGTGCGAATGCAGGTTGGACAGGCCGGGCACGCGCCAGCCACCGGGCTCGCGGGAAATGGTCAGCGCTCGGGACATCGGCGGCTCGCGGGTGCATCGGAGGAATGCGCTAGGCTACCTGCTCGTTCAGTGATGTTGTACGTACGCATGGTCGAAACGCTGGTGGTCCTGGGCGCGCTGGTGCTCGGCCTCGCCGTCATCCTGCTCGTTGCACGCGAACGCCTGCGCGGGCCCGGCGCGCGTCGCAGCCGCACGCGCAGTCCGCCGCGCGATGATGCCGGTGGCTCCCGCAACGGAGGCGACGATGGGCACTGAGCGCTGGGACGGGCTGATCGTCGGCCCCACGCTGGTGACGCTGGGCGACGACGCCGGCTACGGCGCGATCCCCAACGGCGCGCTCGGCTGGAAGGACGGCGTGCTGACCCATGCCGGCGCGGCCGACGCACTGGCCGACGCCCCCGAAGCACTTGCACACGAAGTGATCCGCGCCGGCGGCTGCATCACCCCCGGGCTGGTCGACTGCCACACCCACCTGGTGTTCGCCGGCAATCGCGCCGGCGAGTTCGAGCAGCGCCTGCAGGGCGCAAGCTACGAGGAGATCGCGCGTGCCGGTGGCGGCATCGTCTCCAGCGTGCGCGCGGTGCGCGCCGCCGACGAGGACGCGCTGCTCGCCGAGTCACTGCCGCGCGCCCGTGCACTGGTCGCCGACGGAGTGACCACGCTGGAGGTGAAATCCGGCTACGGGCTCGACTTCGACAGCGAGCGCAGGATGCTGCGGGTGGCTCGCCGGATCGGCGAAGTGCTCGGCGTCACCGTGCGCACCACGTATCTCGCCGCGCATGCGCTGCCGCCGGAATACCCCGGGCGCGCCGACGCCTACATCGATGCCACGATCGAGTGGCTGCCGCGCCTGCATGCCGAGGGCCTGGTCGACGCGGTGGACGCCTTCGCCGAGCGCATCGGGTTCGATCGCGCGCAGACCCGCCGGCTGTTCGAGGCGGCGCGCGCGCTGGGGTTGCCGGTGAAGCTGCACGCCGACCAGCTCAGCGATGGCGAAGGCGCGGCGCTGGTCGCCGGGTTCGGCGGGCTGTCCGCCGACCATGTCGAGTACACCTCGGAACGCGGCGTCGCCGCGATGGCGGCCGCCGGCACCGTGGCGGTGCTGCTGCCCGGAGCCTTCCATGTACTGCGCGAGACCCGCCTGCCGCCGCTGGATGCATTCCGCGCCGCCGGCGTGCCGATGGCGGTGGCCACCGACTGCAATCCCGGCACGTCGCCGCTGCTGTCGCTGCGCCAGGCGATGCAGCTGGCGTGCACGCATTTCCGGCTGACGCCGGAGGAAGCGCTGCGCGGCGCGACGGTGAACGCCGCACGCGCGCTCGGCCTGCATGACCGCGGCCGCCTGCGTGCCGGGCTGCGCGCCGACTTCGTGCACTGGGACGTTCGCGAGCCGGCGGAACTCTGCTACTGGCTCGGCGGCCGGCTCGCGCGCAGCGTGCATGCCGAAGGCCGCCGTGTCGCCGCCCTGACCGACTGAAACCCGCATCTGCCGCCCCGGAGGTTCCATGCCCCGCACCGCCCTGCTCCATTCCGCACTCGCCGTGGCCCTGGCCTTTGCGTCGTCCGCAGCCGCCCAGGCGCCCCAGGCCGCGCAACGCCTGGCGCAGGACGCGGTCATCGTCGATACCCATATCGACGCGCCCGGCATCCTCGTCGGCGAGTGGGCGGACCTCGGCGGTCCGGTGCCGGAGCGCGAGTTCGACTACCCGCGCGCGCGCGAAGGCGGGCTCGATGTCGCCTTCATGGCGATCTACACCTCCGCCGCGCGCGACGAGGACGGCAGCGCGCGCCAGCTCGCCCACCAGCAGATCGACGCGGTCGAGGCGCTGGCCGCACGCCATCCCGACAGGTTCGCGCTGCTGGCCTCGCCCGGCGATGTCGAGCGCCTGCGCGAGGGCGGCCGCGTGCTGCTGGCCCTGGGCATGGAGAACGGCGGCCCGATCGGCGACGACCTCGCCGAGCTCGAACGCTTCCACCGGCGTGGGGTGCGCTACATCACCCTCGCCCACAGTGGCAACAACCGCATCGCCGATTCGTCGTACACGCTGGAAAAGCGCTGGAACGGGCTGAGCCCGTTCGGCCGCGAGGTGATCGCGGAGATGAACCGGCTCGGCATCATGGTCGACGTGTCGCACATCTCCGATGCCGCCACCGCGCAGGCGGTGGAACTCAGCCGGGTGCCGGTGATCGCCAGCCACTCGGCGCTGCGCCACTTCACCCCGGACTTCGAGCGCAACCTCAGCGACGAGCTGGCGAAGGCGATCGCGGCGAAGGGCGGCGTCATCCAGATCCCGTTCGGCAATGCGTTCGTCAATCCGCAGGCCGCGGCGAACACGCAGGCCTACTTCCGCGCCATCGGCGAGTTCGACCGACGCAACAACGCGCGCGCCGCGGCCGGCGAGCCGCTGGAGGACCGCCGCGCATTCGTCGCGAAGTGGGATGCCGAGCATCCGTCGCCGCCGACCGCGATCGACGCCGTGCTCGACCAGATCGACCATGCGGTGAAGCTGGTCGGCATCGACCACGTCGGCATCGGTTCGGACTTCGATGGCGTCGACGGCGCCCTGCCCGACGGCCTCAGGAGTGTCGCCGACTATCCCAACCTCATCGCCGGATTGCAGGCGCGCGGCTATACGGACGCGGACATCGGCAGGATCCTCGGCGGCAACTTCCTGCGCGTGTGGGCGGAAATCGAGGCCGGCGCGGAGCGCTGAGGCGGGTACCGCGCAGATCGAGGTCGCGTGGAGTCGTTGAGCGTTGGCGCTACACGGCGCAGCGCAACTTCAGCCCCGCGGTCCTGTGGACCCCGGGTGATCGAGCAGAGTGTCGTAACGGGTCCGCGAGTCGCTTCTTCGGGACCCGCGCTGCCCGACGCGCGCACCGGGGGGCGTGCTCCCCCGGCCGGAGTCCGCGTCCAGCTACCACGGCCGGCCGCCGGCCATCCATGGCCGGCTGGGAGCACACCCCCCGGTGCACGCGACGGGCTCGACCATCCGCCGGCTTCGGAAGTAAGAGCGGAGCCGCTGAAGTCGTCTGCAACCGACCACGGCCGTGCTTCCGACGATCCGGATAGAGATCGACAGCGAGCAGCCGAAGTCATCGATGCCGAAAGGCCTGACCGTCTCTGCCGTTGACCTTCCGGGGAACGCGACGACAGGTCAGGGCCCGCCGCGGACGCAGGGGGATGTCCAGAGCCGGCCATGGATGGCCGGCGGCCGGATGTGGTAGCAGGACGCGGAGATATCCGGCTGGGCATCCGCCTGTGGCCGCGGCGGGCAGCGCGGGGGCTCCGAAGCAACCGCTCAATCGACTCGCAGGCAGGCAGTGCGGGGCGAAGGCCGACTTGGTCGTTCCTACTCGGCCCACCGCATGCAGCTTCGAACTCCCGGACCCATCCTGGAGACCGCAGACTCCGAAGACCGCAAGACACGTTGCCGGACCGGAACACCAGGCACGAAAAAGCCCGCGCGATGGCGGGCTTTTCCAGTCTGCCGCGGCGGCGGATCTCACGCCTTGGCGACGGTCTTCTTGGCGACCTTCTTGGCCGGCGCCTTCACCACGGTCTTCTTCGCAACCGGCGCGGCGGCGGTGGCCGCGGCGCGGGTGGCCGCCTTGCGGGCGTTGCCGTAGCTGGAAATGTAGCGCTTGCCCTTGAGGGTCTTGCGATCGCCCTTGCCCATCGTCTAACTCCTGAATGCTGTGCCGGGATTGCACGGCGCCGGTCGGCGCGCGGGACCGCGAATGCTATCACGCAGTGGACGGCTGGCCGCGCGCGTGGGTGAGCCTCAGATTCACCAGATGCGCCGCCGCCAACAGCAGGCCGCCGGCGGTCATCACCGCCACATGGGTCATCGAATGGTCATGCAGGCGGGTGAACGCGCCCACCCATACCAGGGCCAGGCCGGGCACCAGCAGCAGCCACGCGTGGAAGGCACGATGGCGGCGCCAGCCCATGGTCAGGGTGGTGGCACCCAGCAGCGTCGCGAACACCACGAAGGCCTGGTCGAAGTCGATCCACCCGCCCACTCCGAGGCCCAGCGCAGGCAACACCGCCAGCACCAGCGGCAGCGCCGCGCAATGCACCGCACACAGCAACGAGGCGGCGAAGCCCACCCGGTCGGCACGGGCAAGGGTCGAATCGGGTGCGGCCATGTCTTCCGGGGGATGTGGCGACTTGGGTAACATTATAACATTCCTGTTCCGCTGCCCAGTCTAACCCACAGCCCATGATCGATCCGTACCGCCCGACGCCCACCCGGCTGGCCCTTGCCCTGACCATCGCCCTGCCCTTCGGGACCGTTGCAAACGCACAGAGCAGTGCGCACCCGGCGCCCACCACGCTCGATGCGGTGCAGGTCACCGCGGTGCCGCTGGGCGGTGATGCCGAGGACCTGGCGCACCCGGTCGAGGTCCTGCATGGCGAGACGCTGGACGACCGCAAGTCGGGCAGCCTGGGCGAAACGGTGGCGTCGCTGCCCGGCGTACACAACGGCTCGTTCGGCGCCGGCGTCGGCCGTCCGATCATCCGCGGCCAGGAAGGTCCACGCGTGCAGGTGCTGGCGGGCGGCATCGGCAGCATGGACGCGTCCACCGTCAGCGCCGACCATGCCGTCGGCATCGAGCCGTTCCTCGCCGACCAGATCGAGGTGCTGAAGGGCCCGGCCAACCTGCTCTACGGCAGCGGTGCGATCGGCGGCGCGGTCAACGTGGTCGACGGGCGCATCGCCCGTGACATCCCCGACCAGCCCTTGAGCGGCCGTGCGGAGCTGCGCGCCGCCAGCGGCAATGACGAACGCACCGGCATGTTCCGCCTCGATGGCGTCAGCGGGGACACCCTGGTGCTGCACGTCGACGGCGTGGTCCGCAACAGCGGCGACATCGACATCCCGGGCCACGCACGGCGCGCGCAGGATCACGATGGCCACGACCACGGCGACCACGAGGCCGGCTACGGCACCCTGCCCAACAGTGCGATCCGCACCCGCGCAGGCGCGGTGGGCGCGACCTGGCTGGGCGAACGCGGCCACCTCGGTGTCGCCATCAGCACCTACCGCACCAACTACGGCCTGCCTGACGGGGCGCACGTGCACGGCGATGCCGGCCATGACGACCACGACCATGACGACCACGGTCACGGCGATCACCACCACGGCATCGACCATGCACACGACCACGGCCCGGTCCGCATCGACCTGGCGCAGAACCGCCTCGACCTCAAGGGCGGCATCCACAACCCGGTGCCGTTCCTGTCCGCGCTCAACCTGCGCGCGGCGCGCAGCGACTACGAGCATGTCGAGCTCGAGGATGGCCTGGCGGCGACTCGCTTCGTCAACCGCGGCACCGAAGCGCGGCTGGAAGCGGTGCAGAACGTCCTCGACGGCTGGCACGGCGCGTTCGGCCTGCAGCTGGGCCACGTGAACTTCGAAGCGCAGGGCGCGGAAGCCTTCGTACCGCCGGGCCTGTCCGACACCATCGGCCTGTTCGTGGTGCAGGAAAAGGAGTTCGGGCCGGTGAAGCTGGAACTGGGCGGCCGCCACGAACGGGTGGAGATCGATTCCGCCACCGGCGTCTCGCGCCGGTTCGATGCCAGCAGCCTCTCCGGTGCCGCGATCTGGCATCTGTCGGAGGTGTTCGACCTGCGCTTGGGCGCGGACGTGTCCGAGCGTGCGCCGACCAACGAGGAGCTGTTCGCCAACGGTGCGCACATCGCCACCGGTTCGATGGAGATCGGCGACCCCGGCCTCGACACCGAGCGCGGCGAGCGGCTGGAACTGGGCCTGCATGCACATACCGGGCGGGTCGAGATGAAGGCCGCGGTGTACCAGACGAAGTTCGACCGTTACACCTACCTGGCCGGGACCGGCGTGGTCGAGGACGGCCTGCCGGTGCGGCTGTGGACGCAGGGCGATGCCACTTTCCGCGGCGCCGAGGCCGAGGCGAAACTGCACCTGCTGGAATCCGATGCCGGTGATTTCGACCTGCGCATGTTCGGCGACATCGTGCGCGCGACGCTCGACGGCAGCGGCACCCGCCACGTGCACTTCGACGTGCCGCATGGCGACCACGGCCACCACTACCACGCCGACATCGCGCTCGGCGGAAACCTGCCGCGCATCGCACCCTCACGCCTGGGTGCCGACCTCAACTGGATGTCCGGCGGCTGGCGCGCACATGCAGGCGCGGTGCGTTACATGAAGCAGGATCGCGTGGCCGCGGGCGAGGCACCGAGCCCCGGCTACACCCTCGTCAATGCCGGCATAGCCTGGCGCGCCGGCGAACCGGACGGCACCCAGTGGGAACTGTTCCTCGACGGCCGCAACCTCACCGACCGCGAGGCGCGCCCGCATACGTCGCTGCTGCGCGATATCGCACCGTTGCCGGGTCGCTCGATCGCGGGCGGCATCCGGATGTTCTTCTGAGCGCAACGGAAAATCGCAGGCCGGCGCTCAACCGCCGGCAGATTCCGCGCAGGCCGCGCACAGCCCGTGCACTTCCAGCGTCTGCGCCTGCGGCACGAAGCCCAGCGCGCGCGCGCGGCTGTCGAGGGCGGCCACCACGGCCTCGTCCTCCAGCTCCACCGCGGAATGGCAACGGTCGCAGATCAGGAACGGCACCGAATGCTGCGCGGTGCTCGGGTGGTGGCACGCGACGAACGCGTTCACAGACTGCAGCTTGTGGATGAAGCCGTTGGCAAGCAGGAAGTCGAGCGCACGGTAGACCGTGGGCGGCGCCGCCGCCCCGGGCCCACCGCCCTCGCGGACCTGGTCGAGCAGGTCGTAGGCCTTGAGCGGCCGGCCGGCATCGGCGATCAGGCCGAGCACATGCGCGCGGATCGGCGTCAGCCGCAGCCCGCGTTCGCTGCAGGCACGCTCGACCGCACGCACGAACGCCGCGGCGTCGTCGACATGGTGCTGCGGATCCGTGCAGGCGTGGACATGGTTCATCACCCGATGATGGCCGCGCCCCGCGGGGGACTCAAGGCGCGGCACGGGACTCAGCCTTCCGCCGGCACCATGGCCAGCGCCGCATCGATGCGCGCGAGCGCCTGGTCGCGACCGGCCAGATACACCGTGTGGCCGATGTCCGGGCTCACCTGCGTGCCGGAGATCGCCACCCGCATCGGCTGCGCGATCTTGCCCATGCCCAGGCCGAGCGCTTCCGCGGTGGCGTGCAGCGCGGCATTGATCGCGTCGACATTCCAGCTGTCGAGCGCGGCAAGCCGCCTACGGGCGTCGTCGAGCGCGGCACGCACTTCCGGCTTCAGGTGCTTGGCGACGGCCTTGTCGTCGTAGTCGGTGAGCGGCCGGTACCACACGGCTGCGCGCTCGGCCATTTCCGCAAGCGTCTGCACGCGGTCGCGCAGTGCGAGCACCACGTCCGCCGGCGCCGGTCCCGCGGCGAGATCGTACCCGGCATTGCGCAGGTGCCATTCCAGGTGCACCGCAACCGCCTCCGGCGCGTCGTTCTTGAGGTACTGCTGGTTGAGCCAGCCGAGCTTGGCCATGTCCAGCCGCGAGGCCTTGGCATTGACGTCGGCGAGGTCGAACAGCGCCTTCATCTCGTCGATCGAGAACACTTCCTGGTCGCCATGCGACCAGCCCAGCCGCACCAGGTAGTTGAGCAGCGCGTGCGGCAGGTAGCCGGCATCGCGGTACTGCATGACGTCGGCGGCGCCGGTGCGCTTCGACAGCTTGGCGCCCTGCTCGTCGAGGATCATCGGCAGGTGCGAGAACGCTGGCACCGGTGCGCCCAGCGCGCGGTAGATGTTGATCTGGCGCGGCGTGTTGTTGACGTGGTCGTCGCCGCGCACCACGTCGGTGATGCCCATGTCGATGTCGTCGACGACGACGGCGAAGTTGTAGGTCGGATAGCCATCGGGACGGAAGATCACCAGGTCGTCGAGTTCGCTGTTGGCGATCTCGATGCGGCCCTTGACCCGGTCGTCCCATGCGACCACGCCGTCCTGCGGATTCTTCAGGCGGATGACGCGATTCGGGTCGTCCCGGTACGGCGCCCCCTGCTCGCGGTAGGCGCCGTTGTAGCGCGGCTTGTCACCGGCAGCCATCGCCGCTTCGCGCATCGCGTCGAGCTCCGCCTTCGACTCGTAGGCGTAGTACGCATGCCCGCTGGCCACCAGCTGCTCGGCCACCTCGCGATAGCGGTCCACGCGCGCGGTCTGGTAGATCGGGCCTTCGTCGTAGTCCAGCCCCAGCCAGTCCATCGCCTCGAGGATCGCGTCGATGGCTTCCTGCGTGCTGCGCTCGCGGTCGGTGTCCTCGATGCGCAGCACGAACTGCCCGCCGGCACGGCGCGCGGCCAGCCAGCAGTACAGCGCGGTGCGCGCCCCGCCGATATGCAGGTAGCCGGTGGGACTGGGGGCGAAGCGGGTACGGACGGTCATGGGTGCGCGCTGTGGTTCGGGAATCGCCCATTTTAGGCCAGCGCGCGCCGGGGAGCCCGTTGCGCGCCGGTATCATGCGTGCCATGAGCACCCTCTTCGTCTCCGACCTGCATCTCGACCCGGCGCGTCCGGACATCACCCGCCTGTTCGTGGACTTCGTCGCCCGCGAGGCGCGCGGTGCCGACGCGCTGTACATCCTCGGCGACCTGTTCGAATCCTGGGTCGGCGACGACGATCCCTCGGAGGCCGGTGCCCTGGTCGCCGCAAGCCTGCGGGCGCTCGCTGACACCGGTGTGCCGGTGTGGTTCATGCACGGCAACCGCGACTTCCTGCTTGGTGCCGGCTACGCCGCGCGTGCCGGCATCCAGCTGCTGGCCGATCCCGCGGTGATCGAACTGTACGGGCGCCGCGTGCTGCTCACCCATGGCGACCTGCTGTGCACCGACGACGTGGAGTACCAGGCGATCCGCGTGCAGACCCGCAACCCGGCCTGGCAGGCGCAGATGCTGGCGCAGCCGTTGCAGGCGCGTCTCGCATTCGCCGCACAGGCGCGCGCGGCCAGCCAGGCGCGCCAGGGCGAGATGAAGTCCGCCGGCACGATGGAGACGATCACCGATGTCGCACCGGCCACGGCCGATGCGTTCTTCGACGAGCACGGCGTCGACACCATGATCCACGGCCACACCCATCGGCCGGCGATCCATGACCTGCCGGATGGCCGCCGCCGCATCGTGCTGGGTGACTGGTACGCGCAGGGCTCGGTGCTGCGGGCGTATCCGGATGGCCGCTTCGAGTTGTCGAACCTGACACCGTAACCGGCACCAGGCACGGAACGCCGCCCGCCCGCTAAGGGCGCGCCTGCGGGTCCGCCGCCGCGGCCTGCAGCGCGGCCAGCTCGTCCGCGCTGAAACCCGCGGCCGCACGTGCATCGATATTGAACGGCCCGTGCAGCACCGCGCGGGCGTACTCGGCCAGCAGCTCGCGGAACTTCGGCTCCGGCGCGATGCCCGCCCGCTCGCAGTACCAGCGGAACCAGCGGCTGCCGGCGGCGACATGCGCGACCTCCTCCTCGAGGATCACCTCGAGGATGCCGGCAGTGGCCTCGTCGCCCAGCGCGCGCAGCTTCACGATCATGCCGGGGGTGACATCCAGCCCGCGCGCTTCCAGCACCCGCGGCACCAGCGCCATCCGCGCCAGGCCGTCGTGGGCGGTCTTCTCGGCCATTTCCCACAGGCCGTTATGGGCGTCGAAATCGCCATAGTCGTGGCCCAGCGCCCGCAGGCGAGCGCGCAGCAGGGTGAAGTGCCGCGCTTCGTCGGCGGCGATGCCCACCCAGTCGGCATGGAACGCCGCCGGAAGCCCGCGGAAGCGGTAGGCCGCATCCCAGGCCAGATCGATCGCGTTGAACTCGATATGCGCGATGGCGTGGATGAACGCGGCGCGCCCGACGGTCGTGCCCAGCCCGCGGCGTGGCAGCTCGCGTGGATGCACCAGCAATGGCCGCGGCGGGCGCCCGGGCATGCGGACCGGCTCCGGCCCCGGCGCGTCGGCCGGGATGGTCAAGGCCCCGGCGGCGAATGCGCGCGCGTACTCGAACGTCAGCGCGAGCTTGTCGTCGATGGTGGCCGCGTCGAGACAGGCACGCGCGGCCTCGAACAGCGATGCAGCCATCGCTCAGGCGCCGGCGCGGCGCTTGTTCTTGGCGTCGTCGGACCTGAGCTGCTGCAGGCGCTCGAAGTAGCCCGGCTCGATGCCGGTGACGTATTCGCCGCTGAAGCAGGAGCTGTCGAAACGCTTTCCGGGGAATTTGTGCCCGGCCACCGCCGCCTCGAGGTCGGCGAGGTCCTGGTAGATCAGCCAGTCGCAGCCCAGCAGTTCCTGGATCTCCTCCTCGCTGCGGCCGTTGGCCACCAGCTCCTCCACCGACGGCATGTCGATGCCGTAGATATTCGGATGCCGCACCGGCGGCGCCGCCGATGCCAGGTACACCTTGCGCGCGCCGGCGTCGCGCGCCATCTGCACGATCTGCTTCGAGGTGGTGCCGCGCACGATCGAGTCGTCGACCAGCAGCACCACGCGGTTGCGGAACTCCAGCGGAATCGGATTCAACTTGCGCTTGACCGACTTCGCGCGCTCGCCCTGCCCCGGCATGATGAAGGTGCGGCCCACATAACGGTTCTTGATGAAACCCTCGCGGTACTTCACCCCGAGCACGTGGGCGAGTTCCATCGCCGAATCGCGCGAGGTGTCGGGGATCGGGATCACCACGTCGATGTCGTGGTCAGGCCGCTCGCGCAGGATCTTCTCGCCCAGCGTCACGCCCATGCGCATGCGCGCCTTGTGCACCGAGATGTTCTCGATCATCGAGTCGGGGCGCGCGAAGTACACGTATTCGAAGATGCACGGCGCGCTCTCGCCGGGCGCGGCGCAGGCACAGTGGTGCAGTTCGCCGTCGGCGGTGATCACCAGCCCTTCGCCGGGCGCCACGTCGCGCAGGTGCTCGAAGCCGAGGATGTCGAGCGCCACCGATTCCGATGCCACCGCGTATTCCACGCCGCCGTCGGATTCCCGCCGCCCCAGCACCAGCGGGCGGATGCCGTTGGGATCGCGGAACGCCACCAGCCCCAGCCCCAGCACCAGCGCCACCGCCGCATAGCCGCCACGCGCGCGCCGGTGCAGGCCTTCCACTGCCGCAAGCGCGGCCTCCGGCGTGAGGGCGCGCTGGCGGTCGAGTTCGTGCGCGAAGACGTTGAGCAGCACCTCCGAGTCGGACTCGGTGTTGATGTTGCGGCGGTCGGTCTCGAACACCTCGCGCCGCAGCGCATCGGTGTTGATGAGATTGCCGTTGTGCGCCAGCGCGATGCCGTACGGCGAGTTGACGTAGAACGGCTGCGCCTCGTCGCTGCCCTCGCTGCCCGCGGTCGGGTAGCGGCAGTGGCCGATGCCGATATTGCCGCCCAGCAGCTCCATCGCCTGTGCGTCGAACACTTCGCGCACCAGCCCGTTGCCCTTGTGCACGCGCAGGCGCGTGCCGCTGGCGGTGGCGATGCCGGCCGCGTCCTGGCCGCGGTGCTGGAGGACGGTCAGGCCGTCGTAGAGGGCGGGCGCGACTTCAGAAGTCCCGACGATGCCGACGATGCCGCACATGGAGTTGTCACCTGTGTTGGATACGGAACCCGTCCGCGCGCTCCGCGCGCATCCGGGCTGGATGGACCGTGTGGCACCGGCCCGGGTCGGGCCGCACCTGGCTGCGCGGGCCCGTACAGCACACCGTCCCCGGTGCTGGCGCCAGATGGCGCGTGGTGTCAGGGATGCGAGCGCACGATGCCGTCGATGCCGGCGCGGCCCTGGATCTGCGAGCGCAGGCGGTCGGCCTCGGCGCGGTCGATGACCGGCCCGGCCTTGACCCGGGTCAGCTGGCCACGCTCGCTCTGCACGGTATCGGTGAACGCACTGAAGCCGAGCCCGCGCAGGCGGTCGCGCATGGCAGTGGCGTCGGCGGCATTGCGGAACGCACCCAGCTGCACCACGAAGCCGGTGCCGGCCGCCGCGGCGGGTGCGGGTGTCGGTGCGGGTGCGGGTGTGGCAGGCGGCGCCGGCGTCGGCCGGGCCACGGCAGCCGCCTCGCGGGGCTGCGGCGCGGTTGCCGCGGGAGGCGTCGACGCGGCTGCCGCGGCAGCGGTCCGCGGCGCGCTGTCGGCAACGGCATCCAGCGCGATCACCCGTGCATCGTTGGTGCCCACTTCGGAAGCGGCCACGCGCACCGCCTCGGCTTCGGCGCGGGTCGCATAGGGCCCGATGCGCACCCGCCACACCGGCTTGCCGGCGGCGGCCGCTTCACTGCTGGCCGCCGGAAACCCGGCCGCGGACAGGCGATTGACCACGGTGTCGGCATTGACGCTGCTGCCGTAGCTGCCGAAATGCACGGCGTAGCCGCCACCGGCCACGGCCGCGGGCAGGGCCGGACCGGCAGCAGCCGGCGCCGGCGCGGCATCGGTGCGACCCGCGGATGCGGTGTCGACAGTGGGCAGTTCGCCGTCGGCGACCACAGGCGCCGGGGGCTCCGCCACCGCCGCTGGCAGCACGGGCGCATCGGCTGCAGGCGCGGGCGCCATCAGCGGAAGGTCACGGGTCACCACCTCGCCAGCGGGCGGATCAGGGAGTTCCAGCGACAGCCCGGACCTGCCGGTGGCGGGCGCAGGCCCTTTCACCAGCATCGGCAGGAAGATCACCGCAAGCGCGACCAGCACCGCTGCGCCGATCAGGCGCTGCTTGACTCCGGAATCCATCGACATCTCGCGAAACGAGGGCGCGCGCATTATACGCGGGCGCCCGCGTCGCCTTCTGAGGCGCAGTTAACCCTGACCGAGCGCGACGAGCGCCTCGGCCGCGGTGTGGAACGAGCCGAACACGACGATGCGGTCACCCGGCCCCGCCGCGGCCAGTGCCGCGCCCAGCGCGTCGCCCACCGTGACCGAGCGCAGCGCATGCTCCGCCGCGGTGCCGTGCAGACGCCGGGCGAATGCATCGGCGTCCAGCGCGCGAGGCCCGGTGAGCCCCGCCACGCGCCATTCGTCGATGACGTGGGCGAGTGCCGCCACCACGCCGGCACTGTCCTTGTCGGCCAGCGCCGCATAGACCGCCCGGGTGCGCCCCGCCACCGGCCGGGCGGCGAGCTCGGCGGCCAGCGTGCGCGCGGCCTGCGGGTTGTGGGCCACGTCGACCAGCACCTCGATCCCGGACCGCGGCTCGAAACGCTGCAGGCGGCCGTCGATGCGCGCGGCAGCGACACCCTCCCCGAACGCAGCCTCCGGCAAACCGTCGGGCAGCGCGCGCAGGGCCGCGATCGCCACCGCGGCGTTGCGCAGCTGGACGTCGCCGGCCAGCCGCGGTCGCGGCAGCTCCAGGGCGAAGTTCAGCTCACGCCAGCGCCAGTGCCCTGCGTCGACCGGATCGACGAAGAAGTCGCTGCCATGGACGATCGCCGAAGCACCAACGCGGTAGGCGTGGCCGATCACGCTCGATGGCGGCCGCGTCTCACCAAGCACCAGGGGCTTCCAGGCTCGCGCGATGCCTGCCTTCTCCGCGCCGATCGCCTCGCGGTCGTTGCCCAGCCAGTCCTGGTGGTCGAGATCGACCGTGGTGATCACCGCGACGTCGGCATCCACCAGGTTCACCGCGTCCAGCCGGCCGCCGAGCCCGACTTCGAGCACGGCGAGGTCGAGACCGGCCGCGGCGAACAGCTGCAGCGCGGCAAGGGTGCCGAATTCGAAATAGGTCAGGGCGACATCGCCGCGTGCTGCTTCCACCGCGGCGAATGCCGAGACCAGCGCGGCGTCGTCGACCTCGTCGCCATCGATGCGCACCCGCTCGTTGTAGCGCAGCAGGTGCGGCGAGGTGTAGGCACCCACGCGCCAGCCCGCGGCGCGCGCCATCGCCTCGATGAAGGCGACCGTCGAGCCCTTGCCATTGGTGCCGCCGACGGTGATGACCTGGCGCGCCGGCGCCACCAGGCCCATGCGCGCAGCCACCGCGCGAACGCGGTCGAGCCCGAGCTCGATCGACCGGGGGTGCTGGCGCTCGATGTACTCGAGCCACTCGGGGAGGGTGTTGGGCATCGCGTGGTTCCAGGGTCCTGCGGTCGGGGAGCACGGCCGGACGTCCGCGCGGCCCGCCACGCGGTCACAGCGCCCGGTGCACCGCTTCGCCGAACAGCGGGGTGTGGTGCGCACAGTCGTTGAGGCGCACCACATCGAGCGTGTCCGGCGTGGCGCCTTCGAGCAGGTTCAGCGTGGTCGGTGCCTGGCGGAAGGTCCACAGCCGCGACAGCGGAATGCCCAGCACCCTGCACAGCAGCACGCGGTTGACCGCATCGTGTGCGACCACCAGCAGGGTGTCGTCCGCGCCGAGGCCCGCCATCGCGCGCGCCAGCGCCGGCCAGGCGCGGTCGACCACGTGCTGCAGGGACTCGCCGCCCCCGGGCATCAGCACCGTGTCGGGGGCTTCGCGCCAGGCACGGGCGAGTTCGGGGTGCTGCGCGCGGATCTCACCGGCCAGCAGGCCTTCCCAGCTGCCGTGGCCGATCTCGCGCAGGCCGTCGTCGAAGGTCAGCATGCCGGCGCGCTCGGGCCCGAGCGCGAGCTCGGCGGTCCGCTGCGCCCGCTGCAATGGCGAGGCCACCGCGCGGTCGATGCGCACCTCCGCCAGTCGCCGGCCCAGCGCCTCCGCCTGGGCGATTCCCACCGGCGACAGCGCGATGTCCTCCTGCCCCTGGTAGCGGCCTTCCGCGTTCCAGAGCGTCTCGCCATGCCGGGCCAGCAGGATCCTCATGCGCGCAGCGCCTCCGGGACGTGGGGTCCGGAGCGTAGCAGGCCGGCCGTGGTCACAGCCCGAGCTCCTCGAGCAGTGCGGGGGCCGGGTACACCTCGCGCATGATCCAGCGCAGGTAGCGCTGGTCGACCGAAATGGTGCGCGTCATCGCCGGGTCGAACACCCAGTTCGAGCTCACCGATTCCCAGTTCATGTCGAACAGCAGGCCGGTCAGCCGGCCCTGCGCGTCGAGCACCGGCGAACCGGAGTTGCCGCCGGTGACGTCGAGGTCGGACAGGAAGTTCACCGGCACCGTGCGCAGGCGGCGCTCGGCCAGGCCGGCATGGCGGCGCTCGGCCACCGCGTCCAGCAATGCCTGCGGTGCGTCGAACGGCTCCTCGCCGGTGGCCTTGGCGGGAATCTCGTCGATGGTCGTGAACGGCGTGTGCGCGCGGCCGTCGAGCCCCGTATAGCCGGTGACCTTGCCGAAGGTGATGCGCAGCGAGCCGTTGGCGTCGGGATACACCGCCCCGCCCTGCGCACGGCGCCAGTCGGCGACCGCGGCGAGATAGCGCGGGCGCGCCTGCAGCAGTTCGCCACCGCGCGCCTTGCGCTCGATGTCCTGGCGCAGCATCGACGGGGTGACCGCGATCGCGTAGCGGATCGCCGGATCACGGCTGCGCTCGAACGCATCGCGGTCGGCGGTGAGCCAGCGCATGCGCTCGTCGAGGTCACCCAGCCGGGTCCCGGCCAGCCGGTCGAGCGCGCGCTCGATGGCCGCCGCGTCGTTGCCGCCCAGCCACTTGTCGATCGCGGCGTCGCGCTGGTCGGCCGGCAGCCTGATGTATTCGCCCAGCCAGTAACGCTGCAGGATGCGATCCATCTCCGGGTGGTAGCGGCGCTCCATCTGCTGCAGCGAACCCTGGATGGTGGCCTGGTCGCGCTCCTGGTAGCCGGGCTCGCGATCGGCATCCGGGTTGCTGCGCTCGATTGCGTTGCGATAGAGCGTCATCGCCACGCCCAGCGTGCCCAGCCGGTGCAGCTGGCCGGTGATCAGGTCGCGGTCGCGGGTGGCGCTGGCGGCCTCGTTGACGCGCACCAGTTCCGCATGCGCGGCGAGGGCCGCCTGCCCGGCCTCGCCCTGCCCGCGCAGCCATTCCAGCACCGCCTCCTCCTCGGCGCGCTTGCGCTGCGCGGCGTCGATGCGGGCGAAGCCTTCGAGCTGGCCGTCGTAGTTCTTCGAGGCGTTCTTCCAACCGCCCACGGTGCTGGCGTAGCGCACCGCGATTTCCGGGTTGCGCGCTCCCTCGGCCTCGACCAGTTCCAGCAGGCGCTTGTAGTGCGCCGAGAGGGTCGGATACATCCACTGCGCGGTCTGCTCGAACTCGCCGGCCAGCGCATAGCGGTTGGTGCTGCCCGGATACCCGGCCGCCATCACGAAGTCGCCCTCGCGCAGCGGGCGCTCGGCGAAACGCAGCCAGCGCTTGGGCTGGTAGGGCACGTTGGTCGCGGCGTGGTCGGCCGGCTGGCCATCCGGCCCGACGTAGGCGCGGTAGAAAGCGAAGTCGCCGGTGTGCCGCGGCCAGGTCCAGTTGTCGACCTCGCCGCCGAAGTTGCCGATGCCGCCCGGTGGCGCGTAGACCAGCCGCACGTCGCGGATCTCGAGGTTGCGGAACAGCCGCCAGGCGTTGCCGCCATCGAAGGGATACAGGCGGCAACGGTAGCCCGCGCGGAACTCGCAGCTGGCCACCAGCCGCTTCTCGATCGCCTCGAACGCGCGGGTGCGGCCGATGGCGTCGGGCGCGGCGGCCATCGCCTCCTGCACCTGTGCGGTGACGTCGCGGATGGAATCGAGCACGTAGATGCGCGCGTTCGGGCCGGCACTGAGCTCCTGGTCGCGCGCACCGGCGTTGAAGCCGTCGCGCATCAGGTTGTTCTCCGGCGTCGAGTTCAGCTGGATCGCGCCGTAGGCGCAGTGGTGGTTGGTCACCACCAGCCCCTGCTGCGAGACGAAGCCGGCGGTGCAGCCACCCAGCGAGACCACCGCGCCCATCGGGTCGCCAGTCAGGTCGGCCAGCTGCGAAGCCGGCAGGCGCAGCCCGGTGCGCTTCAACGCGTCGCCGATCTCCGGCAGCTGCTGCGGGACCCACATGCCCTCGCCGGCGATGGCGGGCGTGGCGGCGGCAAGCGCAAGCAGCGCGGCGATCAGGCGACGGGGCATCAGGCGGCGTTCCGGTATGACGGGGCGCCAAGTCTACCGGCCATGGCCGCGCACCATACCCCCGCGTGCGTGCGCGGGCGGGTCGGCATGCGCCGGCGCGACGGCCCCGGCACGTATAATTCCGCTTCTTTTCACCTCCCACGGACACCCCACATGCCCGACAGCAACCGGCCCACCACCATGCGCGCGCTGGTCAAGCGCGAAGCCAGCAAGGGCATCTGGATGGAAGAGGTGCCGGTGCCGGTGCCGGGTCCCAACGAAGTGCTGATCCGTGTCGAGAAAGCCGCGATCTGCGGCACCGACCTGCACATCTATCTGTGGGACGAGTGGAGCCAGCGCACCATCACCCCGGGCCTGACCATCGGCCACGAGTTCGTCGGCCGCATCGCCGAGGTCGGCCCCGGCGTGCAGGGCTACACCATCGGCCAGCGGGTTTCCGCCGAAGGCCATATCGTCTGCGGCCACTGCCGCAACTGCCGCGCCGGCAAGCAGCACCTGTGCCCGAACACCAACGGCATCGGCGTGAACCGCAACGGCGCCTTCGCGGACTACATCGTGATGCCGGCCACCAACCTGTGGCCGATCCCGGACCAGATCCCGTCGGAACTGGCGGCGTTCTTCGACCCCTACGGCAATGCAGCGCACTGCGCGCTGGAGTTCGACGTGGTCGGCGAGGACGTGCTGATCACCGGTGCCGGCCCGATCGGCGTGATGGCCGCCGGCATCTGCAAGCACATCGGCGCACGCAACGTGGTGGTCACCGACGTCAACGACTACCGGCTGAAGCTGGCCGCCGACATGGGCGCCACGCGCGTGGTCAACGTCGCCAATGCGTCGCTGAGGGATGTCATGGCCGACCTGCACCTGGAAGGTTTCGACGTCGGCCTGGAGATGAGCGGCAACCCGCGCGCCTTCAACGACATGCTCGACTGCATGTACCACGGCGGCAAGGTCGCCCTGCTCGGCATCCTGCCCAAGGGTGCCGGCGTGGACTGGGACCGCATCATCTTCAAGGGCCTCACCGTGCAGGGCATCTACGGCCGCAAGATGTACGAGACCTGGTACAAGATGACCCAGCTGGTGCTGTCGGGCTTCCCGCTGGGCAAGGTGCTCAGCCACCAGCTGCCCGCCAGCGAGTTCCAGAAGGGCTTCGACCTGATGGAATCCGGCAGGTCCGGCAAGGTCGTGCTCGACTGGCATTGACCGGCGGGCGCTTCGCCGCACCCACGGCACGCCCATGACCTGTGGCACGTCCAACGGCGTGCCACGCGGTCCAGGCTCATCGCCAGGATTCCACAGGAAGTGGTCGATGCGCCCGGGACGTCCAGTTGTGCAATTCCTCCTGTTGGCTGGCCTTGCCGTTGCCGATAGCGCGGCCGGCATGCAGCGCTGCCCGGACGTCGCAGACCCGCCGGGCGCGGTCTGCGTGGCCGCCACGCACGGGCTGGCCTATGCCGGTAGGCAGGACGATGCGGAATTGGCAGCCGCAGCGCTGGATGTCGTGGCCGCCCGCTTCCAGCAGGTCTTCGGCCGCCCCCCCGCATCCGGCGTGCTGGTCCTGAGCTCCACCTTCGCCACCGAAGACGGGGAGCGTTTCGCGCAAACGCATGGCCTAGGGTTTTCCCAGAGCTGGCTATCCCCGGGCGACAAGCGCGCCCAGGTCGAGACCGCCATCCGTCGCGCCATGCCCGATGCCGGGCCGGACAGAATCGAAGCGATCGTGTCGCAGGTCGAAGCCCGACACGTCGACACCCTTCGACACGAGCTTGGCCATGCGCAGTACCGCGCGGCGTTCTGGCCGCATGCGCAACCTGACCTGGCGCAGTACGGCACACCCGCCCCGGACTGGCTGGACGAGGCATCGGCCGTGCTGATGGAGGATGAACCCGGCCGCGCGGCGCGCGAACGGCACTTCATCGACGCCAGGCGCCAGTCATCGCCTGCGATCCGCCCGCTCGCCGAGTTCCTTGCGATGGCGCACCCGATGACCGCAGCCAGGCGTGCGCAACTGGAAGCCGAGGCCGGAACCCGCACCACATCGGGCATCCAGGTGATGGTGGCGAGTGGCCCGGACGCACCGGCGATGGGCATGTTCTATGCGCAGTCGCTGCTGTTCTCGGACTTCCTGCTCGATGCCAGCGGGGATCCCACGATCCTGGGAACGATCAGTACCGCGCTGGCCGACGGCGTCGGCTTCGCCGACTGGCTGGCCGATTCGGGCGCACTGCATGGCCTTCCTGCCGACATCTCCACCCTGCAGGCGGCGTGGGACAACTGGTGCGAGACGCGCGACGGGGCCGTGGTCGATCCTGCCGGTTAAACTGCCTGGCCCGCCTGCAGGATCGCCGCGCATGTCCCTGACCGAACGCTACGCCGACACCCTCGACGAGATCCGCGAGGCCGGCCTGTTCAAGGCCGAACGCATCATCACCAGCCCGCAGTCGGCCGAGATCACCCTCGCCGACGGCCGCACGGTGCTGAACTTCTGCGCCAACAACTATCTCGGCCTGGCCGACCACCCGGACATCATCGCCGCCGCCAGGGAGGCACTCGACAGCCACGGCTTCGGTATGGCGTCTGTGCGTTTCATCTGCGGCACCCAGGACCTGCACAAGCAGCTGGAGCAGACCATCGCCGACTTCTTCGGCACCGAGGACACCATCCTCTACGCAGCCTGCTTCGATGCCAACGGCGGCCTGTTCGAGCCGCTGCTGGGCGCCGGGGACGCGGTCATCTCCGACTCGCTCAACCATGCCTCGATCATCGACGGCGTGCGCCTGTGCAAGGCCAAGCGCTACCGCTACGCCAACTGCGACATGGCGGATCTCGAGAAGCAATTGCAGCAGGCGAAGGCCGACGGCGCGCACACCATCATGATCACCACCGACGGGGTGTTCTCGATGGACGGCTTCGTCGCCCCGCTCGACGAAATCACCGCGCTGGCGCAGCAGTACGGCGCGCTGGTGCACATCGACGAGTGCCACGCGACCGGCTTCATCGGTGCCACCGGCCGCGGCTCGGCCGAGGTCAAGGGGGTGCTGGACCGGATCGACATCATCACCGGCACCCTGGGCAAGGCGATGGGCGGTGCGCTCGGCGGCTTCACCACCGCGAAGCGCGAGGTGGTCGAACTGCTGCGCCAGCGTTCGCGCCCCTACCTGTTCTCCAACTCGCTGCCGCCGCACGTGGTGGCCGCCGGCATCAAGGCCTTCGAGATGCTCGACGCCGCCGGCAGCCTGCGCGAGCAGCTGCGTGTGAACACCGCCTATTTCCGCGAGCGCATGACCGCGGCCGGGTTCGACATCCGTCCGGGCGACCATCCGATCAGCCCGGTGATGCTGTACGACGCGCCGCTGGCCCAGCGATTCGCCGAACGCCTGCTCGAGGAAGGCATCTATGCGATCGGCTTCTTCTTTCCGGTGGTGCCGAAGGGCCAGGCACGCATCCGCACGCAGATGTCGGCCGCGCATACCCGTGAACACCTCGACCGCGCCATCGACGCGTTCACCCGGATCGGCCGCGAGCTGGGCGTCATCGGCAGCTGACGCCGACGGCGGACGCCCTGACGGAAAAAGGCCCGCTTGCGCGGGCCTTTTTCATGGAGCCGGAGACGGCTCAGTTGTTCGAGGTCGGCACCGGTGCCGTTGTCCCGGCTTCGGCCGGCACCGCATCCGCCGCCGGAGCCGGCAGGGTGGCGGGCTGCACGCCGCGGGCCACGCGCACGCCGCGCGCCTTCATCCAGGCGTCGAACTCGTCGGCGGTCATCATCTTGCCTTCCTGCTGCATGTCGAAGCGCCAGGGCGTGTTGTCGAATTCGGTCTTGGGCTGGTAGACCGACGGATCATTCGGATCGACGGTGGCGGCCGACGCGCTCAGCTGCGGACAGCCTTCGAGCTGGATGCGCAGCAGCACCTGTTCGAGCGACTGCGATTCGTCGATGCCCGGGGCAAGCACGCCGCCGTGGGCACCGGGGCGGTACGTGGGAGCCACCAGTTCGGGAGACACCGCGCTCAGGACCGTTGCCGGCGTCGGCGCGGCCGCAACCGGCTGCGGAAGCGAGCAATCGGACGCGAACGACAGGACAGGGGCCGCGGTAAGCAGCAGCGTGGCGATGGCCTTGTACATGATGGTTCCCCGGCGAAAGTGCGGTGGAGTGTAAACAGCTTGAACTAGGAGCGGCAAGTCCTTGTTCTGGAACGACGTATTCATATGCGGCAGGCTTGGCGGATGCGTCGTCCGGCCGCGATCGCCATGGCGCGCGCCCACTATGCTCTTCCCCACGGCAAAAAGCAGAAAGCCCGGCCAATGGCCGGGCTTTCTGGTTCAACTCGAGCGCGCGTCCTCAGTTCTGGACGTTGAGCTCGGTGCGGCGGTTGCGCGCACGACCTTCCGGATTGTCCGAACCATCCGGGTTGGTGTTCGGCGCGATCGGGCGGCTCTCGCCGTAACCGGTCGGGCCCACCAGGCGGCTGGCAGCAATGCCGGCGCCGGTGATGTGGTCGTACACGGCGCGCGCGCGGCGCTCCGACAGGGCCTGGTTGTAGGCGTCGGTACCGACGGAGTCGGTGTGGCCGGCGACTTCAACGCGCAGGTCGGGGTAGCGACGCAGGATCTCGATCGCCTCGTTGAGGATGGCGACGGCGTCCGGACGCAGGGTCGAGCGGTCGAAGTCGAAGTTCACGCCACGCAGGTCGATGGTGACCGGAACCGGGCAGCCATCCGGGCCGACCGTGGTGCCTGCCGGGGTGTTCGGGCAGCGGTCGTCGCAGTCGTTGACGCCGTCACCGTCGGTGTCGCGGTCGGCGCAGTTGTCGACCGGAGCCGGCGGCGGCGCGACAACCGGAGCAACCGGCGGCGGGCCGAGCGGGATCACGACGCCGACCGAAGCCATCAGGTCGGTGAAGTAGCTCTCGGACTGGTTGTGCGGATAGCCCGCCCAGTCCTGGGAGCCGCTGGCGGCGTAGCTGCTGTCGTCGAAATCGCCACGCAGGGCCACTTCGGCACGGACCGCAACGCGGTTCTCGAAAGTGCCCTGCAGACCCAGACCGACCTTGGCGGCAAAGTTGCCGTCCTCGCGCTGACCCGGCGAATCCGGGCTCGGGAAGTTGTCGTACTCTTCCTCGGAACGCTGGTAGCCGACGCCGAACAGCGCGTAGGGGTTCCAGGTGCGGCCTTCCTGCAGCCAGTGGTAGCGGAAGTCGAACGAGATGCCGTACTGGCTCCAGTTCAGATCCGGGTTCGAACCCTCGACCGAAGCGGCGCTGCGCAGGCTCGGGTTCTGGTAGTTGATCTCACCGTCGACCGACCAGTTCGGGCTGATGAACTTGCCCAGGCCGATGGTGCCGAACGGCGCGTCGTTGGTGCGGCGGTCGTCGTCCTGGAAGTTGTAGCCGACGGAGCCAGTCAGGTACCAGCGATCGTCGAACTCCTGCGCACTGGCAGCGTGTGCCAGGCCCAGGCCGCCAACCAGCGCGGCGCAGAGGAGTTTCTTTTTCATTCGTTCAGCTCCTTGATCAAGGGGGGAAAGCATCTACATCGTTTGTTGTGATTGCGTCGAGATCGCGTCAGGCAATCATCGCCGGCGTAGCCTAGAGTCATGCCTGTGAAGACGTCGTTAACGCTAGCATAACAGTTACCCCGTGCCAATCTGGGGCAACTCCGGACCCTGCCTCCACAGTCAGGGACCACCCTCGGCACTATCAGGACGTACCGGTTCGCACCAACCGCGTAATCCAGCCGGGGAATCACGATGACCACGATGCTCCACCGCTACACGGCCTTTTCCAGCGACCCGCGTGGCGGGAATCCCGCCGGCGTGTGGATCGGCGACGCCCTCCCCCCGGCCGCGGTGATGCAGCGGATCGCGGCCGAGGTGGGTTTCTCGGAAGCGGTGTTCGTTGCCGGCAGCGGCACTTCCCGCCGTGCGCGCTATTTCAGTCCCGAAGCCGAAGTGCCGTTCTGCGGACATGCAACGATTGCCGCAGGCATCGTGCTGGGCGAGACCAGTGGTGATGGGCGCTACGTGCTGACCACGACCGCCGGCGAGGTGCCGGTGACGGTGACGCTGCGCAACGGCGTCCGCGAAGCGGCACTGACCAGCGTGACGCCGCGCCATACGCGCGCACCCTCCGCACTGGTCGACGGCGCGCTTGCGGCCCTCGGCTGGAACCATGCCGAGCTCGACGACAGCATTCCGCCGGCGCGCGCCTACGCGGGCGCCTGGCATCTGGTGCTGGCCGTGCGCGATGCGGCGCGACTGGCCTCGCTTGCATACCACTTCGCAGCCCTGAAGGCGCTGATGGTCGGGGATGGACTCACCACGCTGCAGCTGGTGTGGCGCCAGGGCGCGACCGTGTTCCATGCCCGCAACCCGTTCCCGGTCGGCGGCGTGGTGGAGGACCCGGCAACCGGCGCCGCCGCGGCGGCACTCGGCGGCTACCTGCGTGACGCCGGGCTGATCGCGGCACCGGTGCGCATCCACATCCACCAGGGCGAGGCGATGGGCCGGCCGGGCCTGCTGGTCGTCGACATCCCCGAAACCGGGGGCATCATCGTCTCCGGTACCGCGGTGCCGTGCGCCCCGGGCATCGCGCTGCCGCCCGTCCCAACCCACCAGGAGTCGGCGCCATGAGAGCCATCGTGACCACCGGACCACGTGCCGCGGATGACCCGCGTGCATTCGAGGAACGGGAACTGCCGATGCCGATACCCGCCACCGGCGACCTGCGCGTGCGCATCGAGGCGGTTTCGGTGAACCCCGTCGACACCAAGCTCCGGCTTGCGCCATTGCCGGCCGGCGCCGACCATCGCGTGCTGGGCTTCGATGCCGCTGGCATCGTCGACGCCGTCGGCGACGGGGTGCGCGGTTTCGCGCCGGGGGATCGCGTCTATTACGCGGGCGACGTGACCCGTGCCGGCAGCAATGCCGAGTACCAGCTGGTCGATGCGCGGATCGTGGCCCTCGCGCCTTCGTCGATGGATGCGGCGCAGGCGGCCGCGCTGCCACTGACCGCGCTCACCGCATGGGAGCTGATGTTCCAGCGCATGCCGTTCACGATCGAAGGCGATGGGACCGGCAGGACGCTGCTGGTCATCGGCGGTGCCGGCGGTGTCGGCTCGATGGCGATCCAGCTGGGGCGGCTGGCCGGTTTCAGGGTGATCGCCACCGCGTCGCGGGAGGAAACCCGCGCCTGGTGCAGCGGGCTTGGTGCCCATCACGTCGTCGACCATCGCGAACCACTGGCGCCGCAATTGCAGGCGTTGGGCTTCGACGCGGTGGATGTCGCGCTCAACCTCGCCGACACCGACCGGTACTGGGACGTGCTGGGCGAGCTGCTGGCACCGCAGGGGCATGTCGGCCTGATCGTGGAACCGACGGGGCCGTTGCGCATCGGCGACCCGTACAAGGCCAAGTGCATCGGCATCCACTGGGAATTCATGTTCGCGCGCTCGCGCTTCGGCACGGCGGATATCGCCGAACAGGGGCGCATCCTGGCCCGGGTGGCAGGACTGGTCGATGCCGGCCGCCTGCGCGGCACACTCGCCGAAACCCTGCGGCCGATCTCGGTCGACACGCTGGGCGAAGCGCATCGGCGGCTCGAGAGCGGCCGCAGCATCGGCAAGCTGGTCGTGGCCGGCTGGTAGCGGCACCGACCCGCGCATTGCGGGACGGGGACGGACCCGGCATCCTCGCCAATCCATACGCAAGCGTATCTCGCGATGCCCGCCCGCCAGGACGCCGCTGCCGCGGCACCGCACTACCCGCACCTGTTCGCCCCGCTCGACCTCGGCTTCACCACGCTGCGCAACCGCGTGCTGATGGGCTCGATGCATACCGGCCTCGAGGACCGCGCACGCGACGCACCGCGCCTTGCGGCGTATTTCGCTGAGCGCGCGGCCGGCGGCGTGGGAATGATCGTCACCGGCGGCTACTCGCCGAACATCGAAGGATGGCTGAAACCGTTCGCCGGCAGCCTGGTGTGGCGCGGGCAGCTGCGTCGGCATCGCCTGGTCACCGACGCGGTGCATGCGCACGACGCGAAGATCTGCCTGCAGCTGCTGCACGCCGGCCGCTATGCCTACCACCCGCTGCAGGTCGCGCCATCGAAACTGAAGGCGCCGATCAACCCGTTCACCCCCCGCGCGCTGGGTGCCCGGGGCGTGGAGCGCACCATCCGCGCCTATGTGCGCGCCGCGCGGCTGGCGCGCGATGCCGGTTACGACGGCGTCGAGGTGATGGGCTCGGAAGGCTATCTGATCAATACCTTCGCCAGCGCGCGCACCAACCGCCGCGACGATGCCTGGGGCGGCGACCTGCGCCGGCGCCTGCGCCTGGCCACCGAGGTGGTGGCGCGCATCCGCGAGGCCTGCGGCCCGGACTTCATCCTGATCTACCGGCTGTCGATGCTGGAGCTGGTGCCGGAGGGTTCGGCCTGGAGCGAGATCGTGGAACAGGCGCGCGCGATCGAGGCCGCCGGCGCGACCATCCTCAACACCGGCATCGGCTGGCACGAATCGCGGGTTCCCACGATCGCCACCTCGGTGCCGCGCGCGGCGTTCGCCGGGGTCACCGCCAAGCTGCGCCCGCATGTGCGGCTGCCGCTGGTGGCCACCAACCGCATCAACATGCCCGACGTGGCCGAAGCCATCCTCGCCGCCGGTGGCGCCGACATGGTGTCGATGGCGCGGCCATTGCTTGCCGACCCGCTCTGGGTGGCCAAGGCCCGTGCCGGACGCAGCCGGGCGATCAATACCTGCATCGCCTGCAACCAGGCCTGCCTGGACCATGTGTTTGCCAATCGCACGGTCAGCTGCCTGGTCAATCCGCGCGCCTGCGCCGAGACCGAACTCGACTGGTCGCCGACCACGGCGCCGAAGCGCGTGGCGGTGGTCGGCGCCGGCCCCGCGGGGCTGGCCTGCGCCACGGTGGCCGCCCAGCGCGGCCACCACGTCACGCTGTTCGAAGCAGGCGACGCCATCGGCGGGCAGTTCAACCTCGCCCGCCGCATCCCCGGCAAGGAGGAATTCGACGAGACCCTGCGCTGGTTCGCCCACCGCATCGCGGAGACCGGCGTGGACCTGCGCCTGTCGACGCCGGCCGATGCGCGCACGCTGGAAGGGTTCGACGACGTGGTGCTGGCCACCGGCGTGCGGCCGCGGTCGGTGGATTTTCCCGGCCATGACCACCCGAAGGTGATCGGCTATGCCGACGTGATCCAGGGCCGGGTGGTCCCCGGCGCGCGGGTGGCGATCGTCGGCGCGGGCGGGATCGGCTTCGACGTGGCCGGATTTCTCGCCCACGACGGCACGTCCGCCACCCTCGACCCGCAGCGCTGGATGCGCGAATGGGGGATCGACCCGGACTTCGAACAGCCGGGCGGCCTGTTGCCGGCACGGCCGTCGCCACCGGCGCGCGTGCTGTGGCTGCTGCAGCGCAGCCCGGGCCGTCCCGGCGCACGGCTGGGCCGGACCACCGGCTGGATCCATCGCGCTGCGCTCAAGGCCATGCAGGTGCGCATGCATGGCGGCGTGGAATACCTGCGGGTGGATGATGCCGGCTTCCATGTGCGCATCGACGGCGTCGACGAGGTGCTGCCGGTCGACCACGTGGTGGTCTGCGCGGGCCAGGAACCGCATCGTCCGTTGCAGGCCGCGCTGGCTGCGGGCAGCGCGCGCGTGCATGTGATCGGTGGCGCCGATGTCGCCGCGGAGCTCGATGCCAAGCGGGCGATCGCCCAGGGCACGCGTCTGGCTGCCACCCTGTAGCGCCCCCGTCGCACGGGGAGGGCACGGCCGCCGTCCTGGTCCGGATCAGCTGAACAGGGCAACCCCAGTCGGATCATCCCATTCAGGAAGCGTTGGGAAAGCCGCCCTTACCGTGCGCCCACCTTCCGGGGCCGACCCGCTCCGGAACCGGCCCGGGTCGCGTTCGGCGACATCGGTGCCCCGGCAGAAGCGTGCCGCAGAGCCCGCTGCCCTTGTCGCGAATCCCTCGCGAGCGTCCAGGCCCCCGTGCCTGACGTGCCTATCGCCATGCCGGAATCCGCTGCGTCCGCCGTTCCCTTCCGGGACGACGCCGCCGGGCGCCGGCGCAACGGAGCAAGGACCGAACATGCAGTTGAGCTGGATCCTCTGGCTGGCGTCGATTCTTCCCCAGCCCGCCGCCGACTCGTTGTGCCTGAGCACGACCGTCTACCTGGAAGCCCGCAACCAGTCCGAGCGCGGCCAGAAGGCCGTGGCCGAGGTCGCCCTGCGGCGGCAGGACAGCGGCCTGTGGGGCGAATCGATGTGCGAGGTGGTCACCGCGCGCAAGCAGTTCGCCCCGACCATCGTGTCCCCGCGCACGCGCCTCAACAACGTGGAGGCGTGGTCGCAGGCGGTCACCATCGCGCTGGAAGCCGAAAAGAACTGGTCGCTGCCGCCCGGCGAACGCACCGAGATCGTGCCCGGGGCCAGCCATTTCCTGGCGCACGCGATCGCCAGCCCGAGCTGGCGCAACGCCTACCGGGTGGCGCAGATCGGCGACCACACCTTCCTGCGCGTGCAGCGCCTGACCCCGCGCGTCGGCGCCTCCGCCGCCGCCGCAGCGGCGAAGGGCTGATCCAGGCGCTTTCGCCGCAGAGGTCGCACGCCCCGCTGATTGCGGGGTGACGACCGCACACACGACAAGGCCGCGCGATGCGCGGCCTTGCTGCATTGACGCGATGGCGACGCCCGTCGTCAGCCGCGCTTTTCGATCGGCACGAACTCGAGGTTCTCCGGGCCGGTGTAGTTCGCGCTCGGGCGGATGATCTTGCCGTCGATGCGCTGCTCGATCACGTGCGCGCTCCAGCCGCTGGTACGGGCGATCACGAACAGCGGGGTGAACATCGCCGTCGGCACGCCCATCATGTGGTAGCTCACCGCACTGAACCAGTCGAGGTTGGGGAACATCTTCTTGATGTCCCACATCACCGTTTCCAGCCGCTCGGCGATGTCGTACATCTTCATGCTGCCCTGCTCCTGCGAAAGGTCCTTCGCCACCTTCTTGATGACCTCGTTGCGCGGGTCGCCGGTGGTGTAGACCGGGTGGCCGAAGCCGATCACCACCTCCTTGCGCTCCACGCGGGCCCTGATGTCGGCCTCGGCCTCGTCCGGCGAGTCGTAGCGCTTCTGCACCTCGAACGCGACCTCGTTGGCGCCGCCGTGCTTGGGTCCGCGCAGCGCACCGATCGCACCGGCGATGCACGAGAACATGTCGCTGCCGGTGCCGGCGATGACGCGCGCGGTGAAGGTCGAGGCATTGAACTCGTGCTCGGCGTACAGGATCAGCGAGGTGTGCATCGCGCGCACCCAGCTCTCCGGCGGCGGCTCGCCGTGCAGCAGGTGGAGGAAGTGGCCGCCGATGGAGTCGTCATCGGTCTCGACGTCGATGACCCGACCGTTGTGGGCCCAGTGGTACCAGTACAGCAGCATCGAACCGAGCGAGGCCATCAGCTTGTCGGCGATGTCGCGCGCGCCCGGATGGTTGTGGTCGTCCTTTTCCGGGGTCACGCAGCCGAGCACCGAAACGCCGGTGCGCATCACGTCCATCGGGTGCGCCGACGGCGGCAGTTCCTCCAGCGCGGCCTTGACCGCCGCCGGGATGCCACGCAGCGACTTCAGCTTGGCCTTGTACGCGCGCAGCTCGGCGGCGTTGGGCAGCTTGCCGTGCACCAGCAGGTGGGCGATCTCCTCGAACTCGCTGGTGGTGGCGAAGTCGAGGATGTCGTAGCCGCGGTAGTGCAGGTCGTTGCCGCTGCGGCCGACGGTGCACAGCGCGGTGTTGCCGGCCGCGGTGCCCGACAGGGCCACGGACTTCTTCGGCTTGAAAGCCGGGGCGGTGGTCTCGCTCATGTGTGTTCTCCGTTACGGGTCATTTCTTCGAGGCGAACTGCGCATCCAGGCGCTGTTCGAACGCGTGGTAGCCGATGCGGTCGTACAGCTCATCACGGGTCTGCATCGCATCCACCACCGATTGCTGGTGGCCATCGCGGCGCACCGCCTGGTAGACGTTCTCGGCGGCCCTGTTGGCGGCGCGGAACGCCGACAGCGGGAACAGCTGGATCGCCACGCCGGCCGAGTCCAGCTCGTCGCGGGTGAACAGCGGGGTCCTGCCGAACTCGGTGATGTTGGCCAGTACCGGCACCTTCACCGCATCGACGAAGCGGCGGTAGGTGTCGAGATCGTAGGCGGCCTCGGCGAAAATGCCGTCGGCACCGGCCTCGACGCAGGCCAGCGCGCGCTCGATCGCCGCGTCCACGCCCTCCACCGCGATCGCGTCGGTACGCGCGATCAGGAAGAAGGCCGGGTCGGTCTTCGCATCGGCGGCCGCCTTGACCCGGTCGGCCATCTCGCCCTGCGACACGATCTCCTTGCCGGGGCGGTGGCCGCAGCGCTTGGCGCCAACCTGGTCCTCGATATGGCAGGCGGCGGCGCCGGCCTTGATCAGCGACTTCACCGTGCGCTCGATGTTGAACGCACTGGCGCCGAAGCCGGTGTCGATGTCGACCAGCAGCGGCAGGTCGCAGACGTCGGTGATGCGGCGGGTGTCGATCAGCACGTCCTCGAGCGTGTTGATGCCGAGGTCGGGCATGCCCAGCGAGCCGGCCGCCACCCCGCCACCGGACAGGTAGATGGCACGGAAGCCGGCGCGCTGGGCCAGCAGGGCGTGGTTGGCGTTGATCGCGCCGATCACCTGCAGCGGCGACTCGGCGGCAAGGGCGGCGCGGAACCGTGCTCCGGGGGAAGCAGGTGCGCCGTTGGACGGATGGCTCATCGAAGACTCCTGTCTTGCCGGCAGGGCCGGCGGGAGTGGCGGGACGCCCCGCCATGCACGCCACTCTTGCAGTTCCGGACGGGTTGATCAATCTTGATCGTAGCGATCAACATATCCTCGCCATGCCGACCGACGCCACCGACGCACCACCCGACCTGCTGACCGCGCGCGAGGCCTGCGCCCTGCTCGGGATCAGCCAGTCCACCCTGTATGCCTATGTCAGCCGCGGGCTGTTGCGTTCACGACCCGGCGCCGACCACCGCAGCCGCGTGTACCTGCGGCAGGACGTCGAGCGCCTTGCCGGGCGCAAGCGCTCCGGCCGGGGCGCGGCGCAGGGCGCGGCGCAGAGTCTCGACCGCGGGCTGCCGGTGCTGGAGACGCGGATCTCGCTGATCCGCGCCGACAGCCCGTACTACCGCGGGCAGTCGGCCGTTGCGGCGGTGCGCGCCGGCGCCGGCCTGGAGGACATCGCGCGGTTGCTGTGGGACTGCGGGGCCGACGACCCGTTCGGGCGGCTGGGGGCGGCACCGTGGCCGGAGGACGCCGCGCGGCTGGCACGTTCGGCACAGCTGCCGCCGCTGGAGCGCACGATGGCGGCCCTGCCCCTGCTCGCGCTCGACACAGTGGGCGCCTTCAGTGCCGCGCCGCGCGCGCGCCACGAGATCGCCGCCGGCCTGCTGCGGGATGTCTCGGCGCTGCTGGTGGCCGCCGATCGCACGCCCGGACCCGTCCACCTGCAACTGGCACACGCATGGCGACCCGGCGATGCCGGCTTCGCGGAACTTGTGCGCGCCGCCCTGGTGCTGTGCGCCGACCACGAACTCAACGTGTCGGCATTCACCGCACGGGTGGTGGCCTCCACCGGCGCGCACCTGCACGCAACCGCCTGCGCCGGCCTCGCGGCCCTGTCCGGCCCGCGCCATGGCGGTGCCACCGCGCGCGCCTGGGCGCTGATCGCCGAGGCCCGCGCCGCCGACCCGGTCGCGGTGATCGCCGGGCGCTGGCAGCGTGGCGACGACCTGCCGGGCTTCGGCCACGCGCTGTATCCCGAAGGCGATCCCCGCGCGGCGGAACTGCTGCGGCTGCTGCGTACCGGAGCGCCCGACAGTCCGGCGATGCACGAGCTCGACGCGATCATCGCCGCCGCCGAGGAGGTCAGCGGCGATCGCCCCAATATCGACCTGATGCTGGCGGCCATCTGCCACGTGCATGGATTGCCGGCCACACCGGCACTGGTGCTGTTTGCCGCCGGCCGCGTGACCGGCTGGCTGGCCCATGCACTCGAGCAGCAGGCGGAAGGACGCCTGATCCGCCCGCGTGCGCGCTACACCGGCGTCATGCCCGGCAGCAGCGGCGAGGGTGACGACCCGGCCCCTGTCGCCTGAGCGCGCCCTCAGTCCGCCGCCAGCGCCCTGCGCACGTCGTCGAGCGCCCCCGGATCATCCAGCGTGGACAGGTCGCCGGGGTCCTGCCCCTGCGCCAGCGCCTGCAGCGACCGCCGCAGCAGCTTGCCCGAGCGCGTTTTCGGCAGCGCGTTGACGATATGGACGCGGGCCGGACGCGCCACCGCGCCCAGCGAGGCATCCACTGCGCGCTGCATGTCGCGGGCGGCCTGCTCGCGGGCGGCAGGGTCGGCCGCCCCATCGCGCAGGGTGGCGAACACCACCGGAACCTGGCCCTTCAGTTCGTCGGCCACGCCGATCACCGCGGCTTCGGCAACCGCCGGGCACGAGGACACCACCTCCTCGATCTCGCGGGTGCCCAGCCGGTGACCGGCCACGTTGATGACGTCGTCGGTGCGGCCAAGGATGAAGGTATAGCCCTCGTCGTCGCGGATCGCCCAGTCCAGCGAGCTGTAGACAAGCGCGTTGAAATGGCTGAAGTAGCTGTCGACGAAACGCTGGTCGTCGCGCCAGATCGTGCTCATGCACCCCGGCGGCAGCGGCGGCTCGATCACCAGCACGCCCTTGCGGTTTGCCGCGACCTCCTCGCCGGTCGCCTCGTCGACGATCCGCATGCGGTAGCCCAGATTGGGAAACCCTGGCGAGCCGAACTTCACCGGGCGCATGTCCAGCCCCGGCATCAGGGTGAGCGCAGGCCAGCCGGTCTCGGTCTGCCAGTAGTTGTCGATGACCGGCCGGCCGAGTGCCTCGCTGATCCAGGTCGCCGTCGGCTCGTCCAGCGGCTCGCCGGCCAGGAACAGGTACGCGAGCTTCGACAGGTCGTGGTCGCGGATGTGGCTGACCTCGTGCTTCTTCAGCACGCGGATCGCGGTGGGCGAGGAGAACATCGTGCGCACGCCGTACTTCTCGCACAGCGACCACCAGACGCCCGGGTCGGGATTGACCGGCAGCCCCTCGTACAGCACCGAGGTGCAGCCGCCGATCAGCGGCGCATAGACGTTGTAGGAGTGGCCGACAGCCCAGCCGACGTCGGAGGTCGAGAACATCACCTGGCCCGGGGCGCAGTCGAAGATGGTGCGCATCGACTGCGCCATCGCCACGGCATAGCCGCCCACGTCGCGTTGCACCCCCTTCGGCTTGCCGGTGGTGCCGGAGGTGTAGAGCAGGTAGCTGGGCTCGTTGGACTCCAGCCACGTCACCGGGACATCGGCATCACCGACCTCCGCCCGCAGCGTTGCGTAGTCGACGTCGCGCCCTTCGATGCGCGGCTGTGCGTCATGCAGGCCACGCGAGACGATCAGCACATGCGGCGGCGCGGCCCTGGCGCGCGCGCAGGCCTCGTCGACCAGCGGCTTGTAGGGAATCACCCGGCCGCCCCGGCAGCCGGCATCCGCGGCGATCAGCAGCTTCGGTTCGGCATCGTCGATGCGCAGCGCAAGGTTGTGGGCTGCAAAGCCGCCGAACACCACCGAATGCACGGCACCGATCCGTGCGCAGGCGAGCATCGCGAACACCGCCTCGGCCATGTTCGGCATATAGATGACCACGCGGTCACCCCGCTCCACCTCCAGCCGCTGCAGGACCGCCGCGAAGGCATTCACCTCCCGATGCAGCTCGCGGTAGCTGACCTCGCGGGTGACACCGGTCTCGGTGGACACCGCCACCAGCGCCAGCTGGTCGCCACGCGCGTCCAGATGGCGGTCGACGGCGTTGTAGCAGAGGTTGGTCTGGCCGCCGACGAACCAGCGCCGGAACGGCGGGCTGGAGTAATCCAGGATCCGCTCCGGCGGCACGTGCCAGTGGATGCGCTGCGCTTCCTCCGCCCAGAACGCTTCCGGCTCGTCGATGGAGCGGCGGTAGACCTCGTCGTAACCCATGGCACACCTCCGCGGGACCGGGCTCCGAGGATAGTGCGACTGTCCACGGCGGGTCGTCCGACCTTGGTCGTACTGTCGGACAGGTCACCCATCCAAAGGGGCACGCGCTGGCGGGACGACACGGCATTCCGCGGGAACCCGCGCAATATCACGTGCTGTCGAAGCAAAAAAGGACAGCGGCATTCGCCGCTGTCCTCGGGGTGCCACCGCTCCGGCGTGATCGCCGGCGACGCGTCCATCAACCCAGCAGGTGCGCCACGCCGCTGCGCTCTTCCTCGAGCTCGGCCAGGGTCCTGTTGATGTAGCCCTGGCTGAAATCGTCGATCGGCAGGTCCTTGACGATGGTGTAGCGGCCGTTCTCGGTGGTCACCGGGAAGCCGAACATCACCCCTTCCGGAATGCCGTAGCTGCCGTCCGACGGCACGCCCATGGTCACCCACTTGCCATTCGAACCCAGCACCCAGTCGCGCACGTGGTCGATGGCGGCATTGGCGGCCGAAGCGGCCGACGACAGGCCGCGCGCCTCGATGATCGCCGCGCCGCGCTTGCCGACCGTCGGGATGAAGGTATTGGCGTTCCACTCCTGGTCGTTGATCGCCTCCGCGATCGACGCGCCGTCGACGGTGGCGAAGCGGTAGTCGGGATACATCGTGGGGCTGTGGTTGCCCCACACGATCAGCTTCTCGATGCCACCGACCGGCTTGCCGAGCTTCGTGGCCAGCTGGCTCAGCGCGCGGTTGTGGTCCAGGCGCAGCATGGCGGTGAAGTTCTCCGGCTTGAGATCCGGCGCCGACTTCATCGCGATGTACGCGTTCGTGTTGGCCGGGTTGCCGACCACCAGCACCTTGACGTCGCGGCTGGCCACCTTGTTCAGCGCCGCGCCCTGCGCGGTGAAGATCTTGGCGTTCTCCAGCAGCAGGTCCTTGCGCTCCATGCCCGGGCCGCGCGGGCGCGCGCCGACCAGCAGCGCGATGTCGGCATCCTTGAACGCGACCTCCGGGTCATCGGTGCCGACCATGCCGGCCAGCAGCGGGAACGCGCAGTCCTCGAGTTCCATCATCACGCCCTTGAGCGCGGCCTGTGCCTTTTCCATGGGCAGTTCGAGCATCTGCAGGATGACGGGCTGGTCCTTGCCCAGCATCTCGCCGGAGGCGATGCGGAACAGCAGTGCGTAGCCGATCTGGCCTGCGGCACCGGTGACGGCGACTCGGACGGGGGTCTTCATTGCGATGGATCCTCTGGTTGCAGTGGGGAGTTGCAGTGGGAAGTCAGCAGGACGTTGCAGCCACGCGCGGCGCGCGCGTCAGTACACGTCGTAGCCGAGCCGGGCCAGCCCGCGATCGAGCGCGGCAGTGTCGTAGCCGTGCACGACCTGCTGGCCGATGATGGTGGTGGGCACCCCGCGTACGCCCATGGCCTGCATCGCACGGTCGCCTTCGGGGGTGTCGACGTCGAGCACGCGATAACGCACGCTGGCACGCTCGAAGTCGCCCTGCTGCCTGCGGCAATAGCCACACCACTCGGCCGCCAGCATCACGATGCGGTCGTCACCGGTGGTGATGCGCGGATCGTCCGGATGCAATTGCGGCTCCACATCGCGCTGGAAGTGATGCCAGGCGCCGGCCGCGGCGAGCAACAGCAGCAGCACCGGCCAGCGCATCGGTCAGCCCCGCAGCGGGCGCACGGCCCGGGCGGCATCGGCACGCGCGGCGCGCGCAGGTGCGGAGCGCACGGGCGGAGCAAAGGCGATGGACGGGATCGTCTGCGGCATCCGGAGCGTCGTGGGCCAGCCCGCGCGAAGGTGCGGCGGGCCGGCGATTTTACCATCCGGCAGGGCGCGACCGCCCTGCCGGCACGGCGGCGGTCAGGCGGCGAGGATCTTGTTCCACTCGGTGACGCGATCGGCCCTGGCGGCGAGCACGGCGTCGGCATCACCTTCGATCCTGACCGACTTGATGGCGTCGCCCTGCTTCACGGCGTCGACGACGTCGAGGCCTTCCACGACCTTGCCGAACACGGTGTGCTTGCCGTCCAGCCAGTCGGTCTTGATATGGGTGATGAAGAACTGGCTGCCGTTGGTGTTCGGGCCGGCGTTGGCCATCGACAGCACGCCGCGGTCATGCTTCACGCCGTTGTCGGTCTCGTCCTCGAAGCGGTAGCCGGGGCCGCCACGGCCGCTGCCTTCCGGGCAGCCGCCCTGGATCATGAAATCGGCAATGACGCGGTGGAACGACAGGCCGTCATAGAAGCCACGGCGGGCGAGGTTGACGAAGTTGGCCACGGTCAACGGGGCCTTTTCGGCGAACAGTTCGACCTTGATCTGGCCACGGTCGGTGTCGAACAGGGCGTGCAGGGACATGGGGGAATCCTTGTGAAGGGGCAGCCGCCGGCGGCGCCTGCGTGAACGGTGAATACGGGGATCGGGACCGCCTGCAGCATCGACGGCACCTGCCGGTATATGATACCCGGCTTCCTTCCCATGAGCCTCGCGCCCTGCCCCGCAACGGCGCCCGCTCCACTGTGCCCGCCATATGTCCATCCAACGCCTGCGCAACATCGCCATCGTCGCCCACGTCGACCACGGCAAGACCACCCTCGTCGACCAGCTGCTGAAGACGTCCGGAACCCTGGACGAGCGCGCGGTCGTCCCCGACCGGGTGATGGACAGCGGCGACATCGAGAAGGAGCGTGGCATCACCATCCTCTCGAAGAACACCGCCATCCGCTGGACCCACCCGAAGACGGGCGAGGAGTGGCGCATCAACATCGTCGACACCCCGGGCCACGCCGACTTCGGCGGCGAGGTCGAGCGCGTGCTGTCGATGGTCGACTCGGTGCTGATCCTGGTCGACGCGATGGATGGGCCGATGCCGCAGACCCGCTTCGTGACCCAGAAGGCCTTCGCGATGGGCTTCAAGCCGATCGTGGTGGTCAACAAGGTTGATCGCCCGGGTGCGCGCCCGAGCTGGGTGCTGGACCAGACCTTCGACCTGTTCGACCGCCTCGGCGCCAACGACGAGCAGCTCGACTTCCAGGTGGTCTACGCCTCCGGCCTGCAGGGCTACGCCGGGCTGACCGACGACGTCCGCAGCGGCGACATGACCCCGCTGTTCGAGGCCATCTGCCAGCACGTGCCGGCGCCGCCGGTCGATCCGGACGGCCCGTTCCAGATGCGCGTGACCTCGCTGGACTACAACAACTATGTCGGCGTGATCGGCATCGGCCGCATCCAGCGCGGCAAGGTGCGGACCAACCAGCAGGTGACGGTGGTCGCCGCCGACGGCCGCCGCCGCAATGCCAAGGTGCTGCAGGTGCTCGGCTTCATGGGCCTGGAACGCGTCGAGGTGCCGGAGGCACAGGCCGGCGACATCATCGCGTTCTCGGGCATCGAGGGCCTGGGCATTTCCGACACCCTGTGCGACCCGTCCGCGGTCGAGCAGCTGCCGGTGCTCAAGGTCGACGAGCCGACGATCTCGATGACCTTCCAGGTCAACGACTCGCCGTTCGCGGGCGTCAAGGAGCGCTCCGGCGGCAAGTTCCTCACCAGCCGCCAGCTGCGCGACCGCCTCACCCGCGAGACCGCGCACAACGTCGCACTGAAGGTCGAGGACACCGCCGACGCGGACAAGTTCAAGGTCTCCGGCCGCGGCGAACTGCACCTGTCGATCCTGATCGAGAACATGCGCCGCGAGGGTTACGAACTCGCGGTGTCGCGCCCGGAAGTGATCATCCGCGAGGTCGATGGCAAGGTCGAGGAGCCGTACGAGGCACTGGTCGTCGACATGGACGAGCAGTACCAGGGCGGCGTCATGGGCCGCCTTGGCGAGCGCAAGGCGCTGCTGCAGAACATGGAGCCCGACGGCAAGGGCCGCGTGCGCCTTGACTACATCATCCCGGCGCGCGGCCTGATCGGCTTCCAGACCGAGTTCAAGACGCTGACCGCCGGCACCGGCCTGCTGTTCCACGTGTTCGACCACTACGGCCCGAAGGCCGATGGCGACATCGGCCAGCGCAACAACGGCGTGCTCATCTCCAACGGCACCGGCCCCTCGCCCGCCTACGCGCAGATGGCGATGCAGGAACGCGGCCGCCTCTTCATCGAGCCGGGCGAGGAGATCTACGAAGGCCAGATCGTCGGCATCAACGCCAAGGACAACGACCTCACCGTCAATGCCCTGCGCGGCAAGCAGCTGACCAACTTCCGCGCCTCCGGCAAGGACGACGACGAGGGCCTGATCCCGGCGATCAAGTTCTCGCTGGAGCAGGCGCTGGAGTTCATCGACGACGACGAGCTGGTCGAGGTGACGCCGAAGGCGATCCGCCTGCGCAAGAAACTGCGCACCGAGGTCGACCGCAAGCGCGCCAGCCGCGCCGCCTGATCCCGGCACGGCCATGAGCGATTTCATCGCCTGGCTGCCGGATGCCGACACGCTGGATGCGTTGGAGGCACTGTGTGCGGCATTGCCCCGGGCCTGGCCGGCAATGCCGCCCCTGCAGTTGCGCCGGCGTGCGCAGCTGCACATGACGCTGCGTTACCTCGCGGAAGGCCTGCCGGCCGACCCGACGCTGCTGTACGCCGGGCTGGCGGAGCTGGCCGGGCGTACGCAACGCCTGCCGCTGCGGCTTGATTGCGTGGAAGCATGGCCCGGAGCGCACGTGCTGGTCGCGCGCCCGGCACCGTCCGAGGCACTCGACGCCCTGTTCGCCGCACTGGAGGCCGTGGCCGTTGCCTGCGGCCACGCGCCGGAATCGCGGCAACCACGCCCGCACATCACCCTCGCCTACCTGCCCAGGGGCCAGTCCGCATCGGCACTGGCGACGCCCGCACCGGGCCTGTTGCCGCTGCCGATCGATGCCTGCCTGGGCAGCCTGTCGATGGCACGCACCGCACCCGGGCGCTACGACAACCTGCAGTGGTGGCCACTGGCCGAACCGTCCGGCCCTGGTGCCGGTTGCACCGCACGATGAGCACCGGCATCACCATGCAGACGCGCGCCAATGCCACGCAGGCGGCGCCATCAGCGGCCTCACTGCGCGCGGTAGCGGTATTCGAGGCCTGCAAGGGCATCGCCGCACTGCTGGCAGCGGGCACGCTCGGCTGGCTCGGTGCGCCGGAACTGCAACGCCTGGCCGGCTCGCTGGCTGCGCGCGTCGGTGCGCCGCTCGACCGTGACCGCGTCGCGTGGCTGGAGCGCGTGTTCGATGGTGGCACCCTGGACCTGGTACTGGCGCTGCTGCTGCTCTATGCGGCGCTGCGCTTCGTCGAGGCCTGGGGGTTGTGGCGCGCGCGCGGCTGGGCGTCCTGGCTGGGCTGCATCGGCGCGGCGCTGTACCTGCCCATCGAACTGCGCGAACTCTGGCGCGATCCCGGCTGGCTGCCCGCCACCGTGCTGGCGATCAACCTCCTCGTCGTCTGGATACTGGGGCGCGACTGCCTGCGGCGCATGCGCGCCCGCTAGGGCGGCGGCGACCCCAACGGCGAACCGATCGTGCTGCTGTCGCCCACCTCGGCCGCGCGCGGATCATCGGCCCCGATGCCCCGGGACATGGCCAGCGTGCCGCCGAGCTCGGTGCGCTGGCGCGCCAGTGCATGCGGATGCTCCCGGCGCAGGAATTCCATCATCCGTTCGCGTACCGCCGCGCGCAGGTCGTAGTCGTCGCCCGAATTGCGCGCACTCACCAGCAGTCGCACCTTCATCGCGTCCGGCTGCAGGTCGTCGACATGCACCACGCAGACGCGGCCATCCCACCGCGGGTCGGATTCGCAGATCCGCTGCAGTTCGTCGCGCACCGCCTGCAACGGCGTGCCATGGTCGAGCCACACGTACACCGGGCCGAGAATTTCCGCACTGCTGCGCGTCCAGTTCTGGAACGGGTTCTCGATGAACCACTGCAGCGGCACCACCAGCCGCCGCTGGTCCCAGATCCGCACCACCACGTAGGCGCTGGTGATCTCCTCGATGCGGCCCCACTCTCCTTCCACGATGACCACGTCGTCGAGGCGGATCGGCTGGGTGATCGCGATCTGCAGCCCGGCGATGAGGTTGCCGAACACCGGCTTGGCCGCAAAGCCTGCAACCACACCCACCAGGCCCGCCGACGCGAGCAGCGCCGCGCCCACCTGGCGGATGGTCGGAAAGGTCATCAGGATCACCGCAAGCCCGACCAGCATGATGCCGATCTGGATTGCGCGGCTGATCACCCGGGTCTGCGTCTGCACGCGCCGCGCGTGGAGGTTGTCGACCACGTCGACCGGGTTGCGCGCGACGATGCGCTGCTCGATCGCCCCCACGCCGCGCACCAGCGCCCAGGTGACACAGGCCATCCCACCCACGCGCAATGCATGCTGGATCCGCTCGATCCACACATCCGGAAGCGGCGTGGCCGCGACCGCAAGGCTCAGGAACAGCAGCGGCAGCGCAAACGCCGCAGGCGCCGCGACCGCGGTGAAGATACGCGCCCAGGCGCGGTCGGCACGCCCGCGTGCGCGACGCGCAGCGGCCAGCAGGAACTGGCGCACCACCACGCCCATGGCCAGTGCAACCACCAACGGCCATGCGGTGGTGGCGGCGAGGTTCCAGTCGTAATCGGGCATGCAGTTCGTCCGTTGCGTACGAACAGCCCATTTTGCGTGTGACGACGTGGACGCAGGGTCGATACCTGCAGCATGCGCACGCTGCAGCATGTCGCTCCTGCAGTCGTGGCGTGCGCGCTCAGCGCACCAGCGGCTGGGCCAGCGAACCCTGCTTGCGCACGATCGCGATCGCGATCTCCAGTGCCTGCTCGTAGTTCAGCCGCGGATCGACCGCGGAACGGTAGGCACGCCCGAGGTCGACCTCGGTGAGCTCGCGCGCGCCACCGGTGCATTCGGTGACATCCTCGCCGGTCAGCTCGAGGTGCACGCCGCCCAGGCGGGTCCCGGCGGCCGCGTGCAGATCGAAGGCCTGCTCGAGTTCATTGCGGATGCGTTCGAAGCGCCGCGTCTTGTAACCGTTGCTGGTCGCTTCGGTGTTGCCGTGCATCGCGTCGCAGATCCACAGCACGCGCCGGCCTTCGCGCCTGACCACGTCCAGCAGCGGCGGCAGCTTCTGCGCGATCTCGCGATCCCCCATGCGATGGATCAGCCCGAGTCGTCCCGGCTCGTCGTACGGGTTGAGCACGTCGATCAGCCGCATCAGCTGGTCAGGCGTGACCGACGGCCCGACCTTGACCGCGATCGGATTGCGGATGCCGCGGAAATACTCGATGTGGGCGCCATCCAGCGCGGCGGTGCGCATGCCGATCCACGGGAAATGCGTGCTGAGGTTGAACCAGCCCCACTGCCGCGGCACCTGGCGGGTGAACGCCTCCTCATAGGGCAGCAGCAGCGCTTCGTGCGAGGTGTAGAAGTCGACGCGGTTGAGGTTGTGGACCTCGCTGCCCGACAGCGTCTCCATGAAGCGCACCGCATCGCCGATGCTCGCGACCATGTGCTGGTACTCCGCGGCCAGGGGCGAATGCCCCATCCAGCCGAGGTTCCAGTACTCCGGGTGGTGCAGGTCGGCGAAGCCGCCATCGATCAGCGAACGGGTGAAGTTCATTGTCAGCGCGGAACGCGCGTGCGCCTTGACCATGCGCCGCGGGTCCGGCGCGCGGTCCTGCGCGGTGAACGCAGGGCCGTTGATCATGTCGCCGCGGTAGCTCGGCAGCGTCAGGCCGTCGCGGGTTTCGGTATCGGTCGAACGCGGCTTCGCGTACTGCCCGGCGAACCGGCCCACGCGCACCACCGGCAGGCGCAGGCCGTGCACGAGCACCAGGCTCATCTGCAGCAGCACCTTGAGGCGGTTGGAGATGACCTCGGAGGTGCAATCGGCGAAGTTTTCCGCGCACTCGCCGCCCTGCAGCAGGAAGCGTCGGCCTTCCTGCGCATCGGCGATCTGCTGCTTGAGCGCGAGGATCTCCCACGAGGTGACCAGCGGCGGCAACGCGCGCAGTTCTTCCTGCACCACCGCCAGCGACTCGGCATCGGCGTACTGAGGCATCTGCAGCGCCGGGCGCGCGCGCCAGCTGCCGGGCTGCCAGTCCTCGGCCAGCTGCACCGGCATCAGGTTGCGTTCGGGGGAAACCATCGGATGTCCTGTCGCGTGGGCATCCATGATGCCAGAGCACGCCATTGCGTCAATTTCGCCGCGGGCGGCGGCGGAACGCCGCGTACAGCGCCCAACCCGCGAGCAGCACGAACCACAGCAGGCTCCACGCCGGCATCGACAGCCCGAGGAAGGTCCAATCCACATTGCCGCAGTCGCCGGTGCCGGTCATGACCCGCCGGATCAGGCTGCTGGTCGACAGGGTGTCGCGCAGGAATTCGAACGGCGGCCCGCATGCAGGGATCTCCGGCGGATCAAGCTGCAGCCAGGTGTGGCGGCCGGCAATCGCCATGCCCACGGCCGCCGCCACCATCGTGACCAGCCCCCAGGCACGGCGCCACCCGGCGCTGCGGGGCGCGGCGAGGCCGCCGGCCAGCAGCACGACGCCCAGCGCGACGAAGGCGATCCGCTGGAAGATGCATAGCGGACAGGGCTCCAGGCCCCACTGCAGCTGCGAGAAGATCGCGAAACCGACCAGCGCGAAACAGATGGCCGATGCGAGGAGGAACTGGGCCCGGAACGACCAGGCAAACGGGTTGCGACCCATGATGGTCCTGCTGTCTGAGGCACAACGGCTGCGGTGAACCGTGGCCAGGCGAAGCGCCAAAACATAACAAAAAACCCCGGTCGGAACCGGGGTTTTTCGGAAATCGAGAGGCGGACGCGCTGCTTATGCCTCGTCGGCGCCAGCGGCCGCCTGCGGGCGATCGACCAGCTCGACATAGGCCATGGGGGCGTTGTCGCCGGCACGGAACCCGCACTTGAGGATGCGCAGGTAGCCGCCCGGGCGCGCCTGGTAGCGCGGGCCCAGCTCGACGAACAGCTTGCCCACCGCTTCCTTGTCGCGCAGGCGCGCGAAGGCCAGCCGGCGGTTGGCAACGCCATCGACCTTGGCCATGGTGATCAGCGGCTCGGCAATGCGGCGCAGTTCCTTGGCCTTGGGCAGGGTGGTCTTGATCAGCTCGTTCTTGAACAGCGATGCCGCCATGTTCTTGAACATCGCCTCGCGGTGGGCGCTGGTGCGGTTGAACTTGCGACCGGCTTTCTGGTGGCGCATGGGTAGGATCCTTCAGGTCTGAATACTGGGTCTGTGGGTTGCACTGTCGCCGTCATGGCGTTGGAACCTGGACTGCGGATGGTCCGTGCCGGAACTCCGTTCCCGGCGTCGTCGCGTGCCTTTGGGCCGTCGACATGTGGTGCTTCTGCATCCTGCGGCATCCATGGACGCCGCCGTTTCCTGCTTCGATCAACCGCGGTGTCGGTGCCGGCACGGGCACCGAATGTCCGGCCGGTGCCCGTCAGGCACCGGCTGGACGCACCGGTCAGCCGAGCATGCCGTGGCTGGCAACGCCGGCCGGCGGCCAGTTCTCCAGCTTCATGCCCAGCGACAGGCCACGCTGTGCGAGGACTTCCTTGATCTCGGTCAGCGACTTCTTGCCGAGGTTCGGGGTCTTCAGCAGCTCGACTTCGGTCTTCTGGATCAGGTCGCCGATGTAGTAGATGCTCTCGGCCTTGAGGCAGTTGGCCGAACGCACCGTCAGCTCCAGATCGTCGATCGGGCGCAGCAGCAGCGGATCGACACCGGCGGTCTGCTGCTTCGCCGCACCGCGGTCGCGGTTGGTGAAGTCGCCGAACACCGACAGCTGGTCGGTGAGGATGTCGGCGGCGGTGCGCACGGCTTCCTCGGCATCGATCGTGCCGTTGGTCTCGATGTCCAGCACCAGCTTGTCGAGGTCGGTGCGCTGCTCGACGCGCGCGGCCTCCACCTCGTACGCCACGCGGCGCACGGGCGAGAACGAGGCGTCCAGCATCAGCCGGCCGATGGCGCGGGTTTCTTCATCCGGACGACGACGCGCGGCCGCCGGCTGGTAGCCGAAGCCACGCTCGATCTTCAGGCGCATGTTGATCGACGCATCCTTGGTGAGGTTGCAGATCACGTGGTCGCCGTTGATGATCTCGACGTTGTGGTCGGTCTTGATGTCGGCGGCGGTGACGACGCCGGCGCCCGACTTCGACAGCGACAGCGTCGCGCTCTCGCCGGTGCCCATGCGGATGGCGACGTCCTTGAGGTTCAACAGCACTTCGAGGATGTCTTCCTGCAGGCCTTCGATCGCGCTGTACTCGTGGAGCACGCCGTCGATCTCGACCTCGGTGATGGCGAAGCCGGGGATCGACGACAGCAGCACGCGGCGCAGGGCATTGCCGAGCGTATGGCCATAGCCACGCTCGAGCGGTTCGATCACGACCTTGGCACGATTGCCGGCGAGACGCTCGATCTGCGGAGCGCGCGGGCGCAGGACCTGGTTGGCAGTAACCGTCATTGGATAGCTTCTCCTGCGGTGCCCGCGTCATTGCGACACGGACGAGGCTCTTGGAGCCCCCTTTCGACAAGGGGGCGGCCGGCGCAAGGCGCCGGCCGGGGTGGGATTGCTTCGCGCCGGGGCTGGGCCACCGGCGCCGGTGGCGGAAACGCCCCGCTTACTTCGAGTACAGCTCGACGATCAGCGCTTCGTTGATGTCGGCTGGCAGGTCGCCACGCGCCGGCACCGACTTGAACACGCCGGCGAACTTGCTGGAGTCGACCTCGACCCACGACGGCGACAGATCCATCTGCGAGGACACCTCGAGGGCCTCCTTCACGCGGAGCTGCTTCTGGGCCTTCTCCGACAGCGCGATCGCGTCACCGGCCTTGACCTGGTAGGACGGCAGGTTGACCGGCTTGCCGTTCACCGTGACGCCGCGATGCGACACCAGCTGGCGAGCGGCCGGACGGGTCACCGCGAAGCCCATGCGGTAGACGACGTTGTCCAGGCGGGTCTCGAGGAGCTGCAGCAGGTTCTCACCCGTGTTGCCCTTCTTGGTGGTCGCCTTCTTGTAGTAGTTGCGGAACTGGCGCTCCAGCAGGCCGTAGATACGCTTGACCTTCTGCTTCTCGCGCAGCTGGGTGGCGTAGTCGGACAGCTTGCCCTTGCGGGCGGTCGCGCCGTGCTGGCCGGGCTTCTGCTCCAGCTTGCACTTCGAATCCAGCGCGCGGGCCGGGCTCTTGAGCGACAGGTCGGCGCCTTCGCGGCGCGCGAGCTTGCAGGTAGGACCGATATAACGAGCCATTTCTTATCGCTCCCTTTAGACGCGACGCTTCTTCGGCGGACGGCACCCGTTGTGCGGGATCGGCGTCACGTCGATGATGTTGGTGATCTTGTAGCCGACGTTGTTGAGCGAACGCACGGCGGACTCGCGACCCGGGCCAGGGCCCTTGATGCGCACTTCCAGCGACTTCACGCCGTAGTCGAGCGCAGCGCGGCCGGCCTTCTCGGCGGCAACCTGGGCAGCGAACGGGGTCGACTTGCGGGAACCGCGGAAACCCGCGCCGCCCGAGGTCGCCCACGACAGCGCATTGCCCTGGCGATCGGTGATGGTGACGATGGTGTTGTTGAAAGAAGCGTGGACGTGGGCGACGCCATCGGTGATGACGCGCTTGATCTTCTTCCTGGTCTTGGTAGCAGCCGGCTTTGCCATGTCTGTTCCTTACTTCCTGATGGCCTTGCGCGGGCCCTTCCGGGTCCGGGCGTTGGTCCGGGTGCGCTGGCCGCGCAGCGGCAGGCCGCGGCGGTGGCGCAGGCCACGATAGCTACCCAGGTCCATCAGGCGCTTGATCGCCATGCCGGTCTCGCGGCGCAGGTCACCCTCCACCACGTACTTGCCGATCTCCGAGCGCAGGCGCTCGACTTCCGGCTCGGTCAGGTCGACGATCCGGGTGGTCTGGTCGACACCGGCGGCGTCGCAGACCTTCTTGGAACGGGTACGGCCGATGCCGTAGATACTCTGAAGCCCGACCCAGACATGCTTCTGGGCAGGCAGGTTGACGCCCGCAATACGCGCCATGACGCGATCTCCAACTGGTTAGGCGGCCGGACCCATGCGGGCGCACGGCGCAGTGAACACGAAATTGTATCAAAGTCCCGGGTTGTCAGGAAGCCCTGGCCAACAGCGGCCAGGACTCCGGCATGGGGAGTGTGCCCATGCTCCGGCGAAGGCCCAGGACTGGTCGCCGGCGCAAGCGCCTGCGGCCCTCCCTGCCACTCAAGCAGGGAACCGGCCCTGGACCACCCGTGCGCGGGACTGCCGCCCGGGTCGCCCATCCGGACCGGGACGAAGCCCCGGTCCATGCAGGCCGCCGAAGCGGCCCGCGTGCGATCTGTGTTGCCGTCAGCGGGCGCTCAGCCCACCGCCGCGGCCACCCTTCAGGTTGGCCTTCTTCAACAGGCTCTCGTACTGGTGCGACATCAGGTGGGCCTGCAGCTGGGCGATGAAGTCCATCACCACGACCACCACGATGAGCAGCGACGTGCCGCCGAAGTAGAACGATGTCCCCAGCTCCGCCCGCAGGAACTCGGGCAGCAGGCAGACGACGACCAGGTAGGCCGCACCGGCGGCGGTGAGCCGCGTCAGCACGCCGTCGATGTAGTCCGCGGTCGCCTTGCCGGGGCGGATGCCCGGGATCAGCGCGCCGGACTTCTTCAGGTTGTCGGCGGTCTCCTGGCTGTTGAACACCAGCGCCGTGTAGAAGAACGCGAAGCCCGCGATGAGCCCGGCGTAGAGCAGGATGTACAGCGGCTCACCCGGCGAAAGCGCCTGCGCGGCACGCTGCAGCCAGTTGGCCGAACCGGCCTGGCCGAACCAGGTCGAGACCGTGGCCGGGAACATGATGATCGACGATGCGAAGATCGCCGGGATCACGCCGGCCATGTTGAGCTTGAGCGGCAGGAACGAGCTCTGGTTCATGTACGCGTTGCGGCCGCCCTGGCGGCGCGCGTAGTTCACCGTGATACGGCGCTGGCCACGCTCGACGAACACCACGAAGTACACGAACACCAGCACGATGGCCGCGATCAGGATCACCGCGATCGGGCTGATGTCGCCGTTGCGGGCCTGTTCGAAGGTGCTGATGATCGCGCCCGGAATACCCGCCACGATGCCCGCGAAGATGATCAGCGACACACCGTTGCCAATGCCGCGCTCGGTGACCTGCTCGCCCAGCCAGACCAGGAACATGGTGCCGGCGGTCAGCGCGACGATGGCGGTGAGCACGAAGCCCATGCCCGGCTGGTAGACCACCTGGATGCCGCTACCCGCGCCCTGCGACTGCAGCGCCATCGCGATGCCGGCGGACTGGAAGATGGCCAGCGGGATCGCGCCGATGCGCGACCACTGGGTGATGCGGCGGCGACCGGACTCGCCTTCCTTCTGGATCGCCTTCAGGCTGGGCACGATCTGCACCATCAGCTGCATGACGATCGACGCCGAGATGTACGGGATCACGTTCAGCGCGAACAGGCTGAAGCGCTCCAGCGCACCGCCCGAGAACATGTTGAACATGTCGACGATGGTGCCCTGCTGCTGCTCCATCAGGCGCAGCATGGCATCCGGGTTGACGCCCGGAACCGGGATGTAGCAACCGATGCGGTAGACCAGCAGCGCACCCAGGACGAACAGCAGGCGCTGGCGCAGCTCGGTGAACTTGCCCATGCCCGCGCCGAGATTGCCCATTGCGCTAGCGCTGCGTGACATCGAATGCTCCGTTGTGCCGTTCTGACCGCACGTGACTGTGACTCGAAACTACCCCGCCGGACGCAATGACGACGGCCGCCCGCAACGGGCAGCCGTCCTCCAACGCCTGGCGATGCCGGCTCAGGCCGACACTTCCTCGACCGTGCCGCCGGCGGCTTCGATGGCCGCACGGGCACCGGCCGTGGCAAGCACGCCCTTGAGCACGAGCTTCTTCGACAGCTCGCCCTTCTTGACGATCTTGGCGCGCTTGGCGGTCGACGGAACCAGCTTCGCGGCGCGCAGCGCGGCGAAGTCGATGTCGCCCTCGAGCCGCTCGAGCTGGTACAGCATCACTTCGGCGGTGTCGCCCTTGGTGCGCGAGCGGAAGCCGATCTTCGGCAGGCGCATGTGCATCGGCATCTGACCGCCTTCGAAGCCGGCCTTGATCTTGCCCTTGCCCGAACGCGCGAACGAACCCTTGTGGCCACGGCCGGCGGTCTTGCCGAGGCCGGAACCGATACCGCGACCGACGCGCTTGCGCTCGGAGCGGGCGCCTTCAGCAGGCTTGAGAGTATTGAGCTTCATCTGGATTACTCCTCGACCCGGACCAGGTAGTGGACCTTGTTGATCAGGCCACGGACCTGCGGGCTGTCCTTGAGTTCGCGGACATCATTGAGCTTGTTCAGGCCGAGCGCCCGAACCGAGAGGCGGTGCTTGGCCTGCGAGCCGCGCAGGCCCTTGACCAGGCGCACCTTGACGGTGCCGTTGCCGGCTTCGTTCTTAGCCATGGAGGATCTCCTCGACCTTCTTGCCGCGCTTGGCCGCGATCTTGGCCGGCGAGTGCATCGACTCCAGGCCGCGCACCGTGGCACGCACGAGGTTGATCGGATTGCGCGAACCGACCGCCTTGGCCAGCACGTCCTTGACACCGACGGCTTCCAGGACGGCGCGCATCGCACCACCGGCGATCACGCCGGTACCTTCCGAGGCAGGCTGCATGAACACGCGGGCGGCACCATGGCCGGCCTTCACCGTGTGGAACAGCGTGCCACCGTTGAGGTCGATGTTGCTCATGTTCTTGCGGGCGTACTCCATCGACTTCTGGATCGCGACCGGCACTTCGCGCGCCTTGCCGTAACCGAAGCCGACGCGGCCGTTGCCGTCACCCACCACCGTCAGCGCGGTGAAGGTGAACTGGCGGCCACCCTTGACGGTCTTGCTGACGCGGTTGACCGCGATCAGCTTCTCGATCATGCCGTCGTCCTGCTCCTCGCGGTCGCGGCGGTCGCGGCCCCGGGATTCTCTTTCGTTTGCCATGTCGTGTTGTCCTGATGTGGGAAATGTACGGCTCGCGGCCGCTTATGGTTGTTGGGCTGGAGCGGTGCAGCGCCTGACCGTGCAGAAGACGGAGGACGCCCGGCGTATGGCCACGCCGGCGGCGGCGGCCCGGGACTGGCCCGGAGCTGGTGGATCAGAACTGCAGGCCACCCTCGCGGGCGGCATCGGCGAGCGCCTTGATGCGACCGTGGTAGCGGTAGCCGGAACGATCGAAGGCGATCTTCTCGACACCGGCGGCGCGCGCCTTCTCGGCGATCGCACGACCGACCTTGGCGGCGGCTTCGATGTTCTTGGCACTGGTCAGGCCATCGCGCACGTCGGCCTGGGTGGTGTTGGCCGCAGCCAGCACCTTCGAACCGTCGGCGCTGAACAGCTGTGCGTAGACGTGCTGGCCGGTACGCAGCACCGACAGGCGCGGCATGCCGAGTTCGCGGATGCGCGAGCGCGTGCTCTTGGCGCGGCGCAGGCGGGCGTTCTTCTTGTCCATGGTGGTTTCTCTCTAGGAAGCGGATCGACGCGGCTTGACCATTGCACGCCCGGCCGTCTCGGTCGGGCGGCGCAGGGACCGGCTTATGCCTTCTTGGCTTCCTTGCGGATGACGGTCTCGTCGGAGTACTTCACGCCCTTGCCCTTGTAGGGCTCCGGCGGACGGAACCCGCGGATCTTGGCGGCGGCCTGGCCTACGGCCTGCTTGTCGGCACCGGCGATCAGGATTTCGGTCTGGGTCGGGGTGCTGATGGACACGCCTTCCGGGGCCTGGAACACGACCGGATGCGAGAACCCCAGTGCCAGGCTCAGGTCCTTGCCCTGCATGGTGGCGCGGTAACCGACGCCGACCAGCTCGAGCTTGCGCTCGAAGCCCTGCGAGACCCCGTGCACCATGTTGGCAAGGATCGCGCGCAGCGTGCCGGTGATGGCCATATGCGCCGAGGGATCCACCGGCGCGAGCACGGCATGACCGTCCTCGACCTTGATCTCCACGCCTTCCGGCCTGGCGGTGGACAGGGTGCCCTTCGGGCCCTTCACGCCGATGGTATCGGCCTGGATGTTGAGTTCGACGCCCTGCGGGAGGGCGACCGGCTTCTTGGCGACGCGAGACATGTGCTGTTCTCCCTTATGCCACGAAGCACAGGACTTCGCCGCCGACGCCCTGCTGGCGCGCCTGCGAGTCGGTCATGATGCCCTTCGAGGTCGAAATGATGGCGATGCCCATGCCGTTGAGGACCTTGGGCAGCTCGTCCTTGCCGCGGTACTGGCGCAGGCCGGAGCGCGAGAAACGCTGCAGGCGCTCGATCACCGGACGGCCGGCGTAGTACTTCAGCTCGATCTGGAGTTCGGCCTTCGCGCCGTTCTCGATCACGCGGAAATCAGCGATGTAGCCTTCGTCCTTCAGGACCTTGGCGATCGCCGTCTTGATCTTCGACGACGGCATCTTCACCGTCGGCTTGCCGACCGCGGCCGCATTCTTCATGCGCACCAGCATGTCGGCGATGGGATCAGTCATGCTCATGAGTATTCACCTTTGAGTAGCACCGATATCCGCTTTCGCGAAATCTTGGGTTGTACCGCCACGCGGAAACGCGGGCGGAATCTCCCCCTGCAGACGGCGGGGAGCCGGGCATTGTAGCAGCACGGAGCCGGTTGTGTACCGGCACGTGCGATGACGCCGGTGCCGTCCGTCGCCGGACGGCAACCGTGTGTTACCAGCTGGCCTTGCGCAGGCCAGGCACGTCACCGTTCATGGTCGCCTTGCGCAGCATGTTGCGGCCCAGGCCGAACTTGCTGTAGACGGCGCGCGGACGGCCGGTCAGGGCGCAGCGCGTGGTCTGGCGGGCCGGCGACGAATCGCGCGGCAGCTTCTGCAGGCGGGTGACCGCGTCCATCTTCTCTTCGTAGCTCGCCGTCTCGCTGGCGATGATCTTCTTGAGCTCATCGCGCTTGGCGGCGTACTTCTTCACCAGCTTGGCCCGCTTGACTTCGCGGTTGACCATGGAGGTCTTTGCCATAAGTGTTTCCTCAGTTCCGGAACGGGAAGCGGAAGGCCTCGAGCAGGGCCTTGGCCTCCGCATCGGTCTTCGCCGTGGTGGTGATGGCGATATCCATGCCGCGGATCGCGTCGACCTGGTCGAAGTCGATCTCCGGGAAGATGATCTGTTCCTTCACGCCCATGTTGTAGTTGCCACGGCCGTCGAACGAGCGGCCCGACACGCCACGGAAGTCGCGCACGCGCGGCAGCGAGACGTTCACCAGACGGTCCAGGAACTCGTACATGTGGCTGCGGCGCAGCGTGACCTTGCAGCCGATCGGCCAGCCGTCGCGGATCTTGAACGATGCCACCGAGACGCGCGACTTGGTGACCAGCGGCTTCTGGCCGGAGATCTTCGCCATGTCGGCGGTCGCGTTCTCGAGCACCTTCTTGTTCGCGGCGGCTTCGCCCACGCCCATGTTGAGCGTGATCTTCACCAGCTTCGGGACTTCCATGATGTTGGCGTAGCCGAACTGCTCCATGAGCTTCGGCACCACCTCATCCTTGTAGAACTTTTCCAGACGCGTCGTCATTTCAACATTCCTCAGGCGTCAACCGCCTCACCGCTGGAGCGGAACACGCGAATGCGGCGTCCATCCTCCAGCACCTTGGTCCCGATGCGCTCGCCCTTGCCCGAGGCAGGGTTGAACGGCATCACGTTGGATACATGGATCGGCGCTTCGCGCTCGATCACGCCGCCTGGCTGGTTGGCCTGCGGATTGGGCTTGGTATGACGCTTGATGATGTTGACGTTGGACACGACGACCGTGTCGCCGATCACGCGCACCACGTCGCCCTTCTTGCCCTTGTCCTTGCCGGCGGTCACGATGACGTGGTCGCCCTTCTTGATACGGTTAGCCATTGTCTTGTCCTCCGCTCACAGCACTTCGGGCGCGAGCGAGACGATCTTCATGAACTTCTCGGAGCGCAGCTCGCGCGTGACCGGCCCGAAGATGCGGGTGCCGATCGGCTCATGCTTGTTGTTGAGCAGCACGGCGGCGTTGCCATCGAAGCGGATCAGCGAGCCGTCCGGACGGCGCACGCCCTTGCGGGTGCGGACGACGACGGCGTTGTACACCTCGCCCTTCTTCACCTTGCCGCGCGGGATGGCGTCCTTGATGGACACCTTGATGATGTCGCCGATGCCGGCGTAACGGCGCTTGGAGCCACCGAGCACCTTGATGCACATCACTTCCTTGGCGCCGGAGTTGTCGGCCACGTCGAGGTGGCTTTGCATCTGGATCATGGTCAGCGCTCCTCGTTATTCCGCTGCGCGCGTGATGATTTCGACCACGCGCCAGTTCTTGGTCTTGGACATGGGCGCGATCTCCACGACGCGGACGGTATCGCCCTCGTTGCAGGAATTGTCGGCATCGTGGGCGTGCAGTTTGGTCGAACGGCGGATGTACTTGCCGTACAGCGCGTGCTTGACCTGCCGCTCGACCAGGACCGTCACGGTCTTGTCCATCTTGTTGCTGACCACACGGCCTTCGACCGTGCGCAGCTTCTTTTCGTTGTTGTCGGTCATCTCGGCCGTCCTCAGTTCTTCGCGCCAGCGTCGAGCTGGCCGATCACGGTGTGCACGCGGGCGATCTCGCGACGCACGCGACGGGCCTCGTGGCTCTTTGCAAGCTGGCCGGTGGCCTTCTGCATCCGCAGCGAGAACTGCTCCTTGTGCAGCTCGAGCAGGTGGGCCTTGAGGTCGTCGACCGACTTCTCACGCAGTTCCTTGATCGTAGCCATCAGCGCACCGTCCGGGTCACGAATTGGGTGGTGACCGAAAGCTTGGCGGCGGCCAGGCGGAACGCTTCACGCGCCGTCGCCTCGTCGATGCCCTCGATCTCGAAGATCATCCGGCCGGGCTGGATCTGGGCCACCCAGAACTCCACGCTGCCCTTGCCCGAGCCCATTCGCACTTCGATGGGCTTCTTGGTGATCGGCTTGTCGGGATAGACGCGGATCCACATCTTGCCGCCGCGCTTGACGTGGCGGCTGATGGTGCGGCGGCCGGCTTCGATCTGGCGCGCGGTCAGCTGGCCGGTCTGCGTGGCACGCAGGCCGTACTCGCCGAAGCTCACGGCGTTGCCGTTCCACGCCAGGCCGTCGTTGCGGCCCTTGTGCATCTTGCGGTATTTGGTTCGCTTGGGTTGCAACATGACTTAGTCCCTCGCCTCGCGGTCGCGGCGCGGGCCACGGCGGTCGCGGTCACCGCGATCACCACGCTCGCCACGCGGCGTGTCGTCCTGCTTCTCCTGGCCCACCTGGCTGAAATCGAAGATTTCGCCCTTGTAGATCCAGACCTTGATTCCGATGACGCCGTAGGTGGTGTGCGCCTCGGCGAAACCGTAGTCGACGTCGGCGCGCAGCGTGTGCAGCGGCACGCGACCTTCGCGGTACCACTCCGAACGCGCGATCTCGGCGCCGTTGAGGCGACCTGCGACGTTGACCTTGATGCCCAGCGCGCCCAGGCGCATCGCGTTGCCGACCGCGCGCTTCATCGCACGGCGGAACATGATGCGGCGCTCCAGCTGCTGCGCGATCGACTCGGCAACCAGCTGCGCGTCGAGCTCGGGCTTGCGCACTTCGGTGACGTTGATGTGCGCCGGGACGCCCATCATGTCGCTCACTTCCTTGCGCAGCTTCTCGATGTCCTCGCCGCGCTTGCCGATCACCACGCCCGGACGGGCGGTGTGGATGGTCACGCGTGCGGTCTTGGCAGGACGCTCGATCAGGATCTTGCTGATACCGGCCTGCGCGAGCTTCTTGCGCAGCATCTCGCGAACCTTGAGGTCGGCGGCCAGGTAGTCGGCGTATTCCTTCTTGCCGGCGTACCACTTCGAGTTCCAGTCCTTGGAGATGCCGAGGCGGATACCGGTGGGATGAACTTTATGACCCATGTTACTTGCCCTCTCCCACGACGACGGTGATGTGGCTGGTCCGCTTCAGGATGCGGGTGCCGCGACCCTTCGCACGCGCCATGAAGCGCTTCAGCGTGGGACCCTCGTCGACCATGATGGTCTTGACCTTCAGCTCGTCGACATCGGCGCCCTGGTTGTTCTCGGCATTGGCGATCGCCGACTCCACCACCTTCTTGATCAGGTGGGCAGCCTTCTTGTCCGAGAACTTCAGCAGGTTGACGGCGCGCTCGGCCGGCAGGCCGCGCACCTGGTCGGCGACCAGGCGTGCCTTCTGGGCGGAGATGCGCGCACTGCGCAGGATTGCTTTCGCTTCCATTGTCATCTCCTTAACGCGACTTCTTGTCGCCGCCATGACCCTTGAAGGTCCTGGTCAGGGCGAACTCGCCGAGCTTGTGGCCAACCATGTTCTCGTTAACGAGCACCGGAATGTGGTTCTTGCCGTTGTGCACGGCGATGGTGAAACCCACCATCTCCGGCAGGATCATCGAACGGCGCGACCAGGTCTTGATCGGCTTCTTGGTGTTGCTGCCCGCGGCTTCCACCTTCTTGACGAGGTGGTGGTCGACGAACGGGCCCTTCTTGAGTGAACGTGCCATGGCCGATTAGCTCCTGCGATCGCGCACGATGAACTGCTGCGTGCGCTTGTTCTTGCGGGTCTTGTAACCCTTGGTCGGGACGCCCCACGGAGTGACCGGGTGCGGATTGCCCTGGCCGGCGCGGGCCTCACCACCGCCGTGCGGATGGTCGACCGGGTTCATCGCCGCGCCGCGGACGGTCGGCTTGACGCCGCGCCAGCGCTTGGCGCCTGCCTTGCCCAGCTTTTCCAGGTTGTGCTCGACGTTGCCGACTTCGCCGATGGTGGCGCGGCACTCGGCCGGCACCTTGCGCATCTCGCCCGAACGGAGGCGCAGCGTGGCGTAGCCCTGCTCGCGCGCGACCAGCTGCACGCCGGCACCGGCGGCACGCGCGATCTGCGCGCCCTTGCCCGGCTTCATCTCGATGCAATGCACCGTCGAACCGACCGGGATGTTGCGCAGCGGCAGCGTGTTGCCGACCTTGATCGGCGCGTCGCTGCCCGCGAGCACCTGGTCGCCGGCCTTCAGGCCCTTGGGGGCGATGATGTAGCGGCGCTCGCCATCGACGTAGCACAGCAGCGCGATGTGCGCGGTGCGGTTCGGGTCGTACTCGATCCGCTCAACGCGCGCCGGAATGCCTTCCTTGTTGCGCTTGAAGTCGATGATGCGGTAGTGCTGCTTGTGGCCACCACCGATGTGGCGGGTGGTGATGCGGCCGTGGTGGTTGCGGCCACCGGACTTGCTCTGCTTCTCGACCAACGCAGCGTGCGGAGCACCCTTGTGCAGGTCGGGCGTCACCACCCTGACCGCGGCGCGGCGGCCGGCGGAGGTGGGCTTGAATTTCATCAATGGCATGGGACTGGATCCTGTTTAGAGAAGTGCCGACGTATCGGACTTCGTCAGACCTTGGCCGTCATCACGTCGATCGACTGGCCTTCGGCCAGCGTCACGTACGCCTTGCGCCAGTCGCCGCGGCGGCCGGTGCGAAAGCGGAAGGACTTGTTCTTGCCCTTCACGTTGACCACGTTGACCGCCTCGACCTTCACGTCGAACAGCTTCTCGACGGCGGCCTTGATGTCGGCCTTGGTCGCGTCGACCGCGACCTCGAAGGCGTACTGGTTGGACACTTCCTGCAGGCGCGCGGTCTTCTCGGACACGCGCGGCGCACGGATCACCTCATAGAGCTTGGCGTCGTTCATGCGAGCCATTCCTCGATCTTCTTGACCGCATCGGTCGTGATCAGCACCGTGTCCGCGCCGACGAGCGCGACCGGGTCCAGACCCTGCACGTCACGCACCTGCACGTAGGGCAGGTTGCGCGCGGACAGGTACAGGTGCTCCGACGCTTCCTCGGTGACGATCAGCGGACGCTTGCCCAGGTCGAAATCCTTGAGCTTGGTCACCAGCGCGCTGGTCCTGGTCGCCTCGACGTCGAACGCGTCGACGACCTTGAGGCGGCCCTGGCGGTTGAGCTCGGACAGGATCGCCGACATCGCCGCGCGGTACATCTTGCGGTTGACCTTCTGCGCGAAGCTGCGCGGCTTGGCCGCGAAGGTCACGCCGCCGCCGACGAAGATCGGGGCCGTCAGGGCGCCATGACGCGCGCCGCCGCCCTTCTGCTTCTTCGACTTCTTGGTGGTGCCGTTGACCTCGGAACGGGTCTTCTGCGCCTTGGTGCCCGAACGGCCGGCGTTGCGGTAGGCGACCACGACCTGGTGGACCAGGTCCTGGCTGAAGTCGCGCCCGAACACGTCGTCGGAGACCGACAGCTTCTCGTTGCTATTGGTGATGGTGAGTTCCATCGTCGTGACTCCTTAACCCTTGCTCGCAGGACGCACGATCACGTCGCCGCCAGGTGCACCCGGAACCGCACCCTTGATCGCGATCAGGCCGCGCTCGGCGTCGACCTTGATCACTTCGAGGTTCTGCGTGCTCTGCACGTCTGCGCCCATGTGGCCGGACATCTTCTTGCCCGGGAACACGCGACCCGGGGTCTGGCGCTGGCCCAGCGAACCGGGCGAACGGTGCGACAGCGAGTTGCCGTGCGTCGCGTCGCCCATGCTGAAGTTCCAGCGCTTGATCGTGCCCTGGAAGCCCTTGCCCTTGGTGACGCCCTGGACGTCGACCAGCTGGCCGACCTCGAAGATGTCGGCCTTGATCTCGCCGCCGATGGTGAAGTCGGCGATGCGGTCGTCCTCGACGCGCAGCTCCCACAGGCCACGACCGGCTTCGACCTTGGCCTTGGCCAGGTGGCCGGACTGGGGCTTGTTGATCAGCGACGCGCGCTTGTGGCCCACGGTGACCTGCACGGCGCTGTAGCCGTCGGTGTCGGGGGTCTTGATCTGGGTGATCCGGTTCGGGGTGGCCTCGATCAGCGTCACCGGCACGGAGTTGCCGTCCTCGGTGAACACGCGGCTCATGCCGGCCTTGCGACCGACGATACCCAGCGAATACTTCTTCGCAGTCATCTCAGTGGCCTCAGGTCAGCTTGATCTGGACGTCGACGCCGGCCGCGAGCTCGAGCTTCATCAGCGCGTCCACGGTCTTGTCGTTCGGGTCGACGATGTCCAGCACGCGCTTGTGCGTGCGGGTCTCGTACTGGTCGCGCGCGTCCTTGTCGACGTGCGGCGAGGTGAGGATGGTGTAGCGCTCGATCTTGGTCGGCAGCGGGATCGGGCCGCGCACCTGTGCGCCGGTCCGCTTTGCTGTTTCGACGATCTCGCTGGCGGAGCGATCGATCAGGCGGTGATCGAACGCCTTGAGCCGGATCCGGATCTTCTGGTCCGTCATGACGGATTTCCTCTGTTGGAGAGCCCACACCCTGGAGCGCGGACCTTTGCGAGGGGACTCGCAGATTTAAAGAGCGACGGGTTCCGCGGCTGGGTGCGCGGAACCCCATGGAATCAACGACACGCCGGACCAGATTCACCCGCGACCCGGCGGTACCCCTGAACAAACAAGGCAGGCCGGTTACCCGGCCCGCCCAGACGAGAAACGCAGACGCGACAACTCGCTCTTCCCTGTGTGCTCCGGACACTTCCGGAACGGGTAGAGCACTGCCTCGCGACATGTCCCTGTCTGGCGAAGACGAGGCGCATCCTGCACCTCATTTCGCTGTCTCCGGACCGCGTTGCAGCATGCGGCCGGAAGTGGTCGAACATTCTAGCGGCATCCGGGCCTGACTTGCAAGCGCGGATGCCGATCCGCTGAAGCCGCGCGCCTTCTCGGGCGCGCGGCTCAGTTGTTACTTGATGATCTTGGCGACGACGCCGGCGCCGACGGTGCGGCCGCCTTCGCGGATCGCGAAGCGCAGGCCTTCGTCCATCGCGATCGGGTTGATCAGCTCGACCACCATCTTCACGTTGTCGCCCGGCATCACCATCTCGGTGCCTTCCGGCAGCGTCACCGCACCGGTGATGTCGGTGGTGCGGAAGTAGAACTGCGGACGGTAGCCCTTGAAGAACGGCGTGTGGCGGCCGCCCTCGTCCTTCGACAGCACGTACACCTCGGCCTCGAACTCGGTGTGCGGGGTGATCGAACCCGGCTTGGCCAGCACCTGGCCGCGCTCCACGTCGTCACGCTTGGTGCCGCGCAGCAGCAGGCCCGCGTTGTCGCCCGCCTGGCCCTGGTCGAGCAGCTTGCGGAACATCTCGACGCCGGTCACCGTCGTCTTCTGGGTCGGGCGGATACCGACGATCTCGATTTCCTCGCCCACCTTGATCACGCCGCGCTCGATGCGACCGGTCACCACGGTGCCGCGGCCCGAGATCGAGAACACGTCTTCCACCGGCATCAGGAAGGTCTTGTCGATGTCACGCTCCGGCTCCGGGATCCAGGTGTCGAGCGCGTCGACCAGCTTGATGATCGCCGGCACGCCGATCTCGGACTGGTCGCCTTCCAGCGCCTTGAGCGCCGAACCCTTGATGATCGGGGTGTCGTCGCCCGGGAAGTCGTACTTCGACAGCAGCTCGCGCACTTCCATCTCGACGAGCTCGAGCAGCTCGGCGTCGTCGACCATGTCGGCCTTGTTGAGGAACACCACGATGTACGGCACGCCGACCTGGCGGGCCAGCAGGATGTGCTCGCGGGTCTGCGGCATCGGGCCGTCGGCGGCCGAGCACACCAGGATCGCGCCGTCCATCTGCGCCGCACCGGTGATCATGTTCTTGACGTAGTCGGCGTGGCCCGGGCAGTCGACGTGCGCGTAGTGGCGCGTCGGGCTCTCGTACTCCACGTGCGAGGTCGAGATCGTGATGCCACGGGCCTTTTCTTCCGGCGCCTTGTCGATCGCGTCATAGGCGTGGAACTCGCCGCCGAAACGCTCCGCGCCCACCTTCGTCAGCGCCGCCGTCAGCGTCGTCTTGCCGTGGTCGACGTGACCGATCGTGCCCACGTTCACGTGGGGCTTGGTGCGCTCGAACTTGCCCTTGGCCATGATTGGAATCTCGGTTTGAACTGTTGGAATTGATCGATCTGGACTGATCGGATGGATCAGGGACTGCGGAAATGGTGCTCACGAAAGGAATCGAACCTTCGACCTCCTCCTTACCAAGGAGGTGCTCTACCGACTGAGCTACGTGAGCACGAGTTTTCCGTCCTTCCTGTCTCCTGCGGTGCTTCTGGCACCGCCCGGCGCTTCCTGCGCCTTGCAAAACCCGTGAATGGTGGCGCTTCGCCGCGAGTTGGTCAATGGAGCGGGAGACGGGAATCGAACCCGCACCATCAGCTTGGAAGGCTGAGGTTCTACCATTGAACTACTCCCGCCGACTGCGGAGCCGCACACCCCGCCGGCGATGGACTGCCTGCGGTTGGAACCGTCGCGGACCGCTTGACCGGACCGCCATGCAACGTGGTGGAGGGAGGTGGATTCGAACCACCGAAGGCGTAAGCCAGCAGATTTACAGTCTGCCCCCGTTGGCCGCTTGGGTATCCCTCCGGAACCGGCCCGTAGGCCAGAACAGAGCCCGCAATTCTGGACTGACACCCCGGCACTGTCAACGCCTGTACAGGCGATCGGAGCAACTTTTTCACGCCTGCCGCAATTACCCCGGCGATTGCCGATTCCGCATGCGGAACGACGCACGTTGCAGCCCGCGCCCTGCCCCGGGCCCGGCGCAGGCATCACTGCAGCGCGCGCCTGCTCAGACGTTGAAGCGGAAGTGCATGACGTCGCCATCCCTGACGACGTAGTCCTTGCCTTCCAAGCGCCACTTGCCCGCTTCCTTGGCGCCGGACTCGCCGTTGTAGCGAATGAAGTCGTCGTAGCCGACCACCTCCGCACGGATGAAGCCCTTCTCGAAATCGGTGTGGATCACGGCGGCGGCCTGCGGCGCGGTCGCGCCGACCTTCACCGTCCACGCGCGCACTTCCTTGACCCCGGCGGTGAAGTAGGTCTGCAGGTCGAGCAGGCCGTAGGCGGCGCGGATCACCCGGTTGAGGCCCGGCTCGTCGAGGCCCAGGTCGGTCAGGAATGCATCGCGGTCGGCATCCTCGAGCTGGGAGAGCTCTTCCTCGATCGCCGCCGACACCGGCACCACCTCGGCGCCCTCGCCGGCTGCGCGTGCGCGCACCGCATCGAGGTGCGGGTTGTTCTCGAAGCCGTCCTCGAGCACGTTGGCGATGTAGAGCACCGGCTTGGCGGTGAGCAGGAAGAGGTCGCGGATCGCCGCGCGGTCGTCGTCGGACAGCGCCAGCGCGCGCACCGGCTGGCCGTCGGCCAGGCCCTTCTGCACGCGCCCAAGCACCTCCGCGCGCGCCTTCGATTCCTTGTCGCCGGTCTTGGCCGAACGCTCGGCGCGCTGCAGGGCGCGCTCCACGGAATCGAGGTCGGCCAGCGCCAGCTCGGTATCGATGGTCTCGATGTCGGCGATCGGGTCCACGCGGTTGTTGACGTGGATGACGTCGGGGTTCTCGAAGCAGCGCACCACGTGGGTGATCGCATCGACCTCGCGGATGTGCGCGAGAAACTTGTTGCCCAGCCCTTCGCCACTGGCGGCGCCGGCCACCAGCCCGGCGATGTCGACGAATTCGACCGCCGTGGGCACGACCTTCTGCGGCTTGATGATGTCCGCCAGCGCATTGAGCCGGGTATCCGGCACCGGCACCACGCCCACGTTGGGCTCGATGGTGCAGAACGGGAAATTGGCCGCCGCGATGCCGGCCTTGGTCAGCGCGTTGAAGAGGGTCGACTTGCCGACGTTCGGCAGGCCGACGATGCCGCATTTGATGCCCATGACGTCCGGAACCTGGATTGGGAATTCGGGATTCCGCACTCGGATGCAGGCAGCGCCCGCCCCGAACCCGGAATCCCCAATGCCTAATCCCGGCCGGTATGCAGCCTGGTCATCGCATCCATGAAGTTGCCCGCCACCGCCAGTGGCAGCACGTCGAGCGCATCGTCGATCGCGCGTGCGATGAGCACGTCATCGTCCGGGCTGGCACGGCCGAGCACCCACGGGGTCACCTTGTCCTTGCTGCCGGGGTGGCCGATGCCGACCCGCAGGCGGTGGAAACGCGCATGACCCAGCAGGCGCGCGATGTCGCGCAGGCCGTTCTGCCCGCCATGGCCGCCATCGAACTTCAGCCGCGCGGTGCCCGGCGGCAGGTCCAGCTCGTCATGCGCCACCAGCGCCTGCTCCGGTTCGATCTTCCAGAACTGCAGCGCGGCCAGCACCGACTTGCCGGAAAGATTCATGAACGTGGCGGGCCTGAGCAGCCGTACCGGCTGCCCGCCGATCTCGACCCGGGCGGTCTCGCCGAACAGCCTGGCGTCGACGGCGAAGCGGCCGCCGAAGCGCTCTGCAACGGCATCGACGAAACGGAACCCGGCGTTGTGACGGGTCCGTTCGTATTCGCGACCCGGATTGCCCAGGCCGACGATGAGACGCAGTCCTTCCATCACGCAGGCTGCGGGCGCGGCACATGGCCACGCCCGCGTGCCGGTCACTCGGCCTTGTCGCCTTCCGCGCCTTCCTCGGCGTCGTCGGCGGCTTCCACGCGTGCGTGGCGGGCCACGGCGACAGCCGGGTTGTGCACGTCGTCGATGGCCGTGGCGGGCTCGACGCCCTCCGGGAACTTCACGTCCGACAGGTGCACGGTGTCACCGACGTTCATCTGGCCGAGGTCGACCTCGATGTTTTCCGGCAGCTTGCCCGGCAGGCACAGCACTTCGATCTCGTTGAGTTCCTGGGTGACCACCACGCCCGCGCTCTTGCCGGCCGGCGAGATGTCGACGTTGACCAGGTGCACCGGGACGCTGGCGCGGATCTGCTCGTTCTCGTTCACGCGCTGGAAGTCCAGGTGCATGATCAGCTGGCGGTACGGGTGGCGCTGCATGTCACGCAGCAGCACCTTCTGCACCTGGCCATCGAGGTTGAGGTCGAGGATCGACGAGTAGAACCACTCGTTCTGGCTGGCCAGCCAGACCTTTTCGTGGTCGAGCTGGATGTTGACGGGATCGAGGCCCCCGCCGTAGACGATGGCCGGGATCTTCGCGGCGTGGCGGAGGCGGCGGCTCGCACCCTTCCCCCCGTCCTCGCGGCGCTCGACCTTGATTTCATGCGTAGACATGTTGATTCACTACCCTGGTTGGATGACCGCCGGGTGGCGGCCGGTGTTGGATGCCCCCGCGACCAGGGGCATCCGCGATCGCCACGCACGGATGTGCGCGGCGGAAACTGCAACGGTCAGTCGACGTAGAGTGAGCTGACCGACTCGCCGAACGCGACGCGGCGGATGGTCTCGGCCAGCAGCTCGGCGACGCTGAGCTGGCGGATCCGGCCACAGGCGCGCGCGGCCTCGGACAACGGGATGGTATCGGTGACCACCAGTTCGTCGAGCTGGGACTTCGAGATGTTGTCGATCGCCGCGCCCGACAGCACCGGATGGGTGCAGTAGGCCACGACCTTGGTCGCGCCGTTTTCCTTCAGCGCGGCAGCGGCGGCACACAGGGTGCCGGCGGTGTCGACGATGTCGTCGACCAGCACGCAGGTCTTGCCCTGCACGTCGCCGATGATGTTCATCACCGTCGCCACGTTGGCGCGCGGTCGGCGCTTGTCGATGATCGCGAGGTCGGCATCGTCCAGACGCTTGGCGATCGCCCGCGCGCGCACCACGCCGCCGACGTCGGGGCTCACCACCACCATGTTGTCGGTGCCGTGCGCGCGCCAGATGTCGGCCAGCAGCAGCGGCGAGGCGTAGACGTTGTCGACCGGGATGTCGAAGAAGCCCTGGATCTGGTCGGCATGCAGGTCGACGGTGAGCACGCGGTCGGTGCCGACCGAGCCGATCATCTTCGCCGCCACCTTGGCGGTGATCGGCACGCGCGAGGAGCGCATGCGGCGGTCCTGGCGGGCATAGCCGAAGTACGGGATCACCGCGGTCACGCTGGCGGCGCTGGCGCGCTTGAGCGCATCGACCAGCACCGCGAGCTCGACCAGGTGTTCGGCGCTCGGCGCGCAGGTCGGCTGCAGCACGAACACTTCCTGCCGGCGCACGTTCTCCTCGATCTCCACCTGCACTTCGCCGTCGGAGAACTTCGAGACCAGCGCCTTGCCGAGCCGCGTGCCCAGCTCACGGCAGACCGACTGGGCGAGGGGCTTGTTGGCATTGCCGGAGAAGATCAGGAGGTTGCGATCTTCTTTCATGATGACGACTCCGCTCCGCTCTGACCGTGGCGGGTTGTGGGGAAGAAACGCCGCGAACGGCGATGGCAGGGGCGGCAGGATTCGAACCTGCGAATGCCGGGATCAAAACCCGGTGCCTTAACCACTTGGCGACGCCCCTGTGAATCGGGATGACCAGCCTTCCGGCTGCTGGAAGGATCGCAATGGACCGACAACGCCCACTGCGACCCCGGAATCACTGTTCGAGCACGTCCAGCATCGGCGAACGCGCCGCGCCGGCCGCCACCCAGGCCCTGGGGCCCGCGGGCAACGCGGCGAGCGCGGCTTCGGCGGCCTCCCGGGTGGCGAACTCGACGAAGCAGCCGCTGCCGGTACCGGTCAGCCGCGCGCGACCGACCTGCGACAGCGCGACGAGCACGGCATCCACGGCCGGCTCGCGGCGACGCAGCACCGGCTCGAACACGTTACCGAGCGGAGCACCCGAAGCGAAGCCCGGTATTGTCGCGGGCGCGGCATTACGCGTCAATTCGGGGTCCGCGAACAGCGCCGCGGTCGGCACCGCCACGCCAGGGTCGACCAGCAGGTACCAGGCCGGCGGCAATGCGATCGGCGTCAGCCGCTCGCCCACACCTTCCGCCCAGGCATTGTGGCCGTGGACGAAGACCGGGACGTCCGCGCCCAGCCGCAGGCCCAGTTCCGCGAGCCGTTCGCGCGGCCAGGCCAGGCCCCAGAGCCGGTCGAGCGCCAGCAGGACGGTGGCCGCATCGGAAGAACCGCCACCGAAACCACCCCCGGCGGGAATTCGCTTTTCAATGCGGATATCGACGCCATCGCCGACTTTCGCCTCATTTCGCAGAAGTTCCGCTGCGCGCACCAGCAGGTCGTCACGCGCTTCCAGACCGGCCAGGGTTTCCCCGTGGCGCCGGATACGGCCGTCCGCCCGCGGACGCAGGTGGACCGTGTCGCCCCAGTCCAGCAGCCGGAACGCGGTCTGCAGCTCGTGGTAGCCGTCCGGCCGCCGTCCGGTGATGTGCAGGAACAGGTTGAGCTTGGCCGGCGCCGGCCATGCACTCCAGCCGGCGCGCGGGTCTGCGGCCCACGTCATTGCGTGGCGGGCGTATCGCCCAGCTGCCAGGCATCCACGATCAACCGCACGCGCGCATCGTCGCGCTGGGCGTTGATGCGCAGGGGCAGTCCGCCCGCCACGTCCGGGTGATCGGGCTGCCAGGCGGGGTACTCGATGGTCCAGCCATCCTGGTGCAGGCGCAGCAGCCGGCCGCCGGCATCGTATTCGACCAGCGCATCGCCGAACCGTGCCGGGTCCGCGCGCATGCCCGCGGCCCAGTCCGCCAGCGCGCCGACCGGGATCTCCATCCCGGTGGCCTCGCGCACCAGCGCCGCGGCATCCATGCCTTCGCGCGGGCCACCCTCGAGGCCGTCGATGCGTGCGCGGCCGCCGGCACTGCCCTCCAGGCTCCAGCTCTGGCGGGTGACCGGCGCGCTCAGGGTGACCCGGTAGCCACCACCCTGCTGCCGCCATTCGATCCGGCCACTGCCGCCCTCACGGCCCTTGGCCAGCGCGACGCGGCCGCTGAAGGCGACCGCCGGCTGCGCACGCAGCGCCTGCTCGCGCGCCGCCAGCCGTGCCTGCGCGGCATCGAGTGCTGCACCTTCCAGCACCGCTGCCGCCGGCCCGGCGACCTGCCGGGTGGTCGCGCAACCGGCAAGCACCAGCAGGGCGAAGGCGATGGCGACAAGGCGCGCGCTCACAGTTCGACTCCGGTCGATTCCAGCGCGCGGCGAAGCGAGCGGTTGTCCGGGTCGAGCTCGGCCGCCTTGCGGAAGTACTCGCGCGCCTCGTCGCGACGGCCCATCACCCACAGCACCTCGGCCACGTGCGCGGCCACTTCCGGATCCTTCATCAGCGTCCATGCACGCCGCAGCTCCACCAGCGCCTCGGCATTGCGACCGAGGCGATAGAGCACCCAGCCGTAGCTGTCGACGATGGCCGCGTTGTCGGGTTCGGCCACGCGGGCGCGGTCGATCAGCTCCAGCGCCTCGTCGTAGCGCTCGGTGCGATCGGCCAGCGTGTAGCCCAGTGCGTTGAGCGCGGCCACGTTCTCCGGCTCCATCACCAGGATGCGGCGCAGGTCGGCTTCGGCGCGCGGGATGTCGTCGCGGCGCTCCCACATCAGGGCGCGCGAATACAGCAGCGCGCCATCGTCGGGATGTGCGCCGAGACCCCGCGCATAGGCATCGACTTCCGCGTCGGCACGCTCGTCGGCGCGGTGCAGTTCGGCTTCGAGCAGGTAGGCATCGCGGCGCAGTTCCTCGTCGGCGGAGGCATCGCCCTGCAGCGCGCGTAGCGCGGCGAAGGCATCGTCGTGGCGGCCGAGGTCGTGCAGCACCTTGGCCGTGCGCAGCCGCGCTACCCGCCGCGGTTCGCCCCCCGGTACGCTGGCATACCACTCCAGCGCATCCTCGTGGCGCTCCAGGTATTCGGCGATCTGCCCGAGCATCAGCCGCCAGCCCGGGTCCGGCGAGGCCGCCTGCTCGCGCAGTTCGTCATACAGCGCGCCCAGCGCCTGCCGATCCTCCGCCTTCACCAGCAGCGATGCGCGCAGGCCATAACTGCGCGTGTCCTGGGGACCGATCGCCATCACCCGCGCTGATTCCAGCGGCGCGCCCAGCGCGTCGTATTCGGCGGCGATGGCCAGCCGCAGTTCCGGCGACAGCCGTGCATGGTCCTCGACCCGTGCCAGTGCCTCGCGCGCGCCGTCGGAATCGCCATCGGCGCGCAGTTTCGAGGCCCGCAGCAGCGCGACCCGCGGCTCGTCCGGGAACCGCCGCATGACCTCGTCGAGGATGCGCGCGGAAATGTCGCCGCGCAGCTGCTGCGACAGCCCGCCGAACGCCAGCCATGCTTGCAGGTCGTCGGGGATCGCGCCGGCATCCACCAGCCGGCGGACCATCCGCGCGGCGGCGTCGGGCTCGCGGTAACCGGAGCTGATCGCCGCCAGCGCGTGGCGCCAGCCGGCGGGATCCGGATCGGCCAGCAGCGCCACCAGTTGGCGCCGCGCGGCGCGCTCGCGGCCGGTGCGCAGCAGCCAGGTCGCCTCGATCCCCTGCATCGCAAGCGTGGTCGGCGCACTGCGCTTCCACAGCGCCAGCGCCTCGCCGGCACGTTCGTCGTCGTTGGCGAGCAGCGCGATGCGCGTGGCACGCTCCGACAGCGCCGGGTCATCGGGTGCCACCCGCGCCGCACGAAGGTAGGCGTCGGCGGCCTCGTCCAGCCTCCCGGCCTGCAGCGCGAATTCGGCGGCCATGGTGGCGCCGAGCAGTTCGCCCGAGGCCGGTTCGCGCGCGGGCAGCGCGCCCGCGACCAGCGAAATCGCGAGAACCAGCGCCGCGGGGCGCAGGGCTGAACGGGACCAGTCAGGCATTGGCGGCGTAGTGGCCGTAAAATACGGCGGTTCGCCAGCAAGCTTATCGCAAGCCCCTGAACGCGCGGTCCCTGTTTCCATGAGTCTTCTCGCCCTCGGCATCAACCACCAGAGCGCGCCGGTTGCCCTGCGCGAACGGGTGGCGTTTGCCGATCACGCGCTGCCGGAGACGCTGCGCTCGCTGCGCGCGATGCCCGAGGTGCGCGAGGCCGCGCTGCTGTCGACCTGCAACCGCACCGAGCTGTATGCGGTGGCCGATGACGGCGGCGAGGCCCTGGCGCGCTGGCTGGCGCTGCGCCCCGATGCCGACCTCAGCGCCTATCTCTATGTCCACCATGGCGGCGACGCCGCGCGGCACCTGTTCCGGGTCGCCACCGGGCTGGACTCGCTGGTGCTGGGCGAGCCGCAGATCCTGGGCCAGGTGAAGCAGGCCTGGGCCGCGGCACGCGCAGCGGGCACGCTGGGCAGCGAACTCGACCGCCTGTTCCAGCACGCCTTCGTGACCGCCAAGCGCGCGCGCAGCGAGACCTGCATCGGCAACAGCCCGGTATCGGTGGCGTCGCTGGCGGTGCGGCTTGCGCAGGAATCGTTCACCCGGCTGTCGGAATCGACCGTACTGCTGATCGGCGCCGGCGAGACGATCGAACTCGCCGCGCGCCACCTGGTGCAGGCCAACGCGCAGCGGCTGCTGGTCGCCAACCGCACGCTGGCCCATGCCCAGGCGCTGGCGTCGCGGCACGGCGGCGTGGCCCTGCCGCTCGACGAGCTGGACCGCCACCTGTCGCAGGCGGACCTGGTGTTCTCCGCCACCGCCAGCCGCGAGCCGGTGCTGCACCGCGCCCAGGTCGACGCCGCGCTGCGTGCGCGCCGGCACAAGCCGATGCTGCTGATGGACCTCGCGGTGCCCCGCGACATCGCGCCGGATGTCGCCGGGCTCAAGGACGCCTACCTCTACACCGTCGATGATCTCGAGCGCGCGGTGGAGGACAACCGCCGCAACCGCCGCGAGGCCGCCGAGGCCGCCGAGGCCATCATCGACCTGCAGGTCACCCGCTACCACGAGGTGCTGGCCGCCAGCGCGTTCAACGCGCCGCTGCGGCTCCTGCGCGAACACGGCGAGCAGGCACGCAGCGAGGCGCTGGCCCGCGCGCGCCAGCAGCTGGCCGCCGGCAAGGATCCCGACGCGGTACTCGAGCACCTCGCCCACAGCCTCACCAACCGGTTGCTGCACCTGCCCACCGCGGCGGTGCGCGAGACCGCGGCGGGCGGCAATCCCGAACTCGCCCGCGCGATCGAACGCGCGCTGCGCCCGGCGGCCGCGTCCGCCACCCTGCCCGATTCCATTGCCGATGCTGCCGACCCTGCGCCGCAAGCTTGAGGCGCTGGCCGAACGTCGCGAGGAACTGGAACGGCTGCTGGCCGATCCCGGGATCGCGGGCGACCAGCAGCGGTTCCGCGCCCTGTCGCGCGAGTTCTCGCAGCTCGAACCACTGTCCACCGCGCTGGCCGCCGAGCAGCAGGCGCGCGCCGATCTCGACGGCGCACTGGCGCTGCGCGACGACCCCGAACTGGCGGCGCTGGCCGACGAGGAGATCGCCGCCAGCCAGGCGCGCCTGGATGCGCTCGATGCCGAGCTCATGGCGCTGCTGGTCCCGCGCGACGCCCGCGACGAGGGCGGCCTGTACCTGGAGATCCGCGCCGGCACCGGCGGCGACGAGGCGGCGATCTTCGCCGGCGACCTGTTCCGGATGTATTCGCGCTACGCCGAGCGCCAGGGCTGGCGGGTGGAAGTGGAATCGGCAAGCCCGGGCGAGCACGGCGGGTTCCGCGAGGTCATCGCGCGCGTCGAAGGTGCCGGCGCCTACGCGCGGCTGAAGTTCGAGTCCGGCACCCACCGCGTCCAGCGCGTGCCGGAGACCGAATCGCAGGGCCGCATCCACACTTCCGCGGCCACGGTGGCGATCATCCCGGTCGAAGAGGACGGCGAGCCGATCGAGCTCAACCCCGCCGACCTGAAGGTCGACACGTTCCGCTCCTCGGGCGCCGGCGGCCAGCACGTCAACAAGACCGATTCGGCAATCCGCATCACCCATGTGCCCAGCGGGCTGGTGGTGGAATCGCAGACCGAGCGCAGCCAGCACGCCAACCGCGACAAGGCGATGAAGCGCCTGCGCGCGATGCTGGCCGAGGCGGAGGCCGCTCGCCGCACCGCGGCGACCGCCGCCAGCCGCAAGCTGCAGGTGGGCAGCGGCGACCGCAGCCAGCGCATCCGCACCTACAACTACCCGCAGGGGCGGATCACCGACCACCGTGTCGATGGCCTGACCCTGTACGACCTGCCCAACGTGCTCGAAGGCGCGCTCGACCCGCTGGTCGACCGCCTGCTGCAGGAACACCAGACCGAGGAACTGGCGCGGCTTGCCGAGGCCGGATAGGCCCGGCGGGATGACAGCCCGGCCGCGACGCGCCAGCATGGCCGGCCACTCCGCGACCGCCCTGCCGATGGCACAGCAACCACACCCCGACCCGCGCACCGAAGCCCGTCTCGCCGTGCAGCGGACACCCGGCGATGCGATGGCGTGGATCCTGCTGTCGGACATCGAGCTGCAGGCCGGTGATGCCCGCAACGGCGCGGGCGCGGCACAGCGCGCACTGCAACTGGCGCCGGGCCACCCGGAAGCGCTGGCCCGGCTCGGGCGCGGGTTGTGGATGCTCGGCCGCCATGCCGACGCGGTACAGGCGCTGCGGGCGGCCGCACGCAACGCGCCGGGCCATGCCGGGATCGCGGTCTGGCTCGGCCATGCGCTGGAGGACGCCGGCGAAGCCGAAGCCGCGAACGACGCGTACGCGCGTGCGCATGCGCTTGCGCCGGACCACCCGCAGATCGCCGCCTATCTGCTGGCGTGGCGACGGCGGCTGTGCGACTGGCGTGGTATCGATGCGCTGTCGCGCCAGGTGCGCGCCGCGGTCGCCAGCGGCGATGCCGCGATCGAGCCGTTCGCCTTCCTCAGCGAGGATGCCAGCGCCGCCGAGCAGCTGGCCTGCGCGCGGCTGCGCGCCAACGCGGTGGCGGCGCAGGTGCGCGTGTTGCCGCCGGCGCCGGTGCGCACCTCCGCGCGGCTGCGGGTCGGCTTCATGTCGAATGGCTTTGGCGCCCACCCGACCGGCCTGCTGACCGCCGCGTTCTTCGAGGCACTGCGTGCGCACGACGCCGTGGACATCCACCTCTTCGCGCTCAACGTCGATGACGGCAGCATCATCCGCCGCCGCCTGCAGGCCTCGGCGCACGCGCTGCACGAGGTCGCCGACCGCCCGCACGCCGAGATCGCCGGCCGCATCCGCGAGGCCGATCTCGACGTGCTGTTCGACCTGCGTGGCTGGGGCGGTGGCGGGCGGCCGGAAGTGCTGGCGATGCGCCCGGCACCGCTGCAGGTGAACTGGCTGGCGTACCCGGGCACCAGCGGCGCACCGTGGATCGACTACGTGCTTGCCGACCGCGTGGTGCTGCCCGGAGAGCTGGCCGCACACCACTCCGAGCAGCCGGCCTGGCTGCCGCGCTGCTTCCAGCCGTCGGATACACGCCGCGACGTGCCGCCGGCACCGGCACGCGCCGCGTGCGGGCTCCCCGAAACGGGCACCGTGTTCTGCTGCTTCAACAACAGCTACAAGCTCAACCCGGCCTCGTTCGCGCGCCTGATGGCGGTGCTGCGCCAGGTGCCGGGCAGCGTGCTGTGGCTGCTGTCGGGGCCAGGCGACGCCGACGGCCGCCTGCGCGAGGCCGCACGGGCCGGCGGCATTGCCGCCGACCGTCTGGTGTTCATGCCCAAGCAGCCGCAGGCCGCCTATCTCGCGCGCCTGCAGCTTGCCGACCTGTTCCTCGACTGCAATCCGTACAACGCGCACACCACCGCGTCCGACGCGCTGTGGGCGGGCTGCCCGGTGCTGACCCGGCCCGGCGCCACCTTCGCCGCCCGGGTGGCGGCAAGCCTCAACCATCATCTCGGCATGGACGATCTCAACGTCGACGACGATGCCGCCTTCGTCGCGCTGGCCACCGCCCTCGGCAACGACCCCGCGCGCCTGGCCGCGCTGCGCCAGCGGGTCGTCGCCCTGCGCGACACCCCGGGCCTGTTCGACATGACCGGCTTCGCGCGCGACTTCGCCCGCATCGTGGCAGCGATGGTCGCGCGCCAGCGGCGCGGCGAAGCACCCGGCCCGCTGTCGCCCGGCCCCGGCTGAGGTCCGCTCCGCGATACCCGTGCCGCACCGTGCGATCACCCGCGCGACCTCAGGTACCAGCTACACGGGCCGGCCCTGCGACCGTCGCCGCTTCCGCGCTCACGCGCGCATCGCTACCCTGCGGCCATGACCGCATCCGATGGATTCATCCCGCTGTCGATCTGCGTGCTCACGGTCTCCGACAGCCGCAGCGCGGCGAACGACAGCTCCGGGGATTACCTCGCCGCGGCGCTCGAGACCGCCGGGCACCATGTCGCTGCTCGCGAACTGCTGCCCGACGACCGCTACCGGCTGCGCGCGACGGTGTCGCAGTGGATCGCCGATCCGGCCATCGATGGCGTGCTGGTCACCGGCGGCACCGGCTTCACCGGCCGCGACGCCACGCCCGAGGCATTGCTGCCGCTGCTCGACAAGCAGATGCCCGGCTTCGGCGAGCTGTTCCGCGCCATCAGCTTCGACGAGATCGGCACGTCCTCGCTGCAGTCGCGCGCGTTCGCAGGGCTGGCCAATGCGACGTTCGTGTTCTGCCTGCCGGGGTCGTCATCGGCCTGCCGCACGGCGTGGGAGCGGATCATCCGCGACCAGCTCGATGCGCGTACGCGCCCATGCAACCTCGCCACGCTGCGGCCGCGCCTGCGCGAATGACGGAGTCGGCGATGGCGAGGACGCTCAAACGCAGGCAATACGAGGCGGCGCTGGAGCCGATGCAGGTCGAGCTGGTCGACATGGCGCGCTGGGCCAGGGAATGCGGCAAGCGCGTGCTGGTGATCTTCGAAGGCCGCGACGCCGCCGGCAAGGGCGGCGTGATCAAGGCCATCTCGCAGCACCTCAACCCGCGCCAGTGCCATGTGGTGGCCCTGCCCGCGCCCAGCGACCGCGAGCGCACGCAGTGGTACTTCCAGCGTTACGTGGCGCACCTGCCCGCCGCCGGCGAGATCGTGCTGTTCGACCGCAGCTGGTACAACCGCGCCGGCGTGGAGCGGGTGATGGGCTACGCCAGCGAGGACCAGGTGGCACTGTTCCTGCAGCAGGTGCCGGCGTTCGAGCAGATGCTGGTCGACGACGGCGTGCTGCTGTTCAAGTACTGGCTGGGATGCGACCAGGCCGAGCAGGAGCGCCGCTTCGCCGAGCGGCTGGCCGATCCGCTCAAGCGCTGGAAGCTGTCACCGGTCGATGTGGAGGCACGCCTGCGCTACGACGACTACACCCGCGCGCGCGAAGCCATGCTCGAGGCCACGCATACGCCGCACGCGCCGTGGACGACGGTCGACTTCAACGACCAGCGGCGCGGCCGGCTGACGCTGATCCGCCATCTGCTCGACCACCTTCCCGACAACCGCATCGCGCCGGCGCCGCTGGTGCTGCCGCCGATGCCCGGCCCGCTGCGGCCGGAGCGCTATCACCACGTGCCACCGCTGCCGCCGTTCACCGTGGACAGTTGAGCCCGCCGTCCATGGAAACGGCCGCACGCGGCGGCCGTCTCCCGGTGACGCGGCGCAGTGATCAGAAGCGGTATTCGACGCTTCCGGTCAGCGTTTCCAGCTTGACGCGCACGTCGCCCACCTTCGGCTCCTGGTAGTCGTAGCGCACGCCGACACCGAAGTTCGGGCTGTAGTCGAAGCCGAGGCCAACGCCCACATAGGGATTGGTGTCGGAGTCGTCCCAGGAATCGACGCCGCGCAGCGTTTCCTCGACGCGGTTGTGGGCGATGCCGGCGCGGCCGCTGACGTAGAAGCCGGTGTAGGCCCCGGCGCCGAAATTGGCCTTGCCGAACACGCCGATGCCGATGCCATCCACTTCGGTGCGCCAGGGTCCGGAGGTGTCGGCGCCGTACCGGGTGACGAAGCCCTCGATACCGAACTGCGGGCGGAAGTAGTAGCCACCGCGCAGCCCCACGGCGGTGTCGTTGTCCTTGGCGCCCTCGACCGACAGGTCACTGCGGCCGGCTTCGACCGCCATGAATCCGGTGCCCGGTGCGGCCACGGCCGGCGCAGCGGCGGCAACCAGTGCGGTTGCGAGAAGCAATTCCCTGATCATTTCGAAACTCCTGTTGTTGCGGCATTCCACGCCGCGCGACATGCGCGGCGGCGCATTCTCGACGTCCAGCCGTATCCCGTCAATTTTCCGTTAAACGTGACCCGGGTCGCATCCGGCGGATACGCGTGCACACAGGCGGCGCGGGCGTACGCAGCGGCCGGCGACTACAGTGGTCCCGAGCCTTTGCCGGGAGTTCCACATGATCGAGCTGGTCATCGCCTCGCGCCGCCGCGACCTCGGCGGCTTCGAAGTCGGCCGCGTGCTGCCGTTCGCCAGGCGCCGCATGGTCGGGCCGTACATCTTCTTCGATCGCATGGGTCCGGCGATGTTCGCGCCGGGGCTGCCGCGTTCGGCGGACGTGCGCCCGCATCCGCATATCGGCCTGTCGACGATCACCTATCTGTTCGAAGGCGAGATCATGCATCGCGACAGCGTCGGCTCCGAGCAGACGATCCGCCCGGGCGAGGTGAACTGGATGACCTCCGGCCGCGGCATTACCCATTCCGAGCGCTTCGAACAGGGCCGCGCAGTGGGTGGGCCGATGGACGGCATCCAGGCCTGGGTCGCGCTGCCCGACGGGCGCGAGGAAATGGACCCCGGGTTCTGGCATTACGACGCCGGCCAGCTGCCGACCTTCGACGAAGGCGGCGTGTGGGGCCGGCTGATCGCCGGCGAGCTTGCCGGGGTGCGCTCGCCGGCCGCGATCGACTCACCGCAGTTCTACGTGCACTGGCAGCTGCGCGCCGGCACCCGCGTCTCGCTGCCGGCGCAATACCCGGAACGTGCGGTGTACGTGGCCGACGGTGCGGTGGAGATCGCCGGCCAGCGCATCGAGCCGGGCAGCATGGCGGTGCTGGCACCGGGCGCCGCGGTGACCATCGCCGCCCTCGGCGACGCGGTGGTGATGGCACTGGGCGGCGAACCGGTGGGCCCGCGTTTCATCGACTGGAACTTCGTGTCGTCGTCGAAGGAGCGCATCCTGCAGGCCCGCGCCGACTGGGCGGCCGGGCGGATGAAGCTCCCCGACCTCGACGACCAGGAGTTCATTCCCCTGCCGCCGGCGATCGGCGCGGCGCCGGAGCCGATGTCCTGAGTCGCCGGCGCGGCATGGCGGCCGCACGTGGCGCGGGCGCTCCCCGATCGGCATCGGATGACGGTCGCGCACCACCCGCTCCACGCTCGCGAGGCGGAACGGCGGGGGATCAGGCCCCGGCCGCGGCGTCCTCGCCGGAGGGCATGGCGGGGCCGCCCGCCGCTGCGATGTCGCGCTCGATGTCGGCGGCGGTCACCGGGCCGAGATACTGCTCGACCACGCGGCCGTCGGGGTCGACCAGATAGGTCATCGGCAGCCCGCGCGGCGGGTCGAAACCGGGCGGGGGCGCATACACGTCGACGATCGAGACCGGATACAGCACCGGGTGCTCCTGCAGGAACGCGCGCATCGCATCGGGCTCGATCTCCTCGTAGGCCAGGCCGATGACCTCGATGTGTTCGCGCATCGCGCCCAGCGCCGACAGCTCCGGCATCTCCTTGAGACAGGGCGCGCACCAGGTGGCCCAGAAGTTCACCACCACCCATTTGCCACGCTGCGCGGCAAGGTCCCATTCACCACCCTCGAGGGTGGTGACACGCAACTCCAGCGGCGCGTCCACGGCAGGCGCGGCGGGTGGCTGCGCGGCGGGCGCCTGCGGCTGCCCGGCCGCGGCCGGCAGCGCCTCGCGCTGACAGGCGACCAGCAGGCAGATGGCAAGGACGGACACGAGGGGACGGATCATGGGGCAAGCTCCTTGCCGGATGGATAGAGATCGCCGACACGGCGCTTGAGCAGGTCGCGCAACGGCACGCGCAGGTCGTCGAGTGCCGCCTGCGCGGCGCGGCCGAGCGCGTCGTCGTGGCACGGCAGGTGCGCCTCGTGCACCGGAATGCGCAGGTGGCAGGCCTCGTACAGATCCACGAGGGTGACCTGGTCGAGGTCGCGGGCGAGCAGCCAGGCGCCGCCTTCGGCCCGGGCGAGAATGCCGGCGGCTTCGAGCTGGGCGAAGAACTGCTGCGCCAGTGCATCGGTGAGGCACGGTTCCAGCGCCATCAGCTCATCGGTATGCAGGCCGCGCCCGTCGCGGCGCGCCTCGACGAAACGGCCGAGCATCCGCAGCAGGGCGAAGACCTCGTAGCCCAGCGGCAGCCGCATCGCCGCGGGCTGGTAGCGGAATGCCGACAGCGAGGCGGCGAACGAGGCGCCGAGCAGGATCGCCAGCCAGCTGAAGTAGATCCACAGCAGCAGCACCGGGATGAAGGCGACCTGGCCGTAGATGCGCTCGTATCCATCGAAGCCGCCGAGGTACAGCGCGATCGCGCGCTTGGCGAGCTCCAGCAGCATCGCCGACAGCAGCGCGCCGGCAAACGCGTGCCGCCACTGCACGGTGCGGTGCGGGATCACCCGGAACACGGTGGCGATCGCCAGCAGCTCGATCATGAGCGGCGCCACCTGCAGCAGTGTGCGCTGCAGCCACTGCCCCGACAGCGTGCTGTGGAAGATGTCCAGCGCCAGGAAGCGGGTGAACAGCGACAGGCTCGCCGCGGCGACCAGTGCACCCAGGGTGAGCACCGTCCAGTAGACGAGGAAGCGCGCGAGCTTCGGCCGCGTGGTGCGCACGCGCCAGATGCGGTTGAGGGTGGCCTCGACCCCCTGCAGCGTGACCAGCACCGAGACCACCAGCGCGATGGTGCCCAGCGCGGTGAGCTGGCCGATGTTGCGCGAGAAGCCGAGCAGGTACTGCTCGACCTGGCGCGCGGAATCGGGCACGAAGTTGGAGAAGACGTAATCGGTGAGCTGCGCGCTCCACGACTCGAACACCGGGAACGCCGACAGCACGCCGAACACCACCATGCTCAGCGGCACCAGCGCGAACACGGTGGTGAACGCAAGTGCGCCCGCGGCCTCGAACAGACGGTCGTCGATGAAACGCCGCCACAGGAAACGCAGGAACGAACCCGAGCGCGCACGGTCGGTCATCCGTTCGCTCCAGCGGGTCAGGGTGTCCAGCGGTTCCATCGGCCGAAGCGTAACCGAACGTCGTGCAGGCAACGGTGGCGGGCCGGCACGCTGCGCGGGCGCGGGCTGCGCATGCCCTATCCTTGCCCGCTATCCGAGCAGGAGCACGCCATGCCCGACATCCTCGTCCTCTACTACAGCCGCGGCGGTTCGGTGGCGCGGCTGGCCCGCCAGATCGCGCGTGGCATCGCCGAGGTCGATGGCATGCAGGCGCGCCTGCGCACGGTGCCGCCGGTGGCGGTGGTCACCACCACCGCGCAGCCGCCGGTGCCGGACGACGGCGCGCCCTATGTCGAGCGCGCCGACCTTGCCGAATGCGCCGGCCTGCTGCTGGGCAGCCCCACCCGCTTCGGCAACATGGCCGCACCGCTCAAGCACTTCATCGATGGCCTGGGCGCGGAATGGGCCAGTGGCACCCTGGTCGGCAAGCCGGCCGCGGTGTTCACGTCCACCGCCACCCAGCATGGCGGGCAGGAAGCCACGCTGCTGTCGATGCTGGTCCCGCTGCTGCACCACGGCTGCGTGGTCACCGGCATTCCCTATACCGAACCGCAACTGCACACCACCGCAGGCGGCGGCACCCCGTACGGCGCCAGCCACGTGGCGGGTGCCAACGACGATCCCCAGCCCAGCGACGACGAAGCCGCGCTGGCGCGTGCACTCGGCCGGCGGGTGGCGCAACTGGCGGCGAAGCTCGCATGACGCGGGGCGCCGCCCACTGGCTGCTGGTGACGGCCCTCGTCGCGCTGGCGGCGGTCTACGGCACATGGCTGGCACGTGGCGAACATCTCGTTGCCGCACTGGTCGTGCTGGTGGCACCGCCGCTGCTGCTGGCCGGCGGCGTGCTCGCCGGCAGCGCGCGTGCGCGCTTCTGGGCCGGCGTCTTCGGCCTGTTCTGGTTCTCGCATGCGGTCATGGACGCCTGGAGTACGCCGGCCGCACGCGGCTACGCCTGGGCACTGCTCGCGCTGTCGCTGCTGGTCATCGGCAGCGCCAGCTGGCCGGGGCTGCAGGCGCGCTTCGGCCGTCGCCCGACCTGACCGGACCGGTCAGGCCGGTTGCCGCCCCCGCACCGCTGGCCGAAAATCCGCAGTCCATTCCCGCGCAGGCGCGCCGCGTCGCGCCACGCCTCCCACCGGATACCCATCCCCGATGCAAGAACTGCTGATCGTCACCACCGGTGGCACCATCGACAAGGTCTATTTCGACGACAAGTCGGACTTCCAGGTGGGCGCGCCGCAGATCGGCCGGATCCTCGAGGAACTGGGGGTGGCGTTCCGTTTCAGCGTGATCCCGATCCTGCGCAAGGACTCGCTGCACCTCACCGATGACGACCGTGAGCTGATCCGCGCCACCATCGCCGCGCAGCCGGCCAGGCACGTGCTGATCACCCACGGCACCGACTCGATGGTCGATACCGCGCGCGCGCTGGCCTCGATCGGCGACCGCACGATCGTGCTGACCGGCGCGCTGAACCCGGCGCGCTTCCGCGGCTCGGACGCGGAATTCAACATCGGCACCGCGGTCGGCGCGGTGCAGTCGCTGCCGCCCGGGGTCTACATCGCGATGAACGGCCGCATCTGGGATCCCACCGCGGTGCGCAAGAACGTCGCCGCCAACCGTTTCGAAGCGTTGGGCTGAGCGCACCACCCGCCGCGCCAGGCGGTCACTCGCCTCCGGCCACCGGCTCGCCCCGCTCGGGGCCGGGGGCGCGCTGCATCATGCCGTCGGGTTCGGCGTATTCGATGTCCGGATCCTTCGCCAGGGTCCGCAACAGGCGCTGCGCGCTCGCGTGGTCCAGCGGCGGCTCGGCAACGACCAGGTCGGCACCCACGCCCAGCCGGCGCTCCCAGCGCAGGGGCGGCTGCGCGCCCTGCGGCTGCAGCCCGGCGTCGTTGGCGATGCGCGCAAGTCGCGGCAATACCGCCGCGGCGTCCTGCCCGGCATCGGTATGCGGGTGGTATTTCACGATGAAGCGGTGCCACCGGTGCTGCGCGGCAGCGGCGTCGGGATCGGCCATTGGAACCTGTTCGCGTGCGGTGGCCGTCGCGCCGCAGCACAGGGCCGCCAGGACCATGCACAACACGGGCGTCGGGCGCATGGCACGCCTCCGGTGGGGTGTGCCCGCAGCATAGGCCTCGCACGCGGGCCATGCCCATCGCATGGACCGCGTGCCGACCAGCGGCCCTGCTCCCGGTCCGGAAGCAGAGCCCCGGTGCAGGACTCAGTTGTGGCGGGCCTGCAGGGTGACGTTGGAGAACGCGGTTTCGCCGACCAGCTTGATGTAGTAGCTGCCCGGCTGCGGGCTGGCGATGCGCACGCTTTCGCTGTTGCCCGGGCGCGCGGAGCGGGCATCGTGTGCGTCGACGGTGGGCTCGGCCTCGTAGGACACGTACAGGCTGAGATTGCCGCTGCCGCCGGACGTGATGAAGGTCAGCGGGCCGCTCGCGCCTTCCGGCACGTCGATGCGGTACAGCAGTTCCTCGCCCGCACCCGCGGCAAGGCCGCGCACCGGCGTGCGGTTGAGCAGCTCGATCGCATCCGGCCCGGTGTCGCCGACCTCGATCGACTGGCTGCGCGTGGCGGTGTTGCCCTCGTCGTCGGTGACGGTGAGCACCACGGTGTATTCGCCCGCCGCGGCATAGGTATGCACCGGATCGGCCTCATCGGAGGTCTGGCCATCGCCGAACTCCCACGCCCAGGCCACGATGTCGCCATCGTCGGTGGAGGTGTCGGTGAAGGCGACGGTCAGGGTTTCATCGTCGACCGTCCAGCTGAAGCCCGCCACCGGATCACCGGGCTGGCCCGCACCGCCGATGCCATCGATGAACTGCGCCCCGGTGCCGGCCGGGTCGAGCCAGGTGCTCAGCCGGGTGGCATCGGTGCCGCCGCCGGCCCACGAGGTGTGGATGCGGCCGTACCAGTCGACGTGTTGCGAGCCGGTGGTGCTGCACGAGGCGTAGCCGCCATGGAGCTGGCCGATCACGCGCTTGTCGGGGCTGAAGATCGGCGAGCCCGACGAGCCGCCCTCGGTGGTGCCCTGCGGGTTCCACTGCACCTTGAGGTGGCTGTTGCCGGCGTTGCCGAGGTAGCCCTCGATCACCAGCGGATTGTTGGAGTGGGTGATGCGCTTCTCCGCCACGCGCGGGTGGTGGATGCCGGTGGCGCCGTTGTAGGTGATGTCGCGGCGGTCCCAGCCGTTCCAGCTGAGGTTGAACTCCGGGTTGGCCGGATCGTCGAGCTCGAGCAGGGTGAAGTCGGAGGTGGCCCAGGTCGCCTTCACGGTGGCGCCGGTCTGGTTCTGCGCCATGCTGCCGTCGCCGTTGGCGCCGCTCTCGGCGCTGCCCGGGACGCGGCAGGTGGAGTTCTCGTAGTTCCAGTAGACGACGATCGATGCCGCCGCGTCCGCGGTGCCCATGCCGCAGTGGTGCGCGGTGAGGAAGTACATGCTGCGGTCGCTGGCGGTGTTGTTGACCAGCGAGCCGGTGCAGTAGAGCGTGCCGAAACGCGAGTACGCCCCGACTGCCGGAATCTGCTGGCGCCAGTCGTCGCCGGCCGGACAGGCCACGTCGACGTTGCACGAGCCCGACACGCCGGCCGCCTGTTCCAGCGAACCGGCACGGGCCAGCCGGCCGAAGCCGACATAGTCGTGGTTGACGCTGCCGATGCGCAGGCGCAGCTGGTCGGCGCGGTCCTTCGGCACCACCACCTCGATCACCGCATGGTCGCCCGGCACCACCGGCGTCCACAGCGCACCGTGCGGCTTGTTGTCGGCGGCGGTGAAGCGGCGGACCGCACCCGCGTCGGCGTTCTTCGGCAGGCCGGCGGGATAGATCAGCATGTGCCCGCCTTCGGGCATGCGGTACTCGTCGAAGCCGAAGTTGAGCGACAACGCCCCCTTCGATTCCACCCGCAACCGCCACACCAGCGTGTCGGCGTCGATCCGGTCCCAGTCACCGGCGTCCATCGGCGTGATCGACACCCTGTGCGGGGTGGCGAAGCGCACCGGCGCGTCACGGCGCGGCGCGCGGTTGCGCAGGTCCTCGGCAAGCAGCCGGGCGTTGTCCACGCGCGGCATCGTGCGCACCTCCACCGTGTGTTCGGCGGGCAGGGGGTGGTCGAACGCCGCGGGGCGCTCCCCGGCAGAGGCTCCGGCGGCCGCGGATCCGGCCAGCAGCATCGCAATCCATCGTTTCATCGTCAGGTCCTTTCCTCGTTGCGGAGTGGTCGCGTCGTGGCGATCGCACGCGGCGCGCTGGCGAGCCGGGCGGCGCGTGCCGCCCGGGGCCGCATGGGCCTCAGTTGCCGGTGTAGTTGCCCACCAGGCTGACGCCGGAATACGCGGAATAGCCGCGCACGGTGACGTGCCAGGTCCCGGACTGCGGGCTGGCGAAGGTGCAGCTTTCGTTGTTGCCGGTGCGGTACGGACGGCAGTCGTAGACCGACGTGGTCGGTGCCGCGCCGCGGCGCACGTAGAGGTCGGCATCGCCGGTGCCTCCGGACATCGCAAAGCTCAGGTTGCTGGCACCCGCCGGCACGTTGAACGTCCAGGTACGGCTGCTGCTGGCCGCACCCGACAGCCCGGTGACCGGCACGCCCTTCTGCAGCTGGTTGCCGCCACCGCCGCTGCCGGCGTTGAAGCTGCCGGTCAGGGTGATGCCCGAGAACGCGGAGTAACCGCGCACCATCACGTGATAGGTGCCGGCCTGCGGTGCGGCGAAGGTGCAGGTCTCGGCATTGCCGCTGCGGTAGGGCCGGCAGTCATAGGCCGAGGTGGTCGGCTGCGAACCGAAGCGCACGTAGAGGTCGGCATCGCCACTGCCGCCGGACATCGCGATGTTGAGGTTGGTCGCGCCGGCCGGCACCGTGATCGTCCAGTACTGCGTGCTGCCGGCACCACCGGCAACCCCGGTCACCGGTACGCCGTTCTGCAGGGTACCGCCGCCCGGCGGTTCGGGGTCCGGCCCGGGCCCGCTGCCGCCTCCGGCCGCGGCATCGACTGCCGCCTTCGCATTGATGATGCCGGCACCGCAGCCACCCGAGCACGCACCCGGCAGTGGCCGCGCAGTGCTCTTGAGGATGCTTTCGACCTGCGCCGGGGTCAGCGGAGTGGATGCAGCCGACTGCATCAGCGCGACCACGCCGGCCACGTGCGGGGCCGCCATCGATGTGCCGTTGTACGAGGCATAGCTTTCGGCGCCGGGCCCCTGGCTGCCGCTGTTGAGCGTGGACAGGATGCCCACGCCGGGGGCCGACACGTCGATGCCGGTGCCGTAGTTGGAGAAGCTGGCGCGGGCGCCGTTCTGGTCGGTGGCCGCCACCGCGATCACGTTGGCGCAGTTGGCCGGGGTGAACCCCGACACGTTGGCATTGCTGTTGCCGGCCGCCACCACCACCGTGGTGCCGCGCGACACCGCGCCGTTGATCGCGTTCTGGGTGGTACTGCCGCAGCTGCCGCTGCCGCCAAGGCTCAGGTTGATGACCTCCGCCGGGTTCGGGTTGGCGGGCACGCCCGGCACCGATCCACCCGACGCCCAGATGATGCCGTCGGCGATATCCGAGGTGTAGCCGCCCCCGCGCCCGAGCACGCGCACGTGCGACACCTTCGCGTTGAACGCGGTACCGGCCACGCCGACGCCGTTGTTGGTCAGCGCCGCCACGGTGCCGGCGACATGGGTGCCATGCCAGCTCGACGGATTGCCGCCATAGTAGTCGCCCGGATCGGACGGATCGGAATCGCGGCCGTTGCCGTCGCCACCGACGGTGGCATCGCTGATCATGTCGTAGCCGGCGATGGTGTTGCCGTTGAGGTCGCTGTGGCTGGCACTGCCGGTGTCGAGCACCGCGACCACCACGCCCGCACCGGTGGCCACGTCCCACGCCTGGTCGGCGCGGATGCCGCCGGTGGCATTGAAGTAGCCCCACTGCTGGCTGTAGCGCGGGTCGTTGGGCGACAGCGCGACCTGCAGCAGCTGGTCGACCTCGACGTACTCCACCGCCGGATCCGCGGCGATCTGCCGCATCAGCATCTCCGCCTCGGCGCGGTCGAGCTTGCGCCCGGTGGTCACCACCTCGGCGCCGGTGGCGGTGCGCCGCAGCGCGCGCACCGACAGCGGCGCGCCCTGCTTGCCCGGCACGGCGCGCGCGGCGCTCTGCAACTGCCGTTGCAGCACGGCCCCGTCGGAGGACGCGGCGGCGCCGTCACGGTATTTGACGATGAAACGGTCGTGGAGCTGGGCCGACTGCAGGCCACTGAGGTTGAGCCGCTCCGCGGCCAGGGCCGGCATGGCGAAGGACGACACGACGATGGCGGTGGCGATCGCCAGCACCCGCATGCGGATGCGTTGATGGGACACGGACATCGAATACTCCCGGGAGAGAAAGGCCGCGAGGCCTCGGTGAGATGGACGACTCGACGCCGGCTGCAGACCTGCGCACAGCCAAAAATTTGGCGACGTATGACGTGTTGCGAGCACAAACTGACGCTAAGCGACTGTTCATGGTGAACGCAAGGCAACACGCGTCCGACGTCATCGCGTGAATGCGATCGTCATCACGGATCGGGAGATTGGTGCCGGGATTCCGGCGGAGCGCATCGCCACGGCGACGCGGGAACGCAGCGCGCGTCAGTACATGCCGGTCTCGAGGCGGGCGGCCTCGGACATCATGCTGCGGTTCCATGGAGGGTCGAACACGAGCTCGACATCGGCTTCGGAGATCGTCGGGATCATCTCCAGCTTGCTGCGCACGTCGTCGACGAGGATGTCGCCCATGCCGCAGCCGGGCGCGGTCAGGGTCATCCTGACCTCGACCGTCCGCTTGCCGTCATCGGCCGGATGCACGATGGCCTCGTAGACAAGCCCGAGGTCGACCACGTTGATCGGGATCTCCGGATCGAAGCAGGTCCGCAGCTGTTTCCAGACCAGCTGCTCCACCGCGGCATCGTCGGCACCGTCGGGCAGTTCCAGCGGTTCCGGCGGCTCCTTGCCGATCGCGTCGGCATCGCGTCCGGCGATGCGGAACAGGTTGCCCTCCACGAACACCGTGTAGCTGCCGCCCAGTGCCTGGGTGATGTAGCCGGAGCTGCCCGCAGGCAGGGTCACTTCCTCGCCCTGGGGGACGAGAACGGCGGCGCAGTCGCGCTCGAAACGGACGGGTTCGCTGCTACGGGAGTACATGGACCGGAGATGGGGGCGCGATCGGCGCGTGCAAGCCGTGCATTGTAGCGACCCGCCCGCGCCACCGGACCGGGGTGGCACGTGGATGCCGGAATGCAGCGTGCCGCCACCGCGCCGCGCGCCGCGCGCAATCGGTTGCGCACGCCGATCCCGGTATGCTGGCGCGCCCTGCCCAACCGTCGCTGATGACCACCCTCGAGCCCGCGCGCAAGTCCGTCGCCTTCCGCGCCTTCGACCTTGTCGTGCTCGCGGTGGGCTGCGTCGGCTTCGCGGCGATCTGGATCCTGCTGGCGGGCGGCTTCGCCCGGCCCCTGCATGCAATGGCGGTTGCGGCGGCGCTGGATGCCGCGCTGCTGCTGCGGCTGGTGCGCATGCGCCCGGGCACCTCGCGCGCGGTGGCGGGCACGCTGATGACGGCAGCCATCATCGTGCTGGCGCAATGGGGAATCATCGCCGGCCAGGTCGGCAGCATGTTCGGGCTGTTGCCGTGGGAGTCGGCCCTCCGGCTGGGCCCGTCGCTGGCATGGGTGATCGCCGGCCTGGCACTGGATGCGGTGGCGCTGGCGTGGTTCGGCGCCGGCCTGGTGATCGCCGCGGTGCTGTCGCGCTGAGCCCCCCCTGATCGCGTGGCACCGGGGGCCCGGTGGTCAGTGGCCGGCGTCGAGCGCCTTGAGTCCGCTCACCAGTGCGCCCGCCATCTCCGCTCCATCGCCATAGAGCATGCGGGTGTTGTCGGCGTAGAACAGCGCATTCTCGATGCCCGCGAACCCGGTGCCCTTGCCGCGCTTGATCACGATGGTGTTCCGCGATTCCACCACGTCGAGGATCGGCATGCCGTAGATCGGCGATGCCGGGTCGGTCTTCGCCACCGGATTGACCACGTCGTTGGCGCCGATCACCAGGCTGACGTCGGTGGTGGCGAACTCGGCATTGATGTCGTCCATGTCGGCGATCAGGTCGTACGGCACGCCGGCCTCGGCCAGCAGCACGTTCATGTGGCCCGGCATGCGTCCGGCCACCGGGTGGATCGCGAACTTCACCTTGACCCCGCGTTCGAGCAACCGCTGCGCCAGCTCCCAGATCTTGTGCTGGGCCTGCGCCACCGCCATGCCATAGCCCGGCACGATCACCACGCGCTCGGCGAACGCCATCATCGCGGCGACGTCGTCGGCCTCGATCGGTTTCTGGCTGCCGGCAATCTCCGCACCGGCCGCGCCGGCGCCGCCGAAATTCGAGAACAGCACGCTGCCGATCGACCGGTTCATCGCTCTGGCCATCAACCGCGTGAGCAGGATGCCCGCCGCGCCGACCATCATGCCGGCGATGATCAGCGCCTCGTTGCCCAGCACATAGCCTTCGAACGCGACCGCCAGGCCGGTGAGTGCGTTGTAGAGCGAGATCACCACCGGCATGTCGGCGCCGCCGATCGGCAGCGTCATCAGCACGCCCAGCGCCAGCGAAATGACGAAGAACGCCACCACCAGCGGCACGTCCAGCGCCTGCACCAGCAGGGCGCCCAGTACCAGCGCGGCGAGCAACACCAGCGCGTTGAACAGTTGCATGCCGGGGAAGCTGTAACGCCGGTCCATGCGCCCGTCGAGCTTGGCCCAGGCGATCACCGAGCCCGACAGTGCCACCGAACCGATCAGCGCACCCAGCACCGCCAGCACCAGCGCGACCTGCGACGGCGCGGCGCCGGCGTCGGTCCAGCGCAGCAGCTCCACCGCGCCGATCGCCGCCGCCGAGCCACCTCCCAGGCCGTTGTAGAGCGCCACCATCTGCGGCATGTCGGTGATCGCCACCCGCTTGCCCGACACCCACGCCAGCGTGGTGCCGATGACGATCGCCAGCACGATCAGCGGGATGTTGCCGAGCCCCGGCTGCAGGAAGGTGGCCACGGTGGCGAGCAGCATGCCGGCGCCGGCCCAGCGGATACCGCTGCGCGCGGTGAGTGGGGAGGCCATCCGTTGCAGGCCCAGCAGGAACAGCGTGGCCGCGACCAGGTAGCTGGCCTGCACCGCAAGCATCGCCATGCCCCCGGTGTCCGGGCTCACGCGCGGCCCCCGCGGCCGCGGCTGGAGCGGAACATGTCAAGCATGCGCTCGGTCACCACGTAGCCGCCGGCGGCGTTGCCCGCGCCCATCAGCACCGCGACGAAGCCGATCGCCTTCTCCAGCGTGGTCTCGGCGTGGCCGAGCACGAGCATTGCGCCGATCAGTACGATGCCGTGGATGAAGTTGCTGCCCGACATCAACGGCGTATGCAGGATCACCGGCACGCGGGAGATGATCACGTGTCCCGCGATCGCCGCCAGCATGAAGATGTACAGCGCCACGAACCCGTCGCCCATGCACCCGCTCCCCGTGCCCACCCCGGTCCGATCATACCCGGCCACACCCGGCGTGCACGGCACCCATGTCAACCGCCGCCGGCCGCGCGCGTTGACGGTACCGACCCCTCACCGAGGCCCGCCCACGTCGTGGATGGCAGCCTGCCCCCCGCAACCGCCCGCATGCCCGTGACCGGCCCCGCCGACCGCGCGGACGGCGCCGCCGCGGCGCCCGCCACGCTCGACGCATTCTTCGCCGGGGTGCGCGCACGCGCGTTCCGCTTCGCCGAGATCGGCCTGCGCCACCGCGAGGACGCGCTGGACGCGGTGCAGGATGCGATGACCCGCATGCTCGGCTACCGCGATCGTCCGCCAGAGGAATGGACCGCGCTGTTCTGGACCATCCTGCGCAGCCGCATCGTGGACATCCAGCGGCGGCGGATGTTCCGCCTGGGCTGGATGAGCGACGCCGGCGATGCCACCGACACCAGCCTCGACTGGGCCGACGACAGTCCGGACCCGTCGCGGGCCCAGGATTCCCGCGAGGCCTACACCGCACTGGTGGCGGCACTGCGCACGCTGCCGCGCCGCCAGCGCGAGGCGTTCACCCTGCGGATCCTGGAAGAACTCGACGTGGCGACCACCGCCCGGGTCATGGGCTGCAGCGACGGCTCGGTGAAGACGCATCTTTCGCGCGCCCGCGAGGCGCTGCAGCAGCAACTGGAGGATTTCCGATGACCGCCCCCCACGGTCCGCTGGACCGCTTCGACCATGCCGCCCGTCGCCTGCACCAGGACGCCCTGCGGCAGGTCACCCCGCGCACGCTGGCGCGGCTGCGCCCGCGCAGTGCCCCGCCTCCGGCGGTCGCGCCCCTGCGCCGGCCGCTGTTCGCCCTGGCCGGCGCCTGCGCGCTCGCACTGGCGGCCCTGCTGGGCATGCAACTGCTCCCCGGCACGCAGGCCCCGGTGCCCGGCGGCGCGACCCGGGTCGCCGGTCAGGTGCCGGCGCCGTTCGCGCTTCCCGCCACCGATCCGCTGGCGACGCTGGAAGAAGACCCCGACATGTTCCTGTGGCTGGCCTCGATCGAGGCGCAGCCGGTGGCGATGGAGTGACCCCGATGACCGCGATCCGCACCTTCCTGCTCGCCGCGCTGCTGGGCCTGGCCACGCCCGCGCTGGCCGACCCGCCTACCGACGACACCGGCGCGCCCGCCCTGCCGGCGTGGGACCAGCTCGACCAGGCGCAACGCGACGTGCTCGTCCAGCCGGTCCGCGACCGCTGGGATGCCAGCCCGGAGGCGCGCCAGAGGATGCTGCGCCACGCCGAGCGCTGGCGGCAGATGACGCCCGAGCAGCGCGACCGCGCCCGCCAGGGCATGAAGCGCTGGGAGGACATGTCGCCCGAACGCCGCGCCGAGGCCCGCGTGCTCTACCAGCACATGCGCCAGCTGCCCGCAGCCGAGCGCGAGGCGCTGCGCGCACGCTGGAAGACCATGTCGGCCGACGAGCGCCAGCGCTGGCTGGAGACCCACCGCCCGCGCGACTGACGCCGGCCGGCTCAGGGGCCCGCGGCCGCGCTCGCGATCGGCACCCCGGGCCACGCCGTTTTCGCCAGCAGTTCGTCATCCCAGTCGAACGCGAGCGCACCGTCGGCCAGCAGCAGCTGCACGAAATTCAGCACGTTGCGGGCATACATCTCGCTGGCATGCCGGGCGCCCAGGCTGGCCAGCTGCAGCGGGCCGGCGATGGTGACGCCACCCACGTCGTGGGTCTGCCCGGGCCGGGTGGCCTCGCAGTTGCCGCCGGTCTCCGCGGCCAGGTCGACGATCACGCTGCCGGGCTGCATGCCGGCCACCATCGCCCCGGTGATGATCTTCGGCGCCGGGCGCCCGGGCACCGCGGCGGTACACACCACCACGTCGATGCCGCGCAGGTGCTCGGCCAGCCGCTGCTGCTGTGCCGCGCGCTCGTCGTCGGTCAGCACGCGCGCATACCCGCCCTCGCCGGCCGCGCTGACGCCCAGGTCGAGGAAGCGCGCCCCCAGCGATTCGATCTGCTCGCGCGTTTCCGGGCGCACGTCGAAGCCTTCCACCTGCGCTCCGAGGCGGCGCGCGGTGGCGATCGCCTGCAGCCCGGCGACGCCGGCGCCGATCACCAGCACCTTCGACGGGCGGATGGTGCCCGCCGCGGTCGTGAGCATCGGAAAGAAACGCGGCGCCAGCTGCGCGGCGACCAGGACCGCCTTGTATCCCGCCATCGCGGCCTGCGAGCTCAGCACGTCCATCGACTGCGCACGCGTGGTACGCGGGAGGCGTTCCAGCGGAAACGCGACCAGCCCGCGCGCGCGGATCGCCTCGCCGAGGGCCTCGTCGGCCTCGGGCTGCAGGATGCCGACCAGCACCACGCCGGCGTGCAGCGCATCGAGCTGCGACACGGCGGGGGCCTGCACGCAGAGCACCACGTCGGCGCCATCGAACGCGGCCATCGCGTCGTCGACCAGCTCCACCCCGGCGGCGGCGTAGTCCGCGTCGGCGAAAAAGCGCCCTCCCCGCTTCCGCGCTCCAGGCGCACCCGCGCGCCGGCGGAGACCAGCCTGCGGCAGGTCTCCGGCGTGGCGGCCACCCGCCGTTCGCCCTGCCCGCGCTCGCGCGCAATCCCGATGGTGATCGCCATGCCCCGCTCCCGCTCCACCCTGCCCGCTCCCGATCCTAGGAGCCGGCGCGGCGGAAGTCATCCGGCGCGTGCGAGCCGTTCTTCAGCCCGCGCCGTGCTCCAGCCTGCGCAGGGCGGCATCCACCGGCCCCTGCACCGGACGCGGCAGCAGCTCGCCGCGGGCGATTGCCGCGGCGAGTTCCGCGGCGGTGCACAGGCGCTCGCGTGCGCCCTGGACGTTGACCAGCAGGTGCGCGCTGCTGATCGGGCTGCGCCACGCCAGCCGCAGCATCCGTGGCGACGCGCCCGGCCGCTGCTCGACCACCCGCTGGCCGACCGCAAGCGGCGCCGGGTCGGGCGATGCCCCGGACGCCACGGGATCGAAGCCATCGCCCTCGGGTGCCAGCGGCGTCATCGCCTGCAACGCGCGCGCGGCGTCGGGTTGCGCGAAGTCCGCGACCAGCCCGGACAGCAGGCGCGTCGCCGCGTCCGCATCCAGGCCACACGCTGCACAGCATTCACGCAGCGCCGGCTCGATCGCGATCAGCCCGTCCGCCACGGCGCGGCCGACCCCGCTGCGCGCATCGGCGTCGAGCCGTTGCATCGCCTCTCCCAGCGCCACCGCATCGTGGTAGCGCGCGGAGTCGGCCCCATCGCGCAGCCAGGTCTGCACCAGCAACTGCCGCCACGGTTCGGCGAGGAACTCGCCCACGCTCGGCAGCAACGGCCCCCGCGCAAGCAGCGCGTGCAGCTGGCCATCGGCATCGCGGCGCGCGGCGGCAAGCCGTTCGCGCCCCTGGATCGCCTGCCACGCGCGCTTTTCCGCCAGTTCCGCGCGCCGCTGCAGCGGTTCGACCGCCTGCTCCATGCGCCGCAACAGCTGCGCGAACAGCTCGTTGTTGCCGTGGTATTCGTCGATGACCGCCTGCGCCACCTGGTCGGCCAGTGCGTGCAGCTCCTGCTCGGCGGGCAGCTCTGCGGGATTGGCATCCCAGCACTCCACGAGCTGCGCCAGCACCTGCAGCGCCGGATGCGCGGGCACCTCGTCGAACAGATAGGCATCCTCCAGCGCCAGGCGCAGGAACGGCAGCGTCAGCCGTGCCAGATGGTCGAGGGCGGCCGGCGCCAGCGCATGCGACGAGGCGAGTTCGTCGAAGAGCCGCCCGACCAGTTCGATGGTGTCGTCCTGCACCTGCGCCGGCACCGCGGTGCCGCGCTGGATGCCGATGCGTTCGCCGACCTGCGCCAGGCAGTCGCGCAGCACCAGGCCGATCGAAGGCTGCCCGCGTACCGCCAGCAGCGCGTCGGGTTCGGCCTGCAACAGTGACAGCAGGGCCAGCAGTTCCTCGGCACGCATCTCGCGCGCGCCTTGCGCGGACGGCGCGCGGCGCACGCGTTCGCGCAGCAGGTTGCCGCGCAGCGCGTCGGCCGGCGTGCGCTTCGGCGCCGCCGGCTGCCCCGCCTGCGGCCGCCAGGTGGATGCGCGCGGCGCCAGGGCGTTGCCCTGCGACCACACCGTGTCGCGGCCGGTCTCGATGCCTACGGCACCCAGCAGCATCGCCTCCTCGCTGCCCGACGCCATGGCATAGCCAGCATCGGCCAGCTCGCCGTTGAGCCACAGGTACAGCTCGCCGAGGCGGTCACCGGCCTGGCGTTCGTAATGGCGCAACAGGGCGGCGCGAACGCGCGGGTTGCAGTCGTGCACGGTGACAGCGCGCAGGCAGGCCTGCACCAGCGCGCGCGGCCCGAAGGGATTGCCGGGACGCGACCGGCTGCCCAGGCCCGCCGCCAGCGAATACAGCCGCCGGTCGATGGTGTCGAGGATGTCGGCATGCCGGCGTTCCAGCGCGCCGATGACCGGCTCGCCGATCAGCTGCGCCTGCAGCTCGTCGTCGCTGACCAGGGCGAAGGCGTCCCCTTGTGCGGGTGCGCCGTCGGCATGCGGCCAACCCTGCGTGCCCTGCAGGAAGCGCTCCTGCCAGCGACGCTCGTAGCTGTTCGACTGGCGGGTGAGCAGCAACAGGTCGGTCCGGTCCTCGAGCAGGCCGGGCGGCGGCGGATCCTGCAGCGCAAGACTGTCGGATTCACGGCGCGCGGATGCGATCGCGGCGGGCAGCAGGGGCGCCAGCCGCGTGCACATGCCACGCCTGAGATCGTCGAATGCACGGGGCGGATCGATCGCCGCCGTGCCCATGTTGCCGTCGCGTCCCATCGACTCCGCCTGTCCACCCCCGACGGGCGGCCGCCGCTAGCCTAAGCGATACGGTGCCGGCGTATGTCGACGCCTGCGGGGACACAGGCTGCTATCGGCAACGCTCCGGTGAACTTGAGCCGAGCTCTGCCCGGGTGGCGGGATCAACCGCCGTTGGCCGCGGCCTTGAGTGGCATCCGCGGCGCATGGTTGAGCCGCTGCCACAGCTGCTTCATCGCCTCGTCGAACGGCGCGTCCACCGAGCGCACCACGGCGCGCCCGGCGGCGACCATGGCGGCCAGCTCTTCGGGTGACACCACCAGCTTGCGCACACCCCGGCGGTTGACCAGCAGGAAGCGCGAGGTCAGCGGGCTGATCCAGGCGATGCGCGCGGCGGTCTCGTGCCCGGCGCGGTCGATCAGGCGCACGCCCTGGCCAACCTTCAGCCTGCGCATGCGCGCGGCAATCGCCGGGTCGAACTCGAGGGTGTCGGTGCCGCCCACCAGGCGCAGCGGCGGAAGGCCGTCGTCCTGTTCGAACTCGTCGACCTCGTCGGCCCGCGGCGTGTGCACCTTACGGGCGGTGTCGGGCATCGCCAGCGCGGCGATGATGCGTGCCATCGACTCGCGGGCGCTGGCGGCATCCAGGCCGCAGCTGGAGTAGCACTCGCCCAGCGGCGCCTGCAGGGCAAGCAGCTGGGCCGCCACCGCAGCCCCCCGCACCTGCGCGGCATCGGCGTCGACCTGCAGCATGGCGTCGCCAAGCCCGACGGCGAGGTGGTAACGCTCGGCCTCGGGGCCTTCGCGCAGCCAGGTCTGGGTGAGGTGGTGGCGCCAGTGCTCGTCGAGGAACTGGGCGACCGCCGTGGTCATCGGCCGATCGGCAAGCCGCGACGCCACCAGCTCCTCGGCGGCGCGTCGGGCGAGCTGGAGGCGCTCGCGGCCGTAGATGGATTCGGCGATGCGCCGCTCGGCGATTTCGGCGCGCTTGCGCTGCTGGTCGAGCTGGTCGCGCAGTTCGCTGGCCGCAAGCTCGAAGATCGCCGCGTCGTCCTGGAACTCGGCGACCACGCGATCGACCGCGCGCTCGGCGTGGTCCAGGGTTTCCTGGTCGCGCGCGGTTTCGCCACTGTTGCCGTCGCAGGCCTCGGTCAGCGCGTCGAGCAGCTTGCGCGCCGGGTGCGAGCGCCGGTTGAACAGCGAATCGTCGACCAGCGCGACCTTGAGGTAGGGCATGACCAGCTTGCCGTACATGGCGCGGGCACGCTGCAGCAGGTCGTTGGCCTCGACCAGCGACTGGAACAGGATCCCGACCAGGTCGATCGCATCCTCCTCGTCGGCGCTGAAGCGGACCCGCTCCGGATCAAGCCCGAGTTGGCGCACGCTGCCCAGGATCTGGCTGCGCAGGACATCGCCCAGCGGGCGCTTGTCCTCGCCGGCGAGCGCGCGTGCGTACGGCGCAGGGTCATCGCCCTGCAGCAGCGAGGCGATGTTGAACATGTCCTCGGTGGCGAGGAACTGCCCGTCGATGGCGGCGGGGGCTTCGGACGCGGGTGCGGATTCGGGCCCATTGAAATAGCCCCCCATGCGCCCGGCGAGCGTGGAACCACCCTGCTGGCGCCAGGCATGCAGCTGCTCGCGCACGATGTCTCGGTAGCGCAGCGGCTGGCCCTCGGCATGGCCGACCGGTGGGGCGGGCATCCGGTAACCGGTCGCCGCTTCGGCGACGCCGCCGAACGTCGGGGTGCCTGCCCCGGCGTCGCGACCGTCGAAGGTCGGCGCGCCGGTGTCACGGGCTTCAACCGTGCCTCCGTCGGGCACCCACGTTTCCGTCGCCGGTGTGGCCGGTCGCGGGCTGCGCGGCGGCGCGGCCCTGCCCGGCGCCGGCGCGTTGCCGGCGAACGCCGCGTCGGCCAGGGTGGCGTTGGCCCTGGCATACACGTCGCCCAGCGTCTTGGGCAGGCGCTTGTCGAACTGCTGGAAGACCATCCGGCGCAGGCTCGGCGTCAGGTCTTCCGCCTCGAACAGTTCCACGAAGGCGGTGACCGCGATCGCGGGGCGCAGCGGGTTCATCCGCCGGCCCTTCAGGCCCAGCGCCTGGGCCAGCGCGTCCAGACGCTCGTCGAGCTCGGTCAGCGGATGCAGGAACTGGTGGTCGAGCAGCTCGGTGATCTGCTGCCCGGCCAGGTGGATCTCCAGATCCCCTTCCGACATCAGCTCCAGCGCACCCTCGCGCTCGGGCTCGCGCGGCTCGGCCTCGCGCCAGTGCGCGAAGGCCAGTTCGATCGCCGCGCGGTAACGGGTGGCCAGTTCCAGCGCACGCGGCGCCAGTGCCATGATCGCGACCCGGTCCTCCTGGGCGGCGCTGAAGTCGTGACCGGCGAGTGCGGCGATGCGCACCTGCTCCTCGATCGTGCTCCAGAAGCCCGACATCACCCCGACCAGCTCGGTCACGGCATCGCGTTGCAGGGTCTCGAGCACGCGCTCGGGCCCGCGCGCACTACCGGTACGCGCCGGACGCCTTGCCGCAAGGTCGTCGAGACTGTTCATTCGGGGGACAATACACGCTCGCCATCGAATGACGGCGGAATGTGCATACCATCCTGAATGGCGCGTGGAACGTCTGTGATGCCAATCCCAAATGCCGCTGAAGACGCCGCCCTGGAGTGCCTGGACCGGCGCCGATCGACCCCTGCCCGGCAGCTCGAAGATCCCGCCCCGGACGCCGCCACCCTGTTGCGGATCCTGCGCTCGGCGGTGCGCGTGCCCGACCATGGCAAACGGGTGCCGTTCCGCTTCCTGCGCATCGAGGGCGATGCCCGGCATGCGCTGGGCGAGGCGGTGGCGGCGATCGGCATGCGCCTGCGTCCGGAGGCCGCGGAGGCGGCGATCGACAAGGATCGCCAGCGCTTCGCGCATGCGCCACTGGTGCTGGCGGTGATCGCGGTGCTCGACCCGGCCGACACGATTCCCGATACCGAGCGGCTCATGACCGCCGGCTGTGTGTGCTTCGCCGTTCTGCAGGCCGCGCAAGCCCTGGGCTATGGGGGCACCTGGCTCACCGGTTGGCCGGCCTTCGACGCCGAGGTGATGGCGGTGCTCGGGCTGGGCCCTGACGAACGCATCGCCGGCTTCATCCACCTGGGCACGCCGCGCGCCGACGTGCCCGAGCGGGCCCGACCCGATCCGGCCGCCCTGCTCACGGACTGGACCCCGGCGTGAGTGGAGCGCTTCCTGCGGCCCGCGTGCCGTCGACCCGTCCGCCGGTCCACCTGGTCGACGCCAGCCTGTACGTGTTCCGCGCCTGGCATTCGATGCCGGACGAGTTCCGCGATGGCGAGGGCTGGCCGACCAACGCCGTGCACGGTTTCGCGCGCTTCCTGCTGGAACTGCTGGAGCGCGAACGCCCGCGGCATATCGCCGTGGCCTTCGACGAAGCGCTCGACAGCTGCTTCCGCAATGCCATCTACGCCGACTACAAGGCCAACCGTCCTCCCGCGCCCGAGGAACTGCGCCGGCAGTTCGCGCACTGCAAGGCCCTCGCGCAGGCTCTCGGGCTGGTGGTGCTGGCCGATGTCCGCTACGAGGCCGACGACCTGATCGGCAGCGCGCTGGTGCAGGCGCGGACCCACGGGCTGCGCGGGGTGGTGGTCTCGGCCGACAAGGATCTCTCGCAGTTGCTGGCCGATGACGACGAGCAGTGGGACTTCGCCCGCGGCCAGCGCTGGGGCATGGCCGGGGTGCCGGCCCGCCACGGCGTGCGTGCCGACCAGATCCCCTGCTACCTGGCGCTGTCGGGCGACGCGGTCGACAACATCCCGGGCGTGCCCGGCATTGGTGCCAAGACCGCGGCGGCGCTGCTGGCGCACTTCGGCGACCTGGAAACCCTGCTGGCGCGGGTCGACGAGGTGCCCTTCCTGCGCCTGCGCGGCGCCCGCCAGACCGCCGCCCGGCTGCGCGAACACGCGGCGCAGGCGCGACTGTGCCGGCAACTGACGACGATCGCGCTCGATGCCCCGCTGGGCGCGGCGGCCCCGTTCCATCGCGGCGCGGCCGATGCCGGCCAGCTGGGCCTGCTGTGCGAGCGGCTGCGCTTCGGCCCGCTCACGCGCCGGCGGCTGCAGACGGCGGCGGGGCTCGACGCGCTGCCGGGGACGCTGCCCGATGCCGCCGCCTATTGATACCGCCCCGCCCACGCGGTACGCCCACCACGCGCGCTAGCATGCGCGCATGAGCACACACGACGATCCACCCACCGAACTCCTGTACGAAGGGGACTGGCTGCGGCTGGTGCGCCGCGGCACATGGGAAGCCTGCGAACGCACCCACAGTGCCGAGAGCCTGGCGGTCATCGTCATCGCGGTGACCCCGGCCGACGAGGTGCTGTTCGTCGAGCAGTACCGGATGGCACTGGGTGCGCCAACCATCGAGATGCCCGCGGGCCTGGTCGGCGACGACGACGCCGGTGACACGCTGGAGGCTGCGGCGACCCGGGAACTGATCGAGGAAACCGGCTGGGAACCGGGCCGGGTCGAGGTCCTGCTGACCGGGCCGACCTCGTCGGGCATGAGCAACGAGCGCATCGCCTTCGCCCGCGCCCGTGACCTGCGCAGGGTCGGCGACGGCGGCGGGGTCGGCAACGAGGAGATCATCGTCCACCACGTGCCGCGCGCCGCGGCGCCGGCCTGGCTGATGCAGAAGCACCGCGAGGGCTACGAACTCGACCTCAAGCTGTGGGCGGGGCTGTGGATGATCGAGCACAATCCGGACGGCAGCCCGGCACCACCCTGAATCCATAACCGCCGCGTATCGCCCACCAAGGAGAGCCATGCATGGACCGCATCCCCGTCCCGACCCTCGTGGTTGCGCTGGCGCTTGCCGGCATGTCCGCCGCGGCCACCGCCGCGGATCCACGGACGATCGACGGGAACGACACCAGCCTTTACTGGAAGGTCGCGCAGGACCAGGTCGTCCGTGAGATCCCCGCTGAAGACGCCCGCCGATGGACGCGCGACGGCATTGCCCGCGAAGTGGCTCTGGCCTACACCATCGACCGGGACGGCAAGGTCCGTGATGTGGAGGTACTGCGGCACGACCCGGAATCCGCCAGTGCGGACTGGGCGGTGTACATGCTCGAGCAGTACCGCTACCACCCGACCGACGCCAACGCCGCCCGCACCGCGGTGCGCACCGCTACGACCATGACAATGGGCCCGCCGCCGGTTGCCGCATCGACGCAGGCGCCGCTACGTGTCGAGTACGAGCAGCTGACGCAATGGTGGCGACCCGTCGGCAGCCCGTTCGAACCCGGGCCGGCGTACGGTGGCTCGAACCCTGCGCAATCGGTGGTCGTGGAGCTCACCATCGATCGTGATGGCGTGCCCCGCGACGTCAGCGTGGTGGACGCGACGCCCGCAGGCGCCGACGGCGCCTGGGCGCATCGCTTCGTCAGCGACGACACCCGCTATCTGCCGGCAGCGACCAACCTGGAACGTCGGCCCGTCATCGTACGGATGCCGCTCACCCTCGCCCTGGTCGGTACGGCACTACGCATCGATGGCAGCAGCGACGCCGCGGCGCGCGAGAGCTTCGCCAGGATGATGGACGCACTTCCGGACCCGGAGCGCCTGCGTTTGCAGCTCGCGGTCATGCAGATCGCGCTCGCCGGAATGGGCAGCGTCGCCGACATGAACCGGCGTTACCCGGGCGGCCTGCCGACCATCGTCGACATCCGCGACCGGGTCGACGGGATGACCCATGCCGGAATCCTCGCCGCCGCGGCGGCCGAAGCCGCGCGGGACGGCGCGCCGCGGCTCGGCATTTCCGACCGCCACTGATCCGCCGCGCACCCTGCGCCGGACAACAGCCGCGGCCAGCATCGCGCCGCGCGGCCAGCCCCGTCAGGCGTTGGCGAAGCGGTCGGTGGCCTGCACCAGCGCGTCGATGTTCTCGGCCTCGAACGCCGAATGGCCCGACGCCGCGGTGATCACCAGCTCCGACTTCGGCCACGCGCGATGCAGGTCCCACGCGTTCTGCACCGGGCACACCACGTCGTAGCGGCCGTGCACGATGACGCCGGGGATGTCGACGATGCGGTAGATGTCGCGCAGCAGCTGGTCGTCGACCTCGAAGAAGCCGCCGTTGACGAAGTAGTGGTTCTCGATGCGGGCGAACGCCAGCGCGAAATGCGGGTCGTCGTGGCCGTGCACGAAATCCTCGTCCACGTGCAGGAACGAGGTCGCGCCTTCCCACACGCTCCATGCGCGGGCCGCGGCCAGGCGCGTGGCCTCGTCGTCGGAGGTCAGGCGGGCGTGGAAGGCGGCGATCATGTCGCCGCGCTCGCTCTCCGGGATCACGGCGACGTAGTGCTCCCAGGCTTCCGGAAACAGCCGCGAGGCGCCTTCCTGGTAGAACCACTCCAGCTCCCAGCGACGCAGCATGAAGATGCCGCGCAGCACCAGCTCGGTCACCCGGCGCGCGTGCGTCTGCGCATAGGCCAGCGCCAGCGTCGAGCCCCATGAGCCGCCGAACACCTGCCAGCGCTCGATGCCGAGGTGCTCGCGCAGCTTCTCGATGTCGGCGACGAGGTCCCAGGTGGTGTTGTCGACGAGATCGGCATATGGCGTCGAGCGCCCGGCACCGCGCTGGTCGAACAGCACGATGCGGTACTTCGCCGGATCGTGGAAGCGGCGCATCTTCGGATTGCTGCCGCCCCCCGGCCCGCCGTGCAGCAACACCACCGGCTTGCCCTTCGGGTTGCCGCTCTGCTCGTAGTAGAGCGTGTGGCGGTCATCGACACGGAGGCTGCCGGTGTCGAACGGTTCGATCTCGGGATACAGCGCGCGCATGGGCGGGGGCTCCTGCGAAAACGCGGCAGTCTACCAGCCGCTCCCGGGCCCGGATGCCGCACCGGCGAGGCGCCCGAGCCCGACGCGGTCGCGCCCCTCGAGGTCGGTGCCGGTCTCCACATCGACCAATCCCGCGGCGCGCAGCAGCGCGCGGACCGCGTGGCCCTGGTCGTGGCCGTGCTCGAGCAGTAGCCAGCCTCCGGGGCGCAGGTGTGCCGGCGCGCTGGCGACGATACGGCGGATGTCTTCGAGTCCATCGGCACCCGAGGCCAGCGCCGTCGCGGGCTCGAAGCGCAGGTCACCCTCGGCCAGGTGCGGGTCGTCGTTGCGGATATACGGCGGATTGCTGGCGATGAGGTCGAACCGCCGGCCGGCCAGCGGTTCGAACCAGTCGCCGTGGATGAATTCCACGTTCCCAAGTCCGGCGCAGGCTGCGTTGGCGGTGGCCACCGCCAGTGCCGCCGCGCTGCGATCGGTTGCCACCACCCGGGCCCGGGGCCGCTCGCGGGCGACCGCCAGCGCGATCGCGCCGCTGCCGGTGCCGAGATCGGCCACGGCCGCCGGGGCACCGGCCGGCAGCCGCTCCAGCGCCAGTTCGACCAGCCGCTCGGTGTCCTCGCGCGGGATCAGCGTGTCCGGGGTCACGGCCAGGTCGAGCGACCAGAAGCCGCGCCTCCCAGTGAGGTAGGCCACCGGCTCGCCCGCTGCGCGCCGTTCCAGCAGCGCTTCGAACCGCTGCCGGGCGGCAGCGTCCAACGGCGCGTCGGCATGGGCGTACAGCCAGCTGCGCGGGCGTTGCAGCACGTGCAGCAGCAGCCATTCGGCATCGACCGCGCCGATGCGCGCGCCGGCCTCGCGCAGCACGGCGTCGAGCCGCGGCGCGGGGTCTTGCGGAATTGCAGGCGTCGTCATGCGCACATCGTATCGGGCAAAGAGGGCCTTCCCCCCACCGGGGGGACACCAGTGTGAGTCCAGGCAGCCCGCCACGGCCACAGGGGGATGCCCAGCCGGATATCTCCGCGTCCTGCTACCACATCCGGCCGCCGGCCATCCATGGCCGGCTCTGGACATCCCCCTGCGTCCGCGGCGGGCTCCGGGCTGTCGTCGGACCGGGGGAAGATCAAAATCAACGACGAAGAACGCTGTGGGGGGGAGGCCCGTCGTCATCTGCTGTTGATCTCCGTGCCGAGGCCGACGGACGCAGGAACCCGTCGCGTGCACAGGGGGGTGTGCGGACAGCCGGCCATGGATGGCCGGCGGCCGGCCGTGGTAGCTGGACGCGGACTTCGGCCGGGGGAGCACCCCCCCCGTGCGCGCGACGGGTAGCGCCGATCGCGACGGAGCGGCTACGGACGGAGGGACCAATCCGCTCTGGTCCTTTGCCCCGGGCTCGGGAGAAAACCCAAGAAAAGAGGTTCATCGCGTATTACCGGGGAAGGCTGCGCGGATCTTCAGGAAGAAGTACTCCTGATCGCGGTAGCCGTAGGCCCGGCGCTTGATGA
>NWQL01000001.1:199551-269056 GCA_002798175.1 Lysobacteraceae bacterium NML91-0213 | reverse complement strand
GCCCCCAAGCTTCTCAATCGTCTTGCGGTCCAGCATGACCTCACCCCTGAGCCCTGAAAATCAGGCCTCAAGGGTAAGGGCGGTCCTTGAAGGCTCCCCGCTGATCCGCGAAGAACCAGAAAAGAAGGCGACCCGGAGGTCGCCCTGAATTCCGTGACGCGCGTGGGAGGGAGTACGGGACACGGAAACGGCGGGGGCCAAGGGCGTCCAGCCGGGCCGCAAGCGGCGCGGGCCGATATTGGTGCAATGCAGCAGGACGGTCAAGCGCAACCCCACATCTGTTAACGATATAGGCCGCCTATTAGATCGATGCCATCTATCGATTTTACATATTGATAGTCGATCCCTATCCTTTGCCCGTTGCCCTTCATCGGGCCGTTTTCCACCCCGCCAACGAGGACTTCAATGTCTCTGATCAACACCCAGGTCCAGCCCTTCAAGACCACCGCCTACCGCAATGGCGAGTTCTTCGAAGTCACCGACGCCGCCCTCAAGGGCAAGTGGTCGGTCCTGATCTTCATGCCGGCCGCCTTCACCTTCAACTGCCCGACCGAGGTCGAGGACGCCGCCGAGCATTACGCCGAGTTCCAGAAGGCCAATGCCGAGGTGTACATCGTCACCACCGACACGCATTTCTCGCACAAGGTGTGGCACGAGACCTCCGCCGCCGTGGGCAAGGCGCAGTTCCCGCTGGTCGGTGACCCCACCCACCAGCTGACCCGCGCGTTCGGCGTGCACATCGAGGAAGAAGGCCTGGCCCTGCGTGGCACCTTCATCATCAACCCGGAAGGCGTGATCAAGACCGTCGAGATTCACGACAACGCCATTGCCCGCGACGTCACCGAGACCCTGCGCAAGCTCAAGGCCGCCCAGTACGTCGCCGCCAACCCGAACGAGGTCTGCCCGGCCAAGTGGAAGGAAGGCGAGAAGACCCTGAAGCCGTCGCTGGACCTGGTCGGCAAGATCTGATCCGACGGATCGGATGACGCTTCACCCGTGACCGGCCCCGCGCGGGCCGGCCATGGCCGCCGCCCGTCCCATGTGGACGGGCGTGCACCGGAGCCGGTGGCGAGCCAGCCGCCGCCCGCCGCGTCCGCCGGCTCCGGTGCACGCCTCTCCCGCCGTATTTCCGATGACGCCCGACGTCGTCGCGACCCGCCACGACTTTCCGAGGACCCCTCATGCTCGAACAGGATCTCAAGACCCAGCTCGCCGCCTATCTGGAGCGCGTGGTGCGCCCGATCCACATCGTCGCCTCGCTCGACGACAGCGCGAAGTCGGCCGAGATGCGCGAACTGCTGGAGGAGATCGCCACCCTCAGCCCGAAGATCGAGCTGTCGCTCGACGGCGACGACGCGCGCCGGCCCTCGTTCGCGCTGGGCACCCCCGGCCACGAGATCTCGCTGCGCTTCGCCGGCCTGCCAATGGGCCACGAGTTCACCTCGCTGGTGCTGGCGCTGCTGCAGGTGGGCGGGCATCCGTCCAAGGCGGCCGCCGAGACCCTCGAGCAGGTCGCCGCGCTGGAAGGTGACTACAGCTTCGAGACCTACTATTCGCTGTCGTGCCAGAACTGCCCCGACGTGGTGCAGGCGCTGAACCTCGCGGCGTTGCTGAACCCGCGGATCCGCCACGTCGCCATCGACGGCGCACTGTTCCAGGACGAGGTGGAAGCACGCGAGGTGATGTCGGTGCCCACCGTCTACCTCAACGGCCAGGTGTTCGACCAGGGCCGGATGACGCTCGAGCAGATCGTCGCCAAGCTCGATACCAATGCCGCCGCGCGCGAGGCCGCGAAGATCGCCGCCAAGGCGCCGTTCGAAGTGCTGGTGGTCGGTGGTGGACCCGCCGGGGCCGCGGCCGCGGTGTACGCCGCGCGCAAGGGCATCCGCACCGGCGTGGCCTCGGAGCGCTTTGGCGGCCAGGTGCTCGACACCATGTCGATCGAGAATTTCATCTCGGTACCGCATACCGAAGGGCCCCGCATGGCCGCGCAGCTCGAACAGCACGTGCGCGAGTACGACGTCGACGTGATGGACCTGCAGCGCGCGGAGAAGCTCGTCCCCGCCGGCGCCGACGGCCTGGTCGAGGTGAAGCTCGAAAACGGTGCGTCGCTGAAGTCGAAGGCGGTGATCCTCGCCACCGGCGCGCGCTGGCGGCAGATGGACGTGCCCGGCGAGAACGAATACCGCAACAAGGGCGTGGCCTACTGCCCGCACTGCGACGGCCCGCTGTTCAAGGGCAAGCACGTGGCGGTGATCGGCGGCGGCAACTCCGGCGTCGAGGCGGCGATCGACCTCGCCGGCATCGTTGCCCACGTCACCCTGATCGAGTTCGACGCCAGCCTGCGCGCCGACCAGGTGCTGCAGCGCAAGCTGAGGAGCCTGCCCAATGTGACCATCCTGACCAGCGCGCAGACCACCGAAGTGCTGGGCGACGGGTCGAAGGTGACCGGGCTGGTCTATCGCGACCGGGTCGGCGGCGACAGCCACCGTGTGGCGCTGGACGGCGTGTTCGTGCAGATCGGCCTGCTGCCCAATACCGAATGGCTGAAGGGCACGCTGGAGCTGTCGCCACGCGGCGAGATCATGGTCGACGAGCGCGGCCAGACCAGCCTGCCGGGCGTTTTCGCCGCCGGCGACTGCACCACCGTGCCGTACAAGCAGATCGTGATCGCGATGGGGGAAGGGTCGAAGGCGGCGCTGGCGGCGTTCGACCACCTCATCCGCACCAGCGCGCCGGCCGAGGCCAGCGCGGTCGCCGAAGCGGTGTAGGCCCCCGCGTGATCCGGATGGCGGGTCGCGCGCACGCACTGGAGCACTGCCATGAACCTGCGTGACCTGCGTTATCTCGTCGCCCTGGCCGACCACCGCCATTTCGGCCGGGCGGCGGCGGCCTGCTTCGTCAGCCAGCCGACGCTGTCGACGCAGATCCGGAAGCTCGAGGAGGAACTCGGCGTGGCGCTGGTGGAACGGGCGCCGCGCAAGGTGATGCTGACCCCGGCCGGCCGCGAGGCCGCGGAGCGGGCGCGCCGCATCGTCGACGAGATCGAGCAGATGAAGGAAGCCGCGCGGCGCGGACAGGATCCCCAGGCCGGCACCGTGCGGCTGGGGATCTTCCCGACACTCGGGCCCTACCTGCTGCCGCATGTGATCCCGCGCATCCGCGCGCGCTTCCCCCAGCTCGAACTGCTGCTGTTCGAGGAGAAGAGCGACGTGCTGCTGTCGCGGCTGCGCGATGGCCGCCTGGACGCCGCCGTGCTCGCGCTGCCGGTCGACGACGACCAGCTGCACACCGAGATGCTGTTCGCCGAGCCGTTCGTGCTGGCGGTGCCCGACCGCCACCCACTGGCCGGCCGCGAGCGCCTCCAGCTCGATGAGCTGGCCGACCAGCGGCTGCTGCTGCTCGAGGACGGCCATTGCCTGCGTGAACAGGCGCTCGACGTCTGCCAGCTGTCGGGCGCGCATGAGCGCAGTGAATTCCGCGCCACCAGCCTGGAGACCCTGCGGCAGATGGTGGCCGCAAACGTCGGCATCACCCTGCTGCCGATGCTCGCGGTACAGCCGCCGGTCGCGCGGTCGGAGAACATCCAGCTGGTGCATTTCAGCGCACCGGCGCCGCACCGCGACATTGCCATGACATGGCGGCGCAGCTCGGCCATGGACGGGTTCCTGCGCCAGCTGGCCAACGAATTCCGCGCCCTGCCCGCGCAGTTGCTGGCCGCGGGTGGCGCCGACGTCGCGCTACCCGCGGCCGACCGTCCGGCGGCATCCGCAACGGCAGCCGCCGGGGTGGCTTGAACCGGCCTGCCGAACGGGCTAGCTTGGACACCGTACGGGCGGCGCTGACGCGTCGCCCGTTTCCTTTGCTCCGGTTCCGGCCCCCCGCGTGCCGACCGCTCGGGCAACCAGACAACTTTACCGAGGAATCTGTCATGTCCACTCCCAACAGCGGCCTGCCGCCGTCACTGCTGGTGTCCGAAATCGACGCCGCCCGCCTCGACGCGCTGATCGAGAACCCGACCTGGCGCGGCCATCCGGCCGCCGTCGCGCTGCAGGAAGAACTGCTGCGCGCGCAGGTGCTGCCGGTGGCGGAGATGCCCGCCGACGTGGTGCGGATGCATTCGCGGGTGGAGTGCGTCGATGCCAGCGGCACCCGCCGCACCCTGACCCTGGTCTACCCGCACGAGGCCGACAGCGCCAGCGGCCGGGTGTCGGTGCTGGCGCCGGTCGGCAGCGCACTGCTGGGCCTGTCGGTGGGCCAGAGCATCGAATGGCCGCGCCCCGACGGCGGCACCCTCAGCCTGGAAGTGGCCTCGGTCGAGCCGCACCCGGCCACCTGATCCACCACGGCACGCAGTCGCGTGCCGATTCCGGGCCCTGGGGCACGCGGTCGCGTGCCCGCGCCCGGGCCTCTATTCCACCGGCGTTGCCGCGCAGCGCACGCCGGTGCCGCCCAGGCCGCAGTAGCCACCGGGGTTCTTCGCCAGGTACTGCTGGTGCTCGTCCTCGGCGTAGAAGAACTCCGGCGCCGGGTGCACGATGTCCGTGGTGATGTCGCCCAGCCCCGCGGCGTGCAGACCGGCCTGGAAGCTGTCGCGGCTGCGCTGCGCGGCTTCCAGCTGTTGCGCCGTCGTGCAGTGGATGACCGAGCGGTACTGGCTGCCCACGTCGTTGCCCTGGCGCATGCCCTGGGTCGGGTCGTGATTTTCCCAGAACGTCGCCAGCAGGCGGTCGAAGCCGGTCACCGCGGGGTCGTAGACCACCAGCACCACCTCCGCATGCCCGGTCTGCCCGCTGCAGACCTCGCGGTAGGTCGGATTGGGCGTCAGGCCGCCGGCGTAGCCCACCGCGGTTGTTTCCACCCCGGGCAGCGACCAGAACACGCGTTCGGCGCCCCAGAAGCAGCCCATGCCGAACTGCACGCGCGACAGGCCGTCGAAGCCGTCGCGCAGCGGCCGGCCATGCACATGGTGGCGGTTGTGCAGCGGCAACGCGTGCGCGCGGCCGGGCAGCGCATCCTGCGGCCGCGGCATCCGCTGCTTCCAGGCCCCGATCCCGAACATCGCCCACTCCACCTGCGCGGCCGGTCGCCGCATCTGTTGTGTGGGGCGCGCGACGACCCGCTTCAAGGCCGCGCTGCACGGTGACCGGCGCAACGGGCGCGTGGCAGCGCCGCGGGCACCCGGTCAGGTGAACACGGCGGGCGCCACCTGTACGCAGTTGCGACCCAGCCGCTTGGCGGCGTACAGGGCCTTGTCGGCGCGGTCCACGGTGTCCTGCGACGAGCGTTCGCCATCGCGCCGGGTGGCCAGCCCCACGCTGACGGTGAGCCGCAACTGCCTGTCTTCCCAGCGCACGTCGAGCTGCTCCACCGCGCTGCGCATGCGTTCGCCGGTGGCGCGGGCGGCGGCCGCAGCGACACCCGGCAGGATGGCGATGAACTCCTCGCCGCCGTAGCGCCCGAACAGCGCACCCTCGCCCACCGCCTTGCGCAGGGCCGCGGCCACGCTGCGCAGGCAGTGGTCGCCGGCGACATGCCCGTGCTGGTCGTTGATGGCCTTGAAGTGGTCGAGATCGACCAGGATCACCGACAGCGGCTGGCCGCCGCGTTCGGCCTCGTTGAAGCTGCGCAGCAGCCACTGGTCGACCGAGCGGCGGTTGAGCGACCCGGTCAGTGCGTCCATCTCCGCGGAGCGACGCAGGTTGGCGGTGACCACCGCCTGTTCCACGTGCAGTTGCGCCAGCCGGGTGAACTCCATCGCCAGCGCCATCTCCTCGGCGCTGAAGCCCTCGCTGCCATCGCGCTGCAGCAGCACCGCGCCCCAGCCCGGCGCGCGCACCTGCAGCGGCAGCAGCGCCTCGGTGCGTGCACCGTGTTCGTCGCCCAGCAGTTCCTGACGCGGCAGACCGGCGGCCGCGGCCCGCCGCAGCGGCAACGCGCGCCGTTCGAGATCGGCAACGACCCGCTCGCGCTCGGCGGCGGGATGCACCACCAGCATCTCGGCGCCATGGAAGCCCTGGGCCACCGCCACCGCCGAATGCACCGGCATCAGGGGCAGCAGGTGGTCGAACAGCAGCCGGAACGCGGTCCATTCGATGTCGCCGGGGCCCAGCGTGCGCAGCGCGGCCTGCAGTGAATGCGCGAACGTGCCGCGCGCGGCCTCGCGGGCCATCCGCCGCTCGCTGTCGAGGCGTGCCAGGCGGTCGCGGTCGCGCTGGGCCCGGAAGTCGGCGATGCGCGACACCAGGCCCACCGCGAACAGGGTCAGCGTGGTGACCATGCCGGCCTGGAAAGCGAAACGCGCAAGCAGCGGATTGGACAGGTTCCAGCCCGGCGAGAACTCGTAGGCCAGCAGCGCCACGTAGGTGAGCAGGTGCAGCGCGAGCAGCGGCCAGGCCATCGCCAGCCGCCGGCGCACGGCCAGTGTCATCCAGGCCACGCCGGCAATGCCGGTCGCCACCCACAATGCCAGCGTCGCCATGCCCAGCAGCTGGTTGAGCGCCGCCACGTCGACCAGGCACAGGGCGACCAGCACCAGCGCCACCCAGCGGAACGCCGACAGCGCCGTGCGGGCCTGCCGCTGCAGCGCGGCACCAGCGTAGACGTCCAGCAGCCGGGTCCAGGCCAGCAGGAACACCAGGATCAGCGCGTGGACGCCCTGGATGCCCCATGCGCCGAAAAACGACAGCCCGGCGAAGCGGTACAGGTGCCCGTTGAGCGCTGCCAGCAACAGCAGGGTCGACAGCGCGCAGGCGAAATAGCGGAGGAAGGCTCGGTCGCGGGCGGCCACGTACAGCGCCAGCGCCAGCAGCGCCAGCACCAGCAGCACCGCGTAGACGGCCGCCGACATCGCCGAGGCGCGCTGCTCCAGCATGACCGCGTGGTCCTCGCGCACCAGCAGCGGCAGGACGCCGATGCGGCCATCGGCACTGACCTCGAGCGCGAGATCCAGCGTCGGCCCGGCCGGCTCCGGCGGCACCGAGCGGAACCCGCCGGGAAACGCCTGCGCGACCCGCGGATGGAAAAAGTCGTGCGCGGGCCCGGTCCAGCCGGTGCCCGTGAACTGCAGCCGGTCCACCGGCACGCGCGGCACCCAGACCACCCAGCGGGCATCGCCGTCCGCCCTGGGCGGAAGATCCAGCGCAGTTGCGCGCGGATGCCGCCATCGCGGCGGGCGGGCAGCGCGAGGTACCCGGCCGACGCCTGTGCGCCGTCGACCTGCACCACCCTGGCCGGCCGCAGCCCGCCGGAGGGATCGCGCCCCAGCCCGACCAGCGCCGACGCCAGCAGCAGCAGCAACGCGGCAAACCCGACGGCTGCGATCACCTCCGGCGATGGCGTCCAGCGCGCGGCACGACTCATCGCAGCGCTCCCGGTGCTGTGGATTCCTGCACGGTGCCGCCCCCTGCGGTCGCCATGTTCACTTCCCGATGTGAGTGCCCGGATGGGCTGGACGGCGAATGGTAGGCACCAGGACGTGATGGCCGTCACGCGTTCCCGGGGCCGATCTCCACCATGACGGGTATCGGCAGTGCGTGCGCGGGCTTGAGGGTCGCAGCGCGCGACCGGCGGTTCCACCGGGCAGGCCCGGGATGCAGGCCGGGCACGGGCGCAGGCCGCGCGCACGGCGCGCTCGCCTACACTGTGCGATCCGCGACGGCCGCCTTGCGCCTCGCCTCCCGCACCCCCTGTATCCGCCGATCCCAGATGACTGCCCCCTCCCCCGACTCCGTGCCCGCCTCCGCCGACGCCCCCGTGCGCCGCGACTTCATCCGCCAGATCGTCCGCGACGACCTCGCCAGCGGCAAGCACACCGCCATCCGCACCCGCTTCCCGCCCGAGCCCAACGGCTACCTGCACATCGGCCACGCCAAGGCGATCTGCCTGGATTTCGGCATCGCCGCCGAGTTCGACGGCCGCTGCAACCTGCGCTTCGACGACACCAACCCGGCGAAGGAGGACCCCGAGTTCGTCGCCGCGATCCAGGACGACGTGCGCTGGCTGGGCTACGAATGGGCCAGCCTGCGCCATGCCTCGGACTATTTCGAGGTCTATTACCTGGCCGCGGAGAAGCTGGTCGAGGACGGCAAGGCCTTCGTCTGCGACCTCAGCGCCGAGGAAGTGCGCGAGTACCGCGGCGCGCTGACCGAACCCGGGCGCAATTCGCCGTACCGCGACCGCAGCATCGAGGAGAACCTCGACCTGTTCCGGCGCATGCGCGCCGGCGAGTTCCCCGATGGCGCACGCACGCTGCGGGCGAAGATCGACATGAGCAGCGGCAACATCAACCTGCGCGACCCGGCGCTGTACCGGATCAAGCACGTGCCGCACCAGAACACCGGCGACGCCTGGCCGATCTACCCGATGTACGACTTCGCCCACGCGCTGGGCGACGCCATCGAGGGCATCACCCACTCGCTGTGCACGCTGGAGTTCGAGGACCATCGCCCGCTGTACGACTGGTGCGTGGACAACGTCGACCTCGCCGGCAATCCGCGGCTGCTGGCGCCGCTGGCCGCCAAGGGGCTGCCGATCGAGGCCGGCAAGCCACGCCAGATCGAATTCTCCCGGCTCAACATCAACTACACGGTGATGAGCAAGCGCAAGCTCACCACCCTGGTCACCGAGGGCCTGGTCGACGGCTGGGACGACCCGCGCATGTACACCCTGCAGGGCCTGCGTCGGCGCGGCTACACGCCGGCGTCGCTGCGCCTGCTGGTCGACCGGGTGGGCATCTCCAAGCAGAACTCGGTCATCGACTTCTCGGTGCTGGAAGGCTGCCTGCGCGAGGACCTCGACGCGCATGCGCCGCGGCGCATGGCGGTGCTCGACCCGCTGAAGCTGGTGCTGACCAACCTGCCAGCGACACACGAGGAGGCACTGGCATTCGCCAACCATCCCAAGGACGACTCGGCCGGGACGCGCCAGGTGCCGTTCTCCAGTGAACTGTGGATCGAGCGCGAGGACTTCGCCGAAGTGCCGCCGAAGGGCTGGAAGCGGCTGGTGCCCGGGGGCGAGGTGCGCCTGCGCGGCGCCGGCATCGTGCGCGTCGACGAGGTCATCAAGGACGACGCCGGCCAGGTGGTCGAGCTGCGCGGGGCGCTGGACCCGGAATCGCGCCCCGGCATGGAAGGCGCGAACCGCAAGGTGAAGGGCACCATCCACTGGGTCAGCGCGCGCCACGCGGTTGCCGCCGAAGTACGCCTGTACGATCGCCTGTTCGTGGTCGAGAACCCCGACGACGAGTCCGGCGGCAGGACCTACCGCGACCACATCAACCCGGAATCGAAACGCTCGGTGCGGGGCTGGGTGGAGCCGGCCGCGGCCGAGGCCGCGCCGGAACAGTCGTTCCAGTTCGAGCGGCTGGGCTACTTCGTCGCCGACCGCCACGACCATCGCCAGGCCGCGCCAGTGTTCAACCGCAGCGTGACCCTGCGCGACACCTGGGCGGCAAAGGCATGAGGAGAACCATCGTGAGCCTGCGTCCATTCCATCTGCTGGCGCTGCTGCTCGCACTGTCGCTTGCCGCCTGCGCCGCCCCGACCGCCTCCGCGCCGGATGCCGGCAATGCCACGCCAGCCCCGGCTCCGGCCCCGGTGGCCGATGACGCCACCGCCGCAGGCACCGGCCGGGTGCCCACCTTCGACACCAGCTGCCGGGTCGACAGCGACTGCACGGTCAAGGACGTCGGCAACTGCTGCGGCACCTTCCCGGCCTGCGTCAACGTCGACAGCCCCGCCGACCCGCAGGCGGTGATGGCCGAATGCGCACGCAGCGGCATGGCCTCGGTGTGCGGATTCCGCGAGATCCAGGCCTGCGCGTGCGTCCAAAGCCGCTGCGAAGCGGTCGACTCCGACGTTCCGGTGGCCCGCTGATGCTGTACGCACAGGTCCACCTCACCCTGCCGGCCTGGGTGCACGACGCGGTCGACACCTCTGCCACCTATCCCGATGACGACGCCAGGATCGCGCTGGCGATCGAACTGTCGCGCCGCAACGTCGAGGCCGCCAGCGGCGGCCCGTTCGGTGCCGCGTTGTTCGGACCGGACGATCGCATCGTCTCGGTCGGCGTGAACCGGGTCATGCCGACCAGTTGCTCGGTCGCGCATGCCGAGACCATGGCCTTCATGCTCGCCCAGCAACGGCTGCAGACGCCGCGCCTCAACGCACTGGGGGCGCCCTACACGCTGGCCACCTCGTCGCAGCCGTGCTGCCAGTGCTTTGGCGCCTCGGTCTGGGCCGGCATCGACCGGCTGCTGATCGGCGCGCGTGCCGAGGACGTCGAAGCGCTCACCGAGTTCGACGAAGGCCCGTTGCCGGCCGACTGGCCCCAGGAGCTGGAGCGACGCGGTATCGAGCTGGTACGCGACCTGCGCCGCGACGAGGCGCGCGCCGTGTTGCAGGCGTACGCGGCGACCGGCGGAGCGCGGTACTGATGGCCGACGTCCCCACCCCGGCACTGCTGTGCTACTGCCGCGCCGGTTTCGAGGCCGATCTCGCCGCCGAGCTGACCGAGCGCGCCGCGCTGGCCGGCGTCGGCGGCTGGGCACGCGCCGGCCGCGACGATGGTTACGTGCTGTTCCACGCCGCCGAGGCCGGCGCTCCGCTGGTGCAGGCGCTGCCGTTCCGCGAACTGGTGTTTGCCCGCCAGAAAGCGCTGCTGCTGGCCGAGCTGACCGGCCTCGACCCGAAGGACCGCCTCACCCCGGTGCTCGACGCCCTGCAGGGCGCCGGGCGCTACGGCGAACTGTGGGTCGAACATCCCGATTCCGACGCCGGCAAGCCGCTCTCGGCGCTGGCGCGCGCGTTCGGCAATGCGCTGCGCCCGGCCCTGCGCAAGCGCGGCTTCCTGACCAACGAGGCCGATCCCACGCGTTCGCGCCTGCACGTGTGCCTGCTGGCCGGTGACCACCTGCTGCTGGCACGCAGCCAGCCGGGCGACAGCGCGCCGTGGGCGCAGGGCATTCCGCGCCTGCGCCTGCTCGGCGAGGCGCCGTCGCGCTCGGCGCTGAAGCTGGAGGAGGCGCTGATGGTGCTGCTGACGCCGCGCGAGCGCGAAACCCTGATCAAGCCCGGCATGCGCGCCACCGACCTCGGTGCCGCGCCCGGCGGCTGGACCTGGGTACTGACCCGCGAACACATGCGCGTGACCGCGATCGACAACGGTCCGCTGCAGGCCGCCCTGCACGACACCGGGCTGGTCGACCACCAGCGCGCCGACGCCTTCCGCTGGCAGCCCGACACGCCGCAGGACTGGATGGTCTGCGACATGGTCGAGCAGCCACGCCGCGTGGCCGAACGCATGGCGACCTGGTTCCGCGAGGGCTGGTGCCGGCACGCGGTGTTCAACCTCAAGCTGCCGATGAAGAAGCGCTGGAACGAGACGCGGCTGAGCCTGGACCTGTTCACCGACCAGGCCCAGGTGCCGCTGACCCTGCGCGCGCGCCAGCTCTACCACGACCGCGAGGAGATCACGATCTTCGCCAGCGCAGGCGGGGGCGGCTGAGCGGCCGGGTGGCTGGAGTTTCCTGACACGCGCGGTGGCCGCCCGCCGGTGAAGGTGCAGGTGCAGGTGCGCCAAAGCGCGACCGCCGGCACGCGCAGTCTCGGCCGCTGCAACCCGCGGCTGGCATGCTGGCGTCCTGGCTGGAGGACGCCCCCGATGCAACCGCTTGAACTCAACGACCCCGCGGCGTTCGGCCGCGAATTCCTGCGCCAGACGCAGCTGCAGGGCTTCGGCTCGCTGACCAAGCGCGACCTCGAGCTGCTGATGTTCGTGCTGCTCGAGCGCGACGGCGCGATCGACCGCGCGGCCTCCAACCATGCCGCGGCGGCGCAGCTGCGGGTGACCCCGGCGCGCCTGAAGGCGCTGCGCCGCGATGGTTACGCCCGCTGGCGCCAGCTCGCCGACGAAGCCCCCGCCGACGCGCTGCCGCGCATCCTCGCCACCGTGCTCACCGCAGAGAACCTGCGTGCCGGTGCCCGCCATGTCAGCGAGCGCGCGCGCCGCGATGGGTTCCTGGCGGTGCGCGTCGAACATCCCGACGACCTCGCGCGCTTCGAGCAGGCAATCCTCGATGTCGGGGCGCTGCCGGTCTACGAGCGCAACCGCGAGGTGGTGGCGGTGCGCTTCGACACCCTGTTGCGGCTGGCCGAGCAGCACGGCCACCTGCAGCCCGATCCGCAGGCGGTGGCGCGCGAGCTGCAGAAGCTCGCCCCCGCCGCGGAAGAAGTCACCGACCTCCTGCGCAAGGACGTCGAGCAACTGCGCTGGGACGACGTGCGCAACGCACTCAATGCACTCGGCGCGCGCGCGGTCGCGGGCACCCTGGAAGGTGGCGTGCACCGGCTGCTGGCGCTGGCGTTTCCGTTTCTGGCGCGCTGAGCAGCCGCGCACGGCCGATCGGCGGGTTGCGCAGGTTGCCGCTTGCCTCCGGGCCTGCCGGCAAGCGCGCACGTATGATCCGCCGACCGGTCATGACGCGGCGCCATGGAACGTTTCCTGCTCATCCTCGACTACATCGGCACCTTCGCCTTCGCGATCAGTGGCGCGACCATCGGCGTGCGCCATCGGCTGGACCTGTTCGGGGTGCTGGTGCTGGCGTTCGCCACCGCGACCTTCGGCGGCATCGTGCGCGACGTGCTGATCGGTGCGACACCCGCGGCACTGGCGCACTGGACCTACCTGGCCCTCGCCTGCGCCGCGGGGCTGGTCACCTTCTACCGCCACGGGCTGGTGGAGCGCCTGCGCAACCCGGTGCAGCTGTTCGATGCGGCGGGGCTGGCACTGTTCGCGGTGGTCGGCGCCAGCAAGGCCCTGGCCTTCGGGCTGACGCCGTTCGCGGCGGTGCTGCTGGGGATGGTCAGCGGCATCGGCGGCGGCATGGCGCGCGACGTGCTGGTGGCGCGGGTGCCGGTGGTGCTGCAGGCGGACCTGTACGCAATCGCGGCGCTTGCCGCCGCTGCGGTGGTGGTGGTCGGCCACCACTTCGACCTGTCGGAGGAGCTGACGCTTCCGGGGGGCATCCTGCTGTGCTTCGGCCTGCGCTACATGGCGATCCGCCACGGCTGGCGCCTGCCGCAGGCGCGGCCGTACGACGGCGGCTGACGCCCGCGCCCCTGGCCCCCGCGGCGGTGCCTGCCTAGATGCCGCTGGCGTGGCGCCACAGCGCGCGCGCCAGCGGGGGAATGCGCCCGGCCAGGCCCAGCGCGTGCCCTCGCAGCAGCGTGGGCAGCAGCGCATCGTTGGAATACGCCCGGTTGATGCCGTCGAAACTCCACGCCGCCAGCGTGTCCTCGCTGCGCCGCCGGCGTGCCCAGCGCTGCAGCCGGTGCGGGGACGCCCAGTCGACGCCCCGACCCCGGGCGTCCACCACCGCATCCGCCAATGCAGCGACATCGCGCAACCCGAGGTTCACGCCCTGCCCCGCCAGCGGGTGCACCACATGTGCGGCATCGCCCACCAGCAGGATGCGACCGGCCAGCAGCGTGTCGGCCAGCTGCCGCCGCAGCGGGAACGCGGCGCGTGGCGTCAGCGGCCGCACCGCACCCAGGCGTGCATCGAACGCGCGGGCCAGCGCTTCGCCGAAGCGCGCGTCGTCGAGCGCCAGCACGTGCTGCGCGTCGTCCTCGGGCAGGCTCCACACGATCGAGCTGCTGCCGTCGCCGCAGGGCAGCAATGCCAGTGGCCCGCCGGGCAGGAAGCGCTGCCAGGCGGTGTCCTCGTGCGGCTTCTCCGTGGCCACGTAGCCGACCACGCCGCGCTGGCTGTAGTCGTGGCGGGTGATCCCGATGCCGGCGAGCCGCCGCAATGCCGAGGCCGCGCCATCGGCAGCCACGGCGATGCGCGCGGTCACCCGGTCGCCACCGGCCAGGCGCAGCTGCACCGCCTCCCCGTCATGGTCGAAGGCCTCGAGCTCCGCCGGGCAGCGCACCTCCACACCCGCTCCCGGCAATGCCGCCCAGAGCCGGTCGATCAGCAGGGCGTTCTCGATGATCCAGCCCAACGACTCGCGACCGTAGCGGTCGGCGTCGAAACACAGCTCGTCACCGGCCGCGGCGTCCCAGACCCGCATCCGGCGATAGGGGTGGGCGCGCGCGCCGCGCACCGCGTCCCACACGCCCAGCCGCCCGAACAGCGCCGCATTGTCGGCGGCGAATGCGAACACGCGCAGGTCCGGCCGGTCGCGTTGCCAGACGGTGGGCGGGCGCGCTTCGAGCAGCACCGTATCGAGACCGGCCCGGGCCAGCGCCAGCGCGCAGGCAGCGCCCACCACGCCCCCACCGACCACCGCCACGTCGTGCCGATGGCGGCGACTCATGGCGTGCTCCTGCGACACAGCGCCGGCACGTCGCCGCGATAGCCCATCGCGCCCCCGGCGAGCTGTGCCTGCAGCCCGCTGTCGGCGTCCAGCACCAGCAGGCCGAGGCTGCGCAGCGGCCGCAGCAGCGCGGACGGGTTGGACGTCAGTCTTGCAAGTCCGTCGGAGAAGGCCAGCGTGCGTGCGCGGTCCTCCTGCCGCCGTTGCGCATAGGTTCCCAGCACCGATGGCGCACCGGCATCCCCGCGATGGCCCGCGATCGCCTCGGCCAGCACCAGCGCATCGCGCAGGCCGAGGTTGAAGCCCTGGGCGCCGATGGGATGCAGCGTCTGCGCAGCGTTGCCGACCAGCCCCGCGCGCGGGGCGACGGTCGCGTCCGCGACCACCCGCTGCAGCGGGTAGGCACTGCGGGCACCGACCCCCACCAGGCGCCCGGCACGCCAGCCCAGGATGTCCTGGACGCGGGCAAGGAACGCGGCATCGTCGAGGCCCAGCACCGCCTCCGCATCCGCGGTGGGCACCCCGTGGACGAGCCCGTAATGGCCATCGCCGCGCGGCAGCAGCGCGGTCGGACCATGGTCGGTGAGCCGCTCCCAGGCGACCCCGTGCGGTGCCCGCGCCGCGCGCACGCGCGCCACCAGCAGGGTCTGGCCGTAGTCGTGCAGCGCGGCACCGATGCCGAGCGCATCACGCACGCCGCTGCGGGTGCCATCGGCACCCACCAGCAGGCGCGTGTGCAGCACGCGTTCGCCGCCCTCGGCGTCGATGCGCACGGTGCAACCGTCCGCACCTGCGCTCGCGCCAAGGAACCGGGCCGGACGGTAACGCTGCAGCCGGGCCAGCGTGGCCAGCCGCGCCTCCAGCGCCTCGCCGAAATCACGCGCCACCACTACCTGCCCGAACGCCTGCCGCCCGTAGTCGCCGGCACGCATGTGCACGCGGCCGAAGTCGCCCTTGCGGCTGGCATGGATCTCGCGGATCGCCCCGGTCGGCGCGCGCAGGTGGCGCATCACGTCCAGCGCGGTGAGCGCATTGACGCTGGCATCGGCCAGGCTGAGGTTGCGCTGGTCGAAGACGGCCGGCAGCGCACCGGGTGGAGTGATCTCGACCAGGCCGACATCGAGGTCGAGGCGGTCCAGGGCAATGGCGAGGCTGGCGCCGACCAGGCCGCCGCCGACCACCAGCACGTCGTGGGATGCATTCATGCGCGGATGATACGGATTCGCCCGCGACCACGACGCCACGGCGCAGCCCGGCGCGCTCGGCTAGAATGCCCGCGCTGAACCACCGGAAGCCGCCGATGAACGCCACCACCCGCTCCATCCAGATCTTCGCCGTGCTCGCCCTCGCGCTGGCCGCCACCCGCGTCCACCACTTCGCGGCAGTGCCCGACGCGTCCTGGGCGGTGTTCTTCCTTGGCGGCGTGTACCTGCGCGCGCAGATGCGCTGGGCATTCCCGGTGCTGATGGCGCTGTCGGTCGCGGTGGATGCCGCGGTGATCACCGGCATGGGCCTGGATTTCTGGGGCCACTACTGCGTATCGCCGGCGTATGCCTGCCTGCTTGCCGCCTACTTCGCGCTGTGGGCCGGTGGCAGCTGGGTCGCGCGGCGCCCGATCGCTCTGGACCTCGCCACCGCGGGCCGCGTTGCGCTGGCGGTGGTGGTGTCGGCGGCGGTGTGCCAGCTGATCGCCCAGGGCAGCTTCTTCTGGCTCAGCGCCAGCGTCGCCGAACCGACCCTGGCCGGCTGGTGGAAGAACTACAGCGACTGGCTGCCGGCCTACATGGGCACGATGGCGCTGTACGTGGCGATCGCCGCGATCGTGCATGCGGTGACGCTGCAGCTGGCGCCCACGGCCGCGCTGCGCGACGACCGCGCCACCTGAGCCGGCCACCTCGATGGGCAACCGCCTTTCGAAGATCTACACCCGCACCGGTGACGACGGCACCACCGGGCTGGGCGACGGCAGCCGCACACGCAAGGACTCCGCGCGGGTCAATGCCTATGGCACCGTCGACGAGGCCAATTCGGCGATCGGGCTGCTGCTGGCCGCGGACCTGCCCGAGGACGTCCGCGACCTGCTGACCGCCATCCAGCACCAGCTGTTCGACCTGGGCGGCGAGCTGTGCATTCCCGGCCACGCCGCCATTTCCGACGAGGACGTGGAGCGGCTGGAGGCCCACCTCGACCGCCACAACGCGGACCTGCCGCCGCTGAAGGATTTCATCCTGCCCGGCGGCGGCGAAGCCGCGGCGCGCTGCCACCTGGCACGCACGATCGTGCGCCGTGCCGAGCGCGAGACGGTGACGCTGTCATGCGCCGAAGCGGTGCGCCCGCAGGCCGTGCGTTACCTCAACCGCCTCTCCGACCTGCTGTTCGTGCTTGCACGGGTGCTTGCCCGCGCCAGCGGCCACGGCGAAGTGCTGTGGCGGCACGAACGCCGCGCGCGGTGACCACGGCGGTCTACACGCACGCCGCCTGCCTCGGCCACGACACCGGCCCGGGCCATCCCGAATCATCACAACGCCTGGCTGCGGTCATCCAGGCCCTGCGCGACGACCTGCCCGGCCTCGACTGGCGCGAGGCGCCGCGCGCCAGCCGTGGCCAGCTGCTGCGGGTGCATGACGACGAGCTGCTGGTGGCGATCCTGGAACAATCCACGGACGCGCAGGTGCATCTCGACCCCGACACGGTGATGTCGCCGCTTTCCGGTGAAGCCGCGTTGCGTGCGGCCGGTGCCGGCGTGGCTGCGGTCGATGCGGTCATGCACGGCGATGCCGCCAGTGCGTTCTGCGCGGTGCGCCCGCCCGGCCACCACGCCACCGGCGGCCAGGCGATGGGGTTCTGCCTCTTCAACAACGTGGCGGTGGCCGCCGCGCACGCGATCGAGCGCCACGCGCTGACCCGGGTGGCGATCGTCGACTTCGACGTCCATCACGGCAATGGCACCCAGGCGATCTTCGAAGCCGACGCGCGCGTGCTCTACATGAGCTCGCACCAGCTCGGACTGTTTCCGCACAGCGGTGGCCGGCGCGAGCGCGGGGCGGGCAACATCATCAACCTGCCGCTGGCGCCGGGCACCGGCAGCCGGATGTTCCAGGAAGCCTGGGTGGAACGCATGCTGCCCGAGCTGGAGGCATTCCGGCCGCAACTGCTCCTGGTGTCGGCGGGCTTCGATGCCCACTGGCGCGATCCGCTGGCGCAGATGCAGCTGGCGGCCGACGACTTCGCCTGGCTGACCGGCGAACTGTGCGCGATCGCCGGCCAGCACGCCGGCGGGCGCGTGGTGTCGATGCTCGAGGGCGGCTACGACCTGCAGGCGTTGCGCGAGTGCGCCGTCGCCCACGTGCGCGCCCTGCGCGACCCCGCGCACTGACGCCACGTTCAGCGGTTGCGGGAAAGGCGCCACGGCGCCGCCGACGAGCGCGACGTCGCGTTGCCGCTGCCGATGGGATGCGGCATTCTGGCGACCGTTTGTCCCCCGGATTTCCAGCGTGCGCCCAGCCTTCCGTCTGCTGCCCCTGCCGTTGTGCATCGCGTTCTCGCTCAGCGCCATGGCCGCCGATGAGCGCCCCGAGGACTGGCGGCTGTGTCCGCTGGAAGACGCGGTGCCGGTGTTCCCCGACGCCCCGCCACCGATCGGCAGTTCCGCCGATCGCGAGGACATGCCCACCGAGATCGGTGGCGATGCGCTGACCGGGATCTACGGTGAGGAAACGCGCCTGCGCGGCAATGCCACGCTGCAGCGCGGCGACCAGTTCCTGGCCACCGACAGCCTCGACTTCAACCAGGAGACCGGCGAATACGTCGCCGAGGGCAGCGTGCGCTACCAGGACTCGGGCATGCGCATCGTCGCCGAGCGCCTGCGCGGCAACCAGTCCGAGGACAGCCACGAGATCGAGAACGTCCGCTACCAGCTGATAGAACGCCGCGGCAACGGTGGCGCCGACCGCGCCGAGCTGGTCGGCGACCTCGGCTCGCTGTACGGATCGACCTACTCCACCTGCCCACCCGGCGAGCGTCACTGGGAGCTGCGCGCGCGGCAGATCGACGTCGATATCGAGACCGGCTGGGGCACCGCGCGCGGCGCCTCGCTACGGCTCGGGCGCTTCCCGATCCTGTACATGCCGTACTTCAAGTTCCCGGTCGACGACCGCCGCAAGACCGGCCTGCTGTATCCGGCGATCGGCTACTCCGGGCGCAACGGCTTCGATTACGCGCAGCCGATCTACCTCAACCTGGCGCCGAACTACGACATGACCCTGGAGCCGCGCTACATGGCGCGCCGTGGCGTCCTGCTGGGCACCGAGTTCCGCTACCTCACCGGAAACGGCGGCGGCCTGCTGAACTTCGAGTACCTGCCCGGCGACAAGCTCGCCGAGCGCGATCGCCAGCGCGAGATCGACGAGGGCATTCCGGAGGAGAACCGCCGCGAGGAGGACCGCGGCATGTTCCATTACTCCGACTCGCACCGCTTCAACCGTACCTGGAGCGCATCCACCAATCTCAACTGGATCAGCGACCCGCGTTACCTCGAGGACATGAGCAACAGCCTCACCTCGCAGTCGCCGCTCACGATCACCAGCAGCACCGGCATCTTCGGCCGCGGCCGCTACTGGGATGCCGGGCTGATGGCCGACTACAACCTGCTCTCGGACTACACGCTGACCGAGGCGCTGATGCCCTACAACCGGCTGCCGCGCCTGTTCGGCAACTGGGAGCAACCGTTGCGCCCGTGGCTGGTCGCCGGACTCAACGTCGACGCCACCCGTTTCGAGCACACCAGCGACGCGGTGTACGGCGATGGCAGTGCGCTGCGCCCCGGCGGCAGCCGCTTCGACGCCAAGCCGTACGTGACGCTGCCGTTCGAAGGCGCCGCGTGGTTCGTGCGCCCGACGCTGGCCTATCGCTACACCCATTACCGGCTCGACGACGACCTGGCCAACCAGATCGGCGCCCGCATCGGCCAGCCGGCAGAACGCGCGCCGTCACGCAGCCTGCCGATTGCAAGCGTCGACGCCGGGCTGTTCTTCGACCGCGAAACGATATTCCGCGGCGAAAGCTACGTGCACACGCTCGAACCGCGCCTGTTCTACCTGCGCACGCCCTACCGCAACCAGGACAACCTGCCGGTGTTCGATACCGGCTCGATGACCTTCAGCTGGGGCCAGCTGTTCCGCGACAACCGCTTCTCCGGCGCCGACCGCCAGTCCGATGCCAATCAGATGACGGTGGCGCTGACCACCCGCCTGATCCGGGAATCCGACGGCCTGGAGAAGCTGTCGGCGAGCGTGGGCCAGATCCGCTACTTCGACGACCTGCGGGTGTGGCTGGATCCCGGCACGCCGCCGGTCGAATCGGGCGAATCCTCGTGGGTCGCCGAGGGCGCCTATGCCATCAACGACCGCTGGAGCGTCAATGCCGCCTACCAGTGGGATCCGCGCGACCGCCGCGACGACCTCGTCAGCATCCGCTCGCGCTACCTGATCGGCGACGACGGCATCGTCAACCTCGGCTACCGCTACCGCCGCGACCTGCTCGAGCAGGCGGACTTCTCGTTCCTGTACCCGATCAACGCCACCTGGAGCGTGGTCGGCCGCTACTACTACTCGCTGCAGGACAGCCAGCTGCTGGAAGGCATCGCCGGCGTGCAGTGGGACAGCTGCTGCGTGAGCGTGCGCCTGGTGGGTCGCCGCTACGTGCGCAACCGCCTCGGCGAGATGAACGATGCGATCCAGCTCGAAGTTGAACTGAAGGGCCTGAGCTCGCTGGGCGCCAACACGGAGGACCGTTTGCGCCGTGCTATTCTCGGTTATTACCGCGACGACCTCTATCTCGTCCCGCCGTCCGACCTGATCGGCGAGCCTGTCGAAACCGACCCCCTGCCATGAACAAGACGCTCCTGTCCCTGCTGGCGGCCGCCCTGCTGGCTGCTTCCCCCATCCACGCGCAGGACATCGTGCCACTCGAGCGCATCGCCGCCGTGGTGGACGAGGACGTCATCCTGCAGAGCGAGCTCGACCGCGCCGTCGCCAACGTGCTCGCGCAGTATTCGGGCCGCAGCGACCAGCTGCCGCCGCGCGAGATCCTCGAGCGCCAGGTGCTCGAGCGCCTGGTGCTCGTGCGCCTGCAGACCGCGCGCGCCGCGCAGATGGGCGTCCGGGTCAGCGATGCCGAAGTCGATGGCGCGGTCGGCATGATCGCCCAGCAGAATGGCTTCACGCCCGACCAGCTGCGCCAGCAGCTCGCCGCGGACGGCCTGTCGTTCGACGAGTTCCGCAACTCGCTGCGCGAGGAACTGATGGTGCAGCGCCTGCGCCAGCGCTTCGCACAGACCCGCATCGTGGTCAGCGATGCCGAGGTGGACGCCGCGCTGGCCGGCGATGCCGCCGACCGCCAGTACCAGCTTGCCCATATCCTGGTGGCGCTGCCCGACGGCGCGACGCCGGAGCAGATCACCACCGCGGAAGAGAAGATCGAGGGCATCAAGGCGCTGATCGATCGCGGCGAGATGGCCTTCCAGGCGGCCGCCGTGCGCTATTCCGACAGCCCCAACGCACTGGAAGGCGGCAGCCTCGGCTGGCGCTCGCTCGACGAGATCCCCACCGCGTTCGCGGGCGCCGTGCGGTCGATGCAGCCGGGGGAGGTGCTGGGCCCGATGCGCGGCCCCAGTGGTTTCCAGCTGCTGCAGCTCGTGGAGGTGCGTGACGCCCGGAACGCCGGCAGCGTCACCCAGTACCAGGCGCGCCACATCCTGATCCGCAGCGGCGGTGACGTCAGCGACGACCAGGCCCGCGCGCGTGCGCAGACCCTGCGTGCCCGCGCCGTGGGCGGGGCCGACTTCGCCGAGCTGGCGCGCGAGAACACCGACGACCCGTCCTCGCGCGATCGCGGTGGCGACCTTGGCTGGTTCACCGTCGACCAGTTCGGCCCGGACTTCGGCGCCCAGGTCGCCGGCCTCGAGGACGGCGCGATCAGCGAACCGTTCAGGACCCAGGCGGGTTGGCACGTTGTGCAGCGCGTCGGCACCCGCCAGGCCGCGGCCGATGACGAGAACCGTCGCGCCCAGGTCCGCGAGGCGATCGGCCAGCGCAAGCTGGAAGACGAGTGGAACCGCTTCCTGCGCGAGATCCGCGGCGAGGCCTTCGTCGACGTGCGCGGCACCTCCGCGCCGGCGGGCAGCGGCGGCTGAGGATGCGGCGTCCCCGGCTCGCGCTGGTCCCGGGTGAACCGGCCGGCGTCGGGCCGGAACTGTGCGTCGCGGCACTCGCCCGCGAGTGGGATGCCGACCTCGTGGTCTTCGGCGATGGCGACACCCTGCGCCGCGCGGCCGAAGCCACCGGCCAGCCCATCCCGGAACTGATTCCGCATGACGCGCCGGCCGACGTGCCCGGGGTGCGCCTGGTCGAGTATCGCAATGCACGCCCGGCGCGCCTCGGCGAGGCCGACCCGGCCAACGCGTGCGCGGTGATCGCTGCGCTGACCGCGGCAGCCGACGCCTGCCTGTCCGGGGCCTGCGATGGCCTGGTAACCGGGCCGGTGCACAAGGCGGCGATCAACGACGGCGGCATCCCCTACACCGGCACCACCGGGCTGCTCGCGCGCCATGCTGGCCGCGACGTGGTGATGATGCTGGCCAACGACATCGTCCGCGTGGCACTGGCCACCACCCACCTGCCGTTGCGCGAGGTCGCCGACGCCATCGACGCGCCGCTGCTCGAGCGCGTGGTGCGGATCCTGCACGCGGCGCTGCGACGCGACTTCGGTCGTGCGCACCCGGTGATCGCGGTGCTGGGCCTGAACCCGCACGCGGGCGAGGACGGCCACCTGGGCCGCGAGGAACTCGACGTCATCGCCCCGCTGCTGGAGCGGCTGCGCACGGTCGACGGCTTCGACCTGCGCGGGCCGTTGCCGGCCGATACCGCGTTCCTGCCTGCGCGCCTCGCCGGGTACGACGCGGTGCTGGCGATGTATCACGACCAGGGCCTGCCGGTGCTGAAGTACAGCGGCTTCGAGCAGGCCGTGAACCTCACGCTCGGCCTGCCCTATCCCCGGGTGGCGGTGGACCACGGCACCGCGCTCGATCTCGCCGGCCGCGGCACCGCCGATCCGTCGAGCCTGTTCGCGGCCATCGCCACCTGCACGCAGCTGGCCGGTCGCCGCGCCGAGGGAATAGCCGCATGACCCGCCCCGCGGCAGCGATGCCGACGATCGGCTGGGAGGACTTCGAGCGCGTGGAACTGCGCGTGGGCCGGGTGCTTGCCGCGCGCGCGTTTCCCGAAGCACGCAGGCCGGCCTATGTACTCGAGGTCGATTTCGGCGCGGAGATCGGCGTGCGCAGGTCCAGCGCGCAGATCACCGGCCTTTACACCCCGGACACGCTGGTGGGCCGGCTGGTGGTGGCGGTGGTGAACTTCGCACCGAAGCAGATCGGCCCGCTGATGTCGCAATGCCTGGTCACCGGCTTCCACGACGCGCAGGGCCGCGTGGTCCTGTGCGTACCCGACGCCGACGTCCCTCCTGGAACCCGCCTGCTGTGAGCATCGACACCAACGACACCGGCTTCGGCCGCGCCAAGAAGGCACTGGGCCAGCATTTCCTGCACGAGCGCGGGGTGATCGACCGCATCGTGCACGCGATCGACCCGAAGCCGGGCGAGCGCATCGTCGAGATCGGTCCCGGCCAGGGCGCGCTGACCTTCCCGCTGCTACGCACCCATCGCACGCTGACGGTGATCGAGTTCGATCGCGACCTGATCGCGCCGTTGACCGCGGCGGCCGGGCCCATCGGTGAGCTGGCGATCGTGCACCGCGATGTACTCAAGGTCGACTTCAGCGAACTGGCCGGCCCCGGCGGCACGCTGCGGCTGGTCGGCAACCTGCCCTACAACATCTCCTCGCCGATCCTGTTCCACGCGCTGGACCACGCCGACGCCATCATCGACATGCACTTCATGCTGCAGAAGGAGGTCGTCGACCGCATGGCGGCCGGGCCCGGCAGCAAGGTCTACGGCCGGCTGAGCGTGATGCTGCAGGCCTGGTGCGACGTGACCCCGCTGTTCACCGTCGGGCCCGGTGCGTTCCGGCCACCACCGAAGGTGGACTCCGCGGTCGTGAGGCTGGTGCCGAAACCGCCCGCGCGCGTGCCGATCGACGATCGCGCGCGCTTCGCGGCAATCGTGCGCGCCGCGTTCGGCCAGCGCCGCAAGACCCTGCGCAATGCACTGGGCGGGCTGTTGTCCGCGGAGGCGATCGCGTCGGCCGGCATCGATCCCGGGCAACGCGCGGAACAGCTCGAGGTCGCCGACTTCATCGCGCTGTCGAAGGCTCCGGCCGAGGCGTAGTCGGCGATCGGGGCTTCGCCTCACCCGCTCTTTGCGGCTGCGGACGATACACTGTGCGCATGGACGAAAGACCGGACTACACACTGGAAATCCAGATCGCGACGCGTTTCCTCGACGAGGAATCCGAGCCGGACCACGACCGGTATGTGTTCGCCTACACGATCCGCATCCGCAACCTCGGCCGTCGTGCGGCACAGCTCGTGTCACGCCACTGGATCATCACCGACGGCAACGGCAAGGTCGACGAGGTGCATGGCGAAGGCGTGGTCGGCGAGCAGCCGCTGATCGAGCCGGGCGAGCAGTTCGAATACACCTCCGGCGCGGTGCTCGAGACCGCGGTCGGCAGCATGCAGGGCCGTTACGACATGGTCGGCGAGGACGGCACGCATTTCGATGCACCGATCCCGCCGTTCACGCTGTCCGTCCCGCGTACGTTGCACTAGGCGGCGCGCATGGCGGTCTGGGCAATCGGCGACCTGCAGGGCTGCTACGGGCCTACGCAACGGCTGCTGGAAAAGCTTCGCTTCGACCCGGCGGTCGACCGGCTGTGGTTCTGTGGCGACCTGGTCAACCGCGGCGGCGAATCGCTGGAAACATTGCGGCTGGTGCACTCGCTGGGCGCGTCGGCCACCGTGGTGCTGGGCAACCATGACCTGTCGCTGCTCGCCATCGGCGGGCGCGACGAGGCGCAGCAGCGTCGGGTCAATGCCGACCTGCAACGGGTGCTGTTCGCGCCCGATCGCGACGTGCTGCTGGACTGGCTGCGCGGCTGCCCGCTGGTGCATGCCGACCGCGAGCTGGGCTGGATGATGGTGCACGCCGGCCTTGCACCCAGATGGACCACGCGCGATGCCGAGGCGCACGCCGGCGAGGTGCAGGAACGCCTGCGCGGCCCCGGGCATCGCAAGCTGCTGCGGCACATGTACGGTGACAAGCCGGCATGGTCGCCCGGCCTGCGCGGCGTGGACCGCGACCGCGCGATCATCAACGTGTTCACCCGGATGCGTTACTGCACCCCGCGCGGGCGCATCGCGTTCGAGGAAAAGGGCGCGCCAGGCACCCAGGCCGCCGGCCTGTATCCATGGTACGAAGTGCCGGGTCGCGCCGAACGCGACCTCAGGATCGTCTGCGGGCACTGGTCCACGCTTGGCCTCTTCATCGGCCACGGCGTGCATGCGATCGATACCGGCGCGGTCTGGGGCGGCAGGCTGACCGCCCTGCAGCTCGATACCGATGAACTGCGCGTGGTGCAGGTGCCGGGCCGTGATGTGCCCGAGGGCGAACGCCGCGGCTGACGCGCGGAACGGGCGTGATGCGGCCCCAGCCTGCGACGCGCGCTCAGACGGGACGGGTATAGTCGACGAAGTCGAATGGCAGCGCGTGGCGTGCGTCGACCGGGTGATGCTCGGCCGGCCCGGCAATCCAGCCGCCGTCGTCCCACTCGGGGAAGAACGCGTCGGCGCCTTCGGCCACCGTATCCACATGGGTGAGGTGGAGCACGTCGGCCAGCGGCAGTGTCAGGGCGTAGATCTCCCCGCCACCGATCACGCACAGCTCCGGCACATCCAGGGCAAGCGCCTGGTCGAGCGTGCCGATCGCGCGCATGCCGTCAAACGGCACCTGCCCGCTACGGGTCAGCACGAGGTTGTCACGGCCCGGCAAGGCGAGGCCCAGCGACTGCGCGGTACGTCGCCCCATCAGCACCGGCTTGCCAAGGGTGATCCGCTTGAAGCGCCGCAGATCGTCGGGCAGATGCCATGGCATCGCGTTGTCACGGCCGATGGCACCCCGGCGGTCGAGCGCCGCCACCAGGCTGATGCGTGGGCGGCCGGCTGCCATCAGACCGCCACGGGCGCGCGGATCGCCGGATGCGGATCGTAATCGACCACCTGGATGTCGTCATGCACGAACGCGAACAGGTCGCTGACCGCGGGATCGAGGCGCAACGTGGGCAGCGCGCGTGGCTCCCGGGCCAGCTGCTCGCGCGCCTGTTCGTAATGATTGGAGTAAAGGTGCGCATCGCCCAGCGTGTGCACGAAGTCGCCCACGCCCAGCCCGGTCACCTGCGCCACCATATGGGTGAGCAGCGCATAGCTTGCAATGTTGAACGGCACGCCGAGGAAGATGTCGCCGCTGCGCTGGTAGAGCTGGCAGCTGAGCTTTCCATCGACCACGTAGAACTGGAACAGCGCGTGGCAGGGCTGCAGTGCCATCGCCGGCAGGTCGGCCACGTTCCACGCACTGACCACCAGCCGGCGCGAATCCGGATTGCGGCGGATCTCGTCGATGACCCAGCGGATCTGGTCGATCTCGCCACCGCGTCCGTCGGCCCAGCGCCGCCATTGCTTGCCGTAGACCGGGCCGAGCTCGCCGTCGGCATCGGCCCACTCGTCCCAGATGCTGACCCGGTTGTCACGCAGGTAGGCGATGTTGGTCTCGCCCTTCAGGAACCAAAGGAGCTCGTGGATGATCGAACGCAGGTGCAGCTTCTTGGTGGTGACCAGCGGAAAGCCCGCGTTGAGGTCGAAGCGCATCTGCCAGCCGAACACGCTGCGGGTGCCGGTGCCGGTGCGGTCGGACTTCTCCGCCCCGTGCTCGAGTACGTGCCGCAACAGGTCGAGGTAGGCGTGCATGTCAGCGCGTCCCGGCCGGTGCGAGCGGCGGCTGGGGTTCGAGCACCGGTGCGGTGCGCGACTTCCAGAACAGGAACAGGCCCAGCGCGATCAGCGGCAGGCTCAGCACCTGGCCCATCGTCAGCCAGCCGAAGGCAAGATAGCCCAGCTGCGCGTCGGGCTCGCGCACGAACTCGACGATGAAGCGGAACACGCCATAACCCAGCGCGAAGCTGCCCGACACGGCATAGCGTCGGCGAGGCCTCATCGAGAAGGTCCAGACGATCGCAAACAGCACCACCCCCTCGAGGAAGGCCTGGTAGAGCTGCGAGGGGTGCCGCGCGTAGGCGTCGAGCGCGCCGCTGGCATGCAGCGCGCGCAGCGATTCCAGGTCCATGCTCCAGAACGGCTGCGGCAGCGACTTGGGAAACACCACGCCCCAGCCGGCGTCGGTGGTGCGGCCCCAGAGCTCGCCGCCGATCCAGTTGCCGATCCGGCCCACGCCGAGCCCCAGCGGCACCAGCGGCGCGGCGAAATCCATGACATCGAAGAAATGCAGCCGCTGCCGCCGGGCCCACAGCCCACAGGCCACCAGCACGCCGAGCAGGCCACCGTGGAAGCTCATCCCGCCTTCCCATGGCCGCAGCAGCATCGACGGATCGGCGATGAAATCGCCGAAGGCGTAGAACAGCACGTAGCCGACGCGTCCGCCGAGGATCACCCCGAACATGCAGTAGAACAGCAGGTCGCCGAACGCGTTGTAGTCCACGCCCGGCAGGCGCCCTGCGCGCACGCGCGCGCGGCCGAGCAGCCAGGCGCTGGCGAACGCGACCAGGTACATCAGCCCGTACCAGTGGACCTGTGGATGGAACTCGCGGCCGAACACCTCGAAGGCTGGCAGCGCAAACGCCACGGGATCGATCTGGTGCAGGATCGTCATCGGTGTACGGCTCCTGGGCTCAGGCAGACCCGGCCGACAGCGCCGGCCGGGAACTCATCACGGCTCTCAGCGCGGCATTGGCTGCCGCGGCTCGTCCACCGGCGGCACCCGCTTGCCCTGGTTGCGCATGGTGTTGCGCTTGGCCCACAGGTTGAGGATCTCCACGAACGCGGAAAAACCCATCGCGCCGTAGATGTAACCCTTCGGGATATGCAGGCCGAAGCCGTCGAAGGTCAGGTACACGCCGATCAGCACGATGAAGGCCAGCGCCAGCATCTTCACCGTCGGGTTGGCATCGATGAAGCGGCCCAGCGGCTGCGCGGCCAGCAGCATCACCGCCACCGCGATCAGGATCGCCGCCACCATCACCGGCACGTACTCGCCGGCCATGCCGACCGCCGCGATCACCGAGTCCAGCGAGAAGACGATGTCGATCACCGCGATCTGCGCGATGACCGAGCCGAACGAGGCCGTCGCCGCGCCCGCGGCACTGACGTCGCCATGCTCCTCGCCCTTGAGCTGCTCGCGGATCTCCATCGCGCCCTTCACGATGAGGAACAGGCCGCCGAGGATCAGGATGAGGTCGCGCACCGAAACCCCGCGCCCGAACAGCTCGAACAGCGGCGTGGTCAGCCGCGCCAGCCAGGCCAGCGTCAACAGCAGGCCCACGCGGGTGATGCAGGCCACCGCGATGCCGAACTTGCGCGCGAACTCGCGCCGTTCGATCGGCAGCTTGCCCACCGCGATCGAAATGAACACCAGGTTGTCGATGCCGAGCACGATCTCGATCGCGGCCAGCGTCACCAGCAGGATCCATACCTGCGGGTCGGTCAACAGTTCCATCATCGTCTTGGTCGCCCTTGTCGGAGCCGGCCGCAGCCGGTCAGAGCCAGCGCGGGAGCAGGATCAGCCCCCACACCAGCAGTACGTTCAGCATCGCCACGAACACCGCGGCCGATCCCATGTCCTTCGCCCGCCCGGCCAGCTCGTGCCACTCGCCGCCAAAGCGCTCGATCACCGCCTCGATCGCGGAGTTCAGCAGCTCCACGACCAGGACCAGCAGGCAGCTGCCCAGCAGCAGCGCGCGTTCCAGCCCGTCGGCGCCCAGCCACAGCGCCAGCGGCGCAAGCACCAGCAGCAGGCAGACTTCCAGCCGGAACGACGATTCGTGCAGCCACGCCGCCCGCAGGCCCTGCAGCGACCATACCGTCGCTTTCCACATCCTTGCCGGCCCGCGCGGCCAGTGTCCGGTCCCGTCCATCGCTCACGCGCGGTCCCGCGATACGGCGCCGGCCTGGACAGGCGGCACGCCGCGGCGATGCGCGGGCGGTACGGAAGACGCGGCGGTCATGCGGATCAGGCGGGCACGGTAACGGACCGGAAGCCGGACATTCTGCCACACGGGGTGCATGGGCCGTCATGCGTGGCGGCCCGGGTTTGCATCGCGACGGGCGCCCTGCTTGACTGGTCACCCACCTGCCCCCGAGGCCGCCGATGCCGCTCCCGTTCCGCCTCATCCGCGCCCTGCTGGCCGCGACGTTGCTCTGCGCCAGCGTCGCCTGCGCCAGCGCGCGCCCCACCGCGACCGCAGCCGAGATGCTGCCGCTGGACCCGGTGTCGTCGCCCGCCTGGGTCGACGACATGGCGCGCTTCGCGGCCGAGGATGCCGCCAGACCACCGCCGCCGCGGCCTGTCGTGTTCACGGGCAGCTCGTCGGTGCGGATGTGGCCCGACCTCGAACGCGCCTTCGGCGACCTGCCGGTGCTAAACCGCGGTTTCGGCGGCTCCCAGTTCCGCGACGCGGTGCATTACGCCGACGAGATCGCGATCCGCTACCGCCCACGCCGGGTGCTGATCTATTCGGGCGACAACGACCTGATGTCCGGCCGCAGCCCCGCCCAGGTCGCCGCCGATGCCCGCCGCTTCGCCGAGCGCATCCAGCGCGAGCTTCCGGGCACGCCGGTGGCCTTCATCTCGATCAAGCCCAGCCCGTTCAATGCGGACCGGATCGGACAGCAGCGCGAGGCGAATGCACTGATCGCCGACTGGGCGCGTCGACAGCCCGACGTCGACTACATCGACGTCTTCACCCCGATGCTCGATGCCGAAGGCGATCCGCGCGACGACCTCTTCCTGGCCGACAGACTGCATCTCAATGCCCAGGGCTACGCGCTGTGGCGGCAGATCATCGGCGCGTACCTGGGACGCTGACACCACCACGGCCGCAGAAACCCGCCGGCACGCGGCGCCAGCCATGGCGCGGCCCCCGGCCGATGCGGACGCGCTTCCCTCTCTGACACCCGCCAACGGAGCCGCAGCCATGTCCAGCACGTTCGCCTCGACCACGCCGGTGGCCCTGCTGCCCGATCACCCCGACCATGCGGCCATCGCCGTTGCGGCCACCGCGCCCGTGCTGGCAGCGTCCGACCAGCGGGTCACGCTACGCATCGAACGCATGGACACCCTGGGCCCGTGGGCGTTCGTGCAGGGGCGTCTCGAGGCCCCGGAGGGCGGCCGCCCCGACTACACAGGCACCGCATTCGCCGAGCGCGCCGCGCAGGGCGGCATGTCCGACCTGCACGTGGCCCTGCTGCGCCGCGACGACGAGGGCGCATGGATGCTGGTGGATCACGCCATTGGCCCGGCCGATGTGGCCTGGCTCACCTGGCCGACGACCCACGCGGCGCCGCGGCAGCTGTTCGGGTTCTGAGCCCGCCCTGACGGCTCCGCAAGTCGCTGCGCAGGGCGTGGCCGCAGCGGCGGCTCTGCAACGCGCAAGGCCCGGCGGGTACCGGGCCTTCCGCCAAGCGCTGCCGCCATCAACGTGGCGGCGTGATGATCTCGTAGCGTCCGGACGCACCGCCCCAGCTGATGCTCTGGGTGCCGTCGCTGTTGACGTTGTTGGACCCGATGAAGCGCGGCTGGCCGTTCTCGAAGCCGGCGAACAGGACCACGTGGGACTGCCCGTCGCGCTGCATCAGGACCACGTCGCCGGCACGCGCATCCTGCAGCGACACGGTCTGCCAGCCGTCGCCCTTGAGGTTGCCGGCCAGCTGGTCCACCGATGCGCTGCCCTGGCTGGCATCGATGACCCCGGCCTGCTGCAGGCAGGCGGAGACGAAGTTCGCGCAGTTGACGTTGTCCGGCACCCAGGTCTGCATGGGCAGCTGGCCGCTGTGCTTGAGTTCGCCGACATGGGTGCCGAGGAACTGCTGCGCGATCGACGCCGCATTGCCGCCGCGGGCCAGGGCATCGGTGCCGGCCACGCTGCGGGTGCCGATCGCGGTGGAGGTGCTGTCGGCGGCGCTCGCGCCTTCGCCGCCGCCAAGGCGCAATGAAGTACCGGCGTAGATCACGTCGGGATCGGTGATGTGCGGGTTCAACGCCATCAGCGCATCGACGGTGGAACCGGCGCGCTGGGCGATGTGCGACAGCGTGTCGCCCCAGGCGATGGAGTGGCTCGAGATGGCAGTCATGGCGGTTCCGCGGCTGCGAGGATGAGCGCAGTCTCGTGTCCCACTGCGTGCGCCGGCAAGCCGGGGTCGACCCGGATAGGGTCGACCCGAGGTCAACGCCGCGGGGTCATTCGTCGGCGAAGATCGCCACGCCGCGGCGGCCGTCGGCACCGATCCACCCGCGGTACATGCCCGGCGTATTGAACGGCAATGCGACGTTGCCCTGCGCGTCCAGCGCGATCACTCCGCCATCGCCGCCCTGCGCGGGAATGACCTCGCCGATGACGTGGCCGGCCGCCTCGGCAAGGCTGTCGCCGCGGTAGGCCACGCGCGCGCAGATGTCGTGCGCCACGGCGTTGCGGATGAAGAATTCGCCCCAGCCGGTGGCCGACACGCCGCAGCGATCATCGGCCCAGGTGCCGGCCCCGATGATCGGCGCGTCGCCGACGCGGCCCCAGCGCTTGTTGGTCATGCCGCCGGTGGACGTGGCCGCGGCGATATGGCCGTGGCTGTCGAGCGCGACTGCACCCACGGTGCCGAAATAGGCATCGGGCGCGACCGGCACGTCGCGCCCGGCCTGGCGCTGGGCCTCGCTGGCCTGTGCACGCTCGAGCTGCTCGCGGCGCTGCGGCGTGTCGAACCAGTGATTGGGCACCCGTTCGAGGTCGGCATGGTCGTCGGCGAAGCGCTCTGCGCCCTCGCCGATCAGCATCACGTGCGGCGATTGCTCCATGACCCGGCGCGCAAGGCGCACGGGGCTGCGCACCGTCGACACCGCCGCCACCGCGCCGGCACGACGGGTATGGCCTTCCATCACCGAGGCATCGAGCTCGTGGCGCCCCTCGGCATTGAACACCGCGCCCTTGCCGGCATTGAAGTGCGGCGATTCCTCCAGCACGCGAACGCTGGCCTCGACCGCATCGAGCGCCCTGCCACCACCTGCCAGCACCGCATGGCCGGCATCGAGCGCGGCATCCAAGGTCCCGCGTATCACGCGCTCGGCGTCGGCCGACAGCGCTTTGCGTTCGATGACGCCTGCGCCGCCGTGGATCACCAGCGCAGTCGGTTGCGCCTGGGCCGAGGCCACGCAAGGCGCGCCCAGGACCAGCGCACAGCACAGAAGGAAAGCCCGCATGTCGATCTCCCTGAAGACGGCGGCAGCATAGCAATCGAATCCTCCGGGCCCGCGCAACCCGGTGACGCAGCGCGTCAAACGACACGCCGGCCGGTGATATGCAAACGCTTGCATGAACGCCCATCGGGCCTGCAGCACAGTTCAGGTCTGTCGGCCATCGCAAACATGGCAGGCCGCGCGCCATCGCGGTTGACAGCACCCGGCACGGACGCGGCATCTGGTCCGGCAATCGGGGGGAACGGTGTCCATCACGCTCTTCATTGGAGGAAGTCATGCTCAAGCAACGCGTGCTCGTACTCGCACTGTCCATCGCCCTCTCCGGCACCGCGCTGGCCGGGGAACTGCGCAAGGCCGAACAACCGGTTCCCGGCCAGTACATCGTGGTCTTCCACGAGGATGGCGTCCGCACCCGGCTGGCGGACACGCAGGATGGCGGCATCGACGCGACGGCCAAGGCCGCGCGCGTGGCCGAGGTGGAAAACATGGTGGTGGACATTGCCGCGCGCTTCCCGGTAACCGTGGACGCGGTGTACTCGCATGCGTTGCAGGGCATGGCCGTGCGCGCCGACCCGCGCGTGATCCAGAAGCTGCTGCACGATCCGCGCGTGGCCTATATCGAGGAGGACGGTTACGTCGAACTCTCGGCCACCCAGAGCAATGCGACCTGGGGCCTGGATCGCGTGGACCAGCGCGACCGGCCGTTGAACGGCACCTACATCTACACGCCGACCGCCTCCAACGTGCGCGCCTACGTGATCGACTCCGGCATCCGCACCGGCCATACCCAGTTCGGCAGCCGGTTGCTGTCGGGCTACTCGGCAATCAGCGACGGCCGTGGCACCAATGACTGCAATGGCCACGGCACCCATGTCGCGGGCACCATCGGCGGCACCACCTGGGGCATCGCCAAGCAGGTGCGGCTGGTGCCGGTACGTGTGTTCGGCTGCACCGGCGGCAGCACCAACTCGACGATCATCGCCGGCATCGACTGGGTGCGCGCCAACCGCGTGCTGCCCGCGGTGGCCAACATGAGCCTGGGCGGTGGCGCGTCGACCGCGACCGACAACGCCACCAACAACCTGATCAACAGCGGCGTGACCGTCGTGGTCGCAGCCGGCAACAGCAACGCCAATGCCTGCAACTACTCACCGGCACGGGTGACCAACGCGGTGACGGTCGGATCCACCACCTCCACCGACGCACGTTCGTCGTTCTCCAACTTCGGCAGCTGCGTGAACATCTTCGCGCCGGGCTCGTCGATCACCTCGGCGTGGTCCACCAGCACCTCGGCCTCCAACACCATCAGCGGCACCTCGATGGCGTCGCCGCACGTGGCCGGCGCGGCCGCGCTGTACCTCACCAACAATCCGTCGGCGTCGCCGGCCACGGTGCGCAACTGGCTCTACACCAACGCCACCACCAACCGCCTGACCGGCATCGGCAGCGGTTCGCCGAACCGGCTGCTGTATACGCGCTAGCCCCGGGCACCGCCCCGCGTCCCTCGTCGGGCGGGGCATTGCCGGCATCACAGGGCCGCACCTTCCGGGTGCGGCCCTGCTTCGTTACTGCCGCAGCGCCTCGATGGGATCGAGCTGCGAGGCCTTGCGGGCCGGGTAGTAACCGAAGAACAGGCCCGTCGCCACCGAGAACCCCGCGGCCATGCCGATTACATTGGCATTCAATTCCACCGGCAGCGAGCCCATGCGGCTCACCAGCAAAGCGCCGACCACGCCCAGGGCGATGCCGATCGCGCCGCCGATCAGCGAGATCAGCATCGCCTCGGCAAGGAACTGCCGGCGCACGTCCGACGGCCCGGCGCCGACCGCCATGCGCAGGCCGATCTCGCGGATCCGCTCGGTCACCGAGACCAGCATGATGTTCATGATGCCGATGCCGCCCACCACCAGCGAGATGGTGGCCACCGCGCCCAGCAGCAGCGACATCAGCCGCGTGGTGGCGGTGCGCGTGGCGACGATCTCGGCCATGTTGCGCACGGTGAAATCGTCCTCGTCGCCGGGACCGATGCGGTGGCGCTGGCGCAGCAGCGCCTCGAGTTCGGACTGCACGTAACCGAGGTCCTCGACATCGGCCACCGTCAGTGCGATCTGCATCACCGCGCGCGGCGGCAGGCCCATCGCGCCGAGCAGGCTGCGCCGGCCGGTGGCCATCGGCACCATGATCACGTCGTCCTGGTCCTGCCCCCAGCCGCCCTGCCCCTTCGGCTCGAGCGTGCCGGCCACGGTGAACGGCACGCGGCCGAGGCGGATGGTCTCGCCAACGGCGCTGGCATCGCCGAACAGCTGCCGGCGCACCGTTTCACCAAGGATCGCCACCTTGCCCGCGCCCGTGTAGTCCTGCGGCTGGAAGCCATCGCCATCGGCGAGCACCCATCCGTTGATCGCGAAGAAGTCCGGCTGCACGCCCTGCCAGCTCGCCGCCCAGTTGTTCTCCGCGTACACCGCCTGGGTGTTGCCGCGCAGCGAACCCGACACGTACTGCACCTCGGGAATCTCCTCGCGGATCGCCTCGACGTCGCCCTCGGTCAGGGTGAAGAAGCTCGACGACGCGCCGCGCGCGCCGCCGGGCCCGCGCCGCGAACCCGGCGAGATGTCGAGCCGTTGCGAGCCGAGGCCGGAGACCAGCTTGTCGAGTTCGGCCTGGGTGCCCTGGCCGACCGACACCATCACGATCACCGCCGCGATGCCGATGATCACGCCCAGCGAGGTCAGCGTGCTGCGCATCCAGTTGCCGCGCAGCGCATGGATCGCGGTGCGCAGGACGTCGGAGAAATTCATCGCGGCTCCTCGTGCAGTTCGCCGTCGCGCATGACGAAGGTGCGGTCGGCATGCGCGGCCACTTCGGCATCGTGGGTGATCAGCACCACGGTATGGCCGTCGTCGCGCAGGCGCTTGAACAGCGCCAGGATCTCCTCGCCGGTCCTGGAATCGAGCGCACCGGTCGGCTCGTCGGCCAGCAGCACCGGCGGCTGGTTGATCAGTGCGCGCGCGATCGCCACGCGCTGCTGCTGGCCACCGGAGAGCTCGTTGGGCCGATGGCCGGAACGCGCGCCGAGGCCCACCGACTCCAGCGCCGCCTGCGCGCGTTCCGCGCGCTCCGCCGGCGGCACCCGCGCGTAGCCGAGCGGCATCGCCACGTTCTCCAGCGCGGTCATCCGCGGCAGCAGGTGGAAGCCCTGGAAGACGAAGCCGATCTTGTCGCGGCGCAGTTCGGCCAGCGCCTCGGCATCCAGGGTGGCGACGTCGATGCCGTCGCACAGGTACTGGCCGCCGGTCGGGGTGTCCAGGCAGCCGATCAGGTTCATAAGCGTCGACTTGCCCGAGCCCGACGGCCCCATGATGGCGACGAAATCACCATGCATGATCCGCAGGTCGACGCCGGCCAGGGCGACCACCTCGGCCTCGGTGCCCGCCGAATAGACCTTGCCCAGCCCGCGGGTTTCGATCACCGGAACCGCAGCGTTCATGGCGCCGCGCGCTCGCCGGTAATGACCAGGTCGCCTTCCTGCAGGTTGCCGGCGATCTCGGTTGCGCTGCCGTCACTTGCGCCCACGCGCACCATCACCGCATGCGGCTGGCCGTCGACCAGCCGGTACAGCGGCGCACGCCGTGCGCCGACGATGGCGTTGAGCGCGCGATCCCATCGGCTGCGCTGGTTGTCATCGAGAGTGGCGCGGAACGCGGCGAAATCCTGCTGGTAGCGCTGCATCATGCGCTGGCGGATCTGCGCGGCCATGTCGCCGCCGCCGGAGCCGGCCACGCGCATCCCGGGCCCGCCGAACATGCCGCCGCCCTGGCCCTGCGCCGGCGTCGCGGCCTGGCGCGCCGCCATGCGCTCGCGGATCGCGGCCAGCGCTTCGTCGAACGCGGACTGCTGCTGTGCGGTGAGCTCCAGTTCCTGCGCGGCCCGGGCGAGATCGTCGGCAACGCCGCTGCCACCGCCGCCACGCGGGCCCGATCCCTGCGACGCCGCCAGCTGCGCATCGCTGGGCTTGTAGCGCAGCGCGGCATTGGACACCTTGAGCACGCCATCGCGGCGGCTCACCTCGATCTCGGCATTGACCGTCAGCCCCGGCAGCAGCGTGCGGTCGCTGTTGTCGACGCTGACCACCACCGGATAGGTGATCACGTTGTTGGTGTTGGTCGCCGACAGCCGGACCTGGGCGACCTCGCCGCGGAACTGGCGGTCGGGGAACGCATCGACGCTGAAGCTCACGCCCTGGCCGACTTCCACCTGGCCGATGTCGGCCTCGTCGACCTCGAGCTCGATCTGCATCTTCGACAGGTCCTCGGCGATGGTGAACAGCTCCGGTGCCTGCAGGCTGGCCGCCACGGTCTGGCCGGGTTCGATATTGCGCACCAGCACCACGCCGTCGACCGGCGAACGGATCACCGTGCGCTCGAGATTCACCTGGCTGGTGCGGGTGGACGCGGTCTGCTGGGCGATCTGCGCGCGCGCGGCGTCGCGCTGCGCACGCGCCTGGTCGAGCGCGGCACGCGACAGGTCGACATCGGCCCGGGCCACCAGCTGGGCGTCGCCCAGGTCGGACTTGCGGCGATAGTCGAGCTCGGCATTGCGCAGCGCCGCCTCGGCCTGCGCCAGCGATGCCCGTGCGCTGGAGACCTGGGCGTTGCCCTGGTCGATCTGCGCCTGGTAGGTGCTCGGGTCGATGCGGGCGATCACCTGCCCGGCCTCCACCGTGTCGTTGAAGTCCACCAGCACGTCGGTGACCTGGCCGGAAATCTGCGAGCCGACGATCACCGTGCTGGTGGCGCTCAGCGTGCCGGTGGCGGAAATCGCCACGCGGATGTCGCCACGCTCCACCGGCACGGTGCGCCACGGTCCTTCGCCGGTGGATGCGCGGCTGCCCTGCCACCACCAGGCGCCGGCTGCGACCAGCGAAATCGCGAGCACGGCGATTGCCGGCTTGAGGAAGCGGGCGGAACGTCCACGCGGACGGGTGGCGCGGGGTGACGGCTTGGCTGGGCTCATGGCTGCGGGATGGTGGAGATCAGGAAGGGGAACGCGCACGGGCCGCGCACGTTGACAGCCCGGCACGCGCGACGCCAGCGCGGTTGCGTTCGCACCACGGCGGGAGGAGGCGCGGTCGAAGCGGAGTGCCGGAGCGGCGTCCGGAGCGCAGGACCGGCGCGGCATGGCGGCAGCAGGCCATCCCGCGCCCGGCAGCGGCTGCCGGCGCGGACGCCTGCCCGGCATCAGCCGTAGCGGATCGTCGCCGTGGTGCCCTGGCCGGGCCGGCTGTCCAGGCTCACCGGCCAGCCGAAGCGTTCGCCAAGCCGGCGCACGATCGACAGGCCCATGCCCTTGCCCGAGCGGAACGGGTCGGCGCGGTAGAACGGGTCGTAGACGCGCTGCAGCACCTCGGGCGACATGCCAATGCCGGTATCGCGCACCACGACACGGTCGTCGAACACCTCGACCTCGATCGAGCCTTCCTCGGTGAAGATGCAGGCATTGCTCAACAGATTGCCCAGCATCACCCCCAGCACCCGGGGTGGCGCATCCAGTCGCGGTCGCGTGTGGCCGCTGACCCGCAGCTCCACCGGCTTGCCCTGCAGCAGCGGCTGCACCTTCTCCACTTCCTCCATGACCACGTCATGGACATCGAAGTCCTCGCCCTGCACGGCGATGTCGTCCTCGCGGGCGAGGATCAGGAACGCGTCGATCACCGCTTCCATGTCGCGGGTGGCGCGGTGGATGCGTTGCAGGGACCGGTGCGAGCGCTGCGGGATCGCCTCATCGGCCAGCAGCATGTCGCTTGCCACCCGGATCACCGTCAGCGGCGTGCGCAGTTCGTGGCTGGCGTCGCGGGTGAAGTCGCGCTCGCGCTGCACGAAGGCCTGCACCCGCGACGACAGCGTGGTCAGCGCATTGCTGAGCTGGTCGACCTCGCGCCCGACCTCGCCGGGAATGCGATCGGGAATGAGCTTGCCCACGTCGGCGGCATCCGGATCCCAGCGCGACACCTCCTCCGCAAGCCAGCTGACCGGGGCCACCAGCCTGCGCGTGGTGCGATAGGTGAACCAGCTGACCAGGTGGATCGCGACGATGCCGCCCAGCATCAGCAGCGCACCCATCATCCACAGCACCCGGCGCGCGTGGGTGAAGTCCATGCTGACCACGAGCACGCCGGCCTCGCGTGATTCCACCAGCACGTCGCGGCCCTCGCCCGCCAGGAAATGGCGGCCCACCGTGAGCCGCCGCAGCGTCGACGGCAGTTGTTCCGCGGTGCCCCGGCGCAGGAAATAGCCGTGCACGACGTCGGTTTCCGGCAGCACGGGATTGACGGGATCGCGCTCGATCACCGACCAGTACTCGTCCGCCTGCGCACGCAGGCGCGCGTCGACGAGCACGCGCATCGACGTGGAAAAAGCAATCGTCACGCCCAGAACGATGACCAGGCTGCCAAGGGCGGCCTGGATCATGAACGCATAGCGGACTTTCCTGGGGATTCCCTGGGGCATCGGAGACTACGGCCGGCCTCAGGCCGGGGACTGCTCGATATCCGCGATCCGGTACCCGGCGCTCTGGACGGTATGCAGCAACGGCTTGTCGAACGGCTTGTCGATGGTCTTGCGCAGGTTGTAGAGGTGGCTGCGAAGGGTATCGGAATCCGGCAGGCTGTTGCCCCAGATCTCGCGCTCGATCTCCTGGCGGCTGACCACCCGCGGCGACTCGCGCATCAGGATCGTCAGCAGCTTCAGGCCGATCGGCGACAGCTGCAGCTCCTGGCCGGCACGGGTAGCGCGCAGGCTGGCGGGGTCGAGCACGAGGTCGGCCACCTTGAGCACTTCCGAACCGACCTGGCGGCGCTCGCGGCGGATCAATGCGCGCAGGCGTGCTTCCAGTTCCTGGATCGCGAAGGGCTTGGTGAGGTAGTCGTCGGCGCCCGATCCGAGGCCGGTGAGCTTCTCGTCAAGGGTGTCGCGGGCGGTGAGCATCAGCACCGGGGTGGATTTGCGCGCTTCCTCGCGCAGTCGCTTGCAGACCTCGATGCCGTCCAGCCGCGGCAGCATCAGGTCCAGCACGATGACGTCGTAGCTGTTTTCCGAGGCCAGCCGGTAACCATCAAGGCCGTCGGAGGCGTAGTCGACCTCGAACCCCTTGCCTTCGAGATATTCGCCGATCATCTCCGAGATGTTGCGATTGTCTTCGACGATCAGGACGAGACCGCCCGGCTCTTGGTTTGCACGCATGAACAGGACTCCAAATGGGATTTCTGGGGGCGCTTCAGGTTTGTGAAACTACCCGATCCGCCAGTGCAGGCCCCGTGAAGAACGCCACAGGTGGCCGTAAGCTGTCGCGCCACCCACGCGCTCCGGCCACCGCCATGCCCGGTTTCGAACGTCTCGCCCCGATCCTGCTGCTGCTGGCCTCGAACGTGTTCATGACGTTCGCCTGGTATGGCCACCTGAAATACCGTTCCGCGCCGCTGGTCCTGGCGATCGTCGCCAGCTGGGGCATCGCGTTCTTCGAATACGCGTTGATGGTGCCCGCCAACCGCATCGGTTATGCCGTGTATTCGGCACCGCAGCTCAAGGGCATGCAGGAGGTGATCACGCTGCTGGTGTTCGCGTGGTTTTCCAGCTGGTATCTCGGGCAACCACTGAAGTGGAACCACTGGGCCGGGTTCGCGCTGATCGCGGTGGCGGCGTGGCTGATCTTCCTGGAGACCTGAGGCGCGTCAGAAGCGGATGCGGCCGGTGAGGATGTCCTTGAACATCACCCAGTCGCCGAGAAACGAATACAGCGGGTGCCGGAACGTTGCCGGCCGGTTCTTCTCGAAGAAGAAATGCCCGACCCAGGCGAACCCGTAACCGCACACCAGCGCGGCCAGCAGCCACCATCCATTGCGCTGCCAGGCGGCGACGGCCAGCAGCACGAGCACGCCGCAGCTGCCGATGAAATGCAGCCGCCGCGACACCGGGTGCGCGTGTTCGCCGAGGTAGAACGGATAGAACTCGCGAAAGCTGGCGAAGCGGGGCATGGCACGTCTCCGGGCTCGAGGTCGTCGGCCGATGATGCCCAGCCCGCGGGCGCGTCACAACGCATCGCGGCCTGCCCGACCGGCGACCGCACGATGCAGGCCTCGCGGCCTTCGCGTCACCCCGCGACGGGCGCCTCGCCGGCCTTCACCTGCGCCCACAGCGCTTCCTGCTCGTCGAGCGTGCGCTGGTCCAGCGGCCGGTCTTCCCCGGCGGCGATCGCTTCCATCGCGCGGAAGCGCCGCTCGAACTTCAGGTTGGCGCCACGCAGTGCGCGGCCGACATCGACACGCGCATGCCGCGCAAGGTTCGCGGCGACGAACAGCAGGTCGCCCAGCTCGGCCTCCAGGCGTGCCTGCGCGACCGGGTCATCCGGGTCGGCGGCCACTGCGGCGAATTCGACCTCGACCTCGTCGAGTTCCTCGCGCAGCTTGGCGATGACCGGCGCGGGCCCCGGCCAGTCGAAGCCGGTGCGCGCCGCGCGCTGCTGCAGCTTCACCGCGCGCATCCACTCCGGCAGGCCAGCGGAAATGCCGGCCAGTGCGGAATCGTCCTGCCCGCCCTGGCTGGCGCGCTCCTCGCGCTTGATGGCATCCCAGCTGCGGGCCACCGCATCGGCATCGTCGCGGTCGGCGTCGCCGAACACATGCGGGTGGCGACGCACCATCTTGTCGCAGATGGCGCCGACCACGTCATCGAAACCGAACCCGCCGGCCTCCTCGGCCATGCGCGCATGGAACACCACCTGCAGCAGCAGGTCGCCCAGTTCGTCCTTGAGTGCGGGCATGTCGGCGCGCGCGATCGCATCGGCCACTTCGTAGGCCTCCTCGATCGTGTAGGGCGCGATGCTGGCGAAGTCCTGCGCAAGATCCCACGGGCAGCCGCCGTCGGGGTCGCGCAGGCGCGCCATGATGCCGAGGAGTTCACCGATATCGCGCTGTGCCACTGTCGGCTCCGGAATTGATTGCCTGGGAAGTTTCGCGGGCGCTGCCGACCGTGCAACGACACGCGACACGATGAGCGTCAGTCCTGCAGCCAGGAGCGCCAGGGCAGTCCGGGATCACCGAAGGCGATGAAATCACCATTGAGCAGGGTGTCGCGCTGGTTGTAGCGGAACGGTCGGCCCTGCGGATCCAGGACCTGGCCGCCGGCGCCCTCCAGGATCGCCTGGCCGGCGGCGGTATCCCACTCGCTGGTGGGGCCGAAGCGCGGGTAGACATCCATCCGCCCTTCGGCCAGCCTGCAGAACTTCAGCGAGGAGCCCAGCCCGATGGCCTCGGTCCTGCCGATGCGCGCCATCAACGCGCTGGTGCGCGCATCGCGATGCGATCGGCTGGCGGCCACGCGCAACGGTTCGACGGCGGGCCGGCGCACCGTGATCGCGCGTTCGCCGCCGCCCTCGCGCAGCCATGCACCGCGCCCCGGGACGCCATGCCAGAGCGCACCGGTGACCGGCTGCTGGATCACCCCGAACCTGGCGACGCCGTCCTCGACCAGTGCGATGTTGACGGTGAACTCGCCATTGCGCTTGACGAATTCGCGGGTACCGTCGAGGGGGTCCACCAGCCAGTAGCGCGACCAGCCGTGGCGCTGCCGGGTCGGCACCTCGTCGGCGCATTCCTCCGACAGCACCGGCACGCCGGGTGTCAGCGCGCGCAGCCCGTCGACGATGCGATGGTGCGCGGCAAGGTCGGCGGCGGTCACCGGCGAGGCGTCGGCCTTGTGCTCGACCTCGAAGGCACCGGCATAGACCTCCAGGATCGCGACCGCGGCATCGCGGGCGATCGCGATCACGCCTTCGCGCAGCGACTCATCCACGCGCATGGCGGCGCAGGTGTTCGCGTGCGATGAACAGCGCGGCGATGGAGCGGCCTTCCGAACAGTCCTCGCGGATCACCAGCTCGTCCAGCGCGTCGAGTTTCCACGGCACCACTTCCAGTTCTTCCGGTTCGTCGCCGGGCAGGCGCTCGGGATACAGATCGCGTGCCAGCACCACATGGGTCTGCTGGCTCATGTAGGTGGGCGCCAGCGACAGCGTGCGCAGCACCTCGAGGCGATGCGCACCGTAGCCGGCTTCCTCCTTCAGTTCGCGATCGGCCGCCTGCAGCGGGGTTTCGCCGGCGTCGATGCGCCCCTTGACCAGGCCGAGCTCGTAACGGTGCAGGCCGGCCGCGTACTCGCGCACCAGCAGCACGGTGTCGTCGTCGAGCATCGGCACCACGGCCACCGCGCCATGGCCGCGGCCATGCAGGCGTTCGTAGCGGCGGCGTTCGCCATTGGAGAATTCGAGGTCGAGACGCTCGAGCCGGTAGGGGCCGGCGTCATGCTCGGTGATGTCGTGGATGACCGGCAGGCGACGCGTCATCGACGGCATCCAGCGGTCGGGAAGGCGATAATGCGGGCATGTCCATGAAGCATCACGATCCCGCCATTCTAGCCGAGGCCGATGCCTGGCGTTCCCGCGACCTTGCCGTGCTGTGGCACCCATGCACGCAGATGCGCGAGCACCCGGACACCCTGCCGCTGCTGCCGGTCGCCCGAGGCGAGGGTGCCTGGCTGGTCGGCCCGGACGGGCGTCGCACCCTCGACGCGGTGTCCAGCTGGTGGGTGAACCTGTTCGGCCACGCCGAGCCGCGCATCGCCGGTGCGATCGCGCGGCAGGCGCATACGCTGGAGCAGGTGATCCTCGCCGGCTGCTCGCACATGCCCGCGGTCGAACTGGCCGAACGCCTGCTGGCACTGGCTCCGCGGCAGTCCGGCCGAGCGTCGCTGGCCAAGGTGTTCTATGCCGACAACGGCTCCGCGGGTGTCGAGGTCGCGCTGAAGATGGCGTTCCAGTGGTTCGCCAACCGTGGGGACGAGCCGCGGCGCACGAAGTTCGTCGCCCTGGAGAACGGCTACCATGGCGAGACCGTCGGTGCGCTGTCGGTCGGCGACATTCCGCTGTACCGCCGCGTCTACGCGCCGTTGCTGATGGAGGCGGTGTTCGCGCCGTCTCCCGATGCGTACCTCGCCGCGGACGGGCGCTCGGCCGCAGACCAGGCCGAGGACGCCGCCGACGCGCTGGCCCGCATCCTCGACGACCACGCCGGCGAAATCTGCGCGCTGGTGCTGGAGCCGCGGGTGCAGTGCGCCGGTGGCATGCGCATGCACGACCCGGTGTATCTCAAGCGTGCGCGCGAGCTGTGCGACGTGCACGGCGTGTTCCTGATCGCCGACGAGATCGCGGTGGGCTTCGGCCGTACCGGCACGATGTTCGCGTGCGAACAGGCCGGCGTGATGCCGGACCTGATGTGCCTGTCGAAGGGCCTTACCGGCGGCTTCCTGCCCTTGGCCGCGGTGCTGGCGACGGATGCGATCTACGAGGGCTTTCTCGACGACTCGCGCGAGCGCGCCTTCCTGCATTCGCACAGCTACACCGGCAACCCGCTGGCCTGCGCGGCCGCGCTGGCCACGCTCGACATCTTCGAATCCGACGACGTGCTCGCCCGCAACCGCCGCACCGCGGCGCGCATGGCGGAGCTCGCCGCCCCGCTGGCCGCGCTTCCGCACGTGGCCGACGTGCGCCAGGCGGGGATGATCGTGGCCATCGAACTGACCGAGGGCGGACGGAAAGCCACGCCCTTCGACCGCACCCGGCGCGTCGGCCTGCAGGCCTATACGCACGCGCTTGAACGCGGGGTGCTGCTGCGCCCGCTGGGTGACATCCTGTACTGGATGCCGCCGTACTGCATCGACGACGGGCAGCTCGAGCTGCTGGCCGACGTCACCCGTTCCGCAATCGAGGCGGCGACCTCGTGAGCCGACGACGTTCCTGCCACGGGTCCACGCGGATAACGCGGGTCAACAGCAGAACCACGACGTGCGTTCGCCCGGTCCACCGGCCTGGCGCGTGTTCCGATCGCCTTCCGACCGCCCTGATCCGCGAATCTGTGCAATCCGCGGCCGACACGATGGATATCCCATGCGCCTGACCCGCGTCCACGTCGACCTGCCACTGGCGCCGGGCGCGCGGATCACGCTCCCGGATGCCGCTGCCGCGCACCTGCTGCGGGTGCTGCGCCTGCGCGAGGGCGATGCCTGCGTGCTGTTCAACGGCGACGGCCACGACCATGACGCCCGTATCGTCGTCGCCGGCAAGCGCGGTGGGGAGGCGCTGATCCTCGACCGTCGCGCGGTGGACAACGAGTCACCCCTGCGGATCACCCTGCTGCAGGGCGTCGCCCGCGGCGAGAAGATGGACCTGATCCTGCAGAAGGCCACCGAGCTCGGCGTCGATGCCGTGGTACCGGTGCAGAGCGAGCGCAGCGAGGTGAGGCTGGATGGCGAGCGGGCGCTGAAGCGGCTTGCCCACTGGACCAGCGTGGTGGTGGCCGCGTGCGAGCAGAGCGGGCGTGCGCGGGTGCCTTCCGTGGCCGCCACGGCGTCGCTTGCGGAAGTGCTGGGCGCCTTGCCAGCCGGCGGCCTGCGGCTGCTGCTGGATCCGTTCGCCGACGCCAATACGCAGTCACTGCAGGCGCCCGCCGACGCGCGGATCGTACTTGCGGTCGGGCCGGAGGGTGGCTGGTCGCCGCGCGACCGCAGCGTGCTCGAGGCCGTGGGGTTTGGTGGCATCCGCCTGGGTCCACGCGTGCTGCGCACCGAGACCGCCGGGCTCGCCGCGATCGCGGCCCTGCAGGCACGCTTCGGCGACCTCGGCTGAGCGACGCGCGTCAGGCGGTGGCGCCCAGCGCCTGTTCGATCAATGCGGCCATCGCCTCGAGGTCCGGAATCAGCGCCTCGTCCTCGTTGAGCCGCACCCGCGCATGCACCGCGATGGGCAGGTCACCGTCTTCTGCTTCCACCAGCAGGCCGTCGGCGGACACATTGACCAGGCGCGGGAAGCCCTGGGTCAGCAGCGCGAAATAGGGAAAGCGGTCGCCGGCACGCAGGTTCTTCAACACCGCCACCTTGCTGCCGAGGTCGCCGCGTTCGCTGTCGCTGATCCCGGTCGCGCGCGAGAACGCCACCAGGGGCACTTCCCAGCCGCGCCAGCGGGTGCGGCCCAGCAACCACGCCGGCGCACCGTCCACCGGTTCCGGATCGGCATAGGACAGCACTTCGGAGATCGTCGTGTTGGGCAGCAGCAACCGCGCGCCATCGATCTGGATCATTACGCCGCGGATGTCGCGCGGCGCGCCACCGGCTGGAACGTCATTCATCGGAAGCCTCGAGTTCAATGCCGCTTGCCGTGACGCCCGGCGCCCAGCGCTCGACCAGCAGGGTCGCCAGTTCCGCCGGGGTCGCGAGCCTGCCGTCGTGTTCGGCCACGCGCGCCGAAGCGGCCGCGTCATAACAGCCGTCGAGCGACTGCGCCACGACCAGCGTGCCCGCCCAACCGGCGCCCATCGCCTGGTCCACCAGTGCCGCATCGGCACCGCTCAGAAACACCACCGCGCTGTCGTTGGCCGGCAGTGCGTCGGGCAGCCGCAGGCCGTCGTCGTCGCCCACCGTGAACCGCAGGCGGCCGCGCTCGGCAACCACGCGAAGCGATGGCGGCAGGAAGTACACGGTGCCGCGTTCCACCGACGCCCCCTCTTCGGCAAGCGCCACCGGCAGCGCGGTCGCGCGCGCCATCTGCCGCACCAGGCGGTCGTAGCGGTCGCCATCCAGGCGCAGGCGCACCAGCAACGCCCGTGGGAAATCCCCGGGCAGCGCCGCCAGCAGCTGGCGCACGGGATCCGGCCCCCCAAGCCCGCCTTCCACCAGCACCGCGCCCTGCAGCTCGCCGAAGCCGTAGCTGTCGACATCGACCAGCGACAGGCCGCCGATCCGGCTGTCGAGGTCGGCAAGCGGATCCGCGGCCCGCGCGAGAGCGGGCACCACCGGCGCATCCGCTTCGACCAGCGACAGACCGCCGACATCCGGGGCTCCCGCCCCGGGCCCGGGAGCCGGGTCCGCCATCAACGGCGCGTCCTCGGCCACCGCGGGCTCCGCCTCCCAGGTGAGATCCACCGGCTCGAGATAGACGCGCCCGGGGCCATGTCCGCTGCGCGCACCTTCGAAATCGCTGTCGTCGTCGAGCACCAGATCGTCGAGACCCGCACCCTCGAGGGCCAGTTCGCCGAAGCCGCCGTCCGACGCGGCCTCGGCGTCCGCGTCGCCCGCAGCCTCGAGGACCACGTCCTCGAGCGATATGTCACCCAGCACGATCCCGTCCACTCCATCGGACGTGACCGACGCGTCATCGGCATCCAGTGCGAGCTCGCCGAGCTCCAGCACCGCGGCATCCAGCGAGGCTGGCTCGCCGCGCGGCACGTCGTCGGCGTGTTCGCGCATCTCGTCGGCAACCCGCTCGAGGTCGCCGGTGGTGATGTCGGCATAGCCGGTGTCGAACGCGACCGGGGTGTCATCGAGGGTCAACGTCGTGTCCTGGCCGGCACCCGGCGGCAGCACGTCGTCATGGCGGTGCAGCTTGGCGGCCAGGTGGCGGACCCAGCGCGCCGCGTCCCAGCCGCTGCGCTGCGCGGCAAGCTCGGCTTCCTCGAAGACGACGGTGATGGCGGGGTCGGCCAGCAGCGGCTGGAAGCGGTCGAGCGCTTCCTCCAGTGCTGGTTCCAGCGCGACCACTACCGCCTGCGCACCGGTACCGGCGACTGCGTCCATCGTCGTCACGCAGGGGTCGAAGGCTCCCAACAGCTCCGCGCCGGCATCACGCACTGCAGCCTGGAGGCGGTCACAGGCCTCGCCCGGACGCGCCAGGACGATCACGCGGGGTGCGGCCTCAGGCACCGGCACGCTCCATCCCGAGCAATTCGTAGACGTTGCGCATCAGCTCGTTCTCCTGGTAGGGCTTGCCGAGGTAGCGCTCCACGCCGATCTCGAACGCGCGCTGCCGGTGTTTTTCGCCGGTGCGCGATGTGATCATCACGATCGGCACCGAGCGCAGGCGCCCATCGGCCTTCATCTGGGTGGCGAGCTCGTAGCCGTCCATGCGTGGCATTTCGATGTCGAGCAGCATCAGGTCCGGCACGCGCTCGTCGAGGCGTTCCAGCGCGTCGACGCCGTCCTTCGCGGTCACCACCTCGAAGTTGTGGCGCTCCAGCACGCGTCCGGTGACCTTGCGCATCGTCACCGAGTCGTCGACCACCATCACCAGCGGCACCTGGCGGCGCTCCTGCATCGGCGCCGGCTCGGCCTCGCGTGGCAGCGCGGCCTGGCGGCGCACCAGCGGCGCGACGTCGAGGATCACCCGCACGCTGCCGTCGCCCATGATGGTGGCGCCGAAAATGCCCGGCACGGACGCAACCTGCGGGCCCACCGGCTTCACCACGATCTCGCGGTTGCCGATGATCTGGTCGACCGCGACCGCGGCACGGAGCTCGCCCGCGCCGACCAGCAGCAGCGGTACCTGCAGCTGGCCTTCCGCACGTACGCGCGGCTGGCCGACCAGCTGGCCGAGGTCGTGCAGCGCGTACTCGTCGCCGCCATAGCTGTACACCGCGCCCGGCGCGGCCAGCTCCTCGCGGCTGATGCGGCCGACGCCGCGCACCGAGGCGATCGGTACCGCGAAGCTGGTCTCGCCAATGCGTACGAACACCGACTGGGTGACCGCGAGCGTCTGCGGCAGGCGCAGCGTGAACGTGGTGCCCTCGTGCTTGCGGGTGGCGATGTCGAGGCTGCCGCCGAGCTGGCGGACCTCGCTTGCGACCACGTCCATGCCGACACCACGGCCGGCCAGGCGGCTGACCTCGTCGGCGGTGGAGAAGCCCGGCTCGAAGATCATCGCGTCGAGCGCGCTGTTGGTCAGCACCGCATCCGGCCGCACGAGGCCGCGCTGCTCGGCGCGGCGACGGATCGCGCCGCGGTCGAGGCCCCGGCCATCGTCGGCCACCTCGAGCACCACCTCGGAGCCCTCGCGGCGCACCGCGATGCGCACCGTGCCTTCCTCACCCTTGTTCGCCCCGCGGCGCTGTTCGGGCGTTTCCAGGCCGTGCGCCACCGCGTTGCGCAGCATGTGTTCCAGCGGCGCGGTCATGCGCTCGAGGACGTTGCGGTCGAGCTCACCCTGGGCGCCGTCGAGCTTCAGCTGCACCTGCTTGCCGGTTTCCTGCGCCGCCTGGCGCACCACGCGGCGCAGCCGTGGCACCAGTGAATCGAACGGCACCATGCGCGTGCGCATGAGGCCTTCCTGCAGCTCGGAGCTGACCCGCGACTGCTGGGTCAGCAACGTTTCGTACTGGCGGGTCAGGTCGTCGAGCGTGCCCTGCAGGCTGGCCAGGTCGGCGGCCGACTCGCCCAGCGCACGCGACAGCTGCTGCAGGTTGGAGAAGCGGTCGAGTTCCAGCGGATCGAAAGACGCATCGCCGGTGTCACCCTCGCGCTGGAAGCGCGCGATGATCTGTGCTTCGGTCTCGATGTCGAGGCGGCGGAGCTGGTCGCGCAGACGCATGTTGGTCTGCTCCATCTCCCCCATCGCGCCACGGAACGCACCCAGCTGCTGCTCCAGGCGGGCGCGGTAGATCGCCACTTCGCCGGCGTAGTTGACCAGGCGGTCGAGCAGGTCGGCGCGGATGCGCACCTGTTCCTGCGGCGCACGCACCTGCGTGTCGTCATCGAACGCCGGATCGTCGCCGATCGGGGCCGACAGCGGCGCCAGCTCGACTTTCGCGGCCGGTGGCGGCGCCGAAGCCTCGCCCACGCCTGGCGTGGCATCGGCGCTGGCGCTGGCGCTTTCACCGCGCGAGCGTGCGTCGAACTCCTCGATCAGCCGTTCCGGCAGTGCCACCGCACGGCGCTCGCCGATGCGGCTGACCATCGAGTGCAGGCGGTCGAAACCACGTTCCAGCAACGGCACGCCGTCGCGGCCGAGCTCGCAGCGCTGCTCGACCACGGACTCCAGCAGCGATTCCATCGCATGGCCGAGCTCACCGATGGCCATGATCCCGGCCATCCGCGCACCGCCCTTGATGGTGTGCAGGTTGCGCTGCAGGCCCACCACCGGTTCGCGCTCGCCCGGCTCCTCGCGCAGCCGCGCCAGCAGGCCATCGGAATGGTCGAGCAGATCGCCACTTTCCTCGACGAAGATGTCGAGCAGTTCGGCGTCGAGCTCGCGCATATCCAGCGCAAGGTCTGGGTCGACTTCCTCCGCGCGGGACGTGACGGTACCGGTGTCCGGCGCTTCGACATGCTCTGTTTCGGCATGCTCTGTCCCGGCGCGCTCCGCATCGCGACGCTCCGCGTCCACGCGCTCCGATTCCAGACGCTCCGCTTCGATCCGTTCGGCTTCGAGCAGACCGGCCTCGAGGCGCTCGAGTTCGAGACGCTCCGCATCGGTGTCGGCCAACGACGCCGCCGGCAGTTCGACCTGTTCGCTTTCGACGTCGCCGTCCTCCACGTCGACGTCGTCGGCGACGTCCGGACGGTCGGCCTCGGCACGTTCGGCTTCGAGACGCTCTGCTTCGAGACGCTCCGCTTCGAGGCGCTCGGCTTCGAGGCGCTCCGCTTCGAGGCGCTCCGCTTCGAGGCGTTCTGCTTCGAGGCGTTCTGCTTCGAGGCGTTCTGCTTCGAGGCGCTCCGCTTCGAGGCGCTCGGCTTCGAGCCGTTCCGCTTCGAGGCGTTCTGCTTCGAGACGTTCTGCTTCGAGGCGTTCTGCTTCGAGGCGTTCTGCTTCGAGACGCTCGGCTTCGACTCGCTCGGCTTCGACTCGCTCGGCTTCAAGACGCTCTGCTTCGAGACGCTGGGCTTCGAGACGCTCGGATTCGAGACGTTCCGCTTCGAGACGTTCCGCTTCGAGGCGTTCCGCTTCCAGGCGTTCGGCTTCGAGACGTTCGGCTTCGAGACGTTCGGCTTCGAGACGTTCGGCTTCGAGACGTTCGGCTTCGAGACGTTCGGCTTCGAGACGCTCCGCTTCGAGGCGTTCGGCTTCGATGCGCTCGGATTCGAGGCGCTCGGCCTCGAGACGCTCCGCTTCGACGCGTCCGGCTCCGGGGCCATCGGCCTCCAGCTGCTGGACATCAGGGCTATGGTCGCCCGCGACAGCATCGTCGGCGTCGCTACCGCTGCCAAGGTAGTCCGACAGATCGAGCACGGTCAGTTCGCTCGCGACCTCCGCGTCGACACCGGTGGCGTCGTCGTCCTCGTAGGCGACGGCCATCGGCGGCGGCTCCGGCAGCGCGTCCCGCAGCGACGCCAGCGTGGCGGCGAGGCCATCGCAGCGATAGACATGCGGATGCGGCTCATGCAGGCCGGCCAGGGTCTCGCGCACCAGCGTCGACAGCGCGCGCATGGCCGCGACGCCATCCGCGCCGGCCGGGACGCCGGCGGCATGCAGCCGACGTGCATAGGCTTCGGCGGGCCACAGCGCGGTGGTCACCATCGGCACCTCGGCCATGGCGAACGCGCCGTTCATCGTGTGCACCGCGCGCAGCAGGGCGTCATCCACCTGCGGCACGTCACGCCCGGTCCATGCATCGAGGACGGCGAGGTGGCCGTTGACCTCGGCGTCGAGGATTTCCAGCAGCAGCGCATCCACCGCAGCCGGGATCCGCTCGCCATCGCCGGGCGCGGACGCATCCGCGGGCATGGCCGGGGGCGCCTCCGTCGGCACCAGCGGTTCGGGGCCGGCGCTGTCGTCCGCCGGGGCGGCGGGCTCGCTGGCGGCGACGTCCACCTGCCAGTGTTCCTGCGCCGAAGTGACCGCAGGCGGCAGCGTGGCAGGCGCCGGTGGCGCTTCGTCACCGGCGGCGATGCGCTCGGCATCGGCCTGCAGGCGCTCGAGATCGACGCGGATCGCACCCTGGCCCCGCAACGCCGCCTGCAGTTGCGGCAACGCGTAGAAGGCCTGGTCGACCATCGCCACGACGGCCGGGCTGGCGGCACGGCTGCCGTCGAGCACTCGGTTGAGCAGGGTCTCGACCTTCCAGCTGAACTCGCCCAGCGTGCGCGCGCCGACCAGGCGCCCACTGCCCTTGAGGGTGTGGAAGACACGGCGGATCGGCCGCAGGCGCTCGAGGTCGTCCGGCTGCTCGCGCCAGGGCGGCAGCAGGCGGTCGAGGTTGTCGATCTCCTCGGCGAACTCCTCGAGGAAGACCTCGCGGATCTCGTCGTCGATATCGTCGTCGGTGGCTTCGAAGCCGCCGCTGCCGGCCGCCTGGATCGGTGCCGGCGTACTCGCCGCGGGCGGCGCGACCGGCGTTGCCGTCGCGGGTACGAAGCCCCGGTCGAGGAATGCCACGGTGGCATCCATCGTGGCCTCGTCGACCGGAGAGTCTGGCTCGACGGCCATCGGCTCGCCCGCCGGCTCCTCGCCGGGCAGCGGCCAGTAGCCGAGTGTCTCGAGGCTGGCGCGCGCGATGTCGAGGATCTCGCCACGGCTGGGCCGCTGCTCGCGCAGCGCCTCGAGGTAGTACTCCAGGCTCGCCAGCGCATCGGCAAAGGTATCGAGCTGACGGCCGTTGGGAACCCGACGCCGGCCCAGCAGTTCGGTCTCGATGTAACGGCGGATGCCGGTGATGTAGTCCACCGGTTCCGGGAGTTCGAGCATCTGCAGCGCGCCGGCGACTTCCTGCAGCAGGCGCGGCACGTCGACCAGCTCGCCGTGCTCCCAGCTGGTCTCGACGAAAGCGACAAAGGCCTGGCGTGCGTCGGCGAAGTTCGCCACCGCCTCGCGCACCACCACTTCCAGCACCTTGCGCGACTCGCTGGCGAGCGCGTCGGTATCGGCGTCCGGATCGCGACTGCCCAGGCGCGCGACCTGGTCGTCGAGCGAGGCATCGACATAGAGCAGCGAGCCGGCGATATCGAGCAGAACGTCCTCGTCGGCGGCACGCTCGCCGCGCACGATCGCGGTCATCGCCTCGCGCTGCTGCTGCACCACGCCGCGGGCGACGCCAAGGCCGAGCATGCCCAGCGTGTCGGCGACCTGTCCGAGCGCCTCCACCTGCGGGGCCAGCAACGCGAGATCGGTGGCCTGCGTGCGCAGGTGCAGGTCCAGTGCGTCCTTGACCCGCAGCAGGTCTTCCTTGACCGCGCCGGCCACGGTGTCGAGCAGGGCGCGGTTGCGCCCGCTCAGGCTGCCGCGCGCGTGTTCCACCTCGGCCTCGGTGGCCTCGCTACCGTCGAGGCGGAACGCTTCGCGCAGCTCGCGCAGGGTGGCATGGTCGCCCGGGGCGGCCGAAACGAGGTACAGCAGCTGCCGCGTGGGTTCGAGCGCGGTTTCCGCGTTCGGCACCCCGAAGCCGTCGTCCTGGAACTGACGGCGGATCTCGCGTACCACGCCGACGAAGCCATGGCGCAGCGCGGCCGATGGTGCCAGCGCACCGGCGTCGACCGCTTCAAGCACGCGTGCGGCCACCCACAGCATGCGCCGCACCGGCTCTTCGGTGCTGAGCGGCAGCAGTGCATCGACGGCCGCGGCGAAGGCACGCGGATCGGCCGGCGCACCGTCGTCCGGCCAGGCGGCGAGGTGCGCGGCGACGTCGGCGGCCTGGGTGCCGGCACTGCCCTTGCGCTCGGCCTCGGTGACCGTGGCCACGCCGGGCAGCTCCACCGCCAGCGGGGCCTGCAGGTCCGGGGCGAACAGCACGCTCTCGTTGAGCCCGGAGGCACCGCGCGCAGCGCGCAGTTCGTTGAGCAGCGGCAGCAGGACGATCGGGATGTCCTTGTGGCCACCCTGCAGGCGTTCGAGATAGTCGGGCAGCAGCACCACCGCGCGCATCAGCGTCGCGCAGGCGGTATCGCGGTCAGTCGTGGCGTCGCGGGCGAGCGCCTCGGCCAGTGCCTCCATCTCCTCGGCAACCATCGCCGGGGCGTACAGCTCGACCATGCGCAGGGTGCCCTGCACCTGGTGCAGGTAGCTCGCACAGAAGCGCATGTGGCTGGTGTCGGAGACGTCCTCGACGAACGCCTCGATCTCGAGCCGCGCCTGGCGCAGGGTCTCGTCGAGTTCCGGCTTGACCCAGCCCAGCGTGGTGTAGTCGATCGCATCGCGGAAGGCCGTGGTCATCGCGCACCTCCGGCGGTGCGCGTGCCGGCAGCGGCCATGCGCTGCGCGAGCGGGTGGCCGGCCACGCGGAGGCCGCCGGGAAGACCGGCCCCGGCGCACACCGGTGCCGTCGTTTTCACCACCATGCTCATCTCAACCCCGCGATCTGCTGCACGCACTGCCCTGGTCGTCCGCTGTCCGACGGTTCGCTTCAAACCGGCAGCTTGAAGTCGGCGACCGAGCGGCGCAGGTCGGCGGCGAGCTGGGCCAGGTTGCCGATCGACTCGGCGGTCTGGCTGGCACCCTGCGAGGTCTGCGCGGTGATCGACTGGATCGTGCCCATGGTCTGGGTGATGTTCGATGCCGCCGCGGACTGCTGCTGGGCGGCCTGCGAAATGCCCTGGATGAGGTCTGCCAGGTCGGTCGACACGCTTTCGATCTCGCCCAGTGCGGTGCCTGCGTCCTCGGCCAGGCGCGCACCGGCGACCACTTCCGAGGTCGTCTGCTCCATCGAGCTGACCGCTTCGTTGGTATCGCTCTGGATGGTCTGCACCAGCGTCTCGATGCGCTTGGTCGCGTTGGACGCGCGTTCGGCCAGTCGCTGCACTTCGTCGGCCACCACCGCGAAGCCGCGGCCGGCCTCGCCGGCGGACGCCGCCTGGATCGCCGCGTTCAGCGCCAGGATGTTGGTCTGCTCGGAGATGTCGTTGATCAGTTCAACGATCGAGCCGATCTCCTGCGAGCTTTCGCCGAGGCGCTTGATGCGCTTGGAGGTTTCCTGGATCTGGTCGCGGATCGAGTCCATGCCGGCGATCGTCTCGCGCACCACCCCCGCGCCCTTGGTGGCGATCTGCACCGAGCGCTGCGCCACGTCGGCGGACTCGGCGGAGTTCTTCGACACCTGGTTGATGGATTCGGCCATCTCGTTGATGCGGTTCGACGCCGAGGTGATCTCGCGGGCCTGGTGCTCGGCGGCCTCGGCCAGATGCATCGCGGTGGCCTGGGTCTCCTGGGCGCTGGCCGAGACCTGCACCGAGGTGTCGTTGATGGTCTGCACCAGGTTGCGCAGCTGTTCGACGGCGAAGTTGATCGAGTCGGCGATCGCGCCGGTCATGTCCTCGGTCACCGTGGCCTTGACCGTGAGGTCGCCTTCGGCGAGCGAACCCATTTCGTCCAGCAGGCGCATGATCGCCTCCTGGTTGCGGTTGTTGAGCTCGAGCGACGTGGCGTAGCGCTCGCGCTGGGCGCGGTTGAGTTCGTACAGCAGGCCGACGATGGCGAGGATGGTCACGAGGCCGAACACGATGCTGATCCAGATGTTGCCGAGGATGCTGCGGTCCGACATCGAGCCGAACGCGGTGAACGCCTGGAACAGCTGCTCGCTGTCGGCCAGCAGCTGGTCGGAGCCGGCTGTCAGCTGCGCGGCGGCGGACTGCGCGCCGAACACCGCCGGGGCGGCGGCGAGGATCGCGTCGAGGTCCTGCTTCATCTGCGTCCACAGCTCGCTGGACTGGCCGAGCGCGGCGACCGCACCGGCATTCGACAGCGCCTGCACGTTCATCGCCTCGTCGCCCGCTCGCAGGCCATCGAGCACCTGCTCGAAGACGCCGACGTCGCGCGCCAGCGCCTCGCCGGCGTTGGCGGCACCGGGGCCGCCGGCCTGGATCTCGGTGACCCGGCGCGCCATCGTCGAGGCCAGCACCACCTGGCGCAGGGCGATGTAGATCTGCGAGGCCGGCGAACCGCTGGTGGACATCGCCCGCACCAGTTCGTCGAGCTGCGCCTGCAGCTGCGGCACCCGCTGGGTGAAGCGTTCCGCATTGCCGGCGAAGGCCAGCACCGCCTGCTCGCCCGCGATCACCTGCTGCGCGCTCTTTTCCAGCGGCGCCCAGGTGCGGGTCACGGCCGCGATCGGACCGGCGACGCCGGTGGTGCTGCCGAAGGTCGCGTTGAGGTTGGCGATGTCGCCGTCGATCTGCGCCTTGGTGGCCTTGAACGCGGCATAGGCATCGCCATCACCGGCGACGCTTTCGCGGCCCTGGATCGCCAGCCGCTGCGAGTTCACCTGCAGGCTCGACGCCGCTGTGCTCGCGCCGCCCAGGCGCGACGCCTTCCAGATCGCGAAGCCGGTATTGGCGACCACGATCAGCAGCGCGACCGCCAGCAGCGCCAGCCAGAAGTTGGTGCCGAACTTGCGCCCCGGGCCGGCGACGTTGTCGATTGCAGTACTCATGGAACATCCCCTGGTGTGTAGCGGTGCGGCGCGGTCAGGCCGCGGCTTGTCTGAACTCCGGCGTGCGGGTCAGCCGATCGAGGCTGAAGATCCCCCACTCGTGGTCGCCGAGGCGGAACGCGCGATCGATGAAGTGCGCGTAGCGCCCCTGCGCCAGCGCATCGGCCGGCACTTCGTTGGTTTCGTGGAAGCTGCGCTGCCCGAACAGTTCGTCGATGGTCACGGCGACGTCGCCACCGCCCTGGCGCACCACCAGCATGCGCTGGCTCTCGTGCAGCACGGTGCGCTCGCCTTCGAGGAACTGCTTGAGGTCGACGATCGGCAGCAGGTTGCCGCGCACGTTGGCCACGCCGAGCATCCACCCCTGCGCACCGGGCACCGGGGTGATCTGCGGCAGCGGCAGGATCTCGACGACCTCGTCGAAGTTCGACGCCAGCCGGCGCGCGCCGATGCGGTAGCCGACGCCGCGCCACAGGCCCGGCGCGTCCAGGCGCTCCGGCAGGCCGGCCTCGTGGGCAAGGCTGCGCCGCTCGTAGTCGAGCAGCAGCGCGAAGGCATCCCCGCCCGTGCGCCCGATCGCGCTCATGCGTCGGCGCCGAGCAGCTCGTTGATCTGGGCGATCAGTGCGCCCTCTTCCGGCGGCTTGACGATGTAGCCCTTTGCGCCCTGGCGCATGCCCCAGGCCTTGTCGGTCTCCATGCCCTTGGTGCTGACGATCAGCACCGGAATGGCGCCGGTGGCGGCGTCGCGCGACAGCGCGCGCGTGGCCTGGAAGCCGTTCATGCCGGGCAGTACGACGTCCATCAGCACCAGGTCGGGCAGTTCGCGGCGCGCGACCTCGATGCCCTCCTCGGCACTGGATGCGGTCAGCACCTCGTGCGCGTGGCGCTGGAGCAGCTGGGTGAGGACCGCCGTATCGGTCGGCGAATCCTCGATCAGAAGAATGCGTGCCATGGTCGCCTGCCCCCCGGTCAGGTGTTGACGTGCTTGCGGATCGCGTCGAGGAGCTCCTCGCGCGTGAACGGCTTGGTGACGTACTGCTCGGAGCCGACGATGCGCCCGCGTGCCTTGTCGAACAGCCCGTCCTTGGATGACAGCATGATCACCGGCGTCTGCCGGAAGACCTGGTTGTTCTTGATCAGCGCGCAGGTCTGATAGCCGTCGAGCCTGGGCATCATGATGTCGACGAAGATGATCTGCGGCTTGTGGTCGGCGATCTTGGCCAGCGCCTCGAAGCCGTCGACCGCCGTCACCACTTCGGCCCCTTCGCGCTTGAGCAGCGTCTCGGCGGTCCGTCGAATGGTTTTCGAGTCGTCGATCACCATCACCCGCAAGCCATCGAGGCTCCCGGCGCGTGTCTCGTCCTGCGTCATGCTCTTGCTTCCCCTGGGCGCGGTGCGGATGGTGTCGCGACTCACCGCTGCGAACGGCTTTATACCCCAGCCGGGCCGCGCAGTGTCAAGCGGAGTTCGCGCCTGTTTCGTACCGGCGACCACGGTGGCTGCGATGCGCCTGCTACCATCGCGGCCCCGACCTCCGTGCCGTCTGCCATGCATTCCGAAGTCGTTGTCGTGATGGACCCGATCGGGTCGATCAGGATCGCCAAGGATTCGACCTTCGCGATGCTGCTGGAGGCGCAGCGGCGCGGCCTGCGCATCTCGTACGTCGTGCCCGGCGGGCTGTCGGTGGCCGACGGCATCGCCCAGGCCAGGCTCGCACCGCTGACGGTGCGCGACGACCCCGCGGACTGGTACGAACTGGGACCGGAATCACATCGTGCGCTGGGCCCGGGCGACCTGGTGTTGATGCGCAAGGACCCGCCGGTCGACGCCGAGTTCGTGCACGACACCCAGATCCTGACGCTGGCACAGCGTGCCGGCGCACGCGTGGTCAACGACCCGCAGGGCCTGCGCGACATGAACGAGAAGCTGGCCGCGCTGGAGTTCCCGCAGTGCTGTCCGCCCAGCCTGGTCAGCCGCGAGGCGGCCGCGCTCAAGGCCTTCGTGCAGGAACATGGCGAGGCGGTGGTCAAGCCGCTCGACGGCATGGGCGGGCGCTCGATCTTCCGTACCCGCGTCGGCGACCCCAACCTGAACGTGATCCTCGAGACACTCACCGGCGGCAACCGGTCGCTGGTGGTGGCGCAGCGCTACCTGCCGGAGATCGTCGACGGCGACAAGCGCATCCTGCTGGTCGATGGCGAGCCGGTGGACTACTGCCTCGCACGCATCCCGCAGGGCGACGAGTTCCGCGGCAATCTCGCCGCCGGTGGACGCGGCGAGGGCCGGCCGCTGACCGAGCGCGACCGCTGGATCGCCGCACAGGTCGGTCCCGAGCTGAAGCGCCGCGGCATGGTGTTCGTCGGCCTCGACGTGATCGGCGACTGGCTGACCGAGGTCAACGTCACCAGCCCCACCTGCATCCGCGAGCTCGACGCGCAGTTCGGCCTCAACATCGCCGGCCTGCTGTTCGACGCGCTGGAACGCCAGGCCGGGCAGCCGCACGCCGCCGGGCAATGACGCGCACCCGGGTCGATCGCAGCCGGCCGGGTGCCGGGCCGGTGCTGGCGGCACCCGCCGCAGCCTCCGTTCCGGGTGCTCCGCGAGGCGCGTGTGATCCCGGGCCCGGGGGGCACGCCCTGCCGTGAGCACCGTGCCCGCCGCACCGCGCGTCGGTGACCGCGATCGCCTGGGTGCGACGCTGGTGCTGTCGCTGCTGCTGCACGCGATGCTCGTGCTCGGCGTCGGGTTCACCCTCGACGACCCCGCCCCGGTGCTGCCGACGCTGGACGTGATCCTGACCGAGACCACCAGTCCGCTCACCCAGGCGCAGGCCGACTTCCTCGCCCAGGCCAGCAACCAGGGCGGCGGCGAGCACGACCAGCCGCAGCGGCCGCGGGAGTCACAACTGGGCACGGCACCGCAGGACACCCCCGGCATCGCGCCGGAGGCCCTGCGTGCGCAATCACCGGACGAGCGCCCGCCGCCACAGGCACGGGTGGTGTCCAGCGCGCGTGGCGATCAGGCGGTGGTGACGCCCGATCCGACCCCGCAGGCCGATCCCAGCCTGCTGCCCAGGGGCCAGGACCGCATCGAACGCGACATGGAGATGGCGCGGCTCGCCGCCGAGATCCATCTGCGCTCGGAGGCCTATGCCAAGCGCCCCAAGCGCAAGTTCGTCTCCGCCAGCACCCAGGAGTACGCCTATGCGGGCTACCTGCGGCAGTGGGTGGACCGGGTCGAGCGGATCGGCAACCTCAATTACCCCGACGAGGCGCGCCGCCGCGGTCTGGCCGGCGAGCTGGTGATCAGCGTGGCGATCCGCCGCGACGGCTCGGTGGAAGGCGCGCGGCTGATCCGCTCGTCCGGCGTGCCGCTGCTCGACGAGGCGGCGCTGCGCATCGCCCGGCTGGCCGAGCCCTACCCGCCGCTGCCACAGACCGGCGAGGAGGTCGACATCCTCCATGTCACCCGCACCTGGCAGTTCCTGCCGGCAGGCACCCTGGTCGACAGCTGAGCAGGGCCCAGGACCTGGCGGGCGGCCTGCAGGTGGGTCACCGGGGCAACCGCGATGCCCCGATGCGTGCCGGGGCTACAGCCTGCGCCAGCCGAACCCTTCGCCGCGGCGGTGGTAGACGGCGACGGCACGGCCATAGAACGCATCCACCGGCACCAGGCCGAAGTAGCGTCCGTCGAAACTCGCGCCGCGGTGGTCGCCGAGCACCAGCACCTCGCCCTCGGGCACCCGCAGCGGCCCGAAGTCGGCACCGCCACCCCGGGTGAGATCAAGGGCGATCCGGCGATCGCCGAGTTGCTCCGCCAACGACGCCTGCGCCGGTGCCGGTTGCCCGGCCACCAGCAGCCGCCCATCGCGCACTTCCACCTGCTGCCCACCCACGGCGGCGACCCGCTTGATGAGACGGGTGCCATCGGCCGGCGAGTCGAACACCACCACGTCGCCGGGCGCCGGATCCGCCACCGCGACCAGATCGCGGGTGGTGAACGGCAGCCGCCACCCGTAGGCGCGCATGTCGACCACCACGCGGTCGCCCGGCTGCAGGGCGGGCTGCATCGAACCGCTGGGCACGTGGTAGTGGTTGGCGAGCGAGGAACGCGCCGCGGTGAGCAGCAGGACCAGCACCAGCAGCGGCACGGCTTCGCGGCGCAGCCAGCCGAGCACGCGACGCTGGCGGGAATCGGTAACGGTGTCGGCCTGCATCGGAGGTCCCCGGTCGGATACCGGGACTATGACCGCGGCTGCGGCCCAAGGTTCAGCCGCGGCGCGCGGCCTGCTCGGCAAGGGTCAGCGCGACGTTGTTGCGCAGATAGGCGGGTTCGGCGTGTTCCGGTGCCACGCCGCCACCGGCGGCGTGCAGCACGGCGGCCAGACGCGCGGTGTCGGCGGCATGCGGGAGCGCCGTGGCGTCGGCGCGCCGCAGACGGCTGCCGAGCCGCTGGACCAGCGCACCGTCGGCCGCGGCAAACCCGGTCCCGACGCCGACCCAGTCGTCGCCCGGGCCGGCCACGAGCTGATCGGGCGCGCAGACGCGCTCGGCATCCAGCAGCACGGGGCCGTGGGCGCCCGCGGCGTAGCCCGCGGCATAGACCTCGCCCATCCGGGCGTCGATGGCGGCAAGCACCCGTACGCCCGGCATCTCGTGCAACACGGGCGCGGCCAGCGTTGCCAGCGTGGACACCGGCAACACGGGCACGTCGAGCGCCAGCGCGATGCCCTGCGCAAGCGCGATGCCCAGGCGTACGCCGGTGAACGCACCCGGGCCGCGCCCGACCGCGACCGCATCCAGCTGGCTGCGCGCGATTCCGGCCTCGGCCAGCAGCGCCTCCGCCCAGGGCAGGGCCAGTTCGGCGTGCCGGCGGGGCGCGACCTCGAAGCGCTCGCGCACCTCCCCATCGGCGGACACGGCCACCGAACAGGCCTCGGTGGAGGTTTCGAACGCGAGCAGTTTCATGCGCTGGAGGCGGTACCGGGCAGCAGGGCGCACAGGATACGCAACGCCCGCGTCGGCGGCGGCACGCACGTCGCGTGCCCAGCCATGTCGATCAGTCGCCGGACCCGGCCGATCCGTTGCCCAGCGCCGCCGGACGGAAGTCCGGCACCGCCTCGAGCCCGTTGCGGATCTCGCCGAACTGCACCGCGCCGGAGGGGCTCTGCAGGCAGGGCGTGCTGAACATCCCGACCACGTAGGTGTTGGGCCCCTTGTTGAGACCCGAATCCAGCACGTACCTGTTCCCGGTGCCCGGCTCGATGGCCGCGAGGTTCACGCCGCCGTTGTCGAGGCGGCGGAAGCGGGTGATCTCCCATCCTGCCTGCTGCCAGCGCGCGTGCACGTCCTCCAGCACCTGGCCGGCATTGTCGTCCGGGGCCACGCCGCGCACGCCGACCCAGATGTAATAGACATCGTCGCGGTCCCTGCCCTCGGCCCCCTCGGGGATCTCGCAGCGGTTCACCCGCACCGTGAACTTCTCCGGCGCGAGCGGCAGGCCGGAAAAAAACGCCTCGACCTGCGGCACGATCTCACGCGCGGCCTGCAAACTGTTTCGGGTCTCCATCGCGCCTACCTCTACTGCATCCACCGGAGCCTGACAAGCCGCGGCACCGGCCAGCAGCAGGACCGCGGCCGTTGCCGACCATCGCGGCCACTGCGGAATCGATCTCAAGGACATCGTGAACCCACTCGGCAAAGGGCGGCCGGACCCGTCAGCGGAATTCCCGGGTGGTCACCATATGCTCGTTGCCGGTCACGATGTAGCCCTGGTTGCGCAACGATTCGCTGTCGGCGGCCCAGTAGCCCGAATGACCGGACGCACCGCCGTTCGCGATCCGCGTTCCGCCAAAGCCCTCGTTCACCGGATTGGTGCCGAGGATCCAGCCGGGAACGAAGCGGATCTCGTCGTCGTCGGCCATCGCCGACCAGAAACTGCCTTCGTCGATGGTCAGTTCCTCGGCGCGGTCGACGCCGATGCCCGGGCTGCCGGCCACGATGATGTTGTCCGCACCGAGGCCTCCCGTGCCTTCGCGATCGGCATGTCCGACCACCGTCGAGCCGTAGGAGTGGCCGATGACGGTCAGGTTGGCAGGGGTGGCGCCCTCGTGCGAGGCACGCAGCCCATGGGTGAACTCGCGCAGCGCCGGCGCACCCTCGCGCGCCGGCCCGGTACCGGTGGCTGCGCCCAGGTTGTTCGGGGCGTCGTAACCCAGCCAGACGATGGTGGAAGTGACGGCCTCGTCGTCGATCAGCTCGGCCTGCGCCTTCAGGTCCTCGATGCGGTCGATGTTGCCGCCGATCCCCGCGACCGTGGAGCCGGTGCCGGGCACGAAGATGGCGACGTTGTCGGCGGCGTCCGGGTTGCTGATCGCGACGATGGCCTTCGCGTCGGTCCTGCCGTCCTGCGGCGTATAGCCGAGCAGGTACAGGTGTTCGGATGCGGCGGCCGGGTCGCGCCGCGAATCCCCGATCCGCGTCAGCAGGTCCTGCGCGCCCTGGTCGCCGCCCTCGGCCTGCTGGCGCAGGACGGCCATGTTCGCTTCGTGCCTGATTTCGGACGGCAGCCCGTCCATCGCACCGATCTGCACCCCGTAGGTCGACAGGTAGTTCGCCTGGTCCTGCGGGGAAAGGCCGTTCCACCACTGCGCATTCAGCGCTGCGTCCTGCTCGGGGGTGAGCCCCCCGGCCGGGCACATGACGGGCTGTTCGCGCGTGCCGATGCAGCGGTCGCCGGGGGGCGGCTGGGCCGGGCAGGCGTTGGGCTCGGGCAGCAGCGAAGGATGGGTGGTCTGGGTGGAACCAACGGGCGGGGTCATGGCGGGCTCTCCAGCCGTCGCGTTGCGGTCAGCGCGAAGGTGGCACGGAAGCCGGCGCGCCGGAATCAGGGCAAACCCTTGGCGGGTCGGCCGCCCCGGCGGCGAAGAAGGCCTGTACCTCCGCCACGTCGCGGGTGACCGGGAACGGCGGCAGCGAGCCGAGGAACACCCGCCCGTACGGCCGGCTGGTCAGGCGCGGATCGCACAGCACCAGCACGCCGCGGTCGCGCTCGCTGCGGATCAGCCGTCCCACGCCCTGCTTGAGCGCGATCACCGCCTGCGGCAGCTGTTCGTCGGCGAACGGGTTGCCCCCGGCGCGGCGGATCGCATCCAGACGCGCTTCGAACACCGGTTCGTCGGGTGCGGCAAAGGGGAGTTTGTCGATCACCACCACGGAGAGCGCATCGCCGACCACGTCGACGCCTTCACGGAAGCTGGCAGCGCCAAGAAGCACGCCGTTGCCGGATTCACGGAAACGCTGCAGCAGCACATGGCGCGGCGCCTCGCCCTGCACGAACAGCGGCCACGGACCACCACGCAGCAGCGCCGAGGTCTCGCGCAGCGCGCGATGCGAGGCGAACAGCAGGAACGCACGACCGTTGGAAGCGTGCAGCACCGGCAGCACCGCCTCCATCACCGCCGCGGCGAAGCCCGGCGCGGACGGTGCCGGCAGCCGCGGTGGCAGCAGGCACAGGGCCTGCCGCTGCCAGTCGAACGGGCTTGGCGCCAGCAGCGTGGTCGGTGCCTCGAGCCCGAGCCGGGTGGCGACATGGTCGAAGCAGCCGTCGATCGCCAACGTCGCCGAGGTGAAGACCCACGCCGCACCCGACGCCTCGCGGTGCGTGCGCAGCGGCCCCGCCACATCCAGCGGCGTGCGTTGCAGGCGGAAGCCGCGCGGCGAAAGCTCGTACCAGCGCACGTCGCCGTCGTCGGCGTCCGCATCGGCATCGGCATCGGCGGCCGGCTGGTCGAACGCGCCGGGCCCCTCGGCACGCTGCCAGCGCGACAGGCGGGTCACGAACTCGCGCGCACGGGCATGCGCCGCATCCAGCGCCGGCGAGGCCTCGCGCAGCGGCGCCGCTGCGTCGGCGAGCTCCTGCAGCGCATCGCACAACGCTTCCAGCGCCTCCTGCACACCGGCATCGTGCAGCGCGCGGTCACGGGTGCCGCGCGGCGGAAGCGTATCCATCGCCGCGCGCAGCGCACGGACCGCATGTTCCAGCGCCTGCGCGGACGGCTGCAGCGCCGCCAGTGCGCCCTCCACGCCCGCGCACTCGGCCATCGCGTCGCGCGCCAGCTCGACCAGCGGCCGCGCGCTCAGCCCCTCGCCGAAGAACTGCGCGGCAAGCTCCGGCAGCTGGTGCGCTTCGTCGACGACAAAGGCCTGGGCGCCCGGCAGGATCTCGCCGAACCCTTCCTGCTTGAGCGCGAGATCCGCCAGCAGCAGATGGTGGTTGACCACCACCAGGTCGGCGGCCTGCGCGCGCTGGCGGGCCTGGACCACGAAGCAGTCACCGTAGAACGGACACTCGCTGCCCAGGCAGTTGTCGACGGTGGAGGTCACCATCGGGATCAGTGGCGAATCCTCGGGCAGCGCCTCGATTTCGGCGAGGTCACCCATCCGCGTACGCCCGGCCCAGGCGACGATGCGCTGGAACAGCGCGACCTGGTCGCGCGCGGTGAAGCGCGGCTCCCCGCGCGCGCGCTCCAGGCGGTACAGGCACAGGTAGTTGGCGCGGCCCTTGAGCAGTGCGGATTTCAGGCCGATGCCCAGTGCGTCGCGCAGCCGCGGCAGGTCGCGGTGGTAGAGCTGGTCCTGCAGCGCGCGGGTGCCGGTGGAGACGATGGTGCGCAACCCCGACAGCAGCGCCGGCACCAGGTAGGCGAAGGTCTTGCCGGTGCCGGTGCCGGCTTCGGCCAGCAGGGTGCCGCGGGTGCCGAGTGCATCGACCACCGCCGCCGCCAGTTGCTGCTGCGACGGCCGCGGATGGAACTGCGGCAACGCCTGCGCGAGTTCCCCGCCCTCCGCCAGCGCCGCCTGCACCCGCGTGGCCAGGGTAGTGGTACCGGCGACGGGCGACGCCGTTGGCACGGCATGCGCGGTCACGTTCAGAAGCGGTCGAGCACGCCGACCCGGCAGCCCCCGATCTGCGCACGCGCCTGCGCGGCGCCATCGCCGTCGCCCTGCAGCAGGCGGACCTGCTCGAGCGTCGCCCAGTGGCGCCGGCACGCCGGTCCGACCTGGGGACCGAGCGCGTACGCGCGCTGCGACAGGCGTTCGACGTCGTCGAGCTGGCCCTGCAGCAGCGCCAGTTCGGCACGGTGCTGCAGCAGCGCCGGATCGTCCGGCACGATGTCCAGCGCCGCGTCCAGGCTGCCGGCCGCCGCGGCGTAGTCACCGGCGGCCTCCTCGCGGACCGCACGTTCGCGCAGGTCCTCGATGCGACCGTCGCGCAGCGGCTGCACCGCCAGCTCGCCTTCGCCGTCGCCGGCGGTCTCGCGGATCGCGGCGACCATCTGCTGCGGCGATGCATCGGTGAGTGCCGCCGCGGTCGGAACCGGCTCCGGCGCGGTCGCACAGGCGCCCACCGCCAGGCACAGGGTGGCCAGCAGTACGCGGCCGGCGTGGTGCACCGGCACCGCGGTCATGGCAACTGCTCCCCGGAATAGGCCGGTTCCCGCGGCGCCGGCGGCGGAGCCGGCTCGCGCTCCGCCTCCTGCCGGCCGCGGCCGAAGAAACGCCGCCAGCCGCTTTCCTGCGGCGCCGCCTCCTGCGGCTGTACGCCATCCTCGCCCGGTGGCATCACCGGCATGCCATCCGCCGCATAGGGCGCGGGATAGGCTGCATAGCAGGGCTGGTAGGCAGGCGCATACCCTTCCAGGAACGCGAAACGCTGTGCGCCCGGGCAATCCGGATCGGTCGACCCGCCCTGCGCGACCCAGTGCCACGACAGCCCCTCTTCGGCGACCTCCAGCGGCGCGCTGGGCAGGCGGCGGAACAGGTCCGACCACACGCGCATCGCACCGGTGGTGCCGTACAGGCCGGTGGCCTCGTTCTGGTCGTTGCCGATCCACACCACGGCGAGGTGATCGCCGGTCCAGCCGGCGAACCAGCTGTCGCGGCCATCGTTGGTGGTGCCGGTCTTGCCGGCCGGCTGCAGCCGGGCAAGGCCGTCGGCCACCAGCTGGCGGCCGGTGCCCGAGGTCACAGCATGCTGCAGCGCCAGGGTGACCAGCCGCACGTACTGCGAGTCCTGCGGATAGGCCTCGGGTTGTGGCCCGTCGTAGCGGCGCTGCACGCGGCCTTCGCTGTCGAGCACGCCGCGCACCATGCGCAGCGTCTGCTTCTCCCCGCCGGACGCCAGGAACTGGTAGAGCTGCGCCATCGCATACGGGCTTTCGTCGACTGCGCCGAGGATCAGCGACGGGTTCGGCTCGGCGCGGATGGTCGCCAGGTTGTAGAGCAGGTCGGCCAGCGCGCGCGGCCCGACTTCCATGCCCACCCGCACCGTGGCCTGGTTGTAGGAGCGCGCCAGCGCGTCCATCAACCGCACGCTGCCGTGGCTGCGGCGGTCGGAATTGGCCGGGTTCCAGCGTTTTCCGTTGGGCAGCACCAGGTCCACCGGGGCATCGTTGACCCAGGTCGCCAGCGAGAACTCGTTGGGGCGGGTCAGCGCGAGCAGGTAGACGAAGGGCTTGAGCAGCGAGCCCACCGGGCGCTTGGCCTCGATCGCGCGGTTGAAGCCATGCTCGGTCGGGTTGGCACCGCCGACCACCGCGATCACCTCGCCGGTGTGCGAATCGGTGACCACCAGGCCGGCCTGCAGTTCGGGGCGCTTGTCATTGCTGAGCGCCTCGATCGTGCGCCGCACGGCACCCTCGGCATAGCCCTGAGCGGCTGGCGACATCGCCGTCATCACGGTGAGGCCCGCGCCCTGCAGCACCTCGGCCGGATAGTCCGCGGCCAGCTGCTGGCGCACGAGATCGACATAGGCGGGGAAGCGGTTGGCCGCCAGCGTGCCCGGCGTCGAACTGATGCCCAGCGGCGCCGCCAGCGCGCGCCGGTATTCGGCGTCGTCGATCAGCCCGTTGCCGTGCATCCTGGCAAGCGCGAAGTCGCGGCGTTCCTTCGCCCGTTCCGGATGCCGGCGCGGGTCGTAGTACGAGGGCCCGCGGATGATGCCGACCAGCAGCGCGACGTGCTCGGTGGCCAGGTCCTCGAGCCGGCGCCCGAACCAGAACTCCGCGCCGGCGGCCACGCCGTGGATCGCCTGCGCGCCGCGCTGGCCGAGGTAGACCTGGTTGAGATAGGCCTCGAGGATCGTGCCCTTGTCGTAGCGGGCCTCGATCAGCATCGCGTAGAGGATCTCGTTGAACTTGCGCGTGTAGGTCTGCTCGCGGCCGATGCCGAGCACGCCCGAGCGCGCCAGTTGCTGGGTCAGCGTGCTGCCGCCCTGACGCGCCTCGCCGGCCCGCACGTTCACCCACGCCGCGCGCAGCATGCCGCCCAGGTCGATGCCGTGGTGATGGGCAAAGTCCTCGTCCTCGACCGCCTGCAGCGCATCGGTGACCAGCACCGGCACGTCCTCGACCCGAACCAGCCGGCGCTCCTCCTGCTTCTGGCCGTACAGCGTGGCGATGCGCGCGGGATCGAGCCAGGCGCTGTCGATGCCACGTTCGCCGCCGGCTTCGCGCAGGCGGCTGATCCGTCCACCCGACATCGACACTTCCACCCGGCGCGGCGCCACCGCGCCGCCGACGTCCTGGAAACCGCGGCTGGAGATCGTCCAGCGCCCGTTCTCGGCCACCGACCAGGTGCCCGGGCTGCGGCCGTCGCCTTCGCGATAGCCGGCGGACTCGAGTTCCAGCTTCAGCGTCTGCGCATCCAGCGCCAGCCCGGGCGCAAGATGCAGCGGCCGCGCATAGACGCGCGTGGGCACCTGCCAGCGCAGCTCGCCGAAGCGCTGGCTGACCTGCTGGTTCAGGTACAGCGTGTACGGGATCAGGAACCCGAGCCCGAGCCCGACCACGGCCAGCGTCCAGACCAGCGCGCGCCGCGACCAGATACGGCGCGGGGAATCGGGGATGTTGTCGTGATCGTCCTCGTCACGGTCGATGCGGCGCATCGAGTCCTGGGGTTTTGGCATCTGCAACGAGGCTCGTGGGGGGTGCGACAATGGCTGGCCGCAGTCTAGCCCAGCACGGTTTCGCGCCGGGCGAAGGTCACCTGCACAGTCAGCTGGAGTTCCACCGGATGCCGTTTTCGCTGACCGACGCGCAGTTCCGGCTTGCCCGGGCGCTCGGCCTCTCCCGTCGCGCCTGGAGCAGCCTGCGCACCCGTGGCTGGCAGCAGACCTGGCAACGCGTCGTGCTGCGCCTGCAGCGCGCGCTTCGGCGTGCACCGGCCGAGGCGACGCCGCTGTGGCGTCCCGGACCGTCCGCGGACGACGCCCTGCCGGTCCTGCCCGACCCCGGCACGGTGCCTGATGCCAGCATCGTGATCCCGGTCCACAACCATCTCGCCCACACGCTGGAATGCCTGCGCGCGCTGGCCGCGGCACCTCCCGAGGCAGCGTGCGAGGTCATCGTCGTCGACGATGGCAGCAGTGATGACACCGCCGCGGTGCTGACGCGCATCCCCGGCCTGCGCTATCACCGCCATGCGCACAACGGCGGCTTCATCGCCGCCTGCAACACCGGCGCCTCCCTGGCACGCGGCGAGGTGCTGGTGTTCCTCAACAACGACACCGTGCCACAGCCGGGCTGGCTCGACGCCCTGCTGTCCACGCTGCGCGAGCTGCCGCGCGCCGGCATCGTGGGCGCCCAGCTGGTCTACCCGGACGGCCGCCTGCAGGAAGCGGGCGGCGTGGTCTTCCGTGACGGCCAGGCCTGGAACTACGGCCGCTTCGACTCGCCCGACGACCCGCGCTACGGCTATCTGCGCGATGCCGACTACGTCAGTGGCGCGGCCCTGGCGATCCCCCGGGCGCTGTTCGACGAGGTGGGCGGCTTCGATACCCGCTATGCCCCGGCCTACTACGAGGACACCGACCTCGCCTTCGCGGTGCGCGTGGCCGGCCGCCGCGTGCTGTACCAGCCCGCCGCCCGGGTCCTGCACGACGAGGGCACCAGCGCGGGCACCGACCCCTCTTCCGGCATGAAGGCCGCGCAGGTACGCAACCGCGAGGTATTCGCCCGGCATCGCGCCACCCAGTTGGCCGCGTTCCCCGCGCCCGGGGAATTGCCCACCGCGGCGACCCTGCATCGTGGCCAGCGCCGGATCCTGATCATCGATGAATCCACGCCGCGGCCCGACCACGATTCCGGTTCGCTGCGGCTGGTCGCACTGATGCGGATGCTGCTCGACGAGGGCGCGCACGTCGCCTTCGTGCCGGCGGATGGGCGCCATGGGGGCCACTACACGCGCCAACTGCAGGCGATCGGCGTGGAGACCTGGTCGGAGCCGTGGACCGGGGGCATGGCGCCGTGGTTGCGGCGCCATGCCGGCCGATTCGACGTGGCCATGCTCAGCCGCCATTTCGTCGCGGCCCCGCTGCTGCCGTTGTTACGGCGGCATGCGCCGGGGCTGCGGATCCTGTTCGACAGCGTCGACCTGCATTACCTGCGCGAGCGCCGCGCTGCCGAACTCGCCAACGACCCGGCAATGCTGGCGATCGCGCGGCGCACCCGCGCGCGGGAGCTTGCGGTGGTGGCCGCCGCCGATGCCACGCTGGTGGTCAGCGCCAGCGAGCGCGAGCTGCTGGCCTCGGACGCGCCCGGCGCGCGGGTCGAACTGTTGTCGAACCTGCACCGGCTCGCCCCCCGCAGCACACCGTGGGAGCAGCGCCACGGGGTGGTGTTCGTCGGTGGCTTCCACCATCCGCCCAACGTGGATGCGATGCGCTGGTTCCTCGCCGAAGTCTGGCCGCGCGTCCGTGCCCGGGCGCCGGCGCTGGACTTCCACTGCATCGGTAGCGACCCGCCCGCGGATCTTGCCGCCCAGCACGGGCGCGATGGCGTGCAGGTGCATGGCCATGTCGCCGACATCACGCCATGGATGGATGGCTGCCGCGTCGCGGTGGCACCGCTGCGCTTCGGTGCCGGGGTCAAGGGCAAGATCAACCTGAGCATGGCGCATGGCCAGCCGGTGGTGGCGACGACAGTGGCGGCCGAAGGCATGCACCTGCAGCACGACCAGGACGTGCTGCTGGCCGATGACGCCGATACGTTCGCTGCCGCCGTGCTGCGCGCCCACGGGGATGCCGCCGCCTGGTCGCGGCTGGCGGCAGGCGGGCGCGCCAATGTCGAGCGGCACTTCTCCATCGACGCCGCCCGGGCGACGGTGCGCAGGCTGTTCCTCGCGACCGGTTGAGCCGACTTACCGCGGCTCCACCGCCGAACCCGCGGCGCGCAGGCGGTCGGCGAAGGCGGGCAGTTCCGGCACGGCCGGGTCGAGGTCGCGGGCGGCGTCGTGGGCGGCACGCGCGCCCTCCAGTTCACCGGCGCCCAGGCGCTCGTCGCCGACCGCCAGCCAGCGCTGGGCGAGCCGGCGCCGGGCCGGCGCGAGAGAGACACGGGGCGTCGCCCACCCTCCCCCGACCCGCCGGGGGAGCCCCGGGCGGTGTGTGTTGTCTCTAAAACATATCTTGGAGGGTGT
>NWQL01000001.1:94073-199530 GCA_002798175.1 Lysobacteraceae bacterium NML91-0213 | reverse complement strand
CCGGCCGGGCGCAGCTGGGCATGCGACAGCCGCGCGCGTTCGACATGCCGCACCGCGGTGTCCACCGCGGCCGTCCCGCGGCCGCCCGGGGCCACCCGCGCCGCCTCGGCCAGGGCGGCGTCGGCGTCGGCGAAGCGGAAATCGGCGGCGGCACGTTCGGCGCGGCGTGCGTGCGCCTGCGCAAGCTGCTGCATGCCCTCCAGCGGCTCCGGGGCATCCGGGTCGCTTTCCAGAAGCTCGCGATAGCGCGCTTCCGCCTGGTCCAGCCGCCCGCCATCGAGATCCGCCTGCGCACGGCGCAGCAGTGCGTCGCGCTCCTCGCCCAGGCGTGCCTGGGTGTCCGGCAGGTCGATGTGGCCGGGGTCGAACTCCCGGGCGATGGCCACCGCGCGCGCGGCGGCGGCATAGCGCCCCTGGCGGAGGTCGTCGCGCGCCTGCTGCAACAGGTCGCCGAGGGCATCCTCGCGCCCGCGCAATGCATCGGCGTCATCAGGGCGCAGGCCGAGGATGCGCCGGTACAGCGGCAGCGCCGAGTTCTCGCTGCCATGCAGATCGCCGCGTGCATAGGCGTCACCGGCGCGCGCGCGCAGGTCGTCGAGCCCGGCCTGTGCGGCCAGCCGCTCGCGCAACGCGGCGTCCACCGCGTCGACAGCGGCGCGCGGCGCGGCCAGTTCGCGGGCCAGCGCCAGTGCGGTGCGGGCATCCTCGAATCGCTGCTCTTCCAGCGCGCCCCGTGCCTGTGCAAGCGCGGCGCGCGCCACCTGGGCCAGGCCCTCGCGCGCCTCCGGCCGGTCCGGATCCATCGCGAGGGCGGCTTCATAGAGCTCACGCGCGCCGCTGCCGTCGTCGGCACTCAGGTGCCCGGCCGCGAGCGCGGCGGCCGCCTGCTGGCGCAGGGCCTGCGTACGCGTATCCGGCCACAGCCATTCCGCCAGCGGCTGCCGAACCGCGATCAGCAGGACCAGGCCGACGCCAACGGTCGCGGCCGCCATCGGCCACCAGCTGCGCCAGTCGCGCTGCACCACCCACAGGAACATGCGCACGCGCGCTTCCAGGCGCCTCAGCCCGCGGGCGGGGGGCCGGACGGGCCTGTCGGGGGCGTCGGAACGGGATGCGGAAGGGCGACGGATCACCGCGGCAGCATAGGTGCAAACAATGAACGCGACGTCAGTCGCAGATTCCACGACGGATGGCAGCCGCCACCGCGATCGGCACGCCCTCAGCCGCGGCGCGCGCGCTCGATGCCCGGCAACGATTCCATCCGTCCCAGCAGGCGCGCGAACTGGCCATGGTCCTGCACCCGCAGCTGCAGGCGCAGGCGCACGCGACCGACGCCGCCGCCATCCTCGCTGTGGATCGACAGCACGTGGGCGTCCTCCTGCGCGATCAGGTTGGTCAGGTCCTTGAGCAGGTGCCGTCGATCCACGCCTTCCACCAGCGCCTCGGCCTCGTGCACCCCGCCGGCGCGGCCCCACTCCACCGGCAGCACGCGCTGCGGATCGCGCGCGGCCATGCGCTGGAGCGCCGCACACCCGGCGCGGTGCACGCTGATACCGCGGCTGCGGGTGAGGTAGCCCGTGATCGGCTCGCCCGGCAGGGGCCGGCAGCAGCGCGCGATCTGCACCAGCAGGTTGTCGACCCCGACCACGCTGAATTCGGAGCTGCCCTTCGGCAGCCGCCGTGGCGGCGTGTGCGCGAGGTTGGGGTTCTCGTCGGCGGGCCTGCGCGCCTCGGCCTCCGCCTCGCCGAGCGCGCGCACCACCTGGTGCGGGCCCACGTCGCCCAGCGCCACCAGCACGTACAGGTCGTCGAGGGTCGCGGCATGGAAGCGCTTGAGCGCCGGCGCGGGATCGGCACGATGCAGGCCGAGGCGCCTGAGTTCGCGGTCGAGCAGTTCGCGCCCCGCCTGCACGTTGCGCTCGCGATCCAGCGCGCGGAACCACGCGCGCACCTTGTCGCGCGAGCGCCCGCTGGCAAGGTAGCCGTTGGAGGCATGCAGCCAGTCGCGACGCGGCTCGGCGGTCCTGCCGGTCAGCACCTCGACGCGGTCGCCGCTCTGCAGGGTGTGGTCGAGCGGCACGATGCGGCCGTTGACCTTGGCGCCGCGGCAACGGTGGCCGACCATGGTGTGCACGTGGTAGGCGAAGTCGAGCGGCGTCGCACCACGCGGCAGGTCGATCACCTCGCCCATCGGGGTCAGCGTGTAGATGCGGTCCTCGACCAGCTCGGTGTCGAGCGCGCCCGCCAGCCCGCCCTCGTCGCCACCGTCCTGGTGCGATTCCAGCAGCCGGCGCATCCATTCGATCTTGCGTTCGAGCGCGGCGTCGCCGGTGCCGCCTTCCTTGTAGCGCCAGTGCGCGGCCACGCCGAGTTCGGCCTGTTCGTGCATCTCGACGGTGCGGATCTGCACCTCCAGCGTCTTTCCCTCCGGCCCGACCACCGCGGTGTGCAGCGAACGGTAGTCGTTGCGCTTGGGCCGTGCGATGTAGTCGTCGAATTCGCTGGGGATCGGCGTCCACAGCGCGTGCACGATGCCCAGAGCCGCGTAGCAGGCACCGACATCGTCCACCAGCACGCGCACCGCGCGCAGGTCGTAGAGCTCGCCGATCGGCACGCCCTTGCGCTGCATCTTCTTCCAGATGCTGTAGATGTGCTTGGGGCGGCCGGCGACGTCGGCATGCAGGCCCTGCGCGGCAAGCGCGTCGCGCAGGGTGCGGGTGACCTCGTCGATATAGCGCTCGCGCCCGGACCGCTTGTCGTCGAGCAGGCCGGCGATGCGGCGGTAGGTGTCGGGGTCGAGGTAGCGGAACGCGAGGTCCTCGAGTTCCCACTTGAGCTGCCAGATGCCGAGCCGGTTGGCCAGCGGCGCATGGATGTCGCGGGTCAGCCGCGCCAGCGCCACCCGTTCGGCCTCCGGGCGGCCGGCCGCCGCGCGCAGGTGCGCGAGCTGCCGGGCCAGCAGGATCGGCACCACCCGCAGGTCGCGCACGATCGCCAGCAGCAGGCGGCGCAGCCCTTCCTGCCCACCGCGGCCGACGCGTTCGGCATGCAGTGCCCAGACCTGGCGCGCGGCGCGCTGGCCCTCGAGCAGCGCCGCCACCCGCGGATGCACCCGGGCGAGCGCCGCCGCGGCATCCGCCGGCGGCTCGGGCAGCACGTGCAGGATCGCCGCGGCGATGACGTCGGCATCGGCGTTGAGGGTTGCCAGCGACTGCAGGGTGTCGGCCACCACCGACCAGGGCTCGGCCGGCACCACCCAGGCGCCGGATGCATCGCGCAGCGCGGCATCCACCAAGTCGCGCAGGGCGGGCGTCAGCGCCGCGGTGGCGGGCAGTGACAACAGGGTTGCGGCGCTGGCGTCGACGGCCGACACGGCATCACGGCTCGGGTGGGCGCTCTACACTAGCCGCCACCAGCCCCGAGGAACAGAGCATGCGCAGTGTTATCCGAATGGCCCCGTCGAGCGTCGCCCCGTTGCGCGTCGCCCTGCTCGCCGTCGCCCTGCTGGGCAGCGGCATCGCGCTGGCGCAGCAGGCGCCGCCGCTGCAGGAGCAGATGACCACCGCCGAGTTCCGTGCCGCCGGCCTCGACAAGCTCAGCGCCGACGAACTTGCGACGCTCAACCGCTGGCTGGAAAGGCGCGTGGGCGAGCAGGCCGCGGCGGCGGTCGAACAGGCACGCGAGGAAGGCCGCCGGGAAGTGGTGGAGAAGAACCGCGGCTTCTTCCACTTCGGTTCCGAGGAGCCCATCCAGAGCACCATCCCCGGCGAATTCCGCGGCTTCGGCAAGGGCCGCCGCTACACGCTGGCCAATGGCCAGGTGTGGGAACAGACCGATGGCGCCAGCCTCGCCGGCGTCCGCCGGCAGGACATCGGGGTGCGCATCCGCCCGGGCGCGATCGGCGGCTGGTGGATGCAGGTCGATGGCTACAACACCACGGCGCGGGTGGAGCGGGTGGAATAGCGGTCGCCGAAACCCGGCTCCTCCGTCGGCGCCCTTGTCCGGCGCAGCATTGCAGGTCTCAGCCCTGCAATGTCTCCAGACGCCGCGCCAGCTTCTTCGGCGAGACGCCGCCGCGCGCGCCGAGTTCCTGCGCATGCAGCGACACCCGCAGCTCCTCGAGGTCCTGGCGGAACGCGCGCCACTCCGCCTCGGCGACGACGCCCTCGGCCTCGGCTTCGGCCAGCGCGTCGACGAAGGGCTTCAGTTCGAGCATGCGCTGCTGGTCGCGCAGCGGATCGCGCAACGCGCGCTCGGCACGCAGCGACAGCGCCTGCAGGTAGCGCGGCATCTGGTCGAGCAGCGCATCGGGCGTGGTCGACAGGAAGCCCGGCGGCGCGAGGCTGTCGAGGTGCGCGCGCATGTCGTCGAGGTTGGCGCGCGCCCAGCCCATCAGCCCGCCTTCGAGGCGCCCGCGGATGTCGGCGATGCTGTCGAGCACCCGCTCGGCCAGCTGCAGCCGGCGCATCGCCTCGCCGAACAGCCCGCGCCCGATCGCATCCCGGCGCGCGGCAAAGGCCGCGGCGTCGCGGACCGTCTCCAGGCCATCGGCGGCAAGCGCGGTGAACGCGCCCTCGACCAGATCGTCGCGCAACGGATCACCGCCTTCCGGGCGCACCGCGCGCGGTGCCGCGGCCTCGATCGCGGCGTAGAGCAGCGCGGTCTTCGGCTTCACGGTCAACTGTTTGCGGGCCTGGCGCAGCTTCGCATCCAGCGCGATGCGCAGCAGCCGGCGCACGCCCCCCGGGTGCCGGCGCGCGGCCTCCGCCGCATCGGCATACACCGCCAGCCGCACGCTGTCGCCGGCATCGTCGAGCGCGGGATATGCGGTGATGCCGCCCGCCCCGGGCACCGACAGCGGCACCGGCGTGTCCGGGAACGTGGTCAGGCCGACCTGGGCGAGCCCCTCCGCCGCACGCTCGGCGAAGGCGGCATCGGCCTCGGCGCCAAAGCGCCCACGCAGCGCGGCAAGGTCACGCGACTCCGCCAGCACCTGGCGGCCATCGCGCGCCAGCAGCCGCAGGTTCATCCGCAGGTGCGGCTCCAGCGCGTCCTCGCTGAAATCGGTGGCGGCGACATCCACGCCGGTCAGCCGCTTCAGGAAACGCGCCAGCGCCCCGGTGAACGCGTCGGCGTCGGCCTGGCGATGCGCTTCGGCGAACGCGCGGGCGAAATCCGGCACCGGCACGAAGTTGCGCCGCAGCGCCTTGGGCAGGCCACGGATCAGCGCCGCCGCCCGGTCCTCGACGAAGCCGGGCGCCAGCCACGACAGCCGGGCCGGATCCAGCGCGTTCAACAGGTGCAGCGGTACCCGCACGGTCATGCCGTCGTCCACCGCGCCGGGCTCGAAGCGGTAGCTGACCTCCAGCCGTGCGTTGCCCACCGCCAGCACCTTGGGGAAGCGGTCGGCATCGGCCTCGTCCGCGACCAGCAGGTCGTCGCGCGTCCACGCCAACGCATCGCGCTCGGCCGGCGCAGCCTTCTTCCACCACGCATCCAGCGCGCGCGCATCGACGATGCCGGCCGGGATGCGGTCGTGGTACCACTGCTGCATCCACTCCTCGTCGACCACCAGCCCCACCCGGCGCTGCTTGGCCTCCTCCTCGCGCGCCTGCGCCAGGGTGGCGAGGTTGCGGGCCAGGAACGGCGCACGCAGGTTGATCTCGCCGGTGACCAGGCCGTCGCGCAGGAACATCGCGCGCGCCTCGTCGGGATACAGACGCCCGTAGTCGACCGGGCGTTTCGGCGCCAGCACCAGTCCGAACAGGCTGACCTGCTCGCTGCCGATCACCCGCCCCTGCGCACGCGACCAGTGCGGGTCGTGGTGGCGGCGCGCGAGCAGGTGCGGCAGTTCGGCGATCGCCCAGTCCGGCTCGATCGTGGCATTGGTCAGCGCCCACACCTTTTCGGTGTCCAGCAGGGTCGCCGACAGCACCCACGGCGGCGGCTTGCGCGCGAGCGCGGAGCCCGGGAACAGCTGGAAGCGGCGCCCACGCGGGCCTTCGTACTGGCCGCGGTCGCCGCGGTGGCCGAGCTGGGTCGGCAGGCCGGCCAGCAGTGCGCGATGCAGTGCCGCGTAGCCGCGCGCATCGACCACAGGCGCCGGATCCTCCCCGTCCGCGGGCGCACGCAACGGCGTGCGCCCCTGCTCCACCGCCCAGCCGATGTCGGCGCACTGCAGCTTCAGCTGCCGGTGCAGCTCGCGCCACTCGCGCAGGCGCAGGAAACCGAGGAAGTGCTTTTCGGCCCAGCGCCGCAGTTGCGACTGGGTGAGCTCCTCGTGCGCAGCGCGATAGGCCTCCCACAGTTTCAGGATCCCGACGAACTCCGAACGCGGGTCGACGAACAGCGCATGTGCGTTGTCGGCGGCGGCGCGCTGGTCGGCCGGGCGCTCGCGCGGATCCTGGATGCCGAGGAACGCGGCGATCGCCAGCATCGGCTCCAGGCAACCATGCACCTGCGCGGCCACCAGCATGCGCGCCAGCTTCACGTCGACCGGCAGCCGCGCCATCGTGCGCCCGGTCGCGGTGAGCCTGCGCTCGCCATCCACCGCGCCAAGCTCGGTCAGCTGCTGCCAGCCGTCGGCGACCGCGCGCGGGTCCGGCGCCTCCAGGAACGGGAAGGTCTCGATGTCGCCCAGACCCAGCCACAGCATGCGCAGGATCACCCCGGCCAGCGCCGCGCGGCGGATTTCCGGATCGGTGTACTGCGCGCGCGAGAGGAAATCGGCTTCCGAATACAGCCGCACGCAGGTGCCCGGCGCGATGCGCCCGCAGCGGCCCTTGCGCTGGTCGGCGGCGGCCTGCGACACCGGTTCGATGTGCAGGCGGTCGAGCTTCTGCCGCGGGCTGTAGCGCTTGACCCGGGCGAAGCCGGGATCGACCACGTAATGGATGCGCGGCACGGTCAGCGAGGTTTCGGCCACGTTGGTGGCCAGCACGATGCGCCGCAGCGGGCCGGGGTTGAACACCCGGTCCTGGTCGCGCGCCGACAGCCGCGCGTACAGCGGCAGCACCTCGGTATGGCGGTACTTGCGCCGTTCCAGCGCCTGGTGGGCATCGCGGATCTCGCGCTCGCCGGGCAGGAACACCAGCACGTCGCCGATGCCGCCCGGGCCGCGGCCCTCCCGCCGGCTGTCACCAAGGATGATCTCGTCGCAGGCGGCGACGATGCCGTCGAGCACGGAGACGGTGTCGCCGCTGTCCTCGTTGCGTGGCCGGCGCACGGAGGCCGCAGCCGGCTCCGCATCGGTCTGCGCGCCCTCGCCCAGCGGCCGCCAGCGCACCTCCACGGGATAGCCGCGCCCTTCCACGCTGACCACCGGAGCGTCGTTGAAATGCTTCGAGAACCGCTCGGTGTCGATCGTGGCCGAGGTGACGATCACCTTGAGGTCGCGCCGGCGCTCGAGCAGCTGCTTGAGGTAACCCAGCAGGAAGTCGATGTTGAGGCTGCGCTCGTGGGCCTCGTCGACAATGATGGTGTCGTAGGCCGACAGCCAGCGGTCGGAGGCGATCTCGGCCAGCAGGATGCCGTCGGTCATGAACTTGACCGCGGTGCGCTCGCCGACCTGGTCGCTGAAGCGCACCTGGAAGCCGACCGCGCCGCCCAGCGGCACCTGCAGTTCCTCGGCCACGCGTCGCGCCACCGCGCGCGCGGCAATGCGCCGCGGCTGGGTGCAGCCGATCATTCCGGCCGCGCCGCGGCCCGCCTGCAGGCACAGCTTGGGCAGCTGGGTGGTCTTGCCGGAACCGGTCTCGCCGGCGATCACCACCACCTGGTGGTCGCGGATCAGCCCGACGATGCGCTCCGCCTCGCCGGCGATCGGCAGCGAGGGATCGACCACCGCGCGCGGCAGCGCCGCGGCGCGGGTCTCGCGGGTGGCCAACGACGCGGCCAGCGCCTGCTCGAACGCCTGCCGCGCGCCGGCGTCGTCCGCGCGTGCGCGCCAGCGCGACCACAGCCCGTGCAGACGCCCGCGATCAGCCGTCAGCGCACCGTCGATGGCCGCGCGGGCCGCCTGCAGGGCGGGATCGGGACGCCCGGCTGCACGCGGACGGCGGGGTTTCTTGGGTGCTTGCAAGCGCGCCTTCCAGGTCACACATCAGCCACGACGGCCGCGCTATTGTGGCCGCTTCGACCCCATGGAGCTTGCAATGGCCAGTAAACAGACCCCGAAAACCAAGGCGCCGGCCAAGTCCTCGCCGAAGACCACGGCATCCCCCGACGCGCAGTCGCGCGCCCCGGCCATCGACATCGGGATCCCCGAGGACGACCGCCGCCAGATCGCGCAGAGCCTGTCGGTGTTCCTGGCCGATGCCTACACGCTGTACCTCAAAACCCACAACTTCCACTGGAACGTGACCGGGCCGATGTTCAACGCCCTGCACAACATGTTCGAGGAGCAGTACACCGAGCAGTGGAACGCGCTCGACGACGTCGCCGAACGCATCCGCGCACTGGGCTACAACGCGCCGGGTTCGTACGCGGAATTCATCGAGCTGTCGTCGATCAAGGAAGAGCCCGGCCTCGACAAGGCGCCGGAGTGGCGCGAGATGGTGCGCCAGCTGGTCGAGGGCAACGAGGCCGTCTGCCGCAGCGCCCGCCGCGCGCTGGAAGTGGCCGACGACGGCGACGATGACCCCACCGAGGACCTGCTGACCCAGCGCCTGCAGACCCACGAGAAGTACGCCTGGATGCTGCGCTCGCTGCTGCAGTAATCCCCTCGGCAGGCGGTGCGCTGGTTTCGCGACCGTGGATCCAGCGCACCGCATGATGGGCGGCACCCGCGCGGTATCCTGTGCGGATGTCACGCACCGCCCACGCAGTACTGCAGAACGTCTTCGGCCATGCCGCCTTCCGCGGCGAACAGGCGGCGATCGTCGAACATGTCGCCGAGGGCAACGATGCCCTCGTGCTGATGCCGACCGGCGGCGGCAAGTCGCTGTGCTACCAGGTGCCGGCGTTGCTGCGCGATGGCTGCGCGATCGTGATTTCGCCGCTGATCGCGCTGATGCAGGACCAGGTGGAAGCGCTGCGCCAGCTTGGCGTGCGCGCGGCCTACCTCAACTCCACCCTCGAGGCGGCGGAAGCGCAGGCGGTCGAACAGCAGCTGCGCGATGGCGTGCTGGACCTGCTGTACGTCGCGCCCGAGCGGCTGCTGACCGGGCGCTTCCTGTCATTGCTTGAACGCGCGCGGATCGCGCTGTTCGCGATCGACGAGGCGCACTGCGTGTCGCAATGGGGGCACGACTTCCGCCCCGAATACCGCGAACTCACCATCCTCCACGAGCGCTGGCCCGCAGTGCCGCGCATCGCGCTGACCGCCACCGCCGACCCGCCCACCCAGCGCGAGATCGCCGAGCGCCTGCAGCTCGAGGATGCGCGGCGGTTCGTCAGTTCCTTCGACCGCCCCAACATCCGCTATCACGTGGTGCAGAAGGACGATGCGCGGCGCCAGCTGCTGGCCTTCCTGCAGGCGCACCGCGGCAGCGCCGGCATCGTCTACTGCATGTCGCGGCGCAAGGTGGAGGAGACCGCGGAATGGCTGGTCGCCCACGGCGTCGACGCGCTGCCCTACCACGCCGGGCTCGATGCGCGCCTGCGCGGCACCCACCAGCGCCGCTTCCTGCGCGAGGACGGCGTGGTGATGGTGGCGACGATCGCGTTCGGCATGGGTATCGACAAGCCGGACGTGCGCTTCGTCGCCCATACCGACCTGCCCAAGTCGATCGAGGGTTACTACCAGGAAACCGGCCGCGCCGGCCGCGATGGCGAGGCCGCCGATGCCTGGATGTGCTACGGCCTCGGCGACCTGGTGCTGCTGCGGCAGATGATCGAGCAGTCGGAATCGGGCGAGGAGCGCAAGCGCCTCGAGCACCGCAAGCTCGACCAGCTGGTCGGCTATGCCGAAACCATGGCCTGCCGGCGGCGGGTGCTGCTGGCGAGCTTCGGCGAGCGCTACCGGCCGGCGGGCGCCAGCGACAGCGGCGACCACGACTGCGGCAACTGCGACAACTGCCTGCAGCCACCGGAGAGCTGGGACGCCACGGTGGCTGCGCAGAAGGCGCTGAGCGCGGTGTTCCGCAGCGGCCAGCGCTTCGGCGCCGCGCACGTGATCGACATCCTGCGCGGTGCCGATACCGAGAAGGTGCGCCAGTTCGGCCACGAACGCCTGAGCACCTACGGCGTGGGCGCCGAGCTCGACGCGCGCGCCTGGCGCGGGGTGTTCCGCCAGCTGGTGGCCCACGGACTGCTGGAGGTGGACGCCCAGGGCCATGGCGCGCTGCGCCTGACCGAGGCCAGCCGTGCCGTGCTGCGCGGCGAGCAGGCGGTGCGGCTGCGCAAGCTGCCGCCTGCGCGCAATGGCGGGGGTGCACGCGCCACCAGTGCCGCCGCGGCGGTACCGGCGCCGGACCAGCCACTGTTCGAGGCCCTGCGCGCGATGCGGGGGCGCCTGGCCCGCGAACAGAACGTGCCGGCCTATGTGATCTTCCACGACGCCACCCTGCGCGAGATCGCCGCGCAGCGCCCGAAGAGCCTGCCCGCACTGGGCGGCATCGGCGGCATCGGTGCCGGCAAGCTGGAGCGCTACGGCGAGGCGGTACTGGACGTGGTGTTCGAGCACGATTGAGGTCATTCGGGTCGCCCGCCGCGGCCACAGGGGGATGCCCGGCCGGACATCTCCGCGTCCTGCTCCCACATCCGGCCGCCGGCCGTGGTAGCTGGACGCGGACTTCGGCCGGGGGAGCACACTCCCCTGGGCGCGCGACGGGCAGCGCGGATCGCGACGGAGTGGCTCTGGACGCAGGGAGCACACCGATGGGTGCTTCGCCGGTCCAGGAAGGACAACCTCACTTCAGCCAGGACTTCCGGCAGCCGGCACAACCGGTCCGCCCAGGTCCAGCACCACCCGCCGCGGAACCGCTTCGCGCAGCAGCGCGGCGCGGGCCGCTGCCGCGTCGTCGGCGCCGAGCGATGCATCCACCTCGATGCCCTCACCCAGCCGCGTCGCCACCACGTGTCCGTCGCGCAGCACCAGGCGTGCCCCGGGCTGGCGCGGCAGGCGCTCACCCGGCAGCACCGTGCCGGCCAGGTTCAGCGGATCATGCGCCGACACGCAGACCAGCTCGCCGGTGGGCGGGCGGTTGCGGATCGCGCGAAGCAGGCCGACCGCCTCCGGCAACGCGTACTGCTCGCCGGCGACGCCGGCAACGAAACGCCCGCCGCGGATCTCGCCACGTGCCTCCAGCCTGCGGTACACGCGCACCAGGTCGCGCCAGGGCGGCAGCCAGTCAGGCTCACGCTGCAGCATCCGCCAGCCGACCACGCCGTAGCGGCGCAGCAGCACGCGTGCCACGTACTCGATGTCGTCTGCATCCGCGGCCGCCTCGTCGCGGCGCGCCGGGCCCCAGCGGCCGGCATCGGCGATGCCCGACAGCGCCACCCGGCGCCCGCGGCGCCCGGCCGCCGGGCGTTTCGACGGCGGCACCAGCAGCGCGCGCAGGCCGGCGAAGCTGTCGCAGTGCACCAGCCCCGCGGCCACCAGTTCCGACAGCGCGTCCTCCAGCTCGGTGCGCAGCAGGCGCGCATCGTCCTGCAGTTCATCGAAGAACGACGCCCCCTGGCGCTGCAGCACCCCGTGCAGGCGTCGTGCGCGCGATGACAGCGCATCGGGCTCCATCGGGGCCGGGGCCAGCCGCGTCCAGCGCGCCACCTCGCGGCGCGGCAGCAGCACCACCGGGGTCGCACGCAGGCTGCCCGCACGCCCGGCCGCGGGCTCCCCGGCGCGCGGACGCAGGCGCAACCAGGTGGTGCGGCCGGCGGTGCACAGCTCGTCGAGCCAGGTGATCGCGTAATCGCGCACCCGCAACGCGAGCAGCTCGGCTTCCCACGCCGATGCCGGCGCCTCGAAGCCCTCCAGCTGCGACAGCACGCCGGCCAGCGCGTCCGCGCCGCTGCTGCGCGTGGATGCGGTGACCCGCTGCCAGTCGCACAGGAAGCGCACGTAGTCGGCGACCGTGACCGGCTCGATTTCGCGCCGCAGCCGGCCCAGGGTGTCGCGGTGGATGCGCGCCAGCAGGCCGCGGTCGCACCATTCGATCGCTGCCGCGCCGGTGAAGTGGCCCCGCATCGCCGTGCCTTCGTGTTCCAGCACGTGTAGCGCCTGCTCGACCACCGCGACGTCCAGCCCCAGTGACCGCGCGATCGCCTCGGCGTCTACCGGGCCCAGCGCGCCGAGCCGTGCCCGCACCAGTTCGACTGCCGCGGCATCGGCATCCAGGTGCTGGAGGTAGTCCGCCGGAACCGTCACCCCGGGTGCGAACGTTGCCCGCGGATGCAGCGCGCGCAGCAGCGGCAGGCGCTCGGTGGCGACATGCAGCGCGCCGTCGCCCAGCACCATCCGCGTGGCCCGGCCGCTTTCCTGCAGCGTTGCCACAAGGGCCGGCCACTCCGGCGTGCGTTGCAGTTCCGCCTCGCCAAGCGCACCCAGCAGCATCAGCGCATCGTGCAGTTCGTCCGCGGTCGATGCCTCCGGCCAGGCCTCGTCGCGGACGCGCGCGATGGCGGCGGGATCGAGCCGGCCGAGATCATCGGCGCTGGCGGGATCGGCGTAGCGCCGGTGCTGCACCGCCTGGGTCCGGCGCTCCTCAAGTGGGGCGTCGTCGAGGAAGGCATAGGGCCGGGCATTGCAGGGCTCGGCCGCCAGCGGCGAAGGCGATGTGAGGTCACGCGCGATGACTTCGATGGTGCCGGCCTCGATCGCGCGCAGCACCTCCAGCCAGCCGGGTGCGTCCATGGCCTCCTGCAGGCAGTCGCGCAGGGTCTGTGCGACCAGTGGATGGTCGGGGATCTCGCGCTCGCCGACGATGTTCTCCAGGCAGGCGACCTGGTCGGGAAACACCGCCGCCAGCAGGTCTTCCGATTTCATCCGCTGCAGCTGCGGGGCCACCTTGCGCCCGCCGGTGAAGCGCGGCAGCGCCAGCGCGGTGGTCGCGTTCCAGCGCCAGCGCACGCCGAACAGCGGCGCATCCAGCAGGGCCTGCACCAGGACGTCGAGCGCGCTGGCCGAATGCAGGAAGCGCCCAACGTCCGCCAGCGGGAAGCTGTGGCTCGTCGACAGCGACAGCACGATGGCGTCCTCGGTGGCCGCGGCCTGCAGCTCGAAGTTGAACGTGCGGCAGAAGCGCTTGCGCAGGGCCAGGCCCCAGGCGCGGTTGATGCGGCTGCCGAACGGCGCGTGGATGACCAGCTGGGTGCCGCCGCTGGCGTCGAAGAAGCGCTCCAGCACCACGCACCGCTGCGTCGGCAGCACGCCCAGCGATGCCCGCGCGGCGCCGAGGTAGTCGACGATCTGCCGCGCGGCATCCGGCGACAGGGCGACCTCGCGCTGCAGCCAGTCGCGCGCGTTGGCGTGCACGTCGTCGGGCTGGGGGACCGGCGTGGCGTCCAGCCGCTGCGCCACCTCGGCACGCAGGCGCGACACCCCTGCCGACAGCGCATCGGTACGCCCCGGCGCCTCGCCCAGCCAGAACGGAATGGTCGGCGGCAGCCCGTGCGCATCCTCCACCCGCAGTCTGCCGGGCTCGACCCGCAGGATCCGGTAACTGGCATTGCCGAGCTGGAACACGTCGCCGGTGAGGCTTTCGACGGCGAAGTCCTCGTTGACGCTGCCGATGCCGTGGCCGTCGGGTTCCAGCATCACCGCGTAGTCACCGGTTTCGGGGATGGTGCCGCCCGACATCGCGGCCACCATGCGCGCGCCCTTGCGCGCACGCAGGCGCCGGTGCACCGCATCGCGATGCACCCACGCCGCGCGCGGCCCGTGGCGACCGACATAACCGTCGGCAAGCATGCGGACCACCGCATCGAAATCGTCGCGTGCAAGCGCGCGGTACGGCCAGGCACGGCGGACCAGCGCGAACAGCGCATCCTCGTCCCAGTCCTGGGCGGCGGTCTCGGCAACGATCTGCTGCGCCAGCACGTCCAGCGCGGCCTGCGGGATGCGCAGCACGTCGAGTTCGCCGCGACGCACGCAGTCCAGCAACGCCGCGCACTCCACCAGCTCGTCGCGGCTGGTCGCGAACAGGCGCGCCTTCGGCACCCCGCCAACGTGGTGGTGCGACCGGCCGGCGCGCTGCAGGAACGCCGAGATCGAACGCGGCGAACCGATCTGGCAGACCAGGTCCACGTCGCCGATGTCGATGCCCAGTTCCAGCGATGCGGTCGCCACCAGCACCTGCAGCTCGCCGCGCTTGAGCCGCTGCTCCGCATTCAGGCGCGCCTCGCGCGACAGGCTGCCATGGTGCGCGGCCACGTGGTCGCGACCCAGCAGCTCGCGAGGTGGCGCGCGGCACGCTCGGCCATCCGCCGCGTGTTGACGAACACCAGCGTGGTGCGGTGGGTCTGCGCCAGCTGCGCGATGCGCTGGTAGACCTGCTGCGCCTGGTCGGTGGAGAGCACCGCCGACAATGGCGTGGGTGGCAGCTCGAGGACGAGGTCGCGCGGCCGGTCGCTGCCGACCTCGACGATCGCGCAATCGGGCATCGCATCGTCGGCGGTGGCGCCCACCAGGAACCGGGCCACGGTGTCGATCGGCTTCTGCGTGGCGGAGAGGCCGATGCGCACCAGCCGCCGCCCGGCCAGCGCGTCCAGCCGCTCCAGCGACAGCGCCAGGTGGCTGCCGCGCTTGTCACCGGCCACGGCATGGATCTCGTCGACGATCACGCTGCGCGCGGTGCGCAGCATGTCGCGGCCGGACGCCGAGCCGAGCATCACGTACAGCGATTCCGGCGTGGTCACCAGGATGTGCGGCGGGCGGCGGCGCATCCGCGCACGCTCGGCCTGCGGGGTGTCACCGGTGCGCACCGCGGCGCGGATCGGCACGTCGTCGAAGCCAAGCTCCACCAGTTGCTGGCGGATGCCGGCCAGCGGCGCCTCCAGATTCAGCTGCACGTCGTTGGACAGCGCCTTCAGTGGCGACACGTAGACGACCACGGTCTCATCGGACAGGCCGCCCGGCGTGGCCAGGCCTTCGCGCACCAGCATGTCGAGCGCGGTCAGGAACGCGGTGAGCGTCTTGCCCGAACCGGTCGGGGCGGACACCAGCACGTGGCGCCCGGCGCGGATCGCCGGCCACGCCGCCACCTGCGCCGGGGTCGGCGCCGGGAACGCGCTGGCAAACCACTGCGCGACGGCGGGATGGAAGGGCTCGAGGGACATCGGGATCGCAGCGCACAGGCAGCGCGGCGCAGGAACGCGGGACGGGCCGTCCAATCTGCGCCCGGCCGGGCCCGCATTCAACGTGGCGGGCCCGCGTCGTTCACACAGGCGATGCCGCCAGACACGCCCGAGGACGAGGGGCTGACGTGCGAACAGCGTCGACGGCAACGCGTGGACAGCGCCCGCGCGACCGGCGGGCAAGCACGGACCAGGCCGGACTGCGTGGAAGCATGGTGGGTCGTGATGGATTCGAACCATCGACCAGCGGATTAAAAGTTCCCTTTAGAATCAATAAGTTGCTGATTCATAGGGAAGTTGGCGTTAATCTTCGTTAGCGGATTCTACTTGAAGATCAATAACTTGCGTTAGCTTACTGCAACGCACAAAAACTGCGCGGTGTACCGCTGGTGTACCGCTGACGATCCTAGCGCCACAGCTGGCGCCCTCTCCAGTCGGCAGGGATCTTCATCGCATCGAGCGGCACCTTGGGATGCGCATCCAGCAGCGCCCAAAGCCGTTCTCGCCACTGGCAGCCCGGCGACGCCACGCGCAGCATGTGGCGAAGCACCACAAGCATCCCGTACAGGCGACTGTTATCCGGAACCTCATGCGGCCATGCCAGGCTCCTAGACGGGAACCGAGGCCGGATCGCGAACTGCCGGTTCCACAGCCGCTTGTGGTGGGCACAGACGTTGCGCAGGTAGGTCAGGGCATGCAGCCAGCTGCGCAGGAACTGTTCGTCCACCCCGTACTCTGCCGCGATTTTCTGTTTCAGCGCCGGCGCCAACGCAGCGTAGAGCTTCGACACGGTGCCGAAGGACAGCAGTTCGGTCGCCATCCAGACCGGCAAATGGGGTTCGCACGTGTACTTCCTGCGGAAGTGGTTGGCGAATGTCTCTTTCGCCCGCCTTTCCTCGACACCCAGTTCGTCCATGAACCGACCATGCTCGAAACCAGGGGCGAAGTTGTCCGGCTCAGTGTGGCCGAACGCCCCGTAGGCGTGCGCGATCTCGTAGGTGATGGCCGTCCGAATCGCGATCTCGATGCGCTCGATAGCATCGAGCACCAGCAGCCGCAGCTTGCGGTCGAAGATGTACAGACCGGCCACGTCGTTGAAGTCGGTGCCGGCACGGAAAGCCTCGCCGTCCTTGAACGGCAGGCAGTAGGCGCTGAGGCGGTAGTAGCTGACCTTCTGCAGCCAGCGCGTGGCCCGGTCGGCATCAGGAATAGCCAGGCCGCCCTGCCGCAGCAAGTCCATTTGCTCATCGAAGGTCAGGGCCGGCTTGGTGTAGCGCATCGTTCAGGCAATAAAAACCCGCCAATTATGCGCGTCACCTGCCGGAGCAGGGCTAAGCGTGGCGGGTGTGTTGGGGCGAAGATTACGGAATTCCGTTACCAACAGCAAGCATTGCCCTGACGGACGTTCAGCCAATAAAGCCGGCGCGAACATCCCTCGTGGGTTAGAGCTCATCCAGCTTATCCAGCAGCCTGGGAAACAGCAAAACCGGATCATTGCACGTCCTACCTAGATCCGGGTCGTCTTTTGCCAGTCTTACATAGTCCGCGCTGGCGCGATGCGTCGCAGCCCCTTCAAGGGTCGAAAAGTCCGTGCAGAGCAGCAGGTCCTTCAGGACGCGCTCGGCGAACGAGCCATGCGACTCCGGATGGCGGCGGTGTTCGATGTGCAGGTAGGCATCGCGATGGTCCCGTGGCTGCGGCGGCGCATCCGAGTGGAACAGCACGGCGGCGCGCTCCAGCATCACGTCCACCTCAGAGTCCTTGACCAGAAGATCAAGGACCTGCTCGATGTACCCCACATCTTCCTGAAAGACGATGCGCCCGCGTCGCATGGCATCCTTGGTCGGCGTGGCATCGCTCCCCGCCGCATCGCTGACCTTGAACTTGGCCTGTTGTCGCAGTTGATCCCAGGAGGACGTGGACAGCAGCACGCCACGAATCCTGAACTGCCATTCCTCGCCACCGATGTCGATAATCCGCCCGGCAACGCCCAATTGCTGCTCGATGACAAACGGAATGTAGGCGGTCGAAACCAGTTTGTGGTCGCCCCATCCACCGGGCACCTGGCTGTACAGGCCCTTGGGATCGACGAAACCGAAGGTCTGGATGCGTTCCTCGCGGTCGATGATCCACAGGATGAAGTCGGGGTAGTACCAATCGGAATCATCCACGCGCAGCCGGAACGAACCGGGGTCCTTGTCCAGATTGCGGCGCAGGTGGATTTCGCGCGAACCCCACTTCAACGGCGCGCCCAGTGCACGCGGCGCGGAGCCATCCGGATACAAACGCCTTACCAGATCAGCGACGAACTTGCGCTCGTTGTCGTCCAGCGCGCCGGGTTGGATGTCGATATCGCCGGTCCGGGACTTGAGCAGCATGGGCTGGTAGAGGTGACCGGGTGCCAGCACTTCAAGCTTGCCCTGGTCATCGCTGACCAAAGGCAACTGCGCCACATCCGGGCATGACAGCTCGCTTCCCAGCAGGCCACCCTGCACCGGCGCTGCCTTCGCACTGGTCTTCTTACGCGCCACGCTTCCTCTCCTTGCGATACGACTTCGGCAACGTCTCGCCCACTTGCGCGAAGGCATAGCGGCTGCGCGCGCTCTCGCGCTTGCGGTACAGCTTTGCCAGCAACTGGTCCACAACGGAGACGGCCAGCCGCTGCGCCTTGTCCCGGGCGGCGGTCCCAGTCAACGTGCCGGCAACGCCTTCGACCACATACTTGTCGCTGGCCAGCGCGGCGTCGATCGCGGCACGATCAAAGCGCAGGTTCCAGCGCCCTGCCAGACTTCGCCGTTCCACCAACGCTCGATGCAGCGCCTCCATGTCCAGCCACGGACGCCAGGCCCTGAATTCCTGAGTGATGTCCTGCGCTGCCCGCTCGGCTTCCGTCTGCAACTCGGCCAACTGCAGCCGCGTGCTGACCAGATTGACACCCACCGACACGCGCACGCGCGAGGTCGCGCGCAACCAGCTATCGCCAATGGCATCGGCGTGAAAGTCTCCCGGCTCGGGGGCATGCGCCACGACGGCTTGCAACTGCGTGGACGGTTCCGGCAATCCGGGATGGAAGACACACTCGATGGCCTCCGTCTGCTCGATGCCAGTCTTCTTCAACTCGGCAACAAAGTCCTCCAAGTACTTGGACTTCAAGCCGAAGATATAGGCCGTCTGCAACGGTGCGACGTTCTCGCCGGGTTGCGCCAGCCGGCGGCCGTCCCCCTGCACCCCGGCAAAACGAATGACGCGGCCGAACATCTGAACGATCAGCGAGCCTTCCTTCTGCCCGAGTCGGAGCAGGGTCATGGAGCTGGCACGGTAGTTGTCCCAGCCTTCGGCGAACCGGCGCGAACCGACCAGCAGGTTCAGCCCGCTGCCATCCTGATCCAGCCGCGCAAACAGCGAGGGCGTGAATGCATCGCCTGTCACTTCCAGCTGGGCAGCTTCCAGCGCCTTTCTCAGGCCGCCGACATCGCCAACGTTGACCACGCCGAAATAATGCACGCTGGCACCGCGCAGCAGGCCCAAGCCCAGCTCGCCAGGCGCACTGCCCAACGTGCGCAGCAATGGCTTGTCGCCACGGCTCCAGCCGAACACGCTGGCAAGCAGGGTCTCGGCCAGCGTCTGTGTCGCAGTTTCCCGTAACGCCTGCAAAGCGCCGGCTGGAAACCGCCCGCCGAGTACTCCGGCAAAACCCTTGATCTTCTCAAGCCCGCCGGCCAGTCGGGCGGGATCGCCCAGGATGCGGTGCATCCACTGCAGCACGCCCACCACGTCGGCGGTCTGTTCCTTGTCGGAGACATTCTTGCCGCCGATGACGTGCAAACCCAGCAGCAACCACAGCGGATCACCCACGACCAGCTGTTTGTTCTGCAGCTCGGCCTGCACGTCCGCATCGTCGTAGCAGCGGCGCTGCCACCAATAGGCCAGCAGCGCGGCGGTCAACGTCAGCTCGGCGGCCACATCGCCGGCCTCACCCTGTCCGTCCAGGCGCACATGCAGGAAATCCTTGCCATAGCGTTCAGTGTGGAAGCGGTCGTAGGCATAGTCGAAGACGATGCTCTTGGCGTAGCTGGCGAAGGCATGTTCGGCTTCGGCCACCTGGCCGAATGTGGCGGAGAATTCCAGAAGCAGCCCGCGATGTTTGGCCTGCGTGCTGCCGATGCCGGCCAAGTCGCGCTGCAGGCGCTTCCACAGGCTTTGTTCGGACTTCTGGCCCTTGTGGCCCTCGTCCACAAACACCAGATTGGCGCCGTCGGCAAAGCCGGACAGCGGCAGGGTCTGGCCCTCGCCCGTGGCTTTCTCGCCAAGCTTGTTGATGTCCAGCACCACGACGGTACTGGCAGGGAGCTGCGCCAGCATTGCGGCGTCGCCATCATCGGGGTAGACGAATACATTCCACGCCCGGGCGGGCGGGCGCAGTGTGCGCAGGCGCGCAGCGTGCTGTCGGCTCAGGGCCTCGCCGGGAGTGACGATGAAGATGCGGCTCCACGGCTGACGCGGGGCCAGCATGGCCAAGCAGGCGTGCAGCACATGGGTCTTTCCGGCGGCGGTGGCCATCCAAAAGGCCACGGTCTGCAGGTCGTCGGCGGTGAACGGGTCGATGGCCTCGCGCTGGCTGGCGGGTCGCGCTGCTTGCGCCTTGTGGAAGGTATCCAGCGCATCGTTGAGCACGGTCAGCAGCGCGTCTTGGTCGGCATAGCGTAATTCGATCCAGCGGGCGAACAGCAGCAGGGCCAGGTACTGGGCATACCGCGGCAGGAAACCCGAGGCCGCGCAAGCGTCCTTGACGGCGGTATCCAGCGCATCCAGCACCAGCGCTTCGCAACTGCAGCGCGCACGCAACGCGTCGCGCCAGTGATTCTCCTCCAGTGCGCGCAGGGTACCGATCTCGTCCTCCACGGCAGCGCAGGCGGAGATCGCCTCCTCCAGCCGCAGGCCCAGGGTGCCAGCCAATGCATCGCGCAGCACCAGCGCCTGCTTCAACCGTGCATGACCGCTCATCAGGCCGCCCCGAACTGGCTGGCGAACACGGCTTCGATGGCTTCCAGCCTGTCGGCACCGGGGAAGGCCAGGTCGGCCGGATCGTTGGTGTAGACGCGATCGGCGGGGTGCTCGGTCATCAGCCGCAGCACCCAGTCGCCGGAGCCCCTGACGTCGCACTCGCGGAAGGCCACCAACACCGATTCACCGCGACGGTTCCTGCCGGTGATGCCCACGCCCTGTGCTTCGCGCCACATCCGGTTCACGTCCAGCCCCAGCAGCCAGACCAGGCTTTCCACCAGGTCTACAGCTACCTTTTCGGCGGAACCCGCACCTTCGGCCCGACACAGGGTGTAGCCGAACGGCGAGCGGTAATGCTCGATTGCGCAGTACACACGCCGCGCTTCTTCATCCAGTTTCCAACGCAACGCGGTGGGGGCGTCGTCGAAGGGCAGTGCGGCGGATTCGCCTTGTTCGGGAGTGAGGGCGAGATTTTCGAGGGTGTCTTCGTAGTCCTCCAAGCGCTGTACGCGAATAAAAATTCCTGGACCATCAATCTCGCTGGCACTGCCTTCTTCCCATTCCTGTGCTGAAGCTGCCTTCACAACGCGCGGCAGCAACCCTGCTTCGAAGTATTGATTAACTTCTGATAGCACGAACCGGCAACGAATGTCGTGATCAATCAAGCGCAAAGCAGCATGGGCAGTAGTCCCTGACCCGCCAAACAAGTCAACTACCCAATCACCATCTTCAACCCCAGTGACTTTCAAGCAATCGACTACCGCGTGGATGGACTTTGGAAATGAAAAGCCACGCTCTCCGAACATTTCTTTTAAAAGAACACTACCGTATTCGACTGCTGAATACTCCGGCTTTACCCAGAGCGTTGACGGTAGCGAACCTTCGCTCTGCGGTCTGACTTTACGGAACACAGATGGGACACCATCTTTCCATCGCACTTCCAAGTCGAAGACTTGTTTGCTTGCAGTTTCGTGACCCCAGCTCCAGACACGCTCCGTACCGTCGTCATTGACTGGATAAATTTCGACTTCGCCCTTTTTAATCGGATCGCGGACTTCCCATCGTTGTTCAGCCTTCACCCAATCACGCTTAGTGTCGAGCTTCGGAATACGAACTTTGTCAAGGGACACATAGATCGGATAAAACTGCTTTGGACGAGCCGAGCGATGGGTTGTTGCTCCGCCTCGCTTGCGAAAATTCTCCCAAGCAAAAGGTCCAATTTCGTCCTGCTCGCCGAAATGCGCTTGTTGCGACTCGGATCGTTCTATCAGTCCTAGCTGAGATTGCTCGCTTACAGCGGCGAAAACTGCGTATTCATGGGCTACGCGAAACCCCTTGACTGTTGGACGTCCGGAAGGGCTGTTCTTTATAGTGACAACGCCACGAATAGCCTCCTCTCCAAGCGCCCGACCGATGATTTCTACCAGTTCATGAATCTGGTAGTCGTCGATCGTCCAGCAATGGACACCCGCGGGCTTTGTAAGCCGTTTGGCCAACAGAAGGCGATCATCCACCAGCGCAGCCCAGCTTGATCGCTTGTATCCATTCTTGTATGAGATCGGCCCAGCATCGGTGTTGTATGGCGGATCACAATAGAACGCTTGTGCGCGTCCACTGAACTTTTCAAGCATCAGGTTTGCGGCGTGGAAATTCTCAGATGCGAAGAGCACGCCATCGATCGAATCATCCACAGCGCCAATCTTTCCAAGAAATTCCCACTTGAACGCCACATCAGTATTCTGCGTGTCGAGAGGCAAGGGCAAGAATCCTCCGCCACGCAGGCAATCCTTCGGCTTGGCGTAATCCCCCAGCCCCAACGCTTTCCACTCCTTACGCTGTGCCTTGATGATCTCCGGAAGTCGTTCTTCCAGCCACTTCCTTCCGGTCAGCTGCTCGATACGGTCCAGGGTGACGATGTAGCGCGTCTCCAGCACCAGTTTCTTCTTCTCCCACAGCTGCTTCTGGAAGTCCTCCAAGGCGGCCAGGAACGCGATGATCTTTCGCCCGATGGCGCGCACCTGCTGCGCCACGCGCGCGTGGCGGTGGGCGCGGGCGTGCCCGGCCAGCAATTGGTCGGCGTCCAGCACGTCGGTCTTGAGGAAGATGTCCAGCTCTTCGTTCAGCGCCTCGCCCAGCCGCTTGTGGATGAAGAAGTCGCTCTGGTTGCGGGCGATGTAGCGGCGCAGCCAGCGGGCGGCATCGTCGGCCTGCGCGCCGGTCTTGCGGACAATGGCATCGACGATGGCCTTGTCGTGGGCTTTGGTCCTCGCACCTTTGCCGTATTCCAACAACACGCGCACGGCGTCGCCGTCCTTCTTCGCGGACTTGAGCTGGTAGTGCGTCTTGTCATTGGGTTTGAGGGCGGCGCGGGTGGCATTGAGGGTGTCGGCGTCCACCGCGAACACGATCTGAGCGCCGCTGGCCAGCCGCACCGGGAAATCGGTGAAGATGTCACCGGACTTGATGTAGTACATGTCCTCGGTGGCCCAGCGGAACTCGGTGTCCTGTCCGGTGGACCGGATGTAGCGCTGGCCTTCGCGCCCATAGCGGCGCTGGACGATGAAATCGCCGTCCTGGTAGTGGCGGTCGAAGAACTGGTGCAGCCGGTTGAGCACTTCCAGCCGATCGTCGTCGCCATGCTGGGCGGCGTCGCGTTGCTGTTGCAGGCTGCGGTACTCATCCACGTCGGCGCGCAGCTTGGGGCGCTTGTAGGCATCGGTGAGGGCTTCTTCCCGCTGCACGTCGGTCAGATGCCGACTCAGGCCCAGGTCCGCTTCCAGCTCACGCAAGCGATCTTCGATCTGAGCAAGCTGTTCGGCATCCTTGCTGGCAAAGGTGGTATCCAGAATCTTCTGCAGCTCGCCGCCCACCAGTGTCTTGTCGTCGCCCTGGCTCTGGACCTCGCCCAGAAACGCGCGCACCGCGTTGTTGCGGTGGCGGATGACCCGGTAGATGCCAAAGTCCAACGCCTGCGCCTCGTCGAGCTGGAACAGGTCGGCCATCAGCTCGACGAATTGCGTCTGGGCTTGCTTGAGATCGGTCACGGGTTCATTCCTGGTGCGGTGGCACGGCGCGGCAGCCAGCTCATGGGCAAATCAATTCCAGCTTTGGATAGTAGGTGCGATACCGCTTCGCGTCCCGCGTCAGCAGTGTCATGCCTTCGATGGCGGCATGGGCGCCGATGTAGAAGTCCGGCAGCGGCGAGGTCCGCGCACCCTTGGCGCGGCGGTACTCCATGAACGCCTTGCCGGCCAGGAAGCCCGCTTCCCACGGCAGCTCCAGCCGGGTAAAGGCGTCGACCGGGAGGGCGTCGTCCAGGTCCTCGATGCGCTCGAAGCCCACGGAGACCTCGGCGTAGACGATGGGATTGATGCACAGCTCGGCCTCGGCCGCGCAGGCATCGAGCTGGCCGGCCGACCAGCCGTACCACCGTGGGTCGTCGGTCAACACGTCCAGCAGGACGTTCGCGTCCACGAGGACGCGCTTCCGCACCACAGGATTCACGGCGCGCGCCTCATTCGCCGCGAGTCAGCTGCATGATCTCGTCGGTGCCCATGCGCGCAGTCGCGCGCCCGCGCATGCGCGCGGACAGGCCACCGCGGCGCGCCTTGGGCGGATGGGCGATCGTGGCTTCGGCCTCGCGCAGCGCCACTTCCCGCACGAAGGTGGCAACCGGCAGCCCAAGCAATTCCGCTGCGCGGCGCAGCCGGTTCTTGTCATCGATGCTCAGGCGAAGGTCGAGCCGGTCGCTGGCGGCAGTCATGTCGGGCCTCCTCTGTACGGCATCGTACCGTACGGCAGTGGAGCCTTCACTGTCGCCAGGACGAGGGGCGCCTGGATGGTGGGTCGTGATGGATTCGAACCATCGACCAGCGGATTAAAAGTCCGATGCTCTACCGACTGAGCTAACGACCCGTGGGTTGCAGGGCCGGCGGTGCCGGCGTGCAATCGCGGGGCGATTTTGCCACAGAGTGCCCGGTTCGCGTCGAATCGCGTGCATCGGCGCTGCGATCCCGCCGCCACCGCGTGCCCGGCATGGATCGTGCATCGTGTCGCACGACGCGGCCGCCGGGCCTGACCTAGCCGTTATCGCATGCTACAAACCGTGGGGACTTGATCTCGATCAACCCGTCACGTCACGCAGGCGGCGACAATTGCGCCCGAACCAGGAGATCTGCATGGATTCCATACACTTGGCGCCCACTGGCGTCGGGGCGGCGCCGGCCCGCGTCGTGCGCAACGAGTACTACAACGACCGGGTCGTGCTGCAGTTCGCCGTGGCCACGGTCATCTGGGGCGTGGTCGGCATGCTGGTGGGCGTGGTGATCGCCGCCCAGCTGTACTGGCCGACGATGACCGACGGTATTTCCTGGCTGAGCTACGGCCGCCTGCGCCCGCTGCACACCAACGCGGTGATCTTCGCGTTCGGCGGCAGCGCGCTGATGGCCACCAGCCTGCACGTGGTGCAGCGCACCTGCCATGTGCGGCTGCTGTCGGACAGGCTCGCCGCGTTCGTGTTCTGGGGCTGGCAGGCGGTGATCGTCTCGGCGGCCATCACCCTGCCGCTGGGCCTGACCCAGGGCAAGGAATACGCCGAGCTCGAGTGGCCGATCGACATCCTGATCGCCGTGGTCTGGGTCGCCTACGCGGTGCTGTTCATCGGCACGATCGCCAAGCGCCGGGTCCGCCACATCTACGTGGCCAACTGGTTCTATGCCGCCTTCATCATCGCCGTGGCGCTGCTGCACATCGTCAACAACATCGCGCTGCCGGTCAGCCTGGGCAAGTCGTACCAGGTCTACACAGGCGCCGTGGATGCGATGGTGCAGTGGTGGTACGGCCACAACGCGGTGGGCTTCTTCCTGACCGCCGGCTTCCTCGGGATGATGTACTACTACGTGCCCAAGCAGGCCGGACGCCCGATCTACTCCTACCGGCTGTCGATCGTGCACTTCTGGGCGCTGATCGCCGTGTACATGTGGGCCGGCCCGCACCACCTGCACTACACCGCGCTGCCGGACTGGGCGCAGTCGGTGGGCATGGTGTTCTCGCTGATCCTGCTGGCACCCAGCTGGGGCGGCGCGATCAACGGGATCATGACCCTGTCGGGCGTGTGGCACAAACTGCGCACCGACCCGATCCTGAAGTTCCTCATCGTGGCGATCAGCTTCTACATGATCGCCACCTTCGAGGGCCCGATGATGTCGATCAAGACGGTCAACTCGCTGTCGCACTACACCGACTGGACGATCGGCCACGTGCACGCCGGCGCGCTGGGCTGGGTGGCGATGATCTCGATCGGCTCGCTGTACTCGATGCTGCCGCGCGTGCTCGGCCTGCCGAACATGTACTCGGTGCGCTGGATGGACCTGCACTTCTGGATCCACACCCTGGGCGTGGTGCTCTACATCGTGGCGATGTGGATCGCCGGCGTGATGCAGGGCCTGATGTGGCGCGCTACCAACGAGGACGGAATGCTGACCTACAGTTTCGTCGAGTCGCTTGCGGTCACCTACCCCTACTACATGGTGCGGCTGATCGGTGGCGTGCTGGTGGTGGCGGGCATGGTGCTGATGGCGGCCAACGTGTGGAAGACGTTCGCCATGGCTGCGCACAACGGCCCGGTGCGCAACCCCGTGCTGGCGCCCGCCGCCGACCCCGCCTGATCCGGAGCGACCGATGAGCAACAACCCGCACGAGAAGATCGAGAAGAACGTCGGCCTGATGGCGGTGCTGATCGCAGTGGTGGTGTCGTTCGGCGGCCTCGCCGAGATCATCCCGGTGATGTACCAGGCCGAGGCGATCGAGCCCCTGCCCGGCGTCGAGCCCTACCCCGCGCTGGAGCTGGCCGGCCGCGACGTGTACGTGCGCGAGGGCTGCTACAACTGCCATTCGCAGATGGTGCGCACGCTGCGCTTCGAGACCGAGCGCTACGGCCACTACTCGCTGGCCGGCGAGTCGGTCTACGACCGCCCGTTCCAGTGGGGCTCCAAGCGCACCGGTCCGGACCTGGCCCGGGTGGGCGGCCGCTACTCCGACGACTGGCACCGCGTGCACCTGATCAACCCGCGCGACGTGGTGCCGGAATCCAACATGCCGGCCTACCCGTGGCTGGAGGAGCGGCTGGTCAGCGCCGGCGACGTGACCCGCCGCATGCGTGCGCTGCAGACCCTGGGCGACCCCTATACCGACGAGCAGATCGCCGCCGCCACCGACGACGTGCGCGGCCGCACCGAACTCGACGCGGTGGTCGCCTACCTGCAGGGCCTTGGCCGCCACGCACCGAAGGGGCGCTGAGATGGTCTCGGGAATCGTGACGCTGCTCCTTCTGCTGCTGTTCGTCGGCGGTTGGGTCTGGGCCTGGAGCCCGCGGCGCAAGCGTGATTTCGATGAAGCCGCGCAGCTGCCGCTGGCGGATGACGAGGTGCCGCCGGCGGATCGCCCGGCGGATGGGATGCAAGACGGCAAGCACAACGGGGAAAACGGACGATGAGCACTGGATGGTCGTGGTACGTCATCGTGCTGGTGGTGCTCAACATCGCGGGATGCGCGTGGCTGCTGTGGTGGACCGCCCGCCGCCGCCCCGGTGACCCGGCGCCGACCGACACCAGCCACGTCTGGGACGGCGACATCACCGAATACAACAAGCCGCTGCCGAAGTGGTGGATCAACATGTTCTACCTGACCATCGTGTTCGCGGTGGGCTACCTGGCGTGGTACGGCGGCTTCGGTGGTTATGCCGGCTACAGCGGCTGGAGCTCGGCCTCCGAGCACGACCGCCAGCTGGCGCAGAATGCCGCGCGCATGGAGGAAACGTTCTCGATGTACGCCGGACGCCCGCCGGAGGAACTGGCCACCGATCCGGCGGCGCTGGCGATCGGCCGCGCGGTGTTCACCAACACCTGCGCGACCTGCCACGGCTCCAGCGGCGGTGGCGCGATCGGCTATCCGGACCTCACCCATCCGTCCTGGCAGTGGGGCGGCGAGCCCGAGCAGATCCTCACCACCATCCTCGACGGCCGCGAAGGCGTGATGCCGCCGTGGGGCCAGGTGCTGACCGGCATGGGCGGCGATACCGCGATGACCTCGATCGTCGCCTACACGCGTTCGCTGTCGCAGCCGGCCAACCGCAACGACTACTTCGCCGCCCGCGGCAAGCAGCTCTACGAGGGCGTGTGCGTGGCCTGCCATGGCATCGACGGCACCGGCAACCAGGCGCTCGGCGCCCCGGACCTGACCGACGACTACTGGCTCTACGGCGGCAGCCCCGAGGCGATCCACCGCAGCATCGCGCAGGGTCGGCACGGCGTCATGCCCGCCCACCGCGACCTGCTGGGCGAAACGCGCGCACGCCTGGTCGCGGCCTACGTGCTGTCGCTGTCCGACCGGAACGCCACGGCTGCAGGTGCGCAATGACCGGGGCACCCCCGGTCTTCGACCATCCACCGCGCCCGCTGGCGCAGAAGCTCGGCGCCATCCTATGGCCGAGCTTCTTCGCCGCGGGAGTGGCGACGATGGTGTTCTTCGCACATGTCGACCCACTCGCGCTGCGCGACATGACCTTCCCCGGACTGGCGATCACCCGCGGACTCGGCTACACGGCCGGGTTTTTCGCGTTCTGGGCGGCCACCGCCGCATCGAGCCTGTTCACCTGGTGGCTGCTGCGCCCCGCCAGCCGCTTCAACCGCGCCCTGCCGCGGGACGATTGAGTAAGAGATGTCCACTCGCATTCCCCTGAAGATGCTCGATGACAACGAGGGCAGCCTCTACGTCAGCGAAGGCAAGATCCATCCGCGCGAGGTCTCCGGTCCGCTCGACCGGCTGCGCAAGGTCGCGGTGGTCTGGCTGCTGGGGATGTTCTACGTGTTCCCGTGGCTGCGCTGGGACGGCCGCCAAGCGGTGCTGTTCGACCTGCCCGCACGCCAGTTCCATGTGTTCGGGCTCACCTTCTGGCCGCAGGACTTCGTGTTCCTGGCCCTGCTGCTGATCATGGCGGCGCTGGCGCTGTTCTTCTTCACCGCGCTGGCCGGCCGGCTGTGGTGTGGCTACGCCTGCCCGCAGACGGTATGGACCGAGGTCTTCATCTGGATGGAACGCTGGACCGAGGGCGACCGCGCGAAGCGGATCAAGCTCGATGCCGCGCCATGGACGACGGAGAAACTGCTGCGCAGGGGCGCCAAGCACATGCTGTGGCTGGTGTTCGCGTTGTGGACCGGCTTCACCTTCGTCGGCTTCTTCACCCCGATCAGCGACCTTGCCGCGCGGCTGGTGCCGTTCGCCTGGGGCGGCTGGGAAATCTTCTGGGTGCTGTTCTACGCGCTTGCCACCTGGGGCAACGCGGGCTTCCTGCGCGAGCAGGTGTGCAAGTACATGTGCCCGTACGCGCGTTTCCAGGGTGCGATGTTCGACCGCAATACGCTGATCATCGCCTACGACCCGATGCGCGGCGAACCGCGCGGCCCGCGCAAGCGCGGCCTGCCCAGCGTGCTCGAGCGCGCCCGCGGCCTGCTCGACAACCTTACCGCCTACGATTACGTGTTCCGCGCCAGCAAGCACCCATCGGCGGCGACTGCCAGTGCGCAGGCGCGCGGCACCATCACCTGGGACGGCGATCTCGACGAGGTGCAGCCGCTGCCGAAGTTCCAGTTCGAGGAGCTCGGCGACTGCATCGACTGCACCATGTGCGTGCAGGTGTGCCCGACCGGCATCGATATCCGCAACGGCCTGCAGTACGAATGCATCGCCTGCGGGGCCTGCATCGACGCCTGCAACGGCGTGATGGAGAAGATGGGCTACCCGCACGGGCTGATCCGCTATTCCACCCAGAACGCGATCGACGGCCGACCCACGCGCGTGCTGCGGCCGCGCGTGCTGGTGTACGGCGCGATCCTGCTGGCGGTGATGGCGGCCTGGGCCTGGGGCGTGGCCGAACGCAGCCCGCTGATCGCCGAGGTGCTGCGCGACCGCAACGCGCTCTACCGCGAGACCGCGACCGGCATCGAGAACGGCTACGTGCTCAAGCTCGTGAACAAGTCCAACGCCGCGACCACCTATCGTGTGCAGCTCGACGGCGATGTCCCCGGCATCGCACTGCGCGGTGACGGCAACACGGTCACCCTGCAGGCGCAGCAGGTGCTGTCGCTGCCGCTGACGGTGAGTGCGCCGGCGGGCACCTCCGGGCGCCACGACGTGCGGTTCGTGGTGGAGGCGGTCGAGGGCGACACCCGCGCCGTGGTGGACAGCAGTTTCTTTGGACCGACGCAATGACCGACAAGACCGCCTTCTGGCGCAACCCCGTGCTGCTGCTGGTGTTCATCCTGCCGGCCGTGTCGATCATCGCCGGCATCGGCCTGGTGGTGATCGCCGTGCGCAGTGGCGGCTCCGACTCCGTCACCGAGAACGTGCGCCGCAGTGCGCAGGTGCAGACCGCCGACCTCGGCCCGGATGCCGTGGCCCAGCGCGAGCGGCTCTCCGCGGTGATGCGCGTGGACGTGGAGCAGGGCGTGGTCGAGGTGCTGCCGGTCACCGGCCGCTACGAGCGCGGCGCCCCGCTGCAGCTGGTCCTGGTGCATCCCGCGCGTGCGGCCCGGGACATCCGCCTCGAACTGCAACCCAGCGAGACCGGCTGGCGCGCCGTGGCGCAGGTCGACGTCGGCCACGACTGGAACCTGCGCCTGGCACCGGGCGATGCGGGCTGGCGCCTGCAGGGCCGGCTGCTGCGCGGCCAGCTCGCCGCGCACCTGCACCCGGCACTGCAGGACGCCACGGACACGCCATGAGCGCGACGCTGGCCGGCCACCCCGCATCCGGGGCGGCACGGGCCCTCCCCGGCGACTGCCACCACTGCGGCGAAGCACTGCCCGCGCAGCCTGCCCTGCTCGGCATCGACGGTGCCATGCGCGCGTTCTGCTGCGACGGCTGCGCGGCCGCCGCGCAGTGGATCGGCGACGCCCACCTGGGCGACTACTACCGCCTGCGCACCGCGCCGGCCTCGCGCATCGATGCCGACGCGCACGACTTCTCGCTGTGGGACCGGACGGAGGTGCAGGCCGAGCATGCCCGCGATGTGCCGGGTGGACGCGAGATCACCCTGCTCACCGACGGCATGCGCTGCGCCGCCTGCGCGTGGCTGGTCGACCGCGTGCTCGCGCGCGAACCGGGTGTCATCGACAGCGGCGCCAACGCGGTGACCGGCCGCATCCGGCTGGCCTGGGACCCGGCGCGCACCACGCTGTCGGCACCGCTCGCCCGGCTCGCCGCGCTGGGCTACCGGCCCTACCTCGCCACCGGCGAAGCCCGCGAGCGCGAACGCCGCCGCCAGCGCAACCGCGACCTGCTGCGCATCGGCATCGCCGGTCTGGGCGCGATGCAGGCGATGATGATGGCCGAGGCGCTGTACCTGGACTTCTCCGGCAGCATGCCGCTGGCCACCCGTGACTTCTTCCGCTGGCTGACGTTCCTGCTGTCGACGCCGGTGGTGTTCTATGCCGGCTGGCCGTTCATCGCCGGCGCCTGGCGGGAACTGTCGCAGCGCCGCCTCGGCATGGACGTGCTGATCGCCGGTTCCACCCTGCTGGCCTGGGGCGCGAGCGTGTTCGAGACCGTGCGCGGCGGCACCCATGTCTGGTACGACGCCGCGGTGATGTTCGTGTTCCTGCTGCTGCTGGCGCGGATGCTGGAACAGCGCGCGCGCGCGCGCGCCAGCGCGCAGGTCGATGCGCTGGCACGGGCGCGCCCGGCATTCGCCGAGCGCGAGCGCGACGACGGCAGCCGCGAGACAGTGCCGGTGGCGGCGCTTGTGCGCGGCGACATCGCCTGCGTGGCGGTGGGTGGCGTGGTGCCCGCCGACGGCATCCTGCTGGAGCCCTCGCACTTCGAGGAAGCCCTGCTGACCGGCGAATGGACCGCGGTGGCGCGTGCCGCCGGCGAGCGCGTCTACGCGGGCACCTTGTGCCGCGAGCGCCCGGCGCGCCTGCGCGTCGACGAGACCGGCGCCGGCACCCGGCTGTCGCAGCTCACCGCGCTGGTGGAGTCGGCGCAGGCGCAGCGGCCCCCGCTCGCGCTTGCCGGCGAGCGCATCGCCCATCACTTCGTCGCCGCGCTGCTGGTGACCGCGGCATGCGTCTACATCGGCTGGCGCATCCACGACCCGTCGCGCGCGCTCGAGGTGGTGCTCGCACTGCTGGTGATCAGCTGCCCGTGCGCGCTGGCGCTGGCGGTACCGACCGCACTGGCAACCGCCCATGGCGCACTGGCACGGATCGGCGTGCTGGCGCTGGGCGAGCGCGCACTGGAACGGCTGGCGCTGGCCACCGACATCGTGTTCGACAAGACCGGCACCCTCAGCGACGGCCGGCCGCAGCTTGCCGGGGTCGAAACCTTTGCCGGCTTCGATCGCGACACCGCGCTGGCGATCGCCAGCGCGCTGGAGCGCGACAGCGGCCATCCGTTGGCACAGGCGTTCGCCGGCGTCGACAGCGGCCTGGTCGCAGGCGGCCTGCAGGCGCACGCCGGCGCCGGCATCGAAGGCACCGTCGACGGCCGGCACTGGCGGCTGGGCACGGCGGGCTTTGCCGCGGCGCAGGCCGACAGCGACGGTATCTGGCTCGGGGATGGCCACCGCGCGGTCGCGCGGTTCCACATCCAGGAAGCCGCGCGCGACGATGCCGGCGCGGCCATCGCACGGCTGCGCGCGCTGGGCCTGCGGGTGCACCTGTCGAGCGGTGACGCCGATGCGCCGGTGCAGGCGTTCGCCATGCGCCTGGGCATCGAACACGCGCACGCGCGGCAGCGGCCGGAAGACAAGCTGGCCTATGCGCGCGCGCTGCAGGCCCAGGCGCGGGTGGTGGCGATGGTCGGCGACGGCGTCAACGACGCGCCGGTGCTGGCCGGCGCCGATGTCTCGCTGGCGATGGCCGAAGGCGCGCCGCTGGCGCAGCAGTCGGCCGACCTGGTGCTGACCGGGCGCACCCTGCAGCGCGTACCGCAGGCCATCGCGATCGCCCGCCGTACGCGGCAGGTGGTGCGCCAGAACCTCGCCTGGGCCGCCGGGTACAACCTCGTCGCGGTGCCGCTCGCCGCCGCCGGCTGGGTCACGCCGTGGCTGGCGGCGCTGGGCATGGCGCTGTCGTCGCTGCTGGTGGTCGGCAATGCGCTGCGGCTGTCGGCGATGCCCTCGGGCGACGTCGAAGTGGCAACTCCTGTCCCATCGCACCCGACGGACGGCGCCAGCCACGGCGTGGAGGCCGCTGCGCGATGAACATCCTGCTGCTGCTGATCCCGCTCAGCCTGTTGCTGCTGCTGGCCGCGATCGCAGCCTTCGTGTGGGCGGTGCGTCGGGGCCAGTTCGACGATCTCGACAGTCCGGCGATCGACATCCTCGCCGACGAGCCCGCACCGGAGCGCACTTCACGTGACGACACGGCCGCCGGGCGGGAGCCGCCGGCTGGCGCGCGGTCGCCCACGACAGCCGACGATGCCGATTGACTGGCTGACCCTGGGCGCCGCCCTGCTGGCCGGGCTGATGGGCGGCGTGCACTGCGCGGCGATGTGCGGTGGCATCGCCACCGGCTTCTCGGCGATGTCGCCCGGCGGCGGCTGGCGCATGGCGCTCGAACCCAACCTTGGCCGCGTCGGGGGTTACGTGATCGCCGGCGCGATTGCCGGTGGGCTGGGCCACGGCATCCTTTCGCTGGCACGGATGGAGTGGCTGGCCTGGGGCCTGCGCGCGGCGGTGGGGCTGGTGCTGGTGCTGGTGGCGCTGCGGTTGCTGGACCGCGCCGGCCGGCTGCGCCTGGTGTCGCGCCCCGCCAACGGCCTGTGGGCGCGGCTGCGACCGTTGCAGCAGCGCCTGCTGCCAGCCGACACCACGCCGCGCCGCATCGGCCTGGGGGTGCTGTGGGGCTGGCTGCCCTGCGGCCTCAGCACCACCCTGCTCGCCGCCGCCTGGCTGCAGGCCGATGCACGCAACGGCGCGTTGACGATGCTGGCCTTCGGGCTCGGCACCTTGCCGCTGATGGTGCCGCTGACCTGGTCGGGTGCGCGCGTGGGCCGCTGGCTGCAGCGGCCGCGCCTGCGCACCACCGCCGGCGTACTGGTACTGGGAGCCGGCCTGCTGACCCTGGCCGCGCCGTGGCTGATGCAGATCCCCGCACTGCACGGGCCGCTCGTGGCACTGGGGTGCGTGCCACCGCGGTTCTTCTGAGGTTCTGCTCCCGATCGAGCGGACTCCGTCCGAACGCGGAGCCGTGCACGGACCGCGCGGAGCGTAGCTGGACCAATCCAGAGCCGAGCAGAGCTTCACCGAGCTTGGGGTCGGATGGGGGCGCAGGCGGCCCACCGCGGCCGCAGGGGGATGCCCAGCCGGATATCTCCGCGTCCTGCTCCCACATCCGGCCGCCGGCCATCCATGGCCGGCTCTGGACATCCCCCTGCGTCCGCGGCGGGCCCGAACCGTTGTTCGCTTCCCGACGAGGTCAAAGGCGAAGAACGTAGGCCGTCGTGGCAGGCGAGGTCGTTGGCTGCGACGCTGGTGACCTCCATGCCGGAACGGCCCGACGCACCAGCGTGGTCGTTGCAGGTAACCCGGCTGCCACGCTCCTGCTATGCGTACCGGAGCCGGCGAATGCCCGGGCCCGTCGCGTGCACCCTGCCTTGCGCCACACCGCCACCCGAGTGAGACGACAACGCCCCCGGTTCGCAATGGGCAGCGTGGCGCGCAACGATGCACGCACGCGCATGGGGGCATATCAGCCCTGGGACATCGCTCCTGCAGTCGGGAGAAGAAGTTTCTGAACCATCACCGACGTTAGCCCGTCTACACGCCCGCAACCCGCCCGCGCCTGACCTGGATCAATTCGCTTCCCGGGCACAGCGCGCAGACTGCCCCTGTCGCAACAACAACACCCCACTGGAGCAGCTGATGATCCGTTACCTGTCCGCCGCCGGCCTCGCCTGCGCCTTCGGCCTGTCCGCCCTCGCCATGCCTGCCCCGGCGGAAGCCTCCGCCTGCAGCGCCACCGTCGAAGCCAACGACGCGATGCAGTTCTCCACCCGCGCGCTGAGCGTTCCCGCGTCGTGCAAGGAGTTCCAGGTCACCCTGAAGCACACCGGGCAACTGCCGGTGGCCGCGATGGGCCACAACATCGTGGTGGGCAAGACCGCCGACATCACCGGGATCAATGCCGACGGCATGGCTGCCGGTGCCGCGAACAACTACGTCAAGCCGGGCGATGCACGGGTGATCGCCGCCAGCTCGCTGGTCGGCGGTGGCCAGACCACCTCGTTCAAGATCCCGGTCAACCGGCTGCGCGCGGGCGAGGACTACACCTTCGTCTGCACCTTCCCCGGCCATGCCGCCATCATGCGTGGCAAGCTGAGCCTGGCCCCGTAAGCCGGCCCGCTCCAACGACGGGCACGCGCCCGGTCATCGACGGCGGAACCGGCAAGCCCGGCTCCGCCTGTCGTCGTCTTCCGCCACTGCACCCATGAGTCCCGCCAGCCCGCCCACCCACGACGACCTCGCCCGCCTGGTCGACCACTTCTACGACACCGTGCGTGCGGATGCTCTGCTGGGGCCGGTGTTCAATGCCGCGATCGACGACTGGGACGCGCACAAGGCCACGCTGGTGGACTTCTGGAGTTCGGTGATCCTCGGCACCGGCAGCTACCGCGGCAACCCGATGGCCGCGCACCGGCCGCATCCGATCATCGACGCGCACTTCGGCCACTGGCTGGCGCTGTGGCGACAGGCCACCACGGACACGCTGTCGCCCGCGCACGCCGCGCTGCTGCAGGACCGCGCCGCGCGCATCGCCACCAGCCTGCGCTACGGCCTCGGGCTCGACCCCGCCCGCCCCCTGCGGCGCAGCACCATCCACGACCACCCGCCGCGCGATTGATCGGGGTCAAGGCGCAACCCCGGCCCCGGGCCTAGTCTGGCCGCATGCCCGACCTGCCCACATTCGATACCGCCCTGCTGCAGCGCTACGACCGCCCCGGCCCGCGCTACACCTCGTACCCGACCGCGCCACAGTTCAGCGCGGACTTCGGCGAGGCCGACCTGCGCCAGGCGGTGCTGGCCAGCAACGGCGACCCCATCCCGCGCCGGCTGTCGCTGTACCTGCACGTGCCGTTCTGTATGAGCCCGTGCTTCTACTGCGGCTGCAACCGCATCATCACCCGCGACCTCGCGCGCGGCGAGCACTATCTGGTGCGGCTGTATCGCGAGATCGCCGCGATGGCCGCGCTGTTCGACCGCGACCGCGAGGTGATCCAGATCCACTTCGGCGGTGGCACCCCCAACTTCCTGTCACCGGCGCAGCTGGCCGAGGTGCTCGACACGCTGCGCCACCAGTTCACCGTGTCGGCGAGTGCCGACCGCGACATCTCGATCGAGCTGGACCCGCGCTTCGTGTCGCCTGCCGACATCGGCGAGCTCGCCGCGGCCGGCTTCAACCGCGCGAGCCTCGGCGTGCAGGATTTCGACCCCGACGTGCAGGCGGCGGTGAACCGCGTCCAGTCGGTCGAGGAGACCGTGGCGATCATCGAGGCCTGCCGCCAGCATGGCTTCCGCTCGGTCAACGTCGACCTGATCTACGGGCTGCCGCGGCAGACGCTGGAGGGTTTCGCGCGCACCCTGGACACCGTGGTGCAGGTGCGCCCCGGCCGGCTCGCGGTCTACGGCTACGCGCATCTGCCCGAGCTGTTCCGCCCGCAGAAGCAGATCGACGCCGCCGAGTTGCCGGATGCCGCCACCCGCCTTGCGCTGCTGCAGCTGGCAATCACCAGGCTCACCGCGGCCGGCTACGTCTACGTCGGCATGGACCACTTCGCGCTGCCCGATGACGACCTCGCCACCGCCCAGGCACGTGGCGGCCTGCATCGCAACTTCATGGGCTACACCACCCATGCCGACACCGACCTGGTGGGCCTCGGGGTCAGCGCGATCAGCCATATCGGCGGCACCTTCAGCCAGAACCCGCGCGACCTGCCCGGCTGGCAGGTCGCGCTCGACGAAGGCCGTCTTCCGGTGTTCCGCGGCATGCGCCTGAGCGAGGACGACCAGCTGCGCGCCGACCTGATCCAGGCGCTGATGTGCCAGGGGGTGATCCCCGTGGACGCGCTGGAACGACGCTACGACATCGATTTCGCCGGCTATTTCGCTGAAGAACTGCAGCGCCTGCAACCGCTGGTCGACGACGGCCTGGTGCGCATCGGGCCCGGCTGGATCCGCGCGACGTCGCAGGGACGGCTGCTGTTGCGTAACATCGCCATGTGCTTCGACCGATATCTCCATCAGCCCGCCTGCGGGCCCGACACCGCCAGCCCGCGCTTTTCGCGTGCCATCTGAGCCCGCGGGAGTCCGTGGTTTGAACGCAACGACGGCGTTTCCCCGCCAGGATCCGCGCACGCTCGCCGATGACGGCGACGTCCTGAACTTCTGCTCGACCTGCGCGTTCTCGCAGGCGTGCATGTCGGAAGGCATGAACAAGTCCGACCTGATGGACCTGCACATGCTGGTGGAGCATGTCGGTCCGCTGCGTGCCGGTGACCACGTGTTCCGCGCCGGCGATGCCTTCGAGGCGATCGCCGCGGTGCGCTCGGGCACCGTCAAGACCTACACCGTCGACCGCGATGGCCACGAACACGTGCTCGGGTTCTACTTCCCCGGCGAAGTGATTGGTCTCGACGGCATCCACGACGACCGCTACCCGTGCAACGCGGTGGCGCTCGACACGGTGATGCTGTGCCGGTTTTCGTTTCCGAAGATCTCGGTGCTGGCGACCCAGCTGCCGGGCCTGCAGAAGCACCTGTTCCGGCTGCTCAGCCGTGACATCGGCCGCGCCGCGCTGCTGGCTGGCGACTGGACCGCCGACCAGCGCATGGCGGCGTTCCTGGTCGGGCTGTCGCGCCGGCTGGCGGCACGCGGCTTCTCGCCCAGCCGCTTCCAGCTGACGATGCCGCGCACCGACATCGCCAACTACCTGCGCCTGGCGCCGGAAACGGTGAGCCGGGTGCTGCGCCGGTTCCAGGAAAGCGGGCTGTTGCGACTGGACCGTCGCGAGGTGGAACTGCTGCAGCGCACGCAACTCGACGCCCTCGCCGAGCCGCTGCTGGGCTGAGCGGCATCGCGGCGCCATGGCTGCACGCGGCAGCGGTACGGCGCAGTGTCTCGCATGTACCTGCAGCCTGACCTGGGTCAAGGCATCTCCACGCGGTCCGGTCGATCCTGATGCGCATGGACCCCGACCCCGTTCCCGCGCGACCGCGCGTGTCGCCACGCCTGCTGGGCACCGCGCCGCACCGGCTGATGTTCTTCATCGGTGCCGGCAACCTGCTGCTGGCGATGGCCTGGTGGGCGGCGTGGCTGGCGGCGGCACGGTGGCCGTCGCTGTCGATGCCGCAACCGCAGCCGTACGCCGGCTGGCTGCACGCCTTCGTGATGCAGTACCAGGTGCTGCCCAGCTTCTTCTTCGGCTTCCTGCTCACCACCTTCCCGAAGTGGACCGGCCAGCCGGAATTCGAACGCTGGCGCTACGTGCCGGTCGGACTGGGACTGATGGGCGGGCAGCTGTGCACCCTGCTCGGTGCGCTGGGCTGGGAGGCGGGCATCGTGGTCGGCCTGTTGATGACCGTCGCCGGCTGGACCGCGGGCCTGGCCACGCTGGCACCGCTGCTGTGGCGCGAGCAGGGCGTGACCTGGCATGCGCGTTCGTGCATCGCCGCACTGTCGCTGGGTCTGTTGGGCGTACTGGCCTGGACCGCGTTCGTGCTGGGCGCATCGCCGTGGTGGGCGTTCGCCAGCATCAAGCTGGGGACGTTCGGATTGCTGCTGCCGGTGTACGTCACCGTCGCCCACCGCATGTTTCCGTTCTTCGCCAGCCGCGTGGCACGCGATTACCAGCCGTGGCGGCCGCTGTGGCTGCTGGCGCTGTTCTGGCCGCTGGTGCTCGCGCACCTGGCGCTGGAGCTCGTCCACGCCTATGCGTGGCTGTGGCTGGTGGACCTGCCGCTGCTGGCGCTCACCGCCGCGATGCTGTGGCGCTGGTGGCCACGTGGCGCAGTACCCGGCTTGCTGCGGGTGCTGTTCGTCGGCATGGCGTGGCTGCCGCTCACCTTCGCCCTGTACGCCGGGCAGAGCGTCGCCTACGCACTGACCGGCGTGTACTGGCTCGGCCGCGGCCCCGCGCATGCGCTGTTCATCGGCTTCTTCGGCAGCGTGCTCATCGCCATGGTCACGCGCGTCACCCAGGGTCATTCCGGACGGCCGCTGGCGATGTACGGCGTGGCGTGGTTCGCGTTCGTCGCGATTCAGCTGGTCGCGGTGATGCGGGTGGTGGCGGAGATCGTGCCGGATGCCATGGCCTGGCACGTGGCTGCGGCGCTGGGCTGGCTGGTGGCCTTCGCGCCTTGGGTAGCGCGCATCGGCCGCATCTATCTCAGCCCCCGCGCCGACGGCCAGCCCGGCTGATCCGTGCGCGAGGACAGGACGCAATGATCGAGTTCTATCCGCAGATCAGGCACGCCCATATCGGCCTGGCGCTGGCCAGCGGCGCGCTGTTCGCGCTGCGCGGCGGCGCCGCGTTGGCCGGCATGCGCTGGCCACACCGGCTGGCAGTGCGGCGGGTGAGCTGGGGCATCGATACCGCCCTGCTCGCCGCGGCGTTGGTGCTGCTGAGCATCCTGCCCGGTGCGCTGTACGCCAACGGCTGGCTGGCGGTGAAGGTCTGCCTGATCGTGGTCTACGTGGTGCTGGGCATGTTCGCGATGCACCGCGGGCGCACGCGCGCGATGCGTGCGCTGTTCTATGTCGCTGCACTCGCGACCTTCGCGATGGTCTACACCGTTGCGCGCGCGCATCACCCGCTGGGGTTGCTGCATGTCCACTTCGCCTGACCGTGCGCCGCCGGCCTCCACTGCCGTCACGGCGACCCTGGCCGGCGTGGGCGAGCGCGAATGGATCGCACGCGCACTGGCGCAGCTGCGCCAGGAAGCAGCCCGCTCGGCGGATACCCACCTGCTGAAACTCGCCTTCCCGGGGTTTCCCGATATCGACTTCTACTTCAAGGACGAAGCCACGCACCCCACCGGAAGCCTCAAGCATCGCCTGGCGCGTTCGTTGTACCTGTACGCGCTGTGCAATGGCCGCCTGCGTCCGGGGCAGCCGGTGGTGGACGCGTCGTCGGGCAGCACCGCGATCTCCGAGGCATGGTTCGCACGCCTGCTCGGCCTTCGCTTCACCGCGGTGATGCCAGCGTGCACCGCGCCGCGCAAGATCGCCGAGGTCGAGGCCATGGGTGCGCACTGCGACCTGGTGCGGGACCCGGCGATGGTGCACGAACGCGCCGCCTGGCACGCCGCCGCGGGTGCCTGCCATCTCGACCAGTTCGGCCTCGCTGAACGCGCCACCGACTGGCGTGGCAACAACAATATTGCCGAGTCGATCCTCGGCCAGCTGGCCGGCGAACCGCATCCCGAGCCCGCATGGATCGTCTGCGGCCTCGGGACCGGCGGCACATCCGCCACCATCGGCCGCTACCTGCGATATCGCGGCCTGCGCACGCGGCTGTGCGCCGCGGAGCCCGCCGGCAGTGCCTTCGCGCATGGCTGGCACGACCGCGACCGCACCGCGGTATGCAGCCTGCCTACGGTGATCGAAGGCATCGGCCGACCGCGGGTGGAGCCGGGATTCCTGTTCGAGATCGTCGATGAGCTGGTCGAGGTCGCCGACGTCGCCTCGATTGCCGCGATGCAGGTGCTCGAACGCCATCTCGGGCGTCGCTACGGCGGATCATCGGGCACCAATCTCGTGGCCTGCCTGCAGCTCGCCGCGCAGATGCGTGCGCGCGGCGAACGCGGCAGCATCGTCAGCCTGCTCTGCGACCCCGGCGAACGTTACGACGCGACGCTGTCCAACCCCGACTGGCTGCATCGCCACGGTCTCGATCCAACAGCTGCCGTCGCCCGCTTGCAGGCGACGATCGACACCGGCCGCTGGCATCCGGCGCCGTGACCTGAGCGTGCCGGCACGTCGCCGATACCCACCGCGGCGGCGTCAATGCGGCGGATGCGCGCTTCCGGATTGCGGGAAGTCCGGATCGTCGAACAGACGCGGGTAGTCGGCGACCGCGTCGCGCATCGTTGCCAGCGGTGACAGGTCGGCGGGATCGTCGCGCAGCGCCCGCGCGCCGGCCATCACCCGTGCCAGCACGCCATGCAGGGCGACGTCGGGCTCCGCCTCGAGCTCGCAGTGGTCGAACATGTAGGCCACCGCCGCATCCGCTTCCGACGCCAGCCGCAGCGCCTGCTGCGCATCGCCGGTGTCCGCGCCCTCCAGCGCCGCGTGCAGCCGCCGCATGCCGGCCATCAGCGGCGCATCCGGCGTCCACTTCACGTCCGGAACGTCGAGCAGCGAGCCGTGCGTCGAGTGATTTGCGTGGTCCGCTTGCGCGGCGTGGCCACGGTGGTCCGTATGCGACTGCGCCGTCGGCGCGGGGTCGCTGTGATGAGCGTCATGCGAATGCGCCGGCGGCGCCGCATGGGCCAGCCCGGCGGACACCGCGAACGCGGCGGCCAGCAGCGTGACCTTCAACGTGGCGGCCATCAGCTGCACCCTCCACAGCACTCACTGCCTTCGCCGTGGACCGGCGCGCGCAGCACGGTGAAGTCGATCACCACCTCGCCCGGCTGGCGTTGCACGTAGTCCACCGCCAGCTGTTTGCCGTAGCGCTCGCGCAGTTGCGCAAGCAGCGGCAACGGGTCGTGGTCGTTGATGAAACGCATGCCCTCGCCAGGCTGCAGCGCGTCGAGCGCGCCGAACAGCGCCACATGGCGGAACCGGCGGCCGACCCCGCGGGCATCGAACGGATGGACCTGGAGGTTGAGTTCACTGATGGCGTTCATGGCGCACCCGGGTGTGTGGACACCAGCAGGATGCATCGCACACCCTGCGCGGTCATTGACATGGATCAGGTTGCAGGCAGTCACTGCGGGTTGCGCTCAATAGCTGACATTGAGCTTCACCCAGGCTGTGCGCCCAGGTCCGTTGATGCGCACCGCGTCGGCCGGGTAGCCGAAGTCGGCGTTGCCGGCGAGGTTGAGGTGCTCGCTGTAGGCACGATCGGACAGGTTGTCGACGCCCGCGGTCAGCTGCAGGCCGCTGTCGAAGCGGTAGCCGGCGTTGAGCGCCAGCGTCGCGAAGCCCGCGCTCGGACCGATGTCCTGGCCGACCACGTTGCCATAGCCCCTGGCCACGCGGTCCTGGCCGTCGACCACGCGCACCAGGACACCGGCCGACCAGTTGCCGCCGTTCCAGTCAGCGCTGAAACGTCCCTCGAGCGGCGGCATCTGCGGCAGCGGGCGTCCGCTGTCGCGATCCTTGCCACGCGCGTAGGCGAGGCTGCCGGCCAGCTTCCAGCGGTCGGTGGGCCGGAACTCGACGCCCAGTTCGGCGCCGCTGGTCTGCGCGTCGATGTTCGACACGGCCGAGCGCGAGCCCATCATTGCGGTGGTGTAGCGGAACTGGATGAAGTCCTCGACGCGCCCGGCGTAGGCCGAGATCCAGGCGTCGAAGCGCGTGCCGCGGTACTGCAGGCCGACGTCGAGCTGGGTGGTCTTCTCGGTGGCCAGTCCGGCGAAGGCGTTGACCGCGCCCGCGGGGCCCGCGTTGGCCGAGAACAGCTCCCAGTAGTCCGGCATGCGCTCGGTGTGGCCGATGCCGGCGTACCAGCCCAGGGCCTTGTCGACGTCCTGCTCGAAGCGGACGAAGCCCGCGTCGAGCGTCTCCTCGCGCGACTGGCCGGCGGTGGGGTTGGCCAACGCATGGCCGCCGTGGCCGCCGGCGATGCTGGCGCGACCGTCCTCGGCGCCCGCGCGATCCACGCGCGCGCCGGCGATCCAGCGATTGCGCTCACCCTGGAACCAGGTGCCCTCGGCGAAGGCGCCGACATTGTCGAAGCGCGCGTCCACCGTCCACGGCACCGCCAGGTAGGCGCCGCGCCCCATCGCGCTGCGGCGGCGGTGGCGGCTGTCCTGGACGTCGATGCCGGTGACCAGCTCGAAGGCCGCGCCACGCCAGGTGGCCGCGGCGCGTCCGCCGGTGGTGCTGCGTTCCACGTTCGAGGCCATCGGCATCGGCATGGCACCGGTCGGGTTCGGATCGCGCAGACTGTAGTTGTCCATCACGTGGTCGGCCACGTTGTGGAACAGGCTGGCCTCGAATGCCTGCAGGGCGCCGAGCCGGAGATTCGACTTTTCGAAGCGCAGGCTGGTGTTGCTGCGGTCGAACCGGCTGCCGTCCATGCCGCGGGTCGCGTAGCGCGCCTGGCCGTCGCCGATGCCGAGGCCAAGCTCGAGCAGCGTGTCGGCGTCGGGGGTCCAGCCCAGTGCAAGGTCGGCGTTCCACTTCTTCCAGGCCGAACCGACGCGATCGCCGTTGCCGTCGTCGTAGTCGCCGGACTCGGAACGGTTGGCGCTGATGCGCGCATAGCCGAGGGGGGCGCCGTACGTCGCATCGACCACCTGGTCGTTGCGGCCCCGGCTGCCGCCCAGCGCGCTGCCGGCGAACTTGAACGCAGGTTCGGCGAAATACTCGCGGTCGCGCTCGAAGCGCACCGTTCCGGCCGACGCACCCGGACCCCACAGCACCGTCTGGGGGCCCTTGGTCACCACCAGCGCGTCATAGGTCTCGGGCGCGACATAGGACATGGCGTTGTCCATCCGCGACGGGCACGCGCCCGGCATCGCGCCATCGTTGGTGAGCAGGTTGAGGCGCGAGCCGAACATGCCGCGCAGCACCGGATCACCGTTGCTGCCGCCGTTGCGCACCACGGCGAAGCCGGGAATGGTCTTGAGGTAGTCGGCACCGTCGCTGGCGGGCACCGGCTGGCGCGGGACGCGCGGATCGGTTTCGAAGGTCAGTGGCGAGACCGGCATCATCGCGGTGACCACCACCGCATCGAGATCGACCGGCACCATCGGATCGTGGGCGTGGACATCGGCGGCAAGCGCCGCGGGGGCGAACAGGGCCGCGAGGATGGCGGCCGCCAGGCAAGCCTGTGGCGTCGCCGGACTTCTGCAAGTCGACATGGGGTGCTCCGGGGCATTCGTTGGACGCACGGACTGCGCAGCGCACGCATGAGCTGTCGGGCTCAGGCGTGCGGCGGACCGCGTGATCCCAGCCCGGTTGGATACCGACCGGTATCCCGTGCATCCGCACGCCGCAGCCCCGGCTTGTCCGGCGCCATCGCTGACACCGCCACGAGCGCCCAGCACGGCACCGGCACGGCGCTTGCGAGCAACGGGCAATAGCCACAATCGGCGCTGGTGGTGTCCACAGGCAGCGACGGCTGCAGGGCACCATCGTCGGTGCCGGCGTGCGCCTGCCCGCCGTTCGCCACGCCCGCCATGTGCGCGGCATGTGCTGCACCCGCACCGGCGATACGACCGGCCGCGGGCAACAGCGCCAGCGACAGCGCGACGCCGAGTGCAAGGTGACATATCAAGCGGTGGACGCGGCGACGGCTCATCGTGGAGCGAGTCTGCGCGTGCGTCCGCGCCCCATTCACTGATCTGGGTCAAGCGCGGATGCGGGTGCGTACGGTGCAGCGTCCGACTTGACGCAGGTCATGGTCGTGAATGGGCGCGATCCCCACGATGCATTCCAGCCACCACGAACCCCAAGAAGGAAGCATCGAAATGAAAGACCTGATCCTGCTGTTCGCCCTCGCGGCTGCCGCCGGCTTTACGCCGCAGGCGATCGCGGCGCGCGAGGCTGCCGCGGACGTGACTCCGGTCGCGGACATCACCTTCAGCATGCGCACCGAGATCTCCAACGGACAGCTGGTATTCGTCGGCAATGCCGGCGCGATCAAGGACGTGGTGAACCCCGAACTCAAGGTGCCGGAAGGCGCCGTGGTGGCGATCACCGTGACCAACGGTGACGGTGCCATGCACGACATCGCGGTGCCGGATTTCGGCGTGCAGTCCGACCAGATCGTCGGCCAGGGCTCGTCGACCACCATCGTGTTCCGCGCCGCCAAGGCCGGCACCTTCGAATACGTCTGCACCATTCCCGGGCACCGCGCTGCCGGCATGTTCGGCAAGCTGATCGTCGGCGACGTCGAGGAAGTGGTGAGCACCGCGGTCGACATCGCCAAGAACCCGATGGAGGTCGACACGCCGGTCGGCGATCGCGCGCCGCAGCACATCACCTACGACCTGCTGACCACCGAGGTCGAGGGCCGGCTGTCGGATGGCAGCACCTATCGCTACTGGACCTTCAACGACACCGTGCCGGGCCCGTTCCTGCGCATCCGCACGGGCGATACCGTCACCATCAACCTCAAGAACGCCGACGACAGCGTCAACATCCACTCGGTCGACTTCCACGCCGTGACCGGCCCCGGCGGCGGTGCCGCGGTGACCCAGGTCGCTCCCGGCCAGACCAAGAGCTTCACCTTCAAGGCACTCAACCCGGGCCTTTACGTCTACCACTGCGCCACGCCGATGATCGCCCACCACATCTCCAACGGGATGTACGGAATGATCCTGGTGGAGCCGGAGGGTGGCCTGCCCGCGGTCGACCGCGAGTTCTACATCATGCAGGGCGAGCTCTACACCGCGCAGAAACACGGCTCGCGTGGGCTGCAGGAGTTCTCGGTCGACAAGCTGCTCGACGAGAACCCCGAGCACCTGATGTTCAACGGCTCGATGGAGGCGTTGACCAAGACCTACCGGATGGAAGCCAACGTCGGTGAAACCGTGCGCATGTACTTCGGCGTCGGCGGACCCAACCTGATCTCGAGCTTCCACGTGATCGGCGAGGTGTTCGACCGGGTGTTCGACCAGGCATCGCTGACCAGCCCGCCGCTGACCGACGTGCAGACCACGCTGGTGCCGCCGGGTGGCGCGACGGTGGTGGAGTTCAAGGTCGACTACCCCGGCAAGTACATCCTGGTCGACCACGCGCTCTCGCGCGCGGAGAAGGGCCTGGCCGGCTTCCTCCACGTCGAGGGCGAGGCGGATGCCACCATCTTCAGTACCAGCGAAGCGATCGACCACGCTTCGGGCCACTGAGGGCGGCACTGCGGTAAACCGGGGCGCCTGCGGGCGCCTTCGGCTTTTACCGGTCAGGCGTAGCGCGTCGGGTCGGCCATGCCGGCGCCGGCAAAGCCCTCGGCGCGCAGGCGGCAGGCATCGCAGTCGCCACAGGCACGGCCCTGCGCATCGGCGCGATAGCACGACACCGTGGCGGCGAAGTCCACGCCCAGCCGCTGTCCCTCGGCGGCGATCTGCGCCTTGCTCATCCGCAGCAGCGGCGCATGCACGCGGATGCCGGCGCCTTCCACGCCCGCCCGGGTGGCCAGGTTGGCCAACCGCTCGAACGCCTCGATGAACTCCGGACGGCAATCGGGATAGCCCGAATAGTCGACCGCGTTGACCCCGCAGTAGATATCCGACGCACCCAGCACCTCGGCCCAGCCCAGCGCGATCGACAGCATGATGGTGTTGCGCGCCGGCACGTAGGTCACCGGGATGCCGTCGCCACCGGCCGCCGGCACCTCGATGTCGTCGGTGAGCGCGGAGCCGCCGATGCTGCGCAGGTCCACGGCCACCACCTTGTGCTCGACTGCATCCGCGGCCATCCGCGCGGCCGCTTCCAGTTCCGAGGTGTGCCGCTGGCCGTAGGCAACGCTCAGGGCGTGCACCGCATGCCCGCGCTCGCGGGCGATGGCGAGGACGACGGCGGAATCCATGCCACCGGAAACGAGGACGACGGCTTTCTTCATGACGTGACTCCCTACCGCCCCGGCTCGTCGTTCCACAGCAGCTTGTGCAGTTGCAGCTGGAAGCGCACCGGCAGGCGGTCGGCGACGATCCAGTCGGCCAACGCGCGCGGATCGACCTCGCTCTTGCTGGGCGAGAACCACACCTCGCAGCGTGCGGCCAGCGCGTGCCCGTTGACCACGCCGCGCGCCCACTCGTAGTCCGTGCGCGAGCAGATCACGAACTTCACCTGGTCGTGCGGCGTCAGCAGCGCGATGTTGGCCCAGTGGTTGCGGTGCACCTCGGCCGAGCCGGGCGTCTTGATGTCGAGCACGCGCGACACCCGCGGATCGACCTCGCCGATGTCCAGCGCGCCGGAGGTTTCCAGCGACACGGTATAGCCGGCATCGCACAGCCGGCGCAGCAGGCCGATGCAGCGCTTCTGCGCCAGCGGCTCGCCGCCGGTCACGCACACATGGCGCACGCCATGCGAGGCGACCTCGGCGAGGATGGCATCGACGTCATGCCATTCGCCGCCGTGGAAGGCGTAGGCGGTGTCGCAGTACTGGCAGCGCAGCGGGCAGCCGGTCAGGCGCACGAACACCGTCGGCCAGCCGGCATCGCGGGCTTCGCCCTGCAACGACAGGAAGATCTCGGTGATGCGCAGCCGGTCGGCCACCGGCGCGGCGGCTTCGGAAGCGGCGGGAATCATGCGCGGCATTGTAGCCGCCGGGCGAGCGGCGGGCCTGAAGCCCGGCCGCGTCAGCGCAGGCGGCTGACGCGGATCGCGCGCAGGCGGTCGTCGGCGGTACGCGCCGCGTCGGTACCGGGGTAACGCTTGCCGACGTCGGCCAGGGTGGCCTCGGCGGCGTCCAGGTCCCGCAGGCCGTACTGCGACAGCCCGACCTTGAGCAGCGCACCCGGCGCCTTGTCGCTCTGCGGGAAACGGCCGATCAGCGCCTGGAACTGCTGCTGGGCCAGTTCGTAGTTCTGGGTGGCGTAGTAGCTCTCGCCGAGCCAGTACAGCGCGTTGGCGGCATAGGCGCCGTCCGGGTACTGGCCGAGGAAATCCTGGAACAGGTTGGCTGCATCGGCGTAGCGGCCGCTGCGCAGTGCATCGAACGCGCCTTCGTAGGCCGCACGCTCGTCGGCCGGGGCCGCGGCGCGCGCCGCGGGGGCGTTGCGCGGCGGTGGTGCCGGCAGCACGCCGCCGGCATTGCCGGCGGGCGCGTCGGTGGATGCCTGCGGCGGATCGGGCAGGGTCGCCCCGGCGCCACCGGCCCCGCTCTCGAGGCGGTTGAGCCGCCCGTCGATATCAAGGTACTGCGCACGCGAGGTCGACTTCAGTTGCTCGTTCTGCTGCTGCAGTTCCTCGAGTTGCGACCTGAGGGCCTGCACCTCGCCACGCAGCTGCGTGAGCTGGTTGAGCAGGTCCATGTTGCCCTGGTTGGCCGCGGCCTGCTGTTCAAGCAGGGACACGCGGTCAGCCAGGCTTGCGCGCTGGCCATACGCGGGCGCGGCCGCCACAAGGGCGGCCGCGACCAGGGTGGAGAGGATCAGTCCACGCATGCCGATCAACGGGCGGTGTAGACGATCTCGACGCGACGGTTACGGGCCCAGCAGTCCTCGCTGGTCTCGGTGCACACCGGGCGCTCCTCGCCATAGCTCACGACGGTCAGCTGGGTGCCCGAGCCGCCCTGGGCCTGCAGGGCCGACGACACGGCATTGCCGCGACGCTCGCCCAGGCCGAGGTTGTACTCACGGCTGCCGCGCTCGTCGGCATTGCCTTCCAAGGTGATGCGGGCGGACGGACGGTCACGCAGGTACTTGGCATGGCAGGCCATGGCCGCCTGGAACTCGGGACGCAGGGATTCCTGGTCGAAATCGAAGTAGACCACGCGCTGGCGCAGGCAGGCATCGGTATCCAGATCTTCCGGGCCGTAGGCGCCGCTGGTCGGCTGCTGCGGCTGGGTCACGGTGCCGGTGCCGGGGGTGGTGGTCTGCGGCTCTTCCTTGACGCGCTTGGAGCAGCCGACAACGGCAACGCACAATGCAGCGGCGAGCAGGACTCGGGTGGTGATGTTCATCTCGTCGTTCCCTAGGTGGTGGTTCAGGCGGTTCAGATTGATTGAGTGTATGTGCAGGCCGCGTCAGCGCTGTTCGCGGTAAGGTCCCCAGGCGGGTTCGCGGACGTCACCGTCCGACAGCACCAGCCGCTGACGGACACGTCCGTCGGAGGACACCGCGTACAGCACTCCCCGCCGCCCCTCGCGTGCCGCATACAGGACCATGCTGGCGTTCGGGGCGAAACTCGGCGATTCGTCGAGCGACCCCGGCGACAGCGTGGACCAGCGAGGACTCCCCAGGCTGCGGTCCAGCACGGCGATACGGTACACGTTACCTGAACCCTGCGCCACGGCGATCTTGTGGCCGTCGAACGACACGCTGGGGTCCGCGTTGTAGCTGCCCTGGAAGGTCACGCGCGTGGCGCTGCCGCCGGCTGCCGGCACCTGGTAGACCTGCGGGCGACCACCACGGTCGGAGGTGAAGTAGACGCTGCTGCCGTCGTGGCTCCACGCCGGCGAGGTGTCGATGCCGAAGTGGTTGGTGAGCTGGGTCAGCGCCTTGGAACCGAGGTCCATCACGTAGATCTCGGGGTTGCCGCTGCGCGACAGGGTGAGGGCGAGGCGGCGCCCGTCGGGCGAGAATGCCGGTCCGGAATTGATGCCGCGGAAGCTCGAGACCAGCTCGCGCGCACCCGTGTTGATGTCCTGGATGTAGATCGAGGAGTTGCGGCGCTCGAAGCTCACGTAGGCCAGCTTGCTGCCGTCCGGGCTCCACGACGGCGACAGCAGCGGCTCGTTGGAGCGCACCACGGTCTGCGGGTTGTGGCCATCGGAATCGGCAACGATCAGCGCATAGCGCGCGTTCTCGCCAACCCCCGTCTGGGTGACATACGCGATGCGGGTCCAGAACGCGCCGCGCACGCCGAGGATCTTTTCGTAGACCGCATCGGCGATCTGGTGGGCGACGTCGCGCATCGAGCCCGAACGGGCGGTCATCGCCATGCCGACCAGGCGCTCCTGCTTGGCCACGTCGAACAGCTCGTACTCGACCCGGTAGGCACCGGCGCCGGCATCGAGGATGCGGCCGACCACCAGGAAGTCCTGCCGCAGCGCGCGCCACGTCGGGTACTGCACCTCGCCGCCGCGGGTCGGGCGCTCGACGATGTCGCGCTCGGGCAGCGTGCGGAACTGGCCGGAGCGGTCGAGATCGGCGCGGATCACCGCGGCGATGTCGGTGTCCGGCGCAGCGCCGGAGCCCTGGTAGGGCATCGGCACCACCGCGATCGGCAGCGCCGACGCATGACCGCCGACGATGTCGATTTCCAGCCCCTGCTGCTGGGCCGCGGCAAGCGACGGCAGGAACAATGCGAACAGGAGCAGCAGGCAACGTGTCATCGGTTTCATCTAGGCACCTGGTCTTGAAGGAAAGGCATCGCATCCGCGTGCACGGAAGCGCCCGACAGCTTGGCCGCGCGACCCGAAGCGTCCGGTGAACACGCCGCGGGTCACCGGTCCTGCGCGGTGAAGTTGAGGTTGAGCCTGCGGTTGAACACCGACTCGAACCCGGCATACGGCAGCGGCGCGGCGCGGCGCACCGCGGCTTCCACCGATCGCCGGCCAAGCGCGTCGTACGGGCACCCAGCATCGAATTCCACGTTCATCACCTCGCCGCCCGGCAGCTGGGTGATGTAGATACGGCAGCGCTGGCCCAGCGGGACGTTGTCGGGCCGGGTCCACTGGCGAGCGATCGCCTCCTGCAGCGCGGCGGCGTACTTCGCGGCAAGGTCACTGCTGCCGTCCGGACGCCCGGGCGGCGGGCTTGCAGCGGGCGCCGACGCCGCGGCCTGCTCGGCGGCCTGGCGCGCGCGCGCATCGGCGATCTGCTTGAGGCGCTGCTCGGCCTGCTCGGCTTCGCGACGGACGCGCTCGCGCTCGGCCTGCAGCTTGCGAAGTTCCTCCTGCCTCTGCTGCTGGGCCAGGCGCCGGCGCTGCTCGGCCTCCTCCTGGCGCTTGCGCTCGGTCAGGTCGATCTGCTCCTGGCGGCGACGCTCCTCCTGCTCGCGCTCGGCGCGCAGTTCGGATTCGGATTCCCGGCGCGCTGCGTCCTGGTCCACCGTGTCGGGATCGGGCACGCGCTGCTGCGGGGTCGGCTGCGGCGCGACCTCGGCGTCCTCGGGCACCGGTGCCGGCAACGGCTGCGGCGGCGGCGCGGCGTCCTCCTCAACCGGTTCGGGCTCGGGATCGGGCAACGGCTCGGCATCGGGCTGCGGTGGCGGCGGGTCCGGCAGCGGCTCGGGCTCGGCCGCCAGCGCACGGCGCTGCGCCGCGCTGAGCGCGTCGGGATCGATGATGTCGGCGGTCACCGGCGAGCCGAACGCGGGCTCGGCCCGGCGCTGCGTCCAGTCCAGGCCGAACACCAGCAGCAGGACCAGCAGGACATGCAGGCCCAGTGCGAGGACGACCGCCTGGACCGTGTCGGCGCGCTGCTGCCGCATCAGCCCCCCGACTCGAGCGGACGGCTGAGCAGGCTGACCTTCGTCACACCCGCGTCGTTGATCGTGTTGAGCGCGTCCATGACCAGCTGATAGCTGGCAGCCGCCTCACCACGGACCAGCACCGTGGCTCCGGGATTCTGCGTCTGGATCGCCCGCAGCCGGGCCTCGAGATCTTCCCGGGTGACCATCTGGTTCTGGCGTTCCACCATCAGCGCCAGCGATCCATCGGGATACACGCTCACCACCACCGGATCCTTCGGGGCACCGACGGAGCGCGCGTTGGAATCCGGCAAGTTGATGTCGGTACCCAGGTTCAACAGCGGCGTGGTGACCATGAAGATGATCAGCAGCACCAGCATCACGTCGATATACGGCACGACGTTGATTTCGTTCTTGAGTTTGCGGCGCTTGTGGCGGCGCATGGTCACGGACATGGGGATGGTCCTCGCAATCGGGTCGGATCAGCACGCCGCCAGCCAACGTGGCTGCGGCGCGCGCGGGGTCATGCCTCGCTCGACTGCCGCTCGAGGATCGACGAGAACTCTTCGGAGAACGCCTCGTACCGGCTGGCGATGCGCTCGACCCGGGTGGCGAAGCGGTTGTAGGCCCACACCGCCGGGATCGCGGCGAACAGGCCCATCGCGGTGGCGATCAACGCCTCGGAGATACCCGGCGCCACGGTGGCGATGGTGGCCTCGCGCACGTTGGCCAGGCCATGGAACGAGATCATGATTCCCCACACGGTACCGAGCAGGCCGACGTAGGGCGCGATCGAGCCGACGTTGGCGAGGAACTCGAGGTTCTGCTCGAGCCCGTCGATCTCGCGCGAGCCGGCCACGCGCATGCCGCGCTGGGCGGCCTCGAGACGGGAGCGGCTGTCGACGCTGCGGCGCGGCCGCGCGTACTCGCGGAAACCGGATTCGAAGATCGCCTCGAGCCCTTCGATCTCGCGGTTGCGCTCGGTGGCGGCGGCATGCAGCTTGGTGAGCTCGGCGCCGGACCAGAACTTCTCCTCGAAGCGGTCGGCTTCCCTGGTGGCACGGTCGAGCAGGCGCTTCTTGCGGAAGATGATCACCCACGAGGCGATCGACGCGAACAGCAGCAGCAGCATGACCAGCTGCACCGGAATCGAGGCATGGAGGATGAGGCTCCAGACGTCGAGGTCGGTGGGCAGCGTGCCTGCGGCCGCGGCGGCATCGGCGCCCGCGGGCAATGCCTCGGCGGTGGCGGCCGCGTCCTCGGCCAGCGGCTCGACCTGGGTGGCCTGCAGCAACATCGTCAGTGGGGTCATGCATCCGCTCCGGTTTGATCGCTCCGACACGCGGCGGCGCCGCGCATCCATGTCTTTCGGCCGTGCCGCGTCCTACGGCCGGACCATGCTCACTTCCCGCCGGCGGTCATCCCTGGTCCGGCTGCGCTTCCAGCGCTTTCAGCTCCGCGTACAGCGGCTGCGGGATGGCACGCGGGCGGAAACCCGCCGCGTCCAGTGCCGCCACCCGCACCTCGGCATCGAGCAGCAGCTCGCCGCCGCGGTGGATCGACTGCGCGATGACCAGGCTCGCGCGCCGGCATGCCGACAACGCCACCGACACCTGCAGCGCATCGTCCAGCCGTGCCGGCGCGCGGAAATCGATCCGCATCGCCCGCACCGCGAACACCAGGTCGTGCCGGGTGCGCAGCACGTCCTGTCCGTGCCCCAGCGCGCGCATCCATTCGCTGCGCGCGCGTTCGAGGAACGCGACGTACTGCGCGTGGTAGACCACGCCACCGGCGTCGGTATCTTCCCAGTAAACGCGGACGGGATGGCTGAACATTGCTTGAAACTACCGTGGCTGCGCCGCACGCGGCGTGGAGGCCCGCGTCACGGCTCGAAAGGGTCGGCCGCCGGCACGTCGGCGAACAGGTCGGGGCGCGCGCGCACCGGCAGCCCGAGGTGCCTGTAGGCCTTCTGGCTGGCCATGCGCCCGCGCGCGGTACGCACCAGATAGCCCTGCTGGATCAGGTAGGGCTCGATGACGTCCTCCAGCGTGCCGCGCTCTTCCGACAGCGCCGCAGCCAGTGATTCCACGCCCACCGGGCCGCCGTCGAAGTTCTCGATGATCAGCCGCAGCAGCCGGCGGTCGAGGTCGTCGAAACCTTCCGGATCGACCTTCAGCATGTCCATCGCCGCACGCGCGACGTCGCGCTGGATGTGGCCGTCGGCGCGCACCTGGGCGTAGTCGCGCACCCGCCGCAGCAGCCGGTTGGCGATGCGCGGGGTGCCACGTGCGCGGCGCGCGATCTCGGCGGCACCCTCGCCTTCGCAGGCGATGCCGAGGATCGTCGCCGAACGCCGCACGATGCGGGTCAGCTCCTCGGCGCTGTAGAACTCCAGCCGCTGCACGATGCCGAAGCGGTCGCGCAGGGGCGCGGTCAGCAGGCCGGCGCGGGTGGTGGCGCCGATCAGGGTGAACGGTGGCAGGTCGAGCTTGATCGAGCGCGCCGCGGGGCCCTCGCCGATCATGATGTCGAGCTGGAAATCCTCCATCGCCGGATACAGCACTTCCTCCACGACCGGCGACAGGCGGTGGATCTCGTCGATGAACAGCACGTCGTGCGGCTGCAGGTTGGTCAGCAGCGCGGCGAGGTCGCCGGCCTTCTCGATCACCGGCCCCGAGGTCACGCGCAGCGCGACGCCGAGCTCGTTGGCGATCACGTGACTCAGCGTGGTCTTGCCGAGGCCCGGCGGCCCGAAGATCAGCACGTGGTCGAGCGCCTCGCGCCGCTGCTTCGCGGCCTGGATGAAGATCGACATCTGCTCGCGGACCGGCAGCTGGCCGAGGTATTCGTCCAGCCGCTGCGGCCGGATGCTCGCCTCGATGGCGTCGTCCTCGCGCGTGGCGTCACCGGCGATGATGCGGTCTTCGGTCATGCGCGCATGATCGCATGCCACGGCGGCGACGATGACCTCTGGGCGCGCCTTCGGGCGCGATGCGTGGGTCCTGGAAGGGGTCGCGCCCGAGGGCGCGCCTGCACATCGCCGACGTCAGTCCCGCATCGCGTCCGCGGCCAGCGCGAAGCTGTGCCGGCGCGCGTCGTGGTCGAAGATGTTGGCGGTCAGCATCAGCTCGTCCGGGCGGTGGCGCGCGACGAAATCAGCGATGCCCTCGCGCACGTCGGCCGGATCCCCGACCACCGAGCAGGCCAGCGACTGCGCGACCATCGCCTTCTCGGCCGGCGTCCAGAACGCCTCGATGTCGTCGATCGGCGGCGGGATCAGGCCGGGCGCGCCGCGGCGCAGGCGCACGAAGCTCTGTTGCTGGGTGGTGAACAGCCGCTGCGCCTCGGCGCGGGTATCGGCGGCCACCACGTTGAGCACCAGCATCGCGTGTGGCTGGCGCAGGTGCTTCGAGGGCCTGAAGTCACGGTGATAGAGCGCCAGCGCCTCCGACATCGCCGCCGGCGCGAAGTGCGAAGCGAATGCATACGGCAAGCCGAGCGTCGCGGCGAGGCCGGCGCCGAACAGGCTGGAGCCAAGAATCCACACCGGCACATCGAGCCCCGCGCCGGGCACGGCCTGGACGGGCTGCCCAGGCTGGGCAGGCTCGAAATAGCGCAGCAGTTCCATCACGTCCGAAGGAAACGCATCGGCGCCGGCGTAGTAGCGGCGCAACGCCTTGGTGGTCGCCTGGTCCGTGCCCGGCGCGCGCCCCAGGCCGAGGTCGATCCGCCCCGGATACAGCGAGGCCAGCGTGCCGAACTGCTCGGCCACCTGCAGCGGCGCGTGGTTGGGCAGCATCACCCCGCCCGAACCCACGCGGATCGTCGAGGTGCCGCCGGCGATGTAGCCGATCAACACGGCCGTGGCCGCGCTGGCGATGCCGGGCATGTTGTGGTGCTCGGCCAGCCAGTAGCGGCTGTAGCCCAGCGCCTCGGCATGCTGCGCGAGGTCGAGCGAACGCTTGAAGGACTCGGCCGGCGTGCTGCCCTCGGTGACCGGCGCGAGGTCGAGGACGGAATACGGAATCTTGGGGGAATGGGTAGCCATGCCTGTCAGATGGGGGCGGCCAGCGCGAAACCCATGCCACGCCGCCCGTGCAGCCCGGGCGCGACGCCGACCGCGGTTCATGCGCCGGCGCGCCGCCTGGTGCGCGCACCGCATCGGACGCGTCCGCTCAGCCGGCGGCGACCACCCGGTTGCGGCCGCCGGCCTTGGCGAGGTACAGCCGGCGGTCGGCCTCGGCCAGCAGGCAATGCAGGTCGTCGGTGCCCGCCGCCGTGCGCACGCCGATGCTGACGGTCATGCGCAGCACGCCGCCCGGCGTATGCACGTCGAGGTCCTCGATCCGCTGCCGCAGGGCATCGAAATACGCGCCCAGCGCTTCACCGTCGAGATCCGGCACCAGCAGGCAGAATTCCTCGCCGCCGAAGCGCGCGACGTGGTCCTGCGGCCGCGCGTGGGCCGAGAGCGCAGCCGCGATTCCGCGCAGCGCGTGATCGCCCGCCTCGTGCCCCCAGCTGTCGTTGATGCGCTTGAAGTGGTCGATGTCCAGGATCGCCATCGCCAGCGGACGCTTCGCCGCCTGCATCTGCGGCACCAAGCGCTCGGCCTGTTCCAGAAAGTGGCGCCGGTTGGGCAGCCCGGTGAGGAAGTCACGCGTGGCCAGATCCTGCAGGCTGCCGATCAGTTCCAGCTGGTCGACGTTCTGCGACACCCGGCAGAAGAACTCCTCGCGCGAGTAGGGCTTGCGCAGGAAATCGTTGGCGCCGCTCTTGAGGAAGCGCGCGACGAGATCGGCATCATCGCGGCCGGAGACGCCGATCACCGCGACCCGGTCGCGCGCACGCAGCGCGCGTACCCGCCGGGTCAGCTCGACGCCCTGCATGCCCGGCATCTCCTGGTCCACCATCGCCAGGCGGATCGTCGGGTCCCGTTCCAGCGCGTGCAGCGCGGCGGCACCGTCGGCGGCCTGCACGACGCGGTATCCATAGGTTTCCAGCAGGCCGGCCGTGTGCAGACGGGCGGAGGCCGAATCGTCGACCACCAGCGCGGAAATGCGCCGGTTGCGCTCCAGCCGCTTCACCAGCCAGACGATGTAGTCGAGGCTGCCCGGCGTGCTCTTGAGCACGAAATCGATGACCCGTCGCCGCAGCATGCGGTCGCGCAGCACCTCGTCGTAGACCCCGGTCACGACGACCGTGGGCAGGCCGCGCTCGAGGAAACAGTCGACCACGGTGTCGCGCTGCCCGTCGGCCAGCACCAGGCCGGTCAGCGCGAGGAACCAGTCGTCGTGTTGGTCGAGCAGGGCCCGGGCCTCGGCCAGCGTCGACGCCACCATGACCGGCAGCTCGAGCTGCTGCTCGATCGCCCCCGCCACCGCCTGCACGTAGGCACGCGAGTTCTCCAGCAGCAGCACGCGCTGCGGCAGGGGTGAACTGGCGACGATGGGCTGGAGCACGGTCATGCTGCGCTGTTCGAAGACATCGAACCCAGTTAGCGGCGGCGTGGCCCGGGACTTGAATCGCCAGCGGGCGCGACCGGCCTGCGCACGGTCGCTTTGGGCACGTGCAGCGGCACGGCCGCGTGCGAGAATCCCGCGCTTCCCGCCCAGGAGCCGCGCGTTGTCGCGCACCGGTATCCAGCACCCCGCCCGCATCGTCCCGCTGGCGTTCCTCGTCGTGGTCTGCCTCGGCACAGCACTGCTGATGCTGCCGGAGGCGCGCGCCGGCGACGGCGCGGCGCCGTTCATGACGGCCTTGTTCACGTCGACATCGGCGGTCTGCGTGACCGGGCTGATCGTCGAGGACACGCCGCTGTACTGGTCGACCTTCGGCCAGTGGGTGATTTTGGGCCTGTTCCAGGTCGGCGGGTTCGGCATCATGACCGGCGCCACCCTGCTCGGCCTGATGGTCGCCGGACGCCTGGGCCTGCGCACGCGGCTGATCGCCCAGGCCGAAACCCACAGCCTCGGGCTGGGCGATGTGACCGGCGTGCTGAAGCTGGTGCTGATCACCACGGTCTGCGTCGAGGTGCTGACCGCAGGCGCGCTGGCGCTCCGCCTGCATCACGGCTACGGCGAGCCGGTGGGCATGGCGCTGTGGAACGGGCTCTTCCACTCGGTCTCGGCGTTCAACAACGCCGGCTTCTCCACCTATTCCGACAGCCTGATGGGCTTCGTCGCCGACCCCTGGATCCTCGGGCCGATCATGCTCGCGATCGTGCTCGGCGGCCTTGGATTCCCGGTGCTGTACGAACTGCGTCAGCGTCCGCTGGCGTGGGCGCGCTGGTCGATCCACACCCGCATCACCCTGCTCGGCACCGCGGTGCTCATCGCCGGCGGCATGCTGATGATCGCGCTGTTCGAATGGCGCAACCCCGGCACCGCCGGGCCGCTCGACGGCGCCGGACGAACGCTGGCGATGCTGTTCCACTCGGTGACCGCACGCACGGCCGGCTTCAACACGCTCGATGTCGGCGCCATGCGCAGCGAGACGCTGGCCGTGCACTACGTGCTGATGTTCATCGGCGGCGGCAGCGCGGGCACCGCGGGTGGCATCAAGCTGACGACGTTCTTCCTGCTCGGCTTCGTGGTCTGGGCGGAGATCCGCGGCCATCGCGACACGACGGTGTTCCAGCGCCGGATCAGCCACGAGACCCAGCGTCAGGCGCTGACCATCGTGCTGCTGGCGGTGACCGTGCTGGCCGTCGCGACCCTGGCGCTGATGGCGCTGACCGCGCTGCCGCTGGAGGTAGTGATGTTCGAGGCGATCTCGGCCTTCGCCACCGTCGGCCTGTCCACCGGCATCACCGGCACGCTGTCCGAGCCGGCGCAAGCCGTGCTGATCGCCCTGATGTTCATCGGCCGCGTGGGTACGATCACGGTGGCGACCGCGCTGGCCCTGCATACCCGCCCCAGACCTTTCCGTTATCCAGAGGAGCGCCCCATCGTTGGCTAGACATCCTTCCGCCAACAGCGTCGTCGTGCTCGGCCTGGGCCGCTTCGGCATGGCCGTCGCCGGCTCGCTGGTCCGTCTCGGCCACGACGTGCTCGGCATCGACGAAGATCCGGACACCATCCAGCGCTGCGCCGACGCCTTCACCCACGTCGCCCAGGCCGACGGCACCAGCACCGAGGCCCTGCGCGCGCTCGGCGTCGCGGAGTTCCAGCGTGCCGTCGTCGGCATCGGCAGCGACCTCGAGGCCAGCGTGCTGACCGTGCTGGCGCTCGAGGAAATCGGCGTGCCCGACATCTGGGCCAAGGCGACCAGCGTCAAGCACGGGCGCATTCTCGAACGCACCGGCGCGCATCACGTGGTGTATCCCGAAGCGGCGATGGGCGAGCGGGTCGCGCACCTGGTCACCGGCCGAATGATCGACTTCATCGAGTTCGACGACGGCTTCGCCATCGTCAAGACCCGCGCGCCGCGCGAGGCACACGGCAAGACGCTCAGCGAATCGGCGCTGCGCACGCGCTACGGCATCACCGTCGTCGGCCTCAAGCGCGGCCGCGCCGACTTCACCTACGCGCGTGCCGACACCATCGTCGAGGCCGGCGACATCCTGATCGTCTCGGGTGCGACGAATCTGGTGGAACGGTTCGCGGCGCTGGGATAGCCGCGCGCCGCTCAGATCTCGACGTGCGTGCCCAGCTCGACGATGCGGTTGCCGGGAATTCGGAAGAACCCCGAGGCCGGCGCGGCATTGCGGTGCAGCAGCGCGAACAGGCGCTCGCGCCACAGCGCCATGCCGGGACGGGCGGCGGCGACGACGGTTTCGCGGCTGGTGAAGTAGGTGGTGTCCATCGGGTCGATGCAGACGTCTTCGGCGACGTCACTGCACTGCATCAGCGCCAGTGGCACGTCGGGCGTTTCCATGAAGCCGAAGCGGATCACGATGCGGTGGAAGCCGTCGCCGATCTGCTCGATCTTCAGCCGGCGGTGCGCATACGGCACGGTCAGCGTCTCGACGGTGAGGAACACGTTGCGCTCGTGCAGCACCTTGTTGTGCTTGAGGTTGTGCATCAGCGCATGCGGCACGATGCCGAGATCGCTGGTGAGGAACACCGCCGTGCCCGGCACGCGCACCGGCGGCGCGAGCATCAGCCCGGGAATGAAGCTCTCGATGCGGATGCCGTGCTGCTGCACTTCCTCGTGCAGCAGCTGGCGGCCGCGCCGCCACGTGCGCAGCAGCGTGAACAGGGTGATGCCCAGCACCAGCGGGAACCACGCGCCCTGCAGCACCTTGGCGCCGTTGGCGATCACGAACGCGATGTCGATGACCAGGAACACGCCGCACAGCGGCAGCACCCAGCGCCGCCAGTGCGGCCACAGCGCGCGGGCCACGATGGCCAGCAGCAGGGTGTCGATCAGCATCGTCATCGACACCGAGATGCCGTAGGCGGCGGCCAGGTTCGACGAGGTCTGGAACGTCAGCACCAGGGCGATGACCACGATCGCCATCGCCCAGTTGATCGCGGGAATGTAGATCTGGCCGATGGTGTCGCTGGACGTGTGGCGCACGCGCATGCGCGGGATGTAGCCCAGCTGCATCGCCTGCCGCGCCACCGAAAACCCGCCGGTGATGACGGCCTGCGAGGCGATCACCGTCGCCGCGGTCGCCAGCACGATCATCGGCCAGCGGCCCCATTCGGGCACACCGATGTAGAACGGGTTCTGGATCGCCGCCGGATCCTCGAGCACCAGTGCGCCCTGCCCCAGATAGTTGAGCATCAGCGACGGCAGCACGAAGAAATACCAGGCATAGCGGATCGGCTTCGCGCCGAAGTGGCCCATGTCGGTGTAGATCGCCTCGCCGCCTGTCACCGCCAGCACCACGGCGCCGAGGATGAAGATGCCGCCCCAGCTGTGCTCGACGAAGAACCGCGCCGCCCACCACGGGTTGATCGCGTGCAGCACCTCGGGCTCGTGGAGGATGTTGACCACGCCGAGCACCGCGAGCGACAGGAACCACAGCACGGTGATCGGGCCGAAGATGCGCCCGACCTTCGCCGTGCCGAAGCGCTGGGTGGCGAACAGCACACCGAGCACCAGCACGGTGATCGGGATGATCCACGGATGCAGGGCCGGCGACACCACCTCGAGGCCTTCGACGGCCGACAGCACCGAGATCGCCGGCGTGATCACCCCGTCGCTGAAGAACAGCGACGCGCCGAACACACCGAGGATGCCGACCAGATACGCCGAGCGCCCACGCTTGCCGAGGCTGCGCTGGGCCAGCGCCATCAGCGCCATGATGCCGCCCTCGCCGTCGTTGTCGGCGCGCAGGATGATGGTCACGTACTTGACCGTCACCACCAGCATCAGCGACCAGAAGATCATCGACAGCACGCCGAGCACGGTGTCGTGATCCGCCACCAGACCGTAATGCGGCGAGAACGCCTCGCGCAGCGTGTACAGCGGGCTGGTGCCGATGTCGCCGAAGACGACACCGATCGCACCGACCATCAACCCGGCGAGGCCGATCTGGCCGTGGCTGGACGCGACCGGACGCGCGCCCTTCACGGGTGAACTGCTGTGGGACATGACGGTGGAACCCGGCCGACAGGTAGGGGGCGGTCAGCGAAGCGCGGACTGTAGCGCTTTTCGGATGATGAGTTCGGGCGTGTCGCCATCACGCGCGGCGGCCTTGGCCATCTTCTGCGCCTCGGCCGGTTTGTAGCCCAACTGCTGCAGCGCGACCGTCGCCTCGGACAGCGGATCGGTGGCCACCGGCGCGCCGTGCACCGCGCCGCCGGCACCCGCCAGATCGGCCGCGCGATCGCGCAGTTCGACCACCATGCGCTCGGCGGTCTTCTTGCCGATGCCGGGGATGCGGGTCAGCGCGGTGATGTCGCCGGCCTGCACCAGCCGGGCGAATTCGCCGGCGCTTGCACCCGACAGCACCGCCAGCGCGATCTTGGCGCCGATGCCACTGACCTTCTGCACGTCGCGGAACAGCCGGCGCTCGGGCTCGGTGAGGAAGCCGTACAGCGAGACGCTGTCCTCCTTCTGCGCGTAGTGGGTGAACAGCACCACCTCGCGGCCTACCTCGGGCAGGTCGTAGAAGGTGCTCATCGGCGCCTCGAGTTCGTAGCCGACGCCGTGCACGTCGACGACCAGCCACGGCGGCTGCTTGTGCGCGAGGATGCCTTTCAGGCGACCGATCATGCTGACTCCCGGAGAGACGAGGTAGGGGACGCGGCCGCTCAGCGGCTCCAGGCGGCGCGCGTGCCGACGCCCAGCCGCGCCGCGCTGGCGCGCACATGGGCGTGGGTGATCGCGGCCGCCAGCGCATCGGCGGCGTCGGCCTGCAGCTTGCCCTGCAGGTTGAGCAGGATACCCACCATGTGCTGGACCTGGGTCTTTTCCGCCTTGCCACGGCCGACCACCGCCAGCTTGATCTCGGTGGCGGCGTATTCGTGCACCGGCAGGTCGCGCAGCACCACCGCGCAGATCGCCGCGCCGCGGGCATGGCCCAGCTTCAGCGCGGAATCGGCATTGCGCGACATGAACACCTGCTCGATCGCGACCTCGTGCGGCTGCCAGGTATCGATCACCGTCCCGAGCTGGTCCAGCAGCCGCCGCAGCCGCGCGGCGAAATCGCCCTCGCCCAGCAACTGCAGTGGCGCGTGGTGGACATGCCGCAGGCGGCCGTCGGGCGCGACATCGACGATGCCGACGCCGGTGCGCTGCGAGCCCGGGTCGATGCCGAGGATCCGGGTGCTGCCGGCGGCGGGGTCAGCCATCCGCGCCCGCCCGGCGACGCTGCACGGAGCCGACGGCACCGCGGACGCCAGCGGCGCCACCACTGCGCATCACGCCGGATCCAGCGACGCCTGGTCGACGTTGGAATACACGTCCTGCACGTCGTCGAGGTCTTCGAGCATGTCCAGCAGCTTGCGCACCTGCTGCGCGGTCTCCGGATCGGCGGCGACATCGGTGTCGGCGCGGAAGGTGAGCTCGGCATGGGCCGGCGCCACGCCGGCGGCGATCATCGCGTCGCGCACCCCGATGAAGCCCTCGGGCGAGGTGATCACCTCGATGGCGCCATCCTCCGGATACACCACGACGTCGTCGGCGCCGGCCTCGATCGCCGCTTCGGTCACCCGGTCCTCGTCGGCGCCGGCGGCGAAGCTCAGCACGCCCAGGCGCCGGAACATGAAGGCGACCGAACCTTCGGTGCCCATGTTGCCGCCGCACTTGGAGAACGCGTGGCGGACGTCGGCGACGGTGCGCACGCGGTTGTCGGTGAGGCAGTCCACGATCACCGCGATGCCGCCGGGGGCATAGCCCTCGTAGCGCACTTCCTCGTACTCGACGCCTTCGAGCTCGCCGGTGGCCTTCCTGATCGCGCGCTCGACCACGTCCTTGGACATGTTCTGCGCCATGCCCTTGTCGATCGCGGCACGCAGGCGCGGGTTGTTGGCGGGGTCACCGCCCCCGGCGCGCGCGGCGACGCCGATCTCGCGGATGATCTTGGTGAAGATCTTGCCGCGCTTGGCGTCGGTGGCGTTCTTGCGCGCCTCGATCGAAGGTCCACGACCCATCGGGATGTCCGTTGTGTTGAGCGAGCGCCGATTTTACACCGCGGCAGGCGCTGGCCCGGCGTGGTCGAACGTGCCCGTGCGCAGGAAGCGGGCGGTCTGCGCCGCCGCGTCCCCGCGGAACATCAGCCCGGTGTGGCTGGCCGGCAGCAGCAGGTGGTCGGCCAGCCCCGGGGCCCGGGTCTCGCGCACCGCCACCGTGCCGTCGTGCGGCTCGTCGAAGCGCGCCACCAGCCCACCGAGCCCGCGCGGACGGGTGCCGGCGATCATCCCCACTTCGACGGTGTCGGGCCATTCCGCGCAACCGCGCTCGAGCAAGGGCCCGGACCGCCCCAGATAGGCACCGGTGAGCCGCCGCGCACGCAGGACGCGCGCGGCGGCACTGCCGCACAACGGGCTGCCGACACAGACCACGCGCCCGACCGGGAGCGCCGGCTGCCGGTGCACGGCCTCCAGCGCGATCACCCCGCCCAGGCTGTGGCCGACGAGATGCGCCGGCCCCGCCCGCAACGCCTCTTCGATCCCTTCGATCGCGTACCGCGCACCGTCGACGATGCTGCGGTAGCCGAGGGTGCGCGCATCGAAACCGAGCACCCGCAGGCGGGCGGCGAACCAGGCCATCGAGACGGCCGGCATCCACAGGCCCGGCAGCACGATGACCCGACGCACATCGGACTCAACCACGGTGCCGGCCCGCATCGGCAGGGCGACGCAGGATGTACTCGAGATCGCGCACCCGCCCGACCGGGAAGACGTAGTCGCCGACGCGCCCGAAGCCGTAGCGTGCGTAGAAGCGCTGCGCGCCATGGTTCTGCGACCAGGCACCGACCCACAGCGTGCGTGGCCCGTCGCGCAGCAGCCAGGCCATCGCCGCCTCCATCATCCGCGCGCCATGACCCGCACCCTGCGAGCCCCGCACGAGGTAGAGCCGCTTGATCTCGCCGTCTCCGGGCACGACCTCCGGGTGCGGAAGGCCGCAGGGGCCGGCGGCGACATGGCCGATCGCCTCGCCATCGGCCTCCAGCAGCCAGACCGCATAGTCCGGGTGCGCCAGGATCGTGCGCTGGCGCCCCACCTCGTAGGCTTCGCCGAGGAACGCCTCGAGGTCCTCGCGCGGATACAGATGGCCGAAGCTTTCGGTGAACGTGCGCGCCGCCAGCCCCGACAGCCGCGGCGCGTCATCGACGGTGGCGCGGCGCAGTGTCGGGCTCACGGGGGCGGGCACCGGCAGGCGTCAGCCTTTCGGCCGCACCGCCACGTGCACCTCGGCCAGCTGCGCGTCGGCGATCGGCGACGGCGCGCCGGTCATCAGGCACTGCGCGCCGGTGGTCTTCGGGAACGCGATGACATCGCGGATCGACTCGGTCCCGGCCATCAGCGCGGCGATGCGGTCGATGCCGAACGCGATGCCACCATGCGGCGGCGCGCCGTACTTCAGCGCGTCGAGCAGGAAGCCGAACTTGGCCTGCGCTTCTTCGGCGTCGATGCCCAGCAGCTCGAACACCGCGCTCTGCATCTCCGGGCGGTGGATGCGGATCGAGCCACCGCCGATCTCGTTGCCGTTGAGCACCATGTCGTAGCCACGCGACACCGCGGTCTTCGCGTTCGCACGCAGCTCGTCGATGTCGTCCACCGCCGGCGCGGTGAACGGATGGTGCAGGGCGACGTAGCGCTGCGCCTCGTCGTCGTATTCGAACATCGGGAAGTCGGTGACCCACAGCGGCTTCCAGCCCTCGGCGACCAGGCCGAAGTCCCTGCCGGCCTTGAGCCGCAGCGCGCCCATGAAGTCGGACACCCGGTTGTAGCCACCGGCGCCGAAGAACACGATGTCGCCGTTGCCCGCGCCGACGTGCCGCAGCAGTGCGGCAAAGGCGTCCTCGCCGAAGAACTTCTGGATCGGCGAGGAAATCGCGCCGGCCTCGTCGATCCTGACGTAGGCCAGCCCCTTCGCGCCGAACTTCGCCGCGTGCGCGGCGTACTCGTCGATCTGCTTGCGGCTGAGCGTCGCCCCGCCGGGGATGCGCAGCGCGGCGACGCGGCCGTCGGGATCACCGGCGGGGCCGGCAAACACCGCGAACCCGCTGTCACGCACCAGGTCGGCGACGTCGACCAGCTCGAGGTCGATGCGCAGGTCCGGCTTGTCCGACCCGTAGCGGCGCATCGCCTCGGCCCAGGTCATGCGCGGGAACGGCTCGGCGAGGTCGACGTCGATGACCTCCTTGAACACCGCGCGGATCATGCCCTCCACCGCATCCTGCACGTCGGGCTCGCGCACCCAGGCGAACTCCATGTCGAGCTGGGTGAACTCGAGCTGGCGGTCGGCGCGCAGCGCCTCGTCGCGGAAGCAGCGCGCGATCTGGTAGTAACGGTCGAAGCCGGCGACCATCAGGATCTGCTTGAACAGCTGCGGGCTCTGCGGCAGCGCGTAGAACTCGCCGGCGTGCATGCGCGCCGGCACCACGAAGTCGCGCGCACCTTCCGGCGTGGCCTTGGTGAGGATCGGGGTTTCGATGTCCTGGAAACCGCGCGCGTCGAGCCAGCGGCGCAGTGCCTGCACCAGGCGGATGCGGGTGCGCTGCATGCGCTGCATGTCCGGGCGGCGCAGGTCGAGGTAGCGGTAGCGCAGGCGGGTTTCCTCGCCCGGGTTCTCGTGGGCGTGGAACGGCAACGGCGCGGCCTTGTTGACCACCTCGATCGCCGTGGCCACCACTTCGACCTGGCCGGTGGCGATCTTCGCGTTCGGATTGTGGCGCCGGCGCACGGTGCCGGTGATGCGCAGGCAGTCCTCGTAGCCGATGGTCTCGGCGATCGCGACCACCCCGGCATTGCCTTCGGCATCGCCCGGCTCGGCGACGATCTGCACGATGCCCTCGTGGTCGCGCAGGTCGATGAAGCAGACACCGCCGAGGTTGCGGGCGACGTCGGCCCAGCCGCACAGGGTCACGGTCTGGCCGATCAGTGCCTCGTCGATCAGGCCGCAGAAATGGGTACGCATGGAAGGCTCCGGGGGATTCGACCCGGCGCCGCCGGGAAACCGGCTATTTTGCGGGGGCGCCCGCGGGCCGGCAAATGCGGGCCGGCCCGACGTGCCCGGATGGATCAGGTGGTGGCGGCGGCGCCGCTGTCGGCCTTGGCGGCAGGCTTCGCCTCCGCCGCCGGCTTCGCGTCGGGCTTCGCCTCGGACTTGCCCTCGCCGCCCCCGCTGTCGGCGAGGTTGCGCTTCCTGTCGCCGTCCTTCTTGAAGTCGGTCTCGTACCAGCCGCCGCCGGCCAGCCGGAACGACGGCGCGGTGACCTGGCGGCCCACGGCGGATGCACCACAGGCGGGGCAGTCGGTCGGATCGGGGTCGGAGAGCTTCTGCAGGCGGTCGAAGGCATGGCCGCAGTCGGCACAGCGGAAAGCGTAGATCGGCATGGCGTGATCGCTGAACGACAACGAAGGAGCCGGCATTGTGGGGGCGGTGGACGTGCTTTCAAGTCGCACGCCTGCGGTCTAGGCTGGGACACCCCCAGCACGAGACCGCCCATGGCCCAGCCACCAAACTTCCGCACCGTCGCCGCCGCCCTGCTGGTGGCCTTGGGGCTCATCGGGGCGGGCTGGTTCGCGTCCAAGGGCATGACCGGGCTGCGCACCGGCGACCGCTTCGTGACCGTCAAGGGCCTGGCCGAGCGTACCGTCGATGCGGACCTGGTGGTCTGGCCGTTGTCGCAGACCGTGGGCGGCGACAATCTCGCCGCGGTGCAGGCGCAGCTCGATGCCAACACCGCGACCATCCGCGCCTTCCTCGCCGGCGCCGGCTTTCCCGACGACGAGGTGGTGGTATCGCCGCCGCGCCTCGAGGACCGCTGGGCGTATTCGTGGGGCGACAGCCGGCCGCCGGAGCGCTACCGCTACTCCAACACGGTGACCCTGCGCACCGGACGCGTCGCCGAGGCGATGGAGGCACTGCGCCGCAGCGGACAGATGGTCGCCGGCGGGGTGATGCTCAACACCGACGAGGGCGGCGGGCCACAGTTCGAGTTCACCCGCTTGAACGACATCAAGCCGGAGCTGATCGCCGAGGCCACGGCAAATGCGCGCGCCTCGGCCGAGCAGTTCGCCAACGACTCCGGCGCGCGCATCGGCGGCATCCGCAGCGCCAACCAGGGCGTGATCTCGATCAGCGACCGCGACCGCGGCAGCCCGCACGTCAAGACCGTGCGGGTGGTGTCGACGGTGGAGTACTTCCTGAAGGATTGAGTGCGGCCGCGGATCACCCGAGCTCAGGTCGTTCTGCTCACCGGGCCGGGGAGGAGACCCCGACCCGGGTGATGCCGTTCCAACGCACTCGTGCCCGGGTCAGCAAACCCGTGCGGGTCGACGCGTCACTCGTGGCCCCACGGCGTCGGCGGCAGTTCGACCGGACGGGTGAGGTCGAACTCCACCTGGAACATGCGCCCGCCCGGACGCGACAGTTCGTAGAGGAAGCGCTCGTCGGGCTCGATTTCCATCGCCCAGGTATTGGTCACCGAGGCGTTGAGGCCTTCGCGCTCGAAGGTTGCGATGGAGTCCGCATCGACAGGGAACTCCTGCCGCTGCGCGGTGCCCGCGTCGGCGGTGTCGCCGCCGTACATCGTGACCGCGTCCTCGCTGCCATCCTCGTGGCGGTGGTCGTGCTTGAGGCGCATGCCGGTGTCCATACGGGTCAGCACCCAGGTGCGGGAATGGTCGTCGCCGACGTGGAACGGCACCTTCAGTTCGCGGGTCGGGTCGTCGCAACCACGCACGTGCATCACCAGGCGCTGGCCCTCGAAGGCATCGGGTTCATTGGAGGCCGGCTCGTTGGTGACGACGCGGCCTTCGAACGCCTGCCCACAGTGATGGGCAATGGCGGCCATGAACTCGTCGGCGGGCGCGCTGGCGACGTCGATGCCGTCGGCGGCGGAGGTGTCGGACGTGGATGCCACCGGTGACGCATCGGTGGATGCGGTTTCGCTGGAGGGGGAGCACGCGGCAAGTGCGAGTGCGATGGCGATCGAAGCGGAGAGTTTGAATGCGTTCATCCCCGCACCCTACCCGCGGCCGCGACGAGCCTGCAAGTCGCGCCCTTGCAAGCCAGGACACCCGAACGGATTGCCGGGAATACGCGAGCGCGTCCAGGCCGGGCAACAACCGCCCTGCCACCCCGCACGTTCACGCCGTCTCGTACAGCGCCAGCAGTTCGCTCTCGGCGTGTTCGAGATCGGCCCGCAGCGCTGCCTGCCGCTGGCCCAGTCCGGCCGCCTTCGCGGGATCGCTGTAGGTCGACGGATCGGACAGGGCCGCGTCGATTTCCGCCAGCGCCAGTTCAAGCTCGGCCACGCGCGCCTCGGCCTTCTGCAGCCTGTGCGGGTTGGCCCTGGACGCAGCGGGCCTGGAAGCCGGCGCCGGCGTGGGGGGCGGTGCGATGGTGGGAGCCTTCAGTTCACCGGTATTGCCACGCGCGCGCAGCCAGGCTGCGTATTCGTCGAGGTCGCCGTCGAACGGCCGGACCACGCCGTCGGCGACGCGCCAGAAGGTGTCGCTGACCAGGCCGATGAGGTGGCGGTCGTGCGAGACCAGCACGATCGCGCCGGAGAAGTCCGACAGCGCCTCGGCCAGCGCCTCGCGCATCTCGAGGTCGAGGTGGTTGGTGGGTTCGTCGAGCAGCAGGACGTTGGGCTGCAGCCAGGCCAGCAGTGCCAGCGCCAGCCGCGCGCGCTCGCCGCCGGAGAAGCCGTCGATCGACTCGAACGCGCGGTCGCCGGGAAAGCTCCACTTGCCCAGGAAGTCGCGGAAGGCCTGGGTGGCGACGTTGGGCGAGAGTTCGCGCAGGTGATCGATCGGCGAGGTGCCGGCGACCAGCGATTCCACCGTGTGCTGGGCGAAATAGCCGATGCGCAGGTCCGGGTGCGCGTAGCGCTCGCCGGCCAGCAGCGGCAGCTCGCCGACCAGCGTCTTCACCAGGGTCGACTTGCCAGCGCCGTTGGGGCCCAGCAGGCCGATGCGGTCGCCGGCCTCGAGGCCGAAACCGACGTGGTCGAGGATCACCGCCTCGCCTGACGCCGTGCCATAACCGCAGCGGCCGTCGTTGATGCGCAGCAGCGCATGCGGCAGCTTCACCGGCGCCGGAAAATCGATGCGCACGTCGCGCTCGGCGCGCACCGCTTCGGTGTCGGCCATCTTGGCCAGGCGCTTGACCCGCGACTGCGCCTGCTTGGCCTTGGCCGCGCTGGCCTTGAAGCGGTCGATGAACTTCTGCAGGTGCGCGCGTTCGGCCTGGGTCTTCTCGTGGGTGATCTGCTGCAGCCGCAGCTGTTCGGCGCGCTGGCGCTCGAAGGCGGTGAAGTTGCCGGTGTAGAGCTTGGCGGCGCCGCCATGCAGATGCAGCGTGTGGGTGCAGACGTTGTCGAGGAACTCGCGGTCATGCGAGATCAGCAGCAACGTGCCCGGATACTTCAGCAGCCATTGCTCCAGCCACAGCACCGCGTCGAGGTCGAGGTGGTTGGTGGGCTCGTCGAGCAGCAGCAGGTCGCTCGGCGTCATCAGCGCGCGCGCGAGGTTCAGGCGCACGCGCCAGCCGCCCGAGAACGTGGCGACCGCGCGCTGGTGGGTGTCGCCGGGGAAGCCCAGGCCGTGCAGCAGCTTGCCGGCGCGCGCACTGGCGTCGTAGGCGCCGACCTCGGCCATGCGCAGGTGCACCTCGGCCACGGCTTCCCAGTCCTCGGCGGCCAGGGCGTCGGCCTCGGCCTTGAGCACCGCGGCCACCGCGGCGTCGCCGCCGAGCACGAAGTCGATCGCCGGATCCGGCAGCGACGGCAGTTCCTGGGCGATGCTGGCCACGCGCACGCGGTTCGGCAGGTCGAGGTCGCCACGGTCGGCTTCGACCTCGCCGCGCACGGCGGCGAACAGCGAGGACTTGCCGGTGCCGTTGCGGCCGACCACGCCCACCCGCCAGCCGGCGTGCAGGGCCAGGTCCACATCGGACAGCAGCAGGCGTTCGCCCCGCCTGAGGGCGAAATTGCGGAAAGAGATCATCCGCGCATTCTACCGGTGCCGCCCGAACGGCCGGCTGCCAAGGCGCAGCAGGACCGCCCGCGGCGCAGGCCACATTCAGACCGGCGAACTGGCGGACACGGTTTCCGCTGAAACATTTGCGCACTGCAACAGACGGTGCTACAGGCGATGGAGGCCCGAAATCCAGTCATCCACCACCACGGAGAGGTAACCGCATGACCCGACGTCCGATCGCCGCCGCCATCGTGCTCGCGCTGGCCTGTCCCCTCGCCCATGCCCAGCAGGCCACGCCTGCACAGGCGACAAGTACCCAGCGCCCCGCCACCCTCGACACCCTGATCGTCACCGGCACCCGCGTCACCGACCGCACGGTGGCCGAATCGACCGCGCCGATCGACATCATCACCCCGGAGGCGCTGGCCTCCACCGGCACCGTGGAACTGGCCACGGCGCTGTCGCGCGCGGTGCCGTCGCTGAACTTCCCGCGCGCGGCGATCAACGACGGCACCGACGCCATGCGCCCGGCGCAGCTGCGCGGTCTCGCCCCCGACCACACCCTGGTGCTGGTCAACGGCAAGCGCTACCACCCCGGCGCCCTGGTCAACGTCAACGGCAGCCAGGGCCGCAGCTCGTCGCCGGTCGACCTCAACTCGATCCCGATCGCCGCGATCGAGCGGGTCGAAGTGCTGCGCGACGGTGCCTCGGCGCAGTACGGCTCGGATGCCATCGCCGGCGTGATCAACATCGTGCTCAAGGGCTCCGGCGAAGGCGGCGCGGTCAGCCTCACCGGCGGCCAGTACAGCGCCGGCGATGGCCAGCAGGCGCAGCTGCTGGGCGACGTGGGCCTGCGGCTGGGCGAGCGCGGCAAGGTGCATCTGGCCGCGCAGTTCGGCTACCAGGAGCAGACCGATCGCGCGCGCCCGTTCGCCGGCCCGGCCTCGCCGGCCAACCCGGCCCCCGGCGACGTCGTGCAACGCTATGGCGACCCGGAGGTCGACAACGGTTCGGTGCTCTACAACGGCGAGGTCGACGTCACCGACTACCTGCAGGTCTATTCCTACGGCCTGTACACCCGCCGCGAAACCCTCTCCAACGGCTTTTTCCGCCCCGCCGGCGACACCCGGAATATCCCCTCCATCTATCCCGACGGGTTCCTGCCGCAGATCTTCAACACCTCCACCGACATCAGCGTGTCCAGCGGCCTGCGCACCAGCACCGCCGGCGGCACCGGCATCGACTTCAGCTACACCTACGGCAGCAATGAGCTGGCGTTCGACATCCTCAACACGCTCAACCGCAGCCTCGGGCCGTCATCGCCGACACGTTTCTATGCCGGTGCGCTGGAGCTCGACCAGCATGTGCTCAACCTCGACTTCAACCGCCCGCTCGACTGGGGCCTGGCCTACCCGCTCACCCTGTCCTACGGCGCGGAATGGCGCGGCGAGGAATACACCATCGGCCCCGGTGAGCCGGCCTCCTACATCAACGGCGGGGTGCTGCTGCCGAATGGACAACCCGCGCCCTCCGGCGCGCAGGTGTTCCCGGGCTTCCGCGCCTCCGACAGCGGCAGCTTCGACCGCCACAGCTATTCGTTCTACGCCGGGCTCGAGGGCGACGTCACCGACAGGTTCTCCGCCGGCATCGCCGCCCGCCACGAGTCCTACAGCGACTTCGGCGACACCACCACCGGCAAGCTCACCGCGCGCTATGCGTTCAGCGATGCGGTCGCGCTGCGCGGCACCGTCTCCACCGGCTTCCACGCACCGTCGCTGGCGCAGCAGTACTACCAGACCACCTCCACCAACTTCATCGGCGGCGTCCCGTTCGACCTGGTCACCTTCCGCGTCACCAATCCCGCCGGCATCGCCCTGGGTGCCGAACCGCTGCAGGCCGAGACCTCCGACAACCTCAGCCTGGGCCTGGTGCTGACCCCGGCCGAGCGCCTGTACGTGACCATCGATGCCTACCGCATCAGGCTCGAGGACCGCATCACCCTGTCGGAAAACCTCAACAGCACCGCGGTGCGCAACTGGCTCAACACCAATGGCTTCCCGGATGTCGCCGGCGGCCGCTACTTCACCAATGCGCTCGACACCACCACCACCGGCATCGACGTGGTCGGGACCTACGGCTGGGAGCTCGCCGCCAGCACGCTCGACCTGACCCTCGGCTACAACTACAACAGGACCGAGATCGACCGGATCGCGCCCAACCCGGCGGCGCTGGAAGCGATCGACCCCACCGCGCTGCGCTTCGGCCGGGTGGAACTCGGCCGGTTCGAGGTGGGCGCGCCGCGCGACAAGGCCATGCTCAACGGCGTCTGGACCACGGGCGGCCTGAGCCTGTCGGCGACCGCAACCCGCTACGGCGAATTCACCATCAACAATGCCAACCCGGCGCTGGACCAGACCTTCGGCGCGAAATGGCTGCTCGACCTGGCCGCCTCGTACCGGGTCGATGGCTGGGAGTTCACCGTCGGCGGCGACAACATCCTCAACGACTACCCCGACGAGGTTCTGGCGGCCAACTCCACCTCCGGCCAGCTGATCTATCCGTCGCAGAGCCCGTTCGGCTTCAACGGCGCCTATGTGTACGGGCGCATCGGCTACCGCTGGTAGTCCGGCGCCACATCCGCCGCGGCACCCGGCGTCCTCCGGGTGTCGCGACTGCTGTGCCAGACTCGCCCTGCCTGCAGATGATCCGCTCGCGTGCGCAAGCCCGCGAGGTGCGCCCGACCCGTCCGCGAACGCCTGACCGGGACGTCCACCATGCCGCACGACATCTCGCTGATCTCGATCCTGTGCGTGGGCTTCGTGCTGGCGTTCGTGCTGGGCCTGGCTGCACAGCGGTTGCGGATGTCGCCGATCGTGGGCTACCTGCTGGCCGGCATCATCGCTGGGCCGTTCACGCCGGGCTTCGTCGCCGACCAGGAACTCGCCCCGCAGGTCGCCGAGCTGGGGGTGATCCTGCTGATGTTCGGCGTCGGCCTGCATTTCTCGCTGCGCGAGCTGATGTCGGTGCGCGCCATCGCGCTGCCCGGTGCGGTGGTGCAGATCGCCGTGGCCACTGCGATGGGCTGGGGGCTGGCGCGCGTGCTGGGCTGGTCGCATGCGGCCGGGCTGGTGTTCGGGCTGGCGCTGTCGGTGGCCAGCACCGTGGTGCTGCTGCGGGCGCTGGAGGAACGGCGCCTGCTCGACACCGCGCGCGGCCACATCGCAGTGGGCTGGCTGATCGTCGAGGACCTGGCGATGGTGCTGGCGCTGGTGCTGCTGCCCCCGGTGGCCGCGGCGCTGGAGGGCACCGTAACCGGCACCGGCGGCCGCGGGGTGTGGCTCAGCCTGCTGGTGACCTTCGGCAAGGTCGGTGCCTTCGTGGCGGTCATGCTGCTGGTGGGGCGCAGGGTGATGCCCTGGGTGCTGGGCCGGGTCGCCGGCACCGGTTCGCGCGAGCTGTTCACGCTGTGCGTGCTGGCGGTGGCGATGGGCGTCGCGTTCGGTGCCTCGGAGTTTTTCGGGGTGTCGTTCGCACTGGGCGCGTTCTTCGCCGGCATGCTGCTCAACGAAAGCGAGTTCGGCCACAAGGCCGCCAATGATTCGCTGCCGATGCGCGACGCATTCGCGGTGCTGTTCTTCGTGTCGGTGGGGATGCTGTTCGACCCGCGCATCGTCGTCGAGCACCCACTGGAAGTGCTGGCCACGCTGCTGATCATCGTGGTCGGCAAGTCGCTGGCGGCCTGGGGCATCGTGCGCGCCTTCGGCAAGCCCAGTTCCACCGCGCTCACGATCTCGGCGAGCCTGGCGCAGATCGGCGAGTTCTCGTTCATCCTCGCCGGGCTGGGGCTGGCGCTGGGCGTGCTGCCCGCGCAGGGCCAGGACCTGATCCTCGCCGGCGCGCTGCTGTCGATCATGTGCAACCCGCTGCTGTTCGCCCTGCTCGACCGCTGGCAGGCGCGCGAGGACGCACGCGCCGCCGCCATGGCGCCACGCCCGGAACAGCCGCCGCCGCTGGCCATCGCCGATCACGCCATCCTGGTGGGCTTCGGGCGCGTAGGCAGCCACCTGGCCGGGCTGCTGCGCGAACGCGGCGTGCCGCTGGTGGTGGTGGAGGCGGATGGCGAACGGGTCGACCAGGCACGCGATGCCGGTTTCCCCGGCGTGCGCGGCAACGTCGCCGTCGAGGCCGTGCTGGCCGAGGCGCGACCGGACCTGGCAAAGATGGCGATCTTCGCGATCCCGCATGTGCTCGAAGCCGGGGAAACCATCGCCCGGATGCGCCAGGCCAATCCCGCGCTGAGCATCCTGGCGCGTGCACACAGCGAGGGCGAAGTGCGCCACCTGCTCGAACGCGGCGCCGACGCGGCAGTGCTGGCCGAACGCGAGCTGGCGTATTCGCTGTCGGAAATGGTGATGGCGACGCCGCCGTTCCGCGCCCTGCGCGACCAGCCCTTCACCCCGCCAATGCCGCCGACGGAAACTGACAGGCCGGTGCCGGACCCGGGCACGGCATCGGCCGCGTAACAGGCGCGCGCCCGCGTCTGCCGTGGCCTGGCAATTGCTCAGGCGAAGCCGGGCCGCAGCACCGTGTCCAGACGCGGATGGCTGAACTGGAATCCGCTGTCGAGGAGCCGCCGCGGCAGCACCCGCTGGCCTTCCAGCAACAGCATCGACATCTCGCCGAGCGCCAGACGCAACACCCTTGCCGGCACCGCCGCCCACGCCGGACGGCGTACGGCCTGCGCAAGCACGCGGGTGAACTCGCGATTGCTTACCGGCACCGGCGCGGTCAGGTTCACCGGGCCCGCCAGCGCCGGCCGGCCGGTGTCGTGGTCGAGCAGCTGCAGCACCGCGCGCACCCAGTCATCGCGCGAGATCCAGCTCAGCACCTGTTCGCCGTCGCCCAGCCGGCCACCGGCCCCGAGCCGGAACACCGGCAGCAGCCTGCGCACCATGCCACCGGCGGGATCGAGCACCACCCCGGTGCGCAGCAGCACCACCGGCACGTCCAGCGCCACCGCCTCCAGCGCGGCGCGTTCCCACTGCGCGCACAGCGCATGCACGAAATCACGTTGCGGTGCGCTGTCCTCGGCCAGCTCCAGCGTGGCGGGCTGGCGGCCGTACCAGCCCACCGCGGAACCGCTCAGCAGCAGCCGCGGCCGCACCTGCGCACGGCGCATCCAGTCCACCACCCTGCGCGTCGGGCCGAGACGGCTCTCGAACAGCTCCTGCTTGCGCGCATCGCTCCAGCGCCGGTCGGCGATGCCGGCACCGGCGAGGTTCACCACCACATCGAAATGGTCGGCCGCCTGCAGGCTGTCGTAGCCGCGCACGTCGACGCCGGAAGGCGCATCGATGGCCTGCGGGTCGCGCGACAGCCACGTGGTCGCGGTGCCTTCCGACAGCAACGCGGCCGTGAGGGCGCGGCCGAGGAAGCCGCTGCCGCCGGTGATCAGGATGCGCATGGGGACCTCGTCGGAAAAATGGGCGACCCGCGTCCGTTCGCTGTGTCGTCCGTTCGCCGGCACTGCAACAGAGCGGCGATGAAGTGCACGTCAGCAGACGCCGGCCCCGCATCCCCATGACACGGCTGAATGCATGCGGCGCAGTGGCCGCATGCATGCGACGTCAGCCCTTCGCGAACACCAGCGCACCCGCTTCGGCATCCACCCTGATGGTGTCGCCGGCGCTGAATTCGCCGGCCAGGATCTTCTGCGCCAACGGGTTCTCGAGCGCCTGTTGCACCGCGCGCTTGAGCGGGCGGGCACCGTATACCGGGTCGAAGCCGACATTGCCCAGCAGGTCGAAGGCGGCCTCGCTGATCTCCAGCTTCAGGCCGCGCTCGGCCAGCCGCTGCTCCAGCCCGCGCAACTGGATCCGCGCGATCTGGCGGATCTGCGCCTTCTGCAGCGGATGGAACACGACGATGTCGTCGAGCCGGTTGATGAACTCCGGGCGGAAATGCGCCTGCACCACGCCCATCACCGCCGCCTTCATCTGGGTGTAGGCGATCGCGGACTGGCCCTCGTCGCCACCCGCACCACCCTCGCCGGCCAGCTCCTGGATCATCTGCGACCCCAGGTTGGAGGTCATGATGATCACCGTGTTGCGGAAGTCGACCGTGCGTCCCTGGCCATCGGTCAGGCGGCCGTCGTCGAGCACCTGCAGCAGGATGTTGAAAACGTCCGGATGCGCCTTCTCGACCTCGTCGAGCAGGATCACGCTGTACGGGCGACGACGCACCGCTTCGGTGAGATACCCGCCCTCCTCGTAGCCGACATAACCGGGCGGTGCGCCGACCAGCCGCGACACCGCGTGCTTCTCCATGAACTCGCTCATGTCGATGCGCACCATCGCCTCCGCCGAATCGAACAGGAACTCCGCCAGGGCCTTGCTCAGTTCGGTCTTGCCGACACCGGTGGGGCCGAGGAACAGGAACGAGCCCGAAGGCCGGTCGGGATCCGACAGCCCGGCGCGCGAACGCCGGACCGCATCCGACACCACCCGGATCGCCTCGTCCTGGCCGACCACGCGTGCGTGCAGCATCTCCTCCATCCTCAGAAGCTTCTCGCGCTCGCCTTCCAGCATCCGGTTGACCGGGATGCCGGTCCAGCGCGCGACCACCTCGGCGATCTCCTCGGCGGTGACCTTGTCCTGCAGCAGGGTGAAGCCGGTGGTCTCGGCCTCCTGCGCGGCCTTGAGCTGCTTCTCCAGCTCGGGCAGGCGGCCGTACTGGATCTCGCTCATCTTCGCGAAGTCCTGCCGGCGCTGTGCGGCCTCGAGTTCCAGCCGCGCGGCCTCGATCTGCTCCTTGATCTTCGTCGCGCCCTGCACGGTGGCCTTCTCGGCCTTCCACACTTCCTCGAGGTCGTTGTACTCGCGCTCGAGCTTGGCGATCTCGGCCTCGAGATCGGCCAGGCGCTGCCTGGAGGCGTCGTCCTTCTCCTTCTTCAGCGCCTCGCGCTGGATCTTGAGCTGGATCAGTCGGCGTTCGCGGCGGTCGAGTTCCTCCGGCTTGGAGTCGATCTCCATGCGGATGCGGCTGGCCGCCTCGTCCATCAGGTCGATGGCCTTGTCGGGCAGCTGGCGGTCGGCGATATAGCGGTTGGACAGGGTCGCCGCCGCGACGATCGCCGGGTCGGTGATCTCCACGCCGTGGTGCACGGCGTACTTTTCCTTCAGCCCGCGCAGGATCGCGATCGTGTCCTCCACGCTGGGTTCGCCCACGAACACCTTCTGGAAACGGCGCTCCAGCGCGGCGTCCTTCTCGATGTACTTGCGGTATTCGTCGAGCGTGGTCGCGCCGATGCAGTGAAGCTCGCCACGCGCCAGCGCGGGCTTGAGCATGTTGCCGGCATCCATCGCGCCTTCCGCCTTGCCGGCGCCGACCATGGTGTGCAGCTCGTCGATGAAGAGGATGATCTGGCCCTCGTTCTTGGCCAGGTCGTTGAGCACCGCCTTCAGACGCTCCTCGAACTCGCCGCGGAACTTGGCGCCGGCGATCAGCGCGCCCATGTCCAGCGACAGCACGCGCTTGCCGCGCAGACCTTCGGGCACCTCGTTGTTGACGATGCGCTGGGCCAGGCCCTCGACGATCGCGGTCTTGCCCACGCCGGGCTCGCCGATCAGCACCGGGTTGTTCTTGGTCCTGCGCTGCAGCACCTGGATGGTGCGGCGGATCTCCTCGTCGCGGCCGATCACGGGGTCGAGCTTGCCGGACTCGGCGCGCGCGGTGAGGTCGATGGTGTACTTCTGCAACGCCTGTCGCGCGTCCTCGGCATTCTCGTCGGCCACCGCCTCGCCGCCGCGCATGGCGTCGATCGCGGCTTCCAGCCGGGCCCTGTCGGCACCGGCCGCCTTGAGCGCGCGCCCGGCGTCGCCGCCGTCTTCCATCGCCGCCAGCAGGAACAGTTCCGAGGCGATATAGGCATCGCCGCGCTGCTGGGCAAGCTTGTCGGTGTGGTTGAGCAGTCGCGCCAGGTCGTTGCCGACCGAGACCTGCCCCGCCTGGCCGGACACCCTGGGCAGGCCCTCCAGCACTTCGCCGAGCCGCTCGCGCAGCAACGGCACGTTGACCCCGGCCTGCGACAGCAGCGGGCGCGTGCCCCCCCCCTGCTGGTCGATCAGCGCCACCAGCAGGTGCACGGGTTCGATGAGGTTGTGGTCGCGCCCGACAGCCAGCGACTGGGCGTCGGCAATGGCCTGCTGGAAGCGCGAGGTGAGCTTGTCCATCCGCATGGGCGTGTCCTCGGGAATCGTGGCCGGCGGCTGGCCGGCGATACCGATCAGATGCGGGCGGACCGGGTCGATTCAAGCAGGCGAAAACGGACGCCCAGGCGGATGCACCCGGGAGTCGGCGGCCGGGCCGGCGTGGCGTCGCAGGGCGGGACACGCCGTGAATCCGTCCATGGAGGCCTGGCGGGGCCATCCGCCCTCCATCAGTCGCGCCGCATCACCCCAGCGGCGTCGGCTGGATGATCTCCACCCAGTAGCCGTCCGGATCGCGGATGAAGGCGAGCTCGCGCATGCGGCCGTCGGTGAGCCGCTTCTGGAAGGGCACGCCGAGTTCCTCGAAGCGCGCGCAGGCCGCGACCACGTCGGGCACGCTCACGCAGATATGGCCGAAGCCGCGTGGATCGCTGTTGCCGTCGTGGTAGACCGCCCCGTCCTCGGCTTCCGTACCGTGGTTGTGGGTGAGCTCGAGCACGCCGGGCCGCTCTGCAAGCCATTGCTTGCGCGCCGCATCGTCATCCGGGATCGCGCTGGCGTCGTCGGCCAGCACCAGGAAGTACAGGCTGAACTTCGCCTCGGCGAAGTCGAGCTTGCGCACGAGGGTGAAGCCCAGCACGCGGGTGTAGAAGTCCAGCGAAGCCTGTGGATCCTTGATGCGCAGCATCGTGTGGTTGAACACGAAACCCCGGGTGGCGGCATCGCGTTCGCCGGCAACGCCCGGAACCTGTGACAGCGCGGCTTGTGTGGTGGTGGTCATGGGAACTCCTGACATGGAAGGCGCGGTCATTATCGGCAATGGCCGCTGCACCGGGGCCATCCACGGCGTGCAGGCCACGCCCCTGCGTCAACGGCGTGCAGACCACTCCTCACACCGCATCCGGCAGAATGCCGCGATGGCTGCCGAGTCCCCCACCCGACCGCCGCCGCCGTCGATCGACAAGGCCTGGGCCCTGTTCCTCGACGTGGACGGCACGCTGCTTTCCTTTGCCACCGAACCGTCGGCGGTGGTCGTCGAACCTGCCCTGCGCGCCAGCCTGGAACATGCGCATCGCCATCTGGGTGGTGCGGTGGCGTTGATCAGTGGACGCCCACTGGCGACGCTCGACCGGCTGTTCGCCCCGCTGCAACTGCCTGCTGCCGGCCTGCACGGGCTGGAACGTCGCAACGGCGACCGGCAGTCGGCCCCGGTGGTCGCACCCGACGCCCTGCACCGGATCCGCGCCGAGGCCGAAGCGCTGTCCGCGCGCCTGCCCGGCACCATCGTCGAGGACAAGGGCGTGGCCCTTGGCCTGCACTGGCGCGCGGCGCCCCAGCACGGCCCGCAGCTGCGTGCCTTTGCGGACGCAGCGCTGCCGCGCCTGCCCGGCTACCGCCTGCAACCGGGCGACCACGTGGTCGAACTGCGCCCCGCAGGAGCCGACAAGGGCGATGCCATCGCCGCGCTGCTCGAGCAACCGCCTTTCCGCGGGCGCACGCCGGTGTTCGTTGGCGACGACCTCACCGACGAGCACGGCTTCGCCGTCGTCAACGCGCGCCATGGCCTCAGCGTGCTGGTCGGCACGCGCGAGCCCAGCGCCGCCCACTACACATTGCCCGACGTCGCCGCCGTGCACGCCTGGCTGGAGGATGCCCTTCCCGCATGAACGCCCCGTCCACCGCACCTCTGACGCCCGACACGGCCGCGACCCTCGACCTCGGGGTGATCGGCAACGGCAGTTTCGGCGCCCTGCTCGATTCGCGCGCACGGGTGGTCTGGAGCTGCCTGCCCGCCTTCGATGGCGATCCGGCGTTCTGCGCGCTGCTGTCGCCGCGCGAGCACGAGGGCGGCGACTTCGCCATCGAGCTCGAGGATTTCGAACGCAGCGAACAGGCCTATCTCGCCAATACCGCGATCCTGCGCACGCTGCTGTACGACCGCAACGGCGGTGCGGTGGAAATCGTCGACTTCGCACCGCGCTGGCGCGAGCACGGGCGGCTGTACCGCCCGGTGTCGATCATGCGGCGGATCACCCCACTGGCAGGCAGCCCGCGCATCCGCGTGCGCCTGCGGCCGCTCACCCATTGGGGTGAACAGCGCGCGGCCACCACCTGGGGCAGCAACCATATCCGCTACCTGCTGCCGGATTTCACCCTGCGGCTGACCACCGACGTGCCGGTGCGTTTCGTGCGCGAAGGCACGCCGTTCGTGCTCGCGCATCGCGTGCACATGCTGCTGGGCGTGGACGAGACCCTGACCCGGCCTCTGCACGGCTTCATGGAAGAGGCGCTCGACCGCACCACCGGCTACTGGCGCGAGTGGGTGCGCTACCTGTCGATCCCGCTGGAGTGGCAGGACGCGGTGATCCGCAGCGCGATCACCCTGAAGCTGTGCCAGTACGAGGACAGCGGCGCGATCATCGCGGCGATGACCACGTCGATTCCGGAGGCGGCAGGCTCCGCGCGCAACTGGGATTACCGCTACTGCTGGCTGCGCGACGCCGCCTTCGTGGTGCGCGCGCTCAACCGCCTGGGCGCGACGCGCAGCATGGAGGAATTCCTGCGCTACATCTTCAACCTGGCCACGACCGACGACGGCCTGCAGCCGCTGTACGGCATCGACTTCGCCACGCGTCTCGACGAGCACGAGGTCGAGGCCCTGCAGGGGTATCGCGGCATGGGCCCGGTGCGACGCGGGAACCTGGCCTGGGTGCAGCGCCAGCACGATGTCTACGGCAGCGTGGTCCTGGCCTCCACCCAGCTGTTCTTCGACCGCCGGCTGGCCGACCCGGGCAGCGTCGCCGACTTCGAGCGCCTCGAACCGCTTGGCGACCACGCCTTCGAGCTCTACGAAGTGCCCGACGCCGGGCTGTGGGAATTCCGCGGCCGCACCGAAGTGCATACCTATACCGCGGTGATGTGCTGGGCGGCCTGCGACCGGCTGGCGAAGATCGCCACGCACCTGGGCCTGGACGCGCGCGCGACGCACTGGCGCGAACGCGCCGACGGCATGCACGGACGCATCCTCGAGCGTGCGTGGCGCGAGGACGCCGGCCACTTCAGCGCTTCGTTCCAGAGCGATTACCTGGACGCGTCGCTGCTGCTGCTGGCCGATGTCGGCTTCATCGCACCCACCGACCCGCGCTTCGTCGCGACCGTCGAGGCGATCGGCCGCGACCTCCGGCGCGGCGACGGCGTGTTCCGTTACATCGCACCCGACGACTTCGGCTCGCCCGAGACCAGTTTCACCATCTGCATCTTCTGGTACATCGATGCGCTGGCCGCGATCGGCCGCACCGACGAGGCACGCGAGATGTTCGAGCGCATCCTGGCGCGGCGCAATCCGCTGGGCCTGCTGTCGGAGGACCTCGCACTCGAGGATGGCGAACTGTGGGGCAACTTCCCGCAGACGTATTCGCACGTCGGCCTGATCATGGCGGCGATGCGGCTTTCGCGGTCATGGGAAGAGGCGACATGAGCCGGCTGGTCGTTGTATCCAATCGCGTGGCGGTGCCCGGCGAGAACCGCGCCGGCGGCCTCGCCGTGGCCCTGCAGGCCGCGCTGCAGGAAAACGGCGGCCTGTGGTTCGGCTGGAGCGGCCGCGCGGTGCGCGGCGACAGCGGCGCCGTCCACGAACAGACCGAAGGCGACATCCGCTACGTCACCCTCGACATCAATCGCCGCGACTTCGACGCCTACTACAACGGCTTCGCCAACCGCACGCTTTGGCCGCTGCTGCACTTCCGCCTCGACCTGGTGGACTACGACCGCGGCACCCGCGAAGGCTATGCGCGGGTCAACGCGCTGTTCGCGGAAACGCTGGCACCGCAGCTGCGCGACAGCGACACCCTTTGGATCCACGACTACCACCTGATCCCGCTGGCGGCGCTGCTGCGCGAGCGCGGCGTGGGCTGCCGGATGGGCTTCTTTCTGCACGTGCCGATGCCGTCCTCGGACCTGGTGGCGGCGATGCCCAACCACACCCGGTTGTTCTCGTCGCTGTACGCGTACGACCTGATCGGCATGCAGACCCAGCGCGACGTGGAGCGCTTCCAGGACTACGTGCGCCTGTTCGGCGGCGGCCGCGTGCTGGCCGACGGCTGGCTCGAGGCGCCGGGCGGGCGACGCTTCCGCGCCGGTGCCTATCCGATCAGCATCGACACCGACACCATCGCGGCGCAGGCGGAGGCCGCCGTGGCCAAACCCGCGGTGAGAGACCTGCGCGCCAGCCTGGACGGGCGCGCGCTCGCGATCGGCGTCGACCGGCTGGATTATTCCAAGGGGCTGCCGGAACGCTTCCGCGGCTTCGAACGCTATCTGGAGACGCGTCGTGATCAGCGCGGCAGGCTCACCTACCTGCAGATCGCGCCGGTGTCGCGTGGCGAAGTCAGCGAATACCAGATGCTGCGGCAGGAACTCGAACAGATCGCCGGCCACATCAACGGCGCATTCGCCGAACCGGACTGGACGCCACTGCGCTACGTCAACCGCAACTTCCCGCACGCCACGCTGACCGGCTTCTACCGTTCGGCGCGGATCGGCCTGGTCACGCCGCTGCGCGACGGCATGAACCTGGTGGCCAAGGAGTACATCGCCTCGCAGGATCCCGAGGATCCCGGCGTGCTGGTGCTGTCGCTGCTGGCAGGCGCGGCGTATGAGCTCAAGGACGCGCTGCTGGTGAACCCGCACGATCTCGACGGCGTCGCCGATGCGATCGCCAGCGCGGCGGCCATGCCGCGCGGGCAGCGCATCGAACGCTGGCGCTCGATGATGGATCACCTGCGCAGGCACGACATCCACGCGTGGCGCCGCAGCTACCTGGCGGACCTGCGCGCGATGTGACCGCGGCAGCGCCGCGGCCGGGTCGAGTGGTCGTGGCGGGTTGCCGCGCGACACGCGCGCCCGAAGCGCGGCGCACGCGGGCGACGACGTTGCCGGGCGCTACCGCCCGCGGTCCATCCACACCAGCGTGGCCATGCGCCCGGTGCGCTGGTCGCGCCGGTGCGAATAGAAACGCGCCGGATCGCTGATCGTGCACAGGCCACCGCCGTGGATGTGGGCCGCGGCAATCCCCGCGGCCAGCAACCGCTGGCGTGCCAGCGCGTACAGGTCGACCTTCCAGTGCCCCAGCCGGGTGGCGACAAACGCCGTCGCCGCCTGTGCGCTGTCGGCGACAAAGGCCTCGCGCACCTCCGCGCCGACCTCGTAGGCCTCCGGTCCCGCCGCCGGCCCGAGCCAGGCCTGCAGCTGCGCGGCAGGTGTGGCCATCGCGGCGATGGTTGCTTCCAGCACGCCGCCGGCCAACCCGCGCCAGCCGGCGTGCGCGGCGCCAACCTCGTGCCCGTCCTTTGCAGCGAACACCACCGGCAGGCAGTCGGCGGTAAGGATCGCCAGCACCACGCCCGGCTTGGCCGTGACCGAAGCGTCGGCCTCGGGGACGCCGTCGCTGTCGCTGTCGACGTGCCGGCCGGCCTCATCCGGCACTTCCCGCCCCCGGGCAGACGCGTCACGGGGGCAGGCTTTTCTCCCGTCAACGGAAGAAGGCTGCCCCGCGGCCTCCTCGAACCGGACCACCCGCGTGCCATGCACCTGCCGCAGCCAGCATGGCGGCGCTGGCAGGCCTGCGCGCGTGACAAGCAAGCCGCGGTTGGACTGCACGGCTGACGCGTCATCGCCGCTGTTGAGGCCGAAGTTGAAACTGTCGAACGGCGGCGCCGACATACCGGCGCCGCGGCGCAGCGTGGTGAATGCGGTCACGCCAGGCGGCGCCGGCCAGTCGGCTGCGAGCCAGGGCCGGGCACGGGTGCCCACGTCAGCGGCTCCGCCCGTGCGCATCCACCCGGTCCATCACGCCAGCGGTACCGTCAGCGATACGCCCAGCGGCCGCGACATACCCGCCATGTCAACGCCGCCCGTCATCGGCAAAGGCACGGGTGTCCTCGCGCAGCAGCCGCAGCAGCGTGCGCATGTCCTCGGGAACCGGCGCGGTGGCCCGTACCGGTTCGCCGCTGCGCGGATGCACGAACTCCAGGGTTTCGGCATGCAACGCCTGCCGCCGCAGGCCACGCAGGGCGGCCGCGAGCTCGGGGGTCGCCGCCTTCGGCAACTTGAGCGCGCCGCCGTAGAGCGGGTCGCCGATGATCGGGTTGCGCAGGTGCTGCATGTGCACGCGGATCTGGTGGGTGCGCCCGGTTTCCAGGCGGCATTCCAGCGCGGTATGCGCGCGGAAGCGTTCGCGCAGCCGGTAGTGGGTCACCGCCTCGCGGCCGCACTCGCGCACCGCCATGCGCAGGCGGTCGCGAGGATGGCGATCGATCGGCGCATCGGCGGTCCCGCCGCTCACCAGCGCACCGACCACGATCGCCAGGTACTGGCGGTGCACCGCGCGTGCCGACAGCTGCTCGACCAGCGCCGCATGCGCCTGCACGGTGCGTGCGATCACCATGACGCCCGAGGTGTCCTTGTCCAGGCGGTGGACGATGCCGGCGCGCGGCAGGGTGGACAGCGACGGATCGCGGAACAGCAGGCCATTGACGAGGGTGCCGGTGCGGTTGCCCGCGCCGGGGTGCACCACCATGCCGGCAGGCTTGTCGATCACCAGCACGTCGTCGTCCTCGTACAGCACGTCGAGCGCGATGTCCTCGGGCTCGTCGTGGGTCTGGTCCTCCAGCACCACGTCGAGCACGATCGTCTCGCCGCCGGCGACCGGATCGCGGGGGCGCACCTGGCGGCCGTCGAGCAGCGCATCGCCGGACTTGATCCATTCGCTCAGCCGCGAACGCGAGAATTCCGGCAGCAGCTCGGCAAGCACCTGGTCGAAGCGGCGCCCGGCGAGCGCCGGGGGCACCACCACGGTGCGCGGTTCGAGCTCGTCGTCGGCGCGATCGGCGTCGCTGGCGTGGGGGTCGGTCATCATCGGGTCCGGTTCAGGGGGGACCGGACGGGCATCCGGCCGGGACTGCTATTATCGGCGCTTCGAGCTTTGAACGCCCAGCAGCCCATGACCCGTACCCCGTCCGTCTTCCGTGTCGCACTGATCCTGTCGCTGCTGGCCATCTTCCTGGCGAGCGGATGCTCGCGCCTGCGTGGCGACCGCGAGGACGTCAATGAAGGCGTGCCGGTCGAGGAGCTGTACGACAAGGGCCACCAGTCCATGCGTTACGGCAACTGGAGCGCGGCAGCCACCACGTTCCGCCGCCTGGTGGCCCAGTATCCGTACGGGCCTCTCACCGAACAGGCGCTGATCGAGACCGCCTACGCGCAGTACAAGATGGGCAACAACGAGGAGGCGATCTCCAGCATCGACCGTTTCCTGCGCACCTATCCCACCCACCGCAACACCGCCTACATGTATTACCTGCGCGGGCTGGTGAACTCGAATCGCGACACCGTGTTCCTGCAGCGGGTGTGGAGCCTCGACGCCAGCCGCCGCGACCTCGCCACGCCGAACCAGGCGTACGCGGACTTCGGCATCGTCGCCGAGCGCTTCCCCAACAGCCGCTATGCCGAGGATGCGCGCCAGCGCATGGTGGCGCTGCGCAACATGTTCGCCCGCCACGAGGTGGACACCGCGCTGTACTACCTGCGCCGCGGCGCCTGGGTGGCGGCGGTGAACCGCGCGACCTACGCGCTGGAGACCTACCCGCAGAGCGAGTACCAGAACGATGCCGTCGCGGTGCTGGCGGAAGCCTACACCCGGCTCGGCAACGAAACCCTGGCCGCCGACGCCCGCCGCGTGCTCGAACTCAACGAGCCCGACCACGCCTGGCTGCAGGGTCGCAACTGGCCGGACTACCCGTGGGCGATCCGCAAGCTCAACCCGTTCGCCGGCGAGCGCTCACCGCTGCAGGACTGAGCCCATCCGGGCTCGACCGGACAGACAGCAGGAAGCCGGCCCGAGGGCCGGCTTCTTCGTTTCTGCATGCACTCGAGGGGGGTCTGGCCTGGCTGCCCCTCATTCCCGCGAAAGCGGGAATAGATTGACCTGATTGCAGCGCATTGATGGCCATGGGTCCCGCCTTCGCGGGGATCGCAGATGCCAGACCTTCCTGGCGTAGGCGGTGATGCGATCGACGCATCGCAGCCCGTGCAGCGAACGGCCGCACGGGGCTGCGCATCACTCGCGACGCGTCGGCCACACATAGCCGGACAGCTGCGCCAGTTCTTCCGGGGTTTTCAGCCCGGGATGGTGCAGCCCGTGGATCACCCAGGTGGGGTAGGCCCCGACCCCCGCCCGTACGCAGGCGCCGGCGACCGGCCCGCCGCGCCCTTCCGGCGTGCACTCGACATACGGCAGGCGGCTGGCCGAGGCCCCGAACATGCGCGTCTGCTTCCTGCAGTTCGCGCACCACGAGGCGCCGTAGTAGGTCGCGCCGATCGCGTCCAGATGATCGACCAGGCCAGCCACGCGCGGGTCTTCCGGGCGGCGATCGAGCACGCCGGTGCCACTGACCACGAGCAGTGCCATCGCCGCTACGGCGGCCAGGCCATTGCCCAGCCACCAGCTGGTCCACCCGGCGCGGCCGGGCGCACCCGCGGGCCGATGCATGTGCACCCACGCGACCAGTCCGGCCCACAGCAGCAACGACAGCAGGCACCAGGCGCAACCGGCCCCGATCCCGACCCAGCCCACCACGGTGAGCAGCACGCTGATCGCAAGCCCCAGCAACGACAGCCGCGACAGCCAGCGCCAGCGCGCGAGCGCCGAGCGCCCGGTTGCCGCGGCCAGCGCCACCAGCGCGTAGAGTCCGAAGCCCCACAGTGCCAGCGGCAGCCCCAGCAGGGTCGACCACGCACTCGACTGGATCGCATCGCACCCACTGCCCTGTGCGCATAGCGCGGGCGCCGCACCCCGCCAGGCGACCACGGTGAGGTAGCCGGTCAACAGCAGGCCAGCGGCCGCAATCCCCAGTGCCACCGGATCCGGCCGCAACCGCGGCTTTGCGACGCGCGCACTGCCGACAGGTTGGGTGCTGGCCACCGGCCGACGCTTCTTCTTCGCCATGGACTCGTCCCCTTGCAACAACCCGCATTCTAGTCATCGCACCAGCCGGCCGCGCCCGATGACAGTACGCACGCAGGTCTGCCCCCCACCAACCTGTACGGCACCGGCAACCGCAGCATGCTGGAAAGCCAGCTGGCCAACGCCGCGTACATCGCAGGGGGCTACCGGGCCGATGGCTCGTATGTGGGTGGCCTGATCGACCTCGGCGCATCGACGGTCGCGTCCGGCAACGTGGTGGCCGGCGACAACCTCGCAACCGGCGGCAGCACGCGGATCGACGGCTCCATCATCGTCGCCGCGCAGTCGGGCTCCACCGGACAGGCGCGGATCAGCGGCAGCACCACCATCAACCAGACCAACGGCGACATCGCCTTCGATCCCGATGCACTGCCCTGCATGGGAGGCGCGTGTGGCGGCCCCGGCACGGCGCCGCCAACCGGCACCCCGGAGGCCACCGTGCTGTGGACGCGCTACCGCTGACCGCTCAGGCGCCGTAGCCGTTGCTGATCGGATAGCGGCGCTCGCGCCCGAAGGCACGCCGCGAGATCTTCGGCCCCGGCGCGGCCTGGTGGCGCTTCCATTCGCTCGTGCGCACCAGCCGCAGCACGCGGTCGACCAGCGTGGTCTCGAAGCCGGCGGCGACGATCTCGTCGCGCGACTGCTCGTAGTCGACGTGGCGCAGCAGGATCGCGTCGAGCACGTCGTAGGGCGGCAGCGAATCCTGGTCGGTCTGGCCTGCCCGCAGCTCCGCCGACGGCGGGCGGCTGATCACCCCGCGCGGGATCGCCGGCGCACCGCCCACGGTATTGCGCCACTTCGCCAGACCATAGACCTCGGTCTTGTAGAGGTCCTTCAGCGGCGCGTAGCCGCCGGCCATGTCGCCGTAGATGGTCGCGTAGCCGACCGCGTACTCGCTCTTGTTGCCGGTGGTGAGCACCAGCCCGCCGAACTTGTTCGACAGCGCCATCAGCATCGCGCCACGGATGCGCGACTGCAGGTTCTCCTCGGTGACGTCGGCCTCGCGCCCCTCGAACGTCGGCGCGAGGGTGTCGAGGAACGCCGCGAACGGTGCCTCGATCGGCACGCTCATCATCCGCACGCCCAGCGCCTGGCACTGCTCGGCGGCAAGATCGTTGCTGAGGTCGGCGGTGTAGCGCGACGGCAGCCGCACCGCGGTGACGTTGTCGGCACCCAGCGCATCGACGGCCATCGCCAGCACCACCGAGGAATCCAGCCCGCCCGACAGCCCGATCCACGCGTGCGCGAAACCGTTCTTGCCGAAGTAGTCGCGGATGCCGCGGGTCACCGCACGCCAGGCCAGCGCATCCATGCTTTCGTCGCCGTCGTCCACCCACACCAGCGGCGAGAACCGGCGCGTGGCGGCGTCGTAATCCACCACCAGCCACTGGTCGGCGAACGCCACCGCCGCCGGATGGATCGAGCCATCGCCATCGGCCACCAGCGAGGCACCGTCGAACACCAGTGCGTCCTGTCCGCCGACGACGTTGACGTAGGCGATCGCCGCGCCGGTCTCGGCGATGCGGTCGGCCAGCATGCCGTCGCGCTCGGCGTGCTTGCCGCGCTCGTAGGGCGACGCATTGGCGACCAGCACCAGCTCGGCACCCTCGCGCACGGTGTCGACCATCGGTTCGGCGAACCACAGGTCCTCGCAGATCAGCACGCCCAGCGGCACGCCCTTGACCTCGAACACGCAGGAACCGCCATCCGGATCGACATGGAAGTAGCGGCGCTCGTCGAACACGTTGTAGTTGGGCAGCTCGCGCTTGCGGTAGGTCTGCTCGATGCGACCGTTGCGCAGTACGCTGGCCGAGTTGTAGAGCACGCTGCCGGCGGACTCCGGCCAGCCGACCACCGCCACGATGCCCTGCGCCTCGGCGGCGACGCGCTGCAGCGCACGCTCGCAGGCGGCCAGGAACGACGGCCGCATCAGCAGGTCCTCCGGCGGATAGCCGCTGATCGCAAGCTCGGGAAACACCACCACGTCGGCACCGAACTCGTCGCGCGCCTCGCCGATCATCTGCACGATGCGGTCGGCATTGTGCTCCACCGCGCCGACCGGGAAATCGAACTGCGCCAACGCGATGCGGAGGGTCGTGGACATGGGCATACCGGGAACTGGGGACGGGCCATTATTCCAGACCGCAACGCGCGCAGCCCCTCACCTTGCCCCTCTCCCGCATGCGGGAGAGGGGTTGTTCCATGAATGACTCCAGGCCGCGCCTTTCTCCCGCACGGGGAGAGGGGGTGCTCCGGAATGACTGCAGGCCCACGCCCTTCTCCCGCAAGCGGGAGAAGGTGCCCCGCAGGGGCGGATGAGGGCCGCTTTCTGGCTGTCTTCGGCGCCAAGAAGTGTCAACCGAATCCCACGCTACTCTCGTTTCTACTTTCCCCGGACGCCCGGCGCTGCGGTTCAATTTCGTCCCGAGTGCGGCAGGGCTTCGCAGATCGCCTCCAGCACCTGCGTGGTGCGCACCAGCACATCGTGGTTCCAGAACCGCAGCACCCGGTAACCACGACGTGCCAGGAAGCGCGTGCGTGCGGCGTCGACTCCCGCGCCGTGCTGGGAGCCATCGACTTCAACGATCAGGCCCGCTTCCGCACAGAGAAAATCCGCAACGAACGGCCCCACCGGACATTGCCGCCGGAACTTCATTCCGGCCAGCGCGCGATTGCGCAGGTGGAACCAGAGCAACTGCTCGGCATCGGTCATTTCACGCCGCAACTGGCGGGCGAACCCGCATCTCGCGTTCTGGCGCATCCTTGCGCTCCATCCTGGCGACCAGCGCAATGTGCAATACCCACCCCATTGACGCCATCGGAATTGTTCGCGCAACGCTGTCGGGATTTGCGCGGAGCCTCCCCTCACCCCTGCCCCTCTCCCGCTCGCGGGAGAGGGGTTCCATCGTCGCGCAGCGGACAGCTGCCACCCTTCTCCCGCCTGCGGGAGAAGGTGCCCCGAAGGGGCGGATGAGGGCTGCTTCGACGCGCCCCGGAAATGTCCTCACCCCTGCATGGGAGCGGGGGTCCACCGCCGCGCAGCGGACAGCTGCCACCCTTCTCCCGCCTGCGGGAGAAGGTGCCCCGAAGCGCCGGATGAGGGCTGCTTCGATGCGCCGGCAACGCCCGCACCTTTGCCCGCTCACTGCAGACGGGCCGCACCACGCGCGACTGCGACGACCCGCGCCCGCCCATACGAAAAAGGCCGCCCGGAGGCGGCCTTTTCGATCCGGCGCCCGTCAGGGCACCGCACGATACGACTGGCTTACTTCACCAGCTCGGCAATCGCCGCACCGAGGTCGCCCGGCGAACGCACGGTCTTGACGCCGGCGGCTTCCATCGCCGCGAACTTGCCTTCCGCGGTGCCCGAGCCGCCCGACGCGATGGCGCCGGCGTGGCCCATGCGCTTGCCCGGAGGGGCCGAGGCACCGGCGATGAAGCCCACGACCGGCTTCCGGACGTGCGCCTTGATGTACTCGGCGCCGGCTTCCTCGGCGTCGCCGCCGATCTCGCCGACCATGATGATGCCTTCGGTCTGCGGGTCCTCGTTGAACAGCTTCAGGCAGTCGACGAAGTTCAGGCCGTTGATCGGGTCGCCACCAATGCCGATGACCGTCGACTGGCCGAGGCCCGCCGCGGTGGTCTGCTTGACCGCTTCATAGGTCAGCGTGCCCGAGCGCGACACGATGCCGATCTTGCCGGGCATGTGGATATGGCCCGGCATGATGCCGATCTTGCACTCGCCGGGGGTGATCACGCCGGGGCAGTTCGGCCCGATCAGCACCACGTCGTCGTGCTGCTTGAGCACGTTGTCGACGCGCAGCATGTCCAGCACCGGGATTCCCTCGGTGATGCACACGATCACCTTGATGCCGGCGGCCGCGGCTTCGAGGATCGCGTCGGCGGCGAACGGCGGCGGCACGTAGATCACCGAGGCGTTGGCGCCGGTGGCCTCGACGGCCTCGCGCACGGTGTTGAACACCGGCAGGCCGATGTGGGTGGTGCCGCCCTTGCCGGGCGTGACGCCACCGACGACCTGGGTGCCGTATTCCACCATCTGGGTGGCGTGGAAGGTGCCCTGCTGGCCGGTGAAGCCCTGCACGATCACCTTGGTGTCTTTATTGATCAAAACGGACATGGAATCTTCCTGTTGGAGCCCTTCCCGCGAAGGAGAAGGGTTGGGGGGCGAGGGCTGCAGTCTGGATGCGCCCTCGTCCGCCCTTCGGGCACCTTCTCCCGCGTGCGGCAGAAGGGAGGAAACAACGGTGACGGCTCAGGCAGCGGCAGCGACGGCCTTGCGGGCACCGTCGTTGATGTCGTCGGCCGGGGTGATGGCCAGGCCGGACTCGGCCAGCAGCTTCTTGCCCGCTTCGACGTTGGTGCCTTCCAGGCGCACGATCACCGGCACCTTGACGTCCACTTCCTTGACCGCGGCGATGATGCCCTCGGCGATCATGTCGCAGCGCACGATGCCGCCGAAGATGTTGACGAAGATCGCCTTCACCTTGTCGGACGACAGGATCAGCTTGAACGCCTCGGTCACGCGCTCCTTGGTGGCGCCGCCGCCGACGTCGAGGAAGTTGGCCGGCGAACCGCCGTTGAGCGAGATCACGTCCATCGTCGCCATCGCCAGGCCGGCGCCGTTGACCATGCAGCCGATGTTGCCGTCCATGGTCACGTAGTTGAGGTCGTGCTCGCTGGCGCGCACCTCGGCCTCGTCTTCCTGCGTGGTGTCACGCATGGCGGCGAGGTCCTTGTGGCGGAAGGTGGCGTTGTCGTCGGAGTTGACCTTGCCGTCGAGCGCGTAGAGATCGCCCGAGTCGAGGATCGCCAGCGGGTTCAGTTCGACCAGCGCCAGGTCCTTCTCGTTGAACAGCCGGTAGAGGCCGCCCATGATCTTCGCCAGCTGGTTGGCCTGCTTGGCATTGAGGCCGAGCTTGAAGCCGATCTCGCGCGCCTGGTAGGGCTGCAGGCCTTCGACGAAGTCGACGTTCAAGGTCTGGATCTTCTCGGGGGTCTCGGCCGCGACCTGCTCGATGTCGACGCCGCCTTCGGACGAGGCGATGAAGGTGATCGAACGCGTGCCGCGGTCGACCAGCACCGACAGGTACAGTTCCTTGGCGATCTCGCCGGCCTCGGTCACCAGCACCAGGTTCACCGGCAGGGCGACGCCCGCCGACTGGTAGGTGGCCATCTTGGTGCCGAGCATGCCTGCCGCTGCGGCCTTGACGTCGTCGGTGGTCTTGCAGAACTTCACGCCACCGGCCTTGCCGCGACCGCCTGCGTGGATCTGCGCCTTGACCATCCAGGGGCCGTTGCCGAGGGCATTGGCGGCCTCGACGGCTTCTTCGGCGGTGGACGCGACGCGCCCGGCCGGCACGGGGATGCCGTAGTCGGCAAACAGCTGCTTGGCCTGATATTCGTGGAAATTCATGTGGAATCCTGCGTGGGGTGACGGACCGCGCACGACGGATTCGCTGGCCGGAAGGCTGGCGACAGGGGCGCGGACAGACCGCCATTCTCGCCGATGCTGCGCTGCGGGGCAAAAGTGAGGGTCGCGATCGGCGCGGTGAATCGTATCGATCGGCATCAACCCTTCTCCCGCGCGCGGGAGAAGGTGGCGCGTAGCGCCGGATGAGGGCGCGGGCAGCAGCTGCCCTCACCCGCCCCTCCGGGGCACCCTCTCCCGCTTTCGGGTGAGGGGTCGGGACTTTGCTGCAGGCACCGCGATTGTGCCCTCTATACTCGCGACGATCCCGCCCAGGAAGGCGCTTCTGTTCCAGTTGCCCGCCAGCATCGTCTACACCGACCGCGTCCTGCGACGCGAGCTGCAATTGCTGGCGCTGTACCGCCTGCTCGAGGCGAGCCTGCTGTGCCTGCTGGTGTTCAGCCCGATCGGCCCACTGATCGCCGAACCGCACGACGCCAACCTGGCGATCACCGTGGCGCTGGCCGGCCTGCCCGCCGCGTTCGCGCTGTGGCTGTGGACCCGCAGGCCGGATGCGCATCTCGGCGAACTGGCACTGATCGGCGTCGCGGTGGACATCACCCTGGCCCTGCTGATCACCCATGCCCTGCCCACCGCCGGACCGGGCGTCGCCCTGCTGCTGCTGACCAACATCGGCGGCGCGGCGCTGTTCCTCAAGCTGCGGGTGGCGCTGCTGGTGGCGTTCGCTGCCGCCGCGGCGATAATCGGCGAATACGTCTGGTCGCAGGTCGAGGGCGGTTCCGTGCGGCCACTGGCGGAAGCGCTGATGTTCGCGATCAGCTTCATCGCCATCGCGGTGCTGAGCAACCTGCTGGGCGAGCGCATGCGCGAAAGCCAGGCGCTGGCCGAGCGCCATGGCGAGCACGCCGCCAACCTCGCCGGCCTCAACGAGCTGATCATCCGGCGCATGCGCACCGGCGTGCTGATCATCGACGGCCACGACCGCATCAAACTCGCCAACGAGGCGGCAACGCTGGTGCTCGGTGGCGAGGACGATGGCGCACTCGATGGCACCGCGCTGGCCGAGCCCGCGCCCGAACTGGCCGCGCGCCTCGTCAGCTGGCGGCACGACAACCGCAACGACGAATCCCCGGTCCTTTGCGGCCCGGAGCGCATCGAGGTGCAGCCGCGCTTCATGCGCCTGCTGCCGGGCAGCGACTCGGTGCTGGTGTTCCTCGACGATGCCTCGCTGGTCTCCCGGCGTGCCGAATCGCTGACCCTGTCGGCGATGGGCCGCTTCTCGGCCAGCCTGGCGCACGAGATCCGCAACCCGCTGGCGGCGATCAACTACGCCGCCCAGCTGCTGGAGGAAGCCGAGCTCGCCGATGCCGACCGCCGCCTGCTGCAGATCATCAGCCAGCAGTGCCAGCGCACCAACGGCATCGTCGAGAGCGTGCTCGGCCTGGCCCGGCGCGAACGCGCGATGCCCGAGCAGCTGGAACTGGTGGCCGCGGTGCGCCGCTTCGTGGCCGACTTCCACCTCACCCTGGCACCGGAGAACGGCAGCCTGCAGCAGGCCGGGCGCGATCGCCCGCTGGACGCCGTGTTCGACCCGCGCCACCTGCAGCAGATCCTCACCGTACTGGTGCAGAACGCGATCAACCACGGCCGCATGCCCGGCGACATCGCCCGCGTCACGGTGGCGGTGGAAGTGCGCGAGGGCCGCCCGGCGATCGAAGTCACCGACCGCGGCCCGGGCATCCCGGAAGCGGTGGCATCGCAGATCGGCCGGCCGTTCTTCACCACGTCGGAATATGGCACCGGCCTGGGGCTCTATATCGCCCGCGAACTGGCCAAGGCCAACGGCGCCACCCTGGACTACGTGTCGGTGCCGGGCGGCGGCGCCTGCTTCCGCCTGGTGTTGTCGGGACGCAACCCGCTGCTTTCGGCATAATTGGTCACCTATTGACCTGCGCGGGCAAAAGCCGGCGCCGCCGCACCGATGCGGACGCCCTCACATCGCCACCGCCACGGCGCGTGAGCCCCTGCAGGCGCGGCCCATCCCCATTCCCCCAACCGCATGGATCGCGGCCAGGCAACCCAACGAGGATCCCCGGTGACCACGACCAGCGAACAACGCTCCGTACTGATCGTCGACGACGAGCACGACATCCGCGAGCTGCTGGTGCTGACGCTGGGGCGGATGGGCCTGCGTACCGACACCGCAGCCACCCTCACCGCCGCGCGCGAACTGTTGGGCAGCGGCAGCTACGACCTGTGCCTGACCGACATGCGTCTGCCCGACGGCTCCGGCCTGGAACTGGTGTCGGAGATCACCACCCGCTTCCCGCGCACGCCGGTCGCGGTGATCACCGCCTACGGCAACGTCGAGGCGGCGGTGGAAGCGCTGAAGGCCGGCGCGTTCGACTTCGTCAGCAAGCCGGTCGACATCCACATGCTGCGCGGGCTGGTGCGACAGGCGCTCGACCTCAACACCCGCCCGGCCCCGGCACCCAGCGACGAGCCTGCCGGCCGCCTGTTCGGTGAATCCGACGCCATGGTCGACCTGCGCCGCACGGTGGCCAAGGTGGCGCGCAGCCAGGCGCCGGTGCATATCAGCGGCGAGTCCGGCACCGGCAAGGAGCTGGTGGCGCGCACCATCCACGGGCAGAGCGCACGGGCGGCTGGCCCGTTCGTGCCGGTCAACTGTGGCGCCATCCCCAGCGAGCTGATGGAAAGCGAGTTCTTCGGCCACAGGAAAGGCAGCTTCACCGGCGCCCACGCCGACAAGCCCGGCCTGTTCCAGGCCGCCGACGGCGGCACCCTGTTCCTGGACGAGGTGGCCGAGCTGCCGCTGTCGATGCAGGTCAAGCTGCTGCGCGCGATCCAGGAGAAGACCATCCGCCCGGTCGGCGCCTCGATCGAGGTGCCGGTGGACGTGCGCATCCTCTCGGCCACCCACAAGGACCTCGCCCAGCTGGTGGACCTCGGCAGCTTCCGCCACGACCTGTACTACCGCATCAACGTCATCGGCCTGCACGTGCCGCCGCTGCGCGAGCGCACCGGCGACCTCAAGCTGCTGTCCACCGGCATCCTGCAGCGCCTCGCCCAGGCCATGCGCCGCCCCACCCCGGTACTGGCCCCGGGCGCACTCGCCGCGCTGGAGGAATACCCCTTCCCCGGCAACGTGCGCGAACTGGAGAACATCCTCGAACGCGCCCTGGCGCTGGCCGAAGGCGACCTCATCCAGGCCGACGACCTGCACCTGCCGCGCGGCCAGCGCCCGGGGATGCACCTGGGCGCCGGCGCCGGCCGCGCCGATGCCGTACCCGGCCAGTCACCCGGCGGCATGCAGTCGCCTGCGCCCACGCCCGACCCGCGCACCCTCAGCCCCTACGACACCGCCTCCACCGCCCTGCCCTCGTACATCGAGGAAATCGAACGCGCCGCCATCCAGCAGGCGCTGCAGGAAAACCGCTACAACAAGACAAAGACCGCTGCGGCGCTGGGCATCACCTTCCGGGCGCTGCGCTACAAGTTGAAGAAGCTCGGGATTGACTGAGTCCCCACGCGTTTGACAAGGCGCAGCACGGCCGCGACCCTCGCGTCCGCCATTTGGCGAGGGGAGCCCTGATGCAAGCACAGTTCCATACGCGGCGACGCCTCGTCGCCGCACTTGCCGTCGTGCTCGTGCTACGTCTGATCCACATGCGCTACGCCCTGGCCGGCCCGCTGACCTGGCAGATGGGCGCCGATGAGGAGTTCTATTGGCGCTTCGCGCAGGACGTCGCGTTCGGCACCGGCGGCCTGCGCGAGGAATTCGCGTTCATGGACCCGCTCTACGGCTATCTGCTCGGCGGAATCCTGAAACTCGGCGCAGGGGCGTTTCCGCTGTACCTGCTTCAGATTGCGGTCGACTGCCTGTCGGCCTTCGGCCTATACCGGATTGCATGCGTGTTCGGGCGTCCGCGGGCGGGCCTTCTGGCATTGCTCGTCTACGGCCTGACCGGCACCGCGATCGCTTACAGCATGGCCCTACTCAAGGCGACATGGGTCGCGGCGTTCGTCATCTGGTGGATGTACGGGGTCCTGCAGGTTTCGACACGCGCGCGACTGCGCTCGGCTGTCCTGCTGGGCATGTTCTGCGGCCTGGGCGTGGCCCTGCGGGCCAACCTGCTGCTGATGATCCCGCTCGCCATGGGATGCGCGGGCTGGCTGCGCTGGCGCGATGGAGCACGAGAGGCCGAGCTTGCCAGGCTGTGCGGTGGCGTCGCCCTGGGCGCAGCGCTGCCGATCCTGCTGCTGGTGGCCCGCAACGTCGCGATCTCCGAAAAGTGGTCGCCGATGCCCAACAACGGCGGCATCGTGCTGCACCAGATCTATAACGCCGGCAATCCAGAGGCGCGCGCCAGCGTTCCCGGTTTCGTGGGTCGCTACACCGCTCCTGGCGAGATCTGGGAAGGCTACCGCCGGGAGGCCGAAAGGCGGCTTGGCCGGGCCCTTTCGCCGCAGGCGGTCGACGCCTACTGGCGGGCCGAGGCATTGGCCCATCTGCGGGCTCACCCTCTGCAATCGGCCGGCAACGCGCTTCGCAAGCTGCGCGAGGCCAGCGCCTATCCGGAAGTTCCCAACACCCGCAATTACGTCGACGAGCGGATCGTCTCGCCCCTGCTTGCCGCCCTGCCGTTACCCTTCGGCTGGCTGTTCGCACTGGGGCTGCCGGGCATTGCGCTGCTGCTGTGGCGTGATCGCCGAGCCGTGGTCGTGTTGGCCCCGCTGGCGATGGGCGCACTGACGCTGGCGGTGTTCTTCGCCGAAGACCGATTCCGCTTCAGTGTCATCGGCCCGTTCGCACTAGGCGCCGGCATCTGGCTGGATGCGTTGCTGCGCCTGTCCGAACAACGACGATGGCGGGCGATGGCTGCAGCCATGGGGATTTCGGCATTGCTGGCTTTATGGTCGGTGTCGCAGGCCCGACTGTTGTTGCCTGCTTTTCCCAGCGACGCCCAACGTTTGGCCTGGGGTTACCTGAAATCGGGACAGGACTCCCGCGCCATGCAGGTGCTGGAAGAACTGGAGCAGACAGCGCCGCTGACACCGGGCCTGGACGAACTGCGGGGTTACCTGGCGCTCCGGGATGCACGGTGGCAGGACGCGGTCACTTCACTCGAGCGCACTGTGGCCGAGCGCCCGGACCTGCATGGGGCGTGGCACAACCTGGGGCTCGCGCTGGAAGGCGTGGGCCGGCCCGCGGACGCCTTTGCGGCGGAACTGCGCGCGGTCGCGCTCGCACCACGGCAGGCCGACTACCGGTTGCGCGCCGGCGACCTCGCCGCAGCACTGGCGCGCCTCTCGCAGGCACGGGCGCTGTGGGCATGCGCAGCAGCCTTGGCCGTCAACGATGAGCAACGCCGAGAGGCCGACTCCCGCCTCGCTGCTATACCCGAGAGCAGTGGTGACGCATCAGGTCACATTTCATGCCGCACCTGACCGCGCGCGTCACTCTCGCACGCTAACAACGGCTGCAGCTTCAAGTTTTGGGTTTCGCTTCCGTGACCCGGACCACGGAGTGGCCCGTTGGCACGCAACATGCGTTACTCAAGGGCACGTGCGGTGTCGCACGGCTGCCAACGGACCCGGCACCCGCCGACCACCGGCACGTGGCTTCAATCACTCCTAGGGGATACACCATGAAGAAGATGCAGAAGGGCTTCACGCTGATCGAACTGATGATCGTCGTCGCGATCATCGCCATCCTGGCCGCCATCGCGCTGCCGGCCTACCAGGACTACGTGGCCCGCTCGCAGGTGTCGGAAGGTATGAGCCTGTCCGCCGGGGCGAAGACCGCGGTTGCTGAGTATTACGCCAACCACGGTGCATATCCTGCCAACAACGCGGCAGCAGGGGTTTCTCCTGCCGGCTCTATCACCGGCAAGTATGTTTCGGGGACAACCATCGCCAACGGCGTTATCACTGTTGCCTACGCCAAGACCGCTACTAGCGCCAAGGTTCGCGGTGGCAGCCTCGCGCTGTCCCCGACCGATCGCGGCGGCAGCATCGAGTGGGCCTGTGCAGCTGGCGCCGGCATGGAAGCGAAGTACCTGCCGAGCAGCTGCCGCTAATCAGCGCTGATGTTCAGGGAATGGGGGCCGCCGCGTGCGGCCCTCATTCGTTCTGCGGGGCGGCAATGCCGCGTCCGGCCGCGCTCTCGAGCGGCCATCCTGTCGCGGGGGGGCGACATGCATCCACGGGGATTTACCCTGATCGAACTGCTAATCGTCATCGCCAGCCTTGCGGCGATCGCCGTGCCGGCCTACCAGGTGTATGTGGCGCGCAGCCAGGTGGCGGAAGGGCTGGCGGTGGCCGGAGGCGTAAAAACGGCATTGGCCGAATTCCATGCCGACCACGGCAGCTGGCCCACGGGCCACGCAGCCCTGCCATTGGCTTCGCCCGCATCAATCAGCGGACGCTATGTGTCCGCAACCTCGGTCGGCAGCGTCGGTCGCATCACCATCGCCTATGCGACCGCGGCTTCCAGCGCACGCATCCGCGGTCACGCGCTGGTGCTGGTGCCGCAGATCTCGGACAACAGCCTGCACTGGACGTGCGAACGCACGATGGCATCGCTGTATCGTCCCGCCCTGTGCCGCTGAGCGGCTGGTGTTCCACTTGCCTGCATCTGCTTTTCAACGCGCGCTTCCCTGGATCTCGGCTGCCGCGTTGGTCCTGCTGTCGTTCGCGGTGTTCATGCCCGGGCTGGGCGGCGGCTTCCTGTTCGACGATTACCCCAACCTCGTCAGCGATCCGCACTGGCGCCTGACGGCGCTGACACTCGACGGCCTGCAGGAAGCACTGGGTAATGGATTTTCCGGATTCGGCGGGCGTCCGCTGGCGCTGCTTTCGTTCGCGCTCGACCACCTGCGGGCGGGGCCCGACGCACGTGCATTGAAGCTGACCAACATCGCGATGCATGCCGGCAATGCCGTACTGGTCTTCGTGCTGGTCCGCGCGCTGTTGCACGCGGTGGACGTCGAGCGGACGGCCAGCGCCCCGGGCCGCGACCTGTTCGCTGCCACGGTCGCGCTGCTGTGGGCAGTGCATCCGCTGCAGGTGTCCACGGTGTTGTACATCGTGCAGCGCATGGAAATCGGCGCGACGACCGGCATTCTGCTGGCCTGCGTGGCTTACCTGCAGGCCAGACAGCGCCAGATCGTCGGACAGCGCAGCTGGACGTGGTTCACGGGCGCGGCCCTGGCCACGCTCGTCGGCCTGGGATTCAAGGAATCCGCGGCGCTTGCACCTGCCTTCATCGCGGCCATCGAAGTCTGCGTGCTGCGGTTTGCCGGACCCACGCAAGCCGCGCGCTGGCTCAAGTCCGTGTTTGCGGGCGCTGCGATCGCAGCCTGCCTGGTGTTCGCGTTCGTGGTGGTGCCGCATTACGCCGCGCCCGGACGCTACGACTTCCGCGAGTTCGATCTCCAGCAGCGGGTACTCACCCAGGGCCCGGTGCTGGTGCACTACCTCAGCCAGATCCTGCTGCCGGTTCCCGACCGGCTGGTGTTCTATTACGACAACTTCCCACTCTCGCGTGGGCTACTGGCACCGGCCTGGACGCTGGGCGCGTGGACCCTGATTGCCGCCCTCGCCGCCTTTGCCCTGCGCTACAGGACGCGCTACCCACTGGCTGCGCTGGGAATCGCGTGGTTCTTCGTTGGGCATCTGCTCACCAGCAATGTCGTGCCGCTGGAGATCGCCTTCGAACACCGCAACTACCTGGCGTTGCTTGGAGTGCTGCTAGCCCTCGCCGACGGCAGTGCGCGCGCCCTGCGCCATGTGCATCTCGATGCCCGCATCACCATGGTGGCGGTGGTCATTGCGGCCACGATCGCCCTGACCACGCTGCAGGTGATGACCTGGGCCGAGCCCACGCGGCTAGCGACCGCACTTGCAAGCCGCAACATCGAGTCTGCGCGGGCCTCCTACGCACTGGGACGCCTGCTGTTCGAACAGAGTCGCGGCGATACGCAGCTGCCGAGCTGGAGCCTGGCCCGGCAGGAGTTCCTGCATGCTGCCCGGCTGGGCGGACGTTCACCGCTGCCGGAACAGGCGCTCATCATCATGCACGCTCGCGACGGCACGCCACTCCCGGGTGACATCTGGCCGCGGCTGCAAAACAAGTACACCGAGTACATGATGACGCCCGAGTCCGAGGGCGCGCTCTGGCAGCTGGCCAACTGCCGGCAGCTCGAACAGTGCCCGCTCGATGCGCAGGCGCTGTTCGAGACGTTCATTGCCGCGCTCGGACGCAATCCCGATTCCGCGCGCTTACATTCGATCTACGCGACCTTCGCCTACACCGTATTGCAGGACCCCGAACTGGGCACCGCGATGATGCGCGAGGCCGTCGCACTCGCGCCGACGGATCCGCAGTTCAAGGCCAACCTTGCCCGCTTCCTGGCCTGCAAGCCAGGTGCAGGGTCCGAGGTGGAGTCGCTGGTACAAGCGGTTCGCGAAGCGAACCGGGCCGGTACCTATACTGGGGATCTCGCCGCTATCCGGGCCCGGTTGGAGACGTGCGCAGCGCCACCCCTACCCTCCTCACTGCAGACAGAGCGCTCCAGCCCATGACGACCGACTTCATCACCTTCGGCGCACCGCAGATCCAGGACGCCGAAATCGAGGAAGTCGAAGCCTGCCTGCGCTCGGGCTGGCTGGGCACAGGCCCCCGCGTGGCGCGGTTCGAAAGCGACTTCGCCCGCTACAAGGGGCTGGCAAGTACGCACGCGGCAGCGCTGAACTCCTGCACCGCTGCGCTGCACGTCGGCATGGTGGCCGCCAACCTCGAGCCCGGCAGTGAGGTCATTACGACGCCACTGACGTTCTGCGCCACGGCTAACGCGATCATCCATGCCGGCCTGACCCCGGTACTCGCGGACGTGGATCCGGTCACCCAGTGCATCGACCCGGCTGCGATCGAGGCCGCGATCACGCCGCGCACCAGTGCGATCCTTCCCGTCCATTTCGCAGGTCGGCCCTGTGACATGGACCGCATCATACAGATCGCGGGTCGCCACGGCCTGATGGTGATCGAGGACTGCGCCCATGCCATCGAGACCGAGTACAGGGGGCGCAAAGCCGGTACGTTCGGCGACATCGGCTGCTTCAGCTTCTACTCCACGAAGAACGTCGCGACCGGCGAAGGCGGAATGATCATCGCAAGCGACGAGGCGCTGATCTCCCGCGCCAAGGTGCTTGCCCTCCACGGCATGAGCAAGGACGCCTGGCATCGTTTCAGCGATTCCGGCTACCGGCACTATCAGGTGGTGGAGTTCGGATTCAAATACAACATGATGGATCTTCAAGCCGCAATCGGCCTGCACCAGCTCGCACGCGTCGAGCGGAGCTGGGCCCGGCGTGAGGTCATCTGGCGCCGCTATAACGAAGCCTTCGCGGACCTGCCGCTGGGCCTACCTGCGCCTCCGGAGGAAGGCACCCGACACGCCCACCATCTCTACACGGTAATGATTGACGAGGAACGTGCCGGCATCACTCGCGATGATTTCCTCGACGCGATGACCGCGTGCGGTGTCGGCATTGGCGTGCACTACGTGTCCCTGCCGGAGCATCCGGTGTATCAGCAACACTTTGGGTGGACTCCCGAGCGTTGGCCCCACGCCGCACGTATCGGCCACCAGACCGTCAGCTTGCCAATCTCACCCAAACTGTCCGAGCACGACGTGGAGAGGGTGATCGAGGCGGTCCGCTCGGTGATTACGTCTCTCTGATGGATCGAGCACCGATTACTCGCGGCAAGCCGGGTGTGGGGCCAGCGACCAGACGCCTGTTGTCCTGGGGGCTGATGGTTACAGCGACCGCCTACTTGACTTGGATGCTGAAGGACCAAGGCGCAGCGATCGCCGCGTCAGCGCGTAGGTTCGATCTCGCCCTCGTTCTCGCGGCGACAGCGTGCCTCATACCAATGTTCATGCTGAAGGCGCTTTATCACGCCCGTCTGCTGAGGCAGTTCGGGCGTGCAGATTCGTCGCTCGCCTACCTCACCGAGACGTACCTCCAAGCCCAGCTCGTCCGGTATCTGCCGGGCAAGATCTGGGGCATCGTCTATCAAAGTCGACGCGTGGATGGCTCGCATGCCCCTGGAGCGGTCGTCGTCGCTAACCTGTGGCAGATGCTGCTGACCAACCTGCTCGCAGTATCGGTACTTGCAGGCATCCTCGGCATCTCACACCTCGGCCCCTCCAGCCTTGTGACGATCATCGTCGGCTTGGCGCTGGTCGAGCTGATCCATCGCCACCCCCAGACCAGGGATGCACCAATCAAGTGGCTGGCTCGCAGGGCACCACGATTCGGGATCCCGGCACTTCTGACCCTTAGCAAGCCAGACCGATGGAAGTCGACCGCGTTGCTGGCTTCGGAGTGGGTGTTCTATTTCCCTGCTTTCGTGTTGCTTCATGACGGCCTCCTATCCGCAGCACAGGCCATCCTGCTTGGGGCCTGGTATAGCGCTGCATCCATCCTGTCACTGGCCGCCTTCGTCGTGCCGGCCGGCTTGGCCGTGCGCGAGGCCATATTCGTCTCCGGCGCGTCCACGCTCGCCGGCGCGCATCCCGCGCTCCTCATCGTCTCTGCGACGATGCTCCGCCTGCTCATGATCGCTGCCGAGATCGTGGCGGCACTCCTCGCGACCGTATTCAACAAGGTCCGTCGACATGGATGCTGAAAAGAATCGCCAGCGCGTGTATTGGAACGGCCTCGCCGACCTCGCACCCGAGACCTCGGTCATTGATCCGAGAGACTCGCGGGGCGACAAGAATGCGTACATCGCGGGTATACGTGATGAGGTGCTGACATCCGCGCTCGCCGGGAAGGTCGACCAATCAGGCCTAATTCTGGATTTCGGCTGCGGAACGGGCAGTGCCACGCTGGCACTCTTACAGCACGGGTACCGGGTGATCGGCGTGGATCTCGCGCTTTCGCTTCTCAAGCATGCACGCCAACGATGCGATCCTGAGCGTAGCCTGTTCGCGGCCATGGACGGGCACATACTCCCTGTCGCCAAGGGTGCGTTTGATGCAGCAGTCATCTATGTCGTTCTCAGCTATGTCGTCAGCGATGACAAGGTACTCGCGCTACTGAAAGCAATTCGGAGCGCACTCAAGCCTGGCGCACGGATCGTGGCTATCGAACAGTGTCGTCGGCGCAGGCACATCGTAGAGGATGGAATGAAGGTTCATAGGACGATCGGCGCGTGGACCGAGCTCATGGCCGCAGCTGGCTTCAGCGAGCTAAAGGCACGGCCGATCAGGAGCGGCCGATTCCCCGCCACATCCCTCATCAGGATAGGATTGATTCCGAGGAGCGCATGGCAGTCCTTGCGCACGGCCGAACGCGCCAGTGGACGCATTTTTGGAATCCTTCCGGGCGATTACGCAGAAGTCGCGTTCGAAGGCGTCGCGTGATCGCGATCATCGGTGCAGGCCCCGCGGGAATCGCGCTAGGCACGGCTTTGGACCGCAAGAATACGACCTACACGATATTCGAGCAGGACCGCGTCGGTTCGACGTGGCGGTCCGTTCCTCGTGACCTCAAGGTACTCAGCCCATGGTGGACCAACGTGCTCACAGCGAGAGACCTGTTGCGCCAGAGTCCGTTATCCAAGGTGCCGTCCGAGACCTACCTGCGGCATCTCGAGCGCACCGCGGCTCGCCTCAAGGGCAAGGTCGTCGAGTGGACGAAAGTGACTGGCTTGCATCGCCTTCCGGATGGCCAGTGGGAGCTTTACACCAACGGACTGGTGCACGGCCCCTTCCGCGCGGTTGTCGTGGCGACTGGCTATTTTTCGAATCCATCCCGGCCTAGTCCCGACTTCGAAAGCGACGGAAGTCTCGTGGTGATGCACGCCGCGGAAATCAGAACGTATGACAGCCTGGCATCCCTGCGTAAGGGTGACCTGCCGGTCATCGTGGTGGGCCGCAGAGTCACTGCGGGTCAGACCATCCTCGCGCTGAATGACCGGAATATCCCGGCGGCGTTGAGCATCCGCTCGAGCATCCAGTTTCGTCGCCACGGCGTCCTTGCCTGGCTACGTGAGATGGCGTACTACGTCTGGGAGGAGATTGAAGCTGCCTTGAACCCCGGCCTCCGGCGCAACTCTTACCCCGTCATGGAGGGCGGCAGGAACCGGAAACTGGTAGAAGCGGGAACAGTTGCGTTGCTACCTCCAATCAGTCGCATCCACGTCGGCACAGTCGAGTTCGCTGACGGCACGTCGAAGAAAGCTGCCGCGGTCGTCCTTGCCACTGGATACGCCCTGAGTCTTGCACTCGACGGATTCGATCCGCATCTCGATGCGGGCGGCGCTCCCGAGACAGATCGCTTCGAAGTAACCTCAATGCCTGGCGTTTTCCTTCTGGGCGTCGACAATCTTCACGATCACCGCAGCCGGTATCTGCGTGGTATACGTCTCGACGCGAAGCGGCTGGCAAGACGCCTCATCCAGCTTAGCGGCGACGCGTCCATGCAGCCATGACGGCATACCCGAGCGAGAAGCTGTGCCCGAGCCAACTGAGGGGCTGGTCGGATACGCACACAGGCCTCGGCCGCCCTCCCCACGCCTGTTTGTAGCCGAGCAGACTTGTGTGTCCACGCGGAGACGCGAGGAAATCGAAGCTGCGCAAGCCTGCTTGCCTCGCCTCTCGGATCATTGCCAGGAAGAGGATATCGGATGGGTAGTGACTTCTGAATCGCTCGTCGTGACCACCATGAAGATAGAGGCCGCGATTCCCCGCCCGCCCCGACGAGACGAACGCAATCACATCTCCCTTTAAGCAGGCAACCCATGCCGAAGGGCCAGCGATCATCTCGAAGTACTCGCGCGAATACCGCATCCGCCCTCCTTGGCGCGCTATCGTCTCGGTGTAGAGGCGATGAATCACTGAAACATCGCGCGGTTCTGCCCTCCTGACCTCTAACGCCGTTCGCCCGAGTCGGTTCGCGGTTCGTCGTGGTTTCTCGAAAGACCGCTCATCCCACCCCTGCAGGTCATCAATGACCGTCGTAAGTAGTTCAAACCTGGCGTGTCGAGGGCTCGCATCTGCCGGCAATGGCGCTTGGTAACGGAGCACATCCACCCCGTTTTCCGAGGCGGCGGCTGACATTCTTCGCTGATAGCCTTCGCCCAACTTCTCGACACCCGCAGCAAAATCCGCATAGCCGACGCGTAGCGGGCCGAGTTTGAAGATCACCAGCCGCGCAATTTCAGCATCAGGCCGACAGCCCGGCACGGCCACGACATCTGCCCCAAACCCGACCTGCAGCGCCGAGTTCCAGCGATCATCGGAAAGATCAATCACGGCTCCAGCATCCGGACCGCTTGTGCGAAGCCGCGGGCAACGGACGCAATCTGAAAATCATCGACAAGCTCCGGATTCGCAAGGGCCCCATATGCGGAGAGACTCGAACGGATCGCCTCTACGAACTCCTCTGCATCGACTCCTTCCGCGACCCACCCCCCACCGCGCGCCAACAGCGCCGGCAGGTCCCCAACGGGCATCGCCACGACGGGCATGTAATGACCCAGTGATTTCCTGCTCAGGTGCTACCTTTTCTCGGAGAGCACGATGAGCCAAGTGATGGAAGAAGAGATCAAGCGTTGGACGGCCCGGCGGAAGTCGGCGCTGGTGC
>NWQL01000001.1:31416-94052 GCA_002798175.1 Lysobacteraceae bacterium NML91-0213 | reverse complement strand
GTGACTGGATCCAGTTCTACAACCACCGGCGCCCACATCAGGCGCTGGGCATGAAGACCCCCGCTGAGGCTTATGCTTTAGCGGCCTGACCTGAGCAGAAACCGCTGGGTCATTACAGGCAGGCCATAGGACAGCGCATCAGAAAACACCACCGGTATGCTCTCGATCCTGGACGGAAGGAGCAGGCGATCCGACTCGGCCAACGCGTTTTGTGCGGCTTCACGGTCAAGGAAGCCACTGAGACGTACCGGCCGGCCAGCGCTTTGGAGCATGGTGACTCGCTCTTCCACGAGCGGTCGCAGCGAGCCACCCCCTGCGATGTGAACGTCTTGTATCCGGATCCAGTCCTCCTCGCGAAGAGCGGCCAACGCGTCCATTAGAAGATCGACGCCCTTATTGGGATGCCACCGCCCCAGAAACAACAAGCGATAAGGCGGCGCCTCGGCAACGGGACGCTTCCGTATACCGTCAAGTGACCGGCAACTGGGCATGAATGCGAATTGGCGCCCAGTCAGCGCCTCGGCATCCTGCGCCAGTTGCAGGCCATCCGCGTAGACGATGGACGCTTCGCGAGAGATCGCGCGTAGCAACGAACGCGCCACTGGCAGGCGACCGAGACTCCAGATGTCACTGCCCAACGCCCATACCGAGTATGTTGCCCCCGTGGCGCGGGCCAGCGCCCGCGCAGCCCAGCCCGAAGGCAGCACCCAAAGCGCATGGACATGCCCCACACGGCCATCCGCTGCCGCGGCGAACACCTGCCTACGCAGTGACCTCAGAGCGCCAATGATGACCGGCCAGTGCCAAGGCTTCAGAGGCGACAGCAGCGACAGAGGGCGGGAGCCCGCCGCAAATCGCCACGTCGGCACATCTCCCGACGGGTCCGCGGTCTCGATCGGTCCCGGCCCCACGACCCGTACCGGAGCGTACCGGGCAAGCGCATGAGCGAAATCCGCGACAAACGCGCCTGCCGCCTCGCTTCCATTCGCGGTGTACGGATAAGAAGTGCTGACGACCAGGATTACGGGGCGGCTCATGGCTTGTAAGCCTCAATCTGCAAACCTCTCGACATGGCGTCCCATCTCGGCCAGACACACGACACGAGCCAAGCTGTTAGCTTGATGGTGGGGGCTGCTGTCATTACGATCGGCGCTGCGGGCAGCGCCCGCCAGATGGGACGATGCTGGAGGGGCCCGCTCGCGATAGACAAGCGAGCACCGCGCTCGGCTCGATTGCTGTGCCCGCCTGGCGGATGATGCGCACCTCAAGCCCGGCCGCAGCCAAGCTACGCAGCCACCCATGAGGCGCCCATCGCTGGTAGTCGTGAGCGCATCATTGAGGAGCCTCAGCACGGCGTTCAACTCTTTTCTCGCTCCGCACGCACCGAGAGGTAAGTCAGACCGGTAATCTGCTCGCTGACCAGGCCGATCAGGAAGATGATGACGCTGGCACTGAAGAGCAGCGTGCTCATGTTGGTGAAGCGTCCCATGGTCAGGAACGTGTAGGCGTAGTAGCCGAGCCCTGTTGCGAAGAACACCAGGGTGGTCGGCAGGAACAGCTTCAGCGGCGAATACAGCGTCGCGATCTTGAAGATGATCAGCAGGAACCGGATCCCGTCACGCATCGGGCGGATGTGGCTGTTACCGATGCGCTGCGCCACGGGGATCGGCACATAGGCCACCGGATACGCGCTGCGGAAGAAGGCCATCGTGGATGTGGTGGGATAGGAGAAACCGTTGGGCAGCAGATGCAGGAACTCGCGGAACTTCGAGGCACGCACCGCTCGGAAGCCTGAAGTGAGATCAGCAATGCGATGCCCGGTCATCCAGCTGGCCAGGCGGTTGTAGAAGCCGTTGGCAAAGCTGCGGCCGCGGCTGGCCTGACCGGACGCGTTACGGGCGCCCACCGCCATGTCGTAACCCGCCCGCAGCCGTTCGAGCAGGGCGTCGATGTGCCCAGGGTCGTGCTGGCCGTCCGCGTCCATGAATACGAGGATGTCGCCGGTGGCCGCGCGGGCGCCCCGCTTGATGGCGGCCCCATTGCCCATCGAGTAAGGCGCGCTGACCACGCGCGCCCCATGTGCGGCCGCAATCGCCGCAGTGTCGTCGGTCGAGCCGTCGTCGACCACGATGACCTCGGCATCTGGCTGGCACTCGCGCAGCCGTGGCAGGGTTTTCCGCAGCCCTTCGGCCTCGTTCTTGGCCGGCAACACCACTGATACTCGCATTACACCCCCCGATCCCGCGCGTGAGCGTAACGCGTGGCTCGCCTGTCGCAAAGCGTCCGCGGCCCACAGGCGGGACGGCCTTGCAGTACAGTTCGCCCAGCCCGAAGGAGACGCACATGAGCGCAGTCGCCGCCCCCAACCTTGTCGGCATCACCGGCATCGCCCGCCGTCTCGTGATGGACGGCGCTCTTGACGAAGCCACTGCCCGCGAAGCACTCGACAAGGCCTCGGCCGAGCGCAAGCAGGTCAGCAGCTGGCTGCGCGAGCACCGCAGGATCACCGGCGCGCAACTGGCCGCGGCCAACTCCATCGAGTTCGGGATGCCGCTCTTCGATCCGACGGCGATGACCCCGGGCGAGAGCGCAGTCAAGCTGGTCAAGGACGAGCTGCTGCGCAAGCACTGCGTGCTGCCGCTGTTCAAGCGCGGCGGCAAGCTGTTCGTGGGCACGGCAGACCCGACCGACACCCGGGCGCTGGACGAGATCAAGTTCCACACCAACCTGGTGGTGGAGCCGATCCTGGTGGACGAGGAAGTCCTGCGACGCACCCTCGACCTGTGGCTGGAGGCCAATGACAGCTTTGGCGATGCCCTGGAGGATGCCGAGGGCCTCGAGACCCTGGATGTGGGCGGTGACGAGGACGGTCGCCCGGATACCATTGCCGACGGCAAGGACGACACGCCGATCGTCAAGTTCGTCAACAAGGTGCTGGTGGATGCCATCCGCAAGGGCGCGTCCGACATTCACTTCGAGCCATACGAAGACGACTACCGGGTGCGGCTACGCATCGACGGCATCCTCAAGCAGGCCGCCAAGATGCCGGTCAAGCTCAACGGCCGCATTACCGCCCGTCTGAAGGTGATGGCGCAGCTGGACATTGCCGAAAAACGCGTGCCGCAGGACGGCCGCATCAAGCTCAACCTGTCCAAGACCAAGCAGATCGACTTCCGCGTCAGCACGCTGCCGACGCTGTTCGGCGAGAAGGTAGTGCTGCGTATCCTCGATGGCAGTGCGGCCAAGCTGGGCATCGAGAAGCTGGGTTACGAGGCCGACCAGCAGAAACTGTTCCTGGATGCGGTCCACAAGCCCTACGGCATGGTGCTGGTTACCGGCCCTACCGGCTCCGGCAAGACGGTGTCGCTGTATACGGCACTGGGCATCCTCAACGACGAGCAGCGCAATATCTCCACCGTGGAGGACCCGGTGGAAATCCGCCTGCCGGGTGTCAACCAGGTGCAGCAGAATACCAAGCGCGGCATGACCTTCGCCGCGGCGCTGCGTTCCTTCCTGCGCCAGGATCCGGACATCATCATGGTCGGCGAAATCCGCGATCTGGAAACCGCGGAGATCGCGGTGAAGGCGGCGCAGACCGGCCACATGGTGCTGTCGACGCTGCACACCAACGATGCGCCGCAGACCATCGCGCGCCTGATGAACATGGGCATTGCGCCGTACAACATCACGTCCTCGGTCACCCTGGTGATCGCCCAGCGCCTGGCGCGACGCCTGTGCGAGAAGTGCAAGAAGCCGCTGGACCTGCCCGATAATGCGCTGCTGGCGGAAGGCTTCACCGCGGACGAAATCCATGCCGGGTTGAGGATCTACGACGCCGTGGGCTGCGACGAGTGCACCAACGGCTACAAGGGCCGTACCGGCATCTACCAGGTGATGCCGATGAGCGAGCAGATCCAAGAGATCGTGCTGGCCGGCGGGAACGCGCTAGAAATCGCGGAGGCGTCGAAGAGGTCGGGGGTGAAGGATCTGCGGCAGTCGGCCCTGTTGAAGGTGAAGCAGGGGGTGACCAGCCTGGCGGAGATCAACCGGGTTACGAAAGATTGATCGTAGGACACGCTCGATCGGCCGCGGTGCCGCTGAAGGTGAGAAGCGTAAGCGCCCTCACCCGCCCCTTCGGAGCACCCTCTCCCGCCTTGCGGGAGAGGGGTAAAAGCGAAAGGCTGCCGGGCGTCACAGTGGGAAATTCCGCACGGGGCCGCGACGCGCTACCATGCGGGCGTTACCCGGCCCGGGGAGGCCGGTCAAGGGGATGAACCGATGTCCGTGACCCGATCCGCCGCCAAATCCGCGGCCCGCAAGCCCGTGTCGCCCGGTCGCCAGGGCGTGACCCTGGAGACGTTTGTCTGGGAGGGCACCGACAAGCGCGGCAAGAAGATGAAGGGCGAGCAGGCGGCGAAGAATGCCAACCTGCTGAAAGCGGAATTGCGCAGGCAGGGCATCAGCCCAGGCGTGGTCAAGCCGAAGAAGAAGCCGCTGTTCGGCGGCGCCGGCAAGAAGATCACCCCGAAGGACATCGCGGTCTTCAGCCGCCAGATCGCAACCATGATCAAGTCCGGCGTGCCGATCGTGCAGGCGCTGGAAATCATCGGCAGCGGGCACAAGAACGCGAAGATGGCCGAGATGATCAACGCCATCCGCGTCGATATCGAGAACGGCACGGCGTTTGCCGAGGCACTGGGCAAGTACCCGGTGCAGTTCGACGAACTGACCCGCAATCTGGTGCGGGTGGGCGAGTCTGCCGGTGTGCTGGAGACGGTGCTCGACAGCATCGCCACCTACAAGGAAAACATCGAGACGCTGAAGGGCAAGATCAAGAAGGCGCTGTTCTACCCGGCCACCGTCATCGTGGTGGCGCTGCTGGTCAGCGCGATCCTGCTGATCTTCGTCGTACCGCAGTTCGAATCGGTATTCGAAGGCTTTGGCGCCGAACTGCCGGCCTTCACCCAGATGATCGTGGCCGCCAGCCGCTTCATGGTCGCGTACTGGTGGCTGATCCTCGGCATCGTGCTGGCGGCAGTGTTCGGCTTCATCTACGCCTACAAGCGGTCGCCGGCCCTGCAGCACGGGATGGACCGGCTTGTGCTGAAGATCCCGGTGATCGGCCAGATCATGCACAACTCGGCCATCGCACGTTTCAGCCGCACTCTGGCGACGACGTTCAAGGCCGGCGTGCCCCTGGTGGAAGCCCTCGAGTCTGTCGCGGGTGCAACCGGCAATATGGTCTACGAGAAGGCCACCTGGCAGATCCGCGACGACGTTTCCGTCGGTTACCCCATGAACATGGCGATGAAGCAGGTCAACCTGTTCCCGCACATGGTGGTGCAGATGACCGCGATCGGCGAGGAGGCCGGCGCGCTCGACACCATGCTGTTCAAGGTGGCGGACTTCTATGAGGAGGAGGTCAACAACGCCGTCGATGCGCTGTCGAGCCTGATCGAGCCGATGATCATGATCTTCATCGGCGTGGTCGTCGGCGGCATGGTCATCGGCATGTACCTGCCGATCTTCAAGCTGGCGGCCGTGGTCTGATCCGCAGCCGCTAGAATCCACGCATGGCATTTCTCGACCAGCACCCCGAACTGGGGTATCCGGCTGCGGCTGCGCTCGGGCTCATGCTCGGCAGCTTCCTCAACGTGGTGATCCTGCGCCTGCCCAAGCGGCTGGAGTGGGAGTGGAAGCGCGACGCGCGCGAGGTGCTGGAAGCGCCGGAAATCTACGACCCGCCCCCTCCGGGCATCGTGGTGGAGCGCTCGCACTGCCCGCACTGCGGACACCAGCTCAGCTGGTACGAGAACATCCCGGTGTTCAGCTGGCTGGCGCTGCGTGGCAAATGTCGCTCCTGCAAAGCGCCGATCTCGATCCAGTACCCGCTGGTCGAGCTGCTGACGATGCTGCTGGTGCTGGCCTGCGTGTGGAACTTCGGTTTCGGCTGGCAGGGGTTCGGCGCGATCGTGCTGACCTGTTTCCTGATCGCGCTGTCGGGCATCGACCTGCGCACCCAGTTGCTGCCGGACCAGTTGACGCTGCCGTTGATGTGGCTGGGGCTGATCGCCGCCGCGGACAACCTCTTTATTCCGGCCAAACCTGCGCTGCTGGGCGCGATCGCGGGCTATGTGAGCCTGTGGTCGGTGTGGTGGGTGTTCAAGCAGCTCACCGGCAAGGATGGCATGGGCCACGGCGACTTCAAGCTGCTGGCCGCGCTGGGCGCCTGGTGCGGGCTGGCCGGAATCCTGCCGATCATCCTGCTGTCGGCGGTCGCCGGGGCGATCATCGGTTCGATCTGGCTGGCCACGCAGGGGCGCGACCGGGCGTCACCGATTCCGTTCGGGCCCTATCTGGCGATCGCCGGATGGATCGTCTTCATGTGGGGCGAGCGGTTGATCGGCTGGTACATGGGCGTGGCGGGGCTCGGCGTCTAGAGCCCGCCCTCATCCGGGGCTGCCCGCCATCTTCTCCCGCGTGCGGGAAGGGTCAGGCGGCAGCCCGCGGGATTGCGGCCGTGCCCGGGCGCTCGGCAATCATCAGCGCGATCCGCAGCTGGTAGGCGGCGCGTTCCGCCGGGGTGGTCGGCAGGCTCTGGATCAGCGAGAGCTCGCCGCGGAACCAGGTCCAGAAATCCTCGTCGGCCGGGTAGCGCTCGCGCGCCCAGGGCAGGCGGCGCTGCAGCGAGCACAGGCGGGTCTCCAGTTCGTCGGACAGCGCGCCCGGGCGCCTGGGCGATGCCTCGATCGACGTGGCGGGACCAGTGGACACCAGGTGCGCGTCAGCGCCGGATGCCACCGGCGCGGCAATATCGACAGATGCGTGCTCGACCATGATCCTTCCTCCTTGCGCGTCGGCCGAGCGTAGGCGGTTCCGCGTCAGGGCGGCGGCAAGATCACGCAGGCGTCCCCGCCGCTGCCGCGCGCAATCGAGTGCGCGGCAACATGGGCTCGACACCCCTCGTGGAGCCTCGCACTTTCGTTCAAAGGCTGGCGCGGGCGTGTCCCACGCCACGCCACGCGCTGGTCAGGGCAACACGAAACCGCGCCGGCGCTTCACTCCTTGCCGATCACACCCGCCCTACGCTCGCCGTCCAAATCGGGGAGTCCTGCCATGAAGCCCACGCCGATCGCGGAATCGTCATCACCGGCGCCAGCAGCGGCCCCGGACCGTGCACCGCGCTTGTGGGAGCGGCGCTGGCCGCGATCGATCCCACCGGGAGATCGCCTGAACACGGATGATCGCGCCATGGTGCGGGCATGAGCCGCCGCACGCTCCGGCTGGCCACGTTCAACGTCAACGGCATCGGCACGCGGCTGCCGCATCTGCTCGCCTGGCTGGAGCGCGAACAGCCCGACATCGTCGCCCTGCAGGAACTGAAGGCGCTCGACCAGGCGTTCCCGGTCGAGGCGCTGGACGCCGCCGGCTATGGCGCGATCTGGCAGGGCCAGCGCTCGTGGAACGGCGTCGCACTGCTGGCGCGCGGCGCCGTGCCGGTGGAAAGCCGACGCGGCCTGCCCGGCGACAGCAGCGACACCCAGAGCCGTTATCTGGAGGCGGCGGTGCACGGCATCGTCGTCGCCTGCCTGTACCTGCCCAACGGCAACCCGCAGCCGGGACCGAAGTTCGACTACAAGCTGGCGTGGATGGAGCGGTTGATCCGCCATGCGCGCACGCTGGTGGACCTGCCCCACCCGATGGCGATGATCGGTGACTTCAACGTCATCCCCACCGACGACGATGTCTACGACCCGAAATCGTGGCGCAAGGACGCGCTGCTGCAGCCCGAGGTGCGGGAGGCGTTCGAGCGGCTGCTGGCACAGGGCTGGACGGACGCACTGCGCACGCTGCATCCGGACCAGACCATCTATACGTTCTGGGATTACTTCCGCCAGCATTTCCAGCGCGATCGCGGCCTGCGCATCGACCACCTGCTGCTCAACCCGCCGCTGGCGAAGCGTCTGAAGGCGGCGGGCGTCGACCGCTGGGTGCGCGCGCTGGAAAAGCCGAGCGACCACGCACCGACCTGGATCGAGGTCACCGCGCCCGCGGCACCACGCAAGCGCGCAACAACCGCGAAGACCACGAAGCACGCAAAGAACGCCTGACGCACTTCCCACGCCACGACGTTGCGCAGGCGCACTGAGTGCCTGACATACCGGTTCACAGCGGCACCACAAAGGCCGTCGCACGGTGTGGCTCCAGCACCTGGAGACAGCCCATGGCCGACGACAAGAAGCAGACCGGGAGCCCGGACCGCGACCGCATCAACATGAGCGAGGACTACGAGGTCCAATACTGGACGAAGGCGCTTGGCGTCACCCGCGAGCGTCTGCAGGAGGCCGTGGATGCCGTCGGCCCCACCGCCGATGCGGTGCGCCGCCACCTCGGCCAGTAACGCCACGACGCCGGCATGAGCCTGGCCGACTACCGCCGCAAGCGGAGCTTCGACAGGACCCGCGAGCCGGAGCCCGGCAAGCCGGTGCCCAAAGGCCGGCGCGCGATCTTCGTGGTGCAGCTGCACCACGCCAGCCGGCGTCACTACGATTTCCGCCTGCAGGTGGGCGACGCGCTGAAGAGCTGGGCGGTGCCCAAGGGCCCCAGCTACGACCCCGACGTCAAGCGGATGGCAGTGGAGGTCGAGGACCATCCGGTCGACTACGCCGGTTTCGAGGGCGAGATCCCCAGGGGCCAGTATGGCGGTGGACACGTGGCGCGCTTCGACCATGGCGTCTGGGCCACCGATCGCGATCCCGAGGAACAGCTGGCCAAGGGCCATCTGCGCTTCGAACTGTTCGGCGACAAGCTCAAGGGCGGTTGGCACCTGGTGCGATCCGGCAAGCCGGCGCGACAGCCACAGTGGCTGCTGTTCAAGGACAAGGACGCCTGGGCCGGCACCCTGGAGGCCGACGACCTGCTGGCGGACGTGACGCCGCCCCCAGCGGCCGACCTCAAGCGCGCGGGTGCCGGCAAGGCGGCGAAGAAGAAGCTCGCCGCCACACCCGGACCCAGGCGCCGGCGCCGGAAGGACTGGGCGAAGAAGGCGCTTGCACTGGATGGAGCCAAGCGCGCCGACGCGCCCAGCGGGCCGTTCCAGCCGCAGCTGGCCAGGCTCGGCGATGCCCCCCCCGGGGGCGCGCAGTGGCTGCACGAACTCAAGTGGGATGGCTACCGCATCCTCGCCACCATTGCCGACGGCGAGGTGCGGCTGTGGTCGCGCAATGCGCTGGAGTGGACCGGCAAGATCCCGGAGATCCGCGATGCCATCGCCGCGCTGCGGTTGAAGTCCGGGGCACTGGACGGCGAGCTCATCGCCGGCAAGGGCACCAAGGAGGACTTCAACCTGCTGCAGTCCACGCTGTCCGGCGAACGCCAGGGGACGCTGGCATTCGCCCTGTTCGACCTGCTGCATGTCGACGGGGTGGACGTCACCGCCGCGCCACTGGTCGAACGCAAGGCGCTGCTGCAGGAGCTGCTCGACGGCGCGCCGCCACACCTGGCGTACAGCTCGCATATCGAAGGCGATGGCGACGCCGCGTTCAAGCTCGCCGGCGACACCCACTTCGAAGGGATCATCTCCAAGCGCATCGACCGCCCCTACCACGGCGGCCGCAGCGACGACTGGCGCAAGACCAAGCTGTTGGCGAGCGACGAGTTCGCCGTGGTCGGCTATACCGCACCGAAGGGAAGCCGCACCGGTTTCGGGTCGCTGCTGCTGGCCAAGCCGGATGCCGACCACGGCTGGCTGTATGCCGGGCGCGTGGGCAGCGGTTTCAACGACACGCTGATGCGCGAGGTCACCGCGAAGCTCGGCAAGGGTGGCGCCCGCAAGCCGACCGTGCATGTCGGCACCACCGATACCGACCTGCGCACGGCCACCTGGTTCAAGCCGTGCTTCGTGGTGGAGGTGTTCTACCGGGGCATCGGCCGCCAGCAACTGCTGCGGCAGCCGTCGCTGAAGGCGGTGCGCTGGGACAAGTCGGTGGAGGATCTCGCCGATTCCGATCGTGGCCCGGCCGGGCGTACCGGCAGGGCCACGAAGAAGGCGGAGAAGGCCACGTCGAAGGCCGGCCCGGCAGCGGCGACGAAGAAGGCGGCGGCAAAAAAAACCACGGCCGGCAAGGCGGCCGCATCGAAGTCCACCGCCGCAGGCCGTAAAGCCGCGGCGCCCCGCACGCCGCCGCGGCTGTCCAGCCCGACCAAGGTGCTGTTTCCGGATATCGGCGCGACCAAGAAGGACGTCTGGGACTACTACGCCGCGGTGGCCGACCACCTGCTGCCGGAGATCGCAGGGCGGCCGCTGTCGATCATCCGCTGCCCGGGCGGCGTGGAGCGTCCCTGCTTCTTCCAGAAGCACCACACCGCCGGTCTGGAACTGGTCTCGTCGGTGCGGCTGAAGGAGGACAGCGGCGTCAACGCGTACTACCTCGTGGTCGAGGATGAGGCCGCGCTGATGGAGCTGGTGCAGTTCAACGCGATCGAGTTCCACCCGTGGGGCTCGCACGCGGCCGAACCCGACATCGCCGATCGCGTGGTGTTCGACCTCGACCCGGGACCGGACGTGCCGTTCGCCGAAGTGAAGAAGGCCGCGGTCGATATCCGCAAGCTGCTCGCGCAACTGGAACTGGAATCCTTCCTGCGCGTGTCGGGGGGCAAGGGCCTGCACGTGGTGGTGCCGCTCAACCCCGGCTGCCACTGGGACCTGACCAAGCGCTTCGCGCACGGTTTCGCCGAGGCGCTGGCACGCTCGCAGCCGGACCGGTTCCTCGCCACCGCCAGCAAGAGCCTGCGCAACAAGCGCATCTTCGTGGACTACCTGCGCAACGGCCGCGGCGCGACCGCGGTGGCGTCGTACTCGCTGCGCGGCCGCCCGGGCGCACCGGTGGCGCTGCCGCTGGCGTGGAGCGAGCTGTCGAAGCTCAAGCGCGCCGATGCCTTCACCATCCACGACGTGCCTGCGCTGCTGCGGCGCCGTCGCAAACACCCCTGGGCCGACATCGACCGCATCAGCCAGGACCTGTCGCGCTGGTCCGACGGGCGATAACCGCACATCCATGCCCCACGCGTGGACATCACGCGTGCGACGACGACAATGCACGTCGACCCCCCACCTGAACAGCCCGCATGACGCCAGCGCCCCGGCCCCGATGCAGTTCCGTCCGCTCCACGCGGCAGGCGACCCGACTGCACCCGCTGCTGACCATCGGGGTCCTTGTCCTGCTGTGCTGGTCGCTGGCCCACCCCGCGAGGGCAAGGCAGGAGGTCGCACCTGCAGTGCCCGTGACTGCCGCCGAAAGCGCTGCGGCCACGCTCGATACGGCGGACGATGAACTTCTCGCCCTGCGCGAACGCCTGGAGGAAACCAGCGACACCGCCGGCTTCGTGCAGCTGCGCGATGCGGCGGTCGCGCTCGACGTGCGTGTCCAGGACGCCGTGCGCACGCTCGAAGCCGAGCTCGCCGGCGTGCAGGGGCGGCTCGATGAACTGGGGCCGGCACCGGAGGACGCGGCCGCCGAGGACCCGGGGATCCGCGCACGCCGCGCCGAACTCGCGGCCCGGGTCTCGGTGCTCGATGGCGCGGTCAAGCGCGGCCGCCTGCTGGGCATCGACATCCGCGATGTCCGCGAGGACATCACCGCCGCCCAGGGACGCCAGCTCGGCGAGCAGCTGTCGCAGCGTTACGGTTCGCCCCTGACGCCGCGGCTGTGGCATGCAGTGGCCGAGGATTTCCCCAGCGATCGCCAGCGCGTGGAGGCCTTCCTCGGCCTGCTGGAGCGCAGCGTGCGCGATGGTCTTGCGCGCTTCGGGCTGGGGGTGGCGATCGGCGTCCTGGTGCTGGCCGGGGTTCTGGCGTGGCCGGTCCGCCGGTTGCTGCGCCGTGCCGGCCGCGGCTTCGCCCTGCGCCATACCCCCGGCGACAGCCGCCTGCGCCGCACCGCACTGGCGGCATGGCTGGTGCTGTCGAGCACGCTGTGCATCGGCATGGCGGCATGGCTGGTCTCGCACCTCCTGCGCTGGGGCGACCCGCCGGTGGCGGTGATGGAGCAGCTCGCCAATGCACTGGTGGCCGCCGCGGTGTACGGCGCACTGGTCGCCAGCCTGGGCAACAGCCTGCTGATGCGGGCGAGCCCGGAGTGGCGGCTTCCCCCGCTGTCGGAGGACATGGTCACCGGCCTGCGCCCGTATCCGTGGCTGGCCGGCGGGCTGGTGTTCGTCGACCGCGTGGTCGAGGGGGTGATGGTCGCGATCAACGCGCACGCGGCGCTGGCGGCCACCGTCACCGGCGCGGTGGCGCTGAGTTATGCGGTGCTGGCGATCAGCGTGCGGCGGCGCCACCTGCCACTGGCTGGCGGCACCGATACCGTGGCGGTCGCCGCCTGGGTGCGGGCGCTGCTGGGGGCCATCCGGCTGGCGGTACTGGCGTTGCTGGTGGCGCTGGTGCTGGGCTATTTCCAGTTCGCGCTGCTGATCGGCCGCGAGGTGGTGTGGGTGGGCGTGGTGGCGATGGGCCTGTACCTGGCGTGGATCGGCATCGACGACCTGTGCGGCGTGCTGTTTGGCGACGGCAGCCGTCTGGGCACCGCCACCGCGCGCGCCACCGGCATCCGCCCGCACCGGCTGCGCCAGGCCGGGCTGATCGTCTCCGCCGTGACCCGCGCCCTGCTGGTGCTGGTCGCGATCGCGCTGGTGCTGGCACCGCTGGGCACCAGTTTCTCCGGCTGGCGCGAGCTGGTGGCGGCCGCGCGTGCGGGCCTGCGCATCGGCGAAGTGGTGATCTCGCCCGGCGGCGTGCTCAGGGCGGTGCTGATCTTCGGCGGTGGCTGGATGGCCGTGCAGGCCCTGCACGGCTGGCTGGTGGAGCGCTTCCTGCCCGCCACCGACCTCGACGCCGCCTCGCGCAACTCGGTCGCCACGGTGGCGCGCTACTTCGGCGTCACCGTGGTGCTGGCGCTGGGGCTGGCCGCGCTGGGCATCGGCATCCAGCAGATCGGCCTGGTGGTCGGTGCGCTGTCGGTGGGCATCGGCTTCGGCCTGCAGGCGATCACCCAGAACTTCATCTCCGGGCTGATCCTGCTGGCCGAGCGACCGGTCAAGATCGGCGACTGGGTGCGGGTGGGTGATTTCGAGGGCGACGTGCAGCGCATCAGCGTGCGCGCCACCGAGATCCGCGTGGCCGACCGCTCCACGGTGATCGTGCCCAACTCCGAACTGATCACCAAACCGCTGCGCAACATGACCCTGGCCAACCCGCTGGGTCGCGTGCTGCTGCAGTTCCCGGTGCCGCTGGATACCGACGTCGACCGCCTGCGCGCGATCCTGCTGGAGACCTTTGCCGCGCATCCGGCGGTACTCGAAGACCCCGCGCCGTCGCAGACCCTAGACGGCATCGCCGCAACCGGCATCAGCGTGACCGCGGTGGGGTTCACCGACTCTCCGCGCACGGCCGGCGGCGTTCGCAGCGAACTGCTGTTCACCCTGCTGCGGCGGCTGCGCGAGGAGGGCATCCGGCTGGCACCGATGGCGCAGAGCATCCGCGTGCTGCGCGACGACGCCGGCCTGTTCGTGCAGGACGATGCACCGCCAACCGGGGACGAGGCATGAGTGCGTACGTGGTCGGGTTGACCGGCGGCGTGGCATCGGGAAAGAGCGAGGTGGAACGGCGTTTCGCGGCGCTGGGGGTGACGGTGGCCGACGCGGATGCCGCCGCGCGCGACGCGGTCGCGCCGGGCAGCGAGGGCCTGGCTGCGGTGGTGGAGACGTTCGGCGCCGGGGTCCTGCAGGGCGATGGCAGCCTCGATCGCGCACGCATGCGCGAGCTCGTGTTCGCCGACGCCGACGCACGCCGGCGCCTGGAAGCCATCGTCCACCCGCAGGTGCGCCTGCGCCTGCGCGCAGCCTGCGAGGCCGCGCAGGGGCCCTATGCGATCGCATCGATCCCGCTGCTGGCCGAAGGCGGCCGCGACCATTACCCGTGGATCGACCGGGTGCTGGTGGTGGACGTGCCGCGCGCGCTGCAGCTGGCGCGCCTGCAGCGGCGCGACGGCATCGACGCGGCGCTCGCCGAACGCATGCTGGCGGCGCAGGTGGATCGCCTCGCCCGCCTGGAGCTGGCCGACGACGTGATCTACAACGACGGCCCGCTGGACGCCTTGGCGGCCCATGTGGCCGCACTGGATGCGCGCTACCGGCAGCTGGCCGAAGGCAGCCGCTGACCGCCGGGGCGTCGCCCCGTGCGGGGTCGCGGCAACCCCGCGGGGCGCTCGCGCGAGCTCACGTTTTCCTATGCGCCAAGCTCACGGACCGGTGTCTACGTTCTGGCGACCACGCTGTGTGGAAGTCCATTCGACAGCGCGCGGCACCGCATGTGTTGCCGCCGTCGCGCCCGCAGGCCGACACCTGAGATGCGCTTGCGTCCGCACCAGACGTGGCCGGATCCGGCCCCCTTCCCAGGAGTCACACGATGGCGATCAAGACGATTGAAGACCTCTTCATCCACGAACTGTCCGATACCTACAGCGCCGAGAAGCAGATGACCAAGTCGCTGCCGCGACTGGCAAAGGCCGCTACCGACGAAGGCCTGGTGGCTGCTTTCGAGGCCCACCTCGCCGAGACCGAGGCACAGGTCGAGCGTCTGGAGCAGGTCGCCGAGGTGCTGGGCATCAAGCTCAAGCGCATCAAGTGCGAAGCGATGGAAGGCCTGGTCGAGGAAGCCAAGGAGATCATCGATTCCATCGATGCCGGCCCGCTGCGCGATGCCGCGCTGATCGGCGGCGCGCAGAAGGCCGAGCATTACGAGATCGCCGCCTACGGCACGCTGTGCGCGATGGCCAAGAGCCTCGGCTACAAGGACGCGCTGCCGCTGCTGCTGGAAACCCTGGAGGAGGAAAAGGCGACCGACGAGAAGCTTTCCATCCTCGCCGAGCAGGGTGGCAACCAGCGCGCGGCCGAACAGGCGGCCTGATCGAAGCGTGAAAGGATGACGCGGGTGCCGTGTTGCGGTACCGGCGTCTGACGTTGTCCGGGGTGGCGCCCCAGCGCGCCTACGCGCTGCGGGTTCCTCCGGCCACGCCCGGCATCCTTTTTGCCGGGTGGCTCTGACGGCGCGCCGGCTCCGCTTCCCAGAATGCACGGATGGCGGCCACGCCCTGTGCGCCGTGCGCACGCGCGGTCACGACATCTCCCGGACCCATACCGCCGATCGCGTAGATCGGCAACGAGACCTCCTCGCGCATCGCCGCGAATGCTTCCCAGCCGATCCCCAAGCTGTCCGGGTGGCTTGCCGTCGCGGCGACCGGGCCCAGCACGACGAAGTCGCATCCCACCTGCTGCGCACGCTGCAGTTGCGCCACGTCGTGGCACGAGGCTCCCAGCGGGATCTCGTCGGCAACCGGGCGCGAATGGCAGGACATCAGCTGCGCCGCGGGCAGGTGCAGGCCGCAACCATGCTCGGCGGCCAGCACCGCGTCGCCGTTGACCAGCACGTCCGCATCGACCGCACGTGCCAGCAAGGCCGCCGCGGCCACCAGACGCTTGCGCCGGTCGGCCTCGATCCCCGGCAGCCGCAACTGCAGCCGGCGCACGCCGTTGGCGAGCAAGCGCTCCACACCGGCCAGCCAGTCCTCGTCGCGCTCGCCGTCCGCCGGTACCGGCGTCACTGCGTAGCGGTCCGGCTGGCGCAACGCCGCCACCACCGGGCGATCCGCCGGCGGCATCATGTAGCGCTCGAGCTTGTCCTGCGGCACCCACGCCATGGCCTGGCCTTCATGGCCCTTCGGCGTACCGCGCCAGCGATCAATCATCCGCACGTCCAGGCGCAGCCGCTTGTGCGGGTAACGCTGGGGTACCGCGATCAGCGGTGTGCCGACCTCGACGCGGATGCCAAGCTCCTCGTCCAGCTCGCGTGCCAGTGCCTGCTCCGGCGTCTCGCCGGGCTCGCGCTTGCCGCCCGGGAATTCCCACAGCCCGGCCAGGTCACGCCCCTCGGTACGGCGGGTCAGCAGCACCCGCCCGCGTGCATCGGTGATCACCCCCGCCACCACCTCGACGACGGGCGCGTTGTCTACTTCACTCATGGCGACATCATCGGGACTGGCGCTTCTGCCGGCAGTGAACGTCGCGCAGTGCTCACTGCAGGGGAGCGCGCCAAAGGCGCGGGGATCGGACGCAACCCCGTGGCACCCCCATGGTCCGCAACGCGCACCTGGGCGGGCCGCCGCTGCGTGGGCGGCACCACGGGCGGCTCAGCTCAGCTGAGCTGCCCGTGGCAATGCTTGTACTTCCTGCCGCTGCCGCAGGGGCAGGGATCATTGCGGCCAACCTTGGGCGCGTCGCGGGTCACCTGCGCCACCCCGCCCTGCGCCGCCAGTCCACGCTGCACGGCCTCGGCCTCCTCGTCGGCGCCGTAGCTGCCGGCATCGGCGTGCTGGAACTGCGCCTGGTTGAGCTTGGCCTCGACCTGGCGGCGCTCCTCGGCCTCCATCGCGGCGATCTCCTCCTCGCTGCGCACGCGCACGCGCGCCAGCATCGCGATGACCTCGCGCTTGACCTTGTCGAGCATCTCCGAGAACAGCAGGAACGCCTCGCGCTTGTACTCCTGCTTCGGCTGCTTCTGCGCATAGCCGCGCAGGTAGATGCCCTGCCGCAGGTAATCCATGCGCGCCAGGTGCTCCTTCCAGCTCTGGTCGACCACGTTGAGCATCAGGTGCTTTTCGAGCATGCGCATGGTTTCGCTGCCGATCTGCTGTTCCTTGGCCGCGAACAGTGCGTCCACCGCTTCCTGCACGTGTGCGGTGATGCCCTCGGCGTCGATCTCGGCCTCCAGCAGCTTGCGCAGGTCCAGGCGCAGGCCGAAGTCGGCTTCCAGTGCCGCCTCCAGCCCCGGCAGGTCCCACTGCGCGTCGATCGACTCCGGCGGCACGAAGCGGGCCACGGTTTCGGCGACCACGTCGGCGCGGATGCCGTCGACGGTGTCCTTGACGCTGTCGGCGTCCAGCAGCTCGTCGCGCTGGCCGTAGATGACCTTGCGCTGGTCGTTGTTGACGTCGTCGAAATCGAGCAGGTTCTTGCGGATGTCGAAGTTGTGCGCTTCGACCTTGCGCTGCGCGTTGGCGATCTGCTTGGTGACCAGCGGCGACTCGATGATGTCGTCTTCCTGCAGGCCCATGCGTGCCATCACCTTCTGCACCCAGTCGGCCGCGAAGATGCGCATCAGGTTGTCTTCCAGCGACAGGTAGAAGCGGCTGGAACCCGGATCACCCTGCCGCCCGGAACGGCCGCGCAGCTGGTTGTCGATACGCCGCGACTCGTGGCGCTCGGTACCGATGATGTGCAGGCCGCCGGCCGCCACCACTTGGTCGTGGCGCTGCTGCCATGCCGCGCGCGTGGCGGCCTTGATTTCGTCGCTCGCGTCGTCGCCGAGCTCGTGCAGCTCGGCCTCGAGCGAACCGCCGAGCACGATGTCGGTACCACGGCCGGCCATGTTGGTGGCGATGGTCACCGCACCCGGGCGGCCGGCGTGGGCGATGATCTGCGCCTCGCGCTCATGCTGCTTGGCGTTGAGCACCTCGTGCGGGATGTTGTCCTTGCGCAGTTCGCCCGACAGCAGTTCCGACACCTCGATCGAGGTGGTGCCCACCAGCACCGGCTGGCCGCGCTCGTAGGCCTCCTTGATCTCGCGGGCCACCGCACGGTACTTGCCGGCGCGGTTGAGGAACACCGCGTCCGGGTGGTCCTTGCGGATCATCGGCCGGTGGGTGGGGATGACCACCACTTCCAGGCCGTAGATCGACTGGAACTCGTAGGCTTCCGTATCCGCGGTACCGGTCATGCCCGACAGCTTGCCGTACATGCGGAACAGGTTCTGGAAGGTGATCGACGCCAGCGTCTGGTTCTCGCGCTGCACCGGCACGCCTTCCTTCGCCTCCACCGCCTGGTGCAGGCCATCAGACCAGCGCCGGCCCGGCAGGGTGCGGCCGGTGAACTCGTCGACGATCACCACCTCGCCGTCGCGCACGATGTAGTCCACATCGCGCTGGTAGATCGCGTGCGCGCGCATCGCCGCGTTGAGGTGGTGCACGACGTGGATGTTGTGCGGGTCGTACAGCCCTTCCTCCTCGCCGATGATGCCGGCCTTGCGCAGCAGTTCCTCGGCGTGCTCCTGGCCCGCCTCCGACATGTGCACCTGCTTCTGCTTCTCGTCGACCCAGAAGTCGCCGTCGCCATCCTCGGCGGTCTGGCGCACCAGCGACGGCACGATGCGGTTGACCTTGATGTAGAGCTCGGGGGTCTCGTCGGCGGGGCCGGAGATGATCAGCGGCGTGCGCGCCTCGTCGATGAGGATCGAGTCCACCTCGTCGACGATCGCGTAGTTGAGGGTGCGCTGGTAACGGTCGGCCTTCGACAGCGCCATGTTGTCGCGCAGGTAGTCGAAGCCGAATTCGTTGTTGGTGCCGTAGGTGATGTCGGCGGCATACGCGGCGTGCTTGTCGCCATGCGGCATGCCGGGATAGACCACGCCCACGGTGAGGCCAAGCCAGTTGTACAGCTTGCCCATCTGCGCGGCGTCGCGACGGGCGAGGTAATCGTTGACCGTCACCACGTGCACGCCCTTGCCTTCCAGCGCGTTGAGGTAGACCGGCAGCGTCGCCACCAGGGTCTTGCCCTCGCCGGTGCGCATCTCGGCGATCTTGCCCATGTGCAGCACCATGCCGCCGATCAGCTGCACGTCGTAGTGGCGCATCCCCAGCACCCGGCGGCTGGCCTCGCGGCAGACCGCGAACACTTCCGGCAGCAGCTTGTCGAGCGTTTCGCCATCGGCGACGCGCTGTCTGAAATGCGGGGTCTTGGCCTGCAGCTCGGCGTCGGTGAGCTTCTGCATCTCCGGCTCGAGTGCATTGACCTTCTGGGCGACCTTGTCGAGCTGCTTGACGAGGCGTTCGTTGCGGCTGCCGAAGACGCTGGTGAGCAGGCGGTTGAGCATGGGTGTACCGGTTCGGGGTTCGGGGCACGGGCCGGTGGTGCCGGCCCGCAACGAAAAAAGGGCGCGGGGCGCCCTTTCTCATGGCAACGCGGATTGTAGCGTGGGGACGCGGGCGAGGGCTTTCAAGCGCACCGCGCCACCACCGCGCCGGGCCTACTGGCGCGACGCGCCCATGTCGGCGAGGAACTGCCGCGGGTTGAGCACGCGCCCGCCTTCCCACACCTCGAAATGCACGTGCACGCCGGTGGAGCGGCCGGTGGAGCCGGCTTTCGCCAGCTCGGTGCCGGCGCGGACCAGGTCGCCCACGCGGGCGGTGTTGCGCGAGTTGTGCGCGTAACGGGTGACATAGCCATTGCCGTGGTCGACCTCGACCACGTTGCCGTAGCCGGCGCGCTGGCCCGAGTAGCTGACCACGCCGTCGGCCACAGCCATCACCGGATCACCGAGGCGGGCGCTGAAGTCGATGCCGCGATGGAAGGCGCGGCCACCGCTGAACGGGTCGGCGCGGTAGCCGTAGCTGGAGGTGACATAGCTGCTGGCGACCGGCGAACGCGACGGCAGCGCGGCGCGCTCCATCTCCTCGCCGAGCAGCAGGGCTTCGAGCACCGAGAGCTGGTCGCCCGAGGTGCGGAACTGCGCGTCCACCTGCGCCAGGCCATCCTGCAGCGCCCCGACCGGCATGTCCTGGACCGGCCCCGGACCACCGACGCCGACGGCGGCAGTGAAGTCGAACTCGCCTTCGTCGAGCTTGCCGATGCGGGTCAGGCGCTCGCCGAGGGCATTGAGGCGGTTGGCCTGGGCCTGCAGTTCGCCGAGGCGGGCGGCAAGCGCGTTGACCTCGCGCTGGGCCTCTTGGCGGGTGTTGTCGATCATCGCCTGCTGGCGGGTGTTTTCCGCCTTCAGGCGGGAGATCTCGCCGGCGGCGGCGCCGGCGCCGAGGGCCAGGCCCGAGCAGGCCAGCACGGCGGCGGCGGTCATCGGGCGGCGGGCGATCTGGACGCGCGTGCACCGCAACCAGTGCATCATGCGGGCTCGCGCCTGCCGGGTATAAGAGTTCAAGGTCATTGCTTCACATGTCCGGAGTTCGTTCAAAGCCACCCAGGACCGGTCCGCAAACCCCGCAGCCAGCGCTCGATACGCTGCTGGGCGGTGCGGCCGGTGATCCGCTGCGTCGTGCGCTGTGGCTCGACGACCTGGACCGGCGACTGCGTCCCCTGCTTCCCCCGGCGCTGGCCGCGCATGCGCGGCTGGGCAACGTCGACGGTGGCAGGCTCGTACTGCTGGTGGAAGCTGCGGTCTGGCATGCCCGTGCAAGGCTGGCCGGTCCGCAGATCCTCGAAGCCGCCCGCTCCCTCGGGCTGGATGTCACGACACTGGTGGTGCGCACCACCAGCCGACCGGCCTCGCCGCCTCCCCCGGCCAGACCACGGTCACGTCCTCTGTCGCCACACGCCGAAAAGGCCCTGCGCGAGGCGGTCACGCTTCTGACGGGCACCGACGGCGACGATCGAAGCGGGTCCTGACCCCGCCGCCGCCTTCACGCTGCCTCGACGGCGAGGACGGGGCATCCTATCGGCCATACCGCCGCGAAGGGTTAACGACTCGGTAAGTAAGCGTAAATTTTCGTTAAATTTACGTTAGAAGTTCACTCGGAACTCACGTTGGTGAGCGGTGGCAAAGGGGACGACCCACCCTTGCCGCAGTCCGGGCCGCAGTTCCGGATTGCCTCAGGCGGCGACCGGAACGCCGTAGGACACGGGCGCTTCGGCGTGGCCGAAGCTCACCTCTTCCCAGGCGGAGGGCTCGGCCAGCAACGCACGCACCAGCTTGTTGTTGAGCGCGTGGCCGGACTTGAAGCCCTCGAACGCGCCCAGGATCGGGTGGCCGGCGAGGTACAGATCGCCCACGGCATCAAGGATCTTGTGGCGCACGAATTCGTTGGCGTATCGCAGGCCGTCGTCGTTGAGCACGCGGAACTCGTCGAGGACGATGGCGTTGTCCATCGAACCGCCGAGGCCGAGATTGCGCTCGCGCATGAACTCGAGGTCGCGCATGAAGCCGAAGGTACGCGCGCGGCTCACCTCGCGGATGTAGTTCTCGGTCGAGAACTCCACCACCGCACGCGACTGCGTGGCCGGGATGGCGGGATGGTCGAACTCGATGGTGAAGTCGAGGCGGAAGCCGTCGTACGGGGTGAAGCGGGCGATCTTGTCGCCGTCGCGCACCTCGACCTCGCGCCTGATCCGGATGAAGCGCTTGGGCGCATCCTGCAGCACGATGCCCGCCGACTGCAGCAGGAACACGAAGGGGCCGGAGGAGCCGTCCATGATCGGCACCTCGGCCGCGGACAGTTCCACGTAGATGTTGTCCACGCCCAGGCCGGCCAGTGCCGACATCAGGTGCTCGACCGTCATCACCTTGCCGGCGCCGCGGGTCAGCCCGGTGCACAGCATTGTTTCGGTGACGAGTTCACCGTTCGCGGGGATCTCCACCACCGGATCGAGATCGACGCGGCGGAACACGATGCCGGTATCCACGGGTGCCGGGCGCAGCGTCAGGAAGACCTTTTCGCCACTGTGCAGGCCTACGCCGGTGGCGCGGATGGTGTTCTTGAGGGTGCGTTGCTGGGGCATCAGGGGTCTGCCAGAAGCGCGGGAACCCGGTGGGCCAACGCGGAACGCGCGAAGGTTAGCACGCGCCCCGCTTAACCTGAACGGAAGCGGCGGGGCCACCGCGGCTTGCGTAAAACGTCACCGGGCCGGCGCAGGGCCCGGTGACAAAGGACGTAGCAGGACCACCACGGCCCGGGACGGACGGCCCGGACCGCTGCAACGCAGACGCGGTCAGTCGGCCTGGCGGCGCAGGGTGAGCCCACCCGCCTGCGAGGCATTGCCTCGCGGTTGGGCGAACGCCCGGCCATGGACGGCCGGGCCGGGGGCTCTGATCCCGTGCCGCCTCGCCATGGATGGCATCAGTCGGCCTGACGACGCAGAAAAGCAGGAATATCCAGGTAGCTGCTGTCGCTGCCGAAATCGGCGATCGCCGGCTTCGCGGTGTCCTCGGCGGCCACGCTGCGGCCACGCAGTGCCGAGGCGATGCTCGGTGCCTGCCCGGCGACGGCGTCGTCGATCACCATGCCGGTGGTGCCGTCGCGCTTGGCCTGCGTGTGGATCAGCTGCACCTGCGGGCGACGCGCCGGCTCGCTGGCATGGTCGCCGCCACGCACGCTGGTGCGCGCCGCGGCGCGGTTGAGGCCGGTGGCGACGACCGTCACGCGCACTTCGTCCTGCATGTCCGGATCGAGCACGGTGCCGATGACCACGGTGGCGTCCTCGCTGGCGAAGTTCTCCACGGTGCGGCCGACCTCGTCGAACTCGCTCATGGTGAAGTCCGGCCCGGCGGTGATGTTGACCAGGATGCCGTTGGCGCCGGCCAGGTTGACGTCGTCGAGCAGCGGGTTCTGGATCGCGGACTCGGCAGCCGCCTGCGCGCGGTCGTCGCCGCGGGCGTGACCGGTGCCCATCATCGCCAGGCCCATTTCGCTCATCACGGTGCGCACGTCGGCGAAGTCGACGTTGATCAGGCCGGGACGCACGATCAGGTCTGCGATGCCCTGCACGGCGCCCAGCAGCACGTCGTTGGCGGCACGGAAGGCCTGGATCATGGTGGCGTTGCGGCCGAGTACGGTGATCAGCTTCTCGTTGGGGATGGTGATCAGCGAATCGACGTGCTGCGACAGGTCCTCGATGCCCTTGAGCGCCACCTGCATGCGGCGGCGGCCCTCGAACGGGAACGGCTTGGTGACCACGGCAACGGTCAGGATGCCCATTTCCTTGGCCAGCTGCGCCACCACCGGTGCCGCGCCGGTGCCGGTGCCGCCGCCCATGCCGGCGGTGATGAACACCATGTCCGCGCCCTGCAGCGAATCCATGATGATCTCGCGGTCCTCCAGCGCCGCCTGGCGCCCGACCTCGGGGTTCGCGCCCGCACCCAGGCCCTTGGTGACGTTGCCACCGAGCTGCAGCTGCAGCTTCGCGCCGCAGTTCTTGATCGCCTGCGAGTCGGTGTTGGCGGTGATGAATTCCACCCCGTCCACGCTGCTGCTGACCATGTGGGCCACGGCGTTGCCGCCGCCGCCGCCCACGCCAATGACCTTGATGACGGCATTGGGTGCCATCTTCTCTACCAGTTCGAAATGCGCCATGTCCGTTGTCCTCGCAAGTGTGTGTTGCTTATCGATATGTTGTTGGAACGTCCCGCCTGCCCTGCTCCGCCCTGCTTCCATCCGTCCGGCCCGCCCGTGGCGGCCCGGCTCAGAATTCGCCCCGGTACCACTCCTTCAACTTCTTGAAGAAGCTGCCTGCGCGCCCGGTCGGGATCACCGGGCGGCGGGGATGTTCGATCTGGCTGCCCATCAGCAGCAGGCCCACGCCGGTGGCATGCACCGGGTTGCCGACCACTTCGCCCAGCCCGGTGACGTGCTGCGGAATGCCCACGCGCACCGGCATCTGCAGCATCTCCTCGGCCAGCTCGACCACGCCTTCCATCTTCGCGGCGCCACCGGTCAGCACCATCCCGGCGCGCACGTGCTGCTCGAAACCCGAGCGGCGCAGTTCCGCCTGCACCATCTCGAAGATCTCCTCGTAGCGGGCCTGCACCGCCTGCGCCAGCGACTGGCGCGGCAGCCGGCGCGGCGGGCGGTCACCCACGCTCGGCACCTGGATCGATTCCTCGCTGGTGGCCAGCTGCGCCAGCGCGCAGGCATAGCGCACCTTGATCTGCTCGGCCTCCGGCGTGGGCGTGCGCAGCATGTGCGCGATGTCCTCGGTGACCTTGTCGCCGGCAATGGGCAGCGACGAGGTGTGCGAGATCGCGCCCTGCACGAACACCGCGAGATCGGTGGTGCCGGCGCCGATGTCGACCAGCACCACGCCCAGTTCGCGCTCGTCGGCGGTCAGCACCGCGGTCGACGAGGCCAGCGACGACAGCACCAGGTCGTCGATCTGCAGGCCGCAGCGCTGCACGCACTTGGAGATGTTGGCCGCGGCCGACTGCGCGCACACGACCAGGTGCGCGTGCACTTCCAGGCGCACGCCGGTCATGCCCACCGGGTTGCGGATGCCTTCCTGCGAATCGTCGAGCACGTACTCGCGCGGGATCGCGTGCAGGATCTTCTGGTCGGCGGGAATGGCGACCGCCTTGGCCGCGTCGAGCACGCGGTCGAGGTCGGCCCAGGTCACCTCGCCGTCGCGGATCGGCACGATCCCCGGCGAGTTCTTGCACTGCACGTGGTTGCCGGAGATCGATGCGTAGACCGAGCGGATCTCGCAGCCGGCCATGAGCTCGGCCTCCTCGATCGCGCGCTGGATCGACTGCACGGTGGATTCGATGTCGACCACCACGCCGCGCTTGAGCCCGCGCGATTCGTGGCTGCCGATGCCGATCACCTCGATCGGGTTGCCCGGGGAGTACTCGCCCACCAGCGCCACCACCTTGGAGGTGCCGATGTCGAGGCCGACGATGAGGGCCTTGTCGCCTTTGCGGTTCATGCGGTGCTGCCGGAAATGAAGGGGGAAAACATGGAACGGGGGAATACGGGGATCGCCTGCAGGCGATGCGCAAGCGACTGCAACGGGGCCGATGGATGCGGGAGCCGCGTCCACCGCGCGAGCGGCTGGCGATCGACGGGTACGTCGGCGGTGACGGCGGTGCCGCCATCGCTGCCGGCCACGGCCTCGCCCCAGGTCAGCGCGAAACCATTCGTGTAACGCAGGTCGGCGCGCTGCAGCCGCTCGGCGCGCTCGTGCAGCAGGCGCGGCAACAGGCGCGCGAAACGTTCGATGCGCGGTCGTGCCTGCTGGCCGCCGATGACCACCTCGGTGCCGCTGGCCAGGCGCATCGACCAGCTGCCGCGCGAATCCACCGCGATGCGTTCGACGTCGTCGCCGACCGCGGTGAACAGCGCGCGCGACTCGTTGTAGAGGGCAACCACCTCCGGCACGCGCGCCTCGGGGCCGTCGAACCACGGCAGGCCGTCGGGGGGCGTCGTACCGGTGGCCGGGAACAGCCGGCCCTGCTCGGACAGCAGGCGGTCGTCGCCCCAGCGTGCGAACGGGCGGTGTTCGCTGACCCGCACTTCCAGCACGTCCGGCCAGCGCTTGCGCACCTCGGCCTCCTCCACCCACGGCAGCGTCGACACCGCGGCCTGCGCAGCGACTAGGTCGACGGCGAAGAACCCGCGCTGTGCATGCGGCAGCACCGCCTCGCGCAGCGCCGCGTCCTCGACCCAGGCGAGGTCGCCGATCACCCGCAGCGTGCGCAACGGCCAGCGCTCGGCGCCGACCCAGCCCTGTACCACCGCCACCACCGGCAGTGCCACCAGCGCCAGCGCGAGGGCCCAGGCCAGGATGCGCAGCATCGCGTTCACAGGGTCTGCTCCAGCACCCGCCAGCACAGGTCCTCGAAACCGATGCCGATCTGCCCGGCGGCCTTGGGCACCAGCGAATGGCTGGTCATGCCCGGCGCGGTATTGACCTCGAGCAGCTGGAAGGCGCCGCTCGCACGGTCGCGCATGATGTCGACGCGGCCCCAGCCGCTGCAGCCGGCGGCAACGAAGGCCGCCAGCGCGAGCTCGCCGATACGGGTTTCGTCGTCACCCTCCAGGCCCGGGCACAGGTACCGGGTCTCGTCGGACACGTACTTGGCCTCGTAGTCGTACCAGGCGCCCTTGGGCACGATACGGATCGACGGCAGCGCGCGCAGGCCGTCACCGGTGTCGAGGATGCCCACGGTGAGCTCGTCGCCCACCACCATGTGCTCGACCAGCAGTTCGCCCGGATAGCGCGCGGCCAGCTGCACCGCGTCTTCCAGGCCCGCATCGTCGAACACCCGGCTGACGCCGACGCTGGAGCCTTCCTGCGAAGGCTTGACGATCACCGGCAGGCCGAGCGCCTGCGCGGCGGCATGCACGTCGTCGCCGCGCGCCAGGCGCGCATAGGCCGGCGTCGGCAGGCCGAGGCTCAGCCACACCTGCTTGGTGCGGATCTTGTCCATGCTCAGCGCGGAACCCAGCACGCCGGAGCCGGTGTAGGGCACGCCGAGCGCATCCATCAGCCCCTGCACCACGCCGTCCTCGCCACCGCCGTGCTGGCCATGCAGCACGTTGAACACGCGGTCGAAGCGGCGCGCCACCAGTGCTTCGGCCAGCGCGGCGATGCCGTCGACCGGCTGCGCATCCACGCCACGCGCAAGCAGTGCTTCGAGCACGTTGCGCCCGGATTCCAGCGACACCTCGCGCTCGGAGCCGGTGCCGCCGAGCAGCACGGCAACGCGACCGAAGCCTGCCGGATCGACGAGGCGCGGCGGTGGCAGCGGACGCGCGCTCATCGCGTCGTCTCCGGGAAGCCGTCCAGCGCCAGCTGCTGGGCGGCATGGCCGATGTCGCCGGCACCCATCACCAGCAGCAGGTCACCATCGGCCACCACGTCGGGCAGGACCGCGCGCAGTTCGGCGGTGTCGTCCACCACCACCGGGTCGAGCCGCCCGCGCGCACGGATGGCCCGCGCCAGCGCGCGCGAGTCGGCGTTGGCCAGCGGCGCCTCGCCGGCGGCGTAGACCTCGGTCAGCACCAGCACGTCGACCTCCGACAGCACCGCGGCGAAGTCATCGAGCAGGTCACGGGTGCGGCTGTAGCGGTGTGGCTGGAACGCGACCACCAGCCGCTTCTCCGGCCAGCCACCGCGCGCGGCCTCGAACACCGCCTTGAGTTCCTTCGGGTGGTGGCCGTAGTCGTCGACCAGCTGCACGTTCGCGCCCTGCGCGGTGGTGAGTTCGGCCAGCAGGTTGAAGCGGCGGCCGATGCCCTGGAACTTCTCCAGCGCCTGCACGATGCGCGCCGGATCGACGCCGAGCTGCCAGCCCACCGAGGCCGCGGCCAGCGCGTTCTGCACGTTGTGCCGGCCGGGCAGGGCCAGCGTTGCCGGCGTGCGGCTGCCATCGGGCAGGCACAGGGTGAAACACATGCGCGCACCGTGCTGCACCACGTCCTCGGCGCGCACGTCGGCATCGCTGCTGAATCCGTACGTGGTGACGTGCCGCGGAGTGTCCTCGGCCAGGCGTGCCACTTCCGGATCGTCGATGCACAGCACCGCCAGCCCGTAGAACGGCAGCCGGTGCAGGAATTCGGAGAACGCCGCCTGCACGCGGGCGAAGTCGCCACCGTAGTTCTCGAGGTGGTCGGCATCGATATTGGTGACCACGGCGACCAGCGGGTTCAGGCGCAGGAAACTGCCGTCGCTCTCGTCGGCCTCGGCCACCAGCCAGTCACCACCGCCCAGGCGTGCATTGGCGCCGGCCGCCAGCAGCTGCCCGCCGATGACGAAGGTGGGGTCGAGATCGCCCTCGGCCAGCACGCTTGCGGTCAGCGAGGTGGTGGTGGTCTTGCCGTGGGTGCCGGCCACCGCGATGCCGCGGCGCAGGCGCATCAGCTCGGCCAGCATCTCCGCGCGCGGCACCACCGGGATGCGGCGCGCACGTGCTTCCACCAGTTCCGGGTTGTCGGCGCGGATCGCGCTGGAGATCACCACGCAGTCGGTGCCGTGCACGTTGTCGGCGGCATGGCCGCGATGCACGGGGATGCCCAGCGCCTGCAGCCGTCGCGTGACCGCATTGTCGGCAAGGTCGGACCCGGAAACGCTGTAGCCCAGCGTGTTGAGCACCTCGGCGATGCCGCTCATGCCGGCGCCGCCGATGCCGACGAAATGCACGCGCCCGAAGGCACGCGCGAGTTCGGCGCCGGACAGCAGGCGGGCGTCGAGCAGGCGACGGATCATGCGGTGGTTCTCCCGAGGGTGGGTTCGACGCGCTGGCGCAGGCGGCTGGTGCCGTACGCGGGCAGGGGCGCGGCGTCGGCGGCCGGCGCGTGCGTGGCCGGCGTGGCGCGTGCCGGCGCGGGGTCGTGGGTGGACGGCGTCGCCGCCGGCGCATCGCCGCGCAGGCGGGCGACCTGGCGCTGCGCGCGGTCGAGTTCATAGGACACGCGCAGCAGCAGGCCGACCGCGACGCAGGTCATCATCACGCTGGAGCCGCCCGACGAGATCAGCGGCAGGGTCAGGCCCTTGGTCGGCAGCAGGCCAAGGTTGACCCCGATCGACACCAGGCTCTGCAGCGCGATCGCCAGCGCCACGCCAAACGCGCAGTAGCCGGCGAAATGGCGGCGCATCTCCACGCACTTCAGGCCGATCCACAGCGCACGCCCGACCAGCAGCGCATACAGGCCGATCACCAGGCACACGCCGAGGAAACCGAGCTCCTCGGCGATCACCGCGAGGATGAAGTCGGTATGCGCCTCGGGCAGGTAGTTGAGCTTCTGGATCGACGCACCCAGGCCGACGCCGGTGAGCTCGCCGCGGCCCACCGCCATCAGCGCGTTGGCGAGCTGGTAGCCGGAGTTGAACGGATCCGCGAACGGATCCATGAACGAGGTGAGGCGGCGCATGCGGTAGGGCTCGGCGATCGCCACGATCGCCAGCAGCGGCAGGCCGATCACCACCGGCGCGGCCATGCGCGGCAGGTGCACGCCGCCCAGCACCAGCATGCCGGCGGTGATCGCCAGCATCAGCGCCAGCGAACCGAAGTCGGGCTGGAACACCAGCAGCACCATCAGCCCGCAGGCCACGAAGATCGGCTTGAGCATCGCGCCCCAGGTCGCGTTGACCTCGTCGCGGAAGCGCACCAGGTAGCTGGCCAGCCACACGATGTACATCAGCTTCACCGCTTCCACGACCTGGAAATTGGAGATGCCGAGGTTGATCCAGCGCTGCGCGCCATTGACGCTGTGGCCCAGGCCCGGGATGAACACCAGCAGCAGCAGGCCGAAGCAGCCCAGCAGCAGCAGGCGGTCGTACTTCTCGATGCTCCTGAGCTCGGTGCGCATCACCAGCGCGCACAGCACCGCGCCCATGCCCAGGAACATCAGGTGGCGGACCAGGAAGTAGAACGGGCCGACCTCGAGCTCCTCGGCCACCGCGATCGAGCTGGAGCCGACCATCACCACGCCCAGCACCGCCAGTGCGATCGCCGCACCACACAGCCACGGGTCGAAGCGCCCCTGGATGGCCTCCAGGCGCGTGGCCTGGCGGGCCGCGGACTCGTGGATCGCGCTGTCGTAGGGCCGGGCCATCAGCGCACCTTCAACGTGGCCAGGCCGACCAGCACGAGGATCACCGAGATGATCCAGAAGCGCACGATCACGCGCGGCTCCGGCCAGCCCTTGAGCTCGAAGTGGTGGTGGATGGGCGCCATCCGGAACACGCGCTTGCCGGTGAGCTTGAACGACGCCACCTGGATCATCACCGACAGCGTCTCGATGACGAAGATGCCGCCCATGATCACCAGCACCAGTTCCTGGCGCACGATCACCGCGATGGTGCCGAGCACCGCACCCAGCGCCAGCGCGCCGATGTCGCCCATGAACACCATCGCCGGATAGGTGTTGAACCACAGGAAGCCGAGCCCGGCCCCGGCGATCGCCGCGCAGATGATCACCAGTTCGCCGGCGCCGGGAATCTGCGGGATCTGCAGGTAGCTGGAGAACACCGCGTTGCCGGAGGCATAGGCGAACACGCCCAGCGCGCAGGCCACCAGCACCGTGGGCATGATCGCCAGGCCATCGAGGCCGTCGGTCAGGTTGACCGCGTTGGAGAAGCCGACGATCCAGAAATAGGCGATGGCGACGAAGGTGATCGACACCAGCGGCAGAGCCACCGCCTTGAACAGCGGGATGTAGAACGTGGTCGCCGCGGGTACGTCCGCGGTCTGGTACAGGTAGATGCCGGCGGCCAGGCCGAACACCGACTGCAGCAGGTACTTCCAGCGCGACTTCAGCCCGTTGGGATCGCGATGGACGATCTTGATCCAGTCGTCGTACCAGCCGATCGCGCCGAAGGCGAGCATCACCAGCAGCACCACCCACACGTACTTGTTGCGCAGGTCGCCCCACAGCAGCACCGAGGCGAGCACGGTGATCAGGATCAGCGCGCCGCCCATGGTGGGCGTGCCGGCCTTGGAGAAGTGAGTCTGCGGGCCGTCGCTGCGGATCGGCTGGCCGCCCTTGTACTGGGCCAGCCGGCGGATCACCGCCGGGCCCCACCACAACGACAGCAGCAGCGCGGTCAGCGCGGCAAGGATGCCGCGGAAGGTCAGGTAGGCGAACAGGCCGAAGAAGTCCTCCAGCCCCTGCAGCCAGCGCGCCAGCTCAAGCAGCATCGGTGGTGTCCTCCGTCAGGTTCAGCAATGCGGACACGACCCGCTCCATCGCGCTCGAGCGCGACCCCTTGACCAGCACGCGCAACCGCGCGCCCTCGCCCGCCGCCGCACCGGCTTTCACGTCGCGGCACAGCGTGTCGATCAGCGCGGCCTGGTCGGCGTGGTGGCGCGCCTGGGCACCGAATGCCTCCGCGGCGGCGGCACTGAGCCGGCCCACGGTCAGCAGCCGCTCGATCCCCGCCTGCCGTGCGCGGCGGCCGATCTCGGCATGCAACGCGGCGGCGTCGGCGCCCAGTTCGCCCATGTCGCCGAGCACCAGCCAGCGCTGGCCCGCGGCCGCGGCCAGCGTGTCGATCGCGGCATCCATCGAACCGGGATTGGCGTTGTAGCTGTCGTCGATCAGCAGGCCGCCGCCGGCCATGCGATGGCGGACCAGCCGGCCGGCCACCGGCTGCGCGGTGGAGAGCGCGGCGGCGATGACCTCGGCACTGGCACCCAGTGCCCAGGCGATCGACGCCGCGGCCAGCGCGTTGCGGATGCTGTGGCGGCCGGCCAGCGGCAGTTCCACCGCGGCCTCGGCATCGGGCAGCACCAGCACGAAGGTGCTGCCGGCATCGCTGGCGCGGATCGCGGTGGCGGCGATATCGGCAGCGTTGTCGATGCCGAAGCGCAGCAGCCGGCGCCCGTGCGCGCGTTCGGCGAAGTACGGCGCGAACGCGTCGTCGGCATTGATGACCGCGGTGCCATCGGCGGGCAGCGCCTCGTAGATCGCGGCCTTGGTCTCGGCGATGCCGAACAGGCTGCCCATGCGCTCGAGGTGCGCCGGCGCCACGTTGTTGACCAGTGCCACCTGCGGCCGCGCGATCGCGGTCAGCCAGGCGATGTCACCGGGCTTGCCGGCGCCCATCTCGTAGATCGCATAGCGGCTGTCCTGCGGTGCCGACAGCACCGACAGCGGCAGCCCGATCTCGTTGTTGCGGTTGCCCGGGTTGGCATAGGTGGGGCCCAGCCGCGACAGGACCGTCCGCGTCAGTTCCTTGACCCCCGTCTTGCCATTGCTGCCGGTGATGCCGATCACGGTGCCGCTGCGCGCGCGCTGCACCGCGCCGGCCCACACCGCCAGCGCCGTCTGGGTGTCGTCGACCACCACCTGCGGGATCGCCGCATCGGCCCGTCGCGACACCAGTGCGGCGCACGCGCCACAGGCGGCCGCGGCGGCGACATGGTCGTTGCCGTCGAAGCGCTCGCCACGCAGGGCGACGAACAGGGTGCTGGTCCCCGCACCGAAGGCGCGGGTGTCGGTCTCGATCGCTTCGATCAACGGATCGTTGTCGGGCGCGGCGTCGAGCCGGCCCTGGGCGAGCCGGGCGATCTGCGACAGCGGCATCGGCGTGATCGCCAGGCTCATGCGCGCGGCTCCTGCGCACGCTGCGCGTGCCCGCGGCCCTCGGCCACATGGCTTTCGAGCAGGCGACGCGCCACCTGCGCGTCGTCGAAGGGATGGCGCACGCCGTTGATCTCCTGGTAGGGCTCGTGCCCCTTGCCGGCGACCAGCACGATGTCGCCCGGGCCGGCGGCGCCGATCGCATGGGCGATCGCGGCGGCGCGGTCGCGCTGCACGGTCACCGTGTCCTGGTTGGCAAAGCCCTCGAGGATCGCGGCGACGATGGCATCGCCGTCCTCGCCGCGCGGGTTGTCGTCGGTGACCACCACCGCATCGGCCAGGCGCTCGGCGATCGCCGCCATCTGCGCGCGCTTGCCGCGGTCGCGCTCGCCTCCGCAGCCGAACACGCACAGCAGCCGGCCGCGCACGTGATCACGCAGGCTGGCGAGCGCCTGTTCCAGTGCGTCGGGGGTATGCGCGTAGTCGACCACCACGGTGGGCCGGCCGGCGCCGCCGAGGCGGTTCATGCGCCCGGGCACCGGCTGCAGCTGCGACAGGGTCGCGGCGATCGTCGCTGCGTCCTCGCCCAGCACGTGCAGCACGCCGGCCACCGCCAGCAGGTTGTCGACGTTGAAGCGGCCCAGCAGCGGCGAACGCACCGGATGCTCCGCCTCGCCGGTGCGCAGGCCAAAGCCGATGCCGTCGCCGTCGAGGACCACCGACTGCGCACGCAGCAGTGCAGCGGGATGGCCACGGGTACTGATGCCGATCGTGCGCCCGGCATGGCCGGATTCGAACAGCTGCAGGCCGTAGGGATCGTCGAGGTTGACCACCGCGGCCTCGAGACCCGGCCAGCGCAGCAGCCGCGCCTTGGCCGCGCCATAGCTGGCCATGTCGCCGTGGTAGTCGAGATGGTCGCGGGTGAGGTTGGTGAACACGCCGACGCGGAAATGCACGCCGTCCACGCGGCCCTGGTCGAGCGCGTGCGAGCTGACCTCCATTGCCACCGCCTGCGCCCCGGCGTCACGCAGCCGCGCCAGCAGCGCATGCAGCTGCGACACCTGGGGCGTGGTGAAGCCGGTCGGCTCGACCGCACCATGCAGGCCGGCACCGAGGGTGCCGACGCTGCCGGCGCGCAGGCCGCGCAGCGTCCACGCCTGCGCCAGCAGCTGCACGGTCGAGGTCTTGCCGTTGGTGCCGGTGACGCCGACGGTGACCATGGCCTGCGACGGCGAGCCATGGAAGCGGTCGGCCATTGCACCCAGGCGCGTGCGCAGCGCCGGCACGGCAATCGCATCGGCCGGCACCTCGACGTCTTCCGGCGCCGGTGTTTCGTAGACGATCGCCGCGGCACCGGCATCCAGCGCGCGACGTGCGAAACGCAGGCCGTGGGTGCCGAAGCCGGGCAGCGCGATGAACGCATCGCCCGGACCGACCTCGCGGCTGTCCTGCACCAGCCCCGACACCGTCAGGCCGGCCGGCACGCCGGCCACGTCGGGCAGCAGTTCGCGCAGCGCCATGCGGTTCATCGGGCGGCTCCCGCGTTGGCGACCGCGGCGGCCACCGCCGGTGCGACCGGGCGCGCCGGTGCCTGGCGCGCGGCGGTGGCGCGACGCTTGCGTTCGGCGTCGGCCTGCGCCGCCAGCCAGGTGTCGATGTCGTCGGGCGGCACGTCCATCAGCCGCAACGTGCCTTCCATCGTCGCCTTGAACACCGGCGCCGAGACGTAGCCGCCCCCGTAGGTCGAGCCACCGCGCGAGGTGTCGGGATCGTCGATCACGACGACCATCGAGAAACGCGGGTTGTCGACCGGCACCAGCCCGGCGAAGAAGGCGATGTAGCGGCGCGCATAGCCGCCGCCGCTGGCCTTGCGCGCGGTGCCGGTCTTGCCGGCCACGTGGTAGCCGAGGATGGCCGCGCGGGTGGCGGTGCCGCCCGGCTCGGTCACCGTCTGCATCATCCGCATCACCTCGGCGGCGATGCCCGGGTCCAGCACCTGGCGCGGCTCGTTGTGCTGGCCCTTGACGAAGGTGGGCGCGATCATCCGGCCGCCGTTGCCGAGTGCGGCATAGGCCACCGCCAGCTGCAGCGGCGTCACCGACATGCTGTAGCCGTACGACATCGTCTGCTTCATGGTGCCGTCCCAGGTGGACGGCTCGCGCAGGAAGCCGGCGGCCTCGCCGGGGAAGCCGCTGCCGGTGCTCTGGCCGTAGCCGAAGCGGCGCAGGAACTCGTAGAAACGCTGGTCGGGCAGCGTATGCACGATCTTCGCCACGCCGACGTTCGAGCTCTTGGTCAGCACGCCGGTGACGTCGAGCACGCCGTAGTTGCGGAAGTCGGTGGTGCGGTAGCGGCCGTTGGGCATCCAGCCCGGATTGGTATCGATGCGGGTATCGGGGCGGATGGTGCCCGCCTCCAGGCCGGCCGCCACGGTGAGCGGCTTGATCGTCGAGCCCGGCTCGATGAGGTCGGTCACCGCGCGGTTGCGGCGCGCCTCGCGGTCGGTGCTGCCGAGCACGTGCGGGTTGTAGGCCGGCAGGTTGGCCATCGCCAGCACCTCGCCGGTGGCCACGTCGAGGATCACCGACGACCCGGCACTGGCGCCGGAGGCGACGATCGCATTGCGCAGCTCGCGGTGGGCGAGGTACTGGATGCGGCGGTCGATCGACAGCGTGAGGTCCTTGCCGGGCTGCGCCGGTCGCACCAGGTCGACGTTCTCGACGATCCGGCCGCGCCGGTCGCGGATGACCTTCTGCGCGCCCGGGTGCCCGCGCAGCCATTCGTCGAACGCCAGCTCGATGCCTTCCTGGCCGCGGTCGTCGATATTGGTGAAGCCCAGCACGTGCGCCAGCGCCTCGCCCTGCGGGTAGAAGCGGCGGAACTCGCGCTGGCTGAAGACCCCGGGGATGTTGAGCGCGACGATCTTCTGCGCGCTGGCCGGGTGGATGCGACGCTGCCCCGGCAGGTACATGAATTCCTTGTCGGCGCGCTGCGCGACCGCGCGCGCGAGCTGGTCCGGATCCTGGCCGATCGCCTCGGCCAGTTCGGTGATGCGATCGGGATGCTTCACCAGTTCCTGCGGATTCGCCCACAGCGAGGCCACCGGCGTGGAGATCGCCAGCGGCTCGCCGTTGCGGTCGGTGATCATGCCGCGCGAGGTGGCGATCGGCAGCTCGCGCAGGAAGCGCGAGTCCGCCTTCTGCTGGTAGAAGGCGTTGTCGATGAGCTGCAGGTCGATCGCCCGGCCCACCAGCACCAGCGCCACCAGCCCGAGACCGCCACCCACCAGCAGCAGCCGCGCACGCAGGTCGAACTGCGCACGCGCACGCGGGCGCTTGGCATGGCCGCCGGGGATGCGTCCGAACCTCATGGGCGCGCCCTCATGGCCGGATCACCACGATGTCGGCGGTTTCCGGGAACTTCATCCCCAGCCGCTCGCGCGCGACCTGGTCGATGCGGGTGCTTTCGGCCCAGGTCGCCTGCTCGAGCTGCAGGCGCCCGAACTCGATGTTGAGTTCGTCGCGCGCGTTCTCCAGCCGGGTGAGCTGGCTGAAGAGCTGCCGGTGCTGGTGGCGCGCATGCACCACGCCGATCGCGGTGATCACGTTGGCGACCAGCACGATCGCGATCAGGAAGCGGGTGATCATGCCGCCACCCCGTCGAGCTTCTCGGCCACCCGCAGCACCGCGCTGCGTGCACGCGGATTGACTGCCAGTTCGTCCGCGCCGGCATGGATGGCACCGCCGAGATCGCGCAGGCGCGGCACGAACGGCGCCACTTCCGGCAACCGGCGGTTGCTCGGCGGCGGCTTGGCGTGGCGGGCGATGAACTGCTTGACGATGCGGTCTTCCAGCGAGTGGAAACTGATCACCGCCAGTCGCCCGCCGGGTCGCAGCACCTCCAGCGCGGCGTCGAGCCCGGCCTCGAGATCGGCCAGCTCGCGGTTGATGTGGATGCGGATGGCCTGGAAGCTGCGCGTGGCCGGGTGGATGCGGTTGCGCTCGCTGCCCGGCTTGCCGCGCGGCATCGCCGAAGCCACCAGTTCGGCCAGCTGCGCGGTGCGCACGATCGGCTCCTGCGCGCGCCGGGCCACGATCGCGCGGGCGATGCGGCGGCTATGACGCTCCTCGCCATAGGTCCACAGCACGTCGGCGATCGCGCGCTCGTCGGCATGCGCCAGCCACTGCGCCGCGCTTTCGCCAGCGCCCGGGTCCATGCGCATGTCGAGCGGGCCGTCCTTGCCGAACGAGAACCCGCGCGCGGCGACGTCGAGCTGCGGCGACGACACGCCCAGGTCGAACAGGATGCCGTCGACACCGGCCTGCGCGAGATCCCAGCCGCCCAGCGTGGCGAAGCTGGCCTGGCGCACGTGCACGCGCGCGTCCGCGCCGAACTCGCGTCCGGCCACGGCGATCGCTTCGGGATCCTTGTCCATCAAGAGCAGCCGGCCCTGTGCGCCCAGACGTTCCAGTACGCGCCGTGCATGGCCGCCACGACCGAACGTGCCGTCCAGATACACGCCGTCCTCCACCACCCGCAGCCCGTCGATGACCTGCGCGACCATGACCGGAAGGTGGCCGGACGGGGTGTCCGCGCCACCGCCGTTCATAGCTTCAACTCGAGCAGTTGCCCGCTGAGATCCTCGTCGGTGATCACCTGGCGGATCTGCGCGTGGTGCGCCTGCTCGCTCCACAGTTCGAACTTGTCGCCCATGCCCAGCAGCACGGCCTTCTTCTCGATGCCGACCGCGGCGCGGTGGCTGGCCGGGACGCTGATGCGGGCGTTGCTGTCGAGCTCGACATGCGCGGCCGAACCCACCAGGCAGCGCTGCATGCGCCGGTGCGCCGACAGCGAGCCCGGCAGCTGGTTGACCGCGTCGCGCACCCGCTCCCACTCCGCTTCCGGGTACAGGAACAGGCAGCCGGACTCGAACGGGTTGTAGGTCAGGACCAGGCGCCCGGCGCACACGCGCGCGACAGGATCCCGATAGGCGGTGGGAATCGCCAGTCGGCCCTTGTCATCGATGGTGATGGCGGTCTCGCCCTGGAACACTGGTCTCGGCCCGGATGCCCGTCTGCGGCAGGCTTCAGAAATCCGCGGAAAACCACAAAAACCCCGGCTTTCCCACGTGGCGCCACCTTAGGGTCGGGTCAGGGGGTTGTCAACAATGCGTTTGTCAAATTTTCGCTAGTCCGGTCAATGACTTGCGGAGAAGTTCACACACTTGTTCAAGCTTTATCCACAAGCTGCTGTTTCGTCTCAAATTTTGAGACAGCTCACAGAATTCAGGGTGTTGGAGACCGCGTGAAGGGCGGCGTGATGGACACGCGGATTCGCGCCGGCGACGACGGATGCTGCGCCGGAACGCCGTTGCGCTTGGCGACAGGTTCGCACGGGATCGCGGATCTGCTGACCGCTGACCATACCGACGGGCAATCCTTCTCCCGCCTGCGGGAGAAGGTGCCCCGAAGGGGCGGATGAGGGCACGTTGCCGGCTTCCCCTCACCCCAACCCCTCTCCCGTAAACGGGAGAGGGGCGTAGGGGCCGTGCGGGTGAAGCTCCGGGGATGCCGACGGCGCTTTCCCTGCGCCGACTCCGGCTGCTTCGGTTTTCTGGGGGCGGAGCCGGCCTGTAAGCCGGGTTCTGTCGTGGACAGTCATTCCTCTAGACGCATCGTCACCGATACGCTCAAGCAACCTACCCGGACCCGACGCGGGCCGCGCCATGAGGTCCCTATTTGGTCTTGCTCCCGGTGGGGTTTGCCGTGCCGGTCTGTTGCCAGACTCGCGGTGCGCTCTTACCGCACCATTTCACCCTTGCCTGATCCGCTCGCCCCGAAGGACGCCCGGCCATCGGCGGTATCTTTCTGTTGCACTTTCCGTCGGCTCGCGCCGCCCAGGCGTTACCTGGCACCGTGCCCTGTGGAGCCCGGACTTTCCTCGGCATCGCAAGCGATGACGCGACTGTCCGGCCGACTCCGCCGGCGCGGATTGTCGCATGCGGCGGCGGTGCCTGCCGTTGCCGCGACAGGCCACCCGCCCGATCAATCCGGTCGTTGGCCACCACGAGGCCGGGCGAACAGGTGCCGCTGTCGTGGGGTTTTCGCGCCAGAACCGGCAGGCGCCTGTGCGCGAACCCGGGAACCGGTCACGACTTCCCGGTACGGGGGGGACCTTCAGCCGTCATTACCACCGCCATACAGCGCCTTGCGCGGCGCGCCGGTGATCTCGGCGGCCAGCCGTGCCGCCGACGACGGCGGCAGCTGCGCGGACAGCAGCGTGTACACGCGCCGGCCTTCGGCAAGTTGCGCACCGGCGTCGTCGCCGGCGCCCTGCACGACGACGACGAACTCGCCCTTCCGCTGGTTGGGATCGGCATCGACCCGCGCCTGGAGCTCGGCGAGGCTGCCGTCGAGCACGGTCTCGAACAGCTTGGTGAGCTCGCGGGCGAGTGCCGCGGGGCGGTCGTCGCCGAAGGCGCCGCGCATGTCGGCCAGGGTCTCGGCGATGCGATGCGAGGATTCGTAGAACACCAGCGTGCGCGGCTCGCCGGCAAGCCGCGCAAGGGTGTCGCGACGTGCCGCCGCCTTGGCCGGCAGGAACCCCTCGAAGGCGAAGCGGTCGCTGGGCAGGCCGGCGACACTGAGTGCCGCCACCACCGCGCTGGGCCCCGGCACCGGGCTGACGCGCACGCCGGCCTGGCGCGCGGCGCGCACCAGGCGAAAGCCCGGATCGCTGACCAGCGGCGTGCCGGCATCGCTGACCAGCGCCAGCGACTCGCCCGCGAGCAGCCGTGCCACCACCCGCCCCGCCAGCGCCTCCTCGTTGTGCTCGTGCAGCGCCAGCGCCGGCGTGTCGATACCGAAGTGCGCAAGCAGCGCGCGGGTATGGCGGGTGTCCTCGGCACAGATCGCGTCGACATCGCGCAACACCTGCTGCGCGCGCGGCGACAGATCGGCAAGGTTGCCGATCGGGGTGGCGACGACGTGCAGCACGCCGCGGGCATCGGGGGAAGCGGCCAAACGTCTCTCCACACTCGGGGTCGGTAGAATCCTAGCCGTTTATCCCTTCCGGACCGGTTTCCATGCGCAACAGCCGCCTCTCCCGCACGCTCCTGTTGATGGCCGCACTGCTGCTGGCCGGCTGCGCTTCGGTGACCGTTGCGCCCACGGCGACACCGCCCGCGCCGACCGATCCGAACCTCATCGCCGCCAACGAGGTCGCGCAGCGCTACCCCACCCTGCGTGGTCCGGAACGCGCGCAGGCCGCGCAGCAGATCGAGCAGCTGCTGTCGACGGTGCCCGACCAGGCGCTGACGGATTTCGCCGCCGGCCTGCCGGAGGGCGACCCGATGTATGCGCATGCCGGCCGCGTGCTGCAGGCGCGCGGGCTGCCCCTGCCGCGCCCGTACGACCTCGGCGCGCTGTGGGCGGTGCATGCCGGCAACCGGCCGCCGGCCGACTACGACGGCTACCGCCCGCCGATGCGGCTGGGGGTGCTGCTGCCGCTGTCAGGCAACCTCGCCACCGCGGCGACACCGGTGCGAGACGGACTGCTGGCGGGTTACTACGGCGAGCGTCGCAACCGCCCGGAGGTCGTGTTCTACGACACCGCGGCCGCCGGTGCCGGCGCCGCATACGAGCGCGCGGTCGCCGAGGGCTCGGACTACGTGCTCGGCCCGCTGGGCCGCGACGAGGTCGGCGCGCTGCTGGCCCGCCCGGAGCGGCTGCAGGTGCCGGTGCTCGCGCTCAACCGCGCCGGTGACGGCGCACCCGCCGGCTCCTTCAGTTTCGCGCTCGCGCCCGAGGACGACGGCACCGCCGCCGCGGATTATCTGCTGGCCCGCAACGTGCGCCAGGTGCTGGTGCTCAACGGCAGCGACGACAACGCACGCCGCAGCGTCGACGCCTTCCGCCAGCGGCTGGAAGCCGGTGGCGGCGCGATCAGCGACATGCTGGTGGTGACCGGCGAGACACCCGCCGATATGACCGAGGCCATGCGCAACGCGATGCTGAAGGACGACGGTGCGCAGGCGGTGTTTCTCGCCCTGCGCGTGGCGCAGGCCCGCGCGATCGCACCGCAGCTGGTGGCCGCGGGTTTCTCCACGCGTCCGCGCATCGGCACCTCGCAGCTGTACTCGAGCGGGCGCCCCGAACAGGATTCGGCGCTCGACGGCATCGTGTTCCCGACCGAACGCTGGGCGGCCGCCGGCGTGGCCGGCCTGCCGATGGCCTCGACCGTGGCCTCGACGTTGCCGACCGCGCGCGGCCCGGCCGCGCGGCTGTTCGCCTTCGGCTACGACGCCTGGCTGCTGACCGCCTTCATGGAGCGCCTGGTGACCGGCAGCGAAGCCGAGCTGCGCGGCGCCACCGGGCTGCTGCGCATCGATGGCGAGGGCAACATCGTGCGCACGCCCTCGTGGGCCACCTTCACCGGCGGCCACGTGGTGCCGTTCGCCGACCGCTGATCCAGCGCAGATCCACCCTGAGCGCGCGCAGGATGCGCGCCCGACCGGAGGCAGGATGCCGACTCCACCCGATGCCATGCGTCCGCGGATGTCCCGCCGCCGCCGAGGCGACGCCGTCGAACAGCTCGCGCGCGACCTGCTGCATTCGCAGGGCCTGCAGGATGTCGCCCGCAACGCCGGTTACCGGGTCGGCGAACTCGACCTGGTGATGCGCGACGGCGCGACGCTGGTGTTCGTCGAGGTGCGCTATCGCCGCAGTGCCGGCTACGGCGGCGGCGCGGACTCGATCGACGCCCGCAAGCGCCTGCGCCTGGTGCGCGCCGCGCAGGTGTTCCTGTCCCGCCATCCGCGCTGGGCCACGGCGCCCTGCCGTTTCGACGTGGTCGAAGGCAGTGGCGAGCCACCACGGCTGCATTGGATCCGCGACGCCTTCCGCGCCGACGACTGACGTAACCGCCGCATCGCCCTGCGCGCTTGCCGACGCCTGCAGGGCCGCGGTTACCATCGGGCGCCCACGCTTCGGGGAGCGCGTCCTGGACACATCCGATCCATCCACCACCCGGGTGCCGGTGCAGGCCGGCCTGCTGCGCGCGGTCGGGCGCTGGCAGATCGTCGGCCTGTCGATCAACGATGTCGTCGGCAGCGGCATCTACCTGCTGCCGGCGATCGCCTTCGGCCTGCTCGGGCCCTTCAGCGTGTGGGCCGTGCTGCTGGCCGGGCTGACCGTCGCGCTGCTGGTGCTGTGCTACGCCAAGGCGGCGAGCTATTTCGAACAGCCCGGCGGCAGCTATCTGTATGCGCGCGAGGCGTTCGGGCCGTTCGTGGGCTTCCAGGTCGGCTGGACGATCTGGCTGACGCGGATCAGCGTAGCCGCGTCGCTGTCCAACGGCCTGGCCGATGCGGTGGCGCGGTTCTGGCCGGCCGCCGCCGATGGCAGTGGCCGCGTGGTGGTGATCGCCGGCTCGCTGCTGCTGCTGACCGCGATCAACATCGCCGGCGTGCGCTGGGCGGCACGCGCGGCGATGGTGCTGGTGGTGGGCAAGCTGCTGCCGCTGCTGCTGTTCGTGTTCATCGGCCTGTTCCATGTGGACTGGGGACTGGCCGCGGGTGCGCCGCCGGCCTCGCTGTCGGGCGATGGCGCAGCACAGGCGGCATTGCTGCTGCTGTTCGCCTATGCAGGCTTCGAGAACCTGCCCGCCGCCGCCGGCGAGTACCGCAACCCGCAACGCAACGTGCCGTTCGCGCTGATGACGATGATCGCGCTGGTGACGCTGCTGTATGCGGCGGTGCAGCTGGTGGCGCAGGGCACGCTGCCGGGCATCGCCGCCTCGTCCACGCCGCTGGCCGATGCGGCGGCGATGTTCGGTGGCGAGGGCCTGGCGCTGTTGCTCACCATCGGCGCGGCGCTTTCGATCCTGGGCACCAACAACAACACCATGCTGCTCGGACCGCGCTTCCTGCATGCGCTCGCCGCCGACGGCTACGGCCCGGCGGCGCTGTCTCGCGTGCACCCACGCTTCCGCACGCCGATGGCCGCGATCGTCGTGCAGTGCGTGCTCGCGCTCGCCCTGGCGCTGTCGGGCTCGTTCGTGCAGCTGGCGCTGCTGTCGATGGTCACCCGCCTGCTGGCCTATATCTCCACCGCCGCCAGCGTGCTGGTGCTGCGCCGTCGGCATGGCGACCTTCCGGGCACGCTGCGCCTTCCCGGCGGGCCGCTGATCCCGGTGGCCGCGCTGCTGCTGGGCATCGCCCTGCTGCTGGGTGCCAGCACCACCAACCTGCTGGCAGTCGGCGTGGCGATCCTGGTCGGCAGCGTGATCTACCGGTTCCCGCGCAAGGCGTAGGCGCCGCGGTTGCGTTTTCCGATTCGCGGGGGCTAGGCATTAGCGCAGCTTTCTTTGTTCACCGCGGGGGCAACCGGCCCGGCGGCGATGCGTCACGTCGCGCTGGTTGCGCTTCCGCGCCGACGGAGCCTTGTCAGCAGGAGGCTCTCCCGGTCGAAAGACGCTCATGGGCGTCCGCGGCAGCCCGCCACGGCCACAGGGGGATGCCCAGCCGGATATCTCCGCGTCCTGCTCCCACATCCGGCCGCCGGCCATCCATGGCCGGCTCTGGACATCCCCCTGCGTCCGCGGCGGGCCCGACCTGTCGTCGCGCTTGGGCGAAGATCAACGGCGAAGAGCGGGTCGCGTGGCATGCAGGCGGCTCCGGCTGCAACGCTGTGGATTTCCGAAGCCGTCGAACGGCGGAGCCCGTCGCGTGCACCGGGGTGTGTGTTCCCAGCCGGCCATGGATGGCCGGCGGCCGGCCGTGGTAGCTGGACGCGGACTCCGGCCGGGGGAACACACACCCCGGTGCGCGCGACGGGCAGCGCGCATCACAACGAAGCGGACGGAACGCACGGACACTCCGGATCTGTCCCATTGCCGCATTCTGGAAGACGAGCCCGGCGAAACGTCAGAACGATATCCAGCGCGGTCCTGCGAATCCGCTCGCTGATGGGCCGTCAGCTGACGGTTCATCCGTGTGCGTTCAATCCGCCCGGGCTCAGATGTAATCAGGAGCGAAGACCGCCCCGGCCGGCTCACGCCCTAGACTGCAATGCCCGCCGCACCGAGGACCGCCGTGGACTTCGCCAGCCGCATCGACGCCCTCACCCACGACCAGCTGCGCGCCGCCGGTGGGCTGAAATGGAGCGCCTTTCCGGACTGCATCGGCGCATTCGTCGCGGAGATGGACTTCGGCATCGCGCCACCGATCGCCGATGCCCTGCACGCGGCGATCGCGGATGGCCGAACCGGCTACCTGTCCACGCCGCTGACCACCGCGCTCGCCGAAGCCTGCGCCGGGTGGCACGCGACCACCTACGGCTGGAACGTCGAGCCGGCACGCATCCATCCGTTGCCCGACGTGCTCACCGGGCTGGAGCTCGTGCTTCGGCACCTGTTGCCGCCCGGCGCGACGGTAGTGCTGCCGACGCCGAGCTACATGCCGTTCCTGCCGCTGTTGCACATGCTCGGGCATCCGGTGATCGAGGTGCCGATGCTGGATGCCGACGGCGGCTGGCGCTTCGACGAGGATGGCCTGGACGCCGCCTTCGCGCAGGGTGGCAGGCTGCTGCTGTTGTGCAACCCGCACAACCCGCTGGGGCGCGTATACACCCGCGACGAACTTGCGCGGCTTTCGGCGATCGTGGCGCGCCACGAAGCACGGGTGTTCAGCGACGAGATCCACGCGCCGCTGGTGTTCGCGCCGCACCGGCATGTCCCGTATGCAGCGGTGAACGCCGAAACCGCGGCGCAGGCGATCACCGCGACCTCGGCGTCCAAGGGCTGGAACATCCCCGGACTCAAGTGCGCGCAGCTGATCCTCACCAATGACGATGACCAGCGGCGCTGGCGTGCGATGGAACCGCTGGCCGGGCATGCGACATCCACGCTCGGGGTGATCGCCAACACCGTGGCCTACCGCGAGGGCGGCACCTGGCTGGCGGAGGTGCTCGACTACATCGCCGGCAACCGCGCGCTGCTGATGCAGCGCGTGCAGGAATGGATGCCCGGCATCGGCTGTCGCGAGCCCGAAGGCACCTACCTCGCGTGGCTCGACTGCCGCGCGCTGGGCCCGGGGCCACATGCGCCGCGGTTCCGCGCCGCCGGCGTCGCGCTGACCGATGGCGCGGACTGCGGCCGCGGTGGCGAAGGGTTCGTGCGGATCAACTTCGCCATGCCACGGCCATTGCTGGACGAAGCACTGGCGCGGATGGCGGGCGCGGTGGCCGGGGGATAGTTGTTGCCCAGCCGGCGCCGGGAAGCACCGGCGCGATCTATTCCGCAAAGTGCTCGTAACCGGCGCGCGTGCCGGTCCACGGATCACCGCTGGCGGTCCGGCACTGCAGCGCACCGCCCGGCCGCATCCGTCCGATCGGCGTGACCGGGATTCCAACCCGCACCGCCGCCGCACGCACCGCGTCGTGCAGTGCGGGCGGTGCGGTGAAGCAGAGCTCGTAATCGTCGCCGCCACCGGCCTGCAGGCCGCGGCGCAGTTCCGCATCGGCACAGGCCGCATGCAATGCGGTCGATGCCGGCAACGCATCGACGTCGACTTCCGCACCCACCCTGCTTGCCGCGAGCAGATGCCCGAGGTCGGCGAGCAGGCCATCCGAGATATCGATCGCGGCGGTTGCCAGGCCCGACAGTGCAAGCCCCAGCGCGACGCGTGGCGTCGGCCGGTCCAGCCGCGTGCGCAGTGCGGGCAGCACCGGGTCACCGCGCGACCAGCCGCGCAGCGCGGCGGCCGCGTCGCCGAGCGTGCCGCTGACCCAGAGCTCGTCGCCGGCGCGTGCACCGTCGCGCCGCAATGCGCCCCCCGGTGCCACATGGCCGACCGCGGTCACGCACAGCGACATCGGGCCGCGGGTGGTGTCGCCGCCCACCAGCGCCACGCCGTGCTGCGCCGCCAGCTCCAGCAGGCCGTCGAGCAGCGCGTCCGCACGCGCGGGGTCGGCATCGGGCAGCGAGAGCGACAAGGTGCACCAGGCGGGCACCGCACCCATCGCCGCGAGATCGGACAGGTTGACCGCCAGTGCCTTCCAGCCGATATCGGCAGGCGCAGTGTCGTCGGGGAAGTGCACGCCCGCATTGAGCGTGTCGGTGCACACCACCAGTTGGCGGCCCGGTGGCGGCTGCAGCACCGCGGCGTCGTCGCCGATGCCAAGCACGACATCGTCGCGGGTGCCGGCGCGTGCGCGGATGCGCGCGATCAGGTCGAACTCGCCGCTCATGCCGGGGTCACCGCCATGACCCGCATGCGGATGCCGGCGTCCATCGCACCACCCGCCGCGGCTCAACCGCGCGGGGCCTGCACCTCGGTTGCACGCCAGGCGGCGGCGGCACGGTCGAGCACGCCGTTGACGTAGGTATGGCCGTGTTCGGAGCCGAAGCGCTTGACGGTCTTCAGCGCCTCGTCGATGACCACCCGGTAGGGCACGTCGATGCGGTGCTGCAGCTCGTAGCCGGCAATGCGCAGCATCGCCCGCTCGATCTGGTCGACCTCCTCGATGCCGCGGTCGAGGAACGGCTGCAGCGCTTCGTCGAGCGCACGGCGGTGGGTGATCACGCCACGCACCAGGTCCTCGAAGTACTCGAGGTCGGCCACTTCGTTGGCCTGCTCGTGGGCGAACTGGGCGATCACCGCATTGGCCTCGCCGCCGCTCACCTGCCAGGCGTACACCGCCTGCAATGCACGCCGGCGCGCGCGCGTGCGCAGCACCGGGTCGATACCGGAACGCTGGGGGCGGGTCATGGCAGCTTCTCCATCAGGTCACTCATCTCGATCGCCACCAGCGCGCACTCCTCGCCCTTGTTGCCATGGCTGCCACCGGCGCGGCGCTCGGCATCGTCGGCATCGTCGACCGCCAGCACGCCATTGGTCACCGGCACGCCGAACTCCAGCTGCAGCTGCATCAGGGCTTCCGCGCAGTAGTCGGCGACATGCTCGAAGTGGCGGGTATCGCCGCGGATCACGCAGCCCAGCGCCAGCAGCGCGACGTGGCTGCGCATCGAGGCCACGCGCGCGGCGGCCACGGGAATCTCCCAGGCGCCGGGCACGCGGACCACGTCGACCGCATCCTCGGGTACGCCGTTGTCGGCGAACACCCTGCGCGCACCGGCCACCAGGGTGTCGGTGATGCGCGGGTTCCAGCGGCTGGCGATGATGGCGAAACGCGCGCCCTGTGCGGGGCGCAGGTCGCCCTCGTAATGACTCATGCGGGGATGACTCCGGGGAAGGCGCGCAGTTTAACCCGCGGGGGTGGCGGCGCCGGTGGACAACGCGGCCGGCTCGATGGTCTCCACCACCTCCAGGCCGAAGCCGGACAGGCCGACCTGCCGACGCGGCGTGCCCAGCACGCGCAGCCGGCGCAGGCCGAGGTCGGCGAGGATCTGCGCACCCGCACCGTTGCGGCGCCACTGGCCGACATCCTTGCCCTTGCCCGCCATCGCAAGCTCCGGTTGCGAGCGCACGCGCGACAGCAGGGCATCGGAATCGCGCGGCGACGACAGCACCACCAGCACGCCCTCGCCGGCATCGGCGATCGCGCGCAGCGCGTCGGTGGTGGCAACGCCGAAGTCCTCGCGCCGCCAGCGCAGCAGGTCCGACAGCGGGTTCTCCACGTGCACGCGCACCAGCGCCGGCCGTTCCGCCGACGGCGTGCCGCGCACCAGCGCGAAATGCAGCTCGTGGGCGATGCGGTCGCGGTAGGTCGCCAGCCGGAACGGGCCGGCATCGGTGTCGACCTCGCGCTCGTCGACGCGCTCGACGGTGTGCTCGGTGGCAAGCCGGTAGGCGATCAGGTCGGCGATCGAGCCGATCTTGAGCCCGTGCTCGCGCGCGAACACCTCGAGCTCCGGGCGGCGCGCCATGGTGCCATCGGCGTTGAGGATCTCCACCAGCACGCCGGCCGGCTCGAGGCCCGCCAGTTCGGCGAGATCGGCGGTGGCCTCGGTGTGGCCGGCGCGGGTCAGCACGCCGCCGGGCTGGGCGATCAGCGGGAAGATATGGCCGGGCCGGCTGAGGTCACTCGGCTTTGCATCGGGGCGCACCGCGGTGCGGATGGTATGCGCGCGGTCGGCAGCGGAGATGCCGGTGGTGACGCCTTCGGCGGCTTCGATGCTGACGGTGAAGTTGGTGGCGAACTGCGCGGTGTTGGACTGGACCATCGGCTCCAGGCCCAGCTGGCGGCTGCGCGGCTGCGAGATCGACAGGCACACCAGGCCGCGACCGTGTGTGACCATGAAATTGATGTCGGAGGCCTTGACCAGCTCCGCGGCCATCACGAGGTCGCCCTCGTTCTCGCGGTCCTCGTCGTCGACGATGACGACCATGCGGCCGGCGCGGATTTCTTCTATCAGTTCGGGAATGGGGGCGAAGGACATGGCAGCCGTCAGGAAGCGGAGGGAAACGCGGCCGGGCCGCGGTCGGCAAGCAGGCGCTCGACATAGCGCGCGACGAGGTCGACCTCGAGGTTGACCGCCGCGCCCACGCCGGTGGTGGCGAACGCGGTGTTGGCGACGGTATGCGGCACCAGCGCCACCTCGAAGCCGTCCGCATCGACGGCGTTGACCGTCAGGCTCACCCCGTCCACGCAGATCGAGCCCTTCTTCGCGATATAGCGCAGCAGCGACGCCGGCGCCCCGAAGCGCCAGCGCTGCGCGCGCGCGTCATCGGTGATCGATGCCACCCGCCCCAGCCCGTCGACATGGCCGCTCACCAGATGCCCGCCGAGACGGTCGCTGGCACGCAGGGCGCGTTCGAGGTTGACCGGCGCACCGTCGCGCAGGCTGCCCAGCGTGGTCAGGGCCAGGGTTTCGGTGGAGACATCGGCCTGGAAGCTGGCGGCATCGAACGCAACGACGGTCAGGCACACGCCGTTGACGGCGATGCTCTCGCCCGGCTGCGGCGCGTCGAATGGCAGGCTGCCGGTGGCCACGGTCAGGCGCAGGTCGCCGCCACGGTGCTCGCGTGCGGCAATCCGGCCGACGCCGGTGATGATTCCAGTGAACATGCTGCTGTCTTCCGCTCGGAAGACGTCTGCGGACACGACGGACGCGCGGCGAGTCGCCGCGAAAACCCGTCTTCTTCCATCCGGACTGTAACCGTCGGCTCCGGCATCGGACCGGATCTGCTGACCTCCCGCGGGCAATGCCGATGGCATGGTCCGCCGGAGCGCTCGCGGGCTCGTGCCGTTGCTGGCACCTACCGCCGGTGGGGAATCGCACCCCGCCCTGAAGACGCCTGGTTGTGGGAATGCCGGCGTGGCCGGCAGCGCGGGATTCTAGCACCGCCCCCCCACCCGGCCCCGGGAGCGGGGCAGACGCAGTGTCCCGCCGGCAGCGCGCTCAACCCGCGCGCGGGCGCAGGATCAGCCGCAGGTCGAGGCCCACCTGGCGGGTCTCGGTTGTTTCCATCCCGATGCGTTCCGCCATGGTGTGCAGGTCCAGTCCGTCGAACAGCGGGCGCGCGTCCTCGCCCAGCAGCACCGGCGCGACATACAGCACGATCTCGTCCACCAGGCCCGCCCTGAGCAGGCCGCCACACAGCGAGGCGCCGGCCTCGACGTGGACCTCGTTGATCTGCAGCCCGCCAAGCGTTGCCATCACCGCATGCAGGTCGAGGCGACCATCGCGGGTGGGCACGGCGGCGCGGGCGATGTCGAGGTCGCGCGGCGGCCGCGCGTCCGGTGCGTGCAGGTAGAGCGTGGGCGCATCGCCCTCGCGGATGCGGCCGCGGTGGGTGGTGGCGAGCCCGGCATCGAGCACCACCCGCAGCGGCGGCACGAACGGCGTGTCGTCATCGAAGCGCACGGTCAGCGCCGGGTCGTCGGCCAGCACGGTGCCGCTGGCGGTCAGGATCGCCCCGGCGCGGGCACGCCACTGGTGCACGTCGCGGCGCGACGCCTCGCCGCTGATCCATTTCGAATCGCCATCGGCGGCGGCGGTGCGCCCGTCCAGGCTCATCGCGAGTTTCACCCGCACCCACGGGCGGCCGCGCTCCACCCGCGACAGGAAGCCGCGGTTGAGCTGGCGCGCCTGCGCCTCCAGAAGCCCCGAGGCCACCTCCACCCCGGCCGCGCGCAGGCGCTCGAACCCGCGACCGTCGACCTGCGGGAAGGGGTCGCGCATCGCCGCGACGACCTTCGACACGCCGGCCGCGAGCAACGCGTCCACGCACGGCGGCGTGCTGCCGGTATGCGCGCAGGGTTCGAGCGTGACGTAGGCGGTGGCGCCGCGGGCACGCTCGCCAGCCGCGGCCAGTGCCTCGACCTCGGCATGCGGCCCGCCCCTGCGGGCATGGAAGCCTTCGCCGACGACCTCGTCGCCCTGCGCAACCACGCAGCCGACCATCGGGTTGGGCTTCGTGGTGTACGCACCGCGTTCGGCCAGGCGCAGCGCGTGCGCCATCATCGCGTGGTCGATTGCGGTGAACGTGTTCGCGGTCATCGTCGCTCCGGGAAAAGGATGGGCGGCGAGACCCGCCGCGGACGCCTCAGGCGATCGAGGCCGGCAGCGCCAGCACCAGCAGGAACACCGCGACGATGCTCACCGCATCGATCAGCAGCGAGCCGCCCCAGGCGATGCCCGCGGCCAGGCGGTCGCGCAGCGGATGCCGGCGCAGCAGCCACCAGATCCCGGCCACCAGCAGCGGCCATGCGAAGGCCAGCGGATACAGCCGTGCCCACGCCGCGGACAATGCCGGCACGCCGGCGTCGGCCTGCATGAACACCGGCACCAGCGTGCGATCCAGCAACCAGGGCAGCAGCGCACCGGGCAGCGACGCGACCAGCGCCTTCACCAGTCCCGGCACCGCGCCATCCGTGACCGCCGCGCCACGCCTCACCGCTTGCGACCCTTGCCCTTGCCACCCTTGTCGAAGGCGACCACGTCGCCGGCCAGCAGCGGCAGCTGCGCCTCGGCCGGCTGCTCGCGCTCGAGACGGTCGAGTTCCTCGCGGAAATCGGCGACATCCTGGAACGAGCGGTACACCGACGCAAAGCGCACGTAGCCCACATGGTCGAGCTTGCGCAGCTCGTCCATCACGAAGCCGCCGACCTGGATCGACGGCAACTCGCGCTCACCGCTCATGCGCACCGCGTGCACCACCGCGCGCACCGCGGCCTCGATGCGTTCCTCCGACACCGGCCGCTTCTGCAGTGCCCGGTCGAAGCCGATGCGCAGTTTCCTGGCGTCGAACTGCTCGCGCCGGCCATCGGACTTGATGATCGCCGGCAGCTTGAGCTCGATGGTCTCCAGCGTGGAGCAGCGCTGGCCGCAGGCCTCGCACTCGCGACGGCGGCGGATCGTCGCGCCGTCCTCCGACACCCGCGAATCGATCACGCGGGTGTCGGTGTGCTGGCAGAACGGGCAATGCATCAGGCGGCCGCGCGCAGGGGCACGGCGTCGGTCAGCACATCGGCTCCGCGCTCAGCCATAGACCGGGTACTTCCGGCACTGCTCCGTCACCAGCGCGCGCACGCGCTCGATCACCGCCTCGTCTTCCGGGGCGTCGAGCACGTCGCACAGCCAGCCGGCCAGTTCCGCGCAATCGGCCTCGGTGTAGCCGCGGGTGGTGACCGCCGGCGTGCCGATGCGCAGCCCCGAGGTCACGAACGGCTTCTGCGGGTCGTTGGGCACCGCGTTCTTGTTGACGGTGATGTGGGCGCGGCCGAGTGCCTCCTCGGCGGCCTTGCCGGTCACGCCCTTGCCGATCATGTCGACCAGCATCAGGTGGTTTTCGGTGCCGCCCGACACGATGCGGTAGCCGCGCTCGATGATCACCTTCGCCATCGCCTGCGCGTTCTTCACCACCTGCTGCTGGTAGGCCTTGAACTCCGGCTCCAGCGCTTCCTTGAACGCGACGGCCTTGGCGGCGATCACGTGCATCAGCGGGCCGCCCTGGATGCCCGGGAACACGATCGACTGCAGCTTCTTCACGATCTCGTCGGCACGCTCGCCCATGGCATCGCGGCTGGCGACGATGATGCCGCCGCGCGGCCCGCGCAGGGTCTTGTGGGTGGTGGATGTGGCCACGTGCGCATGCGGGACCGGGTTCGGGTACACGCCGGCGGCGACCAGGCCGGCCACGTGTGCCATGTCGACGAACAGGTAGGCACCGACCCTGTCGGCGATCGCGCGGAAGCGCGCCCAGTCGATGACCTGCGAATACGCCGAGAAACCGGCGATCACCATCTTCGGCTGGTGCTCGACCGCGAGCCGCTCGACCTCGTCGTAATCGATCAGGCCCTGTTCGTCGACGCCGTACTGCACGGCGTTGAACAGCTTGCCCGACACGTTGACCCTGGCGCCGTGGGTGAGATGGCCCCCGTGGGCAAGGCTCATGCCGAGGATGGTGTCACCCGGTTGCAGCAGCGCCAGGTATACGGCCTGGTTGGCCTGCGAGCCGGAATGCGGCTGCACGTTCGCATAGTCCGCGCCGAACAGTTCCCTGGCGCGGTCGATCGCCAGCTGTTCGGCGACGTCGACGTATTCGCAGCCGCCGTAGTAGCGCTTGCCCGGGTAGCCCTCGGCGTACTTGTTGGTGAGCTGGCTGCCCTGGGCCTCCATCACCCGCGGGCTTGCGTAGTTCTCGCTTGCGATCAGCTCGACGTGGTCTTCCTGGCGGCGCGCCTCGTCGGCAATCGCCCGGGCCAGCTCGGGATCGTAGGTTTCGATACGTGCATCGCGGGGGAACATCGTGACTCCACAGGCAGCGGGGGCGTGCCGTCGATTGTAGCCCCGCGCGCCGGTATCGGCCCCCGCGACCAGGGTCGGCCATGTGCCCCGGAAACCCGCCGGGCGCGCCGCTCCAGCTGAACCGGCGACCCCGCCACCGGGAGCCGGCCCGCGGGCGGACGCTATAATGCCCCGTTCCCGAATTCCCCTCGCGGCGCAGCCCCCGGCTGGCGCCGCCGTCCGCGTACGGAGCCTGCATGTCCTCGCAATACATCTACACCATGAACCGCGTGTCCAAGGTGGTTCCGCCCAAGCGGCAGATCATCAAGGACATCTCGCTGTCGTTCTTCCCGGGCGCCAAGATCGGCCTGCTCGGCCTGAACGGTTCCGGCAAGTCCACCGTGCTGCGGATCATGGCCGGCGTCGACCAGGACTTTGAGGGCGAGGCGCGCCCACAGCCCGGCACCAAGGTCGGCTACCTGGCCCAGGAGCCCGAACTCAACCCGGAGCACACCGTGCGCCAGGCGGTCGAGGAAGGCGTGGGCGAGGTGCTGCAGGCCCAGGCGCGGCTGGAAGAGGTCTATGCCGCCTACGCCGAGGAAGGCGCGGATTTCGACGCCCTGGCCAAGGAGCAGGAGCGCCTGGAGGCGATCCTCGCCGCCGGTGACGCGCACACCCTGGAAAACCAGCTCGAAGTCGCTGCCGACGCGCTGCGCCTGCCGCCCTGGGATGCAGTGATCGGCAAGCTCTCCGGCGGCGAGAAGCGCCGCGTCGCGCTGTGCCGCCTGCTGCTGCAGAAGCCGGACATGCTGCTGCTCGACGAGCCCACCAACCACCTCGACGCCGAATCGGTCGAATGGCTGGAGCAGTTCCTGGCCCGCTACACCGGCACCGTGGTGGCGGTCACCCATGACCGCTACTTCCTCGACAACGCCGCCGAGTGGATCCTCGAGCTCGACCGCGGCCGCGGCATTCCGTGGAAGGGCAACTACACCGAGTGGCTGGTGCAGAAGGAAGACCGCCTCAAGCAGGAGGACAACCAGGAAAAGGCGCGCCAGAAGGCGATCCAGAAGGAACTCGAGTGGGCGCGGCAGAACGCCAAGGGCGGCCGCTCCAAGGGCAAGGCGCGCCTGGCGCGCATCGAGGAACTGCAGTCGGTCGACTACCAGAAGCGCAACGAGACCAACGAGATCTTCATTCCGCCGGGCGAGCGCCTGGGCAACAAGGTGATCGAGTTCAAGAACGTCTCGAAGAAGTTCGGCGACCGCCTGCTCATCGACGACCTGAGCTTCATGGTGCCGCCGGGTGCGATCGTGGGCATCATCGGCCCCAATGGCGCCGGCAAGTCGACGCTGTTCAAGATGATCACCGGCCAGGAGAAGCCGGATTCCGGTTCGATCGACATCGGCCCGACGGTGAAGCTGGCCTATGTCGACCAGAGCCGCGAGGCGCTGACGGGCAACCACAACGTGTTCCAGGAAGTCTCCGGCGGCCTCGACATCCTCAACATCAACGGCATCGAGATCCAGTCGCGCGCCTACATCGGCCGCTTCAACTTCAAGGGCCAGGACCAGCAGAAGCTGGTGGGCACGCTGTCGGGCGGTGAACGCGGCCGCCTGCACATGGCCAAGACCCTGCTGCAGGGCGGCAACGTGCTGCTGCTCGACGAACCATCCAACGACCTCGACATCGAAACCCTGCGTGCGCTGGAAGACGCGCTGCTGGAGTTCCCGGGGAATACGTTCGTGATCAGCCATGACCGCTGGTTCCTCGATCGCATCGCCACCCACATCCTCGCCTTCGAGGGTGATTCGCACGTCGAGTTCTTCCAGGGCAACTATCGCGAGTACGAGGAAGACAAGAAGCGCCGCATGGGCGACGACGCCGGCCCGAAGCGCCTGCGCTTCAAGGCGTTGAAGTAACGATCCGGCCCGTGGCCGCCGCGCGGCCACGGCTTTGCCGTCCCGTCACCCCCCGCGCAGGCGGGGGTGCAGGGACGTTGATCCGACCGTCGGGGGAACCAGTCATGGGATTCATGCAGGCACTGCGCGCGCGCTGGAACGCCGCCGACACCCTGGTGTGCGTCGGCCTCGATCCCGAGCCGGCGAAATTCCCCGCGCGGTTCGATGGCGACCCCGACGCGGTGTTCGCCTTCTGCCGCGACATCGCCGATGCCACCGCGGAATTCGCCTGCGCCTTCAAGCCGCAGATCGCGCACTTCGCCGCGCTCGGTGCCGAGGATGCGCTGCAACGGCTGGTCGCCCACCTGCACGCCGCGCATCCGGCCGTGCCGGTGATCCTCGACGCCAAGCGCGGTGACATCGGCAGCACCGCGCAGCGCTATGCGGTCGAAGCGTTCGGCCGTTACCGCGCCGACGCGGTGACCGTGAACCCGTATCTCGGCCGCGACTCGGTTCAGCCTTTTCTCGACCACGCCGACCGCGGCGTGGTGATCCTGTGCCGCACGTCCAACCCCGGCGCCTGCGACCTGCAGGACCTCGACGTTGGCGGTCGCCCGCTGTACCAGCACGTCGCCGAAGCCATCGCCCGCGACTGGAACACGCATGGCAACTGCGCGCTGGTGGTGGGTGCGACCTGGCCCGCGCAGCTGGCCGAAGTGCGCGCGATCGTCGGCGACATGCCGCTGCTGGTGCCGGGCGTCGGTGCGCAGGGCGGCGACGCCGAAGCCGTGGTACGAAATGCGAAGAGCGCCGACGGCACCGGCCTGCTGGTGAGCTCGTCGCGCGCGATCCTGTACGCCTCGGCGGGCGACGATTACGCCGACGCCGCCGCCCACGCCGCGCGCAGCCTGCGTGACACCCTCAACGCCGCACGCTGAGCGCGTCAGGCCGGTGATGGCCGCGGCGCAAGCGGGCGATGCAGTGGCTGTTCCTGCGATTCAACGATGGCCGGTCCCGCGGAGCGCCTGCACCTGCGAAGCGCGCGCCCGTCCGCTCCGCAGCTAGGCCGGCCCCGTGGACCCGTTCGCCGCTCGCGCCGACGCCGCCCCGGCGATGAATGCCTGCACGGCCGCGATGGCCTGTGGATGCATCGGGTCGCATCCTGACGTGACGTCGATGGGCGCCACGTCCGCTTCGTCGATCGGTCGTTCCAGTGTTGCCAGCTGGCTGTCCAGCAGCGCGGCGGTCGCGAAGTGCCCGGTCCGGGCCTGCAGCCGGGCGCGGATCACCCGCTGGTCGCCGACCAGGTGCAGGAACAGCGTCGGGTAATCGAGTTCGCGCAGGCGCTGGCGATGGGCGCGGCGCAAGCCCGAGAACGCCAGCACGCAGCTTTCGCCGCGTTGCCGGTACAGGCGGAGCGCGGCGCACAGCGCGTCGATCCACGGTTCGCGCATCGCATCGCTCAGCGGTTCGCCGCCGGCCATGCGCACCACGTTCGCGGGCGGATGGAAGTCATCGGCATCGAGCAGCCGCAGGCCGAACCGCGTGGCCAGTCCCGCCGCCAGGGTCGACTTGCCGCACCCGCTCACGCCCATCGTGACGACGAGCACCGGCAGCGGCGCGGGCACGGCGGCGCTCACCGGGCGGTGACGTCGAACACCTGCCGCAGGTAGGCGAGGTAGGCCGGGTCGTCGCACATGGTCTTGCCCGGCGAATCGCTGAGCTTGGCCACCGGTTGGCCGTTGCAGCGGACCATCTTGATCACGATCGACAACGGATCGGGGCCAAGGTCGTTGGTGAGGTTGGTGCCGACCCCGAACGACATCCGGCAGCGGCCATGGAAATGCGCGTACAGCTGCATCACCCGGTCGATGTCGAGGCCGTCGCTGAAGACCAGGGTGCGGGTGCGCGGGTCGATGCGGTGGGCCTGCAGGTGTGCGATCAGGCGCTCGCCCCATTCCACGGGATCGCCGGAATCGTGGCGCATGCCGTCGAACAGCTTGCAGAAATACAGGTCGAAGTCGCGCAGGAAGGCATCCAGGCCGATCACGTCGGTCAGCGCGATGCCGAGGTCGCCGCGGTACTCGCGCGCCCAGGCGTCGAACGCCGCCGCCTGCGAATCACGCAGCCGCGGCCCCAGCGCCTGGAAGGCCTGCAGCCATTCGTGCGCCATGGTGCCCTGCGCGACCAGGCCGTGGCGACGCGCGAGGTCGACATTGCTGGTGCCGGCGAACCTGTCGCCCAGCCCGGCCACCAGCCGCGGGATCAGCGCGTCGTGCCATGCATGCGACCAGCGGCGGCGGGTGCCGAAATCGGTGATCCGGCAGTCCTCGTAGCCGACCGCCGCATTGATGCGCCCGATCTTGGCGTGCAGGCGGCGCATGCCCTCGACCTCGTCCGGCGCGCCGCAGGTGTCGCGGAAATACACCTCGTTGATGATCGCCAGCAGCGGCACCTCGAACAGGATCGTGTGCAGCCACGGCCCGGCCACCGACAGTTCGATCTCCCCGGGCACGTTGGCCGACGCACGCAGCTCGACGTACTTGCGGTCGAAGCGGAACAGGGCGAGGAAGTCGGCGAAGTCGGGTTTGATGAAGCGCAGGCCGCGCAGGTAGTCGAGCTCGTCGGGCTGCAGGCGCAACGCACACAGTGCGTCGATCCCGGCCGAGATCGCATCGAGGTGGCAGGCGAGGTCCACGCCGGGGGTGCGGCAGCGGAAGCGGTACTCGGCCTGCGCGGCCGGGTACTGATGCAGCACCGCCTGCATCATCGTGAACTTGTAGAGATCGGTGTCGAGCAGCGACTGGATGACGGGCATGTGCGGCCCCCGTGTGCGGGCTGACAGGCTAGGACATTTCCCGCGAACGGACGGCGACGCCTACCGGCGCAGCTGCCGCAGCACCGCCAGCGGGAAGCGCAGCCAGATCGCCGCCCACACCGCGCCGCGCTCCGGCAGGCTGCGTCGTGGCGCCTCGAAACGCCGGAAATAGCGCCACAGGCCGCGGTGCTTGTGCCATTCCACGAACACCGGCCGCGAGCGGCTGGACACCCCGCGCACATGTACCACCCGCACGTCATTGGCGACCCGCACCGTTGCCCCCGCCATGCGCGCGCGCCGGCACAGGTCGAGATCCTCGGCATGCAGGCGATAGCCGCTGTCGAAGCCGCCGATACGGCGGAACAGCGCGCGCGGCATCAGCATCAGCGCACCGGAGATCGCATCGACGTCCTGCAACGGCGTGGCCTCGTCGACCGGCACGTCCAGCTGCCGTGCCGCCGCCGAGCGCAGCATCGCGCCGAAGTCGGGATCGCGCCGGCGCGCGGCGCCATCGCGCACGCCGGCCTCGTCGACCAGGTCGCCGCCCAGCAGCACCGGACCGTCGTGCGCGGCGGCGTGCGCGCGCAGCCGCGCCAGTGCATCGGCGTCGGGCAGGCAGTCCGGATTGACGAAGGCCAGCCACGGCGCGTCGCTGGCCGCGGCGCCCTGGTTGCAGGCCACCGAGAACCCCGGGTTGTCCGGGTTGGCGATGAAGCGCACACGCGCATCGGCGCTGGCATGGCGCTGCACGAGGGCGACGGTCGCATCCTGCGAGTTGTTGTCGACGATGCGGATCTCGGTGACGCCATCGGCCGCGCGCAGGCGCGTCAGGCAGTCATCGATGGTCGAGGCGCTGTTGTAGCTGACCACCACCGCGGCGATGCCGTCGGTGGTGGTGGCACTGGCGTGCGTCATGCGGAATGGGTCCGTGGAGCGGAAGGCGGCGGCGTGGCAGGGGGGAGGGACGGTGGCGGGCCGCCGGGGGCGGCCGCTTCCTGCTGGAACAGTTCGCGCTGGGTCGGCGGGCCTTCCAGCGCGGCATACGCGGCCTGCAGCGCCTGCCGGCAGCCTGCCAGCGGGTCGCGCATCAGGAACGCGGCCAGGCGCGCATGCCAGTCCGGCCAGCGCGCGGCGAGCGCCGGCATGTCGCCATCCGCCGCACCGCCCTCGCCACCGCGGGCGACGAATGCGGTCTCGCACAGCACATTGCGCCAGCCCAGTCCGGCGAGGCGCAACGACAGGTCGATCAGCGCCGCGTACCACGAGGCATAGCTCGATCCGTCGAGGCCACCGGCGCGGCGCCGCGCAGTGCCACGCAGCAGCACGGCGTGGCCGACCGCGGCGGGCAGCTCCGGATGCAGCGGCGGCAGCGTGAGACAGGCGTCACCCAGGCGCACGAGGTCGCGCGGCACCGCGCAGATCTCGCCGATCCGCGGCCAGGCCACGGTTTCGCCGGCGTTGCACCACGGCGTGGCGGTGGCGATGGCGGCGTCGCGCGCGAAACAGGCCACCAGCTGCGTCAGCCAGCCGGCTGCGGGAATGGCATCGGGCGCGAGCACGACGACGTCGGCATCGCCGCAGGCCGCCAGCACCTCGTCGAGGTGCGCAACCTCGCCGATGCTGCGCTGGCGGCGGCTGTAGTCGGCCTGCAGACGGGTGCCGGCCAGCCAGCGCTCGACGATCGCCAGCCCGCGCGGGCCGGCGCAGGCGTCGTCGGCCAGCCACACGCGCGTGCCCGCCGGCGTGCCGGCATCGAGCGCGGCCAGGCAGGCGTCGAGCGCGTCGTCGTCGACGCCCAACGGCAGCACGATGATCGGCAAGGTGCTCATCGGGGGGCCCCGTCCCGCGACATGCTCACTCGACCCGGTCGGCGGCCCGGCCGGCCTCGTCCGCCTGCTGCTGGCGCATCGGATCGAGCGCGCGGAAGCGGCGGCCGTATTCGTCGGTGAGGCGGCGCGCCTCGTTGGGATCGCGCACGATGGTCGGCGTCAGCAGGATGATCACCTCGCTGCGCTCGCTGGCGATGCGCTGCTGGCCGAACAGCCCGCCCACCACCGGGATCCGGCTCAGGCCCGGGAAGCCGGTGGAGCCGCGGGTGTTCTGGTCGCTGATGAGGCCGGCCAGCATCACCGTGTCGCCGGCCTGCACCGCGGCTTCGGTCTTCATCCGCCGGGTGTTGATGCGCACGTTGCCGTACTGGTCGGGCTCGTCGCCTGGGGTGCTCACTTCCTGCACGATATCGAGGAACACCGTACCGTCGCGGGTCACCCGCGGGCGCACGGTCAGGATGATGCCGGTGTCGATGTACTGCACCTGGCTGATCGCGTTGTCGCCGCCGCCGAACACCGGGTTGACGCTGACCGAGGCCACCGGGATGCGGCTGCCGACATTGAGCGTGGCCTCGGCGTTGTTGCGCACGAACACCGATGGCGTCTGCAGCAGGCGCACGTCGGTGACCTCATCGAGCGCCGACAGCACCGCCGCCGCATTGCGGCCGAGGAAGGTCCAGCCCAGCCCCGGGGCGACTCCGCCTCGTTCGGTGCCACTGACATTGCCGGCCAGGCCACTCCAGGTCGTGCGCCCCACCGCGCTGGGCAGGCCCGCATCGGTCACCGCGCGCTCGAAGAACCAGTTCACCCCGTAGCGCAGATCACCCTTCAGCAACACCTCGGCCACCTGCGCCTCGATGTGCACCTGCATCGGCATCACATCGAGCCGCTCCACCACCTCGCGGATCGACTTCCACGCCGAAGCGGTCGCGCGCACCAGCAGGGTGTTGGTCTCGTCCACCGCGGACACGCCGACGCGCGATCCCTCGACTTCCAGCATCACGCTGGTATTGCCCTGGCTGGCCGGGTTGAGCGACATCTCGCCCTGGAAGCCGCCGCCGGTGCCGGCCCCGCCGCCGAAACGGTCGTTGCCGCCGCTCATCGACGCGCCGCCGCGACGGCTGTCGTCCTGGCTGCCGATGCGCGTCTGCGTGGTGCCCGGCATCAGCGACGCGCTGCCGCCGGTCTCGCCGTAACCACCCGACGACGCCCCGAACACCTGCGCCAGCCGCTCGGCCAGCTCCGCGGCCTTGATGTACTTCAACTCGTAGGAGAACAGCCGCGACTCGCCGCCGGCGGTGTCGATGCGCTCGAGCCAGCGCTGGATCTCGTCGAGATAGGCCGGCTGCGAGGTGATCACCATCACCGCGTTGGCGCCATCCAGCGGCAGGAAGCGGAACATGCCCGCCACCGGCGAACCGCTGTCCTCGCCGAACACCTTTTCCAGATCACCGACCACCTGGGTGGCGCGGCCGGATTCGAGCGGGAACACACCCACCGACATCCCGGCCAGCCAGTCGACGTCGAAGATCTCGATCGTGCGCAGGTAGTTCTCCAGCTCGGCGCGGGTGCCCGCCACGGTGATCACGTTGCGGCCGTTGTCGACGTTGACGATCGAATTCGGTCGCGCGTACGGCTCGAGGATCTTCTCCATCTCGGTGGCCGAGATGTATTGCAGCTGCACCGTGCGCGCCTCGAACCCGCGCGCGCCCGTGGCGCTGCCGGTGCGCGGGGCCACCGCGCCGGTGGCCATCGCGGTATCCGCGGGCACGATGTTGTAGCGGCCGTCGCTGTAGATCATCCGCGCGTTGTTCCAGCCCAGCACCATCTCCAGCAGGCTCAGTGCCTGCGAGGCGCCCACCGGGCGCGGGGTGGCCAGGGTCACGGTGCCCTGCACTTCCGGGGCGATCACGTAGTTCTGGCCGAGCATGTCGCCCAGCACCGCCTTGACCACCGCATGCACCGACTCGCCTTCGAAGTTGAAGGTGGCCTCGCCGCTGGTGCCGCCGAGGTTGGGCAGCGGCTGCGCGGCGGCGGCGCGGTTGATGGTCTGCTGGGTGCCGCGGCGCACCTGCGCGCGCGGGCCGGCATCGGCCTCGTCGAGTGCTTCGCGCTCCACCTCGCCCGGCGCCACCATCGGCTGCGCGTCACGGCGGATTTCCGGCACCGCGATCGACGCGCAGCCGGCCAGCAGGCCCAGCAGCAGCGCAAGCGCGAAGGCGCGGCAACGGAACGCACGCTCACGGAACAGGCGGCACTGGAGCAGGCGGCAATGGAGCAGGGCAAGCTGGGATCGCGTCATTGCGGGGACTCTACGGGTTCTGCGGGCCGCATGGCCCGTTCGGCCTGCAGGCGCGCGCGGCGCGCCTCGATGCGGCGGCGGATGGCTTCGGCCTGGCTGGCCGGGGTGGGATCGGCGGCGCGCGGTGCGCTGTCGCCACCCTCGACCACCGCGGGCGACTGCGCCGCCGGTGGAGGCAAGGCGGGTGGTGCGGGTGGCGGCGCGTCGCGGGTGGACGCGCCGCGCGCGCCCGATGGCCGCGCGCCCGCTGCGGCGTTGGCACGCGCCTCGGCCTGCCGGGCGGCCACGACCGCCTGGTCGGTGGTGCTGCGCATCACCGTGGGTGGCTGCCCACCCTGGCCGTCGTAGACGCGCAGCTCCAGCACGCGCTCGCCATCCGGACCGGCAAACACCGCCGCCCGCGGCGACACCGAGCGCAACGCCCAGTTGCCGAACCCGCGCGGGGCATCGCCCACGCGCACGCGCAGCGCCTCGCCACCTTCGCGCGGCTGCACGATCGCCATCCGCAGCGACGGGGTGATCAGCACGCTGGTCAGCACCACGTCGAAATCCGGTGCGCCGGCCTCCTCGGTCGCGCCTTCTATCACGAACGGCCGATGGCGACGGTCCTCGGCGAACAGCGGCCGGTCCCCGATCGCGGCGTACTGCGGCAGCGGCCCCAGGCGTTCGGCTGCCGGCTCGCCGGCCTGCGGCAGGGGCTGCAGCAGCGAGGCGTCGTCGGGCAGCGCGGCCACGCGGCTGCCCAGCCCGGCCAGCGCCAGCAGCCACAGCAGCACCGCCCACAGCGCGAGCGCCGCGAGCATGCCGGTCGAAGTGCCTGCCTGCTCAAGGCGCATCGGCGGCCTCCGCGGGCTGCAGGAACCCGTACAGATCGAAGCTCACGTCCAGGCCGACGCCCTGCCCCGGTGCCTCGGCGGCAAGGAAATGCCGCTGCGACAGCACGTTGAGGTTGTCGACGAACAGCCGCGGGGCACCGCTTTCGAGCACGTGCAGCAGCGCGGCGAGTTCCGGCGCGCCGCAGCGGATCCGCGCCTGCACCACCACCCGCGGAAAGCGGGCGTCCTGGGCGGGCAGTTGCATCGGCGAACGGTTGACGATCGCGCAGCTGCGGTTGCCGGGGCTGGCCTCAGCCACCGCCGACTCCAGCCGCTGCACCAGCGAGGCGGTGGCCAGCTCCGGGCTGCGCTCGGGCAGGAAGCCGGGCGTGCGCGCGTAGCGTTCGGCAAGCTCGATGGCCCGCGCCTCCACCTGCGGCGCCTGCTGCAGCACGGTGCGTGCGCGCAGTTCGCGCTGCTGCAGGGATTGGATTCGCGCGCCGGCTTCGCGCATGGGCAGCGTCCACCACGGATGCACCAGCACCAGGTAGCCGACCGCCAGCACCACGAGCAGCAGGCCCAGCGCCAGCCAGCGATCACGTGGCCGCACCTCAACCGCCCGCATCTGGACCTCCGCGCACGGGCGGTGGCGCTGCGGCGCCGGCTCCGGTGACGGCCAGGGCGGCGGTCAGCGTGAAGCGGTCGCGGCGGCTGCGCGGATCGGGCTGCAGCGCGCCGGTCAGCGCCGGCGACCGCCACAGTGGCGAGTCCTCCAGCTGCCCGACCAGCGCGGAGGCCTCGCTGCTCAGGCCGATCAGCAACAGGCGGTCGTTCTCGACCGCGAGCTTTTCCAGATAGGTGCCATCGGGCAGCCGCTGGCTGAGCTCGTCGAGGATCTCGACCATCGTCGGGCGCGCCGCACGCTGGGCCTGCAGGTACTGCATGCCCTCGATCAGCGTGGCGAGGCGCTGGCGTTGCGCCGAGGCCGCGCGCGCCTGCGCGATCACCGGCCGCGACGCCTCCTCGAACGCGTCGGCAGCATCACGCCGGTTGTCGAGCACCTGCCACATCCCCGCCACCAGCGCGCACGAGGCGATCGCCGCCAGCAGCAGGTTCCAGCGTCGCCGCGGATCGGCACGGTGCAGGCGCCGCGCGGCCGGCAGCAGGTCGATCCCCAGTGCCTGCCCGCTGCCATCGTCGAGGTCGACCCCGGCCAGGGTGTCGGCGACCGGGCCCAGCGCCGCCAGCGCATCGTCGAGCGTGCGCCGCGGCACCACCACGAGTTCCGCATCCAGCTGGCCGTCGTCGCGCAACGCGAGCACGCGCGCATCGAACACCGCGGTCTGCGCCGAGAACGGGGTCTGGCGATCGATCTCGAACGAGACCACGTCGCGCAGGCGATCGGCGGCCGCGGCCGGCAGCCGCAGCGTGCGCCGCAGGCCGCTCCCGGCCGGCAGCACCAGCCAGCGCGGCATGTCGGCAAGCGACGGCGCCAGTACCCGGGCCAGCACGGCGGCACCGGCGCCGTCGCCGTGCTGCCACGGCAGCACCGCCAGCGTGCGCGGCTCGCCGGCGCGCTCCAGTGCGATTGCGAGATCCGCACCCTACGGGGACAGCAACAGGCGTTGCGGCAGCAGCCCGAGGCGCT
>NWQL01000001.1:3968-31395 GCA_002798175.1 Lysobacteraceae bacterium NML91-0213 | reverse complement strand
TCCACCACCGCCAGGCGGACAGCAGGCGCGGCGCGAGCCTGCCGGCGACTGCCGCGCGCGAGGCCGCGGGCGACGTGGCTCCGGGGACGCCCGCCATCAGCCGCAGCCCCGGCAACCGCGCGGCGCGACGACGGCACGTTCCTGCGGCAGTGGCAACGATGTGTCCACATGCGCAGCCGCGCCGGCACCGGCGACAGGGCGCATCAGGGACGGGGCTGCGACTCGGATACGGACACTCCTTCGTTCCAGAACAGTGGCGTGTAGGCGGTGCCCGGCGCCCCCCCGCCGACCCGCACCACCGCCCGCAGCACCGCCTCGCGGCCATCGGCGAGGCGGGCATGGCTGTCGATACTATACGTCCCGGTTCCGGCACCCAGCAGGTCCGCCGGCGGGGTGATTCCGCCCGCCTGCGAACGCTGCTCCAGCACCGGCTGCGGGTCGAGGCCCATCGCCTGCAGCACCACCGCACCGGCGAAGCGCGGGTCCGGCGACGGCAACCCGCTGTAGACGGTCAGGTGCGGCGCGGCCGCGGCATACAGCGCCGGCGTCATACCCAGCACCTGCTGCAACTCGCCGACGTCCTCGAACGGCGCGTCCTTGGCACCGTAGGGCAGGCCGGCGGCGGCGTACTGCGGATCCTCGGCGGCGCCCGCGGGCTGGCCGAGATCATCGGTATCGCGCCAGTCGGCGATCGCGCCGGCCAGCTGCTCGGCCATCTGCGGGTCGGCGCCCGCCGCCTGCAGCAGCGCGGCAAGCAGGGGCGCCTGGGCGACGTTGAGATCGACCTTGCCGGTTTCGTCGACGATGCGCAGGGTCAGCGCCGCCTCGTGGAAATCCCATCGGTAGTCGCGGCCGTCGGCCAGCCAGCGCCCGTCAGGCGTGGTGTCGATGACCCGCGCGACCGCGTACTCCAGCCCGGCGTGCGCCGCCTCGCTGGCGATGACGCCGCGATGCAGCACGCGGCCCTGCAGGTGTTCGGTGCGTGCGGTCAGCGCGAACGCACCGACCAGTGCGGCCAGCAGCGCGATCAGCCACAGCACCAGCAGCAGCGCCGCACCCTGCGCATGCCGACGCGCGATGGGCGGCGTCACGGCACCAGCCCCGCCGGATCCTGCATGCGGCCGCTTCCCTGCGGCAGCGCTACCAGCAGCGTCGGCCAGCGTGCGCCCTGGCCACCGGTGATCTCCACCCGCACCTGCAGCGGCAGCTCGTCGGCGCCGTCCCAACGATCGAGCCATGCGGTCGGCGCGCCCTCGGCATCCAGGCCGCGATAGGCGAAACGCACCGCCTCCAGGCCGTCCGCCAACGGCTCCGGCGCGCGCGCCGGACGCTCCTCGAACGTGGCGCCCCCGACCACGCTGGCGAACGACACCACCAGCCGCAGCCCTCCGGTGCCGCGTTCGACACCGATATCGTGCAGGGCCGGCCCTCCGCGGCCGAGATAGTCCGGCAGCTGCGAAACAAACCGCATGCGGTCGGCCTCGCCGACGAAGCGCAGCGGCGCGCCGCTCTGCTCGTCCTGTGCGAACGCCATCGGCATTGCCGCCACCAGCCGCCCGCGCAGGAAGATGCTGACCGCGCGCATGCGCTCGCTGTCGCGTGCCAGCGTCTCGCCGCGTTCGACGGTGGCGGTGGCCGCGCGCAGCGTGGCAAACCCCAGCGCGAGCCCGGCCGCCAGCAGCACGGTGGCCAGCAGGATCTCGATCAGGGTGAAGCCCCGCTGAGCAGATATGGAAGCAACCGGCCTGCAGAAGCCGTCGGCACGGCTTGCGCACGGTGAACCACTGCGACAAAGCCCCTGCCGCTGGAACTGGAACGACGCACCGGGCCGGTGGAAGCCGTCGCCACGGCCGCGCAAGGACGGAGATGAAACCCCGCTGCTGTCGGGGCCGTCGCCACGGCCTGCGCAAGGCAGGTCACCGCGTGAGCGCGCCTGCCGCCTGGACCGGCACGACCCACCCGTTCCATTGAAGCCATCGCCACCGCCCGCACGCCCCGGACCGCGGTACCGGGACGGCTTCATGGCAGCGCCCCGGCAATGGCATCGGCCTGCACCAGCCGCAACGAATGCAGCTGCAGGCGTTCGCGCGGGCCGCCCTCTCCCCACAGCACGGTGAGCTGCACCGACAGCAGTTGCGGTGCCCACGGGTCGACGGTGCCCGGCGGTGGGCGGCCCGGCTCCACCCAGGGCGCGACCTCGAGCGACCAGCGGTAGCGGCCGTCGTCGAACACGCCCTCGCGGCGGCCGGCTTCGAGCACCGCGCCGACGCCGACATCGGCCAGCAACGATTGCGCGTGCAGCGCGGCGCGCCCGGCGTCCGCCGACCAGCGCACCTGGCGTGCGCCGCCCGACAGCGTGCCCAGCAGCAGGGTCAGCGCCAGTGCCAGCACCGCGAATGCCACCAGCACCTCGAGCAGGGTGTAGCCACGCATGCGCCCGGCCATGCAACGGCGGGCAGCGCGGGCGGGTCGCGTGGGGTGCGTGCAGCTCATGGCGTTGGCCCGCCCCGGTGCACGCGCACCTCGCCGGTCAGCCAGGCCACGTCGACATGCCAGCGCGCGTTGCCGGTCACCAGCGCGACGCGGCCACCGGTGGATGCGCCGTCGGCGAAGAACACGATCGCGCCTTCGCCCTCGCGCGGCTGCACTTCGCGTGCGCCGGTGAACTCGACCGTGAGCTGTTCCGGCAAGCGGCCATGGCGATCGCCGGCGGCACGCCAGCTGCGCTCCTGCGGCACCACCACGAATCGCTGCGGCTGGCCGGTGGCGATCGCCAGTGCACGGGTGTGGCGCAGGTTGCCGGCGACCTCGTTGACCGCCGAGCGCAGCCGCAGGCGTTCGAAGCCGTTGCCGAACACCCCGACCGCCAGCACACCGGTGGCGGCGATCAACGCCACCACCACCAGCACCTCGATCAGCGAAAACCCGCGCGAACGCGACGGCCACGCCCGGTGCGCCGCCGCCATGGGATCACTCGCTGCGGATGTCGGCGTTGACGCTGTCGCCGCCCGGACTGCGGTCGGCACCGTAGCTCACGATCTCGAACGGCCTGCCTTCGCCGGGCACGCGGAACTCGAACGGCGTGCCCCAGGGATCGTTGAGCTCGGAGGCGCGCGCATAGGGCCCCAGCCAGCCGGCGGCATCGCCGGGCTGGGTCACCAGGTCGCCGAGTGCATTCGGCAGGCGGCCGGTGTCCATGCGGTAGCTGTCGACCTTTTCCACCAGCGTCTGCACCTGCGCGCGCGCAAGGTTGACCCGCGCACGATCACCGCCGCCGAGGATGCGGGTGGCGGCAAATGCCACGATGCCGCCGATCAGCACCACCACCAGGATGATCTCGATCAGGCTGAAACCGCGCTGCGCGGACATCGAAGCGCCCGGCCTGCCGAAGCCGTCGCGGCGCTGGGACCGGAGTGAAAGTCTGATGCTGCCGAAGCCGTCGCCACGGCCTGCGCAAGGCGAACCACCACGCACACCCACCCGCGAAACTCCATTTGTTCCGGCAGGACCCACGCGCCCCGCCCTTCTGCAATAACGATATGAATTCATGCCATCAGCCCATGACGTTGGTGAGATCGTAGATCGGGACCAGCACGGCGAGGATGACGACCATCACGATGAGCGCCAGTGCCATCGTGATCACCGGCACCAGCGCGGCCAGCATGCGGTCCAGCGCCTGCGCGGTCTCCTGTTCGAACGTGTCGGCGGTCCTGAGCAGCATCGTATCCAGCGCGCCGGACTCCTCGCCGACCTGGATCATCTGCACCGCCAGGCGCGGGAAGCGCTTGTTGCGCGCCAGCGCGGTGGCGAGACCGGCACCGCCCTTGACCTCTTCCGCCGCGGCGGCGACGTCGGCGGCGAGTGCACGGTTGCCGAGCACGTTGCGGCCGATGCCGAGCGCACCCATGAGCGGCACGCCATTTCGCAGCAGCGTGCCCAGCGTGCGCGCCAGCCGCGCGGTCTCCAGCCGCGCGACCAGCGGCCCGGCAAAGCGCACGCCGAGCAGGCGCTCATCGAAGCGCAGGCGGAAGGCCGGGTCGCGCAGGCGCCGGTCCAGCCACCACAGCGCCAGCGACGGCAGCACCAGCAGCACGATCCACCAGTCGCGCACGAACTCGCCGATGCCGAGCACGATGCGGGTGAAGAACGGCAGCGTGGCGTCGAGGCTTTCATACATCGCCGCGAACTGCGGCACCACGTAGCCGAGCAGGAACAGCAGCGAGCCGCCGACCATCACCAGCAGGATCGCCGGATAGATCAGTGCGTTGACCACGCGTCCGCGCAATGCGCGGCTGCGCTCGAGGTAATCGGCCAGCCGCTGCAGGGTCTCGTGCAGGCTGCCGCCGGCCTCGCCCGCGCGGATCATGTTCACGTAGAGCCGCGAGAACGTGCCGTGCTGGCGTTCCAGCGCGGTCGACAACGGGCTGCCGCCGCGCACCGCATCGCGCACGTCGAGCAGGGTGCGCCGCGCCGCGGCATCGTCCGGCAGGTCGAGCAGGATGGTGAGCGCGCGATCGAGTGGCTGCCCGGCCGCAAGCAATGTCGCCAGCTGCTGGGTGAACTGCACCAGCCGCTGGCCGCCAAAAGGCTTCGGCTTGAACAGCGCCCTCCACGCACTGTCGCCACCGCCTTCGCTGGCCGGCCGCGTCTCGACGGGAAGATGCCCCTGTTCCTGCAGCCGCAGCACCACGTCCTGCTCGCTGGCGGCCTCCATCTGGCCGTCGAGCAGTTCACCGCGCGCGTTGAGCGCCTTGTAGCGGTAGAGGGTCATGGGCTGCTCGGCCTGCGCTTCCGCGTGTCGTTTCCACGCTCCTGCCACGGCTCGTCATTCCCGCGAAGGCGGGAATCCGGTGTCTTGGCCACGGTGTCCGAGATTGTCGGCCAGATATCGTTCCAGTAGGGGTTCTGCTTCTCGATCAGCTGGATCTTCCAGTTCCTGTTCCACTTCTTCAGCTGCTTCTCGCGCAGGATCGCCGCTTCCATGGTGTCCGCAGCGCAGTACCAGAGCAATTGCGTGACGCCGTACCTCCGGATGAATCCGTCCACAAGGTGCTCGCGGTGCTGCCAGGTACGGGAGATCAGATCGCTGGTCACGCCGATGTAAAGCGTGCCGTTGCGCCCGCTGCCGAGTATGTAGACCGCTGGAAGTCTGTCCATGACTGCCTCCGGGAAGAAAAGCCACTGGATCCCCGCTTCCGCGGGGATGACGTCGATATCAACCACTGGAACTTCCGCAGACGCCATGTCGGCAACCGCCCGGCGGGCCTACCCCATCCTCCGTCACCCGCAGCACTTCCTCGATGGTGGTCTGGCCGGCGAGTGCCTTGCGGATGCCGTCCTCGTACATGGTCTGCATGCCGGCGTCGCGGGCGATGCGTTCGAGTTCGCCCATGCCGGCGTGGCGCATCACCGCGCGCCGCAGCTCGTCGTTCATCACCAGGAATTCGACGATGGTGGTGCGGCCGAGGTAGCCGGTGGGCGCGATGGCCGAGCCGCGCGGCCGGTAGAGGAAGACCTCGCCCTTGGGCTGGAAGCGGCGCAGGTCGAACTTCGCGATCTCCTCCGGCGAGGCCGGGTAGCGCTCGGCGTGCGTGGGCTCCAGCCGCCGCACCAGCCGCTGGGCCAGGATGCCGTTGACCGTCGAGGTCAGCAGATAGTCCTCGACACCCATGTCGAGCAGGCGGGTGATGCCGCCGGCGGCGTTGTTGGTGTGCAGTGTGGAGAGCACCAGGTGGCCGGTGAGCGCCGACTGGATCGCGATGCGCGCGGTCTCCAGGTCGCGCATCTCGCCGATCATGATGATGTCCGGGTCCTGGCGCACGATCGAACGCAGTGCGTTGGCGAAGTCCAGCCCGATCGCGGGTTTCGCCTGGATCTGGTTGATGCCCTCGATCTGGTATTCGACCGGATCCTCGACGGTGATGATCTTGACGTCGGCGGTGTTGAGCTTCGACAGCGCGGTGTAGAGCGTCGTGGTCTTGCCCGAACCGGTCGGGCCGGTGACCAGCAGGATCCCGTGCGGCTGGTCGAGCACCTGCTGGAACTGCGGCAGGAACCCGTCGGTGAAACCGAGCCGGTGGAAATCCAGCACCACGGTCTCGCGGTCGAGCAGGCGCATCACCACGCTTTCGCCGTGTGCGGTCGGCACCGTGGACACGCGCAGGTCGAGTTCCTTGCCCTGCACGCGCAGCATGATGCGGCCGTCCTGCGGCAGCCGGCGCTCGGCGATGTTGAGCCGGGCCATGATCTTGATGCGGCTGATCACCGCCGCGGTCAGGTTGACCGGCGGGCTCTCGCCGTCGATCAGCACGCCGTCGACGCGGTACCGCACCTTCAGCCGGCTCTCGAACGGTTCGATGTGGATGTCGGACGCGCGCAGTTCCACCGCACGCTGGATCACCAGGTTCACCAGCCGGATCACCGGCGCGCCGGAGGCGAGGTCTCGCAGGTGTTCGACGTCGTCGACATCGGCACCGCCGTCGCCATCGGCGGATTCCACGATCGTGCCCATCGCGCTGCGGCCCTGGCCGTACCAGCGCTCGACCAGGTCGGCGATCTCCGAACGCAGCCCGACCACCGGTGCCAGCGCGCTGCCGGTGGCCAGTGCCACCGCCTGGCGGGCGTAGTCGTCCCAGGGGTCGGCCATCAGCAGCTCGAGGCGGCCATCGCGCTCGCCGACCGGGCACAGGTGGAATTCCTTGAGGAAACGCAGCGCCAGCGGCTGGCTGCCTTCCAGCGGCTCGGGCGGGGCCTCGGGCAGTTCGCGCGCGGCCAGAAGGGGCAGCTGCAGCACCTCCGCGCAGGTTTCGGCGTGGTCGCGCTCGGACACCAGCCCGAGCCGGCCAAGCAGGCCCAGCAGGCTGCCGCCGGACTCCTCGTGCACGCGCCGCGCGCGGGCGAGGTCGGCGTCCTTCAGGCGTCCGCGCGCGACCAGCGCGGCCACGATGCGGCCCTCGTTGTCGGCCGCCACCGGCGCGCCGCCCGTGTCCATGGATACCGCGTTCACCCGATCGCCATCCCGTGCTGCAACCCGCCGGACTCTAGCAGGCTGTCGCGCGCGACGCGGGGCTCGGCGTGACCTTCGACACCCGATGACTTCTGGCCGGTGGCGCGGCCCGCGCGCAGGTCCATGCTGCCGCTGTCGCATCCGCCAGGACCTGCCGCCATGGCCTGCCCGCGCGCTGTTCTCGCCGTCTCCGTGATCACGCTGTGGCTCGCCGTGGCCCCGGCGTCCGCCGGCACCCGCGACAGGGCCGGGTGCAACGTCGAAACGCCCTACGCCATGCAGGTGGACACCGGTGGCCTGCGCTTCGAGGCGACCGGCGACGCGTCGCCGAAGCGGGTGGAGATCCACGACGGCACCCTGCGCGTGGACGGCGCCGCGCGCCAGGTCAGCGCCGCGGATGCGCGTCGCCTGCGCGAGATCGAAGCCGGCACGCGCGCACTGCTGCCGGATATCGCCGCGGTGGCGCGCGAGGCGATCCATATCGGTTTCGACGCCCTGGATGGCATGCAGGCGGCACTGGGTGGCGACCCCCGCCGCGCCCGCGACATCGAGGCGTTGCGCCAGCGCGCGCTGCTGCGGGTGGAACAGACGCTGGGGCGCGGCAGCTGGCATCCGCAGGCCAACGGTCGTGCGTTCGAGGCGGACCTGGCTGCGGCCGCCCACGAGCTTGCGACGCCGGCCATGCCTGCACGCGTGGTGCGTGCGGCACTCACCCGCGGTGCCGCGCGCCTGCACCCCCCGATGACGACGGAGGGCGATCGCGCCCGCCGGATCGCCACGCGCGAGCGGGCGCTGGAGGCGCAGGCCGGTGCCGTGTGCGCACGGCTCGACCGTTTGCGCCGGTTGCAGGACACGCTTGAACTGCGGCTCGAGGATGGCCGTCCGCTGCGGCTGTTCAACCAACGCGCGGAACCGCAGCACGGCGACGGCACCGCGCCGGCCCGGCCGCAAGCGGCCACGACACGGGCACCGCCACGCTGACGCGGCGCGCTTCGCGCTCGTGCCCGGCCCGACCGGCCGCACGCCACCTCGGGGCGACGGGAGGAACCCCTGCCGCGCTGCGATATCCTGTGCCGATGCCCGATTCCACCCCGGAGCGCCCGCACACCGCGCTTCCCACGCCGGATCCCCGCCCCGTGGCGCCGGAACCGCCATTGCCCAGCGACTGCTGCGAGAGCGGCTGCACGGTGTGCGTCTACGACAGCTATGCGGAAGAGCTGGACGACTACCGGCTGCGCCTGGCGGCATGGAAGCAGCGCAACCCCGACGCCGCGGACTGAGCCCGCACACCCCGGCCGGCGTGCCGTCGTGCGGCAGCGAGCCGCGACAACCCGGGCCGTCGACCCACCACGCCGGGACAACGGGATGTTCCGGGCGATGGTCTAGCATGCGCGCTCTTCCACACTGCGAGGCCGCCATGCGCACCCCCGCCTACGCCGCGCCGTCCGCCGACGAGCCGCTGGCCCCGTTCACCGTCGAGCGCCGCGAACCCCGCGCCCACGAACTGCTGATCGACATCCTCTACTGCGGTGTCTGCCATTCCGACATCCACCAGGTCCGCGACGAATGGGGCGGATCGATCTTCCCGATGGTCCCGGGCCACGAGATCGTCGGCCGGGTCAGCCGCGCCGGCGAAGGCGCGAACCGCTTCGCCGTCGGCGATCTGGTCGGGGTAGGCTGCTTCGTCGATTCCTGCCGCAAGTGCGAGCAGTGCCACGCCGGCGAGGAGCAGTACTGCCGCGAAGGCATGACCGGCACCTACAACAGCCGCGAGCGCGACAGCGGCGAGCCCACTTACGGCGGCTACTCCACGCGCATCGTCGTCGACGAGAACTACGTGGTGCGCATCCCCGATGGCATCGCCCCCGAGCGCGCAGCGCCGCTGCTGTGCGCGGGCATCACCACCTATTCGCCGCTGCGCCACTTCGGCGTCAAGGCCGGCGACGAGGTCGCGGTGGTCGGGCTGGGCGGGCTCGGCCACATGGCGGTGAAGCTGGCGCGCGCGATGGGCGCCCGGGTGACGGTGCTCAGCACGTCGGAATCCAAGCGCCAGGACGCGATGGCGCTGGGCGCCGAGGGCTTCCTGTCGACCCGCGAGCGCAGCATGTTCCGCGAACACGCCGGCACGTTCGACTTCATCATCGATACCGTCTCGGCGCAGCACGACTACAACGCCTACCTCAACCTGCTCAGGATCGACGGCACCATGGTGCTGCTCGGCATCCCCGACCCGACCCCGCTGAGCGCCTTCCCGCTGGTATCCGGGCGCCGGCGCCTGGCCGGCTCGATGATCGGCGGCATCCGCGAAACCAGGAGATGCTGGATTTCTGCGCCGCACACGACGTTGCCGCCGACGTCGAGGTGATCGGCATCGCCGATATCAACACCGCCTACGAGCGCATGCTCAAGGGCGACGTGCGCTACCGGTTCGTGATCGACACCGCGTCGCTGGCCGAGGGCTGAGCCGGCGCCAGGCCGGGGCGCGTCATGTGCCCTGGGCCTTGCCGTTCTGCAGTGCGCGTTCGATGTCCTCGAGCGGCGCGTTGGTGAGGTTCTTGCCGATCTCGGCCAGCATGCGCGCGGTGGTTTCCTTGTGCAGCTGCGGGCGCATCTGCCCCAGCGTCTGCGGATCGGCCATCAGCACCAGGTGGTCGTACTGGTGCTTGAGCGCGCCGGCGTTGAGGTTGTGCGCCAGCTGCTTGGCGAAGGTGGCCTCGTCGATCTCCTCGCCACTCGCCTCGGGGGGCATGCTGCCGGCCGGGCCGTCGTCGTTCACGTTCATCACTTCCAGCAGTTCCTCCTGCTTGAGCATCAGGTACTGCTCGTCGCCGACGTTGCGGAACACCCGCGCGCCACCGCCGTCTGCCACCACCACCAGGGTACGGGCCGGAATCTTCATGGAACCTCCTGTGTCTGGGAACGTGGGCGGCACTGTAGGAAGCCGTCCGTGACGGACGCGACCAGGCGCCCGCCTCAGTACCCTTCCGCGGCTCCGGCCACGGCCAGGGCCTGCTCCACCTCGCCACGGGCCTGCGGCCGTACCACCCGGGCCACTTCGCTGCCATCGCGCAGCACCACCAGGGTCGGCCACAGCTTCACCCGGTAGCTGCGCCCGAGCGGGCGGCCGCGGCCGTCCTCGATGCGGACGTGGCGGACCGCGCCGTCTCCGGCGCGGATCGCCGCGTCCACCAGCGGCATCGCCATCTGGCAGTGGCCGCACCAGCCGGTGCCGAAGTCCAGCACGGTCACCCCCGGCAGCGCGTCGGCATCGGCGCGGGTCAGGGTCTCGGGCAGATAGTCCTGGGTCATTGCGGCGTCTCCTCGCGAATGGCCGGCAGCGTGCATGCACGCGCGTGCGGACGCTGTCTTCGCGCGACCGACGGGCGAGGGCTGCAGATGTCAACGGCGCGGCCGCTATCGCGTTGGGTTGCCCCTCAGTCCACTTGGCCGAGAATGTGCCCGCTGTCGCAGTCATGCGGCGGCATGCGGTCGCCGCCCGGCGACCATTCTGTTTTCGAGACGTCCGCATGTCCCAGCTCTCCTCCGCCGACCCGGCAGCCTCGCACCTGGCCGTCGACGAGGCACTCGCCCGGCTCGAGGCCGAGATGCCGGACCTGCAGCATCGCCATCGCGACCTGTTCGCCTATGCCAACGCCTGGGCCGAGCGCCACGACGCGGTCCTGGCGATGACGCCGGCGGACCGGCGTGCCGAGGTGGAAGCGCGCCTGCGCCGCATCGGCGTGCGCTGGGGGCTGGTGGACGGCGTGCGCATGACCACCCAGTTCCCGGCGCTCAAACTGCCGCGCTGAAGGCTCAGGGGCGTTCGACGCCCAGCAGTTCGACATCGAAGACCAGCGACGCCCCCGGCGGGATCACCCGGCCGGCGCCACGCTGGCCGTATCCGAGTTCCGGCGGGATACGCAGCTCGCGCTGGCCGCCGACCCGCATCCCCGCCACGCCCTCGTCCCAGCCACGGATCACCTGACCGGCGCCAAGGGTGAACTGGAACGGCTCGCCGCGTTCACGCGAACTGTCGAACGCGGCACCGCGGCGGTCCGGTGCGTCCCCGTCGTACAGCCAGCCGCTGTAGTGCACGGTCACGGTGTCGCCGGCCCGTGCAGTCTCGCCATCGCCGGTGCGCAGGTCGATGCGTTCGAGACTCTCCACGCGGCCGCCGGTGTAGGGCGGCGGGCCACCGCAGCCGGCCACCACGGCCAGGCAGGCCGCGACGAACGCGGCACGGAACGGGTACAGGGTCATGGCAGGCTCCGGATCGGGCGCCAGAGGATGCCACGCGCCTCGCGGCGCCGGCCTACAGTGCGTTGCCGGCAGCGTGCGCGCAGGCCCACGCCCACTGGAAGTTGTAACCGCCCAGCCAGCCGGTGACGTCGAGCACCTCGCCGATGAAGTACAGCCCGGGCACGCGCCGCGATTCGAACGTCGACGACGACACCTCGCGGGTATCGACGCCACCCAGCGTGACCTCGGCGGTGCGGTAGCCCTCGGTGCCACTGGCCACCAGTGGCCAGCGGCGCAGCAGCGCGGCGATTTCGCGCAGTTGCGGCGCGCTGTACTGGCGCATCGGCCGGCTCGGCAACCACACCTCGGCCAGGCGCTGGGCAAAGCGGCGTGGCAGCACCTCGGCCAGCAGCGTGCGCAGCTCGGCATCCGGGCGGTCGCGGCGCCAGTCCTGCAGCAGGGCGTCGACGTCGCGGTCGGGCAGCAGGTCGATCTGCAGGTCGTCGCCGGGCTGCCAGTACGAGGAGATCTGCAGGATCGCCGGACCGCTGACGCCGCGATGGGTCACCAGCATCGCGTTCCGGAACGACTGCCCGTTGCAATGCGCCTCCACCGGGAATGCCACCCCGGCCAGTCCGTCCATCCGCTCCTGGTGCCTGCCGCTGAGCGTCAGCGGCACCAGGCCGGCGCGGGTGGGCAGCAGTGCATGGCCGAACTGCGCGGCCAGCCGGTAGCCGAAGCCGCTGGCGCCGAGGCTGGGAATCGACAGCCCGCCACTGGCGACCACCAGCCGCGCCGCCTGCACGCGCCCGAGCCGGCAGTCGAGCTCGAACCGGCCGTCCTCGCCGACCGCGACGGTGTCGATCGCCGCACGGGTTTCCACCCGCACCCCCGCCTGCGCGCACTCGTCGAGCAGCATCCGCACGATCAGCTTCGAGGATTCATCGCAGAACAGCTGGCCGAGCTCCTTCTCGTGCCAGGCGATGCGATGGCGGTCGACCATGTCGATGAAATGCCACGGCGTGTAGCGCGCCAGCGCCGACTTCACGAAGTGCGGGTTGGCCGAGAGGTAGTTGCCCGGGCCGGTGCCGGTATTGGTGAAATTGCAGCGGCCGCCGCCCGACATCAGGATCTTCTTGCCGACCCGGTTGGAGCCCTCCAGCACCAGCACACGCAGCCCGCGCGCGCCGGCGGTCAGCGCGCACATCAGCCCGGCGGCGCCACCGCCGACCACCACGACGTCGGTCTCGAGCCGGCTCACGGGTGCCCGGACCCACGGATGGGACGCGGCCGGATGGGACGCGGCCGGCTGTCATACGGCCGGAAGTCATACGGCATGGGTCGGCTCGGTACGGCGGGCCGCGCATTCTAGGCCGTCGGGGTGGCGCAGCCGCCGCGCCGGCGCTTCACGCAGGCTCTTCGCACGGCTGTCGATACTCGGATCCACACCGCCAACGCGAAAGGGATTGCCATGTCCGCATGCATGAAGTCCGGTTCCGCCCTCGCCCTGTTGCTGCTGCTGTCGGCCTGCCAGGACCGCGCCGGCGACGGCGACACCGCGAACACCGCTGCGCGCGGCGAGACCGTCGCCGATGCCACTGCACCCGGGGGCACCATGCCGGCCGAGGGCACGAGCGCGGGCGGCCCCGGCAGCGCCGGCGACCGTCCATTGCTGTCGATTGCCGGCGACGGCACCGGCCCCGGCTACCTCACCGATGGCGCCGGGCAGTCGCTGTACGTGCTCGAGGGCAACACTGCCGGCGAGCGCTGCGACGCGGCCTGCGAGGAAGTCTGGCCACCGGCGCTGACCGACAGCCAGACCATGCCGCGCATCGACCCGCGTATCGGCCCCGGCGGCGCCGGGGTGATCCCGCGCGATGACGGCAGCCAGCATGTCACCTACGGCGGCGAGCCGCTGTACCGGTACGCCGCCGACGCCGGCGCCGGGCGCACCACCGGTGATGGGGTGCAGGACCAGTGGGGGCAGTGGAAGCTGGTGCGGGTCGACGGCGCGCCCGAGGGCACCGGCACCGGCAACAACTGACCCCGGAACCGGCGGGCGACACGCCACCTGGCGCGTCGCTTGCCGTCACCGCCGGGCGCACGCCGCAGCAGGATGTCCGACGACTGCGCCGGTAATGCGGGCTGCTTCGGAGAGTGGTCGGAGTTACCTCGCCGCCGGGATGCCCATGGCCTCAGCCGGCCAGCGACGCCGCGGTGATGAGCTGCCGGCCGGGCCGTGGCGCAAGCGTGGCATCGACCAGTGCCGCGGCAATGCGCGACGCGGGGTTGATCCGCCAGCCACGCGGCAGGACGGGCCCCAATGCACGCAGTACCACCGATGCCGCCGCCTCGCCTGGCCGGTGCTCGTCGCGGTCGCCGCCGATCAGCCCGGGACGCACCAGCACCAGCGACGCGAACCGCAGCGCCTCGAGGTCACGCTCGAGCTCGCCCTTGACCCGGCTGTAGAACACGCGCGAACGCGGATTGGCACCCGCGGCGGAGTTCAGCGCGTACACGCCGGCGCCGGCCGCCTGCGCATGGCGCGCCACCTGCAGCGGGTAGCCATGGTCGACCCGGCGGAACGCCTCGCGCGAACCGGCCTGGCGCATCGTGGTCCCGAGCGTGCAGATCACCGCGTCGACAGGCCACCAGTCGGCGCTGGCCGGCAGCGCATCGAAATCGACCACCGGATTGACGAGCTTCGGATGGGTGGGCGCAAGCGGCCGCCGCGTCGGCGCCACCACACGGGTGACGCGCGCATCGCCGAGCAGGCGGGCGAGCACTTCCCTGCCGACCAGGCCGGTGGATCCCACATGCAGGACGCGAGTGACGTTCATCGGTGCATGGTCGCCCGTCGCACGTGAGCAGTCAGTCGCGCAGCGCGCGCGGCCATGGCTGCAGATGCGCCTCCACCAGCGATTCCGACACCCGCCACAGGCGCGCGGCCATGGCCGCGTCGGTCTGTGCCGCGGCCTGCGGCGCGGCACGGAAGTCGCTCATGTAGCTGCCGTTGACGCCGGCCATCGCCGGGTGCGCCGCGGCAAAGCACGGCATCGCCGCGCCCTGCGCCGGGGTGCGCGCGGTGTCGGCGTAGCCGGAACCGGTCGAACGCAGGATGCTGGTGCGGGTGTGGCCGGGGGTCACGCAGTTGGAGGTCGCGCCGGTGCCGGTCAGCCGGCGCGCGAGTTCGAACGAGAACAGCCCGTTGGCGAGCTTGGAATGCGAATAGCCGCGCCGGTACCAGCCGGTGCCGGACAGGTCCTCGAAGCGGATGCCGCCGCCCGGTGCATCGCGGTGGTTGCCGCTGCCGACCACCACCACCCGTCCGCGCGCGGCCAACACCGGTTCGAGCAGGTGGTTGACCAGCAGGAAGTGGCCGAGATGGTTCACCGCGAACTGCTTCTCCACTCCGCCGACCTGCTCGTGGCTGCCGATCACGATGCCGGCGTTGCACACCAGCGCATCGATCCGCGGCACCAGTGTCCGCACCGTGCGGGCGCAGGCCACGATCGAGTCGGGCTCGGTGAGTTCGAGCACGACAGGCGTGGCGCGACCACGCACGGCATCGCAGGCGGCACGCCCACGGGCGGCGTCGCGCGCGGTGCCGATCACGTGCGCGCCGCGCGCCGCCAGCGCGCGCATCGTCTCCAGGCCGATACCGGAATTGCAGCCGGTCACCACGATCGTGCGCCCGCCCAGGTCGAGGCCTTCGAGGACCTCGTCGGCCGTCGCGCCGGCGGCGAACGGCGCAGGCTCCGTGCCCTGTTCCGGACGCATCGCGCGCGTGGCGAACGCGGGCAGGACGGCGAGCGCCGGCAGTGCAGCGAGGAACAGGCGGCGGCGGGGCGATTCGATCATGCGAGTCGTCGATGCGGGCAGGCGCCGATCGTAGTCGATGGCGCCGGGTCGGCCGCGGCCGGCGCACGGCAGCGTGGTTGTCGGCGGCGCCGCGGGGGTGGAAGAATCCGGGCAACTCCCGCCCGAGGCACGTCCGATGAACGCATCGATCCGCGATCCGCAGCGCCGCCGCCTGCTGCAGGCGATGGCGATGTCCTCGATGGCACTCGCCCTGCCGGCCTGGGCGCGCGCGGCCACCGCGGCCACCGCGGCCGATGCGCCGATCCTGCGGCCGATCCCGTCCAGCGGCGAGCGCATCCCGGTCGTGGGCCTGGGCACCAACGCCTATGGCGTGCAGACCGCGGAGGAGAAGGCGCCGCTGCGCGAGGTGCTGCGGCGACTGGCCGAGGTCGGCAACAGCGTGATCGACACCGCGCCCGCCTATCGCAACTCCGAGGCGGTGCTGGGCGAGCTGATCGCCGAACTGGGCCTGCGCGAGCGCTTCTTCCTCGCCACCAAGGTGACCGCGCCCGATGGCGACGTGGCTGCCGGCATCGCGCAGATGGAAGCATCGATGCGCAACCTGCGCACCGACGTCATCGACCTGATGATGGTGCACAACCTCAATGGCGCCGGGGCGATCATTCCCACGCTGCTGGAGTGGAAGCAGGCCGGCCGCCTGCGCCATATCGGCATCACCACCTCCAACGACGCCCAGCACGCCGAGGCCGCGGCACTGATCCGCGCGCATCCGCTGGACGTGGTGCAGGTGAACTATTCGCTGGGCAACCGCCTGGCCGAACAGACCGTGTTTCCCGCCGCACAGGAGCGCGGCACCGCGGTGCTGCTCAACGTGCCGCTGGGTGGGCGCCGCGGCAGCCTGTTCGCGCGCGTGCGCGACGTGCCGCTGCCCGAGTGGGCGGCGGAGTTCGATGCCACCAGCTGGGCGCAGCTGTTCCTGAAGTACAGCCTCGGCCACCCGGCGGTGACCGCGGTGCTGCCGGGCACCACGCGGCTGAAGAACCTCGAGGACAACCTCGCCGCCGGCCGCGGCAGGCTGCCGGATGCGGCGCAACGCCGGCGCATCGAGGCGTTCTGGGACGCGCTGCCGGAATAAGGCCGCACGGCCGGTGTGCGGAACCCGCGCGCCGCTCAGGCCCGCCCGCGGTGCCGCAGCACGTGGCCGCCGCGGGATACCACCTCGCCCGCCTCGAACGCCGGCACGCCGCCGATGAGCACGAGGTCGAAACCCTGCGCATGGGCGAACGGATCGAGGTAGTCCGATCGCGCACGCACGCGTGCCGGATCGAACAGCACCAGGTCGGCGATGGCCCCTTCGCGCAGCACGCCGCGATCGGGCAGGCGCAGGATCGAGGCCGGCATCGAGGTGACCTTGCGCACCGCCTCCTCCAGCCCGACCCGCCCCGTCGCCGCGAAGTCCCCGATCCAGCGCGCGAAGGTGCCGGTCGAACGCGGGTGGCGCATGCCCGGGCCGCCGTCGCTGGCGATCGCCACGTGCGGATCGAGCATCAGCCGCGCCTGCAGCGCCTCGTCCATCACGAAGTGCGCCGCGCTGCCGGCCCCGGGCCCGAGTTCCAGCAGCGCATCGGGAAACGCCAGCTCCATCCGCGCGGCGACTTCGGCGAGCGTCTGGCCGGCGTGTTCGCCACTGCCGAACAGCAGCGCCTGTGGGCCGCCGCGGCGCCGCATCCGTTGCTCGAGCGCAGCGCGCAGTTCCTCGCCACGCGCCGCGCGCACCTGCGCATAGTCGTGCGGCGGCAGCGCCCAGTCGGGAAACAGGATGCCGACTCCGGTGTAGCTTGCGCTGTAGGGATAGGCATCGGCAGTGAGCTCGACACCCGCCCCGCGGTGCGCGGCCAGCGCCGCCAGCAGGCGCGCGGCACGCGCTTCGCCTTCGCCATGCACCACCTTCAGATGCGAGACATGGGTGCGCGCCGGGCGGCTGGCGTCGATGTGCTCGGCCAGCGACGCTTCGACGCGGTCGTCGTCCTCGGAACGCATATGGCTCATCGCCACGCCGTCACGGGACGCGACCAGCCGGCCCAGTGCACCCAGCTCCGCGGCGCCTGCATACATGCCCGGCACGTATTCCAGCCCGGTCGACATGCCGAACGCACCGGCGTCGAGGTCCGCCTGCAGCAGCGCCGCCAGCCGTTGGAGCGCGGCGGCATCGGGAACGCGCTCGTCGTCGGCGATGCCGGCGCGACGCCGCAGCGTGCCGTGCCCGGCCAGTGCGGCGACGTTGATGTCGGGCCTGGCACGCTCGACCGCGGCCAGCCATGGCGCCAGCCCGTCGCCGGCGCCCGACGGACTGCTGCCGTCCTGGCCCAGCACCACGGTGGTGACGCCCATCGCCAGGAAGCCCGCGTACGAGGCCTCCCGCGGATCGCCATGCACATGCAGGTCGATGAAGCCGGGCGCGAGCACGCGGCCGCCGCCCTCCACCACCCGCAGGCCGCGCGCGGCTCCCGCATCGAGTCGTCCGATGCGCGCGATGCGCCCGGCCTGCACCAGCACGTCCGCCGCGCGTGCCGGCGCCCCGGTGCCATCGACTACGCGCACGTCGCGCAGCAGCAGGGATGACATGGGAGTCGAACCATCCCGCGCAAACGACGGCAGCACCGCGCAGGTACCGGCGGCACCGAGCGCGGCAAGCAGGTCGCGGCGTGACCAGCGGGTTGCAGGCATGCGATACACCGGTGGCGAAGGTCGCCGCAGTATGTCGCCGCGGCCGGGCCCGCTCCAGCCATGCGCTCAGCCGAGCGTGCGCACCCACTTCAGCGCACCGGGCGCCATGCCGTGGAACTTCGGAACATCGGCCAGCGGTGCCACCAGCAACCGGCGCGGCCGGAAGCGATGCTTCACCGCGTGGTAGAGCCGCGAGCGCGTCTCCCAGCTCTCGACCAGGTACAGCCCGGGCGCGAGCGCGAAGGCATGCGCGGGGCCGTCGCCTTCCGGCGCCGGATCGAGATGGACGAGGTACAGCACGGGCGCCTGCATGCCGCCACTGTGCGCAGGGCGTCGACGTGGCCGGGTGAACCCGGGGCCCACGGAGGCTGCGGCTATCATGGCGCGTCCCCCGCACTGCGATCCGCGATGTCCACCATCCTCACTCCGGTTTCCATCGGCGAGCTCGTCGACAAGATCACCATCCTCGAACTCAAGGCCGAGCGCATCGACGACGCGGCCAAGCGCGCCAACGTCCGCGCCGAGCTCGATGGCCTGGTGCCGCTGTGGGCCGAACAGCAGGCACGCCAGCCCACGCTGGCCGCGCTCAAGCAGCAGCTGCACGCGATCAACGCCCGCATGTGGGACATCCAGGACGCGCTGCGCGAATGCGAGGCCGCGCAGCGGTTCGATGCGCGTTTCATCGAACTCGCCCGCGGCGTCTACGCCACCAACGGCGAGCGCGTGCAGGTGAAGAACCGCATCAACCAGCTCGCCGGTTCGGCGCTGGTCGAGGAGAAGCAGTACCAGGGCGAGTAGCCCGCCGTGCCATCCGCAACCCGATCAGGCCCGCCCGAGCGCAACGGCCGCGCACGGGCTCACGATCCTCGAGGACCTCCATGAGCCCGACCGATCCCGCCCCCCGCCCCGCCAGCCGCTTCGCGCACGTGCTGTGGCCGGTGTTCCTGCCCTCTGCCGGGCTGGTGGTGGCGCTGGTGCTGTTGACGTTCCTGGTGCCGGCGCGGATGGAAGCGGTGTTCCTCGGCGCACAGCGCTGGGTGGCCGATGATGCGGGCTGGTTCACAGTGGCCGCGGTGGCCGGGTTCCTGGTGTTCGTCATCGGCGTGGCGATGAGCGGCTTCGGCCGCCTGCGGCTGGGTCCGGAACACAGCCGCCCCGACTACAGCTACCGCACGTGGTTCGCGATGCTGTTCGCCGCGGGCATGGGCATCGGCCTGATGTTCTTCGGCGTCGCCGAGCCGATCATGCATTACGCCGATCCACCGGTCGGCGATGCGCGCACGATCGCCGCCGCGCGCAACGCGATGCGCATCACCTTCTTCCACTGGGGCATCCACGCCTGGGCGATCTATGCGGTGGTGGCGCTGGCGCTCGCCTATTTCGCCTATCGCCACGGCCTGCCGCTGCGTATCCGCTCCGCCCTGCATCCACTGATCGGCGAGCGCATCCACGGCCCGATCGGGCACGCGGTCGACAGCTTTGCGGTGCTGGGCACGATGTTCGGCCTCGCCACCTCGCTCGGCCTCGGCGTCATCCAGATCAATACCGGCCTCGACTACCTGTTCGGGATCGGCGTCGACGTGGCCACCCAGGTGGTGCTGATCGCGGTGATCACCCTGATCGCGACCGGCTCGGTGGTGTCCGGGCTCGACCGCGGCGTGCGCCGGCTGTCGGAGCTCAACATGCTCATGGCGGTGCTGCTGCTGGCCTTCGTGCTGGTCGCCGGCCCGACCACGCACCTCATGCAGGCGTTCGTCCAGAACACCGGCATGTACATCTCCAGCCTGTTCGCGATGACCTTCAACCTCTACGCCTACGAGCCCACCGGCTGGATCGGCGGCTGGACGCTGTTCTACTGGGGCTGGTGGATCGCATGGTCGCCGTTCGTGGGCATGTTCATCGCGCGCATCTCGCGCGGCCGCACGGTGCGCGAGTTCGTGCTCGGCGTGCTGCTGGTACCACTGGGCTTCACCTTCCTGTGGATGACCGTCTACGGCAACACCGCGCTGCACCTGGTCATCGTCGAGGGCGTGACCGGGCTTGCCGACGCGGTGGCCGCCGACACCTCGGTGGCGCTGTTCCGTTTCCTCGAGGAATTCCCGCTGGCGTCGATCACCTCCGCCTTGGCGGTGCTGCTGGTGGTGATCTTCTTCGTGACCTCGGCCGATTCCGGCTCGCTGGTGATCGACATGCTCACCAGCCGCGGCGAGGAGCAGTCACCGACCTGGCAACGCATCTTCTGGGCGCTGCTGGTCGGCGCGGTGGCGATCGCCCTGCTGCTGGCCGGCGGGCTGGGCACGCTGCAGGCCGCCACCATCGCCAGCGCGCTGCCTTTCACCGTGGTGATGATCCTGATGTGCTGGGGCGTGCTGCGGGCGATGCAGCTGGAACTGGTCAAGCAGCGCAGCACGCGCGAGGCGCGGCTGCTGCCGGCAGGCCTGGGCGGGGAGAACTGGAAGGCAAGGCTGCAGGCACTGGTGCGTCACCCCACCCTGGCCGAGGTCTGCGCCTTCATCGCATCACAGGTGCGTCCGGCGCTGGAGGAAGTGGCCGAGGAGCTGCGCCGCCAGGGCCTCGATGCGCGCGTGGAGGCCGGCGACGACGGCCGGGTGTGGGTGGAGGTCGGCCACGGTGCCGAGATGGACTTCGTCTACTCGGTGCGCCCGCAGGCCTTCGAGCCGCCGAGCTTCATCCTGTCCGACCCGCGACGGAAGCCGCAGCCCAGCGGCGACGTCGACTACCGCGCCGAAGTGCACCTGCGCGAGGGCGGCCAGGGCTATGACGTGATGGGCTGGCGGCGCGAGGCGCTGATCCATGACGTGCTCGACCAGTACCAGCGCCACATGCACTTCCTGCAGCTGGTGCGCTGAGCGGCAGCATCAGACATGGGCGATCGGATCGTGTCCGCGCCCCCCATCGCGCGCGGCACCTCGACCGCACACACAGCATACGAAGTGCGCCGTATGCCAGCCGACGGATCGCCGCGCCCGTGTCCGCGGCGGACGCGTGCGCGCGCTCAGCGCTTGCCGAGCAGCAGGTCGTGGAGCCGGCCCAGCCACGCACGCCAGGTGGCGCCGTCGGCGGTCGGGTCGTACTCGCAGCCCATGCCACGCGCGATGGCGGCCAGTTGCGCCTCGTCGTGGTCGTGCGACAGCAGACGCGCGATGTCCTCCGCCGCCGCTTCCACCTGCGCCGGCGATTCCGACTCGCGGTAGTAGTCGATCACCCCTTCCGGCTTGCCATGTTCGGTCTGCCAGTCCTGGTGGAAATAGGCGGCAAGGAAGTTCTCGAGATGCGGGTACTCACTCATCGGCGCGGCGCTCAGGGCGGTGTCGGATAACCGGTGACGATTCTATAGCCGATGTCGAGGCGGTCCGACCGCTCCAGCACCAGCCGTACCGAGTACACATCGGTCGCGTCGCTGTCGCCACGCTTCACCGAGATGCCGGTGCTGGCATCGAACTTCGCGTCCACCACCAGGCGGTTGCCACCCTGCCCGTCGAGCCAGCCATCGATGCGATCCTGGTGCTCGCCGATCGTGGCCGAGACGAAGTGCTCGGCGGCGGGCAGGTCGACGAAGCTGGACGCGGCGCTGATGTTCTCGCGGCGCACGCGATCGACCAGCCATTCCTCGCTCTTGCCGACATGGCGTTCGATCAGGTGCCCGCCCACGTCCTCGTGCGCTTCCAGCCCGCCGCCGGGCACCTGCGCGGTGCCATCGGGTGCATCCGGCCCCTCGGCACCGAGGTGTTCGCCCAGCCGCTCGATGGTGGCCTCCAGCGTCTCGCGGGTGGCGGCATCGAGCCCGCGCGTGGACATGCCTTCGAGCGCGGCGTGGATGCGTCCCAGCAGCGGATCGAGCTGCTCGCCGAACACCGGCGACTGCGTCGCCAGCGCGATGGCGTCATCGGTCTGGCCGAGGAACGCCGGCAGCTCGCCACTGTCGGCGAGCTCCGCGAGATGGCGGCCGAGATCGAGGCCGGAGGCAGCCGCATCGAGCGCCGACATCGGCCCCGTGGCCTGGAATGCATGCAGTGGCGATTGCGCCAGCGGATTGATCGCGTCGAGCATCGGGAGGCTCCGGGTGGACGCGCAGCAGACTAGGCATGCCGGCGCATCACCGGAACTGGGGCGGACCCGAGGTCGGACGGCGACGGCGGCCTACAGCCGGTTGACGCGGAATTTCCGCCCCTTGATCCTGCCCGCGCGCAGCGCCGCCACGGCGTTGTCGGCCTGCCGGCGTGCAATCGCCACGTAGCTGCGGGTGGCGAACACGTCGATCTTTCCGATCGCATCCTTGTGCAGCTTCGCTTCGCCGGTCAGCGCGCCGACGATGTCGCCGGCGCGCAGCTTGTCGGTGCGCCCGGCATCGATGCGCAACGTGGCCATCGCCGCCGGTGGCACGTTGGCGGCCCGGCCCGACAGCGGCTGCAGTTTCTCCCAGCGCAGCGGCCGGCCCTGGCGCTCCTCGATCATCGTCGCGCGCGGCAGCTCGCGCGGCGTGCACAGGCTGAGCGCGAGGCCGTCGCGGCCGGCACGCCCGGTGCGGCCGATGCGGTGCAGGTAGGTGTCGGCATCGGTGGGCAGTTCGTAGTTCACCACCGCGCCGATGTCCTCCACGTCCAGGCCGCGCGCGGCGACGTCGCTGGCCACCAGCACGCTGCAGCTGCGGTTGGCGAACTGCACCAGCACCTCGTCGCGGTCGCGCTGCTCCATGTCGCCATGCAGCGCCAGCGCGGTGAAGCCGTAATGCGTGAGCGAGCCGACCACCTCCATGGTGTCGGCGCGCGTGTTGCAGAACACCACCGTCGATTCCGGCTGGTAACGCAGCAACAGCGCCGCGAGCGCCGGCGCGCGACGTGCCGGTTCCACCTCGAAGAACAGCTGCTCGATGGTGGCCGGCTGCGCGCCGCCGTCCACGCTGACCTCGAGCGCATCGACGAGCATCGCATTGCCCAGCGCGCGGATCGCATCGGGGAAGGTGGCCGAGAACAGCAGGCCCTGGCGGTCCTTCGCCACGCGCCTGGCGATGTCGCGGATCGCCTCCTCGAAGCCCATGTCGAGCATGCGGTCGGCCTCGTCGAGGACGAACGTCCGCACGCCGCCCAGGTGCAGCGCCTTCTTCTTCGCCAGTTCCTGGATGCGCCCCGGCGTGCCGACCACCACGTGCGGGTCGTGGGTCAGCGAGGCCAGCTGCGGGCCGAGCGGAATCCCGCCGCACAGGATCGACACTTTGAGGTTGGGAATGCCCACCGCCAGCCTGCGCAGCTGCTTGCCGACCTGGTCGGCGAGTTCGCGCGTCGGGCACAGCACCAGCGCCTGGGTCTGGATGCGCGAAGGATCCAGCCGCGCCAGCAGCCCGAGCCCGAACGCCGCGGTCTTGCCACTGCCGGTGGGCGCCTGCGCGATCACGTCGCGGCCTTCCAGGATGGCCGGCAGCGCCTGCGCCTGTACCGGCGTCATCGAGGTGTAGCCAAGCGCATCCACGCCCTGCAGCAGGGCCGGCGACAGGGCGAGATGGGTGAACGGAAGCGATTCGGTCATGCGCGCATGATCGCAGGTCGAGGCGGCCAACCGGCACAATCGCGGCCCACCACCAGCGGAGCCGCGCATGCGCGACCACCTGACCATCGCCATCGGCGAGCTGCACCAGGGCATCGGCCACCACCACTGGCAGGGCCGCACGTTCCGCCAGTTCTGGGAGTGGCTCAACGCGCGCTGCATCCGCATCGTCGGCGAGGCCGAAGCCGGCGAGCTCGACGTGCTGGGAGTGCGTTTGATGGAGGTGCGCGTGGCGGTCGAGGAAGCCGGCTACCTGGTGCCGTCGGACCGGCTCGACGAGGTCATTGCGCCGGATCGTTAGGTGTACGCCGCCGCGCGGACATGCCGCCATCCGTGACCGCGTGCACGCTGGCGCGCCAATTCCCGGTCGTCACCACGGTGAACCGCGTCCATGCGGAATGCCGCCGGGAAAACAAATTTGACCTTCCGTGGCGAAAACAGAGTAAGGTGGCCCCACTGTTCAAAGCGGGATCACGGTACATCGTGGCTCCGATGCGGTTGATCACAGGCTCCACGGTGTCGAAAGCCACCTGTCCAGACGATCCGCTCCATCGCTTCGCGTTACCCCTTGCTCGATACAGTCCGGCACGCACAGCGCGGGCCGTGTTTCCTCAACTGATCCAAGGAGTAACACCATGTCTGATCGTCAGACCGGCACCGTCAAGTGGTTCAACGACGCCAAGGGCTTCGGCTTCATCACCCCGCAGAGCGGCGACGACCTGTTCGTCCACTTCCGCTCGATCCAGGGCAGCGGCTTCAAGTCGCTCCAGGAAGGCCAGAAGGTCTCGTTCAAGGTTGCGCAGGGCCAGAAGGGCCTGCAGGCCGAGGAAGTCCAGGCCGAGTAAGTTCCACTCGACCTTTACCGCGCAAGCGGTGACGAAAACCCCGGGCGGAAGTCCGGGGTTTTTTGTTGCGTCGGCGATGACCGTGCGCGCGGCATCTGCCAGACTGCGCGCCTTTCGCGACCGCCGGACCGACGCCCTCCATGCGCCTGAACAAGCACATCAGCGACACCGGCTTCTGTTCGCGGCGCGAGGCCGATCGCCTGATCGCCGAGGGCCGGGTCACGGTGAACGGCCAGCGTGGCCGGGTCGGCTCCGAGGTCGGCGACGGCGACACCGTGCTGATCGATGGCCAGCCGCTGCAGCAGCGAACGGCCGCACCCGGCAAGCGCCGGCATGTCTACATCGCGCTCAACAAGCCGGTGGGGATCACCTGCACCACCGAGTCATCGGTGAAGGGCAACATCGTCGACTTCGTGGACCACCGCGAGCGGATCTTTCCGATCGGCCGGCTGGACAAGGATTCCGAGGGGCTGATCCTGCTGACCAGCAACGGCGACATTGTCAACGCCATCCTGCGCGCCGAGAACAAGCTGGAAAAGGAATACCTGGTGACCGTGAACCATCCGGTCACCGCCGACATCCTGCGCGGCATGGCCCGCGGCGTGCCGGTGCACGGGCAGACCACCCTGCCGTGCCGCACCGCTCCGCTGGGGAAGTTCGGCTTCCGCATCACCCTGGTGCAGGGCCTCAACCGCCAGGTGCGGCTGATGGCCGCGCACTTCGGGCTGCGGGTGAAGCAGCTGGTCCGGGTGCGCATCGGGCCGGTGAAGCTGGCGCATCTCAGGCCCGGGCAATGGCGCAACCTCACCGACGCGGAGTTGCGCGCACTGCTGCCGGGGCAGTCGGAGTTCTGAGCATTGCGGGCGTACGTTCGCCCGCACGCGGTCAATGCGGTCAGTGACCGCCCTGGCGCTTCTGCGCCCTGTCACCCTGGCCCGGGTCCGACAGCCTGCCGGCATCCTGCTCGCGCGGCGTGCGCGCCGGGGCCTTCTCCTGTTGCGACTTCTTCATGCTGTCGCGGGTCTGCGGCGTGGTCATCGTGCGTCTCCGTTGCGGCGGGTGGTCACCGCACACCAGCCTGCGCCGCGGATGATCACGTGACCGTGCAGGTCAGCGCCGGCGCAACCACCACGGGATGAAGCCGCGCGAGATGCCGATGAACATCGATGCGCTGCCATCGGTGCCGGGGTCGACCAGCGGGCTTTCGGTGATCGCATCGGGCAGATGGCTGTAGCGCAGCGAGCCGACCAGCGACCAGGTGCGCCCCAGCGGGCGGAAGAACGACACCCCGGCATGCGGGATGGTCACCGCACCGGGCCGGTAATCGACCACGCCACGCGCCACTTCCTCGCGCAGGGTGCCGTAGTAGTAGTCGGCAAGATCACCCGACCACCAGGTCGCGCCGGCGATCGGGGTCAGCACGCCGCCGCCCACGCGCAGCGGATAGCCGTACTGCAGCGAGGCTTCCTGGCCACCGCTGCGGTCGGTGGCATCGGTCAGCAACTCCAGCTGCAGTTCGCCGGCGGTGCCGCTCCATTCCATGCCCAGGCCGACGTCGATGCCGCGGTCGCGGTCCTCGAGCAGGTCGGCATCGATGCCGTTGCGCGCCAGCTGCCCGCGATCGAGGTCATCGTCGACGTCGAAGCCGTCGAAGCGTGCCTTGGCCAGTGCGGACAACTCGAACGTCGGGGTGTCCACGAACCGCCAGCCCGCGGTCACCCCGCGGAAATGGAAGCGCTCGCCCTCGTAGGACAGCAGCGGGATCGGGATCACCCGCGTGCCCTCGCCCGCATACGGGCTGTCGGAGACCGCCGCCGCCACGCCGATGCCCCAGGGCGAGCGTTCGGGCGGGCCGGCCGGCGCCTGGGCCACGGCGTCGAAGGCGAGCGCGGACAACAGCAGGGGCAGCAGTAGCTTGATCATCGGCAGGGTCAGGTGGAAGCAGGCCGCCGACCCTAGCGCACCGTCACCGCGACGCGTGCGAAGGTGACGCGGCATCGCGGGCCTCACGTCCCCTCTCCCGTTCCAGTGCCAGGGTCTGCGCGCAACCCGGCCAACCGTCACCGCCCGACAGGAGTCGATCCATGACGCCCCTCGACAAACCCCTGCGCCGCGAACTCGCCATCGGCGAGGACACTTACACACTGACCATCAGCCCGGACGGCATGAAACTGGTGCCCAAGGGCAAGCGCAAAGGGCTGGAACTGGCGTGGGTGGACCTCGTCAGTGGGGATGCCGCGATCGCCACGGCGTTGCAGGCCTCCCTGCGGGATTGACCGGGCATTGCGCACGGTCCGCCGCCCGGCCGTCGACCCATGCCGGGCGCCCGAGGAGTGTGGAGGATGTCGACCACCGCCACCCCGGCGTCCAGCGACACGCGCACCGGCTCGCCCTCGGCACGCAGGGTGAGTCGACCGCAGCTGCAGCTGGCTGGATGGACGTGCATGCGGGCGGCCCGGGATCGATCACCAGTGGACGTGCGTGGCCGGCGGATCCGGCCACGCGCTTACGGGTGGTCTTCCCACGCCACCCGCCGCACCGGGCAGCCGCCGCGCAGCGTGGCGTGGATCTCGGCCAGGCGGTCGGTCTCGGCAAGCAGGACGTCCAGGTCGGCCGGCGGTGCGGGCGACTCGATGCGGGCGGCATAGACCACGCGCCCGGCGCCACGGCCCACGCCATCGAACGAGGCACTGGCGCGGACCTCGCAGCCGGTGATCGCGATGCCCAGCCGTGCCGCCTCGCGGTACAGGTCGTTGCAGTAGCAGGTGGCGAGTGCGGCCATCAGCAGCTCACCGCCGTTGACGGCACTGCCGCGTCCGTCCGCCCGCGCCGTGGCCTCGAGCGGCCGCTGCGGGCCGTCGGTGCCGACCGTAAGCGCGAGCCGCGTGCCCCGGCTGTGGATGTGGCTGGAGATCTCCATGCGCGTCGTTCCCCTGCAGGACCGGAGCGGGGCCAGGCCCACCGGCGCCGGCTGGACGCGAGGATGCCACGTCGACAGCGCCAGCCGGGGTCGGCATCGCGGCCCTCAAGCATCGCGCGCCGCGGTCGTTAACGGATCACGGCCACTGGGCGTCGAGCCCGAGCAGGAGACACCGATGAGCGATCGACCCGTAAGCTTCCCCGTCAAGCAGACATTTCAAAAGTAGAACCTTCGGCGGCTTGGCGGTATTCGGCCGGCGTCATGTCGCCGAGCGAGTCATGGGGACGCTCCTCGTTGTACTCGAGC
>NWQL01000001.1:0-3947 GCA_002798175.1 Lysobacteraceae bacterium NML91-0213 | reverse complement strand
GATGATCGAGACGATCTGGGTCTCGGTGAAACGGGACTTCTTCATGGAACCTCCTGGCTGGGGAAACATGCCAGAAAGCTCTACTTATGGGGTGTCTGCCGTTCGGGGAAGCTTACGGACCGACCGTGCTGTTGTGCGACGACTCGCGTGCGCTGCGCATGCTCGCGGCAGGCCAGCTGGACGAAGCGGGCTTCGCGGTGGCCGGCGAGGCCGGCAACGGCCTGGAAGCGATCCGCCAATACGAGGCGCTGCGCCCGGACCTGGTGCTGCTGGACCTGGTGATGCCCGAGTGCGACGGGCGCGAGGCGCTGGCGCGCATCCTCGAACTCGACCCGCAGGCACGGGTGGTGATCCTGAGCTCGCTGGGCGCGCAGCGCGACATCGAGGAATGCCTGCGCATCGGCGCGCGCTCCTACCTGCAGAAGCCGATCGACACCGACGCGATGGAACGCGTGCTGCGCGCGGCACTCGCCTGACCGGCGGGCATGCCGACGAAACCCCGTAGAGGACACACGATGGCAGCGAAATTCCTGGGCCAGTTCCTGCTGGAGCGTGGCGTCATCACCGCCGCGCAGCTGCTGGCCGCGATCGAAGCGCAACGCGCGTCCAACCCGCTGCTGGGCGAACTGGCCGTGCAGCAGGGACTGCTGGACGCCGCGCAGGCACGCCGCATCCAGCAGCGCCAGCGCGTGGAAGACCGGCGCTTCGGCGACATCGCGCTGGAAATGGGCGTGCTCGACCAGGCCCGGCTCGACGCGCTGCTCGATGCGCAGAAGGCCGGCCGCCGGCTGCTTGGCGACGTGCTTCTGGAACAGGGCGCGATCGATGCCGACCGGCTGCAGGCGGAACTCGCGCTGCACCGCGCCAGCCAGGAGGACGCCCGCCACGCGTTCGAGGCCGAACTGGCCGCGCATCCGCTGGGTGAACTGGCCAACAGCGCGGTCGGCCTGTGCGCGCGGCTGTTTCCGCGCATGCTCGGCGGCCAGTGCCTGCCGGCCGAAGTGCTGGCGCCGGAGGAACTCGACACCTGGCCGGTCGTCGCCTACGTGCGCGTCGAGGGCGCCCGCCCGCTCGGCATTGCGCTGGCCAGCGACATGGCCACCGCACGCGCACTGGCCTGTGCCCTGCTCGGCATCGGCCCGGAGCAGTGCGACGACGAGCTGGCGCAGGACGCGCTGGGCGAGATGGTCAACGTGCTGATGGGCTACCTGGTGCGCGATGCCCTGCATGACGACGACGCCGGCTACCGCGCGCTGCCGCCGGATGCCTCGATGCCGATCGCGACGCTTGCGGCCGACCGCGAACGCAGCCTGGCCGTCGGCATGGGTTCGCAGCTGGGCGGCTTCGTGCTGCTGGTGGATCGCCCGGGCTGATCGTTGCCTGCGCCTGGCAGCCGGCGCCTGCCTGGCGCGGGCCAGAGCGCGCGGCCTGATCAGTACAGAAATGAAGATGCCGCGCACCCGGAAGGTGCGCGGCATCGTCGTGTCCGTTCGGGGCGCGGCCCTCGCGGGCCACGCCCGTGCGGCATTACTGGGCGTTGCCGACCGTCAGGTTGGTGGTCTGCACGTCGGTCACGCCTTCGATTCCACGCGCGATGCGGGTGGCGGTGTCGATCTGCGCCTGGCTCTCGACCTGGCCCTGCAGGGTCACCACGCCGTTGAGGGTGTCGACGTTGATGTCGAGGCCCGAGACGTCGGAATCGGCCAGCAGCGAGGACTTCACCTTGGTGGTGATCCAGGTGTCGTCGACCGGCTGGTCGGAATCGCGGCCGTCGCCGATGGCGCCGGGGTTGGCATCGGTGGCGGCATCGTTGCGGTCCATGTCGGCGGCCACGGTGCCGGCCGGGGTCTGCATGGCCGGGTCGTTGGCGACGCCGTCGTCGTTGCGATCGGCGGTGCAGCCGACGGCGAACGCCAGCACGGAAGACAGCGCGATCGCCAAGGGAATACGGGTGATGTTGTTGGTCATCTGGAATCTCCAGCGTTTGGGAGTGGGCTGGAGTGTGCTCAGCAGGGTGCACACGTCGCGTGAGCGACGGGCGCCCGTTCATGCACCGGCAAGACTGTCGGGAATCGCCACTAGCACCCGCACGTGCCCGTGCCGGAATACGCGCGGCGCCCCTGCGGCCCGGAGACGATCACCCGCGCGCGCGCGTCGAAGTATTCGCACTCCTCGCCCTGGGCGTGCTTGGGGCACGTGGCCGGCGCCGGGGAATACCGGATTTCGAGCCGGCTTTCACCGTGGTCATAGGTCTCGACCCAGGAGTCGCCCGGGCCGTGGCTGAAGACATCGCTGCGGGCGGTCCGCGCGGATGCGGCAACCGCGCCCTGCCCTGCATCGAAGCGGGGCACCCCAGGCCACGATGCTCGCACTGCTTCCGGAGCTTGGGCACCTCAACCGCAGGGAGATCGCCAAACTCACCGGCGTGGCGCTGATGAATCGCGATAGCGGTCAGGGCCAAGGCAAGCGCCGAATCCGCGGCGAACGCTCTCCTCTGCGCGTCGTGCTCTACATGGCCACGCTCTCAGCCGTGCGCTGGGATCCGCTGATGAAGGCGCACTACCAGCAGCTGAGGGCGCGCGGAAAGCTGGGGAAGGTCGCGCTCGTGGCATGCATGCGCAAGCTGCTGGGGATCGTCAATACCAAGCGACGCGACGAGCTTCGAGCCGAGGCTTCAGCCCTGGCATGAGCGGTACGCTTCAAGACAGTTGCTGAGTTAAGCCGCGCCGCGAAGCGGCGTCGGCTTGAATGAATTGTTAGGCGTCACTTGACCTCTCTTCGAGTGGCTCCAGAGCATCTCCAAAAGCGACCCACTGGAATGTTCTTGAAGATCCGGTTGAGTAGGAGTGAAACCGAAACTCCGCACCCGTAACCGTTACGTTTAATGTGGTCGGCAATGGCCCGCTTTTTCCCGGAAGATGGATGGCTTCCACCGCTGGCGGCGAAGAGAATGGCGTGTGAAACTTTATCCTGGTGGGGCCAGCGGCCGAGATCGAGAACTCGCCAGTTTGCTCAGTTGACGGGCTTCCTCCTCCGTGCGTCCTGAAATGGCGCAGCTTTCCAGCAACGTTCTTCTCGATCTTCGTCGATGGCACGAATAGAACGTAGCAGCACATTAGAAATGCAATTGCAAAGGCTGCGGCGATCAAGATGTTTCGGTTCGCAAGTTGGATTGCCAAGAAGAAACCGGCAATGGATGCTGCTGATGCAATGATGTTGAACAACGCGAAGAACTTAGCCATGTTGGGTCCATACGAATCGTGTGTGACGCCTAACACCTAAGTTAACCCGCGCCGCGCAGTGGAGAAAAGCGGTGTCGGCTTGAACGCATTGTTAGGGGGCGGCACCGATCCCGTGCCCGCCTACTGGTGAAGTCTCAATGTGCTGCTCGAAGCCGGCAATCAACGGCTTGCCCTGTGCAATAGCAGCTTGGACCGAAGGCTGCGACAGCGAAGCCTTGTGACGTGCCTGGCTGTCCCAGACCTCAGTGACCCAGATTGCATCAGCGTCCGCGGCGTCCTGTGCGACGACGTAGCTCAAGCACCCGGGCATTCCCGAGACACCGTCCAGAAGGATTGAGATCAGCGCGTCGCGTTGACCAGGAACTGCTTTCATCTTTCCGATCAGGCCGTACATTGTTGTTCCCCCGATACGAGAGGCGCCAGCTGGTATTGCGGCAAGCGTCGCAACCCCGGCCGCTGCGGCTGTTAGAAACTGTCGTCTACCGAGTGTCATCATGAGCCGCCTAACACCTGAGTTAAGCCGCGCCGCGAAGCGGCGTCGGCTTGGACGAATTGTTAGGCGTCAGGCGAGGCTGCCCGGTAATCCCCCCATTTTTAGCAGTCGCCAAAAGTGGAGCTAAGCGGCAAGGGCCAATTTCTGCATCGGCGTGATGCCGCCGAGCGCCATGTTCGGGCGCTCATGGTTGTAAGTCCATAGCCAGCGGG